>NZ_JBMHML010000002.1:4800000-7611154 GCF_049178955.1 Micromonospora sp. WMMD730
TAACGACGCTCCCTCGGAAGGGTGATGCCCCGTGCCCGTCGGCTTCACGTTCGCCGTCATCCTCGCCGTCGGGGCGCTGGTCGCCGGAGCGGTCCGGCTCCTCGCCCGGTACCCGGCCGTCAAGCGCACCTGCACGCTGGTCGCGCTCGGCTGCCTGGCCGGCGCGCTGCTGTTCGGGATCGGCGCCAGCGCGCACTCCGTGCCGATCCGCTCGGTCGGCATCGTCACCAGCTTCAACAAGCCGACCGGCGAGGTCACCGGCTCCGGGCTCAAGTGGGTCGCCCCCTGGCAGAAGGTCGGCGAGTGGGACGCCGGCCGGCAGAAGTACGACCACATCGGCGGCGACGACTGCGTCCGGGTCCGCACCGGCACCCTCGCCGACGCCTGCGTCGAGGTGCTGATCGAGTGGCAGGTCAAGCCGGAGAACGCGCCGAAGCAGTTCATGGACTACAAGGGCGACTTCGAGAGCTTCCGGGGCCAGCGGGTGGGGGTGCAGCTCGACAGCGCGGTCAACGACGCCTTCGCCACCTACAACCCGCTGGAGAAGATCGACGCCCGGACGGGGAACCTGAACGTCGACCTGAAGCCGTTCGCCGAGAGCATCCGGAGCAACGCCGAGGGCCGGCTCTCCGGCGACGTCGACATCCTGTCCGTCACCATCACCCGGGTCAACCACGACGACAAGACCGAGGGCAACATCAAGGCCTTCCAGGACAAGCTCGCCCAGACCCGCAACCTCGAACAGGACCGCCGCAACGCCGACATCCAGCGGCAGATCACCGAGACCAACGCCAAGGTCGACAAGGTGTCCCGCTGCCTGGAGATCGCCGAGAAGAACGGCAGCACCCCCGGACTGTGCATCAACCCGGGGATCGTGACCGGCGGCAAGTGACCTGGGCGCCGGCCGCCGGGCGGTGGTCACCCACCGCCCGGCGGGTCAGCTCACGTTGGCGGGGCCGAGGACGCTCTTGAGGTCACCCATCAGCGCGGTGGTGGCGGCCACCCGGAACGGGCCGAGCCGCAGGGTGGTCACCTTGCCGCCGTTGAGCAGCTTGACGTGCACCTCGGTGTCGCCCGGGTGCAGCACCAGGGTCTCCTTGAGCCGTTCCACCAGCGGCGGGGTGCAGCGGTGCACCGGGATGGTCAGCGTCACCGGCTTGCTGCCGGGGGTGCTGGTGACGTCCGGCATGGACATGTCCATCGCCATGATCCGGGGGGTGTCGTCGCGCCGGTCCACCCGGCCCTTGACCACCACGATCGCGTCCTCGGCGATGTACTGGCCGATCACCTCGTAGGTGTTCGGGAAGAACAGCGTCTCCACCCCGCCGGCCAGGTCCTCCAGCGCCGCCGAGGCCCAGGCCCGGCCCTGCTTGGTGACCCGGCGCTGCACGCCGGAGAGGATGCCGGCCAGGGTGACCACCGCGCCGTCGGGCACGGTGCCCTCCTCCGACAGCGCCGCGATGGTGGTGTCGGCCGCCGCGCCGAGGACGTGTTCCAGGCCGAACAGCGGGTGGTCGGAGACGTAGAGGCCGAGCATCTCGCGTTCGAAGGCGAGCTTGTCCCGCTTGTCCCACTCGGCGTCGCCGATGGTCGGCATCACGGTGGTGCTGCCGGTGTCGGCGTCACCGAAGCCCGCCCCGAACAGGTCGTACTGGCCGACGGCCTCCTTGCGCTTGACGTCGGCGAAGGCGTCGATGGCGTCGGCGTGCACGGTGAGCAGGCCCTTGCGGGTGTGCCCCAGCGAGTCGAACGCACCCGCCTTGATCAGTGATTCGATGGTCTTCTTGTTGCAGACCACCGCGTCGACCTTGGACAGGAAGTCGTAGAAGTCGGCGTACTCGCCCTTCTCGTCGCGGCACCGCATGATCGCCGCGACCACGTTCGCCCCGACGTTGCGCACGGCGGCCAGGCCGAAGCGGATGTCCTTGCCGACCGGGGTGAACGGGCCGGCGGAGGTGTTCACGTCCGGCGGCAGCACCTGGATACGCATCCGGCGGCACTCCGACAGGTAGAGCGCCATCTTGTCCTTGTCGTCACCGACGGAGGTCAGCAGCGCCGCCATGTACTCGGCCGGGTAGTGCGCCTTGAGGTACGCCGTCCAGTACGACACCAGGCCGTACGCCGCCGAGTGGGCCTTGTTGAAGGCGTACCCGGCGAACGGCACCAGGACGTCCCAGACGGCCTGGATGGCCTCGTCGGAGTAGCCGCGCTCGCGGCAGCCGTCCCGGAACGGGATGAACTCCTTGTCGAGGATCTCCTTCTTCTTCTTGCCCATCGCCCGACGCAGCAGGTCGGCCTGACCGAGGGTGTAACCGGCGAGGATCTGCGCGGCGCGCTGCACCTGCTCCTGGTAGACGATCAGGCCGTGGGTGGGGGCGAGGATCTCCCGCAGCGGCTCCTCCAGCTCCGGGTGGATCGGGGTGATCTCCTGGAGGTTGTTCTTGCGCAGCGCGTAGTTGGTGTGCGAGTCGACGCCCATCGGGCCGGGCCGGTAGAGCGCCAGCACGGCCGAGATGTCCTCGAAGTTGTCCGGCTTCATCAGCCGCAGCAGCGAACGCATCGGCCCGCCGTCGAGCTGGAACACCCCGAGGGTGTCGCCCCGGGCGAGCAGGTCGTAGGCGGGCTTGTCGTCCAGCGGCAGACCCAGCAGGTCGAGTTCCCGACCGTGGTTGAGCTGGATGTTCTTGACCGCGTCGTCGATGATCGTCAGGTTGCGCAGGCCGAGGAAGTCCATCTTCAACAGCCCGAGCGACTCGCACGTCGGGTAGTCGAACTGGGTGATGATCACCCCGTCGGCGTCCCGGCGCATCAGCGGGATGTGGTCGATGATCGGCTCGGCGGACATGATCACGCCGGCGGCGTGCACGCCGGTCTGCCGGATCAGCCCCTCGATGCCCTTGGCGGTGTCGATCACCTTGCGGACGTCCGGGTCGGTCTCGTAGAGGCCCCGGATCTCGCCGGCCTCGGCGTACCGGGGGTGCTTGGGGTCGAAGATGCCGGTGAGCGGGATGTCCTTGCCCATCACCGCCGGGGGCATCGCCTTGGTGATCCGGTCACCGACCGCGTACGGGAAGCCGAGGACCCGGGCCGAGTCCTTGATCGCGGCCTTCGCCTTGATCGTGCCGAAGGTGGCGATCTGGGCGACCTTGTCCTCGCCCCACTTGTCGGTCACGTACTTGATCACCTCGCCGCGCCGACGCTCGTCGAAGTCGATGTCGACGTCCGGCATCGAGACGCGCTCGGGGTTGAGGAACCGCTCGAAGATCAGGCCGTGCGGGATCGGGTCCAGGTCGGTGATGCCCAACGCGTACGCCACCAGCGAACCGGCCGCCGAGCCACGACCGGGACCCACCGCGATGCCCTGGCTCTTGGCCCACTGGATGAAGTCGGCCACCACCAGGAAGTACGACGGGAAGCCCATCTGGTTGATGACGCCCAGCTCGTACTCGGCCTGCACCACGTGGCCCTCGGGGATGCCCCCCGGGTAGCGGCGGGCCAGCCCCTTGAAGGTCTCCTTGCGGAACCAGGACTCCTCGGTCTCCCCCTCGGGCACCGGGAAGCGCGGCATCAGGTTGTGGAACTCGAACATCCCGCTCGGGTCGACCTTCTCGGCCACCAGCAGGGTGTTGCGGCAGCCCTGCTGCCAGAACTCCGAGGAGTCCACCGCACGCATCTGGTCGGCGGACTTGACGAAGTAGCCGCCGCCCTCGAAGCGGAACCGGTTGGGGTCGGCGACGTTGCTGCCGGTCTGCACGCAGAGCAGCACGTCGTGCGCCTCGGCCTGCGCCTCGTGGGTGTAGTGCGAGTCGTTGGTGACCACCGGCGGGATGTCCAGCTTGCGGGCGATGGTGATCAGATCCTCGCGGACCCGCTGCTCGATGGAGAGCCCGTGGTCCATGATCTCCAGGAAGTAGTTCTCCTTGCCGAAGATGTCCTGGTAGGCGGCGGCGACCTTGAGCGCCTCGTCGAACTGGCCCAGCCGCAGCCGGGTCTGCACCGCGCCGGACGGGCAGCCGGTGGTGGCCATGATGCCCTCGGCGTGCTCGGCGATCAGCTCCATGTCCATCCGGGGCCACTTGACGTAGTGCCCCTCCATGGACGCCCGGGAGTTGAGGGTGAACAGGTTCTTCAGGCCCTGCGCGTTGCGCGCCCACATGGTCTTGTGGGTGATCGCGCCGTTACCGGAGACGTCGTCGCTCTTCTGCTCCGGCCGGCCCCACTTGACCCGCGCCTTGTGGTAGCGCGACTCCGGCGCGACGTACGCCTCGACGCCGAGGATCGGGGTGATGCCGGCCGCCATGGCCTGCTTGTAGAAGTCGTTCGCGCCGTGCATGTTGCCGTGGTCGGTGATCGCCACCGCCGGCATTCCCAGCCGGTTGGCCTCGGCGAAGAGGTCCTTCAGCCGGGCCGCCCCGTCGAGCATCGAATACTCGGTGTGCACGTGCAGATGCGCGAACGAATCGCTCATACGTGAGCCCCCGGGGAAGGTCGATCAAGGCGGAACAGGCACGACCGGCCCACCCTACCGGGCCGCCCCACGCGCCGGCCCGGTAGCGGCGCGGGGTGTCGGCCGGGCATCGCCGACGGTCACCGACCGCACCCCCGACAGCGACCGCCGACCGCCCCGCCACCCCGTCGGAGCCTTCCCGACCATCGGCGGCGGCAGCAGAACGAGCACCCACTCGCATTCTTCACAAATATCGGTATAGAGGACAAAAAGGTCGAGCGGTTCCTAGTCTGAGGTCGGCAATTCGCCATGACCAAAGGCAAAGGAGACGACATGAGACGAGGACTCGCATCCGCCGCCGTGGTGGGGGCGGCGGCGCTGGCAGCCGGGCTCCTGACGGCGACACCGGCGTACGCGGGCACCTGTGTGGCCAGCGACCCGTGCGACACGACTGTCACCTTCGACGTCACCGCCGGGGCCCTGCAGATCACCGTCCCGGACACCGTCGACCTGGCCAACGACGGCACCCCCGGGGGCTTCGCGTACGGCCAGCTCGGCGCGATCACCGTCGATGACCTGCGGGCCAGCGCGACCCCGAGCTGGGTCGCCACGGTCAGCAGCACCGCCTTCATCACCGGCGCCGGCACCGACCCGGGCACCAGCATCCCGGCCAGCGACATCTACTACTGCTCGGGCGACGCCACCGCCACCACCGGCAGCGGCACCTTCGTCCCCGGCCAGGCGAGCCCCTGCGACCCGCCGCCGCCGGCCGACGGCACGGCCCTGGACACGCCGGCCACCGCGTTCAGCCACACCGTGCTCCCCGCCGACACCGGCAACAACTCGGCGACCTGGAACCCGCTGCTCACCGTCGCCGTTCCGCTCTCCGCCGTCGCCGGGCAGTTCACCGGCACGATCACCCACTCGGTCGCCTGATCCGATGACCCCGGCGACACAGTTGCGGTGGCGCGTGCTCCTCGCGCCGTTCTTCGTCGCGCTGTTCCTCGCCGCCACCGGTGTCCCCGTCGCAGCGGAGGGGGACGGGGACACCGGGGGCGACCAGCGGGGTAAACCCTCGGGCAGCATCGGCATCCAGCTGCTGGAGGCGTCGGCCGACCGGCGCGACGACCCCCGCGCCCGGGTGTACATCGTGGATCACCTGACGCCGGGCGCCACCATGAGCCGGCGCTTCGCGGTGACCAACGACTCCCCCCGGTCCCAGAAGATCACCATGTCGGTCGACGCGGCGGAGATCCGGGACAACCAGTTCGTGCCGTCACCCGACCCGAACGCCAACGAGCTGCCCGAGTGGGTCCATATCGATCAACCCAGCTTCGTCGCCCCGCCGTACAGCACCACCACGCTTCGCGTGAACGTCGACATCCCACCCTCGGCCCCACGCGGCGAACGGTACGGCGCGATCTGGGCCTCGGTCGCCTCGACCACACCCGATCCCACCCGGGGCACCGTACAGAAGATCAACCGGGCGGGCATCCGGATCTACCTCGACGTCGGGCCCGGCGGTGAACCACCGTCGGACTTCGAGATCGACGATCTCGTGCCGGGGCGTACCGACAAGGGGTTGCCGGTCGTCCGGGCGACGGTCCGCAACACCGGGGAGCGCGCCCTGGACCTCTCCGGCAAATTGTGGCTCTCCGACGGGCCGGGCGGGCTGTCCGCCGGCCCCTTCGGCGTCACCGTCGGCACCACCGTCCCGCCCGGCGGCACCGCGCACGCCGAGGTCCTGCTGGGCCGGCAGCTTCCCGACGGACCCTGGCAGGCCCGGCTACGGCTGGAGAGCGGCCGACTGCACCGCGAACTCACCGGCGAGATCACCTTTCCCCGCGACCACGGGGCCTGGGGGCTGCCCGCCACGCTGTCGGACCGGCTGCCGTGGATCGTCGCGCTCGCCGGCGTGCTGACCCTCGCGGCGGGGGTGTTGCTGGTCGTGACGGTGCGCCGGGTCCGCTCCCGGGTCGTCGCCGCGTGAGACCCGGCCCGGGCCCGACGCGTCCGCCCCGGGCCCGGCCGCGCCGCCGGTCGACCGGTCAGTGCATCGCGGTCAGGGCCGCCGCCTCCTGCTCGGCACGCTCGTCGCCGCTGACCTCGTGCAGCGGCTTCTCCCGGATGAAGACGACCGCGACCAGCGCGAGCAGGGCGATCGGGGCACCGATGAGGAACAGCTCCGAGGTGGCGGTGGCGTACGCGTCCCGCACGATCGCCAGGACCGGGGCGGGCAGCGCGGACAGGTCGGGCACCTCGGTGGTGCCGCCGCCGGTGACGCCGGCCGCCGGGCCGAGCCGCTCGGTCATCAGCCCGGTGACCCGGTTGGCCAGCACCGCGCCGAGGGCACTGACCCCGATCGCGCCACCCATGCTGCGGAAGAAGGTCAGCACCGAGGTGGCCGCACCGAGTTCGTGGGCGGGCACGTCGTTCTGGGCGGCGAGGACCAGGTTCTGCATCAGCATGCCCACGCCGGTGCCGAGCACCGCCATGTAGAGCGAGAGCAGCGGCACGCCGGTGTCGGCGTCGATGGTGCTCAGCAGCAGCATGCCGACGGTCATCACGGCCGCCCCCGCCACCAGGTAGGCCTTCCACCTGCCGAACCGGGTGATGAGCTGGCCGGCGACGGTGGAGGAGACCAGCAGGCCGAGGATCATCGGCAGGCTCATCAGGCCGGCGACGGTAGGCGACTTGCCCAGCGAGGTCTGGAAGTACTGCGACAGGAACACCGTGCCGCCGAAGAGGGCAACCCCGACCAGCACGCTGGCGACCGTGGTCAGCGTGACCGTACGGCTGCGGAAGATCCGCAGCGGGATGATCGGCTCGGGCACCTTCGACTCGACCCAGACCGCCAGCGCCAGCAGCACCAGCCCGCCGACGACCATCAGCGCGGTCCAACCCGAGGCCCAGGCGAACCGGTGCCCGGCCAGCGACGACCAGACCAGCAGGGTGGACACGCCCGCGGTGATCAGCAGCGCGCCCCACCAGTCGATGCGCGCCCTGCGGCGCACCACCGGCAGGTGCAGGGTGCGTTGCAGCAGGACGATCGACAGCAGGCTGAACGGCACACCGATCAGGAAGCACCAGCGCCAGCCCAGCCAGGAGGTGTCGACCATGACGCCACCGATCAGCGGGCCGGCGATCGTGCCGACGCCGAACACGGCGCCGAAGATGCCGGCGTACCGGCCCAGCTCCCGGGGCGGGATCATGGCCGCCATCACGATCAACGCCAGGGCGGTCATCCCGCCCGCGCCGACACCCTGCACGATCCGGCTGGCCAGCAGGGTCTCCACGTTGCGGGCGAGGCCGGCGATCAACGAGCCGAGCACGAACAGGCCGAGGGAGAGCTGGATGAGCAGCTTCTTGCTGTAGAGGTCGGCCATCTTGCCCCACAGCGGCACGGTGGCCGTCATCGCCAGCAGCTCGGTGGTGACGATCCAGGTGTAGACGGTCTGGCTGCCGTTGAGTTCGGCGATGATGCGCGGCAGCGCGTTCGCCACCACGGTCGAGGCGAGGATCGCCACGAACATGCCCACCATCAGGCCGGAGAGGGCCTGGAGGACCTCCCGGCGGGACATCCGGCCGGTGCCCACCTCGGGCGGGGTCGACGCGGCAGTTGCGGTCATGGACGTTTCCTTACCGGGTTCGATGCACGTCCGGCGCGGTCGCGCCGGGCTGGTCGGGGGTACGGGGGTCGGGCAGCCCGGCGGCGACGGCGGCGAACGCCTCGTCGAGCAGTTCGGCCAGGGAACGGAACCCGCCGCCGGTGGCCCAGCGGACCATCGCGGTACGCAGCGCGGCCCCGGTGACCGCCACCACGAGGGCGGGATAGCCGTCGTCCGGGTCGTGACCGGTACGCGCCGCGAGCGCCTCGACCATGGCCTGCTCGGTCGTCGCGTTGCCGGAGACCAGCCGGGCCAGCAGCATCGGGTGCTGCATCACCACCTGCATCCGCAGCAGCCACAACGCGGCGTCGCCCTCCACCTCGTCGATCACGCCGGCCAGGGCCGACCGGATCGCCGTCAGCGCCGGCACCTGCGCCGGTACGGCGGCCAGCGCCCGCAGCACCCGTTCCCGGTCGCCCGCCGTGTCGCCGACCAGCGCGTCGTCCTTGGTGGCGAAGTAGTTGAAGAAGGTCCTGGCGGAGACGTCCGCGGCCTCGGCGATCTCCTCGACGGTGACCTGGTCCAGCCCCCGCTCGGCGACCAGGCGCAGCGCGGCGGCGGCCAGTGCGGCGCGGGTCTGCCGCTTCTTGCGGTCCCGCCGTCCGAGTCCCTCGTCCCTGGTCACGAGGGGAGCGTACGAACAAAAGTGCAGTGCCTGCAAACTTGCGCAGTGTGACATGAAACTCGACCGGAGGCCGAGCCGGTGCGGGGTGGCCCGGCCGGTCCCGGCCGCCTAGCCTCGACGGCACCACACCACGGCGCTCGGGGGACGGCAATGCTCCTCACGGACGACATCGACGACCTGGCCCGCGCCGCCGCCCGGGGCGAGCCGGGGGCGCTGGACGCGCTGCTGACGGCGGTACGCCCCGAAGTGCTCCGGCTGTGCGGCCGGCTGCTGCCCCACCGGGAGGACGCCGAGGAGGCCTGCCAGGACGCCCTGCTCGCGGTGGCCCGGGGCATCGGACGCTTCGAGGGCCGCTCGTCGTTCCACACCTGGCTGTACCGGCTCACCGCCAACCGGGCCCGGTCGACCTACCGGGCGCTGCGCCGACGCTGGCAGGTCGAGGCCGGCGGGGTGCCGCTGCCCGACCCGCCGGACCCCCGACGCACCAGCGTGGTCGCCGGCACCCGGCTCGACCTGCTCGACGCGCTGGACGCCGTCCGCCCCGAGGCGGCCGAGGCGCTGACCCTGCGCGACCTGCTCGGCCTGTCCTACCCCGAGATAGCCACCCTGCTCGACGTGCCGGAGGGCACCGTGAAATCCCGCGTCCACCAGGCCCGCCGCCAGGTCCGGGAACGGTTGACCGGTGCCTGAGCGGACCGGCCGGGGGCTGGCCGCCGCGCTGCTGCTCGTACCGGTGACCGGCTGCGCGACCCCGGTCGCCCCGCTCCCGGTCCGGGCACCGACGCCCACCCCGGCGATCCCGACGACCGCACCCCCGACCACCGTCGCCCCGACCCCGGCCGGCCCGCCCCCGGGCACCGTGGGGGCGCTGCCGACGCGGCCCGCACCGGCACCGTCCACCCCCGACCGGACCCGGGGCACCCGGTCCCCGTCGGCGAGCCCCCGGCCGAGCGCCTGCCTGGGCCCGGTCCGCTACGACCTGGTCCTCGCCGACACCGAGCTGGCGCTGCTGACATCGCTGTGCCTGGGCGTCGGCGGGGTGCTCCGGCTCCAGGGGATCGGCCCCGGCGAGGTCACGGTGGACCGGGAGGACCTGGTCGACCAGAACTACGAGGCCGGCGTGGTCGACCTCCGCTTCCTGCGCGCCGGCACGGTCGGGGTGAGCATCCCGTACGAGGGGACGACGTACCTGGTCACGGTGGTGGTCGTCTAGCCGGGCCGCACGCGCACCCCGGCCAGCAGCGTGTCGACGACGTCCGGGCCGCTGCCCTGCGGCGGGGCGACCTGCACGTAGAGCAGCCCGACCCGGCCGGCACGGGCGGCGGCCTCGACCAGCACCGGCCGACCCGCCGGGCAGGTGAACCGGGCGACCACCCAGACCGTCGAGCCCCGGTGTACCCGCCGTACCGGGGCGGCCACGCAGTCGGCGTGCGGACGCTGCGCGACGAGGTCCGCCGGGGTGGACCGCCGGCCCAGCGTCGCGGAGAGGCCGACGAAGGCCCCCGGCACGGTCGGGTCGGTCGCCCACCGGCCCGGGTCGGGCGAGACGACAAGCGCCGGTTCGAGCCGCCCCCGCGCGTCGTACCGGCCGGCCCAGCCCGTCCCGGCGGCCCGCCAGCCGGCCGGCAGGAGCACGCTCACCGGCCCGCTGCGGCCCCACCGGCCGTCGGCCGTGGGCCGGGCGGCGTCACCGCCGGTGGCACCCACCGCGACCAGGATCAGGGCACCAGCCCCGGCCAGGCCCAGCCGACGCGCCACCCGGCGACCCGCAGCCGACCCGGCCCGGCCGACCGGCAGCGCCTCCCCCACCGGGAATGCCCTCCCCGGTCGCCGGGTGGCGGGGGCGTCGGGTGCCCCGGCGGCCCGGCGCAACGCCGCCCGGAAAGCGTCCGCGTCGGGGTAGCGGTCGGCGGGGCGGGGCGCGGTGGCCCGGCGCAGCACCGCCACCACCGGCGCGGGCACCCCGTCCAGGTCCGGCCGGGGGCCGGGACCGCCGAGCAACCGCAGGCCGAGCCGACCCAGCCCGAACACGTCGCTGCGGGTGTCCACCACGGCCAGCGGATCGTCCTGTTCGGGCGCCATGTAGCCGGGCGTGCCGGCGCGGGCGGTCAGCCCGGAGGCGGCGGCGAGCGCCTTGGCCAGCCCGAGGTCGGCGATGACCACCCGTTCCCCGTCGGCGGTGGAGGTGAACAGCACGTTGCCCGGGGTGAGGTCGCGGTGCACCACCCGCTCCCGGTGCAGCACGGCGACCCCGGCGGCGATCTCGTCGAGCAGCGTCAGGGCCGGCGGCACCGGCGGCGTCCCGGCGGCCAGCCGGTCCCGCAGGCTTCCGCCGTCGGCCAGGGCCAGCACCGCGTACGGCCGGCCGTCGGGTAGTTCGCCGACCGCGTGCACCCGTATCAGCCGGGGGTGGTCGAGCCGCCGCAGCAGCCGGGCCTCGTCCCGGAAGCGTTCGCGGACCCGCAGGTCGTGACTCCAGTTCTCGGCCAGCACCTTGATCGCCACCCGGGAGTCGAGAGCGGGATCGTGACCGAGCCAGACGGTCGCGAAGGAGCCCGCACCGAGCAGCCGTTGCACCCGGTAGGGCCCGATCCACGCCGGAGTGCCCATCGTTCCACCCCCACCGCACGGTAACCGGCCTCGGCGGGTGCCGGCGTCCGCCGGGGTCGGTCGGAAAGCCGACGAACGGATTCCGGCCCGGCGGAGACCAACAGAACGACAGACCCGTACCCGCGAAGGAGTTGTCATGCATCGTCTCCGCACCATCCTGCTCACCGGCCTGCTGACCCTGGCCGTCGTCGCGCCGGCGGTACCGGCCGGGGCGCATCCCGGCGTCGCGTCGGGGTCCACGGTGGACCGCGCGCCGGGGGTCGCCGCCGGACTGTGGTCGGGCGGCCTCCCCGGGCGTTCCACCGGCACCGACCTGCTCAGCGTCCGGGGGGCGGGGCCGTTCCGGATCGGCGCGTCACTGACCCGGCTCACCGTGGCCGGACTGATCGACTGGACGGCCGTCGACTGCGAGGGCGTGGTCACGGCCGGCGTCACCGGCGAGTGGGCCGGAAAGATCATGGTGGCCTTCCGCAACGGGCGGCTGGTCGAGATGGGTACTGCCACCGCACCGCCCCGCTCGCCGGCCGGGGCGGGCGTGGGCATGTCCTTCGCCGAAGTGGCGCGGATCTACGGCCCCCGGGGCGAGTTCATCCACAACGACGCCGGAGACGACACGGCGTACCTGGTGCGGTTCGGCAACCGGGTCGAGTTGTTCACCGGGCACCCGATCCGGCCGGGCGTCGGCTACTTCCAGGTCGGGCTGGCGGATCACGTCGAGCGGGCCTTCCGGCAGGGCCGGCCCTGCTGATCAGCCGGTCGGAGCCGGGGCGTCGGGGTTTCCCGACGCCCCGGCTCGCATAGTGCCGAACCCACATTGCTGCGCCGGTAGACATTAGTGTGTGCCACACAGTATAGTGTGACACATGGTCAACGAAGAGGTTCTGCGGACCCATCTCCAGGAGCTGCGCCGCGGCACGGTGGTGGTCGCCAGCCTGCTGGCCCTGCGCACGCCCGACTACGGCTACGCACTGCTGCAACGCCTCGGCGGGCACGGCTTCCCGGTCGACGCCAACACCCTCTATCCGCTGCTGCGGCGGCTGGAGGAACAGGGGCTGCTGACCAGCGAGTGGAACACCGAGGAAAGCCGGCCACGCAAGTTCTACCGGACCAGCGCCGACGGCGAGACGGTGCTGACCCGACTGCTCGACGACCTCGCCGCCGTACAGACCTCCGTGACCGGGCTGATCGAAGGAGTCGACCGATGAGCACCCTGACCGACCGCTACCTCGCGGCGACGCTCCGCTCGGTGCCCGCCGAGCGCCGGGACGAGATCGCCACCGAGTTGCGCGCCTCCATCGAGGACATGATCGAGGACCGGAGCGGCGGCGGCCAGCACACCGCCACCGCCGAACGGGAGGTGCTCACCGAGCTGGGCAACCCGGACCTGCTGGCCTCCCGGTACGCCGACCGCCGGCTCCAGCTCATCGGCCCGGCCTACTACCTCGTCTGGCTCCGACTGCTCAAACTGCTGCTCAGCTTCATCCCGGCGATCGTCGGCACGGTCGTCGTGGCCGTCGAGGTGGCACAGGGCAACGGATTCGGCGCCATCGGTCCGGGGATCGTCGCCGCCATGCAGGTGGCCGTGCAGATCGCCTTCTGGCTCACCCTGACGTTCGCCGTCATCGAACGCGCCCAGCCGGACCCCACGATGCCCGGCTGGACCGTCGACCAACTCCCCGACGTCCCCACCCACCGGGACGTCTCCCTCGCCGAGACCGTCGCCACGGTGGCCATGCTCGCACTGGCCATCGGGTACCTGCCCCTGCAGCACTTCCAGTCGTGGGTGCACGACACCGACGGCGGCAACATCCCGATCCTCGCCCCGGCGCTGTGGACGTTCTGGCTGCCGGCGCTGATCGTGGTGCTGGCCGCCAGCGTGGTGTTCGAGATCGTCAAGTACCGGATCGGACGCTGGAACTGGCCACTGTTCGGGGTGAAGGGCCTGCTCGACGTGGCGTTCGCGGTGCCGGTGGCGTGGCTGGCGCTCTCCGACCGGCTGCTCAATCCGGCTCTGGCCGACCGGCTGAGCTGGCTCGCCGACCAGGACAACCGGGACACCCTCGGAGTCATCATCGCGCTGAGCGCGGCCGGGGTGGTGGTCTGGGGGCTGATCGACAGCGCCCTGAAGACCCGCCGCCAGACGCGCTGAGCGAACCCGCACCCGACGGGCCCGGCGGATCCACGCCGGGCCCGTCGGGCGGTCCGGGAGTGCCGGGTTGCGCGGGGGCGGGTCAGGTCAGCAGGGCACGGCAGCCCAGCCGGGCGGCAGCTGCGGCACCGGCCAGGACGGATCCGGCCGCCAGTGCGCCCAGCCCGCGTCCCACCACCGCTGCCCCGCGTCGAGCAGCGCGGCGATCCGGTCCCCCTCGGCCCGGATCGCCTCCGCCATGCCCGGGTACCGCCCCTCCACGAGGCGCTGGGCGAACAGGTCCACGTCCTTGAAGACGTACCGGTCGGCGTCCGCCGCCCACCACAGGTCCAGCTCGTGGTCGAGGGTGTCCACCCCGATCGGGGTACGCCGCAGCGGGTCCTGGAGGTTGAAGTACCAGCCGGCGAAGGTGCGGTCCGGCCAGGCCCAGAAGACGTCGACCGAGTGCGCCTCGCCGGGGCGGTGCAGCATCAGCTTGCCGTGCCCGGACCACGCGGTGTGCCCCGCCGTCTGCCACGGGTGCCGGCCGCAGGGGAACTCGCCCTGCTCCGGGAAGCCGAACCCGGCACCCGGCGGCAGATAGAGCGCCAACAGGTCGTCGGTGTCCGCCACGCAGATGGTGGGGCAGCCGAACCAGACCTCACCACGCAGGATCTCCCGCCGGACGACCACGTCGCCCGGCGGGAACCGGTGCGCCGGCACGACCGTCAGGCGTCCACCGCCGCCATCACGTCGTCCGAGACGTCGAAGTTGGCGTAGACGTTCTGCACGTCGTCGCAGTCCTCCAGCACGTCGATCAGCTTGAAGATCTTGCGTGCGCCGTCCTCGTCCAGCGGCACGTTGACGCTGGGGATCAGGGCGGACTCGGCCGACTCGTACTCGATCCCGGACTCCTGCAACGCGGTGCGGACCGCGATCAGGTCGGTCGGCTCGGAGACCACCTCGTACGCCTCACCGAGGTCGTTGACCTCCTCGGCGCCGGCGTCGAGGACCGCCATCATCACGTCGTCCTCGGTGGTGTCGGCCTTCGGGACGATCACCACGCCCTTGCGGGAGAACATGTACGACACCGAGCCGGCGTCGGCGAGCGAGCCGCCGTTACGGGTCAGCGCGGTACGGACCTCGGTGGCGGCCCGGTTGCGGTTGTCGGTCAGGCACTCGATCAGCATGGCCACGCCGCTCGGGCCGTACCCCTCGTACATGATGGTCTGCCAGTCGGCACCGCCGGCCTCCAGGCCGGAGCCACGCTTGACCGCGCGGTCGATGTTGTCGTTCGGGACCGAACTCTTCTTGGCCTTCTGGATGGCGTCGAAGAGGGTGGGGTTACCGGCCGGGTCACCGCCGCCGGTGCGGGCCGCGACCTCGACGTTCTTGATCAGCTTGGCGAACATCTTGCCGCGCTTGGCGTCGATGACGGCCTTCTTGTGCTTGGTGGTCGCCCATTTAGAGTGGCCGGACATCTCGTACCTCCGTCTGTTGACTCACGCCTCGCGTCGGCTGGCCGCGCCGACTCCGGGCCAGCACCGGCCGCGTTGGAGGGCTGCGACGGGCAGTGCCCGCGCCGAACCGCGGCAATCCTACCGAGAGCACCGACCCCGCCGTCACACCCGGCGCGTCACCACCGCCGAGCCACCGGCAAATCGCCACGAATGACCGCTTCTTTGCCGGGCCGGGCCGGCTCAGCGGGCGGCGGCGACCAGGTCGGCGAAGTAGCGGTGCAGGCGCAGGTCACCGGTCAGCTCCGGGTGGAACGAGGTGGCCAGCAGGTTGCCCTGGCGGACGGCGACCACCCGGTCGACGGCCGGGCCACCGGTGACCCGGCCCAGCACCTCGACGCCGGGGTCGACCCGCTCGACCCAGGGGGCCCGGATGAAGACGGCGTGGAACGCGGGCCCGTCGACCCCGGCGACGCGTACCGGAGCCTCGAACGAGTCCACCTGGCGGCCGAACGCGTTGCGCCGCACGGTCATCCCGATGCCGGCGAAACCCCGCTGGTCGGGGCGGCCGTCCAGCACCTCGGCGGCCAGCATGATCATGCCGGCGCAGGAGCCGTAGACCGGCATCCCGGCGGCGATCCGCTTGTCGACCGGCTCCCGCAACCCGAAGATGTCCACCAGCTTGCTCATCGTGGTGGACTCCCCGCCGGGCACGACCAGCCCGTCGACCGCGTCCAGCTCGGCCGGCCGGCGCACCGGGCGGGCGTCCGCACCGACCCCGGCCAGGGCGGTGAGGTGCTCACGGACGTCCCCCTGCAATGCCAGCACCCCGATCACCGGTCCGCGCACGGCTGCCCCTCCCGACGTCGTGGCCCCCGGGTCACCAGCCGCGCTCGGCGAGACGGTGCGGCTGCGGGATCTCGTCGACGTTGATGCCGACCATCGCCTCGCCCAGCCCCCGGGACACCTTGGCCAGCACGTCCGGGTCGTCGTGGAAGGTGGTGGCCTTGACGATCGCGGCGGCCCGCTGGGCCGGGTTGCCCGACTTGAAGATGCCGGAACCGACGAAGACGCCCTCCGCGCCGAGCTGCATCATCATCGCGGCGTCGGCCGGGGTGGCGATGCCCCCGGCGGTGAACAGCACCACCGGCAGCTTGCCCGTCTCGGCGACCTCCCGGACCAGCTCGTACGGGGCCTGCAACTCCTTGGCGGCGACGAACAGCTCGTCGGCCGGCAGGGAGCTGAGCCGGGCGATCTCCTGGCGGATCCTCCGCATGTGCATGGTGGCGTTGGAGACGTCCCCGGTGCCCGCCTCACCCTTGGAGCGGATCATGGCCGCGCCCTCGGTGATCCGGCGCAGCGCCTCGCCCAGGTTGGTCGCGCCACACACGAACGGGACGGTGAACGCCCACTTGTCGATGTGGTTGGCGTAGTCGGCCGGGGTCAGCACCTCGGACTCGTCGACGTAGTCGACGCCGAGCGACTGGAGGATCTGCGCCTCGACGAAGTGGCCGATCCGGGCCTTGGCCATCACCGGGATGGAGACGGCCCGGATGATGCCATCGATCATGTCCGGGTCGCTCATCCGGGACACGCCGCCCTGGGCCCGGATGTCGGCCGGCACCCGCTCCAGCGCCATCACGGCCACCGCGCCGGCATCCTCGGCGATCTTGGCCTGCTCGGCGGTGACCACGTCCATGATCACGCCGCCCTTGAGCATCTCGGCCATGCCCCGCTTGACGCGGGCGGTGCCCCAGACCTGGGCGTCACCGGCGTTCGGGGAGGTCGTTTCGGGCACGGCTCATCACTCCTCGGACGTGCTGGGGGTGGGTTCCGGCTGATGCTACGACCGTGGCGACGCCGTTCCGACAGCCAATCGGCCCCACGGTGGCCTGCCCTGTGGCCCGCGTCACCACGTCCGCGCACCGCCCACCGGCGACGGCGGACCGCCGACCGGGCGGGCCGGCACGCCGTGGGGTCAGCCCGTCGGGACGTCGGCGGGCAGGGCCAGGGTGGGGTCGTCGATGTCGAAGTAGCGCGGCCACGGGTGGCGGCGGCCCATCCGGCACACCCGCACCAGCGGCCGGCTGCGCGCGCTACGGGCGTCCCGGACCAGGTCGGTGTGCACCTGCCGGGACAGGGCCAGCCGCCGGCTCGCCGCGATCACCGCCTCGCACGCCGGATCGGCCGGGTCGAGCCGGACCGCCCGCAGTTGCCGGGTGAGGTCGTTCTCGGCCGCCTCCCGCTCCTCGGGGACGGCGTCCAGGGCGATCCGGGCCGCCGCGTACAACTCGACGCCGTAGCGCTTCTCGGCCAGCACCGCGGCGGCGGCGGCCCGGCGCAGCAGGTGCGCGTCGAGCGCGCGGGCCGCCGACTCCGCCCGGGTCTGCAGCCGCTCGACCCGGCCGGCCGTCCAGACCAGGTAGACCGCGAGCAGGACGGCCACGACCGCGGTGGCCAGCACCGCCCACAGCTGCGGCAGCGTGGTGCTCACCCGGGACCACCCAGCCCCGCCCACTCCTGGTCGATGACCCGCCCGTCGGTGGCCTCGATGGCCGCCGCGTAGACCTCCACCACCCGGCGGGCCACCACCGGCCAGTCGAAGTGGGCGACCACCTGGCCGCCGCAGGCGGTCAACGCCGCCCGCTGCGCCGGGTCGTCGAGCAGTTCCGCCAGGGCGGCACGTAGGCCGGCCGGGTCGCCGGTCGGGAAGAGCCGGCCGGCCCGCCCGCCGTCGAGCACCCGGCGGAACGCGTCCAGGTCGCTGGCGACCACGGTGGCCCCGGCCGCGAGCGCCTCGGTGAGGATCATGCCGAACGACTCGCCGCCGGTGTTCGGGGCGACGTAGAGGTCGACGCTGCGCAGCATCCGGGCCTTGTCGACCTCGGAGACGAGGCCGAGGAACGTCACCCGGTCGCGCAGTTCGGCCGGGAACCGCCCGAACAGGTCGTCCGGGTCGCCGGGGCCGGCCACCAGCAGGCGCAGCCCCGGCCGGTGCGGGGCCAGCGCGACGAAGGCGTCCCGCAGGATCGGGAAGCCCTTGCGGGCCTCGGTGAACCGGCCGAGGAAACCCAGCGTCCCGCCGCTGCCGGTGGTGCACTCCCCCGGCCAGCCGGGTAACGGCTCGACCCCGGCGAACTTCGCCACCGCCACCCCGTTGGGGATCTCCACCGCCCCGCCGTCCATGTGCTCGACCTGCACCTTGCGGGCCAGCGCGCTGACCGCGATCCGGGCGGTGATCCGCTCCAGCAGGATCTGGAGCAGCCCCTGGGCGGCGGCGAGCACCCGGGAGCGGGTCATCGCGGTGTGGAAGGTGGCCACCACCGGCCCCCGGGCGGAGAGCACCGCCAGCATCGACAGGCTCGGGGTGAGCGGTTCGTGCACGTGCAGCACGTCGAAGTCGCCCCGGGTGAGCCAGCGCCGCACCCGGGCGGTGGAGACCGGCCCGAACGCGATCCGGGCCACCGAGCCGTTGTACGGCAGCGGCACCGCCCGGCCGGCGGAGACCACGTACGGCGGCAGCGTCGACTCCTCGTCGGCGGGGGCCAGGACGCTCACCTCGTGCCCCAGCCCGAGCAACGCCTCGGCCAGGTCCATGACGTGGTTCTGCACCCCGCCCGGGACGTCGAAGGAGTACGGGCACACGATGCCGATCCGCACTGGCGCCCTCCTCCCTCAGACCGATCCGGCGCTGGCCGGGGGCGCCGGCGCGGTGGACCCGCCGTCGGTGGAGCCCCGCTGGTCCAGCCACATCCGCTGCAACATGTGCCAGTCTTGCGGATGACGGGCGATGCCCGCCGCCAGACGGTCGGCAATCCGCTGGGTCAGCACCCGGACCCGCTCGTCCAGGGGTGCGCTGTCCGGCTCGGGCACCGGCAGCGGGCCCTCCAACTGCGCGCGCGGCATCTCCGGTTCGTACCACAGCGAGGCAACGTAGAGCGGGGCGCCGGTGCGGATGGCCAGCAGGGCGGGCCCGGCCGGCATCTTGGTCCGCGCGCCGAAGAAGTCCACCTCGATGCCCCGGGCCGAGAGGTCCCGGTCGGCCAGCAGCGGCACCACCGCGCCGCTGTGCAGCCGGTCCACCAGCACGTCGAAGGCCGGGCGGGCACCGCCGTGGGTGGGCAGGATCTCCATGCCGAGGGTCTGCCGGAAGGCGAGGAACCGCTGGTAGACGCCCTCCGGCTTGAGCCGTTCGGCGACCGTGGTGATCGGCCAGCCGGTGGCCGCGACCCAGGCGCCGGCGGCGTCCCAGTTGCCCGCGTGCGGCAACGCCACCACCGCGCCCCGGCCGGCCGCCACGTCGGCGGCGAGCATGTCCGACCCGCCGAGGTGGAAGCCGTCGAGGATCTGCTGGCGGCTGAGCGAGGGCAGCCGGAACGCCTCCATCCAGTACCTGGCGTACGACCGCAGACCCTGCCTGACCAGCGCGTCCAGCTCCGGCTCGGGCAGGTCGGGGCCGACCACCCGACGCAGGTTGGCGCGCAGCCGGGTGGCACCTCTGCCCCGGGACCGGTGGGCGCGGTCGGCACCGGCCCGGAAGGCGGCGGCGACCACGGGTCGGGGCAGCGCGCGGGCCAGCCGCCAGCCGGCGACGTAGCCGAGTTCGGTGAGGTTCACTCGCGGCCGGCCAGTTGCGCCTGCCGGTACACGTGGGCCACCCGCTGGCCGACCGTGAAGATCGACACGGCGGCGAGCAGCCAGAGCGAGATCTCCAGGGCCGGGCCGATCCCGAGGCCGGTGATCAGCCCACCGACCCCGACGATCAGCAGCCGTTCGGTGCGTTCCGCGACGCCCACGTTCGCACTCATCCCCAGCCCCTCGGCACGGGCCTTGACATAGGAGACCAGGCCACCGGCGGCCAGGCAGACCAGCGCGGCGGCCACCCCGGAGTGGTTGCCCTCGGTGGCCAGCCAGTAGGCGACCGCGCCGAACACCGCGCTGTCGGAGACCCGGTCCATCGACGAGTCGAGGAACGCGCCGAACCGGGTCGAGCCGCCGCTCATCCGGGCCATCGTCCCGTCGAGCATGTCGGTCAGCGCGAAGAACGTCACGATCAACGCTCCGGCGACGAGATGGCCACGGGCGCCGAAGCCGAGCGCGCCGAGGAGCACGCCGACGGTGCCGGCCACGGTGACCGCGTTGGGGGACACACCGGCGCGGAGCAGACCGCGCGCGACCGGCTCCACGACGCGGGTCATCCCCGCGCGGGCCGTCACTTGGAAGATCTTCGCCATGGCGGTCCCACGATAACGGCCGGCGGCGGCGGGCGGTACGGCCGGTCGCCCGACCCGCCCGGGAGGCTTGTGCCAACCCCCCGCCGGGTGTGAGATCGGGGTGGAAGGTGAGCCAGCTCACCGTCACGGCCGTTGACCGTCGTCCGGCCGACGGGTCACCGGAGGATAGCGCCGCGGCACCCGCACCGGGCCCCGCTTCCCGTCGCGCGCGGCGGTCGCCATCCACCACCGGCTGAGGGAGGTGCGCCGCGATGGCGCAGAGGAACCACGACAGGGCAGCCACCGGCGTACCGGCGGTGACCGACCCCGGCACCGTACGCAACGTGGTGCTGGTCGGGCACTCGGGGGCCGGCAAGACGACCCTGGTCGAGGCGCTGCTCGCGGCCAGCGGCACGATCGACCGGGCCGGCAGCGTCGCCGCCGGCACCACCGTCGGCGACCACGACCCCGCCGCGGTACGCCAACAGCGTTCCGTCGCCCTGTCCTGCGCGCCGCTGGTGCACGCCGGGGTGACGGTGAACCTGCTGGACACCCCCGGGTACGGCGACTTCGTCGGCGAGCTGCGGGCCGGTCTGCGGGCCGCCGACGCGGCACTGTTCGTGGTGTCCGCCGTCGACGGGATGGACGCCGCCACGGCCGCCCTGTGGGAGGAGTGTGCCGCGGTCGACCTGCCGCGTGCGGTGGCGGTCGCCCGGCTGGACCATCCGCGCGCCGACTTCGACGAGGCGGTGGCGCTGTGCCAGCGGGTCTTCGGGGACAACGTGCTCCCGCTGCACCTGCCGATGCTCGGTGACGACGGCGAGTCGGTGGCCGGTCTGCTGGCGCTGGTCACCCGGCGGGTGCACGACTACTCGGCCGGGCTGCCCGCCACCGTGCGCGACCCGGAACCGCAGCACCTGCCGGCGATCACCGAGTCCCGGGGCGAGCTGATCGAGGGGATCATCGCCGAGAGCGAGGACGAGACCCTGATGGACCGTTACCTCGACGGCGAGGAGATCGACACTCAGGTGCTGGTCGCCGACCTGGAGAAGGCGGTCGCCCGGGGGCACTTCTACCCGGTGGTGCCGGTCTGCGCGGCCACCGGCGTCGGGCTGGACGTGCTGCTCGACGGCCTGGTGTCGGCGTTCCCGTCGCCGCTGCAACGGCCGGTGCCGGCGGTCACCGGGCTGGACGGCTCCCCCCGCCCGCCGCTGGACTGCGACCCGGACGGCCCACTGGTCGCCGAGGTGGTCCGGACCACCGTCGACCGGCACGTCGGCCGGGTCTGCCTGGTCCGGGTCTTCTCCGGGACGCTGCGCCCCGACCAGACGGTGCACGTGTCCGGGCACGGGATGGCCGACCGGGGACACCCCGACCACGACGCCGACGAGCGGATCGGGCACGTCTACCGCCCGCTCGGGGCGGCCCTGCGGGAGGTGGACGCCTGCGTCGCGGGTGACATCTGCGCGATCACCAAGTCGGGCAGCGCGGAGACCGGCGACACCGTCTCGGCGCGCGACGAGCCGCTGCTGATCGCGCCGTGGGAGATGCCGGAGCCGCTGCTGCCGGTGGCGGTGGTGGCCCGCAGCCGGGCCGACGAGGACGCCCTGGCCCGCAACCTGGGCCGGCTGATCGTGGGTGACCCGACGCTGCGGCTGGAACGCAACCCGCAGACCCACCAGCTGGTGCTGTGGTGCATGGGCGAGGCGCACGCCGACGTGGTGCTCGACCGGCTCCGGGCCGGCGGGGTGGAGCTGGACACCGAGCCGGTGCGGGTGCCGCTGCGGGAGACGTTCACGGTGGCCGCCAGCGGACACGGCCGGCACGTCAAGCAGTCCGGTGGGCACGGCCAGTACGCGGTCTGCGACCTCACGGTGGAGCCGTTGCCCCGGGGTACCGGGATCGAGTTCGTCGACCGGGTGGTCGGCGGGGCGGTGCCGCACCACTTCGTACCGTCGGTGGAGAAGGGCGTACGGGCGCAGTTGGCGCAGGGGCTGGTGGCCGGCCACCCGGTGGTGGACGTGCGGGTGACCCTGGTCGACGGCAAGGCGCACAGCGTCGACTCGTCCGACGCCGCGTTCCAGACCGCCGCCGCGCTCGCCCTGCGCGACGCCGCCGGGCGGGGCGAGGCGACGCTGCTGGAGCCGGTCGACGAGGTGGTGGTCCGGGTCGCCGACTCCTCGGTCGGGGCGGTGCTGGGCGACCTGTCCGGCCGGCGGGGCCGGGTGCTCGGCACCGAGGCCGACCCGGACGCCGAGGGCCGCACCCTGATCCGGGCCGAGGTGCCCGCCCTGGAACTGCTGCGCTACGCGGTGGAGCTGCGCGCCCTGACCGCCGGCACCGGCACCTTCCGCCGCACCTTCTCCCACTACACCCCCACCCCGAACTAACCCACCCAGCCACCCCTCCCACCGCGTCGATCATGGAGTTGTGGTGGGGGTTGAGCGCACATGTGTCGCTTATGCGGGGGCCCACAACTCCATGATCGACGGGGGTGGGGGGGGTGGTCAGGGGCGGGCGGCGGGGATGGGGGGGAGTGGCCAGTGCGGGCGGTCGGCGTCGCGCAGCGCGGCCTTACGCAGCGCGGCGAGCTGCCGTTCCACCTCGGCGAAGTGGTCCGGTGTGAGCGGGCCGAGGCGCAGCGCGGCGGCGTTCTCCTCCACCTGGGCGACGGTACGGCAGCCGGGGATCGGCACCGCCCGACCGCTGCGCGCCCAGATCCAGCCCAGCGCGCCCTGGACCAGGGTCCGACCGTCGGCGGTCAGCGCGCCGCGCACGGCGGTGACCCGGCGCAGCCACTCCGGCGCGGGCCGGCCGCCCCGGAACCACTCCAGCCAGCCGGGGGTCATTCCCCGCACGTCGTCGCGGGGCAGGGTGGAGCCCGCCGTGTACTTGCCGGTGAGCAGCCCCATCCCGAGCGGCCCCCGGTTGACGCTGGCCAGGTCGTACTTGTCGCAGGTGGACAGCATCGCCGGCGCGTCGCGCAGCACCGACAGGTTGTGCTGGATCGCGGTGGCGTGCGGAGCCACCTGGGCGAAGCCGGCGGCCCGGTCGGCCCGGTCGGTGCTCCAGCCGTACGCCCGGACGAGGCCGTCGGCGACCAGGTCCTCGCAGGTGCCCACCAGCGCCTCCACCCGGGGCAGCGGCAGGTCGCCGAGGTGCAGCTGGTAGAGGTCGATCCGGTCGGTGTCCAGCCGGCGCAGGGAGTCGACGACCGCCCGCCGCAGGTACGCCGGGGAGGCGTCCTCGCCGGTGGCCTGCCTGGCCCGTTCGTCGAAGGTGTACCCCCACTTGGTGGCGATCACCGCCTCGTCCCGGCGGCCGGACAGCGCCCGCCCGAGGACCCGTTCACCGTGCCCGGCGCCGTACGTGTCGGCGGTGTCGAAGAGGGTCACGCCGAGGTCGAGGGCGCGGCGGACGGCCCGCACCGACTCCTCGTCGTCGACCGCGCCCCAGCCCAGCGGCTGGGATCCTTCGGCCCAGGGGCCACCGATCGCCCAGCACCCCATGCCGAGAGCGCTGACCTCGATGCCACTGCGACCCAACACCCGTGTCGTCACTGCCATGGCCGCATCGTGTCACCTTCCGGAAGCCTGGGGAGACGAAGCTGACGCAACGTGCCCGATCGACCACAAGCGACACCTCGGCGTGGACACCGGGCGACGGCGACGCGCCCGGCCCACCCCGTGGTGCCGGGAGGCCGCCGGGTGGTCAGCGGGGCCGGACGCTGGCCAGCGGCATCGGGGTCGACTGCCCCGGCCAGCGGCCGGTCAGGGTGGCGGCTGCCGGCCCGCCGTCGGGCAGTCCGTCACCGGGCAGTCGGCGCGCGACGAGCAGGTCGACGGTGTCGGTGCCGATGCGGGTCGGGTCGCCGTCGACCACCTGACGCACCGGGCCGACGACGGGGGCTCCCACGCTGCCGGTGGTGGCCACCGTCATGGACGGCTCGCGGATTTCCCGCACCCCGTCGATCTCGAAGTACTCCTGCGCCTGACCGGAACCGGTGAGGATCGCGGCGGCCAGGGCAGCGGCGTAGACCGGGTCGCCGCACCCGTCGTAGACCCAGCGGGGGCCGAGCACCGAGTGGTGGGTGGTGCCGACCAGCCATTCGTCGGCGTCGGCCAGCGGCGCGTCCCGGTAGGTCAGCGGGACCTGGTGGACCGGGCCGGCGTCGAGGCGTACCAGGATCGTCTCGATGCCGACGGCACCGGCGGGGTCGTCGAACCGGTAGGCGGCGACCCGGACGGGCTCGCCGGCGGCCGGCCCCGAATACCACCGTCGGCCCGGCAGCCACCCGGCCAGGAGTTCGAGTTTCGTGGGGCGGATCTCCGCCTGGTGCAGCAAGGCCATGATCACATCCTAGGAGTCGGCAGACCGGCCGCCGCACCCGTCACGTGGCCCGGTCAACCGGCGCGCGCCCGGCCGCGTTGTGCCGTGGCGGGCGCGCCGGTCCCGGGACGCCGGTCAGGACGGCCAGGCGCGGGCGAGCAGCTCGCGGGTGTCGGAGAGTAGTTGCGGCAGCACCTTCGTCCGGCCGATCACCGGCATGAAGTTGATGTCCCCACCCCACCGGGGCACCACGTGCTGGTGCAGGTGGGCGGCGATGCCGGCGCCGGCCACCCCGCCCTGGTTCATCCCCAGGTTGAACCCGTGCGCGCTGCTGACCTGCCGGACCACCCGCATCGCGGTCTGGGTGAACGCCGCCAGCTCCACCGTCTCGGCCTGGTCGAGCTCGGTGTAGTCGGCCACGTGCCGGTAGGGGCAGACCAGCAGGTGCCCCGGGTTGTACGGGTAGAGGTTGAGCACCGCGAAGACGTGCGTGCCCCGGGCCACCACCAGGCTCCGCTCCGGCGGCAGGCCGGGGGCCAGGCAGAACGGGCAGCCGGCGGGCTTCTCGTAGCCCCCCTCGGGGCGGTCCTCCCCCGAGATGTAGGTCATCCGGTGCGGGGTCCAGAGCCGGTCGAGCCCGTCGGCCAGGCCGTCGTCCACCGAGCCGTGGTCCGTGTCGCCGTCGAGATGCCGCTCCGCCCCAGTCACACCGCCGATCCTACGATCCCCCACCACGAACGCCACCGGCCCGTCGGTACGGGGGCCGGTGGCGGGTGGGGCGGGGCCGGGTCAGCCGGCGGCGGACGGCCCCGCGTTGGCCCGCGAGGAGACCACGTCGAGCACGTGGTCGACCGCCTCGGCGACCGGCACCCCGTTGCGCTGGGAGCCGTCGCGGTAGCGGAACGAGACGGTGCCGGCGGCCACGTCGTCGTCCCCGGCGATCACCATGAACGGGATCTTCTGCTGCTGGGCGGTGCGGATCTTCTTCTGCATCCGGTCGTCACCGGCGTCGACCTGCGCCCGGATGCCCTTGGCGCGCAGCGCCGCGACGAAGCCGTGCAGGTACTCGGTGTGGTCCTCGCGGATCGGGATGCCGACCACCTGCACCGGGGCCAGCCAGGCCGGGAACGCCCCGGCGTAGTGCTCGGTGAGCACCCCGAAGAACCGCTCGATCGACCCGAACAACGCCCGGTGGATCATCACCGGCCGCTGCCGGCTGCCGTCGGCCGCCTGGTACTCCAGGCCGAACCGCTCGGGCAGGTTGAAGTCGACCTGGATGGTGGACATCTGCCAGGTCCGGCCGATGGCGTCCTTGGCCTGGACGGAGATCTTCGGCCCGTAGAACGCCGCGCCGCCCGGGTCGGGCACCAGGTGCAGGCCGGACTCCTCGGCGGCCGACCGCAGCGCCTCGGTGGCCCGCTCCCAGTTCTCGTCGGTGCCGACCGACTTGTCCGGGTTACGGGTGGACAGTTCGAGGTAGAAGTCGTCCAGGCCGTAGTCGCGCAGCAGCTCCAGGACGAAGGCGAGCAGCGACTTCAGCTCGCCGGCCATCTGCTCCTCGGTGCAGAAGATGTGCGCGTCGTCCTGGGTCATGCCCCGGACCCGGGTCAGGCCGTGCACCACGCCCGACTTCTCGTACCGGTAGACCGTGCCGAACTCGAACATCCGCAGCGGCAGTTCCCGGTAGGAGCGACCCCGGGACCGGAAGATCAGGTCGTGCATCGGGCAGTTCATCGGCTTGAGGTAGTAGTTCGCCCCCTCCACCTCCATGGGGGGGAACATCCCGTCGGCGTACCAGTCGAGGTGCCCGGAGACCTCGTACAGGTGGCCCTTGGTGATGTGCGGGGTGTTGACGAACGAGTAGCCGGCCTCCTCGTGCTTGACCCGCGAGTAGTTCTCCATCTCCCGGCGGATGATGCCGCCCTTGGGGTGGAAGACCGCCAGGCCGGAGCCCAGCTCGTCGGGGAAGCTGAACAGGTCGAGGTCCACCCCGAGCTTGCGGTGGTCGCGCCGGGCGGCCTCCTCCAGCAGCTTCAGGTACGCCTTCAGCTCGTCGCGGGTCGGCCAGGCGGTGCCGTAGACCCGCTGGAGCTGCGGGTTCTTCTCCGACCCCCGCCAGTACGCGGCGGCCGAGCGCATCAGCTTGAACGCGCCGATCAGCCGGGTGTTCGGCAGGTGCGGGCCCCGGCACAGGTCCGACCAGCAGACCTTGTCCTCGCCGGCGGCGAGGTTGTCGTAGATGGTCAGCTCGCCGCCGCCCACCTCCATCACCTCGCTGGTGTCCAGCCCCTCGCCCTTGACCTCGATCAGTTCGAGCTTGAACGGCTCGGCGGCCAGCTCGGTCCGGGCCTCGTCCAGGCTGTCGAAGCGACGGCGACGGAACCGCTGGCCGGACTTGACGATCTCCTGCATCCGCTTTTCCAGCTTGGCCAGGTCGTCGGGCTGGAACGGCTTGTCGACGGCGAAGTCGTAGTAGAAGCCGTTCTCGATCGGCGGGCCGATGCCCAGCTTGGCCTCGGGGAAGACGTCCTGCACGGCCTGGGCGAGCACGTGCGCGGTGGAGTGCCGCAGCACGTTGAGCCCGTCCGGCGAGTCGAGGCTGACCGGCTCGACGGTGGTGTCCTCGGCCGGGGTCCAGTCCAGGTCGCGGAGCTGGCCCTGCGGGTCGCGGACCACCACGACCGCCTTCGGGCCGGCGGCGGGCAGCCCGGCCGCGGCCACCGCGTCGGCCGCCGTCGTCCCGGCGGCCACGACGACGGGGTCGGCCACGACGGGGGTACGGGGTGCGGACACGGTGAACTCCTCAACGGCAGGCGGCACGGATGGGCCGGACGCGCCGGCTGCTTCGATGCTATCGGTCCCGCCGTCGCCCCCGGTCGCCGGGAAAGGAAGCCCGGTCGCGGTGCCGACCCGCACCGACGTTGAACCTTTTCGGCCCGCCGTCCGAACTACCGGGTGTGGCCGGAGCCGGTGTCGGCCACGGCGAGACGGATGGGGGCGGAAGATGACGACGACCCGAGGTGACGTCCGGCGGCGTCGGAGCGTTCTGGTGCTGGCGGCGGTGGCGGCCGGGGTGTTCGGCGCCCCGGGCGCGGCGTCGGCGGACGGGCTGACGTCCAGTCCGAGCCAGGCGGTGCAGGGCGACGCGGTGGAGTTGACCTTCGTGGTGCCCGAGCAGCGGCCCGGCGCGCGCACCGAGAAGATCGAGTTCAGGCTTCCGCCGGACGCCCCGATCGGCGAGGTTTACCCGCTGTCGGTGGACGGCTGGGCACCGCTGATCACCTCCCGCGAGCTGGCCGCGCCGGTCGCCGGCATCCACGCCCCGTCGGTGAGCACGGTGACCTCGGCGGTGGTCTGGACCCGGGGTGCCGGGCCGGCGGTGTCGGGTCCGGCCCGGCTCTCGGTGGCCATGGGGCCGCTGCCGCAGGCCGACCGGATGACCTTCGAGGTGGTGCAGACCTACTCCGACGGGACGGTGGTGCGCTGGGCCGACCCGGCCGGGGGTGGGCATCCCGCCCCGACGCTGGCGCTGGTGCCGCCCGCTCCCGGCGCGGCGACCGGGCACCACGGCGGCGCGGCCGACGGGACGGACGCCCAGGCGGCCCCGGCCGCCGACGCCGCACCGGCCGACGACGAGGGCGGTCCCAGTGCGGACCTGCTGCTCGGCGGGGGCCTGCTGGTCGGGTTGGGCGGCGGCGCGGCGATCGGCTGGGTGGCGAGCCGGTCGCGCCGTCGGGCCGCCGCCGACGACGCCGGGGACGACGACCCGACGGCGGAGGCCGGCTCCGCCCCCGGCGAGCGGGGCTGGCGGCTCGACGGGCACGCCGACGCCGAGCGGGTGTCGACGCACTGAGGGCCGGCCGGGTCGGTTCAGTCCAGCCAGTCCGGCAGCGGCTCCCGGGCGGCCACCCAGTCGGCGGGCACCCCGCCGGGCGTGCCGACCCCGGTGTGGCCGCCGATGATCCCGCCGACGATCGCGGCGGTCGTGTCGACGTCCCCGCCCGCCTCGACGCAGGCGCGGATGGCGGCCGGGTAGTCGGCCAGGTGGGTGGCGGCCACCCAGAGGGTGAACGCGACCGTGTCCTGGGCGGTCACCCGGGCACCGTTGCCCAGCGTCGCGACGGCCTCGTCGAGGCCGCGACCGAGCAGGCCGATCGCCCGGCGTACCCCCCGGTGCACGACGCTGGCCGGGTCGATCGACCCGGCGACGGTGGTGAGCAGCCGGGCCGCGTCGGGGCGGGGTTCCCCGTCCAGCCGGGCCCGGGCGGCGAGGCAGGCGGCGACGGCCACCGCGACCGCGCCCGCGATCCCCTCCGGGTGGGCGTGGGTGACCTCGGCGCTGACCCGGGCCCGGGACGCGGCACGGGTGGTCGAGTCGGCGTACCAGGCGCCGAGCGGGGCGACCCGCATCGCCGCGCCGTTGCCGCAGGAGCCCTGGCCGTCGAAGGCCGACGCGGCGGCCACCGGCCACGGGGTGCCGGTGCGGATCAGCCGTAGGATGCTCACCGCGCCCGGACCGTAGCCCCGGTACGGCTCGGCCCGGGTGGCGAAGGCCAGCGCGAGCCGGTCGGCGTCGACGTCGCCGTGGGTGGCGAGTTCGGCCAGCACCGAGCAGGCCATCTCGGTGTCGTCGGTCCACTGCCAGGGCGGTGGTGGCAGTCGCCCGGCCGCGAGGTCGTCGGGTCGCCGGCCCGGGACGAAGAACTGCGAACCGAGGGCGTCGCCGACGGACAGCCCGGCGAGGCTGTCCCGGGCCAACGCCAGCCGGGCGTCGGGAAACAGGGTGAACGGCATCGTCGTACCATTTTGCCCGGTTCGCGGATGCGTCGCAACGCGCCCGACTTGCCACGGGCAGTACGGTGCTGACGTGGCCACCGTGCTCCTGGTCGAAGACGACCACGTCGTCCGTGGCGCGATGCTGCGGTCGCTCAGTGAACGGGGGCACGCGGTGCACGCGGTCGGCACGGCGCTGGACGCGCTGCGTCGGGTCGCCGCCGAGACCCCCGATCTGGTCGTGCTCGACCTGGGCCTGCCCGACCTCGACGGCTCGGACGCGCTGCGGATGCTGCGCGGCATCACCGACGTACCGATCATCATCGCCACCGCCCGCGACGACGAGCAGTCGGTGGTCCGCCTGCTGCGCGCCGGTGCGGACGACTACATGGTCAAACCGTTCACCGGCGCCCACCTGGACGCCCGGATCACCACCGTGCTGCGCCGGGTCGGCCGGGCCAGCCGTACCGTCGCGCCGGCCGTGCACTCCGTCGGTGGGCTGCGGGTGGACGTGGGCGAGCGCAGCGCGGTGCTCGACGGGGAGCCCCTGGCGCTCACCCGTAAGGAATTCGACCTGTTGGCGTATCTGGCGGCGCGGCCCGGCCGGGTGGTGTCCCGGCGGGAACTCTTGGAGGAGGTATGGCGCCAACCGTCGGTCGGCGAGGACCAGACCATCGACGTGCACCTGTACTGGCTGCGCCGAAAGATGGGCGAGTCCGCGGCGAAGCCGCGCTACCTGCGCACCGTGCGGGGGGTGGGGTTCCGGCTGGTGGCCCCCGACTGAGGCCGGCGCTGGCCGCGTTGACGGCCGGCATGTGCGCGCTGGTCGCGTCGGCGTTCCTCGTCCCGCTCGGCTTGACCCTGCGGGAGGAGGTGCGCGAGGAGGCGCTCGCCGACGCGGCGCGACGCGGGGCGCTGGTCACCGGCGCGCTCGCCGTCAGCGCCGAGCCGGCGGCCGTCCGCCGCGCGGTCGAGGCCACCGGGGACGACCCGGCGACCCGTCCGGTGGTGCACGGCCTGGCCGGGAAGCAGCCGGCCGGCCGGGCGTCGGCCGACGACCTGGAGCGGGCGCGGGCCGGGGAGCAGTCCCGGGTGGTCGACGTCGACGGCGGGTTGGTCCGGCTCGACCCGGTGGTGCTCGACGGCCGGGTCGCCGTGGTCGAGGTCTTCGTGCCCGACGCCGTCCTCGACGAGGGGGCGGGCGGCACCTGGCTGCTGCTCACCGGGGTGGCCGTGGCGCTGGTCGGCGCGGCGGTGATCGTGGTGGACCGGGTCGCCGGGCGGGCGGTCGACTCCACCCGGGCCCTGGTCCGCGCCGCGCTCGCCGTGGGCGACGGTGACCTGGGGGTACGGGTCGAGCCGAGCGGCCCGCGCGAGCTGGCCGAGGCGGGGTACGCGTTCAACCGGATGGCCGACCGGTTGGTCGCCGCCCGCACCGACGAACGGGAGCTGGTGGCGGACCTGTCGCACCGGCTGCGTACCCCGCTGACGGTGCTGCGGCTCGACGCCGAGGGGCTGGACTCCGACGACACCAGCGTCGGCTCGTTCAGCGCGGCGGAGCTGGACCGGCGGCGGACGATCCGGCGCATCCGGCAGGCGATCGTCACCCTGGAGGGCGAGATCGACGTGCTGATCAAGACGACCCGCAAGGCGGTGGCGCACGAGGCCGGGCCGGCCGAGTGCGACGTCAGCGAGGTGGTCCGGGACCGGATGGTGTTCTGGGCGGCGCTGGCCGGCGACCAGAACCGCCCGCACCGGGTCAGCGGTGCCCAGTTCCGGATTCCGGTGCCGGTGCCCCGGGCCGAGCTGGCCGCCGCCCTGGACGCGGTGATCGGCAACGTCTTCCGCTACACCCCGCAGGGCACCGCGTTCGAGGTGGCCGTCTCCCGCCGGGACGGGTACGTGGCGATCCGGATCGACGACGCCGGGCCGGGCATCGCGAACCCGGACCGGGCGTTGCGGCGCGGGGCCAGCGACCAGGGTTCGACCGGGTTGGGCCTGGACATCGCGCGGCGGGTGGCGTTGCAGGCCAACGGCTCGGTCAGCCTCGACCGGGCCCACCTGGGCGGGGCGAGCGTGGTGATGCTGCTGGCCGACCCGCAGGCGACGCCCCGGCAGGTCAACCGGTTCGGGCTGGTGGGCCGGATGGCGCGGGAGGCCCGGGAGCAGAAGGGCGGGGGCCGCCGCTGGCCCCGGCAGCGTCCCACCGACGGCTGAGAAACCGACGCTGGCTGTGCTGTGGCGCAAGGTTTCCTTAGATCCGGATTAACGACGGCGACGCGGGGCCGGTGGGCTGACAGGATCGGGGCCGAACCCATCGGTTCCACCGGCCTGTCGCCCCTGACACCCACCGGCCGGTGGATCGGTACGCGCGGCGGGGGCACGGTCCCCCACACCAGCTCCCGCCGCGTGTACACCCACTCTTCCCGGTCACCCGTGACGGTTCAGCGGGTCGCCACGAAGGCGTCGATCTCGGCGATGATCCGGGCCTGCCCGGCCGGGTCGAGGAACGACGCGGACACCGCCTCCCGGGCCAGCGCCGCGAGCCCCTCGGGGCCGGCGTCGAGCAGTCGGGCGGCGACGGCGTACTCGTCGTTGAGGGTGGTGCCGAACATCGGCGGGTCGTCGGAGTTGATGGTGACCCGCACCCCCGCGTCGACGAGTCGCCGCAGCGGGTGTTCCTCGATCCGGGTGACGGCCCGGGTCCGTACGTTGGACGTCGGGCAGACCTCCAGCGGGATGCGCCGCTCGGCCAGGTACGCCAGCAGCTCCGGGTCCTGGGCGGCGGAGATGCCGTGGCCGATCCGCTCGGCGCCCAGCTCGCGCAGGGCGTCCCAGACGGTCTGCGGGCCGGTGGTCTCCCCGGCGTGCGGCACGGAACGCAGCCCGGCCGCCCGCGCCTGGTCGAAGTACGGCTTGAACTGCGGCCGGGGCACCCCGATCTCGGGGCCGCCGAGGCCGAAGGCGACCAGACCGTCGGGGCGCTCGTCGAGGCTGATCCGCAGGGTCTCCTCGGCCGCCGGCAGGCCGGCCTCGCCGGGGATGTCGAAGCACCAGCGCAGCGCGATGCCGAAGTCGGCCTCGGCGCGGCGGCGGGCGTCCTCGATGGCCTCGCAGAACGCCGGTGCGGGAATGCCCCGGCGCACGTGCGAGTAGGGGGTGACGGTCAGCTCGGCGTAGCGGACCTGCTGGCGGGCCAGTTCCCGGGCCACCTCGTGGGTGAGCAGCCAGACGTCGTCGGGGTCGCGGATCAGGTCGACGACGCTGAGGTAGACCTCGATGAAGTGGGCGAAGTCGCGGAACGCGAAGTAGTCGGCGAGGGCGTCCGGGTCCGCCGGTACGGGGCTGCGTCCCTCGTGCCGGGCGGCCAGTTCGGCGACGATCCGGGGGGACGCGGAGCCCACGTGGTGCACGTGCAGCTCCACCTTGGGCAGTTCGGCGATGAAGGCGGACAGGTCGGTCACTGCGGCTCCTTGTGCCGGGCACCCGTACGGGCGACCACGAAGATCCGACGGAACGGGAAGTACACCTGACCCTGCCGTACCGGGTACGCGCGGGCCAACAGGTTCTCCAGCGCGGCGCGGAAACCGGCGAGGGCGGTGTCGTCCAGCACGGCCCGCACGGGGCGCAGGGCGGTGCCGTCCAGCCAGGTCAGCACGGGGTGTTCGGCGTCGGCGGGGGCGGGCAGCCGGTGCAGGTAGGTGGTCTCCCAGGCGTCGACCGCGCAGCCGGCGGCGGTCAGCGTGGCGGCGTACCCGACCGGGTCGTCGACGGGGTCCTCGCGCAGCAGCGGCCGGACGGTGTCCGCCCAGCGGGGGTCGGCGGCGACCTCGCGCAGCGCCCGGTGCGAGGGGCCGGTGAAGTTGCCGGGCACCTGGAACGCCAGCCAGCCGCCGGGTGGCAGCGTGTGCGCCCAGCGGCGCAGCAGGGCCGGGTGGTCGGGCACCCACTGCAGCACGGCGTTGGCGACCAGCACGTCCACGTCGGGGTCGGGCCGCCAGTCGGTGACGTCGCCCACGGTGAAGGTGACCGGGGTGTCGAGCGTGCGGGCCCGCCCGATCATCTCCGGGGAGGAGTCCAGGCCGCTGATCCGGGCGTCCGGCCAGCGTCGGGCGAGGGTCGCGGTCAGGGTTCCGGGACCGCAGCCGAGGTCGACCACCGCGCGTGGCCGGTCGGCGTCGACCCGGGCCAGCAGGTCGTGGAACGGGCGGGACCGTTCGTCGTCGTAGCGCAGATACGTGCCCGGATCCCACATGACCAACCCCCAAACCGTACGTACGTTTTGTTACAAGGTACGGCCGGCGCTGCGCCCCGGCAAGCAGGTCACTAGGCTCGACGGCATGGAACAGCGCAGCTTCGACCGGCTCGGCCGGCAGGTGGGTGTGGTCGGCCTCGGGGCCTGGCAGCTCGGCGCGGACTGGGGACAGGTCAGCGAGAGCGACGCCCTGGCCGTCCTCGCCGCCGCCGTGGAGTCCGGCGTCACCTTCCTCGACACCGCCGACGTCTACGGCGACGGCCGCAGCGAACAACTGATCGGGCGGTTCCTGCGGGACAACCCCGGACACGGGCTCACCGTCGCCACCAAGATGGGCCGCCGGGTCGAGCAGACGCCGCAGGCGTACACCCTGGACAACTTCCGGGCCTGGACCGACCGGTCCCGGGCCAACCTCGACGTGGACACCCTCGACCTGGTGCAGCTGCACTGCCCGCCCACCGAGGTCTTCGCCGACGACCGGGTCTTCGACGGCCTCGACACCCTCGTCGCCGAGAAGCGGATCGCCGGGTACGGCGTCAGCGTCGAGACCTGCGACCAGGCACTCACGGCGATCGCCCGGCCGGGGGTGGCCAGCGTCCAGATCATCCTGAACGCGGTCCGGCTCAAGCCCCTCGACGAGGTGCTGCCGGCCGCCGCCGCGGCCGGCGTCGGGATCATCGCCCGGGTGCCGCTGGCCAGCGGCCTGCTCTCCGGCCGCTACGACGAGCACACCACCTTCGCCGCCGACGACCACCGCACCTACAACCGGCACGGGGAGAGCTTCGACGTCGGCGAGACCTTCTCCGGCGTCGACTTCGACCTCGGCCTGACCGTGGTGCGCCGGCTCGCCCCGCTGGTCGGCGACGGGCGCACGATGGCCCAGTTCGCCCTGCGCTGGGTCATCGACCAGCCCGGCGTGACCGTGGTCATCCCCGGCGCCCGCAACCCGGAGCAGGCCCGGGGCAACGCCGCCGCGGCCGGGTCCCCCGCGCTCACCGGCACCGAGCTGGACACCGTCCGGTCGGTCTACGACGAGCTGGTCCGGCCCCGGGTGCACGACCGGTGGTGAGCCACGCCGGCCGGGTCGTCGCGTCGGTGCCGTCCGGCCGGCATCCTGGTGACCGGGCCGGGTCGACCGGCCCACGGAGGGGGGACCGGTGAGGGGATGGCTCACGCTCACCCTGGGCCTGCTGGCCGTGGTGGTCGGCGCCGTCTGGACGGTCCAGGGCCTCGGATACGTCGACGGCAGCCTGATGAGCGACGAGCGGCTGTGGGCCTTCATCGGACCGCTGCTGGTACTGGCCGGCCTGGTGCTGCTCTGGCGCGGCCTGCGGGCCCGGCGGCTGCCCTGACCGGCGTGCCGGGCTGCGGCCAGGCACGCCGACGGGGAGAGGAACCGATGCGGAAAGCCCCGCGTCCTGGAAGGACACGGGGCTTCTCGTCGATCCGGCTGGCCGGATCACCCGGGCCGGCGAATGCCGACCGGCTTCGCTCAGAGGGGGCGGACCTGCTCGGCCTGCGGACCCTTCTGACCCTGGGCGATCTCGAACTCCACCCGCTGGTTCTCCTCCAGCGTGCGGTAGCCGCTGGTCTGGATGGCCGAGAAGTGGACGAACACGTCAGCACCCCCGCCGTCGACGGTGATGAAGCCGAAGCCCTTGTCAGCGTTGAACCACTTCACGGTTCCCTGCGCCATGTGTATCTCCTTCTAAAACCGGCGGCCGAGCACGCTGTGCGGCCGATTGGCCGTGTGCGGGCGGCGACGACCCGGGTGTGGCCCCCACAGCGGGAGACCGCTCCGTTCCGACACCGTCTCGCAACAGCGGGGATCAGCAAACCACGTACCCAAAAACCTTGCACAGCCTAATCGACGAAATTCTCCGACATGTGACCTGACGGATGCCCGACGCACGCTGCCCGGGTCGTCCCGACCCGGGCGAAAGGCCCCCCGTCCGTCGATGCGTACGGGGGGCCACAGGTCGTCGTCACCATCCGGTGGGACAGCCGTCGCGGCTGGTCACCGGGGTACGGCCGGTCGGAGCGGGTCAGTCGGGCCAGCGCCCGGTCAGCCGCCGGACGCCGACCGCGCCACCCCGGTCCACCGCCGCCCGGACGACCGAGAAGATCGCCCCCTGCAACGCCGCCGCCGCCAGGATCTCGCCCCAGCGGCGGTCCTCGTCGGTGGGATTGGGCGCCTCGCCGTCCCCGGCGGTCGCCTTCCACACCTGCCGGAAGATCGTTCCGGCCAGCGCGCCGGCCGCCAGTCCCAGCACCACCCCCACCGGCTTGTACGCGGTCCTGCCGATGCCCTTGCTCACCTGCGCCTCCCCCGAACGATCAACAACACCACCACGGCGGCCACCGCACCTGCCGCTATCGTCGCCCACGGCACCGGATCACGTCGCACCGCCACCGAGGTGTCGTACGCCTGGGCCCGCGCGTGGTCGACGCTCTGGGCGGCCTGGCCGCGCACCCGGGCCACGGTCAGCGCCGCCTGCTCGCGCACCCGCTCCTTCGCCTGCTCCGCCGAGTCCTTCAGCCGGGCCTTGACGTCGGCCTTGGAGGCCAGCAGTTCCATGGTCTCGCCCAGCTCCACCCGGGTGCGCCGGATCTCCTCGCGCAGCGCCTCGGTGTCGCCGGTGCCGTTGCCGTTGCTGCCTGTCGTGCCGGTCATGCCCGTCCCCTGTCCTTCACCGCGGCGGCGACCGTGTCCACGTCCGCGCGGACGCTACGGACCGTCGCCTCCGGCATCGGGGGGACCGCGTGGCTGACCTGCTTCTTCCCCACCAGGGCGAGCACCCCGGCGACGAGGAAGAGCACCACCGCCACGATCAGCGCCGCCGCCCACGCGGGCAGCACCAGGGCCAGCAGCAGGATCGCGGCGGTGACCAGTGCGCCGAGCCCGTACAGGGCCAGCGCCCCGCCGCCGCCGAAGAGGCCGATCCCGATCCCGGCGTGCTTGCCCTTCTGGGTCAGTTCCGCGCGGGCCAGGGCCAGCTCGTCCCGGACCAGTCGGGAGACCTGCTCGGTGGCCCGCTGCACCAGTTCGGCGGTGGACGGCTCGCTCCCGGTCCGGGACGTACGGTGGTTCGCGACGTCAGCCATGCTGTCCTCCTTTCGTCATCACCGCGCTGTATGCCCGGAGCCGCCGTCCGTCAATCCTGCGCACGGTGACCAACCACATCTGACCGCAGGTCGGGCCGGGGCGTCCGGCAAAACGCCGAAGCGGGTGCGACAAGCCCCCGCGACCGGCGGTCGCGGGGGCTGGACGGGGCTGCGGGTGGCTCAGCGGCGGGCGTCGCCCCCCGGGTCCGCCCCGACGGTGACGGCCTCGCCCCGGGCGTCCTGGTCCGGGCCGACGAACGCCTCGCTGCGGGCGTCGCCGTCGTCGCTGCCGCCGAAGACCCGGGCGTCGTCGGGCAGCTCGCCCTCGGCGCGGCGACGGACCTGACGCCGCGGCGGCACCCACTGCCAGGGCAGGTTGCCGGCGCCGTCGCCCACCTCGGCGCGGGTCCGGGGCAGCGCGGTCGGCCGGTGGTCCCGGACCCAGCCGACCAGGTGCTCCCGCACCAGGCAGCGCAGGTCCCACAGGCTGCCGGCGTCGGCGGCGCTGACCAGGGCGCGTACCTTGATCGCGCCGCCGGTGGCGTCGGTGACCTGGAGCACGCAGACCCGGCCGTCCCACAGGTCGGTGCTCTCGACCAGCCGGCGCAGCTCCTCCCGCATCGACTGCACCGGCACCGACCAGTCGAGGTGGAACTCGGCAGTGCCGAGCACCGCCGCCTCGGTCCGGGTCCAGTTCTGGAACGGGGTGCTGGTGAAGTACGAGGTGGGCAGGATCAGTCGCCGGTCGTCCCAGATCTGGACCACCACGTAGCTGAGCGTCAGCTCCTCGATCCGGCCCCACTCCCCCTCGACCACCACCACGTCGTCGAGGCGGACGGCGTCGCTGAAGGCGAGCTGGAGGCCGGCGATGACGTTGCCGAGCAGGCTCTGCGCGGCCAACGCGGCGACCACACCGACCACACCGGCGCTGGTGAGCACGCCCGCGCCGACGCCGCGTACCGCCGGGAAGGTCATCAGCATCACGCCGACGGCGAGCACCACGATCACCACGATGGTCAGCCGGCGCAGCAGCACCACCTGGGTGCGTACCCGCCGGGCGTGCCGGTTGTCGGGCACGTCGACCCGCAGGAACCGGGCCAGCGCGGTGTCCTCCGCCACCACCAGCAGCGAGGCGACCAGCCAGGCCACCGCGGCGACCACCCCCAGCACCAGGATGTGCAGCACGGCCTGCCGCCACCCGGTGCCCACGGCGTAGCCGGTGGTCCAGCGGACCGCGAACTGGACGGCCACCACCGTGCCGGCCACCTGCAACGGCCGGTGCACGTGCGCGGTCAACTCCGTCATCAGGTGGGACCGCCGGCCGAGCCGGCGGATCAGCCGGTGTACCACCTCGACGAGCAACAGAGCGATCGCCGCCGCGGTGGCCGCGGCGGCGATCGTCTCGAGGTAGTCCTGCACGTGGTTGTCTCCCTCCGGCCGGGCTGATCGCAATCGGGCAAAGGCCCAATGGTGCCCGGCGTTTCCGGTATCGACCAGGCTCAGATCTTGCGGAACCGGGACTGGAAGAAGCAGTAGACCCCGAAGGCGGCGATACCGAGCGCCATCAGCGCCAGGATGAACGGCCCGTACGGCTGGTCCCGCAGGGTGCGCAGCGCGGCGTCCAGGCCACGGGCCTTCTCCGGGTCGTAGTTGATCGCGGCGACGACGATCAGCAGACCAGCGACGGCGAACACCGCGCCCCGGGCGATGTAACCGGCCATGCCCAGCCGGCGGACCGTCTGCCGGGTCTTGCCGTTCATCTCGTTGGTCTTGAGGTTCCGCTCGAACTTCTTCTTGTAGCCGTAGATCACCATGCCGATGCCGACGGCGGCGAGCACCAGGCCGGCGAAGCCGACCAGACCACGGCCGCCGCTGGAGGCCATCAGCTTCTCGCTGAACTGCTCCTGCTGGTCGGCGCTGTTGGAGCTGGCGTCCTGCACCACCTGGATCGAGGTCCAGGCGAGCCAGAGGAAGACGACGGTACGGACGACCGAGGCGATCCGCTCGAAGAGACGTTCCTTGCCGCGCTTGGCGTGGTGGCCGACGGCCGCCTCCAGCGCCTGCCAGATGGCCATCGCGATCAGGCCGACGGCGATCGCGATCAGCAGGAACTTGCCCATCGGCTGGGCACCCAGGGCGCGCAGTGCCCCGTTCTGGTTGCCCTCCTCGCCGGAGCCGGCGAAGGCGATCTGGAGGATGATCCAGGCGAAGAGCAGGTGGACGATCCCGTAGCCGATGAAGCCGGCCCGGGCGAGGAGTTCCAGCCAGCGGCTGTCCGCGGTGCGGCTAGCGGTGGCTTCGGCGTTCCGGGTGAGTGACATGGGCCCACAATCTCCGTTCGGGAAGATCCCCAAACGTGGTGCCCGCGCCCGGCGTGCAGGTCAGCCGCCTGCGTTACGCGACACCCGGATCTGCACCTGCTGGTCGGTGACGCTGTCCAGGGTGACCGCGAAGCCACCCACCTCGGTGGCCTGCTGGCCGATGGTCAACGAGAGCTGCTCGCCGGCGACCTCGACGGTCACCTGGTCGCCCTGCGCGCCGATCAGCTTCGCCTCGACGCCGAGGATGGAGGCGCGGGCGTCGACACCCCGGTCGAAGGTGACCGTGCAGGCGTCCAGGCCGCAGTCGGTGTCGGCGCCGTCCGAGCTGCATCCGGCCAGCACGGCCACGCCGAGTGCCAGGCCGGCCAGCAGGCCGGCGGTCCGCCGGAGGGGGGTGGGGGTGGTGGCGCTTCGCTTCGTCACCCCACCAAGGGTACGAGACGCGGCCCACCCCGGCACCCGGGTGGATCTTCGGGCCGGTCCGGCGGGCTAGGGTCCGGGCATGCCGTTCGACATCACCCGTACCCGGGCCGCGTACCCCGCGCTCGCCGAGGGTTTCGCCCACTTCGACGGTGCCGGTGGCACCCAGACCCCCCGGTCGGTGATCGACGCGGTGGCCGAGGCGATGCGGATCGCCGTGGGCAACCGCAGCACCGCCTTCCTGCCCGGCCGCCGGTCGCTGGAGCTGGTGGCGGGGGCCCGCACGGCGGTGGCCGACCTGCTGGGCGTCGCACCGGACGGGGTGGTGCTCGGGCCGAGCGCGACCGCGCTGACGTACACGCTGGCCCGGACGCTGGGCGCGGACTGGGGCCCGGGGGACGAGGTGGTGGTCTCCCGGCTCGACCACGACGCCAACGTGCGGCCCTGGGTGCAGGCGGCCGCGACGGCGGGGGCGACCGTACGCTGGGCCGAGTTCGACCCGGCCACCGGTGAGCTGCCCGCCGACCAGTACGCCGACCTGGTCGGCGCGCGGACCCGGCTGGTGGCGGTGACCGCCGGCAGCAACGCCACCGGCACCATGCCGGACGTGGCGGCGATCGCCGCGACGGCCCACGCGGCCGGCGCGCTGGTCTGCGTGGACGGGGTGCACTCGGTGCCGCACGGTCCCACCGACCTGGCCGCCACGGGTGCCGACTTCCTCGTCACCAGCGCCTACAAGTGGTCCGGTCCGCACCTGGCGGCGGTGGTGGCCGACCCGGCCCGGTGGGCGGGGCTGCGCCCGGCCAAGCTGCTCCCCTCCTCCGACGCGGTGCCCGACCGGTTCGAGGCCGGCACGCCGAGCTTCCCGCTGCTCGCCGGGGTGGCCGCCGCCGTCGACCACCTGGCCGGGCTGGACCCGACGGCCACCGGAGACCGGCGGGCCCGGGTCCGCGCCGGGCTGGCCGCCGCGCGGGATCACGAGGGGATGCTGTTCGCCCGGTTGGCCGCCGGGCTGGCCGCCCGGCCGGCGGTCGCCGTCCTGCCGGCCGGCGTGCGGCGCTGCCCGACGGTGTCGTTCCGGCTGGCCGGGTGGACGCCGGCCGGGCTGGCCGCCGCGTTGGGGGCCGCCGGGCTCTGCCTGTCCAGTGGCGACTACTACGCCTACGAGTACTTCCAGGCGCTCGGCCTGCGGGACAGTGGCGGGGCGGTACGGGCGAGCGTCTACCACTACAACACGGTCGACGAGGTGGACCGGCTGCTGGCCGAGCTGGACCGGCTCGCCGAGCAGGGGGAACCGGCGAACCGCTGAGGGCGGGCGGGTCAGCGGGTTCCGGTGAGCAGTTCGGCGGCGGCGCGGGCGGCGGCCCGGGTCGCGCCGTGGGTGGCCAGGTGCAGGCCGCCGGTGACCAGCTCGGGCAGGCCGAGTTCGACTATCACGGCGTCCGGCCGGGTGGCCAGCGCCCGGTCGACCGCGGCCTGCATCCACGGGTGCCGGTGCAGGTCCCGCACCACCAGCACCAGTGGCCGGCCGGCCGCCGCACCGGTCGGGTCGGCGGGCAGGTCGGCCTCGGTGAGCCGGACGGTGGTGGTGCCGGGGAGCAGGTCGGCCAGGGGTGCCCCGAGACCCCACGGGGTCTCGGCGCCGATCGCGATGTTGTGTGGTGCGGCGAACTCGACCACGTGCGCGGCGGCGGTCAGCGGCAGCCGGCCGACCGCGTCGCCGCTGACCCGGACCGCCCGCCGGGCGGCGGTCAGGCCGACCGGCGAGCCGTCGGTGGGGCGCGGGGCGGGGTCGGGCCGGCCGGTGCGGGCGGCGGTGCTCCACTCGGCGAGCTGACCGACCCGCTTGGCGGCCTCGGCGAGGCGTTCCTCGGGCAGCTCACCGGCGATCACCGCGGCGACGATCGCGTCGCGCAGGTAGCGGGCGGCGGCCTCGTCGGCGCGTTCGCCGCCGACGCAGATCGCGTCCGCCCCGGCGGCGAGGGCCCGGACGGCGGTGCCGGCGAAGCCGTACCGGTCGGCGACGGCGCGCATCTCCACCGCGTCGGTGACCACCACGCCGGAGAAGCCCAACTCCTCGCGGAGCAGGTCACCGAGGATGCGGTGGCTGAGGGTGGCCGGCAGGTCGGGGTCGAGGGCGGGGACCAGCAGGTGCCCGGTCATCACCGCCTGCACCCCGGCGGCGACGGCGGCCCGGAACGGGACCAGTTCACCGGCGTCCAGGCGGGCCCGGCTGGCCCCGATGCGGGGCAGGTCGTGGTGCGAGTCGACCCGGGTGTCGCCGTGGCCGGGGAAGTGCTTGGCGCAGGCGGCGACGCCGGCGGACTGGAGGCCGCGTACCCAGGCGGCGGTGTGCCGGGCGACCAGGTGCGGGTCGGCGCCGAAGGACCGCACGCCGATCACCGGGTTGGCCGGGTTGATGTTGACGTCGGCGTCGGGGGCGTAGTTGAGGGTGACGCCGAGGTCGGCGAGTTCGACGCCGAGGTCGCGGGCCACGTCCTCGGTGAGCGTCGGGTCGTCGACCGCGCCGAGGGCGAGGTTGCCGGGACGGGAGCTGCCCCGGCCGGACTCGATCCGGGTGACGTCGCCGGCCTCCTCGTCGATGGCCACCAGCACGTCGGGGCGTTCGGCGCGCAGCGTCGCGGTGAGCGCGGCGACCTGTTCGGGGTCGACGACGTTGCGGGCGAACAGCACCACCGCGCCGAGCCCTTCGGCCAGCCACCGGCGGACCCAGTCGGGCGGGGTGGTGCCGACGAAGCCGGGTTGCAGGACGGTGGCGGCCAGACCCGCCAGGTTGCGCTCGTTCATCCGGCCCCGGTACCCCCGTCGCGTGTCGACGGCCCGATGCCGTCGCGGTGCTGCCATGGTCACACCGGGCGAGGTAATAGTCAATAAACCTTACTGTTACTGTCTGGCGTCGGTCGGGGCGACGTGCGACAGTGCGGGGATGGACCTGCCGCTCGCCGACGCCACCTCGCCGGCCGACATTCCCGGCGTACGCCTGCTCGGCCTGGTGGTCGGCGGATTGCTGCTGCTGGCCGCCATCCGGGCCATGTTCGGCCGCCGCTGAGTCCGGCCGCCGCCGGCCGACTGATCCCCCACCCGCCGGGGTACCGCTGGCGGAGGTCGCGCCGCACCCGGCGGCGGGCCCGGCGAGGGGGCACCATGAAGATCGGCTACTTCCTGTCCAGCGAGGAGTACACCCCGGCGCAACTGCTGGAGCAGGCGCGGGCCGCCGAGCGGGCGGGTTTCCAGGCACTGTGGATCTCCGACCACTACCACCCGTGGACCGACGCCCAGGGGCAGAGCCCCTTCGTCTGGTCCGTCATCGGGGCGCTGAGCCAGGTCAGCTCGTTGCCGGTGAGCACGGCGGTGACCTGCCCGACGGTCCGCATCCACCCGGCGGTGCTGGCGCAGGCCGCGGCGACCAGCGCGGTCATGCACTCCGGCCGGTTCGTGCTCGGCGTCGGCACCGGCGAAGCGCTCAACGAACACATCCTCGGCGACGCCTGGCCACAGACCGACGTGCGGCTGGAGATGCTGGAGGAGGCCGTCGCGGTGATGCGGGAGCTGTGGCGGGGCGACTTCGTCAACCACCGCGGCCGGCATTACACGGTGGAGCACGCCCGCGTCTACACGCTGCCCGACACACCCCCGCCGGTGTACGTCTCCGGCTTCGGGCCCAAGGCCGTCGACCTGGCCGCCCGGATCGGCGACGGCTACGTCAGCATGATGCCCGACGGCGACCTGGTCAGCCGGTTCCGGGACAACGGCGGCGGCGACAAGCCGTGCCAGGCCGGTTTCAAGGCCGCGTACGCCGACACCGAGGACGAGGGCGCGCGGATCGCGTACGAGACGTGGCCCAACGCCGGGGTGCCGGGCGAGCTGTCCCAGGTGCTGCCCTCCCCCCGGCACTTCGAGCAGGCGGCCCAACTCGTCACGCCCGAGCAGGTGCGGCAGGGCTTCGTCTGCGGCAACCGCGCCGACGCCCACCTGGAAATGATCGACAGGTACGCCAAGGCCGGGTTCGACGAGGTCTACGTCGCCAACACCGGCCCGCACTGGCAGGGCCTGTTCGACCTCTACCAGCGCGAGGTGCTCCCCCACCTGAGCTGAATCCCACCGTCCACGGGTCACCGACACGCACCGCCGTCGGTGACCCGTGGTCGATCACGTGTGCGCGCCCGGTCACCGCGCCTGACCTGCGACGTACCGGCCACCGTGGGCGGTGTGCCCGATCCGGTGGGAGCGGTTTCGCCGCCGATCCACCCGGGTACCTCCGGCCTTCGATGAAGCTGTCCATGCACTCGACGACGTTGCGCCGCGCGGCGCGCAGCCTGTTCGGCTGGAAAGCGCTGCGGCCCAACCAGCTCGCCGCCATGCGCGCGGTGATGAAACGACGCGACGCCCTGGTGGTGCTCCCCACCGGAGCCGGCAAGTCGGCGATCTACCAGATCCCGGCGAGCCTGATCCCCGGGCCGACGGTGGTGATCTCCCCCCTGTTGGCCCTTCAGCAGGACCAGATCGCCGCGCTCAACGAACGCCAGCGCCCCGAGCTGCGCGCCGTGCGGATCAGCTCGGACGAGAGCGCCGCCCAGCAGGCCGAGGCCATCGAGGAGATCCGGCAGGGGCGGGCGGAGTTCCTCTTCATCACCCCGGAGGCGCTGGCCAACCCCGACCGGATGGCCGAGGTGAAGTCGCTGCAACCGGCCCTGGTGGCGATCGACGAGGCGCACTGCATCTCGGCGTGGGGGCACGACTTCCGCCCCGACTACCTGGCGTTGGGCCACCTGATCGACGGTCTCGGCCGTCCGCCGGTGGTGGCGCTGACCGCCACCGCCTCCCCGCCGGTACGCGACGACATCATCGCCCGGCTGCGGCTACGCGACCCCGAGGTGGTGGTCTCCGGGCTGGACCGGCCGAACCTGTTCGTCGAGGTCGCCCACTGCCCCACCGACGACTACCGCTGGCGGCGGCTGATCGCGCTGCTGCGTGACGACGAGCGGCCCGGCATCATCTACGTGCCGACCCGGCGGGCCGCCGAGGAGCTGGCCGAACGGCTGACCACGGCCGGGTTCCCGGCGGAGTACTACCACGGCGGGATGCCCACCGCCGCCCGGCACGGGCTGCACGAGGCGTTCCTCGCCGACCAGGTGCCGATCATGGTGGCGACCTCGGCGTTCGGCATGGGCATCGACAAGCCGAACATCGCCTGGGTGGTGCACATGGCGCTACCCGACTCGCCGGACAGCTACTTCCAGGAGATCGGTCGGGCCGGGCGCGACGGTGCGCCGGCCCGGGTGCTGCTGCTGTGGCGGGCCGAGGACGTCGGCCTGCAACGCTTCTTCTCCGGCGGCCTGCCGGACGAGACCGAACTGCGGGACCTGGCCGCGCTGCTGCGTCGCCGGGCGACGACCAAGAAGGCGCTGCGCGAGACGACCGGCCTCGGGCCGCGCAAGCTCGGGCAGTACCTGGCCCTGCTGGAGCAGATCGGGGCGGCCGAACCCCGGGCCGGGCAGAAGATCGGCGCACCGCGCTACTCCCCCACCCCGGCGGAGGCGGGCGCGGCGGCCCTGGCCGAGGCCGAACGGCAGCAGACGGTGACCCGCTCGCGTACCGACATGATGCGCGCCTTCGCCGAGACCACCGGGTGCCGGGGGCAGGTGCTGCTGGCCTACTTCGGCGAGCAGATGTCGCAGGTCTGCGGGCACTGCGACAACTGCCACGCCGGCACCAGCGTGGCAAGCGACGGCGCGGTCGGCCCGTTCCCGGTGCACAGCCAGGTCCGGCACCCGGAGTGGGGTCCCGGCCTGGTGCTCAACTACGAGGAGGACCGGATGACGGTGCTCTTCGACGAGGTGGGTTACAAGACGCTCTCCGTGCGCGTGGTGTCCGAACAGGGTCTGCTGACGCTGGACTAGCCTGACCCGGGCGACCGCCGGGGGCGGTGCCCGCAGTGAAACGATCGAGAGGGGCTCAGTCGTGATCGAACAGCCGGCGTACACCGGGTTCGGGTTCTCCGACGAGGAGTGGGGGCTGCTGGTCGGCCTGCCGCAGTCGGTCCTGACCGCGGCCAGCGCCGCCGAGTCGGACGGCGCCCGGCGCACCCGCGCCGAGAACGCGGCCGGGCTGGAGACCATCGCCGCCGGCCGGGAGTCGGCGAGCCCGCTCGTCGCCGCCGTCGCCGGGGAGATCGTCTCCCGGGTGGGTGACCCGGAGGCCGGCGAGGAACTGCCGGTGATCTCGCCGGCCGACCCGCAGGCGCTCATCGACGACGTGCTGGTCCGGGCCGGGCAGGCGGCCACCCTGCTGGCCGCGAAGGTGGACGAGGGCGAGGCCGGGGCGTACCGGCACTGGCTGGTGGAGATCGCCGAGCAGGTGGTCGGGGCGGCGTCCAGCGGGGGGCTGCTCGGCATCGGCGGCGACCAGGTCAGCGACTCGGAGCGCAAGTTCCGCGACCGGCTCTCGCACGTCCTCAACGACTGACATCGCGTACGGCGACGGGCCGGGCCAGCCTCACGGCGGCCCGGCCCGCGCTGTAACCCGTACCAGTGCTCACGCATTGGTCAACGCCCACGGTGGGTCCTGCCCGGTGGCCGGCGCCCACCCATGGCAACTGCGATCTGATCGAGGGTGGTCCGCGCGCGCTCCGTATAAGGGTGCTGCTGACCAAGAGTGGTTCGCAGTTTCCGATGTGCTGCTTCAGCGAATCGACGAGCGGAAAGCAACTGCCCGCGCCGCCCCAATATTTGGGCGAGATTCACCATGCCCGAAAGCGTATCAGGATGATCCTCGCCGAGGATCCGTACACGTCGCCGATACATATCCTCCATAACCTCCAACGCCCGCCTAAAATCCCCTACATCACCCAACGCGACAGCCAAATTACTCGCAGCCGTCAACGCGTCAGGATGATCCTCACCCAAAACCCGAACCCGCCGCCCATACACATCCTCCGCAACCTCCAACGCCCGCCTAAAATCCCCTACATCACCCAACGCGACAGCCAAATTACCCGCAGCCGTCAACGCGTCAGGATGATCCTCACCCAAAACCCGAACCAGCCGCCCATACACATCCTCCGCGATCTCCAATGCCCGCCCAAACTCCCCCACACTACCTAAAGAACTGGCCAAATTACTCGCAGACGTCAACGCGTCAGGATGATCCCCACCCAAAACCCGAACCCGCCGCCCATACACATCCTCCGCAACCTCCAACGCCCGCCCAAACTCCCCCACACTACCTAAAGAACTGGCCAAAATACTCGCAGACGTCAACGCGTCAGGATGATCCCCACCCAAAACCCGAACCCGCCGCCCATACACATCCTCCGCAACCTCCAACGCCCGCCCAAACTCCCCCACCCTACCTAAAGAACTGGCCAAATTACTCGCAGACGTCAACGCGTCAGGATGATCCCCACCCAAAACCCGAACCCGCCGCCCATACACATCTACATTGATTTCGAGTGCCCGCTGATGGTTCCCGAAAGCACTCTGAACTACCGCAAGGTCGGAGGCAGTGCGGAGGGTATCGGGATGGTCATGGCCGAGAATACTGATCTGGCGGGTGAGGGTGTCGTCGATCAGAGGACGAAGCCGGTCGAACTGGCCCAGGTCGCGGTAGGCCCAGACCAGTTCAGTGGCAGCGCGCAGAGTGTCCACATGATCCGGGCCGTGTCGCTTCTTCCACTCCTGGTAGAGGTTGTCGGCTAGTTGCTGGGCGGGGCGGCTGTCGCCCCTGCAGAGCAGGTAGACGATGGCATCCCGGGACCGGAGGCGAAGATCGGGGTTATCGGTGCGCGCGGGATCCGCTGCCAGCAGGTGGGGCAGGATCATGCTCCACTGCGGCCAGGTTGCAGTGTCCCGGGGATTACCCGGGTCGACGGTGCCGAGCGCCGCCTCGATGCGCGCCCGCAGCTCGGCAGCGACGGTGGGATCGATCTGGTCCCGGATGATCGCCTGGACCAGTCGATGGACGGTGATCGTCCCGAGTTCGACCCGGGCCAGCCCGGAGGCACCGACGGCACTGATGGATCGCTGGCGCTGGAGCGGCTTGTCAATGATCTGCGCCAGCGGTGCGAGGATCTCCAGTTGCAGGTCGGCATGCCGGGCGATGGTGATGACGAGGTCGGTCGGCACCGGCTCGGGTGCCAGGAACGCACACAGGTGGAGGACGGCGAGCGCGGCGGGATCCTTGGCCCCCAGCGCCGTGGTGCTCAGGGCGGCAGCCGCCGCCAGGGAATGCGGGTAACCTGCCAGCTGCCCCTCGTCGAGCACCGCAAGCGTCTCCTCCCGGAGCACCTGTCGGTATTCGGTAACAGACATGCCGAACTCGGCCAGGTAGCTCGCCGCCTGCGCCAGCGCCAAGGGCAGGTCACCCAGGTCCTCGGCGAGCTGACCGGCCTCCATCGCGCTGATCCTGGCAAGGCGCAGCGTCAGCAGTTCCACCGCCTCAGCACGCGGAAGGACCTCCAGCTCTAGGGTCCGGGCTAGCTGTCCCCAGCTCGTGGTGCGGGAAGTGACGAGCACATGCCCCTCGCCGTCCGGCAACCAGGGGCGGAGGTCCTCGGGTTTCTCCGCATTGTCAAAGATCAGCAGCCAGCGGTCCCGGCTCCGGAGGTACTCCTTGACCTTGCTTTGGGCGATCACGCTGTCCACTTGGGCGTCGAGCACGCCCAGCGCGGTCCCGAGCGCGCTGAACTGCTCACCGATGGCCCCGGACTGTTCCGCAGAGATCCACCACACGACGTCGTAGTCGGCACGGTGCAGGTTCGCGTACTCCAGGGCCAACTGGGTCTTGCCGACCCCGCCGATGCCGTGGATCGCCTGCACGCCGGCAGCGCCACCGGACGACAGCCGGGTTCGCAGCTCGGCCAGTTCGCTCCCCCGACCGGCGAAGTTCGGATCCCGGGGCCGGAGGTTCCACACCGGCGACGGCCGGTCCGCTGCGGCGGCGGGCCGATCGGTGGCGGGCCGGGGATCGGGTACGCCTTTGGTGTTGATGAAGTTGTTGATCTGGAGACCGTTACCCACCCCGGCACTCGTGCCGTGCCCCTCGGCCTGCATCCGCTGAGTCACCGTCGGAGGACCATCTGTCGGCTCGTCACCTGTCCCGCGACCGTGTGACGGCTCGGCCACAGGAACACCGGACGGTTCAGTCATCGGCGCGCGCCTCTGCGGTGCCGAACGTGTTGATCTGGCTGCCGTGGCCCAGCACAGCCTGCCGCGCGTTGCCGGAGGCGGTGGCATGCTGTACAACGTGACCGGCAGAGCGGACCCCGGCGCTCGCGGCGACCTGCCGTACCAGCGTCTCCAGTTCGGCGGCGGCAGCCGGTTGCTCGATCAGCAGGTCCTCTAGCCGGCCCGCCCACAGCGCCTCGTGCTGTGCACGCACCCGGTCGCCGTCCGCGCCCGCCGTCTCCACCGCGCCACGGGTCCGCTCCAACTGTTGCGTCACCGCGTCCTCTCTCGCCCGGTCACCCCGGCCGAGCAACCGCACGAAGCCGGTTTTCGCCAGCCCCCACGCGTCCTGGGCTACCGCGCCCACCAGTGCCGCACCACCGGCTCCAGCCAACACGAGCAGTTCCTCCGCCGCCATCACAGCCCCCTGATCGGTCGCCCACATGCCCAACCCATAGGAGTATCGCAACCTGTCGACGCCAGACACCCTGGACGGGCGGACGCCGCCCCGGAGTCGGGAGACCGACATCGAAGACCACCCAAAAGGCCAATAACGCACCCGGTCTGCTCTCGGGAACCGTTGCCCTTCTTCAGCGGCGTGGCGGACGTGGGGCGGTCGCCACGGCACCGCAGAGCGGGCAGCGACCGTCGGGCGCGGATCGCTCGGCGCGGCGGGCGTCGAGGATCAGTCGGTTGCGGATCTGGGCCAGGGACAGGAACGGCGCGGTCATGCTCAGGTCACCCGGAGGGCGGCGGCGAGCTGGATGATCGCGGCTGATGCCCGTGGGTCGTGGGCCAACTGGGCGAGCACCGATCGAGCGGCAGGCCGGTGGCGCACCTCGGCGGGGGCGGCGTGCTCGGCGGCCATGAGGGCGCGGCCGGCGTTGACCGGGCCGCCTGTGTGCAGGTAGGCGCGGGCGGCGTCGAGCAGGTGCCCGGCGCGGTGTTCGGCGGGTAGCCACCGCCAGCCGTCGCGGGCGATGACCTTCTCGTGCCAGGCCACCGCCGTACCGGCATCGCCCAGATCCAGAGCGGCGACGACCCGGGCCAGTCCACCGCGACCGGCCCAAAGGCGGTCCGATAGTGGTCGTGGCCGTCGCCGACCCGGGCCGCCATCTCGGCGGCCTCGTCGAGCAGGTCGGCCGTGGCGTGATCGTCGCCGTCTCGGGCTGCGGCCAACGCGGCCTCAATGACCAGGGCACCGCACAGCGACAGCGCCGGGGCGGGCAGGTCGTCGAGGTCGGGCGGAGCGATCCGGTACGCGGCGGCCAGCGCTGTGGACCTCGCCGCCCGTGCCCGCCCCGAAGCGCGGAGCACCTGGCCAAGTTGCACGGCAGCGGTGGCCACCAGCACCGCCTCACCGGCCGCAATGGTCATCGCCCGGTCGGCAGCCAACCACGCCATTTCTACCTCACCCAGCTTGACCAGCAGTGACGCGGTGACCCGGTACGCCTCCACCAGCATCGACCGCCCCGCCACCGGATTGTCCGCGTAGACACCCTGCGCGGCGACCACCAAACCCGGAAGCAGCCTGGTCACCTGCGGGTAGCGGGCGTGCCGGAACGTGCCCCAGGCGTACGTGACGTCCCGTGCCAGCCGATCCGCCGACAGCACCTGACCCCGCACTGTCGAACGACCCACCGCGATGTCGTACGTCGACAGCGCCTCTCGGACCCGTTCCACTCCCTCGACCGGACCGGACACGTCCACTGCCTGGAGGTCCCGGCCGAGCAGCACACCCGGGTCGATGCGCAGGACAGCGGCGATGTCCTGAAGTGTGGACACCTTGTCCAGCGTCCGGACACCCCGCTCGACCTTGTCCACCCAACTCTTCGACTTACCCAACCGGTCGGCGAACACCTGCTGCGACAACCCACGCCGCCCCCGCCAGTGCGCCACCCGCCGACCGACCGGCAACAACTCACCGCCCGCCACGACGCCACCGCCGATCCGGCACCGCCCGCGTCGTCTCCTCCACCGGTATCCGCTCCGCCTCGGCCTGCGCGAGCAGCCGTTGCCGCGCCGCCTCCCGCTCCGCCGCCTGAATCCGCTCACCCCGGCTCGCACCCGGATCACGTTCTTCGTCGCCCACCTGCGTCCCCTTCGCATGGGCGCGGCGGTACGAGATGAAGCTGCCGCCGCGCACGATCAGCGGCACGGCGACGGCCGGTCACCAGACCGACGAGGTGTCACCATGCCGTGATCAAGACGCTACGGAGCGCACGTGGAAGGGTTGGAACGCTTACGCACCACCCGTGGTCAGGCTCATCCTTTCGCAGAGACCTCGCAGCTCGGGCGAGGTCGCCCCCTTACGCAACAATGACCGCGCCGTCTCCCGGGCGGCGACCGACGAGCGGGCATGTTGCGGCCCGATCCGCTCCGCAGTGAGCAGCATCCGTACGGCGTCACGATCCCGACCGGTACCCTCGGCCGCCCGGCTCATGTCGAGCCAGAAGTACACCTGGCGCACCGCCGGCAGACCCGTCAGCTCCACACCCGCCGCAGTCCGCATCGCCAGTTCCGGACGGCCCGTGTCGAGCTGGAACGCCATCGTCCACAGGGCCACGTTCCGGGGACCCCAGACGAGATCCCAGCTCTCGGTCTCCCCGGTGTGCGCGGCGATCCGCGCCGCCTCGGCGAGATGATCCTCGGCACCGACCCGGTCCCGCAGACCGGCGAGATGGTGCGCCCGCGCCAGGTGCAGGAAACCCAGCACGTCCAACGCGCCGTCGGCGGCGCTACCGGCAAGATCGGCAGCAGCCGCGTCACACCACGCGCGGGCCGGCCCGTAAGCCCCGGAGTAGGCCGACACCCGCGCCCGGTTGGCCGCCGCCACCCCGACCGCCACCCCGTCGTCGAGCAACCCGGCAGCCTCGGCACAACGCTCGGCAGCCAGCCAGGCATGGGCCGGATAGCTGACGTTCAGCAACGACCCCATGGCCACGCCGTACACCGGCACCATCTCCGACAACGCCGCCCGCCGGTCCGTCAGGGCGTGCATCGCCGGCACGAGATCCACCAGCCGCCGCAACGCACCCGCGTAATCACACCGCCCATACAGACCACGCACCAACGCCGCCTCGCGACGCACCTGCTCGACCGTCGCCGTCGCCTCGGAACGCTGGGCCATCGGCGTGTCCATCATGACCCGCCACACCCGCTCGGCGTCGATCCGGGCGGCGTCGAGCTGCCGATCAGCCGGCGTGTACGCCTGACCCGTCAGGTCGACCACCGAACACTCCAGGGCCGCCGCCAGATCCACCACCATGTACCGGTCGGTGCGCTGCCGCCCCCGCTCGATACGCGACCACGACGTATGGGAGATGCCCGCCCGGCTGGCCGCGTACCGCACGCTCCAACCACGCAACTCCCGGCGAGCACGAATACGATCACCGATCGACGGATCGTCAGGAATAGAGCGACGAGGCATCAGCACACTCCCCCGGTGACACGAGATCCCCACCGGCCGAAACCGACAGGCTTCCACCACGGAACGTACACCCGCACCACCGGATGCGTGACACCCTGCGCTGCCACCGGCCGGCGCTCAAGAACGACGCCGAGCGAGCGTGAGCCAGTTGATCGACTCAATGTCGCTGACAGAGTGGTATCCCCGGCGCTCCAATGCCGCCATTTCGGCGCAACAGCGGCATCGGCACCCTCCGCGACCACACCCGACACCCCCCGCGACCCCCGTGCGGAGCGGGCCGGTGGGGTCTTCGTCCAGAATGGAGGGGAAGTGCCCGCCGACGGGGGAGGCCGGACATGGTGCACCGCACGGTGATCGACACTGAACAACTGCCACCGACGGAACGGTTCGGGATGTGGCTGGACCTGGTCGCCCGGACCGCCGCGCCGCTGCGCATCCGCTCCGACCACCAGCACGACTTCCGGGCCCGCGCCGAGTTCGTCGAGCTGGGCCCCATCCGGCTGGTGCGCTACCGCTACCCGTCACTGGAGGCGGTCCGCACCCCGAAGCTGGTCCGCCGCACCGAGGTGGACTTCCACATGCTCGCCCTCACCACCAGCGGCACCGGCGTCGCCGGGCAGGCCGGGCGGGAGAGCCGGATCGGCGCCGGTGAGTTCACCTTCTACGACGGTTCCCGGCCACACGAGGTGAGCCACCTCGGCGACGGCAACGGTGCGGAGCACGCCGCCTCGATCGTCGCCCTGGTCCCGTACGGGGCGATCCCGCTCACCCCGGACCAGCTCGCCCCGCTGCTGGCCGGCCGGATGTCGGCGAGCGAGGGGATCGGCGCGCTGATCGCCCAGTACCTGACCCGGATCACCACCCATCCGGAGCAGTACCAGCAGGCCGACGCCGAGCGGCTGGGCGGGGTGGCGCTGGACCTGATCTCCACCATGCTCGGCCGGTACCTGGTCGCCGAGGACGAGATGCCCCGCGAGGTACGCCGCCGGGCACTGCTCGCCCAGGTGCGGGCGTACGTCCAGCGGCACCTCGGTGACGCCGGGCTGACCCCGGCCGCCATCGCCGAGGCGCACCACATCTCGGTACGCAGCCTGCACCGGCTCTTCGAGGAGGAGCACGCCACGGTGGCGTCGTACATCCGGGAGCTGCGGTTGGAGCGGTGCCGGCGGGACCTGGCCGACCCGGCGCTCGCCCACCGGCCGGTGCAGGCCGTCGCCGCGCGCTGGGGTTTCCGGGACAAGGCCCACTTCAGCCGGGCGTTCCGGGCTGCCCACCAGCTCACCCCGCAGGCGTACCGGACGCTGCACCTGCAACAGGCACGGATCGTCAACAGCACGGCGTCCGCAGTCAACCCGGGACCGACATACTGACGGTGGGCCGGCGGTCACCCGACCGGTCGGCCCGACGGTAACGGGGGACCGCGGCGTGGCGTCCGTGACCCATCCGGGTCACGGACGGCCGCCCGGTGCCGCAGCCCGCCCGGCACGCGACCGCCGTCGCCCGGGATGGCCTCCCGGCCGCACCGGCCCCGACCCCGTCGCGCCTCCCCCAGGACCTGCGGCGGGGTCGGTCAGGTCTCCTCCAGCAGCTCCAGCACCAACCGTTCGACCTGCTCCCGCGGGGCGTCGGCGGGCACCGGCAGCACCACGCCGTCGTGGTAGAGGTCGACCACCCGGGGATCCACGTACGACGTGCGGGCCACCGTGGGGGTGTTGCCGAGCAGGTCGGCGACCTCCCGCATCACCCCGGCCACCGCCCGGCGACGCGCCGTCACCGAACGCTGCGTCCCCACGGTCGCCAGTTCGGCGGCCGCCCGGACGGTGGCGTGCCAGGTGCGGAAGTCCTTCGCGGTCATCTCGCCGCCGCTGGCGTCGCGCAGGTAGCCGTTGACCTCGTCGCTGCGCACGTCCCGCCAGGTCCGCCCGTCCCAGTAGCCGAAGAGCCGTTCCTCGGTACGCCGTCGCCGCCGCAGGGTGGTCAGCACCCGGCACAGTTGCGGGTCCTCGATCCGACGGACCTGTTCGATACCGCCCTTGGCCGGGAACTCGAAGACCACGCAGCCGCCCCGGGACCGGGCGTGCTCCGGGCGCAGGGTGGACACGCCGAAGGTGGCGTCCTCCCCGACCGCGTACTGCTCGTTGCCGACCCGGAAGGCGCCCATGTCGAGCAGCCGGGCGACGGTGGCCAGCACCCGGTCCCGGTTCAGCCCCCGCCCGGTCAGGTCACCGGCGATCCGGTCGCGCAGGGTCGGCAGCCGACGGGCCACCTCCAGCACGTGGTCGAACTTCGCCTCGTCCCGCTTGCGCCGCCACTGCGGGTGGTAGAGGTACTGCCGTCGGCCGGCGACGTCGGTGCCGGTGGCCAGGATGTGCCCGTTGGGGTACGGCGCGATCCACACGTCGGACCAGGCCGGCGGGATGACCAGCTCGGACAGCCAGGCCAGCGTGTCCGGGTCCCGGACCCGCTCACCGTTGCGGTCCAGGAAGGTCCAGCCCTTGCCGCGCCGGCGACGCCCGTAGCCCGCCCGACCCGGATCACTGCGCCTCAGTCGCACCTCAGACCCGTACCGTTTCCTCGGCCTCGTCCACGGCGGCCAGCACCCGGTCGACCGGGAGCGCCGCCCATCTCGCCGCCGTACCTACCCCCGGCCCGGCGGCACAATCCTCGCCCGCGGCCCAGAGCACCCGGTGCCACGGCCGGTCGGCCGGCGGGCCCCAGCGGGCCGGCGGCACCGGGCCGAACAGCAGCACCGACGGGACCCGGTAGGCGGTGGCCAGGTGACCGACCCCGGTGTCCCCGCTGACCACCAGCCGGGCGGCGGCCACCAGGGCGGCCAGCTCACCCAGGTCGGTCCGGCCGGCCAGCACCGCCGAGCGGGGCAGGCCGGCGTCGGCCGCCACCCGGTCGGCCAGGTCCCGTTCGCCGGCCGAGCCGGTCACCACCACCCGGTGCCCCCGGTCGGCCAGCCGCCGGGCCAGCGCGGCGAACCGGTCCGCCGGCCACCGCTTCGCCTCCACCTTGCTGCCCGGGTGCACCACGGTCACCCCGGCCGGCAGCCGGCCGGACGGCGGGCGGTGCAACGCCAGGTCGGTGCGGTCGGCCGGGATGCCGTACCAGTCGAGCAGCCGGCACCAGCGGTCCACCTCGTGCTCGTCGTCGTCCCAGTCGGGTCCGTCGCGGTGCCCGGCGGGCGGGCACCGGAAGGCCACCAGCCGGCCCGCGCCGGCCAGCATCCGGTGCGACCCCGGCCCGCGTCCGTGCAGGTTGACCGCCACCTCCGGCGGCGGCCCGGACCACGGCGGCACGCCATCCGGGGGCGGGCCGGGCCACCGGCCGGCCGACGACGGGACGGGCCAGGGCGGCGGGCCGAGGTCGTCGGTGGGCAGCAGCCGGTCGACCCCGCCGACCAGTTCGACGAGCGGACCCAGCCAGGCCGGCGCGGCCAGCACCAGTTCCTCGTCGGGGTGCCCGGTCCGCAGGGCACGCAGCGCGGGCACCGCCGTGGCCAGGTCACCGACGCCGAGCGCCCGCAGCACCAGGATCACGGGTACGAGGTCTCCTGCTCGGCGCAGACCACCAGTTCCCGCACGGCGCTGCCGGGCGGCTGGGAGAGCGCGAACATGATCGCGGCGGCGGTGTCGGCCGGGTCGTTGAGCTTCGCGTCCGGGCCCGGACGGTACTGCGGGTCACGGTCGTCGAAGAACGCGGTCCGCATCCCGCCGGGGATGAGCAGGGTCACCCCGACGCTGCCGGCCAGCTCGGCGGCGAGCGACCGGGTGAACCCGACCACCCCGAACTTCGCCGCGCAGTACGCGGTGGCGTCCCCGACCGCCTTGACGCCCAGGGTGGAGGCGACCGTGACGACGTTGCCCCGGGACGCCTCCAGGTAGGGCAGCGCCGCCCGGACCACCGCCACCGTGGCGAGCAGGTCCACCACGACGATCCGTTCCCAGGTGTCGCGGGGGACGTCGGCCAGTTTGCCGGGCACGTCCATGCCGGCGGCGGTCACCACCGCGTCCAGCCCGCCGACCCGCTCGGCCAGGTCCCGGGTGGCGTCCTCGGCGGCCCGGGTGTCGGCCAGGTCGCACTCGATCCACGGCACCCCGTCGTCGGGGGGCCGCCGGTCCAGCACCAGCGGTCGTCCGCCGGCTTGCGCGACGGCGGTGACCACCGCCGCGCCGAGGCCGCTCGACCCGCCGGTGACCAGGACGGCCGGACCGGCACCGGGTGGACTGCTGCTCATCGTGCTCCCTCCGTCGTCGGATGCGCCGGCCGGGACCCGGCGGGTTCCGGCCGCGCGCCACCGGCCGGGCCGGTGCGCCGGCGCTCACCCCGGGCCGCCGCGATCATGTCGGTGGTGGAGCGCCCGTCCAGGTACGGCACCACCACGCTGTCCCCGCCCCACCGGCGCAACAGCTCGCCCTCCGGCAGGCCCGGCCCGCCACCGACGCCGGTGGCGTAGTCCCCGCCCTTGACCCAGACGTCGGGCCGCAGCCAGCCCAACGTCGCGTGCGGGGTGGGCTCGTCGAAGACCACCACCGCGTCGACGCAGCTCAACGCCGCGAGCAGCCGGGCCCGGTCGCCCTGCGGGATCACCGGCCGGTCGGGGCCCTTGAGGCCGGTGACGCTGGTGTCGGAGTTCAGGCAGACCACCAGGCAGTCGCCGAGCTGCCGGGCGGCCTGCAACGTCGCCACGTGCCCGGCGTGCAGCAGGTCGAAGCAGCCCCCGGTGGCGACCACGGTGCCGCCGGCCGCGCGGACCTCGGCCACCACCGCGCCCGCCGCGGCGGCCCCGATCCGTTCCCCGCCGCCGACCAGCACCGGCGGGCAGTCCCGCACCGGTACGGGCAGCGCGGCGGCCACTCCGCCGTCCGCCACGTACGTCGACGCCGCCCCGACGGCCGCCTGGACCGCCTCGGAGACCAGCGCGCCCCCGGCGAGCGCCACCGCGGCGGCCGAGGCGAACCGGTCCCCCGCCCCGCAGGTGTCCCCCTCGGCGCTGACCGGCGCGGAGACCATCAGCGGCGTCGCCCCGGCGGAGCAGAGCAGCGCGCCGTCGCCCCCGAGGGTGACCACCACCGCGCCGGCCCGCCAGCGTTCCCGCAGCCCCTGGCCGGCGCGGGCGGCGACCGCCAGCCGGGACCCGCCCGGCGGCACCTTGGCCAGTTCCCGGGCCTCCGGCTCGTTCGGGGTGACCAGCCGCACCCCCGGCACCGCGACCGGACCCCGGGGGTGCGGGTCCCAGACCACCGGGGCGCGGGTCGCGGCCAGCGCCGCCCGCAGCGCCGGCTGTCGGGCCACCCCCCGGCCGTAGTCGCTGACCAGCACGGCGGACGCCCCGGCGAGCAGCCGCAGCACCGCCTCGGTGGGCGGGCCGGGTTCGCCCGCCACGCCGCCCCGGTCGTGGCGCAGCAGCACCCGGCCCCGGGCCCGCAGCCGGACCTTCTCCGGGGTGGCCCCGGCCAGCGGCAGGCCGTACACCTGCACCCCGGCGGCGGTGAGCAGGGAGCTGAGCCGGGCCGCCCCGGCGTCGTCGGCGAGCGCGGTCACCAGCGCCACCTCGGCACCCGCGGCGGCGGCGAACACGGCGGCCAGGCCGGCCCCGCCGGGCCGGTCGGCGGCGGCCGTCTCGTCCAGCACCGGCACCGGCGAGTCGGGGCACAGCCGGTTCACCACCCCCTCGACGTCCCGGTCGAGCAGGGTGTCCCCGATCACCACCAGCGGGCCCCTCACGCCGGGTCCCCGCGTCGCCCGTCGGCCGCCGGGTCGACGACCACCTCCACCCCGGCCCGTACCGGCCCGTCGTCGGCCACCGGCCGGTCCGCCGCCCCGGGCGGGTCCACCGGGGGGCCGGCGGGGTCCACGGGCGGGGCCGGCGACGCGGCGGCGGTGGCCGCCGCCTGGCCGGCCAGCGCGGTCAGCGCCGTGGGCAACGCCCGGTCGACGTACTCGCAGAGCACGTGGGTGGAGACCAGGTGCAGTTCCTGCACCACCTGGCTGTCCGGCGAGACGACGCCCAGCGCCTCGTGGCAGGCGTCGGCGAGCGGGTTCGGCGTCGGGCCGGTGAACGCCCAGCAGCGCAGCCCGACCTCCCGGGCCGCCGCCACGGCGGCGAGCAGGTTGCCGCTGGACCCGCTGGTGGACATCAGCAGCAGGACGTCACCGGGACGGCCGTGGGCCCGCACCTGCCGGGCGAAGACCTCGTCGTAGCCGTAGTCGTTGCCGATCGCGGTCAGCGCGGAGGTCTCGGCGTGAAGGGCGATCGCCGACAGCGGCCGGCGCTCGTCGCGCAGCCGGCCGACCAGTTCGGCGGTGAGGTGCTGGGCCTCGGCGGCGCTGCCCCCGTTGCCGGCGACCAGCAACCGCCCGCCGCCGACCAGGATGCCCGCCAGCTCGGTGCCCCAGCGGGCCAGCAACGGCTCCGCCGCACGGTACGGCAGCAGCGCCTCGGCCAGCAGGGTCAGGTGCGCGTCGAGCAGGCCGGCCCGCGCCGCCCGGGTCGAGGTCGTCATCAGGCGACCACCCGGCTCGGCTTGCGTACGGCGGCGACCTCGGCGTACACCTCGGTCAACCGGTCGGCGGCGGTGGCCCACGAGTAGCTGCGGCGGGCCCGCTGCAACGCGGCGGTGGCGTAGCCGTAGCGGCGGGCCGGGTCGCCGAGCAGGCCGGCCAGCGCGTCGCCCAGCGCCTGCGGGTCGCGGGCCGGCACCAGGTCACCGGTCACCCCGTCGACCACGGTGTCCCGGATGCCGCCGACCGCCGTGCCGACGACGGGCACCCCGCAGGCCATCGCCTCCAGCGGGGTCAGCCCGAACGGCTCGTACCAGGGGGCGGCGACCAGCACGTCGGCCGACCGGTACCAGCGGCCCATCTCCTCCCGGGGCACCGCCCCGACCAGCCGGACCCGGTCGGCCACCCCGCAGCTACCGGCGAGCGCCCGCAGCCGCCGGGCGTACGGGTCGGTCTCCAGCAGCCCGGCGGGCGGCCCGCCGACGACCACGCACTCGGCGTCGGGCACCAGTGCCATCGCCCGGATCACCGTCTGGAAGCCCTTGCGTTCCACCAGCCGGCCGACGGTGAGCACCCGGGGCCGGTCGGCGTCGCGGTCCACGGCCGGGCCGAGCGGGGCGAAGGTGTCCAGGTTCACCCCGGACGGCACGACGGTCATCCGGGACCGGGGGACGCCGAGCCGGACCAGCTCCCCCACCTCGTCGCGGCACTGGGCGACGACCCGGTCGACGGCGCACCCCAGTTCCCGTTCGTAGCCGATCCGCCGGGCCGGGCTGGTGTCCTGCACCCCCTGGTGACGTCGCTTGACCGTGCCCAACGCGTGGTACGTCTGCACCACCGGCACCCCGGTCTGCCGGCCGGCGGCCAACGCGGCCAGCCCGCTCATCCAGAAGTGCGCGTGCACCACCTCGGGCACCCAGTCCCCGCCCCGCCAGCGGCCGGTGAGCCAGTGGCTGAACTCCTTCATGTGCGGCAGCAGGGCGTCCTTGGCGACCGGTTCGGCCGGCCCGGCGGGCACGTGCACCACCTCGTACCCGTCCGGGGCGCGCACGGCGACCGGCAGGTCGACGGCGTCGCGCCGGGTGTAGACCCGGACGTCGTGGCCGGCCGCCACCAGCGCGGCGGAGAGTTCCGCGACATGCGTGTTCTGCCCACCGGCGTCCTCACCGCCCAGCACGGCGAGCGGGCTGGCGTGCTCGGAGATCATCGCGATGCGCATACTTCCTCCTCCAGCAGGCGGTCCCAGTCGGCGAGGAAACGGTCCAGGCCGTAGCGGCCCAGTGCGGCGGTACGCGCCTGCGCGCCCGCCCGGCGGGCCTCGGCGGGGTCGGCGACGAACCGGGCGGCGGCGGCCAGCAGGGTGTCGACCCGGGTGGACAGCGCCCCCGCCCCGGGGGGCACCGCCTGCACGGCCTCGGTGGTGGCCAGCGCGACCACCGGCATGCCGATGGTCATCGCCTCGATCAGGCTCAACCCGAGCGAGGTCCACCGGCACAGGTGCAGGTAGGCCCGCCGCCGGGCCAGCTCGGCGTGCATCCGGTGCTGCGGGACGTCGTCGTGGCTCCGCAGCCGGTCGGCCGGCAGTCCGAGATGGTCGGCGAGCCCGGCCACCTTCATGCCGAAGACATCCAGCGGGGCGATCTCGGCGAACCGGGCCAGCAGGTCGGTGCCGGTGATCCGGCCGCGGCGTACCGGCTCGTTGATCACCACGGCGAGCCGGTCCAGCTCACCGGTCCAGGTCACCGACGGCGGCACCACGCCGTGTTCGACGACGGCGGTGCGGGTGGACCCGTTGTCCCAGAACAGCTCGTTGAAGTGGGTGACGTGGGTGAGCAGCAGGTCGTCCCGGTCGGCCATCGGGTGCCGGGTGTTCGGCACGTCGCCCTTCGGGGTGTTGTGCTCGACGTAGACCGCCGGCACGGCCCGACCCACCGGCCGGCCGAGCCACTCACCGGCCAGGTCGTGCTCCTCGGGGCGTTGCAGCAGCACCACGTCGACATCGGCGTGACGCAACTGCTGCGGGGTCACCTCGACGGCGCTGTCCGGCCACGGGTAGGTGCGCGCCCGGCCCAGCCCGTACGGGCCCCGGTCGGGGGTGACCGGCACCAGGTAGCGGTGCTTGCCGTGCACGAAGGACGTGGTCCAGGAGCCGTGCACGTGCCAGAGCAGGATGTTCATCGGTCACTCCCCCGCCCTGCGGTCACCGGCGGCGCATCGGCCAGAGCGTCGGCGGGGACGCCGAGCAGGCGTACCGCGTCGAGGACCCGGCCCGGCTCGACGGCCGACAGGCAGGGGTGGCCGGGCACCGGGCAGACCGTGGCCCGGGTGTCCCGGCAGGGCGCGGCGGCGTCGCCCAACCGGACCGTCGGCACCCGGTAGGGCCCCCACTGTCCGTAGGGGACGGTGGGGGCGAACAGGCTGACCACCGGCACGCCCAGCGCGGCGGCCAGGTGCGCCGGCCCGGTGTTGCCGACCACCAGCGCACCGGCGTCGGCGAGCACCCCGGCCAGGTCGGCCAGACCCGTCCGGCCGCCCAGGTCGAGGCCGGTGTCGCCGGCCACCCGGGCGGTCAGCGCCGTCTCGTCGGGCCCGCCGGTGACCGCCACCCGGTGACCGGCGGCGGTGAGCGTCCGCACGATCCGGGCCGCCAACTCGGGTGGCACGGCCCGGCTCGGCACCGCCGAACCGGGGTGCAGCACCAGGTACCCGGGGTCGCCGAGCCCGGCCGGCGGGGGCGGCACCCGGTCGGCGCGGACCCGCAGTCGCGGATCGTCGCCGGCCGGCAGCGCGAACCCGGCGGCGGCGGCCAGCGACAGCGCCCGCTCCGGCTCGGGCAGCCCGGCGGGAACCCGGTGCCGCACGTCGAGCAGCGAGCCCGGGTAGTCGTCACTGATCGCGCTGACCCTCGGCACGCCGGCCAGCCGCAGCAGCAGCGCCAGCGGCAGCGGTGACTGGTGGAAGGAGGTGAACACGACCGCCTCGTCGGCGCGGACGGCACGCAGCCGGTCGGTGAGCCGGTCGATGTCCTGCGGGTCGACCGGGTCGGGTGCGCCGTCGATCCAGGGCAGCGGCCACTCGACGATCTCGTCGACGCCGGGCAGCAGGGCGGCGGCGGCGCGGCCCCGGGGGCCGCAGAGCAGCACGACCCGCTCGGCGTACGCGGCGACGGCCCGCACGGCCGGGCCGGTGACCAGGACGTCCCCGGCGGAGTCGCTGCGGACCACCAGCACGGTGCCGGCCCGGCGCGGCGGTGACCCGGCGACCAGGGCGGACCGGGTCAGGATCAGCTCCACGGCGGCGGGCAGGTCGGCGGCGACCTGCCCGGCGGCGGCCACCTCGACCGCCCGGGTGGTCGGGGTGGGCACGAGCACCCCGGCGGCACCGGCCGCGGCGGCGGCCCCCAGGTCGGCGGCGATGTCCCCCACCAGCACGCAGCGCTGCGGGGTGGTGCCGAGCGCCCGAGCGGCGGCGTGCACCATGCCGGGCGCGGGTTTACGGCAGGCGCAACCGGCCCGCTCGTCGTGCGGGCAGCACTGCCAGGTGTCGAAGGGGCCGAGCAGTTCCTCGACCCGGGCGTTGACCGCCCGCAACTGGGCGGCGGTGAACAGCCCCCGGGCCAGCCCCGACTGGTTGGTGACCACGCCGAGCCGCAGCCCGGCGGCGCGCAGCCGGTCCAGCGCCGCCCGCGCGCCGGGCACCGGCCGTACCTTGTCGGGGTCGCCGTTGTACGGCACGTCCTCGATCAGGGTGCCGTCGCGGTCGAGCAGCACCGCGTCGTACAGTGCGCGGCCGTCCCGGCCAGCGACCGGGTCAACCCGGCCTGACCTGCGCTGATACGGCTCCGCGTCCCGTCGCACGGGCGGCGGGTTCCCGAGGCCCCGGGGAGTAAACCTGGCCCTACCGGGCGGTACGCCGCCCGGCCCGCTCCCCGGCCCGCGCCGTCTGTTCGCCCGCGTCGGTGCAGCGTTACCCGTCGGCCCGGAGAAGCTAACGCGACGGGTTAGGCCGGGCGGGCCCGGGTACTGGTCAGCGGTGGCAGTCGTGGAGAAAGTGATCGATGCACCCCCGCAGCAGGTCTTCGACGTGCTGGCCGACGGTTGGACCTACAGCGACTGGGTGGTCGGCACGGTGCACGTGCGTGACGTCGACGCGCAGTGGCCCCGGGTCGGCACCCGACTGCACCACCGGGCCGGCCCCTGGCCGTTCTCCCTGGAGGACGCCTCGACGGTGCTGGTCTGCGAACCGCCGCACCGGCTGGTGCTGCGGGCCGGCCTGTGGCCGGCCGGGGAGGCGCTCGTGGTGTTCACGCTGACCCCGGAAGGCGACGGCGCGACCCGGGTCCGCATCGGCGAGGACTTCGCCGCCGGCCCGTTACGCTGGGTCCGCAACAAGCTCAACGACCTGGTGCTGCACCAGCGCAACAAGGAGACGCTGCGCCGGCTCTCCGACATCGCCACCCGGCAGAAGGCCGACGAGCGCGCCGAACGGTGACCGGGCGGTCGCGGGGAGCCTCGGCGGGGTCCCGTCGGGCTTTTGGCTACCCTGTGGGGGAATGCCGACCCCGACTGAGGATGTCCGAGATGATCGAACCCGTGGAGCTGCCGTCACCGTGGCGGGACGCACGCCTGACCGTCGTGGTCCCCACCTACAACGAGGCGGGCAACCTCCCGGTGCTGGTCGAACGGCTGCTGGCCCTTCCGCTGCCGGGCCTGAAGGTGCTCGTCGCCGACGACAACTCGCCAGACGGCACCGGTGAGGTGGCCGACAAGCTGGCCATCGAGAACCCGGACCGGGTGCAGGTCGTGCACCGGGCCGGCAAGGAGGGCCTGGGCCGGGCGTACGTGGACGGCATCGGTCGGGCCCTCGACGGCGGCGCGGAGTACGTGGCGCAGATGGACGCCGACCTGTCGCACCCGCCGGAGGCGCTGCCCGGGATGCTGGGTGCGCTGCTGTCCACCCAGGCGGGGGTGGTGATCGGTTCCCGCTACGTGCCGGGCGGGCAGCTCGACGAGGCGTGGCCGCTCTACCGGCGGGCGCTCAGCGGCTGGGCCAACCTCTACGTGCACACCCTGCTGCGGGTACGCATCCGCGACCTGACCGCCGGCTTCAAGATCTGGCGGGCGGACGCGCTGCGCGACATCGGCCTGCACCGGGTGCAGTCGAACGGTTACAGCTTCCAGGTGGAGATGCACTACCTGGCCACCAAGCTGGGGCACACCATCCTGGAGGTGCCGATCCGGTTCGAGGAGCGGCGCGACGGCCTGTCCAAGATGACCACCGCGACCAAGGTGGAGAGCGCGCTGATGCCGTTCAAGCTGCGTACCCGGCACCGTAACCTGGACTCCTGACCCCGCGGCGGGGTCGTGGGTGGACGGTTCAGCGGTAGAGCGTCCGGTGCGCGGCGTCGATGACGCCGGCGTACAGGCCACCGGTGACGGCGCGGTCGCGGGCCAGCGCCGCCCGGGCGGCGTTCGCGCCGGGCGCGCCGTGCACCCCGCCGCCGGGGTGTGCCGACGCGCTGGCCAGGTAGAGCCGGTCGACCGGGGTGTCGGCCCGGCCCAGGCCGGGGATCGGACGGAGGAACAGCTGCTGGTACGCCGCGGCGGTGCCGCCGCCCAACGCCCCGCCGACCAGGCTCGGGTCGCCCTGTTCCAGCTCGGCCGGCCCGGCGACGTGCCGGCCGACGACCAGGCTGCGGAACCCGGGGGCGGCGGCCTCCAGCACGTCCTCCATCCGGTCCACCTGGCGGGCGATGTCCTCGGCCCGCCAGTCCCGCCGGAACGGCAGGTGGGTGTACGCCCACAGCGACTCGGTGCCGGCCGGCGAGTGCGTCGGGTCGGCGGTGGTCATCTGCCCGGCCAGCAGGAACGGGGTCGTCGGGATCTCGCCCCGGGCCAGTTCGGCGGAGTAGCTGGTGAGCCCGTCGAGGTCGGCGCCCAGGTGCACGGTGCCGGCGCCGGCCACCGCCGGGTTGGTCCACGGCAGCGGGGCGGACAGCGCCCAGTCGACCTTGAGGGTGGAACCGTCCCAGCGGAAGTGGGCCAGGTCCTCGACCAGCCGGGGCGGTAGCTGGGCGGCCCCGACCAGGTCCAGATAGAGGGCGGGGGCGGGGACGTCGGCGAGCACCGCCCGGCGGGCCCGCCACAGCTCCCCGCCGACGGTGCGGACCCCGACCGCCCGGCCCCGGGCGGTCAGCACCCGGTCGACCTGCGCCCGGTAGCTGATCCGGCCGCCCCGCTCGGTGAGCCGGGCCACCAGCGCGTCGGTGATCCGCTGCGCGCCGCCGACCGGCACCGGCCAGCCGACCTGTTGGCCGAGCATTGCCAGCAGCCACCCGTAGACGCCGGAGCCGGCCTCCTCGGGGGACAGGTCGGTGTGCAGGGCGCAGCCGGCCAGCAGCGCGGGGCCGCCCTCGCCGGTGAACAGTTCGCTGCCGAGTTTGCGCACCGGCAGGACCAGCCGGCGGGCCAGCCGTAGCGCCCCGCCGACCCGCAGTTGGCGCAGCAGGCCCAGCCCGCCGCGTACCGGGGGGAAGGGGGTGGTGATGGCGTCGAGCATCGGCCCGGCCACCTGCGCCCAGTCGGCGTACGCGTGCCGCCAGCGGTCCCCGTCGCCGGGGGCGAACGTCTCCAGCGAGGCGGCGGTGGTGTCCAGGTCCCGGTTGATCACCGCGGCGCGTCCGTCGGGCAGCAGGTGGGCCAGCACGTCGGGGGCGTGCGTCCAGGTCAGCCCGTGGCGGGGCAGGTCGAGGCCGGCCAGCACCGGGGAGGCGTACCCGAGGGGGTAGAAGGAGCTGTACAGGTCGCTGAGGTAGCCGGGGGCGGTGACCTCGGCGGAACGGACCGCCCCGCCCGGCGCGCCGGTCGCCTCCAGCACCAGGACGTCCCAGCCGGCGTCGGCGAGCAGGTTGGCGGCCACCAGGCCGTTGTGTCCGGCGCCGATGACGACGGCGTCCGCGGTGTCCGTGCCCGGCGAGATCATCAGATCCGGCTACCCGGCGGGCAACCGGGCGAAACGTGTTTGCTTCGACGGGAGCGGGGCATCCCGCCGCATGTACCGGGTGGAGCAACTCATCGGTGGGGTGTGGGGCGCGGGCGGGGCGGGCGGTGAGCTGACCGTCGTCGATCCGGCGGACGGCCGACCGGTCGGCACCGTGCCGGTGGCGACGGCCGACGAGGTCGCCAAGGCGGTGGGGGCGGCCCGCGAGGTGGCCGCCGGGTGGGCGGCGACGCCGGCGGCCGGGCGGGCGGCGCTGCTGCACGAGGCGGCGGACGCGGTGGCGGCGGCGGCGCAGGAGCTGGCCGCCGCGACGACGGCGGAGATGGGCAAGCCGTTGGGCGACGCCCGGGGCGGGGTGGCGGCCGGCGTCGGCACGCTGCGCCAGTACGCCGAGCTGGGCCCGCTGCGCGGCGGCCGGACGCTGCACGGCGACGGTGACGCGATCGACTTCATGCTGCCGCAGGCGCGGGGCGTGGTCGCCGCGATCACCCCGTGGAACGACCCGGTGGCGGTCTCCTGCGGGCTGCTCGGCGCGGCCCTGGTCACCGGCAACGTGGTGCTCTACAAGCCGAGCGAGCGGAACCCGGTCACCGGGTGGCTGCTGGCCCGGCTGTTCGACGGGGTGTTCCCGGCGGGCGTGCTGTCCCTGCTGACCGGGGGCGCGGAGGTGGGTGCGGCGTTGGCCGCGCAGCCGGTGGACGTGGTGGCGCACGTCGGGGCCACCGCGACCGGGCGGGCGATCGCGGCGGCCTGCGCCCGCACCGGGGCCAAGGCGCTGCTGGAGAACGGCGGCAGCGACCCGTTGGTGGTCGACGCCGGGGTGGACCCGCGCTGGGCGGCCGAGCAGGCGGCCATGGGGGCGTTCGCCAACGCCGGGCAGCTCTGCGTGGCGGTGGAGCGGATCTACGCGCACCGCGACGTCGCGGAGGACTTCGTCGACGCGCTGGTGGAGCGGGCCGGGGCGCTGGTCGTCGGGCCGGGCCGCGACCCGGCGACCGAGCTGGGCCCGCTTGTCGACAGGCGGCACCGCGACCAGGTGCACGGGCAGGTCACGGCGGCGGTGGCGCAGGGGGCGACGCTGCGCGCCGGTGGGGTGCTGCCGGACGGGCCGGGGGCGTTCTATCCGGCGACGGTGGTCACCGACTGCCGGCAGGAGATGCCCCTGGTCCGGGAGGAGACGTTCGGGCCGGTGGCGGCGGTGGTGACGGTGGACTCGTTCAGCGAGGCGCTGCGGTGTGCCGCCGACTCGCCGTACGGGCTGGCGGCGACGGTGCTGACCGGGTCGATGAGCCACGCCCAGCGGGCCTTTCGGGAGCTGCCGGTGGGCACCGTGAAGGTCAACGCGGTGTTCGGGGGCGCGCCGGGTGGTGCCGCGCAGCCGCGCCGGGGCAGCGGCCAGGGCTTCGGGTACGGCCCGGAGCTGCTGGACGAGTTCAGCACGGTCAAGGCGGTGCACCTGCAACCGCCGGCCGGCGGGCACTGGTGAGCCGGGGCCGCCCCGACCGGGGCGGCCCCGCGTTCCGCACGTACCCTCCGGTCAGTCGCCGCGGGCCTTGCGGGTGGCCCGGTTGTTGGCCTTCTCGATGGCCTTGACCAGTTCCGGCTTAGTCATCCGGCTGCGGCCGGGCACGTCCAGTTTCTTCGCCACCTGCATCAGGTGGTCCTTGGTGGCGTTGGCGTCCACCCCACCGGCGGTGGGGGCCCGGCGGGCCGGGCCACCGCCCTCGGCCTGCCGGTCGCTGGGGCCCTTGCGGCCCTTCGGCTCCCAGTGGTCGCCGACCTTCTCGAAGCTGTGCTTGACGGCGGCGAAGGCGGCGCGGTGCGCGCGCTCCCCCTCGCCGTAGGTCTCCACCGCCGAGTCGTGCGTCTTCTCCCAGGTGCGCTGTGCCTTCTCCGGAGAGCGTCGCAGCGTGCTGGGCAGTACCTCGCGCCCGGGCATCCCGTCCTCCTCCGCGTCGACTTCGTCTGGCTGACCGGACGGTTCCCTGGGCCGGCACCGGCAAACACCGACGTCGGGTTTGTCGATTTCCGCCGTCGGGTACCGCCCCGCCCAGACGCGCGCCGGACGCCGGGTCCGCCGGGTCGTCGGGCGACGAGGAGCCGAGCATGGCAGCGACGACGGAGCCGACCACGGTCGCCGGTGGCGGCCCGGGGGTACGCGTGCCCCGCCGGATGCGCCAGTTGAGCTGGTCGACCTGGCGCGGGGTGCTGGTCCGCAGCGGCCGGGGTTTCGTGCAGGACAACTGCGCCGACTGGGCGGCGGCGTTGACCTACTACGGGGTGCTCGCCCTGTTCCCGTCCACGGTCGTGGTGGTGGCCCTGGTGGGGCTGGTCTCCGACGGCGAGCGGACGGTGGACACCGTGCTGGACCTGGCCCGCGACATCGGGGCCGGTTCGGTGGTCGGCAACGAGGGTTTCGTCTCGGTGGTGCGCACGGTGGTCGACCAGCAGAGCGGGACGAAGGTGCTGCTCAGCTTCGGTCTGCTGGGCGCGTTGTGGTCGGCGTCGGGGTTCATCGGCGCGTTCACCCGGGCCTCCAACGCGATCTACGGCGTCGAGGAGGGCCGCCCGTTCTACCGGCTGCGCCCGTTGCAGATCGGGATGGCCGCGCTGTCCCTGCTGCTGCTCGCCGTGGTGGCGCTGGGTCTGATCGTCAGCGGCCCGGTGACCGACGCGGTGGGTGACCTGGTGGGTGCGGGCGGACTGGCCCGCACGACGTGGAGCGTCGTGAAGTGGCCGGTGCTGGCCATGGTGATGATGACGCTGTTGTCGCTGATGTTCTGGATCGCCCCCAACGTCCGGCAGCCCCGGTTCCGGTGGCTCACCCCGGGTGGGGCGGTGGCGTTGCTGTCCTGGATCGTGGTCTCCTTCGGCTTCGGCCTGTACGTGGCCAACTTCGGCTCGTACGACGTCACCTACGGCAGCCTGGGCGCGGTCATCGCCTTCCTGGTGTGGCTGTACCTGTCGAACTCGGCGCTGATGTTCGGGGTGCAGATCAACGCGGAGTTGCAGCGCGGACGCCGGTTGCAGGCGGGCGAGGACGACCCGGGTGAGCCGGTGCTGCCGCCGAAGGCCACCGCCGGTTCGTGACCCGTCGGGTTCGGCGTCCGGGTCGGTGTTTCCCCGGGGCGGGCGCGGGTAGCACAACAGACATGGAACGTGGCAGCAGCAAGCACGCACCGAGGGTCGACGACCAGATGAGCCAGGAGGTCAGCGGCCTCGTCCAGGGGTCCGGCGCCGGTGGTTCCCGGGTCGAGGAGTTCCGCGAGGCGGAGCCGGCCGGCGAGGACCAGCCGGGCGCGACCACGGCACCGGCGGGCGACCTGCGCACCGGCACCCCGCAGGGGATGACCTCGGAGGACGTGGAGGCGCGCAGCCGGCTGGGTCGGTTCATCACGATGACGGCCCTGCCCGGGGACCGGCTGACGCTGGTGGCCAACGCGCGGGAGAACGACGCGCCCGACGACCTGGTGGCCGCCCTGGAGCGCCTGCCGGAGGGCACCCGTTTCCAGACGATTTCCGAGGTGTGGGCCGCACTCGGGCACCGGAACGAGACGACGCGTTGGTGACCGGATCGGCCCACGATCCGGACGAGCACCAGCGGCCAGAGGAGGATTTCGCATGAGCGGCGTCATCGAGCACGTGGACGTGTCGGTACCGGTACGGACCGCCTACGACCAGTGGACCCAGTTCGAGGAGTTCCCCCACTTCATGGAGGGGGTGCAGGAGGTCCGGCAGCTGTCGGAGACGATGACCCACTGGACGGTGGAGATCGCCGGGGTCAAGCGCGAGTTCGACGCCGAGATCACCGAGCAGCTCCCCGACGAGCGGGTGGCCTGGAAGTCGACAGGTGGCACCCAGCAGGCCGGTGTGGTGACGTTCCACCGGCTCGACGAGGACAACACCCGGGTGACCCTGCAGATGGACTTCGAGCCGCACGGCGTGGTCGAGCAGGCCGGCGACAAGCTGGGCGTGGTCGACCGGCGGGCCAAGGGCGACCTGGAGCGGTTCAAGCAGTTCATCGAGCGTCGCGGTCAGGAGACCGGGGCGTGGCGCGGGTCGGTCGACCGGCCGCAGCCCTGATTGCCCTCCTCCCCCGACCCGGACGCACGAATCCGACGGCCGCCGGTTCCCCGGCGGCCGTCGCCGCGTCCGGGTCCGGCCGTTTGCGATCATCGGGTCGGGGTACGGCGACGGTATGACGGACAACGACGGCAGGGTGTGGCGGGACGAGCGGAAGACACCGCTGGAGGAGTTGGACCGGGCGATCGCCAGGTCCACCATCGACGGGCAGGCCGACGACCCGACCGGCAACGACGCGGGCGAGGAGGCCGCCTTCGGGCACGGCCCCGAACCGGTGGACCGGGGTGCCGGCCCGCAGACCGGGCGTCGGGAGATGACCGACACCGAGCGCGCCTACCGCCCCTCCACGACGGGACGGACCGGACCCGACACCATGTGACGGTCGGGGTCAGGGGTCCGGGTCGGGGGGTCGATGATGCGGTGTCCCGGTCGAACGACACCGCATCATCGACCCAGCAGCCCGGTTGCCCTTGCTGGCCGAGCCCGAGAAGGGCGGAAGCGGGCTCAGTGGGTGGGGGGCGGTGCGGCGGTCTGGCGGGCGGCTGCGGCGTGCGCCACCAGCAGCGCCACCGCCAGCACCGTCAGCGCCGGGCCGAGCAGCCGCACCGACGTGTCGCCGAGCAGCACGCCGAGCCCGGCCGGGATGAGGGCCGCCCCGATGCCGGCGGCGCCGATCTGCACGCCGATCACCCGGTCGGCGTGCTGCCGGCCGACCCGTTCGGCGGTGCTCAGGGTGAGCAGCGGGAACACGGGCGCGGCGGCGAACCCGAGGACGACCAGGCCGGCCACCGTCACCCAGCCCGGCCCCGGCAGCGCGATCAGCACCGCGCCGGCCGCCATGCCCAGCAGGCTGCCCCGCAGCACCCGGGCGGTGCCGAGCCGCTCGGCGACCAGCCCCTGCACCACCCGGCCGACGAAGAGGCTGCCCCAGTAGCCGGAGACCGCCACCCCGGCGGCCTCAGCGGACACCCCCCGTCCCTCGGTGAGCAGCAGGAACGCGTAGAGCCCGGCGGACACCTCGATGGCCACGTAGACGGCGAAGGCGAGCGCGCCGAACCAGACGGCGGGCAACCGGAGCGTGTCGGCGATCCGCACCCCCGCCGGGCCACCGTCCGACCCGCCAGGCCCGGCCACCGTCGGACCCTCCACCGGTCCACCACGCCCGGCCACCGCCGGGTCGTCCACCGGTCCACCTCGCCCGGATTCCGCCGGACCGTCGACCGGTCCGCGGTGGCCGGCCGGTGCGACGACGGTGTCGTCGGGCCGCGCACCGACCGTCCGGTCGACCGGCACGGCGTGCGGCGGCGGGGGGCCGGCCGTACGGTCCCGCCACGCGCCGACGGTGAGCGCGAACGCGGTGGCCAGCGCGAGCTGGGCGGCGGCGGTGACGGCGTACCCCCAGCGCCAGCCGGCCCCGGTGCTCAGCATGGCGGTCATCACCAGCGGGCCGATGGCCACGCCGAGGCCGAAGAAGGCGTGCATCCAGTTCATGTGCCGGGGGCCGAACGCCCCGGCGGCGTACGCGTTGAGACCGGAGTCGATCGCCCCGGAGCCCAGACCGAGCACCAGCGCACAGCCGATCAGCACGGTCAGCGCCGGTGCGTTGGCGTACCCGGTCAGCGCGAGGCTGGCCAGCAGGGTGCTGCCGGCCAGCAGCCGGCCCACACCCAGCCGGGCGAGGGTGAACCCGGCCAGCACGCTGGAGGTCAGGTACCCGATCGTGCCGGCGGTGAGCACCAGCCCGACCGCGCCGGTCGGTACGCCGAACTCGGTGCTGATCGAGGGCCAGCCGACGCCGAGCAGGCCGTCGGGCAGGCCGAGGCTGACGAACGCGAGGTAGGCGAGCAGGAGCAGGGAGGTACGGGGCGGGGCGACGGACACGGAGGCTCATCCTGCCGCATCTCCGGGAACGGGTCGACGTGATTGTCGCCTCCCCCGAACCGGTGGTTTGGAACGCCCGGACGGGCAGTAAACCGGACAGGTCGTCCAGAATCCGCCGTTCGGCTGACGGTAATCCGAAGGGGTCGCGCAAGACTTTCGGGATGCAACAGGGCTCCGGTTTCCTCACCCCTCGTCAGCGTCGCCTGGCCTGGCTCGGCTTCCTGCTCGCCGCCATCCAGGCCCCGGTCTCCGCCAGGTTCTCCTCCGACGACTCGTGGCTGTTCAGCCTCTGCGTCGCGCTCATGGTGGCCACCGTGATCATCGCCGACGACGCCAGCCGTCGTCGCCCGGCCGACGCCACCAGCGCGGACTGAACCGCCCGGCGGCCCCCGTCACGGGGTCGGACCGGGGAACTCCCGCTGCGGGCAGCTGAGCGGGCGCGCCGGGTCGATCCGGTGCAGGGCGTACCCGGTGCCCTGCGTCGGGACGTGCGTGCTCGGCGCGCGGTCGCCGATCTGGATCAGGGCGTGCCAGCCGGTGCGCTGCGCGGTGTACCGGGTGCAGCCGTCGATTACCTCGGTGTGCTGCCGGGCCGTCACGGTGGCCCGGCTCTGGACGAAGCTCGTCGGGTCGGCCGGGTCGCTCCCGGCCAGCAGCAGCGAGGACGCGGCCGTCGTGGTGTGCGCCCAGAACGACTCCCCCGCCGTCAGCCAGAGGTCGGCGACGGTGACCAGGTCGTGGTCGACCAGGCTGGAGAAGGTCAGGTCGGGGTCGGACGCGCCGGTGGTGCCGGAGTGCGTCACCGGCGGCAGGGTGATCGTGGTGGTGTCCGTGCGCTGCTGCACCCAGTACGGGCCGGGCGTGTACGCGGTGACCGCTGCCGTGTAGGCACCGAACGGCCGGTGCCCGGCCGTGGAGTCGACCACCACGAAGTCGGTGCGACCGAGCCCGTAGAGGCTGGTGGCGAGCGTGCTGCCGGCGGCGTCGCGCAGGATCAGGTCCCAGTCGGCGGTGGCGGCGGGCTGGACGGCGACCACCGACCAGTGCCGCTGGTAGGTGCGGTAGGTGTAGTCCTGTGCGGTCCGGGCGATCTGCACGTCGCCGTCGCCGAGCCCGGTGCCGGCCACGGCCGCCCCGGGGTGGGCGAGCGGCACGGTCAGGGCCAGGGCGACGGTGCCGGCGAGGCGCACGCCGAACCACCGGCGGGCGGAACGGGACAGAGCCATCGATGGGATTCCTTCCGGGTGGGATCTGGACTGTAGCGACGCCGCACCGCCCGGGGCGTCGTCCCGCGCTGTCGGATATCGGCCCCGCCACGGCGGCCACCGGTGTGCGACCTTGTCGGCATGCCGCCGCGCACCGGCACCGGGCCCGGCACCCGCCGTGCCCCGGTCGCCGTACACCGGCACCCCGAGCCCGAGGAGCGCCGACCGTGACGAGACGACCGACGGTGTGGACGTGGCTGCTGAGCCTGCTGGCGGTGGTGGCGCTCACCCCGACCCCGGCGTCGGCCGCCCCGGTCGTGGGCGAGCGGGACGCCCGCGACCTCGCCGCCGTCCGCAGCGCCGCCGCGCAGGCGACGTGGTCCACCGGCCCGGTCGCACCGGGCGTCAGCCAGGGCTGGGTGTGGAACAACGCCAACCCGCTCAACGCCGCCTACCAGGTGGGGTTGTCCCCCACCGGGGCCGGCGACACGACCCCCTGCCAGTTCGAGGTGACCCGGACCTGGTACTCCCGCGAGCCGGGCGGCGAGCGCCGGTTCCACTTCGTGGTCCGCAACAGCGGCACGCTCACCTGCACGGCCACCGTCCTGCTGTCCTGGCTGACGCCGACCCACGACTGGTCGACAGGCGCGCTCGCGCCCGGGGCCAGCGGAAACTACGGCTGGGTGGAGCAGATCGCGCCCACCGTGTCGTACCTGCTGGGGGTGACGCCGACCGGGGCGACCGCGACGGCCGCCTGCCAGTTGGAGATCACCCGCAGCTGGTACCGGCAGGAACCGGACGGGGTACGCAAGTTCTACTTCGTGCTCCGCAACATCGGCACGATCACCTGCTCCGGTCAGTTCCAACTCGCCCAGACCGACCCGTCGGCGTCGTGGTCGACCGGGACGCTCGCCGTCGGGGCCTCGGCCACCTGGACCTGGAACAACGCCAACCCGCTGACCGCTGTCTACCTGCCCGGCCTGGCCCCGACGGGAGCCGCCGGGGGCAACGCCTGCCAGTTGGAGGTGACCCGGAGCCGGTACGTGCAGCGGGCCAACCCCGACGGCTCCCGCCAACGGCAGTACGTGCTGACCGTCGGCAACGTCGGGCAGCTGCCGTGCGGCGGCACCGTGCTGCTCGGGTCGTTGACCCCCTGACACGCCGGGACGGATTCCGGCACCGCGTCCCGTTGCTGTCCGCCCCGACGCCGCCGGTGGGCGGTGCGCCGTCTGGCCGCCGAGGGCGGATCGGTCCCGGTGGCCGAGGGCCGGTCGACCGGCGGGGGGACCCGTACCGGCCGGCTGGCCGACACCGCCGGGGTTACCGGGTGGTTAACCTCGGTCCTCATGCGAGTGCCGTACCCCCAGGTCGCGACCCGGACCGCCGTGCGCGCGGCACGCTCCCACCTGGCCCTGCTCAGCGCCTCGGTCGGTGCCCCCGGCCTCGCCGCCGCAGCGGCCCGGCCCGGCCTGCTCGCGCTGGTCGACCAGCACGCCGCGGCCATCCGGGACAGCCTCGACGGTGACCGCCGGCCGCTGACCCCGACCGCCCTGTCCGGCTACGCCGAGGGGGTACGCGACACCGCCCGCGCACACGGCCTGTTCCCCGAGGGCGCGGCGGACTTCACCGCCCCGGACTGGGTGCTGGTCCGCCTGCTCGCGGTCTGCGCCCTGGCCCGCACCCTCGACCCCCGGCACCTCGACCCGGCCTGACCGGAAGCACGCAGGCAGGGTGCCCGCGCCGTGCGCGGACACCCTGCCTGGGTGTGTGCTGTCGACTCAGCTGCCCGGACGGCCGAACTGCTGGGTCTCGTCGCCGGAGCCGGACTGGTAGGTGCCCCGGCCACCGGCCATCGTGCGGGCCTCGTCGACGCGCGGCATGGCCTGCGTCCGCTCGCCGCCCCGGTCGGCCATCTGCCGGCTCATGTCACCCTGCCCGGCCGCGCGGGCCCGCCGGTGCTCCTGGACCGCCCGCGACTCCTCGGCCGCCCGGTCCAGCCAGCCGTCCCAGCGGGACTGCATCGGCTTCACCAGACCACCGCCGACACCGACGATCAGGATGCCGGCCACGGTGGCGAGCACCGCGATCAGGACCGGCGTGGTGACCGTGGTGGCGATGCCGACCTGGTTCAGCGCGGCGATCACCCCGAGCGCCAGGATGAAGACGGCCGTCAGGTCGGCCAGCACCTTGCCGTACGACAGGCCACCGAGCGCACCGGAGACCAGGTCCCGCACGGCGTTGGCGATCGCGGCGGCCACCACCACGATGACGATCGCGATGAACGCCCGTGGCAGCCAGGCCACCACCCCCCGGATGAGGTCGCTGATCGCGTTGGGGCCCCACACCCCGAACGCGAACTGCAGGGTGAACAGCAGCACCGCGTAGTACGCCAGGCGGGCCAGGATGTCACTGGCGTCGTACTTGGTGCGTTCCAACGCGCGTCTGATCCCGCCCCGTTCGACCGCCCGGTCGAAACCCACCCGTTCCAGCGCCGCGTCCACGATCTTCAGTACCGCGCGGGCGATGAGCCAGCCCACCACGAGGATGACGATGAACGCGATGGCTCTCGGCACGAACAGCAGCACCGATCGCCACATGTCGGTCAAGGCGCTACCGATGTCGACCTGCCTGACCGCAAGGGTTTCCGGCATGATGTCCCTCCTGTCCAATGGACTGCGCCGCCCGGTTACCCGTCCGCCGCAGCAGCACGCCGGAGAATCCGCACCGATTTTCCCGACATGTCTATAGAAAAGTGGCCGGAACTGCACGAAGGTCGGCGTCAGTGGAGGCGCCGGGCATGATCGGGTCGTCCGGGCCGGCTCCGGATAGGCTGCGGGCATGCCAGGCACGGTCGGGCGGGTCCCGACGTCACCAACCCCCGCACCGGGGCCGGCCGGGGTCGAACCGGAGGCGGCGGCAGTGCCCGCCCACCCGTGGGCCGACACCCCGCTGGGCCCGCAACAGGGTTGGGACGTGACCATCCGCGTCCTGGTCGACGTGATCCTGTCCTGCCCCGTGCCGATGGCGCTGCACTACGGCGACGACTTCGTGCTGCTCTACAACCAGGCGTACGCGGAGGTGATCGGCGACCGGCACCCGGACGCGATGGGCCGGCCCGCCCCCGAGGTCTACGCCGACCTGTGGCACAGCCCGGACGTCGGCGAGGTCATCGAGCGCGCCTACCGGTACGGCGAGTCCTTCCTCCAGAAGGAGTCGGTGCTCCCCGTCCACCAGCAGGGCACCGGCGAGCACACCGTCTTCACCAGGGGCCACTCCCCGGTCCGCGACAGCACCGGGCGGATCGTCGGCGTGCTCACCGTCGCCGCCCAGACCAGCCAGCTCACCCAGCAGTTGCAGAGCCTGTCCGACTTCGCCGCCGCGCTGTCGGGCACCCTCACCCTCGACGACGTGGCCCGGGTGACGCTGCGCTACGCGCTGCACTCCTTCGACGCCGACCAGGTCTCCTTCGCCGTCGACGACGGCCCCGCCTGGCGGCTGGTCCGGCGCATCCGGGGCGAACTGCTCGACGAGGCCGACGAGCGGCTGCCCCCGCTGTGGCGGCCCGTCCCGCCGGACACCACCGCCCCGGTGGTGGTCGGCGCGCGCAGCGGGGTGCCCTTCTTCGCCGGCGACGGCCAGCCGCTGCGGGACACCGCCGTCGACCGGCACGACCAGAAGATCCGTTCGCTGGCCGCGTTGCCGCTGCGCTCGTCGGTGATCCGCGGCGGCCTCGCCGTCGGCTACCAGGCCCCGCACGGCTGGACGGCGGCGGAACGGGCGCTGCTGGCCGCCTCAGCCGAGCTGGTCGGTCAGGCTGCCGAGCGCGCCCGCCGGTTCGAGACCCAGCACGGCACCGCCCAGCTGCTGCAACGCAGCATGCTCCCGGAGCAGCTGCCGGCGCTGCCCCGGCTGCGCATCGCCGCCCGCTACGACCCCGGGGTCGACGGCAACGCCGCCGGGGGCGACTTCTACGACGCGTTCCTGCTGCCCTCCGGTGACCTGGGGGTGGTGCTGGGCGACGTCGCCGGGCACGACGTGCAGGCGGCGGCCCGGATGGGGCAGGTACGCGCCGCGCTGCGGGCGCTGGCGCTGACCGATCCCCGCCCGGACGCCGTCCTGGCCGGGCTGGACCGGCTGGTGGCGAGCCTGGGCACCGAGACCGGCACCCACGAGCTGTTCGTGACGGTGGCCTTCGGGGTGGTCGACGCCGACCGGGGCGAGATCACCCTGGCCAGTGCCGGGCATCCCCCGCCGCTGATCCGGCGGACCGGGCCGGACGGCGTCGCCACCGCCGACTTCGTCGAGCTGCCGACCGGCGCGCCCCTGGGGTTGGGGTGCCGGCCGCCCACCGCGACCGTGCCCTTCGCCCCCGGCGACACCCTGCTGCTCTACAGCGACGGGGTGGTCGAGCGGCGGCGGCAGAGCCTCACCGCCGGCCTGGCCGGGTTGGCGTCGGCGGTGGCCGGGGCGGCCAGCGGTGACCCCCGGGCGCTGTGCGCGGTCGCCACCGGCGCGGTCCCCGGCGCCACCGAGGACGACGTGGCGGTGCTCGCGGTCGAGCACGCGCTCAAGCCGAGCCGGTCGGCCGGGATGGAGATGCCCGCCGAACCGACCGCTCCCAGCCGGGTACGCCACTGGATGACGGCGCAGCTCGCCGAGTGGCAGGTGCCCGAGGCGGTGATCGGCGCGGCCGTGCTGTGCACCAGCGAGCTGACCACCAACGCGTTGCTGCACGCCGGCACCGCCGCCCGGGTGGAGATCGACCTGAGCCCGGAACGGCTGCTGGTGTCGGTGGCCGACTCGGGCACCCGGGGCACGGTGACCCGCGCCCAGACCGACACGCTGAGCAGCCGGGGCCGGGGCCTCGGGCTGATCGAACAGCTCTCCGACGCCTGGGGCACCGACCCGACGGTACGGGGCTCGACGGTCTGGTTCGAGATCCTCCTACCCACCGGCTGACCTCCCGTGCCGGTGGGTCCGACCCGGCCGGCGGCCATCGGCGGCCGCTGATCGACCGCCCGTGCCGGGACAAGCCGGACACCCAGGCTTAGCCCGGCCGGTCACGGGGCACAGTCCCACCCCCGCCCACGCTCGTGGCCGGGGGTGAGAGGCGGTCGGGGTGGAACTGGTCGATGTCGAGTTCGCGCTGGTGGGCGTGGGTGCCCTGCTGGCCGGGGTGCTCCCCCGCCTGCTGGAGCATCGTCCGCTGTCGATGCCGATAGCGTTTCTCGGCCTCGGGATGCTGGTCTTCGCCCTGCCGATCGGGCTGCCCGCGCCCGACCCGCTGCGGTATCCGCAGGTCGCCACCCACCTGACCGAGATCGGTGTGATCGTGGCGTTGATGGGCGCCGGCCTCAAGATCGACAGACCGTTGAGCTGGCGGAAGTGGTCGTCCACCTGGCGGCTGCTGGCGATCGCGATGCCGCTGTGCATCGCGGCGGTGGCGCTGCTCGGCTGGTGGTGGGCGGGCCTGGTACCGGCCGCCGCGCTGCTGCTCGGCGCGGCCCTCGCCCCCACCGACCCGGTGCTCGCCTCCGACGTGCAGGTCGGCGAACCCACCGACGCGGAGGACTCCGAGGACGAGGTGCGCTTCGCGCTGACCTCCGAGGCCGGCCTCAACGACGGCCTGGCCTTCCCGTTCGTCTACGCGGCCATCGCGATCGCCACCGCAGGGCTTGCCCCGTCGGGCTGGTTCGCCGAGTGGTTCACCGTCGACGTGCTCTACAAGCTGGCCGTCGGCATCGGCGGCGGCCTCCTGATCGGCTGGCTGCTCGGCAAGCTGTTCTTCCGCGCCCCGAGCGAGCTGCGGCTGGCCCGGCACGCCGAGGGCTTCCTCGCGCTGGCCGCCACCTTCCTGGCGTACGGGCTGGTGGAGGTGATCGGCGGGTACGGCTTCCTGGCCGTGTTCGTCGCCGCGCGGGCGATCCGGGCCGCCGAACGGACCCACGAGTTCCACGCCGTGCTGCACGACTTCGCCGAGCAGACCGAACGGCTGCTGACCGTCCTGCTGCTGCTGTTGTTCGGGGGCGCGGTGATCACCGGCCTGCTCGCCCCGCTCACCTGGCAGGCGGCGACGGTCGGGCTGGCGCTGGTGTTCGTCATCCGGCCGCTGTTCGGTTGGCTGTCGCTGCGCGGCGCACCGGGTCGACCGGCGGAGCACTGGGTGATCTCGTCGTTCGGCATCCGGGGCGTCGGCTCGTTCTACTACCTGGCGTACGCCACCACCAAGGCGGACTTCGCCCAGGCGGACCTGATCTGGGCGACGGTCGGCCTGGTGGTGGTCGTGTCGGTGGTGGTGCACGGGATCGCCGCGACCCCGGTGATGCAGTTGCTGGACCGGGCCGGTGAACGCACCGCCGACCCGTCGGAGCGGGGCCGGCAGGACGAACCGGCCCTGGACGGTGCCCGGGGCTGACCGGGCACCGTGACGGTCAGGTGAGCCGGCGGGCGAGTTCCCGGCCCAGGTCCCGGCCGGAGCGCCAGGCGCTCTGCACCCGGGGCCTGCCGAAGGCGTCCCCGGCCAGCCCCACCAGGTCGTCGTCGAGGAAGAACCCGCCGTCGGGGTCCGGCTCGACCGGCCGGGCGTACGTCCACCGGTGCACGTGGGTCAGTTCGGCCGGGTCCGGCAAGCCGAGCAGGTCCCGCACGGCCTCCTCGATCGCCGGGCCGGCCGCGCCGGGCTGGGCCAGGTGCCCGGCGGCGAACTCCGGCGTGGTGTGGGCGACCAGCACCGGGGCGGCGTCGCCCCGCCGGTCGCCGTCGTCGCAGACCAGGGCGAGCACCGGGTGGTCGTTGACGAACGCGCCCCGGAAGTCGGCCCACCGCCGGCCGGGGAAGCGCAGCACCGCCGCGAGCACCGGCGACCACCGCTGCCGGCCGGCGGCCCGGGTGACCCCGGCCAGCGCCGGGTCGAGCAGCAGGGCGGCCTGCGGCCCCGGGGTGCACAGCGCCACGGCGGCGGCGGACTCCCCGTCCACCACCGGACCCGGTGCGACGCCCGACACGAACCGGTCCACGGTCACCGGCAACTCCCGGGCCAGCTCCTCGACCAGGGAGCGCAGGCCCCGCGGGGCGGCCCAGCGGACCGGACCGGGCACCTCCCGCCGGCCGTCCGGGCCGTACGCGACGAAGGTGTCGGTCCACTCCCGCACCAGCCCGGCGGCCTGCCAGCGCCGGACGACCTCGGCGAAGTCCGGGTCGTCGGCGGTCAGGTACGCCGCGCCCAGGTCGGCGGGGCGGCCGTCGAAGCGTCGGCTGGCCATCCGACCACCGGGCACCCGACCGCGTTCCCGGACCTGCACCGGTACGCCCGCCCGCGCCAACTCCCCGGCGCACGCCACCCCGGCGATGCCAGCACCCACCACGATCACATCCGTGTCCACCTGTTGATCGTAGGCACCGCGACCGGCATGAGCGGGCGACCGGCGGGGTATTGGCACGGCTGTTCGAGGAGAGGTGAACGTGATGACCGACCGCAACGACCAGCAGCCCGACCCACGTGGGGCGATCAAGGACCCGGAGGAGTGGGTGACCGGGGACGAACCGCCGACCGCCGCCCAGGAGTCGTACCTGCACACCCTCGCCCGGGAGGCGGGCGAGGAGGTGCCGGACGACCTGACCAAGGCGGAGGCGTCCCGGCGGATCGACGAATTGCAGGAGGAGACCGGCCGGGGCCGGTGACCTCAGCGGGGTGGCAGGCGGTGCAGCGCGACCCGGTCGAGCTGTCCCGCCGCCACCTCGGCGGTCAGGTACGTGGCGTACGGCTGGGCCCGCCGGTCGGTGGGTGAGCCCGGGTTGAGCAGTCGCAGGCCGCCCGGCGCGACACTGTCCCACGGGATGTGCGAGTGGCCGAAGACGAGCAGGTCGCGGTCGGGAAACCGGGCCGCGCAGCGCTGTTCCCGGCCGGTCTTCGGCCCGGTCTCGTGCACCACCGCCACCCGCAGGCCCGCCAGCTCCACCTCGGCCACCTCGGGCAGCCGGGCCCGCAGGTCGGGGCCGTCGTTGTTGCCGTACACGCCGACCAGCCGGCGGGCCCGGTCGGCCAGCCGGTCGAGCAGCTCCACCTCGACCCAGTCCCCGGCGTGCAGCACCACGTCGGCGGCGTCCACCGCCGCCCAGACCTCGTCCGGCAGCTCCCGGGCGCGCCGGGGCAGGTGGGTGTCGGCGATCATGAGCAGCCGCATCAGGCGGGCCTTCCGGGCGGGGGCCGGGCGCGGCCGGCCGGCTCAGGCGCCCTGACCCTGATTCTGCATCAGGCCACCGTCCATGAAGTACGTCGACCCGGTCACGTAGTCGGCGTCGTCGCTGGCCAGGAAGACGGCCAGCCGGGCGATCTCGACCGGCTCGGCGGCCCGCTTCCACGGGATGCTCTGCACCTGCTCTTCCAGGTACTTCGGGTCGTCGATGGCCTCCTGGTTGAACGGGGTGAGCACCATCCCGGGTCCGATGTTGTTGACGTTCATCCGCATCGGGGCGACCTCCAGGGCGAGGCTCTTGGCCAGTTCGAGCATGCCGCCCTTGCTGGCGTCGTAGTCCGCCCCGCCGGCCCGGGCGACCTCCTGGTGGATCGAGGTGATGTTGATGATCTTCCCGCCGCCGCCCTGCTCCCGGCGGTGCCGGACGAAGCGTCGACAGCAGAAGAACATTCCGTACAGGTTGGTACGGATGCACCGGTCCCAGGTTTCGGTGTCCAGGTCGGCCACGCCGATGCCGGAGGCGTCCACCCCGGCGTCGTTCATCAGCACGTCCACCGTGCCGAACTCCGCCAACGCCTCGTCGAACATCGCCTCGACCTGGTGCTCGACGCTGATGTCGCCCTGCACAACCACCGCCCGCCGGCCGGCCTTCTCGATCTCGGCCCGGGTGTGGTTCGCGCCGGCGTGGTCGTGCAGGTAGTGCACCACCACGTCGGCACCCTCCCGGCCGAACTCGATCGCGGTGGCCTGCCCGATGCCCGAGTCCGAGCCGGTGATCAGGGCGGTGCGGCCGGTCAGTCGTCCGCTCATCAGCGTGTCCCCTCCGTCGGTCCGTGCCGGTCGGCACGGCTCACGTCGACGTCGCCACGACGTCGGTGCCGGTCGTCACGAAATGCGGCCGCTCCGTGGCGAGGTCGCGTCGTCGTTCGGCGATGTCGGTGAGCAACCCGGCCGCGTTGATCAGGCCGATGTGCGAGAAGGCCTGCGGGAAGTTGCCCACCTGTTCGCCGGTGACCTGGTCGATCTGCTCGGCGTAGAGGCCGAGGTCGTTGACCCGGCCGGCGAGCTGCTCGAACAGCCGGGTGGCCCGCTCCTGCTCGCCGGCCAGGGCCAGGCAGCTGGCCAGCCAGAACGAGCAGATGACGAAACCGGCCGGGTCACCGTCCCAGCGGCGCAGCAGCCCGTCGCGGGACAGCCGCCGCTCCACCACGTCGATGGTGGAGCGCATCCTCGCCTCGGCGGCGGGCAGGAAGCCGACCAGCGGCATGAGCAGCACCGAGGCGTCCAACCGGTCGGAGTCGAAGGCCCCGGTGTACGCGCCCAGCCGGTCGTTCCACCCCCGCCGCAGCACCGCCGCGCGGACCTCGTCGCGGGCCCGCGTCCACCGCCCGACGTCGGCCGGGTCGCCGAGCCGGTGACCGAAGCGGACCGCCCGGTCCAGTGCCGTCCAGCACTGCACCTTCGACGACAGGTAGTGCCGTTCGGCGTCGCGGGACTCCCACATGCCGGAGTCCGGCAGGTGCCAGGCCCGGACCGCCTGGTCGGCCAGGGCGCGCAGCAGGTGCCGTACGTCGGGCGACATCGGGTCCAGGTAGTGCCGCATCAACCAGGCGGCGTCGAGGATCTCGCCGAGCACGTCGTTCTGCCGCTGGGTCCAGGCGTCGTTGCCGACCAGCACCGGGCGGCTGTCGGCGTAGCCGCGCAGGTGGTCGAGGGAGTGTTCGGTGAGGTCCCGCTCGCCCTCGACGCCGTACATGATCGGCACCCGGCCGTCGTCGATGCGGCCCATCGCCCGCGCCACCCAGGAGAACTGCCGGTCGGCCTCGTCGGGGCAGGCCGACCGCCACAGCGCCTGGAGGGTGAGGCTGAAGTCGCGGACCCAGACGTAGCGGTAGTCGTAGTTGCGGTCGCCGCCCACCTGTTCCGGCAGCGAGGTGGTGGCCGCCGCGACGATCGCGCCGCTGGGCTGGTAGGTCATGCCCTGCACCACCATCGCGCTGAGTCGTACCTGGTCGCGGTACAGGCCCCGGTAGTCGTGCAGGTCGGCCCAGGAGCGCCAGCCGGCCACCGCGTCGGCCACCACCCGGTCGGCGGCGGGCAGCGCCGGTTCGCCGCCGTCGTAGGTCGGGGCGTACCCGAGGGTGAGCCGCAGGGTGTCCCCGGCCCGGACGGTCGCCCGGCCGACGGCGTCGCCGTGCCGGCAGGCCAACGGCACGTCGGAGCGCAGGCTGAGCCGGCACGCGCCGGCCCGCGCGTCGATCACCCCGTCGGCGTGGGTCAGGTACGCGGTGACCCGGCCGTACTCGAACCGGGGAGCGAACTCGACGCGTACCGGCACCTCGCCGGAGAGCCCCTCGACGAGCCGGGCGAGCACCCGGGGCGAACGCAGGCCGATGTCGTGCCCGCGTGCGCCGGGTTCCAGCGCCAGCGCGTCGGTGACCGCCACCGAGCCGGTGCCGGTGTGGAAGACGGTACGCAGCACCAGCGAGTCGTCCAGATAGGAGCGGGACACCCGGACGTCGTCGCCCTCCGGGGCGATCGACCAGTGCCCGGCCCGGTCGTCGAGGAGCCGCCCGAACACCGACGGGCTGTCGAACCGGGCCGGGCACCACCAGTTGACCGAGCCGTGCCGGTCCACCAGCGCGGCGCTGCGCCCGTCGGCGAGGAACCCGTGCTCGCTGATCCGTCCGCTGTCCACGGGGCGGGTTACCCGGGCTCCTCGTACCGCATGCCTCGCCCGGCGGGGTTGTCCCCGCGGCCCGGATTGCCGGGCGGCCCGGCGTTATCCCGGCGGGTCGGCGGGAACGCCGGTCGTTGACGAAGGAGGAGGCCATGACCAGAGCAGCGAACCCGACCGCCACCTGGCGCCCCGGGATGCCGGGCGGCGACAACCTCCCGTCCGGTCCGGCCGGCCGGCCGGCGACCCCGCCGGGGGACGGACACGGCCCGCAGGCCGGCCCGCCCACGGTGACGATCGGCGCGTACCCGGACTACCCGTCCGCGCAGCGCGTGGTGGACTACCTGGCCGACAACCGGTTCCCGGTGGAGCACACCGCGATCGTCGGGACCAACCTCACCCTGGTGGAGACGGTGCTCGGCCGGCTCACCACGGGACGTGCCGCCCTGCTGGGCGCCGGTACCGGCGCGTGGTTCGGGCTGTTCATCGGCCTGTTGTTCGGCATCTTCACGGTCGGCAACTGGCTCGCGGTGATCCTGGTCGGACTGGTGATCGGTGCCATCTGGGGTGCCGTGTTCGGCGCGGTGGCGCACGCCATGTCCGGCGGCCAGCGCGACTTCACCTCGGCCAGTTCGCTACGCGCCGGCCAGTACGCGGTGACCGTCGACGCCGCCCTGGCCGACCAGGCGCGGCAGATGCTCGGCCGGATGCACCTGACCCCGACCGGGGCCACCGCCCGCTGACCCACCCGGCGTACCCACCGCCCCGACGCACCCCACGTGCGTCGGGGCGGCGTGCGTCGTCCGGCCGGTCTCAGCGGTGGTACGCCAGTTCGCCCGCCCTGATCGGCGTGGCGAGCCGGTTCTCCGGGGGTGCCAGCGGGCAGGCCCAGGTGTCGTCGTACGCGCAACTGGGGTTGTAGAGGTAGTTTGCGTCGAGGCGTACCCGGTGACCGGGGAGCACGGTGAGTCCCCGCCCGAAGGTCCCCTTGACCGTGTCGGTGAGGTACCGACCGCCGCCGTACGTCTCCCGGCCGCTGGTGCCGTCGCGGACCGGCACGAACAGCCCTCCGCCGTACGCCTCGATCCACCACAGGGTAAGCGGCCCCCACGGGGTCTCGGCGACCGCCAGCCGCCGGTAGCGGACCACCCCGTCGGGGCCCCCGGTGTCGATGGTCTCGGTGCCGTGGGCGGGTCGCAGCGGGGCCTCGACCACCGCCGCCGGGTCCGGTGGGAACCAGCCGAGCCCGGGGAAGCCGGCCCGGTCGGCGGCCGGCAGCGGGCTGGCCGGGTGACTGCGGAACAACTCGTCCCGGGCGGCCCGGAAGCCGGTCAGGTCGGTGTCGGACAGGTAGAGCGCGGCGGTGCGTTCCCGCCAGTCGAGCACGTCGAGGTCGTCCACCCGTCGACCCTAACCAGCCCCGAACCCGACCCACCCCTCTCCCACCGCCCCAACCCGTTTCCCCCTCCCCCGAACCCCCTCCCCAGCGCTCCAGCGCCCCAGCCGCCTCCCCGGTGATCAAGAGGTTCGCGTCAGGAATCGGGCTGACCAATGACGCAAACCTCTTGATCACCGGACACTCCACCGGGGGAACGACACCGAAGGGGGCGGTGATCAAGAGGTTTGGGGCGGGAATCGGGCTCAGCGGTGACGCAAAGCTCTTGATCACCGAACGCTCCGCCGGGAGACCGCGCCGAGGGGTGGTGATCAAGAGGTTTGGGGCGGGAATCGGGCTGGAGGGTGACGCAAAGCTCTTGATCACCGGGGCGAGGCCCGGGCGGGGCCGGGGCGGGGTGGGAGTGGCGGGTGAGGGGGAGCGGAGCGGGTCAGTCGTCGGTGGCGAGGCGGGCGTGCAGGTGTTCGTCGTGACGGTGGCCGTCGCCGTAGCGGTACGACTCGCGCAGCGTCCCCTCCCAGCGGTAGCCGGCGCGGGTGGCGACCCGGCAGGAGGCGGGGTTGTCGACCGCGTGGCACAGCTCGATCCGGTGCAGGTCGAGGTGGGTGAAGGCCCAGCCGGTGAGCGCCCGTAGCGCGCCGGCGGCGACCCCGCGTCCCCGCGCGGGCCCCGCGGTCCAGTAGCCGACGGCGGCGTTGCCGTTCCGGATCTGGTGCACGGAGACCGCGCCGAGCAGTGTCCCGTCGGTGGCGTCGGTCACCGCGACGGAGACGTGGCTGCCGTCGCTCCGGTCGGCCCGCCGGGTGATCCACGCGGCGGCCTGCGCCAGGTCGGTCACCCCCTGCCCGTTCCACCGGACGATGTCGGGGTCGACCAGGGCGGCCAGCACGGCCGGCGCGTCCGCCGCCCGCCAGGGGCGCAGCACCAGGCCGGGTGCGGTGATCTGCACAGGTTCCACCGGGGCAGTCTGGCAGCTCACCGGCCACCATTTCCTTTCAAATCCCGAAGTTCCTCCCGGCAAGGACGGTTGTTCCGCTGCTCACACGGACACGGGAGAGCTTGTTTAAATTTGAAAGAGTGCTACTGTTCGGGGCATGACGGAGAGCCTGGACAGCGAGCGGATGGCCTGCTGGCGTGCCTACATCGAGGCCAGCCAGCGGCTGTTCACCCAGCTGGAGGACGATCTGCGCGCCGACGGTGAGCTGAGCTTCGCCGACTACCACGTGCTGGTCCTGCTCTCCGAGGCACCGGGCCAGCGGCTGCGGATGGGCGAGCTGGCCGCCCGGCTGGTCTTCTCGCCCAGCCGGCTCACCTACCAGATCTCCACCATGCAGCGGCGGGGTCTGGTCGCCCGGCAGTCCTGCCCCGGGGACCGTCGGGGCAGCGAGGCGGTGCTCACCGCCGCCGGGCTGCTGGCCCTGCGTGAGGCCGCGCCGGGGCACCTCGCCTCGGTCCGGCGGCACCTGATGGACGACCTCGACGACGCCGAGGTCGCCACCCTGACCCGGGTCTTCGACCGGCTCGGCCGGCGGCTGCGCGCCGACCGGGACGCGTCGTCCACCCACCGCGACACCTGAGGAGCCCGTGATGCCCGCGATCACCGTCGACGACGTCCTCGTCCTGCCCCGTCTGCCCCGGCTCGACGAGACCACCAGCTACCGGCCGGTCCGCCGGCTGACCACCGCCCCCAGCGGCTACGAGGGTGAGGGCTTCCCGGTCCGCCGCGCCTTCGCCGGGGTGCCGATGTCGGATCTCGACCCGTTCATCCACCTCGACCAGATGGGCGAGGTGGACTACGCGCCGGGCGAGCCGAAGGGCACCCCGTGGCACCCGCACCGGGGCTTCGAGACGGTCACCTACATGATCGACGGGATCATGGACCACCAGGACTCGCAGGGCGGCGGCGGCACCATCACCGACGGCGACACCCAGTGGATGACAGCCGGCAGTGGCCTGTTGCACATCGAGGCCCCGCCGGAGCACCTGGTCGCCAGCGGCGGCCTCTTCCACGGCCTCCAGCTCTGGGTCAACCTGCCCCGGGTGGCCAAGATGATGCCGCCGCGCTACCAGGACATCCGTGGTCGGGAGTCGGCGCTGCTGACCACGCCGGACGGTGGCGCGCTGATCCGGATCATCGCCGGTGAGATCGCCGGGCACCGGGGGCCGGGGTCGACCCACACCCCGATCACCATCGCGCACGTCACGCTGGAGCCCGGCGCGGAGCTGGACCTGCCCTGGCGGGCCGACTTCAACGCGCTGGTCTACGCGCTCTCCGGTCGCGGCACGGTCGGCACCGACCGGCGGCCGTTCCAGGGCGGCCAGTTGGCCGTGCACGGTCCGGGCGACGCGCTGCGGGTGACCGCCGCCGGCAAACAGGACGGCAACACCCCGGCTCTGGACCTCTACATCATGGGCGGAAAGCCCATCCGGGAGCCGGTGGCGCACTACGGGCCGTTCGTGATGAACACCCGCGCCGAGCTGATGCAGGCCTTCGAGGACTTCCAGGCCGGCAAGCTGGGCGTGGTTCCCGCCCAGCGGCTGCCGCACACCGGCGGCCAGGGCGACCGCCCCTGAGACCGACCTCCGACGGGCGTCCCGGTGTCATCCCGGGACGCCCGGGGCGGCACCGCGTCGGTCAGGAGACCGCGAAGATCCCGGCCACCCCGAGGATCACCATCAGCAGCACCGCCAGGATCGCGCCGCGTTCGCTCTCGACCGCATCCGTACGGTCCTCGGTCGCGGGGTTCGTCGTCTCGGCGGGCATGGCCTGGCCTCCTCGGCGTTCACGGCTTCGCGGGGTGCGGTAGGCCACCGTCCGGGCGGGGTCCGGGAGACCCGGCGTGCGTACCGACGGTGGGGGTCCTACCGTGAGGACGTCGTCGACCTCGGGAGGCTGGAACGTGGCGATCGAGGACTGGTTCCTGACCGCTGAGGAACGCGCCAACCCGGTCTCCGGGATACCCGTCTGGACGTCCGGAAACCTCGCCGAGCCGTTGATTCACGGCTCGGCGTACTTCGACCGCCTGGTCACCGAGGTCGAGGCGCTGTGCGCGGGCGACCAGCTCTTCTTCACCGACTGGCGGGGCGACCCGGACGAGCGGATGCGCCCGGACGGCCCGACGGTGGCCCAGCTCTTCGCCCGGGCCGCCCAGCGGGGCGTGCTGGTCAAGGGGCTGCTCTGGCGCTCCCACCTCGACGCGTTGTCCTACAGCGAGGCGGAGAACCGCGACCTGAGCGAGACGGTCAACGCCGCCGGTGGTGAAGTGCTGCTCGACCAGCGCGTCCGGCGGGGCGGGTCCCATCACCAGAAGCTGGTGGTGCTGCGCCACCGCGACGCCCCGGAGCGGGACGTCGCCTTCGCCGGCGGGATCGACCTGTGCCACAGCCGCCGCGACGACGCCGACCACCACGGCGACCCGCAGGCACTCGCGATGTCACCACGGTACGGCCCGCACCCGCCGTGGCACGACGTGCAACTGGCCGTCCGGGGTCCGGTGGTCGCCGCGCTGGACACCACGTTCCGCGAGCGGTGGACCGATCCGATGCCGTTGGACTCGGAGAACCCGCTGGCCTACCTGCGGGACCGGCTGCGCGGCTCCGACCTGAGCCCCGATCCGCTGCCCGACCCGTCGGCCGATCCGCCGCCCTGCGGCCCGCACCACATCCAGGTGCTGCGCACCTACCCGGCGGTGCGCCCCCGCTACGCGTTCGCCCCGGACGGCGAGCGGACGGTGGCCCGGGGCTACACCAAGGCGGTACGCCGGGCCCGCCGGCTGATCTACCTGGAGGACCAGTACCTGTGGTCGACCGAGGTGGCCGAGCTGTTCGCCGAGGCGCTGCGGGACAACCCCGACCTGCACCTGGTCGCGGTGGTCCCCCGCTATCCGGACGTGGACGGCGCGTTGGCGCTGCCGCCCAACACGGTGGGCCGGGAGCAGGCGCTGTCGCTGTGTGAACGGGCCGCGCCGGACCGGGTGCACGTCTTCGACGTGGAGAACCGGGCGGGCGACCCGGTCTACGTGCACGCGAAGATCTGCGTGGTCGACGACGTGTGGGCGAGCGTGGGCAGCGACAACTTCAACAGGCGTTCCTGGACGCACGACAGCGAGCTGTCCTGCGCGGTGCTCGACGAGACCCGCGACGAGCGGTCCCCCCTCGACCCGGCGGGTCGGGGCGACGGGGCCCGGGTGTTCGCCCGGGACCTGCGGCTGCGGTTGTGGCGCGAGCACCTGGACCGCGACCCGGGCGGTGCCGACGACGCCGACCTGCTGGACCCGGCCAGCGCCGTCGCGGCGATCACCGCCACGGCGGACGCTCTGCAGCGGTGGCACGACTCGGGCCGCTCGGGCCCCCGGCCGCCGGGCCGGCTGCGCCCGCACCGGCCTGAGCGGCTGCCCTGGTACACCCGGCTCTGGGCGTTACCGGCGTACCGGCTGGTCTACGACCCCGACGGCAGGCCGCTGCGCGCCCGCCGCAAGGGCACCTGGTAGGTCCCGCCGGTCGGCGGCCGGTGCGGGCGGGGTGGGGTGGCGGGTCAGCCCGCCCGGGTGGGCGAACGAGGTACGCGGGGCGTAGCAGCCGCTGGTGATGAGCAGGGGGTTCTCCGGGCGCAGCGCGTAGCTCGGGTGCCGGGGGTCGAGGAACTCCACCGACTCGATCTCGAACGGGCTGACCGGTTCGGAGACGTAGGGGTAGACCCCGCTGAACAGCTCGCCGTCGCACCGGGTGAAGTACCGGTGGTGGCCGGCGCGCAGCTGGTGACCGGTGTGGCCGATCCGGGCCCGGGTCCGGATCAGCGGGACGCCGCCGACCTCGGTCTCGGCGACCAGCACGTCACCCCGTACCCGCAGGGTGGTGTGTCCCAGCACGGCCGGGGCTCCCCGGGCGGCGGCGTAGTCCCGGACCCGGGGGCTGGAGGTGACGTAGTGGGTCCACCAGCCCCCGGGGGTCGCCCCGTCGGGCGCGTCGACCCCGACGAGGGCCACCCCGATGTAGGTCAGCGAGTACGCGCCGAGGCCGGAGGTCTGACCGGCGTCCTCGACGACGTACTGGTTCATGAAGACCTGCCGGTCGGGGCGGGGGCACAGGCCGGGCGGGACCAGGGCGACGACCGCGTCCGGGTCGGCCGGCAACCAGCTGAAGTGCAGCGTACGGCTGTCGACGACGAGCTGCGGGTCCGCGGGGTCGAGCACGTGGTCCTCCGTACGGGGATGGTCTCCCGCGACGCTACGGGCGGTCCTGTCGGCGGGACAAGGACGGATAGCCGACACCTCCGCCGTGGTGTCGGGTTCCGGGTCGCCCGCCGGTTCGACCGGTGCCTGTGATCACAATCGACGCGAACCGTGTCCGATAGTGCGGCTTTGTGACTTAAAATCACTTAAGTACATCAGCCTTTCGGCTAGATTTCCGCTCACCGATCAGGCTATGGTGGCTTCCGAACGGCCCATCTGAAGCTAAACCGAAGCGTCACGTCTTTTTGACCGCGGACGAGGTGCAGGGAGGACCACCAATGACCGCGCCCACCATGAGCAAGCCGGCGGCGACACCGTCCACCACCGAGAAGCTGGACCCGCGCGCACTCACCGACAGCGCCGCCGACCTGCTGAACGCGATGGCCGCGCTGCCCGCCGGCCACCCGTCCCGGGCCGCGCTGCGCGACCGGGCGATCGAGGCCTGGCTCCCGTTGGCCAACCACCTGGCCCACCGCTACAGCGGCCGGGGCGAGCCCACCGACGACCTGGCCCAGACCGCCGCCGTCGGCCTGATCAAGGCGATCGACAAGTTCGATCCGTCGCGCGGCGTCGACTTCGCCGGCTACGCCATCCCGACCATCATCGGCGAGCTGAAGCGGCACTTCCGCGACCGCACCTGGGACATCCGGGTCCCCCGGCGGCTCCAGGAGCTGCGGCTGGCCATCTCCGACGCCAACAGCTCGCTGTTGCAGACCCTCGGCCGCTCGCCGACGGTCGCCGACATCGCCGCCCACCTGAAGCTCACCGAGGAAGAGGTCCTGGAGGGCCTGGAGGGTGCCCGCGCGTACAACGCGGTGTCGCTGTCCACCCCGACCGGCGACGGCGACCGCGCCACCGAGCTGGGCGACATGCTCGGCGGGGAGGACAACGAGTTCGAGCTGGCCGAGCTGCGGGTCGCCCTCGGCCCGGCGCTGGCCACCCTCGACGAGCGCGAGCAGAAGATCCTCACCCTGCGCTTCTACGGCAACCTGACCCAGTCGCAGATCGCCGACCAGATCGGCGTCTCGCAGATGCACGTGTCCCGGCTGCTCGCCCGGGCCCTGACCAAGCTGCGCGGTCAGCTCGACGGCACCTACTGAGGGGGTGGAGGCGGTCACCGGTCGCCGGTGACGGTCACGACCACGGGGCCCGGCCGGCGGTTCGCCGGCCGGGCCTTCCCGACTCCGGACGCCGTACCGGCCCCGACGCACTCGCGTCGGGGCCGGTGCCGCGTCGGTCGGCGTTCCCGCTGGTACGCGACGCCGACGTTGCCGGGATGCCGGTCAGCCGGCCGCCGGGTCCCGCCACATCGGGTAGAACGGCGTGCCGTCGGGCAGCCGGAAGACCTCCCGCAGCCGGTAGCCGTGCCGGGCGTAGAGGTCCCGTCCCGCCTCGCTGCTGGCCTCCAGGTAACCGGGCACCCCGTGGGCGTCCAGCCAGGCGTGGTGGTGCCGCAGCAGCGCGGTGCCCAACCCCTGTCCCTGCCGCCTCGGCCGGACGGCGAGCAGCGCCAGGTGGTGGTGGTCGGGGTGCGGATGGTTGGCGGCGAACAGCTCGTCGAGGTGCTGGAACCGGGGGGTCCACTCCCCGCAGGCGGCGGCCAGCCGGTCGTCGTAGTCCACCGGGGCCGGCGATTCGTCACCGACCTGCGGGAACCAGACCGCCACCGCGTCCCGGTCGGCCGTGCCGAAGACCAGCCCGTGCCGCATCGCGTGGTCGACCAGGATCTCGAAGTTGTCGGCGAAGACGGCCTCCCGCTTGGCCTCGTCGGGCACCAGCCACCGGGTCGCCGGGAGCACCAGGAACGCCTCGGCGATCCGCTCGGCGACCCACCGGGTGTCGGCGGCGGCGAGCCGTCCGATGGTCGGCGCGGTCACCGCCGGGACTCCACCGGCACCGGCTGCTCCACCGGGGGACCGAACAGCGAGGTGGCCGCGCTCTCCGCGCCCCGCCCGATCCGGGCGTAGACGTCGGGTCGGTTGGCGCGCAGCACCAGACCCCACAGCAGGCCGATCAGCGCGGCCACCGGGTAGACCCCCGGGATGATCCAGCGCAGCGGCGAATCCGGCGCGACACCGAGCAGGGTGGCGAAGTTCGCCACCGCCACCGCCACCACGGCGGCCAGCGCGACGGTGGCCAGGGCCGGGGCGATCGCCCGCTTCCACAGCGACTCCGAGGTGTCGGAGCGGGCGAAGTAGACGATCACGGCGACGCTGGTGGTGGCGATCAGCAGCAGCACGCCGAAGCCGCCGCCGGTGCCGGCGTAGTAGAACAGCTGCACCACCGGGTCCCAGCCGTTGACCGCGTACAGCACGATCACCAGCAGGCCGAGCAGGCTCTGCGCCAGCGAGGCCATCCGGGGTGCGCCGGTGCGCGGCGAGGTCTGCCCGAAGACGGCCGGCAGCACCCGTTCCCGGCCCAGCGCGAAGGCGTACCGGGCGGTGGTGTTGTGGAACGAGATCATCGCGGCCAGCACCGAGGTCATGAACAGCGCCTGGCCGATGGTGACCGCGGTGTCGCCGAGGTGCGCGGCGGCCAGGTTGAAGATCAGTTCGATGCTCTGCTCACCGGCGGCGGCGGAGATGTTCTCCGGGCCGACGGCCACGGTCATCGACCAGGAGGAGAGCGCGTAGAGCCCGGCGATGATCGCCACCGAGAGGTAGGTGGCCAGCGGGACCGTCCGCCGCGGGTCCTTGCTCTCCTCGCTGAACACCACCGAGGACTCGAACCCGACGAACCCGGTCATGGCGAGCACCAGCAGTGCGCCCGCCCCCGGCACCAGGAGGTTGGCCGGGGCGAGGGCGGCGAAGCTGGTCGAGCCGCCCGCCGGGTGGCTGAGCTGACCCAGGTCGAACACGACGATCACCACGATCTCGGCGATCAGCAGCACCGCCAGGACCAGGCCGTTGACGTCCACCCGCAGCAGGCCGAGGAACGCGACCAGGGCCCAGGCGACCAGGGCCACCACGGCCCAGTGCGGTTCGACGCCGAACAGGGTGCCGAGCACCGGGGCGGCGGCGGCGCCGATCGCGCCGTAGAGACCGACCTGGAGTGCGTTGTAGGCGATGAGCGCGACCCAGGCCGCGCCGACGCCGGCCGGGCGGCCGATGCCCCGGGCGACGTAGGCGTAGAACGCGCCGGCGTTCTCGACCCGGCGGGCCATCGCCACGTAGCCGACGGAGAAGAGCGCCAGGACGGCGCCCACGGCGAGGAACGCCAGCGGCATGCCGGTGATGCCGGTGACCGCGTAGCCGGTGGTGACCACGCCGGCCACCACGGTCAGCGGCGCGGCGGCGGAGAGGACGAAGAAGATGACCGACGGCACGCCGAGGCGGCCACGGGCCAGGGCGTCGCTGACGTTGCTGGGGCGGTCGACTGTCGGATGCGGGGGCATGGGGCTGCTCCGGAAGAGGGGAGATGAGGGGGAAGGGGGTGGCGCGGTGAGATCAGGGGATGCCGCGCAGCACCGCCGCGCCGACCGCGGCCTCGGTGTGCACGACGAGTTCCTTCAGGGGAGGCGGCAGTGAACCGACGAGGGTGGACAGTCGGTGGTGGGCGCGGGGGCCGGCGCTCCACAGCACCTCGCGGGTCAGCCCGGCGGCGGCCACCAGGCCGAGCAGCGTCGTGTCCGACACCAGCGGCTGTTCGGGCCGCTCCACCAGGGCCCGCAGCCGGGTCGCCGGCCAGGCGGCGGCGTTGAGGTCGATCGGCAGGTAGCTGACGGTGGTGCGCAGCAGGCGGCGGTTCTCCTGCCGGCGCAGCACCCCGGCCCGGGCCAACCGCTCCCCCACCGAGGTGGTGGACGACTGGGCCAGGAAGGCGAGCCAGGTGCGCACCGCCTGGTGCTGCGACTCACCGATCAGTTGGTCGAGCACGGTGTGGGCCAGCGCGTCGGCCGGGGGACGCCGGTCGATCACGGTGACCAGTCCACCGGAGACGGTGATCTGTCCGAACAGGATCAGCTCGGCCAGCAACCCGGCGGCCAGGCCGAGCCCGGTGGCGCTCGGGTGCAGTTTGGCCTTGCCGCGGCTGTCGTTGTGCGCAATCAGAAAGAACTCGTCGGCGACCAGCAAACGAGCCTCCCACGCATTGTCCACAGGTGATCCACGCCGGGTGACAGGATGCCCCCAGAGCTCCAGCTTTGCAACTCCCGGATTCGATGGTTGCACTCCGTGCTCATGCGACCTGCGGATCTTGTCGTGACAGACTCGGAGGGTGACCGTCAGCCCCACTGTTCGCCGCCGCCGCATCGCCCGTGAACTCCGCCAACTGCGGGAACGCGCGGGCATGACACTGGACGTCGCCGCACGCCAACTCGACATGTCCAAGAGCAACCTGTCCCGGATCGAGAACGCCCAGATCGGCATCAAACCCCGGGACGTGCGCGCCGCCCTGGCCCTCTACGAGGTGACCGGGGTCGATGCCGAGGCGCTCATCGAGATCGCCCGGGGCGCCCAGCAGCGCGGCTGGTGGCAGAACTACAGCGACGTGCTGCCCGAGTGGTTCGAGTTCTACGTCGGGCTGGAGGCCGAGGCGGAGAGCCTGCGCACGTACGAGGCGGAGTCCGTCCCCGGGCTGCTGCAGACCGAGGCGTACGCCCGGGAGATGTTCCGTCGTACGGCCGGCGAGGAGGGACTGGAACGCAAGGTGGCCGCCCGGCTGCGCCGGCAGGAGGTGCTGCACCGGGACTCTCCCCCGGTCGAGCTGTCGGTGGTGCTCAACGAGGCGGTGCTGCTGCGTCCGGTGGGCGGGCCGGCCGTGATGGCGGAGCAGTTGACCCACATGGCCACGGTCGCCCGATCACCGAACGTGACATGTCACGTACTTCCGTTCGCGTCCGGTGGGCACCCCGCGATGAGCACTCCGTACGTGATCATCACGTTTGCCGACGCGGCCGACAATTCCGTGGTTTACCTGGACAATCTCACGCTGGGTCTGGCGCTGGAGGAAGCGGGACACGTGCGCGGGTATACCCTTGTGCACGAGGAGCTGTGCCGGATGGCACTGGATCCGGCGGCGTCTCTCGCCCGCCTGGAGGAGGCTGCTCGTCACTTTGCGTGATCGCATTGCGGCACGCCCGGGGGGAACGGAAGGTACGGGAATGCAGGCGCTGCCTCTGTCCATGATGGACTGGCGGACCAGCAGCCGCAGCAGCGGCAACGGCAACTGTGTGGAGATCGCCACCACCGACGACCGGATCGCGGTGCGCGACAGCAAGGACCGGTGCGGGCCCGCGCTGGTCTTCTCCGCCCACGCCTGGACAGCCTTCGTCACCGGCATGGAGGCGGTACGCCGGGGCTGACCCCGGGCGTGCCACAGTGGCAGCCGTGCTCTCCGACGTACCCCTCGACCTGCCGGTCCGGCCGGCGCTGGCACCCCTGCTGCGAGCGCTGACCGACGCCGGCGGCGCGGTCCTGGTCGCCCCGCCCGGCACCGGCAAGACCACCCTGGCCCCGCTCGCCGTGGCCGACGGGGTGGCCGGGCGGGTGCTGGTCGCCCAACCCCGCCGGGTGGCCGCCCGGGCGGCGGCCCGGCGGATGGCCGACCTGCTCGGCGAGCGGGTCGGCCACCGGGTCGGCTACGCCGTACGCGGTGACCGCCGGGTCGGCCCGGACACCCGGGTCGAGGTGGTCACCACCGGCCTGCTGGTCCGCCGGCTGCTGCGCGACCCGGACCTGCCCGGCGTCGACGCGGTGCTGCTCGACGAGGTGCACGAGCGGCAGCTCGACGCCGATCTCGCGCTGGCCTTCACCGTGGAGGCCCGGGCGGCGCTGCGGCCCGAGCTGTGGCTGGTGGCGATGTCGGCGACCCCGGAGGCGGACCGGTTCGCCGCGTTGCTCGGCGGTGACGCGCCGGCCCCGGTGGTCCGCGCCGAGGCGGCCCTGCACCCGGTCACCCGGGTCTTCACGCCGCCGCCGCGCCCGGTCGCGCCGCCGGGCGCGGGACGGGTCGATCCGCTGCTGCTCGACCACGTCGCCGCGACCGTCCGGCGGGCCCTGCACGAGCAGGACGGCGACGTGCTGGTCTTCCTGCCCGGGGCGGGCGAGATCGGGGCGGTGACCCGCCGGCTGGCCGACCTGGCCGACCGGGTGGCCGTCCTGCCGCTGCACGGGCGGCTGCCCGCCGCCGCGCAGGACGCCGCGCTGCGCCCCGCCGACCGGCGTCGGGTGGTGCTCGCCACCTCGGTGGCGGAGAGCAGCCTGACCGTGCCCGGGGTCCGGGTGGTGGTCGACGCCGGCCTGGCCCGGGTGGCCCGCACCGACCTGGCCCGGGGGCTGGGCGCGCTGGTCACCGTGCCGGTGTCCCGGGCCGCCGCGACGCAACGGGCCGGCCGGGCCGGCCGGCAGGCCCCCGGGGTGGTCTACCGCTGCTGGTCGGAGGGGACCCACGGCCGGCTCGCCGCGCAGCCCGAGCCGGAGATCACCACCGCCGACCTGACCGGTTTCGCGCTGGACCTGGCCGCCTGGGGCAGCCCCGACGGAGCCGGACTGGCACTGCCCGACCCGCCGCCGCCCGCCGCGCTGGCCGTGGCCCGGGAGACGTTGACCGCCCTCGGCGCGGTCGACGCCGACGGTCGGGTGACCGCCCGGGGGCGGGCCATCGCCGCCACCGGCACCCACCCCCGGCTGGGCCGGGCGCTGCTCGACGGTGCCGACCGGATCGGCCGGGACCGGGCCGCCGAGCTGGTCGCCCTGCTCGCCGAGGACGGTCTGGCCGGTCGGCACGACGATCTCACCGCCGCGTGGCGGCGGCTGCGCGACGACACCGACCCCGGTGCCACCGCCCGGTGGCGGGCCGAGGTCCGGCGGCTGCGGGCCGCGCTGCCCGCCGGCGACCCCGACCGGGCCGGCACCCCGGACGGTCCCGCCCGCGCCGCCGACCGGGACCGGCCCGGTGACCGGCCGGCCGCCCAGGGACGGAGCGGCCGGGGACGGGCCGCCGGGCCGTGGCTACCCGACGATCTGGCGGCGGGGCTGCTGGTGGGGCTGGCCCATCCGGAGCGGCTGGCCCGGCTGCGCCGGGCCGGTGGGACGTCGTACCTGATGGCGGGCGGGACGGGGGCGGAGCTGGCCGCCGGGTCGGCGTTGACCGGGACGGGCTGGCTGGCCGTCGCGGTGGCCGACCGCTCGCCGGGCGCGCCGACCGCCCGGGTCCGGCTGGCCGCCCCGCTCGACGAGGCGACCGCCAGGGAGGTCGGCGGCGCGTTGCTGACCGAGGTCAGCGAGGTCGGTTGGGTCGACGGCGACGTGCTGGCCCGCCAGGTGACCCGGCTCGGCGCGATCGAGCTGGTCAGCCGGCCGCTGGCCCGACCGACGCCGGAGCTGCTGGCCGCCGCCCTGGCCGACGGGCTCCGCCAGGCGGGCCTGGACCTGTTGACCTGGGCCCCGGCGGCCCGGTCGCTGCGCCAGCGGCTGGCGTTCTGCCGGCAGGCGCTGGGCGGACCGTGGCCCGAGGTCTCCGACGACGCGCTGCTCGCCGCCGCCGACCGGTGGCTCGGGCCGGAGCTGGCCGCCGCCCGCCGCCGGGCCGACCTGGCCCGGATCGATGTGGTCGGGGCGCTGCGCCGGCTGCTGCCCTGGCCGCAGGCGGGCCGGCTGGACGAGCTGGCCCCGGAACGCGTCGAGGTGCCCAGCGGCTCCCGGGTCCGGGTCGACTACACCGATCCGGCCGCGCCGGTGCTGGCGGTGAAGCTCCAGGAGACGTTCGGCTGGCAGCAGACGCCCCGGCTGGCCGACGGCCGGGTGCCGCTGCTGCTGCACCTGCTCTCCCCCGCCGGCCGGCCCGTCGCGGTCACCGCCGACCTGGCGTCGTTCTGGCGTACCGGCTATCCGCAGGTGCGCGGGGAGCTGCGCGGGCGCTATCCGCGCCATCCCTGGCCGGAGGACCCGGTCACGGCCGCGCCGACCCGGCACACCACGCACCGCCGTCGCTGAGCCGACGCACCGCCGGTGGCGGTCACTCGTCGACGACGTCGGCGATCAGCACGGTAATGTTGTCCGGGCCACCGGCCCGCAGGGCGAGGTCGATCAGGCGGCGGGCGCAGTCCTCCCGGTCCGGGGTCTCCCGCAGCACCTCGGTGAGGGTGTCCGGGCGGACGACGTTGGACAGGCCGTCGCTGCACAGCAGCCAGCGGTCGCCGGCCCGGGGCACCATCGTGGCGTACGACGGGGAGACCTGCTCGCCCTGCAACGCCTGGGTGACCACGGCCCGCCGGGGGTGGCTGGACGCCTCCTCGGGGCTGATCACCCCCTGGTCGACGAGCATCTGGACGAAGGTGTCGTCCCGGGTGACCTGTTTGAGGGTGCCCTCGCGGAACAGGTAGGCCCGGGAGTCGCCGACGTGGGCCAGCGCCAGGCAGCTACCGGTACGGGAGAACAGCAGGGCGGTCAGTGTGGTGCCCATGCCCTGCCGCTCGGGGTCCTCCCGGACGGCCTGCTGGATCCGCGTGGTGGCCAGCTCGATGCCGGTCTGCAACGCTGCCACCAGGGCGTCCTCGGGGGTCTCCACGTCCAGTGGGGCGACCGCGTCGATGGCGATCCGGCTGGCCAGGTCGCCGGCCGCCATCCCGCCCATGCCGTCGGCGACGGCGACGAGCCAGGCACCGGAGTGCAGGGCGTCCTGGTTTCCGCTGCGGATCAGCCCACGGTCGCTCGTCCCGACGGAACGAAGCTTCAGGGTCATGGGTGGCAGCCTGCCAGGCGGAGGGCGTTGTTGTCTCTAGGAGATCAGGACGACTGCGCGTGGCGCGGCGAATCTCACTGCCGCAGGCGTCGGTCCGGGCGGCTGCGACCAGCCCGAAGGTCATCCAGTCGAATCGATTGACAGGGAGGAGACGCGCTGGAAACATCTGGCTGATAGCTGGGAGCGCTCCCAGCGACAGGCATCGACGGCACACCCCACCACCACCCCTTCCGCCCGGAAAGGAATCCCGTGATCCTGACCCGACGACGTCGGCGGCATCTCGCGGTACTGGCAGCGACGACCCTGATCCTCACCGGCGCCGGCACCGGCGTGGCCCACGCCGAGGTCCCGCCGGACGCGCCCGAGCAGATCAGCAACGGCGACTTCAGCGAGGGCGTCGCGCCCTGGTTCTCCTATGGCACCGGCCCGCTCGACGTCGTCGACGGCCGGCTCTGCGTCACCGTCCCCGCCGGGCTGGCCAACCCGTGGGACGCCGGCATCGGCCACGACGGGGTCCGGCTCAACGCCGGTGCGGAGTACAAGCTCAGCTTCGACATCTCGGCCACCCCCGGGCTGAGCGTCAACGCCGTGCTCCAGCTCGGCAGCGCCCCCTACACCTCGTACGCGAGCGTGCCGGCGGTGGCCGCCCCGACGAGCAAGCGGGTCGAGCAGACGTTCACCGTCCCGGACGACAACCCCAACGCCCAGCTCATCTTCCAGGTCGGTGGGGCCGCCGCCGAGCAGCGGATCTGCCTGGACAACGTCTCGTTGCGCGGTGGCGAGGCCGCCCCGCCGTACGTGCCGGACACCGGCCCCCGGGTCCGGGTCAACCAGGTCGGCTACCTGCCCGGCGGCCCGAAGAACGCCACCGTGGTGACCGAGTCGACCGAGGCGCTGCCCTGGCAGCTCAAGTCGGCCGCCGGCACGGTCGTCGCCAGCGGCCAGAGCACCCCGCGCGGGGTCGACGCCGCCTCCGGGCAGAACGTGCAGACCGTCGACTTCTCGTCCTTCCGTACGCCCGGCACCGGCTACACGCTGGTCGCCGACGGTGAGACCAGCCACCCGTTCGACATCTCCGGCGACCTCTACGACCGGCTGCGGGCCGACGCGATGCAGTTCTTCTACGCCCAGCGCAGCGGCATCGAGATCGACGGTGACCTGATCGGCGAGGAGTACGCCCGCCCGGCCGGCCACCTCGGCGTGGCCCCCAACCAGGGCGACACGCAGGTGCCCTGCCAGCCCGGCGTCTGCGACTACTCGCTGGACGTGCGCGGTGGCTGGTACGACGCGGGCGACCACGGCAAGTACGTGGTCAACGGCGGTATCGCCGCCTACCAGCTGCTGAGCGCCTTCGAGCGGACCAAGACCGCGGAGACCGCCGCCGGTGGCGCCGCGCTGGGTGACTCGACGCTGCGGGTGCCCGAGCGGGGCAACGCGGTGCCGGACATCCTCGACGAGGCCCGCTGGGAGATCGAGTTCCTGCTCCGGATGCAGGTGCCGGCCGGCAAGCCGCTGGCCGGAATGGTCCACCACAAGATCCACGACAAGGCGTGGACCGGCCTGCCGCTCGCCCCGCAGGACGACGCGCAGCCGCGTGAGCTGCACCCGCCGTCGACCGCCGCCACCCTCAACCTGGCCGCCGTCGCCGCGCAGTGCCAGCGCCTGTTCGCCCCGTACGACGCGGCGTTCGCCGCCCGCTGCGGCACCGCCGCGTCGAGCGCGTACGCCGCCGCCAAGGCCCACCCGGCGGTCTACGCCGACCCGGCCGACGGCATCGGCGGTGGGGCGTACGAGGACAACAACGTCACCGACGAGTTCTACTGGGCCGCCGTCGAGCTGTACCTGACCACCGGCAAGAAGGCGTACCTGGACGACCTGACCGCCTCGCCCCAGCACACCGGCGACGTGTTCGCCACGGGCGGCGCGTTCAGCTGGCAGAGCGTGGGCGCGGTGGGCCGGCTCGAACTGGCCACCGTGCCGAACGGTCTGCCGGCCGCCGACCGGGCCCGGGTCCGCGCCTCGGTGACCGCCGCCGCCGACAACTACCTGACCACCCTGCACGCCCAGGCGTACGGCCTGCCGGTGCCGGGCGAGGCGGCAAGCTACGTCTGGGGCAGCAACAGCAACATCATCAACAACATGGTCGTGCTGGCCACCGCGTTCGACCTGACCCGGGACGCGAAGTACCGGGACGGCGCGGTGCAGGCGACCGACTACCTGCTCGGCCGCAACGCGCTGAACATGTCGTACGTGACCGGCTGGGGCGAGCAGAACGCGCGCAACCAGCACAGCCGGATCTTCGGCAACCAGCTCAACCCGGCCATGCCGAACCCGCCGGTCGGCTCGCTCGCCGGTGGCCCGAACGCCGCCCTGCAGGACCCGTTCGTCGCCCAGCTGCTCAAGGACTGCGCGCCGATGTTCTGCTACGTCGACGACATCAACTCGTACTCGACCAACGAGGTGGCGATCAACTGGAACTCGGCGCTGGCCTGGCTCGCGTCGTTCCTCGCCGACCAGGGGGAGGCCAAGGCCGTGGCCCCGCGCACCTGCGCGGTCAGCTACCAGGTGCACGGCACCTGGCCGGACGGCTCCAACACCCAGGTCGTCCTGCGCAACACCGGTGACACCGCGATCGACGGCTGGACCCTGCGGTACGCCTACAACGGCGACCAGAAGGTCACCCAGGCGTGGTCGGCGAAGGTGACCCAGTCCGGGGCCACCGTGACGGCGAAGAACGAGTCGTACAACGCGAAGATCGCGCCGGGCGCCAGCATTACCTTCGGTCTGCTCGCCAAGACCGGCACGCTGGCCAACCCGGAACCGGATCTGATCACCGTCAACGGCGTCGCCTGCACGGTGTCCTGACCGGCACTCCCACCCTCGGACCCCGGGCTGCCACCCGGGGTCCGAGCGCGCCGGGCGGTCGTCCCCCGACCGCCCGGCGCCCCCGCCCGACCGCCCGGCGTCCCGGCCCAGAGTGGAGACGAGTCCGATGCCCGAGCCGACCACGATCTCCGACGCCGAGCGTCGGCGCATCGTCCACGAGTTCGTCGACGGGACCGTCGGCGACGCCCACCCCGAGGTGGTGGCGATGGTCCGTGACCTCACCCACCGGGTCCGCGACACCGTCGAACTGGCCCGGGCCGCCGGCATCGCGCCCGAGTCGCCCCGCGCCGGCCACGTGGTGGCCGCGCTGGTCTGCGCGTACGGCGAGGTCTTCGACCGGGTCGACGACGCCGGTTACCGCAGCGCGCTGCTGGGCCGGCTGGAGGTCGCCAACGACCCGCGGACCGAGCGGTACTTCCAGCTCCTCGCGACGGTCAACGGCTGGACCGCGCCGCCCACCCTGACGCCGGTGCTGGACTGGTTCATCGCCGCGCTGCGCCACCACCCGGCGCCCTGACCCGCCACCGGCCGGCCCGGTGACGACGGCCGGCGGGCCGGTCAGCCGGCCTGTCGCGTCGACCGGGTCAGGCGCAGGAAGCCGCGCCAGGCACCCGGGCTGAAGGCCAGGGTGCCGCCCGCGCGGTCCTTCGTGTCGCGGACGAGGACGACGCCGGGCAGGTTGTCCGCCACCTCGACGCAGTTGCCACCGTTGTTGCCGCTCCTGGTGCTCGTGTGCCACCGGGCGCCGCTCAGCTCCATGATGCCGCCGCTTTCCTGACGAGTTCCAGGGATCGTGCCCGGGGTAGGGCCTCCCCCACTATGCGCGCCCACCGGCGTTCCAGGACAGCGATGTCCGTGCGCTGGTCGATGATCTGCGCGCGTACCTGCCCGTCGACGTGCGCCACCCGCGTGCCGTCGTCCAGCTCGGCGACGACGAAGGGCCCGCCGAGACCGGCGTACATGCCCGTCTCGGCCGGGACCACGTGCACCTGCACGGTCGGCAGTTCGGCACAGACGGCGAGGTGGGCGCACTGCTCGCGCATCAGTTCGGGCCGGCCCCGCACCGGGCGGTGCAGCACCGACTCGTCGATGACGGCGACCAGCAGCGGCGGGCGGTCGCGGTGCAGGATCGCCTGGCGGGTGAGGCGGGCCGTGATGAGCTGGTCGACCTCCTCCTCGGTCAGGGTCTCCCCGGCCAGGGTCGCCCGCGCGTACGCCTCGGTCTGGAGCAGGCCGGGCACCCAGGCCAGCTCGAAGCCGCGCAGCACGACGGCCTCGCGTTCGATGTCGGCCCACGGCCGGAACCACGCGGGCTCGTGTCGCTTGTGCAGGTCCGGCCAGAGGTCGAGGACGTCCCGCTTGAGCAGCGCGGCGACCTCGGCACGATGGCGGGTCTGGGGGATTCGCCCCTGGCTGGCCCAGCGCGCGGCGGTCTTCGGGTCGACCCCGATGCGGGCGGCGAGGCTCTCGGCCGTCTCACCCGCCTCGGCCATCGCCTCTTTGACTGCCAGATTCATCCTGACCCTCCCCGGACATCCTGGATATCCGGAGTCATCTTGCTACGCCGTGTGATCATGTCGCAACCCTTCGGCACGACGAGACCCCGGCGGCACCGACGGGCCGGACTCCCGTCGGCGGCACCACGGGGGCCGCCCCCGCCCGGGGCGGGGGCGGCCCCTCCACGGTGGACCGACGGGGCTCAGGAACCGGCGGGGGCGCCGGCGGCGACCGGCGCGGGGGCACCGTCGCCACGCCAGACGTAGCTGACCCCGGCCGGCGCGGTGAGCGAGCCGGCGAACAGCGCGTTGACCCGGGACGCCTCGGCGCTGCTCGGCCTGGCGTTGCGGCACGACACCGGTGCGCTGCTGCCCGACATCAGGTCGGTGCACAGGCCGGTCCGGTTGTCCGGCAGGCCGAGGATGTGACCGATCTCGTGGGTGGCGATCCGGGTCCGGTCGTACCCCTGGTCGACGGCCTGGGTGCCCATCCAGACCCGGCCGTTGCCCAGGCTGGCGGTCTGCGCCCGGGGCCAGCCGGTGTCGACGTAGATGGTGATGTTGCCGGGCGTGCGGGCGACCAGCCGGACGTTGGTCACCGAGCTGTTCCAGATCGTCGCGGCCTGGTCGAAGTTGGTGCGGAACTCCCCGGCCCGGCTCGCGTCGTAGTAGACCGTCCGCGCGGCGGCGGACGCCGCGCCGCCACCCGCGGCGACCACGCCGGTCGCCGTGAGCACCAGCGCCAGCAGGGCACCGGCGGTACGCGAGAACTGTCGTCGGCGCATCGTCCGACCTCCCATCGATAGAAGTTCACCGATGTTAAGCGGTCGGTCGGAACCCGGTCGAATAGCGGTTACGTCATACCGCCACCACCGGACGGCTCAGCCGATCTCCTCGTCGACGAAGCACCAACGCCAGGACTCCCCCGGCTGGATGGACCGCATCACCGGGTGCCCGCTCGACTCGAAGTGTTTCGTCGCGTGCTGGTACGGCGACGAGTCGCAGCACCCCACCTGTCCACACTCCACACACGACCGCAGGTGCACCCAGTCGTCGTTGCCGACGGCCACGCACTCCGGGCAGGCGTCGGTGACGCTCGGCTCGGCGGTTCCCGCCCCGGTCAGGTGCGCACAGCTCATCAGTCACTCTCCCGTCGCAACAACGACTCCTCCAGGTCCAGGTCGCGGTACGCCCGCACCAGCACCTCCTCGGGAATCCGTCCCTCGTCACGGGCGGCCCGGAAGACCTCCCGCTCGGCGTCGATCATCTCCTGCCGCAGCCGACCGTACGCCTGCGACGGGGTCTCCCGGTCGCTGCCGCCGAGCCGTTCCCACGCCAGGTTGGTGCGGCTCTGCACCAGCCCGCGCAACCGCTCCACCACGGCCGGCGGCGCACCGTCGGCCAACGCGTCCAGCTTCTCCCGGGCCGCGCGCCCGGCCTGCTGCTGCACCGTGGCGGCGGAGAGCGCGTCGGCCACCGGGTCGTCCGGGGGCAGCTTCAACCGGCGGGCCACCCACGGCAGGGTCGCCCCCTGGCCGAGCAGCGTCGCCATGATCACCGCGAAGGCCAGCCAGATGAACAACGCCCGCTGGTAGGGCTGGTCCCCGGCCAGGGTCAGCGGCAGGCCCAGCGCGGCGGCCAGCGTCACCACCCCGCGCATCCCGGCCCAGCCGATGACGATCGGGAACTGCACCGGCGGGCCCGGGTCGCGCTGCCGCACCCGGGGTACCAGCCGGGCCAGGTAGGTGGCGGGGAAGACCCAGACGAACCGGGTCAGGAAGACCGCCGCCAGCACCGCCGCGGTGATCCCCACCAGCCGGCCGGTCGGCTCGTCGAGGTCCCGCAGGACCTCGGGCAGTTGCAGGCCGACCAGCAGGAAGACCAGCCCCTCCAGCAGGAACTGGACCAGCCGCCAGAACGCGCCGGTCTGCAACCGGGAGGCGGCCGACAGCAGCAGCGGCATCTTGTGGCCGATCCCCAGCCCGGTGACCACGACCGCGACCACCCCGGAGGCGTGGATCTCCTCGGCGGCGAAGACCACCGCGAACGGCACGATCAGCGACAGCGCGTTGTCCAGCAGCGGGTCGGTGGTCCGCTTGTGCAGGTAGCCGAAGACCACCACGCCCAGCAGCCCGACCAGCACCCCGCCGCCGGTGGCGACCACCACCTCCTGCGCCACGTACCCGAAACTCACCGAGCCGGCGCTGGCGGTGGCCGCGACGATCGCCACCCGCAGCAGCACCAGCGCGGTGGCGTCGTTGACCAGGCTCTCCCCCTCCAGGATGGTCACCACCCGCCGGGGCAGGCCCACCCGCCGGGCCACCGCGGTGGCCGCGATCGCGTCCGGCGGGGCCACCACCGCACCCAGCGCCACACAGATCGCGTACGGCAGGTCGGGCAGGAACAGGTGCACCACCGTGCCCACCACGAACGCGGTGAAGATCACCAGACCCACCGCGAGCAGCAGGATCGGCCGCAGGTTGAGCCGGAACGCCGGCACCGACGTGCCCAACGCCGCCACGTAGAGCAGCGGCGGCAGGATGCCCACCAGCACCAGGTCGGGATCGAGCCGCACGTGCGGGAAGCCCGGCAGGAAGGACAGCCCGAGGCCGAGCACCACCAGCAGGATCGGCGCGAGCAGACCCAGCTTGCGGGCCAGCGCGGCGCCGAAGGTCGCGATCGCCAGGAAGACCACGACCTCGAACAGAGCTTCCATGGAGTAGCAGCCTAGGCGTACGGACGGCCCGGGGTGATCACCCGGTGGCGCGCAGCTTCGGCAGCACCTCCGCGCCGAACGTGTCGATGAAGGCGCGCTGCTCCTGCCCGACGTGGTGCAGGGCGATCTGGTCGAAGCCCAGCGACAGGTACTCCTCCAGCCAGCCCACGTGCCGGCCCAGGTCCGCCGACACGTTCACCACCTCGGTGACCTGCTCCAGCGGCACCCGCTCGCTGACCATGTCGAAGTGCTCGGCGGTGTCCAGGTCCCAGCAGACCGGCGGCGCGAAGACGTTGCTGCGCCACTGCTCGTACGCGATCGCCTCCGCCTCGGCCTGCTCCGGCGCCCAGCTCACGTGCACCTGCAGGTGCAGCGGCCCCCGCCCGCCCGCGTCCCGATAGGCGTCGATCATCTCGCGCAGGTGCGCGGTCGGGGCGTTCACCGTGATCAGGCCGTCCGCCCACTCGGCGCACCAGCGGGCGGTGGCCACGCTGACCGCCGCCCCGATCAGCGCCGGCGGTTCCTCCGGCCGGGTCCACAGCTTCGCCCGGTCCACCCGGACCAGGCCGTCGTGGCTGACCTCCTCGCCGGCCAGCAGCGCCCGGATCACCTCCACGCACTCCCGCAGCCGGGCGGTCCGCACGTCCTTACGCGGCCAGCCGTCGCCGGTGATGTGCTCGTTGCTCGCCTCGCCGGTGCCCAGCGCCGCCCAGAACCGGCCCGGGTACATCGCGCCCAGGGTGCCGATCGCCTGCGCGATGATCGCCGGGTGGTAACGCTGGCCTGGGGCGTTGACCACCCCGAACGGCAGCCCGGTGGCCTGCAGCGCCGCGCCCAGCCAGGACCAGGCGAAGCCGGACTGGCCCTGCCGGGTGCTCCACGGCGAGAAGTGGTCCGACGACATCGCGGCGTCGAAGCCGGCGCGTTCGGCGTGCACCACCGCCTCCAGCAGGCGACTCGGATGGATCTGCTCGTGGGAGGCGTGGAAGCCGAACACCGTCATGGCGTCCTTCCGTACCCATGACGGTGTCCGGTTAAAGCTCGCCCGCGCCGGTCGCCCGGCGCGGGGTCACTCGGCGTGCGCGCCGGCCCCGGCGGTGGCCGCGCCCTCCCCCACCCAGACGGTCTTGGTGTTGCAGAACTCCCGCATCCCCAGCGCCGACAGCTCCCGGCCGTAGCCGGAGTTCTTCACCCCACCGAAGGGCAGCTCCGGGTACGAGGTGGTCATGCCGTTGACGAACACGTTGCCGGCGTCCAGGTCGGTGGCGAACCGCTCCTGCTCGGCCGGGTCGGTGGTCCAGGCGTTCGCGCCCAACCCGAACGGCGTGCCGTTGGCCACCGCGACCGCCTCGTCGTACGACGACACCCGGTAGAGCCCGGCGACCGGTCCGAAGACCTCCTCGGCCCACATCCGCATCTGCGGGTTCAGGTCGGTGACCACGGTCGGCGGGTAGAACCACCCGTCGCCGGTCGGCTTCTCGCCGCCGCAGAGCACCGTCGCGCCGTGCGCCACCGCGTCCTGCACCTGGGCGTGGATCTCGTCCCGGCCGCTCTCGCTGGCCAGCGGGCCGACGTCGGTGTCGGCGTCCATCGGGTCGCCGACCCGCAGCGCGGCCATGTTCGCGGCGAACTTCCCGGCGAACGCGTCGAAGACGTCGGTGTGCACGATGAACCGCTTGGCGGCGATGCAGGACTGCCCGTTGTTCTGGCAGCGGGCGGTGGTGGCCACCTCGGCGGCCCGGTCCAGGTCGGCCGAGGGCATCACCACGAACGGGTCGCTGCCGCCCAGCTCCAGCACCGTCTTCTTCAGTTCCCGTCCGGCGATCTGGGCGATCGAACGGCCCGCGCCCTCGCTGCCGGTCAGCGTCGCCGCCCGCACCCGGGGGTCGCTGAGCACCCGGTCGACCGCGTCCGAGCCGACCAGCAGGGTGGTGAACGCCCCCTCGGGGAAGCCGGCCCGGCGGAAGACATCCTCCAGGTAGAGGGCGGTCTGCGGCACGTTGGACGCGTGCTTGAGCAGGCCGGTGTTCCCGGCCATCAGGGCCGGCGCGGCGAACCGCATCACCTGCCAGAGCGGGAAGTTCCACGGCATCACCGCGAGCACCACCCCGATCGGCTGATAGCGGACGAAGGCCCGCTTCGCCTTCACCGCGGCGGCGTCGGCGGGCTCGTCGGCGAGCATCCGCTCCGCGTTCGCGGCATAGAACCGACAGGCGGTGGCGCACTTGGTGACCTCGGCCCGCGCCGCGGCGTAGGTCTTGCCCATCTCGGTGGTCATCAGCCGGGCGGTGTCGTCGCGTTCGGCGTCGAGCAGGTCCGCGGCGGCGTTCATCCACTGCGCCCGCTGGGCGACCGTGGTGCGGCGCAGGTCCCGGAACGCCAGGTCGGCCCGGTCGATGGCGGCGTCGATCTGCTCGCTCGACATCGGCTCGTAGGACTTGAGCACCTGACCGGTGGCGGGGTTGGTGGTGGCGATGGGCATCTCTTCTCCTGTCACTCGAAGAGTGAGTGCCGCGCGCCCGGCTGCTCACGGCGGCGGGCGGCACGGCGGTGCTGGATGACGACCAGGTCGACCACCGCCACGACGGCGAACAGCACGCACAGCACACCCAGCCAGGCCAGCCCGGCCGCGAACGCTCCGACCGCGAGGACGGTCATGGTGACCAGGCCGAACAGGGCCAACGCCAGGCGCAGGTTCAACGCGCTGTACGCGTGGCCGACCGTGCCACGGGCACGCCGGGGCTGCGATCTCGTCATCGTCTCGGCCTACCCCGGTACGGACGCCGCTAACCGGTCCCGACGCCCGGATCACCCCACGTCGGCGCTGCCCACCGGGCCGGTGCCGGGCGGGCGGCCTGCCCGGAGAGCCCCGCTCCGACCTGTTCTTACCAGATTCATGTTTCGAGCTGTTGAATCTGCCCGGAAGTCGACACGAGCGGGCCGCCGCACCCGGTACGGCCCGTAGAGTGACCGGGCTGTCGCTCTGCGCCGTCTGACCGGGGGAAGACGCATGCCTCGACGCTGGGTCGCCGCCGTGGCCTGCCTGTTGGCGCTGACCGCGCTCGCCTGCGAGGAGGGCGGCGGGGCCTCCCCGCGCCCGACGAAGAGCGGATCGACACCGACCGGGCTGCCCGGCACGATGGCCGCCCTCGGCGACTCGATCACCACCGGGTTCGGTTCCTGCCTGGTGCTCACCTCGTGCCAGCGCAACTCCTGGTCCACCGGGGACGGTATCCGGGTGGAGAGCCACTACCGGCGGCTGCTCGACGCCGACGCGCCGATCCGCAACCGGGCCCGCAACCACGCCGTACCGGGGGCCCGCGCCGAGGCCCTCGCCGGGCAGGCCGGTGCCGCCGTCAAGGACAAGGCCGACTACGTCACCGTGCTGATCGGCGCGAACGACGCCTGCCGCGACGACATCGACGCGATGACCGCGACCGCCACCTTCCGCAGCCAGGTCGACCGGGCGCTGCGGGTGCTGCGCGAGGGCCGCCCGAAGGCCCGGGTGCTGGTGGCCAGCATCCCCGACCTCAACCGGCTCTGGGAGATCGGGCACACCGAGTCCCGCGCGGTGCGGATCTGGAAGACCGGGATCTGCCCGGCGCTGCTGGCCAACCCCACCTCGGACGCCAAGGCCGACCGGGACCGCCGGGCCCGCTTCGCCGAGCGGATCGACGCGTACAACAGCCAGCTCAAGGCGGCCTGCCGGGCGTACGGGTCGCGGTGCCGCTACGACGGCGGCGCGGTGCACCGGGTGCGGTTCAGCCTGGACGAGGTCAACGGGTTGGACTGGTTCCACCCCAACGTCGCCGGGCAGAACCGGCTCGCCGACGCGACGTTCTCGGCGGCCGGCTGGCGACTCTGAGTCACCCCGGCACCGGCCCGCTCGCGGCCGGGCGTCGCGTCGTGCGCGGGCCGCGCCCGGCGGCGGGCCGGGCACGGCGTGGCACCACGCCCGGTCAGGGGCGGCGCGGGTGGGGCAGCCCGCCCCGGTGCTCCCGGTAGAGCGCCTGGGCGCGCTCGGCGAGATCCTTGGTGGCCGACGAGTTGGCCCAGGTGCCGAGGATGATCGCGGCACCGGGGACGACCTTGGCGAAGACCCGCTTGGCCGCCCGCACCCCGGCCATCCGGGCCAGCCGGACGCCGAGTTGCAGCATCACCCGCCCGAGCGGGTTCTGGGCGGAGTGACCGAACAGCGCGCCGGCCCGTTCCCGACCGGCCGCGACACCGAGCGCCAACCGGGCCGCCTCGGCCGCCTTGTGCACCTTCTGCAGGACGAGCAGGTCGGTGGCCCGGTCAGGGTGCACCGGGTCCGCGCCGTACGCGGCGGCGACGTGCAGCACCAGCCGGGCCTGGGTCCAGGCCAGCACGCCGACGTCGATGACCGCACCGGGCAGCCCCGCCGCACCCGAGACCGCTCCGGAGAGGCGGGCCCGGTTGACGAAACGCCGGATGGCCTGCTCGGCCAACTGGTCGGCGGTGGCGTCGGGGCGCTCCGCCCGGGCCCGGGCGACCCACTGCGCCGCCTCCGGGCCGAGCCGGCGGACCGCCTCCAGGGCCAGGTGTTCGGGGGCGTACTGCGGGTCGTCCCGCATCCGGTCCCAGAGCCGGGCCGGCGGCGCTTCCGGGGCGTCGCCCGGATCACCGGCCGGTACCGCCGGGACCGGAGCCGACGCCCCCACCGTCGCCGGGACCGTGGCGGTCGGCGACCCGCCGGCCGGTGTCGCGGGGACGGCCGGGCCGGCGGTGTCCGCCGGTACCGGCGGCGTGGGGACGGTCGGTTCGTCGTCGGCGGGGACGGCGTCGGTCACGGATGCTCCCGGGGTGGAATCGGTTCGCGGACGGTCAGCGGCGACGGCCCGACAGCTTGCCGGCCGCCTGCTTGAGCCGTGCCTGGTTCTCCGGCTTGGCCAGCTCGCGCCGACCCCGGTCGACCAACTGCTGACCCTTGGGGGAGCGCAGGAAGGCGCTGATCCGCTGCATCAGTGCTGACATATCGTCCTCCGATCGGGTGTCCTGCGTCATGTGTACCCGATCCGAGCAACCGCCAACCGTCCACTGTGTCCGGTCGAGGGTAGCCATCCGCCGACGCCGACGCGAACCGGCCCGCCCGGTACCGGGCGGGCCGGGCCGGCGGCTCAGACCAGGATGGCGGCGACCACCTCGGTGGCCCGCCACTCGTGCTGGGCGTAGAGGTCCGGGTAGGCGGAGATCTGCACGGCCTGCGCGGCGACGGTGAGCGGGAGGTCCGCCCAACCGGGGATCTCCAGCAGCGCGGTGAGGAACGCCCGGGTGGCGAACGCCGGGTCCATCAGCTGGCCGACCTCGCCCCAGCCGCTGCTCGGGCGCTGCTGGAACAGCCCGACCGAGTCGTGGTCCCAGCCGATCGCCTGGTGCGGGTAGTTCTGCGACTCGGGCAGCACGCCGCTTGCGTAGTTGTAGAGGTTGCTCTCCTGCATCGCGGTGGCCACCGCGATGACCAGGGCCCGGCGCGGGACGCCCATCGCCCGGCCGGCCTTGACGATCTCCTTGGCGTTGTCCATCTGGGCCTGGTCGAGGCCGGCCACCGGGACGATCCGCTTCGGCCGGGGCTTCGGCTTCGGCCGGGGCTTGGGCTTGGTGGTCCTGGTCGCGCTCGGGGTGGGGCTCGGGGTGGCGGCGGTCGGGCTGGCGGCGGCCGGGCTGCTGGGCACGACCGTGACCGGGGTACGGACCTCGGCGCGGGAGGCGGCCTGCTGCTGGGCGCGCTCGGCGAGGGCGGCCTCGGTGCCGAGCCGGTCGTCGGCCCGCTCGTCCGGCAGTGCCTGGACGCCCGCGACGGCGGTGAGGCCGAGGCAGCAGAGCACCCCGGCGGCGAGCAGCGCCGGCCGGCGGCGGCGGAGGTTAACGAGCCCGCCGAGGCGGGTACGGAGGGAGCGGGGTTCACGAAGAACGCCGACCTGAACGGACGAGGGGGTGTCGTCCGAACGGCCAGTCATGCCCTGAGGGGCGCCCTGGTCGTCGATGGTGTCGTCGTCACGCATCCGCCGAGGCTAGACATGCCCTTTCCCGGCCACCCACCAGCAGGAAGTGGCCCTCGCCACACTTTCCGGCGGGCCGCCGGGACGCCCACCCCGGACGCGGGACCGGGGCGACAGACCACCCGCAACGGGCATTACGGTCAGCTACCGCGCCCGCCGTCGTCGGAGTGGGTCGACCACCCAGACCACCGCGGCCGGCCGCATGATCCACCATGTCCCCCTTTCGGGTGACACGCCGGAACCATCCGACCGGGTCGCTCCGGCCCGTCCGGCGAATTGGTGGCTTCCTCCGGGTTTGATAGCCGGATCGGTCACGACGCGCCCAGTGATGGAATGGATGACGCCGACGGGTACGTTCCCCGAACCGGGTGCCGTCCGTGCGCGGCCACCCGTAGGCGCATTTCCTCAGGAGGTCCGACCGGTGCTCGACCCACACGAGCTGTACCAGCTCACCGACGATCTGCCCGACCTCGGCCAGCCGGTGCTGATCCAGGCGCTCACCGGCTTCGTCGACGCCGGCAACGCCACCCGGCTGGCCCGCGAGCAGCTCCTCACCTCACTGGACGCCCGGACGATCGCCACCTTCGACGTCGACCAGCTCTTCGACTACCGGTCCCGCCGGCCGGTGATGACCTTCGTCGAGGACCACTGGGAGGACTACGACGCCCCCGAGCTCGCCCTGCACCTGCTGCGCGACGACGACGAGACGCCCTTCCTGCTGCTCACCGGCCCGGAGCCGGACCTGCAGTGGGAACGGTTCGTGGCGGCGGTCGGCGCGGTGGCCGCCCGGCTCGACGTCCGGCTCACCGTCGGGCTCAACTCCATCCCGATGGCCGTCCCGCACACCCGACCCACCGGAGTCACCGCGCACGCCACCCGCCGCGAGCTGATCGCCGGATACGAACCGTGGTTGCAGCGGGTGCAGGTCCCGGGCAGCGTCGGCCACCTGCTGGAATACCGGCTCGGCGAGGCCGGCCGGGACGCCCTCGGGTTCTCCGCGCACGTGCCGCACTACGTCGCCCAGACGGAGTACCCGGCCGCCGCCGAGGTGCTGCTCGCCTCGGTGTCCCGCAGCACCGGGCTGCTGCTGCCCAACGAGAGCCTCCGCTCCGCCGCCGAGGTGGTCCGGGTGGAGATCGACCGGCAGGTCGCCCAGACCGACGAGGCCGCCGCGCTGGTCACGGCCCTGGAGGAGCAGTACGACGCGTTCGCCCGGGGTCGGGGGGAGAAGAACCTGCTCGCCGCCGAGACCGGCCCGCTGCCCACCGCCGACGAGCTGGGTGCCGAGCTGGAGCGTTTCCTCGCCGAGCAGACCCGACCCGGCGAGACCCCGGGCGCCTGAACCACGGCCGGGCGGCATCGCCGCCGCCCGGCCCGCCCACCCGCAGCCCCCGCGCGTCGCAGCCGACCCGACGGCGGGCCGCCCCGGCGGGGTGGGCCGCGATGCGGCAGGCTGGGCACATGCGCCTGGCGACCTGGAACGTGAACTCGGTGAAGGCCCGCCTGCCCCGCCTGCTCGACTGGCTGGCCGGCACCGCCCCCGACGTGGTCTGCCTCCAGGAGACCAAGTGCCCCGACGGGGCCTTTCCCGCCGCCGAGGTCGGCGAGCTGGGCTACGAGGTGGCCAGCCACAGCGACGGCCGGTGGAACGGGGTGGCCATCCTGTCCCGCGTCGGCCTGACCGACGTCGCCGTCGGGTTCCCCGACGAGCCGGGCTTCCCCCTACCCGAGGCCCGCGCCATCGCCGCCACCTGCGCCGGGGTCCGCATCTGGTCGGTGTACGTGCCGAACGGCCGCGCCACCGACGACCCGCACTACACGTACAAGCTGGCCTGGCTGGCGGCGCTGCGGGACGCGGTGACGCCGGCGGTGGCCGCCGGTGGACCCGTCGCCGTCTGCGGGGACTTCAACGTCGCCCCGACCGACGCCGACGTCTGGGACCCGGCGCTCTTCGTCACCTCGACCCACGTCACCCCCGCCGAGCGGGCCGCCCTGGCCGCCCTGCGCGACCTCGGCCTCAGCGACGTGGTGCCCACCCCGATGAAGGGCCCGCACCCGTACACCTACTGGGACTACCGGGCCGGCATGTTCCACCAGAACAAGGGCATGCGGATCGACCTGGTGTACGCCTCCGCGCCGCTGGCCCGCGCGGTCCGCTCCGCGTACGTCGACCGGGAGGCCCGCAAGGGCAAGGGCCCCTCCGACCACGCCCCGGTCGTGGTCGACGCCGACCTGCCCGGCGCGGAGCCGATCGGCCCTACCGGGCAGCGGTAGCGCGCCACACCCCGGCTCAGCGCCCGACCGGACCGGCTGCGCGGGGCTAGGGTGGGCAGATGGCAGTCGTGAAGATCAACGCGATCGACGTCCCGCCCGGTGCCGGCGAGGAGCTGGAGAAGCGGTTCGCCGCCCGGGCCGGCGCGGTGGAGAACTCCCCCGGTTTCCTCGGCTTCGAGCTGCTGCGCCCGGTGGCCGGCGAGAGCCGCTACTTCGTGTACACCCGGTGGGAGACCGAGGAGGCGTACCAGGCGTGGGCGGCCGGGCCGTCGCGGGCCGCGCACGCCGGTGGTGGGGGCGGCGAGCAGCAGCGGCCGGTGGCCTCCGGCGCGACGCTGCTGGAGTTCGAGGTGGTCCAGCAGGTGACCGGCAAGGGCTGACCGCGACCCCGGGCGGTCAGAGCCAGGGCAGGACGGGCGCGGTGGTGGGGGCGGCGAGCCGGGCGAGCCAGCCGGCGATCCCGGCGGCGCCCTGCATGAAACCGGGCTCCGGCGGCAGCTCCGCCGGGGTCCGGGTGTGCTCGGTGTTGGACCAGGCGACACCCGTCGGGGTGGTCACGGTCCGGGCGAGCACGTCCTCGGCGAGCCGGTGCGCCCAGGCGAGCAGGGCGGGGTCGGCGGTGGCCCGGTAGCGGTCGAGCAGCAACTGCCCGACGCCGGCCGTGCCGCAGCACCGGGCGAGGTTGTCCCAGAAACCCGGGTACCGCCGCTGCGGCAGGCCGCTGTCACGCAGCGCCCCGAGGCACCCGTCGACGGCCCGCTGCCAGCGGGGCTGCGGGTCGACGGTGTCGAGCAGGGTGAACAGCCGCACCGTGCCGGTGGGGCCGTGGCACCAGCCGAAGTTGACCGCCGGGCGGTCCGGGCGGGGCGGGACCAGCAGCGGCAGCGCCCAGCCGTCCGGGTGGTCACCCATCGCCAGCAGGCCGTCGGCGGCGCGGACGGCGGTGTCGAGCAGGTCGTCGCGGCGCAGGGTGACACCGGCGACGGCGAGGGCGTAGGCGACCCCGGCGGTGCCGTGGGAGAAGCCGGGCATCAGGCGCTCGTCGCCGGCCCGCATCCGCCAGTGCGGACCGTCCGGGTGTTCCTCGGCGAGCCCCACCAGCCCGTCGGCGAGGAGGTGCGCCGCCTGCGCCACCACCGGACCCGTGTCGTCGGCGTCGAGGAGGGCCAGCAGGATGCCCGCGTCGCCGGAGATGACGTCGGAGCACCGGTCCGGGTCCACCGGGCGGTCCCGCAGCCGTTCGGCGACGCGTGCCGTCACCGACGCGGCGGCGTCGAGGGCGACCGGGTCGGCGGCGGCCCGACCCCAGGCGCGCAGGGCGACGGCGGCCCCGGCCCAACCGCCGAACACCCCGTCGTCGGGCAGCGTCGCGGCGTCCGGCTCGTGCCGGGCGAGGTGTACCAACCGGTCCCGGGCACCGGCCGCGACCCGGTCGAGAGCCGACCCGGCTCCGCTGCCCGCCCCGGTGCCGGGGCGCGCGTCCCCGGTGGGCACCCCGCCTGCCGGGGAGGCACCGGCGGCGGTGGCCTCGGCGCAGCCGAGCAGCACCCCGGCGGTGCCGGCGTACAGGTCGTCGAAGGGTTCGCCCGCCTCCCGCCAGCACGGGCCGCCGTCGGCGGGCACCGCCACCGACTCGATCCAGGTGAAAGCCTGCCGCACCACGTCCGCCGTCACCGCGCGATCCTGCCATCCGCCGCCGTGCGGTGTCGCCGCAATATCGTCCCGGCGGTCAGGGTGACCGGGTCGCCGCCAACGAGGCGAACGCGATGACGTTGTCGGCGTAGCCGGTGCGTCCGCCGATCCACTGGCCGCCGCAGGTGATCAGCCGCAGCGCGGGTGCGCCGTCGCGGCCGTAGACCCGGTCGGCGGGCAGGGCCGACTTGTCGAAGAACTCCACCGAGTCGATCCGGAACACCACCACCCGCCGGTCGTCCCGGGTCACCTCGATCGTGTCGCCCGGGTTGAGTTTGCGCAGGTCGTAGAAGACCGAGGGGCCGTCCTTCGAGTCGACGTGGCCGACGATGATCGCCCGGCCGGGCTCGCCGGGGGTCGGGCCCCGGTCGTACCAGCCGGTCTCGTCGTGCCGGTCGAGCGGCGGTACGTCGATCGATCCGTCCCGGGCCTGACCGACCGGGGCGACCTGGGCGTTCACCTTGATCGCGGGCACGGTGAGCCGTACCGGGCGGCTGGCCGGCAGGCTGCCCGGCGCGGGGCTCTGCCGGGCACCGGCGGCCGGGCGTTGCGACGGGGTGCCCGTCCAGTCCAGGGGCCCGACCGAACGCCCCAGCCCGGCGCCGGTGGCGAAGATCCCGAGCAGCACCAGCGCCACGGCCAGCGGCACCGACCAGGGCCCGCGCGTCGAGGACCGCCCGCCGGCCGGGGCGGCCGGGGCCGGGCCGGCAGCCGTCGGGCCGCCGGTGGACGGGACCGGAGCACGGAACGGGGGCGACATCGGATCGTCGGGCGGCCGGGTCGGAGCGCCGCGCTGCGCAGCCGCGGCGGGCGGCGGCGGACCGGGCACCGGGCCGGCCGGCGGGGGAATCAGACCGACCCACCGGGGGCGGGGACCGGGGCCGCCGGAGGGGGAACGGTACGCCCGCGTGCCACTGGGTGGCGGGCTGCCGGGGGGCGGGAGCGGGCCGTTACGCGGACCCGGGGAGGCGGGCGGCACGGTCACTGCCCGGCGACGCCACGCGGCCGGCGGGCCGCCACGATACCGACGACGGCCCCGGCGATGGTCAACGCCAGCCCGCCGGGCACGAGCAGCCCGCCGGGTATCCCGTCGCCGCCGGCCGCGCCGCCGAAGCCGGTGTGCGGCCCGGGGCTGGGCTTGACCTTCTTGACCACCTGGAGCGCCGTCGATGCGGTCGCCCCGTCGGGGCATTCCAGCTTGACCCGGTAGTTGCCCGGCCGGACCCGCTCCCTGACCATCGGCGCGGCGGTGAGCAGGCCGTGCTGCGGCTGCACCTGGACCCGGCCGAAGGCGTCGGACACGACCGTCGCCGGGATCGAGTTGTCGTGGCAGCTCGCCCGGATGCCGACCAGGTAACCCGGCTCGACGGTCCCCGGGGTCACCTCGACGAAGAGCACGCCGGGCGGCGGCTGCGGTTCACCGCCCCCGTCGGGCGGGGGCTGACCCGGCCCGGGGGCCGCGGCGACGACCGGCGGGGCGACCGGGACCGGGGCGGCGGAGGCCGGAGCGGTGTGCCACAGGGCGGGGACGAGGGCACCGACGGCGACCGCAAGCGCGGTGCGGTGCAGCGGAATCGACACGTCTCCCCCTTCCGGCGCCCCGGGGCAGCGCCGGACTGACCCGGACGCCGACCTGCCGTACGGGATGAATCGTCTCACCCTCCGACCGACGGCACATCCGATACGGCGGAACCGTCGCGTACGCTCGGGTCGCTGTGACCTCCATCGACCAGAACCCCGCCGTCCCGGTGGCCCGGCCGGGCACCGGGACGATCCGCACCTTCCACCCCCGCCGGGGCCGGATGTCCAGCCGGCAGACCGACGCGCTGGCCCGGCTGCGGCCGGCGTACGGGATCGAGATCGCCGACCTCGACGGGCCGGTCGATCCGGCCGGGTTCTTCGGTCGGGGCGCGCCGGTGGTGCTGGAGATCGGCTCGGGGATGGGTGACGCCACCGCGGCGATGGCCGCCGCCGACCCGGACCGTGACTACCTGGCGGTCGAGGTGCACACCCCGGGCATCGCCAACCTGCTCGACCTGGTGCAGCGCCACGGCCTGGGCAACGTCCGGGTCGCCCAGGGTGACGCGCTGGACCTGGTCCGGGCCATGCCGGAGCGCTGTCTGGACGCGGTGCACGTGTTCTTTCCCGACCCGTGGCCCAAGTCGCGGCACCACAAGCGGCGGATCATCCAGCCGGAGCACGTGGCGTTGCTGCGGTCCCGGTTGGCCGGCGGCGGGACGCTGCACTGCGCCACCGACTGGGCCGAGTACGCCGAGTCGATGCGCTCGACGCTGACCGCCGACCCGGAGCTGGTCGACGTGCACGGCGGGTACGCACCCCGGCCCGCCCACCGTCCGGTGACCAAGTTCGAGCGGCGGGCCCTGACCGCCGGCCGCGAAGTCTTCGACCTGGTCCACCGCCGCCGCGCCTGAGCCCGCCGGATCGCCCCGGCGGTGGTGTCCGGCCACCGGCGACACCGCCACCTCGGCCCACCGGCGGTCCCGCGCTACGGGCGGGACGGGGGTCGGGCGGGCGGCCCGGTTGGCGTGGGGGGTGGTGGTGCGGGCACGATGGGGGGCGTTATGACGCTCACTGCCGCGCTGCCTCGAAGCGCCGACCCCGACACCCTCTTCGACGCGTTCGCCGGCTGGGCGAAAGAGCGTGGGCTGGACCTCTACCCGCACCAGGAGGAGGCGGTCATCGAGATCGTCTCCGGCGCGAACGTGATCATGAATACGCCGACCGGTTCGGGCAAGAGCCTGGTGGCGATCGCGGCGCACTTCACCGCCCTGGCCGACGACCGGACGAGCTTCTACACCGCGCCGATCAAGGCCCTGGTGTCGGAGAAGTTCTTCGCGCTCTGCGAGGTGTTCGGCGCGGAGAACGTCGGCATGCTGACCGGCGACGCCAGCGTCAACGCCGACGCCCCGATCATCTGCTGCACCGCCGAGATCCTGGCCAACCTGGCGCTGCGCGAGGGGGCTCGGGCCGACGTCGGCCAGGTGGTGATGGACGAGTTCCACTTCTATGCCGAGCCGGACCGGGGCTGGGCGTGGCAGGTGCCGATCATCGAGCTGCCGCAGGCCCAGTTCGTGCTGATGTCGGCCACCCTGGGGGACACCACCCGGTTCGTCGACGACCTGACCCGGCGCACCGGCCGGTCGACCGCCGTGGTCCGGTCGGCCGAGCGGCCGGTCCCGCTGATCTTCTCGTACGCGATGACGCCGCTGCACGAGACGCTCGAAGAGCTGCTGGAGACCAAGCAGGCCCCGGTGTACGTGGTGCACTTCACCCAGGCCGCCGCGCTGGAACGCGCCCAGGCGCTGATGAGCGTGAACGTCTGCACCCGGGCCGAGAAGGACATGATCGCCGCCGCGATCGGCAGCTTCCGGTTCACCTCCGGCTTCGGCAAGACGCTGTCGCGGCTGGTGCGGCACGGCATCGGCGTACACCACGCCGGCATGCTGCCCAAGTACCGCCGGCTCGTGGAGACCCTGGCCCAGGCCGGCCTGCTGAAGGTCATCTGCGGCACCGACACGTTGGGCGTGGGCATCAACGTGCCGATCCGCACGGTGCTGTTCACCGGCCTGAGCAAGTACGACGGGGTACGCACCCGGCTGCTCAAGGCCCGCGAGTTCCACCAGATCGCCGGCCGGGCCGGACGGGCCGGCTTCGACACCATCGGGCGGGTCGTGGTGCAGGCCCCCGAACACGTGATCGACAACGAGAAGGCCCTGGCCAAGGCGGGCGACGACCCCAAGAAGCGCCGCAAGGTGGTCAAGAAGAAGCCGCCGGAGGGCTCGGTCGGCTGGGGCGAGCCGACGTTCCAGCGCCTGGTCGAGGCCGAGCCGGAGCCGCTGACCTCCAGCTTCCAGGTCAGCCACTCGATGCTGCTCAACGTGATCGGCCGCCCGGGTGACGCGTTCGCCTCGATGCGGCACCTGCTCACCGACAACCACGAGGACGCCGCCGCCCAGCGCCGGCACATCCGCCGGGCGATCGCCATCTACCGGGCGCTGCGGGCCGGCGGGGTGGTCGAGCAGCTCGACGAGCCCGACGAGACGGGTCGCCGGGTCCGGCTCACCGTCGACCTCCAGCTCGACTTCGCGCTCAACCAGCCGCTGTCGCCACTGGCGCTGGCCGCCATCGAACTGCTCGACGTCGAGTCCCCGTCGTACGCCCTGGACGTGCTGAGCGTGATCGAGTCGATCCTCGACGACCCGCGCCAGGTGCTCTCCGCGCAGCAGTTCAAGGCCCGCGGCGAGGCGGTCGCCGCGATGAAGGCCGAGGGCATCGAGTACGAGGCCCGCATCGAGCTGCTCGACGAGGTGACCTGGCCCAAGCCGCTGGCGGAGCTGCTGCACGCCGCGTACGAGATGTACCGGCAGGGGCACCCCTGGGTCGCCGACCACCAGCTCTCCCCCAAGTCCGTCGTGCGGGACATGTACGAGCGCGCGATGACCTTCGGCGAGTACGTGCAGTTCTACGGGCTGACCCGGTCCGAGGGGCTGGTGCTGCGCTACCTCGCCGACGCGTACAAGACGCTGCGGCAGACCGTGCCCGAGGACGCCAAGACCGAGGAGCTGGTCGACCTCATCGAGTGGCTGGGCGAGCTGGTCCGGCAGGTCGACTCCAGCCTGATCGACGAGTGGGAGCGGCTGCGCAACCCCTCCGACGTCGCGGACGCCGCCCAGGCGCACGCGTCGCTGGAGGAGCGGGTGCCGGCGGTGACCCGCAACGCCCGCGCCTTCCGGGTGCTGGTGCGCAACGCGTTGTTCCGCCGGGTCGAGCTGGCCGCCCTGCGCCGCTGGTGGGACCTCGGCGAGCTGGACGGGGCATCCGGGTGGGACGCCGACGCCTGGGCGGAAGCGCTGGAGCCGTACTTCGAGGCGTACGACGGGATCGGGGTGGGACCGGACGCGCGCGGGCCGGCGCTGCTCATGATCGAGCAGGGGCGGGAGAAGTGGACCGTCCGGCAGATCCTGGACGACCCGGAGGGCGACCACGACTGGGGGATCAGCGCCGAGGTCGACCTGGCCGCCTCGGACGAGGTGGGTGCCGCCGTGGTCCGGGTGACGGACGTCGGGCAGCTCTGAGTCTTTCTTCGCAGGGGCCGTCCGGTGTGTCCGTGTCCGGTCCGGCATCGGTGGCCGCCGGTCGCGTGGATGGCCACCAGCGGGACAGCTTCCTGCGGACGATCCGCCGTGATCTCGTCCGGAATCAGTTGGCCATCTCTTGGCTGCCTGGGACGTTACGGCGGGGCGGGAGTTCGAAGAGCGCGCTTCGCGCGAGCCACTGTCCGGCGGGCGTCGAGCCAGGCGACTACGGCTGTCCGTATCCGAGGCGAGGAGACGGCTTCGCCTCGCCGTCTCGCGCTGAGTTGGTCGATCAGCCAGGTTGGGGCGTGCGCCTGTTCGATGGCCTGCGTCTTGGTGAGGAGTTCGCCCTTGTCGAGTGCGTGGCGACCCCTGGCCATGGAGGTAAGGCCGAGTTCAGCGATGGTGGGGTCCACCCATATCCACGGACGTCGAGCGGCCCAGGCCCAGTAGCCGGTGAGCTCGGCACGGGCCGCCGCTCGTATGTCCTCGGCTGAGACTGCGGGGAAGACCTCGCGCGGCGAGCGTCCGAAGACCTCGTATCCGTGTCTCGCTAGTTCTGCTCTTGTGACCCGGGAAAGAATGCGGTGAACGAGTCGACCGTGGGTCCAGGTCGGATGCTGCTCCTCGATTTCGGAGACGGTCGCAGTGTCGACGTATACGCAGCCCAGGCTGAAGCCCGCGCCGCTCCCGCTGTCGAGTCGACGGTGGATCACTGAAAGTGCTGCCTGCCGACCGGTGTCAACAGGGCCGTCAACAAGCGCAACCAGGTCAAGATCGCTGATGCGTGGGACGTAGTCACCGGTGGCCAACGACCCTGCCACCAGGAGATCGCTGACCCAACCGAGTTCCTTCAGTTCGTGGCCGAGGTCCCGAACGGCAGCAGGTGATGTCGCCATGGTGGCGAGTGTAGGAAACGCCTGCGGCAGCCGACATGAATTTCGCTGCTCGATGGTCTCGCTCAACTGTTGTCCCGCAGTCCGGTCCGACCCGACGTCGTTGTACGCCTGCTGCTGGAATTGATCGATCACAATGGGTGCGTCGACGGCCAACAGGGCCTCGCCGATGACGAGGGCGGAACTCCCGTACGCGAGCCCGATCTCCACGATCCTCCGCGCCTTCTCGGCGACCAGGAGGTCACGGACGAGGTCGCAGTCGCGTTCGGGCAGGGTCACGGTCTGGAGACCGAGTTCAGGTCCGCGCGTCCACACCAACCCGTCCCGGGCAATTTGGTTGGGTACATCCCGAACTCGCGCTCCGCGTCGTTCGTCACGCGACCAGTGCCCAGAGGGGCAGTCGGAGGGAGCCGCGGGAGAACCTCGGGGGTGGCTGGCCGTCTTCGGGCGGACGAGACCACGCTGTCGGCCACGCTCCGGCGGACTGGCCGACTGCACCCGGACTGGACCGGGATCGGCGGCCTCCACCCCTGGGCGATGTCACACCCGTCGATTAGAATGTATGTACTAATCGAGTTCCTGACCTGGGAGGACGCTCGTGACCGCGCCCGTCAACGCCCCCCTCACGCCGTACGCCACCCTCCTCGGCTTCACCCGGTACGTCGACCGCACCGGGCCCACCAAGGCAAGCTTCGTCGGCGGGCTGCGCAAGCAGCGGGCCAGCCGGCACGGCTTCAACCCGCACGGCCAGTTCGTCAAGGCGCTCAAGGCCGACATCGCCTTCCACACCGGCGGCACCCACCTGGCCGGGGTGGCCGATCTGGTCAAGCCGCGCTGGCGTCCGCTCTACCAGGCGCTGACGCCCGGCGCGACGGCGTGGCTGGAGTCGCTCGGCGAGCCGACCGGCGTCGACCTGGCGCAGACCCGCGACGCCCTCGCGATGCTCGGCGACCTGCCCGTCAAGATCAACCCCCACTTCGGCATCCGGTACGCCGACGGCCACGCCGAGGCGGTGCGACTGCACTTCGACGAGACCCCGCCGAGCGAGGAGGCGGCCCTGGCCACCCTGCACCTGATGGCCCGGCACATGGACGCGGTGCTGCCGCACGCCGAGCCGGTCCTGGTCGACGTGCGGCGCGGGGTGACCCACCGGACGCCCGAGCACGTCAAGCCGGCACAGGTCGAGCAGTGGCTGGCCGGCGAGGCGGCCGCCTTCCGGGCCATCTGGTCCACCGCCGCCTGACCACGATTCCGGCACATCCATCTACGCATTGACCTGCTTAATTGTTTAAGACAGATCGGACGGCAGCGTCGCCGTCCGATCTGTCTGTCGTTGCAGACTTCCCCAAAGACCGTTCCGATCATCGCGGAAGCCGACACCGACCGTAGAGTGTTGCGGAAATAAGTTCATCTACCTCGATGTGTAACGGCGCAGGGACGCACCAGTTCGATCGGAGGTGGAATTCCCGATGAGTCATGTCCGGTTCCGCTACTTCGCCGGAGCAGAATCGATCCCCCCTGATTTCGTCCACCGAATACGCACCGACCTGGCCCGGTCGATGCCCCGGCACCGGGTGGCCGACTACCTGACCACCAAACAGCACATCCTGCGGGAGAGCCACCACCTCGTCGCCGCCGAGACAACCCAGGGGTGCGTCGGGCTCGTCGCCGCCACCGAACGCGACCCCGACGACCGGCCCTTCACCTACGTCGAAACCCTGCTGGTCGCCGAGGAACACCACGGGGGAACCGTCGCCTTCGGCCTCGTCTCCCGACTGTTCCGCGAAATCACCCGCCGACGCGGCGAATTCCCGGAACTGGTGGCGATGAAGACCTACACGCCGAAGGCGTACACGGTCATGCGCCGGTTCACCGTGCACGACGACATCCGCTGCTATCCGTCCCTCGACGGCTCCGACCCCGACGAGGTGCGCCGGCTGGCCGGCCGGCTGGCCGCCCAACTGTCACCGGAGTGCCGGTTCGATCCCCGTACCGGGGTGATCGTGCACGGCGGCGGCACGGTCGGCAGCGATTTCTGGCAGTACCGGCCACGCTCCGGAAACCGGCGCGTCGACGCCTTCTTCTCCGCCGAGGTCGGGGAATTCGACCGGGTGCTGTGCCTGGTGCACGCCCCGACACCGGCCGCCCGCGCGGCACTGACCGCGGCGTTGCGTATCACCCCGAATCCGGCACCCCGACAGGAGATCGCGTGAACGACGTAACCATGTCCGGCGGCGCGGCACGGGACTGGCTGGCCGGGAAGGGCTACCCGTTCACCGACAACGTCGAATTCCGCCGCTCGGCCGGCGAGTTCGACGGGGGCGGCCAGTTCGGCGTCGAGATCCCGGCGGTGAACTCGATGCGCGACCTCGAAATCATGGTCAAACTGCTCAACGAGCACGGCGTCCGGGTCACCCGGTTCAACGAGACGTTGGGGTCCTTCCTGCTCTCGGACGCCGAACTGACCGACATGTTCGCGCTGTGCCGGGAGAACGACCACGGCATCGTGGTCAGCCTGGGCCCCCGCCCCGAGTACGACACGAAGAGCGCCTTCTACCGCACCGGTTTCGGCCTGGAGATGGGCCGGCAGATCAACAACAGCGACGGCATCCGCGCCTGCGTGGCCGAGGCGCTGCGGCTCGCGGCGCTCGGCTGCCGGGGCATCACCGTCTACGACATCGGCGTGCTGCGGGTGCTCGCGGAGCTGCGGTCGGACGGGCTGCTCCCGGCCGACCTGGTCTTCAAGACCTCCAGCCACTGCATGCCGACGAACCCCTTCCTGGCGCGGATCTTCGCGGAGAACGGCGCCGACAGCATCACCCTGGCGCACGACCTGGGCCTGCCGATGATCCAGGAGATCCGGCGGCTCAACCCCGAACTGCCGATGGACGTGCCCACCGACGTCTACCGCACCAAGGGCGGCTTCATCCGGTTCTACGAGCTGGCCGAGATCGTCCAGATCGCCGCGCCGGTGATGCTCAAGATGGGCGCGAGCGTGCAGGAACACCCGTACGACCCGCCGAGTGAGGCACGGACCGTCGAACGGGTCCGGCGCGTCGCCCGCGGCCTGGAAATGCTCGACCGCCACCTTCCCGACAAGACCGCCATCTCCCGCCGCAGCCGGCAGTACGCGATTCCGGCCGCGGCGTCCGACCGACGACAGGGGCCGGCAAGCGCATGACCACCAACGAGCACGCCGCATTCAAGCAGGAGGTCGACGAACTGCTGCGGCAGATGGTGCAGCAGTTCTACCGCGAGGTCGAGGGCGCGGACCACCTCTTCCGGGCCAGGGACATCAACATGGCCTACTACCAGCGGCACGTCATCGAGATCATTCTCCGGCTGCGGATGAAGCGGTGGATCGACGCGCTGACGATCCACTACTTCACCAAGCACAACCCGGTGCTGGCCAAGAAGTGGTGTGCGTACACCGAGGACGAGATGCTGCACGACTCGATGTTCGCCAAGGACCTGGAACGGGTCGGGGTGAGCCGGGAGGAGATCTACTCGACCGAGCCGATGTTCTCCACCAAACTGCTCCAGGGCTACTTCTACTACGGCCTCGAACACGAGGGCCGACCGCTGGCCTCGCTGTCCAGTTCGTACTTCATCGAGAACGTCTCGCTGATGACCCAACCGGACTGGATCGAGAACGTCGAGCAGGTGCTCGGCGCGGGCATGGCCAAGGGTCAGCAGGCGCACGTCAACCACGACCTGGAGGACGACCACACCGATTTCGTGTGGGACGTGCTCATGACGTTCGTGCACACCGACGACGACCGGCGACGGGTGGTGGAACACATCACCAACGTGTACCGGCTGTTCTGCGCCTTCTACACCGAGCTGTACCACCGAACCGTGCTCAAACAGGACGGCGCATTCGCGGTGGTGAAAGCACTGACCACCCCCTGAGGAGGCGAATCGCGGGCGGACGCGGGTCACCTCGGGGCACCGGTCGCGGTGTTAGGGTCGGGCCCACCTTCCGTCGGACGGCGGTCACGTCACCACCGGTGGCGTGACCGCCCGTCGACCTCCGCCGCCGAGGAGAATGATCGCGATGGCCGTCACCGGCAACCGTCGTGCCGTCGTTTCCGTGCAGAGCCGGGAATGCAGCCCCGAACTGTTGGAACGGTTGAGCGGGTCGACCCTGTTTCCCGAACGGCCGGTCGGGGCGGCGATCGTCTCCGTGGTCTGCCGGGGCGGCGGTTCGCTGCTCTACCTCACCGCGCCCCGGATGATCGACGCCGACCGCCAGGTGGACTACTTCCTCGGGCTGCTGCCGCAGGAGCCGGTCGACGGGCGGGACCCCCGCCGGGACCGGGTGGTCATCGGCAGCCTCGACGACTCCTCGCCCCGTTGGCTGAGCGACAAGCTGCTCGACCCGACGAACCCGGCGGCCACCCGGCTGCGCGAGCGCGTGGCCGACTTCGTCGCTGCCGCCCGGCAGGCGGGCGACGAGGTCGCGCTGAGCTACTTCGAACCGTCGGGCAACCTGCAGGACTACGCCGCCACCCTCGGGGTCCCCGGGGACCAGGCCGACGCCGGGTACATCCCGCTCGGCACCAAGAGCGCCGGCCGGGACATGTTCCGGGCGCTGGGTATCGAGGTGCCGGCGGGCACCCCCGAGTGCCACGACGTCGACACGCTCGCCGAGGCGGTCGCCGACCTCGTGCTGGCCGGGCGACGCCGGCTGGTGCTCAAGCTGAGCAGCACCGCGTACGGCGCCGGGATGGGCAACGCCACCGTCGACCTCACCGACGTCACCGGCACCGACCGGGCCGAGGTGGTCGCCGAGGTGGCCAAACGGCTGCCCGACAGCCGGCTCGTCGACGGCAGGCTGGGCTGGGCGGAGTTCGCCGGCCTGATCCCCCACGCCGGCATCGTCGCCGAGGAGTTCGTCGGGGCCGACGAGCTGCGCAGCCCCAGCTTCCAGGGCCGGGTGACCCCCGCCGGTGCCGTCGAGTGCGTCTCCACCCACGACCAGGTGCTCGGCGGGGCGGGGTTGACCTACGTCGGCAGCTCGTTCCCGGCCGACGCCGCCTACCGCGCCACCGTGGTCGAGTACGGCCTGCGCGTCGGCAGGTACCTCGTGGCGCAGGGCGTCACCACCGGCGACTACGGCGTCGACTTCATCGCCGCCCGCCGGGGTGACACGTTCCGGGTGCTCGGCTGCGAGCTGAACCTGCGCGCGACGGGGACCAAGCACGGTTTCGTGATGGCCAGCCACCTGCTCGACACCGTGCCGGACGCCGACGGCCGGCTGTTCACCGACACCCCCGACGGCCGCGCGGAGCGCGTCTACCAGGCGTCCGACTCGATCACCGACCCGTCGTTGGTGGGGCTGGCCCCGGCCCGGCTGATCGACGCCGTCGAGCGGTCACCGCTGCGCTACGACCACACCCGGCGGACCGGCACGGTGCTGCACATGCTCAGCGCGCTGCCCGCCTACGGCAAGTTCGGCGCGGTCTGCATCGGCCGGGACGCGGCCGAGGCGGCGGAGCTGATGCGGCGTACCCGCGCCCTCGCCCTGGACGTGGCGGCCCACGACGCCTGAACGCGCCCGGCCGGGGCGACGGCCCCGGGCTCAGTCCTCCGAGGCGGGGCGGCTCGCCGGGACGGTCGGCATCGGCCACTGCCCCGTCCGGACGATGGCGGAGGCGTCGAGCCGCTGCTCGGCCCAGATGTAGGTGTCCGGCAGCAGATCGGCCACCGGCACCTTGCGCAGCGCGTCCAGCGGCCCGACGATGACCTGGATGCCCGGGTGGTAGTCGAGCAGCACCTGCCGGCACCGCCCGCACGGCGGGATCACCCCGCGTCCCCGGTCGCCCACCGCGACGATGGTCTCCAACTCCCCCACGCCCTGGGTGGCGGCGGCGCCGATGGCCACCAGCTCCGCGCAGGGGCCACCGGTGAAGTGGAACAGGTTCACCCCGGTGAAGACCCGGCCGTCGGTGGTCCGGGCCGCCGCCGCGACGGTGTGGTTCTCGCTGCGGCAGCGCAGCTTGGCGACCGCCGTGGCGGCCTGGACCAGCGCGCGGTCGGTGTCCAGCATCGTCGTCGTCATCCGGCAGCCCCCGTGGTCGCGTCGTCGGCGCTCAGCGTAGCCCGGCGGCGGCCCGTTTCCCGGGCAGCGCACCGGGGGACGTGACCGGCCACCCACCGCACCGCGAACCCGCCCCCACCCGGCCCGCGACCTGCACCGCGACGGCCGGGGGACACCCGGCTCACCGGCGGCCGTGGGGTGCCGGGGCGTAACCCGGGGGCGGTCCGGCGGTCGGCTGCCTATCCTTGGCGACGACATGCAGAATCCAGCCGCCTCCGGTCCCGCCGCGCCCGCCGACGCCCCGACCGCCCGTGAGCTGCACCGCCGGCTCACGCCGTTGATGTTCCGTGACCAGCGTCGCCTGCAGCGGCGGCTGGACGGGGTGCGCCGGCTGCGCGACCCGCAGCGGCGCGACGAGGCGCTGGCCGAGATCGCCGCGGAGGTGTCCCGGGCGGAGGGCCGGCTGGCCACCCGGCGGGCCGCCGTGCCGACGATCACGTACCCCGCGCAGTTGCCGGTCAGCGAACGCCGCGACGACATCGCCGCCGCCATCCGCGACCACCAGGTGGTGATCGTGGCCGGCGAGACCGGCTCCGGCAAGACCACCCAGCTACCCAAGATCTGCCTGGAGCTGGGTCGGGGGATCACCGGCCTGATCGGGCACACCCAGCCCCGCCGGCTGGCCGCCCGGACGGTCGCCGACCGGATCGCCGAGGAGCTCGGCACCGAGCTGGGCGACGTGGTCGGCTACAAGGTGCGCTTCACCGACCAGGTGAGCGACCGCAGCCTGGTCAAGCTGATGACCGACGGCATCCTGCTCGCCGAGTTGCAGACCGACCGGATGCTGCGCCAGTACGACACGTTGATCATCGACGAGGCGCACGAGCGCAGCCTCAACATCGACTTCATCCTCGGCTACCTGCGCCAGCTGCTCCCCCGGCGACCCGACCTCAAGGTGGTCATCACCTCGGCGACCATCGAGACCGACCGGTTCGCCCAGCACTTCGCCGACGCCGACGGGCGGCCCGCGCCGGTGGTCGAGGTCTCCGGGCGGACGTACCCGGTGGAGGTGCGCTACCGGCCGCTGGTGGAGGTCGCCGAGGGCGACGACGACGGGGGCGACGACGAGGAGAACGTCCGCGACCAGATCCAGGCGATCGGTGACGCGGTGCAGGAGCTGGCCGCCGAGGGGCCGGGCGACATCCTGGTCTTCCTCAGCGGCGAACGGGAGATCCGGGACACCGCCGAGGCGCTGGGCAAGCTGACCCAGTCGAAACGCCCGCTGCTCGGTACCGAGATCCTGCCGCTGTACGCCCGGCTGTCGGCGGCCGAACAGCACCGGGTCTTCGCCCCGCACGCCGGCCGCCGGGTGGTGCTCGCCACGAACGTCGCGGAGACCTCGCTGACCGTGCCCGGCATCAAGTACGTGGTGGACCCGGGTTCGGCCCGGATCTCCCGCTACTCCAGCCGGCTCAAGGTGCAGCGGCTGCCCATCGAGCCGGTCTCCCAGGCGTCGGCCAACCAGCGCAAGGGCCGCTGCGGCCGGACCTCGGACGGCATCTGCATCCGGCTCTACGACGAGCAGGACTTCGCCTCCCGGCCGGAGTTCACCGACCCGGAGATCCTGCGCACCAACCTCGCGTCGGTCATCCTCCAGATGACCGCGATCGGCCTCGGTGACCTCGCCGCGTTCCCGTTCATCGACCCGCCGGACCGGCGCAACGTCACCGACGGGGTCAACCTGCTGCACGAGCTGGGCGCGCTGGACCCGACCGAGACCGACCCGGCCAAGCGGCTCACCCCGCTGGGCCGGCGGCTGGCCCAGCTCCCGGTCGACCCCCGGCTGGCCCGGATGGTCATCGAGGGCGAACGCAACGGCTGCGCCACCGAGGTGTTGGTGATCGCCGCCGCGCTGTCGATCCAGGACCCGCGGGAACGGCCGGCGGAGAAGCAGGCCCAGGCCGACCAGGCGCACGCCCGGTTCACCGACCGGGAATCCGACTTCGTGTCGCTGCTCAACCTGTGGCGGTACCTGCGCGAACAGCAGCGGGAGCTGTCCTCCAGCGCGTTCCGCCGGATGTGCCGGGCGGAGTACCTCAACTACCTGCGGGTCCGCGAGTGGCAGGACATCGTCGCCCAGTTGCGCCAGGTGCTGCGTACCCCGGAGCAGGGTGACGGGCGGCGGGGCCGGCGGGGCGCGACGCAGGCCCCGGCCGACGGGGGCCGGCGCGGTCCGGCCGCCGACCTGCCGGAGGAGATCGACACCCCGAAGGTGCACCAGTCGCTGCTGCCCGGCCTGCTGTCGCACATCGGGCTCAAGGACGCCCAGAAGCACGAGTACCTGGGTGCCCGGGGGGCGAAGTTCGCGGTCTTCCCCGGTTCGGCGCTGTTCAGGAAGCCGCCGCGCTGGGTGATGGCCGCCGAGCTGGTGGAGACCTCCCGGCTGTGGGGGCGGGTCGCCGGGCGGGTGGAGCCGGAGTGGGTCGAGCCGCTGGCCCAGCACCTGGTCAAACGCAGCTACAGCGAGCCGCACTGGGAGAAGAAGCAGGCCGCCGTGATGGCCTACGAGAAGGTCACCCTGTACGGCGTCCCGCTGGTCACCTCCCGCAAGGTCAACTTCGGCCGGATCGATCCGGCGCTGAGCCGGGAGCTGTTCATCAGGCACGCCCTGGTGGAGGGCGACTGGCAGACCCACCACCAGTTCTGGCGGGACAACGAGAAGCTCCGCACCGAGATCGAGGAGCTGGAGAACCGGGCCCGCCGCCGGGACATCCTGGTCGACGACGAGAGCATCTTCGCCTTCTACGACCAGCGCGTCCCCGCCGACGTGGTCTCCGGCCGGCACTTCGACGCCTGGTGGAAGACCGCCCGCCGGGAACAGCCCGACCTGCTCACCTTCACCCGGGAACTGCTGGTCAACGCCGGCCGGGGCGGGGTCGACGAGGCCGACTTCCCGGACGAGTGGCGGGCCGACGGGGTGACCCTGCCGCTGACGTACACCTTCGACCCGACCGCGCCCACCGACGGCGTCACCGTCGACATCCCGCTGCCGCTGCTCAACCAGGTGCCGGCGGAGAGCTTCGACTGGCAGGTGCCGGGGCTGCGGGAGGAGCTGGTGATCGCGCTGATCCGGACGCTACCCAAGGCGGTCCGGCGCAACTTCGTCCCGGTGCCCGACCACGCCCGCGCGGCGCTGGCCGCGATCACCCCCGGCGAGGAGCCGCTGCTGGACGCGTTGGCCCGGCAACTACGCCGGATGACCGGGGTGACCGTGCCCCGGGAGGCGTGGGAGCCGGCCAAGCTGCCCGCGCACCTGCGGGTGACGTTCCGGGTGATCGGCGACGCGGACCAGCCGGTCGCCGAGGGCAAGGACCTGCCGGCCCTGCAACGCCAGCTCCGCCAGGAGGTACGCCAGGTGGTGGCCGCCGCCGCGCCGGAGCTGGCCCGCAGCGGGCTGACCGGGTGGACCATCGGCACCCTGCCGCGCACCGTCGAGCAGGTCCGGGCCGGCTACGCGGTGACCGCCTACCCGGCGCTGGTGGACGAGGGCACGACGGTCGGGGTGAAGGTCTTCGACTCCGAGGCCGAGCAGGCCGCCGCGCACTGGGCGGGCACCAGGCGGCTGCTGCGGCTGACCGTGCCGTCACCGGCGCAGTTCCTGCAGGGGCGGCTGAGCAACGAGGCGAAGCTGGCGTTGAGCCGCAACCCGCACGGCGGGGTGCAGCAGCTCATCGCCGACGCCGCCGGGGCCGCCATCGACAAGCTGATCGCCGACGCGGGTGGGCCGGCCTGGGACGCCGACGGCTTCGCCGCCCTGCGCGACCGGGTCCGCGCCGACCTGGTCGACACGGTCGTGGAGGTGATGGGCCGGGTCCGTCAGGTGCTCGCCGCCGCGTACGCGGTGGAACAGCGGCTCGGCGCGACCCGCAACCTGGCGGTGGTGGCCGCCCTGGCCGACCTGCGCCAGCAGCTCACCGGCCTGGTGCACGACGGTTTCATCACCGAGACCGGGTACGCCCGGCTGCCCGACCTGCTGCGCTACCTGACCGCGATGGAACGTCGGCTGGACCGGCTGACCGCCAACCCGCAGCGGGACAAGTCTCAGCAGGACCGGATCGCCACGGTGCAGCAGGAGTACCGGGACATGGTGGCCGCGCTGCCCCCGGCCCGCCGCGCCTCGGCCCCGGTACGGCAGATCCGCTGGATGATCGAGGAGCTGCGGGTGAACGTCTTCGCGCAGGCCCTCGGCACCCCCTATCCGGTCTCCGAGCAGCGCATCTACCGCGCGATGGACGACGCCGAGGGGCGCTGATCAGGGCAGCGGCTCAACGCCCGGCGGCAGGTCGCTGGTGCTGGTGGCCGCGTGCACGTAGTCGAGCAGGATGCGCCGCAGTTCCCGCCCGGCGTGGGTGGGCACGACGTCGCGGCGGCGGGCCACCGCGATGGTCCGCCGCACCCCGGGCGGGGCGAGCCGGGTGACCCGGATGCCGGGGCGGCGGCTGACCACGATGCCCGGCACCAGGGCGATGCCCAGTCCGGCCTCGACGAAGCTGAGCACGGCGTCCATCTCGCCGCCGTCGACCGAGAAGGTGGGCTCGAAGCCGGCCTCCCGGCACGCCTGGATGGTGGCGTCGCGCAGGTCGTAGCCCTCGCGGAACATCACCAGCGGTTGGTCGCGCAGGTCGGTGATCCGCAGTTCGCCACTGACCAGGGCGGCGGGCAGCGGCTCCACCGAGGCGATCACCAGGCTCTCCCGCAGGATCGGGTCGACCCGCAGCCCGGGGTCGGCCCCCTGCGCGGGCATGATGATCAGGGCGAGGTCGAGGTCGCCGCGCAGCAGGTCGCGGACGAGATCCTGCGAGCCGCCCTCCTCGACCCGCAGGTCGACGGCGGGGTGGGCGTCGCGGAACCGGCGCAGCACCGGCGGGGCGAGCGAGGTGGCCAGGCTGGGGGTGGCCCCGAGCCGGACCCGGCCCCGGCGCAGGCCGACCAGTTCCTGCACCTCCCGGGTGGCGGTGTCGACGTCGGCGAGGATGCGTTTGGCCAGCGGCAGCAGCACCTCGCCGGCGGCGGTGAGGGCGATGTTGCCGCGTATCCGCTCGAACAGGGGGGCGCCGAGGGTGGTCTCCAGAGCGTGAACTTGCTTACTCAACGACGGCTGGGTTATGCCGACGATGTCGGCGGCTTGGGTGAAATGTCGTACTTCAGCCACCGCGACGAAGTACCTCAGCTGATGGAGCTGCATCTTCATAGCTTACGGCTATCGAGACTGCGAGTTCGATGCATTGGACGACTGATTGCCGGGCTCCTAGCGTCGGTCAGGTGGTAATCACGAAAACTCGGTCGCCCATCCGCTCCAACGTCGGCCTCAAGGCCGTCATGGCGGTGACGGGCATCATGCTCGTGCTGTTCCTCGTCGCCCACATGCTCGGCAACCTCAAGGTGTTCACCGGCGAGACCTCGTTCGACCACTACGCGCACTGGCTGCGCGACATCGGCAAGCCGCTGCTGCCCGGGGTCTGGTTCCTGTGGATCCTGCGCACCGCGCTGGTGGTGGCCGTGATCGGGCACATCTGGGCGGCGACCGTGCTGGCCGTACGGGCCCGCGCCGCCCGCCCGGTGCGCTACGCCCACCGCAAGAAGGTCCAGGGCAGCTACGCCGCGCGCACCATGCGCTGGGGCGGAGTGATCATCCTGCTCTTCGTGATCTACCACATCCTGGACCTGACCACCGGCACCCTCAACCCGGTCGGCGACGCCAGCAACCCGTACGGCAACGTGGTCGCCGACTTCGCCCCCGACCGCTGGTACGTGACGCTGTTCTACACGCTGGCGATCGTCACCGTCGGCTTCCACCTGCGGCACGGGGTGTTCTCCGCGTTGCGCAGCCTCGGCCAGCAGACCCCCCGGGGCGAGCGGCGGGCCCGCACCGCCGCGCTGGTCTTCGCCGTCGTGCTCTGCGCCGGCTACCTGGTGGTCCCGTTCGCCGTACTCACCGGATTGGTGTCCTGACATGGAACTCTTCACCGAGGGCGAGCCGATCGCCGACACGAAGGCTCCCGACGGCCCGGTCGAGAAGCGCTGGGAGACCCGCCGCTTCGAGGCCAAGCTGGTCAACCCGGCGAACCGGCGCAAGCTGACGGTGATCGTGGTGGGCACCGGCCTGGCCGGTGGCTCCGCCGCCGCCACCCTCGCCGAGCAGGGCTACCGGGTGCGCAGCTACTGCTACCAGGACAGCCCGCGCCGCGCCCACTCGATCGCCGCGCAGGGCGGCATCAACGCCGCCAAGAACTACCGCAACGACGGCGACTCGGTGCACCGGCTCTTCTACGACACGGTCAAGGGCGGTGACTTCCGCTCCCGCGAGTCGAACGTGCACCGGCTCGCCGAGGTGTCGGTCAACATCATCGACCAGTGCGTCGCCCAGGGCGTCCCGTTCGCCCGCGAGTACGGCGGGCTGCTGGACACCCGCTCCTTCGGCGGCGCGCAGGTGCAGCGCACCTTCTACGCCCGGGGCCAGACGGGCCAGCAGCTGCTGCTCGGCGCGTACCAGGCGCTGGAGCGGCAGATCGGCCTGGGCAACGTGGAGATGCACACCCGGCACGAGATGCTGGAACTGGTCGTCGTGGACGGCCGGGCCCGGGGCATCGTGGTCCGCGACATGGTCACCGGTGAGATCAGCACCGAGATGGCCGACGCGGTGGTGCTCGCCTCCGGCGGCTACGGCAACGTCTTCTACCTCTCCACCAACGCCAAGGGCTGCAACGTCACCGCCTCCTGGCGGGCGCACCGCAAGGGCGCGTACTTCGCCAACCCCTGCTACACCCAGATCCACCCGACCTGCATCCCGGTCTCCGGCGACCACCAGTCGAAGCTGACCCTGATGAGCGAGTCGCTGCGCAACGACGGCCGGGTCTGGGTGCCGAAGGCCAAGGGCGACGACCGCGACCCCCGGCAGATCCCGGAGGACGAGCGGGACTACTACCTGGAGCGGATCTACCCGTCGTTCGGCAACCTGGTTCCCCGGGACATCGCCTCCCGGGCCGCCAAGAACGTCTGCGACGAGGGCCGGGGCGTCGGGCCGACCAAGCTCGGGGTCTACCTCGACTTCGCCGACGCGATCGAACGGCTCGGCCGCAGGGCCATCGAGGCCAAGTACGGCAACCTGTTCGAGATGTACGAGCGGATCACCGGCGAGGACCCGTACCAGGTGCCGATGCGGATCTACCCGGCCGTGCACTACACGATGGGCGGGCTGTGGGTCGACTACGACCTCCAGTCGACCATCCCCGGCCTGTTCGTCATCGGTGAGGCCAACTTCTCCGACCACGGCGCGAACCGGCTCGGCGCGTCGGCCCTGATGCAGGGCCTCGCCGACGGGTACTTCGTGCTGCCCACCACCATCGCCCACTACCTGGCCTCCGGTCCGCTGGACAAGGTCGACGCCAGCCACCCGGCGGCGGTGCAGGCCCGGCGCGAGGTGGAGGACCGGATCGCCCGGCTGCTGGCCGTGAACGGCGACCGGACGGTCGACTCGTTCCACCGGGAGCTGGGCCAGATCATGTGGGAGCACTGCGGGATGGAGCGCTCCGAGGCCGGGCTGCGCAAGGCCATCGACGAGATCCGGGCGCTGCGGGAGCAGTTCTGGCAGCGGGTCCGGGTGCCGGGCGACGGCGAGGGGCTCAACCAGTCGCTGGAGAAGGCCGGCCGGGTGGCCGACTTCTTCGAGCTGGCCGAGCTGATGTGCATCGACGCCCTGCACCGCGAGGAGTCCTGCGGCGGCCACTTCCGGGCCGAGCACCAGACCCCCGACGGTGAGGCGCAGCGCGACGACGACCGGTTCGCCTACGTGGCGGCCTGGGAGTTCACCGCGACCGGTGAGCCGGCCGTGCTGCACAAGGAAGACCTGAAGTTCGAGTACGTCCACCCCACGCAGCGGAGCTACAAGTGAACCTGACCCTGCGCATCTGGCGTCAGTCCGGCCCCCAGGACAAGGGGCGGATGGTGACCTACCCGGTCGACGACGTCTCCCCCGACATGTCGTTCCTGGAGATGCTCGACGTGCTCAACGAACGGCTGATCCTCGCCGGGGAGGAGCCGGTCGCGTTCGACCACGACTGCCGCGAGGGCATCTGCGGCATGTGCGGTCTGATGATCAACGGGGACGCGCACGGCCCGCAGCGCGGCACCACCGCCTGCCAGCTGCACATGCGGCAGTTCTCCGACGGCGAGACGATCGACATCGAGCCGTGGCGGGCCCGCGCCTTCCCGGTGATCAAGGACCTGGTGGTCAACCGGAACGCCTTCGACAAGATCATCGCGGCCGGGGGCTACATCACCGCGCCGACCGGCAGCGCCCCCGAGGCACACGCCGCGCCGGTGGCCAAGGCCAACGCCGACGCCGCCTTCGAATCCGCCGCCTGCATCGGCTGCGGGGCCTGCGTGGCGGCCTGCCCCAACGGCTCCGGCATGCTCTTCACCGCCGCCAAGGTCACCCAGCTCTCGCTGCTGCCGCAGGGCCAGCCGGAGCGCTACACCCGGGTGATCGGCATGGTCGACGCGCACGACGAGGCCGGCTTCGGCGGCTGCACCAACGCCGGCGAGTGCACCGCGGTCTGCCCCAAGGGCATCCCGCTGAACACCATCGGCCGGCTCAACCGGGACTACCTCACCGCCACCGCCAAGCGCGGCGACACCCCCGGCTCCTGAACACCTGCTCCACCACGACCGCCGCACCCCCGGCTCCGGGGAGGCGGCGGTCGTCGTCTCTCCTGCGGTGCGCTGTCGCCGGCGTCCCCCGGGATGCGCGGCGGCGGGTCGCCGGGCGGTCCGGCGCGGGCAGCAGGCACGCCGCCGGTTCAAGCGCCCCTGCCGGGGTAGCAGACCCCTCGACGGCACCGAGAGGGGACAGCAGCGATGAAGGCACTGACCTGGCACGGCACGCGCGACGTCCGGGTGGACGAGGTCCCGGACCCCCGGATCGAGGCACCGACGGACGCGATCGTCCGGATCACCTCGACCGCGATCTGCGGCTCCGACCTGCACCTGTACGAGGTGCTCGGGCCGTACCTGAAGCCCGGTGACATCCTCGGGCACGAACCGATGGGCATCGTCGAGGAGGTCGGCTCCGGGGTGACCCGGCTCAAGCCCGGCGACCGGGTGGTCGTCCCGTTCAACATCGCCTGCGGGCACTGCTGGATGTGCGAGCGGCAGCTCTTCGCCCAGTGCGAGACGACCCAGGTGACCGCCGAGGGCAAGGGCGCGTCGCTGTTCGGCTACACATCCCTCTACGGTTCGGTCCCCGGCGGGCAGGCCGAGTACCTGCGGGTCCCGCAGGCCCAGTTCGGCCCGATCACCATCCCGCAGACCGGCGCCGACGAGCGCTACCTGTACCTCAGCGACATCCTGCCGACCGCCTGGCAGGCGGTGAAGTACGCCGACACCCCGCCCGGCGGCACCCTGGCCGTGTTCGGGCTCGGCCCGGTCGGGCAGTTCTGCGCCCGGATCGGCAGGCACCTCGGCGCGGGCCGGGTGATCGGGCTGGACCTGGTGCCGGAGCGGCTGGAGATGGCCCGCCGGCACGGCATCGAGACGCTCGACGTCAGCCAGCTCGACGACGTGCCCGGCGCGCTGATCGACCTGGTCGACGGGCGCGGCCCGGACGCGGTGATCGACGCGGTCGGCATGGAGTCGCACGGCTCGACCAGCGGCAAGCTGGCCCAGCACGCCGCCGGGCTGCTGCCGGACAAGCTGGCCGACAAAATGATCGACAAGGTCGGTGTGGACCGGTTGACCGTGCTCAAGGCCGCCCTCAAGGCGGTGCGGCGCGGCGGCACCGTCTCGATCTCCGGGGTGTACGGCGGCGAGGTGGACCCGATGCCGCTGATGGAGATGTTCGACCGGGGCATCCAGCTGCGGATGGGCCAGTGCCACGTACGCCGGTGGACCGACGAGATCCTGCCGCTGCTGTCCGGCGACGACGACCCGCTGGGCGTGGAGGACCTGCGGACCCACCGGATGCCGCTGGTGGACGCGCCGAAGGCGTACGAGATGTTCCAGAAGAAGGAGGACGGCTGCGTCAAGGTCGTACTCGCTCCGTGAGCCGGGTGGTGGTGGTCACCGGGGCCACCAGCGGCATCGGCCGCGCGGCGGCCCTGGAGTTCGCCGGGCGCGGGGACCTGCTGGTCCTCGCCGCCCGCTCCCCCGAAAGCCTGGCCGAGGTACGCCGGGAGTGCCACGACGCCGGCGCCGGGCGGGTACGCACGGTGCCCACCGACGTCACCGACCCCGACATGCTCGACGCCCTGGCCGACACGGCGGTACGCGAGTTCGGCCGGATCGACGTGTGGGTGCACACCGCGGCGGTGATGGCCTACGGCCGGTTCGAGGAACTGCCGGCGGAGGTCTTCGACCGGGTGGTCCGCACCGACCTGCTCGGCGCGGCCGGCGTCGTCCGGGTGGCGCTGCGCCGGTTCCGGGCGGCCGGCGGGGGCACCCTGATCCTCACCGGCTCGGTCCTCGGGCACGTCACCGCCCCCTACATGAGCGGCTACGTGACCAGCAAGTGGGGCCTTCAGGGGCTGGTCCGCACCGTGCAGCAGGAGGCCCGGGAGCTGCCCGGGGTGCACGTCTGCCTGGTCACCCCGGGCAGTGTGGACACCCCGGTCTACCAGCGGGCGGCGAACTACCTGGGGCGGGCCGGCCGGCCCCCGCTGCCGATCACCACCCCGCAGCGGGTGGCGCGGGCCGTCGCGCGCTGCGCCGACCGGCCCCGCCGGGAGGTGTCGGTGGGCCGGGTCAACCTGCTCATGCGGGGTGGCTTCACCCTGCTGCCGGGCGTCTACGACGCGCTCGTCGGGCCGCTGATGCGGCGCGGCGGGCTCACCGGGCAGGCCGTCGCCCCGCACGACGGCGTCGTGTTCGCCCCGGACCCGGCCGGCGCGGCGGTGCGCGGCGGCTGGCTGCCGGAACTGTCCGCCCTGCTGCGCCGGTCCGCCGTACCGGCCGGACGGACGGCCGCCTCGATCGGGACCGGGGTGGCGGTCGCGGCCGGGACGGCGCTGGCGGTCGGGACGGCACTCGCGGCGGGTGGCGCGGCCCGGCGTCGACGACGCTGAGCGGCGCCCCCACCACCCAAGGCCAGTCACCTAGAGTGGTGGCCCGGAGACAACTCCGGGCCACCACTCGACGGGAGAGCCGTGACCACCAGGGTGAACCGCAGGACGGCGCTGGGTCTCGGCACGGCCGCCACGGCCGGAGCGGTGCTCGTCGGCACTGAAGCGTCGGCCGCCGCCCGCCCCGGCAAGTCCGCCACCGCCCAGGCGAGCCCGGAACTCGTCGCCCCCCGGATCGCCGCGGCCTTCCAGCGGGAGAAGTCGCTGACCGGCGGCAACTGGCAGGTCCACCTCAGCCTGGAGAACGGCGTCACCCCGCTGGTCGCGGTCTCCGAGTCCGCCGACCGGCGGGTCGAGGCGTACAGCGTCAACAAGATCGCGGTGGCCGTCGCGGTGCTCGACCGGATCGACCGGGGGCTGCTCACCCTCGACCAGCGGGTCGAGGTGGCCGCCTCGACCGTGGTGCCCGGCGGCGACGGCATCTTCGTCCTGGACACCGCCTACCCCAGTTCGGTGACCGTCGGGCACGTGCTGGCCAACCTGCTCACCGTCTCCGACGACACCGCGTCGCGGCTGTGCGGCCTGGTCTGCCCGGCCGCCGAGATCAACCGCACCCTCGCCGCGAAGGGCTTCCCCAACACCCAGGTGCAGCCGCTGTCCGACCCCCACCGGTTCTATCTCGGCACCAGCACCGCCCGGGAGACGCACGCGCTGCTGCGCGCCCTGGTCGCCGGCACGTTGCTGTCGCCGTCGTCGACCGCCCTCGTGCTCAAGCTGCTGCGCTCCCCGGTCGCCTTCACCGACGGCATCCGGCGCACCATGTCCTCGGCGGAGCGGGCCCGGGTGGCCACCAAGGCGGGCTGGTTCGTCGACGCCCGGCACGAGGCCGGTGTGGTCTTCGACACCACCGGGGCGGCGGTACTGACCTACGTGCTCTTCGCCGACGGCCAGGCCGACCGGGACAACTTCGGTGCCACCCACCCGGTGGTGCAGGCCCGGGCCCGGCTCGGCCGGTTCCTTCTGGACGCCACCACGCAGCTGAGGGGCACCGCCGACGCGCCCCGGTACCGGGTGGCCCGGCAGCGCCCCAGCAACGGCGGCTGACCACCCGGGCCCGCACCACCCGGGCCCGGGTCGTCCCCCGGCCCGCCGACCGGCCACCCGAAGCGGGACGGACCGTGGCTCGACGTGGGCGGGAGCGGTCGGCGGTGACTACCGTGTACTGCGGGACACCGGCGAGGGGGACGACACATGGGGAAAGCGGCGGAGCGCACGGCCGGGCGGACGATCGGCGGGCAGCTGTGGCGGGCGGCAGGGCTGGCCGCGCTCGCGGGCCTGGCGTGGACGGCCCGGGACGTGCCGGCGGCGCTGGGCGGCCGGCTGACCGGCGCACGGGCGGAACGGGCCGCCCGCTCCGCGCAGTTCCGCGACGGCACCTTCCACAACCGGGTCGCCACCCGCACCATGCCCGGCGGTGATCCCGACCGTAACCTGCTGCGGGAACTGCTCTTCGGGCCGCAGCGTCGCCGCCCGACCGCACCGGTCCCGTTGCTGCGGCCCGCCCCCGCCCCGACCACCGACGTCGAGCGGGAGCTGAACGTCGTCTGGTACGGCCACGCCTCGACCCTGATCGAGATCGAGGGACACCGGGTGCTGATCGACCCGGTGTGGAGCGACAGGTGCTCGCCGTCGGCCGTGGTGGGGCCGAAGCGGCTGCACGAGCCCCCTGTACGCCTCGACGAACTGCCCACGGTCGACGCGATCCTCATCTCCCACGACCACTACGACCACCTCGACATGGCCACCGTCCGGGAGCTGGTCCGCCGGCAGTCGGCGCCGTTCCTGGTGCCGCTGGGCGTCGGCGCGCACCTCGACCGGTGGGGGGTGCCCGACGACCGGATCATCGAGCTGGACTGGTCGCAGGGGCACCGGGTCGGCGGCCTGGAGATCACCGCGACCGCCGCCCAGCACTTCTCCGGCCGGGGGCTGCGCCGCGACGGCACGCTGTGGAGTTCCTGGGTGGTCGCCGGGGCGCACCGGAAGGTCTTCTACACCGGTGACTCCGGCTACTTCGACGGGTACGCCGAGATCGGCGCGGAGCACGGGCCGTTCGACGTGACGCTGATGCAGATCGGCGCGTACGACCGGGCCTGGCCGGGCATCCACATGTTCCCCGAGGAGGCGGTCGCCGCCCACCTCGACCTGCGCGGCGACCTGCTCGTGCCGGTGCACTGGGCCACCTTCAACCTGGCCCTGCACGACTGGTCCGAGCCGGTGGACCGGCTCTGGGCCGAGGCCAAGGCGCGCGGCGTACGGCTGGCCGTGCCCCGTCCCGGCGAGCGGGTGGTGGTCGACGACCCGGCGGCGGTCGACGGCTGGTGGCAGACGATCGCCTGACCGCAGGCCCCACCGCCCGCCGCTCAGAGCACGAAGGCGTCGGTCCACAGCGCGCCGGAGCGGCCCGACAACACGTCCAGCATCGCCGCCGCCTGCCCGTCGGTGAGCTGGGCGACGAAGTCGACGATGGCCCGGCCCCGGGCCCGGGAGATCCGGTCCGGGGTACGCGGGTGCAGCTCCGCCTCGGCCAGCTCGACCAGGTCGGGCAGGCGGCGGGGCAGCCGGGACTCCTCCTCGGGGTCGAGCAGCCACTCCCACAGCGACTCGACCAGGGTGCCCAGCAGCCGGGCCTGGCCCCGCTGGTGCAGGGCCAGGTCGGGGCGGGCCAGCACGAAGCGGTGGTGGACGAACTTGAGCACCTGCACCTCGTGCCACTGGGCGCGGGCCAGCAGCACGTGGCCGGAGCGCACGTCCGGGGCGGCGGTCACCGTGATCGCGTCGACCAGCCGGGTGGTCCACCGGGCCGAGAACCGGGCCACGTACTGCTCCGCCTCGATCGAGCCGTCGAAGGGCAGCGCCAGCAGCCCGTCCACCAGTTCCTCGCGGACGTGCTCGACGGCGGCGGCGAACGCGTCGTCGTCGGCGATCCAGGCGTCCTTGCGGTGCAGCTGCCGGCGCAGCGCCTCGATCGCCGAGCCGGGTCGGCGGGCCGCGCCGGCCAGCGCGGCGTCGGTGACCGCCCGCAGGTGTCCGCCCTCGCGCTGCCAGGCCATCAGCTCGGCGGCGACGGTGCCCTGCTGGAGCACCCCCACCCGGTAGAAGTCCTCCACGTCGTGGATGGCGTACGCGATGTCGTCGGCGGTGTCCATCACCGACGCCTCGACGGTCTGCTGCCACTGCGCGATCCGCCCGGCGAACGGCGCGCGGGCCTGCCGCAGGTCGGCGAGTTCCGTGCCGTACGCGCCGAACTTCAGCGAGCCGCTGTCCGGGTCGTCGGGTGGGGCGGCGGCGCCCCGGGGTGCGGGACGCAGGTGCCGGGGGTGCGGGTCGGGGTGGTCCAGCCGGGTCCACGGGTACTTCAGCATCGCCGCCCGGACGGCGGCGGTCAGATCGAGGCCCGTGGTGGCCGCGCCCCGGATCTCGGTGCTGGTGACGATCCGGTACGACTGGGCGTTGCCCTCGAAGCCGTCGGCCAGCCCGAGCCGCTGCCGGGCCAGCCGGTCGAGCACCCGTTCCCCCAGGTGCCCGAACGGCGGGTGGCCGAGGTCGTGGGCGAGGGCGGCGGCCTCCACCACGTCCGGGTCGCAGCCGCCCAGCTTGTCCAGCAGGTCCCGGTGCGCCGGGTCGGCGGTCAGCCGTTCGGCGATCGCGCGGGCCACCTGGGCGACCTTGAGACTGTGGGTGAGCCGGTTGTGCACCAGCAGCCCGGAGCCGACCGGGCTGATCACCTGGGTCACCCCGCCGAGCCGGGCGAAGAACGGCGAGGCCACGATCCGGTCCCGGTCGGCCCGGAACGGGCTCGCGGCCAGGTCGCCGAGGGCTCGGGCGCTGCCACCGAAGAGCCGACGGGCACGCGGGTCCGCAGGTTGGTCCATGATCGCCACGCTAGCGCAGCCGACCGCCCGGCCGCGCCGGCTCGCACCGGGCCACCGGCGGGCCGGGCCCGGCGGGGTACGCCGGCCGGGGGGCCGGGCCCGGGGCGGCCGGCGGGATACGCCGGTCGGGCGGGCGGCGGTCGGCGGTCGGGTGGGCGACCGCCGGCTCCGTCCCGGCGGGGGTGGCGCGGGGCGTCGGGGGTGGGCGGCAGAATGCAGCAGGGAACCCGAAACGAAGGCGGATCAACATCGTGACCCAGTCAGTCCATCAGCGGATCGCCGACGAGCTCGGCGTCGCCGAGCGTCAGGTGCGCGCGGCCGTGGAGCTGCTCGACGGCGGCGCGACCGTGCCGTTCATCGCCCGTTACCGCAAGGAGGCCACCGGCCTGCTCGACGACGCCCAGCTGCGCACCCTCGAGGAGCGGCTGCGCTACCTGCGGGAGCTGGACGAGCGGCGGGCCGCGGTGCTGGAGTCGATCCGCAGCCAGGGCAAGCTGGACGAGGCGCTGGAAGCGCAGATCATGGCGGCCGACTCGAAATCCCGGCTGGAGGACATCTACCTGCCCTACAAGCCCAAGCGGCGGACCCGGGCGCAGATCGCCCGGGAGGCCGGGCTGGAGCCGCTGGCCGAGACGCTGCTCGGCGACCCGACCCGGGACCCGAAGGAGACGGCCGCCGGGTTCGTCGACGCCGGGCGCGGGGTGGCCGACGCCGCCGCCGCGCTGGAGGGCGCGCGGGCCATCCTCATCGAGCGGTTCGCCGAGGACGCCGACCTGATCGGCGCCCTGCGCGAGCAGATGTGGTCGCGGGGCCGGCTGGTCGCCCGGGTACGCGACGGGCAGCAGGACACCGGCGCGAAGTTCGCCGACTACTTCGACTTCGCCGAGCCGTACCCGAAGCTGCCCTCGCACCGCATCCTGGCGATGTTCCGGGGCGAGAAGGAGGGCGTGCTCGACCTCACCATGGCCCCCGACGCCGAGGAGGACCCGGACGCCCCGCCCACCGGCCCGACCCGCTACGAGGCGGCCATCGCCGGCCGGTTCGGCATCAGCGACGCGGGCCGGCCCGCCGACCGGTGGCTGGCCGACACGGTGCGCTGGGCGTGGCGTACCCGGATCCTGATCCACCTCGGGGCCGACCTGCGGATGCGGTTGTGGCAGGCGGCCGAGGAGGAGGCGGTCCGGGTCTTCGCCACCAACCTGCGCGACCTGCTGCTCGCCGCCCCGGCCGGCAGCCGCGCCACGATGGGTCTCGACCCGGGTCTGCGGACCGGGGTGAAGGTGGCGGTGGTCGACGCCACCGGCAAGGTGGTCGCCACCGACACGATCTACCCGCACGAGCCACGTCGGCAGTGGGACGCCTCGATCGAGACGCTGGCCCGGCTGGCCGGGGCACACCGGGTGGAGCTGGTCGCGATCGGCAACGGCACCGCCAGCCGGGAGACCGACAAGCTCGCCGCCGACCTGATCAAGCGGTATCCGCAGCTCGGTCTGACCAAGGTGATGGTCTCCGAGGCCGGCGCGTCGGTCTACTCCGCCTCCGCGTACGCCTCGCAGGAACTGCCCACGTTGGACGTGTCGCTGCGCGGGGCGGTCTCCATCGCCCGCCGGCTCCAGGACCCGCTGGCCGAGCTGGTCAAGATCGACCCGCGCTCGATCGGCGTCGGCCAGTACCAGCACGACCTGTCCGAGGTGAAGCTGTCCCGCTCGCTGGACGCGGTGGTGGAGGACTGCGTCAACGGCGTCGGGGTGGACGTCAACACCGCCTCCGCCCCGCTGCTGACCCGGGTCTCCGGCATCGGTGCCGGGCTCGCCGAGAACATCGTGCTGCACCGGGACGCCAACGGGCCGTTCCGCACCCGCGCCGAGCTGAAGAAGGTGGCCCGGCTCGGGCCGAAGGCGTTCGAGCAGTGCGCCGGCTTCCTACGCATCCCCGGCGGCGACGACCCGCTCGACTCGTCCAGCGTGCACCCGGAGGCGTACCCGGTGGTGCGGCGCATCCTGGCCAGCACCGGGCAGGACCTGCGCTCGCTGATCGGGAAGTCGGCCCTCCTGCGCGGGCTGCGGGCCACCGACTTCGTCGACGACACCTTCGGCCTGCCCACCGTCACCGACATCCTCGCCGAGCTGGAGAAGCCCGGCCGGGACCCGCGACCGGAGTTCCGCACCGCGACCTTCGTCGAGGGGGTGGAGAAGATCGGCGACCTCACCCCCGGGATGCTGCTGGAGGGCGTGGTCACCAACGTGGCCGCGTTCGGCGCGTTCGTCGACGTGGGCGTGCACCAGGACGGCCTGGTGCACGTCTCGGCGATGTCGCACACCTTCGTCAAGGACCCGCGCGACGTGGTGAAGTCCGGTGACGTGGTCCGGGTCAAGGTGCTCGACGTCGACGTGCCGCGCAAGCGGATCTCGTTGACCCTGCGGCTGGACGACGAGGTGCCGGCGGGCGGTGGCCGACCGGCCACCGACGGGCAACGGCGCGAGCGCGGCACCCCCCAGGGCGGGCGCGGCGACACCCCGGGCGGCCGGCGCGGCGGCGCGGCCGGGTCCGGCGGCACGGGCAGATCCGGCGGCACGGCCGGGTCCGGCGGCCAGCGGGAGCAGCGGAGCGGTTCCCGGGGCGGGCCGCAGCAACGGCAGGGCCGGGGCGGCTCCGCGCCGGCACCCGCCAACGACGCGATGGCCGAGGCGTTGCGCCGGGCCGGCCTGGCCTGACCCGGCCGGCACCGACCGGGCGGGGCGGCACCCGCCGGTCACCGCGTCGCGGTCGGGCCGGGCGGGTGCGCGCTCGCCGGACCGGTTCGACGGGCAGCGGACCGGGGCCGGGGCCGGCGGGGTGGCGGACCGTGCACCGGGGCCGGGTGCGGCCGGTGACGGGGCGTCGCCGGGTCGCCGACGGTGGGCGTACCGTCGCGGCATGGACGGTGACGGCGATCCGCAGTGGCGGGAGCGGCAGCAGCGGGCGGTCCGGGCGCACGCGGCGGCCGACGCCCGTCAGCGCGACGGCGAGCACGCGCAGGCCGAGGAGCTGGTGGCCCGGTTCACGGCCGAGGCGACCCGGCGCGGGCTGCGCACCACCCGCCTGGTGGCCCAGGGCTACGACGGGCGGGGCCGGTACCGGACCGGGCTGACCGGCTGGTACGTCGACCGGGCCGGCCTGCGCGCGGTCGCCGTCGACGGCCGTTTCTACCTGCTCACCGTGCCGTCGGGCGTGCGCGCGCGGCTGTTCGGCGTCGACGTGCCGCCGGCCCGGCCGCCCCTGGTCGTCGGGCGCGGCGGACGCGACGGCGAGTCGATCCCGCTGGCCGACCTGCTTACCCGCCGGCTCACCGCCGGCGACGACTGGCCCTGAACCCCGGGTCCGCCACCATCTCGCGCAGGGTCCGCTCGACCCGGTCGGCACCCACGGCCACGGAGAACATCCGGTCGTAGTACGCCCGGCCGGCCTGCCCGAGCAGTTCCAGCTTCTCCCGGCCCAGGTCGCAGACCTCACGCAGGGCGTCGGCGATCGAGTCGGGGTCACCGGGCCGGGCGGTGATCCCCGCGCCGCTGTCCCGGGCCACCGCGGCGGCGTCGCCCTCCGCGGCGACCAGCAGCGCCCGTCCGGCGGCGAGGGTCGCCTGCACCTTGCTCGGCATCGTGTACGCGGACATGCCGCCCCGGCGCAGGCTCACGTAGTGGACGTCACCGGTGGCCATCAGCGCGGGCATCCGTTCCCGGGGCAACTGCCCGAGGAACCGGACGTTGGACGCGCCCACCGCCGTGGCCCGGCGACGCAGCCGATCCTGCGTGGTGCCGGAGCCGGCGATCAGGCACACCAGCCGGGGGTCGTCGGTACGGGCACAGGCGTCGACCAGCGAGTCGAGCCCCTGCGCCTCGCCGAGCGCGCCCGCGTACACCAGCACCACCTGGTCGGGCCGGAGCCCGAGTTCGGCTCGTAGGTCGGCGGCGCGGACACCCAACGTCTCGTCCGCCCACACCGGGATGTGCACGAGCCTGTCCCGGGGCACGCCCCGGTCGGCGAGCAGGTCGGCGGCACCGGGTGCGACGTGGGCGACCCGGGAGGCGCTGCGGTACATCGCCCCGCACCAGGCGGCCATCCCCCGCTCGACGGTCCGCGACACCGGGCCGGTGCCGAGGAACCCGCTCGCGACCACGCTGTCCGGCCACAGGTCCAGCACGTGCAGCAGCACCGGCACCCGGTGCACGTAGCGGGTGAACCACATCGGCAGGGCGACGCTGATCGGCGAGTTGCCGACCCAGAGGGCGTCCAGGCCGCGCAGCGCCGGGGTGCCGGAGACCAGCGCGGAGACCGCGAAGGAGCCGTAGTTCGCCACCCGGCGCAGCGCGGAACGGTCGTGGCTGGGATAGAGGGCCACCCGGCGGACCCGGGTCGCATCGACGACCTCGTCGTGGCGGCGGGCCAGCCGGTAGCCGGGGGCCAGCCGGCCGGTCGGGTAGTTCGGGAACCCGGTCAGCACCCGGACCTCGTGGCCCCGTTCGGCGAGGGCACGGGCGAGCATCCCGGGCAGGGCCGCCGGGCCGGGCTCCGGGTCGTACCACTGGGTGAGCAGACCGATCCGCATCCGCCTCACCCCGCCGCCACGCCGGCCACCGGCCGCTCCGACCGTTCGCCGTCGGCCCGCCACAGGGCGCGCAGCGATTCGGCCAGGTCGTACGCGGGGGCCCAGCCGAGCACCCGGCGGGCGCGGTCGACGTCGGCGCACATCCAGGGCACGGCGGCCGAGCGGGTGGCGTCGGGCGGGAAGTCGCCGGGGCGGATCAGACCGGTGAACCCGGCCACGTCGGCCAGCAGCCGGACGACGTCGCGGGTGGCCGTCGCCCGCCCGCTGCCCACGTTGACGACCCGTTGCGCGCCGACGGGGGCGCACCGCGTCGCGGCCAGCACCGCCGCCGCCACGTCCCGCACGTCGACCAGGTCCCGGTACGTGTCGTGCAGTCCCAGGGCGATGTCGTCCGCGCCGTCGGCCATCGCGGTACGGACCATCGCGGTCGCCCGGGCCAGCATGTTGCCCGCCGGCATCCCCGGCCCGACCGGGTTGAAGACCCGCAGCACGACCGTGTCGACCCGGCCGGCGTCGCCCGCCAGCTCGGCCAGCCGGGTGGCCGCCAGGTGACTGAGCCCGTACTCGCTCACCGGTGCGGCCGGATGGTCCTCCCCGACGGCCAGACCGTGCGGCACGACGCCGTACTCCGCCGCCGAGCCGATCCGGACCAGCCGTGCGCCGGGCGCGGCGGCGGCCACCGCCTCGATGAGTTTCGCGGTCGTCACGACGTGCGCCCGGACGAAGTCGTACCCGGAGCCGACGATGCGACCCGCCGCGCTCACCACCACGTCGGGGCGTTCCCGGGCGACGAGCGCGGTCAGCTCGGGCAGTTCCATCCGGGCCGGGTCGCACCGGGTGCGGGAGGGGGCCAGGACGGTGGTGTGGCCGGCCAGCGTGGCGTGGATGTGCCGGCCGAGGAATCCACCCGCGCCCAGCAGCAGCACCCGGTTCATCGGGGCCGCACGACGTCCCGGTCGTCGACCGACGACCCGCTCCGGTGGCCGGCGGCCGGCACCGTGGGTGCCGGCCCGTCGGCGGGCCGGTCGTCGGCGGCCGACGGGGCGTTGCCGGTGAACTCGTGCCAGGTGGCCGCGCCGGGGGCGGAGATGCCCTCCCGGGTGAGCACCACCCTGACGGTGGTCAGCAGGATCCTCAGGTCCAGCAGGAAGGACCGCCTGTCGACGTACTCGACGTCGGAGGCGAACTTCGCCTCCCAGCTCAGGGCGTTGCGTCCGCGTACCTGGGCGAGCCCGGTGATGCCCGGCCGCACGTCGTGCCGGCGGGCCTGCTCGGGGGTGTAGAGGGTCAGGTACCGCACCAGGTGCGGGCGGGGGCCGACCACGCTCATCTCGCCACGCAGCACGTTCCAGAACTCGGGCAGCTCGTCGAGGCTGCTCGCCCGCAGCCACCGCCCCACCCGGGTGAGGCGTTGCGCGTCGGTGACCAACCCGCGCTGCGGGTCGGGGTGGCGCATGGTGCGGAACTTCACCACCTCGAACAGGTCGCCGTGCAGGCCGGGCCGGGTGTGCCGGAACAGCACCGGCCGGCCGTGGGTGACCAGCACCAGCAGGGCGACCAGGGCCAGCAGGGGCGCACCGAGGGTCAGCACGACCAGCGCGCCGAGCACGTCGAGCAGCCGCTTCCACCTGTCGTACGGGCGGCGGGTCGACGGGTCGGTCGCCCGTCCGGTCACCGGGCCGGCATCACCGGCGCGCGGCTGTGCCGCGGGGGCAGCAACTTTGGACATGGAACAGACCTACCACCTTCCCGACGGCCGTTCCGCAGTTTCACATTTGCCGCACCGGTGCGTCGGCAATGGTCGCCGCGCAGCACCGCGCGAAACATGAAACGTGATTGTTCCTCCCTTTACCGGAAGCGCGCACGGTCTCGTTATCGCAACAGTATGGTCACCATTGACGAGATCGTGATCCCCGAGGATGGTCCGACGGGAAAAGGCAGGAGGAGATATGCTTTCCTCGCTTGCGGGCAGGCGTTTCCTGGTCACCGGGGGCACTGGTTCGTTCGGCCAGACAATGGTTTCCCGACTGCTCGACGCCGGCGCCGCCGAGGTGCGGGTCCTCAGCCGGGACGAGTCGAAGCAGGACGCGATGCGCCACCGCCTCGGCAACGACCGGGTCCGCTACTACATCGGTGACGTGCGCGACTACGACAGCGTGCTCAAGGCCGCCCGGGGCATGGAGTTCGTCTTCCACGCCGCGGCGCTGAAGCAGGTGCCCTCCTGCGAGTTCTTCCCGCTGGAGGCGGTCCGCACGAACGTGCTCGGCAGCGCCAACGTGGTGGACGCCTGTGAACGTGTCGGGGTGGAGACGCTGGTCCTGCTGAGCACCGACAAGGCCGTCTACCCGGTCAACGCGATGGGCATGACCAAGGCGTTGATGGAAAAGGTGGCGCAGGCGCACTCCCGTAACAACGCGACGGCCCGGACCAGGGTCTGCTGCGTGCGTTACGGCAATGTCATGTACTCGCGCGGATCGGTGATTCCGTTGTTCATCGACCAGATCCTGCGCGGTGGTCTGCCGACGGTCACCGATCCGTCCATGACCCGTTTCCTGATGTCGTTGCCCGAATCGGTGGAACTGGTGGAGCACGCGTTCACCTTCGGCCAGCCGGGGGACGTGTTCATCCGCAAGGCCGACGCCTGCACCATCGGCGACCTGGCCACGGCGCTGTGCAACCTGTTCGGGGTGCCGGCGAAGTTCACCGTGCTCGGCATCCGGCACGGGGAGAAGCTCTACGAGACCCTGGCCAGCCGGGAGGAACTCGCGTTCGCCGAGGACCTCGGCGACTTCCTGCGGGTGCCGGTGGACAGCCGCGACCTCAACTACTCCCTCTACTTCGAGGAGGGCGACGTCGAGCACGGCGGGCTGGCCGACTTCCACTCGCACAACGCCCGCCGGCTGTCCGTACCCGAGATCGAGTCGTTGCTGATGACGCTGCCCGAGGTGCGCGCGCAGGTCGCCGCCGCCACGGCGGCCGTGGTGACGAGTTGAGCGCGAGCACCGACGCCGCCCGCCCGGACCGGGTGCCCCGCCGCCGCACCGACCACCGGGCGGACCAGCGGGCCGCCGACCCGGTGCGGCGGGTCCTCGTCGTCGGGGTCACCGGCATGCTCGGGCACGCCGTGCTGCGCGAACTAGCCGACGACCCGACGCTCGACGTGCACGGCCTCGCCCGCAGCATCGACGACCGGGCGGGTTGCTACCCCCCGCACCTGCTGGCCCGCATCGTCCCGGCCGTCGACGTGACCCGGTTCGACGACGTCCGGCGGCTCGTCGACGAGCTGCGACCCGACGTCGTCGTCAACTGCGTCGGCGTCATCAAGCAGCGGCCGGGCGTGCAGGACGCGGTGCCGACGGTCACCCTCAACGCGCTCCTCCCCCACCTGCTGGCCGACGCCTGCGCACAGGTCGGCGGCCGGCTCGTGCACGTCAGCACCGACTGCGTGTTCTCCGGCCGGCGGGGCGGCTACCTCGAGGACGACCTGCCCGACCCGCCCGACCTCTACGGCCGCTCCAAGCTGCTGGGCGAGGCGACGGGCGCGTCGGCGCTGACCCTGCGCACGTCGATCGTCGGGCACGAGCTGACCACCCGCCGCTCCCTGGTCGACTGGTTCCTCTCCCAACGGGGTCAGGTGCGCGGCTTCACCCGGGCGGTCTACAGCGGGGTGACGACCGTGGAGTTCGCCCGGCTGCTGCGCACGGTGGTCCTGCCCCGGCCGGAGCTGACCGGCCTCTACCACGTCGCCGCCGAACCGATCACGAAGTACGACCTGCTCCGGCTGGTCGCCGAGGTGTACGGGTGGCCCGGTGAGCTGGTGCCGGACGACACGTTCGTCTGCGACCGGTCGATGCGCGCGGACGCCCTCGCCCGCGCCACCGGTTACCGTCCGCCGAGCTGGCCGGACATGATCACCGCGCTGCACGCCGCCCGGGAACGCTGGGCGTCCGACCCGGCCCGGCCGGGCCTTGCGGGCGTACCGCGCTGACGCAGCTAACGACCATCGCCGGCGCTGCCGGCCCGTCGGAGTCGAAGGACATCACGTGGGGAACCGAGTGGGTCAACTGTGCCTGGTCGTCGGGGCGGTCCTGGCCGTGGTGGTCACCACCGTCGCCAGCGTCACCGTCCCGCTGATCGCGGTCGGCGCGGTGGCGCTGCTGCTGCTCGCACTGTTCGCGCTCGCGCAGCAGATGGACGGCTGGCGCTGGCTGCTGGGCCTGACCATGGCGCTGCTGGTCTGCGCCTCGTCCAAGCTGCCGGGCCTGGTGGAGGCCAGCTTCTATCCCCGGTACGCGGCGGTGGCCGCCCTGATCGTCTGGGCGCTGGGCGCGCCGGGCCGGACGGTGGCGCAGGTCGACCCGTGGACCCGCCTGCTCGTCGGCGCGCTCTGGGCGATGGCCGGCCTGGCCACGGTGAGCTTCACCTGGTCGGTGGTGCCGTTGGAGACCCTGCAACGGGGGGTGGCGCTGCTCCTGCTGGCCGCGCTGGTGCACGTCCTGGTCCGCCGCCGGTGGCCCGACCGGGCGGTCATGCTGGCCGACCTGCGCATGGTCTACCTGGTGCTCAGCGGGTCCGCCCTGATCAGCCTCGGCGTCGGGTTCACCGACGGCACGCTCGTCGCCGCGTTGTCGCGGACCGACCGCTTCGAGGGCCTCTACAACAACCCCAACATGCTCAGCATCGTCTGCGCCCTGACCACGCCGCTGGGCTGGGCGGTCTACCGGCAGTCCCGCCGGCGGGTGGAACTGCTCGGCATGGTGCCGGCCGTCGCCTGCCTGCTGCTGTCGCAGTCCCGCACCGGTCTGATCGCCGTGCTCGCCGGCGCCTGCTGGGTCGTGCTGCGCAACGGGCTGGGCCGGGTGGTCCGGCTGGCTGCCGGACTGGCCGTGGGGCTGCTGGTGGCATACCTGTTCAACCTGCTGCCGGTCCTGTTCACCGGCCCCTGGGTGCGGCAGCTCGTGCTGCGCTTCACCGACCCCACCGGCGGTGACCTCTCCAACGGCCGCACCGAGATGTGGCAGGCCACCGTGGACCTGTGGTGGCAGAACCGCCCCACCCTGGGCTTCGGCTACGCCTCCCGCAACCACCTGTTCGCCCTCGCCAGCCTCGACGAGTCCTTCGGGACCGGGGTGAGCGTGGTGCACAACAGCTACCTGCAACTGCTGCTGGAGTTGGGGCTCGCCGCCGTGGCACCGCTGGTGCTGCTGCTGCTGGCCGTCGGACGGGTCGCCCTGCGCTCCCCGGTGCGCCGGGCCGACTCCGGGCTGGTCTGGCTCGTCGTCACCGGTCTGCTGATCCAGATCACCGAGTCGGCCATCTTCGGCACCGGGCAGACGTACCCGTACGTGTTCTGGTGCGTGGTCGCCGGGGTGCTGCTGCACCTGCCCGGCGAACGCGCCGACGCCGACGGAGCGGACGCGGACCCGGCGGCGACCCCGACGACGGCGGCCCCGCCGGGGGTCGCTGCCCCGGCCGCCGACCTGACCCGCCTGCCGGTCCCCGCCCTGCGCTGAGGTAACCCGACGGTGGGCGTCCCGACCGGGACGCCCACCGCTTCGTCCGTGCCCGGCTCAGCGCCGCTCGTCGGCCACCAGGAAGGCGCTGACCTCGGCCCGCCAGGCGCGGTGGTCGAACGACCCACGGGCCCGGGACCGGGCGGCCCGGCTCATCGCCGTCCACTCCTCGTCGCGCAGCCGCAGCGCCCGCTCGATCCCCCACCGCACGTCGTCGGGGCCGTTGCCGTCGAGCACCAGCCCCTCGACGCCGTCGTGCACGTGGGCGGCCAGGTCGCTGGTGTGGTTGAGCAGCACCGGGCAGCCGGCGGCGAGGCTCTCCGGCACCTTGGACGGGAAACCGTTGGCCGCGTACCCGCCGGTGGGGCGGACCAGCATCGAGAAGTGCGACTCCGCGAGCAGCGTCAGCACGGTGTCGCGGGGCACCCGACCGAGGAACCGCACCTCGGCCACGATCCCGTCGAGGACCGCGACGTCCAGGTCGGAGTGGGTGGCGGCGTCCTCGCGGGTGACCCCGGCGATGGTGAGGCTGACCCGGCGCTGCTGCTGCGGGGTGAGCCGGCTGATCCCGCGCAGGATCACGTCCAGCATGTCCTTGCGGCCGGGGGTGCCGGCGTAGAGCAGGCGCAGGCCGGTGGCGAGCGCGGGTGGCCGGGAGGTCGGGAAGTCGTCGCAGTCCACCTGCGGCGGCACCACCAGCACCGTCATCCCGTGCCCGGTGAGGTAGCCGGCCAACGTGGTGGAGACCGCGGTGGCCCGGTCGACCAGCCGGGTGGCCAGGAACGTCGACCAGCGGTGCCGGACGTAGTACGGGGTGAGCCAGCCGTGGCGGAACTGCCGCCGGTCGTGGCGTTCGCTGGCGTCGACCACCACCGGGCAGCGCAGCGCGAGCCGCAGGACCGTCCAGTTGCCCAGCGTCATCAGCGCCATCGGGAGCAGCACCACGCTCACGTCGCCCCGGCGTACCCCCTGCCGGCGGGCGGCCCGCAGCACGCGGACCGGGCGGGCCAGCCGGGCCGGCAGCCGGGTGAGCCGGTGCCGGCCCCGCACGCGCAGGGTGACCAGGTCGACGCCGGCCGGCTCGGGTGGCCGGGCGGGGAAGGCCAGTTCGCAGGGCCAGTCGTTGACGACGAGCGTGCGGGTGCCCTCGGGCGCGGCGGACCGGGCGAGCTGCAACAGCCGGTTGGAGGTGGCGTCGCCGTGCGGGAAGGCGTAGGCCCCGACGAGCAGCGGACGCGGTGGGCCGGTGCGCCCGGTCGGTCCGCCGTCGGGCAGGGGTCGCGGGTTCACGACCACGGTCTGTTCGTTCATCTCTGTCACCGTCCCGAGCCGACCGGTGGCCGGCTGCTCTGTCGTGGCGTGCGGTCCCGCCCGGGGCGGGCCGCCGCCCACCGGTGGTAGATCTCCAGGTGGGTGGTGGCTGCCGTGTCGATGGCGAAGGGGCTCTGGAAGAACCGGTCGGCGGCCACCGCGGGCGCGGTCGACGCGGTGTACGCCGCCGCCCGGCCCACCGCCCGCGCCCACACCTGCGGCGGGGCGTCGACCCCGACGACGGTCACGCCGGGCAGCCGCTCGTCGATGAAACGCACGCCCGGCAGGTCGGCGGCGACGGTGCCGACGCCCAACGCGACGGGCTCCAGCACGCCCCCGGGCAGCCCCTCCAGGCAGGACGGGTGGACGACGACGTCGGCCTGCCGCAGCAGCCCGCCCACGTCGTCGCGGGGACCCAGCAGGTGCACCCGGTCGCCCAGCCCGGCGGCGTCCGCCGCCGCGCGGACCCGCTCGTCGTCGGCCGGGTCACCCGGCCCGACGAGCACCGCGTGCGCGGACACGCCCCGGTCGCGCAGCGCGGCCAGGATCGGCGGCAGCAGCCAGCGGCGTTTCTCGGGTGAGGCCCGGCCCACGGTCACGCAGACCAGGTCGGCCGGTCCCGCGCCGATCAGGGCCCGCAGGTCGTCGGGGCTGGGGCGGCGCAGCCGGTCGAGGTCGAGCCCGTTGAGCACCACCCGGCACCGGTGGTCGGCACGCCAGCCCGGGTGGTAACCGAACGTCAGCGAGCTGGGCGAGACACCGAGGATGTCGGTGGCGCAGACGCGCAGCAGCCGCCCGCAGACCCACCGGTAGACCCGGCGGCGCAGGGTGCGCGAGGCGTTGTCGTCGCCCCGGAAGTGCGCGACCCGCCCGGGTACGCCGCGCAGCGCGCCCAGCGCGAGTGGCACGCCGGAGAAGTTGGCGCAGTCGGCGTGCACCACGTCCGGGCGCAGCCGCCCGAGCAGCCGCAGGAACCGCAGCGGGAAGCGCGGGTCGAGGGGGATCGCGGTGACGCTGCCGCCGTGCCGGGCGACCACGTCGGCCAGTGGTCCCGGGCCGATCCGGTCGCTGAGGGTCACCAGGTGCAGGTCGACGCCGCCGGCCGCGAGCCGGGGCAGCAGTTCGGCGGTACGCATCTCGGTGCCGCCGAAGTTCAGCTCGCCGACGACCCGCAGCACCCGCAGCCGGCCGGTCACGACGGACCGCACCGGGCCAGCGCCCGCCGGTAGCCCACCAGCGCGGCCGGCACCATGGTCGACAGGTACGCGACGCAGGCCGCCGCCGGCAACCCGGCCAGGCCGAACTGGCGCAGCCCCCAGACCTTGAGCACGGTGGCCAGCACCAGGAACGCCGCCCATCCGACGAACTGCGGCCGGAGCAGGCCGATGCTGTTCTGCACCATGATCAGCGGGGAGGTGACCGCGACCAGCAGCGACCAGCCGGCCAGTCCGACGAGGACGGGCAGCCGGATCGTCGACCGGTCGATGGACCCGAGCCAGAGCGCGATCAACCGGTGGCCGGTCACGACCAGCGCCAACCCGACCGAGCCCACGACCACGCCGTAGAGCAGCACCATGCGCCGGGTGTTGCGGCGTACCCAGTCCACCTCGCCCCGGGCCAGGGCGGCGCCGTTGACCGGCCAGACCGTCATGCCCACCAGCCCGACGAAGACCCACAGCACGCCGAACAGCTTCCCCACGACCGCGTAGTGCGCCGCCGCCGCGAGCCCCAGCACGTTGGCGACCAGCGGGTTGTCCACGTTCAGCGCGATCGACGACATCGTGGTGAGCACGAAGAACCGCACGCCCAGCCGGAGCAGGCCGGCGACGGTGTGGCGGTGCACGAGTCGCGGCCCCGGCCGGTGTGCCGGCGGGCAGGACCAGAAGTAGGTGACGGTGTTGAGCAGGTTGGTCACCGGCACCGCCAGCACCGCACCGGCGACGACCACCAGCGGTGGCCAGCCGGCGGTGATGGCGGCGAGCACCACGGCCAGGGCGGCCAGGGCTCCGGCCGACTGCCAGGCGTTGCTCTGCACCATCTGGCCACGGGCGTACTGCACCCGCTGGACCAGCGAGAGCGGGATGTTGACGACGAAGGCACCGAAGCAGATCAGGACCAGGGTGGGGGTCTGCGCGGCGACGCCCGGGTCACCGACGGCGAACAGCTCCACCCAGGGCACCACCGGCGTCACCACCAGCAGGGCGGTCAGCAGCAGCACCGCGACCACGCCGAGGGTGGCGAACGCGCCGGAGATCTCCCGGGCCTGCTGGCGGGGGTCGTCGGCCAGTTGGCCGAGCCGGGTGAGCAGCCCGTTGCCCAGCCCCAGGTCGGCGAACCAGGCCATCCCGGTGAGCGCGGTGATCGCCATCCACAGGCCGTACCGCTGCTCGCCGAGGTACCGGAAGCAGGCGGGGGTCATCACCAGCGGCGCGGCCAGGCCGATCCCCTTGGCCACCATCGCGGTGGCGATGCCCACCGTGACGGTCCGGTCCCGGCCCGGTCCCGACGCCGGGAAGCCGGCGGGTCGCGCGGCGGTGGCCGTCGTACCGGTGGCCGTCGTACCGGTGGTGGCCGTCGCGGCGTTCGTCGTCGTCGCGGCGGCGGCCGTCGCGGCGGTGGGGGCCGTGCCGGCGGCGGCCCGGCCCACGGCCCGGGTCACCGGAGGGTGGCGGGGGCGACGGCCAGCCGCTCGGCCAGCCACTCGGCCGTGGCCCGCAGTCCCTGCCGGCGCGCCACCGGGGTGACGTCCGGGAACAACTCCCGCAGGGCGGTGTTGTCGGCCAGCGAGTGCGGGACGTCCCCGGTACGCGGTGCCACGTGTTCCCGGGCGATCGGCCGGCCGAACAGCTCCTCCAACTCGTCGAGGACCTGGAGCAGGCTGGCCCGCGCGCCGAAGGCGAGGTTGACCGGATGCGGATGGTGCACCCGGCGGCGCAGCGCGTCGAGGATCACCTCGCAGACCGTGCCCACATAGGTGAAGTCGCGGGACTGGGTGCCGTCGCCGTGCACCTCGACCGGCTCACCGCGCAGGGCGGCGTGGGTGAACCGGGGGATGACGGCCGCGTACGGGTGGTCGTGGCGCTGCCCGGGACCGAACACGTTGAAGAACCGGAACGCCAGCGTGGGCAGCCCGAACGACGCCTGGTGGGCCAGCGCGTACGCCTCGGTGGCGAGTTTGCTGGCCGCGTACGGGCTCATCGGGCGGGTCCAGGTCAGCTCCGCCTTGGGCAGTGCCGGGTTCATCCCGTACACCGACGAGGAGGAGGCGACCAGCACGTGCCCGACGTCGTGCCGGCGGGCCGCCTCCAGCACCATCAGCGTGCCGGTGGCGTTCGCGTGGTGGGAGGCGAGCGGGTCACGCAGCGACCGGGGCACGCTGGGCAGCGCGGCCAGGTGGACCACCGCCTCCCGGCCCCCCATCGCCGCGTCCAGGGCCGCCGGGTCCAGGATCGACCCCTCGACGAGGTCGACGTCCAGCCCGGCGAGGTTGCCGCGCAACCCCACCGAGAAGTCGTCGAGGACGCTGACCTCCTTGACGGCCGGCTCGGCGAGCGCGGCGCGGGCCAGGTTGGCGCCGATGAAACCCGCGCCACCCGTGATCAGAATGCGCATGAACCACCCCCATGTACGCACATCACCTGTACATCGAGCCGGGACACGGCGCGTTACGGCGGCGGCGCGAAATTCACCCTGCCCACGGTGGGGACGCCGGCCTCCGGGCGGGCCGGCATCCGCCGAACGGCCGACGGTGCTGTCCGGGAGCCGACCGAGAAACGCCGTGAGCTGCGAAAACGCGCACAGTGACAGCATCGTCGTGTGTCGCGGTGGAGGTGTGGGATGCCCGAGCTGATCGTCTACCGGTCCAACGCCCTGATGTCGGTCAGGTCGCGGTTCGACGCCACCCGGGACGTGGTGATGCCGGCCAACCTCGCGTACCCCGAGGGGATGGTCGGCCTGTGGCACTCCGGCCTGCCGCAGGTGAGCCTCGTGCCCTCGACCGCCACCGACGCCCAGGTGTGGCCGGTCATGTCCGCCGTCGGCACCCGCATCCACGACACCTCCGACGACAACTGCCCGATCAACACCGGCTGGTCGTACGTCGGCGGCAACCACGGCTACAACGTCGGCAACCAGATCGTGGTGGCCAACCACGGCAAGACGACCGCCGACGTGGGGTCGCAGTGGAGCGACGGGACCCGCATCTTCACCCTGCTGGCCGTCACCAACGCCAGCAGCCTGCTGTTCGGCAACCCGTACACGGTGGTGGACGGCATCGCGCAGGGTGCCCGGGTGAAGCCGACCGGGCCGCTCACCCACGTGTCGGGGGCGACCAACCGGACCACCGTGCCGATCACCGGTCTCACCCCGGACGTGCAGATCCGCCCCGCCACCCACTCGCACACGGTCGCCGTCGAACTCGACGGGCGGCCGGTGCCCGACGGCCGGTCGACGGGCCTGGAACTGGTGATCCGGGAGTCCTACCTCATCCCGACCTACCAGGGGATGATCGACACGGCGCGGGCGAACGTCGGCACCCCGATCGCCACGATCATGCCCAGGATCCCGTCGCTGTGCCGGATCGCCAACGTCTACCGCTGGTCACCCGGCGGCGGCCTGCTCGTCACCCAGACGGTGACCGCCCTGACCCGGTTCACCCTCAACGCGGGCGTCACCCAGTGCACGCCGCTGACGCCGGTGACGGGCGGCTCCCGCCGGCAGTTCATGCCGAACGTGGGGGTTGCCGGCGGCCTGAACTGGTCGGTCTGGGCCAACATCGACTCCCTCGCCGCGCTCACCGACGTCACCCCGGCGACCCTCGTCGACCGGACGATGCCCGCCGGCAGCATGACCCAGTGGGTGGTCAGCGGCGGCGGCGTGCAGCAGTGGGGCATCGCCGTCGGGCTGCTGCCGGTCGCGGACGGGGTGCCGCAGGTCCGCGCCCGCTACACCACCGCCAAGAGCTGGTTCATCAGCGCCAGCCTGAAAAAGAACTACCCGCAACTGGTGTGGGGGCGCACCCTGGCCGCCGGTGAGTCGGTGACCGGCACCGCCTACCGCCGCTACCTGGCCCCGCCGTCGACCGCCACCGAACTCGTCGTCTCCACCGGCGACGACAACTTCGTGGTGATCGAACGGGTCGGCACGGTCGCCCAGGCCGTGCTGGCCGCGCCGCAGCTGTTCCACCGGCTGCTGGTCCCGGTGGGCGCGACGAACCTCACCGTGCCCGACCGGGTCACCGTCGCCGGGGTGCCGTACGCCGTACCGGTCTCCCCCGGGTACGGGATGTGGCGCGCGGACTCCGACGAGGCCCTGCCGCAGTCGCTGCCGGGGGCGTACCGGACCCGGGGCGGCTACTTCCTCGTCCGGTCCGGCCCGACGGTGGAGAGCACCTGCACGGGTGCCTACCAGCGGCTGCTGCTGCACCCGTTCTTCCTGACCGAGCCGGTCCCGGTCGACCGGGCGTGCGTGGAGGTGACCCGGGTCGGCACCGGTGTGCTGCGCCACGGTGTGTACGCCCACGACCCGACCACCGGTCGGCCCGCCCTGCTCGGCCCGGTCGCCGACTTCGGCACCGTGGCCGTCACCACCGTCGGGGTGAAGGAGTCGGTGCTGGGCGCGCCCGTCCTGCTGCCGGCCGGCTGGCACTGGTACGGGCAGGTGTGGCAGGTCAGCGGCGTCACCGCGCCCACGGTGCGGGCCGGTGGTGGCGGCTGCGCCACCGTGCTGAACCTGGGTTCGACGGCGGCGGCGATGACCGGCGACCGGTTCGGCTACGAGGTGAGCGCGGTGACCGGCGCGCTGGGGGCGATCACCATCGGTGGGGTGCACCAGTTCCCCCCGCCGCAGGTCGCCTACCGGCGGGCCTGACCCGACTCCGCCGTGTCCCCGGCGTCAGCCGGTGGGGACGCCGTAGATCCGCTTCATCGCCTCGTGCTTGGCCGGGACGGGCAGGTGCCCGATGCCCAGCGACTTGGCCCGCAGCCGTTCCAGGTACTCGTCGGTGGTGCGCACCGGCCGGGCCGGGACCCCGGCCGCCACGGTGTTGTCCGGGACGTCCCGGGTGACCACCGAACCGGCCCCGATGACGCACCGGTTGCCGATGGTGACGCCGGCCAGGATCATCGCGCGCATGCCGATGTAGACGTCGTCGCCGATCGTGATCGGCGCGGTCCAGTCGAGGTCGGGGTACTCCTTGCGGAGGATCAGCGTGCCACCGTCGTGGGTGATGAACTGCACCTCGGAGGTGACGTAGACGTTGTCGCCGATGGTGATCAGCCAGGGTTCCGAGCCGAACATCGCCCGGTTGACCCCGTAGAACCTGACCCGACCGCGGAGGTTGACCCCCAGGGACCGGACGAACGCCTCGGGGTCGCGGGACGCGGCCAGATGGTCCCGTACGCGCCGGGCCATCGTACGAACACGACTGGGCACTGACTGTCCTCGATCGCAGGTCAGGTACGGTCACGGGCTGCCGGCCCCCGCCGGGTCCGGTCACTGGCACAACGAGCCGGGTCCGGCCCCGGTGACGGGTGGCCGCCCCCTCGGCGGTCAGCGGCAGAACTGGCGGGCGTGTTCCAGCACGTGCAGTTCCCGGTGCCGCTGCCGCCAGTGCCGGTAGCGTCGCCCGGCGGTGGCCTTGGCCGCGGCGCGTTCGGCGGGTGTCCGGTCGGCGAGCAGGTCCAGCGCCCGACTGAGGCCGGCCGCCGTCGCCGGCCGGACCACCATCCCGCCGGTGTCGGCGATCAGGTCGCTGAACGGCGTGTTGTCCGAGCAGACGACCGGGCAGCCCGAGGCCAGGCTCTCCAGGATCACGTGGCCGAAGTTCTCGCCGAGGGTGGGGAAGAGGAAGGCGTCGTACCGGCTGAACGTCGGCATGACGTCCGCCGCCACGAGTTCGCCGAGGTAGCGGACCCGGACGTGTCCCGGCATGCCCGCCATGAGCCGTCGGCAGCGCGACCAGTACTGCGGATCCTCCGGCGGGCCGAAGATGTCGAACTCCACCGGCCGGGTGACGCCGGCCACCGCCTCCAGGGCGGTGGACAGGTTCTTCATCGGCGAGATCCGGCCAACGAAGACCAGTCGCAGCGGACCGTCGTGCGCGACGGCGGGTGGGGGCGGGTCCGCCGGGATCGGGCTCTCGTTGCCGTTCACCATCACCTGCGCCCAGGGCAGGTTGGCCCGGATCTGCTGCTCCTCCAGCCCGCTGCACGCCTGCCAGCGCACCCGCAGCCGACGCAGCAGCGGCGCCCACAGCGCCAGGAAGATCCGCTTCTTGGCCGACCTGATCGCCAGGGCGCCGGGCGACAGCTCGCCGCGCGGGGCGACCAGCACGGCCCCGACCCGGACCAGCCGCAACGCCACCGCCAGGATCGCCAGCACCGAGAACAACGACCAGATGCTGTTGACGTAGAGCAGGTCGACCGGGCGGGCCCGGACGTGGCGGACCAGCCGGACCCAGTGCCGGGGCGTCCACGGGTTCAGGTAGAAGACGGCGGACCGCCCGTCGCGTCGCAGCAGCCTTCCGGACAGACCGGGGTACGGTGCTGACGAGCCGAGGTCCCGGTCCCGGGTGACCAGGGTGACGTCGAGGTCCCCCGGCAGGGTGTCCAGGATGAACCGCAGCGAGCGGATCGGGCCGCCGCCCCGGAAGCCCGGCTCGAACACCCCCGCGGTCGCGACCACCCGGTAGGTGCCCACGGACCGTCGTGGCGTGCCGGCGACGTCCAGGGAGGGCAGCCTTGTCAACTTGTTCACCATCGGCCCACCTTCACCATGCCGCCCGGATGGGGGCATCCCGTAGGAATGTCTGCGCCGCACGGGCGGCGGCCGGAGGGCCCGGCCCGTGCCGGAGGTCGCCGTCGAGGGGAAGGGTGCGTTCGCGGGCCGCGGACTCGACCCGTGCCGCCGCGCACGTCGGACGGGCACCGGCGGTGCCGTGCGGGGCCGGCTGGCGGAACGCGACCGGTGTTCTCCGTGGCCGAGGGGGCAACGGTTGACCACCGACGTAGTGATCGTAGGCGCGGGTGGCATGGGCAGGGAGTTGTTCGGGGTAATTCGGCTGCTCAACGCCCAGGCGGCCGGTTCGGCCCCGTGGCGGGTCCTCGGCTTCGTCGACGACTATCCGACCGAGGAGAACGTGGCCCGGGTGCGGCGGCTCGGTGTCCCCTTCCTCGGCCCCACCCGCTGGCTCGCCGGTGGCCCGGCGGGCCTGACGGTGGCGCTGGGCGTCGGGCATCCCCGGTTGCGCCGCGAGACCGACCGGGCCCTCGCCCGGTACGGCCTGCCCGCCGCCACGGTGGTGCACCCGGCTGCCGAGATCGGGCCGGACTGCGTCTTCGGGGAGGGGCTGTTCGCGGCCGGCGGGGCCCGGGTGACGACGAACGTGGTGCTGGGCCGTCAGGTGCACCTCAACCAGAACTGCACCGTGGGGCACGACAGTGTGCTCGGCGACCACGTCTCGGTCAATCCGCTCGCCGCGGTCTCCGGCTACTGCCGGCTGGACGACGGCGTGATGGTGGGCACCACCGCCGCCGTCCTGCCGGGACTGCGGGTCGGTCGGGACGCCGTGGTGGGCGCGGGCGCGTGCGTGACCAGGGACGTCCCGGCGGGCACGGTGGTCACCGGGGTGCCCGCCCGGCCGGTGACGCCCGGGTCAGCGGCGGATGCCCGCCCAGTCGTGGTGCCGGCGCACGGTCGACAGGATGAAGTCGACCACCCGGCGTGAGGTGTCCGGGATCCGGTAGTCCGGCGGGCAGTCGACCGGACCGGCCGCCACCTGGTCCACCACGACCCGTACGCCCTCCACCACGCCGGCCGGGTCGAGGCCGGTCATCACGATCGCCCCGGCGTCCAGCGCCTCGGGGCGTTCGATGGACTCCCGCAGGGTCACCGCCGGGAAGCCGAGGATCGCCGCCTCCTCGCTGACGGTGCCGCTGTCGGACAGCGTGCACCGGGCGTGCCGTTGCAGGGTCACGTAGTCGAAGAAGCCGAACGGCTCGTGGAAGGTGATGCCGTCCAGGAGCGTGCCGTCGACGGCGAGCATCTCCAGCCGCTTGCGGGTACGCGGGTGGGTGGAGACCAGCAGCGGCAGCCGCCACTCGTCGCGTACCGCGCACAGGCAGTCGAGCAGCCGGCGGAGCCGGTCCGGGTGGTCGACGTTCTCCTCGCGGTGGGCGCTGACGACGAAGTAGCCGCCCGGTTCGAGGGCGAGCTGCGCCAGGATGGTGGACCGTTGGATCTGCGGCAGGTAGTGGTCGAGCACCTCCCGCATGGGTGAGCCGGTGTGCAGGATGCGGCGGGGGTGCAGGCCCTCGGCGAGCAGGTTGCGCCGGGCGTGCTCGGAGTAGACCAGGTTGAAGTCGGCGACGTGGTCGACCAGCCGGCGGTTGGTCTCCTCCGGCACGTTGAGGTCGAAGCAGCGGTTGCCCGCCTCCATGTGGTAGACGGGCACCTTCATCCGCCGGGCCATCAACGCCGCGATGGCGCTGTTGGTGTCACCGAGCACCAGCAGCGCGTCCGGCCGCAGCTCGCCGATCGCCTTCTCGGTGCCGACCAGCACCGCGCCGAGCAGGCTGCCGAGCGACCGGGTGTCGGCCCGCAGGAAGCGGTCGGGCGGGCGTACGCCCAGCTCGGTGAAGAAGATGTCGGACAGCGCCGGGTCCCAGTTCTGTCCCGTGTGCACCAACGTGTGCTCCACGGTGCGGTCCAGCGTGTCGATCACCCGGGCCAGGCGGATGATCTCCGGCCTGGTCCCGACGACGGTCATCACCCGGGTCACGGACGCCTCCTCGTGGTTGGTCTCGGTGGTTGCGGGCACCGCCGGCCGGACGGATCGGCGGTGGTCACGACGTCCGGCCCTGCGGGGGCACCCGGTGCGGCGGTTCGTCGACCGCCCGCCACGCCTGGTCGAGCACGCTGACCCGGGGCCGGCTGAGCCGCCACCGGCGGTAGGCCTCCCCCGCGCTGAGCCGCGCCGCGCGCCGCTGGGCGGGCGGGGCGGTGGCGATCCGGGTGAGCAGCGCGCCCAGCGCCGCCGGGGTCAGCTCGGTGAGCACCTGCCCACCGCCGTCGTGCAGCACGGACGTCCACGGCGTCCGGTCCGAACAGATCACCGGGCAGTACGCCGCGAGGCTCTCCGCGATGGCGTTGCCGAAGTTCTCGCCCCGGGTCGGCAGGACGGACGCGTCGTACCTGGCGAACGTCGGGCCGACCTGCCCGGGGGGAAGCTCACCCCGGTAGCTGACCACCGACGGGTCCGGCAGGGCCGCCCACAGTTCCCGGCAGCGTTGCCAGTACCTCGGGTCCTCGACCGGGCCGTAGACGTCCAGCCGGACCGGGGCCCGGACGTGGGCGAGCGCGGCGAGCAGCAGGTCGAGGTTCTTCATCGGGGAGATCCGGCTGATGAAGACCAGCCGCATGTGGTCGGCGGGCGGCAGCTCGGCCGGGGCGGGGTGCGGCTCGGGGCCGGGGGCGATCGCCACCACCCCGATGCGGGCCCGGGGCAGCACCCGGCGGATGTCGGCGACCTCCTGCGGGCCGGTGGCGTGCCACAGCACCCGGGGTCCCCGCAGCATCCACCGCCAGCCGGCCAGGAACACCCGCTTGCGCAGCCGGTGCAGGCCGAGGGCGGCCGCGCCGAACTCGCCCCGGGGGGCCACCAGGATGCGTTCCGCCCGCAGCAGGCCGAGCCGGGCCGCGACGATGGGCATGATCGAGAAGACCGACCAGACGCTGTTGACGTAGAGCAGGTCGAACCGGGCCGAGCGCAGCGAGCGCCAGAGCGTCCGCCAGTGCGCCGGGTGCCGTGGGCCGAGATAGAAGATGTCGGTGCGGCCCCGGCGTACCCAGGTGCCGGACAGGCCGGGATAGGCGGCGGGGCAACCGAGGTCGCGGTCGCGGGTCAGCAGGACGGTGGCGACACCGGCGCTCGCCGTGTCGAGCACGTCGGACAGGGATCGCACGGGTCCTCCGGCGCGCCAGCCGGGGCTGAAGTAGCCGGCCGTGACGAGGACCCGGAAACTCTTCCCGTCGGCTTCGGCCAACCGTTCGTCGACTTCCGTCGCGGGGCTGGTGTCGCCGGCCATCCTCGCTCCTCGCTGAAGACACGAAACTGAGTGGCTCAACGAGCGGAGACGCTTTTCGTGACTGCGTTCCGCAATTATCGCGAAGCTGTCGAACATTAGCCGCAAAACCCGCAGCAAGCAGGGTGTAAGCCGGTATAAGGAAGTCGGCGAACACACATCTGACCCGGCCCGAGAGGACCCCCATGTCGCGAGTGGCACTCATATCCGGCACCACCGGTCAGGACGGCAGTTATCTGTCCGAGTTCCTACTCGACAAGGGCTACACGGTGCACGGGATAAAGCGAAGGTCGTCCTCGTTCAACACCGAACGGATCGACCGGGTCGACGTCCATCCCCGCGACGGCGAGGCCCGGATGTTCCTCCACTACAGCGACCTGTCCGACCCGGCGTCGTTGACCGCGCTGATCCGCGACATCCGGCCGGACGAGATCTACAACCTCGGCGCGCAGAGCCACGTCCGCGTCTCCTTCGACATCCCCGGCTACACCGCCGACGTCACCGGGCTCGGTGCCCTGCGGATGCTGGAGGCGGCCCGGGCGGCCGGCGTCGACTGCCGCTTCTACCAGGCGTCCTCGTCGGAGATGTTCGGTTCCGCCCCGCCCCCGCAACGCGAGCAGACCCCGTTCCACCCCCGCAGCCCGTACGCGTGCGCCAAGGTCTACGCCTACTGGACGGCGGTCAACTACCGCGAGTCGTGGGGCATGTTCTGCGTCAACGGCATCCTGTTCAACCACGAGAGCCCCCGGCGGGGCGAGAACTTCGTCACCCGCAAGATCACCCGTGCGGTCGCCCGGATCGAGGCCGGCATCCAGGACAAGCTCTACCTGGGCAACCTCGACGCCGTCCGGGACTGGGGCTACGCCCCGGAGTACGTCGAGGCGATGTGGCTGTCCCTGCAACAGGACACCCCCGACGACTACGTGGTGGCCACCGGCGAGGGGCACTCGGTGCGGGAGTTCGTCGAGGCCGCCTTCGACCGGGTCGGGCTCGACTGGCAACGGTACGTCGAGATCGACCCCCGCTACTTCCGCCCGGCCGAGGTCGACGCGCTCATCGGCGACTACACCAAGGCCCGGCGGCGGCTGGGCTGGGCGCCCAAGACCCTCTTCGGCGACCTGGTACGGATCATGGTGGACGCCGACCGGCAACTGCTGGAGGACGAGCGGATGGGGCGCCTGGTGCGGGTGGACCGATGAGGATCACCGTCGAGGCCACCCCCATCCGGCCGGGCCACGCCGCCGGCGTCGAGGCGTTCACCTACGGCCTGCTCACCGGCATGGCCGCCGACACCTCATGCGAGCTGCGGGTGAACATCCTGCGGGGCACCCTGGACCGGTGGCGCGAGCAGGTGCCCGCCGACCGGCTCGGCTGGGCCGAGGTCACCCAGCCGCTGCGCTCGGACACCGCCGGCGGGCAGCTGCTGCGCCGGTGGACACCGACCCGGGTCCGCGACTCGATCGCCGTACGCCGGGCGGTCAACGCGGTCCGGCAGCGTTCGGTGCCCCGGCAGCGCGGCGCGGACGTCACGCTCCACCCGTTCCACAGTGCCCCGATCGGTCCCGGCCCGTCCGTCGTCGTCGTGCACGACCTGCGGCACCTGCTGGCCGCCTTCCACGCCCCCGGTTTCGCCGCGGTGGTCCGGGAGAACGTGGCCCGCGCCGACGCCGTGGTGGTCACCTGGCCGCACCCGTACCGGGAGATGTTGCGGCTGTTCCCCGAGGCGGCGGAGCGGACCGCGCTCATCCCGACCCCGACGTTCCAACCCGCGCCCGCCCGCGCCGCCGCGCGCCCCGAACCGGGCCTGCTGCTCTACCCGTCGTCCACCGCGAGCCACAAGAACCACGCGACGCTGCTGGAGGCGATGGCGCTGCTACCGCAGTGCCGGCTGGTCTGCCCCGGGCCGCTGGTCGAGCCGGACGCCAGCCGGCTGCTCGCCCGCGCCGCGCAGCCCGACCTGCGCGGCCGGGTCTCCTTTCCCGGTTTCGTCACCCTCGACGAGCTGAACGCCCTCTACGCCCGCGCCGACGCGGTGGTGATCCCGTCGCTGTGGGAGGCGGCGAGCGGTGCCATGCTGGAGGCGTTCAGCTGGGGCCTGCCCGTCGCCTGCGCGGACGCCGAGCCGCTGCTGGCGCAGTTGGAGTTCACCGGGGCCGAGGCGGCCGTCTTCCGGGCCACCGACCCCGCCTCGCTGGCCGAGGCGGTCTACCGGCTGCTGGCCGACCGGGCGCACTACGCCGCCGCCGCCCGGCACGCCGACGGCCGGCTGGCCACCCGCACCTGGACGGCGACCGGCGGCGACTACCTCGACGTGCTGCGCTGGGTGGCCGACGGCCGGCCCGGACCGATGCCGCGCTCGGCGTTCGCCGCCGAACTGACCGGGGAGGAACCCTCGTGAGCCTGACCGACGACCGCTATCCGGTGGCCCGTCCGAGCCTGTCCGACCTGGAGGAACGGTACGTCGTCGAGGCCGTGCGCAGCGGCTGGGTCTCCTCCCAGGGCCCCTTCCTCACCGACTTCGAGGACCGCTTCGCCCGCCGGTGCGCCGCCGGTACGGCGGTCGCCACCGCCAACGGCACGGTCGCCCTGCACCTCGTCCTCGCCGCCGCCGGGATCGGTCCGGGCGACGAGGTCATCGTGCCCGCGCTGACCTACGTGGCGACCGCGAACGCCGTCGCGTACTGCGGGGCGCGGGCGGTCTGCGTGGACGTCCTGCCGCAGAGCTGGTGCGTCGACCCGGCCGCGGTCGCCGCGGCGATCGGGCCACGCACCCGGGCGGTCGTCGCCGTCGACCTGTACGGCCACCCCGCCGACTACCCGGCCCTGCGTGCGCTGTGCCACCGGCACGGCCTGCTCCTGGTCGCCGACGCCGCGGAGTCCTTCGGGGCCACCCTCGACGGGGTGCCGACCGGTTCCCTGGCCGACGCCACGACCTTCTCGTTCTTCGGCAACAAGGTGATCACCGCCGGCGAGGGCGGCTGCGTGACCACCTCCGACACCGCGCTGGCCGAGCGGATGCGGCTGCTGCGCAACCAGGGCATGGACCCGCGGCGGCGGTACTACTTCCCGGTGCTGGGCTACAACTACCGGATGACGAACCTGTCCGCCGCGCTGCTCTGCGCCCAGCTCGACCGGGCCGACGAGATCATCGCCCGGCGGGACGCGGTGATCGCCGGCTACGAGGCGCAGCTCGCCGACGAGCCGTCGCTGTCGGCCCAGCCGGTGCTCGCCGGCGTCCGCCGCGCGCCGTGGATGGCTTGCTTCCTGGTCGGGCCCGCCGGGGACGCCACCTCCCGGGACGCGCTGGCGCTGGCGCTGGACCGGCTCGGCGTGGAGACCCGGCCCTTCTTCGTGCCGATCCCCGAGCTGCCCGCCCACCACGATCCGACGGCGCACTGCCCGGTGACCGTCGACCTGAGCCGGCGGGGTATCAATCTGCCCACGTATCCGGAGCTGACCGAGCCGGGGGTCAAGACGGTGGTGGAACGCGTCCGCGCCGCCCTGGTGGCCGTCGGCTGAGCCGTCGTCCCGGCCGACGCCACCCGGTTCCGCTCCCGATCAGCCCATGGGCGGGACCGGGTGGTGTCGACGGTGAGCCGGTGGGTGGGACCGGGCATCCCACCGGTGGGCCGGCGGGTGGCCGGCCACCCGCCGCAGCAGCAGCAGGTAGCTGCCCGCCCAGGCGACCGCGCTGACCAGGGCCAGTGCCGCGAGAGCGCCCGCCGCGCCGACCGCCCCGCCCAGGACCGCCGCACCGACGACCACCGGCACCCGCAGCCCGCCCAGCAGGACGCCGAGCAGGATCGCCCGGCGACTCGCCTGCTCCACCCGCAGCCCGGCGAAGCCGACGGCAGCCGGCACCGCGAACAGGCTCTCCAGCGCCAGCAGCACCAGCAGGCTACGGGCCAGTTCCCAGTTGCCGCCGAGCAGCATCCTGCCCAGCGGGTCGGGCAGCAGGGCGACCGCCGCCGTCATCGGCAGGACACCGACGGCCACCAGCAGCGAGACCCGCACGGCCGCCCGGGACCGGACCGACCGGGACGCGGTACGGGTGCGGGCCAGGTAGGGCAGGGTCAGCGTGGCCGCGGTGGACAGAAGCAGATTCACCGGCCCCAGCAGGGTCCGCCCGGCGCTCAACGCGCCGACCACCGGGGTGCCCGCGAAGGCGGCCACCGCGCTCAGCGACACCTGCGCCGACCCGGTGGTGAGCAGGAACTGCGTACCGAATCCCAGCGCGACCCGGCGCTGCGTCCGGTCGACGTACCAGCCGGGCCGCAGGGCGTAGCCGCGCCGGACCGCGACGACCACGCCCACGCCGCCACCGCCGACCGCCCAGCCGGCCACCACCCACGGCGCGTCGACCAGGCCGAGCAGGCCGGCCAGCGCGGCGCAGCAGGTGACCGCCGCCCAGGTCGCCTCCTGCCACAGCGCGCCCGACGGGACGCCGAGCCCGACGGCGACCGCCTTCGCGTGGTCGTAGAGCACCAGGCCCGGCAGGGCGAGGCCCACCCCGACCAGATAGGGCGACCCGTAGGCCACGCCGGCGGCACCGACCGGACCACCGCAGAGCACGCCGAGCAGGACGACCCGTCGGGTGGCCGAGGCGACGCCCGTCCCCGCCGCCAGCGTCGCCTCGGTCACCATGCTGCGCACCAGCCCGGAGCCGAGCACGTAACACGAGAAGGCCAACGCGAACTCGCCCACCCCGCCGATCGACTCCAGCCGGGTGACGGTGACCGCCACCAGCAGGTTGCCCCCGCTGGACAGCCCCCCGACGACCAGCGCGAGCAGGGCCCGGCGACCGCGTCGGGGGGCATCCGGGGGACCGGCGCGGCCAGCCCGGGAGCGGACCGGAACGGTCACCGGACGGCACCCACCGGCAGCCTCACCTCGTCGTCGCGACCGGCGGGGCCGCTGCGGGTCAGCCACAGCAGCAGGAAGACCGGTGCGGCCGACACCACGTGTTGCAGGAACCCGATGGTGCAGTCGGGATAGGTCCCCGACCAGAGCAGCACGTCGGAGAAGACCAGGCAGAACAGCGTCAGCCGGACCGGGCCGGGCCGGCTCCGCCAGCGCAGCAGCAACGCCACGAAGCCCGCCCAGAAGGCGTGCACGGCCACCATGCCGGCGGGCCCGTCGAAGAACCAGATGTTGCCCAACAGCAGGAAGGTGTACGCCGACGTCGGCCCCCCGCCGAGGAACTGGTTGATCTGCTGCCCGGTGGACAGCGCCGGCCGGTCCGGATCGAGCACCCGGGGCACCAGCCCGTACCTGAAGTAGTCGGCGACACCGGGCTGGCCGATCTCGACCGGCACCTCGAACGCCGCCACGGCGGTGAGCTGGCTGTCCAGCCGGAGCCGGTCGGCAGCGGTGACCTGGGTGTCCACCGCCACCCCCCGCTCCTCCCGGATGGCGTTGCGCTGGGCGAACATGGCGGGCCAGGCGAGCAGGAGCACCACCGCCCAGAGCAGGAGGTGACGCAGCCGGAAGACCCCGCAGACCGCCCCGGCGGCGGCGACGAAGAACACCAGGGCGACCAGCGGCGCGGACCGGGCCGTCAGCGCCGCGACGTACGCCTCCACCCCGACGAGCACGGCCACCCAGCAGTACAACCGCTGCGACGACAGCCGACCGCTGAGGTGGCTGCCCACCAACAGGGCGAAGCCCAGGGTGCCCCAACCGGAGAAGAGGGCGCACACCATCGCGAGAGGGTTGTCGGACAGGTCGCCGGACACCTGGGCGACGACGGTCCCCCGCCCGAGGTGGGCCCCGGTGATGCTCGCCACCATCCCGGTCAGGGTCACCAGCCGGGCCACCGGGTAGATCCGGGGATATCGGGCGGTCGCCTGTCGCATCCCCTGCCGCCACCGGGGATCGGGACGCCCGAGGAACAGGCCCAACGTCTCCACGCTGACGCTGCCCACCAGGGCCAGCCCCACCAGGAGCACGATGAAGCCGGTCTGCGGGTTGTCGTTGAGCACCGCCATCGGGAGGATGAACACCGCGTACGGGGCGAGCACCAGGAAGCTGACCGGATAGCACCGCAGCAGCCCGCCGACCAGCTCCCGCTGCCGTCGGGACCAGCCGCCGTGGCCCGGCCCGGCCGACCCCGCGCCGCTCACCCCGAGCCCGGTTCCACAGTCGACGACCAGCTGTGCTCCGGCCGCCCTGGGCCCGATCATCAGGCGTCCCCCTCGCGGTGAACGCCATGCCGACCGGGGCCACGCAACGCTTCCGACCGCGCACGCCCGCCGGCAGGCAGCGCCAGACGGTCACCTGCCCCGAGGGGGATCCTGCGGGTCAGCCACAGCAGGAAGAAGACCGTCATGGCCGACACCACGTGTTGCAGGAAGGCGATCGTCGACTCGGGGTAGGTGCCGGACCACAGCAGCACGTCCGAGCAGACGAGGCAGAACAGGCTCAACCGGGCCGGGCCGGGCCGGGCCCGCCACCGCAGCAACAACGCCACGAAGCCCGCCCAGAAGGCGTGCACACCCAGCACCCCGACGGGCCCGTCGAAGAACCAGATGTTGCCCAGCAGCAGGAAGTTGGAGGCGGACGTCGGGCCGCCGCCGAGGAACTGGTTGATCTGCTGCCCGGTGGACAGCGCCGGCCGGTCGGGATCGACGATCCGGGGCACCAGCCCGTACCGGAGGTGGTCGACGAGGCCGGGTTGACCGAGGTCGACGGGGACCTCGATGCCCGCGACGAGGGTCAACTGCCGGTCCAGGCGGATCCGGTCCACTGCCGTCACGGCGTCGCTCACCTCGATGCCCTGGTCCTGGCGGATCTCGTTGCGGTATTCGAAGATGGCCGGCCACAGCAGGACCATCACCACCGTGCCGAGCAGCAGGTACCGCAGCCGGAACACGCCACAGACCACCCCGGCGGAGACCACGAAGAAGAGGAAGGCGACCAGGGGGGCGGTGAGGGCGGTCAGCATGGTGACGACCGCCTGGGTGGTGACGAGCGCGGCGAGCCAGCCGTACAGCTTGCCCCGGGACAGTCGGCCGCCCAGGTGGCTGGCGACCAGCAACGCGAAGCCGAGCGCGCCCCAGCCGGAGAAGAGCTTGGTCAGCGCCACCATCGGCGCGTCGGACAACTCCCCGGAGATCTGCGCGACGATGCTCCCCCGCCCGAGGTAGGTGCCCAGCAGATCGGCCGCGATGCTGGTCAGCGTCACCAGCCGGGCCACCGGATAGATCCGGGGATAGCGGGCGGTCGCCTGTCGCATCCCCTGCCGCCACTGCGGATCGGGACGCCCGAAGAGCAGACCCAGCGTCTCCACCGAGACGCTACCCAGCAGGGCCAGCCCCACCAGGAGCACGATGAAGCCGGTCTGCGGGTTGTCGTAGAACACCGCCATCGGAAAGATCAGCAACGCGTACGGGGCGAGCACCAGGAAGCTGACCGGATAGCAGCGCAACAGCCCACCGACCAGCTCCCGCTGTCTTCTCGACCGGGCGCCTCGGGACGGGCGGGCCGCCCGGGGGGCGATGGCGTCGATCTGCGGTCCAGGGTCGGTGACCACCCTGGACCAGACCATCAGATGTTCCTCTCGCTGTTTTCGGTCGCCTCATGCGCAACGAGGCAGCGGGAGCGGCGACACGCTCACCGGGAGAAAACCCCGGGAAACGGGCGTAGACGACTACGCCCCGCCGGTCACCGTGCGGTGACCGGCGGGGCGCGACGACCTCGTCCGGCTGCTAGCCCAGCACCTCGTCGACCAGGGACTTCGCCTCGTCCTGGATGCGGGCCAGGTGCTCCGGGCCCTGGAACGACTCGGCATAGATCTTGTAGACGTCCTCGGTGCCCGAGGGGCGGGCGGCGAACCAGCCCGACTCGGTGGTCACCTTGAGCCCGCCGATGGACGCGCCGTTGCCGGGGGCGCTGGTCAGGGTGGCGGTGATCGGCTCGCCGGCCAACTCGGTGGCGGTGACCTGCTCCGGGGACAGCCGGCCCAGCACCGCCTTCTGCTCCCGGCTGGCCGGGGCGTCGATCCGGGCGTACGCGGGTGCGCCGAAGCGCTCGGTCAGTGCGGCGTAGTGCTCGCTCGGGGTCCGGCCGGTGGTGGCGATGATCTCGGCGGCCAGCAGGCAGAGCAGGATGCCGTCCTTGTCGGTGGTCCACGTGCTGCCGTCGCGGCGTAGGAACGACGCCCCGGCGCTCTCCTCGCCGCCGAAGCCGACCGTGCCGTCGAGCAGCCCGGGGACGAACCACTTGAAGCCGACCGGCACCTCCAGCAGCGGCCGGCCCAGGTCGGCGGCGATCCGGTCGATCATCGAGGAGGAGACCAGGGTCTTGCCGACGGCCGCCGCCGGACCCCACTGCGACCGGGTACGGAACAGGTGCCCGATCGCCACCGCCAGGTAGTGGTTGGGGTTCATCAGGCCCCCGTCGGGGGTGACGATGCCGTGCCGGTCGGCGTCGGCGTCGTTGCCGGTGGAGACCTGGAACCTGTCCCGGGCGGCGATCAGCGACGCCATCGCGTTGGGCGAGGAGCAGTCCATCCGGATCTTGCCGTCGCCGTCGAGGGTCATGAACCGCCAGGTCGGGTCGACCAGCGGGTTGATCACGGTGAGGTCGAGGCGGTGCCGCTGCGCGATCTCACCCCAGTAGGCGACGCTTGCCCCGCCGAGCGGGTCGGCCCCGATCCGCACCCCGGCGTCGCGGATCGCGTCGATGTCGAGCACCGACGGCAGGTCGTCGACGTAGCCGGCGAGGAAGTCGTACGTGCCGGTGGTGTCGGCGGCGCGCGCCCGCGCGTACGGGATGCGTCTGACCTCCTTGAGCCCGGCGGCCAGGATCGCGTTCGCCCGGTCCTGGATCCACCTCGTGACGTCGGTGTCGGCGGGCCCGCCGTTGGTCGGGTTGTACTTGAAGCCGCCGTCGTCGGGCGGGTTGTGCGAGGGGGTGATCACGATGCCGTCGGCGAGCCCGTCGGTGCGCCCCCGGTTGTGGGTGAGCACGGCGTGCGACAGCGCCGGGGTGGGGGTGTAGCCGTCGCGGCTGTCCCGCAGCACGGTCACCCCGTTGCCGGCGAGCACCTCCAGCGCGTCGGCCTCGGCGGGGGCGGACAGCGCGTGGGTGTCCCGGGCCAGGAACAGCGGCCCCGTCAGGCCCTGTTCGCGGCGGTAGTCGCACAGCGCCTGGGTGACGGCGAGGATGTGGTCGGAGTTGAACGCGTTGCGCAGGCTGGACCCCCGGTGGCCGGAGGTACCGAAGGAGACCTGCTGCGCCGGGTCGTCCGGGTCCGGGTGCTCGGCGTAGTAGGCGGTCACCAGCCGGGGCACGTCGACCAGGTCGGCGGGCTCGGCGGGCTGTCCGGCACGGGGGTGGGCCACTGCGGAAACCTCCTCGGGTGGTACGGGGCGGGTGCGGTGTCTTCCCGGCGGCGGCCGGGTCACACACCCGGGCTCAGGGCTCGACGCGCTGCCCCTTGCCGATGACGACGACGCCGTTGTCGGAGACCGTGTAGCGCTGCCGGTCCTTCTCCAGGTCGACCCCGATCTCGGCGCCCTCGGGCACGAAGACGTTCTTGTCGAGGATGGCCCGGCGGATCACGGCATGCCGGCCCACCTCGACACCCTCCATCAGCACCGCGCCGTCGACCTGCGCCCAGGAGTGCACCTTGACCTTGGGTGAGACGACCGAGTTCTCCACCAGCGAGCCGGAGATCACCGCGCCGGGCGAGATCATCGAGCCGACCGCCCGGCCGACCCGCTCGCCCCACTGGTGGACGAACTTCGCCGGCGGGTACGGCGGCTGGTCGGTGTAGATGGGCCAGTCGAAGTTGTAGAGGTTGAACACCGGGTGCACGTTGATCAGATCCATGTGCGCGTCGTAGAACGAGTCGAGCGTCCCCACGTCCCGCCAGTAGCCCCGGTCCCGGTCGGTGCTGCCGGGCACCTCGTTGTCCTTGAAGTCGTAGACGTTGGCCTCGCCCCGCTCGACAAGCATCGGAATGATGCTGCCGCCCATGTCGTGCTTGCTGGTCTTGTCGGCCGCATCGCGTTCCACGACCTCGCAGAGCGCCCGGGTGGAGAAGACGTAGTTGCCCATCGAGGCGTAGATCTGGTCGGGGGCGTCGGGCAGGCCGACCGCGTCGGTGGGCTTCTCCCGGAACGCCCGGATCCGCTTGCCGTCCTCGCCGACCTCGATCACGCCGAACTGGTCGGCCATCGACAGCGGTTGGCGGATGCCGGCGACGGTGACCGCCGCGCCGGAGGCGATGTGGTCGTCGACCATCTGCCGGGGGTCCATCCGGTAGATGTGGTCGGCGCCGAAGACGATCACGTAGTCCGGCTGCTCGTCGTTGATCAGGTTGAAGCTCTGGTAGATCGCGTCGGCGGAGCCGGCGAACCACCACGGGCCCCGACGCTGCTGGGCCGGCACCGGCGTGACGTAGTTGCCGAGCAGCGTCGACATCCGCCACGTCTTGGTGATGTGCCGGTCCAACGAGTGGGACTTGTACTGGGTCAGCACGACGATCTTGAGAAAGCCGGCGTTCGCCAGATTGGACAGGACGAAATCGACCATGCGGTACATCCCGCCGAACGGGACGGCCGGCTTGGCCCGGTCCGCGGTGAGCGGCATCAGGCGCTTGCCCTCTCCACCGGCCAGGACGATCGCGAGCACCTTGGCAGCCATGACCAGACGCTATCCATACCGCTGCGACTTCACCACTCGTACGGGCACAGTTCCGCGACCGGTGCGCGGCCGGATTCTGCACTAGGGTGCCGGGCATGACCGACTCCGCCCCGCTGCGCGTGGACCTGCTGACCCGCGAGTACCCGCCGGAGGTGTACGGCGGGGCCGGGGTGCACGTCGAGTACCTGGCCCGGGAACTGCGCCGGCTCGCCGACGTCCGGGTGCACTGCTTCGGCGCGGCCCGCGACGAACCGGGCGTCACCGCGTACCCCGAGCCGGCCGCCCTGGACGGCGCGAACGCGGCGCTGCGCACCATGGGCGTCGACCTGGCGATGGCCGCCGGGTGCGCCGGCACCGACGTGGTGCACAGCCACACCTGGTATGCCAACCTGGCCGGGCACACCGCCAAGCTGCTGTACGGGGTGCCGCACGTGGTGACCGCGCACAGCCTGGAGCCGCTGCGCCCGTGGAAGGCCGAGCAGCTCGGCGGCGGCTACGCGCTCTCCTCGTGGTGCGAGCGGACGGCGATGGAGTCCGCCGACGCGATCGTCGCGGTCAGCGCGGGGATGCGCCGGGACGTGCTGACCGCCTACCCGGCGGTGAACCCCGACCGGGTGCGGGTGGTCTACAACGGCATCGACACCGCCCAGTACTCCCCCGACCACGGCACCGACGTGCTGGACCGGCTGGGCATCGACCCCGCCCGCCCCAGCGTGGTGTACGTCGGGCGGATCACCAGGCAGAAGGGCCTGCCCTACCTGCTGCGGGCGGCCCGGGAACTGCCCGCCGACACCCAGCTCGTGCTGCTCGCCGGCGCCCCGGACACCCCGGAGATCGCCGCCGAGGTGGAGGGTCTGGTCACCGAGTTGCGGGCCAACCGGTCCGGGGTGGTCTGGGTGGCCGAGATGCTGCCCAAGCCCGAGGTGATCCAGGTGCTCACCCACGCCACGATCTTCGTCTGCCCCTCGGTCTACGAGCCGATGGGCATCGTCAACCTGGAGGCGATGGCCTGCGAGACGGCGGTGGTGGCGACCGCCACCGGCGGCATCCCCGAGGTGGTCGCCGACGGCGAGACCGGGCTGCTGGTGCCGATCGAGCAGGCCGGCGACGGTTCCGGCAACCCGCTGGACCCGGACCGCTTCGTCGCCGACCTCGGCAGGACGATCAACGGGTTGCTGGCCGACCCGAAGCGCACCGAGGCGTTCGGTCTCGCCGGCCGGCGGCGGGCCGTGGAGCACTTCTCCTGGGACGCCATCGCCGTCCAGACCCTGGAGCTGTACCGCTCACTGCTCGCATAGGGCGGGTTCTTCTCCCCGTCCTCCCGCCGCTGCCACGCAGGCTGGGCGGAGCAGGGGCCGGTTACTCGCCGGGCGCGATCAACTTCAGCGTCGGGAAGTACGAGCGGTAGCGGCTGCTGTCGCGGGTGAGCAGGCGGTAGCGGCAGACCGCCGCGTGCGCGCCGATGTAGAAGTCGGCGATCGGCGAACGCTTGGCGCCGCCCTGCCGGCGGTATCGCGCGTTAGCCTTGCCGGCCAGGAAGCCCGCCGGGTACGGCAGTTCCTCGCGGAGAAAATCCGTGGCGGGCAGCGCATCGTCGAGTTCCTCGACACCGTCGAACCGCACGGATACCTCGGCGTACACGATCGGATTGATCACCAGAACGCCCTCGTCGCGGGCGCTGGCCAGGGCCTCACCCGACCAGTCGGCCCATTGCGGGTCCTCGGTGAAGACGTCCAACAGGACGTTGGTGTCTACCAGCGTGGCAACCGTGTCCGGCACCCGACCGGCGACAGCCCGGATCCGTTCACTCCCCACGGAGAAGGTCCATCAGATCCTCGGTCGACATGCCCCGCACCTCCTGGCCGCTGCCCCTGCCGCGCATGTGTCGGACCAGACGCTGGCCACGGGTGTCGGCATCACTGACGCGCACGATGCGCAGCGCGCCGCCCTCCTCGATCACGTCTACCTCATCGCCCTCGTGCAGGTTGTACCGGACCCGCAGTTCCGCCGGGATCGTCACCTGACCCTTGCTGTTCAACCTCATGGCAGGCCCCCTAGATACGTAATACACATGATACGTGTCGCAGGTCTCTGCCCGGCTGCTCTCAGGTGACGTGAAGGATGGCGGCGAGGTGGACCAGGGCCGGCGGGGCGGCGGCGCAACGGGCCACCGCGGCGACCAGGGGGCGCACCGCCGGGCGGTCGTGCACCTCGCTGCGGGCGGTGCGCTCCGCCTCCGTGGTCGGCGAACTGCTCCTGGACGGTGTGACCCGCTCGATCCGGTTCGGCGCGCCACGACCAGGGGCGAAGCTGCCGTCGATCGCGGAACTCCGCGAGCAGTACAAGGCCAGCGCGACACCGAGCCGGCTGGCGCTTCGCATTTTGGATTGCCCGCCCGCACAATGCGCAACCCCGACGGGGGTACCACTCTCCAGAGGTCGTATGACTGTCGGGCATCTTTATGCCTGACAGTCATACGGGTCTCCGACGAACGTACCGCCGGACGGAGGCAGGCTCCATGAGCATCCCGATGGGCTATCGGAAGATCGCCGCCGACCTGCATGCCGTATCCAGCAGGGCGGGAGACAGCACCCCGCGCCCTCCGCTCGCCGATACGACGTGCCCGGCTGGCAGAAAGATGCCAGCCGGGCACACGTGTCTCCGGACAGGTGACGCGGGGAGGGGATCCGACGCGGGGCAGGAGCCTGAGAGGGGGCAGGGACCTACCGCACGGCTGGGCCACGCGGCAGCACCGCCGGAGAACTACGGGCAGGACGGAGGCCTGCGCGCAGCGGGGAGGGCTACGAGCAGGGCCGGACCCAGGCGGTGCTGACCCAGCCGTTGGTGTCACCCGAGGCGTCCCAGAGCGAGACGTGGTAGCGGCCGTTGGCCTCCTGCGCCGCGAACATGCGGGTGTTGTAGCCGACCGAGTGCGGCCACTTCGTGGTCGACGAGGTGCTGTCCACGAACACGGACAGGCTGACGGCGGTGGAGCACTTGCTGTACTGGTAGTAGGCGGCCTGGGCGGCACCGCCGGTCGCCACGGCCGCGCCGAGGCTGGTCAGGGCGGTCGCCGTCACCAGGGCTGCCGCGCGCTTGCCGATCGTGCTCATGGATACCTCCGGGTCGTCGGGTGGGTGGGTCCGGGCCGCGCCGTCGTCAGCGTCGGCGTCGGGTCGCTCAGCAGGCGCGGACCCAGGCGGTGCTGACCCAGCCGTTGGTGTCACCCGAGGTGTCCCAGAGCGAGACGTGGTAGCGGCCGTTGGCCTCCTGCGCCGCGTACATGACGTTGTTCCAGCCGATCGAGTGCGGCCACCGCGTGGTCGACGAGGTGCTGTCGACGAAGAAGGAGAGCGAGACCGCGGTGGAGCACTTGCGGTACTGGTAGTAGCCGGCCTGGGCGGCGGTGCCGGGCACCACGGCCGCGACGAGGCCGGCGATCGCGGTGCCTGCCACGAGGGTCGCCGTGCGTGATTTGAGCCGATTCATCCTACCTCCAGATCGCGACCTGTCGATTGACCCGGCCGACCATACACACATGGTGATCTCACAGCAACGCCATGTGTCCGGACCTGGGCGGGGACGCCAGGGCGGGGCGAAGGGGACGCTTGGTTGAGCGCGAGGGGATCTCGCACAGTAGGTTGAGCGGGTGAGCGGACGGTTCCCGATCGAAGACGTCTCCCCTGTCGTCGCCTGCGGTCGCTACCCGGCCAAGGCGGTGGTCGACGAGCTGGTGCCGGTGTCGGCCCGCGCCTACCGGGAGGGGCACGACGCGCTCGGCTGCAACGTGGTCTGGCACGGCCCCGACGGCGTGACCCGCCCGTTCACCCGGATGCGGCCCGGCGAGCCGGGGCAGGACCGCTGGCACGCCACCATCCGGCCGGACGCCGTCGGCGAGTGGTCGTTCACCGTCGAGGCGTTCCAGGACCCGTACCTGACCTGGCACAACGCGGTGACCAAGAAGGTCGCCGCCGGGCAGGGCGCGGCCGATCTGGCCAACGACCTGGCCGAGGGCGTGCGGGTGCTGACCGCCGCCCTGGACCTCGTGCCGGCCGACGCGGCCGGGCGGGTCACAGCCGCGGTGGAGGCGCTGGGCGACCAGCAGGCCGAGCTGGCCCGCCGGGTCGCCCCGGCCCTCGACCTGGCCGACCTGCTCTGGGCCCACCCGGTGCGGGAACTGGTCACCACCGGCACCCCGCACCTGCTGTGGGTGGACCGCCCCCGGGCGCTCTTCTCCGCCTGGTACGAGTTCTTCCCCCGCTCCGAGGGCGCGATCCCGGCCACCGTCGACGCCCCGGCCCGCTCGGGCACCTTCGTCACCGCGCTGGACCGGCTGCCCGGGGTCGCGGCGATGGGCTTCGACGTGCTCTACCTGCCGCCGATCCACCCGATCGGCCGGGTCAACCGCAAGGGCCGCAACAACGCGCTGACCGCCGGCCCCGACGACGTCGGCTCGCCGTGGGCGATCGGCGCGGCCGAGGGCGGCCACGACGCCATCCACCCCGACCTGGGCACGCCTGAGGACTTCCGCGACTTCGTCGCCGCCGCCGCCGAGCAGGGCCTGGAGGTGGCGATGGACCTGGCGTTGCAGTGCGCCCCCGACCACCCGTGGGTCACCGAGCACCCGGAGTGGTTCACCACCCGGGCCGACGGCAGCATCGCGTACGCGGAGAACCCGCCGAAGAAGTACCAGGACATCTACCCGGTCAACTTCGACAACGACCCCGAGGGCATCCGGGCCGAGGTGCTGCGGGTGGTGCGGCACTGGATCGGCGAGGGCGTCCGGATCTTCCGGGTGGACAACCCGCACACCAAGCCGTTCGACTTCTGGCACTGGCTGATCGCCGAGGTGAAGCGCACCGACCCGGACGTGCTGTTCCTGGCCGAGGCGTTCACCCGGCCGGCGATCATGCACGGCCTCGGCAAGATCGGCTTCACCCAGTCGTACACCTACTTCACCTGGCGCACGACGGCCGCGCAGATGCGGGAGTACTGCGAGGAACTGGTCGCCTCGGTCGACTGGATGCGGCCCAACTTCTGGCCCAACACCCCGGACATCCTGCACGAGTCGTTGCAGCACGGCGGACCGCCGATGTTCAAGATCCGGGCGGTGCTGGCCGCGCTGCTCAGCCCGTCCTGGGGCATCTACGCCGGTTTCGAGCTGTTCGAGCACGTCGCCCGGCCCGGGGCCGAGGAATACCTCGACAACGAGAAGTACGAGCTGCGCCCCCGCGACTGGGCCGGCGCGCAGGCACACGGCCGTTCGCTCGCCCCGTTCGTCGCCATCCTCAACCGGGTGCGCCGCGAGCACCCGGCCCTGCACCAGCTGCGCAACCTGGTCTTCCACGACATCGACAACCCGGCACTGCTCTGCTGGTCCAAGCACGACCCGGACACCGGCGACACGGTCATCGTGGTCTGCTCCTTCGACTCGCACACCGTGCAGTGGGGCAACACGACGCTGGACATGCCGGCGCTCGGCTTCGACTGGCACGAACGGTTCACCGTGCACGACGAGCTGACCGGGGCCGGCTACGAGTGGGGCCAGCGCAACGCGGTCCGGCTCGACCCGTACCTGCAACCCGCGCACGTGCTGACGGTCCGCCGCCCGCCGACGCCGCCGGCCGAGATTCCGGCCGGTGCGCAACCCGCCGAGTTGACCGTGACGGAGGTGCCCACGGAACTCTCCGGCGGCACCGCGCCGACCACCCCCGCCCCGGAGACCGACCAGCCGGCCGGCCCCGCCGCGACCGACCTGCCCGCGCCCGGCCCCGTCAGGGCCCGCCGCGCCAGGGCCGGCGGCACCAGGACCGGCCGTGCCCCGCACGGCAGCACCCCGACAGACCCCGCCTCGAAGGACGACCGATGGACCAGCTGATCGCCGGCGCGACGCACGACCCGCACGCCCTGCTCGGCGCGCACCCCGCCGACGGGTGGACCACGATCCGCACCCTGCGGCGGGGCGCCGGTGACGTGGCGCTGCTCGTCGGCGACGACCGGCACCCGATGAAGCGGGTGCACGACGTCGGCGTCTTCGAGGCCCGCGTCGAGGGCAGCGTGCTCGACTACCGGGTCGACGTCGACGGGTGGGTCACCGACGACCCGTACCGCCACCCGCCGACCCTCGGCGAGCTGGACCTGCACCTGATCGGCGAGGGCCGGCACGAGCGGCTCTGGGAGGCACTCGGCGCGCAGGTCCGCGACGGCGGCGTCGCCTTCGCGGTATGGGCCCCGAACGCCGGTGGGGTGCGCGTGGTCGGCGACTTCACCGGCTGGGGTCCCGACGACGGCTGGCCGATGCGCAGCCTCGGCTCCAGCGGCGTCTGGGAGATCTTCGTGCCCGGCGCGCCGGAGGGGGCCCGCTACAAGTACCGCGTCCTCGGTGCCGACGGGCGGTGGCGGGACAAGGCCGACCCGATGGCCGCGTACGCGGAGGTGCCGCCGGCCACCGCCTCGGTGGTGCACCGGTCCCGCTACGAGTGGACCGACGCGCAGTGGCTGCAGCGGCGGGCCCGCCGGCAGCCGCACCGGGAACCGATGAGCGTCTACGAGGTGCACCTCGGCTCGTGGCGGCCCGGCCTCGGCTACCGGGAGCTGGCCGAACAACTCACCGCGTACGTCACCGAGATGGGCTTCACGCACGTGGAGTTCCTGCCGGTGATGGAGCACCCGTTCGGCGGTTCCTGGGGCTACCAGGTCACCGGCTACTTCGCGCCCACCTCCCGGTTCGGTGACCCGGACGACTTCCGGTACCTGGTCGACCGGCTGCACGCCGCCGGCATCGGGGTGCTGCTGGACTGGGTGCCCGCGCACTTCCCCAAGGACGAGTGGGCGCTCGCCCGCTTCGACGGCACCCCGCTCTACGAGCACCCCGACCCGCGCCGCGGCGAGCACCCCGACTGGGGCACGTACGTCTTCGACTTCGGCCGCCGCGAGGTCCGCAACTTCCTGGTCGCCAACGCGCTCTACTGGTGCGACGAGTTCCACGTCGACGGCCTGCGGGTGGACGCGGTCGCCTCGATGCTCTACCTGGACTACTCCCGCCCCGAGGGGCAGTGGCTGCCCAACCAGCACGGCGGCCGGGAGAACCTGGAGGCGATCGCCTTCATGCAGGAGGTCAACGCCACCGTCTACAAGCACCACGCCGGGGTGGTGATGATCGCCGAGGAGTCCACCGCCTGGCCCGGGGTGACCCGGTCCACCGCCGACGGCGGGCTCGGCTTCGGTTTCAAGTGGAACATGGGCTGGATGCACGACACCCTGCTCTACACCGCCAAGGACCCGATCTACCGGCAGCACCACCACCACCAGCTCACCTTCTCCCTGGCGTACGCCTGGAGCGAGAACTACGTGCTGCCGATCAGCCACGACGAGGTGGTGCACGGCAAGGGGTCGCTGGCCGGCAAGATGCCCGGCGACACCTGGCAGCGGCTGGCCAACGTGCGGGCGCTGCTGGCGTACATGTGGGCGCACCCGGGCAAGCAGCTGCTCTTCATGGGCTGCGAGCTGGGCGACGACCGGGAGTGGAGCGAGGAACGCGGCCTCGACTGGTATCTCCTGCACGATCCGGCGCGGGCCGGGGTGCAGCGGTTGGTCGCCGACCTCAACGCCGCCTACCGGAACACCCCGGCGCTGTGGGCGCAGGACACCGACCCGGCCGGGTTCCGCTGGATCGCCGGAGACGACGTCGCCAACAACACGGTCTCCTTCGTCCGGATCGCCCCGGACGGCGCGACCCTGGTCTGCGTGGCGAACTTCTCCGCGAGCCCGCTGGAGGACTACCGGGTCGGTTTGCCGGCCGCCGGCACCTGGACCGAGGTGATCAACACCGACGCCCACCACTACGGCGGTTCCGGGGTGGGCAACCTCGGCGCGGTGCACGCCCAGGACGTCCCCTGGCACGGCCTGCCCGCCTCGGTGTCACTGCGGGTGCCCCCGCTCGGCGTGCTCTGGCTGCGCCGCGACTGACCGTCCGAAAGGGCCTTGTGGCGCATCTCCTCCGGTCGATACTGTGCACGCCGCACCGGGGGAGGAACGCGCGTGAAGACGTGGTTGCAGGCCGTGCTGTCCGTCGTGCTGCTCGTCGGTTTCCTCGTCCTGGCCGTCGCGCTGGTGGTGGCGGTCGGGGCGTTCGGCCTGGGCTACGGCACCGACGGGGACGGCTCCGGCACCCGCGGGTTCCGGCCGCTCATCGTCGGTGCCGCCGGCACCGTGTTGTTCGCATTGGTCTTCACCCTCGGCCGGGTGCTGACCCGACGCCCGGCCCCGCTGACCGGCATCCTGCTCAGCCCGGAACAGGCACCCGAGCTGTGGCGCATCGTCCGGGACCTCGCGGCCCGGGTGGGCACCCGGGAGCCGGACGACGTCCGCCTGGTCGCCGAGGCCAACGCCGCGGTGACCGAGGAGGTGCGGCTGCTCGGCCTGCTCCCCGGCCGCCGTACGGTGATCCTCGGACTGCCCCTGCTGCCGGCGTACACCGTCGACCAGATCCGGGCGGTCCTCGCCCACGAGATGGGGCACTTTTCCGGCCGGCACACCCGCAGCGTGCGCATCGCCCTGCGGGCCCGGATGATCATCGTCGGGACCGCCCAGAACACCGTGGACGGCGTGCTGCGCGCGGTCCTCTCCGCGTACGCCCGCCTGTTCGTCGCCGTCGAGCAGGGCATCAGCCGGCAGATGGAGTACGAGGCGGACCGCTACGCGGTGGCCGCCGCCGGGCGGGACGCCATGGTGAACGCCCTACGCGAGATCCGGTTGGTGGGCACCGGTTGGGACGGGTACCTCGCCGACCACGTGCTGCCGGCGTACGACCGGGGGCACCTCCCGGAGGACCTGTTCGAGGGGTTCGCCGCCTACCTGGCCGAGTGCCGCGAGGAGATCCGCGAGCGCAGTGTCGAGGTGGCCCCCGCCGAGCCCGCCTGGTGGGAGTCGCACCCGCCACTCAGGGAGCGGATCGCCGCGCTGCGTTTCGTGCCGGACGTACCCGTCATCCCGGACCGCCGCCCCGCCACCGTGCTGGTTCCCGACCTCGCCACCTCGGGCCGCCGGCTCCGGGAGAGCCGGTTCGACCGGCCCGGAACCCGGCTGCTGCCCTGGGACCGGCTCACCCCGGCCCTCGCGCACCGGTCCGCCCGGGAGCAGGCCGACCCGCTGTACCGGGCGGCGGCGCGGCTGACCGGGCGACCCGACGCCGATCTCGGCCTGCTGCTGGACCTCCTCGCCGAGGACCGGTGCCTCGACCTCGCCCGTGAGCTGGCCCCGGATGCCGCCGAGGAGGACGCCCTCCGGTCCCTGACGGTGGCCTACGAGGGGGCGCTGGAGGCTGCGGCGGTCGACTCCGCCGCCGCCTCGTGGCGGCATTCCTGGTCTGGCCCGCCCGAGCTGTCCACCACCGCCGGCGAACCGCTGCCGCTCGGCGAACTGGTGGACCTGTCGGCCGACCCCGCCACCGTGCCGGCCGCACGGGACCGGCTCGCCGCGCTCGGAATCCGGACGACTTTCACCCCCGCAGCCGCACCGACCACCTGACCGTCGGGCCGGGGATCAGACCAGGCCGGCGTCGCGGAGCAGCTTCCACAGGCCGGCCCCGTCAGGGGCGGAGAGCCACTTCTGCCCCACCGGCCCCGCCGAGGACGGCCGGTCGTTCGGCACGGGCAGGCTACCGGCGAGCACCGACTGGGTCGGGGAGAGCCGGCGGATCGCCACCCCGGCGACGTTCTCCGGGTGGGCGGCGGCGAACTCCCGGTAGATCTCCTGGTCGTGCTGCCCGTCGTCGCCGATCAGCAGCCAGCGCACGTCGGGGAACTCGGTGGCCAGCCGGGCCAGGGTGGCCCGCTTGTGTTCCCGGCCGCTGCGGAACCAGCGGTCGGCCGTCGGCCCCCAGTCGGTGAGCAGCAGCGGGCCGGCCGGGTAGAGGTGCCGGGACAGGAACCGGGTCAGCGTCGGCGCGACGTTCCACGCGCCGGTCGACAGGTAGAACACCGGGCTGCCCGGGTGGGCGGTGACCAGGCGTTCGTAGAGCACCGCCATGCCGGGCACCGCCGTACGGGCGTGCTCGTCGAGGACGAAGGTGTTCCAGGCGGCCAGCATGGGCCGGGGCAGCGCGGTCACCATCACCGTGTCGTCGATGTCGGAGAGGATGCCGAGGCGCACCTCCGGGTCGATCACCCGGACCAGCGCCTCGACCGGTTCGGCGTCGGCGACCCGCAGCCGCACCGACGCCCAGCCGGGGGTGAAGTCGGCCTTGACCACGGTGTCGACGAAGCCGCTGCGGTCGGCCTGGGCGGTGTGCACGCTGCCACCTGCCTCGATGGTGACCTCGACGTGCTTGGCGGGCAGGGTGGCGAAGCTGCGCCAGCCACGGACCTTCTCCAGCCGGCCCTGCCGCCGGTCGGGGCGGCTGAGCAGCACCCGGCAGAGCACCCGGGCCCAGCCGGGGGCGCCGTAACCGGCGTACGCGACGATGTTGGGCTGCCACCCGGTGCGCCGCAGCCGGCGCTCCACGAGCTGGTGCAGGGCGTCCTCGATCCGCGCGGCCCGGTGCAGGGTGGGTACGGCCAGCTGGCTCGCGGTGGTGGAGGGCACGGTGCAACCCTGCCACAGGTGTCCGGGAGCGGCCAGGCGAGCGCCCCGGTCGTCACCGGCAACACGCCGGGCCGACGACCCGGGTGGGAGCGGGAACGGCCCGAGCGCCGTCCGGCCGTGACGCCGACCCCGGCCCGTACGCTGTGCCGGTGCTCATCCTGCTGCCGCCCTCCGAGGGCAAGGCTGACGCCGGCACCGGTCGTCGGCTCGACCTGACCCGGCTCTGCCTGCCCGAGCTGACCCCGGCCCGCGAGGAGGTGCTGGGCGCGCTGATGACGCTCTGTGCCACCGGCGGGTCCGACGCCGCCGCGGACGCCGCCCTGGCCGCCCTCGGGTTGACCGCCGGGCAGCGGGGCGAGCTGACCCGCAACGCCCGGCTGGACCGGGCCACCACCGCACCCGCCGGGCAGGTCTACACCGGGGTGCTCTACGAGGCGCTCGGCCTGGCCACCCTGCCGCCCGGGGCGCTGCGGACGGCCCGCCGCACCGTGCTGGTCAGCTCGGGGCTGTGGGGCGCGGTCCGGCTCGCCGACCGGATTCCGCCGTACCGGTGCCCGATCGGGGCGCGGTTGCCGGGGGTGGGGGCGCTGTCGGCGTACTGGCGGCGGGTGCTGTCACCGGTGCTGACGGCGGCGGCCGGCGACGGCCCGGTGCTGGACCTGCGCTCCGCCGCCTACGCGGCGACCTGGACGCCGCCGGCGGAGCTGGCCGGTCGGACAGTCACCGTGCGGGTGCTGCACGAGCGCCGGCCGGGCGAACGCACGGTGGTCAGTCACTTCAACAAGGCCACCAAGGGGCGGTTGGTCCGTGACCTGCTGCTGGCCGGGGCCCGGCCGCGGACCGCGACCGCGTTGATCGGCGCGTTGCGTGACCTGAAGTATCCGGTCGAGGAGCAGCCGGTGAGGGCGGGGCGGCCCCGGCAGATCGACGTGGTGGTGACCGAACTCTAGGAACGCAAGATTTCCTCAAATCCGGTGCCGATGGCTGGAGGCGGGCCGACCGGCAGGCGACCGTTAGGGGAATCCCCCGTCGAGAAGGAGCGGTCCGATGGCCTCCGAACCCCGCCTGCTCGACCGGCCACGCCTCCCGTCGTCCCCGCCCCCGCTGGACTGGCTGACCCTGGCCGACGCGTTCGAGGTGGCCTGCCTGGTGCGCTGCACCCCGACACCGACGGCCCGCCCGCACGTCCCCACGCCGCCGGAGCGGGGGGCCGTGGAGTTCAACCGGGAGGACGCGGCGCTGCGGATGCGGCAACTGCTCGCCCGGCTCGACGTGCCCGTCGAGCACGAGGTGGTCACCGGTGGCCTGCGCCGTCGGTACGAGCTGCACCGGCTGCACGTGCCGGCGGGTCACCGCGCCGGGTTCACGCAGCTCCGGGAGGCGGGCTGGCGGCAGGGACGTCGGGAACTGCTCGGGCCGGCCGTCGGGTCCTCCACCCCCCGGGCCGCCTGGCGGACCCGGCTCGCCTCGGCCGCCTGGCGTTCGGCCCTGCTGGCCGGCGGCCGGCACGTCCGGCGGCACATCCTCGGCATCCGGCTGGCCGACCGGGAACTCGCCGCCGTGCTGATCCGGTCGGCGGCGCTGCTGGAGGTGCCGGCGCTGCTGCGCCCGGGGGCCGGCTGCCTGGTGGTGAGCGTCGCGGACGGACCGGACCGGCTGCGGATCATGGAACGGGCCGCGTTGGCGCCCGCCCGGACCCCCACCCTGGTCTGATACCGGCCACCACAGCGCGCACCGACCCGGGGCCCGGGCCGGTCACCGGCGGCCCGAGCTTGCGCCGGAGCCGGTGACGGCGCAGAGTGCACCGCGTGAGCCGTAGCCGGACCGGGCGCGGCCGGCGGTCCGCCTCCGCCGGCGGGGCGCTGCTGATGCTGCTGGTCGTGGTGCTCGGTGGGCTGGCCGCCTGCCAGGAATCCCCTGACGAGCCGATCCCGATCCGGATCGCCACCGGCAGCCCGACCGCCGTCTACCACGCCTTCGGCCAGTCGTTGGCCACCGTCCTCAACCGCGAGCTGCCCGGCGTCCGGGCCAGCGTGGTGGTCACCGCCGCCTCCGCCGAGAACGTCCGGCTGGTCGGCTCCGGCGCCGCCGAACTGGGCTTCACCCAGGCCGACGTGCTCGACACCAGCCCGACCACCCCGCCGAGGGTGCTCGCCGTGGCCCGCGTCTACGACGACCTGCTGCACCTGGTCACCACGACCGGTGGACCGATCCGCGACCTCGCGGACCTGCGCGGGCGACGGGTCTCGGTGGGGGCGGCCGGCTCCGGCACCGAGGTCACCGTGACCCGGCTGCTGGAGGTGGCCCGGCTCGGCGGGGACCAGGTCCGGCAGGAACACCTCGGGCTGGACGACTCGGTGGCGGCGTTACGCGCCGGCCGGATCGACGCCTTCTTCTTCTCCGGTGGCCTGCCGGTACGCGGGGTGAAGGCGCTGGCCGACGCCACCTCGATCCGGCTGGTGAACCTCGGCGAGTGGACCGAGCCGCTGCGCCGCGCCTACCGGGAGGTGTACGTCTCCCGGGACGTCCCCCGCTCGGTGTACGGGGTGGACCCGGTCACCACCGTCGCCAACCCCAACTACCTGATCGTCCGGGCGGACCTGCCCGAGCCCCTGGTGCGCGAGGTGACCCGGCTGCTGATGGAACGCCGGTCGGAGCTGGCCGCCGCCCACCCGGCGGCCGGCCGGATGAGTCCCCGCTCGGCGATCGCCACCACGCCGTTACCGCTGCACCCGGGCGCGGCCGACTGGTACCGGTCCGCCAAACCCTGACCGCTCAGCCCGCCCCGGCGGGCAGGGCGGGGGCACCGGCGTCCGACGGAGGGTCGGCGTCGGACGGGCCGGGGAACCACAGCTCGGCGACCAGGCCCCGCGGCTGCCCCGGGTGCATGGTGAGCCGGCCGTCGGAGGCGTCCACCAGCACCGCCACGATGGTCAGGCCGAGCCCGGCGCCCTCGATGTTCTGCGCGTCCGGGGCCCGCCAGAACCGCTCGGTGGCCTGGTCGAGCTGGCCCGAGGTCATCCCCGGGCCGGTGTCGCGCACCTCCAGCGCGGTGCCCCCGTCGACGTGCCGGACCGCGACGGTCACCTCACCGCCGTCGCCGCTGAACTTGATCGCGTTGTCGATCAGCGCGTCCAACGCCTGGTCGACCGCGGTCGGCACGGTCCGGGCGAAGGCCGGACCGGACGCTACCAGGCGCAACGTGACCGACCGGTGCCGGGCCAACGGCTCCCACGCGGCGACCCGGGACGCGGCCACCGCCGCCGCGTCCACGGTGACCCGCTCGTTCTGCTCCCGCTCGGCGCGGGCCAGGGTGAGCAGCCCGTCGAGAACCAGCGCCAACCGGTCGCTCTCCTCCAGGGCGAGCCGGTGCTCGGCCCGGCCGTCCTGGTCGACCACGCTCGGCCCCAGCTCCTCCACCCGCAGGCGCAACGCGGTCAGCGGATTGCGCAACTGGTGACTGGCGTGCGCGACGAAGGCCCGCTGCCGGTCCATCACGTCGGCGACCACCGCCGCCATGTGGTTGAAGTTGGCCGCCAGCCGGCGCAGCTCCGGCGGCCCCCACCGGTCCTGCACCCGGGCGCCCCGGTCCCCCTCGGCGATCTCGTGGGTCACCGCGTCCAGCTCGGTCACCGGACGCAACACCCAACCGGCCAGCCCGAACGCGGTGGAGACGCAGGCCAGCACGGCGAGCAGGCCGATCCCGGCGAGCAGCAGCCACCACGCGGTGACCGTGCGGCGCACCTTCGCCACCGGCGTGGCGGTGACCACCGCGCCGAGCACCTCACCGCCGTCGTTGATCGGCACCGCCACCACCAGCGGACCGTCCACCCACGGCCACACCGAGTCCGGCCCGTTGAACTGCTGCCCGGCCAGGGCGGTGTCCAGGGCCGCCCGGGTGTCCCGGCCGGTGCGCCAACTCGTCGACACCACCAGCGCCCGGCCGTCCCGGTCGACGACGGCGGCCCCGATGCCGTAGAGCTGGTCGTAGCTGACGAGTTCACCGGTCAGCGGTCCGGCCCCGCCGCCGCGCAGCGCCGGCCCGGCCAGCGAGGCGAACCGGGTGGCGTCGGCGAGCCGGTCGGCGCGGACCCGGTCGGTCTCCCGGGACGCCAGGGTCGCCGCGAGCGGCGTCTCCAACGCCAGGAGCACCAGCACCATCAGCAGCAGGTAGCTGATCACCAGTCGACGCCGCACCGGCTGCCCCTCACTCGCCCCGGAGCCGGTAGCCGACCCCGCGTACGGTCTCCACCAGCCGGGGGTCGCCGAGCTTGCCGCGTAGCGAACCGACGTGCACCTCGACGGTGTGCCGGTCGGCCCAGGTGGTGCCCCAGACGTCGAGCAGGATGCGGTCGCGGGGCACCGCCGTGCCGGGCTGACGGGCCAGCGAGAGCAGGATGTCGAACTCCTTGCGGGTCAGCGCCACCGGCTGACCGGCGACGGCGACCGTCCGGGCGGCCACGTCGATACGGACCGACCCGACCTCGATCAGGTCCCGGGCCGGCGCGGCGTGCGCCGCCCGCCGCAGCACCGCCTCGATCCGGGCCTGCAGCTCCACCATCGAGAACGGCTTCACCACGTAGTCGTCGGCGCCGAGCCGCAGGCCGAGCACCCGGTCGCGTTCCTCGCCCCGGGCGGTGACCGCGATGATGCCGAGCTGGCTGCTGCGCCGCCGCAACTCCCGGCACACCTCCGTGCCGTCCCCGTCGGGCAGGGTGAGGTCGAGCAGGACCAGGTCGCAGGGGGCGGCGGAGAGCGCGGCGGCGACCGTGGCGGCGTGCTCGACCTCGTAGCCGCGTCGGGTCAGCGCCGAGGCGAGGGCGGCGGCCACCCGTCGGTCGTCCTCGACCAGCAGGATGCGCACCGGTGGCCCCCATTCGTCGTACGGATGTCGAGCGAATGGTGGCAGAAGCGCCGGTGTGGGGGAAACGGTGGGCGGCCCCGCGCCGGTCACCGGCATGCCGCCGCCACCGCCCGGGGAAACGCCGCGGGACCCGGGGCCGGCGTCCGCCGCCCCGGGTCCCGCAGCATGGTCGGTCAGCGGCAGAGCCGGCCGATCTCCTCCTGGAACCGGTCCATCGGGTTGGCCTCGGCCGGGCCCAGCAGGTACGTCTTCAGCTCCCGCCGGGCGTCGGTCATCGGATCGTCGCCGGCCCGGGTCACCGCGACGATCTTCTCCAGCTCGCCGCAGTCCCGGGAGAGCAGGTACGCCGCCCGGGAGGTGGGGAACTCGCGCCGGAACTCGTCCTCCGGCAGCCCGCTCGGGTTGGCCACCACGTACGGCCGCTGGCTCTGCACGAAGTCGGAGACCACGCTGGAGATGTCGCTGATCAGCAGGTCGGTCTGGTTGAAGCAGTCGAACAGGGCGGGAACCCGACCGGTGACCACCCGGTGCCCGGGGCCGTCGAGCGAACCGGAGTCGGGGTCACCGCCGGCGGCCCGGATCAACGACACCAGCCGCTCGTGCACCGCCCGGGCCTCCTTGGAACGGGAGCCGGTCAGCGGGTGCGGCTTGTAGACCAGGCGCACCTGCGGCGAGGCGAGCACCCCCCGGACGATCCGCTCCCCCATCAGCACCAGCGAGGTGTGGTAGGGGTCGTCGTCGAGCCAGCCCTCCCAGGTGGGGGCGTACAGGACGGTGAACGGCCGGTCCGGGGCGGTCCCGCCGAAGGTGTGCACCCCGGCGAGCTGCGGCCGGCCGATCTCCACGATGTCCTCGTCGCGGACGCCGACCGCGGCCCGCGCGTACCGCTCCCGGCCGGCCAGGCCGGCGACCCACACCTCGTCGTACACCTTGCTGTACGGGTTGACGCTGGCCTGCTTGTCGCTGTCGCCGTGGCCGACGAACACGTGCTTCATGCCCGGCTCGCGCAGCATGTGGATGTTCGCGCCGACGTTGGCCGCGTAGAGGGCGGCCCGCACCGTGCCCAGTTCGAGGTTCATGAAGTCCGGGCCGGTCGGCACGCAGATCACCGGCAGCCGGGTGTCGGCCAGCTCGAAGAACGCCTCCTTGCTGCGCATCAGCACGACCGCCCGCTGGTGCAGCGCCTCGGTCGGGGCCAGCCACATGTTCGCCTGGTAGACGTCCTTGGCGGGGCCGGCGAAGTAGAGCGCGACCTCGGGGCGGTAGCCGTCGATCCAGCGCTGGAGCACCGGCAGCACCGGGCTCTTGCCGGTGCCCCTCCCCCGCAGCCAGGTCACCGCGACGACCGCGCCGACCAGGGCGGCGAGCCCGGCGGCCAACGCGGCGACCGCCAGCATGACGGTGACGTCGGTACGCACCGCCGCGACCACGGCGGCCGGGATCAGCAGCACGTTGAGCACCGCGAGCGGGACGCCGGCCAGGGCGGCGACCCACCCGGGCGGGCGGGGGGCCGACCGGATCGGCCCCAGCTCGATGTTGCGGACCAGTGCGGAGACCGGGTTCCGCCGGTCGATCATGGTGTTGAGGGCGCCCGAGAAGACGGCGGTCACCCAGACCGCCGCCGGCAGCACCAGCAGCCAGGTCAGCTCGACCCCGGTGAGCGGGACCGTGGCGGCGACCAGCAGCACGCTGGCCAGGTCGCGGCTGAGCTGCCGGTAGCCCCGGTTGAGGCCGACCTTCTCCAGCAGCACCTCCGAGGGGGGCGACCACCGGGTGACGGCGAACTCGCCGACGACTGCCGCCAGCCCGGCCACGGCGAACAGGGCCACCCATCCGAAGCCGCCCGCGACGAGCATGACCAGGTAGGACAGCACCAGCAGCGCGCCTCGGGCGGCGGTGCCGGTGCGTTCCAGTAACGAGCCGAACAAGGGGGACGCTCCCTACGAGATCGATGACGGGCGGGGGCGGGGGCGGGGGCCGGGTCCTGGACGTCGAGGCGGACACGTCGCCCAGGGTGCTCGCACCGGGTCGGCGCAGACAGCCACCTTGACGGCCCCGCCGCGCCGACGTGACTGCGACCTTAACGCGAAGGAACGAGTGGGTACCGCCCGGGTATCCCTTGGCATTCCGACCAAATCGCCCGGCGGCGACGCTCCGGTGTCGGTCCTCGTGCCAGGGAATCAGGGACCGCTGACCGGTGTGACCGGCTCCTTGCTGCGGTAGCAGTACATGCCGCCGGGGGATTTCCTGGAGGCGAACCGCTCGAAGCCCAGCGCCGGTGCCGCATCGGCGACCGCCCGGTTGTTCTTCCACACACACACCACGCTGACACCGACCCGGCCCATCGCCGCCTTCACATCGGACACCGGCACCGCCTCGGTGCCGTCGGCGAACCTGCCGAGCAGCAGCCGGTCCTGCGAGAACTGGCTCTCCATGTCGTAGTCGGTGAGGTAGAGGTCACGCGCCATCACCACCCGAACCCGCGTGGTGACCTGCGGCAGCGCACGCATGACCGGCGTGGGGGCGAGCACCAGACCCGGGGGTCGGTCGAGCCGGGTGATCCAGAAGGCCACGTTCTTGCGGGTCTCGGGCATCCGCCAACTGGGCTCGGCCTGGACGACGTTCGCCGTCCACATGGGTGATCCGTACACCGCGAAGACCAGGACGAGGACCGCGGGAAGAGCAACGGCGAGCACCCGGTTCAGCACGCCCCACCGGGGTGGGCGGAGCACTGCCAGCATGCCCACGAGCGCCGGAACCGGCACGATCCACGGGATGCGCCACAGCACCGCCGTCAGCCCGGTCAGGCCGCCTGCTGTGGCCGCCACCCCCGGGATGAGCAGGAGCGTCACGGTCAGGGCCGCCCCGGCGACCAGGACCCGTGGAACACCACGACGGAGCAGGACCGGCCCGCACCACATGGCGATGCCGGCGATCACGCCGAGGATCCCCAACCACAGGGTGAGCTCGTAGATCGTGCGGAGCGGCCGCAGCTCGATGTAGGTCGCGACCGCCTCGTCGAGACCGCCGCTGGCGAATCTCGCACCGACGCCCACCAGGAGGGGGTACGTCGACGCGGCGGCGAAGCACAGCGCCGCGTCACGCCACCTCCGCGTGAGGACGAGCATCGACACCGCGGCCACCGCCAGCAGGGGCAACAGGATGACCGCCGTGGTGGTCAGCCCGACGGCGGCGACCGACAGCAGGCCCAGCAACACCAGCGCCCGCCGTGAGCGGGTTTCGAGGAAGTCGGTGAGGTACACCCAGGCGAGCGGAATGAGCGCATGGACGAAGACGCTCTTGCCCTGCGTCAACCGGGGCAGGTGATAGGTGTTCAGCGCGTCCGGGTATCCGGCCACCAGCACGATGTAGGTCAACGCCACGCCGAAGACCAGCAACGGCCGGCGCGGCGCCCAGCGCTGCACCAGCCGCCACAGGGCCAGGACCGCGAAGACCGCCAGCAGCGGAAGCACGATGTACCAGGTGGTCGATGCCGCATGCACGTGCAGGACCCGGGCCAGCGCCCCGATGAACACCTCGAAGGACGGGACCGGAGGGTTCGCCGAGCCCGCCGGGAGGACACCTTCGGTGAACAGGAAGTCCCGGTAGGGGATCTGGTCACGTTCGGCCACCCAGACCGACTTGCCGACGTAGAAGACGTCGTCGAGGGAGACCCGGGCGATGAACGTCGAGAACACCGCCGCAGCCAGGGCGGCGAGCATCACCACGTACGCCTGTGCCGGCGTCGTACCGGTCGGGGCCGGGTCGCCGGACTCGGTGGACCGCCGCGACGACACCCAGGCGGAGATGACCGCCACCGATCCGAGGATCACGGCCAGCCACCAACTCAGCGACCCGCTGCCGAGCGCGGCGAACAGCGCCGCACCGATTCCGGCGCCGATCGGCAGCGCATAGCGACGCAGCGATGCCGCCCGGCCGGTTTCCACAGGTGACGCCGGGGCCGGTCCGGCCGTCCCCACCTCACCCGCGAGCCGCCGGTCGCGGCGGCGGCGACCGACCCGCCAGCCCACGTAGGCCGCAACCGGCAGGGTGAGCACCCAGGCGACGAACACGACGGAGGGGCGGAGACCCAGCACGAGGTTGAGGTGGTAGAGCAGCGTCCACAGGGCGAAGCCGACCACGGCGGCATCGGTGAGGACGACGGGGGCGGCCGACACCGAGACGTTCACCCGCCGCAGGAAACCCGTTCCGGACGTGGGCCCCCGTCCTCGATCGGCTGGCGCAGGTGCCCCGACAGCGACTTCGACTTCCGTCACGAGCCGTCCTTCTCGTCGTTCCGTGCTCGGACCGGGCGGCCACCCTGGTGTCGGCACGGGAGGTTCCCGGATGGGCGGGGAGAGCCCGACCGGCGCTCCCTCAGGTCAGTTTCGACGGCGCACGGCCGCTGAACACGGTCTCTCACCCTACCGAAGGCTCCCGCTGGCGGGGCACCGTGCCGTTCGCGGTCAGCCCGGCCGCCACCGACTCCACCAGCAGGTCCAGGTAGCTCGGGGTGAGCGGGGTCCGCGCGATCGCCAGCCGCCAGTACAGCGGGCCGACGATCAGGTCGACGGCCGCGTCGGCGTCGGTGTCGGCGGGCAGTTCGCCGCGCTGCACCGCCAGCCCGATCAACCGGCCGCCGATCTCCTGCTGCTTGGCCCGCAGGAGCTGCTGGAGGGTGGCGTCGATGGTCGGGTTGCGGGCCGCCTCGGCGAGCAGGTCGGGGATGATCTGCGAGGCCAGCGGGTGGCTGAGCGCGTGGGCGATCACCTGGAACAGCAGCGTCAGGTCGCCGCGTAGGCTGCCGGTGTCCAGCGCCGGCAGTTTGTTGCCGGCGGCGGCCACCACGGTCTCGATCACCAGGTCGAGTTTCGAGTTCCACCGGCGGTAGATCGCGGTCTTGCTCACCCCGGCCCGGCGGGCCACCGCCTCGATGGAGAGCCGCCCGTATCCGACCGCGGCGAGTTCCTGCATCAGGGCACGGCGGATGGCTCTGGTGATGTCGCCCCGCAGCACTGCGGCACCGGCCGGCGGACGCCTCTTGTCGCTGGTCATCGGGGACTCTTCGCACCTGTCACGGGGGCCAATGTAGCGCAACGACGGTACGGTTGCGTCCCGACGTGTTTTGGACTACCGTCCACGCAGCGACGAGGCTGCCCCGGCACCGCGCCGACCCAGGGATCCCCATCGTCGCGCGCATCCCGTTGGTACGAAAGATCGGAGCGCCCTTCCCATGGCCACCACCGCGCTGGTCGACCCCGAAACGGGCCTGACCCAGGCGCAGCTGGCCGCTCGGCACGGACTACGGGTCGCCGGCGAGCGCCCCTCCCTGACCGAGTACAGCCGCAGACTGTGGGCCTACCGGCACTTCACCGCCGCGTACGCCAACGCCAAACTGGTCGCTTCGTACAGCAACGCCAAGCTGGGCCAGATCTGGCAGGTGCTCACCCCGCTGACCAACGCCGCCGTCTACTACCTGATCTTCGGCGTGGTGCTCGGACAGAACACCATCCCGAACTTCATCGCGTACCTGACCACCGGGTTGTTCATCTTCAACTTCACCCAGAGCGCGGTGCTGGCCGGCACCCAGTCGATCAGCGGCAACCTCGGGCTGATCCGGGCGCTGCACTTCCCCCGGGCCTGCCTGCCGCTGGCCGCCACGCTCACCCAGTTCCAGCAGCTGCTGGCCTCGATGATCGTGCTGGTCGGCATCGTCCTGGTGACCGGCGAGCCGATCACCCTGGCCTGGCTGATGCTGCCGCCGGCGCTGCTGCTGCAGGCGCTGTTCAACGCCGGGATCGTGATGGTGGTCGCCCGGATGGGCTCCAAGGCCAGCGACCTCAAGCAGGTCATGCCGTTCATCCTGCGCACCTGGATGTACGGCTCCGGCGTGCTCTACAGCGTCAAGCTCTTCGACCGGCTGCCCGAGTGGGCCGCGACGATCATCCAGTTCAACCCGATCCTGGTCTACATCGAGCTGGCCCGGTACGCCCTGCTGGAGCAGGCGCCGCTGCTCAACGAGTCGGTGACCCAACTCTGGCTGGTGGCGGTCGGCTGGGCGGTGCTGGGCGGCATCGCCGGGTACGTCTACTTCTGGCGCGGCGAACAGGAGTACGGCCGTGGATGACCGGTACGAGACGTCCAACGACGTCACCGTGACCCTGCCCCGGATCGTCGACCGCATCCCCACCGTGGTGGTCGACGACGCGCACGTGATCTACCGGGTGCACAAGGGCGCCGGGGGCGGGAGCACACCGGTGGCCGCGCTACGCCGGCTGGTCAAGCGCTCCTCCGCGCCCAACATCCAGGAGGTGCACGCGGTCAAGGGGGTGTCGTTCACCGCCTACCGGGGTGAGGCGATCGGCCTGATCGGCAGCAACGGCTCCGGCAAGTCGACCCTGCTGCGCACCATCGCCGGGCTGCTCCCGGTCAACCGGGGCGCGGTCTACACCCAGGGCCAGCCCTCCCTGCTCGGGGTGAACGCCGCCCTGCTCAACGACCTGTCGGGTGAGCGCAACGTCACGCTGGGCTGCCTGGCGATGGGCATGCAGCCCGACGACGTGGCCCGGATGACCCCGGAGATCATCGAGTTCTCCGGGATCAACCAGCGCGGTGACTTCGCCAGCCTGCCGATGCGGACGTACTCCTCGGGCATGGCGGCCCGGCTGCGGTTCTCCATCGCCGCGGCCAAGAAGCACGACGTGCTGCTGATCGACGAGGCGCTCGCCACCGGCGACAAGGGCTTCCGCAAGCGCAGCGAGCAGCGGGTGCGGGAACTGCGCGAGGGGGCCGGCACGGTCTTCCTGGTCAGCCACCAGCTCTCCTCGGTGCGGGACACCTGCGAACGGACGATCTGGTTGGAGTCGGGGCTGATCCGGATGGACGGGCCCACCGACGAGGTGATCCGGGCGTACGAGGCATTCGCCAACGGCAAGTAGTATTCCGGGCGCGCGTGCCACATCGATCCGACGTCCGGCGGACCGCGTCGTCCCGTTGGGGCGGCGCGGTCCGCGCGTTAAGGTTCATCCCGTCGCCACGCTGGCGCAATCTTCCGTTCAGGGTGACCCCCGGGACGCGTGCAGACATCCCCCGAGAGTGAGGATCGGCAATGACGCAGGACCACACCACTGGCCCGGACGCCACACCGGAGACCCCGGCACCGTGGCGGCCCTCGCGGACGGTGGCGGTGGTGCTGGCCGGAGGCACCGGGACCCGGCTGGGCCTGGGCATCCCGAAGCAGTTGCTGAAGATCGCCGGCAAGCCGATCATCGAGCACACCCTGGCCGTCTTCGAGGCCGCCCCGGAGATCGACGAGATCATCGTGCTGATGGCCACCGGGCACGTCGCCGAGGCGCAGCAGATCGTCGACAAGGCCGGCTTCCGCAAGGTCAGCAAGGTCATCGAGGGCGGCGACACCCGCAACGCCACCACCCGGATCGCGCTGGACGCGGTCGGTGACGGTGACGTCAACATCCTCTTCCACGACGCGGTCCGCCCGCTGGTCAGCGCCCGGATCGTCCGCGAGTGCGTGAACGCGCTGTGGAGCTACACCGCCGTCGACGTGGCGATCCCCTCGGCCGACACGATCATCCAGGTCGACGAGGACGAGTGCATCACCGACATCCCGGTCCGGTCCCGGCTGCGCCGGGGGCAGACCCCGCAGGCGTTCCGCTCGGGCACCATCCGCGAGGCGTACCGGCGGGCCGAGGGCGACCCGGACTTCGCCGCCACCGACGACTGCGGCGTGGTGCTGCGCTACCTGCCCGGCACCCCGATCAAGGTGATCGACGGGTCGGACGAGAACATCAAGGTCACCCACCCGGTCGACGTGCACCTCGCCGACAAGCTGTTCCAGCTCGCCGCCGCCCAGGCCCCCCGGCTGTCGCACCGCAGCTACACCGAGGAGCTGGCCGGCCGGACGATCGTCATCTTCGGCGGCAGCTACGGCATCGGGCACGACCTGGCCGAGCTGGCCCGGGGGTACGGCGCGCAGGTCTTCCCGTTCAGCCGCTCCAGCACCGGCACCCACGTCGAGCAGACCGGCGACGTCGAGGCCGCGCTGAAGACCGCGTTCGAGGCCACCGGCCGGATCGACCACGTGGTGGTCACCGCCGGCATCCTGGAGAAGGGCGCGCTGGCCGAGATGGACGAGGAGACCATGGACCGGGTGCTCCAGGTCAACTTCGTCGGGCCGGTGATCGCCGCCCGGCAGTCCCTGCCGTACCTGCAGCAGACCAAGGGTCAGCTGCTGCTCTACACGTCCAGCTCGTACACCCGGGGCCGGGCCCAGTACGCGCTCTACTCCTCGACCAAGGCGGCGCTGGTCAACCTGACCCAGGCGCTGTCCGACGAGTGGGCCGAGTACGGCGTCCGGGTCAACTGCATCAACCCGGAGCGCACCGCCACCCCGATGCGTACCAAGGCGTTCGGTGAGGAGCCGGAGCACACCCTGCTGGCCGCCGAGACGGTCGCCCAGTCCTCGCTCGACGTGCTGATCTCCGACCTCACCGGTCAGGTGATCGACGTCCGGCGGGCCCCCGGCGAGGCTGCCCCGGTGCCGGCCCAGCCGACCCCGGCCGAGCAGGACCGGCTGCCCAGCGGCGTCGACGCCGGCTGACCCGACCCCCGGAGACGGTACGACATGCGTGGTGACCTGGTCAGGAAACTGATCGCACGGTGCCTGACCACCGGCCTGGCCGTGGTCGCCTTCCTGGTGGTGGCGTTCACCGGGGCCACCGGTTGGGGCCTGGCCCTGGCGGTGGCCGCGCTGGCCGCCGCCGGCTACGAACGTCGGGTGCGCCCCGACGCCGACATCGTCGCCGAGACGGTGCTGCTGGCCGCCGGCATCCTGGTCGGCTACGCCCGCCGGCTCGACGACGGGTTCGACCCGGTGCTGGCGCTCACCGCGCTGCTGCTGCTGGGCTTGGTGCTGCTGGTGGGGCCGCTGCGCGACGCCGGCAACCTGGAGATCCGGGCGGCGAACCTGCCGGTGCGGGCGTGGACCCCGCTGGTCGCCGCCCGGCTCGGCGGCGTACTGCTGGGGCTGCTCGCCGTGGTGGCGGTGGCCGCCGCGTTCGCCCTGCCTGCCGTGCTGGCGCTGGTCGTCGTGCTGGTGGTCGCGGCCGGCTGCGGTGCGGTCGGCCTGGACCTGGCCCAGCGGCGGTTCCGGCCGTCGGGCGGGGGCGGCCCGGTGACCCGGGCGCTGCGCGCCCACCAGCCGGAGTTCCTGCTCTACTTCTCCGCCCCGCCCGGCTCGGAATACCAGGTCACCATGTGGCTGCCCTACCTGGAGCGGCTCGGCCGGCCGTTCCTGGTGCTGCTGCGGGAGCCGGAGTTCCTGCCCACGATCGCCGCCGCGACGAGCGCCCCGGTGGTCTACTGCCCCACCCTCAAGGCCATGGACGAGGCGCTGGTGCCCAGCCTGCGGGTGGCGTTCTACGTCAACCACGGGGCGAAGAACAGCCACTGCATCCGGTTCACCCAGCTCACCCACGTGCAGCTGCACCACGGCGACAGCGACAAGGCCCCCAGCGCCAACCCGGTCTCGGCCATCTTCGACAAGATCTTCGTAGCCGGTCCGGCGGCGATCGAGCGGTACGCGCGGGCCGGCGTGGAGATCCCCGCCGAGAAGTTCGTCGTGGTCGGCCGGCCGCAGGTCGAAGCCATCGAGGTACGCCGGGAGGCCCGCCCGCTGACCGCCCCGACCGTGCTCTACACCCCCACCTGGACCGGCCACCACGCCGACGCCAACTACTGCTCGCTGCCGGTGGCCGAGCCGCTGCTGCGCCGGCTGCTCGACCGGGGCGCCACGGTGATCCTGCGGGCCCACCCGTACACCGGGCAGAACCCGGCCTCGGCCCGGCAGCTGGCCCGGCTCACCGAGCTGCTCGCCGCCGACCGGACCCGTACCGGCCGGCAGCACCTGTGGGGGGCGGCGGCCAGCCGTGAGCTGAGCCTGACCGAGTGCGTCAACCGCTCCGACGCGCTGGTCTCCGACGTCTCCGGGGTCATCTCCGACTACCTCTACTCCGGCAAGCCGTACGCGGTGACCGACCTGGGCGTCGACGGCGACGAGTTCCTGGACCGGTTCCCGCTGGCCCGCTCCGGTTACGTGCTGCGCCGGGACATGGCCAACCTCGACGAGGTGCTGACCGGCCTGCTGGACACCGACCCGTTGGCGGCGGCCCGCTGGGACACCCGGCGCCGCTACCTGGGCGACTTCCCCGCCGACGCGTACGCCGACGGTTTCCTCGACGCCGCCCGCCGGGAGTTGGAGCCGGGCTGGGCCCCGCCGGCCCCCCGTGCCCCCGCCGCTCCCCTCTCCCCCCGGATCTGACCGGGGGCCGCCCGCCATCGGGCCGATGTTGCGGTATCCGGATCCGCTGACACCGCTACATCGGCCCCATGACGAGCACCGCCCCGGCCGCGGGCGGCCGGGGCGGGTGGGGGGTGGCTCGGTCAGGCGGAGTAGCCCCGGGTGGCGATCCAGTTCGCCAGGGTGGTCACGCTGACCCAGTAGGCCGGCAGCGACGGGTCGGCCGAGTCGGCGATCCGCACGGTACGGCCGTTGTCCCGGTAGCCCACGGCGGCGACGTAGTGGCCGCCGGGGAAGGAGTGCCAGCCGCCGTCGAGGTCGGTGGCGTCCCCGGCCACGTTCGCGACCACGGCCCGCTTGTCGGTGACCGCCGCGACCACGTCGGCCCGCAGCCGCTCGATCTGCGCGTCGCTCGGGGTGCCGGCGAACATCCGGGTCCGGTACGGGTCGCCCTTGACCACGGCGTTGAGCACCCGGGTGGTGTCCTCGGCCGAGTTGGTGCCCATCTCGGTGGTGCCCAGCTGGGCGGCGAGGTCGTCCTGGCCGCGTTCGATGCCGGCCGCGCTGAGCGCGTTGCGCACCGCGGCCGGGCCGCAGTAGTAGTAGGTGATCTGGGCCTGGTAGTCGTAGCGCAGGACCTTCGACGACGGGGGCTTCGGGGCCGCCTTGCGGGTCAGATCCGGGTCGGCGGTGGCGCGGGCCTTCGCCCGGGTGACGCGCGGCGCCGGGGTGGGGCTCGCCGACGGGCTGGTCGAGGGGGTGGCCGACGGGCTGGCCGGGGCGGGGACGGCGACCCGGGCCTGGGCGCGGCTGGCGACGTCGTCGAGGCGGGGGGTGGTCTCGGCCACGGCGGTGGCGCGTTGCTGGTCGGTCGGGGCGTCATCGACCCCGGCGGCCAGGGCGGTGCCACCGGCGGCCAGGACGAGGACCGCCGCCGAGCCGACGACCATCCGGTACGGGCGCTGGGCGCCCAATCGGCGGAGCTGACGCTTCATGTGGTGCTTCACGGGGTGTTCCTCCACGGGGCGAGGCGGCCGGGCACGCCGGACCGGCACGTGGCGGGTACGCCACGCGCGGATCGGGTGTTGCGCCGCTCGTTCGGCAGGGACCGCCCGACGGGAGCCGGACGGGTCGGCGGGTCGCCCGACCGGGGTCGGGCGGCGGGGTGGACGGCCGGGTCAGCGCGTCAGGCGCGACGGTCCGGCGGCACCCCGGTGCCGAGGTGGAGGAACCACCGAGGGGGTGGGGTCATGCTGCACGAGGATGAAACTCCTTCCGCTGCCGCCGACCGGGTTAGCTGACGGATTCGGGCGGGAAGATCGCCCTACCCCGGGCCGTGGCCCGGAGATTCACCCCAGGTGGTGCGTGTGGGTCCCCGGTTCGTGACATGCACGATTGAGCGGGTCGGCACGGCGTCGCCTCCTGCGATCGGAAACCGCACCGGACCGCAGCGACACTACTGGTCACCCTTCGCTCCCGCCAAGCCCTGTGAGCTGCGCAAACATCGTCGGGTCGGCTTCTTTGCGGGGCACTCGGGCAGCGGGGGTGCGGGCCGGGACGAATGGCCGTCAGGGCTCGGCAGGGCAGTGACCGGACAGCCGACCCGCAACCTCCGATGATCAGCGGAGTCGATGTGACCGGGTGTGACGGGCTGTCCGGTTCCGCCGGACCGTGACCGCACCCACACCGCCCTGGATAACGATTCGGCCCCCGGGACCCCCGGTCTCCCGGCCCGCGCGGCCCCGGGCAGGACCACCGCCCGCAACGGGACCGCCGGGGCGGGGGCACGGCATTCGCAACGGGGCCGAAGTCGCGGGGTCAACGCGGCGCGGACACCGCCATCTGCGCGTCATTGTGTCGATCATCCCGGGCCGGGCCTGGTCCGGCCCGGGAGCGGCGGTCCCGGGGTGGTCAGCCGACCCGGGCCGGGTGCCAGCGGGCGGCCTGCGTGAGGCGGGTCGCCGCCGACGTCGCGGTACGGGGCAGCGGGACCCGGCCCGGCCGCACCCGCTGCGTCGCCGCGTACGCCTCGGCGGCCAGGGAGCGGGCGGCCTCGGCGGCCAGCTCGGCGTCCCGCCACGCGACGCTTTCCCGCCAGGCCGCCGCCCGGTACGCCGCACGCCGGTCCTCCCGGACCGCCCGGGCCAGCATCACCTCGTGCTCGACGGGGTGCCGGCGCGGGTCCCAGCCGTCGCGGTGCGCGAAGACGTCCCGCAGCCGCTCCACCGACAACTCGCCCCGCCAGTGCGCCGCCACCGCCTCCTGGTGCAGCCACCGCTCCCGACCCGCGTACTCGGCGGGTGTCCGGGGGGTACGCGGGCTCGGCAGCGCCCCCGCGCCGACGAACCGGCGGGCGGTCGTCTCGGCCTCGTCGTACGCCTGCCAGGCCCGTTCCAGGGTGTCCTGGGCGGCCAGCCAGGCGGTCCGGTGACGGCGGGCGGTCTGGGCGGCCCCGGCGGCGGCGACGGCCACCTCGTCGGCGTAGCGCCGCAGGTCGGCGACCGGGGGTGGGGCGTCCGGCGACGGCACGACAGGGGTCACGTCGGTCGTCTGCTCCCGCTCGGGACGGGCGACCAGGACGGCGAGGCCGGTCAGCGCGAGGACGAGCAGCAGGGACCAGATCGCGGTGGCGGTCGGCACCCCGATCAGGAACTGGGAGAGCACGGTGTTCACGGGTCGACACCTCGCGGGCGGATGTGGCGGATCGGGGCCGTACCGGGGCGGGACCGTTGCGGGCAACGCCCGCCCGGGGCGGTACGGGGACGAGGTCGTGGTGGTGGCGGGCGGGTGGCCCCCGCCGGGGCGGGTTCAGCCCGCCGGGGGTGCCCGGGGCCCGGCGGCGGCGGGCACCCGACCGCCCGGTGTCACCAGGGTGGCGGCCGGCAGCTCCCGTGCCGGACCGGCCGGTGCGGCGGTCACGCCGGCGTCGACCCGCTCGGACGCCAGCACGTCGACCCGCTCGGTTGCCCGGTCGGCGGAGCGGAGGCCGTCGCCCCGACCGAACGGGGTGTCGAGGGCGACGGCGGCGGGGAAGGAGTGCGACGCGTCGGCCGACAGGGTGCCCGGGACCGGGTCGAACAGTGCTGGGCCGGCCGGTGCGGGGCCGGCGGCGGCGAACGCGAGTGCGACGGCGAGGCCGGCGAGCAGCCGGGACATCCCGCGCGCGACCCACCACAGGGGACTGGTGAGCGCGACCGGGAACACGTGGCCACGCTACCGAAGGGGTCACCGACCCGCAGCACCGCCGGGCGTGTCGCCGCGCCGAGCAGGCGGAGGAGCAGGTCACCCGGGGCCTGGGCCCGCAGAGCCGGTTGGTGTCCATGATGGGGCGACGCGTCGCGGCCGACGGAACACGTCCGCGCCGACGCCCGGCCGGAGCAGGGGGCACCGGAAGGACGTGGTCCGACCCCGCCATCGCGGTGCCGGAACAGGGCGGTGTCCCGACCGCGGCCCGCCCTCGCCGGCGGCGGGACCGGAGGGGAACCGGGCCGGGCCGGCGGGTCAGCGCGGGTCGCGCGGCCCGGCGTACTCGATGGGACGGCCGTCGCGCGGCCCGTCACCGGCCCCTCTCGGCGTCGGCACGACGCCGTCGCCGCGAGCGCGGGCAGCGCCGGGAGCAGCCGGGGTGTCGGAGGCGGCAACGCCGTCAACGGCGGCGGTGCCGGGAGCGGAGGTGGTGGCCGGCTTGCGGCGGCGGGGGGCGAGGCGGCGCATCATCGGCGTCTCGACGAAGCGGTGCAGCGCGGCGGCCAGCGCCAGGTTCGCCACCAGGAAGCCGAGCACGGCCAGCGGCCCCGACCAGCCGGGCAGCCCGACGCCCCAGTGCCCGGTGAGCCGCAGCACGGTCATCATCACCAGCACGTGCACCAGGTAGAAGGCGAACGACACCTCACCGAGCCAGATCAGGGTGCGGTGCCGCCACGGTGACCAGCGGCCCTGCACGTCCGCGCGGGCCGCCGCCGGGATGACCAGGATGTACCCCACCGACAGCAGCGCCGCCCACATCTCGGCCGGGATCCAGTGCGCCACCACCCAGACGGCCACGAACAGCAGGCTGGCCAGGGGCAGCCCGGGGCCCCGCCAGTGACCACGGCGCAGCAGTTCGGCGGCGGCGACGCCCAGCCAGAACTCGGTGGAGCGGACCAGCGGGAAGACCTGGGTGAACCACCAGTTGCTGCCCTCGGGCAGCAGTTGCTGGCCGGGCCAGAGCGCCAGGATCACCAGCGGCACCGCCACCACCACGGCCCACAGCACGCCGGAGTGGGCCCGCCGGATCGCCGGCAGCACCAGCGGCAGGCAGAGGTAGAAGAACAGCTCGCAGGACAGCGACCAGCTCACGTTGTTGATGCTGTAGAAGTAGCCGGGGGTGGGGTCCCACGCCTGGACGAGGAAGAGGTTCTCCAGGGCGGCGCGGGGCACCACCGGGTCGGCGAACCACCACATCACCAGCAGCGCCGCCGCCCAGGTCAGCACGTGGTTGGGATAGATCTTGGCGAGCCGGCGACGCCAGAAGTCCCGCCGCCGGTCGCCGTCGCGGGCCGACCAGACCAGCACGAAGCCACTGAGGATGAAGAAGAACTGCACCCCGGACAGGCCCAGGGTGAACAGCCAGTCGACCACCGCCTTGGCGTCGGGCTGGGTGACGATCCGCATGGTGCCGACGTGGTAGCCGAAGACCAGCATGGCGGCGATCCACCGCAGCCCGGTCAGCGACGGGAGCCGGTTCAGCGCCGGGGACGCGGTGGTGGGCACGCTGGTCACCCGGGGCACCCTACCGGCAGGCCCCCTCCCCGGCGACGGACCGGGGTGGTGCGGATGTGCGGAAGGTGTACGAAATCCCTCCACTGCCCTAACATCGCGGGACCTGTCGGTGTCGGCGCACCCGTGGGTCAGGTCGGCAGCCCGTCGGAGGCTCCCGGCAACGAGGAACGGAGCGAAGTGGTGCACCAGCGGATCCTGATGCGGGCGAAGAAGGACCCGTTCGACGTACGCGGCCCGGAGGAGGCCTACGAGGGGAACTGGATCGGGGAGAACAACGGCAACCTGGTCTTCAGTCACGCCGCCCACAAGCTGCTGCGCACCTCCACCGCGCGGATCACGTCGACCGAGTTCAAGGTCGACCTGCGCGACGCCGACCGGATCAACGAGCAGTACGACGTGTACGTCATCCCGCTGGCCAACGCCTTCCGGCGCAGCTACGCCCACCGCATCGAGCTGATGACGAAGCTGGTCGAGCGGCTGCGCATCCCGGTGGTGGTGTTCGGGGTCGGCGTGCAGACCGACATCCACGGCGACCGGGAGTACCTGCGTCCGATCGACGACGTGGTCAGCCGGTTCGTCCGGGCGGCGCTGGAGCGGGGGCCGAGTATCGGCGTACGCGGGGAGATCACCGCGCAGTACCTGAACACGCTGGGCTTCTCCGCCGTCGACGTGATCGGCTGCCCGTCGATGTTCCTGCACGGCGACCAGCTCCGGGTGGAGAAGTCCGGGCCGGCCCTGAGCACCGACGCCCGGGTGGCGCTGACCGTCTCCCCGTACGTCAAGTCGATGGCGAAGATCATCGCCTCGCACCAGGCCCGCTACCCCAACCTGCGCTACCTCCCGCAGGACCTCAAGACGTTGGGCACCCTGCTCTACGGCGACGCGCCGCAGGACCGGGGCAAGACCAGCGCCATCCCGGTGCACACCTCGCATCCGCTGTTCACCGAGGACAAGGTGCGGATGTTCCTCGACCCGTGGACCTGGATGGACTACCTCGCCGGTTTCGACTTCGCCTTCGGCACCCGCATCCACGGCACCATCACCGCGCTGGTCGCCGGCACCCCCGGCTACCTGTTCGCGCACGACTCGCGCACCCTGGAACTGGCCCGCTACTTCGACATCCCGCACCGGCTGATGCCGGACGTGCCGGCCGACGTGGACGCCGCCCAGCTCTACGCCGAGGCCGACTACACCGGCCTGAACACCGGGCACCGGGCCCGCTACGAGGTGATGCGCGCCTTCCTCGCCCGGCACGACCTGGGCAACGCGTTCGACGACGGCGACAGCGCGGCCCGCTTCGACGCGCAGGTCCGCGAGACGGTGTTCCCGCCGGCGGTCCGGCCCGCCTCGGCCAGTTCGCCCGGGGAGCTGCTGGCCCGCATCCAGTGGCTGCGCGACCGCAACGCGGCGCTCGGCGACGACGTGCGGGAACTGCGTGAGCAGCGGCTACGGGCCCGGGTGCGACGCGCGGTCCCGGCACCGGTACGGCGGATCATGGGTCGTTAACCTGCCGCTCGGCCGCTGTTCAGCAGCTCCATCTCCACCGGATACGTCACGTTCCGTGGCCGTCCATACCCGTGCACCAGGGTGGCGGGGTGGTCAACCAGCCCGCGCCCACCCCGCTGCTCAGCGTCGTCGTCCCCGTCCACGGGGTGGAGGCGTACCTGCACCAGTGCCTCGACTCGGTGCGCACGGACGTGCCGGCCGACGCGGCGGGCGCGGTCGAGATCGTCGCCGTCGACGACGCCTCACCGGACCGGTGCGGGGAGCTGCTGCGCGCGTACGCGGCCGAGCATCCGGGCGTACGCGTGGTGCACCTGACCCGCAACGTCGGGTTGGGTCCGGCCCGCAACGCCGGCCTGGACGTGGCGACCGGCGCGTACGTCTGGTTCGTCGACAGCGACGACTGGCTGCCGCCGGGCACCGTCCCGGCGGTGCTGGACCGGCTCCGGGCGCACCGCCCCGACGTGCTGATGCTCGACCACCTGCGGGTACGCGACGACGGCCACCGTGAGGTGGACGCGAGCAGTCACCTGCTGCGCGGCATCCCCGGGGTGGTCCGGCTGGCCGACCGTCCCGGGCTGCTGCGGGTGCAGCACACCGCGTGGAACAAGGTGGTCCGCCGGGCCTACCTGCACGCGCTGGAGCTGCGCTTCCACCCCGGCTGGTACGAGGACATCCCGTTCAGCAACCCGCTGCTCATCGGCGCGGAGCGGATCTCCGTGCTGGACCGGGTCTGCTACCTCTACCGGCAGGGCCGGCAGGGCGCGATCACCTCCACCCGCAGCGGTCGGCACTTCGACGCCTTCGACCAGTACGACAGGCTGTTCGACTGGGTCGCCCGAAGGTATCCGGACGAGCGGCTGCGCGGTGAGCTGTTCACCCTGATGGTCAACCACATGCTGGTGGTGGTCGGCAACGACGGTCGACTGCACCCGCACCTGCGTCGGGAGTTCTTCCGCCGGGTCGCCGCGCACTACCGCCGGCACCTGCCGCCGGGCGGTTACCCCCGGCCGGGCGGGGTGGCCGGGCTCAAGCACCGGCTGGTCGGCCGGGACGCCTACCTCCCGTACGCGGTGCTGCGTCAGGCGCACCGGCTGGCGGGGTGGCTGCGCCGTCCGGCCGCCGCGCCGCAACCGGTGCCGCCGGCCGTCGGGCCGACCCACGGCCGCCCCGCCGACCGCGACGCGCTGGCGGGTCGCGGCAGCCGGTGACCGGCCGGCCCGCCGTCGGGGGCGGCGGCCGGGGTACGAGCAACGAGCACAGGGAACAGGGGTCTGGGGATGACGACAGTGAAGATCGGGCCGCACCTGGTGGGGGCCGGGGAGCAGCCGTTCGTGGTGGCGGAGATGTCCGGCAACCACAACGGTGACCTGGGCCGGGCGCTGGCGATCGTGGACGCGGTGGCGGCCAGCGGGGCGCACGCGCTGAAGTTGCAGACGTACCGGCCGGACACGATCACCATCGACGTGGACACCCCGGCGTTCCGGATCTCCGGCGGGCACGAACTGTGGGGCGGGCAGAACCTCTACCGGCTCTACGAGCGGGCCCACACCCCGTACGAGTGGCACGGGCCGATCTTCGAACGGGCCCGGGAGCGGGGGCTGACCGTGTTCTCGTCCCCGTTCGACCCGTCGGCGGTGGAGCTGCTGGAGGGGCTGGACGTCCCGGCGTACAAGATCGCCTCATCGGAGCTGGTCGACCTGCCGCTGATCCGGCTGGTCGCGGGCACCGGCAAGCCGCTGGTCATCTCCACCGGCATGGCCACGCTCGCCGAGATCGACGCCGCGGTGCGCACCGCCCGCGACGGCGGGGCCGGCGGCATCGTGCTGTTGGCCTGCACCGCCGCCTACCCGGCCCCGCCGGCCGACAGCAACCTGCGCCGGATTCCGGTGCTGGCCGACGCGTTCGGGGTGCCGGTCGGCCTGTCCGACCACACCCCCGGCATCGGGGTGCCGGTCGCCTCGGTGGCGCTGGGCGCCTGCTTCATCGAGAAGCACGTCACCCTCGACCGGGGCGACGGCGGGGTGGACTCCGACTTCTCACTGCACCCCGACGAGCTGGCCGCCCTCGTGGTGGAGTCGGCGCGGGCGCACGCGGCGCTCGGCGGCACCGCCGTCGGGCCGACCCCGGCCGAGCGGGAGGGGCTGCGGTTCCGCCGTTCCCTGTTCGTGGTGGCCGACGTCCGGGCCGGCGACGAGGTGACCGCCGCGAACGTCCGCTCGATCCGCCCGGCCGGCGGCCTGCCCCCGGTGGAGATCGACCGGGTCCTCGGCCGCACCTTCACCACCGACGTTGCCCGGGGCACCCCGCTGAGCTGGGACCTCGTCTGACACCGCGCGGCCCGCCCCGCGCCACCGCGCGGGGCGGGGCGGGGCGGGTTCAGGGGGCGAAGGCGACAGTGACCACCAGGTCGGCCAGGCGCAGGGTGCGCCAGACCGCGCGGGTGTGCGGGGGTACGGCCAGCCCGTGCCGCCGCCACCAGGCGGCCACCGGCACCTCGGCCAGCTTGCACAGGCTCTCCGCCCGGGTCCAGCGGGCCCAGAAGTCGGCCGGGCCGAAGCGCGCGGCCAACGCGGGCGGGACCTCGGCGGTGGCCCGTTCGGCGTCGATCGCCACCCGCCAGCCGGGGGCGGCCGGCCCGTACCAGCCGACGCAACGCCCGTCGTCGAGGTGGCTGCGGGTCACCGCGTACCGCAGCTCGTCGGGGGTGCCGACGCGCAGGTGCCGTTCGGCGGCACCGAGCAGCGCGGGCACCGGCCGCAGCCCGGTGTCCCCGGCCGGCCGTGCCGGGTCGGCCAGCGGCGGCCCGGCCACCCGCAGGCCCCCCGACCCGGCCGCGAGATCAGATCGAGGCGGCACCGTCGACCACGATCACCTGGCCGTTGATGTTGGTGTGCGCGCACAGCAACATCCGCACCACCGGGACCACCTCGGCCGGTTCGGTCAGGTGACCGGTGGGGGTGCGACGGACGATCTGGTCGAGCTGGGTGCTGCCCAGCACGGCGGACATCTCTGAGGCGAAGAAGCCCGGCGCGACGGCGTTGACCAGCATCCGCCCGCCCAGCTCGCGGGCCAGCGAGCGGGTCGCCGCGTCCATGCCGCCCTTGGTGGCCGAGTACGCGACCAGACCGGGGAAGCCGCGCTGGGCGCAGATCGAGGTGACGTTGACGATGCGTCCGCGCCGCCCCTGGCCGAGCATCCGCCGGGTCACCAGGCGGGTGAGCTGCAACGGCGCGGTCAGGTTGGTCTCGACGATCCGGGCGATGTCGGCGGTGGCGGTGTGCGTGTGCATCGAGTCCTGCCCGACGGCGGCGTTGTTGACCAGGCCATCGACCGGACCGAACCGTGCCTCGACCTCGCGGAGGAACCGCTGGGCCGCCGCGAGGTCGGTGACGTCCACCGCGCCGACGTGCACCCGGTCGGGGTGCGCGTCGGCCAGCTTCTCCAGCTCGGGGGTGACGGTACGGGCGAACGCGGCCACGGTGAGCCCGGCGTCGAGCAGGTCGGTGACGATGGCCAGGCCCAGCCCCCGGGACCCCCCGGAGACGAGGACCACGGTGCTGGCGGGAACGGGTGGGGAGTCAGACATCGCTCTTCAGGGTCTCCTTGACGGGGATCTCGGTCAGCAGGCGGATGCGGCGGGGCACCGCGTACTCGGGGAGCCGGTCGGCGCACCAGCGCACCAGCGTGCCCTCGTCCGGCTGCCCGGCGTCGCCCGACGCGGTGGTGGGGACGACCTCGGCGACCACCATCCGGCCGAGTACCGGCGCGCGGCGGCCGGTGACCCGCGCCCAGGCGACCCCGGGGTGGGCGGTGAGCACGGCGCGGACCAGCCCGGCGGAGACCTTGCTGCCGCCGACGTTGATCTCGTCGGAGTCCAGCCGGCCGGTGATCACCACCCGGTCGTCGACCACCTGGGCCCGGTCACCGGTGCGGACCGGCCCGGCGAGGCCGACCCCGTGGTGCGGGGAGGTGATCACCAGTTCGTCGTCGCGCAGGGAGAGGGTGGGACGGCCCGGGGTGACCCGGTCGAGCCAGCCGACCGGGAACCCGGCCCGCCCGTCGTGCACCACGATCGACGCGCCGACCTCGGAGGAGGCGTAGATCCAGGAGATCCGGGCGGCCGGGAAGAGCTCCCGCAGCCGGTCCAGGACGGCCTGGTCGACCGGTTCGCCGCCGAGGGTGAGCTGGCGCAGCGGCACCCGGGCCAGCGCCTGCGGGTCGCGGTGCAGGGTGCGCCGCCAGAAGGTGGGGGTGCCGGAGACGGCGTCGACGCCGTGCGCGGCGGCGATCGCCGGCCAGTCGTCCAACTCCTCGGGGTCGACCACCACCAGGTGCTGACCGGGCTGGGTCAGCGACAGGGTGACCACCTGCCACCAGGCGTAGCTGCCGGGGGCGTACGGGCACAGCCAGGTCCGTTCCGGCTGCGCCGACCGTACGGTGGTCAACGAGTCGAGGCTGTGCCCGACCCGCTTGGGTCGCCCGGTCGACCCGGAGGTGAGCAGCCAGAGCCGACCCGCCTCCGGTGCCCGGGAGACGGCCGGCGGCACGGTCCACGGCACCCCGGCGGTGAGCACGGTGACGGCGAACCCGGCGGCGCGCAGCTCGTCGCGCATCGTCGCGTCGACCCGGGTGGGGGCGGCGAGCAGCAGTTCGGTGCCGTCGACGGCGTGCCGCCGGGCGACGGCGAGCGCGTCGGCGGCCCCGGCGGCGAGGACCACCCCGGGCGACGGCAGCACCGGGGCGGGCAGGTCCCGCCAGCTCCGGGCCACCCCGGCGACGACGACCCGGTTGTCCAGCCCGGCCGGCGAGGTCGCGACGGTCACTGCCGCTGGAGTTCGGCGAGGAAGTCGAGGACGTCGCCGACGGTGGCGATCCGGCGCAGGCCGGGGGCGTCGAAGTTCAGCTCCTCGCCGGTGGCGTCCTCGACCCGCAGGGCCAGCTCCGAGAAGTCCAGCGACCGGAAGCCGATCTCCCGCAGGTCGGTGGAGTCGTCGTCGGGCAGCACCCGGCCCTGGTTGCGCACCACCTGCGCCATGAGGTCGCGAATCTGCGCGCGACTCAATTCGTTCATGCGCCGGAGTGTACAGCCCGACAATTATCCGGCCCCTTTACCCGGGTAGGGTCCGCAGGGGTCCACCAGATGAATACAAAGGGGTACGGGTGCTGCGCGAGGCCACTACGGACGACGTTAACCTGATGTTGTCCTGGCGTAATCAGGAAACCAACCGGCAGGTCAGCAAGACCAGTCACGAGATCACCGCCGCCGAGCACGCGGCGTGGTGGTCGCGGGTGCTCACCGACCCGACCCGGCGGGTGCTGATCTACCTGCACGACGATCGGCCGGCCGGTGTGGTGACCTTCTTCGACCTGCGTCCGGACGGGCCGCAACGCACCGCTTCCTGGGGTTTCTATCTGGACGCCGACGGGTTGGCCGAGCGGGGGGCGACGCTGCCCGCCTGGCTGGGCGTGATGCGGGCGGCGGTGGACCACGCCTTCGACGTGCTCGCGCTGGACCGGCTCGACGGCGAGGTGCTGGCCGACAACACGGTCGTACGGCAGATGAACCGACGGTTCCGGTTCGTCGAGGGCACCGGTCGACGCGAGACGCACGACGGCCGGGAAATCACCGTCGTCCCTATTTCCCTGGCCCGGGAGAACCGTCGCCGTCGCTGATTTCCCCGATTGTCCGGCGACCATTAACCGGCCCGCCACCCCGCGTTAACCGAATTGCGTCGCCGAGCCCGGCGGGCCGGTTCCGGGCGGCGCGGCCCTCGGCTCAGGCACGCCGCCAGGCGGCCCAGCGCTGCTGCGGGTTGCCGCCGAGGCGGACGAAGCCGTACCGGGTGCCGTCCCAGTCGTCCGGCTCGCCGGGGGCCCACCTGACGAACACCACGTCGGCGTCGGCCGGCGGGTCGGCCCCGAACCACCGCACGTCGGCCCAGGTGACCTGGTGGCTGAGGTTGAACCGGAGCACCCACTGCACGCCGAGCGACGCCCAGACCCGGTCGCCGGGGCGTACCCCCAGGTCGGCCACCCGGGGGGTCGGCGCGGTCGCCGCGACCACCGGCCGGACCAGCCGCTCGGTGATCACCTGCATGGTGCCGAGGTTCACCGCCACCAGCGCGGCGAGCACCGGCAGCCGCCACCGGGGCAGCCGCAGGGCGGCGACCAGCAGCAGGCAGCCGGCGATCCCGACGGCCGCCCCGGTGAACGGCCGGAACTCCCGCCAGCCGCCGGTGAGCGCCATCAGGTCCGGTGCGCCGAACCCGCCGTAGCGCAGCTCGTGTCCCCGGCTGGCGACCCAGGCCAGCCGGGCGGCGATCAGGGTCGCGCCGGCCAGCAGCAGGCCCACCGCGACCGCCACCCGCCGCCACCGCTGCCGGGGCGTCGCTGCCACCAGCATCCCCACCCCGAGCAGCAGCCAGAACGGGGCGAGCATCTGCACGTACCGGCCGTAGATGGCGTCCAGCGGTTTGCCGGTGATGCCGGCCAGGATCACCGACGCGCCGGCCGCCACCCCCACGCTGGTCACCAGCGCCACCCCGACCGTCCACCGGGTCGCCCCGACCCCGTCCGCCGGGCCGGCGGCGGGCGGCGGGGACGCGGCGGCGGGCCCCGGGCCCGTGGTGGGGGCGGGACGGCGGAGCAACAGTCGGACGGCCCCGGCCCAGGCGACACCGGCCAACCCGAAGGTGATGACCACCAGGTACCAGAGCTGGGTGGCGACCGCCGCGCCGACCCGCAGCAGCCCCGGCCCGGAGGCGACCGCCCGGACGGTGCCGCCGCCGGGCGGATCGCCCAGCAGGTAGACCCGGTCACCGAGCAGCCGGATGACCACCTCGTTGAGCAGCGCCAACGCCAGCACCGGCAGGACGGCGGCGAGCACCTGCGCCGGGCCGATCCGTCGCCGCAGGAACAGCAGCAGCACCAGCCCGGCGTGCACGCCCACGATCACCAGGCCCCGGGAGTGCAGCAGGTGGAACGTCCCGACCAGGGCGCCGGCCCCGGCGGCGACCAGCGGGCCGGGCCGGCGCACCCAGTGGTGCACGGCCAGCAGCCAGGCCAGCACCAGCGGCGCGAGCACCGCGTCGATCATCGCCACCCCGGCGTAGAACACCGTCGCCGGCAGGGTCGCCGCGACGGTCGCGGCGGCCAGGGCGACCGCGCGGCGCACCGGCACCAGCCGACGCAGCAGCAGATACGAAAGCGGCAGCACCGTCGCGTTCACCGCCGCATTGATCAACTGCACCAGTCGGTAGCTGTCGGCGAAGTCCCGCTCCCCGAGGAACGCCGGGGAGATCAGCAGCGGGTAGCCGACCCGGCGCAACGGCCCGTTCTCGCTGCTGAAGCCGCCCGGCCCGCCGGCCAGCGCGCGGGCGGTGTGCAGGTAGCTGTCCTCGTCGGTGTGGGCGATGGGCAGCGGCACGTGCCGGGACAGCCACATCCGCCAGCCGACGCCCAGCAGCCAGCCCACCACCAGCAGCGCCGGCACCAGTCGCCGGCGTCGGCGAGCCGGCTGCCCGGCCGGGTCGGCGACCCGGGGTCCCACCTCGGTGACGGCCACCATGCGTCGTCTCCTGCCTCGTCGGGGTACCCCCGTCGGCCCGCCCGGGGCGCGCGACGGCCCCGGCCCGCAGGCCGGGCCGATGGGGGCGGTGCCCGGCCGTGGGTGTCGGATGCGCCTGCGGCGGGATGCCCACCGGCCGCGCCGGGCCACTGTAGTCAGCGGCGTACCCGCTGGTCAGCCGGCAGCGGCCGGGTCGGCAAGTGTTCGCCCGCCGGGGGGCCGGCATTCACACGACCAGCGTGGGCGGTTAACCCGGGGGCGTCGGTGCGTTAACCCGACCTGGTTAGCGTCCGTCCGGTCGCCTGGCCCGGAGCCTGCGGCGCAACCACGAGCTGGGGAGCACCAAATTGAGTGAGTTGAATGGGTCCTCCATTCTGGTCACCGGCGGGACGGGGTCCTTCGGGAAGACGTTCCTCCGGCACGTCCTCGACGTGGCCGACCCGGCCCGGGTGGTGGTGTTCTCCCGCGACGAACTCAAGCAGTACGAGCTGCGCCAGCAACTCGGCGACGACCCCCGGCTGCGCTGGTTCATCGGCGACATCCGGGACCGCCACCGGCTCACCCGGGCCATGCACGGGGTGGACCACGTGGTGCACGCCGCCGCCCTCAAGCAGGTCGACACCGCCGAGTACAACCCGTCGGAGTTCATCGCCACCAACATCACCGGCTCGCAGCACGTGGTCGACGCGGCCATCGAAGCCGGCGTCCGGAAGGTCATCGCGCTCTCCACCGACAAGGCGTCCAGCCCGATCAACCTGTACGGCGCGACCAAGCTCGTCGGCGACAAGCTCTTCGTCTCGGCCAACCACTACGCCGCCCAGCACCCCACCCGGTTCGCCGTGGTCCGCTACGGCAACGTGGTGGGCAGCCGGGGCTCGGTGGTGCCGCTGTTCCGCCGGCTCGCCGCCGAGGGCAAGAGCCTGCCGATCACCGACAAGCGGATGACCAGGTTCTGGATCACCCTGGACCAGGCCGTGCAGTTCGTTCTGGACAGCTTCGACCAGATGCAGGGCGGTGAGCTGTTCGTGCCCCGCATCCCCAGCATGCGCATCCTCGACCTGGTCGAGGCGGTCGCCCCGGACGCCACCACCCACGAGATCGGCATCCGGCCCGGCGAGAAGCTGCACGAGGAGATGATCGCCCCGGACGACAGCCGCCGGACGCTGCGCGCGAAGGACCGGTTCATCGTCCAGCCGACGATCGCCACCTGGGGTTACCGGCCGCCCGTCGACTGCGAGCCGGTGCCGGACGGCTTCGCCTACCAGTCCGACGGCAACGACGAGTGGTTGAGCGTCCCGCAGCTGCGCGACATGCTCGGTATCGCGGCGTGACGGCGATGCTCCCGTACGGCCGGCAGTCGGTGACCGACGACGACGTCGCCGCCGTGGTAGCCACCCTGCACAGCGACTGGCTCACCACCGGCCCGCAGGTCGACGCGTTCGAGGCCGACCTCGCGGGCTGGACCGGCGGGGCCGGCTGCGCGGCGGTCGCCAACGGCACCGCCGCCCTGCACGTCGCCTACGCGGCGGCCGGGGTGGGACCCGGCGACGAGGTGGTGGTGCCGCCGATGACGTTCGTGGCGACCGCCAGCAGCGCGGTCGCCCTCGGCGCGCGGATCGTCTTCGCCGACGTCGAGGAGGGGACGTTCACCCTGGACCCGGCGGCGGCCGCCGCCGCGACCACCGCCCGGACGAGGGTCGTCGCCGCCGTCGACTACGCCGGCCACCCGGCCGACTACGACGCCCTGCGCACCGCCCTGGCCGGCTCCGACGCGCTGCTGCTGGCCGACGCGGCGCACTCCATCGGGGCCACCTACCGGGGCCGACCGGTCGGGTCGCTCGCCGACCTGACCACCTTCTCGTTCTTCCCCACCAAGAACCTCACCACCGCCGAGGGCGGCGCGGTCGCCACCGCCGACGCGGAACTGCTGACGCGGGCCCGCCGGTTCCGCAACATCGGGCTGGTCCGGGAGCGCGCCGAGCTGCGCGAGCCGGACGAGGGCGGCTGGCACCAGGAGGTGCACGAATTCGGGTTGAACTACCGGCTGCCGGACGTGCTCTGCGCGCTGGGCCGCAGCCAACTGCGCCGGCTCGGTGACTTCCTCGCCGCCCGCGCCCGCCTGGTGGCCCGCTACGACGAGGCGCTTGCCGACCTGCCCGGGGTGCTCACCCCGACCCGCCGGTCCTGGGCCGCCCCCGCCTGGCACCTCTACCCGGTCCGGGTCCTCGACGGCCGCCGCCGCGAGGTGTACGACCGGATGCGCGCCGCCGGCATCGGCGTCCAGGTCAACTACCTGCCGGTGCACTGGCACCCGGCCTTCGCCGACCTGGGTTACCGGCGCGGGTCCTGCCCGGTGGCCGAGGCGTTCTACGCCCAGCAGCTCTCGCTGCCGCTGTACCCGGGACTCACCGACACCGACCAGGACCGGGTGATCGACGCGCTCGGCGCGGCGCTGCGCGGCGTCACCGCGCCCACCGCCGCCTGACCCGGGGGAACCGATGCACCACGCGAACCACTTCTACGGCCACGCCCACGTGCTGGCCCGCTACTGCGGGCTGGGCGACGGCCACCCGCCCCGGATCAACGGGTACGTCCAGCACGGCTGGAACATCGGCGACGGCCTCGCCCCCGGCCACCCGTACGCCGAGCGCACCCCGAGCCTGCTCTGGTCGGAGCAGACCCGCCGGCGGGCCTGGTCGGTGGGGCGGCGCAACGTGGTGGTCGTCGGCGCGCCCTTCGCGTACCTGCTCGACCTGCGCCGCGACGACCCGCCGCCGGCCGCCCGGGAGGGCACCATCTGGTACCCGTTCCACGGCTGGGAGGGCCAGCACGTCAAGGGCGACCACAGGGAGCTGATCGCGCGGATCAGGGACACCGAACCCGGCCCGGTCACCGTCTGCCTCTACTGGCACGAGTACGGCATGCGCCGGGTCCGCCGGCTCTACGAGAACGCCGGCTTCCGGGTGATCTGCCACGGCTACCGGGGCCACTGGTGGCGCGACACCGACCCGCTGTTCCTCGACAAACAGCTCACCGAGCTGCGCCGGCACGCCCGGGTGGCGTCCAACCGGCTGACCAGCGCCATCTTCTACGGCATCGCCGCCGGATGCGAACCGGCCGTCTACGGCGACCCGATGATCCTGGCCAAGGAGGACCCCACCTTCGGCGGCACCGCCCGCATCCGCCGGCAGTGGCCGCAGCTGCACGGCGAGTCGGTGGACCTGCCGACCGCCGTCGGGATCGCCCGCGCCGAACTGGGCACCGACCACCGCTGTACGCCGGCCGAGCTGCGTGAACTGCTCGGCTGGGCGCATCCCGCAGGAGGCACGAGTTGACCACTGGAACCACCGCCCCCGTCGTCCTGCCCGGCGGGGAGATGCTGGCCTGGTCCGATCTGCCGGAGCAGCGGCTGGCCGACGGTGGGCCGCTGGGCGCGCTGGCCGCCCGGGTCGTACCGGCCGGGGCGCGGGTGCTGCTGGCCGGGCCGCACGACCCGGCGCTGCTCGACCGCCTCGCCCACGCCGAGGTGACCTGCCTGCTGCGCAGCCACCCGGACGCGGTGGCCCTGGCCGACCGGGCCGCGCGGGTGATCGTCGGCGGCCCGACCGGACTCGACCCGACCGACACGTTCGACGTGGTGGTGGCCGGGGCCGGGCTGGACGCCGTCGAGTCGGTCGAGGGGGCCCGGCTGGGCTGGACGGGGGTGCTGGCCCGGCTGGCCGCCGCCCTGCGCCCCGGCGGCACGCTGCTGCTGCGCCTGGACAATCCGCTGGGGGTGTCCCGGCTGGTCGCCCCCACCCCCTGGTACGCCGACCGGGGCGACGCGGCGTGGAGCATCGGCGGGGTGCTCGACGCCGGCCGCCCGGTCAACCGGGAGCAGCTAAGCGCCCGGCTCGCCGAGGTGGGACTGACCGCCGACGCCGGCTACGCCGCGTACCCCGGTCCGGGTGCCCCGACGGCCCTGGTCGCCACCGACGCGCTGGAGCAGCGGCCCACCTCGGGGCTGCTCGACGCGGTGCTGCACGGTGCCTGCGCCGGTGGGTTCGCCGCCGGCCCGGTGCTCCAGGACCCGGCCCGGCTGGCGGTCGACGCACTGCACGCCGGGCTCGGTGCGGCGCTGGCCCCCGGCTGGCTGACGCTGGCCCGCCGCGCCGGCCCCGCCGCGCCCGTCGCCCCGGCGCTGCCGGTGCTGCTGGTGCAGACCGGGCCGCCCGGGGTGGGGGTGGTCGAGGTGTCCGACGGGCCGGACGGCTGGCACTGGGCGGTCACCGGCGGCGGGGCCGACCGGACCCGACCGGCGCCCTTCGCCAGCCGGGAGGCCGCCCACCGGGACCCGACCGCGCTCACCGGCCCGGTGCCGCCGGGACGGCTGCTGCGCACCGTGCTGCTCGACGGCTGCCTGCGCCGCGACCTGGACGCCCTGCGCCGGCTGCTGGACGGCTACGCGGGGTGGCTCGCCGGGCAGGCCGACCCGGACGGGCGGCTCACCGGGGCGGTCGCGCTCGCCGACCCGGACACCGTGGTCGTCGACGGGGACACCTTCGCGGTGCTCGACCCGAGCTGGCAGGCCAGCGAGCCGCTGACCCTCGAGGTGACGCTGGCCCGGGGGCTGTGGCGGTTCGCGGTCACCCTGCTCACCGGCGGCTACGCCCACCCCTGGCCGTCCACCCTGGACGTCGCCGGGTTGACCGTGGTCCTCGGCGGCGTCGCCGGGCACGACCTGGACCGGGCCACCGTCGACGCGGCCGTGGAGACCGAGGCGGCGGTCGCCGCCGCCATGCGCGGCCTCGACGCCGACCGGCGGGGGACGCTCGCCACCGAGCTGCGGGCGGTCACCCCCACCGACCCGCCCGCCGGGCCGCGCAGCTACCAGCAGATGCGCGAGGCCTGGGTACGCCAGCGGGAGGAGCTGACCCGGCTCGCCGCCCTGCTGAAGTGGACCGAGGAGCTGCTCACCTCGCGGGAACGGGCGCTACGTCGCGCCGACGCCACGATCAACCTGCTCAGTGGCTCGCTCAGCTACCGGGTGGGCCGGCTGGCCATCACCCCGGCCCGACTGGCCAAGCGGGGCGCCCGGGCGGCCAAGCGGCGGGCCCGCGAGGCGCTCGGCCCCAAGCCGCAGGAGGAGCAGCAGTGACCGCCCCGGCCACCCCGCCGCCATGCCGGCCCGGCGGCGTCGGCATCCCGGCGGCGGGCCGGGCCGGCCACACCGACCCCGTCGGACCCGACGCGGTCGCACAGGTCGGCTCCGACCTGCGGATCGTCGGGATCGTGCAGGCCCGGATGGGTTCGTCGCGGCTACCCGGCAAGGTGCTGCGCCCGCTGGCCGGGCGCAGCGTGCTCGGCCGGGTGGTCCGGGCCGCCCGGGACAGCGGGGTCCTCGCCGACCTGGTGGTCGCCACCAGCGTCGACCCCGTCGACGACGCGGTGGTCGCCGAGTGCGCGCGGCTCGACGTGCCCGTGCACCGGGGGCCGGTGGACGACGTGCTGAGCCGGTTCGTCGGCGCGCTCGACGCCCACCCCGGCGACGCCGTCATGCGGTTCACCGCCGACTGCCCGCTGCTGGACCCGGAGATCGTCACCCTGGTGGCGTCGGTCTACCGGGCCGTCCCCGGGCTCGACTACGCCAGCACCTCGATCGCCCGTACCCTGCCCCGGGGGTTGGACGTGGAGATCATCCGGGCGGACGCGCTGCGCACCCTGGACCGGCTCGCCGTCGACCACCACCGGGTGCACGTCACCTCCTTCGCGTACGCCCATCCGGAGCTGTTCCGGGTGCTCGGGGTGACCCTCACCCCGGACCGGTCGACGCTGCGGCTCACCCTCGACACCGACCAGGACTGGGCGCTGGTCAGCGCGGTCGTCGACCACTTCGGCGACGTCAGCGTGCCGCTGGCGAAACTCGCCGACTGGCTCGACGGGCGGCCCGACCTGCGTACCCTCAACTCCTCGGTACGCCAGAAGCGGCTGGAGGAGTCCTGAACCCACCACGGATCGGGCTGCGCTGCGACGCCGGCCCGCACACCGGCGTCGGGCACTTGGTGCGCTGCCTGGCCCTCGGCGAGGAGTTCCTGGCCCGGGGTGCCCGGGTCGAGCTGTTCGGCACGGTGGACCGGGTCGGCTGGGCCGCCGCCCACCTGGCCGCGTGCGGCATCCCGGTCCACCCCGGTCCGGACACTCCCGCCGGGCTGGTCGAGGCGGCCCGTACGCACGCCCTCGACGCGTTCGTGCTCGACTCGTACGAGCTGGACCCGGCGGGCGCGGGGGCGCTGCGGGCGGCCGGCGTGCTCACCCTGGCGATCGTCGACGGCGACACCCGGGGTCAGGACGCCGACCTCTACCTGGACCAGAACTTCGGCGCGGACACCCCCGACGGGCAGCCCACCGCCGGCACACCCGGCGACGGGCGGCTGCTGGCCGGGGTCCGGTACGCGCTGCTGCGCGACGCGGTGACCGCCGCCCGGCCGGCCGCCCCGCCACCGGCCATCCCGGCACCCCGCCCCCGGGTGCTCGCCTTCTTCGGCGGCACCGACGCGGTCGGCGCGGCCCCGGTGCTGACCCGGGTGCTGCTCGGCACCGGTCACCCGATGGCGGTGACCGTGGTCGTCGCCCGCCCCGGGATCGAGGCCGACCTGTCGCAGGTCGGCACCGGGCGGGGGCAGTCGTTGCACCTCGTCGCGCCGACCGACGCCCTGCCCGCGCTGATCGGCGCGGCCGACCTGGTGGTCAGCGCCGCCGGCACCTCCACCTGGGAACTGTGCTGTCTCGGTGCGCCCGCCGCCCTGGTCTGCGTGGTCGACAACCAGCGTGACGCGTACCGGCGGGTGGTGGCGCACGGGCTCGCCGCCGGCCTCGGCGAGCTGCCGGAACTGGCCGCGCCGGGGTTGGCCGGGCGGGCCGCACGGGCGGACGCGGCCCGCACCCTGCGCACCCTGCTGACCTCCCCCCGGCGACGGGCGGCCCTCGCCGCCCGCGCCTGGACCACCGTCGACGGGCGCGGCCGGCAACGGGTGGCCGAAGCCGTCCTCACCAGGATCACCGATCGTACGGGTGTACTAAAGCCCTGATAGGGTGCCGGGTATGCCGCAGGCCGCCTACCAACCGTCGATGCTCGACCTCACCGACACCGGCCCGACACTGACCCCGCTGACCGGGCTGCGCCGCCGGATGCTCACCCGGGGCGCCTGGGTCGACCACCTGCCCGGCTGGGTGCGCGGCTCCGACGCGGTCCTCGACACCCTGCGCACCGGCGTTCCCTGGCGGGCCGAACGCCGCACCATGTACGACACGCAGGTCAACGTCCCCCGCCTGCTCTGCTGGTACGGCCCCGACCGCCCGCTGCCGCACCCGCTGCTCACCGCCGCCCGCACGGCACTGAGTCGGCACTACGCCGCCGAACTGGGCGAGCCGTTCGTCACCGCCGGCATGTGCCTCTACCGCGACGGGCGGGACAGCGTCGCCTGGCACGGCGACACCCTCGGCCGTTCCGCGCACACCGACACGATGGTGGCGATCGTGTCGTTCGGCGCGCCCCGCCCGTTGCTGCTACGCCCCCGGGGCGGCGGCGACACCCTGCGCTTCCCGCTCGGTCACGGCGACCTGGTGGTGATGGGCGGGTCCTGCCAGCGCACCTGGGAGCATGCCGTGCCCAAGACCACCCGCCCGGTCGGCCCCCGGGTCAGCGTCCAGTTCCGCCCCGTCGACGTCGCCTGACGCCGACGGGGCGGCCGGCCGTCAGCCTCGCGGCGGCCGGGGTGACCTCAGTCGCGTTCGATGAGGTGCCCGACGACGGTCGGGCCGAGCATGACGGCGAAGCCGGACCCGTCCCGGCGCGGATCGGCCGGCGGCAGCTCCACCGGGTCACCGGTCGCCGTCGCGCCCACCGGCCGCGCGCCGATCCAGGCCACCACCAGATCCGTCTCCCCCTTGAGGAACCGCTGCGCCCGCACCCCGCCGGTCGCCCTGCCCTTCGCCGGGTACGACGCGAACGGCGTCACCTTGACCGTCGCCCCCGTCGAGGTGACCACCATCGGCTCCCCGTGCGCGGCGTCGTCGGTGCGGACCGCGCCGAAGAACACCACCCGGGCGCCCGCCGGCAGGCTGACCCCGGCCATCCCGCCGCCCTTGAGCCCCTGCGGGCGGACCACGGACGCCGCGAACCGCAGCAGGGACGCCTCACTGGTCACGAACGCCACCGTCTCGCTGCCGTCGTCGAGCCAGGTGGCCCCCACCACCTCGTCACCCGACCGCAGCGAGATCACCTCGAACTCGTCGGACCGCACCGGCCACTCCGGCGTGCACACCTTCACCACGCCCTGCCGGGTGCCCATCGCCAGGCCCGGGGAGCCCTGCGCGGTCGGGCCCAGCGGGGCCAGCCCGATCACCGTCTCCCCCGCCGCCAGCGGGACCAGCTCGGCGGCGGCCATCCCGCCCCGCAGCGACACCGTGCCGGCCTGCTCGGGCAGCACCGGCAGCGGCAACACGTCGACCTTGAAGGCCCGGCCGGCGCTGGTGACCAGGAGCACCCGACCCCGGGCCGTGGTGTGCACGACCGCGCGTACCGTGTCGTGCTTGACCCGGCCGTTGCGCCGACGCCCCTCGGACGCCTCCTCCGACTCGGCCGCCGTCCGGGCGACCAGCCCGGTCGCCGAGAGGATCACCTGACACGGGTCGTCGGCCACCTCCAACGGCCCGGCCGGCACCGACGCCGCCAGCACCGCCTTGAGGTCCCCGTCGACCAGGGTGGTCCGCCGCGCCCCGGAGAACTGCTTCACCACGGCGGCCAACTCGTCGGAGACGACCTTCCGGAGCACCTTCGGGTCGTCGAGGATCTTCGACAGCGCGGCGATCTCCCCGCGCAGCTTCTCCTGCTCGGCCTCCAGCTCGATCCGGTCGTACTTGGTCAACCGGCGCAGCGGGGTGTCCAGGATGTAGGTGGCCTGGATCTCGGAGAGCTTGAACTTCTGCATCAGGCCGTCCTTGGCGGCCTGGGCGTCCTCGCTGGCCCGGATCAGCTTGACCACCCGGTCGATGTCGAGCAGGGCGATCAGCAGGCCGTCGACCAGGTGCAGCCGCTCCTGGCGCTTGCGCCGCCGGTACGCGCTGCGCCGGGTCACCACCTCGTAGCGGTGGGCCAGGAACACCTCCAGCAGCGCCTTCAACCCGAGGGTGCGCGGCTGGCCGTCGACAAGCACCAGGTTGTTGATGCCGAAGGACTGCTCCAGCGGGGTCAGCCGGTAGAGGTCGGCCAGCAACGCCTGCGGGTTGACCCCGACCTTGCACTCGACGACCAGCCGGGTGCCGCTCTCCCGGTCGGTGAGGTCCTTGACGTCGGCGATGCCGGTGAGCCGCTTGGTCTTGTTCACCTCGTTGGTGATCGCCGCGATGACCTTCTCCGCGCCGACGCCGTACGGCAGTTCGACGACGGTGATAGCCTGCCGGCCCCGGCTGCCCTCCAGCGGGCCGATCTCCACCCGGCCACGCATCCGCACCACACCGCGCCCGGTCTCGTACGCCCGGCGCACCTCGTCCAGCCCGAGCAGCAGGCCACCGGTGGGCAGGTCGGGGCCGGGGACGAACTCCATCAGCTTGTCGAGGTCGGCGTCCGGGTGGTTGATCAGCCAGCGGGCGGCGGAGACCACCTCGCCGAGGTGGTGCGGGATCATGTTGGTGGCCATCCCGACCGCGATCCCGGACGCCCCGTTGACCAGCAGGTTGGGGAAGGCGGCGGGCAGCACGGTCGGCTGGGTCAGCGAGCCGTCGTAGTTGGGCTCGACGTCGACGGTGTCCTCGCCCAGCTCACCGACCAGCAGCATCGCCTCCCGGGACAGCCGGGCCTCGGTGTAGCGCGCGGCGGCCGGTCCGTCGTCAGGGGAACCGAAGTTGCCGTGCCCGTCGATGAGTGGCGCGTTGAGCGAGAAGTCCTGGGCGAGCCGGACCATCGCGTCGTAGATCGCCGTGTCGCCGTGCGGGTGGTACTTGCCCATGACGTCGCCGACGATCCGGGCCGACTTGACGTGCCCCCGGTCGGGGCGGTGGCCCTGTTCGTGCATGGACCACAGGATGCGGCGGTGCACCGGCTTGAGGCCGTCGCGGGCGTCGGGCAGCGCCCGGGAGTGGATGACCGAGAAGGCGTACTCCAGGTAGGAGTCGGACACCTCGGTGACCAGCGGGTTGTCGAAGACCCGCGCGCCGGCCTGGTCGAAGGCGGACAGGTCCACCTTGGCGCGGTCGTCCTTACGGCGTGCCATCGTTCAGCTCTCTTCCGGGGATACGGCGGCCACGGTGCTCATGCGTCGATCGCGTCGCGGTCGACCCGGTCGGAGGAGTCGATCAGCCAGTTGCGGCGCGGCTCGACCTTCTCGCCCATCAGCAGTTCGAGGATGCGCTCGGCGGCGTCGACGTCGTCGAGGGTGATCCGGCGGACCGCCCGGGTGGCCGGGTTCATCGTGGTCTCCCACAACTCGTCGGCGTCCATCTCACCGAGGCCCTTGAAGCGCGGGATCGGGGTGACGATCTGCCGGCCGGCCTTCTCCAGCTTGCGGACCGTCGCCTCCATCTCGGCCTGGGTGTAGGTGTAGGTGGTCTGCGGGCTGCGCCCCTTCGTGGTGATCTTGTGCAGGGGCGGCATCGCGGCGTAGAGCCGGCCGGCCTCGATCAGCGGGCGCATGTAGCGGGCGAACAGGGTGATCAGCAGGGTCCGGATGTGCGCGCCGTCCACGTCGGCGTCCGCCATGATCAGCACTCGGCCGTAGCGCAACGAGGACAGGTCGAAGGTGCGTCCCGAACCGGCCCCGAGCACCTGCACGATCGCCGCGCACTCGGCGTTGTCGAGCACCTGCTGGAGGTTGGCCTTCTGCACGTTGAGGATCTTCCCGCGGATCGGCAGCAGCGCCTGATACTCGGCAGAACGGGCGAGTCGCCCTGTTCCGAGGGCGCTGTCGCCCTCCACGATGAACAATTCACTTCTGTCGATGCCTGCGGCGCGGCAGTCGACGAGCTTGGCGGGCATCGACGCGCCCTCCAGGGCGGTCTTGCGCCGGGCGGCGTCCTTCTGCTGCTTCTGGGTCAGCCGGACCCGGGCCGCGTCGACGATCTTCTGGAGCACCGTGCGCGCCTCGGCCTTGCTGCGCCGGTCCTCCAGCCAGGCCTTGACGTGCTGCTCGACCAGGGTCTGGAGCACCTTGGTGATGCCGGCGGTGGAGAGCTCGTCCTTGGTCTGCGAGGTGAACTGCGGCTCGGGGATGCGCACGTGCACCACCGCCGTCATCCCCTCCAGGACGTCGTCCAGGGTGGGCGGGTCCTCCTTGGGCTTGAGCAGGCCCCGGGTGTTGCGGACGGCGTCGGCCAGGGTCCGGGTCAGCGCCCGCTCGAAGCCCTTGCGGTGGGTGCCGCCGTGGGCGTTGCGGATGGTGTTGGTGAAGCACTCGACGGTGCGCTCGTAGCCGGTGCCCCAGCGGAAGGCGATCTCGACCTCGGCCCGGCGCTGCACGTTGGACTGCATCACGCCGTTGGCGTCGGCGGCGTTCTCCCGGTACGTCCCCTCGCCGGTGACCAGCAGGGTGCCAGAGACGGGCCGGTCACCGGCCGGCGCCAGGAACTCGACCATGTCGGTGAGCCCGTTGGGGTAGTGGAAGCGCTCCTCGACCGGCTCCTCGGCGGTCTCGTCGCGCAGCCGGTAGTCGACCCCGGGGACCAGGAAGGCGGTGTTGCGCAGCTTCATCCGGACGGCCTCGACGTCGAGGCGCGCGCCGGTCTCGAAGTAGCGGGCGTCGTGCCAGTAGCGGATCGAGGTGCCGGTGCGCTGGCCCCGCTTCATCGACCCGACGACCTGCAGGCCGGGGCCGGGGGTGAACGGGGCGTCCGGGCCGTCGCCGGCGAAGACGCCGGGGACGCCGTGCCGGAAGGACATGGCGTGCACCTTGCCGCCGCGCCGGACGGTCACGTCGAAGCGGCGGGACAGCGCGTTGACGGCGGAGGCGCCCACGCCGTGCAGGCCGCCCGAGGTCTTGTAGCCGGAGCCGCCGAACTTGCCGCCGGCGTGCAGCCGGGTGAGCACCAGCTCGACCCCGGAGATGCCGGACTTGGCGTGCACGTCGGTGGGGATGCCCCGGCCGTCGTCGTCGACCTGCACCGAGCCGTCGGCGCGCAGGATCACCTCGACCGTGGTGGCGTGACCGGCGACACCCTCGTCGGTGGAGTTGTCGAGGATCTCGTTGACGAGGTGACCCACGCCACGACTGTCGGTCGAGCCGATGTACATGCCGGGACGCTTGCGGACGGCGTCCAGGCCCTCCAGGTGGGTGAGGTCGTCTGCCCCGTAGAGGGTCTCAGGCTGTGCGGTCAACTGGTCGTACTCCCCGGTCTCGGCGGTGTGGTGCCGCTCACCGTCTCGATCTCCACGCGCGGCGTGCCGCAGCGAGCGTAGCCCTACGCCCTGACAGCGCCGTGCAGCCCCACGTCGGACGGCGGATGCGCGTCCGCCGGGGGCAACGCCGCCGGGGGTCGGGGCCTTCCCGGGCGGGGTGCCCGCCGGGCCGGAAACGACCGTTTCCACCATTGGACGATCATGTTAAGAGGCATTGACGTCCATCTCGCCAAGTGATCTGATCCGGCCCGGAAGGATCTTTCACATTTCCATGGACAGATGGGGGACGTCATGTCCAGGTTCCACCGTAGCGCCCTCGCGGCGCTGCTCACCGTCGCCACGGCCGCCCTGCCGGTCGCCGTCGGCTCCGCCGCACCGGCCGCCGCCGCCCTGCCCACCGCCGCCGTCGCCCTCGGCGACAGCTTCATCAGCGGCGAGGGTGCCGGGGCGTACTCGGCGGTGACCGACGTCAACGGGGTCGCCCAGCCGTTCCCGGGCTGGTCGGCACCGAACAACAACGCCTACTTCTGCCACCGATCACCCAACGCCTCGCTGTTCAAGGCGGACCTGCCGGGGATCGCCGACCGGTTCAACCTGGCCTGCTCCGGCGGCCAGCCGTACGACATCGCCAACGCCTCGGCCAGCCGCGCCAAGGGCCGCCAGGTCGCCGCCCAGCTCGACCAGTTGCGCGCGGTCGGGCAGACCCACGACATCGACCTGGTGCTGATCGGCCTCGGCTCGAACAACAGCTCGTTCACCTTCGGCACCGTCGCCGAGAAGTGCGCGAACCGGTTCATCGCCGACGCCTGGACCGGGTGGTGGGAGTTCTGGGCATACCTGGGCGGGCCGGTGGAACAGAAGCCCTGCACGGACGCCGACCTGGCCACCTCCGCCCAGGTCGCCGCCGCGACGGCGGAGACCACGGCGGCGGTTCGGCAGATCCTGACCACGCTGGACCAGATCGACGCCGACGGCCAGCACCGGATCGTCTTCCAGGACTACACCAACCCGCTGCCGCCGGAGCTGGCCTCGACCTACTGGGAGGAGGACAGCCGGGACGACACCCGGGACAAGTTCCGTGACCTGGGGGCCGAGCGGTACGCCGCCGGTTGCCCGATCCACCGGGCCAGTCTCGCCCCCGGCCAGCGCTTCTCGCAGGGCCTGGGCACGCTGGTGAACTCGGTCCGCAGCACGCTGTCCGCCGAGTTCCCCGCCGCCGACCTGGTCTACCTCAACGTGCAGCGGGCCTTCGACGGCGCCCGGCTGTGCGAGTCGGCGGGCAGCCCCGGCAACGCGCTGGCCACCCCGATCCGGCTCCAGGACGGCACCTCGGGGGTCTTCGTGACCAGCCTGTCCGGCTACGACAAGCTGGACATCCAGCGGATCGCGAACACCTGCGGGACGTACTTCCAGACCTGCCAGGAGTCCTGGCACCCGAGCGCGGCCGGGCACCAGGTGCTGGGTCGGTGCCTGAGCGGCGCGGCGGCGACCGGCGCCCGCGCGGTCTCCTGCGTCCGCTCGCCGGACGGGACGATCCAGGTCAGCTGAAGCGGCGGCCGGTGGGGTGACCGTCCGGGTCGCCCCACCGGCCGACCGGTCCGCGTCCGCCGGTCCCGTTCAGGTCTGCGCCGGGGTGCGGGCCGCCGGGCCGGACGCGGGAGTGAGCAGCAGGGCCGCCGCCGGGCCGTCGGCCAGTTCCGCCAGGGGCATCTCGTCGAGTACGGCGAGGAAGGCGGCCTGGGCGCGGCGGAGCTGGACCCGCAGGCGGCAGCCGGCGCGCAGGGCGCAGCCGGTCTCCTCGCAGGAGACCACCTCCCCCTCCCCCTCGAAGGCGCGCACGACCCGGCCGACGGTGATCCGTTCGGCCCCCTCGGCGAACGCCACCCCGCCGGAGCGGCCCCGGACGGTGAACAGCACCCCGATGCGCTGGAGCCGCTGGACCACCTTGGCCACGTGGCTGCGGGGCAGGTCCAGCCGTTCGGCCAACTCGTCGACGGTGGTGCGGGTCGAGGCGGGGGCGGTGAGCATGGCGATCCGCAGGGCCATGTCCGTCGACAGGTTGAGCTTCACGATCCGACCCTAGCCAGCGCCCCTGGTGGCGAACAGGGGCCGGGCGGCGGTGGCCGGCACGCCGACGGGCCCGGGACTTTCGGCCCTAAGAGGACTTTCACATTCCTGTTTGAGTGGTCTCCGGTACCCATCTGGAGGAGGAGCCGTGCTCTCGGAGTCGTCAGCCGCCGTCGTCACCGCCACCCTGCCCGTGGTCCGGGCCCACGCCGACCGGATCACCGGCCGGTTCTACGCCCGGATGTTCGCCGCCCATCCGGAACTGCTGAACCTGTTCAACCGGGGCAACCAGGCGACCGGCCGGCAGCAGGCGGCGCTGGCCGCCTCGGTCGTCGCGTACGCCGGGCACCTCACCGGCGAGGACGCGACCGGGTGGACGGCGGTGCTGGAGCGCATCGCGCACAAGCACGCCTCGCTGGGCATCGCCGCCGACCAGTACCCGCTGGTGGGCAGGCACCTGATGGCCGCCATCGGCGAGGTGCTGGGCGCGGCGGTCACCCCGCAGGTCGCCGCCGCCTGGGACGAGGTGTACTGGCTGATGGCCTGCGAGCTGGTGGCCCGGGAGGCCCGGCTGTACGCGGCCACCGGGCTGCCCCACGGCGGGGTGGTCTGGCGCGACTGGCGGGTCACCGGGGTCACGTCGCAGGCCACCGACGTCGTCTCGGTCACCCTCGTCCCGGTCGACGGCGGTCCGGTGCCGGGCTTCGTCCCCGGCCAGTACGTCTCGATCGCGGTGGACCTCGACGGCGGACGCGGCCGGCAGATCCGGCAGTACAGCCTCTCCGGCCGTCCCGACGCCGACCACTGGCGGATCACCGTCAAGCGGGTACGCGGCACGGCCGGCGCCCCGGACGGGTTGGTCTCCGGTTTCCTGCACGACCACGTCGGCCCCGGCGACGTCCTGCGGCTGAGCCCGCCCTTCGGCGAGGTGAGCGCGGTGGCGGGCCAGGGGCCGCTGTTGCTGGTCAGCGCCGGGATCGGGCTCACCCCGGCGATGTCGGCGCTGGCCCACCTGGCGGCGACCGCGCCGGACCGGCCGGTGGTGCTGGCCCACGCCGACCGGGACGGTGCCGCCCACGCCCACCGGGCCGACCTGGTCGAGCTGCACGCCCGGCTGCCCCGGCTGCGGCTGCGGCTGTGGTACGAGGAGATCACCGGCGACGACGCCCCGGCGCTGCCGGCCGAGGTGAGCCGGGGCCGGATCGACCCGGAGCTGATCCCGCTCTCCCCCGACGCGCACGTGCACCTGTGCGGTCCACTGCCGTTCATGAACCGGGTCCGCGGCGGCCTGCTGCGCCGGGGGGTGCCGGTGGAGCGGATCGCCTACGAGGTGTTCGGGCCCGGGATGCTGCCCGAGGTGGGCTGAGCACGGCTGGTCGCGGGGCACGCAGGGCGCTCGGACGGGCACGCAAAGTTGATGTTTACCGCCTCCGCGCTGGGCAACTGGTTCGGCATACCGGGCGGCGCGTGACGTCCGGGCACCGGTGCCGCGAGGGCGCGGCCGGGTGCCCGTCGCGCGCCCGGTGCGCGGGACCGGGTGATGACGCCGGCCGGAAGCCCCCGCACCGGATTCCGCCTCGCCGGTGACCGGATCACGGAGGAGGAAGCATGCGCATCGCGATGGTCTCGGGGCACGCCAGCCCGCTCGCCGTCCCCGGCGGACAGGATGCCGTGGGCCTGCACCTGCACGTCGCCGAGCAGGCGGCGGCGCTGGCCGCCGAGGGCCACGAGGTGCGGGTCTACACCCGGCGGGACGACGCCACGCTGCCCGACACGGTGCCGACCGACGCGGGGTACCAGGTGTGGCACGTGCCCGCCGGCCCCGCCCGGCCGGTGCCGGCCGAGGAACTCCTGCCCCACGTGGGCGAGTTCGGCCGCTGGCTGGCCGCGCACTGGCAGCAGGCCGACTGGCGGCCGGACGTGGCGCACGCCCACTTCTGGCTGAGCGGCCTGGCGGCCGTGCACGCCGGCCGGCGCACCGACACGCCCGTGGTGTTGACGTACCACGACCTGGGCAGCACGTACCGACGCCGCCCGGGTGGCCGGGAGCCGGCCGGCCGGGGACGGATCGGCTACGAGCGGGCGCTCGGACGGGCCGTCGACCGGGTCGTCGTCCAGTCGCACGACGAACTGGGGGAACTGGTCCGGCTCGGGGTGCCCCGGGCGAAGCTGACGCTGGTGCCGTCGGGGGTGGACGAGCGGCTGTTCACCCCGACCGGTCCGGCCGCACCGCGCGCCCCGGGCCGGCCCCGGCTGCTCACCGTGGGGCCGCTGCACGAACGCCGGGGCGTACAGGACGTCGTGCGGGCGCTGCCCGGGGTGCCCGGGGCCGAGTACGTGGTGGTCGGCGGGCCGCCGGCCGGGTCGCTGGCGACCGACGACGTCGCCCGCCGGTTGACCGCGCTCGCCGGGTCCTGTGGTGTCGCCGACCGGGTCCGGCTGGTCGGCGCGGTGCCCCGCGAGGAGTTGGCGGCCTGGTACCGCTCGGCCGACGTCCTGGTCGCCGCCCCGTGGTACGAGCCGTTCGGCCGTAGCCCGCTGGAGGCGATGGCGTGCGGCGTGCCGGTGGTCGGCACGGCGGTCGGCGGGATCACCGACAGTGTGGTCGACGGGCTGACCGGGGACCTGGTGCCGCCGCGCGACCCCCGGGCGCTGGGTGCCGCGGTCCGCCGGCTGCTCGCCGACCGGGTCCGCCGCTTCGCGTACGCCACGGCGGCGTTGGACCGGGTGCGGGTGCGCTACTCCTTCCGGCACTGGGCGGAGCAGCTCGGTGGCGTCTACGCCGCGGTCAGCGGGGTCGGCCGGCTGGCTCCGGCGGCGGCCTGACCGGCCGCGACGGGCCGCCCGGGCGCCACGCGGACCACTTATTACCGGCCGGTAGGATGGGCCGGTGAGCGGGGACGCGGAGTACACGCAGGAGTTCGTCGACGTCGACGGGGCCCGGATCGGCATCCAGGTCTATCCGGAGCCCGCCGGCACGTCCGCCGCGCCGGTGGTGCTGATCTGCCCGGCGATGGGGGTACGCGCCCGCTACTACCGCCCGTTCGCCGCCACGCTGCGCGCCGCCGGCCTCGCCGTGGTCGTCGCCGACCTGCGCGGCACCGGGGCCAGCACACCCCCGCCGTCGCGGTCCTGCCGGTACGGCTACCGCGAACTGGCCGCCGACGTCGGCGCGGTCCTCGACGCGCTCAAGTCCCGGCGGGACGGCCGGCCGACGCTGCTGCTCGGGCACTCCCTCGGCGGGCAGGCGGCCCTGCTGCACCTCGCCCTGCACGGCGTCGACCAGGTCGACGGGCTGGCCCTGCTCGCCGTCGGCATGCCGTACTGGCGCGGCTACCCGGGCCTGCGCCGGTACGGCGTGCTGCCGTACAGCCAGGGGATCGCGGCGGTCGCCGGGACGCTCGGGGTCTGGCCGGGCTGGGGGTTCGGCGGCCGGCAGGCGCGCGGGGTGATCCGGGACTGGGCGCGCACCGCCCGCACCGGCCGCTTCCCCACCCTCGACGGGGTGGACGGCGACGCGGCGGTGGGCCGGCTGACCCTGCCGGTGCTCGCGGTCAGCGTCGACGACGACCAGTACACCCCGCACCCGATCGTCGACCACCTCTGCACCAAGCTCACCGCCGCGCCGGTCACCCGGCACCGGTACACCTCGGCCGAGGCGGGGGCCCCGCTGGACCACTTCCGCTGGGTCCGGGCCGGCCTGCCGCTGAGCCGGCGGGTGGCCGACTTCGCGGCCGGTCTGCCCCGCCGCTGACCCCGGTGTCCGGTCCCCCGTACGCCCGATCCGGATCATCGGTGACCCGGCCGGCAGCCGGGCGCGTAGCCCCCGTCGGGACGGGTATGCCGCTGCGCCCGAACACGGTGGAGGGGGATCAGATGTCGGAACGACACACCGCACTGCGCTCGATGCACGATCTCGGCCTGGCGGCCTGGTTCGGTGGCTCCCTGATGGGGGCGCTGGGCGTGAACGGAGCGGCGGCACGGATCAGCGACTCGACCCAACGGCTTCCGGTGGCCTCGGCCGGCTGGTCGCGGTGGACGCCGGTCAACGCGGCGGCGATCGGCGCGCACCTGGCCGGCGCGGTGGGTGAGCTGGCCACCGAGAGCCCCCGGATGATGGCCCAGTCCGGGGTGGGCCGGATGAGCGCGGTGAAGACGGCGCTGACCGTCGGCGCGCTCGCGGTCACCGGGTACAGCCGGTTGGTGGGCATGAAGTTGCAGAACGCCGGCAACCCGCCGGTGTCGGGGACCACCGAGCCCAACTACCAGACGCCCGCCGAGGTGGCGCACCGGCAGCGGCAGATGAAGGTCCTCCAGTGGACCATTCCGGCGTTGACCGGGGCGTTGGTGGTGGTCACCGCGTACATGGGTGAGCAGCAGAAGCCGGGCCAGGTGTTCCGGGGGATGCTCGGGCGCGCCGGTGGGCTGATGGGCGCGCCGATGACGATGGGTCGGCTGGCCGCGACGGGGGCCCGGCGACGGATGGCGATGGCCGGCTGACCGGCGGGCCGGGACCGGCCGGTACGGGGGTCGCCGTCAGCGCGGACGGCGGGCCCCGTACCGGCGCGGTCAGTGACCCGTACCGGCGCGGTCAGTGGCCGACGGCCGCCGTCGTGGGAGCGACCCCGAGCAGTTCGGCCAGCCGGGCGGCGTCGCGCTGGGCCTGCCCCGCGCAGCAGTTGTTGAACAGCACGTGCAGCTCCCCGGACCGGTCGGCCAGGTCGGTGAGCAGGTCGGCCCAGCGGCGTAGTTCGTCGTCGGCGTAGGCGTACCGGAACCGGTCCTCCTTGCTGCCGTGTTCCCAGTGCGCGCTGTGGCCGTGCATCCGCACCAGCACCGGCTCGGCGGTACCGATCATGATCGGGGGCACCGAGGACGGGTGCCCCTGCGGCATGTCGACGCAGACCAGGCTGAGGTCGTGGTCGCGCAGGAAGGCGACCGTCTCGGCCGCCGCCGCACCGTCGAACCAGGACCCGTGGCGCAGCTCCACGGCGACCCGCCAGGGCCGGCACCGGTCGGCCAGTTCCGCGATCCGCCGCCGGGCGCCCTCCCCCCGCACCAGCCACGGCGGGAACTGCAACAGCACCGCGCCGAGCCGGTCGGCCGCCGCGAGCGGTGCCAGCGCCGCCCGGAACCGGGTCCACAACTCGTCGTACGTCGCCTCGGGCAGGTCCCGGCGGCGGACCCGGGACGGACCGGTGGCCGGTCGCAGGTCCTTCGGCAGCACCTGCACCGGTGTCGGGTGTCCGGTGAAGAGGCTGAACGCCTTGACGTCGAAGGTGAAACCCGGCGGGGTGGCCGCCGCCCAGCCGCCGGTGGTCTCCGGCACCGGGATGGCGTAGTACGAGGTGTCCACCTCGACCAGCCCGAACCGCCCGGCGTACCAGCCCAGCCGCTGCGCCGGGGTGCGCATCGACCGGGGATACCAGCCGGCGCGCAGCAGCGTCTGATCCGCCCAGGACGACGTTCCCACCCTGATCGTTCCCATGTGGTCCAGTCCACCGCCCGGCGGCCGGATCGGCAACCGCAGGGGCGGACGCGGTCGGAGGCGCGGTGTGGCGGGGCGGAAAGTGTCGGGGGGTGGCCCTAGCGTGACCCTCGACGACATCGACCACGGAGGGTGGCGGATGACCACTTCGGAGCGGGTGCTCACCGGCGAGAAGGCCGACCTGTTGCAGTCCCTCGGCCAGCACCGCGGCTTCCTGCGGCACACCGTGCGCGACCTGACCGACGAGCAGGCGGCGACCCGCAGCACCGTCAGCGAGCTGTGCCTGGGCGGCCTGATCAAACACGTGACCCTGGTGGAGCACCGGTGGGCGCGGTTCATGGCCGGTGGGGCCGAGGCGATGGAGAGCGAGCCGGTCGACTGGGCCGGCATGTTCCGGATGACCGACGACGACACCCTGACCGACCTGCTCGCCCGGTACGCCGAGACGGCGGCCCGCACCGACGAGCTGGTCGCCACCCTCGACCTGGACACGGCCCACCCGTTGCCGGAGGCGCCCTGGTTCGAGCCGGGGGCGAGCTGGTCGGTGCGCCGCACGGTGCTGCACGTGATCGCGGAGACCGCCCAGCACTGCGGGCACGCCGACATCATCCGCGAGTCCATCGACGGCGCGAAGACGATGGGCTGAGCCCGGCCGGTCAGCGTGGGCGGTCGACGACGTAACGGGTCAGGCCGAGCAGGAACCGACCGTCCTCGGTGCCGGCCCGGTCACCGAGCACGGCACGTCCCTCGGCCAGCGCCGCGTCGGCCAGTTCCCGGGCGCTGCGCCGGGCCACCTCCACACTGTCGTACGCCGTCAGCCGGCGGTGCAGCCAGCGCACGTCGGCCGCCGTCCGGTCGGCGCGGGGGGTGCCGAGGAAGGCCACCGTCCGTTCCCGTTCCCCGGCGGTGCAGCGGGCGAGGAAGTCGATGAGGATCAGGGTGCGCTTGCCCTCCCACAGGTCACCGGCGATCTCCTTGCCGTAGGCGGCGTACTCCCCCACCAGGTTCAGCACGTCGTCGGTGATCTGGAAGGCCGCGCCGAGGTACCAGCCGTAGCGGTCCAGCCGGTCGGTGCGCAGCCGCCCGCCGCCGGCCGCCAGCACCCCGGTGCGGCACGGGTAGATGCAGGTGTACCAGGACGTCTTCTTCAGGCACATCCGGTAGTAGTCGTCGGGGGTGAGATCGCAGGCGTTGTCCCTGATCCAGCCGATCTCGATGGCCTGGCCCTCCAGCGAGTGGCGCAGCATCAGCCGGGTCTGTTCGACCAGTTGCCAGGCGGTGCCGGAGCCGAGGCCGTCCCGGTTGGCCAGCAACCGGTCCAGGGCGAGCAGGTTGGTCATGTTGCCGACGTTGAGCGCCACACCGACGCCGTACGCGGCGGGCAGGGTCGGTGCGCCCCGCCGCTGTTCGCTGCCGTCCTGGATGTCGTCGTGGATGAGGAAGGCGTTGTGGAACAACTCGACGGTGGTGGCCACGTTGACCGCCGCCTCGTCCGGTTCGTCGCCGTCCCCGGCGAGCCGGCACGCGGCCAGGCAGAGCGCCGCCCGCAGCCCCTTGCCGGAGCGGCGGGGATAGTCGGCGACCAGGTCGTAGAGGTAGCGGGGGCCGCCGGTGGGCAGCTGGGCCAGTAGGGTCGCCATGGTCCGCGCCCGGTAGCGGTCCAGCACCTCCTCGACCCGGTCGTCGATGCCCGGAACGGTCATCGGCTCAGGCCACCGGGTCGGGCCCGCCGTCGGCCGCCGGGGCCCCCGGGTCCCGGTCGACGCGGACCGGGCCGGTCGGTTCGTGGCCCTGGCGGGACACCCGGTCGATCAGCCCGTTGGCCAGTTCCGGGGTGAGCCGGGCCAGGTCGAGCAGGCTGTCCAGCACGTCGTGGGCGTCGGCGGCGTAGCGGCGGGTCAGCTCGCCCCGCTCGCCGGTGATCGGCAGTTGGGCGACCACCATGTCGATCAGCGCGTGGGTGTCCCTGCGGACCCGCCCGGCCACCTCGTCGAAGGCCGCCGGGTCGACCCGCCGGTCGGCGGTGAGTTTCTCCTGGAGCCGGCGGGCACTCTCGATGCCGGCGGACAGCTCCTCCTCCAGCACGGATGCCGCGCGGGTGACGGCGGCCGACATCTCGTCGCCGAGCTGATCGAAGCGTTCGTCACGGTGGGTGTCACGTTCGGGCATGGCCCAACCTCCCTCGATGCGACCTGTCCAGCGGATTTTTACACCAGCGCATACCGACCGGTCACGTACTGTAGGGATGCCGACCCGGTTTTCGTCCCCGCCGCCCGGCTCGGGTGTGACCGGGGCCACGTCGGGCCCCGTCGGCGTGACGTCCCAACCCGCGCCGACGCTGAGGGACACGAGATGACCCGATACCGCCTGGATCAGGAAACCGCTGAGCGGCTGCTCAGCGGGGCGGTCGACGGGTCGACCGGCCCGGTCCGGCCGCTGGTGACGCTGCTGACCGCGGTGCGCCCCGCCGCGGCCCGGGACGAGCTGCCCGGGGAGTCGGCGGCGATGTCGGCGTTCCGGGCCGCGCGGGCCACCCTGGCCATCCCCGTCCCCGACCGGCCCGCCGCGAATCCGGCCCGAGACCCGGACGGGCCGGTGGACGGCAACGACCCCGGGCCGGATCACCCGCCGGGACCCGGCTGCCCACCGACGACCGGTGGCCGCAAGGACCGACGGCCACCGACCCACGACCGATGACCGAGACGGCCGCGGCCGGGGTGGTCGGCCGGATGCGAGCCTCCAGGTCGGTGCCGGCCGGGCCGCCGGGCCCACGACCGGGGACCGCTGGCGCGTGACCTGCGGCCGGTGGCCCGGCCACGGCCGGGGGCGGCGACGGCGGGGCTGGTAGCTTGCGCCGATGACTCTGCGGCGTCGACGCCTGGCGGTGGCCTTCCGGCTGGCGATCGTGATCGGTGTGCTGGCCGGGATCGTGCTCACCGCCCTGGGCCCGGCCACCGTCACCGGACTGCTGCCGTACTTCACCATCCAGAGCAACCTGGCGGTCGGGCTCTTCGCCGGCTACGCCGCCTGGCAGGCCGCGCGACGTCGACCCGAACCGCCGTCGGCGCTCAAGGGCGCGGTGACCCTCTACGTCACCATCACCGGCGTGGTCTACCACCTGGTGCTGGCGAACCCGGCCAGCCCGTTCGCGATGACCCAGCCCGACCGGGCGCTCGGCGAGGCGGTGGGCAACCAACTCCTGCACACCGTCGTTCCGCTGCTCGCCGTCGCCGACTGGACGCTGTTCGACCCGCGCGGCCGGCTACGCCCCCGGTACGCCCTCTGGTGGCTGGCGTTCCCGCTGGCATACCTGGGGTTCGCCCTGGTACGTGGGCTGATCGTGCACCGCTACCCGTACCCGTTCATCGACGCCGGGCAGCTCGGCTACGACGGCGTCGCGGTCAGCGCGGTCTTCTTCGCCGTCGCCTTCTGGCTGCTCGGCCTGCTCTTCGTGGGCGTCGACCGGGCCCTGTCCCGGTGGGTCACCCACCCGCCCGCCGACCCGGACGCCCCGGTGCAACCGGCACCGCCGGCCGGGCGGTCAGCGTAGCCGGGGACGACGCCCCGGGCGGACGGCCGACCGGTCCCGGCCGTACGCGTCGGCCCGGCCCCACCGGCCGGGCACGTCCAGCAGTTCGATCCGGCCGAAACCGTCGGGCAGGGCCGGGTTCACCAGCAGGTTGTCCCCGCAGGGCCGTAGCCCGAGGAGGGTGCCGAGCAGCATCAGCAGGGCACCCGCGGACCACGACTGCGGTCGCCCGGCCATCGGCAGCTGCACCGGGTAGCCGGTGACCGCACGGGGATACCCGGCGATCACCTCCGGCACCGAACCCCCGACCAGGTCCGCCATCGCGAAGATGCCGTCGGCGACCCGGGCGGCCTCCTCGTCGTGGTGGTACCGCCGCAACCCGGCCGCGACGAGCGCGTTGTCCGACGGCCACACGGCGCCCAGGTGCGCGCCCACCGGGTTGTACGCCAACTGCCCGTCGGCGAACGTGCGGACCCCGAAGCCGGAGAAGAGCTGCGGCCCCACCAGGTGGGCGGCGAGGGCGGCGGACCGGTCCTCGGCGACGATCCCGCTCCACAGCAGGTGCCCGAGCTGGGACGTCAACGCCACCACCGGGGTGCCGTCCGGCTCCAGTGCCGACGCGTAGTGCTCCTGGCGGGGCAACCAGAAGTCCCGGTTGAACCGTTCCTTCAGCGCGGCGGCCTGGCGCTCCAGCAGGTCGGCGTACTCGGGCTCGCCCCAGAACTCCCGGGCCAGGCGGGCTCCGCGCCGCTTCGCGTCGTAGGCGTAGCCCTGGAGTTCGCAGGTGGCCCTGGGCCCGGCGGGAGCCCGGCCGTCGGCGTCCACGATCGCGTCCGGCGAGTTGCGCCAGCCCTGGTTCACCAGCCCGTTGCGGGTGTTGCGTCGCTGGTAGCGCAGGTAGCCGTCGCCGGTCAGGTCCCCGTACCCGTCGATCCAGTCCAGCGCCATCCGGGCCGGGTGGCGCAGCTGCCGCACCAACGCGGCGTCGCCGGACCAGCGCTCGTACTCGTCGAGCAGGATCACGAACAGCGGGGTGGTGTCGGCCGCGCCGTAGTAGAGCCCGGTCGGCTGCTCGTCGAAGGCGGCCGACTCGCCGTACCGCAGTTCGCCGAGGATCTTGCCGGGTTCCTCCTCGTGCTGGTCGTCGAGCCGGCCGCCCTGGAGCAGGGCGAGCATGCGCAGCGTGTTCGGGGCCAGTTCGGGGGTGAACGGCAGGGTCATCAGGCAGGTGACCAGGGCGTCGCGGCCGTAGAGCGCCATCGCCCAGGGCAGACCCCCCACCGGCACCCGCCCCGAGTACGCCAGCGGGACGTAGCGCAGCGCGGCCAGGTCGGTCAGCGCCTGCTCGTACGTCGCCGGCAGCCGTTCCCGCTCGCTGATCAGCTGCGGCGCCCGGTCGAGCCAGTCGACCAGGTCGTGCCGCATGTCGTGGCGTACCCGCAGCCGGTGCGACTCCAGACTCTCCCGCAGGTCGTGCCCGCCCTCGCCCCGGATGGACATCCCGACGTGCAGGTCGGTGACCCACGTCCCGTGCGCCGGCACGGTGATCCGGTAGGTGAAGCCCCCCTCGTCGACGTCGGCCGGGGCGGTGCTGGAGACCGTCGCCTCCCGGGCGAACCGCTCCCGTTCGTAGCGCAGCCGCAGCACCGCCTCGGACGGGGAGGCGACCGTGGTGACCCGCCGGGGCGTCGGGCTGCGGATCTCCGAGGTGTCGGCGAAGTCCGCGCCGACCTCCATCCGCACCACGAAGTCGGCGGGCTCGGCGGCGTGGTTGAGCACGGTGAGCTGCTCGGTGAAGCTGTCGTCGATGGACCGGTGCCGGATCACCGACACGTCCGCGTCGACGTAGTGGCTGGCCGTGCCGGGGACCAGGAAGAACCGGGTCTCGAAGTAGGTCATGTCGTCGCGGGACAGGGCGTGCAGCCGCTGCCCGTCGATGGTGAGCACCCAGCGGCACAGGAAACGGGTGTCGAAGGAGAACAACCCCACCGGCGCCCTCGGGTCCACCTCCATGTCGCCGTGCGCGTCGCTGACGGCGAAGGCGTTACCGGCGATGATGTGGACCCGTTCCTCCCTCACCGGTGGCCGTCCCGTTCCCGGGCGGCCTCCCGGGGGTGCCGGGCGTCGGGCGGGCCGGGGAAGATCCGCCGCAGCATCATCAGCAGCCGCATGTTGCCCCGTATCGACAGGTCGTTACGCAGCAGCGCGGTGGCGAGGTGGGTCCGACCCGACGCCAACCGGTCGAAGACCGCCCGGTCGGCGCGGACGACCAGGTCGGCATCGTCGGCGGAGCGGGTGACCTCGACGCGTTGGTCGCGGATGGTCAGCCGCCAGTGCGCGGTGTGCCCGTCCTCGGCGGCGTCCAGGCGCAGCGTCCCGCTCGTCGTCTCCGGGAGGTCGGGCCGCCGACTCCCGTCCCACCGCTCCAGGAACTCCGCCACCGACGTCCCCACGGCTGCCCTCCCCCACGGCGTGTCACGTGCCCGGTCAGCGTGCCGGTCGAGGGGGTGAGGCCGGCTCACCCGGACCGGATGAGATCGGCGACGGGAGCGGGCGGGACCGGGCGCGGACGGTCAGGACCGCAGCAGGCCCCGCAGGTAGGCGGCCTGGCCGACGTGTTGGAGATCGTCGGCGGCGATGCTGACCAGCCGGACCCCGAGGGTCACCGGCGGGTCCCAGCTCTCGTCGACCACCCGGTCCAGGTCCGCCGGACGCAACCCGGCGAGGAACGTCCGGGTCCGCTCGGCCACCGCCCGGTGGTAGTCGACGAGCGCCTGCGCGCTGTCCGGCCGGACCGTGGCGACCTGCTCCGGGGTGTGGCCGTAGCCGGTGTCGGCCGGGTCGGCGGGCAGCCCGAACCGGGCCGCCCGGTCACCGGTGACCCACACCTGGTCGACCCCGAGCAGCTCGGCGACCTGCTGGTCCTGGATCCGGGTGAGGTGCCAGACCAGCCAGCCGACCGGGTTGGCACCCGGACCGGGCCGCCGGCACAGCTCCTCGGGGCTGAGCCCCTCCACCGCCGCGTCCACCAGGTCGGGCAGGTGGTCGTAGATTCCGGTCAGCAGGGCGTCGACGTTCACCGGGGCCTCCTCGTAGCGGCGTACCCGATCGGGATACCGCAACCGGAGCCCGACAAACCGCCGCGCCGGACGATCCGGTGGCCCGCGCGGGCGTACCCCGGGGTCAGCGCGGCGGTTCGGGGCGGGTGATGGCCCAGCTGCCGCCGTGCCGGTCGTGCAGCAGCACCTCGCGCGGCGTGCCGTTGGCGGCGCTGACCTGCGCGCCGGCCGCGCGGGCGCGGCGCAGCACCGCGTCGGCGTCGGCGGCGGTGACGGTCAGCACCGGCAGCCCGCCGGTGGCCCCGGGCGGGTCGGTCCACTCGCTGACCGTGAACCGGTGACCGTCGACGACGAGGTCGGCGGCGAGCACCCGCCCATCGGGGAGGCACTCCTGGCGGTACGGGACCGCACCGAAGACCCGGGTGTAGAACGCGATGGCGTCGGACGCGTCGGTGACCGTGAGATGCGGCACGGCTGGTGGGTGCTCGGATGTCATGACGTCGGTGCCACCTTCCCGGTCGACCGGTGACGGAACCGTCGCATGTGACGGTAGGCGGGCCGGCCGCCGCACCGGCACCCTTAACCGACCCCTGAACCGTCCCGACGGCAGGTCGTGGCCGGCGCGCCGGGACCCCGGTGGCGGAGCGTGGTGGGGGGTGGTGACGGGCCGGTCGTCGCACTAGCGTCGGCGGCACGGGGCCGCACCGTGCCCCGTACGAATCCGGAGGGGCGTGGACCGTGTCGCTGCTGGCCGCGATGTCATCGTCGGTGGACGACCGTCCGGATCTTCTCCGGGTGGGTGACGTGTGCCTGTCCCGGTCCCGGCTGCTCGCCCTGGCCACCGCCGTCGCCGACGACCTGCGCGGCCTGGACCGGGTCGCGGTCGTGACCACCCCGACGATCGAGACCGTGGTGGGGGTGGTGGGCGCGTTGCTGGCGGGTACGGCGGTGGTGCCCGTGCCGCCGGACGCCGGGCCCCGGGAGCGGGAACACATCCTGCGCGACTCGGCGGTCGGGGCCCTGCTCGCGCCGGCGGGCACGGCCCCGCAGGACGCTCCGGCGGCGGACGGGTTGCCTGTCGTCCCGGTCGACCTGCGCCGGGTGTCGGCGACCACCCATCCGGAGCCCGGACCGGAGCGGACCGCCCTGATCCTTTACACCAGCGGCACCACCGGCGCGCCCAAGGGGGCGCTGCTGTCCCGGGGGGCGATCGCCACCTGCCTGGACGGGTTGGCCGAGGCGTGGGCGTGGACGCCGGACGACCTGCTGGTGCACGGCCTGCCGCTGTTCCACGTGCACGGGCTGGTGCTCGGGGTGCTCGGCCCGTTGCGGGTCGGTGGCCGGCTGCACCACGTCGGCCGGCCGCAGCCCGAGCGGTACGCGGCGGCCGGCGGGACGCTCTACTTCGGCGTACCGACGATCTGGTCGCGGATCGCCGCCGCGCCGGCCTCCGCGCGGGCCCTGCGCGGCGCGCGGCTGCTGGTGTCGGGCAGCGCGGCGCTGCCCACGACGGTCTTCGACGACCTCACCGGGTTGACCGGGCACCGGGTCGTCGAGCGGTACGGCATGACGGAGACCCTGATCACGGTGAGCGCCCGCGCCGACGGCCCGCGCCGTCCGGGCGCGGCCGGGGTGCCGCTGCCCGGGGTACGCACCCGGATCGTCGACGAGCAGGGCCGGGACCTGCCCACCGACGGTACGGCGATGGGCGAGCTGCTGGTCACCGGCCCGACCCTGTTCGACGGCTACCTGAACCGGCCGGACGCCGACGCGGCGAGCCGTACCGCCGACGGCTGGTTCCGCACCGGGGACGTCGCCACGGTCGGCCCGGACGGTTGGCACCGCATCGTCGGCCGGGCGAGCACCGATCTGATCAAGAGCGGCGGGTACCGGATCGGGGCGGGTGAGGTGGAGGAGGCGCTGCTGGCCCACCCGGCGGTGCGCGAGGCGGCCGTGGTGGGCCTGCCGCACCCGGACCTGGGGCAGCAGGTCACCGCGTACGTGGTCGGCGACGGGGTGACCGGGCCGGAGCTGGTGGACTTCGTCGCCCGGCACCTGTCGGTGCACAAGCGGCCCCGGGAGGTCCGGCTGGTCGACGCCCTGCCCCGCAACGCGCTGGGCAAGGTGCAGAAGAAGCGCCTCGTCGAGGGGTGAGCCGTCAGACCTGCACGGGGGTCGACTGCACCCGCCGCAGCCACGAGTCGGGGCGGGGGCGGGTACGCCACTCCCGGGGGTAGCCGACGGAGACCTCCTCGAACCGCACCCCGTCGTGCCAGGTCACCCGGGGGATGTGCAGGTGCCCGTAGATCACCGCGCTGGCGTGGAAGCGGCGGTGCCAGTCGGCGGTGAGTTCGGTGCCGCACCACTGGGCGAACTCGGGGTAGCGCAGGATGTCGGTGGGCATCCGGACCAGCGGGTAGTGGTTGACCAGGATCTTCGGCACCGCCGGGTCGCTGCCGGCGAGCCGGGTCTCGGTCAGCGCCACCCGGGCCCGGCACCAGGCGTCCCGGCTCGGGTGCGGGTCGGGGTGCAGGAAGACCTCGTCGGCGCAGACCACCCCGGCGGCGTGGGCGCGGGCCAGTGCCTGTTCCTTGCTGGTGACGCCCGGCTCGCGGAACGAGTAGTCGTAGCCGACGAACAGCGGCGCGACCAGCAGGGGGCCGCCGGGCCCGGTCCAGACCGGGTAGTCGTCCTCGGGGGTGGCCACCCCCAGGTCCCGGCACTGCCGCACGATGGCCTGGTAGCGGGCCTCGCCCCGCAGCCGGACCGGATCCTGCGAGTGGGTCCACAGCTCGTGGTTGCCGGGTGCCCAGATCACCTTGGCGAACCGTTCGGCGAGCAGCGTCAGCGCCCAGGTGACGTCGGCGAAGAGTTCGGCGACGTCCCCGGCGACGATCAGCCAGTCGCCGGCCGCGCGGGGCCACAGGCTCTCCACGATCTTCCGGTTCTCCGGGTACGCCACGTGCAGGTCGCTGACGGCGTAGATGCCGGCGTTCATCGGGTGTGGTCCCCTCGTTCGTCCGGTGCGCACGGCGGGGCGCGGCTCCGGGTCGGCTGGTGCGGTCCGGCTCGGGTTCAGTGCGGTACGGCGACGACGGTCAGGGTCAGCCCGGCGTCGTGCAGGTAGCGACCGTCGAAGTCCCGACCGCGGCCGGGGACGAGGACGTGGCCGGTGAAGGTACGTCCGGCCGGGTGCAGGACGATCCGCGCCTCGTCGAAGCCGAGGAAGATCCCGGTGATCGGGAACCACGCCTTGTAGAGGGACTCCTTGGCGCTGAACAGCAGCCGGTCCCAGTGCGGCCCGGGGGCGTCGGTGGTCAGCCGGTCCACCATGGCGCGTTCCTCGGGCAGGGCGATCGCGTCGAGCACCCCGTCGGGCAGTGCCTCGTCGGGTTCGGCGTCGATGCCGATGGAGCGGACGTCCGCGCAGCGGGCGACCACGGCGGCCCGGTAGCCGGCGCAGTGGGTGAGGCTGCCGACCACACCGGACGGCCAGACGGGTGCCCCCCGGTCGCCGGTGAGCACCGGGGCGGGCGGTACGCCGAGGGCGCGCAGGGCCCGCCGGGCGCAGGTACGGGCGGTGGTGAACTCCCGCAGCCGCTTCTCGACGGCGCGGGCCACCAGCGCGGCCTCCTCGGGGTACAGCGGCTCGGTGTCGGTGTCGTCGAACGCCTCGACGGCGACGACGCCCGGTGGCGTGATCCGGTCGATCATGCGTCGGCCAACGGCCGGATGGTCCAGGTGTCGCCTGTGTGGAGGAGGGTGGTGAGTTGTTGTTCGGGGGTGTCGGTGGTGGTGTTTCGGGCGGTGGTGATTTGGTGTTGGACGAGGGTGTCGTAGGTGGGGCGTTGGGTTTGGCGGAGGACGCCGATGGGGGTGTTGCGGAGGTCGTGTTGGGGGAGGCGGGTCAGGGCGAAGGCGTAGGCGGGGTCGGTGATGGTGGTGTCGTGGATGACGATGTCTTCGGGTGGGGTGGTGGCGGTGTCGCGGATTTCGAGGCCGAAGCCGTGGGGTGGGTGTACGACGCAGTGTTGTTGGTTGTGGCCGAAGGTGATGGGTTGGCCGTGTTCGAGGCGGATCAAATAGTCGTCGCGGGTGTCGGGTTGTTTGAGTTGGTCGAAGGCGCCGTCGTTGAAGATGTTGCAGTTTTGGTAGATCTCGACGAAGGCGGTGCCGTGGTGTTCGGCGGCGGCGCGGAGGACGGTTTGGAGGTGTTTGCGGTCGGAGTCGATGGTGCGGGCGACGAAGGTGGCTTCGGCTCCGAGGGCGAGGGAGAGGGGGTTGAAGGGGGAGTCGGCGGATCCGGCGGGGGTGGATTTGGTGATTTTGCCGGTTTCGCTGGTGGGGGAGTACTGGCCTTTGGTGAGGCCGTAGATGCGGTTGTTGAACAGCAGGATCTTGAGGTTGACGTTGCGGCGTAGGGCGTGGATGAGGTGGTTGCCGCCGATGGACAGGGCGTCGCCGTCGCCGGTGACGACCCAGACGGACAGGTCGGGGCGGGTGACGGACAGTCCGGTGGCGATGGCGGGGGCGCGGCCGTGGATGGAGTGCATCCCGTAGGTGTTCATGTAGTAGGGGAAGCGGGATGAGCAGCCGATGCCGGAGATGAAGACGGTGTTGGCGCGGGGGATGTTCAACTCGGGCATGAATTGTTGGACGGCGGCGAGGATGGCGTAGTCGCCGCAGCCGGGGCACCAGCGGACTTCCTGGTCGGATTTGAAGTCTTTGGTGGTGAGTTTCACGGCGACGGGTTCAGGCATTCTTCACAACCTCTTCCAGCATCGTCTCCAGTTCGGCGGCGGTGAAGGGTAGGCCGCGGACCTGGTTGTAGGTGATCGCGTCGATCAGGTATCGGGCGCGGATGACCTGGGCGAGTTGGCCGAGGTTCATCTCGGGGATGACGACCCGGTCGTAGGCGGCGAGGATGTCGCCGAGGTTGCCGGGGAGGGGGTTGAGGTGGCGTAGGTGGGCCTGGGCGATGGGTTGGCCGCGGTGGCGCAGGGTGCGGCAGGCGGCGCCGATCGGGCCGTAGGTGGAGCCCCAGCCGAGGACGAGGGTCCGGGCGGTGCCGTCGGGGTCGTCGACGTCGAGGTCGGGCACGTCGATGGCCTCGATGCGGGCGGCGCGGGTGCGGACCATGTAGTCGTGGTTGGCCGGGTCGTAGGAGATGTCGCCGGTCTTGTCGGCTTTCTCCAGGCCACCGATGCGGTGTTCCAGGCCGGGGGTGCCCGGGACGGCCCAGGGGCGGGCCAGGGTGGCCGGGTCACGTAGGTAGGGCAGGAACGTGACGCCGTCGTCGCCGTTGGGGGCGGTGGTGAACTCGACGCGTAGGTCGGGCAGGGCGTCGACGTCGGGTAGCAGCCAGGGTTCGGAGCCGTTGGCGACGTAGTTGTCCGACAGCAGGATCACCGGGGTGCGGTAGGTCAGGGCGATACGGGCGGCTTCGAGTGCGGCGTGGAAACAGTCCGACGGTGACTTCGCGGCGATCACCGCGACGGGGGCTTCACCGTGACGGCCGTGCAACGCCATGTTCAGGTCGGCCTGTTCGGTTTTCGTGGGCAGACCCGTCGACGGGCCGGCGCGTTGCACGTCCACCACGACCAGCGGCAACTCCAGGGCCACGGCCAGGGAGATCGTCTCGGACTTCAGGGCGACACCCGGGCCGCTGGTCGTGGTCACTCCCAGGGCACCGCCGTAGGACGCGCCGAGCGCGGCGCCGACCGCGGCGATCTCGTCTTCGGCCTGCATGGTGACCACACCGAGCCGTTTGTGTTTCGACAACTCGTGCAGGATGTCCGACGCCGGGGTGATCGGATACGCGCCGAGGAACACCGGCAGACCCGACCGCACCCCCGCCGCGACCAACCCCAACGACAGGGCGGCGTTACCGGTGATGTTGCGGTAGGTGCCCGGCACCATCTTCGCGGGTTTCACCTCGTACCGCACCGAGAACGAATCGGTGGTCTCGCCGTAGTTCCAACCCGCCTTGAACGCCGCGATGTTCGCCGCGACCAGATCCGGCCGCTTGGCGAACTTCCGCTCCAGGAACCGCAACGTCGACTCGTACGGACGCGAGTACATCCACGACAACAAACCCAACGCGAACATGTTCTTCGCCCGCTCGGCGTCCTTCTTCGACACCGACAACTCCGCCAACGCCCCCACGGTCATCGACGTCAACGCCACCGGATGCACCACGAACCCATCCAGCGTGTCATCCTCCAACGGCGACACCGCATAGCCGACCTTCACCAGGTTCCGGCGGGTGAACTCGTCGGTGTTCACGATGATGTCCGCACCCCGACGCAGATCACCCAGATTCGCCTTCAACGCCGCCGGATTCATCGCCACCAACACATTCGGCGCGTCCCCCGGCGTCAGAATGTCATAATCGGCGAAATGCACCTGGAAACTCGACACCCCCGGCAAAGTTCCCGCAGGCGCCCGAATCTCCGCCGGGAAATTCGGCAACGTCGAAATATCATTACCCAACTGCGCCGTCTCCGAGGTGAACCTGTCCCCCGTCAACTGCATCCCGTCACCCGAGTCACCAGCAAACCGGATCACCACCCGGTCCAACTGACGCACCTCGGTCCTGCCGGGCGTCCCGCCGTCCGCCGCCGGCGCATCGTCGTACCGGGTGGTGGAGGTCATGGGCGATCACGTCCCTCTCTGCTGCGCGACCCGCACCACGACGGTGCGTTGCCGGCGAACGGCGGGCCGACACCCGGCCCCGGCGGTACCAGCGCAGCCATCGGCCGGCGCGGTACGGCGGCGCAGGTCCGTACCGCCGGGGTCGGCGACCCCGGCGTCAACCTGCGGGGTCGCCGACCGCATCAAGCGCCGGCGAGCGCGTGCGACCACACGCTAGGTTCCGGCCCCGGCCGTGCCAACCCTTAGCGATCCCCTACCCCCACCCGGCTGTGAACGGCCCGATGGCGGGCTCTGCGGGGCGTCCACGGGGGACGGCGCAGGGGGCGCGTGCCTCGACCCGACATGGGACACTTGTCTACATGGGCGAGCTGACCAGCGGCGCAGTGGCCGAGCCGGGGTCACCGCTGCGGCCGGGCGATCCGGAGCACGTCGGGCCCTACCGGCTGCGTCGCCTGCTCGGCTCGGGCGGCATGGGGGTGGTCTTCCTGGCCGAGGCCCCGGGCGGGGGCCGGGTGGCGGTCAAGGTCGTCCACGACGAGCTGCGCTCCCGGCCGGAGTTCCGGCGACGGTTCGCCCGCGAGGTCGCCGCCGCCGGCCGGGTGGCCGACTTCTGCACCGCCCGGGTGCTCGACGCCGACCCGCAGGGGCCGGTCCCCTACCTCGTCACCGAGTACGTGACCGGCTCGTCCCTGCACGAGCACGTGACCCGGCACGGCTCGCTCTCCGGCCCGCAGGCCGAGGCGCTCGCCGTCGGCGTCGCCGCCGGGCTCACCGCGATCCACGCCGCCGGACTGGCCCACGGCGACCTGACCCCCCGCAACGTCCTGCTGTCCCCGTTCGGCCCGAAGGTCATCGACTTCGGGTTGGCGAGCCTGATCGAGGCGCTCGACCCGACCACCGGCCCCTCGTACGGCACCCCGGGCTGGTTGGCCCCGGAACGTCTCGCCGGTTTCCCGCCGGCCCAGCCCGCCGACGTCTACGCCTGGGGCATCCTCGTCGGCTGGGCCGCCACCGGCCGGCTGCCGGTGGACCCCCGGGTGCACCCGGCCGGCCCGCCCGACCTGAGCGGGCTGCCCGCCGGCCTGGCGGCGGTGGTCGCGCGGGCGCTGCGCACCGAGCCCGGCCAGCGCCCCACCGCGCGGGAGGCGATGCTGATCCTGGTCGGCAGCGCCGACACGGCCAGCATCCGCTCGGCGGTGGAACCGGTGGCGGCCACCACCGAGCAGCTCGACGGCACCCGGTGGTACCCGGCGGTCGGCCAGCCGGCCACCCTGGTCGCCCCGACACCACCGCCGCGTCGCCCGCCGCCGTCCTGGCCGGCGGTGCTGACCGGGGTGGTGGCGGTGGTGGCCCTCGTCGTGCTGGGCGTGGTCGCGCTGCGGCAGGCCGACCAGCGGGGCGCGCCGTCGGGCGGGGCGGGCCCGTCCGCGCCGCCCGGCGTCGTCACGCCGAGCCCCACCCCGAGCCCGTCACCCACCCCGAGCCCCACCCCCGCCACCGCGACCGGGCAGGACGGGTCGTTGGAGTTCACCGTGACGGGAGTGCACTGCGGGTCGCGCGAGATCGGGTTCTGGCCGTTGACCCAGAAGGCGGACGGCGTGTTCTGCATGGTCGACGTCGACGTGGTCAACAAGGGGTCCAAGGGCACCATCGTCTGGCCGCTGAGCCAACGGCTGGTCGACGCCGACGGGCGCGGGTACACCCCCGACACCCGTTCCCTGCTCTACTATCCGGACACGCAACGGTTGACGAAGAAGATCGAGCCCGGCGCGGCGGTCAGCGGATCACTGGTCTACGACACGCCGGTCGGCACCGAGCTGCGCCAACTGGTCGTCCACGACACGCCACTGAGTGCGGGCACCACCATCGATCTGCCGTGACCGGGGAGCCGGAGGACATGGACGTCGCCAACGCCGCGGAACTCACCGGGCGGGCCCTGTCGCGGGCGCTGTACGCCACCGGACGCGGTGTGCTGCTCATCGCCAGCGCCGCCCTCAGTCTGGCCCTGCTCGTCGCCACCGTGCTCGCCACGGCGTTCATCTCGCTCGGCGTCGGGGTGCTGCTGCTGCCCCTGGTCACCCCGCTGGTCCGCCGGGTCACCGGGCTGTGCCGGGACCTCGCCGGCCGGGCCGGGGTGCCGATCGCCACGCCCTACCTCCCGGCGCCGCCCACCGAGCGGGGCGTGGTCGGCTGGGTGCAACGCTGCCGGTCCATCCTCACCGACCCGGCGACCTGGCGGGACCTGCTGTTCCTCCTGCTCAACGTGCTGGTCGGCTTCGTGCTCGGCCTGCTGCCGGTCACCCTGCTGGTCTACTCGGTGGAGGGGCTGGTGCTCTCCGCCGGGTTCTGGATGCTGATGCGGGAGTCCGGGGTGGACTTCTGGTACGGCTTCACCCCGATGGACACCTGGCCGCACGCGGTGCTCGGCGCACTGGTCAGCCTGGTGGTGTTCGCGATCTGGGTGGCCGCCGCCCCCGGGCTGGTGGCCGGGCACGCCTACTTCGCCCGGACGCTGCTGGGCCCGAGCGAACGGGCGGAGATCGCCTCCCGGATGCGGCACCTCTCCGAGACCCGCTCGGACGTGATCAACATCCAGGCCACCGAGCTGCGCCGGATCGAACGGGACCTGCACGACGGCGCGCAGGCCCGGCTCGTCGCGATCGGCATGAAGCTCGGCGCGGCCACCCGCCAGCTACGCACCAATCCGGACGTCGCGGAGACCCTGCTGGTCGACGCCCGCAACGCGACCGCCAGCGCGCTGGAGGAGTTGCGCTGCCTGATCCGGGGCATCCATCCGCCGGTGCTGGCCGAGCGGGGGCTGGAGGACGCCATCCGGGCGATCGCGTTGGAGAGCCCGATCGAGGTCGACGTCACCGCCGACGTCCCCGGCCGGCTGGCCGCCCCGGCGGAGTCCGCCGTCTACTTCGCCCTGTCCGAACTGTTGAACAACGTGGTCAAGCACTCCAACGCCGACCGGGCCAGCATCGACCTGCGGCACGAGGACGGTTCACTGCGGGCCGTCGTGATCGACAACGGTCAGGGCGGGGCCGACGCCAGCCTCGGCACCGGACTCCGGGGCATCGAGCGGCGCTGTGCTACGTTCGACGGGACGCTCGACCTCAGCAGTCCCGAAGGTGGGCCGACCGTCGCGATCCTGGAGCTGCCGTGCGCGTTGTACTCGCCGAGGACCTCTTCCTTCTGAGGCAGGGAATGGTCCAGCTCCTCGAGTCCTACGACTTCGAGATCGTCGCGGCGGTCGACAACGGACCGGCTCTGCTCGACGCCCTGGTGACCCTCCGCCCGGAGGTCGCGGTGGTCGACGTGCGACTGCCGCCCACGTTCACCGACGAGGGCCTGCAGGCTGCCCTGGAGGCGCGTCGCCGCTGCCCCGGCCTGCCGATCCTGGTGCTCTCCCAGCACGTCGAGCAGCTGTACGCCAAGGAACTGCTCGCCGACGCCAGCGGGGGGATCGGCTACCTGTTGAAGGACCGGGTGCTCAACAGCGACCAGTTCGTCGACGCCATCCGCCGGGTCGCCGACGGGGGCACCGCGATGGACCCGCAGGTGATCTCCCAACTGCTGGCCGGCAGGTCCCGTCGGGAGCCGCTGTCGACCCTCACCCCCCGCGAGCGGGAGGTGCTGAAGCTGATGGCCGAGGGATGTTCAAATACGGCCATCGCCCAGCGCCTCATCGTCAGCCAGGGTGCCGTCGCCAAGTACACCACCAGCATCTTCACCAAGCTCGACCTCACCCCGGCGGACGACAGCAACCGGCGGGTGCTGGCCGTGCTGGCGTACCTCAACGGCACCCGGGCCGACGTCGGCTGACCCGGACGCCACACGCGACGGTGCCCCCGGTCGGTCGACCGGGGGCACCGTCGTGTGTGCGGGTTGCCGTCACTCGACGGCGACGGCGGCCTCCGCCGGCCGGGAGAGCATCACCCGGCGGCCCGGCAGCACGGTGGCGGCGAAGGCGAGCACGGTCGCGCCCGCCACCACGGCCAGGTAGATCCAGATCGGTCCGGAGGGCACCGGTCGGCCCAGCACCACGATGCTGAACGGCATCAGCGTGGCGATGGAGGCGATGGTGCCGAGCACCACCCCGATGACCGCGACCATGCCCGCCTCCACGCTGAGCATCTGGAGGGCCTGCTTGCGGGTGGCGCCGATGAGCCGCTGCATGCCCAACTCCCGGCGTCGGCCGGCGGTCGCCACGATCAGGGTGTTCGCCACCGAGATCATCGTGTAGCCGGCGACCAGGGCGACGAGCAGGTAGTTGACCCAGGCCTGCGTCTTGGTCCGTTCGGCGAACGTGGTGATCGCGTCCCGTCCCTCGATCATGGTGCCCGGCTGGTTGGCGACCTTCTCCCGCAGGCTGGCCGTCAGCGCGTCCCGACTGGTGCCGGGCTCGGCGGTGACCAGGATCTGCCGGGACAGGCCGGTCGTGCTGTGCGCGGCGAGCAGGTCGGCGGGGAGCAGGATCGTCTCGAACCCCTTCTTCGCCGGGTAGAGCGCCACCACCCGCAGGTCCACCGCCGAGCGGTCACCGAGCCGCAGGGTGATCTGGTCACCGACGCCGACGTTGAGGTTCTTGCCGGCCACCTCGGGCAGCGCCACCGTGTCGCCCCGCAGGTCCCCCAGGTTGCCGTCGCTGGTGCGCACCCCGGTGATGCCGGCGGCGCTGGCCCCGCTGACCCCCTGCAACGGCCAGGGCGACTCGACGTGCGACCCGTCGTACGGCTTGTTGATCCAGCCGGCGCTGGTCACGTACGCCGACGCCTCCTCGACGCCCGGCGCGGACCGGATCGCCTCCACCGTGTCGGCGGGGAAGCCGCCGGTGGTGGAGCTGAGCACCAGGTCGGCCCGGAGGTTGTCCGAGTAGTAGCGCTCGGCGGCCTCGTTCTGGGTGGTCTGGAGGTAGAAGTTGGCCACCGCCAGCGCCACGGCCAGCATGATCGGGGTGACCGCGGAGGCCACCCGGACGGCGCGGGTGCGGACGTTGACCGTGCCGAGGTAGCCGGCGAGGCCGAAGAACGCCCGCACCGGCAGGCTGAGCACACCGGCCAGCAGCCGGGTCAACCCCGGGCTGATCAACGCGATCGAGATCGCCCAGCACATCACCGCCGGCCCGGCGGTCGCGGACGCCACCGCGCCCTGCATCACGATCGCCGTCACCAGGATCAGCGCGAACCCGGCGGCGAAGAACAGGATGGAGAACACCACCCGGGGCCAGCTCACCCACTTGCGCTGCAGGGCGGCCTCGGCGATGCCGGCGGTGGGCTTGGTCTTGGAGGGGCGACGACCGGCGACGTAGGCGGCCACCATGGCGGCGAAGATGCCGATCGCGGGCGCGGCCAGGTAGGGGATGAAACCCTGGTGGAACTGCACCACCGGCGAGATGACCCCGGCGTCGGAGACGATGTCGTAGAGCAGCGGCCCGAGGAACACCCCGGGCGCGCAGCCGAGGATCGCCGCACCGACCGCGACGACGAGCGCCTCACGGCGCACCATCGCACGGATCTGCCGGGGCGTCGCGCCGATCGAACGCAGCAGCGCGATCTCCTTCTGCCGCTGCTGCACCGACAGGCCCAGCGTGCTGGCGACCACGAAGATCGCCACGAAGACCGTCATGCCGGCGAACACCCCGGAGAGCGGGATGAGCTGCGCCTGGCCGCCGACCGCCTCGGGGAACTCCGCCGCGCCCCGGTCGTCGCCGGTGAGCACGACGAGCTTGCGGTCGGCGAGGGTCCGCTCGATCCGGTCGCGCAGCGCGTCCAGATCGGTGCCGGGCTTGGCCAGCACACCGATCGCGTCCGCGGTGCCGGTGTGCGGGTTGAGCCGCCGCTCGTCGTCGTCGGAGAAGAACAGCGCCGACTGGCTCAGCTCACCGGGCGGCGCGGCGATGCCGGTCACCTGGAAGGACGACTGGACCCCACTGACCACGACGTCGACCCGGTCGCCGACCTTGATCCGGGCCAGCTTGGCCACCGTCCGGTCCAGCACCACCTGGCCGGCCTGGGCCGGCGGCTGCCCGTCGAGCCGGTACGGCCCGAGCTGCGCCGACTCCCACCGGTGGCCCAGCGACTGCGTCCCGACGATCACGGGTGCGCCGTTGCGGACGACGGTGGCGGCGAACGACGCCTCGGCGACCGCCCGTTCGACCCCGGGCACGCCCTGGATCTTGCCGACCAGCCCCGGGTCGATCCAGTACCGCTCGGCCAGCGGCACCGACTTGATGTTCTTGGTGTCCTGCGGGTCCTTCTTGGGCACACCGTAGGTCTGCTTGCCGCTCACCACCACGTCGGCCGCCGCCAGCCGCTGCGGCGGGACGGCCATCCGGATGCCGGTCTCCATCAGCCCGCCACAGGCGACGATCAGCGCCACCCCGAAGAAGACCGCGATGAACGTCGCGATGAAGGCGAGCTTGCGGTAGCGCAGGGTGCGCCACGCGAGGTACGTCATCAGAAGCCACCCCTGCCGGTGGCCTGCGGCGCGCGGTTCTGCTGCCATGCGGTCAGGTGGGTCATCCGCTCGGCCACCACGTCGGCGGTCGGCGCCTCCAGCTCACCGATGAACTGCCCGTCGGCGAGGAACAGCACCCGGTGCGCGGCGGCGGCGGCGACCGGGTCGTGGGTCACCATGATGATGGTCTGGCCGCCGCTGGAGACCGTCTCGCGGAGCAGTTGCAGCACCTCGATGGTGGTCTGGGTGTCCAGCGCGCCGGTCGGCTCGTCGGCGAAGATGACCGCCGGTCGCATGATCAGCGCCCGCGCGATCGCGACCCGCTGCTGCTGACCGCCGGACAGCTCGCTCGGCAGGTGCTTGCGCCGCTCGGCCAGGCCCACCCGGCCCAGCACCTCCACCACGGAGTGCCGGTCGGGCCGGCGGCCGGACAGCCGGAACGGCAGGCCCACGTTCTGCTCGACGTTGAGCGCCGGCATCAGGTTGAACGCCTGGAAGATGAAGCCGACCCGCTCCCGGCGCAACCGGGTCAGCTGGTTCTCGTTCATGCCGCTGAGTTCCTTGCCGTCCAGCACCACCGAGCCGGACGAGGGCACGTCGAGCCCCGCCGCGCAGTGCAGGAAGGTGCTCTTGCCGGAGCCGGACGGCCCCATCACGGCAGTGAAGCTGCCCCGGGGGAAGCTCATTGTGACGCCCCGTAGCGCGTCGACGCGGTTGTCGCCGCGTCCGTACGTCTTGCGCACGTCGTCGAGCCGCACCGCGTCGGCGCCACTGGTCGGCGTCCGCCGGTCCTTGTTTCTGTCCACCTCATGCTCCCCGCAAAAGAACGTCGCCGAACGGCGGTGGGTACATGTTTCACGGTATGGATCGGGCCGTTTGCGCTCAATGGAGCTAATGACCCGAAGGGGTGGGCCTAGGCCCACCCCGGAATCGCCACCTCTGACGAGCTCAGCTCGCCTGGACCGCCGACTCCCACTGCGGCCAGGAGCGCTCGGCACCGCCCGGCGCCACGGCGAGCAGCCCGGCCCCGGCGGCGTCCATCGGCAGGCCCAGCGACAGCTCGGTACGCCGCCGGACGTTCAGCTTCCGGTAGACCCGGGTCAGGTGCTGCTCGACCGTGCTCACCGTGATGTAGAGCTTCTTGCCGATCTCCCGGTTGGTGTGGCCGAGCGCGGCGAGCGTCGCCACCCGCTGCTCGGCGTCACTGAGCCGGGACATCTCCTCGTGCTCCGGCGGGGTGTCCGGGTCGTCGGCACCGGCAGCGTCGCCCCCGGGCAGCAGCCGGCGGCACAGCGCCTGCGCCTGGATGTCCTTGGCGAGCTGCATCGCGCTGCGGGCCACCACCCGCGAGGTGTTGAACTCGCCCCGCCCGTAGTGCGCGCTGCTGAGCGCGGCCAGGGCCAGGAAGAGCTGGTAGCGGTCGCCGGACTCCTGGAGCAGGTTGGCCGCCTGCCGCAGGGTGTTGACCCGCTGCTTCACGTCCAGCGCGGACCCGAGCAGCCGCAGCGAGATGCCCCGGGTACGGGCATTGTCGGCACCGGGCCGGGAGAGCTGCTCGGTCACCATGCCCCGGGCCCGGTCGGGCCGGCCGGAACGCAGGTAGACCTGGGCCAGGTCGCCACGCCAGGGCAGCAGGGTCGGCAGGTCCATGCCCCACTGGGTGGCCAGCTGCCCGCAGGTCTCGAAGTCGGCCAGTGCCGCGTGCACCCGCCCGCCGGCCAGGTGCAGGTGACCCCGGGCCCGCAGGTACATCGGCCAGAACCAGGTGTCGCGCATCGCGTCCGGGATGACGTGCTTGAGCTGCGCCTCGGCCTCGTCGAGCTTGTCCATGCCGATCTTGGCGAGCAGCATGTTGGACAGCGGTGAGCCGATCGCCACGCCCCAGTTGTGCGGGGACATCGCGTCCAGCGCCTCCCGGGCGAACCGCTCGCTGAGCGGCAGGTCGCCCTGGCGCAGCGCGATGTGCGAACGGACGTCGGACAGGATGGCGTGCCAGGTGGTGGCGCCCCGGGCGCCGGCCTCGGTGCCGAGCACGTCGCACCAGTGCACGGCGCGGTCCATCCGGTCGGCGTAGACAAGCGTCTGGAGGGCGCACAGCGCCGACTCCAGCCCGACGTCGACCAGCAGGTGGCTGCCGAGCACCTGCTCGGCGCGGGCGATCACCTCGTCGGTCACCCCGTCGGTGAGCACGGCGGTCAGCGACGGGGTGGCCGAGCCGAGGGAGCCGTCGGAGCGGACCGGGGCGCCGGCCGGCGTGGCCGTCGGGCCGACGTCGGTGCTGGCGTCCAGCTCGGCGAAGGCGACCGGGAAGTGCAGCCGCAGCCACTCCGCGCACCCCTCCAGCTCGGCGGCGGTGGTGGCGTCGAGCTGCTGCCGGGTGTCGCGCAGGTGCCGCAGGGTCTCCTGGGCGTCCGCCCGGTGGCCGTGCCAGAGTTGGTAGCGCAGCAGGGCGGCGGCGTGCCGTTCGGAGAGGTGACCGGCCCGCAGCGCCTCGCGCTGCGACTGGAGGTGCTGGCTCACCGCCGCCGGGTTGACCCGCCACTGGCAGGCGGCCAGCATCGCGGTCAGCGCCGCCCGGCGCGGCTCGTCGTCGCACATCTCGTGCGCCAGCTTGAGCGACTCCACCGCGTCGTCGACGCGGTCCTCGGCCAGCGCGTGGGTGGCCGAGTCCTGGAGCACCGTGATCGCCCACGGTTCGGCCAGGCCACCCGCGGCGAGCAGGTGCCCACCGATCGCCGGCGCCGGGGCGCCCTCGGCGTGCAGCAGTTCCGCCGCCCGGGCGTGCATGTCGGACAGCGCGTCCGGGGTCAGGTCGTGCAGGACGGCCGCCCGCGCCGCCGGGTGCCGGAACCGGCCGCCGTGCAGCAGACCGGACATGGTCAGCGCGTTGAGCACCCACTGGACCCGGGCCGGCTTGGTGTCCAGCAGCCGCGCCAGCAACGCCGGGGTGGCGAAGTCACCGAGCAGGGCCAACCCGTGGGCGGTCTCCAGGATGGTCGGGTCCCAGCGGCGCAGGCAGGACAGGACGGCCTGGCGGAACTGGTCGCCGACGGCCACCCCGGTGGGCTCCGTCGACCCGGCGACCCGCCGGTCCTGGCCGAGCGCGTGCAGCAGCAACGGGTTGCCGCCGCTGACCTCGTGGTACGCCGGAGCGAGCGCCGTGGCCGTCTCGTCGTCGGTCCAGCCGCGCAGCAGATCGGCGACCCCCGCCTCGGACAGCGGTGACAGCTGGATGTTGCAGAAGCTCGCCTGCCGGCTGATCTCGGCCCGGAACTCCGGGTGGAACGGCTGCGGTTGCGGCGACTCGGTGAGCACCACCAGGATCTGCGCGGCGGTGAGCCGGCGCTGGAGGTAGAGCAGGGTGTGCAGGGTCTGCTCGTCGGCGAACTCGACGTCGTCGACGAGCAGCACGAGCGGCCGGTTACGGGCGATGTCGAGCAGTTCGACACACATCGCGTGCACGGCCCTGATGTCGGCGTCGCCCTCCGTGGCGACGCCCTCGATGTCGACGAACGCGCCGATGCGCCGCATCACCTCGGCCGGCAGCGTCACGCTGTGGAACAGCTGCCCCATCACGGCCGCGGGCAGCAGGCGTTCGGCCCGGGAGCAGGCGGCGCGCAGCACCAGCCCGCCCGCCGCGCCGACGTGGTCGGCGAAGGCCCGCAACAGCTCGGTCTTGCCCGTGGCACCGGGGCCGCTGATCAGTGCGACCCGCCCCCTGCCCGTGGCACTGTCGGAGTAAAGGCCCCGCAAGATGTCAAGCTCGCGGCTTCTCTCCACAAAATCCACCCGTCTCCCCCCAGGTCAGCGATGAGGCATCGAACGGGCGCTGCCGACTCCGGGCCAGGCCCCCCGACGAAACCGTTCGGCTCGATGCCACGCGGCCACCGGGACCCACCCGGTCACCGGCCACGTCGGCCGGCAAACCGGGCCTTGCAATGATGACTGCCAATTGATTGATGACTTTCACCGCGTCCCGACGGCGAGCACAGCATACATAGACACCCGTACAAGAGGGTAGTGGGGTGGTGATACTTCGTCACCGATATTACGAGCGGGGATGGCGTTTTGTCGGTTTGTTGTCCCGGGTCGAGAAATTACCACTCGGTAGCAATTACATGATCGAAGAGTCATCGCGACCCCTCCCACCTGCAGGGATGGCCGCAGATTCACCCCTCGGCACAGGGCCCTGACCTGGGAAATGACTCCGGCAGAGGTCTCCTACCGGAATTTTTCGGGTCAACTCCCCCGGCTCGCACGGTTACCCCCGACGTCGGCACACCACCACCCACCGGACGAGAGGCAGCGAATCGGGCAATCTACTCTTGAGCAAAAATTGAGTTTCGGGGAGAAGACGACCCTATTACAGAAGCAATTCATAAGCCACGGTCAATGCTGTCACCCATGCGACAAGCCGAGGGCCGCACAAATGCGACTCACCGGGCCACAAAGTAACCGCAGGTTGGCCGGCCGTTGAAATCTGGTCACCGGCCGGGAGTTAGGGGTCGCTTCCGGGTATGCGCCGGCCGGCGCTGCCGCCACGCTGGAGGCATCCGAGGGCAGTGACGCGAAACACGGTTTCCCAGCGTCGCCGCCCCCAGCCGAGGAGGAAAGCGTGGACGATCTCACACGGGTGAGCAGCGCGCGGCGGTTCAGCGGCGTTCGCGGCGACGACCACTTCGACGTCGTGCTCGAGGGTGGCCCGGTCGGGCTGACCGCCATCGAGCGGGCCCACAGCGCGCCGGCCGGCACCGGCCGGATCAAGGTTCCCTACCTGGGCGGCTACGAGCACTTCGAGCGTTCCAGCGACCACGACGGCCTCAACGACGACGCCTCGCGGGTGGTGGTCTTCCACTGGACCATGCGGACGAAGATCGCCGAATGACGGATACGACGGGCGGGGCGCCGGTGGTCGGCGCCCCGCCCGTCGTGGTGTCCGTACCCGGTACGACCGGCGACCCGTCCGACGCCTGCGGCGGCGTCGGACGGCTACCCGCCGGTCCCCGTCGGAGGAGTGCCCCGTCCCGGGAGGGCCGACATCCCGGCCGGGGCACCGATCCGGTCAGGCCGCCGGGTCGCCGGGGACCGCGCGGCGCAGCTCCGCCCCGATCAGCTTGATCACGTCGGCGGCGTGGTCGTTGAGGTAGAAGTGTCCGCCCGGGTAGACCCGCACGTCACACTCGCCGGTGGTGTGCCGGGCCCAGTCGTGCGCCTCGTCCACCGTGGTCATCGGGTCCGCGTCCCCGGTCAGCACGGTGATCGGGGCGTCCAGGCGCTGGTCCGGGTCGGTCCGGTAGGTCTCCACCGCCTTGTAGTCGCCGCGCACCGCGGGCAGGATCATCGGCAGCAGCTCCGGGTCACCCAACACCCTCGGGTCCGAGCCGCTGAGCCGGGCCAACTCCCGCAGCACCCCGGCGTCGTCGCGGGTGTGCACGTAACGCTCGTCGCGGACCCTCGACGGCGCCCGGCGACCGGAGGCGAACAGGCGCACCGGCGGCTGACCCGTCCGCGTCTGCAACCGCAGCCCCACCTCGTAGGCGAGCACGGCACCCATGCTGTGCCCGAAGAGCGCCACCGGCCGGTCCAGCCACGGCCGCAGCGCCTCGAACACCCCGTCGGCCAGGTCGGCGACGGAATCCAACACCGGCTCGTGCCGGCGGTCCTGCCGACCCGGGTACTGGATCGCCAGCACCTCCACCGTGGGCGAGAGGGCCCGGGAGACCGGGAACAGGTAGCTGGCCGAGCCGCCGGCGTGTGGCAGCGCCACCAGCCGGATCGCGCTGGTCGGCGACGGATGGAACCGCCGTACCCAGAGGTCGTTCTCGAGCGTTGCCGTCATCACTGGTCCCCTACCGGATCGGCGCTGCGGGTGCGCCCCACAGCAGGACGTTCTCCAGCGGGCCACCCCCGTGCCGACGCCCCGGCCGGCCCGCCGGATGCGGTGTCGCGCCGGCGCCCTCGGGTGGGTCCGGTGCCCGCAGTCGATGCGAGCGTAGGAACGCTCGAAACGCCGGAACAACCCCTAAGCAGTGCTCGTCCCCCCTAGGCCCGGCACCGCCACGGACGACGGTGGCGTCCCCGCCCACCGCGGGAACGCCACCGTCAGGACCGTACGGTCAGGCCACCGGATGTGCCGGCCGGGCCGGCGGGGTGGTCGACTCAGGCCCGATCCGGACCACCGGTGAACCAGTGTCGAGGTGTCCGCCCGACGCGGCCTGCGCCGCGTGGGTCGCCGGGTCGCCGCCCGCGCCCGCCCCGTCCGGGGCGGCGGCGTCCGGGTCGACCGCCGGGGTGTCGTCGGCACCGGCGGGGCCACCTGACGGAACCTGGCCGGGCACCGAGGCCCCGACGTTACGCAGCAGCACGGCGGCCAGGACCGCCGTCACCACCAGGATGCCGGCCGCGGCGAGCGCGGCGACCCGCAGCTCGTCGGCGAAGGCGGCCCGGGCCAGCGTGACCAGCGTGTCCGCCGCGGTGGCGGAGAGCGTACGGCTCTCCTCGACCGCGCCGCCCAGGGTCTCCCGGGCGGTCGCCCACGAGTCGGCCGGGACGCCCTCGGGGGCCCCACCGGAGAGCTGCTGCCGGTAGACGTACGTGCCGATGCTGCCGAGGATCGCCACACCGAGCGCCGCGCCGAACTGACTGCCGGTCTCGGAGAGCCCGGCCGCCGCGCCGGCCCGCTCCGGCGGCGCGGTGGAGACGATCAGCTCGGCGCTGAGCGTCAGCACCATCGCGATGCCGCCCGTCATCAGCGCCTGGCCCACCACCACCATGGCCAGCCCCGAGTCGTCGCCGACCTGGGCGAGCACCAGGCAGCCGGCGGCACCCACCAGCAGGCCCCCGGCGGCGACGTAGGCCCGCCGGAAGCGCTGCGCCAGCATCGGCGCGAGCACCGCCGCGCCGACGCCCGCCGCACCGGCGGCCGGCAGCGACCACAGGCCGGCGGTGAACGGCCGCAGCCCGAGCACCAACTGGAGGTACTGGCTGATGAAGAACATGAAGCCGACCAGCGCGAAGTTGGCGAGCACGTTCATCACCACGGCCGCGCTGAACGCGGGGGCGCGGAACAGCCGGACGTCGATCACCGGATCGGCGAGCCGGCGCTGACGCAGGACGAACACGGTCAGGAAGAGCAACCCGGCGAGCACACCGGCCACCGGCGGCCAGGTCATGCCGTCCTCGGCGAACTGCTTGATGCCCCAGATCATCGGTAGCACGGCGACGAACGCCAGCACCGTGCTGAGCAGGTCGAGCCGGCCGGCGGCGGGGTTGCGGAACTCGGGCAGCAGCAACGGGGCCAGGATCAGCAGGAGCAGCATGATCGGCACGTTGATCTCGAAGACGGTGCCCCAGGAGAAGTACTGCAACAGCGCCCCGCCGGCCACCAGGCCGATGACGCCACCGGCGGAGAAGCCGGCCGCCCACATGCCGATCGCGGCCCGGCGTTCGTTCTCGTCGTGGAACATGTTGCGGATCAACGACATGGTCGACGGCATGAGGGTCGCACCGGCGGCACCCATCACCGCCCGGGTCCCGATCAGCATGCCGGGACTGGTGGAGAGGGCCGTGGCCACGGATGCGGCACCGAACACCGCCGCGCCGATCATCAGCAGCCGGCGGCGCCCGATCCGGTCCCCCAGGGTCCCCATCGGAATCAGCAGGCCGGCCAGCACGAAGGCGTAGACGTCCGTGATCCAGAGGAGCTGACTGCTGGTCGGCTCAAGGTCCGCCGTGATGAACGGCAGAGCGTACGACAGCACGGTCATGTCCATGCTGATGATCAGTGTCACCATGACGAGTACCGCGAGGCCGATCCACTCGCGACGGCCGGCCTTTGCCTGCGCTGTAGCCATGGCCGAAAGCTACCACCGGATTTAGACGCTCGTATACATCCGGTGGATGAATTAGGGGGTGGTTCCGAGTAGGGTGGCGCCGTGGGTCATCGGGAACGCCTGCTGGCAGGGGCCAGGGTCTGCCTCTACGAGCGCGGCTACACACGCACCACCGCCCGTGACATCGTCGCCGCGTCGGACACGAATCTGGCGTCGATCGGGTACCACTTCGGCTCCAAGGAGGCGCTGCTGACCGCCGCCCTGGTGCAGGCGTTCGAGGAGTGGGGTGTCGAGATCGACCGGGTGCTGCGCGACGGCACCCAACCCGACCTGATGGACCGGCTGGAGACCATGTGGACCGGCCTGGTCGAGTCGTTCGGCACGCACCGGCCGCTCTGGGTCGCCGGGATCGAGGCGTTCGCGCTGGCCGAGCACCTACCGGTGCTGCGGGAGCAGCTCGCCGAGACGTACACCCGGGCCCGCCCGGCGCTGGCCACCTTCGTGATCCGCAACGGTGGTGAGCACGTCCCCGAGGAGACCCGCAAGGCCGTCGGCTCGTTCCTGCTGGCGCTGATGACCGGCCTGACGGTGCAGCGGCTGCTCGACCCCGAGGCCGCCCCCTCCGGCAGGGACCTCGCCGAGGCGCTGCGGGTGATCGTCGGTGCGGTCAACGAGTCCGGGGACCCCGGACGCCCGTCCACCGACGCCTGACCGCCGCCCGCCGGGCCGCGTCCCGGCCGACCCGACAGGGGTACGACCCGACGCGGCCCGCGTACAGGGGGTCGGGATAGGGGTCGGGGCGACACCGCCGCCGGCCGGACCCACCGGGCCGGTCACTCCACCCGGACCAGACCGGCACGGAGCATGTCCTCCAGCCAGACGTCGAAGTCGCGCCGGGTGACCGCCGGATCGGCCGACCACTGCCGGGCCAGCACACCGGCCGCCCGCTCCAACGAGCCGCCCTGCTGCTGCAACGCGATCCACATCGCGGCGGCGGTCGCCCCGAACCGGTATCGCAGCCCGCTCCGTTCGGAGATCAGCTCAAGCTGCCCGTTCCGGGTGACCTTGGCGACGATGCCCTGTTCGAGTCGCACCCGCATCCTCCCTGCCTCTCCCCGTGTCCACCCTGGTGGCACCCTGCGGCGAACCGTGACGTCCACCAGGCCCGGTCACTACCGTATGAGGTCGGACGGTGACACGGTACGGCCATGGACCCACGTCGAAGGTGGACAAAAGCCCACCCGTACGCGGGAGGAAGCCCGAGGTCCGCCGGTCACCCGTGGGGGGCGACGGACCTCGGGCCTCCTCGGAAGAGGGTCAGTCGGACGCCTCCAACTCGTCGTCGAGGATGTCGAACAACTCGTCCGCGGTGACCGACGTCAGGTCCCGGGCGTCCGACGTCACCTCGGCCGCCCCGTACGCCGCGTTCCACCGGGACATCAGCGCCTGGAGCCGGACGGTGATCCGACCCCGCTCCGCCTCGTCCGGCACGGTGCCGTCCAGCAGCGTCTCCCACCGGGCCAGCTCCGCCTCCAGCGACGGTGCGCCCGGCAGGTCACCGGCCAGCTCAGACCGGACGAACCGGGCCACCGCCGCCGGGCTGGGGTGGTCGTAGATGAGCGTCGCCGGCAACCGCAGCCCGGTCGCCGCACCGAGGCTGTTGCGGAACTCCACGGCCGCGAGGGAGTCGAAGCCCAACTCCAGGAAGCCCTTGTCCACGTCCAGCAGGTGCGGGCGGTCGTGCCCCAGCACCTCGGCCGCGCGGGCCCGGACCAGCTCGGTCACCGTCCGGTCGGCGTCGTCCGGCGACAGCCCCGCCAGCCGGTCGGCCAGCGGCTTCTCCCCCGCCACCGGGCCGGCCGCCCCGGCCGCCGCCCGCCGGGCCGGCGCCCGGACCAGGCCGCGCCACAGCGGCGGCACCCCGTCGGCCCGGGACCGGATCGCGGCCAGGTCCAGCCGGACCGGCAGGGCCACCGCCGGCACCGGCCCGAGGGTCGCGTCGAACAGCGCCAACGCGTCGGGCGTGGACAGCGCGCCCACCCCGGAACGGGCCATCCGGCGCAGGTCCGCCGCACCGAGGTGACCGGTCATCCCGCTGCCCGCCTCGGCCCACAGGCCCCACGCCAGCGCGGTGCCGGCGAGACCGTGCGCCCGCCGGTGCTGGGCGAGGGCGTCCAGGTAGGCGTTCGCCGCGGTGTAGCTGGCCTGGCCGGCACCACCCAGGGTGGCCGCCGCCGAGGAGAACAGCACGAACCAGCGCAGTGGCCGGTGCAGGGTGAGTTCGTGCAGGTGACGGGCGGCCTCCGCCTTGGGGCCGAGCACCGCCGCCGCCCGCTGCGGGGTCAACGTCGGCAGCAACCCGTCGTCGACCACCCCGGCCGCGTGGACCACCCCGGTCAGCGGGTGCTCGGCGGGCACCCCGTCGAGCAGGGCCGCCACCGCCGCCCGGTCAGCCAGGTCGCAGGAGGCCACTGTCACCTCCGCGCCGGCCGCCGTCAGGCGGGCGGTCAGCTCGTCCACCCCCGGGGCCGCCGGGCCGCGTCGGCTGGCCAGCAGCAGCCGCCGTACGCCGTGCCGGGTCACCAGGTGCTCGGCGAGCAGCCGGCCCAGGCCGCCGGTGCCGCCGGTGACCAGTACCGTGCCCGTCGGGTCGATGCCGGCGGGCAGCTCACCGTCGGGCACCGGCAGTGCCGCCAGCCGGGGCGCGAGCAGGCCGCCCCGACGGACCGCCAGTTGCGGTTCGCCGTCGACGGCCAGCGCCGCCCGCACCCCCGCCGGGTCCGGCCCGTCGACGTCGATCAGGACCAGCCGGCCCGGGTTCTCCTCCTGCGCGGCCCGGACCAGCCCCCAGACGGTGGCGTCCACCGGCCGGGGCACGTCCTCGCCGTCGGCGGCGGCGACCGCCCGGGTCGTCACCAGCGCCAGCCGGGCACCGGCGAACCGGTCGTCGGCGAGCCACTCCTGCACCAGGGACAGCGCCCCGGTGGCCACCGCCGAGGGTGAATCCGACGGGGAACGCCAGGCCACCACGACGGTGTCCGGCGTGCCGTCCCGCGCCGCGAGCGCGGCGAGGTCGGCGTGCCGGGGCACCCCGAGGCCGAGGTCGTCGTCGCCGAGGACCACGGTGGTGCCGTCGCCGGTGCCCTGCGGCGTCTCCACCGCGGTCCAGGTGACCTGGTACAGCGACGAGCGGTGCCCGGCCCGTGCCCCGCCCAGCTGGTTGGCGGCGAGCGGTCGGACCACCAGCGAGGCCACCGAGGCGACCGGTGCGCCGGTGGTGTCGGCCAGGTCGAACGCCACCTCCTGCGGGCCGGTCGGGCGCAGCCGCACCCGCAGCGCCGTCGCGCCGGTGGCGTGCAGGGTGACCCCACGCCAGGCGAACGGCAGCCGGAGCTGGTCGTCGTCCGGCTCGTCCCCGGTCAGGTCGAGGGTGTGCAGCACCGCGTCGAACAGCGCCGGGTGCAGGCCGAACCGGCCGGCCGTGGACGTCGCCTCGTCGGGGAGCGCCACCTCGGCGTACACCTCGTCGCCGTTGCGCCAGGCGGCCCGCAGGCCCTGGAACAGCGGGCCGTAGTGGTAGCCGGCGTCGGCCAGCCGGTCGTAGCGGCCGGCCAGGTCGACCGGGGTGGACCCGACGGGCGGCCAGGCGTCGCCGGCCGGACCGGCCGGCGCGGCCGACGCCGCCGGGGCCAGCACGCCGGTGGCGTGCCGGGTCCATCCGTCGACGCCGTCCTCCGGCCGGGAGTGCACGGTGACCGGGCAGCGTCCCGTCCCGTCGGACGCCCCCACCACCACCTGCAGGTCGACACCGCCCCGGGGCGGGACGACCAGCGGGGCCTCCAGCGTCAACTCCTCCACCTGGGCGCAGCCGACCTGGTCACCGGCGCGGAAGGCCAGCTCGACGAAGGCCGTGCCGGGCAGCAGCACCGTGCCGGCGAGGTCGTGTTCGGCCAGCCACGGGTGGGTCCGCAGCGACAACCGGCCGGTCAGCACGGTGCCGTCGGCACCGGCCAGCCCGACGACCGCGCCGAGCAGCGGGTGGGCGGCCGGACGCTGACCCAGACCCGGCACGTCACCGCCGCCCGCCGGGGCGTCCAGCCAGAGCCGACGCCGCTGGAACGGGTACGTCGGCAGGTCGGTGACCCGGGCGCCGGTGGGCGCGAACCAGGCCCGCCAGTCGACCGGGACACCCCGGGTGTGCAGGGTGGCGAGGGCGGTCAGTAGGGTCGCCGCCTCGTCCCGGCCGCCGCGCAGCACCGGCACCAGGGTGACACCCCCGGTGTCGGTGACGCACTCCCGGCCCATCGCGGTGAGCACCGCGTCCGGGCCGACCTCCAGGAACGTGGTGACGCCGGCCGCCTCCAGGGTGGCGATCCCGTCGTGGAACCGGACCGCCTCCCGGACGTGCCGCACCCAGTAGCCGGGGGTGGTGATCTCGTCGGGGTCGGCGAGCCGACCGGTCAGGTTGGACACCACCGGCACCCGTGGCGGCGCGAAGGTCAACCCGGCGGCGACCTGGTGGAACTCGGCCAGCATCGGCTCCATGTGCGGGGAGTGGAACGCGTGGCTGACCCGCAGCCGCTTGATCCGGCGTCCCCGGGCCCGCCAGTCGTCGGCGAGCGCGCCGACGGCGTCGTGGTCACCGGAGAGCACCACCGCGCGCGGCCCGTTGACCGCCGCGATGCCCAGCTCGGTTTCCCGGCCGGCCAGTTCCCGGCGTACCTCCTCCTCGGACGCCTCGACGGCGACCATCGCGCCGTCCTCCCGCATCGCCTGCATCAGCCGGCCACGCGCGGTGACCAGGGTCGCGGCGTCGGGCAGCGACAGCACCCCGGCGACGTGCGCGGCGCTGATCTCGCCGATGGAGTGCCCGGCGACCAGATCGGGCCGGACGCCCCACGATTCGAGCAGCCGGTACAGCGCCACCTCGATGGCGAACAGCGCGCTCTGGCTGTAGACCGTCTGGTCGAGCAGCGCGGCGTCGGCGACGTCGGGTTCGGTGTAGAGCACCTCCCGCAGCGGCCGGTCGAGCTGCGCGTCCAGGTGGGCGCACACCTCGGCGAACGCCGCCGCGAAGGCCGGGTACGCCGCGGCCAGCTCACGGCCCATGCCGAGGCGTTGCGCGCCCTGGCCGGTGAAGAGCATGGCGAGCTTGCCGGCCGACGGCGTCCCCTGCACCCACTCGGCGGGGTCGGTGCCCCCGGCGGCGGCGCGCAGGGCGCGGACCGCGTCGTCCCCGGCCGGGGCGACCACCACGGCCCGACGTTCCAGCACCGCCCGGGTGGTGGCCAGCGAGTACGCCACGTCCAGGGTGGCCCCGGTGTCGGCGACCAGCCCGGCCTGGGCGCGCAGCGCCTCCGCCGAGCGGGCGGAGAGCAGCCAGGGCAGCACCGGCGGGGTGGCCGGGGCGTCCCCGTCGGCCGGCGTCGCCTCGACCGCCGGCGCCTGCTCGATGATGACGTGCGCGTTGGTGCCGCTGATGCCGAACGAGGAGACACCGGCGCGGCGGGGCCGCTCCAGTGCCGGCCACTGCTGCGCCTCGGTGAGCAGCCGGACCGCCCCGGCCGACCAGTCCACCTGCGGCGACGGCTGGTCGGCGTGCAGGGTGCGGGGCAGCAGCCCGTTGCGCATCGCCAGCACCATCTTGATCACGCCCGCGACGCCGGCCGCGCCCTGGGTGTGGCCGATGTTCGACTTGATCGAGCCGAGCCACAGCGGCCGGTCCTGCGGACGGTCCTGACCGTAGGTGGCGAGGACCGCCTGCGCCTCGATCGGGTCGCCGAGGGTGGTGCCGGTGCCGTGCGCCTCGACCAGGTCGACCTCGTCGGGGCGGACGTCGGCGGCGGCCAGCGCCTGCCGGATGACCCGCTGCTGAGCGGGGCCGTTGGGGGCGGTCAGCCCGTTGGACGCGCCGTCCTGGTTGATCGCCGAACCGCGCACCACCGCGAGGACGTGGTGGCCGTGGCGTTCGGCGTCGGAGAGCCGCTCCAGCAGCAGCATGCCGGCGCCCTCGGACATGCCGGTGCCGTCGGCGTCGGCGGAGAAGGACTTGCACCGGCCGTCGGAGGCCAGCCCCCGCTGGAGGCTGAAGTCCAGGAAGGTGTCCGGCTTGGACATCACCGTGACCCCGCCGGCCAGCGCGAGCGAACACTCACCGGAGCGCAGCGCCTGCACGGCCAGGTGGATCGCCACCAGCGACGACGAGCACGCGGTGTCGACGCTGACCGCCGGCCCCTCCAGGCCCAGGGTGTACGAGATCCGCCCGGACGCGACGCTGGCCATGCTGCCGTTACCCAGGTAACCCGCCAACTCCTCGGGCACCTCGGACAGCCGGCTGCCGTAGTCGTGGTACATCACGCCGGTGAACACCCCGGTCGGGCTGCCCTTGAGCGAGGTCGGGTCGATCCCGGCCCGCTCCAGCACCTCCCACGACGTCTCCAGCAGCAGCCGCTGCTGCGGGTCCATCGCGACCGCCTCACGCGGGCCGATGCCGAAGAAGTCCGGGTCGAAGTCGGCCGCGTCGTAGAGGAAACCACCCTCCAGCGAGTACGTCCGGCCGGGCTTGCCGGGCTCCGGGTCGTAGAGGTGGTCGAGGTCCCAGCCCCGGTCGGTGGGGAACGGCGAGATGGCGTCCGCGCCGTCGACCAGGAGTTGCCACAAGTCCTCGGGGGTGCGGACCCCGCCGGGGAAGCGGCAGCTCATCGCGACGATGGCGACGGGTTCGTCGACCACCGGCCGGACCACCGTGGTCGGCTGCGCCGGCGCCGGTCCGCCGAGGATCGCGCCGTGCAGGTACCCGGCCAGCGCGGTCGGGTTCGGGTAGTCGAACACCAGGGTCGCCGGCAGCCGCAGCCCGGTGGCCGTGTTGAGCCTGTTGCGCAGCTCGACGGCGGCCAGCGAGTCGAAACCGAGTTCCTTGAACGCCCGCGCCGGCTCGACGGCGGTGCCGCTGTCGTGGCCGAGGACGGCCGCGACGTTGGCCCGGACCAGGTCGAGCAGCAGCCGGTGCTGGTCGTCCGCGTCGAGGGTGACGAGCTGCCGGTGCAGGCCGGAGCCGGTGACCGGGGTGGCCGGACCACCCGCCGCCCGCCGGGCCGGGAGCCGGACCAGGCCCCGGAACAGGGCCGGGAGCTGCTGGCCCTGCGCGCGCAGCGCGGCGGTGTCCAACCGGACCGGCACCAGCAGCGGCTCGTCGTCGGCGACCGCCGCGTCCAGCAGGGCCAGACCCCGATCGGAGTCCAGTGGCAGCACGCCGGAGCGGGCCATCCGGGCCACGTCGGCCTCGCCCAGGTGCGCGGTCATCCCACTGCGCTGCTCCCAGAAACCCCACGCCAGCGACGTGGCCGGCAGGCCCAGCGCCCGCCGGTGCGCGGCCAGGGCGTCGACGAAGACGTTCGCGGCGGCGTAGTTGGCCTGCCCCGCCCCGTCGAGGACCCCGGCGGCGGAGGAGAACAGCACGAACGCCGACAGCTCACGGTCGCGGGTCAGCTCGTGCAGGTGCCAGGCCGGGTCGGCCTTGGCCCGCCACACGGTGTCGAGCTGTTCCTGGGTCAGGGCGGTCAGCAGGCCGTCGTCGAGAACCCCGGTGGTGTGCACGACGGCGGTCAACGCCGGGATGCCGTCGAGCAGGGTGGCGACGGCGTCCCGGTCGGCCAGGTCGGCCGCCACCACCTCGACGGTGGCCCCGAGGCCGGTCAACTCGTCCCGCAGCTCCGCCGCGCCCGGCGCGGTCAGCCCGCGCCGCGAGGTCAGGACCAGGTCCCGCACCCCGTGCACCTCCACCAGGTGCCGGGCGACGAGCGCACCCAGCACACCGGTGCCGCCGGTGACCAGGACGGTGCCGTCGGCCCGCCACGCTCCACCGGTGGTGGTCGCGCGGGCCAGGCGCGGCACCCGCACCTGACCGTCGCGCAGCGACAACTCCGGCTCACCGGTGCCCACCGCCGCCAGGATCTCCTCCACCGGAGTCTCCGGATCGGCGTCCACCAGCACGAACTGGCCGGGATTCTCCGCCTGCGCGGCCCGGACCAGGCCCCAGATCGGGGCGTGGGCCAGGTCGGTGCCGCCGTCGACGGCACCGTTGGTGATCACGACCAGCCGGGCGGCGGCCTGGGTCGGGTCGGCCAGCCAGGACTGGAGCAGGGTGAGGGTCTCCCCCACCGCCGTCCGGGCGGCGGTGGCCGGGTCGAGGTCGGCGGCGGGCGGGGTGAGCGGGGCGAGCACGACGTCGGGCACGCCGAGGCCGAGACCCTCCAGGTAGCCCCACGACTCGGCCGCGGTGCCGGTGGGCACGCTCACCCAGTCGACGCGGTAGAGGTCCCCGTCGGTCGGGGCGGCGGCGGTGAGCTGCACCGGGCGGGACACCAGCGCGCCGACCACGGCGACCGGTTCGCCGTCCGGGTCGGCCAGGTGCAGGGTGGCGGACTCCGGCCCGCTGGCGGTGACCTTCACCCGCAGGGCGGTCGCGCCCGTGGCGTGCAGCGTCACATCCGTCCAGGCGAACGGCAGATACGGCGGACGACCCACCGGCACCGGCTCACCGATCCCCACCACCTGCAACGCCGCATCCAACAACGCCGGATGCACCCCGAACCGCGACGCCTCCCCATGCGCCTCCTCCGGAAGCGCAACCTCAGCAAACACCACCTCACCAACCCGCCAGGCAGCCTGCACCCCCTGGAACACCGGACCATACTCGTACCCCTGCACCACCAACTCGTCATACAACCCCGCCGTCGGCACCGGCACCGCACCCGACGGCGGCCAGACCCGCAGGTCGAAGCCGGGGTCGGTGACGTCGGCGGAGAGCACGCCGGTGGCGTGCCGGACCCAACTGCCGGTGTGTTCCGGCCGGGAGTGCACGGTGACCGTCCGGCGGCCGGTGTCGTCGGCGGCGGCGAGCAGCAACTGCACCTGTACGGCACCCTGCTCGGGCAGGATCAGCGGGGCGTGCAGGGTCAGCTCGTCGAGGTGACCGAGGCCGACGTCGTCCCCGGCGTGCAGGACGAGTTCGACGAATCCCGTGCCGGGCAGCAGGACGGTGCCGTTGACGGCGTGGTCGGCCAGCCAGGGGTGGTTGTCCAGCGAGATCCGGCCGGTGAACAGCACCTCACCGGATTCGGCCATGGTGACGGCGGCCCCCCACAGCGGGTGCCCGGCGGAGCCGAGACCGGCGGAGGTGAGGTCGGCGCTGCCACCGGTGGCGTTCAGCCAGTAGCGGCGGCGCTGGAACGGGTACGTCGGCAGCGGCACCTCGCCCCGGGGCCGGGCCGGCAGCACCGGCGACCAGTCGACGGTGACGCCCCGGGCGAACGCCTCACCGAGCGAGGTGAGCCAGCGGTGCAGCCCGCCCTCGCCCCGGCGCAGCGACCCGACGGCGGCCACCTCGACCCCCGCGTCGGCGGCGGTCTCCTCCACGCCCATGGTCAGCACCGGGTGCGCGCTGCACTCCAGGAACACCCGCATCCCGGCGTCGAGCAGGGCGCGGGTGGTCTCCTCGAAGCGGACGGTCTGCCGCAGGTTGGTGTACCAGTAGCCGGCGTCCAGGCCGGTGGTGTCGAGCACCCGGCCGGTGACGGTCGAGTAGAACGGGACCGTGGCGGCGCGCGGGCTGACCTCGGCGAGGTCGGCCCGTAGCCGCTGCTCGATCAGCTCCACCTGGGCCGAGTGCGACGCGTAGTCCACGTTCACCCGCTTGGCCCGCAGCCCCTCGGCGGTCAGCGTCGCGACCAGGTCGTCGACGGCGTCCGGGTCACCGGAGACGACGACGGAGGAGGTGCCGTTGACGGTGGCGATCGAGATGCGGTCGGCGTAGCCGGTCAGCCGTTCGGCCGCCGCCCGCTCGGGCAGGCCGATGGAGGCCATCGCACCCCGACCCGCCAACACCTCCGCAATCGCCAAACTCCGCAACGCCACCACCAACGCCCCATCCCGCAACGACAAACCACCCGCCACCACCGCCGCCGCAATCTCACCCTGCGAATGCCCAATCACCGCATCCGGCACCACCCCAAACGACCGCCACAACCCCGCCAACGACACCATCACCGCCCACAACACCGGCTGCACCACATCAACCCGCTCCAACGACGGAGCACCCTCCACACCCCGCAAAACCTCAACCAACCGCCAATCCACAAACTCCGACAACGCCACCCCACACTCACCAACCCGCTCCGCAAACACCGGAGACGAATCCAACAACTCCACCGCCATCCCCACCCACTGCGAACCCTGCCCCGGGAACACGAAGACCGTGCCGCCCTGGAGCACACCGGGGGCGGTGCCGTTCCCGGCGAACGCCCGCGCCCCGGCGACGAAGTCGCTCCGGTCGCCGACGATCACCGTGCGCCGGTCGAGCAGCGCCCGACCGGTCGCCAGGGCGTACGCGAGGTCACCGGCCCTGACGGACCCGTCGCCCGCGACGTCGGCCACCCGGGCGGCCTGCTCCCGCAGGGCCTGGTCGGTGCGGGCCGACAGCACCCAGGGCAGCAGCTCCGGCTCGGGGACGTCGACCGGCGGTTCCTCGGCCGGGGGCGCCTGTTCGAGGATGACGTGCGCGTTGGTGCCGCTGATGCCGAACGAGGAGACACCGGCGCGGCGGGGCCGCTCCAGTGCCGGCCACGGCTGCGTCTCGGTGAGCAGCCGCACCGCCCCGGCCGACCAGTCCACCTGCGGGGTGGGCTCGTCCACGTGCAGGGTGCGGGGCAGCAGCCCGTTGCGCATCGCCAACACCATCTTGATCACACCCGCGACACCTGCCGCACCCTGGGTGTGCCCGATGTTCGACTTCACCGAGCCGAGCCACAGCGGCCGGTCCCCGGGCCGTTCCTGCCCGTAGGTGGCCAGCAGTGCCTGCGCCTCGATCGGGTCGCCGAGGGTGGTGCCGGTGCCGTGCGCCTCGACGGCGTCCACCTCGGTGGCCGGGATGCCACCGGCCGCCGCCAGGGCCTGCCGGATCACCCGCTGCTGCGAGGGACCGTTCGGGGCGGTCAGGCCGTTGGACGCGCCGTCCTGGTTGATCGCCGAACCGCGCACCACCGCGAGGACGTGGTGGCCGTGGCGTTCGGCGTCGGAGAGCCGCTCCAGCAGCAGCATGCCGACGCCCTCGGACATCGCCGTGCCGTCCGCGCCGGCCGCGAAGGACTTGCACCGGTGGTCGGCGGCCAGGCCCCGCTGGAGGCTGAACTCGATGAACGTGTCCGGGGTGGACATCACGGTGACACCACCGGCCAGGGCGAGCGAGCACTCGCCGGAGCGCAGCGCCTGCACGGCCAGGTGGATCGCCACCAGCGACGACGAGCAGGCGGTGTCGATCGACACCGCCGGCCCCTCCAGGCCGAGGGTGTAGGCGATCCGCCCGGACGCGACGCTGGCCATGCTGCCGTTACCCAGGTAGCCCGCCAACTCCTCGGGCACCTCGGGCAGCCGGCTGGCGTAGTCGTGGTACATGACCCCGGCGAAGACACCGGTGAGGCTGCCGCGCAGCGAGTTCGGGTCGATGCCGGCCCGCTCCAGGGCCTCCCACGAGGTTTCCAGCAGCAACCGCTGCTGCGGGTCCATCGCGACCGCCTCACGCGGGCTGATCCCGAAGAAGTCGGGGTCGAAGTCGGCCGCGTCGTAGAGGAAACCACCCTCCATGGCGTACGTCTTGCCGGTCCGGCCGGGCTCCGGGTCGTACATGCCGGCGAGGTCCCAGCCCCGGTCGGTGGGGAACGGGGTGATCGCGTCGGTGCCGTCGGCGAGCAGTCGCCACAGGTCCTCGGGGGTGCGGACCCCGCCGGGGAAGCGGCAGCTCATCGCCACGATGGCGACGGGTTCGTCGTCGGCGACGGGGGTGGCCACGGTCGGGGCCTGCGGGGTGGCCGCACCGAGGATCCTGGTGTGCAGGTAGTCGGCGAGCGCGGTCGGGTTGGGGTAGTCGAAGACCAGGGTCGCCGGCAGCCGCAGCCCGGTGGCGGTGTTGAGCTTGTTGCGCAGCTCGACGGCGGCCAGCGAGTCGAAGCCGAGTTCCCGGAACGCCCGGGACGGCTCGACGGTGGCCGGGCTCTCGTGGCCGAGCACCCCGGCGACGTTGCCCCGGACCAGGTCGAGCAGCAGTCGCCGCTGGTCGGCGTCGGCGAGGCCGAGCAGTTGCCGGTGCAGTGCCGACCCGCCGACCGGGGTCGCGGTCGCACCGGCGGCCCGCCGGGCCGGGAGCCGGACCAGGCCCCGGAACAGGGCCGGGAGCTGCTGGCCCTGCGCGCGCAGCGCGGCGGTGTCCAGCCGGACCGGGACCAGCAGCGGCTCGTCGGTGGCCACGGCCGCGTCGAGCAGGGCGAGGCCCTGGTCGGTGCCGATGCCGAGCACGCCGGAGCGGGCCATCCGGGCCACGTCGGCCTCGCCGAGGTGCGCGGTCATCCCACTGCGCTGCTCCCAGAAACCCCACGCCAGCGACGTGGCCGGCAGGCCCAGCGCCCGCCGGTGCGCGGCCAGGGCGTCGACGAAGACGTTCGCGGCGGCGTAGTTGCCCTGCCCGGAGCCGTCGACCACGCCGGCGGCCGAGGAGAACAGCACGAACGCGGACAGCTCACGGTCGCGGGTGAGGTCGTGCAGGTGCCAGGCCGGGGTGGCCTTGGCCCGCCACACGGTGTCGAGCTGCGCGTCGGTGAACGCGGCGACGGTGCCGTCGTCCAACGCGCCGGTGGTGTGCACGACGGCGGTCAACGCCGGGATGCCGTCCAGCAGGGTGGCGACCGCGTCCCGGTCGGCCAGGTCGGCCGCCACCACCTCCACGGAGGCACCCAACGCCGTCAACTCGTCCCGCAACTCCACCGCACCCGGCGCGGTCAACCCACGCCGCGAGGTCAACACCAGATCCCGCACCCCGTGCACCTCCACCAGGTGCCGGGCCACCAACCCGCCCAGCACACCGGTGCCGCCGGTCACCAGCACCGCACCGTCGGCCCGCCACACCGGCTCCCCGGCGGCGGCGCGGGCCAGGCGCGGCACCCGCACCTGACCGTCGCGCACCGACAACTCCGGCTCACCGGTGCCCACCGCCGCCAGGATCTCCTCCACCGGAGTCTCCGGATCGGCGTCCACCAGCACGAACTGGCCCGGGTTCTCGACCTGGGCGGCCCGGACCAGGCCCCACACCGGGGCGTGCACCAGGTCGGTCACCTGGTCGGCCGCGCCGCTGGTGAGCACCACCAGCCGGGACTCGGCCAACCGGGGGTCGGCCAGCCAGCGCTGCAGCAGCGCGAGCGCCGCACCCACCGCGGCCCGCGCGGCCACCTCGACGTCGGCGACCGGTTCGTCGCCCGTGAGACGGGCGAGGACCAGCTCCGGCACGTCGTCGGCGAGATCCGCCAGGTGGGCCCAGGAGGGCGTCGTCGGGGTGGCGGGCACCGCGACGGTGGTCCAGTCGACCCGGTAGAGGTTGCCCTCGGTGGTGGCGGTGGCGAGCTGCACCGGCCGGGACACCAGGGAACCGATCTCGGCGACCGGCGCACCGGTCGGGTCGGCCAGGTGCAGGGTGACCGCCTCCGGGCCGGTCGGGGTGACCCGCACCCGCAGGGCGGTCGCGCCCGTGGCGTGCAGCGTCACATCCGTCCAGGCGAACGGCAGATACGGCGGACGACCCACCGGCACCGGCTCACCGATCCCCACCACCTGCAACGCCGCATCCAACAACGCCGGATGCACCCCGAACCGCGACGCCTCCCCATGCGCCTCCTCCGGAAGCGCAACCTCAGCAAACACCACCTCACCAACCCGCCAAGCAGCCTGCACCCCCTGGAACACCGGACCATACTCGTACCCCTGCACCACCAACTCGTCATACAACCCCGCCGTCGCCACCGGCACCGCACCCGACGGCGGCCACGCCGACAGGTCGAAGCCGGCGGCGGCCGGGGTGTCGGTGAGCACGGCGGTGGCGTGCCGGGTCCACGGCTGTTCCGCCTCGGCGTGCTCGGCCCGGGAGTGGACGCTGACGGTCCGCCGGGTCGACTCGTCGGCGGCGGTCATCAGCAGCTGCACCTGCACGGCCGCGCGCTCGGCGAGCAGCAGCGGGGCGTGCAGGGTCAGCTCCTCCAGGTGGCCGAGGCCGACGTGGTCACCGGCGTGCAGCACCATCTCGACGAAGGCCGCACCGGGCAGCAGGACGGTGCCGTTGACGGCGTGGTCGGCCAGCCACGGGTGGGTGTCCAGCGAGATCCGGGCGGTGAACAGCACCTCGCCCGACTCGGCCATCGCCACCGACGCCCCCCACAGCGGGTGGCCGGCCGCGCCGAGGCCCACCGACGCCACGTCGGTCGTGCCGCTGGTCGCGTCGATCCAGTAGCGGCGGCGCTGGAACGGGTACGTCGGCAGCGGCACCTCCCCGCGCGGACGCGCCGGCAACGCCGACGACCAGTCCACCGGCACCCCACGGACGAACGCCTCACCCAGCGAGGTGAGCCAGCGGTGCAGCCCGCCCTCGCCCCGGCGCAGCGACCCGACGGCGGCCACCTCGACCCCCGCGTCGGCGGCGGTCTCCTCGACACCCATGGTCAGCACCGGGTGCGCGCTGCACTCCAGGAACACCCGCATCCCCGCCCGGAGCAGCACCCGGGTGGTCTCCTCGAACCGGACGGTCTGCCGCAGGTTGGTGTACCAGTAGCCGGCGTCCAGGCCGGTGGTGTCCAGCACCCCGGCGGTCACCGTGGAGTAGAACGGCACGGTCGACGACCGGGGCGACACCTCGGCGAGGTCGGCGCGCAGCCGCTGCTCGATCAGCTCCACCTGCGCCGAGTGCGACGCGTAGTCCACGTTCACCCGCTTGGCCCGCACCTCCTCGGCGCTGAGGGCGGCGACGAGGTCGTCGACGGCGTCCGGGTCACCGGAGACCACCACCGACGACACCCCGTTGACCGTGGCGATGGACACCCGGCCGTCGTAGGCGTCGAGGCGCTCGCGGACCCGCTCGGCGGGCAGGCCGATGGAGGCCATCGCACCCCGACCCGCCAACACCTCCGCAATCGCCAAACTCCGCAACGCCACCACCAACGCCCCATCCCGCAACGACAAACCACCCGCCACCACCGCCGCCGCAATCTCACCCTGCGAATGCCCAATCACCGCATCCGGCACCACCCCAAACGACCGCCACAACCCCGCCAACGACACCATCACCGCCCACAACACCGGCTGCACCACATCAACCCGCTCCAACGACGGAGCACCCTCCACACCCCGCAAAACCTCAACCAACCGCCAATCCACAAACTCCGACAACGCCACCCCACACTCACCGACCCGCTCCGCAAACACCGGAGACGAATCCAACAACTCCACCGCCATCCCCACCCACTGCGAACCCTGCCCCGGGAACACGAACACCACCCCGGAGCCGCCCTGCAACGGCGTCGGCACCGCGGCCCCGGCGACCAGGGCGTCCGCGCCGGTCAGGAAGTCGCTGACGTCACCGACGACGACGGCCCGCCGGTCCAGCGCCGCCCGCCCCTTGGCCAGCGCGTACGCGAGGTCACCCGGGTCGGTGGTGGCGGCGGCGACGGCGGCCCGCAGCTGGGCGGCCTGGGCGCGCAGCGCCTCCTCGGTCTTGGCCGACAGCACCCACGGCAGTACGGCCGGCGGCGGGACGATCTCGCCCTCCAGCTCGACCGGCGGGGCCTCCTCGACGATGACGTGGGCGTTGGTGCCGCTGATGCCGAACGACGACACGCCCGCCCGGCGCGGCCGGTCCAGCGCCGGCCACGGCTGCGCCTCGGTGAGCAGCCGCACCTCGCCGGCCGACCAGTCGATCTGCGGGGACGGCTCGTCGGCGTGCAGGGTGCGGGGCAGCAGCCCGTTGCGCATCGCCAGCACCATCTTGATCACGCCCGCGACACCGGCCGCACCCTGGGTGTGCCCGATGTTCGACTTGATCGAGCCGAGCCAGAGCGGACGCTCACCCGGGCGGCCCTGCCCGTACGTGGCCAGCAGCGCCTGCGCCTCGATCGGGTCGCCGAGGGCGGTGCCGGTGCCGTGCGCCTCGACGGCGTCCACCTCGGTCGCCGGGATGCCACCGGCCGAGGCCAGCGCCTGCCGGATCACCCGCTGCTGCGAGGGACCGTTCGGGGCGGTCAGGCCGTTGGACGCACCGTCCTGGTTGGTGGCCGAGCCCCGGATCACCGCGAGCACCTGGTGGCCGTTGGCCCGCGCGTCGGAGAGCCGCTCCAGCAGCAGCATGCCGGCGCCCTCACCCCAGCCGGTGCCGTCGGCCCCGGCGGCGAACGACTTGGACCGGCCGTCCTTGGCCAGGCCCCGCTGGCGGCTGAAGTCGATGAACGTGTCCGGGGTGGACATCACGGTGACACCACCGGCCAACGCGAGCGAGCACTCCCCCGCCCGCAGCGCCTGCACCGCCAGGTGGATCGCCACCAGCGACGACGAGCAGGCGGTGTCGATCGACACCGCCGGCCCCTCCAGGCCGAGGGTGTAGGCGACCCGGCCGGAGACGATGCTGGCCAGGCTGCCGTTGCCCAGGTAGCCGGCCAGCTCGTCGGGCACCTGGTGCAGGCGCAGCGCGTAGTCGTGGTACATGACGCCGGCGAAGACACCGGTCGGGCTGCCCTTGAGCGAGGTCGGGTCGATCCCGGCCCGCTCCAGCACCTCCCACGAGGTTTCCAGCAGCAACCGCTGCTGCGGGTCCATCGCGACCGCCTCACGCGGGCTGATCCCGAAGAAGTCCGCGTCGAAGTCGGCCGCGTCGTAGAGGAAACCACCCTCCATCGAGTACGTCTTGCCGGGCTTGCCGGGCTCCGGGTCGTACATGCCGGCCAGGTCCCAGCCCCGGTCGGTGGGGAACGGGGAGACCGCGTCGACGCCGCCCTCCAGCAGCTCCCACAGCTGCTCCGGGGTGCTCACCCCGCCGGGGAAGCGGCAGCTCATCGACACGATCGCGATCGGCTCCTGGGTGAACGAGGCCGACGCCAGCTCCGGCACCACCGGGTCCACGTCGGTGCCGAGCACGGTGGAGACCACGAACTCGGCGAGCGCCACCGGCGTCGGGTAGTCGAAGACCAGGGTCGCCGGCAGCCGCAGCCCGGTGGCGGCGTTGAGCCGGTTACGCAGCTCCACCGCGGCCAGCGAGTCGAAGCCCAGCTCGTTGAAGGCGCGGCGGGGCTCGATCGCCTCCGCGCCGTCGTGGCCGAGCACGGCGGCGACGTGCGCGCGGACCAGGTCGAGGGTGACCCGGTCCCGTTCGGCCGGGGTGAGGCCGGCGAACTGCCGGGCCAGCCCCTGCGCGGCGTCCGTCGGGCCGGCGGCCTGCGCGGCCCGCCGGGCCGGCAGCGGCACCAGGCCGCGCAGCAGCGCCGGCACCCCGTCGGGCCGGTTGCGCAGCGCGGTCAGGTCGACCCGGATCGGGGCGAGCACCGGCTCGTCGACGCCGAGCGCCGCGTCGAGCAGGGCCAGGTTCTCGGCCGGGCTGAGGCCGGGCATGCCGGAACGCTCGATGCGCTGCAACGCGGCGGCGTCCAACTGGCCGCCCATGCCGCTGTCACCGGTCCACAGACCCCAGGTGAGGGCGACGGCGGGCCGGCCCTGCGCCCGGCGGGTGGCGGCCAGCGCGTTCAGGGTGGCGTTCGCGGCGGCGTAGTTGCCCTGCCCGGCGCAGTCGAGCAGGCTCGCCAGGGAGGAGAAGAGCACGAACGCGCTCAGTTCGGCGTCGCGGGTCAACCGGTCGAGGTTGACCGCGCCGTCCAGCTTCGCCTGCAGCACCGCGTCGAGCCGCTGCGGGGTGAGCGAGCCGATCGTGCCGTCGTCGACGATGCCGGCGGCGTGCACCACCGCCCGCAACGGCCGGTCGGCCGGGACGGCGGCGAGCAGCGCGGCCAGGGCGTCGGCGTCGGCCGCGTCGCAGGCGGCCACCTCGACGCTCGCGCCCGCCGCTTCCAGTTCCGCGCGCAGCTCCGCCACACCGGCCGCCGCCGGGCCACGACGACTGGTCAACAGCAGGTGGCGTACGCCGTGCCGGCCGGCCAGGTGCCGGGCGACGTGCGCGCCGAGCCCGCCGGTGCCGCCGGTGACCAGCACCGTGCCGTCGGTCGGCCAACCGGCGTCGTCGCTGCCGTCGGGGGTGGTGGCGACCCGGGCCAGCCGGGGCACACTGATCTCCCCGTCACGTACCCGCAGCTCCGGTTCGCCGGTGGCCAGGGCGGCGGCCAGCAGCGACGTGGGGGCGTCGGCCAGCCGGACGGTGACGAACCGGTCCGGGTTCTCCGTCTGCGCGGCGCGCAGCAGACCCCAGACCGCCTCGGTGGCGAGATCGTCGACTCGGCTGACGAAGACCAGCCGGGTGCCGGCCAGCCGCGCGTCGACCAGCCACTGCTGCAGCAGCGTCAACGCGTCGGCGGTGGCGGCCCGGACGTCACCGACGCCGACGCCGACGAACGCGAACTCGGGGGCGGTCGCGCCGGCGTCGATCGCGGCGCCCAGCGCGGCCGGGTCGGCGTGCCGGGCGGCCGTGCCGATCCGCTCGTCGCCGAGCACCACCCAGCGAAGGGTGCCCGCCGGGGCGGGCCGGTGGCCCAGCTTCGTCCACTCCAGCCGGAACAGCCGCTCGTGGTAGCCGCCCCGGGCGGCGGTGAGCTGGGCGGTGGAGACCGGCCGGGAGACGAACGAGCGCACCGTGGCCACCGGCGCGCCGGTGGCGTCGGCGAGGGTCACCGACACGCTGTCCCCGGCGGCCGGGGCGATCCGCACCCGCACCTCGGCCGCACCGGCGGCGTGCAGGGTGACGTCGTTCCAGGCGAACGGGATGCGCACCTCGTCGTCGGTGGGCTCGCCCCGACGGGCCGCGTCGATGGCGTGCAGGGCGGCGTCCAGCACCGCCGGGTGCAGGCCGAAGCGGGCCGCCTCGGCCCGGCTGTCGGCGGGGAGCGCGACCTCGGCGTACACCTCCTGGCCGCGTCGCCATACGGCCTTGAGGCCCTGGAAGACCGGGCCGTAGCCGTAGCCCTGGTCGGCCAGCTCGGCGTAGATGCCGGCCAGGTCGACCGGCCGGGCGTCGCGCGGCGGCCACTGGGTGAGCGGCTGACCGGCGTCGGCGACCTCCGGGGTGAGGAAGCCGCTGACGTGCCGGGTCCAGAGCTGGTCGTCCGGGTCGGACCCGTCGGGCCGCGAGTAGACGGCCACCGGGCAGCGGCCGGCCGGGTCGGCGGCGCCGACGACCACCTGGAGGGCGACGCCGCGCTCGTCGAGCGCCAGCGGGGCCTCCAGCGTCAGCTCCTCGACGGTGGGGCAGCCGACCTGGTCGCCGGCCCGCACGGCCAGCTCGACGAAGGCGGTGCCGGGCAGCAGCGCCACCCCGGAGATGGTGTGGTCGGCCAGCCACGGGTGGCTGCGCAGCGACACCCGACCGGTGAGCACCACGCCGTCGCCGCCGGCCAGGCCGACGACCGCACCGACCAGCGGGTGCCCGGCGGCGAGCTGACCGAAGCCGGTCGCGTCGGCGCTGCCGCCGCCGGATTCCATCCAGAACCGGCGACGCTGGAACGGGTACGTGGGCAGCGCGACCCGACGGGCCCCACGGGCGGCGAAGAACGCCGTCCAGTCCACCGGCACCCCCCGCACGTGGGCGCGGGCGACGGCGGCGACGACGTCGGACTCCTCGTCGTGGTCGGCGCGCAGCAGCGGGGCGAAGACCGCGTCGGCGTCGTCGTCGAGGCAGGCCGGACCCATCGCGGAGAGCACACCGGCCGGGCCGAGTTCGAGGAAGGTGGTGACCCCCTCGTCGGCCATCGCCCGGACGGCGTCGGCGAACCGGACGCTGTCGCGTACGTGCCGCACCCAGTAGTCGGGGTCGCACAGTTCACCGGAGAGCACCGGCCGGCCGGTGACCGTGGAGACGACCGGGATGGTCGGCGGACGGTAGGTGAGCACGTGCGCCAGCCGGCCGAACTCGGCGAGCATCGGCGTCATCAGCGGCGAGTGGAAGGCGTGGCTGACCTTCAGCCGCTTCGTCTTGTGCCCGGCGGCGGCGAGGGCGGCGACCACCTCCAGCACGGCGTCCTCGTCGCCGGAGACCACCACCGAGGCGGGGCCGTTCACCGCGGCCAGGCCCACCTGCGCCTCGCGGCCGGCCAGCAGCGGACGGACCTGCTCCTCGGTGGCCTGCACCGAGATCATCGCGCCCTCGGCGGGAAGCTGCTGCATGAGCCGGCCCCGGGCGGCGACCAGCAGGGCGGCGTCCTCCAGGGAGAGCACCCCGGCGACGTGGGCGGCGGCCAGCTCACCGATCGAGTGCCCGGCGAGCAGGTCCGGCCGGATCCCCCACGACTCCAGCAGCCGGAACTGGGCGACCTCCACCGCGAACAGCGCACACTGGGTGTAGGCGGTCTGGTCGAGCAGGGCCGCCTCGGCGGTGCCGGGCTCGGCGAACAGCACGTCGGCCAGCGGCACGTCCAGTTGCAGGTCGAGCCAGCCGCAGGCGTCGTCGAACGCGGCGGCGTAGACCGGGTAGCTGCGGTGCAGCTGCCGGCCGGCGTCCAGCCGCTGGCTGCCCTGCCCGGTGAACAGGAAGCCGAGCCCACCACCGGTGGCCTGGCCCAGGTGCACGCCGGGCACGTCCCCACCGGCGGCGAGGGCGGCCAGGTCCCCGACCGCAGCGGCCCGGTCCCGGGCCACCAGCACCGCCCGGTGCTCCAGCGCGGTCCGGGTGGTGGCCAGCGAGTACGCGACGTCGAGCAGTTCCGGGGCGTCCCCGTCGGTGTCCACGACGGCGAGCAACGCGGCGGCCTGGTCGCGCAGCGCGGCCTCGCTCCGGGCGGAGAGCACCACCGGTAGCACCTCGCTGGGCAGCTGCGGCACGGCGGGCACGGCCTCGTCGTCGACGGCCGGCGGCTCCTCGACGATGACGTGTGCGTTGGTGCCGCTGACCCCGAACGAGGAGACCCCGGCCCGGCGCGGGTGGCCCGCGTCGTCCCACGGGCGGGCCTCGGTGAGCAGCGCGACGGTGCCGGCGGACCAGTCCACGTTGGGGGTGGGCGCGTCGACGTGCAGGGTCTGCGGCAGCACCCGGTGCCGCATCGCCATCAGCACCTTGATCACCCCGGCGACGCCGGCGGCGGCCTGCGAGTGGCCGATGTTGGACTTGAGCGAACCGAGCCACAGCGGCCGGTCGGCGGGGCGTTCCCGGCCGTAGGTGGCGATGATCGCCTGCGCCTCGATGGGGTCGCCGAGGCGGGTGCCGGTGCCGTGCGCCTCGACCAGGTCGACGTCGGCGGGGGCCAGGCCGGCCGAGGCCAGCGCGGACATGATCACCCGCTGCTGGGACGGCCCGTTCGGGGCGGTCAACCCGTTGGACGCGCCGTCCTGGTTGATCGCCGAGCCCCGGATCACCCCGAGCACCCGGTGGCCGTTGCGGCGGGCGTCGGAGAGCCGCTCCAGCACCAGGATGCCGACCCCCTCGGCCCAGCCGGTGCCGTCGGCCGCCGCCGCGAACGGCTTGCACAGCCCGTCCGGGGCGAGGCCGCGCTGCCGGCTGAACGCGGTGAACGCGCCCGGGTGCACCATCACCGCGACGCCACCGGCCAACGCGGTGGTGCACTCGCCACGCTGCACCGCCTGGCAGGCCAGGTGCAGGGCGACCAGCGAACCCGAGCAGGCGGTGTCCACGGTCAGCGTCGGGCCCTCGAAGCCGAAGGTGTAGGCGAGCCGGCCGGACACCACGCTCGGCGCGTTGCCGGTGAGCAGGTAGCCGTCCAGGCCCTCCGGGGCCTCGTGCAGGCGGGGGCCGTACTCCTGCGGTTCGGCGCCGATGAAGACACCGGTCTGGCTGCCGCGCAGCGACGCCGAGTCGATGCCGGCGTCCTCCAGCGCCTCCCAGGCGGTCTCCAGCACCAGCCGCTGCTGCGGGTCCATCGTCATCGCCTCGCGCGGGCTGATGCCAAAGAAGTCCGCGTCGAACTCGGCCGCGCCCTCCAGGAAACCGCCCTGGCGCACGTAGGTCTTGCCCGGCTTGCCCGGGTCGGGGTCGTAGAGCCCGTCGGTGTCCCAGCCCCGGTCGGTCGGGAAGTCGCTGATCACGTGCCGGCCCTCGAAGACCAGCCGCCACAGGTCGTCGGCGGAGGTGCTGTGCCCCGGGTAGCGGCAGCCGATGCCGACCACGGCGATCGGCTCGTCGTCGGCGGCGGGCCGGCGCAGCGGCGCGGCGACCGGCGCGGGTGCCGCGTCCCCACCGAGCAGGGTCCGCAGCAGCCGCCCGACCGCCTGCGGCGTCGGGTGGTCGAAGACCAGGGTGACCGGCAGGTCCAGGCCGGTCACGGCGGTGAGCCGGCGGTGCAGCTCGACCGCGGCGAGCGAGTCGAAGCCCAGGTCGCGGAAGGGCCGGCCGGGCTCGACGGCGTCCGGGCCGTCCGGCAGTACGGTCCGCAGCACGTCGCGGGCCTGCTCCCGGACCAGCGCGGTGAGCGCCCGGTCCTGCTCGTCGGCCGTGCGGCCCTCCAGCCGCCGCCGCAGTGCCGACAAGGCGTCGGGCTCGGCACCGGTGGGGTTCACGGACTCGCTCATGGCACGCTCCACTAGGTCTCCGGGTTCGACGCCCGGCTCGGTGTGTCGGCTTTCGGCGCCCGATCACGGCAAGGCCGCCGCGACCGGTAGGGGGGACCGGTCGCGGCGGCCTCGCGGCGACCGGTGGGTTCACCGGTCGGGGCGGTGTTACTCCTCGGGCGCGAGCAGCGCGCCGGAGGCGGCGTCGCGGACCGTGATCGCGGACATCGGGCACATGTCGGCGGCGTCGATGACCGCCTCGTCGGGTGCGGTCTCCGGGGCCAGGGCGGACGCCTTGCCGGCCCGGATCTCGATCTGGCGGGGGGCCGCGCCGGCACAGACCCCGGTACCGATGCAGGCGTCCCGGTCGACGGTGACCGTCCACCGGGTGTCCACAGCGGTCACCAGGCCACCAGCAGCTTGTTCGGGCCCCGGACCAGCAGGCCGGACTTCCACGACACGCCCGCGTCGCCGTCGGCCAGGCTCAGCTCGGGGAACCGGTCCAGGATGGTGTGCAGGGCCACCTGCAGCTCCATCCGGGCGAGCTGCGCGCCGAGGCAGTGGTGCGGGCCGTGGCCGAACGCGACGTGCGGGTTCTGCTCGCGGGTGAAGTCGAAGGTCTCCGGGTTGTCGAAGATCTCCGGGTCCCGGTTGGCCCCGGGCAGCGAGACCAGCACCGGCTCGCCGGCGCGCACGGTGATGCCGCTCAGCTCCACGTCCTCCACCGCGTACCGGGGGAACATGGCGGCCGGGTTCAGCGGGATCATCCGCAGCAGTTCCTCCACGGCCGCCGGCACCAGGCTCCGGTCGGCGCGCAGCTGCGCCATCAGCTCCGGGTGGGTGAGCAGCGCGTAGACGAAGTTGGGGATGTGCGTGGAGACCGTCTCGACGCCGGTGAGCAGCAGCCCGACCCCGGCGATGGAGAGCAGTTCCTGCTCGGTCAGCCGGTCGCCCTCGTCGCGGGCCTTGACCAGCGCGCCGAGCAGGTCGTCGGTGGGCTGCTCGCGGCGCTGGGCGACCAGCTTGCCCATGTAGCCGAAGAGCTGCTCGGCGTAGACCATCAGCTGCTCGCTGGTGCTGGTCAGCCCCTCGGTCCAGATCCGGAACTGGGCCCGGTCCTCGAACGGCACCCCGAGCAGCTCGCAGATGACGGTGATCGGGTACGGCAGGGCGAACAGCTCGACCAGGTCACCCGGGGAGCCCTTGGCGATCATCTCGTCGACGTACTCGTTGGCGATGCGCTGGGCGCCCTCGCGCATCTCGTTGACCCGGCGGGCGGTCAGCGCCTTGCCGGCGAGCTTGCGCAGCCGGGTGTGGTCCGGCGGGTCGAGGCCGATGATGCCCTCGTAGGTCATCTCCTCGCGGGTGCGGGGCTGGTCCTTGCCCTGCGCCGCGGCCCGGCTGAACCGCGGGTCGGTCAGCACGGTCTTGACGTCCTCGTACCGGGTGGCGAGCCAGGACACCTCGCCGTACGGCAGTTGCACCCGGGCCAGCGGCTCGGTGCTGCGCAGCAGCCCGTAGACGGGGTCGATGTCGATCCCGGGCGCCTCGCTGAACGGATATTTACGGATCTCCTGATCGATCGTCACGGAGCACTCCCTCGGGTCGCACCGGGCGCACGTGATCCGGCGCTGGCATCGGTGTCTGCACGGCCGCTCGGTGCGGTACGGCGTATCCGGGCGACACGCCGGGCGCCGGCCGGACCAGGCGAGGGATACGTAATCAGGAAAGGAAATCCACCTACACCCCCGCGACGCCCCTAGCCTCCCCCTACCGGCTGCGCTAAGGGGCGGCTCTGGGGTTCCGCTAGGGGTCCGGGCGGACGGGCCGCCACTAGCGTGTGGGCGAGGCAACGCGCTGTTGACCGTCGAGCGATTCTCGCGGGCGCGCACCGGTGATTGAGTCACGCCACGTCGGTGGGCGCAACCCCCCATGGAGGATGGTTGATGTCCCTGCTCGTTTCCACGACCGCCGATCCGGGGCGGTTCCACTCCTTCGGGCCGCACCACATCGAAGAGCTGGGCGGCCGGTACGGATTGTCGGCCGACAATCTGCACGCGATCCGCACCATTTCCCAGGTGCTGCCCTTCCGGGTCAACGAGTACGTCCTGTCGCACCTGATCGACTGGGACCGCATCCCGGACGACCCGATCTTCCGGCTGGTGTTCCCGCAGCGCGGCATGCTCGCCGCCGACGACGAGCGGATCGTCGGCGACCTGCTGCGCGCCGGTGACCGTAAGGGGCTGCGCGGGGAGGTGGCCCGGATCAGGGCGGGGCTCAACCCGCACCCGTCCGGGCAGCAGCAGCACAACGTGCCCAGCCTGGACGGTCAGGAACTGCCGGGCATGCAGCACAAGTACCGGGAGACGGTGCTGTACTTCCCGCAGCAGGGGCAGACCTGCCACGCGTACTGCACCTACTGCTTCCGGTGGGCACAGTTCGTCGGGGACGCCGACCTGCGGTTCGCCGCGCCCGGCCCGGAGCAGTTGGTGAACTACCTGCACCGGCACCCGGCGGTGACCGACGTGCTGGTCACCGGCGGCGACCCGATGATCATGTCGACGGAGCGGCTGCGCAGCCACGTGGAGCCGCTGCTGGCGGTGGACACGGTGCGCACCATCCGGTTCGGCACCAAGGCGGTCGCCTACTGGCCGTACCGGTTCGTCTCCGACAGCGACGCCGACGACCTGCTGCGGCTGTTCGAGCAGGTGGTCGCGTCGGGGCGCAGTGTCGCGGTGATGGCGCACTTCAGTCACCCCCGGGAGCTGGCCACCGAGGTCGCCACCCGGGCCATCGCCCGGATCAGGTCGACCGGGGCGGTGGTCTACTGCCAGGCCCCGCTGATCCGCTACGTCAACGACGACGCCCGCGCCTGGAGCGAGATGTGGCGGGCGGAGCTGGCCGTCGGCGCGGTGCCCTACTACATGTTCGTCGAACGGGACACCGGTCCCCGGGACTACTTCCAGGTGCCGCTGACCCGGGCCGCCGACATCTTCCGTACCGCGTACCAGGATCTGCCCGGGCTGGCCCGGACGGTGCGCGGACCGGTCATGTCGGCCACCCCCGGCAAGGTCCTCGTCGACGGCGTCGAGCGGACCCCGGACGGCGACTTCTTCCAGCTCCGGCTGATCCAGGCCCGCGACCGGCGGCTGGTCGGCCGGCCGTTCCGGGCCCGCTGGTCGCCCGACGCGGCCTGGCTGAGCGACCTGGAGATCGACCCGAGCGCCCCGGCGGACATCCTCGCCGCGGTCAGCCCCAGCGCGGCCCGCCCCGGCGCGGCCGTCACCGCCTGAACGACCCACCGACCCGAAGGGAGCTGGCGATGGCCGGCCGGAAGATTTCGCCCAACCTCGCGCTCGACCAGCTGGTCGCGCAGCGCATCGCCGCGGGCGAGTCCATCGTGCACCTGGGCTTCGGCGAGTCCCGCCTGCCGGTGTTCCCGCCGCTGCTGCGGGCGCTGACCGAGGGCGGCGACCGTAACGCCTACGGGCCGGTGGTCGGCGATCCCGCCACCCTGGACGCGGTGGCCGGGTACTTCTCCCGCCGCCGGCTGCCCACCGAGGCCGACCAGGTGATCATCGCGCCGGGCAGCAAGCCGCTGCTTATGGCCCTGCAACTGGTCGTCGGCGGGGACACCCTGCTCGCCGCGCCGAGCTGGGTCACCTACGCCCCGCAGGCCCGGCTCGCCGGCCGGACCGCGCTGGGGGTGCCGGTCCCCGAGTCGTGCGGCGGGGTGCCCGACCCGGCGGCGCTGCGGGAGACGGTCCGCGCCGCCCGGGTGCTCGGTCACGACCCGCGCATCCTGGTGCTCACCTCGCCGGACAACCCGACCGGCACGCACGCCCCGGACGACCTGGTCCGCGAGCTGTGCGCGATCGCCGAGGAGGAGGACCTGCTGATCGTCTCGGACGAGATCTACCGGGACATCCTGCACACCCCGGGCACGGACCTGCTCTCCCCCGCCGAGGTCGCACCCCGGCGGACCGTGGTGCTCACCGGGCTCAGCAAGAACCTGGCGCTCGGCGGCTGGCGGATCGGCGCGGCCCGGTTCCCGGCCGGCGGGTGGGGCGAACGCCTCCGCGCCGACGTCGCCTCGGTGGCCAGCGAGATCTGGTCCACCCTGGCCGGGCCGATGCAGTCGGTCGCCCGGTACGCCTTCGCCGAGCCGCCGGAGATCCGTGAGCGGCTCACCGAGGACGCCGCGCTGCACGGCGCGGTGGCCGGCGCGGTGCACCGGATCATGGTGGAGGCGGGTGCCACCTGCCGGCCGCCGACCGGCGCGTTCTACGTCTACCCGGACTTCGCGCCGCTGCGCGAGCCGTTGGCCGAGCAGGGCATCACCGACGGCGCCACCCTGCAGCACTACCTGCTGGAGGAGCTGGGCGTGGCGGTGCTGTCCGGCCACCACTTCGGCGACCGGCCGGAGGCGCTGCGGTTCCGGGCCGCCACCAGCATGCTCTACGGCGACACCCCGGAGCAGCAGCGGCAGACCCAGACCGCCGCCGACCCGCTGACGGTGCCGCACGTCGCCGACGCGTTGGTCCGCATCGAGCAGGCCCTGGCCAAGCTCCCCCGGTGACCCGCCCCGACTCCCCCGCCGACCGCGCCGGTGCCGGTCTGCCCCGACGACAAGGACGCCCCAGATGACCAGCGCGATCGTCTTTCCCGGGATGGGTCCGTGCGACTTCGCCGACGTCGCGAAGTTCATGCTCATCGACCGGGACGCCCGCGAGCTGCTCGCCACCGCCAGCGACGCCCTCGACTACGACCTGTTCGCCCGCTACCGCGACAGCGACAGCGACTATTCCGAGTACGCCCAGGTGGCCTTCCTGGTCAACTGCGTGGCGTTGGCCCGGTGGGCGGAACGGACCATGGACCTGCGGCCGGACCTGATCGCCGGGCCCAGCTTCGGTGGCAAGGCCGCCGCCGTGTTCAGCGGTGCGCTGGACTTCGCCGAGGCGGTCCGGATGACGGCGCGGCTGTCCCGGATCGAGACGGAGTACTTCACCGCCGAGCAGCGGGGCGTGGTGACGATGTCGTTCGTCCGGACCCCGGCCGAGCGGCTGCGGGAGATCCTGGCCGAGCTGGACGAGGCCGGCGAGTGGTACGAGATCTCCTGCTACGTGGACACCGACTTCTGGATGGTGACCCTGCACGAGGGGCGCACCGACTGGTTGGCGCAGCGGCTGCGGGCCGGCGGCGGGCTGCCGCTGTACGTGATGGATCCGCCGCTGCACGCCGCCGCGTTCGGGCCGCTGCGCGACCGGGTGGAGGCGGAGCTGTTCGGGTCGCTGCGCTTCACCGACCCGCAGATCCCGGTCGTCGCCGACCAGGACGGCACGGTACGCACCACCGCCGACGGTGTCCGGACGATGCTGCTCGACGGGATCGTCACCCCGGTGCGCTGGCCGGAGGTGGTCGCCACGTTCCAGCGGTCCGGGGTGCAGACGGTGCACGTCTGCGGGCCGGACCGGTTGTGGGGCCGGGTCGGCGCCACCGTCCGCAACTTCCGGACCACCATCGTGGACCCGCGACGGGCGATGCGGCCGATCCGTCGCGCCGTGGCCGCCTGAGCGCCGGTAGAGCACGGAGGACGAGATGACCCAGCACACCGACTACGCCCTGCACGGCCGGTTCCTCCAGGGGCTGGCCGCGGCACCCCGGGCCACCGCCCTGCACCTGCCGTCCGGGCCGGTCAGCTACGAGGAGCTGCACGCCACCGCGCTGCGCTGGGCGGGGGCGCTGGCCGCCGGGCCGGACGGTCCGCCCCGGGTGGTCGGCATCCTGGCCGGCAAGACCCTGGAGTCGTACGCGGGGCTGCTGGCCACCCTGTACGTCGGCGCGACCGCCGTACCGCTGCACCCGGAGTTCCCGGCTACCCGGACGGCGGGGATGCTCACCGCGTGCGGGGTCTCCACCCTGCTGCTCGACGAGGCCGGGTTGGCGGTCCGGGCGGAGATGGGCGACGCGGTCGCCGGGGTGCCGGTGTTCGCGCCGGTGGTGGACCCGCGCGGCAGCGGCACCGGCCCACGGCTGCCGGTGGTCGGGGCGACGCCGCTGGCCGCACCCCGTCCCGCCGGCCCGGACGACGTGGCCTACGTGCTGTTCACCTCCGGGTCGACGGGGCGGCCCAAGGGGGTGCCGATCACCCACGGGAACCTGCGGCACTACTTCTCGGTCCTGGACGACCGGTACGACTTCGGCCCGGACGACCGGTTCTCCCAGTCGTTCGACCTGAACTTCGACTGCGCGATGTTCGACCTGTTCTGCGCCTGGGGTGCGGGGGCGAGCGTGCACCCGGTGCCGCCGGCGGCGTACCGGGACGTGCCGGCGTTCGTGGCCGAGCGGGGTCTGACCGTGTGGTTCTCCACCCCGAGTGCGATCACCCTGGTCCGGCGGACCGGCCGGTTGGCTGCGGCGGCGATGCCGTCGCTGCGGTGGAGCTTCTTCGCCGGGGAGGCGCTGCACGCGGCCGACGCGGTGGACTGGCAGGCTTCGGCCCCCGGGTCGACGTTGGAGAACATCTACGGCCCGACCGAGCTGACCGTGACCATCACCGGGCACCGCTGGTCGCCGCAGACCTCGCCGGGGTTGTGCGTCAACGGGCTGGTTCCGATCGGGACGCTGCACGACGGGCACGACGGGGTGCTGCTCGACGCCGACGGCGCGGCCAGCGAGGTGGAGGGGGAACTCTGCATCACCGGCCCGCAGCTCACCCCCGGCTACCTCGACCCGGCCGACGACGAGGGCCGGTTCCTGCTGCGCGACGGCCGGCGCTGGTACCGCACCGGGGACCGGGTCCGGCGGTTGGACAACAAGGAACTGATCTACCTGGGCCGGCTCGACTCGCAGGTGCAGGTGCACGGCTGGCGGGTGGAGCTGGCCGAGATCGAGCACGCCCTGCGGGGCTGCCCCGGCATCGAGGACGCGGTGACCGTGGCCCGTGCCGGGGCCGGCGGCACCGAGCTGGTGGTCTTCTACACGGGTGCGCCGACGGCCCCGGCGGAACTGTCCCGGCAGTTGCGGCAGATCCTGCCCAAGGGGATGCTGCCGCGCTCGTACCGGCACGTGCCGGAGTTCCCGTTGAACTCCAACCGCAAGGTGGACCGGGCCCGGTTGGCCCGCGAGGCCGCCGAGGGCTGACCCGGACGATCGACGCTGTTACGCCGACATGGCGGCATCCGAGGACTCGGATGCCGCCATGTCGCTGTCCTGGCGGTGACGCAGAGAAAAACCCCTGGCCGGTCCCCCTCCTGAAGGGACCGGCCAGGGGCCGTCAGGGGCCGGGTCAGCGCTGCGCGGGCTGTCCGGCGCGCTCGGCGAGGGCCCGCCTGTCGATCTTGCCGTTGGCGTTGACCGGCAGCTCGTCGATCACCCGGACCTGCTGCGGCACCATGTAGTCGGGCAGCGCCTCCAGGCAGAACGCGCCCAGCTCCATCTCCTCGACGCCGGTGACGCCCTCGTCGAGCACCACGAACGCGGCCAGCACCGGGTCCCTGCCCTCCTGGGGCAGCATCAGCGCGGCGGCCCCGGCGATGCCCGGGAACTCCCGGACCCGGCGCTCCACCTCGCCCAGCTCGACGCGGTTGCCGCGCACCTTGACCAGGGAGTCGGCCCGGCCGGTGAAGTACAGCTCCCCACCCTCGCCCCGGTAGGCCAGGTCGCCGGTGCGGAAGACGACCTGCCCGGTGGCCGGGTTGAGCGGGTCGGGAACCAGCGCGGCGGCGGTGGCCTCCGGGTCGTTCCAGTAGCCGTGGAACAGGGCGGCGCTGCGCAGGTGGATCTGCCCGACGACACCCGGGGAGTCGACCGGCCGCCCGTCCTCGTCGATCAGCAGCATCTCCGCGCCCGGGTGGGCGTGGCCGATGGAGATCCGGTCGACGTCGTCGGGCAGCGGGTTGGGCACGTCGGTGAAGGACGCGGCGATGGACTCGCTGCTGCCGAAGCAGTTGACCACCCGGGCGTGCGGCAGGGCGCGTTGCAGCTCGCGCATCTCGGGCAGGGGGAAGTTCTCGCCGGAGTAGAGCACCCCACGGATCTGCTCACCGAGCGCGGCCAGCCCGGCGAACTCGTGCCGCAGCACCCCCCGCCAGATCGACGGCACGCCGTTGACCTGGGTGGCGCCGCTGTCGGCGAGGAACTGCACGAAGCGGCGCGGCCAGCGCAGCAGCGACCGGGGCACCGGCACCACGGCCGCGCCGCTGCCCAGCGCCAGGCCGATGTCGAGCAGCGAGAAGTCGAACTGCAACGGCGAGGTGGTGGCGACCCGGTCCTCGGCGGAGACGATGCCGTGCCGCAGCATCCCCCGGAAGAAGGCGAGCACGCCCCGGTGGCTCATCACCACGCCCTTGGGTCGTCCGGTGGTGCCCGACGTGAAGATCATGTAGGCCGGGTCGGTGGGCACCAGTTCCCGGCGGTGCCGGGTGCGCGGCGCGGGCGCCCGCTCGACCTGGATGCCGTCCGGGCCGAACCGGGCGGTGCCCAGCGGCGCGGGCACGCCCTCGCGGCGGCCGTCGACGGGTTGCAGGTGCAGCGCGGCGGTGGTGCTCTCGGCGATCAGCGCGAGCCGCTGGGCCGGGGTCTCCGGGCTGACCGGGATGAAGGTCAGGCCCAGCGACGAGCAGGCCAGGAAGACCGCGATGGCGGTCGGGGAGGTGTCCGACTCCAGGATCACCCGGTCGCCGATGTCGAGGCCGAGTTCGTCGAGGGCGGCGGCGTAGCCGTCGACCCGCTGGGCGAGCTGACGGTACGAGATGGAGCCGACCTCGCCGCCGACGGCCTGGATGACGGCCGGCTTGTCGGGCGTCAGCCGGGCGCCCGCCAACAGGAACTCGTGCAGCGTCTCCACGGAGGCGTGCGTGCGCGCGAAGTTCTCTCGACTCATGGCCGGAGCGTATCGGCGGCCCCGCCGGCCCCCACCCGCATCGACCCCCCTAACGACCCCTTACCCGGGCGGGCCGGCGGCCGGGAGATTGTCGGGTCGTCAGCCCCCGTGGGGCGTTGTTAGCGTCTTCTCACCCTGCACCGGAAGGAATCGCGGACATGTGGGATCAACGGTTCGAGGCCATCCTGCGCCAGCACCTGCCCTTCCTCGACCCCGAGGAGACGCTGCTGGCCGGCACCAGCCTGCGCGACTCCGGCCTGGACTCCCTCGCCATGGTCGAACTGCTGGCCACCCTGGAGAGCGAGTACGACGTGCGCTTCGTCGACGAGGCGATGTCGATGGAGACGTTCGCCACCCCGCAGACGTTGTGGAGCGTGCTGACCGACATGCGTGGCGTGCCCGCTCCCGTGTGAGCGGCACCCGTTCCGAAAAGTGCCCGTGACCGCATCTGGTCACGGGCACTTTTCGCGGTCCTGCCCTCAGCGTCCGATCGCGTCCAACGCGGCGAGGTCGTCGGCGGTGAGCGTCAGCCCCGCCCCGGCGACGTTCTCCCGCAGGTGCGCCACCGACGAGGTGCCGGGGATGAGCAGGATGTTGGGTGAGCGCTGCAGCAGCCAGGCCAGGGCGACGGCCATCGGCGTGGCGTCCCGGCGGGCGGCCACGGCCGACAGCGCCGCGGACTGCAACGGGCTGAACCCGCCCAGCGGGAAGTACGGCACGTAGGCCACCCCCTGCCCGGCGAGCCGGTCGATCAGCGCGTCGTCCTGCCGGTACGCCAGGTTGTAGAGGTTCTGCACGCACACGATCGGGGCGATCGACTGTGCCTCGGTGACCTGCTCGGGCGTCACGTTGCTCAACCCGAGGTGCCGGATCAGGCCCTTGCGCCGGAGTGCGACGAGCGCCTCGAGCGGTTCGGCGAGGGAGCCGGCCCGGGGCCCCGTGGCGTCACCGAGCCGGAGGTTGACCAGGTCCAGGGCCTCGACGCCGAGGTTCTCCAGGTTCTCCTCGACGGCCCGGCGCAGTTGTTCCGGCTCCCGCGCGGTGGGCCAGCCACCCTGCGCGTCCCGGGTCGCACCGACCTTGGTCACCAGGTGCAGCCCCTCGGGGTACGGGTGCAGGGCCTGGCGGATCAGCCGGTTGGTCACGTGCGGCCCGTAGGCGTCACTGGTGTCGATGTGCGTGATGCCGAGGGCGACGACCTCCCGCAGGACGGCCAGCGCCGCGTCGGGGTCGGCGGGCGGTCCCATCACCCCGGGGCCGGCGAGTTGCATGGCACCGTAGCCGAACCGGGTGACGGTCAGGTCGCCCAGCGTCCAGGTGCCGCCGGGCAGAGAGCGGGTGAGCATGTGTGTTACCTCGGCCTTTCGTGGTGGACAGAGTGGTACCCGACCACTATCGGTGAGGTAGCTTTCTGCCGGGAAGTAGGCACCTGGAAGTGCGTAGCGCACCGACTGCGGGAGGAACGGCGATGACCACGAGGACGGCGGCCGAGCGCCGGGCGGAGGCGGCGGTGGCGTACGACGCGTTCGTGGCGCAGTGTCCCAGTCGCGAACTGCTCGCCCGGATCTCCGACAAGTGGGTCGCGCTGGTGCTGGCCGCGCTGCGCACCGACGGCTCGCACCGGTTCGGCGCGGACTGCGCCGGCACCCCCCGGCCGATGCGCTACTCGGAGCTGTCCCGCCTGCTCGCCGGGGTCAGCCAGAAGATGCTCACCCAGACGCTGCGCACCCTGGAACGCGACGGCCTGGTCAGCCGTACCGCGACGGCGACCGTGCCGGTCACGGTCACCTACGAGCTGACCGACCTCGGCTTCTCCCTGCACGAGACGATGCGTGCCCTCAAGGCGTGGGCCGAAACGCACCTGGACGACGTACACGCCCACCGGGCGGCCTACGACGCCCGCCACCCCGCCCCGGCGGCCCGCCCCGCCTGAGCGGGCCGGCCGGACGGTCGGGGTTCAGAGCTTGTCGAGGAACTGGGTGAGGAGCTCGGTGAACCGCTCCGGGGTCTCCAGGTGGGGCAGGTGGCTGGCCCCCTCGATGATCTCCCAGCGGGCGCCGGGGACGAGATCGTGGAAGGGGCGCACGGCGGCGGGGGTGACCTCGTCGTACTCGCCGCTGATCACCAGGGTCGGCGTGTCGATCTGCGGCAGCCGGTCGAGCAGCGAGTAGTCGCGCAGCGTACCGGTGATGTGGAACTCGCTCGGCCCGTTCATCGCGTGGTAGACGGTCGGGTCGCCGTTGATCTCCATGAAGGTGGCCATCAGCTCCGGCGGCAACGGCTTACGCCGACACACGTGCCGCTGGTAGAAGACCATCATCGCGGCCGTGTACGCCGGGCTGCCGGTGGTGCCGGCGGCCTCGTGCCGGCGCAGCGTCGCGTCCACGCCGGGCGGCAGCGCGGCCCGCAGCACGTCCAGCTCCGGCAGCCACAGCGGGTACGACGCGGGCGCGTTGGCGATCACCAGGCCACGCAACCCGGCCGGCCGGTCGGCCGCGTGGGCCGCCGCCAGCACCCCGCCCCAGGACTGCCCGAACAGCACGTACTCCTCGGCGATGCCGAGGCGGCGCAGCAGGTTGTCGAGTTCCGCGAGGAACAGCTCGACGGTCCAGAAGTCGGCGCCCCGGCCCCGCAGGTGGGTGGAGCCGCCGTTGCCGAGCTGGTCGTAGTGCACCACCGGCCAGCCGGACCGGCTCAACCCGGCCATGTTGAGCAGGTAGTCGTGGGTGCTGCCGGGCCCGCCGTGCAGCACCACCAGCGGTGGCTTGCCGTCGTGCAGCTCGCCCGTCACCCGGTACCAGGTCCGGTGGTCACCGAACTCGACGGTGCCCTTCGCGGTCGGTGCCAGTGTCATGTCGTCCACTCCCGGTGTCGTCACTGCGCGATCCAGTCCCGTACCACCCCGGCGGTCGTGGCGACCTGGCCCTCCATCATGGTGAAGTGGTCGCCGGGCACCTCCCGGAGCGTGTGCGGGGTCTCCCAGGTGGCCCGCCACCCGTCGTCGTCCCCGCCGGCCACGATGGACTCCTGCGGCCGGACGAAGAGCACCGGCGTGTCGATCTCCTCCACCGGGCAGCTCTGCAACAGCCGGACGTAGCGGCCCATCGCCGACAGCCGGGCGCTGCTGAACTCGCCGAAGGTGGCCTCCCGGTCCAGCAGCGAGTCGAGCATGTGGGTGAAGAACGTCGCCGTGGTGCTGCCGGTGGTGAGGTAGGTGTCCAGCAGCACGACCCCGGCCGGGCCGCGCCCCTGCCGCTCCAGCTCACCGGCGGTGGCGTGGGCGAACAGCCCGCCGGAGGAGTAGCCGACGATGACGTACGGACCCTGCTCGGCGATCGGGCGGACCATCTCGGCGAAGACCCGTACCGCCGCGTCGGCGGAGGCGGGCAGGCTCTCGTCCCGGCCGAAACCGGGCACCGGCAGGGTCCACACGTCCCGGGTGCCGCCGAACTCGGCGGTGAACCGGGCGTACTGCTGGTCGCCGCCGAGTGCCATCGGCGACGGGAAGCAGATGATCGCCGGCCCCTGGTCGCCCCGGGCGAGCCGGCGCGGGGCGGGGACCTGCGGCAGGTCGGCGGGCCCGTCGAAGGTGGGCCGGATGTCGGCCACCGCGTACAGCAGGGACAGGCCCTGCTGCACCCGGCCGCTCTTGACGGCGGTGCGGAACAGCGCGCTCATCGTGTCGGCGGCGGCGTCGGGCGTGCCGGCCCGCTCCTCGGCCGGTGGCGCGGCCAGCTCGGTGCGCAGCAGCGCGGCGAGTTCGTCGACGCTGCCGTGGTCGAAGACCACCCCGGTGGCCAGTCGCAGCCCGGTCGCCTCGTTGAGCGCGGTGCGCAGCTCCATCGCGGTGAGCGAGTCGAAGCCCAGCTCGACGAAGCGCAGCGCCGGGTCGAGGTCGTCGGCACCGCCGTGGCCGAGCACGGCCGCGGCGCGCGAGCGGACCAGGTCGGCCAGCAGCGCCTGCTGGCCGTCGGCGTCGAGCCCGCCGAGGGTACGCCGCAGCGCCGCCGGGTCGGGCCGGTTCGTTGCCGACGCGGCCCGCCGGGTCGGGGTGACCAGGGCCCGCAGGATCGCCGGCACCTCGCCGCCCGCCGGGGTGCCCAGGTCGGCCTTGACCGGGACGAGCACCGCCTCGGTACGGGCCAGCGCCGCGTCCAGCAGGGCCAGCCCCTCCGCGGTGGACATCGGCAGCACCCCGCCCCGCGACATCCGGGCCCGGTCGGTGCCGCCGAGGTCGTCGGCCATCCCGCCGCCTGCCCACGGCCCCCAGGCCAGGGACTGGGCGGGCAGCCCGGCGGCCTGCCGCGCGCCCGCCAGCGCGTCGAGGAAGGCGTTCGCCGCCGCGTAGTTGCCCTGCCCCGGGCCACCGAGCACGCCGGCCGCCGAGGAGAACAGCACGAACGCGGTGAGGTCCGCGTCGCGGGTCAACTCGTGCAGGTGGGTGGCGGCGTCGACCTTGGGGCGCAGCACCGCGTCGAGGCGGTCCCGGGTCAGCGACGGGATGATCCCGTCGTCGAGCACCCCGGCGGCGTGCACCACCCCGGTCAGCGGGTGCCCGGCGGGCACCCCGGCGAGCAGCGCGGCTACCGCGTCCCGGTCGGCCAGGTCGCAGGCGGCCACGGTGACCTCCGCTCCCCGGGCGGTGAGGTCGTCGCGCAACGCGGCCATTCCGTGGGCGTCCGGCCCGCGCCGGCTGGCCAGCAGCAGGTGCCGCACCCCGTACGTGTCGACCAGGTGCCGGGCGACGAGCCCGCCGAGGGTGCCGGCGGCCCCGGTGAGCAGGACGGTCCCACCCTCGGTGAAGGCGCTGCCGGGGGTGTCGTCGGGCGCGGTGGCGGGCACCAGCCGGGCGGCGTGGGCGACGCCCTCGCGGACGACGAGCTGCGGTTCGCCGCCGGCCAGCACCGCCGGGAGCGCCTGGGCCGACCCGTCGTGGTCGTCGAGGTCGACCAGGACGATCCGCCCCGGGTTCTCCGACTGGGCGGACCGGACCAGACCCCAGACCGCCGCGGCGGCCGGTTCGGTGACCCGGGTGCCCTGCGCGCCGTGGGTGAGCACCAGCAGCCGGGACGACGCCAGTCGCTCGTCGGCGAGCCAGCCCTGCAGCAGGGTGAGCAGCTGACCGGTGGTGTGCCGGGCACCGGCGGCGAGGTCCCGGGAGTCGGGCTGGACGCTGGCGACCAGCACCACGTCCGGCGCGGCCCCGCCCGTGTCCAGGGCGGCGGTGAGGGCGTCCAGGTCGGGGTGGGTCTCGGCGAGCAGGCCGACGGTGTCGAGCGCGGCGGCCACCTTGAACTCGTCGACGCCGACCAGCGCCCACCGGCCGGTGGCCGGGGTGGCGGGCAGCGGCACCGGGGTCCAGTCGACCCGGTAGAGGTGGTCCTGCCGACCGGTGCGGGCGGCGGCGAGCTGGGACGTGTCGATCTCCCGCAGCACCAGCGAGTCGACCCGGGCGACGGGTGCGCCGCTGTGGTCGGTGAGGGTGAGGGCGACCTCGTCGGGGCCGGCGGGGGTGACGGTGACCCGCAGCGCGTCCGCCCCGGTGGCGTGGACGGTGACCCCGGTCCAGGAGAACGGGACGCCGGGCCGGCCCTCGCCCCGGCTCAGCCCGACGGCGTGCAGGGCCGCGTCGAACAGGGCGGGGTGCAGGTGGAACCGGTCGGCGTCGAGCACGTCGGCCGGGAGCGCCACCTCGGCGTACACCTCGTCGCCGTGCCGCCAGGCGGTCCGCAGGCCCTGGAAGACCGGGCCGTAGACCAGTCCGGCGTCGGCCATCCGCTCGTAGATCCCGTCGACGTCGACGGGGGTGGCGGCGGCCGGCGGCCAGGCGCTCGCCGGGTCGGCCGGTGCAGCGGCCGGGGGCAGGGTGAGCAGGCCGGTAGCGTGCCGGGTCCACGGCGCGTCCCGGTGCCGGGAGTAGACGGTGACCGGCCGGCCGCCGTCCTCGCCGGGTGCGCCGACGGCCACCTGCACCTGGACGCCGTCGTCGTCGGGGACGACCAGTGGCGCCTGGAGGGTGAGTTCGGCCAGCCGGCCGCAGCCGACCTGGTCCCCGGCCCGGACGGCGAGTTCGACGAGTCCGGTGCCGGGCAGCACGATCGTGTCGCCCAGCGTGTGCTCGGCCAGCCACGGGTGGGTACGCCGGGACAGCAGGCCGGTGGCGATCAGCCCGTCGGTGTCGGGCAGGGTGGTGACTGCCGACAGCAGCGGGTGCCCGGCGTCGAGCAGCCCGGCGGCGGTGACGTCCCGGTCCGCGCCGGTGTCCTGCATCCAGTAGTGCTGGTGCTGGAAGGCGTAGGTGGGCAGGTCGACGGGCCGGCCACCGGGGTTGACGGCCGTCCAGTCGAGGTCGACGCCGCTGATCCACGCCTGCGCCATCCCGGTGGCGTACGCGGCCACCTGCTCCCGGTCGCGACGCTGCAACGCAATCGCCACCGCGTCGTCGACGCAGTCGGCGACCATCGCGGTGAGCACACTGTCCGGCCCGATCTCCACGAACCGGGTCACCCCACGCGCCGCGAGAGCAGCCACCGCGTCAGCGAACCGGACCGTGCCCCGCACCTGACCCTGCCAGTAACCGACCGAACCGAGTTCGTCGTCGCTGGCCAGGTCACCGGTCGCGGTCGACACCAGCGCGATGCCCGCCGGGCTGGCGGTGACCCCGTCGACGACCTGCCCGTACTGGTCGAGCATCGGGTCCATCAGGTGCGAGTGGAACGCGTGCGACACCCGCAACCGACGCGTCTTCACCTCCAGGGACGCTTCCAGGGCGGCGATCTGCTCCTCCGTCCCCGACACGACGACCGCGCGGGGGCCGTTGACGGCCGCGACGTCGATGTCACCGAGGTCCAGCTCGGCAAGCGGCGCGGCGATGGCCAGCATCGCGCCACCGGCGGGAAGGGCCTGCATCAGACCACCCCGGGCTGCGACGACCCGGCAGGCGTCCTCCAGGGACCAGACACCCGCGACGTGTGCGGCGGCCAGCTCACCGATCGAGTGCCCGGCGACGAAATCGGGCTTGAGGCCCCACGACTCCGCCAGGCGGAACAGGGCCACCTCGACCGCGAACAGAGCCGGCTGCGTCCACCCCGTCTGGTCCAGTACACCGTCCGAATCGGTGAACATCACCTCCCGCAGGTCACCGTCGAGCAACGGCGCGAACGCGGCACACACCTCATCCAATGCCTGCGCGAACACCGGGAAGGCTTCCGCCAGCTCACGACCCATCCCGACGCGCTGCGCGCCCTGACCGGTGAACAACACCGCCGTACGACCGCTGGTGATCCGACCCGACAGACCGCTGCCCGAGGTCAGGGCCTCCAGGGAAGCGGCCAGGTCGGCGGCCGTACCACCGACGGCGACCGCCCGGTGGTCCAGGGCCGCCCGACCGACGGCCAGCGAGTGCCCGACGTCGACCGGCCGTTCGTCGGTCAGGAAGTCACGCAGGCGGCCGGCCTGGGCGGTGAGGCCGGTGGTGGAGCGGCTGGCGAGCGGCCAGAGCACCACGGCCGGCGCCGGCGTCGGTTCGGGTGCCGCGACGGGCTGCGGGTACTCCTCGACGATGACGTGGGCGTTGGTGCCGCTGATGCCGAACGACGACACCGCCGCCCGGCGGGGGTGGCCGTTGGCGGGCCAGTCGACGGCCTCGGTGGCGAGCCGTACGTCACCGGAAGACCAGTCCACGTGCGGGCTCGGCGCGTCCACGTGCAACGTACGGGGAACCACCCCGTGCCGCATCGCCAACACCATCTTCATCACACCCGCCACACCGGCTGCGGCCTGCGTGTGACCCAGGTTCGACTTCACCGAACCCAACCAGAGCGGCTGCTCCCGATCCCGACCGTACGTCGCCAGAATCGCCTGCGCCTCGATCGGATCACCCAACGTCGTGCCCGTGCCGTGCGCCTCCACCACATCGACCTCGGCGGCCGACACCCGGGCGTTGGCGAGGGCCTGCCGGATCACCCGCTGCTGCGCCGGCCCGTTGGGGGCGGTGAGGCCGTTCGACGCGCCGTCCTGGTTGACCGCCGAGCCCCGGACGAGACCGAGGATCGTGTGTCCGTGCCGACGGGCGTCGGAGAGGCGTTCGAGCACCAGCACGCCGACACCCTCGGACCAACCCGTCCCGTCGGCCGCCGCCGCGAACGGCTTGCACCGACCATCCGGCGCCAACCCCCGCTGCCGCGAGAACTCCACAAACGTCTCCGGCGTCGCCATCACCGTCACCCCACCGGCCAACGCCAGATCACACTCACCCGACCGCAACGCCTGACCCGCCAGATGCATCGCCACCAACGACGACGAACATGCGGTGTCCACGGTGACGGCGGGGCCTTCGAGGCCGAGGGTGTAGGCGATCCGCCCGGAGACGACGCTGCCGGCGCTGTGCCCGGTCACGTAGTCGTGGTACATGAGACCGGCGAAGACACCGGTGGCGGAGCCGCGTACCGAGGAGGGGTCGATGCCAGCCCGCTCGAACGCCTCCCAGGAGACCTCCAGCAGCTGCCGCTGCTGCGGGTCCATCAGCACGGCCTCGCGGGGCGAGATGCCGAAGAAGGCCGGATCGAAGCCGGCCGCGCCGGGCAGGAACCCGCCCTGGTCGGCGTAGCTGGTGTCGGGGCGGGTGCTGGTCGGGTCGTACAGCCGGGCCAGGTCCCAGCCCCGGTCGGTGGGGAAACCGTCGATGGCGTCGACGCCGTCGGCGACGAGCCGCCACAGGTCCTCCGGGGAGGACACCCCGCCGGGGTAGCGGCAGGCCATCCCGACGATCGCCACCGGCTCGTCACCGAACACCGTGGTGGCGCTCTGTCGCTCCTGCGGCACGTCGAGCGCGCCGCTCAGCTCGCCGTACAGGAACCCGGCGAGGGCCACCGGCGTCGGGTAGTCGAAGATCAGGGTGGCCGGGAGCCGCAGGCCGGCCGCCGTGGAGAGCGCGTTGCGCAGCTCGACGGCGGTGAGCGAGTCGAAGCCGAGGCTCTGGAAGGTGCGGTCCGCCTCGACCGCGTCCGGGCCGGCGAGGCCGAGCACGGCGGCGACGTGGGTGTGCACCAGGTGCCGGACGGCACCGGCCCGCTCCTGCTCCGGCAGGCCGGCCAGCCAGTCGCTGCCCGCCCGGTCGACGGCGCTGGCGGCGGTGGCCGTGCGCCGGGTCGGCCCGGTCAGGGCCCGGAACACCGGGGGCAGCCGGTCGCCGAGCGTACGCAGCGTCGGCACGTCGAGCCGGGCCGGAACGAGGGTGGCCGGCCCACCGGCGACGGCGGTGTCGAGCAGCGCCAGCCCGTCGGCGGTGGTCAGCGGCAGCACCCCGCCCCGGGACATCCGCTCCCGGTCGGCGTCGGCGAGCCGGTCGGTCATCGCCGAGCCCCCGCCCCACAGGCCCCACGCCAACGACACCGCCGGCAACCCGGCGGCCCGACGGGTGGCGGCGAGCGCGTCGAGGAACGCGTTCGCCGCCGCGTAGTTGCCCTGCCCCGGCGCGCCCAGCACCCCGGACAGCGACGAGAACAGCACGAATGCCGACAGGTCCCGGTCCCGGGTCAGCTCGTCGAGCAGCCACGCCGCGTCCACCTTGGGCCGCAGCACCGCCGAGACCCGCTCCGGGGTCAGCGACGACACCACGCCGTCGTCGAGCACGCCTGCGGTGTGCACCACGGCCGACAGGTCCGGAACGTCGGCCAGGACGGCGGTCAGCTGGTCCCGGTCGGCCACGTCGCAGGCGACCAGGTCGACCCGCGCGCCGGCGGCGGTCAGCTCGGCGACGAGGTCGTCGGCACCGGCGGCGGCCGTGCCGCTGCGCGACAGCAGCAGCAGCCTCGGCACGGCGTGCGCCGTCACCAGGTGCCGGGCCACGGCCGCGCCGAGGGCACCGGTCGCGCCGGTGACCAGCACCGTGCCGCTGCCGTAGAGCGGGGCGTCCGACGGGGTCGCCGGGAGGGTCCGGCGGACGATCCGGGGCACCCGGACGACGCCGTCGCGGATCGACACCTGCGGGTCGCCGGCCGCCAGGGCCGCCGGCAGGACGTCGTCGGGCCGGTCGGCGTCGGCGTCGACGAGCAGGATGCGGTCGGGGTTCTCCGCCTGCGCGGAGCGCAGCAGCCCCCAGACCGCCGCGCCGGCCAGGTCGGTCACGTCGTCGCCGACGGCGTGGCGGGTGAGGACGACAAGCGGCGCGGGGTCGTCCCCGGCCAGCCAGCGCTGGGTGACCGCGAGCACCCGGTGCACCTCGGCGTGCACGTCGGCGGTGCCGCCGGCCCGCAGCACCACCGCGTCGGCGGAGCCGCCGTCGGTCGAGCCGGTCGGGGTGGCACCGACGGTGTCGGGGTGCCAGATCCAGGTGGTGGCGGTCGGGGTGACGGTGACCGGTTGCCAGTCCAGGCCGAAGAGCGCGTCGGCGACGCCGGCGCCGGCGGTGACCTGCACCGGGCGGAGCACCAGCGACCGTACGGTGGCCACGGGCGCGCCGACCGCGTCGGCGACGGCGATCCGGACCCCGCTGCCGGCCGGGGTGAGCCGGACCCGCAGGCTGGTCGCGCCGGTGGCGTGCAGCGTCACCCCCGACCAGGCGAACGGCAGGCCCCGGGGGGTGTCGCCGTCGGCGCGGGTGAGGACGTGCAGGCCGGCGTCGAACAGGGCCGGGTGCAGGCCGTAGCCGTCGCTCTCCGTACCGTCGGGGAGGTCGACCTCGGCGAAGAGTTCGTCACCGGCCCGCCAGGCACGGCGTAGGCCCTGGAAGACGGGACCGTAGTCGAGGCCGCCGGTGGCGAGGTCGTCGTAGAGACCGGCCAGCGGCAGCGGCTCGGCGTCGGCGGGGGGCCACGCGGTGAGGGCGACGCCGGGGGTGTCCCCGGCGGTGAGGACGCCGGTGGCGTGCCGGGTCCACGGGACGTCGTCGCGTTCCCGGGAGTGCACCAGGACGGCCCGGCGGCCGGTCGGGTCGGGCGTCTCCACGGCGACCTGCACCTCGACGCTGCCGGCGGCGGGGACGACGAGCGGCGCGTGCAGGGTCAACTCGTCGAGCAGGCCGACGCCGACCTGGTCACCGGCGTGGATGGCGAGTTCGACGAGGCCGGTGCCGGGGAACACGACGGTTCCGCCGACGGCGTGGTCGGCGAGCCACGGGTGGGTGTGCAGCGACCACCGGCCGGTGAAGACGACGCCGTCGGTGTTGGCCAGCGGCACGGCGGCGTCGAGCAGCGGGTGGGTGGCGGCGAGCAGGCCGGCGCCGACGAGGGCCGGGTCGTAGAGCCAGTAGTGCTGGCGTTGGAAGGCGTAGGTGGGCAGGTCGACCTGCCGGGCGGCGGGGTGGATGGCCGTCCAGTCGAGGTCGACGCCGGTGGTCCACGCCTGCGCCATCCCGGTGGCGTACGCGGCCACCTGCTCCCGGTCGCGACGCTGCAACGCAATCGCCACCGCGTCGTCGACGCAGTCGGCGACCATCGCGGTGAGCACACTGTCCGGCCCGATCTCCACGAACCGGGTGACCCCACGGGCCGCGAGGGCGGCGACCGCGTCGGCGAACCGCACGGTCCCCCGCACCTGACCCTGCCAGTAACCGGCGCTACCCAACTCGGCATCGGTGGCGAGGTCACCGGTCGCGGTCGACACCAGCGCAATGCCCGCCGGGTTCGCGGTCACCCCGTCGACGACCTGCCCGTACTGGTCGAGCATCGGATCCATCAGGTGCGAATGGAACGCATGCGACACCCGCAACCGACGCGTCTTCACCTCCAGGGACGCTTCCAGGGCGGCGATCTGCTCCTCCGTCCCCGACACGACGACCGCGCGGGGGCCGTTCACCGCCGCGACGTCGATGTCACCCAGGTCCAACTCGGCAAGCGGCGCGGCGATCGCCAACATCGCCCCACCCGCCGGAAGGGCCTGCATCAGACCACCACGGGCCGCCACCACCCGACACGCGTCCTCCAGCGACCACACCCCGGCCACGTGCGCGGCGGCCAGCTCACCGATCGAGTGACCCGCAACGAAGTCGGGCTTCAACCCCCACGACTCCGCGAGACGGAACAGGGCCACCTCGACCGCGAACAACGCCGGCTGCGTCCACCCCGTCTGGTCGAGAACACCATCCGGATCGGCGAACATCACCTCCCGCAGGTCACCATCCAACAACGGACCGAACGCGGCACACACCTCGTCGAGGGCAGCCGCGAACACCGGGAACGCTTCCGCCAGGTCACGCCCCATGCCGACGCGCTGCGCACCCTGACCGGTGAAAATCACCGCCGTACGACCGGTGGTCAGGTGGCCGTGCACACCCTGGCCGGCGGCGAGGGCACGGAGACCGGCGACGCCGTCACCGACGGCCACCCCCCGGTGTTCCAGGGCCGCCCGGCCGGTGCCGAGGGTCAGCGCCACGTCGGCGGGGTTCAGATCGGCGTCGGCGAGGAAGTCGGCGAGGCGGGCGGCCTGGGCGGCGAGGCCGTTGGCCGACCGGCCGGACACCGGCCACAGCGGCACCGGCGTCGGGGCCGGCGGGGCGGGCGGCGCGCTTTCGGGGGCCTGTTCCAGGATCAGGTGGGCGTTCGTGCCGCTGATGCCGAACGACGACACCGCCGCCCGACGGGGCCGGTCCAGCGCCGGCCAGCTCACCTCGTCGGTGGCGAGCCGCACCTCGCCGGAAGACCAGTCCACGTGCGGGCTCGGCGCGTCCACGTGCAACGTACGCGGCACCACCCCGTGCCGCATCGCCAACACCATCTTCATCACACCCGCCACACCGGCCGCCGCCTGCGTGTGACCCAGGTTCGACTTCACCGAACCCAACCAGAGCGGCTGCTCCCGATCCCGACCGTACGTCGCCAGAATCGCCTGCGCCTCGATCGGATCACCCAACGTCGTGCCCGTACCGTGCGCCTCCACCACATCCACCTCGGCCGCCGACACCCCGGCGTTCGCCAGGGCCTGCCGGATCACCCGCTGCTGGGAGGGACCGTTCGGGGCGGTCAGCCCGTTCGACGCGCCGTCCTGGTTCACCGCCGAACCGCGAACCACGCCCAGCACCCGGTGCCCGTTGCGCACCGCGTCGGACAACCGCTCCAACACCAGCACGCCGACACCCTCGGACCAACCCGTCCCGTCGGCCGCCGCCGCGAACGGCTTGCACCGACCATCAGGCGCCAACCCCCGCTGCCGCGAGAACTCCACAAACGTCTCCGGCGTCGCCATCACCGTCACCCCACCGGCCAACGCCAGATCACACTCACCCGACCGCAACGCCTGACCCGCCAGATGCATCGCCACCAACGACGACGAACACGCCGTGTCGACCGACACCGCCGGCCCCTCCAGCCCGAGCGTGTACGCCACCCGGCCGGTGACGACACTGCCGGCGCTGTGCCCGGAGACGTAGTCGTGGTACATCACCCCGGCGAACACGCCGGTGGACGAGCCGCGCAGGGTGCCCGGGTCGATGCCGGCCCGCTCGAACGCCTCCCACGACACCTCCAGCAGCAGCCGCTGCTGCGGGTCCATGATCACCGCTTCGCGGGGGGAGATGCCGAAGAAGACCGGGTCGAACTCGGCGGCGTCGGTGAGGAACCCACCCCTGTCCACGTACGTGGTGTCGGGGCGGGTGCTGGTCGGGTCGTACAGCCGGGCCAGGTCCCAGCCCCGGTCGGTGGGGAAACCGTCGATGGCGTCCGCGCCGTCGGCGATCAGCCGCCACAGGTCCTCCGGCGAGGTGACGCCGCCGGGGTAGCGGCAGGCCATCCCGACGATCGCCAGCGGCTCGTCGTCGGCGACGGTCGTGGCGACCTTCCGGACGGCGTCGACGCCGTCCGGGCCGGCGATCTCGCTGAGCAGGTGCCGGGCCAGGTCACGCGGCGACGGGTAGTCGAAGATCAGGGTGGCGGGCAGCCGCAGGCCGGTGGCGGCGGAGAGCCCGTTGCGCAGTTCGACGGCGGTGAGCGAGTCGAAACCCAGCTCCTGGAACGCCCGACCGGCGTCGATCCGTTCGGCAGAGGCGTGCCCGAGCACCGCCGCCACCTGGCTGAGGACCAGGGCGGTCGCGGCACGCTCGCGTTCCTCGGTGGACAGTGCGGCGAGGTCCGCCGCCCACCCGGTGGTGACGCCGGCGGCGGCCCGGGCGGCCGTCCGCCGGGCCGGGCGGACCAGGCCGTGGAACGGCAACGGCAGGTCCTCGCCGAGGGTACGCAGGGCGGCCAGGTCGAGCCGGGCCGGCACCGCGGTCGGGTACGGGTTGGCCACGGCGGCGTCGAGCAGGGCCAGCCCGTCGGCGGTGGCCAGCGGCAGCACCCCGCCCCGGGACATCCGCTCCCGGTCGGCGTCGCCGAGCCGGTCGGTCATCGCCGAACCCTCGCCCCACAGGCCCCACGCCAACGACACCGCCGGCAACCCGGCGGCCCGACGGGACACCGCCAACGCGTCGAGGAACGCGTTCGCCGCCGCGTAGTTGCCCTGCCCCGGCGCACCCAGCACCCCGGACAGCGACGAGAACAGCACGAACGCCGACAGCTCCCGGTCGCGGCTGACCTCGTCGAGCAGCCACGCCGCGTCCACCTTGGGCCGCAGCACCGCCGACAGCCGGGCGGCGGACAGCGACGACACCACGCCGTCGTCGAGCACGCCTGCGGTGTGCACCACCGCCGACAGGTCGGGGCGGGCGTCGAGGAGCGCCGTCACCTGCGCCCGGTCGGCCACGTCGGCGGCGACCAACTCGACCTGCGCGCCGGCTGCGGTCAGCTCGGCGACCAGGTCGTCGGCCCCCTGCGCGGCGGGGCCCCGGCGGGACACCAGCAGCAGCCGGGTGACCCCGTGCGTCGTCACCAGGTGCCGGGCCACCGCCGTGCCGAGGGCACCGGTCGCGCCGGTGACCAGCACCATGCCGGTGCCGTAGAGCGGGGTGTCCGGGGTGGCCGGCTCGACGACCTGACGGGTGAGCCGGGGCACCGAGACCACACCGTCGCGGACCCGTACCTGCGGCTCGCCGGTGGCCAGGGCCAGCGCGAGCGTCCCGGCCACGTCGGCGGCCGGGTCGGTGTCGACCAGCAGCAGCCGGTCGGGGTTCTCGGCCTGCGCCGAGCGGAGCAGACCCCAGACGGCCGCCCCGGTCAGGTCGGTCCCGTCGTCGCCGACGGCAAGCCGGGTGAGCACCACGAGCCGGTGGGTGTCGGGGCCGGCCAGCCACTCCTGCACCAGGCCAAGGACCCGGTTCACCTCGTCGTGCACGGCTTGCGGGCCGGCGACGTCCCCGGCGCTGCCGGCGGTCAGCACCAGCAGGTCCACGGCGGGGGTGGCCGGCGCGGTGCCGGTGGCCGGGTGGTGGGCCCAGGCGGGGACGACCGTGCCGGTGGGGGTGCCGATCTCCTGCCAGGTCAGGTCGAACAGCGCGTCGGCGACCCCGCCGGGGCGGGTCACCTGGACGGGCCGCAGCACCAGCGAGTCGACGGTGGCGACGGGTGCGCCGACCGCGTCGGCGACCGCCACCCGTACCCCGGAGCCGACCGGGGTGAGCCGGACCCGGACGCCGGCCGCGCCGGTGGCGTGCAGGGTCAGGCCGGTCCAGGCGAACGGCAGGCCCCGGAAGGTGTCCCCGTCGGCGAGGCCGAGGGCGTGCAGGCCGGCGTCGAGCACGGCGGGGTGCAGGCCGAACCCGTCGGCGTCCACCCCCTCGGGCAGGGTGACCTCGGCGAAGAACTCGTCGCCGCGCCGCCAGACCCGGCGCAGGCCCCGGAACACCGGGCCGTAGACGAGGCCGCCGGTCGCCAGGTGCTGGTAGAGGTCGTCGGTGGGCACCGGCTCGGCGTCGGCCGGCGGCCACTGGGTGAGTGCGGTCCCGGTGGTACGGGGGCCGGGGGCGAGCACCCCGCTGGCGTGCCGGGTCCACGGGGCGTCGGTGTCGGCGCTGCGGGCGTACACCTGGAGGGTGCGGGTGTGGTCGGTGCCGGCGGGGCCGACGACGACCTGGAGCTGGACGCCCCCGTGTTCGGGCAGGACCAGCGGGGCTTCGATGGTCAACTCGTCGACGGTCTCGACGCCGACCTGCGCTCCGGCGTGCAGGGCGAGGTCGACGTAGCCGGTGCCGGGGAAGACCACCGCGCCGTCGACGGCGTGGTCGGCGAGCCACGGGTGCCGGTCGAGGGAGAGCCGGCCGGTGAGGACGGCCCCGTCGGCGTTGGCGAGGGTGACGGCCGCGCCGAGCAGCGGGTGGTCGGCGGAGTCCAGGCCCATGGCGGTGGCGTCACCGGGGTCGGCCGTGGCGTCCAGCCAGAACCGCTGGTGTTGGAAGGCGTAGGTGGGCAGGTCGACGGTCCGGCCGCCGGGGTTGACGGCCGTCCAGTCGAGGTCGACGCCGCTGATCCACGCCTGCGCCATCCCGGTGGCGTACGCCTCGACCTGCTCGCGCTTGCGGCGCTGGAGCGCGATGGCGGTGGCGTCCTGCACGCAGTCGGCGACCATCGCGGTGAGCACACTGTCCGGCCCGATCTCCACGAACCGGGTCACCCCACGGGCCGCCAGAGCGGCCACCGCGTCGGCGAACCGCACCGTGCCGCGCACCTGCCCCTGCCAGTAACCGATGCTGCCCAACTCGGCATCGGTGGCGAGATCACCGGTCGCGGTCGACACCAGCGCAATGCCCGCCGGGTTCGCAGTCGCGCTCTCCACGACCTGCCCGTACTCGGCCAGCATCGGGTCCATCAGGTGCGAGTGGAACGCGTGCGACACCCGCAACCGACGCGTCTTCACCTCCAGGGAGGCTTCCAGGGCGGCGATCTGCTCCTCCGTGCCGGACACGACCACCGCGCGGGGGCCGTTCACGGCCGCCACGTCGATGTCGCCCAGGTCCAGCTCATCGAGCGGCGCGGCAATGGCCAGCATCGCCCCACCCGCCGGGAGGGCCTGCATCAGACCGCCCCGGGCCGCGACGACCCGACAGGCGTCGTCGAGAGACCAGACACCGGCGACGTGCGCGGCGGCCAGCTCACCGATCGAGTGCCCGGCGACGAAGTCAGGCTTCAATCCCCAGGATTCGGCCAGGCGGAACAGGGCCACCTCGACCGCGAACAACGCCGGCTGCGTCCACCCCGTCTGGTCGAGAACACCGTCCGGGTCGGTGAACATCACCTCCCGCAGGTCACCGTCCAACAACGGCCCGAACGCCGCACACACCTCGTCCAACGCCTGCGCGAACACCGGGAAAGCTTCCGCCAGGTCACGACCCATCCCGACCCGCTGCGCACCCTGACCGGTGAACAACACCGCCGTACGGCCGGCGACGGTCCGACCCGACAGGCCACCGCCGGCCGCCAGGGTCTCCAGGCCGGCCACGTCGTCACCGAGCACGACACCCCGGTACGCGCCGGCGGCCCGGGTGGTGCCCAGCGAGAACCCGACGTCGACCGGACGCTCGTCGGTGAGGAACTCCCGCAGCCGGGCGGCCTGCCCGGCGAGCGCCGCCGCCGACCGGCCGGACAGCGGCCAGAGCACCACCGGCGGCTCGGCGGTCTCGTCCGGCGCGACGGTCTCCACCGGGGGTGCCTGCTCCAGGATCACGTGCCCGTTGGTGCCGCTCACCCCGAACGACGACACCCCGCACCGGCGCGGCTGGCCGTGGTCGGGCCACTGCCGCGCCTCGGTCAGCAGCTGCACGGTGCCGGCGGACCAGTCGACGTGGGTGGACGGCTCCCCCACGTGCAGGCTCTTGGGCAGGACGCCGTTGTGCAGCGCCATCACCATCTTGATCACGCCGCTGACGGCGGCGGCGGCCTGGGCGTGGCCGATGTTCGACTTGACCGAGCCGAGCCAGAGCGGCCGGTCCGCCGGCCGGTCGCGCCCGTACGTGGCGATCAGCGCCTCCGCCTCGATGGGGTCACCGAGGGTGGTGCCGGTGCCGTGCGCCTCGATCAGGTCGACGTCGCCGGAGGTGAGGCCGGCGTTGGCGAGCGCCTGGAGGATGACCCGCTGCTGGGCCACCCCGTTGGGGGCGGTGAGCCCGTTGGACGCGCCGTCCTGGTTGATCGCGGAGCCCCGGATGACGGCGAGTACCCGGTGGCCGTTGCGCTGGGCGTCGGAGAGGCGTTCCAGCAGCAGCATGCCGACGCCCTCACCCCAGCCGGTGCCGTCGGCGTCGTCGGAGAAGGGCTTGCAGCGGCCGTCGGAGGCGAGCCCCCGCTGCCGGCTGAACGCGACGAACGCGCCGGGCGTCGACATGACGGTGACGCCACCGGCCAGGGCCAGCCCGCACTCCCGTTGCCGCAGCGCGTGCGCGGCGAGGTGCAGCGCGACGAGCGACGACGAGCAGGCGGTGTTGACGGTGACGGCCGGCCCCTCCAACCCGAGGCTGTACGCGACCCGGCCGGAGATGACCGCTCCGGAGCTGCCGGTGCTCATGTACGCCTCGACCGGCTCGGGCAGCACGGTGAGCCGGTCCCAGTAGTCCTGGCCGCCGCAGCCGACGAAGACACCGACCGGGCCGCCCCGCAGCGTGTCGGGGTTGATGCCGGCCCGCTCACACGCCTCCCAGCTGGCCTCCAGCACCAGCCGCTGCTGCGGGTCCATCGCCAGCGCCTCGCGGGGCGAGATGCCGAAGAACTCGGCGTCGAACTCGTCGGCGTCGTGGACGAACCCGCCCTGTTGGACGTAGCTGCTGCCGGCGGTGTCCGGGTCGGCGTCGTAGAGGGCGGCGGTGTCCCAGCCCCGGTCGGTGGGGAACTCGCCGATGGCGTCGACGCCGTCGGCAACCAGCCGCCACAGGTCCTCGGGTGAGTTGACCCCACCCGGGTAGCGGCAGGCCATGCCGACGATCGCGATCGGGTCCTGCTCCTGCGACTCGACCTCGCGCAGCCGCTCCCGGGTGCGGTGCAGATCGGCGGTGACCCGCTTCAGGTACTCGAGGAGCTTCTCTTCGTTCGCCATCCGAACCTCACCAAACTCGTTGCCAGCGGGACACGTTGCTCCGGGAGCGCGGTGGCGGCTCAGGTCATGCCGAGTTCCTTGTCGATCAGGTCGAACACGTCGTCGGCGGAGGCCGTTTCGAGCCGGTCGACGAGGGTGGCGCCGGTGGTGGTGCTGAGCGTCTCGTTGAGCTTCGCCAGCAGCGACTGGAGCCGGGCGGTGACCCGGTTGCGTTCGATCTCCTCCGGCGTCAGGCCGGCCACGGTGACCTCCAACCGGTCCAGCTCGGCGAGCAGGCCGCCGGCGGTGTCGCCGGTGTAGCCGAGTTCGGCCCGGAGCTGGTCGGCCAGGGCGGTCGGGTTGGGGTGGTCGAACACCAGGGTGGCGGAGAGCCGTACGCCGGTGGCGGCGCTGAGCCGGTTACGCAGCTCGACGGCGGTCACCGAGTCCATGCCGAGTTCCTTGAACGCGCGCTGCGGCTCGACCAGGTCGGCGTCGCCGTAGCCGAGGACGGCGGCCACGTTGGTGCGGACGGTCTCCAGCAGCAGGGCGCGCTGCTCGGCCTCGGACAGCGTGCCGAGCCGGTCGGCGAGCGCCGACGACGACCCCGCCTCGGTGGCCTCGGCGGCCTCCGGTGCGGCGTCGGGCAGTTCGGCCAGCAGCGGCCGGGGCCGGGCCAGGGTGTAGATGGGGCCGAACCGGGCCCAGTCGATGTCGGCGACGACGAGGTGACTCTCGTCGTGGTCGAGGGCCTGTCCGAGCGCGTCGACGGCGAGCCGCGGGTCCATCACGCCGACACCGAGCCGGTCGAGGTGCGCCCCGACCTCGCCGCCGGCCATGCCACCGCCGCCGCCCCAGCTGCCCCAGGCGACCGAGGTGGCGACCGCACCCCGACTGCGCCGGCGGTGCGCCAACGCGTCCAGGTACGCGTTCGCCGTCGCGTAACCCGCCTGACCGGCGCTGCCCCACACCGCCGCACCGGAGGAGAACACCACGAACGCGTCCAACGGCCGGTCGGCGGTCAACTCGTCGAGGTGCACCGCACCGAGCACCTTCGCCCGGCACACGTCGGCGAAGTTGTCGAGGGCGGTCTGCCCCAACGGCACCTCGGGGTGCAGCACCCCGGCGGCGTGGAAGACGGCGGTCAGCTCGTCACCGAGGTCGGCCAGCAGCGCGGCGACGGAATCCCGGTCGGCCACGTCACACGCCACCACCTCGACACCCGGATGCCGGGCCATCAGCTCCGCCGCGCCCGGGGCGTCCGGGCCGCGTCGGCTCGCCAGCACCACCCGCTGCGCGCCGTTGCCGACCAGCCATTCGGTGACGTGCCCGCCGACCCCGCCGGTGCCGCCGGTGACCAGGACGGTGCCGGCGGGTCGCCAGCGCCGTTCGGGTGCCCCGGTCACCGGACGGCGGACCATCCGGCGGGCCAGCGTGCCGGCCGCCCGCAGCGCCACCTGGTCCTCGCCGCCGCCGGTCAGCACGTCGGCCAGCCGGTCGACGGTCTGCGGCGTCCACTCGGCGGGCAGGTCGACCAGGCCGCCCCACCAGCCGGGGTAGTCGAGGGAGAGCACCGTGCCCAGGCCCCACAGGGCACCCTGGGCCGGGTCGGTGACCGGCTCGAACCGGTCCACCCCGACCCCGCCGGCGGTGACGCACCAGAGCCGGCCGCTGAAGTCGGACGCGGCCAGCGCGTGCACCAGCGACACGGTGGCGGTGATCCCGGCGGACAGGCCGACGCCCAGCGGGTCGGGGCCGTCGTCCAGGGCGAGCAGGGAGAGCACCCCGGCGGGGGCCTCCCGGCCGGCGTGGTCGGTGCCGGTGACGGTGACCACCTCGGCGCCCCGGGCGGCCAACCCGTCGGCGAGCGTACGCAGCCGCTCGTCGCCGGCCAGCGCCGCCGGGGCGACCACCCACCACACGCCGCTGAGCTGCCCACCGGTGGGCACCTCGGTCGGCCGCCACACCACCCGGTACCGCCAGCCGTCCACGGTGGCGACGTCGCGCTGCCGGGACCGCCACGACGTCAGGCCGGGCAGCACCTCCCCGACCAGTGCGGTGTCCACGCCGAGGCCGTCGGCGAGCAGGTCGACGTCGGCGCGTTCCACGGCGTCCCAGAACCCGGCGTCGGTGCCGCCGCCGGTCGGGGCGGCGACGGTCGGCGCGATCCAGTAACGCTCGTGCTGGAAGGCGTAGGTGGGCAGGTCCGCCCGGCGGCTGCCGGGCAGGGCGACGGCCCAGTCCACGTCGACGCCCCGCACGTGCAGCTCGGCCAGGGAGGTGAGCAGCCGGTCCAGGCCGCCGTCGTCGCGGCGCAGGGTGCCGGTGACCACCGTCGGGCGGTCCGCCGACTCCAGCGTCTCCTGCATCCCCATGCCGAGCACCGGGTGCGGGCTGACCTCCACGAACCCGGTCCAGCCCTGCCCGGCGAGAGAGCGGATCGCCGGGTCGAACCGGACCGTATTGCGGAGGTTGTCGTACCAGTAGCGGGCGTCGAGGGTGGCGGTGTCCACCCAGTCGCCGGTGACGGTGGAGAGCATCCGGATCGTCCCGGTCTTCGGGTTGATCGGGGCCAGGTCCTCCAGCAGCCGGTGTTCCAGCAGCTCCACCTGCGCGGAGTGCGAGGCGTAGTCGACGGCGACCTGCTTGGCCCGGATCCCCTCCCCGGTGAGCTCGGCGACGAGTTCCCGCAGCGCCTCCGGGGTGCCGGAGACCACCACCGAACCCGCGCCGTTGACCACGGCGAGGGAGATGTCGCCCGCCCACCGGGCGATCCGCTCCTGCGCCCGGTCGGCGGGCAGCCCGACCGAGACCATGCCGCCCCGGCCGGCCAGCTTCTCGCCGATGGCCCGGCTGCGCAGGGTCACCACCCGTGCCCCGTCGGCCAGGGAGAGTCCGCCGGCCACGCAGGCGGCGGCGATCTCACCCTGCGAGTGGCCGACCACCGCGTCGGGTTCGACGCCGTAGCTGCGCCAGGTGGCGGCGAGGGAGACCATCATCGCCCACAGGGCGGGCTGGACCACGTCCACCCACTCCAGGGAGGGTGCGCCGGGCACCCCCCGGACCACGTCCAGCAGGTCCCAGTCGACGTACGCGCGCAGTTCGGCGGCGCAGCGGCCCATCTGCTCGGCGAAGACCGGCGAGGAGTCCAGCAGCGCGGCGGCCATGCCGACCCACTGGGCGCCCTGGCCGGGGAAGACGAAGACGACCCGACCGGCGGCGTCGGCGGTGCCGGTGACCGCGGTGGGGGCGGGCAGCCCGTCGACGACCGCGTCGAGTGCCGTCCGCAGCTGCGGCAGGTCACCGCCGAGCACCACGGCCCGGTGGTCGAGCCGGGCCCGACCGGCCAGCGTCCGCCCCACGGCGGCCGGGTCGGCCGGTACGGCGTCCAGGTGCGACAGCAGCCGCCGCGCCTGGGCCCGCAGTGCCCGGTCGGTGTGCCCGGAGAGCACCCACGGCAGCACCGCCGGGGTGGCCGGCTGCTCGTCCTCCTCGGCCGGGGCCACCTCTTCGAGCACGACGTGGGCGTTGGTGCCGCTGATGCCGAAGGAGGAGACCGCGCAGCGGCGGGCGTGGCCGGTCTGCGGCCAGTCCACCGGCTCGGTGAGCAGTTTGACCGTCCCGGGCGACCAGTCGATCTCGCCGCTGGGCTCGTCGACGTGCAGGGTGCGGGGCAGTACCCCGTGCCGCATCGCCTGCACCATCTTGATCACGCCACCGACACCGGCGGCGGCCTGCGAGTGGCCGATGTTGGACTTGAGCGAACCGAGCCACAGCGGCCGGTCGGCGGGCCGGTCCCGGCCGTACGTGGCGAACAGCGCCTGCGCCTCGATCGGGTCGCCGAGCCGGGTGCCGGTGCCGTGCGCCTCGACGGCGTCGATCTCCTGGCCGGCGAGCCGGGCGTTGGCCAGCGCGGCCCGGATGACCCGACGCTGGGAGGGGCCGTTGGGGGCGGTGAGGCCGTTGGACGCGCCGTCCTGGTTGATCGCGGAGCCCCGGATGACGGCGAGCACCGGGTGCCCGTTGCGGCGGGCGTCGGAGAGCCGTTCCAGCACCAGCGACCCGGCGCCCTCGGCCCAGCCGGTGCCGTCGGCGGCGGCGGCGAACGACTTGCACCGGCCGTCGAAGGACAGCGCCCGCTGCCGGGAGAACTCGACGAACGCGTCGGGGGTGCCGATCACGGTGACCCCGCCGGCGACGGCGAGCGACGACTCCCCGGAGCGCAGCGACTGGCAGGCCCAGTGCAGGGCGACCAGCGACGACGAGCAGCCGGTGTCGACGGTGACCGCCGGCCCCTCCAACCCGAGGGTGTACGACAGCCGGCCGGACACGATGCTGCCGGCGCCCCAGCTGTTCGGGTAGTCGTGGTAGACGACGCCGGTGAACACGGCGGTGGGGCTGCCCTTGAGCGACAACGGGTCGATGCCGGCCCGCTCCAACGCCTCCCAGGACGTCTCCAGGAACAGCCGCTGCTGCGGGTCCATCTCGGCGGCCTCGCGGGGCGAGATGCCGAAGAAGGTCGGGTCGAAGGCGGCGGCGTCGTAGAGGAAGCCGCCGTCGCGGGTGTAGCTGGTGCCGGGGTGGTCCGGGTCCGGGTCGTAGAGCCGGTCGAGGTCCCAGCCCCGGTCGGTGGGCATGCCGGAGATCGCGTCGGTGCCGGCCGCGACGAGGTCCCACAGGGCCTCGGGCGAGTCGACGCCGCCGGGGTAGCGGCAGCCCATGCCGACGATGGCGATCGGTTCGGCGGCGCGCTCCTCGATGTCGCGGAGCCGCTCGCTGGTCTCGTGCAGGTCGGCCGTGACCCGCCGCAGGTAGTCACGAAGCTTCTGTTCGTTGGACATCAGGAACCCATTCCCGGACGGCGCCGACGGAGCGGACGGATCATGAGGTGCCGAACTTGCTGTCGATGAAGTCGAAGAGGTCGTCGTCGGAGGCGGTGTCGAGATCCTCGGTGACGCTGGCGACCTCGGCCGGGCGTTGACCGGCGGTCCACGCGGCGAGCATGGTGCGCAGCCGCTCCCCCACCCCGGCCCGGGTGCTCTCGTCGAGCGCGGCGACCGCGTCGGCGTCCAGGGTGGACAGCGCCGCCTGGAGCCGGTCGAGGTCGTCGAGCAGGGTGACGCCCCCGGCGTCGGCGGGCACCAGCTCGGTGAGCAGTTGCTGGGCCAGCTCGGTCGGGGTCGGGTAGTCGAAGACCAGCGTGGCGGGCAGCCGCAGCGCGGTCTCGGTGGTGAGCCGGTTGCGCAGCTCGACGGCGGTCAGCGAGTCGAAGCCGGCCTCCTTGAACGCCCGCTCCGGGTCGACGTCCGCGCCGGAGGCGTACCCGAGGACGGCGGCGACCTGGTCGCGGACCAGCGCCAGGACGGCGTCCAGGCGGTCCGGTGACGGCATCGCGGCGAGCCGACCGGCGAGGTCGGCGGTCACGGTGACCGGGGTGGCCGGTTCGGCCTCGGGTTGGGCGTCGGGCAGCGCCGCCAGCAGCGGCCGGGGCCGGGCCAGGGTGTAGATGGGGGTGAACCGGGTCCAGTCGATGTCGGCGACGACGAGGTGGCTCTCGTCGTGGTCGAGGGCCTCCCGCAGCGCCCGGACGGCGAGCCGGGGTTCCATCGGCGGGGTGCCCTGCCGGCGCAGGTGCGCGGTGGCCTCCCCGTCGGCCATCCCGCCACCCGCCCAGCTACCCCAGGCGACCGAGGTGGCGACCGCACCCCGGCCACGCCGCCGGTGCGCCAACGCGTCCAGGTACGCGTTCGCCGTCGCGTAACCCGCCTGACCGGCGCTGCCCCACACCGCCGCACCGGAGGAGAACACCACGAACGCGTCCAACGGCCGGTCGGCCAGCAACGCGTCCAGGTGCACCGCGCCGAGCACCTTCGCCCGGCACACCTCGGCGAACTCGGCCAGGCTGGTCTCCGGGAGCGACTTCTCCTGGTGCAGCACCCCGGCGGCGTGGAAGACGGCGGTCAACTCGTCACCGAGGTCGGCCAGCAGCGCGGCGACCGACTCCCGGTCGGCCACGTCACACGCCACCACCTCGACACCCGGATGCCGGGCCGTCAACTCCGCCGCACCCGGGGCCGCCGCGCCCCGCCGGCTCGCCAGCACCACCCGCCGCGCGCCCTGACCGACAAGCCATTCGGTCAGGTGCCCGCCGATGCCGCCGGTGCCGCCGGTGACCAGCACCGTGCCGGTGGGGGTGTAGCGCCGCTCGGGGTTGCCGGCGGCCGGCCAGCGGACCAGCCGCCGGGCCAGCACGCCGGCGGTACGGACGGCCACCTGGTCCTCCGCACCGGCGGCGAGGACGTCGGCGAGCCGCGCGACGTGCTCGGCGGTCCAGTCGGTGGGCAGGTCGGCCAGGCCACCCCAGGAGTGCGGGTACTCCAGGGACAGCACGGTGCCGAGCCCCCACAGCGCGCCCTGCGCGGGGTGCGGCAGCTCCTCGAACCGGTCGACGGCGACACCACCCGCGGTGAGGCACCACACCCGGCCGGCGAATTCGGTGGCGGTGAGGGCCTGGATCAGCGCGACGGTGTCGGTGACGCCGACGGACAGCCCCGCGTCGGTGGGGTCGGGGGTGTCGTCGAGGGCGAGCAGGGAAACTACCCCGGCGGGGGTGTCCCCGGCGGGCAGCTCGGTGCCGGTGACGGTGACGACGTCGGCGCCCCGGGCGGCCAGTCCGGCGGCGAGGGTGGACACCCGGGTGTCGCCCGTCGACGCGGCCGGTACGACGAGCCACCAAGTGCCGGTGAGTTCGCCGCCGTCGGGCAGTTCGGTGGAGCGCCACACCACCCGGTACCGCCAGTCGTCCACGGTGGCCGCGTCCCGCTGCCGGGCCCGCCAGGCGGCGAGGCCGGGCAGCACCTCGGTGACGACGCCCGGGGCGACGCCGAGACCGTCGGCGAGCACGTCGGTGTCGCCCCGGTCGACGGCGTCCCAGAACCCGCAGTCGGCCTCGTCGGTGCCGGTGCCGGTGGTGGTCTCGGGCTCGATCCAGTACCGCTGGTGCTGGAAGGCGTAGGTGGGCAGTTCCACCTGCCGTGCCCCCGGGTGCACGGCCGTCCAGTCGAGGTCGACGCCGCTGATCCACGCCTGCGCTATCCCGGTGGCGTACGCCTCGACCTGCTCGCGCTTGCGGCGCTGCAGCGCGATGGCGGTGGCGTCCTCGACGCAGTCCGCGACCATCGCGGTGAGCACACTGTCCGGCCCGATCTCCACGAACCGGGTCACCCCACGCGCCGCCAGAGCGGCCACCGCGTCAGCGAACCGCACGGTCCCCCGCACCTGACCCTGCCAGTAACCGGCGCTACCCAACTCGGCATCGGTGGCGAGATCACCGGTCGCGGTCGACACCAACGGGATACCCGCCGGGTTCGCAGTCGCGCTCTCCACGACCTGCCCGTACTCGGCCAGCATCGGATCCATCAGGTGCGAATGGAACGCATGCGACACCCGCAACCGACGCGTCTTCACCTCCAGGGACGCTTCCAGCGCGGCGATCTGCTCCTCCGTCCCCGACACGACCACCGCACGGGGACCGTTCACCGCCGCCACGTCGATGTCACCCAGGTCCAGCTCATCCAGCGGCGCGGCGATGGCCAGCATCGCCCCACCCGCCGGGAGGGCCTGCATCAGACCACCACGGGCCGCGACGACTCGACACGCGTCGTCGAGGGACCAGACACCCGCGACGTGTGCGGCAGCCAGCTCACCGATCGAATGACCCGCAACGAAATCGGGCTTCAACCCCCACGACTCCGCGAGACGGAACAGGGCCACCTCGACCGCGAACAACGCCGGCTGCGTCCACCCCGTCTGATCCAGGACACCGTTCGGGTCGGTGAACATCACCTCCCGCAGGTCACCGTCGAGCAGCGGCCCGAACGCGGCACACACCTCGTCCAATGCCTGCGCGAACACCGGGAAGGCTTCCGCCAGCTCACGACCCATGCCGACCCGCTGCGCACCCTGACCGGTGAACAGCACCGCCGTACGACCGGTGGTGATCCGACCCGACAGACCGGTGCCCGAGGTCAGGGCCTCCAGGGAAGCGGCCAGGTCGGCGGCCGTACCACCGACGGCGACCGCCCGGTGGTCCAGGGCCGCCCGACCGACGGCCAGCGAGTGCCCGACGTCGACCGGCCGTTCGTCGGTCAGGAAGTCACGCAGGCGGCCGGCCTGGGCGGCCAGCGCACCGGCCGACCGGGCGGACAGCGGCCAGAGCGCCACCGGCGGCTCGGGGGCCGTGTCCTGGCCGGCGGGCTCGACCGGCGGGGCCTCCTCCACGATCACGTGGGCGTTGGTGCCGCTGATCCCGAACGACGACACCCCCGCCCGGCGCGGGCGGTCCCCGGCCGGCCAGTCGACCGGTTCGGTGAGCAGCCGCACGTCGCCGGCAGCCCAGTCGACCTGCCGCGACGGCGTCCCGGCGTGCAGGGTGCGCGGCAGCGTGTCGTGCCGCATCGCCATCACCATCTTGATCACCCCGGCCATGCCGGCGGCGGCCTGGGCGTGACCCATGTTGGACTTGATCGAGCCGAGCCACAGGGGGCGGTCCCGGTCCCGGCCGTAGGTGGCGAGCAGCGCCTGTGCCTCGATCGGGTCACCGAGGGTGGTGCCGGTGCCGTGTGCCTCGACGGCGTCGACCGCGTCGGGGGTGATCCGGGCGTTGGCCAGCGCCGCCCGGATCACCCGCTGCTGGGCCGGCCCGTTCGGCGCGGTCAGCCCGTTCGACGCGCCGTCCTGGTTGACGGCGGAACCCCGGATCAGCCCGTAGACGCGGTGCCCGTTGCGCTGCGCGTCGGAGAGCCTCTCCAGCACCAGCACCCCGACGCCCTCGGACCAGCCGGTGCCGTCGGCGTCGTCGGAGAACGACTTGCACCGGCCGTCCGGGGCGAGCCCCCGCTGCCGGCTGAACGCCACGAACGGGGTCGGGTTCGACATCACCAGCACCCCACCGGCGATGGCGGTGGTGCACTCCCCGGCCCGCAGCGCCTGACCGGCGAGGTGCAGTGCGACAAGCGACGAGGAACACGCCGTGTCGACGGTCATCGACGGCCCCTCGAACCCGAACGCGTACGACACCCGGCCGGAGATCACCGACGCGGAGCTGCCGGTGCTCAGGTACGCCTCCGACTCGGCGGGGGCGAGGCCGAGCAGGTCGCCGTAGTCCTGGGCGCCGGAGCCGACGAACACCCCGACGGGGCTGCCGCGCAGCGCCTCCGGGTCCATCCCGGCCCGCTCGCACGCCTCCCAGGTGACCTCCAGCATCAGCCGCTGCTGCGGGTCCATGGCGATCGCCTCACGGGGCGAGATGCCGAAGAACTCGGCGTCGAACGCACCCGCCTCGTAGACGAAGCCACCGGAGCGGACGTAGCTGGTGCCCGGCTGGTCCGGGTCGGCGTCGAAGAGGGCGTCGGAGTTCCAGCCCCGGTCGACGGGGAACGCGCTGATCGCGTCGGTGCCATTGTCGACGAGCCGCCACAGGTCCTCCGGGGACCGGACGCCGCCGGGGTAGCGGCAGCTCATCCCGATGATGGCGATCGGCTCGTCGGGGTCGGTGCCGCCGACGCCGGACGCGACGGTGGTCGGGGCGGCGGTGCCGACGAGTTCGTCGTACAGGTGGCGGGCCAGCACGGCCGGGGTCGGGTGGTCGTAGACCATGGTGGCCGGCAGGCGCAGCCCGACGGCCGCGCCGAGGGCGTTGCGCAGCTCCACGGCGGTCAGCGAGTCGAACCCGAGTTCCCGGAACGGCCGCTGGACGTCCACGGTGGCCGACGCGTCGTACCCGAGGACGGTGGCGACCTGGGCGCGGACGGTGTCCAGCAGGTACGGCAGCCGCTCGGCGTCGGGCAGCCCGGCCAGCACGGAGGTGTCGGTGGGCGTGGCCGGGGCGGCGGCGGCCGGGGTCTGCTGGGCCTCGGCGAGCGCAGCGAGCAGCGGCCGGGGCCGGGCCAGGGTGTAGATCGGGGTGAACCGGGCCCAGTCGATGTCGGTGACCACGAGGTGGCTCTCGTCGTGGTCGAGGACCTGCTGCAACGCGCCGAGGGCGAGTCGCGGCTCCATCGGCGGGGTGCCCTGCCGCAGGAGCTGCTCGGTGGCCTGCTCGTCGACCATGCCGCCGCCGCCCCAGGTGCCCCAGGCCACCGAGGTGGCGGTCAGGCCCCGGCGACGGCGCTGGTGGGCCAGCGCGTCGAGCCAGGCGTTGCCGGTGCCGTAGGCGGCCTGCCCGGCGCTGCCCCAGACGGCCGCGCCGGAGGCGAACAGCACGAACGCGTCGAGCGACCGGTCGCCGAGCAGCGCGTCGAGGTGGGTCGCGCCGAGCACCTTGGCCCGGCACACGGCGGCGAAGTCGTCGAGGTCGGTCTCGCCCAGCGGGGCCGGGTCGTAGAGCACCCCGGCGGCGTGGAAGACGGCGGTCAGGTCGTCGCCGATCCCGTCGAGCAGCGCGCCGACCGCGTTCCGGTCGGCCACGTCGCAGGCGACGACCTGAACGCCGGGCAGGCGGGCGGCCAGGTCGGCGGCCCCGGGGGCGGCGGGGCCGCGCCGGCTGGCCAACACCACCCGCTCGGCGCCCCGGTCGAGGAGCCATTCGGTGAGGTGTGCGCCGATGCCGCCGGTGCCGCCGGTGACGAGCACGGTGCCGGTGGGGGTGTAGCGCCGGTCGGGGCTGCCGGCGACGGGCCAGCGCACCATCCGCCGGGCCAGCGCCCCGGCGGTACGCAGGGCCACCTGGTCCTCGCCGCCGTCGGCGAGCACGTCGACGAGCCGGTCGAGGGTGTCGGGCGTCCAGTCGGCGGGCAGGTCGACCAGGCCACCCCACCAGCCGGGGTAGTCGAGGGAGAGCACCGTGCCCAGCCCCCAGAGGCCGGCCTGTGCGGCGTGCGGCAGATCCTCGTACCGGTCGACGGCGACGCCGCCGGTGGTGAGGCACCAGAGCCGGCCGGTGACGTCGGCGGCGGCGAGGGTCTGCACCAGCCGTACGGTGCCGGTGACCCCGGCGGACAGCCCGACGTCGTACGGGTCCTGGGTGTCGTCGAGGCCGAGCAGGGAGAGGACACCGGTGGGGGTGCCCCGGCCGGCGAGCGGGTCGGTGCCGGTGAGTCGGGTGACGGTGGCCCCCCGGGCGGCGAGCGCGTCGGCCACGGCGGTGACCCGGGGGTCGTCGGTGAGGGTGTCCGGGGTGACGAGCCACCAGTCGCCGGTGAGTTCCGCGCCGGTGGGCAGGTCGGCGGCCCGCCACACGACCCGGTAGCGCCAGTCGTCGGTGACGGTGGCCGGTGCGGCGGTAGGGGCGGCCAGCCAGTACCGCTGGCGGGCGAAGGCGTAGCCGGGCAGCTCGACCTGCCGTGCCCCCGGGTGCACGGCCGTCCAGTCGAGGTCGACGCCGGTGGTCCACGCCTGCGCCATCCCGGTGGCGTACGCGGCCACCTGCTCCCGGTCGCGACGCTGCAACGCAATCGCCACCGCGTCGTCGACGCAGTCGGCGACCATCGCGGTGAGCACACTGTCCGGCCCGATCTCCACGAACCGGGTCACACCACGCGCCGCCAGAGCGGCCACCGCGTCAGCGAACCGCACGGTCCCCCGCACCTGACCCTGCCAGTAACCGACGCTACCCAACTCGGCATCGGTGGCGAGATCGCCGGTCGCGGTCGACACCAGCGCAATGCCCGCCGGGCTGGCGGTCACCCCGTCGACGACCTGCCCGTACTGGTCGAGCATCGGATCCATCAGGTGCGAATGGAAAGCATGCGACACCCGCAACCGACGCGTCTTCACCTCCAGGGACGCTTCCAGCGCGGCGATCTGCTCCTCGGTCCCCGATACCACCACCGCACGGGGACCGTTCACCGCCGCCACGTCGATGTCACCCAGGTCCAACTCGGCAAGCGGCGCGGCGATCGCCAACATCGCCCCACCCGCCGGAAGGGCCTGCATCAGACCACCACGGGCCGCCACCACCCGACACGCGTCCTCCAGCGACCACACCCCGGCGACATGCGCGGCGGCCAACTCACCGATCGAATGCCCCGCCACGAAGTCCGGCTTCAACCCCCACGACTCGGCCAGGCGGAACAGGGCCACCTCGACCGCGAACAACGCCGGCTGCGTCCACCCCGTCTGGTCGAGAACACCATCCGGATCGGCGAACATCACCTCCCGCAGGTCACCATCCAACAACGGACCGAACGCCGCACACACCTCGTCGAGGGCCTGCGCGAACACCGGGAAGGCTTCCGCCAGGTCACGGCCCATGCCGACCCGCTGCGCACCCTGACCGGTGAACAACACCGCCGTACGACCGCTGGTGATCCGACCCGACAGACCGCTGCCCGAGGCCAGGGCCTCCAGGGAAGCGGACAGCTCGGCGGCCCCACGGCCCACCGCCACCCCCCGGAACTCCAACCCGGCCCGACCCGCGCCCAGCGAGAACCCGACGTCCACCGGACGCTCGTCGGAGTCGGCGGCGAACCCGGCGATCCCGGCGGCCTGGCGGGCCATCCCCTCGGGGGAACGCCCCGACACCGGCCAGAGGACGACCGGCGGGGTCGGCCCCGGCGTGCCGGCCTCGACGGGCGGGGCCTGCTCGACGATGAGGTGCACGTTGGTGCCGCTGATGCCGAACGACGACACGCCCGCCCGGCGGGGCCGGTCCACCGCCGGCCAGTCGACCGGCTCGGTGAGCAGCCGCACGTCCCCGGCGTCCCAGTCGACCTGCCGCGACGGCGTCTCGGCGTGCAGCGTGCGCGGCAGGGTGCCGTGCCGCATCGCCATCACCATCTTGATCACCCCGGCGACACCGGCGGCGGCCTGGGCGTGCCCGATGTTGGACTTGATCGAGCCGAGGAAGAGCGGCGTCTCCCGGTCCCGGCCGTAGGTGGCCAGCACGGCCTGCGCCTCGATCGGGTCACCGAGGGTGGTGCCGGTGCCATGCGCCTCGACCACGTCCACGTCGGCGACGGAGAGCCGGGCGTTGGCCAGCGCCGCCCGGATCACCCGCTGCTGGGCCGGCCCGTTCGGCGCGGTCAACCCGTTGCTCGCGCCGTCCTGGTTGACGGCGGAACCCCGGATCAGCCCGTAGACGCGGTGCCCGTTGCGCTGCGCGTCGGAAAGCCGCTCCAGCACCAGCACCCCGACGCCCTCGGACCAGGCCGCGCCGTCCGCGCCGTCCCCGAAGGACCGGCACCGGCCGTCCGGGGACAGCGCGCGCTGCTTGCTGAACTCGACGAAGAGCTGCGGGGTGGCCATCACGGCGACCCCGCCGGCCAGGGCCAGCCCGCATTCCTCCTTGCGCAGCGACTGGCAGGCCAGGTGCATCGCCACCGACGACGACGAGCAGGCGGTGTCGACGGTGATCGCCGGCCCCTCCAGCCCCAGGTTGTAGGCGACCCGGCCGGAGACGAGGCTGCCGGAGGTGGTGCTGTCGACGTAGTCGTGGTGCATCACGCCGACGAACACGCCGGTGGCGGTGCCCTTGAGGGCGACCGGGTCGATGCCGCCGTGCTCGAACGCCTCCCAGGACGCCTCCAGCAGCAGCCGCTGCTGCGGGTCCGTCTCCACCGCCTCGCGGGGGCTCATCCCGAAGAACCCCGGGTCGAAGTCGGCGGCGTCGTAGAGGAAACCACCGTGCCGGGTGTAGCTCTTGCCGGGCTTGCCGGGTTCCGGGTCGTAGACGCCGTCGACGTCCCAGCCCCGGTCGGTGGGGAAGCCGGAGATGGCGTCGGTGCCGTCGGCGACGAGCCGCCACAGGTCCTCCGGCGACCGGACCCCGCCGGGGTAGCGGCAGCCCATGCCGACGATCGCGATCGGCTCCTGGTCCCGGCCCTCCACCTCACGCAGCCGCCGGTTGGCCTGTTGCAGTTCGGCGGTGGCGCGCTTGAGGAAGGTCCGGAGCTTGTCGTCGTTCGCCATCGTTCACACCAATCTTTCCCGCGCCGGAAGGTTCGTCGGAGGCTGCCGTCAGGAGAGGCCGAGCTCGTTCTCCAGCACGTCGAACAGTTCCTCGTCGGTGGCGGACTCGTAGTCGTGCGGGGTGTCGTCGTCGGGGCGGCCGGTGCGGTCCTGCCAGCCGCGCAGCACCGCCTCGAGCCGGGCGGTCAGCCGGGCGTGTTCCGCACCCGGCACCTCGGTCAGGGCCTTCTCCAGCCGGTCGAGGTCGGCGAGCACCGCACCGGCCGGGTCGGCGTCGGGCACCACCAGGTCGGCCTTGAGGGCGCGGGCCAGGGCGGTGGGTTCCGGGTGGTCGAAGACGAGCGTCGCCGGCAGCCGCAGCCCGGTGACGGTGCTGAGCACGTTGCGGAACTCGACGGCGGCGAGGGAGTCGAAGCCGAGGTCCTTGAACGCGCGGCCGGGTTCCACCGACGCCGGGCCGGGGAACCCCAGCACGGCGGCGGCGTGCGTACGGACCAGGTCGAGCAGCAGGGTGTCCCGGTCGGCGTCGGAGAGGCCGGCGAGGCGCTGGGCCAGCGGCGGGCCGTCGGCCGCCGCACCCGCACCGGCGGCGGTCGGCCGGGCGGGGGTACGGACCAGGCCGCGCAGCACGGCGGGCAGCGCGTCGGTGCGTCGTCGCAACGCGTCCAGGTCGAGCCGCACCGGTACGGTGGTGGGCCGCCCGGCGGCGACGGCCGCGTCGAACAACGCCAGCCCCTCGTCGGTGCTCATCGCGGGCATCCCGAGCCGGCGCATGCGGTGCAGGTCGGCGTCGTCGAGGTGACCGCCCATGCCGGTGCCGGTGGCCCACAGGCCGTAGGCCAGCGAGGTGGCGGGCAGCCCGTCGGCGCGGCGGCGTTGGGCGAGGGCGTCGAGGAAGAGGTTCGCGGCGGCGTAGTTGCCCTGCCCGGCCCCGGCCACCCAGCCCGCCGACGAGGAGAACAGCACGAAGGCGGTCAGGTCGTGGTCGCGGGTGAGCTCGTGCAGGTGCCAGGCGGCGTCCACCTTGGGCCGTAGCACCCGGTGCAGTTGCTCGGGGGTGAGGGCGTCGACCAGCGCGTTCTCGGCGGTACCGGCGGCGTGCACCACCGCGCCGACCGGGTGTTCGGCGAGCAGGGCGGCGACCGCGTCCCGGTCGGCGACGTCGCAGGCGGCGACCGTCACGTCCGCACCGGCGGCGGTGAGGTCCGCGACCAGGTCAGCCGCGCCGGGCGTGGCCGCGCCGCTGCGCCCGGTCAGCAACAGCCGGCGTACGCCGTGCCGGGTGACCAGGTGCCGGGCGACGAGGCTGCCCAGCCCGCCGAGCCCACCGGTGATCAGGACGGTGCGGTCGGTGGCCCAGCCACCGTCGGCGGGCGCGTCGACGCCCACCCGGGTCAACCGGGGCACCAGCAGTCCGCCGTCGCGGACGGCCACCTCGGGTTCACCGGTGGCCAGGGCCGCCGCCAGGTGGTCGGTGCCGCTGTCGTCGGTGTCGACCAGGACGAACCGGCCCGGGTGTTCGGCCTCGGCCGCCCGGACCAGCCCCCACAGGGCCGCCGCGGCGGGGTCGACGGGGGTGTCGCCGGCACCGACGGCGTCCCGGGTGAGCAGGGCGAGCGTGCTGTGGGCGTACGCCGGATGGGTGAGCCAGCGGCGCAGCAGCCCCAGCAGGCGTTCGGTGGCCCCGTGCACGGCGGCCGGCGGGGTGCCGGACGGGTCGAGAGTGACCACGACGGTGTCGGGAGCGGTTTCGGGCAGCTCCGCGTCGACGTCGAGCGCGGTCCAGGTGCCGGTGGCGGCGGCCGGGGTGGGGACGGGCTGCCAGCTCACCTCGTACAGGTGGCGGTGCCGGTTGCCGGCGGCGCCGAGCGCGTCGGCGGCGACCGGCCGGGCCACCACCTGGTCGATCGTGGCGACCGGGTGGCCGTGCCCGTCGGCGACGGTGACGGCCAGCTTGTCGCCGGTGGCCGGGGAGATCCGGATGCGCAGGGTGGCGGCGTGCGCGGCGTGCAGGGTGACGCCGCGCCAGGAGAACGGCAGCGGGGTGTCGCCCGCGCCCTCGTCGACCAGGTTGGCGTGCAGGGCGGCGTCGAGCAGCGCCGGGTGCAGCAGGAACCGGGTCGCGTCGGCGGCGGCCACCTCGGGCAGCGCCGCCTCGGCCCACACCTCGGCGGCGTCGCCGTCGCCGCGCCGCCACACCGCGCGCAGCCCCTGGAAGACCGGCCCGTAGCCGTAGCCGTGGTCGCGCAGCCGGTCGTAGAGGCCATCGAGGTCGACGGGTTCGGCGCCGGGGGGCGGCCACTCGGTGAGGTCGGCGGCGGCCGGGTCGGCTCCGGCCTGCCGGACCAGGACCCCTTCGGCGTGCCGGGTCCAGTCGGTGTCGTCGGCCGCGTCGTCGGCCCGGGTCCAGATCCCGAGGGTACGCGCGCCGCTGTCGTCGGCGGCGTCGACGGTGACCCGCAGGGCCAGGCCACCGTCGGCGGGCAGCACCAGCGGCGCGTTGATGGTCAGCTCGTCGAGGACCGGGGAGCCGACCTGGTCACCGGCGCGCAGGGCGAGTTCGACCAGCCCGGTGCCGGGGACGAGGACGGTGTCGAACACGGCGTGGTCGGCGAGCCACGGCTGGGTGCTGCGGGAGAGCCGGCCGGTGAGCACCATGCCACCGGTGTCGGGCAGGTCGACGACCGCGCCGAGCATCGGGTGGTCGGCGGGGAGCTGGCCGAGGCCGGTGGTGTCGCCGCTGCCGGGCGGCACGTCGAGCCAGTACCGCTGGTGCTGGAAGGCGTAGGTGGGCAGGTCGACCTGCCGGCCGCCCGGGTTCACCGCCGCCCAGTCCAGGGCGGTCCCGCTGGCCCACGCCTGGGCCATGCCGACCGTGTACGCCTGCACCTGGCCGTCGTCGGGCGTGTTCTCGTCCTGCCCGCGCCTGCGGCGCTGGAGCGCGATGGCGGTGGCGTCGTCGACGCAGTCCGCGACCATCGCGGTGAGCACACTGTCCGGCCCGATCTCCACGAACCGGGTGACTCCGCGTGCGGCAAGAGCAGTTACCGCGTCGGCGAACCGCACGGTCCCCCGCACCTGCCCCTGCCAGTAACCGACGCTACCCAACTCGGCATCGGTGGCGAGATCACCGGTCGCGGTCGACACCAGCGCAATGCCCGCCGGGTTCGCAGTCGCGCTCTCCACGACCTGCCCGTACACGGTGAGCATCGGATCCATCAGGTGCGAATGGAAAGCATGCGACACCCGCAACCGACGCGTCTTCACCTCCAAGGAGGCTTCCAGCGCGGCGATCTGCTCCTCGGTCCCCGATACCACCACCGCACGGGGACCGTTCACCGCCGCCACGTCGATGTCACCCAGGTCCAGCTCATCCAGCGGCGCGGCGATCGCCAGCATCGCCCCACCCGCCGGGAGGGCCTGCATCAGACCACCCCGGGCGGCGACGACCCGACAGGCGTCCTCCAACGACCACACACCGGCCACGTGCGCGGCAGCAAGCTCACCGATCGAGTGCCCGGCGACGAAGTCAGGCTTCAAACCCCACGACTCCGCCAGCCGGAACAGGGCCACCTCGACCGCGAACAGAGCCGGCTGCGTCCACCCCGTCTGATCCAGGACACCATCCGGGTCGGTGAACATCACCTCCCGCAGATCACCACCCAACAACGGCCCGAACGCCGCACACACCTCATCGAGGGCCTGCGCGAACACCGGGAACGCTTCGGCCAGCTCACGACCCATCCCGACCCGCTGCGCACCCTGACCCGTGAACAACACCGCCGTACGACCACCGGTCACCCGACCCGACACACCGGTGCCGGCGGACAGGGCGTCGAGACCGGCGGACAGCTCGGCGGCCCCACGGCCCACCGCCACCCCCCGGAACTCCAACCCGGCCCGACCCGCGCCCAGCGAGAACCCGACGTCCACCGGACGCTCGTCGGTGAGGAAACCGCGCAGCCGGGCGGCCTGCCCGGCCAGGGCCGCCGCCGACCGGCCGGACAGCGGCCAGAGCAGCACCGGCGGCTCGGCGGCCGGCGTCGGTGCGGCGGTGTCGTCCGGGTCGGCGGCCTCGGCCGTCGGGGCCTGTTCCAGCACCACGTGGGCGTTGGTGCCGCTGAGCCCGAACGACGACACGGCAGCCCGCCGGGGCCGCCCGGTGGCCGGCCAGTCGACGGCGTCGGTGAGCAGCCGGACGTCGCCCGCCGTCCAGTCGACGTGCGGGGTGGGCCGGTCGACGTGCAGGGTGCGGGGCAGCACACCGTGCCGCATCGCCAACACCATCTTGATCACCCCGGCGACACCGGCGGCGGCCTGGGTGTGCCCCAGGTTCGACTTCACCGAGCCGAGCCAGAGCGGCTGTTCCCGGTCCCGCCCGTACGTGGCGAGCAGTGCCTGCGCCTCGATCGGGTCGCCGAGCCGGGTGCCGGTGCCGTGCGCCTCGACGGCGTCGACCTGGTCGGCGGTGAGCCGGGCGTTGGCGAGGGCGTCGGCGATGACCCGCCGCTGCGAGGGGCCGTTGGGGGCGGTGAGGCCGCTGCTCGCGCCGTCCTGGTTGACCGCGGTGCCCCGGACGACGGCCAGCACCCGGTGCCCGTGCCGCTGGGCGTCGGAGAGCCGCTCGACCAGCAGCATCCCGACACCCTCGGCCCAGCCGGTGCCGTCGGCGGCGGCGGCGAACGGCTTGCACCGGCCGTCGGCGGCCAGCCCCCGCTGGCGGCTGAAGTCGACGAACGTCTCCGGGGTGGCCATCACGGTCACCCCACCGGCCAGCGCCAGGGTGCACTCCTCGCGGCGCAGCGACTGGATGGCCAGGTGCAGCGCGACCAGCGACGACGAGCAGGCGGTGTCGACGGTGAGGGCCGGGCCCTCCAGACCCAGCACGTAGGCGACCCGGCCGGAGAGGATGCTGCCGGTGTTGCCGTTGCCGATGAAGCCCTCCAGCTCGGCGGGCACCTGCGGCAGCCGGCTGGAGTAGTCGTGGTACATCAGCCCGGCGAACACCCCGGTGCGGCTGCCGCGTACCGAGGTCGGGTCGATGCCGGCCGATTCGAACGCCTCCCAGGACGCCTCCAGCAGCAGCCGCTGCTGTGGGTCCATGGCGATCGCCTCACGCGGGGAAATGCCGAAGAATTCGGGGTCGAATAGCGCGGCGTCGGAAAGGAAACCGCCGCTCCTCGCGTACGTCTTACCGGGCTTGGAATCGTCGGGGTCGTAGATGTCCTCGACGTTCCAGCCCCGGTCGTCGGGAAAGTCGCCGACCGCGTCGGTCCCGTCGGCCAGCAGTTGCCACAGCGCGGCCGGACCGTCCACACCGCCCGGGAAGCGGCAGCTCATACCCACGATCGCGATCGGGTCGTACTCGCGGCGCTCGGCCTGACGCAACTGCCGACGGGCCTCACGCAGATCGGTGGTGGCCCGCTTCAGGTACCCGAGAAGCTTCTCCTCGTTCTCCATCTACGTCTCCCGCCACTAGCCCCAGCCGGGCAGACCCGGGCCAATATCGGCACACGGGTCGGCGCGGCGGCAATTGTCGAAACAGAGAGCTTCTTCAGGCATTCTTGGTTGTTCGCGATGACCCTACGGCCGCCCGGCGCAGCACTAACCCCCTACCGCCCCCAGAGCGCCCCCTAGCCCTCGACGCCGCTACCTCGACCGTGGCAGCCACTCTCCGGGTCACCCCGGCGGCGGCTGGGGTGTCCCGAAACCGTTCCGACTGCCCGCCAGCACGCCGGGCACGGGGGGCGAGGGCTCAACCTCGTGCTCTTGCCCAGGACAGGAAGCGCTCGGTCATCCGGGTCGGCGGATGATCCGGATGGAGTCGAGTGAGCTGGTTCGTTGCCTCGATCATCAGGGCGCCGAGGTACACGAGCAGGCCCGTGCGGTTGTCCCGGTACTCCAGCAGCAGGGATAGCTTGGCCGGCTGGCAGGGCCAAGCGCTGCCGCAACTACGGCACCGCCACGCCGGGCGCATGGCAACGTGCGGGACAGGGGGCCGTACCACCACGACATCGACCTCCTTCTCGACTGGAGAGGGCCGCTCCACCCAGGATGCGGAGCGGCCCCGGCAGGACCCGCTACCGCCTTCCGGCCACCAGCGAGCCCGCCATGAATGACAGTCTGTTGAGCAGGCCACTACTCTCGGAAGGCGAAGAGCCCGGCCGTGTCGCAGCCTCGAAGCCGTTCGCTCGTGCGGCGATACCGAGTGATTCTCGCGTAAAGATTGTGGAGGAATCGTGGAGGAACCGACCGCCGGTCTGATCCGGGCCCAGCTGCGCCGGATGCGCCTCGCCGCCGGACTCAACCAGGAGGAGTTCGGCAAGCAGGTGCACTATTCGGCGTCGATGGTGTCCAGCGTGGAAACGGGCACCCGCCCATTCGACAGGCAGTTCCTCTCCCGGGCTGACGAGGTGCTCCACTCCGGCGGCCTCTTGGTCTCCCTGCTTCGGATAATGGAGAAGGAGGGCCAGCCCAGCTGGTTCCGGCCGTGGCTCGAAGCCGAACGCGCCGCCCGGCAGCTTCGTTGCTTCCACCCTGGTCTCGTTCCCGCGTTGCTCCAGACGGAGAACTACGCCCGCGCGGTGATCCGCTGCGATGACCTGCTCACCGACGACTAGGTGGAGAGGAAGGTGGCAGCCCGGATGGACCGCCAGGCAGTTCTCCACCAGCCGGACCCACCCCAGCTCATCGCTGTCATCGACGAGGCCATACTGCACCGCACCGACGAGGGCTACCGGGGCCTGATGACCCGCCAGATCGACCACTTGGTGGCCATGACCGAACGCCCCCAGATCAGCGTGCACGTCATTCCGCGCCTGACCGGCTTCCATGTGGGCATGTCCGGGCCGTTCGCACTGGCCAGGGGCCTGGACGGCAGCTGGGTGGGCACCCTGGAGAGCCAACTCGCCGGTACGACGATCGACAGCGAGGGTGACCTGGCTAGCCTCTTGGCGAGGTGGGAGTCGGTCCGCAACGACGCCCTGCCCCGCCACCAGTCGATGGAACTCCTGAAGGAGGCAGTGACGTCATGGACCTGAGCAACGCCCAGTGGCGCAAGGCAAGCCGCAGCGGAAACACCGACTGCGTCGAGGTAGCCGCCAACATGCCCGGTCTGGTTGCCGTCCGCGACAGCAAGGACCTCGCAGGGCCGGTCCTGACCTTCGACCCGCAGAACTGGAAGTCTTTCGTGGAACACGCCGCACGGCACTGACCCGGGACGCGGCGGATGGCCCCCAGCGTGCGCTGGGGGCCATCCGTCATCTCAGGCCGTGCCCGCTATCGCGGTAGACGACTTCACGCGGCACAGGTACCCGCCGCAGTGGGCCGTCCGCGGTAGCCGCCAGTCAGAAGCGGGACCACTTCTGGCTGGCGACGCCGAGGCAGTCCCACAGGTGCAGCTTGCCGCCGTTGTTGGGGTTCTGGTCGCGCACGTCGACGCACCTGTTGGCGCTGAGGTTTACCAGGTCCCCGGCGCCGTTGAGGGTGAACCGTTGGGCCGGGTTGCCGTTGCAGGTGACCAGGTTGACCTCGGTGCCGTTGGCGGTGCCGGCCCAGGCCGGGTCCATGCACTTGCCCATCGCGCGGACGGTGCCGTCGGCGGCGAAGGTCCAGGCCTGCGCGGCGGTGGTGTTGCAGTCCCAGATCTGGAGTTTCGCGCCGTCGACCGGGTTGGCGCTCGGGATGTCGATGCACCTGCCGCTCTGCGAGCCGCGTAGCCGGGTGGTGCCGGGCTGCGGGTTGCCGCCGCCGGGAACGTAGCTGGAGACCCGGACGTAGTCCACGAGCATCTGCTGGGGGAACTGGGTGGAGCCGTCGGGGTAGCCGGGCCAGTTCCCGCCCACCGCCACGTTGAGGATCATGAAGAAGGGGTGGTCGTAGACCCAGCGGTTGCCGCCGAGCCGGGACGGGTCGACGCGGTGGTACTCGACGCCGTCGAGGTACCAGACGATCAGGTTCGGCTCCCAGTCCACCCGGTAGGTGTGGAAGGTGTCGGCGAGGGGCTGGCCGATGGTGCGGCTGCCGGTGATGCCACCCCCGCCTGAGTAGCCGGGGCCGTGCACGGTGCCGTAGACGGTGTTCGGTTCCCGGCCGATGTTCTCCATGATGTCGATCTCACCGGCGGCGGGCCAGCCGGCGCTGCCCATGTCGTTGCCGAGCATCCAGAACGCCGGCCAGATGCCCTGGCCCCGGGGGATCTTGATCCGGGCCTCGAACCGGCCGTACGCCTGGGTGAAGGTGGCGGCGGTGAGCAGCCGCGCCGAGGTGTATTCGCACCGGCCGTAGTGGCACTGGTAGTTGGCCGGGTTCTCCCGGCGGGCGGTGATGACCAGGTTGCCCTGTCCGTCGTGGACGGCGTTGCTGGTGCTGTTGGTGTAGTACTGCCGTTCGTTGTTGCCCCAGCCACCACCGCCGATGTCGAAGCGCCACCGGTTCTGGTCGACGGGGGTGCCGGCGGCGGCGTTGAACTCGTCCTGCCAGGTGATGCCGCCGATGGCGGCCGAGGCGGGCTCGGCCTGGGCGGGCAGGACGAGGGCGGCGGCGAGGGTGACGAGGGCGACCGCCGCGCGGGCGAGGGATCGGGGCCGGGGGACGGCTCGGGCTCCTGGCACGGGAGGCTCCTTGGGGCGACATCGGGGGCGGGGAGCACGCCGGGGAGAGCGCTCTCCTCGAAGGATGTCGATACCAGGTCCTTCTGTCAAGAAGGTTGCCAGTTAGCTCGCCCTGCTCAGGGTCCCGCCGACCGGGCAGTGAGAGGAAAGTTACGCTGTGTGATCAGGGCCATTGCGCGCCAGCCAGCTCGGAGGTCTCCTGCGGGGCGCCCGACCGGGACCGGCCGGAGGCGGGGCGGGCGGGACGCGGTGCGGACCGCCCGCCTGCGCCCGGACCGATCAGCGGTGCAGCCCGCGCCAGGAAGGATTGCTGCCGCGCCAGGCGTCGGCCAGGATGACCGCTGCCGCCCGGCTCGGGCACTGCTGCACGCGGGAGCGACCCGACGCCCCGCCGATCTGCGCCTGGACCTCCCAGGCTTCCCCGTCGGTACGGATGTAGACGTCCCGCCGCCCGCGTGGGCTCGGGTCACCGTTCCACCAGTGCTCCTCGACCATCATTCACCGACCGTATAGCAACTCGGCCGTGGAACGTGAGTCACGAATTCGTCGAGGCCCGCCGCCGACCCCGCCCGGTCACCCCTGCCGGGGCGTGAGCAGGTAGTCGTCGGCCTCCGCACTCCAGGCCAAGGTGACCTCACCGGCAGTGGCGGCGGCCTTACCGAACTGGAGGAAACTGCGGTATCCGAGCTTCTTCTCGCTGAATTCGGGGCGGGCCCGGCGGAGCTGGTTCTTGAGTCCGGAGAGCGCCACCGGGCCACCGGCCGCGGCCAGCTCCGCCACCACCGTACGCAGCAGCGCGAAGGCCACCTCCTGGTCACCGTGCTCGGGCAGGGACACCTCCGGGTCGCCCTTGGCCGGCCCTTCGGCCAACTCGACGACGTTGTGCCCGGCGAGGTGGCGCAGCAGCTCACCGAAGGTGCGGAACCCGTAGTCGGACTCGCTGAACGTGGGGTCCTTGCGCAGCAGGGTGCGCTTGAGCCGGGAGGCGGTCACCTCCCCTTCCGAGCTGCCCTGGAGGCCGGCGACGGTCTGGGCGACCAGCACCGCGAGCGCCTCGGCGTCGCGTACCGGCTCCTCGGCGGCGGGCGTGGATTCCGGCTGCTCCGGCTGCTCCGGTGCCGGCTCCACCGCCGTCGGCTCCGGCTGCTGCGGTTCGGCCGGGCGGGACGCGCGACCCCGCCGGCCCCGTACGGGCGGCAGGTCGACGCCCTCCAGCCGGTCGTAGTAGAGGAACTCGTCGCAGGCGGGCGGGAGCAGCGCCGAGGTCGACTTCTCCACCCCGACCCCGATCACCCGTTTGTTGAGTTCACGCAGCTTGTGCACCAGCGGGGTGAAGTCGCTGTCCCCGGTGCAGATGACGAAGGTGGAGATGTAGCCGCGCTCGAAGGCCAACTCCACCGCGTCGACGGCCATCTTGATGTCGGCGGCGTTCTTGCGGGACGCCCCCATCCGCTGCGGGATCTCGATCAGCTCGACGTGCGAGCGGGTGAGCATCCGGCGGTCCTCGTCGAAGTACGACCAGTCCGCGTACGCCCGGCGGACCACCACCCGTCCCCGCTCGGCGAGGGCGTCGGCGATCGGACGGAAGTCGAACGCCCGCCCACCATGGTGTTCCCGGGCACCCAGGGCAAGGTTCTCGTAGTCGAGAAAGAGCGCGATTCGATCCTCGTGATCCACCGCAACACCCTAATCCCGCACCCCTGCCCCACCGCCCCGCCACGTCGCACACACTCCGCCGAAGCCCGGTGATCAAGAGGAAAAGGTCAGCCGCCGGGCAACTTCCTGACGCATTTCTCTTGATCACCGGGGGCCAGGGCCGGTGGGGGCCGGGCGGGAGGGGTGGGTCAGCGGGGTGGGGTGGCGGCGGGTGGGGTGGCCATCTTGTGGTTCTGGCCCGGGATGGTGAAGTGGTGGAAGCTGACCGTGGCGCTGACCTCCAACGCCTGCACCCAGTGCCACCAACCCACCGGCACGAACAGCAGCTGACCCGGCTCCAGCACGACGTCGAGCACCGTCGCCTCGGCGTAGCGCGGGTGCCGGGTGAGGTCCGGGTTCGCCGCGTCGACCGCGCTGAACGTGCCGCCGCGCGGATAGACCAGGTGCCGCTCGTACGACGGGACCAGCCGGACGTGCTTGCGGCCGAGCACCTGACCGAGCAGCACCGAACTGTTGTCCACGTGCAGCGGGGTCACCGTCCCGGCCGGTCCGAGCAGCAGGTGACCGAGCCCGGACGGGTCCACGATCCCCTCCGGGGCACGGATGTCCGCGACGAGCGGACGCAGCGCGCCTGACCAGTTCTCGTTGCGCGGCACCATGTAGTAGTCGTTGGTGTGCCGGCCCGAGGCCAGCAGCGCCAGGTACTCGCGGAACGGCATGCTGGTGCGGTGCCGGTCGTACTGCCAGGCGTGGTCGGGGTTGGCCTCCCGGCCGGTCATCACCTCGACCACGGCGTCACCGCAGGCCGCCGCGAGGCCGGGAAGCGTCCAGCCGAGGGCGGGCCAGTCGGCCATCAGGCCGTCCAGCACGACCGGCCGGTTGCCGAAGTAGTAGCGGGAGAAGAACTCCCCGGGGTCGAGGTCCGCGCGCCGCTCCAGCGTCCGCCCGCCGTCGCTGTCGCGCAGCGTCCGGTACGTGTCGAGCACCGACTCCAGCCAGTCGTAGCGCAGCGCGAGCCGCCGGCACACCGCGAAGTACGGGTGGTCGGTCAGTTCCCGCAGCTCGGCGTCGACGGCCTGCGGGTCGGCGGACCCGGCGACGGCCACCGCCCTCGCCTGCGCCACCGACGCGCCCATGGCCAGGTTCTCGACCAGCCACTCCCGCCAGGCGGGGTCGAGCCGGGGCGGGACGACGGTGGTCATGCCCCGGCCGTCGGCACGAGGGTGAGCCGGGGCGGGCGGACCGCCTCCTGGCAGGTCGGGTACGAGTTCTTCACGTGCTCGGGGAAGTGCTCGGCGGCCGGCGGCGGGGTGAGCCGCAGCTCCCGGGTGTACTCCTGGCAGTTGACGTAGGAGTTCTTCACGTGGGCCGGGATGTGGTCCGGGGGCGGGGTGAGCCGCGCCTCGCGGGCGTACTGGTCGCAGTTGACGTAGGAGCCCTTGACGTGGGCGGGGAAGTGGTCCGGCAGCTCGGTCATGGGGCCAGTCAACGGGCCCCGGCGTCCCGGCCACCAGGGGTCGGTGTCCCGGCCACCCGGGACGTTCCCGCAGGTCATGGGTAGACTGCCGGCCGGAAACGATCATCGGAAGGGCCATGACGAAGAGCTACGAGGTGCCGCTGCTGGTGCTGACCGCGGCGACCGGCGCGGTCGACGGCGTCAGCTATCTCGCCCTGGACCGGGTCTTCACCGGCAACATGACGGGCAACGTGCTCTTCATCGGGTTCGGGCTGGCCGGGGTGTCCGGCCTGCCGGTGCTCAACAACCTGGTGGCGTTGCTGACGTTCATGCTCGGCGCGGTGCTCGCCGCGCGGCTGACCCGGGGCGCGCCGGGCCCGGCGGCGTTGCCCGCCGCCGGGCTGGCCATCCTGGTCGGCGGCAGTGTGCTCTCGCTCGCCCTGGCCGGGTTCTGGCTCGTCACCGGCCCACCGGCGCACGGGGTGATGCTGGTCGTCACCGGTCTGCTCGCCCTGGTGCTCGGCGCGCAGGCCGCGGCGGTCAAGCACATCGGCATCCGGGACCTCTCCACGGTGGTGGTGACCATGACCATGGTGAACCTCTCCGCCGACAGCCGGGCCGCCGGCGGTCCGGGCACGGCCTGGCTCCGCCGGTTCGGGGCGATCACCACGATGGGCCTGGGCGCGTTCGTCTCCGCCGTGCTGACGTTGCGGGTGAACGGGGCGGTGGCGCTGGTCGTGGCCGGCGCGCTGTTGACTCTCGGCACGGCGCTGGTCGCGGTGGTCCGCCGCCGGGAGGTCGCCGCGGCGGCGTCGACGCACGGCTGACCCCGGCGACCTGCGGCGGGTGCCGCAGACCCTCCGGCGCGGGCGGGGAAGACCAAAAACTTTTGTGGGGTTCCTACAACGGTCACCGCTCAGGGTTCGGTGATTACGACATGGCGCTACCGGCCGGCACGCGGAAGGGTGATCGCTGTCGGGGGTCGATGCCTTGCGGCGCGTACTCGTGGATCTACCGGAGGAGTCGGTCGGGTGTTCAGCCGTGTCGCCATCGTCAACCGGGGTGAGGCCGCGATGCGCCTCATTCACGCGGTCCGAGAGCTGGCCGCGCAGACCGACACTCCCATCGAGACGGTGGCCCTCTATACCGATGTCGACCGCACCGCGACCTTCGTCCGCGAGGCCGACATCGCCTACGACCTGGGGCCGGCGTCCGCCCGGCCGTACCTCGACCTGAAGAAGCTCGAACAGGCCCTGGTCGAGACCGGGGCCGACGCGGTGTGGGTCGGGTGGGGTTTCGTCGCCGAGGACCCGGCCTTCGCGGAGCTGTGCGAGAAGATCGGCATCACCTTCGTCGGGCCGAGCCCGGACGCGATGCGCAAGCTCGGTGACAAGATCGGCGCGAAGCTGATCGCCGAGGAGGTCGGCGTGCCGGTCGCGCCGTGGAGCCGGGGCGCGGTGGAGACCCTGGAGGCCGCGATCGCCGCCGCCGCCGAGATCGGCTACCCGCTGATGCTCAAGGCGACCGCCGGTGGTGGCGGGCGGGGCATCCGCGTGGTCACCAGCGACGCCGAGCTGGCCGACGCCTACCAGCGCACCAGCCAGGAGGCGGCCCGCGCCTTCGGCAGCGGGATCGTGTTCCTGGAGCGCCTGGTCACCGGCGCCCGGCACGTCGAGGTGCAGGTGATCGCGGACGGTCAGGGCACCGCCTGGGCGCTCGGCGTACGGGACTGCTCGGTGCAGCGGCGCAACCAGAAGGTCATCGAGGAGTCGGCCTCGCCGGTCCTCGGCCCGGAGCAGACGGCCGAACTCAAGTCCTCGGCCGAGCGGCTGGCCGTCGCGGTCGGCTACCGGGGTGCCGCGACCGTCGAGTTCCTCTACCACCCGGGTGACCGGCTGTTCGCCTTCCTGGAGGTCAACACCCGCCTCCAGGTGGAGCACCCGATCACCGAGCTGACCACCGGGTTCGACCTGGTCAAGGCGCAGTTGCACGTCGCGGCGGGCGGCCGGCTCGACGGGGTGCCGCCGGTGGAGCGCGGGCACGCCATCGAGGCCCGGCTCAACGCCGAGGACCCGGACCGCGACTTCGCCCCCGCCCCGGGCCGGATCGCCCGGCTGGACCTGCCCGCCGGCCCCGGCATCCGGGTCGACACCGGGGTCAGCGAGGGCGACACCATCCCGGCCGACTTCGACTCGATGATCGCGAAGATCATCGCGTACGGGCGGGACCGGGACGAGGCGCTCGGCCGGCTGCGCCGGGCGATGGCCGAGACCACGGTGATCATCGAGGGTGGCGCGACGAACAAGAGCTTCGTGCTCGACCTGCTCGACCAGCCCGAGGTGATCGACGCCAGCGCCGACACCGGCTGGATCGACCGGGTACGCGCCGAGGGCCGGCTCGTGTCGCACCGGCACTCCGCCGTCGCGCTCGCCGCCGCCGCGATCGAGGCGTACGAGGAGCAGGAGCAGGCCGAGCAGCAGCGGCTGCTGTCGACGGCGTTCGGCGGGCGGCCCCAGGTGCAGCACGCCAGCGGCCGGCCGTTGGACCTCAAGCTGCGCGGCGTCGGCTACCGGATGCGGGTGGCCCGGGTCGGCGCGCACCGGTTCCGGGTCGGCATCGAGGCCGGTGGCGACGTGCACACCGCCGACGTCGAGCTGGACCGGTTCGACAGGCACACCGGGCAGATCGCCGTCAACGGCGCCCGGTACCGGCTGCTCACCGGCACCCACGGCGCGATCCACCTGGTCGAGGTGGACGGCGTGACCCACCGGGTCGGCCGCGACGAGGGCGGCGTGGTCCGCTCGCCCATGCCGGCGCTGGTCGTCGCCACCCCGGTGGAGGTGGGCGCCGAGGTCGAGGCGGGCGCACCGGTGCTGGTGCTGGAGGCGATGAAGATGGAGACGGTGCTGCGGGCACCGTTCCGGGCCCGGCTCAGGGAGTGCGGCGTCTCCGTCGGCAGCCAGGTGGAGGCCGGCGCGGCGCTGCTGCGGCTGGAGCCGCTCGCCGACGACACCGACGACGCCCCGGTCGCCGAGGCCGCCGCGCCGGTCGCCCTGGACCTGCCCGCCGCGCCCGACCAGGCCCCGGCGGTCGAACGGTCCCGACGCGGCCAGGAGGACCTCCGTGGGCTGCTGCTGGGCTTCGACGTGGATCCGCACGACGACGGCCGGGTGCTCGACGAGTACCTCGCGGCGCGGCGGGCCGCCATCGAGGACGGCCACCGCCCGCTGGCCGAGGAGATCGACCTCGTCGACGTCTTCGCCGACCTCGCCGAACTCAGCCGCAACAGGCTGACCGGGGAGGACGGCAGCGGCGACAACCACGTCCCCAGCGCCCGCGAGCACTTCCACACCTACCTGCAGAGCCTCGACGTCGAGCGGGCCGGTCTGCCGGCGCACTTCCAGGCCAAGCTGGCCAAGGCGCTCGGCCACTACGGCGTCACCGAGCTGGACCGCTCCCCCGCCCTCGAGGCCGCCGTGTTCCGGATCTTCCTGGCCCAGCAGCGGGCGGCCACCGACGCCACGGTCATCGCGACGTTGCTGCGCGCCTGGCTGCGTGAGCCGCCGCCGGACGCGGTGCTGCGCGAGCCCGCCGGCCTCGCGTTGGAGCGGCTGGTGGCGGCGACGCAGGTGCGTTTCCCGGTCGTCGCCGACCTGGCCCGGGGGGTGGTGTTCGCCTGGTTCGCCCAGCCGCTGCTGCTGCGCAACCGCGCCCGGTTGTACGCCTCGGTCCGCCGGCACCTGCGTCACCTGGACGCGAACCCGGACGCGGCGGACCGCGCCGAGCGGGTCGCGGAGATGGTCCGCAGCACCGAACCCCTGGTGCGGGTGCTCGGCCAGCGGCTCGTGCGGGACCACCTCGACAACGCGGTGATGCTGGAGGTGCTGACCCGGCGGTACTACGGCAACAAGGGCCTGGCCGACGTGCGGACCCGGCGGGTGGCGGACTGCACGTTCGTGGTCGCCGAGCGGGCCGACTCCAGCCTGCTGTCCGCCGCCGTCCGGTTCGACGCGCTGGGCGACGCGCTACGTGGGCTCGCCGAGCTGGCCGGGGACGGCTCCGCCGTCGACGCCGACATCTACCTCGGCTGGGAGAACCAGCCGGAGGACTTCGACGCGATGGCCGCCGCGCTGCTGGAGGTCGTCAACGCGCACCCGCTGCCGGCCCAGGTCCGCCGGCTCACCACCACCGTCGCGGGGCGCGGCGGCGCGGTGATGCACCACCACTTCACGTTCCGCCCGTCGAGCACGGGGATGAGCGAGGAGCGGCTGATCCGGGGCCTGCACCCGTACATCGCGCAGCGGATGCAGTTGGAGCGGCTGCGCAAGTTCGACCTGACCCGGCTGCCGTCGTCGGACGAGGAGGTCTACCTCTTCCAGGCCGTCGCGCGGGAGAACCCGTCCGACGAGCGGCTCGTCGCGTTCGCCCAGGTGCGTGACCTGACCGCGCTGCGGGAGCACGACGGTCGGCTGGTCGCCCTGCCCACGGCCGAGGACATCGTCGCCACCTGCCTGGACTCGATCCGCCGGGCGCAGACCCGCCGCCCGTCCAAGACCCGCTTCAACACCAACCGGATCGTCATCTACGTCTGGCCGCCGAGCGACCTGACCCGCGAGGAGATGGAGATGATCGCCGGGCGGGTCCGCCCGACGACCGTCGGCGCGGGGCTGGAGGAGATCCTGTTCATCGCCCGGCAGCGCGACCGCCGGACCGGCGAGCTGAACAAGATCGCGGTACGGATCGCGTTCGACGCCACCGGCGGGGCCGAGCTGACGATGGGTGAGCCGCCGGTCGACCCGGTCGAGCCGCTCGACGACTACCGGCTGAAGGTGCTGCGGGCCAGCAGCCGCAACACGGTCTACCCGTACGAGCTGACCGGGCTGCTCGGCCAGTTCGTCGAGCACGACCTCGACGACGACCACGCGCTGGTGCCGGTGGACCGGCCCCGGGGGCGCAACACGGCGGCGATCGTCGCGGGCGTGGTCACCACGCCGACCCCGAGGCACCCGCAGGGCGTCACCCGGGTGGTGCTGCTGGGCGACCCGACCAAGTCGCTCGGCGCGCTCTCCGAGGCCGAGTGCCGTCGGGTGATCGCCGCCCTGGACCTCGCCGAGCGGTTGCAGGTGCCGCTGGAGTGGTACGCCCTGTCGGCCGGCGCGCGGATCTCGATGACGTCGGGCACCGAGAACATGGACTGGGTGGCGGCGGCGCTCAAGCGGATCGTCGAGTTCACCCAGGACGGCGGCGAGATCAACATCGTGGTCGCGGGGATCAACGTGGGCGCCCAGCCGTACTGGAACGCCGAGGCGACGATGCTCATGCACACCCGGGGCATCCTGGTGATGACGCCGGAGGCCGCGATGGTGCTCACCGGCAAGCAGTCGCTGGACTTCTCCGGCGGGGTGTCCGCCGAGGACAACTTCGGCATCGGCGGCTACGACCGGGTGATGGGCCCCAACGGGCAGGCGCAGTACTGGGCGCCGAACCTGACGGCGGCCCGGGACGTGCTGATGGCGTACTACGACCACACGTACGTCGCGCCCGGGGAGAGCGAGCCGCGCCGGGCGACCACCGTCGACCCGGTGGACCGGGACATCTCCGCCTTCCCGCACACCGTGGCGGGCAGCGACTTCACCACCGTCGGCGAGATCTTCTCCGCCACCGCCAACCCGGACCGCAAGAAGCCGTTCGACATCCGTACGGTGATGCGGGCGCTGTCCGACCAGGACCACCCGGTGCTGGAGCGGTGGGCGGGCATGGCCGACGCGGAGACCGCCGTGGTGCAGGACGTCCACCTCGGTGGCATCCCGGTCTGCCTGCTCGGCATCGAGTCGCGGTCGGTGCCCCGGCGGGGCTTCCCGCCCACCGACGGCCCGGACACCTACACTGCGGGCACCCTGTTCCCCCGCTCGTCCAAGAAGGCCGCGCGGGCGATCAACGCGGCCAGCGGCAACCGGCCGCTGGTGGTGCTGGCCAACCTGTCGGGCTTCGACGGCTCACCCGAGTCGATGCGCAAGCTGCAACTGGAGTACGGGGCCGAGATCGGCCGGGCGATCGTCAACTTCCGCGGGCCGATCGTGTTCTGCGTGATCTCCCGGTACCACGGTGGGGCGTTCGTGGTCTTCTCCAAGGCGCTGAACCCGAACATGACGGTGCTGGCGCTGGAGGGCTCGTTCGCTTCGGTGCTCGGCGGCGCCCCGGCCGCGGCGGTGGTGTTCTCCGGCGACGTCAACGCCCGTACGGCGGCCGACCTGCGGGTACGCGACCTGGAGGCGCGGGTCGCGGCGGCCACCGGCACCGAGCGTGCCGCGCTCACCGCCGAACTCGACGAGACCCGCGCGGCGGTCCGGGCGGAAAAGCTCGGCGAGGTCGCGGCGGAGTTCGACCGGGTGCACAACATCGGGCGGGCGGTGGAGGTCGGCTCGGTCGACGCGGTGATCCGGGCCGCCGAGCTGCGTCCCCGCGTCATCGAGGCGATCGAGTCCCGACTGGGCTGACGCCGGGGTGGGGCCGGCGGAACCCGCCGGCCCCGGCTACCCGCCCGGGGAGTGTCGTCGTGAACGGCCTTGTGCCCCACCCGCATGAACATGCCGGTGGGGCACAAGGCCGTTCGGACGTGTGCCCGGCCCGGCCACGGCGGGCGCAGCGGGCGACGGGTCAGCCGGTGCTGGCCGCCCCGGCGTCGGCCAGCAGCCGCTGGCGCATCAGGAACTTGCGGACCTTGCCCGTCGGCCCCATCACCACACCGTCGGCGGGCACCGTGACCACCCGCCGCAGCGTCGCGGCGACCACCGGGCCGAGCGCGGCGCGGACCTGGTCGGAGCGGTCGAGTTCCGGGTCGGCGTCCTCGGCGAGCACGAGCAGCACCTCGGTGACGGTCCGGTCGTCGGCCTCCCGGGCCGCGATGACCGTGCAGTCGCGGACGTCGGGGCAGTGCTTGAGGATGCGTTCCTCGGACAGCGCCGTGTAGAGCCAGTTGCCGTCGCCCAGGTCGACCGCGTCGCTGGCCCGGTCGACGTGGTGGTAGTTGCCGTCCGGGTCGCGGTACATCAGGTCACCGGTGAGGTAGTAGCCGCCCAGCCGGGTGCGGAACGTGTTGACCGAGTCGTTCCAGTACCCGAGCGCCAGGGTCGGCGACTTGAGCCCGACGTGCCCCACCTGCCCCTCGGGAACCTCCTCGCCGGTGGTGACGTCGAGCAGGGCGATCTGCGCGAACGGGTACGGCTTGCCGACGCATCGGTCGTAGTGGTCGCTGCCGAGGCGGTGGCTGATCCGGAACGCGCCGTGGCCCATCTCGGTGGAGCCGAGCATGTCGACGAACTTGGACCCGGGCACGTCCACCATGCCCTGCCGGGTGTACGCGGGGTGGCTGCCCACGGCGACCAACCGCCGCACGTGCGACTCGTGGGCGCAGTCCCCGGTGTTGAACCAGTTGCGCACGGAGCTCAGGTCGCGGGTGGTCAGGTCGTGGCGGGCCAGCTCGGACCAGGTCACCGCGAAACCGAAGACACCCGTCGGCCGCCAGCGTTCGATGGCGTCGAGGATCGTCTCGGCGCTGCTGGCGAACGGGCCACCCTGCGCCGACAGGTAGAGCAACTGGTAACTGTTGCACAGCGCCTGGTTGACCGTGATGATGCCGGCGGCGTGCGCGGCCGGCAGCACGGACAGCTCACGCACCTCGCCGTACGGGCGGGACTCGGTGAGCCGGACGGCCCGGATGGCGGCGAACAGGCCGTGGTGCGAGTGGGCGATCGCGGCCGGTACCCGGGTGGTGCCCGACGAGTGGGTGATGGCGACCGGGTCCTCGGGGTGGTGGCGGTAGTGCGGTGGAGCCTGGTCGGGGTCGCCGGTGCCGGTCTCGGCGGCGTCACCGAGGATCGGCACCCCGAGGTCGTGCCCGCGCAGCGCGGCGTGGTCGGCGTCGACGACGACCCCGACGCCGCGCAGCCGCCTGATGAACTCGGCCGCCAACTCGATCGGCATGTTGCCGTTCATCAGGGCCGGGATCGCGCCGAGCCGGTTGAGGGCGAAGAAGTTGAGGAACACGTCGGGCGCGGACGTCACGTAGATCGCGACCGGGTCACGCCAGCCGACGCCCCGCTGCCGGAACCAGTCGGCGCGGGCGGCGACCCGCTCGGTGAGGGTGGCCAGCGACAGCGGCGTCCAGGCGGGGATGCCGTCCACGTCGACGTCGAAGGTCACCCGGGGCAGGTCCGGGTCGGCGCCGTGTTCGGCGAGCCGGAGCAGCACGTTGCCGGCCCCCAGCTCCATGTCGGCCGCGAGCGTCGCCCGGAAGTTGTCGGCACCCAACGAGTTGTCTCCTCACCTGGCACGCTCACGGTCACCGCACCCCGGCGCAGCAGCCGATCTGGGACACGCTCAGGCTAGAGCGCCGATCACCTGCAGACAATGGCCAACATCAATCCTGGTCACACCGGTCCGGCCGACGGCGCTCCGGCTCAGGAGACCTCGCGGTTGAACAGGTGCGACGACCAGACCAGGCTGATCGCGGCCAGCACGATCATGATGAGGGCGCCCTGCCAGACCACGGGCTCGGTGATCTGCCCGTTGAACAACGCCCGCATGCCGTTGGTCGCCCACGAGAACGGGTTCCAGAACGCGACCTGTTGGATCCACAGTGGTGCCAGCACCAGGGGGATGAGCACCCCGGCGAGCAGCGAGATCGGCTGGCCGACGGTGTTGACCAGCACGCCGAGGCTGTTCTCGTTGCGCACCAGCAGCGCGATGTCGTACGAGATCGAGGTGCTCAGCAGCACCATCACCGACAGCAGCGCGTACGAGATGAGCAGGTTGCCCAGGTGCACCCGCAACCCGAACGGCAACGCCACGATCGTGATGATCACCGCCTGCACCACGTTCAGGCAGACGTGCATCAGGGCCCGGCCCAGCAGCAGACCGGTCCGGCTCACCGGGGTCACCCGGCACCTGTCGATGATGCCGGCGCGCAGGGCGCTGAGCAGCCCGTACCCGGCGAACAGGCCACCGAACAGGCCCATCGCCACGAACAGGCCGGGCACGTAGATGCGGTAGGCGTCGGCGTACGAGGAGGCACCCCGGTCGACCATCACCACCTTGAGGAACGGGGCGAACAGGATGAGGTAGGTGACCGGCTGGGCCAGGCTGAACGCCACCATCACCGGGTTGCGCACCATCAGGCCGACCTCCTGTTGGAAGATCAGCCAGGTGTCGCGGACCAGTTTCACTGCGGCTCCTCTCGTGCCGGCCGGTTCACTCCTCCAGAGAGCGGCCGGTCTTGGCCAGGAAGACGTCGTCGAGGCTCGGCCGGCGGGCCTCGATCGCCCCGGGCTCGATCCCCCGCGTCAACAGGGTGCGCATGATCTGCGGGATCGCCGTCGCGGCACTGTCCACATAGAGCCGCAGGGTGCCGTCGACCGCCTCCGACGAGTGCACGTACGGCTGCTCGGCCAGCAGCTTCGTGGCGATCGGCAGGTCGGCGTCGGCCGGGCCGTCGGTCACGTCGGCGCGGGTCAGGTCGATCGCGACCACGTCGCCGGAGATCTCCCGCTTGAGATCCGACGGGGTGCCCTCGGCGACGATCCGACCGCCGTCGATGATGGACAGCCGGTCGCACAGGGTGTCGGCCTCGTCGAGGTAGTGGGTGGTGAGGAAGACCGTCATGCCCTCCGCGCGCAGCCGCCGGACCTCCTGCCACATCCGTACCCGGCTGGGCGGGTCCAGCCCGGCGGTCGGTTCGTCGAGGAAGATGACCTGCGGAGAGTGGATCACCCCGAGCGCCACGTCGAGCCGCCGACGCTGCCCCCCGGAGTACGTCCTGATCCGCCGGTCGGCGAAGTCGTCGAGCTGGAACGCACCGATCGCCGCCTCGGCCCGGCGCTGCGCCTCGGCCTTGCCGAGGCCGTACAGCCGGGCCTGGAGCACCAGGTCCCGGCGGGCGGTCGAGTCGTCGTAGGTGCCGCTGGCCTGGGCCACGAAACCGATCTGCCGGCGCACCTGGGCCGGAGCCCGCAGCAGGTCGACGCCCGCGATCGACGCCCGGCCCCCGTCGGGGCGGATCAGCGTGGCCAGCATCCGCATGGTGGTGGACTTGCCCGCGCCGTTGGGGCCGAGGAACCCGACGATCTCGCCCCGCTCGACGGCGAAGTCCACCCCCCGCACCGCCTCGACGGTGCCGGCGTTGCGGCCACGGCCGACCCGGTAGGACTTGCGCAGGCCGGTGGCCTCGATCATCGAGCCTCCTCGGACGGGGACGACGCCGGGCCACGGGGTGTCGACCCACGGGGTGTCGACGGTGGACGGCGACACCCCTGCGGGTGCGTCAGGTCAGGCTAGTGTGGCCGTACCCGAAGGACAATGGTCGATGGGCCGGGCGGCCAGGGCGGCGAGGTGCCGGGCGGCGGCGGCCGCGCCACCGGCGGCGGCGAACGACTCGCCCACCCGGCGGGCCCCCGCCCGGTAGCCCGGATCGTCGAGTACGGCGGTGAGCGCGGCGGTGAGGTCCGCCGGGGTCGCCGAGGCGAACGCGACCTCGATTCCGGCGCCCGCATCGGTCACCTGGCGGGCCACCGTCGGGTGGTCGTGCCGGATCGGCGCGACGACCACCGGCACGCCGTGCGCCAACGCCTCGGTGACGGTGCCCAGCCCGCCGTGCGACACCACCGCGTCCAGCCGGGGCATCAACTCCAGCACCGGCACCCGGGGAGCGGCCAGCACGTGCGCGGGCGGATCGGGCAGCACGTCGGGCGAGGCGGTGACCACCACCTGCACCCGGTCGGCCAGGGCCGCCGTCGCCGCCATCATCCGCCGGTAGAAGTCCCGGGCCAGGTGCTCGGCCATCGTCCCGACGGTGACCAGCAGGTGCCGGCGGGTCGGGTCCCAGGCGGCCCAGTCGAAGGCCGGCGCGTCGGGGCGGTGACCCAGGGCCGGGCCGGTCAGCACGCACCGGGCCGGCAGCGGCGTCGCACCGGTCAGCGCCGTGCCGGTCAGCCCGAGCACCAGGTACGGCGAGAACCGCAGGTCGATCGCGTCGTCGACGGGCACGTCGGTCATCGCCCAGACCCGGGCCAGCTGCGCGCGCACGTAGTCGGTGAACCCGGGCAGGTCCGGCGGGGTGAGTTCCAGCGCGCCCACGCAGAAGGTCGCCCACGGCACCCCGTGCCGGTGCGCGGCCAGCGCGCCGGCCAGCGCGTACTGGTCGACGACGACGACGTCCGGCCGGTGGTCGGCGACCGCCCGGTCCACGGCGTCCCGGATGAACCGGTTGACCGGCAGCACGTGCCCCTCCCAGAGGCTGCGCACCGACGCCATGCCGGTCTCGCCGTCGAGGCGGAAGTACCGCTTACCGGTCGGGTAGAGCGTCGCGTCGGGGCCGATCAGCGGGCGCAGGTCGGTGCGGGGGCCGCACCACGCCACCTCGTGCCCGGCGGCCTGGAGCGCCTGGCCGATGGCGAGCGGGGCGTTGAGGTGCGACGCCACCGGCAGGACGACGAACAGGAAGCGGGCCACGTCGATATTCTGGCACGCGTTGACAGCGACGGACGCCGCTGATGGGATTCCTGCCGTGGCGGTCGACGAGCAACGCTCCCGGGTACGACCGTCCACTGTGCCATCCGACGGCAGGAGGGGTTCCGGCCCGGTCGCCGGCCACCTCCGGTCGACTCCGGTGCCGGCGGCATGACGGCGCTCGACGCGGTCGCGGTCCACCTGCCGCCGCACCGCGTCCCGATCGAGAGCCTGGCCGGCCCGCTGGAGCTGACCGAGATGCAGGTCCGGCTGTTCCGCCGGTTCCACGGTCTCGACCAGGTACGCCGCGATCCCGACCGGTCCCTGGCCGACCTGCTCCGGCACGCCGCCACCGGGCTCACCGCCCTGCGCGGGCAGGAACACCGGGTCCGGTTCGTGCTGTACGGGCGGGCGTTCCCCGTCGTCGTCCCGTACCCGGTCAACCCGTTGCACGACGTCTGCCGCGCGCTGGGGCTCGGCCACGCGGTCGCCTTCACCCTGACCCAGCAGTCCTGTGCCAGCGCGCTGCTCGCCATCGAGATGGCCGGTCGGCTGCTGGCCGCCGAGCCGGGGCCGCACCCGCCGGGCGGGGGACCGTTGGCGCTGGTGCTCACCGCCGAGAAGGCGTTCACCCGCGACGCCCAGTTCATCCCGGAGACCTCCGTGTTCAGCGAGGGGGCGTCGGCGTGCCTGGTCAGCCTCGACGGCCCCCGCGACCGGCTGCTCGGCTACGCGTGCCGGCAGCGGGGCGAGTTCGACGTCGCCGGTGGCGCGTCCGGCGCGCAGTTCCAGCGCGAGTACCGGCCGGCGCTGGCGGACGTCATCGGCCGGGCCCTCGCCGTGGCGGGGGTGGACCTCGACGACATCCGGCTGATCCTGCCGCACAACGTCAACGTGGTTACCTGGCAACGGTTGAGCCGGCTGATCGGGTTCCCCCGCGACCGGGTGCTGCTGGACAACGTCCGGGAGACCGGCCACGTGTTCTGCGCCGACGCGTTCACCAACTACCTGACCGCCCGCGACCGCGGCCTGCTGAACCCGGGTGACCGTTACCTGGTCGCGGCGGTCGGGGCCGGCGAGGGCGCGACCTTCGCCGCGATGGTCTTCGCCCATTGAGACCGCGACGGTCTTCGCCCGCCGAGACCGCGATGGTGTCGTCGCCCACTGACGCCGCGACGGTCTCCGCCCACCGGGACCGCGGGCCGGCCGGACACCGAGGAAGGAGCACCGCGATGGCGGTCCCGTCGACCGACCTGCACCTGATCCGGGCCGCCCGGCGGGTCTTCACCGGGCCGGCCACGCTGCTGGACGATCCGGACCAGCGGGCCCGGTCCGCCCGCTACCTGGCCGACCTGACCCACCCGTACGGGCTGGAACTGCCGGACGGCCCGGGGCAGGAGGCGCTGGGCCGGTCCCACGCGGAGATGGCCGAGGCGCTGATCGGGGCGCTCGTGCCGCCGGAGGAACCGGTCGACCTGCTCGTGCTGGCGTTCGCCCGGCACGACGTGCTGCCCGGCCGGGCCACCGCCACCTACCTGAGCCACCTCTGCCCGGGGACGCCGCTCTCCTTCGCCGTCTGCGACCAGGGCCCGGCGGCGGTCGTCAGCGGTCTCCGGCTCGCCCACGCGTACGCGTCCCCGGGCGACCGCACGACGGCCCTGCTGATCGCCGTCGACCAGGCCGTGCTTCCCTACCGCACGCCGACGCCCGCCCCGGCCCGGCAGCAGGCCGTCGCCATGCTCTACCGCACCGCCCCGGTGGCCGGGTCGGTGCCGGAGCACACCGGCGACGTGGTGCACGCCCCGGCCCGGATGACGGTGCTCCGCCAGCATCCGGACGTGGCGGCCGGCGACGTCGCGGCGCTGGCCGGGTCCGAACTGGCCGCGCTGTCGGCGGGCCGGCCCGACGCCCGGATGGTGCTCGGCGTCGACCTCGCGGCGGCCTGGCCGGCGCACCCGACCGACGGGGTGACCGTCGCCCCGCCGGGCCAACCGGTCACCGGACCGTGGTGGACCCTGCTCGACGTCCTCGCCGCCGACCCGGACCGGTCCCGGCCGGTGCTGACCGCCGACTACGACCCCGACCTGCGCTACCTCTGCCTGACCGGCTGGGAGACCACGCCGGCCGACACCCGGCCCCGCTGACCGGACCCCGCCGCCCGTCAGTCGCCGGCGGCCCGTCGATCACCGGCCCCTGCGATCACCGGGCCGTCGATCACCGGCGGCCCGTCAGTCGCCGGCGGCCAGGATGGTCCGGGCGACGGCGCACAGCCGCTCGTTCGCCTCGTCGGTGCCGACGGTGATCCGGACCCCCGCGCCGGGCAGCGCCATCACCAGGATGCCGGCGTCGCGGGCCCGCTCGGCGAACGGCACCGCCCGCTCCCCCAGCGGCAGCCAGACGAAGTTCGCCTCGCTGGGGGCCACGGTGAGGCCGATCCCGCGCAGCCCGTCGATCAGCCGGACCCGTGCGGACGCCAGGTCGGCGCAGCGCCGGGTCAGCTCGGGGGTGACCGCCTCGTCGAGGCTCGCCACCGCCGCCGCCTGGGCCAGGGTGTTCGGGAAGAACACCGCGCCCACCATGCCGGCCAGCGGCGTCACCCGGGGTGGCACCACCGCGTAGCCGACGCGCAGCGCGGCCAGCCCGTACGCCTTGGAGAAGGTGCGCAGGACGCAGACGTTGTCGTGGGCGCGGAACAGGTCCATCCCGTCGGGCACCTGCGGGTCGGTGACGAACTCCCGGTACGCCTCGTCGATGATCACCGGTACGTCGGCCGGGATCCGGGCCAGGAACGCCTCGATCTCGTCGCGGTGCAGCACCGCCCCGGTCGGGTTGTTCGGGTTGCACAGCAGCACGCACCGCGTCTGGTCGGTCACGGCGGCGGCCATCGCCGGCAGGTCGTGGCGGTAACCGTCCATCGGCACCGGTACACCCCGGGCCCCGACGTTGCGGATGATCAGCGGGTAGCCCTCGAAGGACAGCGCCGGGTGCACCACCTCCGGGCGCGGCCCGAGCGCCTGGACGAGGTGCTGGCACAGCCCGGCCGAACCGGGCCCGACGAGGATCGACTCCGGTCCCACGCCCAGCCGCGCGGACAGCGCGCCCCGCAACGCGGCGGCGGTCCGGTCCGGGTACCGCTGGAGGGCGGCGGCCCCGTCCTCGACGATCCGCCTGATGCTCGGCAGCGGCGGGTACGGCGTCTCGTTCATCGACAGGTCGGCCGGCGGCTGGGTGCCGACGGGGGTGGCAGTGGTCATCGTCGCTCACTTCGTCGCGGGGCCGGCGGAAACAGGTGGCTGGGCGTGCCGGTCGGTGAGCAGCCCGAGCTGGTACATCCGGTCGACCAGGGACAGCGGTCGGACGTTCGTGCCGGACAGGTTGCCGGCGGTGAGCCCGAGCAGCCGGGGGTTGGCCGCGGTGCGCCGCATCATCCGCGCCCCGAGCAGCCGGGGCAGCCCCGACACGCTGGTGATCATGCGGGCGGCGTTGTGGCTGACCGTGGCGACGTGGTCGAGCTGGGGCCGGCGGGCGGCGTCGAAGTCCCGCAGCGCCCGGTCCACGGCCGCATCGTCCAGGCCCCCACCGGCGGCGAGGCCGGACGCGAGGGTCTCGGCGTCGGCGAGGGAGCTGTTCACGCCCTGCGCCGCCATCGGGTGCACCGCGTGGGCGGCCTCCCCGAGCAGGGCCAGCCCGGGCACGGTCAACCGTGCCGCCCGCAGCCGGTAGACGGCGAGGAGCTGCCGCCGGTGCAGGTTCGCCCGCAGGGCCGCACCCAGCGGCCGGATGGCCGGCACCCCGGCGAGCAGCCGGTCGCACCAGTCGGCCAGGTCGGCGGCGCTGCGGCCCCGGAACTCGTCCGGGGTCACCTGGACGTAGACCCGGCACCGCCCGCCGGGCAGCGGGTAGACCAGGCACAGGCCCCGCTCGGTGCGGTAGGCCGACACCTCGTCGGCCACCTGGACCCCGGGCACGTCGAAGGCGACCAGGCCGTGCGGGTACTCCCGCCGCTCGACGTCGATGCCGACGGCCTTGCGCAGCGGCGAGGACATCCCGTCGGCGGCGACCACCAGCGCCGCCCGGATCTCCTGCTCGCCGTCGTCGCCGGTGACCCGGACCCCGGTTACCCGGCCGTCGGCGGCGCGCAGCGGGCCGGTGACCCGCTGCCCCCACCGGATCTCGACGCCGGCGGGCAGCCCGTCGGCGAGCACGGCACGCAGATCGCCGTAGTCGGCGCAGAGGATCTGCCGGTATCCGCCGGGCAGGGTGCCGTAGTCGAGGGCGAGCAGCGGACGGCCCTGCGGGTCACGGATGGCCAGCCGGTCGACCGGGCACGCGCCGGTGGCCCGCAGGGCGTCGAGCACGCCCCAGCCGTCCAGGATGCGTACCGTCTCGGGTTGCAGGATCTCGCCCTTGGCGATCGACGCGGGGGTGCGTTGCCGGTCGAGCACCAGCACCCGCAGCCCCCGCGCGCCGAGCGCGCGGGCGGCGGCGAGACCGCCGGCCCCGGCACCGACCACGACGACGTCGGCGCTCATCGGGCGACCGCACCGGGTGTGACGCCCGCCCGGCCGGCGACGGTACGCCGGTACTCACCGAGCGCCCGCAGCGCCACCGCCTGGGTGATCACCGCGTTGGGGTAGCGCAGGTGGTGGCGGATGTAGTTGCAGACCCGGGTGGCCGGCCAGCCACCGTCGGGCCCGGCGGCGGCGAGCAGCCAGGAGACCCCCCGGTCGACCGCGTCGGCGGCCTCCGGGTCACCGCTTGCCAGCAGCCCCTGCACGGCCCAGCCGGTCTCCTCGACCGACCCGGCGGTGCCGTCGCCCGGCCCCCACGACCCGTCGGGCAGTTGGGTGTCGCGCAGCCAGCGCACCGCCCGCCGGACCACGTCGTGCCGGGCGTGGCCGACCCGGGACAGCGCCGCCACCACCACCGCCGTGCCGGAGGTGTGGTCGCGGTACCAGAGGTTCTCGTAGCTGCCGTCGGGGCGCGCGGCGGTCAGCAGCCAGGCCGCCCCGGCGGCGACCGCCGGGTGGTCGTCGGGGTGCCCCGCGTCGTGCAGGGCGAGCACCGCCTGGCTGGTGATGGCGGGGCAGGGGCCGTCGTTGGCGAGCTTGGTGTCGCGCACCCACAGGCTCCACGAGCCCCGGCTGTCCTGCCGGCCGACGAGCCAGTCCACGCCGCCGCGCAGCACCGGGTCGGTGTCGGCGTCGGGATAGCCGGCGAGCGCCGACAGGATCTCGGCGGACTCCAGCGTCACCGGCCAGCCGCCCACGTTGGAGTAGCTCCACCCGCCCGGTGGCACGTCCAGCACCGTGAACGCGGTCGGCTTCTGGGTGGCGTGGAAGAACTCGCGGGTGGGGCGTAGCCGGGGGTCGGCGGCGTACCCGGCGGCGATCAGCCCGGTCACCGCGTACCCGGAGCGGGTCAGGTCGAGGTTGGCCACCGCGTCCCAGGCGCCGTCGGGACGCACCGCGCGGCGCAGCCAGCCCACCACGGCGGTGGCGATGTCGGGGGCCTCGCCTGCGCGGGCCAGGCCGAGCAGGACCAGGGCGGCGGGCCACGGGTCCTCGCTCAACGCGCCGGTGCGGCCCTCGTGGTCGTAGATCGCGCGCAGCAGCCGCAGCGCCGCCGGACGGGCCCGCCGCAGGGTGGCCCGGCGCAACCGGCCGGTGGGCAGCAGGTCGGCCTGCATCAGGGCCAACCCGATGAACGGCGCGGTACGGAACGACAGGCGCTGGCGGCGGACCCGGTCGAACAGGACGATCTCCAGCGGCAGCCGGCGCAGCGGGCCCGCCTCGGCGGTCAGCCCGGCCATGGTGAGCAGTTGCCGGCAGAGCAGTGAGATGGCCGGGTCGGTGACCGTGTCGACACCCCCCATCGCGGCCAGCCGGGCGCGGCCGGCCGTGATCGCCTCGGCGCTGGCCCCGGGTGCGGTCAGGGCCAGGGCGGCGACCGCGACGGCGGTGGCGACGACCTCGCTGTCGGCCCCCACCACGCCGCCCCAGCCGCCGTCGTCGTGCTGCTGCCGGCGCAGCCACGAGGTGCCGGCGTCGACCAGGTCGGCGCTGCCCACCGGGTCGGCGGCGTGCAGGGCGGCCACCGTACCGGCGGTGCCGAGCACCGAGGCCGGCGGGTCGTCGCCGAAGACCCCGTCGGGACGCTGCCGGCGCAGCAGCGCCTCCGCGCCGCGGGTGATGGCCCGGTCGAGGGCCTCGGTGGGCACAGCGGTCATGACACGTCCTCCATGGCGGCTCGACGGGGGGTGGCCAGCGCCAGCTCGGGTCGTCCGGTGCCGAGTTCGTGCCCGGCGCGCATCATCCGCTGCGCCCACCAGGTCAGGGCGACCATCGGCACCGCCAGCAGCAGTTGCGGGCCGATCCCGAGCCCCAGCCCGACCAGGGCCGAGGCCAGCACCACCCGCTCGACCACCAGGACGGCGTGCGCCCGCAACGCCACCAGCACGGGCATGTCGGCGCGGTGCGCGACGAGCGGGGCCAGGGCGACGCCCCCCAGTGCCACCACGACGGCAAGCGTCGCCAGGTAGCCGGCCCGCCGGGCCGGGTCGGCCAGCAGCCCGGCGACCAGCGCGGCGGTGACGGTGCCGGCGTAGAGGGCCAGCACCGTACGCACCGCGAACGGGGCGCCCCGGCGGACCGGCAGGGTGCGGTAGCCGCCGGCCCGGTCACCGTCCATGTCGCGCAGCGCACCGACCAGGTTGGACATGGTGTCGTGGGCCCAGAACGCGAGCATCGAGGCGAGCAGCACCGGCACCGCCGACGGCCGTTGCGGGGACAGCCCGACGGTCAGCGTGCCGTAGAGCAGCGCGATCGCGCCCAGCGCGCCCCGGACCAGGTTGCCGGCGATGCCGCGCGCCTTGCACCAGCGGCTGTAGGCGACGATGCCGAACGCGGCGAGCACGGCCGCCGAGGTGGTGCCCCAGCCCCCGAGCACCGCCAGCAACGCGAGGACGGCGAAGCAGGCGCAGCCGCACCACAGCGCCGTACGGGCGGCCAGCCGGCCGGACGGGATCGGGCGGTGCGGTTTGCTGCCGGCGTCGAGGTCCCGGTCGAAGTAGTCGCCGAGGTAGTGGCCGCCGAGCCAGCCGGCGGTCGGGGCGGCCCAGGCCGACAGCAGCAGCCACGGGTGGTGCGGCCCGTCGGCCAGGGCCGCACCGGCGAGGCCGACCAGCCCGACGTACCACAGGGTGTAGGGCCGCCAGGTCTCGACGTGGGCCCGCAGCGCCCGTACCGCGCCGGCGGCGCTCACGCCGTCTCGCTCGTCATCCAGTGCGCGATGCCGGCGAGCACGGTGGCGCTGGGGGACGGGGCGAGCCCGGCCAGCTCGGCCAGTGCCCGCTCGGCGTGCTCCACCATCTGCCGGCGGGCGTTGCGTACCGCGTCGACCTCGGCGAGCAGGCCGGCGACCCACTCGACGTCCCCGGGGCCGGCCCCGCGCCGGTGCAGCACCGCCATCAGTTCCACCCGGCCGGCGTCGGTGGCGGCGTCGTAGGCGAGCAGCAGCGGCAGGGTGGGCCGGCCGTTGTTGAGGTCGCTGGTGGCCGGCTTGCCGGTCTGTTCCGGGGTGGCCACGTAGGACAGCAGGTCGTCGCGGATCTGGAAGGCGACGCCGAGGTGCTCGCCGTAGCGGGCCAGTGCGGCGGCGACCTGCGGTTCGGCCCCGCCGAGCAGCGCGCCGACGTGGCACACGGCGCGGAACAGCGCGCCGGTCTTGAGCCGGATCATCTCGGCGTAGCTGCGGGCGCCCTCGTCGAGGTCGCCGACGAGCTGCGTCTCGAGCATCTGCCCCCGGCACAGGTCCCGGCCGGCCTCGGCCAGGGCCGCGACGGCGGCGGCGACGTGCCCGGCCGGCACGGCGGCCCCGGACTCCACAATGGACTGGAAGGCCGTGAAGATGAGGTGGTCGCCCACCACGATGGCGTTGGGGATACCGAAGGCGACAGGCACCGCCGGGCGACCCCGACGCAGCGTGTCGGCGTCGATGATGTCGTCGTGCACGAGCGTCGCGACGTGCAGGTACTCCATCCCCAGCGCGGCCGGCAGGACGTCGGCCGGCGAACCGCCCACCGCCTCCGCCGCGTGCAGCGTCATCATCGGACGGAGCAGTTTGCCCGCCGGCAGAAGGGCGTAGCGGGCGATGCCGACCAACGGGTCGGTCGACTCCGGCCACCGGCGTCCGAGTTCCGCGTGCAGCAGCCGCCCCGATTCGCTGCGGGCAAGGTCGTCGATGAAGGGCGGATATCGCGTGAAACCAGTAACCGTCATAGCGTGTCGACCCTTTCGCAAAGGCTCGGCCCAGCCGGCACGCGAGACGTTACCTGCCGGTCCGTCCATGAACAACCTTCGGAAAACTGCGCTCGCTATGGAGAAACACGAATGTCACGAACCTATTCACCGGCAAATCGGTCGATGCCAGAGAAATCCGCTGAACTGCTTACCGTGCGTCACACGGCACCGCGAAAACAGGTACGAACGTCGGATCACCCGTCGGCGGATCAGGCGTCCACAGCGAACTCCAACAGCGTCAGTCCCCCGGTGCCGCGGTAGGTCCCGACCGGTTTCAGACCCGCCGCCGCCGCGAGCGCCACGTGCTCGGCCACCCCCCGCTCGCGGCCGCCCACCAGCACCAGCATCTGCAGGTCGTACGGCGAGCGGTGCGGCACGTACGGGTCGGTCGGCAGCACCTCCACCACCAGCACCCGACCGGTGCGCCCGGCCGCCTCGGCGCACCGGCGCAGGATCGCCGTCGCGTGCCTGTCGCTCCAGTCGGTCAACGCCCGGGACACCACGTACACGTCGGCCCCGGCCGGCAGCTCGGCGAAGAAGTCCCCGACCACGGCGTCGACCCGGTCGGTCAGCCCGTGCGCGGCGAACGTCGCGGTCGCCGTCGCCACCGGCTCGTCGCGGTCGACCAGGGTGCCCCGCAGGTGCGGGTGGGTCGTCAGCAGCTCCCGCAGCAGCCCGCCGGCACCCCCGGCGACGTCGGTCACGTGGCCCACCCGCTGCCACGGGTAGAGCGCCGCCACCTGCGGCGCGGTGAACCGCTGCTGGCTGAGCATCAGCGCGTCGAAGTAGGCCCGGTAGGACGGGTGCGCGTCGAGGTCGGCCCAGAAGTCCCGCCCGTGCACCGCCTGGTAGCCCGGTCCGCCGGTGCGCACCGCGTGCGGCAGCCCCGTGTAGGCGAGGTCCATCCGCGCCCCGAGACCGTCGAGGTCGAGGTAGCCGCCGTGGCCGCCGCCGTCGCGCTCACAGAGCAGCTCGCCGACGTCGGTCAGCGCGAACACGTCGGGCGCGGTCTCCACGAACACACCCCGGTGGACCAGGTAGCGCAGCAGCCGGCCGAGCGCGTCCGGGTCGGCGTCGCAGGCGGCGGCCAGCTTGTCCAGACCGGTCACGCCGGCCGCGATCCGCTCCGGCACCCGCAGGGTGACCGCCGTGCGTACGGCGAACGGGGTGGCCAGGTCGGTCAGCCGGCCGAGCCGGGCCGCCGGATCGTCATCGGTCGAGGTCTCGATCGTCACCGGGACAGCCCCCCGTCGCGCCGCGCGTCCACGATGGCCGTGGCCTCCGCCGGCCCGAATGCTCCCAGGGACGGCGCGACGGCGTCAATATCAACGGTGGAGATCCCATTCACCGGCGTGGAACAATGCGCCGACGGGCCCGGGTGCCCAGACCGGAGGAAGCACCGATGACCACGTCCCTCGTGCCGCAGGTACGGCTCGTCGCGGGCGCCCTGGGCGCCGAGGTCCACGGCATCGACCTGAACACCCTGACCGACGAGGGATTCGCCCACCTGCACCGGCTGCTGCTCGCGCACCAGGTGGTCTTCGTCGCCGGGCAGACCGCGCTGACGCCGCAGGCGCACATCGCCTTCGGCCGGCGTTTCGGCGAGGTCGAGCTGCACCCGTACCTGCCCCGGCTGGCGGGGCACCCGGAGATCGTCCTGATCGACTCCGAGGACGGCGGCAAGGTGGACGTCTGGCACACCGACATGACCTTCCACCAGAGCCCGCCGATCGCCTCGATCCTGCACCTGGTGCAGCTGCCCGAGACCGGCGGCGACACCATGTGGACCAACCAGTGCAAGGTGTACGAGGCGCTCTCCGCCCCGATGCGGGACCTGCTCGACGGGTTGACCGCCATCCACGTCATCCGGATCGGCACCGAGTTCACCAGCCGGGCCGAACACCCGGTGGTCCGGGTGCACCCCGAGACCGGCCGCCGCTCGCTGTACGTCAACCGGCTGTTCACCTCGCACATCCCGCAGTTGAGCCGCAACGAGAGCGACGCGCTGCTGGAGTACCTGTTCGCCTTCTCCGAGGGCCCCCAGTTCACCTGCCGGTACCGCTGGCGGGTGGGTGACGTCGCGATCTGGGACAACCGGGTCACCCAGCACTACGCGATCAACGACTACGCGGGCGTGCGGCGCGGGCAGCGGATCACCGTGCTCGGCGACCACCCGACCGGCGACGCGCCCCGGTGGGAGCACTACGTCGCCGCGCCCGGCCAGCGCTACTGGCCCGACCGGGTCAACGCGGTGGAGAGCTACTGACCGCCGGCGCCTGCGGGGTGGCCGCGCCGGCCGGTGACCGGGGCGGCCTCACCAGGTGACCGGGAACGACGCGATGCCGCCGTTCATCCGGTCGTGCCGCCAGGGGATCCCGTCGAGCGGCACGGCGGGGGCCAGTCCCGGCAGCCGCCGCAGCAGCTCGCCGATGGACAGCTCCACCTGCATCCGGCCGAGCGCGGTGCCCAGGCAGAAGTGCGGCCCGAAGCCGAAGGTGAGGTGCGGTGCGGCCGGCACCCGGTCGATGTCGAACACGTTGGGGTCGGGGAAGACGCGCGGGTCGCGGTTGCCGGCCCACGGGATCGCCATCACGCAGTCCCCGGCGCGCATCGCCACCCCGCCCAGGGTGAGGTCCTCGCGGACCACCTGGACCCGGAACATGCTGCTCACCGACGTGTACCGGAGGATCTCGTCGGTGGCCGAGGAGAGCTTGGCCGGGTCGGCCCGCAGCTTCGCCAACTGCTCGGGGTGCTGGAACAGCGCGCGCAGCCCGGCGCTCGTGGAGTTGATCTCCAGCCCGCCGAGCAGCACCCCCATCGCCAGCTCCACCAGTTCCGCGTCGTCGAGTTCGTGCGCGTCGCGGCCCAGCACCCAGGCCGAGAGCAGGTCGTCGCCGGGGTTCGCCCGCTTGCCCGCCAGCTGCCCGGCCAGGTACGCCCGCAGCTCCGCCTGCGCGGCGGCGGCGTCGGCGGACCCGTACGCGGTGACCGAGTTCAGGCCCTCGATCCAGCCGTAGAACCGGGGCCGGTCGGCCACCGGCACCCCCAGCACGTCGCAGACCACGTGGACCGGCAGCGGCGCCACCAGCGCGGCGACCAGGTCGGCGGGGCGGGGACCGGCCAGCAGGTCGTCGATCAACGCGTCGACCAGCCGGCGTACCCGGGGGCGGAAGGTGTCGATGCGGCGGGCGGTGAAGGCCCGGCTGGCCACCCGGCGGACGACCGCGTGCGCCGGACCGTCCATGTTCAACTCGCGGGGTCCGCCGCCGTCGGGGGTCCCGGTCGCGCCCAGCGGCAGCCGGGAGAACCGGGGGTCGGCCAGTACCGTGCAGCAGTCGTGGTAGCCGAGCACCAGCCAGGCGGGCCGCCCGTCGGGCAGCCGCACCCGGCTGACCGGCTCGGCCACCACCATGTCCAGCAGTTCGGTGGGCAGGTCGCCGGTGAACGGCGCGAAGGGGTAGTCCCGCAGCTCCGAGACGACGGTCATGGCGAGCTACCCACCTGTCGGTCGGCGGTCCACATCGGGCACCGGTAAGACTCGGTCATCGGTACGGCCGGCGTCAATATCCATTGGTCGCCGCGACGATCTTCCGGGTGCGGACACCCATCGCCTAGCATCGGTGCACCAGGACTGCCGGGTGGTACGCGCGGATGGGTCGGACTTGACTGCGGCTTTGCGGATTCTGTTGTCGACGTGGGGCTGGCGGTCGCATTTCTACGGCCTGGTGCCGCTCGGTTGGGCCCTGCAGGCCGCCGGCCACGAGGTGCGGGTGGCCAGCCATCCGGCGCTGGTGCCGGCGATCACCTCGGCCGGGCTGGCGGCGGTGCCGTTGGGTGCGGACGTCGACTTCGCCACCGCGTTCGCGGGCCGGATCGGCGCGGTGGGCGCCCTGGACCGGGCCACCGACGAGCCGGACGACACCCCCGACGACACGGTCGAACCGGCGATCACCGCCGACGGCGGCGTGGTCCGGTTCGCCGACGCCCTCCTCGACGACCTGGTCGGTTTCGGCCGCTCCTGGCGGCCGGACCTGATGGTCTGGGAGCCGTTCAACCTCGCCGCCGCGGTGGCCGCCGCCGCGCTGGGCGTGCCCGGTGTGCGGCACCTGTGGGGGCCGGACTCCTCGGTCACCCTCCGGCTCGACCCGGAGCCGGTGCTCGGCCCGCTGGCCGGCCGGTTCGGGCTGGCCGCCGCCGACGTGGACCTGGCCGGGGCGCTGACCCTCGACCCGGTGCCGCCCCCGATGCAGGTGCCGGCGACCGGCCCGACCCGGCCGGTCCGGTACGTGCCGTACAACGGCCCGGCCGTGCTGCCGCCCTGGCTGCACCGCCCGGCGGACCGGCCCCGGGTCTGCGTGACGGCGGGCACCATGATGGCCGGCGCCGGGCTCGACGACCGGCTGGACCTCCCCCGGGTCGTGCGGGCGGTGGCCGGGCTGGACGTGGAGGTCGTCGTGCTGGTCGAGCCGGCCCAGCAGGCGGCGCTGCACCCGCTGCCGGGCAACGTCCGGCTGGTCGACAGCCCGCTGGCCCTGCGGCTGGTGTTGCCGACCTGCGCCGCGCTGGTGCAGCAGGGCGGCGCGGGGACCACGATGACGGCGCTCGGCCTCGGGGTGCCGCAGCTCGTCCTGCCGCAGGTCAGCGATCAGCACTTCAACGCCGAGCGGCTGGCCGTCACCGGGGCCGGCACCTGGTTGCCCGGCGGCCGGGCCGACGACGACACGCTGCGCGGGCTGGTCGGCGAGCTGATCGCCGACGGCCCCTGGCGCGCCGCCGCCGCGCTGATGCGCGACCGGGTCCACGCGATGCCCGCCCCCGCCGAGGTGGTGCCGGCGCTGGTGGCCCTCGCCGCGGGCACCCGGAGCTGATCCACCGTCAGACCACCCTAGGAGTCGCAGATGACGCAAGAGCCCATTCCGTACCCGCTCGCTCCGGCTCCGACGATCTACCACCCGTCACCTGACTACACCCGGCTGCGGGAGACCTGCCCGGTGGCGCCGATCGCGCTGCCCGACGGCGGCAGGGCCTACCTGGCCACCCGGCACGCGGACGTCCGCCGGGTCTTCACCGACCAGCGGTTCAGCCGGGCCGCCGCGGCCGGGCCGGACCGGCCGACCCGGGAGCTGGGTTCGCTGGCCGAGGACTCGCTGATCGGAATGGACCCGCCCCGGCACACCACGATGCGCCGGGCGGTGTCGCACGCGTTCACCGTCCGCCGGGTGGAGGCGCTGCGCCCGACGGTGGCCGGGCTCGTCGACCGGATGATCGACGACCTGGTGGCGGCGGGCCCACCGGCGGACCTGATCCCCCACCTGTCCGCGCCGCTGCCGATCTACGTGATCAGCAAGCTGTTCGGCATCGCGGAGCAGGACCAGGACCGGGTACGCGAGTGGTCCGACGCGCTCGTCGGCGACTGGGACGCCGACCCGGCGGCCCCGCAGGCCGCCCTCGACGCGTTCGGCGAGATGATCGTCGCGCGTCGCCGCGAGCCGGGCGACGACCTGATGAGCGCCCTGATCAAGGCCTGGGACGAGCACGACGACCTCACCGAACGGGAACTCGTCTCGGTGACCGCCGGCATCTTCGTCGGCGGCCACGAGACCACCACCAACCAGCTCAACCTGTTCCTGCTCGTGCTGGCCCGGCACCCCGAGCAGCTCGCCGGCCTGCGCGGTGACGATCCGGTCGCGGTGGCCCGCGCGGTGGAGGAGCTGTCCCGCTTCATCCAGCTCGGCGACAACGGGGTGCTGCTGCCCCGGGTCACCACCGAGGAGGTGGAACTGGGCGGGGTGTGCCTGCCGGCGGGCACCCCGGTGCTGCCGGCGATCGCCTCGGCCAACCGGGACGCGTCGGTGTTCGCCGGGGCGGACACCCTCGACCTGACCCGGGCCGACAATCCGCACCTGGCGTTCGGGGCCGGCCCGCACCACTGCCTCGGCGCGGCGCTGGCCCGGATGGAGTTGCAGGAGGCCCTCGGTGCGCTGCTGCGCCGGCTGCCCGGCCTGCGGCTGGCCGTGCCCGAGGAGGAGCTGCGGTTCAAGCCCGGCCTGGTGGTACGCAGCCTGGAGGCCCTGCCGGTGACCTGGGACCGGGTCGAGCGGTGACCCTCCCCCGGGCCGTGGACCGGTGACCGTCGCGGCGGCGGTCACCGGGTGGTACGACGCCCGGTGACCGTCACGCAACGGGTCAGCCGGCGACCCGGGTCGGTGCCGTCGGGTCGAACGCCGCCTCGACGGCCACCTCCTCCACCCCGCGCAGCAGCGCCTCGGCCTGGGCCTCGGTGAAGCAGCCCAGGTCGAAGATCACCTGGAGGAAGATCGTGTCCGGCTGGTCCTCCACGGTGATGAACGCCTGCTCGGGCAGGTGGTCGAGGGTGCCGTCCCAGACCAGGAACGTCTCGCCCGCCCGGCGGCGGATCTGCTCCGGGGTCACCTCGGCGGCGCGGGCCGCGTCCTCCGCTGCCTGCCGGGTCACCACCCGCCGGTCGTTGATCCGGAGGGTCACCCGGGCCGGGTAGCCGCGCTCCTCGTCGAGCCGGGCGCCGGCCTCGGCGAGCTGCACCGGGTCGTAGTAGGCGTACATGCCGGCGGCGACGGAGGCGCGACGGGCCCGGGTCACCACCTCGTCCACCGTGGTGTCGGTGGCGTCGACGGTGAGCACCCCGTTCTGACTCAGCGGGGCGATCGCCTCGGCGAACCCCGGCCGGAACCGGTTGCCGACGATGAGTTTGGCGGTCAACGGGCTGACCCCGGTGGCCCGGCCCACCGCCACGGCGATCACCGCCAGCAGCACCCGGGAGGTGTCCGTCCGGGTGCGTCGGGCGATGGCCTGCACCGCCAGGAAGGCCGCCGGTGAGCTGAACCGGCCGTGCCAGAACCGCCGGCCGTGCCGCCCGGCCGGGTTGGTGACCTCGCCGAAGGTCGAGGGCGGCAGGTCGCGCAGGTGTGCCTCCCAGTGGCGGACCGCCCGGTCGCTCACCCGGCGCAGCGGCGGGGTGCGCTCGCGCCGGCCGAGGTCGAGTAGCTGCACCGTACGCGGGTCGGGCGCGCGCCGGGCCGTCAGGTCGACCAGCCCGAGGTCGGCCATCACCAGGGCGGTCGCGGTGCCGTCGACGACCAGGTGGTCGAGGGTCAGCACCCGGTGCACCAGCGCGCCCCGGTGCCGGATCACCGCCATCCGCACCGACCAGTCCCGGTAGAGGTCGTAGGGGGCCAGCAGCCGGGCGTGGCCCAGCTCGTAGGCGAACTTCGCCACGTCGGCCGGGTCGGCGTCGTCGGGGACGTCCAGCACGTCCAGGGCGATCTCCCCGTCGGCGGAGACCACCTGGCAGGGCTCGCCGCGGTCGTCGGTGCCCAACCGCATCCGCAGCGCCGGGTGCCGGCTCATCAGGTCACCGAGCTGCGCCGCGACCTGCTCCACGGTGACCCCGGCCGGCACCGGGTGCGCGCCGCTGACGTTGTGCGTCCACCCGGTCTCCCGCATGTCCTGCATGATCGCCAGTTGACCCCAGGTCAGCGGCGCGGTCCCGGCCCCCGGGCCGGCGAACGGGACGAGCACCTGCGCCTCGGCGGTCTGCGCGAACATCGGTCAATCAGAGCAACGGAGATCGGCACGTGTCAACGCCGCGGATCGTGCCGCCCGCCGGGCGGTGCCGGCAGGGCTAGGGTACGGCCCATGCGGGACACCGTCCGGATCTGGATCCTGCCGGCCCGACCCGGTCCGGCCGAGCTGGCCCGGTACGACGCGGTGCTCACCGCCGACGAACGCAGCCGGGCGGCGGCGCTCGGCCCGGCCGCCGCCCGGGACCGGTTCACCGTGGCGCACGGGGCGCTGCGTCTGCTGGTGGGCGCGGCCCTGGGCGTCGCACCCGGACGGCTCACCTGGCAGCGGGGCCGGTACGGCAAGCCGACGTTGACCGAGCCCCGGGGCGGGCCGCAGACCAGCCTGTCGTACTCCGCCGACCTGGTCGCGGTGGCGGTGGGCGGCGGGCGGCCGGTGGGGGTCGACATCCAGCACGTGACGCCGCAACGGGATCCGGTCGCGCTGGCCGCCCGGTTCTTCACCACCGGGGAGGCCCGGCACGTCGCCTCGGGGTCGGACGTCGCCGGCCGGGCCGAGCGGTTCGCCCGGCTGTGGGCCCGCAAGGAGGCGGTGGTCAAGGCGGCCGGGGAACGGCTCTGGCCGCACCTGGCGCTGCCGGTGCACCGGGGGGACGTGGTGGCGTGCGGCGACCCGCCGGGCGTACACCGGGTCACCGACGTCGCGACCCCGGCCGGCTACCGGGTCGCGGTGGCCCTGACCGGCGAGGCGCCCTACGACACGGCGTCGTTCCACGGCCTCGACGGGCCGTCCGGAGCGGTTCCGCGACCGGTCGGCTGAAGATCGCGACAGCCGTTGACACCCGCCGATCACGTTTGCTCTGATGGGCTCCATGTTGGAGCGTGGGGTCCAGTGACAGAGCCCGACACGACCACCGCGCCGCAGCTGCGCGCGCAGGTCGTCGACACGATGGTCGCGCTGCTGACCCGGATGCTCCGACCGGAGGCCCCGGTCACCGTCGGCACGCAGCTGATGGACGAGCTGGGCCTCAGCTCCTCCCTCGCGCTGGAGCTGCTGCTCGAGATCGAGGACGAGCTGGAGATCCAGATCGACGTCGAGGATCTCGACGAGGACCGGATGACCACGGTCGGCGACCTGGCCGACTACATCACCCAGCACTGCACCCCCCGCTGACGGCCCGCGACGGGGGCCCGGCCGGTATCTTCCGAAGGAGTTCCATGGACCGGCCCCGCCTGAGCGTGGTGATCCCCGCCCACAACAACGCCGTCGCGCTCGACACGACTGTCGCGTCGCTGACCCGGCAGACCCTCCCGGCGCAGGAGTTCGAGGTCATCGTCGGCGACGACGGGTCGGCCGTCCCGTTGACCCCGGTCGTCGAACGCTACGCCGACCGGCTGCGGATCACCTGCGTGCGCAGCGAGACCAACCGGGGCCGCAGCGCCAACCGCAACGCGGCGGCGGCCCGTGCCCAGGCCGACGTCCTGCTGTTCCTGGACGCCGACACGGTCGCCCACCCCACCCTGCTCGCCCGGCACCGCGATCATCACGACGCGCGCGGTGGTCGGCCCGGGGTCCTGCTCGGTCAGCGCTACGACCTCGACTGGGCCGGTGCGGACGCGGTGCGCCGGGGCGAACCCGTCGACCCGGAGCTGCTGGACGCCGAGCGCGGCGACCCACGGCTGGAGGACATCGCCCATCCGCAGCGCATCCGCGACTTCCCCAGCGCGCCCTGGGTGCTCGGCCTGACCCACAACGCCTCGGTCGACCGGGAGTCGTTCCTGCGGGTGGCCGGCTTCGACGAGGCGATGGTCAAGTGGGGGTTCGAGGACCTGGAGTTCTTCTACCGGATCTTCCACCTGCACGGGGGCCGGCCCGACGTGTTCGAGCTGGACGTCGAGGCGACGTCCTACCACCTGCCGCACTTCCGCAAGACGTCCAACGGGCTCGCCTCGATGGACAACATGAAGTACCTGCTGCGCAAGCACCTGCGCTACGACGTCGAGGTGCTGTACGCGATCAACACGTTCGGCCGGCACCTGGGCCGCATCCGCCTCTACGGTCAGGCCATCGAGGCGTACCGGCGGGCGGGGCTGGGGCGGCCGGAGGCGCTGCCCGACACGTTGCGCACGGAACTGGCCACCCGCACCGCGTTGGTGATCGGCAACGGGGTGTCCACCCTGGAGCTGGGCCCCGACTCGCAGACGTTCGACCACGACGCGCCGGCCGGGCCGACCAACGCGCACCTGCTCGGCACGGTGCTCCAGCAGTTCAAGGCCGGCGCGCTCGACGTGATCGTCAACGTCGACCTGTGGCGGTTCCTGCTGCCCGAGGACCTGCCGGCGTTCCTGACCCGGGGGCTGCTCAAGGCCGACCGGATCGAGCTGGTCTGCACCCACGCCCCGGTCGACCAGCGGGCGATGCTGCCGGTGCCCCTCGTGGCCGACCTCGACTACGTGACCGACATGCTGGACCAGCACTTCGCCGTCACCGTCGCCCGGCACGACGGGGCGACCCTGCTCACCGTCCGCTGAGCACGCCCCGGCCCCGGCCGGCCGGGCGCAGCCGCGACCGGGGTGCCGGTCAGCCGCCGGGCGGGCCGAACAGCAGGCTGACGTTGTGGCCGCCGAAGCCGAACGAGTTGGACATCACCGTGGTCACGGCGGCCTCGCGCGGCTGCTTGCGGATGTGGTCGAGATCGTCACCCGGGTCGGGGTCGTCGAGGTTGTGGGTCGGCGGGAGCAGGCCGCGACGCAGCGCCTCGACGCCGATCGCCGCCTCGATCACCCCGGAGACGCCGAGCACGTGCCCGGTGACCCCCTTGGTGGAGCTGACCGGCGGACCCGCCGCGCCGAAGACGTCCCGCAGGGCGGCCACCTCGGCCGCGTCACCGGCCTTGGTGCTGGTGCCGTGGGCGTTGAGGTAGTCGACGTCGTCGGGGCCCAGGCCGGCGTCGCGCAGCGCCGTACGCATGCAGTGCGCCGCACCGGACCCGTCGGGGCGGGGGGTGGTCGGGTGGTAGGCGTCGTTGTTCGCGCCCCACCCGAGCAGGTCGGCGTACCGCCGGGCGCCGCGCGCCACCGCGTGCGCGGTGCGTTCCAGGACGAACACCCCGGCCCCCTCGCCGAGGACGAGGCCGTTGCGCCTCCTGTCGAACGGGCGGCTCGCCTCCGTCGGGTCCGACCAGCCGTGGGCGAGCGCGCGGGCGTTGCCGAACGCGTCGGCGAAGGTCGGGAAGAGCGGCGCCTCGCTGGACCCGCAGAGCACCAGGTCGGCCTCGTCGGCGCGCAGGATGCGCAGCGCCTCCCCGATCGACTGGGCCCCGGACGCGCAGGCGGTGCCGATCGACGAGGTGTAGCCCCGGATGCCGTGCCTGATGGCGATCCGCGCCGCGCCCATGTTGGGCAGGGTGCCGGGCAGCATGTACGGGCTGACCCCGAACCGGCCCCGCTCGGCCCGCGCGAGGACCTGGCTCGCCAGGGTGGACAGGCCACCGACGCCGGAGACGATCACGGCCACCCGGTACGGGTCGACGTCCCGGCCCACCTCGACTCCGGCGTCGGTCAACGCGTCACCGGCCGCCCGCAGCGCCATCACGACCGCGCGGTCCACCACCCGGGACTCGGGGCCGGGCAGCACGCTGGCCGGGTCGATGTCCGGGCTGAACGCGGCGACGTCGACGACGCCGTGCACCGGGTGTCCCTCGGGGGGCCGGGTCAGGCCGGACCGGCCCGCGCAGACCGCGTCGAACACCTCGGCGGCGGTACTGCCGACCGGGCTGACCAGCCCGATCCCGGTCACCGTCACGCCGGCACGCATGCGCGTCCCCCCTCGCGCCGCTGCCCCGAACGCTTCACAGACCGCCTCCGGGGCGGCGCGGCGGGCACGGTCAGTGTGCCGAGGCGGGCTCGACGCGGGCGGCCACCGTGCGGCAGAACTCGCCGACGGTCATCATCGCCAGCGCCTCGGCCTCGTCGTCGTCGAAGGTCACCCCGAACCGGTCCTCCACCCGTACGGCCAGTTCGGCGAGGCCGAGCGAGTCGACGTCGAGACCGGCCGGACCGAACACCGTGTCGTCGTCGGCGCCCTCGATGTCGTACTTCATCTCGGTCAACGCGGCGAAGAGGAACGCGCGGATCTCGTCGGTCATGGTCGTGGTTTCCTTTCCGGAGGTCGGCGTCGGCGGACCCGGCCGCCGGTGGGACACGGGAGGCGTGGCAGTGGCCGGGGACGCGGCCGGGACCAGGTGCGACGTCGGCGGGGCCGTCGCCGCGCTGGTCACCGGAGCAGCCGCTCCGTTTTGATCGACCTTACTCAATCAAGCCCGTTGCGCAAGGTCCACCCGGGCGGTGCCGTCCGGCCGATCGGCCGCCGGCTCGCCGACCCGCACCGCGAGTTGGTCGTGCCCCCGCAACATGAGCTGCCGTGGCTCGCCGGGGGTCGCGGCGAGCGCCAGCGCCGGGAACCGGTCGAGTAGCCGGGGCAGCGCGATCCGCCCCTCCGTCCGACCCAGCGCCGCACCGACGCAGTAGTGCGGCCCGGCGCTGAACGCCAGGTGCCGGTTGTCCGCCCGGGACGGGTCGAACGTGTCCGGATCGGGAAACCGTCGCGGGTCCCGGTTGGCCGCACCGGTCAGCACCAGCGCCGTCCGTCCACGGGGGACGTCGACCCCGGCGACCTCGGTGTCCTCGGCGGCGTAGCGCACCGCGAAGTGCACCGGCGGCTCGTACCGCAGGATCTCCTCGACGTACGCCGGGGCGAGGGACGGGTCGGCGCGCAACGCGGCCAGCGCGGCGGGCCGCGCCAGGAGCAGGATCAGCCCGCTGCCGAACAGGTTGGCGGTGGTCCGGAACCCCGCGTTGTACGTGACGATCAGGTTGGCCAGCAGCTCGGCCTCCGAGAGCTGGTCGGGGCGGTCGGCGCGCAGGCTGGCCAACGCCGAGACGAGGTCGTCGCGGGGTTCGGCCCGACGGGCGGCGAGCAGCGTGGTGAAGTACCCGGTCAGCTCCTCGGCGGCCCGGTTGGCGGCCCGGATCTCCCGGAACGAACGCGGCCCGATCTCCAGCACCGCGTCGAACGCCCGCACCCGCGACGGGAACCAGGCCCGGTCGGAGGGCGGCACCCCGAGCAGCTCGCCGACGACGGCGCTGGGCAGCGGCAGGGCGAACGCCGCCATGAAGTCCACCGGACGGCCGTCCGCGCCCGCCTCGGCGAGCCCGTCGAGCAGGTCGTCGGTGATCCGCGCGATCGCCGGTTCCAGGGCGGCGACCCGGCGGGCGGTCAACGCCTGGCCGAACAGGTGACGCACCCGCGCGTGGTCCTCGGCCGGGGCGTTGAACATGCTGGCCTGCAGGGTCCGCAGCACCGCGTGGTCGCGCCAGCGGACGCCGGCGCGGTCCAGGTACCGCGCGTCGAGCACCCGGAAGACCGGATCACGCAGCACCCGCTGGGCGGCGGCGTACCCGTGGACCACCACGGCGTGCGGTGCCGTCGGGGCGAGTGCGACCGCCTCCCCCAGCTCGTGCAGCCGGGCGTAGTACGGGTAGGGGTCGCGTCGTACCTCGTCGCCGAGCAGCTCGTCGAGGGATACCGGGAAACCCATGGCGCTCCTCGTCGGGGTGCACGGGCGGAGGATGCCGTGACCTTAGACGCATCGACGGCGGCCTGTCCACGGCCGGTTCGGTGCCGGACCGGGTGTGACAGTGGGGGTGCCGCCGGACAGGTAGGGGGTGCAACGACCGACCGAAAGGCGCACATGAGCAGTGCTGATGACGGCGTACGGGAGCGACGCTTCCGCTCCCTGCACGCCGCGACGTACCCGGACCTGCTGCGGTTCGTGCAGCGGCGGGTCCCGCCCAGCGAGGCGGAGGACGTCGTCTCGACGGTCTTCCTCACCGCCTGGCGACGATTCGACGACCTCCCCGACGACGCCCGTCCGTGGCTGTTCGCGGTGGCCCGCCGCACGATGGCGAACCACACCCGGGGCTGGCTGCGCCGACGGGCCCTGGACGTCCGGCTGGTGGCGGCGGACGGGCCGGCGTACGGGGACGACATGGTCGACGCCGCCGCCCGGATCGACCTCGACCGGGCCTGGCGCGGCCTGCGACCGGCCGACCGGGAGGTGCTGGCGCTGGTGGCGTTCGACGGGCTGACCGCCGCACAGGCCGCCACCGTGCTGGGCTGCCGCCGGTCGACGTTCGCCATGCGGTTGGGCCGGGCCCGGGAACGCCTCCGGGCCGCGCTGGAACCGCCCGCCGCCCGCCCACACACCCTCACCGTCTTCAAGGAGCAGCAGTCATGACGGATCTGGAACGCCTCTCCGTGTTGGACCCGGCACGTGGGGTGCAGCCGACCCCGGCCGAGTGGGAACGGGCCACCTCGGTCGTCGACCGGATCGTCGCGGACCGGGCAGCCGACCGCCCCGCGCCGGCACGACGCAGGGTGACCAGGCGTGGGGTGGTCGGTCTGGTCGCCGCCGGGGCGGTCGCGGTGGTGGGCGCGGTCACCGTGCCCGCGCTGCTGCCGGGGCCGATGGACCGGGCCTTCGCCTCGTGGACCCCGGTGCCCGGCGCGCTCACCGGCGAGCAGGTCCTGCCGCAGGCCCGCCGGTGCGCCGGGAGCGGGGTGGGCAGCGAGCCGGCGGCACCGGTCGGCCCCTCCGACGTGCTCCTGGCCGAGCGGCGGGGGGTGGCCACCCTGCTCATCCAGCGGCGCGGCTCGGGCGTGATCGAGTGCATGAGCGTGGACGACGGCCAGCCGACCGCGATGACGTTGGCGGACGGCCCTCTGCCGCCCCCCGCCGCCGGCACCGTCAACCTCGAGACGCGCAGTTCGGTCGGTTCCGGCCACGACCAGTACTCCAACGCCGTGGGTCTGGTCGGCCCGTCGGTCACCGGCGTCGACCTGGTGCTCGCCGACGGCAGGACCATCCGGACCAGCACCGGGGGCGGATGGTGGGCGGCGTGGTGGCCGGGGCCGGAGGGCGGCGAGATCGGCAGCATCACGGTGGTCGTGCACCGCCCCGACGGCTCCACCACCCACCGGATCGAGGACCTGTGACCGGTGGCCCCGCCGGGCCCGACCGGTCAGGAATCGAGAAGCCGGCGACCCGGCGGGGCCATAGCCTTTACCCAGGTGGCCGGCAGGATGCCGCGCCCGAACGGCGAGAGAGGGAGCCCGCGTGTCCACGAAGAAAGCGACCACCGCGTCCGACGGCGACACCACCGGGGAGGCCGGCGACGGTTTCACCGCCGAGGAGCGCGCCGCCATGCGGGAACGCGCCGCCGAGTTGCGGGCCGAGGGGCGCAAGGGCGCCAAGAAGGCTGACGGCATGCAGGCGGTGCTGGACCGGATCGCCCAGATGGCCCCGGCGGACCGGACGCTCGCCGAACGGGTGCACCTGACGGTCACCACGGCGGCCCCGCAGCTGTCGCCGAAGACCTGGTACGGGATGCCGGCGTACGCGAACGAGGACGGCAAGATCGTCGTGTTCTTCCAGGACGCCGGCAAGTTCAACTACCGGTACTGCACCCTCGGCTTCCAGGAGTCGGCCAACCTCGACGACGGTGACCTGTGGCCGGTGTCGTACGCCCTGCGGACGTGGACCCCGGAGGTGGAGAAGCGGATCCGGGACCTGGTGACCACGGCGGTTTCCTGACGGTCACCGGTCGGTGGGTGTCAGCGTCCCGCAGGCGGGTAGGCGGGGCGGATGACGCCCACCAGCAGAGCCCTGATCGCCGGTGCGGCCGGCGCGTCCGCCCTCAACGCCGTCACCTACCTCGACATGGCGCTGCGGGCCCGGCCGGCCAGCAGCGCCGCCGAGGACAGCGCCGGCCGGCTGGCCGATCTGGCCCACGTCGACCTCGGTGACCAGCGCACGGCCGCCAACCGCCGGTCCGGGCTCGGGCCGCTGCTCGGCTATGCCACCTCGGTGGCCGCCGCGGCGGGTTACGCGGCGGCGGGTGGCCGCCGGCTGCCGCTGGGCGTGTCCGTCCTGGCGCTGACCGGTCTGGCGATGATCGGCTCCAACGGCCCGCTGACCGTGCTGCGGCTCACCGATCCCCGGACCTGGTCGGCCACCGACTGGATCACCGACGTGGTGCCGCACCTGGCGTACGGCGCGGTCACCGCCGTCACCCTGCGCACGCTGCGTTGAACCGTCGCGGGCGACCGACCGACATCGGTGTGTTTTGCGGAGGGATGCCCGGGTAGGGGAGGAACACCCGTTCCCCGCTCCACGAAGAGGTGCCGCCCAGATGGAATCCCGCAAGCCGACCGAGGTCGTCAAGGACGTGGTGGACGCCGCGGCCGAGAAGGTGTCGCACCTGATGACCCCCGAGGTCCCCGGAGCGCCGGGCAGCGCCCCGCCGACCGTCGAGGAACCCACCAACCCGCACGATCCGCTGCCACCCAAGAAGGAGCAGGGCGCGCCGGAGACCCGTACCCCGACCGGCGCGGCCACCGGCGCGCCGGCCGTCGCCAACGGCCAGCAGGGCGCGTTCCTCACCACCGCGCAGGGGGCCCGGCTGCGCGACACCGACCACTCCCTGAAGGCCGGCCCGCGCGGCCCGACGCTGCTCCAGGACCACCACCTCCGCGAGAAGATCACCCACTTCGACCACGAACGCATCCCCGAGCGGGTGGTGCACGCCCGGGGCGCCGGCGCGCACGGCGTCTTCACCGGGTACGGCGCGCAGGAGGTGACCCGGGCCGGCTTCCTGAGCAAGGGTAAGGAGACGCCGGTCTTCGTCCGGTTCTCCACCGTCCTGGGGTCCCGGGGCTCGGCCGACACGGTGCGGGACACCCGGGGGTTCGCGACCAAGTTCTACACCGACGAGGGCACCTTCGACCTGGTCGGCAACAACATGCCGGTCTTCTTCATCCAGGACGCGATCAAGTTCCCGGACATCATCCACGCCGGCAAGCCGCACCCGGACCGGGAGATCCCGCAGGCGCAGAGCGCCCACGACACCTTCTGGGACTTCGTCTCGCTGCACACCGAGGCGCAGCACCACACCATGTGGAACATGTCCGACCGGGGTATCCCGCGCTCGTACCGGACCATGGAGGGCTTCGGGGTGCACACGTTCCGGCTGGTCAACTCCGCCGGGGCGACGGTGCTGGCGAAGTTCCACTGGAAGCCGAAGCTGGGCGTGCACTCGCTGGACTGGGAGGAGGCGCAGCTGCTCAGCGGCATCGACCCCGACTTCCACCGGCGTGACCTCTACGACGCCATCGAGGCCGGCGCGTACCCGGAGTGGGAACTCGGCCTCCAGGTGTTCCCGGACACCCCGGAGGAGACCTTCGCCGGCATCGACCTGCTCGACCCCACCAAGATCGTGCCGGAGGAGCTGGCGCCGGTGCAGCCGGTCGGGAAGCTGGTGCTCAACCGGACGCCGACGAACTTCTTCGCCGAGACCGAGCAGGTCGCCTTCCACCTCGGCCACCTGGTGCCGGGCATCGACGTCACCAACGACCCGCTGTTGCAGGGCCGGCTCTTCTCGTACGTCGACACGCAGCTCACCCGGCTGGGCGGGCCGAACTTCTCGCAGATCCCGATCAACCGGCCGCACGCGCCGGTGAACGACATGCTCCGCGACGGGTTCCACCAGCACGCCGTGCACGCCGGGGTCGCGCCGTACCGGCCGAACTCGCTCGACGGGGGCAACCCGTTCCCGGCCGGGGACGCCGAGAACGCGTTCGTCGACGTGCCGGTGACCGTGGCCGAGGCCCCGAAGGTCCGGGCCAACCCGGCCTCCTTCGACGACCACTTCAGCCAGGCCCGGCTGTTCTGGCTGAGCATGTCGCCGGTGGAGCGGGAGCACATCGTCCGGGCGTACACCTTCGAGTTGGGCAAGTGCTACCACCAGGCGATCCGGGAACGGCAGCTGCAGTGCCTGGCCAACATCGACCCGGTGCTCTGCGCGCAGGTGGCCACCGGTCTGGGCCTGCCGACGCCGGAGCCGACCGTGCCGCTGGCCGACGTCGCGCCCAGCCCGGCGCTGTCCCAGCTCGGCCGCACCTGGCCGGCCGACGGCCGTACGGTCGGCATCGTGGTCGACGCCGACGCCGGCACCGACGACGTCGAGCAGGTACGCCGGGAGGTGTTCGCCGCCGGCATGGTGCCGCTGGTGATCGCCGCGCACGGCGGCACGGTGGGCGACCTGACGGTGCAGCGGACCTTCGCCACCGGCCGCTCGGTCGAGTTGGACGCGCTGCTGCTGGCCGGAGCCCCAGCGCCGGCCCCCGACGCGCTGCCGGCCCGCGACGCCAAGGCGGGTGCGGCGGACGCCAGCGTCGTCGATCCCCGGGTGCTGCTGCTGGTGCAGGAGTGCTGGCGGCACGCCAAGGTGATCGGCGGCTGGGGCGCGGGCGTGCGGGTGCTGGAGCTGGCCGGGGTGGCCGGCGCGGCGGGCGTGGTGGCCGGTGACTCGCCGAGCGGCGTGCTCGCCGACGCGCAGGCCCTGCTGGCCGCGCACCGGGTCTGGGAACGCTTCCCCGCCTCGATCTCCTGACGAGGGCTGTCGACGGGTGTCCGCCGTGGTGCACGGTGGACACCCGTCGCGACCGGGCCGGCTGGCACCTTGCCGCCGGCCCGTACCGTCGGTGCGGTGGCCGCCGAGAAAGACCTCTCCGACCGGGGTTTCGTCATCGCCATCGTCGGCATCGGTGTGCTGCTCTGCTGTGGCACGCCCATCGCCGGCTTCTACCTGTCCCACAAGGACGCGAGGGAGGAGCCCGGCATCCGCGCCGCCGCCGACGCCTACCTGTCCGCCGTGGTCAGGCATGACGACAACGGCGCGTACGACATGTTGTGTGCGGCCGACCGACGCCGCGAGTCGCGGGCGGACTGGCTGGACCGTCCTGCGGGCGGGTACGGGGTGACCGGGTTCCGGATCACCGACGTGACGGTCGAGCGCCTGAGCGAGGGACCGACCCTGCGGTGGGTGACCGCCGAGGTCACCTATTCGGATCAAGCACCCCGGACGGTGGGGCTGAACGTCGAGCGGCAGGACGGCGACTGGAAGGTGTGCAGCCCGGACGTCCGGTGACCGGACCCCGGACGGCGGGCGGTGCGGCCCGGCGAGGGCGTCGCAGGCCGGCCCCGGGTACGGCGGGCGGGCGCGTATTGACGGCACATGTCAGACGAATTACGTTGGCGAGCGTCGATGTATTACGAATCGTGGCCTGCACCCCGGCAAGGAGCGTGCGCATGTTCAGACGACGAGTCGCCCTGCTGTCCCCCGTACTGTTGGCGGCGACCCTGGGCACGGCGGTGGTCACCGGCGCGGCGGTGCTCGGCAGCGCCCCGCCCGCGCAGGCGCTGGAGAACGGCCTGGCCCGCACCCCGCAGATGGGCTGGAACGACTGGAACTCCTTCGGGTGCAACGTCAACGAGACGCTCATCCGGCAGACCGCCGACACGCTGGTCTCAAGCGGCATGGCGGCGGCCGGCTACGAGTACGTCAACATCGACGACTGCTGGTCGACCAAACAGCGCAACACCAGCGGCGACCTGGTCGCCGACCCGGCGAAGTTCCCCAGCGGCATGAAGGCGCTCGCCGACTACGTCCACGGCAAGGGGCTGAAGCTCGGCATCTACTCCTCGGCCGGGACGACCACCTGCGCCGGCTACCCGGCGAGCATCAACTACGAGCAGCGCGACGCCAACCTCTGGGCGTCCTGGGGCGTCGACTACCTCAAGTACGACAACTGCGGCGACCATCTCGGTCGCAGTGGGCAGCAGCGCTACACCGCGATGCGGGACGCGCTGGCGGCCACCGGCCGGAAGATCCTCTACAGCCTGTGCAACTGGGGCCAGGAGAGCGTCTGGACCTGGGGCGCGTCGGTGGGCAACTCCTGGCGCAACACCGGCGACATCGGCGGCAACTGGAACTCCATCATGGGCATCCTCGACCAGCAGGTCGGCAAGGACTCCTACGCCCGGCCCGGCGCGTGGAACGACCCGGACATGCTGGAGGTCGGCAACGGCCCCACCGACACCGAGTCACGGGCGCACTTCAGCCTCTGGGCGCTGCTGAACGCGCCGCTGCTGGCCGGCAACGACCTGCGCTCCATGTCGGCGGCCACCCGGACCATCCTGACCAACACCGAGGTCATCGCGGTCGACCAGGACTGGGGCGGCCGGCAGGGCTACAAGATCAGCGACAGTGGCGACCTGGAGGTCTGGCGCAAGCCGATGTCCACCGGAGCGGTGGCCACGGTGCTGCTCAACCGGGGTGGCAGCACGGCCACGGTCACCACCACGGCCAGCGCGCTGGGTCTCGGCAGCGCCTCGTCGTACACGGTGCGGGACCTCTGGGCGCACAGCAGCTCGACGTCGGGCGGCACGATCAGCGCCTCGGTGCCGGCACACGGCGCGGCGATGTTCCTGGTGACCGGCGGCGGCACTCCCCCGCCCACCACGCCGCCGCCGACCACCCCGCCCCCGACCACTCCCCCGCCGACGACACCTCCGCCGGGCACGACGTCCGCCGTCCGCAGCGTCTCCGCCGGCCGGTGCCTGGACGTCAACGGCGCGGCGCAGACCAACGGGGCCACCACCATCGTCTGGGACTGTCACGGCCAGACCAACCAGGCGTGGACCTCGACCGGCAGCCAGGAGCTGCGGGTCTACGGCACCAAGTGCCTGGACGTCAACAACGCCGGCACCGCCAACGGCACGTCGGTGATCATCTGGGACTGCAACGGCCAGTCGAACCAGAAGTGGCGCTTCAACGCCGACGGCACCGTCACGGCGGTCGGCTCGGGCCGGTGCCTGGACCTGGTGGGCAACGGCACGGCCAACGGCACCCGTACCCAGATCTGGGACTGCAACGGCGCGACCAGCCAGCGGTGGAGTCGCGGCTGAGCCGGTAGCCGGGCACCGGTCGACGACGCGCCGCCGCGGGCACCGCCCCGCGCGGCGCGTGGTCATTCCCGCGCGGCGAGGACCTCGCGCAGCGTGGCAGCGTACCCCCGGGGGTGGGTGGTGTTGCCGTTGTGCCCGCCGGGAAAGACCACCGGCGTGGTCCCGAGCAGCTCGGCCAGCCGGTCTGCGCACCGGCGGTCGAAGACCTCCGGCGCGGTGCGGGCGCCGACCGCCGGGACGATCCGGGTGCCGCAGCCGGGCAGGTCCTCCGGGCGCAGGTCGTCGCCGACGATCGCGGTGAAGTCCCGGCGGATGAACGTGTCGAAGTTGGCGATGCGGCGCGGCGTCATCGGCTGCGGGGTGAGGTCGGGCTCGGCCTCCTGGCAGGTCGGGTCGATGCCGAGCACCCGGGCGATCTCCCGCATCGCCTCGGTCAGCCCCCGGGCCGCGTAGCGTCGCTGGACGTCGAGTAGTTCGCGTTCGTGGCGGGCCCGCTCGGCGGCGGGCAATAGCCGGGGTGAGACCGGCTCGTGGGCGACGAGGGTGTGCAGCAGACCGGGGTGGCGGACGGCCAGCCGCAGTCCGATCGAGGCGCCGAGGCTGCACCCGAGCATCGCGGCCGGTCGGTCGGTGAGGCTGGTCAGCAGGAGGTGGACGTCGTCCGCGTGGTCGGCCAGGGTCACCGGCCGGTCGGGGTCGGTGAGCGCGCTGCGGGACAGCCCGCGCCGGTCGTAGGTCACCACGGTGTACGCGTCGGCGAGCTGCGCGACCAGGTCGGTGGTCCGGCGGGCGTCACCCTCCCCGCTCTGGCCGATCAGCAGGAGCGGGCCGCTGCCCCGGACCTCGTGGTAGAGCCGGGCGCCGGGAACGGCGAGCGTGCCGGTCCGGAGGGTGTCGGTGACGGACATCTGCATCTCCATGCGCTGGACGGGCGGGTGGGCCCCGCCGACAAAAAGCATCGTATCAGATGCATCTCGAATGATGGATCGTTTCTGATGTACCCTGAACGGGTGAACGGCATCGAGTTGTTCCTCCTGGGGCGCACCCTCATGAAGCTCGGCGAGGAGGCGATCCCCACCGAGGGGGTCGACTCCCACCCGGCGCTGCACCGCTCCGTGCTCATCGTCGCCAGCGACATCCGGGCCCACCCGGGCACCTCGGTCAGCGAGATCGCCGACCGGACGGGCTTCCCGCAGAGCAAGGTGTCGGTCTGCGCCGCCCGCCTGCGCAAGGCCGGCGCCATCGAGGCCACCCCCGACCCCGACGACCGGCGACGGCTGCTGCTGCACACCGCGCAGCAGGTCTCCGACCGGGTCGTCCAGATCAGGTCCGCCTCGGTCGACGGCGCGCTCGCCGCCGCCCTCGGCACCGACGACCCGGCCCGGATCGCCGAGATCACCGCCGCCCTGGAGACCCTCGCCCGCAGCCTCACCCCGCAGACGCTGCTGCGGCTCCGCGGCGGCACCGAGCCGACCGACGAGTGAACGGCGCGACGCAGGATCGGCGTTAGACCGCGTCGGCAGACTCGGCGTCGGGGTGCCACCGTCCAGGGTGCCCCGGAATCGTCGAGGAGAGCGGATGTCGGTCGACACCCTTCGTCTAGTCGTGTCCAGCCCCGACCGGCCGGGCATCATCGCCGCCGTGGCCCAGTTCCTGCACGAGCGGGGAGCCAGCATCGTGGAGCTGGACCAGTACACCAGCGAACCCAGCGGCGGCCAGTTCTACCTGCGTACCGAGTTCACCATCGCGCCCGCGCGGCGGGCCGGCCTGGCCGGTGAGTTCGCGACCGCCATCGGCGAGCCGTTCGGCATGCACTGGCGGTTCACCGACGCCCGGCAGGTCAAACGGATCGCCATCCTGGCCTCGCGGGCCGACCACTGCCTGGTGGACCTGCTCTGGCGGTGGCGACGCGGAGAGTTGGCCGCGGACATCACCCTGGTCGCCTCGAACCACCCCGTCCTGCGCGACACGGTGACCGGATTCGACGTGCCCTTCCACGAGGTGCCGGTCCGGCCCGGTGCCCGCGACGCCGCCGAGGGCACCCTCGCCGACCTGCTGGCCGGGCAGTGCGACCTGATCGTGCTGGCCCGCTACATGCAGATCCTCAGCGGGGGGTTCCTGGACAAGGTCGGCGTCCCGGTGATCAACATCCACCACTCGTTCCTGCCCGCGTTCCCCGGCGCCGGCCCGTACGAGCGGGCCCGGCAGCGCGGGGTGAAGCTGATCGGCGCCACCGCGCACTACGTCACCGCCGCGCTCGACGAGGGGCCGATCATCGAACAGGACGTGATCCGCACCTCGCACCGGGACACCACCGCGACCCTGGTCCGGCTCGGCGCGGACGTGGAACGCACCGTCCTGGCCCGGGCCGTCGCATGGCACTGCGCCGACCGGCTGCTCCAGTACGACAACCGGGTGCTGGTCTTCTGAGCACCGCCCGACGCGAACGAGGTGTCCCCGGCCCGCGACTGCGGACCGGGGACACCTCGTTCGCGGGTGTCAGCCGTCCTACGAACGGCTTCCCTCGGTCGAGGCCGCCACCGCGGCGGCTGCGGCCGGTGCCGGCGCCGGCACCGCGGTGCCCGGCGGGGTCGGGGCCGGGGCCGGGGGACGCCGCCTGACGAACGTGGTGAGCACCGCCGCGACCACGACGATGGCGATCGGGAACAGGAAGTTGGTCTTCAACATGGACAGGAAGGCGTGGTCGTACACGTTGGTGAAGACCGTCGCGATCTGCGCCCGGAGCTGGTCCGGCAGGTCACCCGGCAGGTGACCGAAGATGCCACCGGGCCCGCCGGCCCCGGCCTGCACCCCGGCGTCGACGAACCGGTCGCGCACGTCCGCCGGCAACTGCCCGGCCTGCGCGGTCGCCTCCTCCCGGACCGTGGTGGCGAGCCGGCTCTGGATCAGCGCACCGACGATCGCCAGGCCGAGCACCGAACCGAGCTGACGCACCGTGTTGTTGAGCCCGGACGCCGCCCCGGCCAGGCGCGGGTTGACCCCGCGCATCGCCTCGGTCGCCATCGGCGCGAGCAGCGACCCGGTGCCGAGGCCGGCGACGAGCAGACCGGGCACGAAGGTGTACCACTTGCTGTCCAACTGGGCCAGGCTGACCAGGATCACCATGCCGATGGCGTACATGGTGAGGCCGAACAGCAGGACGAACTTGCCGCCGATGCGGTCCGACAGCCGCCCCGCGAACGGGGACACGATGATCGCGACCAGCGGCGAGGGCGCCAGCGTGAGACCGGCGTGCAGCGCGTCCATCCCCAGGACCTGCTGGAGGTAGAGGTTCATCGGCAGGACCAGCCCGAGCATCGCCATCGAGACGACGGCCGCGTTGATGCTCATGATCGTGTAGTTGCGGTCCCGGAACAACGCGAACGGCACCAGCGGCTCGTCGTCCTGCTTGGTGCGCTGGTGGGCGATGAAGACGCCGATCAGCACCACGCCGGCGGCGAGCAACGCCCAGATCTGCACGCTCCAGTCGTAGCGCTCGCCCTCGTTGAGGGCGAACACCACGCAGAACAGTGCCGCGGTGGCGATCAGCACGCCGACGACGTCGAAGCTGTGCCTGCGGTCCGGCTTCATGTTGGGGATGAGCAGCGGGGTCAGCACCAGCACGGCGATGCCCAGCGGCACGTTGACGAAGAAGATCGACCGCCAGCCGAAGGTCGACACCAGCAGGCCGCCGAGGGTCGGGCCGGAGATGGTGGCGACACCGGCGACGGCACCCCACACGCCCATGGCCGTGCCCCGCCGCTGCGGCGGGAAGATGCCGATGATCATCGCGAGGGTCTGCGGCACCATCATCGCCGCGCCGATGCCCTGCACGGCCCGCGCGCCGATGAGCTGGCCGGGGCTCTGCGCCGCGCCGCAGACGATGCTCGCCACGGTGAAGACCGCCGTGCCGGTGAGGAACAGCAGCCGTGGCCCCTTGAGGTCACCGAGCCGCCCGGTCGTGATCAACAGGACGGCGAGGACCAGCGAGTACGCGCTGATCACCCAGAGCACCTGGTTGAACGAGGCGCCCAGGTCGGACATCACGTCCGGAATGGCGATGTTGACGATGGTGAGGTCCAACAGGGTCATGAAGAAACCGATCGACAGTGTCGCCAGCACCGCCCACGGGTTCCCGCGCAGCCTACTCAAGATATTTCCCTTCCATGCCGAATGATGCCGATCCAGGTGCTGACCACACGGTCCCGTGCAGGTCAGGAGAGCCGATCCGGTTGCGGACCGCTGAGCTCTCGGTCGAGGGTGTGGAACAGGTCGTCGTCGTCGATCGCGTCGAGTTCGTCGGCGCCCCCGGCGGCTTCGTCGCCGCCCTGCCGGCCCTGCCAGCTCCACAGCAGATTCCTCAGTCGCTCACCGATGTCGTCCTCCTCCCCGTCGGGGATGTCGCGGGTGGCCAGCAGAGCGTCCAACCGGTCCAGCACGGCCAGCACCGCTCCGGCGGGTTCACCGGTCTCCGGCACCAGACGGGTGCCGATCTGCTCCGACAGCGCCGCTGCGGTCGGAAAGTCGAAGACGAGCGTGGTCGGCAACCGCAGCCCCGTGGCGCTGTTGAGCCGGTTACGCAACTCCACCGCCGTCAGTGAGTCGAAGCCCATGTCGCGCAGGCTGCGGGCGTCCTCCACGACCTCCGCGTCGGAGTAGCCCAGGACGCCGCGGATCTCCGTACGCACCAGGTCCAGCAGCCGTTCGCCGCGCTGCTGCGCCGGCAGGGCGGCCAGGCTGTCGGCGAGCCCCTCCGGCCCGCCGCCGGGGGCGACGCCGGCGGCCACCGACCGGCGGGCCGGCACGGGCGTCACCGGGGCCAGCGCGGTGAGGACGTCCGGCAGCCCGCCGACGCCGGCCGCCGCCCGCAGCGCCGCCGGCGCGAACGCCGCCGCGACCACGACCGGCGGGAGGTACCCGCCGGCACCGGCCACGGCGGACCCCGGGTACGCGAGCGCCTCGTCGAGCAGTCCCAACGCGTCCGGCGCGGCCATCGGGGTGATGCCGATCCGGGCCAGCCGAGCCCGGTCCGCCGCGCCCAGCTCGCCGGCCATGCCGCCGGTGCCCCACAGTCCCCAGCCGACGGCCAGGCCGGGCAGCCCCTCGGCACGACGCTGCCCGGCCAGCGCCTCCAGGAAGCCGTTGGCCGCCGCGTAGTTGGCCTGCCCGGCGGTCCCGACGGTGGCCGCCACCGACGAGAACAGCACGAACGCGGACAGGCGTCGGCCCCGGGTGAGTTCGTGCAGGTTCCACGCACCCTGGGCCTTCGGGCGGAGCACGGCGGCACAGCGCTGCGCGGTCAGCCCGGTCAGCACCCCGTCGTCGAGCACACCGGCGGCGTGGAAGACCGCACCCGGCCGGTACGTGTCGAGCACCTCGGCCAGCCGCTGCCGGTCGGCGACGTCGCAGGCGACGACGGTGGCGGTGGCTCCGGCGGCGGTCAGGTCGGCGAGCAGTTCCTCCGCGCCGGGAGCCGCGGCCCCCCGCCGGGCGGTCAGCACCAGCCGGCGGACGCCCCGTGCGACGAGGTGGCGGGCGAGCACGCCGCCCACCGCGCCCGTCGCGCCCGTGATCAGCACGGGGCCGTCCGCGTCGAGCCGGTCGCCCGTGGTGGTTCCCGGGTCCGGCGGGCTAACGGCGGGGTCCACCCCGTCCGGCGCGGTCCGCGACGGACGGGGAAGCGGGGTGAGCCGGGGCGCGAGGGCGACGCCGTCGCGCAGGGCCAGCCGGGGGTCCCGGGCGGCCAGTGCCATCGGCAGGGCGGTGATCGAGGCCGGCGTGCCGTCCACGTCGATCACCGTGATCCGGCCGGGGTTCTCGCTCTGCGCGCTGCCGAGCATCGCCCACACCGCGGCCATGGCCGGGTCGGGCGTCTCTCCCGGCCGCGCGGCGACCGCCAGCTCGGTGAGCACGACCAGACCAACGTCGGCCAGCAGGTCGTCGGCCAACCACTGCTGCAACAGCTCCAGCGTGTCGGCGACCGCCCGCTCGGCGGCCACCGGCGGCGGCAGCTCGGCCATCGCCCGGCTCGTGGCGATCGAGGAGACGGCGTCGACCACGATCACCGACGGCGGCGGGGTCCCGGTCGACACCGCCTCGTGCACGGCCGTCATGTCGACGAAGAGGGCGGCCGGGCCGAGCAGCTCCGCCGCCGAATCGGCCAGCACCCGGCCGTCGTCGAGCACCGCCCACCGGGGGTGCGGGCTCGGGTCGACCGCCGGCAGCGTCACCGGGTGCCAGTCGACCCGGTACAGGTCACCGGCCGGCCCGTCCTCCGGCAGGTACGGCCGCAGGGCCAGCTCCGCGATGTCGGCGATCGGCGCACCCGCCGGATCGACCAACGACACGGAGACGGTGCCGGCCTCGGGCCCCGGGGCGAGCCGCACCCGGGCGCTGGTCGCGCCGCTGGCGTGCAGGGCGAAACCGGCGACGGTGAACGGCAGGTGCAGCCGGTCGGTCGTGGGGACGCCGAACGCGACGGCGCGCAGCGCCGCGTCGAGCAGCGCCGGGTGCAGACCGAAGCCGGCCGCGTCGGACGGCACCGGGTCGGGCAGGGTCACCTCGGCGTAGTGGACGTCACCGACCCGCCAGAGCGCCCGTACGCCGTCGAAGGCCGGACCGATCGCCAGGCCGGCGGCGGCCAGGTCGACGTGCAGAGCGGCCGGATCCACCGGTGACGCCCCGCGCGGCGGCCACGGCTCGCCCCCGGGCCAGCCAGCGGGCACCGACACCTCGGCGCTGAGCAGGCCGTCGGCGTTGAGCCGCCACGGCAGCGACCGGTCCTGCGGCTGGGTGTGCACGGTGAAGGCGCGGCGACCCGACCCGTCGGCCGGCCGGACGGTGACCTGGAGCCGGACGGCCTCCTGCGCCGCCAGCACGATCGGCGCCCGGAAGGTGAGTTCGTCGACCCGTCCGCAGCCGACCTGGTCACCCGCGCGCACGGCCAGATCGGCGATCGCCGCGCCGGGCAGCGTGACCACCCCGCCGACCGCGTGGTCGGCCAGCCACGGCTGGTCGGCCACCGAGAGTCGACCGGTGAGCAGCTCCCCCGCGCCGTCGGCCAACTCGACCACGGCACCGAGCAGGGGGTGGCCCGCCGCGTCCTGGCCGGCGGCGCGGGTGTCCCCGGCCGGGGCGGGGGCGTCGAGCCAGTGCCGGGTGGCCTGGAACGGGTAGGTGGGCAGGGCGACCAGCCGGCCGGCCGGGTTGCGGGCGGCCAGCACCGCCGCCGGGTCGGGGTGCTCGGCGTTGGCCAGCACGGTCGCCACGGTCGTCGCGAAGGTGTCCTGCTCCGGCTGGCCGGTCCGCAACGCGGCCACCGTCACCGGTGCCGGTTCCGCGCCGCCGATGCTGCCCTGCACCATGGCGGCGAGCACCGGGTCCGGTCCCAGCTCGACGAAGAGCCGGACCCCGTCGGCGTGCAGGGTACGGACCCCCTCGTGGAACCGGACCGTGCCCCGCAGGTGACGCGCCCAGTAGTCGGGGGAGGTCAGTTCCTCGGTGGTGGCCGTCCGACCGGTGACGTTGGAGACGATCGGGATCTCCGGCTCGTGGAAGGTCAACGCGCCGGCGAGGTCCACGAACTCCGCCAGCACACCGTCCATGTGCGCTGAGTGGAAGGCGTGGCTGACGCGCAGCCGCCGGGTGCCGATCCCGTCGGCCCGGCACCGCTCGACGACCCGCTGCGCCGCGTCGGCGTCACCGGAGACGACCACCGACTCCGGGCCGTTGATCCCGGCGATGCTCAACCGGTCGGCGTCCGGCCCGAGCAGGGCGGTCACGGTGGGTTCGTCGGCCCGGATCGAGACCATCGCCCCACCCTCGGGGGCCGACTCCATCAGCCGGCCACGGGCGGCCACCAGCCGGCAGGCGTCGGCCAGGGTGAGCACCCCGGCCACGTGCGCGGCGACGACCTCGCCGATCGAGTGGCCGATCAGCCGGTCGGCGACGACGCCGGCCCGCTCGACCAGCCGGTAGAGCGCGGTCTGCACGGCGAACAGGGCGGCCTGGGTGTAGCGGGTCCGGTCGAGCAGCGTGGCGTCGGCCGAGCCGGGCGCGGCGAAGACGACCTCCCGCAGGGGACGGTCCAGGTGCGGGTCCAGGTGGGCGCAGACCTCGTCGAAGGCCGCCGCGAAGACGGGTTCGGTGGCGTACAGCTCGGCACCCATGCCGGGACGCTGGCTGCCCTGCCCGGTGAACATCAGGGCCAGCCCGCCGGGCGCGCCGCGCCCGGTGACGACGCCACCGGCCACGCCCCCGTCGGCGAGCGCCGACAGGCCGGCCAGCAGGCCGTCGCGGTCCCGGCAGACCAGCACCGCGCGGTGCGCGAACACCGCCCGCCGACCCAGGGTGTACGCCGTGTCGGCGAGCGCCCGCCGGCCGTCCGGGCCGGTCTCCCCGGCCGGCGGTCCGGCCAGGGCGTCGGCGAGTCGGCGGGCCTGCCCGCGCAGCGCCTCGACGGTACGCGCCGAGAGGGGGACGACGACCGGGGTGGCCCCGGCGACGCCGTCGTCCGTACCCGGGTCGCCGCCGGAACGCCCCTGCGCCGGGTCGGGGGACGACGGGGTGCCCGGGTCGTCGCCGCCGGGGCGTCCGGCCGGGGCGGGAGCTTCGACGATGACGTGGGCGTTGGTGCCGCTGATGCCGAACGACGAGACGCCCGCCCGGCGGGGACGGTCGGCCGCCCCGACCCATTCCCGGGCCTCGTCGAGCAGGCGGACCGCACCGGCCGACCAGTCGACGTGCGGCGTCGGCTCCTGCACGTGCAGGGTGCGCGGGAGGATGCCGTGGCGCATCGCGAGCACCATCTTGATCACACCGCCCACCCCGGCGGCGGCCTGCGCGTGGCCGATGTTGGACTTCAGCGAGCCGAGCCACAGCGGGGTCTGCGGGGAGCGTCCGGCGCCGTAGGTGGCGATGAGGGCCTCGGCCTCGATCGGGTCGCCGAGCCGGGTGCCGGTGCCGTGGGCCTCCACCGCGTCGACGTCGACGCCGGTGAGCCCGGCCGAGGCGAGCGCCTGCCTGATCACCGCGCGCTGGGCCGTCCCGTTCGGCGCGGTCATCCCGTTGCTGGCCCCGTCCTGGTTGACGGCGGAACCGCTGAGCACCGCGAGCACCTCGTGCCCGTTGCGTTCGGCGTCGGAGAGCCGTTCGAGCAGCAGCAGACCGACCCCCTCGGCCCAGCCGGTGCCCGTCGCCGACGACGAGAAGGCCCGGCACCGGCCGTCGGCGGAGAGCGCGCCCTGCCTGCTGAACTCGATGAACGTCTTCGGGGTGGCCATCACGGTGACGCCACCGGCGAGGGCCATCGTGCACTCGCCCCGGCGCAGGGCCTGCGCGGCCAGGTGCACCGACACCAGCGACGAGGAGCAGGCCGTGTCGACGGTGACCGCCGGTCCCTCCAGCCCGAAGGTGTACGCGATGCGTCCGGAGGCGACACTGCCGGCGCTGCCGTTGTAGAGGTAGCCCTCGGCGGATTCGGGGGCGGCGGCCAGCCGGGCACCGTAGTCGCCGTACATCACCCCGACGAACACGCCGGTACGGCTGCCACGCAGGGTGGCCGACGGCAGGCCGGCCCGTTCGAACGTCTCCCAGGCGGTCTGGAGCAGCAGCCGTTGCTGGGGGTCCATCGCGGCGGCCTCGCGGGGGTTGATGCCGAAGAAGTCGGCGTCGAACCGGTCGGCGTCGTAGAGGAAGCCGCCCTGGTCGGCGTGGCTGGTGCCGGGCCCGTCCGAGCCGGTGTCGACCAGGCCGGACATGTCCCAGCCCCGGTTGCGGGGGAACCCGCCCACCGCGTCCACGCCGTCGGCGACGAGCCGCCACAACTGCTCCGGGGACTCGACACCGCCCGGGTAGCGGCAGCCCATCGCCACGATCGCGATCGGTTCGTCGGCCGGCCCGACCGTCGGGGCGGCCGGCGTCGGGGCGGGACCGGTGCCGCCGGAGACCCGCTGCTCGAGGTGCTCGGCGAGGGCGGCCGGGGTGGGGTGGTCGAAGACGAGGGTGACCGGCAGGGTGATCCCGGTGGCGGCCCCGATCCGGTTGCGCAGCTCGACCGCGCTCAGCGAGTCGAAGCCGAAGTCCTTGAAGGTACGGTCGGCCTCCATCGCCCCGGCCGGGTCGTGCCCGAGGACGGTGAGGACCGCGCCGCGCAGGAGTTCGGTGACCGCCTCCCGACGCCGGGCCGCGGGGAGCGCCGCCATCCGCCGCTCCCAGGACTGCCCGGTGTCGACGCCGGCAGTCGCCCGCACCCGACGTGGGGCGACCCGGACCAGGTCCCCGAACAGGGCGGGCAACAGCCCGGCGGTGGCCTTCGCGCGGAGCGCGGCCTTATCCAGCAGGGCCGCGACCACCGTCGCCGGGCGCGGCTGCGCTGCGGTGGGGTCGTCGGCCCGGACCGCCTCGAACAGCGCCAGGCCGGCCGCCTCGTCCAGCGCGCCGATCCCGTCGCGGCCCAGCCGGCTCAGGTCGGCCCGGCTGAGGTGGGCGGTCATGCCGGACGCCGTGGCCCACAGGCCCCAGGCGATGCTGGTGGCGGGCAGGCCGTGGGCGCGTCGGTGCGCGGCCAGACCGTCCAGGAAGCCGTTGGCCGCGGTGTAGTTGGCCTGCCCGGCGTTGCCCAGCGTGGCGGTCACCGACGAGAAGAGCACGAACTCGGCCAGGTCGAGGTCGCGGGTCAACTCGTGCAGGTGCCACGCCGCGGTCTTCGGCCGCAGGACGGCGTCGAGCTGCTCGGGGCGCAGCGAGGTGAACAGGCCGTCGTCGAGCACCCCGGCGGCGTGCAGCACGGCGGTGAGCGGGTGCGCGGCGGGAATCGCGTCAAGCAGCCGGGCGAGCTGCGACCTGTCGATCACGTCGCAGGCCGCCACCTCCACCCGGGCGTCGAGGTCGCCCAGCGCGGCGGTCAGTTCGGCCATCCCGGGCGCGTCGGCACCGCGCCGGGCGACGAGCAGCAGCCGCTGGGTGGGATACCGGGCGGCCAGGTGGCGGGCGAAGACCCCGCCGAGCACCCCGGAGGCGCCGGTGATCAGAACGGTGCCGTCGGTGCGCGTCGCCACGGTCGGCGTCGTGCCGCCGGGCGGGGCGACCGGGGTCAGCCGGGGCCGGTGGTCGACGCCCGCCCGGATGGCGACCTGCGGCTCGGTGCCGCGCGTCGCGACGTCGACGGCGGCCCGGGAGCGCCCGTCGTCGTCCAGGTCGATCAGCACGATCCGGTCCGGGTGCTCGAGCTGGGCGGTACGCAGCAGTCCCCACACGGCGGCGGCGGCCGGGTCGACGTCCTCGCCGGGCCGGACCGCAACCCCGCCCCGGGTCAGCACGACCAGCTTCGACGGGTGGGTCCGGTCCGGCGACCCGCCGGCGTCGGCCCCGGTCAGCCAGTGGGTGACCTCGGCGTGGACCCCGTGCACGACCGACCGGGTGGCCTCGGCGACGTCACCGTCGGTGGGGTCGACGCCCCGGCCGGTCAGGTCCAGCACCTGCTGGTCGGACGCGTCCGCCGGGTCTGCATCGGCGACGCCCCGCCCGCCCGCGGGGGACCAGGTGATGGCGTACAGGCCGCCGTCGGTGGCGGGGCCGCGCAGGTCGCCGGAGAGGGGCCGCATCGCGAGGCTGTCCACGGTGGCCAGTGCGGCGCCGGTCGGGTCGGTGACGACCAGGTGCAGGACACCGGGCGCGGTCCGGGTGAGCTGGACCCGGGCCGACGTGGCAGCCGTCCGGTGCAACGCGACGCCGGACCAGGCGAAGGGCAGTTCGACGGGTGCGTCGGGGGCCTGCGGGTCGGTCAGGCCGGCGTGCAGGGCGGCGTCGAGCAGTGCCGGGTGGATGGCGAAGGCGGTGACCCCGGCGTGCTGGTCGGCAGCGAGCGCCACCTCGGCGAAGACCTGGTTCCCCCGACGCCAGGCGGCCTGCACGCCCTGGAAGGCCGGGCCGTAGTGGTAGCCCCGCGCGGCCAGGTCGGGGTAGAGGTCGGCGCAGTCGATGGGCTCCGCGTCGGCCGGCGGCCAGGTGTCGGCCAGGCCCTCGGCCGGCGCGCGGTCGGCGCTGTCGGAGAGGACACCGACGGCGCAGGTCGTCCAGGCCGTCCCGGCGGGGCCGCTGCGGGCGAAGAGGGAGACGGGCCGGCGACCGGCGTCGTCCGCGGCGTCGACCACGGCACGCAGTTGCGTGGACCCGGTGGTCAGGACGAGCGGCTGGTGCAGGGTCAGCTCGTCGACGTGGTCGCAGCCGACCTCGTCGCCGGCGCGCAGCGCCATGTCGAGGAAGGCCGTGCCGGGCAGGACGACCGTGTCGCCGACGGCGTGGTCACGCAGCCACGGCTGGCCGGTCAGGGACACCCGGCCGGTCAGCACCACCCCGCCCGAGCCGGGCAGCTCCGTCGCGGCGTCCAGCAGCGCGTGGCCGGTGCGGGTCGCGTCGTCGCCGGTGTTGCGGGGTGCCTCCAACCAGTACCGCTCCCCCTGGAACGCATACGTCGGCACCTCCACCAACCGACCCGCACCCACCACCCCACGCCAATCAACCCCCACCCCCGACACAAACGCCTCACCCAACGACAACAACACCCGACCCACACCACCCTCACCCCGACGCAACGTCGGCACCACCACACCACCCGAACCCAACACCTCCAACGACTCCCGCAAACCCACCGACAACACCGGATGCGGAGAACACTCCACAAACCGCGAAAACCCATCACCCACCAACACCCCCACCACCTCCTCAAACCGCACCGCCGACCGCAAATTCTCAAACCAATAACCACCCCCCAACTCCACACCCGACACCACACCACCCCGCACCGACGAATACACCACCACATCCCCCACCCCACCAACCACATCCCCCACCAAACCCAACAACTCCTCCCGCACCACATCCACCACCGGATGATGCGACGCATAATCCACCGGCACCCACCGACACCACACCCCCACCCCCTCCAACAACCCCACCAAATCACCCAACAAACCCACCGGACCCGCCACCACACACGACCCCGGCCCATTCACCACACCCACAACCAGGTCACCACCAAAACCCACCAACCACGACTCCACCTCCCCCACCGACAACCCCACCGACACCATCCCCCCCAACCCCGCCAACCGCTCCCCCACCAACCGCGAACGACCCACCACCACCCGCAACGCATCCTCCAACGACAACACCCCCGCCACACACGCCGCCGCCACCTCACCCTGCGAATGACCCACCACCGCATCCGGCACCACACCCGCAGCCCGCCACACCTCCGCCAAACACACCATCAACACAAACAACGCCGGCTGCACCACATCAACCCGCCCCAACCACTCCTCCCCACCCTCCAACAACACCCCACGAACATCCCAATCCACCAACCCACCCAACACCCCAACACACTCCTCAAACCGCCCCCGAAAAACAGCATCACACCCCCACAACTCCCGACCCATACCCCACCACTGCGACCCCTGACCCGGAAACACAAACACCGTCCCACCCGACACCACCCCACCCGACACCACACCCGAACAAACCGACGACGAAACAGACGAAGACGAAACAAGCGGCGACGAAACAGCCGAAGAAACCGACGGCGGAACAGCCGAGGAAACCGACGGCGGAACATAATCCGAACCCGAACCCAACGCCGTCAAACCCGCCACCAACTCCGCCCGCGAACCACCCACCACCACCGCACGATGACCAAAAACCGCACGACCCGCCAACGTCCACGCCACATCCGACAACGACACCCCACCACCACCCACAAACCCCGCCAACCGCAACGCCTGCGCCCGCAACGACCCCACCGACCGTGCCGACAGCACCAACGACACCGGACCATCCGGCTCACCGTCCACCGACGGTTCCACCGTCAGCTCCGGCTCGAATTCCGGTGCCGACTCCAGGACGACATGCGCGTTGGTGCCGCTGATCCCGAAGGACGACACCCCCGCCCGACGCGGCCCCACACCACCCCACGGCCGCGCCTCGGTCAGCAACTCCACCGTGCCCGACGACCAATCCACATGCGACGTCGGCTCCACCACATGCAACGTCTTCGGCATCACCCCAGCACGCATCGCCAACACCATCTTGATCACACCAGCAACACCCGCCGCCGCCATCGTATGACCAATATTCGACTTCAACGAACCCAGATACAACGGACGCTCCACCGAATGCTCACGACCATACGTCGCCAACAACGCCCCCGCCTCAACCGGATCACCCAACCGCGTCCCCGTACCATGCGCCTCCACCACATCCACATCACCCGCCGACAAACCACCACTCGCCAACGCCTGACGAATCACCCGCTCCTGCGACGGACCATGCGGCGCCGTCAACCCATTCGACGCACCATCCTGATTAACCGCACTACCCCGCACCACCGCCAACACCCGATGACCATTACGCCGCGCATCCGACAACCGCTCCAACACCACCACACCCACACCCTCACCCCACCCCGTACCATCCGCCGACGACGAGAACGCCTTACACCGACCATCAGCAGACAACCCACCCTGACGCGCAAACTCCACAAACATCCCCGGCGAACCCATCACCGCCACCCCACCCGCCACCGCCAACGACACCTCACCCGACCGCAACGCCCCCACCGCCTGATGCAACGCCACCAACGACGACGAACACGCCGTATCCACCGACACCGCCGGACCACCCAAACCCAACACATACGCCACCCGACCCGACACCACACTCCCCGCCGAACCCGTCAACACATACCCACCAACACCCTCCCCCGCCTCACACAACCGCGGCCCATACTCCAAACCCATCACCCCCAAAAACACCCCCACACCCACACCACCAACACCACCAACAACCCCACCCAAACCCGCACCCTCCAACGCCTCCCACACCACCTCCAACACCACCCGCTGCTGCGGATCCATCACCACAGCCTCACGCGGAGAAACACCAAAAAACTCCGCATCAAAAACCCCCGCACCCTCCAAAAACCCACCAAACCCCGGCACCCCACCACCCACCAAACCCTCCACATCCCACCCACGATCCACCGGCCACCCACCCACCACATCAACCCCACCCGACACCACATCCCACAAATCCCCCGGCGAACCCACCCCACCACCAAAACGACAACCCATCCCCACAATCGCCACCGCCTCACCCACACCCACACCCGAAACACCCACACCCACAACCGAACCCGACACCAAACCCACCAACCGCTCCGCCACCAACACCGGACTCGGAAAGTCGAAGACCATGGAGGAGGAGAACGACTGGCCGGTTTCGGCGGTCACCAGGTTGCGCAGTTCCACCGCGGTGAGCGACGAGATGCCGAGTTCCTTGAAGGTGAGCGCACCGTCCACCTCTGCCGGGTCGGCGTACCCGAGCGTCTCGGCGACCAGGCGACGGACGAGCAGCTCGGCGGCGGGCCGGCGCTTGTCCTCGGGCATCGCCAGCAGACGCCCCGCCCAGCTCGCCGGGTCGACGTCCGCCGTCCCGGTCGCGGTGTCCTGCGGGGCGGCCGGTACCGACGCACGGGCGTACCCGGCGGCGGTGTCGGTGGCCGTGGCGGTGTCGATCCAGTACGGCCGCCGCTGGAACGCGTATGTCGGCAGGTCGGTACGGTCGGCGGCCGGCCACAGTGGTGACCAGTCCACCGGTACGCCGTGGGTGTGCAGCCGGGCCAGCGCGGTCAACGCCGTCGTCGGCTCGTCGCGGTCCCGGCGTAGCAGGGCGGCGTACGCCGAGTCCTCGGCGTCGTGCTCCGCCTCGGCGAGCCCGGTCAGCACCGGGTCCGGCCCGAGTTCCAGGAACCCGGTGACCCCGGCGGACCGCAGCGTGCGGAGGCCGTCGAGGAAGCGCACCGGTCGACGGATCTGCGCCGCCCAGTACGCCGGGTCGGTGTAGTCGGCCCGTACCAGCTCCCCGGACACGTTCGACACCACCGGCACCAGGGGCGTCCGGGTGGGCACGCCGGCGACGATGCGGGTGAACTCGTCGAGCGCCGGGTCCATGTGGGCGGAGTGGAACGCGTGGCTGACCCGCAGCCGTCGGGTCTTGACGTCGAGCTGGTCGAAGTGGGCGGCGAGGTCGGTGACGGCGTCGGCGTCACCGGAGACGACGACGGCGTTGCGCCCGTTCACGGCGGCCAGGTCCAGCCGCCCGGCGACGTCGGCGAGGTGGGCGGACACGACCTCCTCCGGTGCGGCGATCGCCAGCATCGCGCCCCCGGCCGGGGCGGCCTGCATGAGCCGGCCACGGGCGGCGACGAGCAGGCAGGCGTCGGGCAGGGACCAGACCCCGGCGGCGTACGCGGCGGACAGTTCACCGATCGAGTGGCCGAGCAGGTGGTCGGGGCGTACGCCGAAGGAGACGGTGAGCCGGAACAGTGCCGTCTGGAGGGCGAAGAGCGCGGGCTGCGTGTAGCCGGTCTGGTCGAGCGTGTCCGGGTCGTCCCAGACGACCTCGCGCAGCGGCCGGTCCAGGTGCCTGTCGAGTTCCGCGCAGACCTCGTCGAACGCGTCGGCGAAGACCGGCGAGGCGGCGTACAGGTCACGTCCCATCCCGGGGCGCTGCGCGCCCTGGCCGGTGAACAGGAAGGCCAGCCCGCCGCCGCCGGCCCGGCCGGTGACCAGCCCGGCCCGGCGACGACCGTCGGCGACGGCGGCCAGGCCGGCGAGCAGGTCGTCGCGGTCCCGGCCGACGATCGCGGCCCGGTGGTCGAAGCCGCTGCGGGCGGCCAGCGAACGGCCGACGTCGCCGACCGGCACCGTGGGCCGGTCGACGAGGTGGTCGTGCAGACGCTGCGCCTGGGCGCGCAGCGCCGCCGGGGTACGACCGGACAGCGGCCAGACGACGCGGTCAACGGCGGGTACGGCGGCCGGGGTGCCGGACGGTTCGGTGGCGGGCGGTTCCGGGGCGGGCAATGCGGTGGCGGGCAATGCGGTGGCGGGCAATGCGGCGGCGGGCGGTGCGGGCCAGGGGCCGAGGACCAGGTGGCAGTTGGTGCCGCCCATGCCGAAGGAGGAGACGCCGGCCAGGGGCCGGGTGGCGGGCCACGCGGCGAGGGTGGTCTGCACGGTCAGCCTGGTGGCCGCGAAGTCGATCGCCGGGTTGGGCGTCTCGTGGTGCAGGGAGGCGGGGACCAGCCCGTGCCGCAGGGCGAGCACCGTCTTGATCAGCCCCACCACCCCGGCGGCGCCCTCCAGGTGACCGACGTTGGTCTTGGCCGAGCCGACCAGCAGCCGGTCACCGGCGGGCAGGGCCGCGCCGACCACCGCGCCGAGCGCGGCGGCCTCGATCGGATCGCCCACCGGGGTTCCGGTGCCGTGCAGCTCCACGTACCCGGTGGCGGCCGGGTCGGTGCCGGCGCGGGTGTGCGCGAGCCGGACCACCTGTTCCTGGCCGGCCCGGCTGGGGGTGGTGAGGCCGTCGCCGCCCCCGTCGTTGTTGACGGCGCCGCCGTGGACGACACAGACGATCCGGTCGCCGTCGGCGACGGCGTCGGCGAGCCGCTTCAGGACGACCAGGCCACCGCCCTCGCCCCGGACGTAACCGTCGGCGCGCGCGTCGAACAGGTGGGTACGCCCGGTGGGCGACAGGCCGCCGAAACCGCGTACGGCGTCGGTGCTCTCCCCGGTGAGGATCAGGTTGACGCCACCGGCGAGCACCATCGTGCACTCGCCGGCGTGCAGCGACTCGATCGCCCGGTGCACCGCCACCAGGGCCGACGACTGGCCGGTGTCGACCACCATGCTCGGCCCGGCCAGGCCCAGCCGGTAGGAGACCCGGTTGGCGATGACGCTGCGGTGCAGCCCGGTGAGGGTGTGCGGGCCGGGGTCGCCACCACCGCGACGGGTCAGGGTGGCGTAGTCGTCCTGGATCGTGCCGATGAACACCCCGGTCGACGAGCCGCGCAGCGGCGTCGGGTCGGCACCGGCATTCTCCAGCGCCTCCCAGGCCAGTTCCAGCATCAGCCGCTGCTGCGGGTCCATCGCGGCGGCCTCGCGGGGCGACACCCCGAAGAACGGGGCGTCGAAGCCGGCCACGTCGTCGAGGAAACCGCCGCGACGGACCGTACCCGGGTCACCGGACCAGCGGTCGGCCGGTGCCTCGCGGATCGCCTCCTCCCCGCGTACCAACAGGTCCCAGAACTCCGCCGGGGAGGCTGCGCCGGGGAACCGGCAGGACATTCCGATGACCGCGATGGCGTCCTGGTACGCGGGGGCGATGCTTCCCATGGGTGGCCGTCCCTGTTCGGTGGTGGGATGTCGGAGCGCGGAACTCAGGCGACGGCGGCGAGCACCTGGTGCAGGCGCGCCGAGAAGGCGCGGGGGTGCGTGGTGTGGCCGTTGCGGCCACCGGGGAACTCCACCACCGCCGTACCGAGTTCGTCGGCGAGCGCCTCCGCGCAGACGTACGCCCAGATGTCCTGCGAGATGCAGCCGCCGGCCGGGACCACCCGGATCCCGGTCTGCTTGAGCCGGGCGATGTCGTCGGCGTCGAGCTGGCAGTTGCGGAAGGCCGGGCCGTCGTACTTGACGAAGAACTCGATGTTCGCGGCCCGGTCGACCGTCATCGGCTGGAAGTCGACGCCCGGTTCCATCTCCAGGGTGGTCAGGTCGATGCCGCTGAGCGCCGCCATCTGTTTCATGGCGGGGCCCCAGCCGTCGTTGTGGTAGGCCCGTTCGGCCGCGGCCACGCCCCGCACGACCCGTTCCCGGGTGGCCGCCGGCAGCAGCCGCAGGGTGGGCGCCTCGTGCGCGACCAGGGTGCGGACCTGCTGCGGGTGCCGCAGCGAGAGGTAGAGCCCGATCGCCGCACCGTAGCCGGAGCCGAGCACGTGGGCGGGCTGGTCGGTGAGGTGGGTGAGCAGGGCACTCGCGTCGTCGGCGTGGGTCTCCATGGTGAGCGGACCGGGTGGCCCGTCGAGCTTGCTGCGGGACAGGCCACGCCGGTCGTAGGTCACCACCGTGTACCGGTCGGCGAGTTGCTGTACGAGGTAGCTGGTCCGTCCGGCGTCACCCTCACCGGCCTGCAGGACCAGCAGCACCGGTCCCTGCCCCTGGACCTCGTAATAGAGGCGTGCTCCGGGTACGCCAAAGGTCCCGGTATCGACATCGTCGGCCACGATCGCGTCCACTGAATCCCCTCCGTTGCGCACTCGGAACGTGTGACGGTTCGACGCTAGACAGAGGGCCTAGAACGCATCTAAAACGGCAGTTCACTCCAGCCAGGACGGCCTTTCCCGCAGGGTGAGCACGGCCGCGGAGCAGAGCCAGCCCGGCCCCTGGGAGACCAGCAGGAGGTGGTCGCCGGGCTGGACCTGCCCGGTGACGAGCAGGTGTTCCAGCGAGATGACCAGGTCGGCCGCCCCGACGTGCCCGACCGAGCGGCCGTAGTCCCAGACCGACCGGGACAGGTCGACGCCGAGCGGGCCGAGGGTGGTGAACTCGGTCATCCGGGCGTCCTCGTTGATGGTGATCACCCGGGCCAGGTCGGCGACGTTGAGATCCGCGTCGACCAGGGCCCGCCGGATGATGCCGACGTCGAACTCGCTGAGGCTCTCCACGGCCCGCGCCAGCGGCATCTCGTCGTCGGTGAAGGCGGCCGCCCGGGCGGCCATCGACACCGGTTCGACGGTCTGTCCGGCCGGTGGGGTCAGCGGGCCGTCGCCGCGGTGCCACCGTTCCAGCTCGGGCAGGGTGCCGGAGCAGATCGACCGCACCTCGGCGAATCCCGGTTCGGTGGTGACGACGGCCGCCGCGGCGCCGTCGGCGAGGATGTACGAGTCACCGAAGCCGTGCCACCTGTCGATCAGCGGCGTCTCGAAGTTCTGGGCGGTGGTCAGCAGGGCCACGGCGAGTTCCGCCACGCCGGTGAGCTGCCCGACGGCGATCTCCAGGGCGGCGAGCAGCCCGTTGCACCCCTGCCGGATCTCCAGGGAGCCGACGCCGGTCACCCCCAGCTCGCGCAGGACGTACCCGGGTGGGTAGGAGCCCTCGGGGCCCTGGTGGTAGACGCTGGCGTGGATGTGTGACTCGACGTCGGCGGTCGCCACCGAGGACCGCTCCAGCGCGGCCCGGGCGGCCAGCACCGCCATGTCGAGGGCGGGTAGTTTCGTCGAGACGTGCGTGCCGGTCAGGCCGCTGGCCTCGAAGACCTCCGCCCGGTACCGGCCGTCCGCGACCGCGTCCTCGGCGCTGACCCAGTCGGGCAGGTACTGGCCGATCCCGTCGAGATAGACACCATCGACTCGCACGGGGTCCCTCCATTCTTCAGCTGTGTCCGCCGCGGGCCGGCGGGTCGTCAGTAGCCGAGCAGTTCCTGCCTGAGGTGACGCACCAGGGCGTCGGGCGTGGAGTGGTCGAAGACCACCGTGGGCGCGAGCCGCAGGTCGGTCTCCGTGCTGATCAGGTTGCGGACCGTCAGGGCGGACAGCGAGTCGAACCCGGCGTCCCGGAACCGTCGGTCCCGTTCGACGGTCTCCGCCGACGCCAGGCCGAGCACCGCCGCGACGTTGCGGCGTACCAGTTCCAGCAGGATCTGGTCCCGGTCGCCCTCGGGCGCGAGCACCAGTCGTTGCTTGAGGCCGGCCGGAGCGTCGACGGCGGCCCGTACGGTGCGGCGGGTGGCGGCCGGGGCCAGCGACCGCAGCAGCGCCGGGGCCTCGGGGGAACGGGACCAGGTGCCGGCTCCGGCCGCGACGACCAGCGACCCACCGAGGCGGCAGGCCGCCTCGACGAGGGCGAGTTCGTCAGGCGACGGCTCACCGGCGGGCCGTTCCCGCAGCAGCGTGACGGTCGGGGTGGCGCTGTCGGTGACCGCCGCCGCGTCGGGGGCGTCCACCCGGACGACGGTGGTGGCGGCGTCGTCCCCGCTGCCGTCGCCGGCCTCGATCCCGCATCCGCGCAGGAAGGCCACGGTCGCTCCGCGCGCCGCCGACGCGCCGCCGGTGACCAGCACCGGGCCGGCGACGTCGAGCGGCGTCGCGTCGTGCACCGGGACGGCGACCCGGGTCAGCCGGGGCGTCAGCACGGTGCCCCGACGCACGACCAGGTGCGGTTCGGCCAGGGTGAGCGCCGTCGCCAGGGCCCGCCAGGACGCCTTGGCACCGTCGACCACGACGGTGTCGCCGGGTGCGGGCGGCGCGGCGGCCGGCACCGCAGGGGCCGGGACCGGGTCGGCTGTGGTGCCGCCCGCCCGGCCACGGCGGCGCACGGCGGTGGCGGTCGGGTCCCGGTGCAGGGTGACGAGGCGGCTGGTCTCCCAGGGGCTGCCGCCTGCCGGGGCGGGGTCGGTGTCGCTGAGCAGGATGACGTCCGGGCGGGACGCACCGGCTTCGACCGCGGCGGTGAGCGCGGCCAGGTCGGGGTACGCCTCGGCGTAGGTGTCCGCCGACATCAGCCCGGCGCGCGCCCGCAGCGGGTCGGCACCGACGACGACCAGGGTCGGCGGCGACGGCGGGACGGGCGTCGGCACCGCGACCCACTCCACCCGGAACAGGCCGTCCTGGGCGGCGGCGCTCGCGGTCCGGGCCTCGCCGGCCGGGCAGGGGCGGGTGGTGACGGCGGCGATCGTGGCCACCGGGGAGCCGGTCGCGTCGGCGACGGTCACCTGGCCCGATCCGGCGCGGTGCACGCGCAGCACGGTCGCGCCCACGGCCCGCAGGGTGACGCCGTGCATCCCGACCAGCCGGGACGGTGTGCCGGCCGGATCGCCGACGGCCCGCAACGCGGCGTCGAGCAGGGCCGGGTGCAGTCCGAAGTGGTCCGCCTCGGCGTGCTGCCGGTCGGGCAGCCGGACCTCGGCGAAGACCTCGTCGCCCCGCCGCCACCGCGCGACACCGTCGGCGGTGGGCTCGGCGGTCGCGTCGGGCGCCGGCCAGACCGTCAGGTCCGCCCCGGGCAGCGGTACGCCGACGGCGAGCGTGCCTGCGGCGTGGCACCGCCACGGGGCGCCGGCCGGGGTGTCGGCCCGTCGGGAGTGGATGCTCAGCGCCCGGCGGGCGTCGTCACCCGGTGCGCCGATCTCCACCCGCAGGTGGACGGCGGTCCGGGCCGGCACGGTCAGCGGCTCGTGCAGGGTGAGGACGTCGACGTGGTCGAGCCCGACGTCGTCGCCGGCCTTCAGCGCCAGGTCGAGCAGTGCGGTGCCGGGCAGCACGACGGTGTCGCCGACGGTGTGGCCGGCCAGCCAGGGCAGGCCGGCCTGGGACACGGTGCCGGTCAGCACCATCCCGCCCGAGCCGGGGAGTTCCACCGCGGCACCGAGCAGCGCGTGGTCGCCCCGGTCGTTGGTGCCGGTGGACGGGGCGTACCTGAGCCAGTAGTGCTCGTGTTGGAAGGGGTAGGTGGGTAGGTCGACCCGGGCAGCCTCCGGCACCACCCGCTCCCAATCCACCCCCACCCCCGACACAAACGCCTCACCCAACGACAACAACACCCGACCCACACCACCCTCACCCCGACGCAACGTCGGCACCACCACACCACCCGAACCCAACACCTCCAACGACTCCCGCAAACCCACCGACAACACCGGATGCGGAGAACACTCCACAAACCGCGAAAACCCATCACCCACCAACACCCCCACCACCTCCTCAAACCGCACCGCCGACCGCAAATTCTCAAACCAATAACCACCCCCCAACTCCACACCCGACACCACACCACCCCGCACCGACGAATACACCACCACATCCCCCACCCCACCAACCACATCCCCCACCAAACCCAACAACTCCTCCCGCACCACATCCACCACCGGATGATGCGACGCATAATCCACCGGCACCCACCGACACCACACCCCCACCCCCTCCAACAACCCCACCAAATCACCCAACAAACCCACCGGACCCGCCACCACACACGACCCCGGCCCATTCACCACACCCACAACCAGGTCACCACCAAAACCCACCAACCACGACTCCACCTCCCCCACCGACAACCCCACCGACACCATCCCCCCCAACCCCGCCAACCGCTCCCCCACCAACCGCGAACGACCCACCACCACCCGCAACGCATCCTCCAACGACAACACCCCCGCCACACACGCCGCCGCCACCTCACCCTGCGAATGACCCACCACCGCATCCGGCACCACACCCGCAGCCCGCCACACCTCCGCCAAACACACCATCAACACAAACAACGCCGGCTGCACCACATCAACCCGCCCCAACCACTCCTCCCCACCCTCCAACAACACCCCACGAACATCCCAATCCACCAACCCACCCAACACCCCAACACACTCCTCAAACCGCCCCCGAAAAACAGCATCACACCCCCACAACTCCCGACCCATACCCCACCACTGCGACCCCTGACCCGGAAACACAAACACCGTCCCACCCGACACCACCCGACCGGAGGCGGAATTGCCGTCGGCGGCGACCGCGGCGTCGGAACCCGATCCGAGTGCCGCCAGGCCGGAGACCAGTTCGGCGCGTGAACTGCCGACGACCACGGCCCGGTGATCCCACCGGGAACGGTCGCGGATGAGGCCGGAAGCAATTCCGACGAGCGATTCTCCGCTTTCCACGACCCCGGCCAACCGCACCGCCTGGGCCCGCAGGGCCTCCGCCGACCGGGCCGACAGCACCAGCGGCACCGGCCCGGCGGCGTCGGCCGGCGACTCCCCGGCCGGCTCCGGCCCGGGTGCCGACTCCAGGACGACGTGCGCGTTGGTGCCGCTGATCCCGAACGACGACACCCCCGCCCGACGCGGTCCGTCACCGTCCCAGACCCGTGCCTCGGTGAGCAGCTCCACCGTGCCGGACGACCAGTCCACGTGCGTGGTCGGCTCGTCCACGTGCAACGTCTTCGGCATCACCCCGGCGCGCATCGCCAGGACGGTCTTGATGACGCCGGTGATCCCCGCCGCCGCCATCGTGTGGCCGATGTTCGACTTCAGTGAGCCGAGGAACAACGGACGCTCCGCCGAGTGCTCACGACCGTACGTCGCCAACAACGCCTGCGCCTCGATCGGATCACCCAACCGCGTCCCCGTACCATGCGCCTCCACCACATCCACATCACCCGCCGACAAACCACCACTCGCCAACGCCTGACGAATCACCCGCTCCTGCGACGGACCATGCGGCGCCGTCAACCCATTCGACGCACCATCCTGATTAACCGCACTACCCCGCACCACCGCCAACACCCGATGACCATTACGCCGCGCATCCGACAACCGCTCCAAAATGATCACGCCGACGCCCTCACCCCAGCCCGTACCGTCGGCAGAGGACGAGAACGCCTTGCACCGGCCGTCGGGGGACAGGCCCCGTTGGCGGGAGAACTCGACGAACATGCCGGGCGTCGCCATCACCGACACCCCGCCCGCCAGTGCCAGCGACACCTCACCCGCGCGCAGCGCCCCCACCGCCTGGTGCAACGCCACGAGCGACGACGAGCACGCCGTGTCCACCGTCACCGCCGGGCCCTGCAACCCCAGCGCGTAGGCCACCCGACCGGAGATGACGCTGGTGGAGCGGCCGGTGAGCCGCAGCCCGTCCAGCCCCTCGGACACCTGGTGCAACGGGGAGCCGTAGTCCTGGGCGAGCGCGCCGACGAAGACGCCCGTCGCCGATCCGTTCAGTGCCGCCGGCACGATGCCGGCCCGCTCCAGCGCCTCCCACGAGGTCTCCAGCAGCAGCCGCTGCTGCGGGTCCATCGCCAGCGCCTCGCGGGGGGAGATGCCGAAGAATCCGGCGTCGAACTCCCCCGCCTCGTGCAGGAACCCGCCGTCGAGCACGTAGCTCTTGCCGGGCCGGTCCGGGTCGGGGTCGAAGAGGTCGGCGAGGTCCCAGCCACGGTCGTTGGGGGGTTCGCCGATCGCGTCGCCGTCGGTGGTCAGCAACTCCCACAGCTCGTCCGGTGAGCCGACGCCGCCGGGCAGCCGGCAGGCCATGCCGACGATCGCGATGTGGTCGTCGTCGGTCGCGGTCCGCGTGGGTGGCGGGGCGTCCGTCACCGCCGGCCGGGCACCGAGCAGTTCGTCCCTGAGGTACGCCGCCACGGCGGTCGGTGTGGGGTGGTCGAACACCATCGTGGCGGAGAGCCGGACACCGGTCGCCGCGTTCAGCCGGTTGCGCAGCTCCACCGAGGACAGCGAGTCGAAGCCGAGATCCTTGAACTTCGCCTGGGCCGGGACCTGGGCGGCCGAGGTGTGGCCGAGCACCGCGGCGGCGGTCTGCCGGACCAGCTCGATCAGCAGCTGGTCGCCTTCCGCGGCCGGCAGCGCGACGAGTTGCTCGGCCAGGGCGTTGCCGGTGACGCGGGCCGCCGCGACCCGGCGCTCGCGCCGGCCCACCAGAGCGGTGAGCAGCTCCGGGACGGCACCGGCCGCCGGCGAGCGCAGGGCGTCGAGGGCGAGCCGGGCCGGGACGGTCATCGGCCGGTCGGCGGTGATCGCGGCGTCGAACAGGGCGAGGCCGTCCTCGACGGTCAGCGGGGCCAGCCCGAGCCGGCCGATCCGGGCGACGTCGACGTCACTGAGCTGACCGGTCATCTCACTGCGCTGGTCCCAGAAGCCCCAGGCCAGGGCGGTCGCCGGTAGTCCCTCGGCGCGCCGGGCGTGGGCCAGTTCGTCCAGGAACACGTTCGCCGCCGCGTAGTTGGCCTGGCTGGCGTTCCCGAGCAGACCCATGATCGAGGAGAAGAGGACGAAGCCGGCCAGGTCGCGGTGGCGGGTGGACTCGTGCAGGTGCCACGCGGCGTCGGCCTTGGCCCGCAGCACCGTCTCGACGCGCGCGTCGGTCAGCGCGGGCAGCAGCGCGTCGTCGAGGACCCCGGCGGTGTGCACCACGGCCGTCAGCGGGTGCGCCGTCGGGACGCCGTCCAGCAGGGCGTCCAGGGCGGCCCGGTCGGCGACGTCGACGGCGGCGACCTCGACCGTCGCGCCGAGGCCGGTCAGTTCGCCGACCAACTCGGGTACGCCGGGGGCCGCCGGCCCCCGCCGGCTGGCCAGCAGCAGGTGCCGCATCCCGTGCCGGGTGACCAGGTGCCGGGCGAGCAGGCCGCCGAGCGTGCCGGTGCCGCCGGTGATCAGGACGGTCCCGTCGGGGTCCCATCCGGCCGGTACGGTCAGCACCGCCTTGCCGATCTGGCGGGCCTGGCTGAGCTGGCGGAACGCGTCGGCGGCGGAGCGGACGTCCCAGCATCTCGTCGGCAGGTGGGTCAGCGCGCCCCGGGCGAAGAGCGCGACGATCTCGGTGAGGATGCGCCGGATCAGTTCCGGGTCCCGGCGACCGACCTCGATCAGGTCGAACGCCTGGTAGTGGCGACCGGGGTGGTCCACGGCGACCCGGTCGGGGTCACGCAGGTCGGTCTTGCCCATCTCGACGAACCGGCCGCCGTCGGCGAGCAGCCGCAGCGACGCGTCGAGCAGGTCACCGGCCAGGCTGTTCAACACGACGTCGACGCCACCCGGGGTGGCGACCCGGAAGGTCTCCTCGAACCCGTCGGTACGCGAGGAGGCGATCCGGTCGGCGGGCACGCCGAGGGCCCGTACCGCCTCCCACTTGGCGGGGCTGGCCGTGGCGTACACCGTTGCGCCGAGGTGGTGGGCGAGCTGCACGGCGGCCATGCCGACGCCACCGGCGGCGGCGTGGATCAGCACCGACTCACCGGCGCGCAGGCCGGCCTGGTGGACGAGCCCGTAGTAGGCGGTGGCGAAGACGATCGGCACCGCGGCGGCCTGGGCGTACGACCAACCGGCCGGGATCGGCACGAGCAGCCGGTGGTCCACGGTGGCGGTGCCGGCGAACGACTCGGCCACCATGCCCATCACCCGGTCCCCGGGCCGCAGGTCGGTGACCGCCGCACCGGTCTCGGTCACCACGCCGGCACCCTCGATGCCCATCCGGGCCTCGCCGGGGTAGACGCCGAGGGCGATGAGGACGTCGCGGAAGTTCAGGCCGGCGGCCCGTACCGCGATCCGGACCTCGTGCGGGGCGAGGGCGGCCGGCCCGGTGGCCGGGGTCTGCCCGGCGACGACGGCGAGACCGTCCACGCTGCCCGATCCGGTGCCGTCCAGTCGCCAGTCGCCACCGGACACCGGCGCGACGCCGGGGGTCACCGGGGCGAGCCGGGGCACCCTCAGCTCACCGTCGCGGACGGCCAGCTCGGAGCGGTCGGCGGCGAGGGCGGCCGGCAGCACGGTCAGCGAGCGGGGGTCGTCGTCCAGGTCGAGCAGGAGGAACCGGCCCGGGTTCTCGGTCCGCGCCGAGCGCAGCAGCCCCCATGCGGTGGCGTGGGCCGGCGAGGACGCGGTGGTGCCCGCGTCGGTGGTGATCGCGATCCGGCTCACCACGGCGAGCCGGGCGTCGGCCAGCTGCTCGGTGGCGAGCCAGTCCTGGGCCAGGGTGAGCGCCCACCGGGCGGCGGCGTGCGCCCCCGTGATCGCCGGGCCGTGCGGGGCGTCGGGCAGGGTCACCACGACGACGTCGACCTGCCGTCCGGCGGCTGCCAGGGCGGACAGGTCGGGGTGACGCTCGACGTCGGGCAGGACGCTGCCGAGATCGAGCGGGTCCGGCCCGAGCAGCGCATACCGCAGGCTGGGCGGCGCGGCGGTGACCCCGGCGGGCTCGGCGACCCAGTCGAGGCCGTAGAGCGGGGGCGTGTCCTGTCGGGCGGCACCGAGCCGGGCCGGGTCGACCTCACGGAAGGTCAACGACTCGACGGTGAGCACCGGCTGGCCGGCGCCGTCGACGGCGGTCAGGGTGATCGCGCCGGTGGCCGTCGGCCGCAGCGACAGCCGCAGCATCGACGCCCCGGCGGCGGCGAGCGTGACGCCCTGCCAGGCGAACGGCAGCCGCAGGTCGTGCCGGCCGGCCAGCCGGTCACGGACGAGCATCGCGTGCAGCGCCGCGTCCAGCAGTGCCGGGTGCAGGCCGAAGCGGGCGGCGTCGGTGTGGGCCGCTTCCGGGAGCGACACGTCGGCGAAGACCTCGTCGCCGGACTGCCACATCGCGGTCAGTCCCCGGAAGGTGGGGCCGTAGCGGTATCCGCCGTCGGCCAGTTCGTCGTACGCGTCGCGGACGTCCACGGGGGTGGCACCCCGGGGCGGCCACTGCGCGGAGGGGGCCGGCAGGTCGGGGTCGGTCACGGTGGGGGACAGCGTGCCGGTGGCGTGGCAGGTCCAGGCGGTGCCGAAGTCGACGTCGGCGGCCCGGGAGTGGATGCTCACCTCGCGGCGACCGTCCCCGGCCGGCTCGTCGATCTCCACCCGGACGTGCACCGGCGCGCGGTCCGTCAGCACCAGGGGCGCCTGGAGGGTCAGTTCGTCGACGTGGTCGCAGCCGACCTCGTCGCCGGCGCGCAGCGCCATCTCGACGAACGCGGTGCCGGGCAGCAGCACGGTGTCGCCGACGGCGTGGTCGGCCAGCCAGGGTTGGGCGGCGAGGGAGAGCGTGCCGGTGAGGCCGGTGACGGCGCTGCCGGCGAGTTCGACGACCGCGCCGAGCAGGGGGTGGGTGACGGCGGTCAGGCCGGCGTGCGAGACGTCGGCCCCGCCGGGTGCGGTCGGGTTCAGCCAGTAGTGGCGGCCCTGGAAGGGGTAGGTGGGTAGGTCGACCCGGGCAGCCTCCGGCACCACCCGCTCCCAATCCACCCCCACCCCCGACACAAACGCCTCACCCAACGACAACAACACCCGACCCACACCACCCTCACCCCGACGCAACGTCGGCACCACCACACCACCCGAACCCAACACCTCCAACGACTCCCGCAAACCCACCGACAACACCGGATGCGGAGAACACTCCACAAACCGCGAAAACCCATCACCCACCAACACCCCCACCACCTCCTCAAACCGCACCGCCGACCGCAAATTCTCAAACCAATAACCACCCCCCAACTCCACACCCGACACCACACCACCCCGCACCGACGAATACACCACCACATCCCCCACCCCACCAACCACATCCCCCACCAAACCCAACAACTCCTCCCGCACCACATCCACCACCGGATGATGCGACGCATAATCCACCGGCACCCACCGACACCACACCCCCACCCCCTCCAACAACCCCACCAAATCACCCAACAAACCCACCGGACCCGCCACCACACACGACCCCGGCCCATTCACCACACCCACCACCAACTCACCACCAAAACCCACCAACCACGACTCCACCTCCCCCACCGACAACCCCACCGACACCATCCCCCCCAACCCCGCCAACCGCTCCCCCACCAACCGCGAACGACCCACCACCACCCGCAACGCATCCTCCAACGACAACACCCCCGCCACACACGCCGCCGCCACCTCACCCTGCGAATGACCCACCACCGCATCCGGCACCACACCCGCAGCCCGCCACACCTCCGCCAAACACACCATCAACACAAACAACGCCGGCTGCACCACATCAACCCGCCCCAACCACTCCTCCCCACCCTCCAACAACACCCCACGAACATCCCAATCCACCAACCCACCCAACACCCCAACACACTCCTCAAACCGCCCCCGAAAAACAGCATCACACCCCCACAACTCCCGACCCATACCCCACCACTGCGACCCCTGACCCGGAAACACAAACACCGTCCCACCCGACACCACCCCACCCGACACCACACCCGAAGAAACAGAAACCGGAACCGAGCCGGTATCCGACACCACGGTCGCGGTCGCCACATTGTCCGAACCCGATCCCAGTGCGGTCAGACCCGTGAGCAGTTCCGCCCGCGAATTGCCCACGATGACGGCCCGGTGCTCCCACAGCGTCCGCTCGCGCACCAGGGTCGAGGCGATTCCCGCCAGCGACCCGCCACTCTCGACGACCCCGGCCAGTCGTACCGCGTGTGCCCGCAGCGCTTCCACCGACCGTGCCGACAGCACCAGCGGCACCGGGCCGTCCGGCTCGCCGTCCTCCGTGACAGTCAGCTCCGGCTCGAATTCCGGTGCCGACTCCAGGACGACGTGCGCGTTCGTCCCACTGATCCCGAACGACGACACCCCCGCCCGACGCGGCCCCACACCACCCCACGGCCGCGCCTCGGTCAGCAACTCCACCGTGCCCGACGACCAATCCACATGCGACGTCGGCTCCACCACATGCAACGTCTTCGGCATCACCCCAGCACGCATCGCCAACACCATCTTGATCACACCAGCAACACCCGCCGCCGCCATCGTATGACCAATATTCGACTTCAACGAACCCAGATACAACGGACGCTCCACCGAATGCTCACGACCATACGTCGCCAACAACGCCCCCGCCTCAACCGGATCACCCAACCGCGTCCCCGTACCATGCGCCTCCACCACATCCACATCACCCGCCGACAAACCACCACTCGCCAACGCCTGACGAATCACCCGCTCCTGCGACGGACCATGCGGCGCCGTCAACCCATTCGACGCACCATCCTGATTAACCGCACTACCCCGCACCACCGCCAACACGCGGTGCCCGTTACGCCGCGCATCCGACAACCGCTCCAACACCACCACACCCACACCCTCACCCCACCCCGTACCATCCGCCGACGACGAGAACGCCTTACACCGACCATCAGCAGACAACCCACCCTGACGCGCAAACTCCACAAACATCCCCGGCGAACCCATCACCGCCACCCCACCCGCCACCGCCAACGACACCTCACCCGACCGCAACGCCCCCACCGCCTGATGCAACGCCACCAACGACGACGAACACGCCGTATCCACCGACACCGCCGGACCACCCAAACCCAACACATACGCCACCCGACCCGACACCACACTCCCCGCCGAACCCGTCAACACATACCCACCAACACCCTCCCCCGCCTCACACAACCGCGGCCCATACTCCAAACCCATCACCCCCAAAAACACCCCCACACCCACACCACCAACAACCCCACCCAAACCCGCACCCTCCAACGCCTCCCACACCACCTCCAACACCACCCGCTGCTGCGGATCCATCACCACAGCCTCACGCGGAGAAACACCAAAAAACTCCGCATCAAAAACCCCCGCACCCTCCAAAAACCCACCAAACCCCGGCACCCCACCACCCACCAAACCCTCCACATCCCACCCACGATCCACCGGCCACCCACCCACCACATCAACCCCACCCGACACCACATCCCACAAATCCCCCGGCGAACCCACCCCACCACCAAAACGACAACCCATCCCCACAATCGCCACCGCCTCACCCACACCCACACCCGAAACACCCACACCCACAACCGAACCCGACACCAAACCCACCAACCGCTCCGCCACCAACACCGGACTCGGAAAGTCGTAGGCGAGCGAGGACGGCAGCGGCAGGGCGGTGTCGTCGGCCAGCCGGTCGCGCAGCTCCACGACGGTGAGTGACGAGAAGCCGAGTTCCTTGAAGGTCGTTGTCGGGTCCACGTCGGTGGCGGCCGGGTGGCCGAGAATGCCGGCGGCCCGCCGCCGGACCAGCTCCAGGGCGACGTCGAGGCGACGCTCCGCCGGCAGCTCCCGCAGCGCGTTCGCCCAGGCCCCGTCGCCGACGGGCTCCTCGGCCACCGGAGCGTCGTCGCCCCCGGGCCGTACGGTCGCCTCGACCGGGGTCGCTGCGGGCGCGTCGATCCAGAAGGGCCGGCGCTGGAACTCGTAGGTGGGCAGGGAGATCCGCCGCGCCCCGGGGAAGGACGTCGTCCAGTCGACCGGAGCGCCCACGACGTACGCGTGGCCGACGGCGTGCCGGAAGCGGTCGAGGCCCCCGTCGTCGCGGCGCAGGGTGGGCACCACGGACGCCGGCTGCCCGGTCGCGGCGAAGGTCTCCCGCAGGCCGACCGCCAGCACCGGGTGCGGGCTGCACTCGATGAACGTGGTGTACCCGTCGTCGAGCAACGCCCGGGCCGCCGGCTCGAACCGCACGGTCTGCCGCAGGTTGCGGTACCAGTAGGCGGCGTCCAGCCCGGCCGTGTCGACGGGCGTTCCGGTCACCGCCGAGTAGAAGGTGACCGGGGCGTCGGTAGGCGTGATCGGGGCGAGCTGGTCGAGCACGTCGTCGCGGATCGCCTCGACCTGCGGCGAGTGGGAGGCGTAGTCCACCGGGACGGCCCGGCACCGCACGCCCTGGGCGGTCAGTTCGGCGAGCACCTGCGGCAGCACGTCCACCGCTCCGGACAGGACGGTCGAGTCGGGGCCGTTGATCGCACCGATCGCCACCTGGTCGCTCCACTGCTCCAGCACCGGCAGCAGCCGCTCGGCCGACAGCGCCACCGACGCCATCGCGCCGGTGCCGGCCAGGGCCCGGATCGCCCGACTGCGCAGGGCCACCACCCGGGCCGCGTCCGACAGGGTCAACGCGCCGGCCACGTACGCGGCGGCGATCTCACCCTGGGAGTGCCCCACCACCGCGTCGGGTTCCACGCCGTGCGCCCGCCACAGTGCCGCCAACGACACCATCACGGCGAACAGCACCGGCTGGATCACGTCGACCCGCGTCAACTGGTCGCCGCCCCCGCCGAGCAGGACGTCGCGCAGGTCCCAGTCGGTGTACGCGGCCAGCGCGTCGGCGCACTCGTCGAGGCGGTCGCGGAACACCGCGGAGTCGGCGTACAGGCCACGGGCCATCGCCTCCCACTGCGAACCCTGGCCGGGGAAGACGAAGACCACCCGGCCGGGGCGGGCGCGACCGACGACCAGGTCGGGCCGGTCGTCACCGGCGGCGAGCGCGTCGAGGGCGGCGAGCATGCCGGCGCGGTCACCGGCACGCACCGCCGCCCGGTGCCGCAGCGCGGCGCGGGTCGACGCGAGCGAGTGGCCCAGGTCGGCGTCGGCGACGTCGACGCCGGACGTGAGGAACCGCCGCAGCGTGGCCGCCTGGGCCCGCAGCGCGGCGGGGCTCTGGCCGGACAGCACCCAGGGCGCGGTGTACGCCTGCGCCGGCCGGTCGGCCCGGTCGGTGGTGGGCCGGGGCGCGCGCCCGACGACCAGGTGGGCGTTGGTGCCACCCATCCCGAACGAGGACAGGCCCGCCAGGGCGTCGCCATCACCGGCGGCGTCGGCCGGCCACGCGCCGAGCGCGGACTGCACCCGCAGGTGCAGCGCGGCCAGGTCGATGCGCGGGTTGACGGTGTTGAAGTTCAGGCTCGCCGGGATCTGCCCGTGCCGGGCGCTCAACGCGAGCTTGAGCAGCCCGACCAGGCCGGCGGCGCCTTCGAGGTGTCCGACGTTGGTCTTGGCCGAACCGACGGCCAGCGGAGCGTCCGCCGGCCGGTGCACGCCGATCGCCGCACCCAGCGCGCCGGCCTCGACCGGGTCGCCGACGGGCGTGCCCGTGCCGTGCAGCTCGACGTAGCCGACGTGGGCCGGGTCGGTGCCCGCCTGCCGGTGCGCCCGCCGGATCACGTCGGCCTGCCCGTCGCCGTCGGGGACGGTCAGACCGGCACCGCCGCCGTCGTTGTTGACGGCCCCGCCGAGGATCACGCAGGAGATGTCGTCGCCGTCGGCCACCGCGTCGGCGAGCCGCTTGAGCACGACCAGGCCGCCGCCCTCACCGCGTACGTAGCCGTTGGCGCGGGCGTCGAAGACCCAGGCCGTACCGTCCGGGGAGAGGCCGCCGAACTCGCCGACCCGGGCGGTGCTGCCCGGTTCCAGGATCAGGTTCACGCCGCCGGCCAGGGCCAGCGAGACGGTCCCGGCGCGCAGACTCTCGCATGCCTGGTGTACGGCGACCAGCGCCGACGACTGCCCCGAGTCGACGACCACGCTGGGCCCGGTCAGGCCGAGGGTGTACGAGATCCGGTTGGCCACGATGCTGCGGTGCAGCCCGGTGAGGGTGAACGCGGTGGCGGGCACCCGGCCGGCCAGTTGGGCGTAGTCGTCCTGGATGGCGCCGACGTACACCGCCGCGGGCCGCCCGGCGAGCTGGTCGGGTGCCAGCCGGGCGTCCTCGAGCGCCTCCCATGCCAGCTCCAGCATCAGCCGCTGCTGCGGGTCCATCGCGGTGGCCTCGCGCGGGGAGATGCCGAAGAACGCGGCGTCGAACCCGGCGACGTCGTCGAGGAAGCCGCCGGGTGGCGCGTCCGGCCCGCAGCGGTCGGCGGGCGCCGCGCCGACCGCGCTCGTTCCGCTGGCGAGCAGGGCCCAGAACGCGGCCGGGTCCGCCGCGCCGGGCAGGCGGCAGGACATGCCGACGACAGCGATCGCGTCCTCGGAAAAGTCACGGGTCTGCGGCATGACAACTGACCTCATTCTGCGTCGATCGCGGGCCATCGGAGGGGGCGGGGCGGAGGGGCTAGACGGTGATCAGGGTGTCGACGTAGTCGACGATCGCCTCGAACGTCGGGTGCTCGTAGACCAGCGCGGCGGGCAGGTCCACGCCGGTGGCGGCGGCGGCCCGGTTGCGCAGGTCGACCGCCATCAGCGAGGTGAACCCGAGTTCGAGCAGCGGGACGTCGGCGGCGACGTCGTCGGCCCGGTCGAGCCGCATCACCTCGGCGGCCAGTCCCCGCAACGCCATCAGCAGCGTCGCCCGGCGTTCGGCGGGCGGGAGCCGCAGCAGCGTGACGGCCAGCGGCGGCTCCGTCTCGTCGCTGCCGTCGCCGAGCGAGTCCGGCGGCGTCGGCGCCCGGCGGGTGGCCACCATCGGCGCGACCGCGTCCAACCAGTAGTGCTTGCGCTGGAACGCGTAGGTGGGCAGGTCGACGGTGGTCGGGGCGAGTCCCTCGGTGAGGACGTCCCAGTCGACGGCGCCGCCCCGGGAGTACCAGGTCGCGACCCCGGTCAGGAACGCCGTGGGCTCGTCCACGTCCCGACGCAGCAGCGGCAGCACGGCCGCACCGGTCGTGCCGGCGACGCCGAGGTTCTCGGTGACCACCGCGCTCAGCACGCTGTCCGGGCCGACTTCGAGATACTCGGTGACCTCGGCGGCGGCCAGCGAGCGGACGGCGTCGGCGAAGCGGACCGGCCGGCGGGCGTGCGCCACCCAGTACCCCGGGTCCTCCAGTTCGCCGGGGCCGACCGGTCGGCCGGTGACGGTGGACACCAGGTCGACGGTCGGCGGCCGGTAGGTCAGGCCCGCCGCCACCCGCCGGAACTCGTCGAGCATCGGCTCCATCCGGGGGGAGTGGAAGGCGTGGCTGACCCGCAGTCGGCTGGTCCGCCGGCCCCGGGCCGACCAGGCCGCCTCGATCTCGGCGACCGCCGGCTCGTCGCCGGCGACCACGACGGAGGACGGCCCGTTCACGGCGGCGACGGCGACCTCGCCCGCCCGGTCCGCCAGCATCGGTGTCACCTCGGCCTCGGTGGCCTGCACCGCCACCATCGCGCCGCCGGCCGGCAGTTCCTGCATGAGCCGGCCGCGCGCGGTGACCAGGGTCGCCGCGTCGGCCAGGGTGAGCACTCCGGCGACGTGGACGGCGGCGAACTCGCCGACCGAGTGCCCGACGAGCCGGTGCGGCCGGATGCCGAACCGTTCGAGCAGCCGGTACAGCGCCACCTCCACGGCGAAGATGGCGGGTTGGGCGAACCGGGTCTGGTCGAGCAGCGCGGCGGCCTCGGTGCCGGCCGGGGCGAAGAGCACGTCGCGCAGCGCCACCGGCAGGTGCGCGTCGAGGGCCGCGCACGCCGCGTCGAGCGCCTCGGCGAAGGCCGGGAAGGCCGGGTACAGGTCGCGGCCCATGCCCGCGTGCTGCGACCCCTGACCCGAAAAGATCATGGCGAGGGTACGGGCCCCGGCCGGGGCGGGCCGGCCCCGGACCACCTGCGCCGAGCCGGAGCCACCGGCCAGCCGTTCCAGGCCGGTGAGCAGCTCGGTCGGGTCGGTCCCGAGCACCACCGCGCGGTGGGCGAAGCGTGGGCGGCGGCTCAGCGTGTACGCCACGTCGGCCGGTCGCAGCGACCGCTGACGCAGGTGACCGGCCAGCCGTCGCGCCTGGTCCCGCAGCGCCTTCGGCGAGTTCCCCGACAGCGGCCAGGCGACCGGTCGCGCGGAGGCCGGCACCGGCGTGTCCTGCGGTTCCCCGGCGGGCGGTGCTGGCGGCTCCTCCAGGATCAGGTGGGCGTTCGTGCCGCTGATCCCGAAGGAGGAGATGCCGACGCGGCGCGCCCGCTCGGTGACCGGCCAGGGTACGGCGGCACGCAACAGGCGTACCGCGCCCGACGACCAGTCCACGTGGGGGGTCGGCGGGTCGGCGTGCAGGGACCGTGGCAGTACCCCGTTGCGCATCGCCTGGACCATCTTGATCAGGCCGCCGACCCCGGCTGCGGCCTGGCTGTGCCCGATGTTGGACTTGAGCGAGCCCAGCCAGAGGGGGTGTTGCGCGTCCCGCCCGGTGCCGTAGACGGCCTGCAGGGCGCGTACCTCGATCGGGTCGCCGAGGGTGGTGCCGGTGCCGTGCCCCTCCACCGCGTCGAGGTCGCCCGGGGTGAGCCGGGCGTCGGCGAGGGCGTTGAAGATCACCCGTTCCTGGGCGGGGCCGCTCGGGGCGGTGAGGCCGTTGCTGGCACCGTCCTGGTTGACCGCGCTGCCCCGGATCAGGCCGAGCACCGGATGTCCGTTGCGCAGCGCGTCGGAGTACCGCTCCAGCATGACCACCCCGACGCCCTCGGCCCAGCCGGCGCCGTCGGCCCCGGCGGAGAAGGACCGGCACCGGCCGCCGGGTGACAGGCCACGCTGCCGGGAGAACTCGATGAACACCCCCGGTGTCGCCATCACCGTGACGCCACCGGCCAGGGCCACCGAGCACTCGCCCCAGCGCAGCGACTGGCAGGCCAGGTGGATCGCCACCAGCGACGACGAGCAGGCGGTGTCGACGGTGATCGCCGGGCCCTCGAAGCCCAGCGAGTAGGCGATCCGCCCGGAGGCGATGCTCGCGGCGCTGCCGTTGCCGACGTACCCCTCGAAGCCCTCCGGCGCCGGCATCAGCCGCGACCCGTAGTCGTTGTACATCACCCCGACGAACACGCCGGTGTCGCTGCCGCGCAGCGACCGGGGGTCGACGCCGGCCCGCTCGATCGACTGCCAGGCGTGTTCGAGCAGCAGGCGCTGCTGGGGGTCGATGGACAGCGCCTCGCGGGGGGTGATGGCGAACAGTCCGGCGTCGAACTCGGCCGCGTCGTAGAGGAAACCACCCTCGCGGGCGTAGCTGGTGCCGACGGTGTCCGGGTCCGGGTCGTAGAGCCCGTCGAGGTCCCACCCCCGGTCGGTGGGGAACCCGGACACCGCGTCGACCTCACCGGCGACCAGCTCCCACAACTCGTCCGGGGTCTGCACCCCACCGGGGTACTGGCAGCTCATCCCGACGAGCGCGATCGGCTCGTGGCGGCTCTCCTCGAGGTCCCGGATGCGTTCCTGGGCGTCGCGCAGCTCGATGGTCATCCGCTTGAGGTAGTTGAGGAGCTTCGCCTCGTCACCTGACATGCGCTGGACACCCGCTCTCGTTGGCTCCTGCGGCCGGTGGCCGCTCACTGCGGCACCGTGCCGAACTCCTGGTCGATCAGGTCGAAGATCTCGGCCACCGACGCGGACTCGATGAGCGCGTTGGCGTCGGTGCCGGCCTGCCGGTCCGTCGGGGCGGCCTTCCAGTCGGCGAGCATGCTCTCCAGCCGCGAGGCGACCAGCCGGCGCAGGCCACGGTCGGAGGAGGCCGCCGCCATGGCGGCGGACAGCCGGTCGAGTTCGGCGAGGACCGGCCCCTCGGCGTCGGCCGGCGCGGCGGTCTCCCGGATGAAGTCGGCGAGCGAGGTGGGCCGGGGGTGGTCGAAGACCATCGTGGCCGGCAGTTGCAGACCGGTCGCTGCGCTGAGCCGGTTGCGCAGCTCCACCGCGGACAGGGACTCGAAGCCGAGTTCCTTGAACGACAGGTCGTCGTCCACGCGCGCCACCCGGTCACCACCGAGGACGGCGACGACGTTCCTGCGCACCAGATCCAGCACGATCTTCTGCTGCTCACCGACCGGCAGCCCGGCGAGCCGGGTGACCAGCGGCTGCGACGGCTGCTGGCCACCGCCGGGACGGCGGGCCGTGCGGGCCAGCCCGTACAGCCGGGGCGGCACGTTGTCGGTCTCGGTGCGGGCGCTCAGGCCGGCGATGTCGAAGCGGGCGGTGACCAGCACCGCCGGTCCGGCCGCCAGCGCGTCGTCGAAGAGGGCGAGCCCCTCGTCGAGTGACAGCGGCAGCAGGCCGCCCCGGCTGACCCGGTCCAGCGCCGCCCGGTCGAGTTTCGCCGCCGCGCCGGCCCCGGTGCCGTCGGTGTCTCCCCACAGGCCCCAGACCAGGGAGGTGCCGACCAGGCCGGCGGCGCGGCGGTGTTCGGCGAGCGCGTCGAGGGCGACGTTCGCCGCCGCGTAGTTGCCCTGGCCGAGGTTGCCGAGTTGACCCGCCACCGAGGAGAACAGCACGAACGCGGCCAGGTCGGCGTCCGCGGTCAACTCGTGCAGGTGCAGGGCGGCCTGCGCCTTCGGCTGCCAGACGGCGTCGAGGCGTTGCGGGGTGAGGCTGGGCAGCACCCCGTCGTCGATGACGCCGGCGGCGTGCACGACCGCGGTGAGCGGATGGGCGGCCGGCACGGTGGCGAGCGCCGCGGCCACGGATTCCCGTTCCCCGACGTCACAGGCGACCAACCGGGCCGTCGCCCCCAGCGCGCTGAGGTCGGCGAGCAGTTCCTCGGCGCCCGGCGCGTCCGCGCCGCGCCGGCTCAGCAACAGCAGGTGCCGCACGCCGTACGTCGTGACCAGGTGCCGGGCGACGAGAGCGCCGAGCGCCCCGGTGGCCCCCGTGATCAGGACGGTGCCGTCCGGGTCGAGCCTCGGCGGTGTGGCGGGTTCCTCCGACCGGCGTACCACCATCCGGGGCACCAGACCGACGCCGTGCCGCAGCGCGATCTCCGGCTCGCCGGTGGCCAGCGCGCCGGGCAGGGCGGTGCCCGAGTCCGCGTCGACGTCGATGTGCACCACCGCGCCGGGGTTCTCCGCCCGTGCGGTGCGCAGCAGGCCGGCGACCGGTGCCACGGCCAGGTCGACGTCGGCGTCGCCGGGCAGCGGCAGCGCGCCGCTGGTGACCACGACGAGTTTCGACTGTGCCAGCTCACCGCAGGCGAGCCAGCCCTGCACCAGGTCGAGCACCCGTCGGGTGGGCAGCCCGGTGCCGGCCGGGTCGGGCCCGGCACCGGGTGCCGACCCGGTGCAGGAGACCAGCACGGTGGACGGGGCCGGCCGGCCGTCGACGACCGCCGCCCGCAGCGACTCGATGTCCGGGTAGTCCACCGGGTCGACGCCCGGCAGCTCGCGCAGGTGGTGCCCGTCCGCGCCGACGAGGACCCGGTCCTGCGTGGGGTCCGCCACGGCGGGGATCTCGACCGGACTCCAGCGGATCTCGTGGAGCGGCAGCCGGTCGGTGCGCAGCGCGGCGAGCCGGGCCGGGTCGATCTCGCGGAGGGTCAGCGCGCGCACCGACCCGATCGGGACGCCGGTGTCGTCGGCCATGTCCATCCGGACGGTCTCGCCGCCGGAGGCGTCCCACCGCACCCGCAGCCGGGTGGGCGTCACGTCGGTGGCCGTCACCCCCTGCCAGGAGAACGGTATCCGCAGCGGCAACGGGCCGTCGGTGTCGGCGAGGGCGAGCGCGAGCAGGGGGTGCAGGGCCGCGTCGAGCAGCGCGGGGTGCAGCCGGTGGCCGGCGGGGTCGGTGCCCTCCGGCAGGGTGATCTCGGCATAGCAGTGCTCCGGGTCCCGCCACAGCCCGGTCAGGCCCCGGAAGGCGGTGCCGTAGCCGTAGCCGTGCTCGGCGAGCCGGTCGTACAGGCCGGTGAGGTCGACGGGTACGGCGTCGACCGGCGGCCAGTTGGCCGGGGTGGTGCCGGCGGGGTCGGCGACCGGGGTGAGCACACCGCTGGCGTGCAGGACCCAGTCCTGACCGGAGTCGGTGTCGGCCGACCGGCCGTGGATCGTCACCCGGCGTCGGCCGGTGTCGTCCGGGCCGGACGCGACGACCTGGAGGTCCACGACGCCGTGCGCGGGCAGCGCGAGCGGCGCGTGCAGGGTCAGGTCGTCGACCATGGCGAGTCCGGCGTGCGCGGCGCAGTGCAGGGCAAGGTCGACGAAGGCCGCGCCGGGCAGCAGGACGGTGCCGCCGACCAGGTGGTCGGCGAGCCACGGGTGGGTGGTGAGGGAGAAGCGGCCGGTGTAGAGGGTCCCGGCGTCGCCGGCCAGCTCGACCGCGGCACCGAGCATCGGGTGGCCGGCCTGGTCCAGCCCGGCGGCACTCAGGTCGCCGGTGTTGCGGGGTGCCTCCAACCAGTACCGCTCCCCCTGGAACGCATACGTCGGCACCTCCACCAACCGACCCGCACCCACCACCCCACGCCAATCAACCCCCACCCCCGACACAAACGCCTCACCCAACGACAACAACACCCGACCCACACCACCCTCACCCCGACGCAACGTCGGCACCACCACACCACCCGAACCCAACACCTCCAACGACTCCCGCAAACCCACCGACAACACCGGATGCGGAGAACACTCCACAAACCGCGAAAACCCATCACCCACCAACACCCCCACCACCTCCTCAAACCGCACCGCCGACCGCAAATTCTCAAACCAATAACCACCCCCCAACTCCACACCCGACACCACACCACCCCGCACCGACGAATACACCACCACATCCCCCACCCCACCAACCACATCCCCCACCAAACCCAACAACTCCTCCCGCACCACATCCACCACCGGATGATGCGACGCATAATCCACCGGCACCCACCGACACCACACCCCCACCCCCTCCAACAACCCCACCAAATCACCCAACAAACCCACCGGACCCGCCACCACACACGACCCCGGCCCATTCACCACACCCACAACCAGGTCACCACCAAAACCCACCAACCACGACTCCACCTCCCCCACCGACAACCCCACCGACACCATCCCCCCCAACCCCGCCAACCGCTCCCCCACCAACCGCGAACGACCCACCACCACCCGCAACGCATCCTCCAACGACAACACCCCCGCCACACACGCCGCCGCCACCTCACCCTGCGAATGACCCACCACCGCATCCGGCACCACACCCGCAGCCCGCCACACCTCCGCCAAACACACCATCAACACAAACAACGCCGGCTGCACCACATCAACCCGCCCCAACCACTCCTCCCCACCCTCCAACAACACCCCACGAACATCCCAATCCACCAACCCACCCAACACCCCAACACACTCCTCAAACCGCCCCCGAAAAACAGCATCACACCCCCACAACTCCCGACCCATACCCCACCACTGCGACCCCTGACCCGGAAACACAAACACCGTCCCACCCGACACCACCCCACCCGACACCACACCCGAACAAACCGACGACACCACCCCCGACGAAACAACCGAAGAAACCGACGACGAAACAGCCGAGGAAACCGACGGCGGAACATAATCCGAACCCGAACCCAACGCCGTCAAACCCGCCACCAACTCCGCCCGCGAACCACCCACCACCACCGCACGATGACCAAAAACCGCACGACCCGCCAACGTCCACGCCACATCCGACAACGACACCCCACCACCACCCACAAACCCCGCCAACCGCAACGCCTGCGCCCGCAACGACCCCACCGACCGCGCCGACAACACCAACGACACCGGACCATCCGGCTCACCGCCATCGGGAACCACCGCCGTCGCCGGCTCCGGCACCCCCTCCAGGACCACGTGTGCGTTCGTCCCGCTCATACCGAACGAGGAGACCGCCGACCGGCGGGGACGTTCGCCGTCCCACGGCCGTGCCTCGGTGAGCAGCTCCACCGCGCCGGACGACCAGTCCACATGCGTCGTCGGCTCGCCCACGTGCAACGTCTTCGGCATCACCCCGGCGCGCATCGCCAGCACCATCTTGATCACGCCGGCCACTCCGGCGGCGGCGAGGGTGTGGCCGATGTTCGACTTCAGCGAGCCGAGGTACAGCGGACGATCCGCCGAGTGCTCCCGACCGTACGTCGCCAACAACGCCTGCGCCTCGATCGGATCACCCAACCGCGTCCCCGTACCATGCGCCTCCACCACATCCACATCACCCGCCGACAAACCACCACTCGCCAACGCCTGACGAATCACCCGCTCCTGCGACGGACCATGCGGCGCCGTCAACCCATTCGACGCACCATCCTGATTAACCGCACTACCCCGCACCACCGCCAACACGGGGTGCCCGTGACGCCGCGCATCCGACAACCGCTCCAAAATGATCACGCCGACGCCCTCACCCCAGCCCGTACCGTCGGCAGAGGACGAGAACGCCTTGCAGCGGCCGTCGGGGGACAGCGCCCGCTGCCGGCTGAACTCGACGAAGTTGACCGGCCCGGCCATCACGGTGGCGCCGCCGACCAGGGCGAGCGAGCACTCGCCCGAGCGCAGCGAGCCGGCGGCGAGGTGCAGCGCGACCAGCGACGACGAGCAGGCGGTGTCCACCGTGATCGCCGGCCCCTCCAGGCCGAGCGTGTACGCGATGCGGCCGGACGCGACGCTCGTGGTGGTGCCGGTGGAGACGTGTCCCTCGACGCTGGCCGGGGTGTGGCCCAGCCGGGTGACGTAGTCGCTGGTGATGACGCCGACGAAGACGCCGGTGTCGCTGCCGCGCAGGTCCGCGGGGTCCATGCCGGCCGCCTCGATGGCCTCCCACGAGGTCTCCAGCAGCAACCGCTGCTGCGGGTCCATGGCCGCCGCCTCACGGGGGCTGATCTCGAAGAAGTCCGCGTCGAACGTGTCGGCGTCGAGGAGGAACCCGCCCTGCCGGGTGTAGGTCCGGCCGACGGCGGCCGGGTCGGGGTCGAAGAGGTCGTCCACGTTCCAGCCCCGGTCGGTGGGGAAGTCGCCGACGGTGTCGACGCCGTCGGCGACCACCCGCCACAGGTGTTCCGGGCTGGTGACGCCGCCGGGGAACCGGCAGGACATGGCGACGATGGCGACCGGGTCGTCGGCGACCGCGACGGCGGTACGGATCGTCGGCGACGCCGGTGCCGCGCCGTCCGGTCCGGCGACGACGGTGCGCAGGTGCTCCACCAGCGCGGCCGGGGTGGGGTGGTCGAAGACCGCGGTCGCGGCGAGCGGGACGCCGGTCGCCGCGACCAACCGGTTGCGCAGCTCGACGGCCGTCAGCGAGTCCACACCCAGCTCCCGGAAGGGCCGCTGCGGGTCGACCGGTTCGCCGTCGGTGCGACCGAGGACCACGTCCACCTCGGCGCGTACCAGGTCGGTGAGGAAGGCGGTCTGCTCCTGGGCGCTCTGCCCGGCCAGCCGTCGGGCGAGTTCACCGGTGCCGCCGGCACCCGTGGCGGCCCGCCGCCGCGCCGGGCGGACCAGCCGGCTGAGCATCGGCGGTACGGCGTCCCGGGCGGTGAACGCGTTCAGGTTCAGCCGTACCGGCAGGACCGTGGGGCGGTCCGCGTCGAGCACGGCGTCGAGGGCGGCGAGCCCCTGGTGCACGTCGATCGGCAGTACGCCGGCCGCCGCGATCCGGTCGAGTTCGGCCCGGCCGAGACCGCCGGCCATCCCGTCGGTGGTGTCCCAGAGTCCCCATCCGATGGCGGTGGCGCGCAGGCCGCTGCGGTGGCGTTGGTGGGCGAGGGCGTCCTGGAAGGCGTTGGCCGCGCCGTAGTTGGCCTGACCCGGGTTCCCGAAGGTCGCCGCGGCGCTGCTGTAGGTGACGAGGGTGACGTCGGGGTGGTGTTGGAGTGCGGTGTGGAGGGTGTGGGTGGTGTCGATTTTGGCGGTGAGGGTGGTGTGGAGGGTGTGGGGGGTTTGGGTGGTGAGGGGGGTGTCGTGGAGGGTGCCGGCGGTGTGGATGACGGTGGTGAGGGGGTGGGTGGTGGGGATGGTGGTGAGGAGTTGGTGGAGTTGGTGGGGTTGGGTGGGGTCGTATTGGGCGGTGGTGGTGGTTGTTCCGTGGGTGTGGAGTTCGGTGGTGAGGGGGGTGAGGGTGTCGGGGTTTCCTCGGGTGGTGAGGAGGAGGTGGTGGTGGGGGTGGGTGGTGGCGAGGTGTCGTGCGGTGTGGGTGGCGAGGGCGCCGGTGGCGCCGGTGATGAGGATGGTGCCCCGGGTGGGCTTCGGCACGGGCACCGTGACGGCCAGCTTGCCGGTGTGCCGGCCCAGGCTGAGGTGACGCAGCACGTCGGGAAGCTCACTGGCGGGCCAGACGGCCACCGGGAGGGCGGGTAGGGCGTTGGTGGTGATGAGGTGGGTGAGGGTGGTGAGGAGTTGGTGGATGCGGGTGGGTCCGGCGTCGAGGAGGTCGTAGGGCTGGTAGGTGAGGTGGGGGTGGGTGGTGGTGATGGTGTGGGGGTCGCGGATGTCGGTCTTGCCGATCTCCAGGAAGGTGCCCCCCTCGGCCAGCAGCGCCAGACCCGCGTCGACGTGCGCCTGGGTGAGGCTGTTGAGGACGACGTCGACCCCCTGCGGGGCCACCGCCGCGATCCCCTCCCGGTACGCGGTGGTGCGGGAGTCGTGGATGTGGGAGTCCGGCACGCCGAGCGCGCTGAGGGTGGGCTGCTTGGGCGCGCTCGCGGTGGTGTGCACGGTGGCCCCGAGGTGCCGGGCGTAGTGCAGGGCGGCCATCCCGACCCCGCCGGTCGCGGTGTGGATCAGGACGGACTGCCCCGCCCGCAGGCCGGCGAGGTCGCCGAGGCCGTACATGGCGGTCAGGTAGGCGATCGGCAGCACCGCGGCCTGGCTGTCGCTGAGGTGGTCGGGGGTCCGGGTGAGCAGGCGATGGTCGCAGACCGCGAGCGGGCCGGTGCCCTCGGAGAAGAGACCCATCACCCGGTCGCCCGGGTCGAGTCCGGTCACGCCGGGACCGGTCTCCACGACCACGCCCGCGCCCTCGCTGCCCAGCGGCGCCTCACCGGGGTAGCTGCCCAGCGCGATGAGCACGTCGCGGAAGTTCAGGCCGGTGGCGTGGGTGCGTACCCGCACCTCGCCGTCGCGTAGCGGGCGCAGCGCCTCGGGTGCCGGGACCATGGCGACGTTGGCCAGGGTGCCGGCGGAGGTGGTGCCGAACCGCCAGTTCTCAGCCGGCGGCACCAGCCGCGCCGGGTCGTCGGCGCAGCGGACCAGCCGGTCGACGTACGCCCCGCCGAAGCGCACCGCGAGGTGCGGCTCGGCCGTGGCCAGCGCGGCGGCCAGCACCGACGTGTCGGTCGGGCGTCCGTCCAGGTCGAGCAGCACGAACCGGTCGGGGTGTTCGGCCTGCGCCGAGCGGGTGAGGCCCCAGCAGGCGGCGGCGGCCAGGTCGGCGATCTGGTCGGCGAGGTGCGCGGCGACCCCACCCTCGGTGGTGATCACCAGCCGGGTGCCGGTCAGCCGCTCCTCGGCGAGCCACTGCTGGAGGCGGTGCAGCAGCGCCTCGGTCAGCTCGTGTGCGGCGGCGACCGGGTCGTCGGTGGTGGCGGCCGTGGCGTCGGCGGGCGTCTCGTCCGGGCAGGGGGTCCGGCAGGTCAGGAAGACCACCTCGGGCAGCTCACCGGCGAGCAGGGCGGCGAGGTCCGGCACCTGGCGCAGACCGGGCAGCGCGCCGCGCAGCGCCGGACCGGGCGTGCCGAGGACGGCCCAGTCAACCGGTTCGGCCGGCGGCGTGGCGTCCACGCGCAGCTCCTGCCAGTCGAGGCGGTGCAGCAGCTCGGTGCCGGGCGCGGCGACGACGGGCAGCGTGGCGGGGTCCAGCGCGCGCAGGTCGAGGCGGTCGACGGAGAGCACGGGGTGCCCGTCCGGGTCCTCCAGCAGCACCTGGTACGCGTCCTCGCCGATCGCGGTCAGCCGGGCCCGGACCGACGTGGCCAGGGTGGCGTGCACGGCGACGCCGGAGAAGCTGTACGGCACGCGCGGCGCGGCGTCGGGGTGCTCGGCGGCGACGGCGATCAGCGCGTGCAGGGCCGCGTCGGCGAGCGCCGGGTGCACCGCGTAACCCTCCGGGCGCAGGTCGTCGGGCAGCTCGACCTCGGCGTAGACGTCGGGGCCGGCGCGCCAGGCACGGCGCAGGTTCTGGAAGGCGGGCCCGTACTGGTAGCCCCTCGCGGCGAGCAGCGGGTAGAGCGCGTCGACGTCGACCGGTTCGCCGGCCGGGGGCCAGGCGCCGATCTCCGCCGGGACGGTGGGTTCCTCGGGGTTGATGGTGGCGGTGGCGTGGGTGGTCCAGGTGGTGGTGGTGCGGGTGTGGATGGTGAGGGTTTGGTGGCCGGTGGGGGTGGGGGTGGTGAGGTGGAGGTGGAGGTGGGTGGGGGTGTGGGGGTGGAGGGTGATGGGGGTGTGGAGGGTGAGGTCGGTGGTGGTGGGGGTGTGGGGGTTGGTGGTGTGGAGGGTGAGGTCGAGTAGGGCGGTGGCGGGGAGGATGGTGGTGTTGTTGATGGTGTGGTGGTGGAGCCAGGGGTGGGTGGTGGTGGTGAGGGTGCCGGTGTGGTGGGTGGTGTGGTCGGGGGTGGTGATGGTGGTGGTGAGGAGGGGGTGGGGGTGGGTGGTGTGGGTGTGGGGTTGGGGGTGGAGCCAGTAGTGGTGGTGTTGGAAGGCGTGGGTGGGGAGGGTGGTGTGGGTGGGGGTGGGGTGGGTGGTGGGGGTGGGTGGGGTGGTGTGGGTGGTGTGGTGGGTGGCGATGGCGGTGGTGAGGGTGTGGTGTTCGGGGTGTTTGGGGTGGAGGGTTGGGGTGAAGGTGTGGCCGGTGGTGTGGGTGTGGGGTGCGGTGGTGGTGAGGGTGGTGTCGGGGCCGAGTTCGATGTGGTGGGTGGGGGTGGTGGTGAGGTGGGTGAGGGCGTGGTGGTAGCGGACGGGTTGGCGGATGTGTTGGGTCCAGTATTCGGGGGTGGTGATGTGGTGGGGGTCGGCGGGTTGGCCGGTGAGGGTGGAGAGGATGGGGGTGTGGGGTTGGTGGTAGGTGAGGGTGGTGGCGGTGGTGTGGAAGGCGTCGAGGATGGGGTCCATGTGGTGGGAGTGGAAGGCGTGGCTGACGTTGAGGCGGGTGGTTTTGTGGTGGTGGGTGTTGAGTTGGTGGGTGAGGTGTTCGATGGCGTCGTGGTCGCCGGAGATGACGAGGTGGTGGGGGCTGTTGATGGCGGCGATGGTGAGTTGGTGGGGGTATTGGGTGAGCCATTGGGTGGCTTGGGTTTCGGTGAGGTTGGTGGCGAGCATGGCGCCGCCGGGGGTGGCGTTTTGCATGTGGTGGCCGCGGGCGGCGACGAGGGTGCAGGCGTCGGGGAGGGTGAGGATGCCGGCGGCGTGGGCGGCGGCGATTTCGCCGACGGAGTGGCCGATGAGGTAGTCGGGGTGGATGTTGTGGTGGGTGAGGAGGGCGTGGAGGGCGGTTTGGAGGGCGAAGAGTGCGGGTTGGGCGTAGCGGGTTTGGTGGAGTGCGGGGTGGTTGGTGAAGACGAGGTCGTGCAGGGGGATGTCGAGGTGGGGGTTGAGGTGGGTGGCGCAGGTGTCGAAGGTTTCGGCGAAGGCGGGGTGTCGGGTGTGGAGTTCGGCGCCCATGTGGGGGCGTTGGGAGCCTTGGCCGGTGAATTGGAAGAGGGTTTTGGTGGTGGTGGCGTGGCCGGTGGCGGTGCCGGGGTGGGGGGTGTTGGTGGTGATGGCGTGTAGGCCGGTGAGGAGGTCGTGGAGGGTGTGGCCGGTGATGGTGGCGCGGTGGGGGTGACGGGTGCGGGTGGTGGCGAGGGCGTGGCTGATGTGGTGGGGGGGTTGGGGGTGGTGGGTGAGGTGGTCGTGCAGGCGTTGGGCCTGGTCGTGGAGGGCGTCGGGGGTGTGGGCGGTGACGGTCCAGGTCAGGAGGGTGTCGGTGGGGGTGGGTTCGTCGGGGGTGGTGGGTTGGGGTTCGGGTTGTTCGAGGATGAGGTGGGCGTTGGTGCCGCTGATGCCGAAGGAGGAGATGGCGGCGCGGCGGGGGCGGTCGTGGTGGGGCCAGGGTTGGGTGGTGGTGAGGAGGGCGACGTTGCCGGTGGTCCAGTCGACGTGGGGGGTGGGTTCGTCGATGTGGAGGGTGGCGGGTAGGAGGCCGTGGTGCATGGCGTGGGTCATTTTGATGACGCTGGCGATGCCGGCGGCGGCTTGGGTGTGGCCGATGTTGGATTTGATGGAGCCGAGCCAGAGGGGGGTGTCGGGGTGGTGTTCCTGGCCGTAGGTGGCCAGGAGGGCGTGGGCTTCGATGGGGTCGCCGAGGGTGGTGCCGGTGCCGTGGGCGTCGACGGCGTCGATGTCGGCGGCGGTGAGGCGGGCGTTGGTCAGGGCGGCGCGGATGACGCGTTCCTGGGCGGGTCCGTTGGGTGCGGTCAGGCCGTTGGACGCGCCGTCCTGGTTGACCGCGCTGCCCCGGATGACCGCGAGGACGCGCCGGCCGGCCCGACGGGCGTCGGACAACCGCTGCACCACCACCACACCCACACCCTCGGCGAAGCCGGTCCCGTCGGCTCCGGCGGCGAAGGCACGGCAGCGGCCGTCGCGGGACAGCCCGCGCTGCCGGCTGAACTCGATGAACAACCGCGGCGCGGACATCACCGTCACGCCACCGGCCAGCGCCATCGAGCACTCCCCCCGGCGCAGGGACTGGACCGCCAGGTGCAACGCGACCAGGGACGACGAGCAGGCGGTGTCCACCGACAGCGCCGGCCCCTCCAGGCCCAGCGTGTAGGAGATCCGGCCCGAGGCCACGCTGGTCAGCACGCCGGAGCCGACGTACCCCTCGGCCTCGGCCGGCACGGCACGGACGTCCGGCGCGTAGTCCTGCGGAATCGCGCCGACGAAGACGCCGGTGTCGGTGCCCCGCAACGCGTCCGGCGCGATACCCGCCCGCTCCACCGCCTCCCACGACGTCTCCAACAACAACCGCTGCTGCGGATCCATCGCCAACGCCTCACGCGGCGAGATCCCGAAGAACTCCGCGTCGAACCCACCCGCCTCGTGCAGGAAACCACCCTGCCGCGTGTACGACCGACCCACCGCGTCCGGATCCGGATCGTAGAGACCCTCCAGGTCCCACCCCCGACCCTCCGGAAACCCACCCACCGCGTCCCGACCCTCGACCACCAGGTCCCACAACTGCTCCGGCGAGACCACCCCACCCGGAAAACGACACGCCATACCCACGATCGCGATCGGCTCCCGATCGGCGCCCTCCACCTCCGCCAGCCGGCGTCGGGTCTGCTGCAGGTCGGTGGTGACCCGCTTGAGGTACTCACGGAGCTTGTCTTCGTTCGCCATCGCGGGCCATCCCCCTGGGGGTAGCGGGCCTGAGGAGAGCAGACCCATCGGACTGCACAGGACTGTCCGCGTGCCTACTTAGATCGCCCTATCAGGGCTCTAAATCGCCTGTTGGGAGCCGGGAAACCGGGGCCTGACGGGCCCGGGTAAGGGCGAATTTAGAACCCGTCCCTAGGTTCCCGGCATGACCGAAGACGGCGTTCCGGGCGCACCGGCATTCCCCATGCCCCGTACCTGCCCGTTCTCCCCACCACGCGAGTACGCCGAGCTGCGGGCCGCACGGCCGTTGTCCCGGGTGACCCTCCAGGACGGCAACACGGCGTGGCTGGCCACCAGCCACGAGTACGTCCGTACGCTGCTCGGCCACCCCGCCACCAGCGCCAACCGGGCCCACCCCGGCTTCCCGGCGACCGTCGCCAACGTGCAGGCCTTCGCGCAGAAGGGATTCCTGCTCTCGATGGACCAGCCGGAGCACTCGCTGCACCGGCGGATGGTGGCCGCCGAGTTCACCGTGCACCGGATCCGGCAGCTGCGGCCCCGCATCCAGCAGATCGTCGACGACCGGATCGACGCGCTACTGGCGATCGAGACCCGTCCGGTGGACCTGGTACGGGAGCTGGCCCTGCCGGTCCCGTCCCTGGTGATCTGCGAACTGCTCGGTGTCCCCTACGGGTCCCGCGACGTCTTCCAAGGGCACACCGAGGTACTGCTGGCCCGCTCCAGCAGCCCGCAGCAGCGGCAGGAGTCGTTCGGCGCGCTGCGCGCCTTCCTCGGCGACCTGGTCACCAGCAAGGACGGCGACCCGGACGACGACCTGCTGGGTCGCCTGTCGGTGAAGTACCGGGCGGCGGACTGCTACGACCACGAACTGCTCACCGGGTTCGCGATGCTGCTGCTGCTCGCCGGTCACGAGACCACCGCGAGCATGATCTCCCTCGGTCTGCTCGCGCTGCTGCGGGACGAGCGGCTCGCGACGCAGCTGACCGACGATCCCACCCTGACCCCGAACGCCGTCGAGGAGCTGCTGCGCTACTTCAGCATCGTCGACTACCCCACCGCCCGGGTCGCCCTGGCCGACATCGACCTGGGTGCGGACCGGGTGCGCGCCGGTGAGGGCTTCGTCGCCTCCGCCGCCGCCGCCAACCACGACGGCGACGTCTTCGCCGATCCGGCCACCATCGACTTCCGGCGCGGCGTCCGTGGCCACGTCGCCTTCGGCTACGGCGTGCACCAGTGCCTCGGGCAGAACCTGGCCCGCGCCGAACTCGAGATCGTCTACGACACGGTGCTCGCCCGGCTGCCCGCCATGAAGCTGCTGACCTCCCCCGAGGAGCAGCCGTTCAAGGAGGCCACCGTGTACGGCCTGCACTCCCTGGAGGTGACCTGGTGAGTTCCCTGCGCCTGAGCGTCGACGACGAGCAGTGCTGCTGCTCGGGTCAGTGTGTGCTCGCCGCCCCCGACCTGTTCGACCAGCGCGAGGAGGACGGCATCGCCGTGGTGCTGGTCGCCGAGCCGACCGCGGACCGGTACGAGGAGGCCCGGACCGCCGCCCGGCACTGCCCGAGCAACGCCATCTCCGTGCACGAGCGGGACTGACGTCCTGCCCCTTCGCTCGACAGCCCGCCCACCGGGCGCGTGGGCCGGGTTCCCACATTCCTGGCACCCGGAAAGGCCTGTCCCGTGTCGAACTCCGAAGACAAGTTCCGTGAGTACCTCAAGCGTGCCACCGTCGATCTGCGGCAGACCCGCGCCCGCCTCGCCGAGGTGGAGGAGCAGGACCGGGAGCCGATCGCGATCGTGGGTATGGCGTGTCGTTTTCCGGGTGGGGTGGTCTCGCCGGAGCAGTTGTGGGACCTGGTGGTCGAGGGTCGGGACGCGGTGGGTGGGTTTCCGGAGGGTCGGGGGTGGGACCTGGAGGGTCTCTACGATCCGGATCCGGACGCGGTGGGTCGGTCGTACACGCGGCAGGGTGGTTTCCTGCACGAGGCGGGTGGGTTCGACGCGGAGTTCTTCGGGATCTCGCCGCGTGAGGCGTTGGCGATGGATCCGCAGCAGCGGTTGTTGTTGGAGACGTCGTGGGAGGCGGTGGAGCGGGCGGGTATCGCGCCGGACGCGTTGCGGGGCACCGACACCGGCGTCTTCGTCGGGGTGATGTACAACGACTACGGCTCCCGGCTGCGTCCGGCGCCGAAGAGCTTCGAGGGCTACGTCGCCAACGGCAGCCTCGCGAGCCTCGCCTCGGGCCGAATCGCCTACACGCTCGGTCTGGAGGGGCCGGCGCTGTCGGTAGACACCGCCTGTTCGTCGTCGCTGGTCGCGTTGCACCTGGCCGCGCAGTCGCTGCGTAAGCGGGAGTGTTCGACGGCGCTCGTCGGCGGGGTCGCGGTGATGGCCACCCCGACCACCTTCGTGGAGTTCAGCCGCCAGCGTGGCCTGGCGCCCGACGGCCGGTGCAAGGCGTTCTCCTCGTCCGCGGACGGCACCGGTTGGGGCGAGGGTGTGGGTGTGGTGGTGGTGCAGCGGTTGTCCGACGCCCGCCGGGCCGGCCGGCGCGTCCTCGCGGTCATCCGGGGCAGCGCGGTCAACCAGGACGGCGCGTCCAACGGCCTGACCGCACCCAACGGACCCGCCCAGGAACGCGTCATCCGCGCCGCCCTGACCAACGCCCGCCTCACCGCCGCCGACATCGACGCCGTCGACGCCCACGGCACCGGCACCACCCTCGGCGACCCCATCGAAGCCCACGCCCTCCTGGCCACCTACGGCCAGGAACACCACCCCGACACCCCCCTCTGGCTCGGCTCCATCAAATCCAACATCGGCCACACCCAAGCCGCCGCCGGCATCGCCAGCGTCATCAAAATGACCCACGCCATGCACCACGGCCTCCTACCCGCCACCCTCCACATCGACGAACCCACCCCCCACGTCGACTGGACCACCGGCAACGTCGCCCTCCTCACCACCACCCAACCCTGGCCCCACCACGACCGCCCCCGCCGCGCCGCCATCTCCTCCTTCGGCATCAGCGGCACCAACGCCCACCTCATCCTCGAACAACCCGAACCCCAACCCACCACCCCCGACGAACCCACCCCCACCGACACCCTCCTGACCTGGACCGTCACCGCCCACACCCCCGACGCCCTCCACGACCAGGCCCAACGCCTGCACGACCACCTCACCCACCACCCCCAACCCCCCCACCACATCAGCCACGCCCTCGCCACCACCCGCACCCGTCACCCCCACCGCGCCACCATCACCGGCCACACCCTCCACGACCTCCTCACCGGCCTACACGCCATCACCACCAACACCCCCCACCCCGGCACCGCCACCGGCCACGCCACCACCACCAAAACCCTCTTCCAATTCACCGGCCAAGGCTCCCAACGCCCCCACATGGGCGCCGAACTCCACACCCGACACCCCGCCTTCGCCGAAACCTTCGACACCTGCGCCACCCACCTCAACCCCCACCTCGACATCCCCCTGCACGACCTCGTCTTCACCAACCACCCCGCACTCCACCAAACCCGCTACGCCCAACCCGCACTCTTCGCCCTCCAAACCGCCCTCCACGCCCTCCTCACCCACCACAACATCCACCCCGACTACCTCATCGGCCACTCCGTCGGCGAAATCGCCGCCGCCCACGCCGCCGGCATCCTCACCCTCCCCGACGCCTGCACCCTCGTCGCCGCCCGCGGCCACCACATGCAAAACGCCACCCCCGGCGGCGCCATGCTCGCCACCAACCTCACCGAAACCCAAGCCACCCAATGGCTCACCCAATACCCCCACCAACTCACCATCGCCGCCATCAACAGCCCCCACCACCTCGTCATCTCCGGCGACCACGACGCCATCGAACACCTCACCCACCAACTCAACACCCACCACCACAAAACCACCCGCCTCAACGTCAGCCACGCCTTCCACTCCCACCACATGGACCCCATCCTCGACGCCTTCCACACCACCGCCACCACCCTCACCTACCACCAACCCCACACCCCCATCCTCTCCACCCTCACCGGCCAACCCGCCGACCCCCACCACATCACCACCCCCGAATACTGGACCCAACACATCCGCCAACCCGTCCGCTACCACCACGCCCTCACCCACCTCACCACCACCCCCACCCACCACATCGAACTCGGCCCCGACACCACCCTCACCACCACCGCACCCCACACCCACACCACCGGCCACACCTTCACCCCAACCCTCCACCCCAAACACCCCGAACACCACACCCTCACCACCGCCATCGCCACCCACCACACCACCCACACCACCCCACCCACCCCCACCACCCACCCCACCCCCACCCACACCACCCTCCCCACCCACGCCTTCCAACACCACCACTACTGGCTCCACCCCCAACCCCACACCCACACCACCCACCCCCACCCCCTCCTCACCACCACCATCACCACCCCCGACCACACCACCCACCACACCGGCACCCTCACCACCACCACCCACCCCTGGCTCCACCACCACACCATCAACAACACCACCATCCTCCCCGCCACCGCCCTACTCGACCTCACCCTCCACACCACCAACCCCCACACCCCCACCACCACCGACCTCACCCTCCACACCCCCATCACCCTCCACCCCCACACCCCCACCCACCTCCACCTCCACCTCACCACCCCCACCCCCACCGGCCACCAAACCCTCACCATCCACACCCGCACCACCACCACCTGGACCACCCACGCCACCGCCACCATCAACCCCGAGCCGGCACCCGAGCCCGCGTCCCCGCCGGGCGCCTGGCCGCCACCGGGGGCACAGGCCGTCGACCTCTCCGGCCTGTACGCGCGGTTGACCGACCACGGCTACGCCTACGGCCCGACCTTCCGTAACCTGCGGGCACTCTGGCGGCACGGCGACGAGCTGTACGCGGAGGTCAGCCTCCCCGACGGGACCGAGGTCGACGGGCACGTCGTCCACCCGGCGTTGCTGGACGCGGCGCTGCACGCGCTGATCGCGACGCCGGCCGACCTCGACGGCCCGCTGCGGGTGCCGTTCTCCTGGGGCGGGGTGCGCGCGACCGGTCGCAGCGCCTCCGCCCTGCGGGTGCGGCTGACCCGGCTCTCCGAGCACGCGGTACGGCTGGTCGCCACCGACCTCGACGACGTCGAGGTGATCACCGTCGAGGAGTTGACCACCAGGCCGTTCACGGCCGACCGGTCGGCCGCCACGGAAGCCCCGGTCACACCGATGCGGGTCGAGTGGGTGCCGCAGGAGGCCGGCCCGACCGTGGAGCCGTCCGGCGTGCACGTGGTCGGTGTCGACCCGCTGGGGTTGGCCGACGCGCTCCGCGCGGCCGGCCGCGACGTCACCGTCCACCCCGACCTGGACGCGCTGGCGGCGGCGATCGCCGCCGGCACGGCGGTCCCGGCCGACACGATGGTGACCTGCGTGACCGACGGCGGGCCGGGGCCGGCGATCGACCGGGCCGCGCCGCGTCCGGCGGACGAGGTCGTCGCCCTCGCCCACGAGGTCGCCGAACGGGCCCTGGGGCTGGCGCAACGGTGGGTCGGCGAGCCCGTCTTCGGTGACCACCGGCTGGTGACGGTCACCCGGGGGGCGGTCGCCACCCGGACCGGGCCGGAGATCCAGGATCTACCGGCCTCCACGGTGTGGGGTCTGATCCGGTCGGCGCGTGCCGAGTTCCCCGACCGGTTCGCTCTGCTGGACCTGCCCGGTCCGGCCGACGCGACGCTGCCGGCGGCGGTGGACGGTCCGGAGCCGGAGGCGGCGGTCCGCGACGACACCACACTGGTCCCCCGGCTGGTTCCGGTCGCCGAGTCGGCGGCCGTGCTGCAGCCCCCGGACGGGGGTGGCAACTGGCGGCTGGACGTGACGAGCCGTGGCACGTTGGCGAACCTGGCGCTGGTGCCGTCGCCCGCGGGGGACCGCCCGTTGGCCGGCGGCGAGGTACGGGTCTCGATGCGCGCGGCCGGCCTGAACTTCCGGGACGTGATGATCGCGCTGGGGCTCTACCCGGGCGACGACGCGCAGATCGGTGGCGAGGGCGCCGGCGTCGTGACGGAGGTCGGTTCCGAGGTCACCGGGCTTTCGGTCGGCGACCGGGTGATGGGGCTGTTCCCCGAGGGCTGCGCCGGTCCGGTGGCGGTCTCCGACCACCGTCATCTGGTGCGGACCCCGGCCCGGCTCAGCGACGTCGAGGCGGCGGTCCTGCCGATCGTCTATCTGACCGCCATGTACGGTCTGACCGACCTGGCCGACCTGCGGGCCGGTCAGCGGCTCCTCCTGCACACCGCGACCGGCGGGGTCGGGATGGCCGCCCTGCACTACGCCCGGCACCTCGGGGCCACCGTGCACACCACCGCGAGCGCGCCCAAGCAGCCCACCCTCAGCGCGCTCGGCGTGCCGGACTCCCACATCCACGACTCCCGGACGACGGCGTACGGCGGGCGCATCCGGCAGACCGATCCCGCCGGTGTCGACGTCGTCCTGAACACGTTGACCCACGAGCACGTGGACACCAGCCTCGCGCTGCTGGCCGAGGGGGGCACCTTCCTGGAGATCGGCAAGACCGACATCCGCGACCCCCACACCGTCACCACCACCCACCCCCACCTCACCTACCAGCCCTACGACCTCCTCGACGCCGGACCCACCCGCATCCACCAACTCCTCACCACCCTCACCCACCTCATCACCACCAACGCCCTACCCGCCCTACCCGTCACCTGCTGGCCCGCCACCAACGCCCCCGACGCCCTACGGCACCTCAGCCAGGCCCGACACACCGGCAAGATCGCACTGACCATCCCCGCCCCCCGGCCGCAACGCGGCACCATCCTCATCACCGGCGCCACCGGCGCCCTCGCCACCCACACCGCACGACACCTCGCCACCACCCACCCCCACCACCACCTCCTCCTCACCACCCGAGGAAACCCCGACACCCTCACCCCCCTCACCACCGAACTCCACACCCACGGAACAACCACCACCACCGCCCAATACGACCCCACCCAACCCCACCAACTCCACCAACTCCTCACCACCATCCCCACCACCCACCCCCTCACCACCGTCATCCACACCGCCGGCACCCTCCACGACACCCCCCTCACCACCCAAACCCCCCACACCCTCCACACCACCCTCACCGCCAAAATCGACACCACCCACACCCTCCACACCGCACTCCAACACCACCCCGAGGTGAATCTCGTCGTCTTCGGCAGCGCCACCGGGACCCTCGGCAACGCCGGCCAGGCCAACTACGCCGCCGCCAACACGTTCCAGGACGCGTTGACGCACCACCGGCACACCATGGGGCTGGCCGGCACGACGATCGCGTGGGGCCTGTGGCACACCGAGTCGGGGATGGGGGCCGGCCTGCAGGAACAGGACCTGCAACGGCTCAGCCGGATCGGCGTACGACCGATGGACGTCGCCGACGGCCTGGCGGCGCTCGACGCGGCCGTCACCCTGGGCCAACCGGTGACCGTCGCGATGGGGCTGTACCTGCCCACCCTCACCGCGCGGGCCCGCGACGGGCTGCTCGCGCCGCTGTTCCGGGCGTTGACCGGGCCGGTCGGCGTGGACGCGTCGCCGCAGGACGCACCGGCGGCGGTCCGGCCGCTGCCCGAACGGCTCGCCGGGCTCACCGACGCCGACCGGCACGACCTGCTCCTGACCCTGGTCTGTGAGAACGCGGCGATCACCCTGGGGCACGCCGGGGCGGCGGGCATCGCCCCGGAGCGGCAGTTCCGGGACCTCGGCATCGACTCGCTCACGGCGGTGGAACTGCGTAACCGGCTCGCCACGGCGACCCAGCTGCGGCTCTCGGCCAGCCTGATCTTCGACCACCCGAGCCCGGCACAGCTGGCTCGGCACCTCGGCGACCGGCTGACACCGCAGGAGCGGGACCCGTTCGCGGTGCTGTTCGCCGAGTTGGACCGGTTGACCTCCGACCTGTCGGCGGCGGCACCGTCCGCCGCGGCGATGGGCCGGCTGTCCGGCCGGCTGGCCGGCTTCCTCGACCGGGTGGAGGAGCAGCGGTCCGCCCTGGTGGCGGACACCGGTGACGAGGTGACCGCGATCTCGACGGCGACCGACGACGAGATCTTCGACCTGATCGACAACGAACTCGGCATCGGCTGAAGGAGTCGCACATGACCGCACCAGTGATCATCGCCGGAGGGAGCCTGACCGGGCTCATGCTGGCGCACGAGCTGGCCCTGTGGGGGATCGACGTCGTCGTGCTGGAGCGCAGCCCCGACCTGACCGACGAGTCACCCGGGCAGGCGATCAACACCACCACCGCCGAACTGCTCGACCAGCGGGGCCTGCTCGCCGGGCTACGCGGGCACGTCTCCCCCGTGCAGGGCACGCACTTCTCGCTGATGTGGCTGGACATGTCGGCGCTTTCCGGCCGACATCTGCCGGCCATGCTGCTCGGGCACCAGTTCATCGCGCGCCGGCTCGACGAGGCCGCCGTGGCCCGTGGGGCCGATGTGCGCCGGGGCCACCGGGTGACGGCCTTCACGCAGGACGACGACGGCGTACGGGTCCGGGTCGGCACCGCCGACGGCGAGTACCACCTGCACGGCAGCTTCCTGGTGGCGGCCGACGGTGAGGACAGCACGGTGCGCGCGGCCGCCGGCATCGCCTTCCCGGGCGCGGGCCCGGCGAACTGCGGTCTGGTGGCCGACGTCGAGATCGCCGTCGCGGAGCTGGCCCCGGAACACCGTGGGTCACGGTTCTGCCCCGGTGGGGGCGTCTACTCGGCGGTGCCGGTCGGGCCGGAGCTGCTGCGGGTCATCACGGCGGAGTTCGACGTCGCGCCCCCCGCCGACACCGCGCCGACGACAGCCGAGCTGCGCGCGGCGGTCGCCCGGCTCACCGGCGCGGAGTTGCCGGACGTGCCGGTGCGCTGGGTACGCCGGTACGGCGGGCAGACCCGGACGGCGGACCGGATGCGCAGCGGCCGGGTCTTCCTGGCCGGCGACTCGGCGCACACCTTCTATCCGTTGGCCGGTCTCCGGCTCAACCTGTGTCTGCAGGACGCCGTCAACCTGGGCTGGAAGCTCGCCGCGGAGCTGTCCGGCTGGGGTCGGCCCGGCCTGCTGGACACCTACCACGAGGAGCGTCACCCGCAGGCGGTACGCGCGGCGGATGCCACCGACGCGCAGCTCGCCCTGATCCATCCGATCGACCGGGTGACGCCGCTGCGCGGCCTGTTCGCCGAGCTGCTGCGGCTGCCGCAGGTGAACACCTACCTGCTGGAGCTGTCGACCGGGCTCGACGTCCGGTACGACGTCGGGGTGGAGCCGTGCGGCCCGGTTCCGGTGGGCCGCCGCCTGCCGCACGTGCCGCTGGCCGGCGTCCGACCCCTGGCCGGTACGGCGGGGGGCTCGGCGACATCGACCTGCGTGGCCGACCTGCACCATGCCGGGCGCGGCGTCTACCTGGACCTCGGCGGCCGTACGCCGGTGCCGACCCGGCGCACCCTGGCGGCGCTGGGCGACCGGGTCGACGCGGTTCGCGCGGAGCCCACCGGGGAGATCCTGGCGGACGCCGTCCTGGTGCGTCCGGACGGTCACGTCGCCTGGGCCGGGGATCCGGTCTCGGATGCCGAGGGGCTGTCCGGCGCGCTCAAGTCGTGGTTCGGTGAGCCGGCCGGGTGACCGGTCGTGCCGTACGAGCGGCGCCCCCGGCCGGTGGCCGGGGGCGCCGCTCGTACTGCGGTCGGGTCAGGGCGCGGTGACGGTGCCGGCGAGCTGCTGTGACCAGGCGGTCACGGTGGGCGCGGCGGCGAGGTCACCGAAGCGCACGCTCATCCCGGCGCGACGCCAGCCGTTGACCAGCCGCATCAGTTGCAGGGAGGTGAGTCCGAGCTGGACCAGGTTGGCGTCGTCGCCGATGGCTGCGGCGTCCAGCCCGATCACGACGGCGATCGCCTGTCGGATCTCCTCACGTGTGGTGCCCGCGGTGTCCTGCTGCACGATGGGTCCTTTCCGTCGACTCAGCGGTACTCTTCGATGATCTTGATTACGGCGCAGCCGACCTCGATGCCGACGCCGACGGCGAGCAGCAGGACGTGGTCACCCGGGCCGACGGCTCCGGTGGTCACCAGGTGGTCCAGCGCCAGGATCTGGTCGCTGGCGCCGCAGTGCCCGACCGTACGGCTGAAGTCCCACACGGTCTGCGCGTCGGTGATCCCGAGGGGGTCGAAGATGCCGTTCTGGAGCTGGTCGAGGGCGACCCCGCTGTGTGCGACCCGGGCGATGCCGGCCATCGTCACACCGGCCTCGTCGAGCACCCGGTCGACCGTCTCGGTGACCAGGTCGCCGAGGTGGAACACCGGCGGGGTGACGCCGTTGGCCCACTGCTCGGCCCAGTAGCGGGAGCGCGATTCGAGGTCGACCTGCCGCCCGGTGGTGATACTGGGCGGGAAGAGCGGTTCGCCGCCGCGGTGCAGGACCTCGGCCGCCGGGTTGGACGCCGAGCCGACCGCGAGGAGTTCGGCGAAGCCGCCCCGGGTGGACAGCAGGGCGGCGCTCGCGCCGTCGGCCAGCACGTAGTGCGAGCTGATCCGCCAGCGGTCGACGACCGGGGTGGAGAAGTTGTCGGCGGCGGTGAGCAGGACGGCGGTCGACCCGGGGTCGGCCATCAGCTGCGCGGCCGCCAGCCGCAGCGCCGACAGCATCCCGTTGCAGCCGTGGTGGATCTCCAGCGCCGGCACCGCCCGGACGCCGAGTGTCTCGTGCAGGATGTAGTGCGGGGCGGACCAGGTGTCGGGCCCCTGGTAGTGGACCGGGCAGTGCATCAGCGCCGCGACGTCCTCGGGGCGGTGGGCCGAGCGCTTCATCGCCTCCGCGGCGGCCTGGAACGCCATGTCGGGGGCGGGCGTGTCCGCTGACACCGCGATCGAGTGCAGGTCGCTGTGGATGCGGTTCCCCTCGTCGTACCAACCGCGTTTCACGGCTTCTTCGGTGGTGATCCGGTCCGGCAGATACGTGCCGACACCAGCGACAAAGACGTTCCGGACTTTCATTGCCACCCGCTTTCGGGAAATGGTGCGGCCAACATCCCCAACGGTCCTCGACCTGCCTAACGGCGACCTAAAGAGGATCTTGGTACGGGCCCGCACCGCCGCAGCCGCAGCCGCACCGCCGGGCAGCGGATCGACGGGCGACGCCGCCACCCCTCCCCCGGCCCGCCCGTCGTCCCGGGGCCCGCATTTGTGGCTGACATGCAGGCGTCGGTGCTTGCGGGGAGGCTTTTCGTGAGGGAGAGTCACCGAACGGGCGAGTCGCATCGCCGACAGAAGACACCCGGCCGAAACACTTCCGTGCACATCGTTAGCGGTACCCCTGCACCGCTGGACGGTTCCGGGCCCCGAAGCCCTTCGGCAAAATTCTCGGAACGGTCTTAACGACCATATCGACAACACGGGATAAAGCAGGTTGACACCCTCGCTGAAACATGATTAATTGCGATTCGTCACATCTCTTGGGGAGGGATACGTTGGCATCCGGTGATGATCGGGAGGCGTTGATCACCGCCGATCAACCAATTGTCTTCAAACTCCTCGGTCCCCTGGAAGTGTGGGTGGACAGCACCCGCGTCCCGCTCGGCGGCACCCGGCAGGAACTGGTGCTCGCGGCCCTGCTGCTGGCCACCGGATGCGTCGTCACCCTGCAACAGCTCGTTCAGGTCGTCTGGGAGACGCACCCGCCGTCGACGGCGGCGCACCAGATCCGGAAGATCGTGGCGGACCTGCGTCGGCGGCTGCCCGCCGGGCTGATCGTCACCGACGGGCCCGGCTACCGGATGGTCATCCACGACACGGCGGTCGACCTGCAGATCTTCGAGAGACAACTCGTCCGGGCCCGGGCCGCCGAGGACGACGGCCGCCCGACCGAGGCCATCGACGCCCTGACCACCGGTCTGTCCCTGTGGCGCGGCGACGCGCTGAGCGGCATGAACGGCCTCACCGTACGCACCGCGGCGGCCCGCGCCGACGAACGTCGTCTGATGACCGTCGAACGTCTGATCACCCTGCAACTGGAGATCGGCGAGGAGGGCGACCTGGTCGGCCAGCTCCGGGCGCTGGCGGCCGAGCACCCGATGCGGGAACGGTTGCTGGTCCTGCTGATGACCGCGCTCTACCAGAGCGGGCGGCAGGCCGAGGCCCTCCAGGTCTACGCCGACGCCCGGCAGTCGCTGGCCGACCAGTTGGGCATCGATCCCGGGCCGGAGCTGAGCCGGCGGCACGAGCAGATCCTGCGCAACGACCCGGCCCTCGACCCGCGTGCCGCCACCCGCGCGTCGGTGCCCACCGTCCGGGTGGTGACCTCGTCGAGCCGCCCGATGACGATCCCCCGGGACCTGGTCGACTTCACCGGGCACGACGAGACCCTGGAGACGCTCGTCGGCTTCGCCCGGCCGGACGCCACGGCGCTGACCCTCGTGTCGATCAACGGGATGGGCGGCGTCGGCAAGACCACCCTGGCGATCCACGCCGCGCACCGGCTGGGCAGGGAGTTCCCCGACGGGCAGCTCTTCCTGGACCTGCACGGCTTCACCTACGGCCGGGACCCGGTCGACCCGGTCGAGGCGCTGGGCGTCCTGCTGCGTGCGGTGGGCACCCCGGGCGAGCAGCTCCCCACCGACCAGGTCGGCAGGTCGGCGCTCTGGCGGGCCACGACCGCCGACCGGTCGCTGCTGATCCTGCTGGACAACGCCAGCAGCGCCCAGCAGGTCATCCCGTTGCTGCCCAGTTCGGCCACCAGCCTGGTGCTGATCACCACCCGGTCGCGGCTCAACGGATTGGACGGGACCCACTCGGTCACCCTCGATCCGCCGCTCGACGACGAGGCCAGCGCGATCGTCCACCGCCTGCTCGGCGACCGGCACCCGGCGACCGAGGCCGAGGTGCAGGCCCTGGTCGAGGCGTGCGGCCGGCTGCCGCTGGCCCTGCGGATCGCCGTGGCCCGGTTGCACAACCGCCCGAAGTGGACGCTCAGCTACCTGATCGGCCGGCTGCGCCGCGAGGGGCGGCTCATGCGGGAACTGGTCCTCGACGACCGCAGCGTCGCGGCCAGCATCGGCCTGTCCTACCACGGGGTCGGCCCCGACCACCAGCAGATGTTCCGCCTGATCGGGCTGTTCCCCGGGGAGAGCTGCGACGCGTACACGGCGGCGGCCCTCGCGGGCGTCCCACAGGAGCGGGCCGAGCAGATCCTGGAGGACCTGCTCGACTCGCAGCTGCTCATCCAGCGGCAGGTCGACCGGTACGAGATGCACGACCTGGTCCGCAACTTCGTCCGTACCGTCCTCGCCCAGGACGAGGACGAGAACACCACCGCCATCCACCGGCTGCTCGACTACTACGTGGTCACCGCGGAGACGGCGGCGAACCGGGTCCAGCCCGGCCGGTTCGTGACCGAGGCCCGGGTGCGGTACCCACCGCAGGACGTGGCGCCGCTGGCCGACCAGGCGGAGTCGCTGGAGTGGTTCGAGGCCGAGCGGCGCAACCTGCTGGCCGCGATCGACCTGGCGGCCGACCGGGGACACGACTTCCACCTGTGCCACCTGCCCCGCACGATGGCCTTCTACCTCTACGTCCGGGGCGAGATGCACGAGCACGTCGCCACCTTCCGCAATGCCGCCGCCGCAGCCCGCCGGATCGACGAGCCGGTCCACGAGGGACTCAACCTGATCAACGTGGCGATCGCGCACTGGTATCTCGGGGAGTTCACCGAGGCCCTGGAGTGCTACGCCGACGCGCTGGCCATCGCCCAGGACACCAACGACACCGTCGGCGAGGGCACCTGCCTGGGGCGGATCGGCATCGTCTGCGCCAGCATGGGTCGCTTCGAGGAAGCGCTGAGCTACCAGCAGCGGGCGCTGGCCATCCACCGCACGATGGGCAGCCAGGCCGAGCAGGGAAACGCGCTGAGCAACATCAGCCAGTTGCAGAACGTCCTCGGGATGCACGCCGAGGCGGTGACGAGCGCCCGGGAGGCGGTGCGCCTGCTCGACGGCCGCGACCAGCCGGCCGATCTCGCCTCGGCGCTGACCCGGCTCGCCTCGGCGCAGAGCAACCTGGGTGAGGGGTCGGCCGCGCTGGCCACACTGACCCTGGCGACCGTCCCGGTGCAGACCACGAACAGCCGCCGGGCCCGCGCCATGCTCGAGACGCGGTACGCCGAGGTCCTGATGCGGCTGGGCCGGCTCGCGGAGGCGGAGCGGCACGGCCTGGCCGCGCTGAGCCTGCTGGGCGGCCTGGAGAACCCGGCGCTGCGCGCGGAGGTGGAGAACGTCCTCGGTCGGGTCCACACGGAACGGGGCGACTTCACCGGCGCCCTGGCCCGACACCGCAGGGCCCACGAGAACGCCGACCGGATCGGGCTGCGCCTCGAACAGGCGCGCGCGCTCGACGGGATGGGACGCGCCCACGCCGGCCTGGGTGACTTCGACCGGGCGGTGACGGACTGGCGGGCCGCGCTGAGCCTCTACCAGGTCATGGGCACCACCGGCGACGATCTGGAGCAGCGCCTCGGGTGTCTCGAGCAGTCCCGGTCGGCCGTGTCGCACTGACCGGCGGATGCGGTGCCGGGCGGTCGCCGTACCCGGGGAGCGTCCGCACCCCGCAACAGCGCCGCCCGATTACATCGATCAAGGTAATTACCATAGGGGAGTGTCGTGGTGATTTGCCACGACTCGTTGACGTAATTCGGTCGGCGAGCGCCTCAGCGCGGGCCACCATTGTCGAGCAGCGGCCCGTCGGCGACCGCGACAACGGCATGACCCTCCGGACCGGCCACCACACGACCGGGGTCGGCGGCGGATCCGGTGGCGGCGAAGGCCCCGACGGCCAGGCACAATGCGACAGCGGCCCGACCCATAACGCGGATCTTGAACATGACATTCCCCCGGTGCTCGTCGGTCGTTTTGACAATGCCACTGTCACAACCGTCGCTACCGGAACGATCCCACATCGGTCCCGGCGAATACCATTGTGATCCCGGATCGCGAGTACGACAACACTGCCGCACTTATGGGCGCATGACGCAAAACGCATTCAAACCCATCGGTTGTGGCGACTCCGGCCGATGGGGTAGACATGGTGTGCCCGCCACGGCCGGCGCCGCCCTCTCCCCCGCGGCCGATGCCGACCGGTGACGGCCGTCCCGTCGCCTCCCGCGCGTCGACCGCACCGGCATTCCCACCGCGAAGTGCGGCAACCCGGCAGGCGGGAACGGATCGGGACCGATTCGGTATCGGCCTGCGCCACAGTGGTGTGGTGACTTCGGTTGACCCGACGGCGGACTGACTCGCCACCACAGCGCCGGCACTCCACCCGATGCCACGTACCGCCGACACCGAGCCGGCGGGCGACTCGACGGGGGGAACATCCGTGAAGTACGAGATCCTTGGCGAGATCCGGGTCCATGGCGTCAGCGGTGTCGTCACACCCCGTACCCGCAAGACCGAGACCCTGCTGGCGGTACTGCTGGCGAAGACCAACCAGATGGTCACCTCCGACCAGTTGCTGAACGAGATCTGGGGCGAGGACCCGCCCAGCCGGGCCAACGACGCGCTCTACGTCTACATCTCGCAACTCCGCAAGGTGCTGCGCGGCAGCGGCCACCACGCCGCCATCGTCACCCGGCCCCGGGGGTACACCATCCTGACCGACGCGGGCGACCTCGACGCCGACGAGTTCCGTCGGCTCGCCCACCTCGGCCAGCAGCTCCGTCGCGCCGGCCAGTTCTTCCCGGCGGCCCAGACGCTGCGCCGGGCGCTCCTGCTCTGGGGTGGGCCCGCCTTCAGCGGGCTGATCGACAGCCCGGTCGTGTACGCGTACGCCACCCTGCTCAACGAGCTGCGCATCGAGTGCATGGAACAGCTCATGGAGATCGAGCTGACCCTCGGCGGTCACCGCGAGATCGTCGGCCAACTCTCCGCGCTCATCACCGAACAGCCCCTGCGCGAGAAGCTCTACCAGTACCTGATGCTCGCCCTGCACCGTTCCGACCGCCGGGCCGAGGCGCTGGCCGTCTTCCACACCGCCCGCCAGCGGCTCGACATGGAGATCGGCATCGAACCGTGCCAGGCCCTGCGCGACCTGCACCAGCACATCCTCCAGGACCGCGACCTCGGGTCGTCGATGCTGGTCAGCCCGCTCGCGGCGGCGTCGTGACCACGACCGCGGCGAACGTGCCGTACCGCACCGACGAGCCCGACCTCTGGCTGCGCCGGTTCGGCGCCCGCAGCAGCGGCGGCCCCACCCTGATCTGCCTGCCGCACGCCGGCGGCGCGGCGACCTTCTTCCGGCCGCTCGTCGGGCTGCTCGCCGCCGAGGTGGACGTGACGTGCGTGCAGTACCCCGGCCGCCAGGACCGCCGCGGCGAGCCACCTGTCGACACCATCGACGCCCTGGCCGACCTGCTGACCGAGGTGATCCTGCCGACCGTGCGCGGGCCGGTGGCGTTCTTCGGGCACAGCATGGGCGCGATCCTCGGCTTCGAGGTGGCCCTGCGCCTGGAACAGCTCGGGGTCGCCCCGCTGCGGCTGTTCGCCTCGGGTCGCCGGGCGCCCGGGGTGTCCCGGCACGAGACGGTCCACCTGCGCGACGACCGTGGGCTGCTGGCCGACGTCGCGGAACTCAGCGGAACCGAGGACGACGTCTTCGCCGACGAGGAACTGACCGCGATGGTGCTGCCGGCCATCCGGGCCGACTACCGGGCGATCGAGACGTACGCGCCCCGGCCCGGGGTGCCCCGGCTGCGCTGCCCGGTGACGGCGCTGCACGGCACTTCCGATCCCCGGGTGGACCTCGCCGACGCGCGCGCGTGGGCGGGCCACACCGACGGCGGGTTCCGGCTGCAACCGTTCCCCGGTGACCATTTCTTCCTGCTGCGGCAGTGGACCCCGGTGGCCCGGGCGATCCGAACGGATCTGCGGCTGGGCTGACCCGCCCTCGACACGGACCGGCCCCGGTGCGAACAGGCAGCGGGGCCGGTCGGATCGCGTCCCCTCCTAATTGTCCCGGGCGATAAAGATCGACGCTGATCGACGCATGACGGGCTTTAGAACGGTTTCAGCGACCCGCCATAGCGTTCGCCGGACGGACAATGGAGCGAGGGGACCGACACACGATGAACGAATCGACCACCTGGCGAGCATTGACGACAGGCAGCACCGACGAGGTCGTCCTGGCCATCGACTTCGACGCCACCGGTCGCCCGGAGGCGCGGTTCGCCGACCTGGCACCGCACCTGGGACCGGATTCCAGCGTGTGGGAGACCGTGCCACTCGGGATGGACGCGCTGGCCGGACCCAGCGGCGAGGGATACGTCAAGCGCTGGGCCGACGAGGTCCGCGCCAGCGGCCGTACGGTGACGGCGGTCATGGGGTTCTGCGCCGGTGGCGCACTGGCCCCGGCCCTGGCCGCGCAGGTCGGCCAGTGGCAGCCGGAACCCCCGCTGATCCTCTTCGACCCCGAGACCGTCACGCCGCTGACCATGTACTGGCAGTTCGCGAAGATCATCGAGGTGGCCACCTCGTCGCTGACGCCGGCCGAGCTGGACGAGGCTCGCGAGGCGGGCCGGCAGGCCCAGCGCGACCTGGGTGACCTGGAGCCGCTGGCGGACCGGCTCAGCGAGATCTTCGGACAGGTCGGCGCGGTGGCCTTCCCCCGGCTCGGCCTGGACGCCACCAGCGCCGCCGAGGTGGTCACCCTGTTCCGCTCCTTCATCAGCTACCTGTGCGCCGCCGGCCAGTTCGACCCGCTGCCGGCGTGGTCCCGGGCCACGGTGCTCACCTCGGCGAGCCCCACCAGCGGTCTCAACGGCTACCGGACGATCAACCCGCAGGCCCCGACGAACCTCGCCGGCGACGAGATCACCTTCTCGGTCGGGCACGCCGGCATGCTCGCCGACGCCACGGTCGCCGCGACCACCCGGGAGCTGCTGGCCCGGACCCGGGTCCTCGGGGGAGCGCGGTCGTGACCGGGCCGGCCGCCGCCACCCGCAAGGAGGAGGCACTGTGGATGCTCGACCAGCTCGTCCCGGGTTCCGGCGTCAACAACCTGGCGGTGGCCCTCGACGTCGAGGGTGAACTCGGCGACTGGGAGCTGGAGGAGACCCTCGCCCGGCTGCTGGCCCGGCACGCCACCCTGCGGACGGTCTTCCGCGACACCCCGGCGGGGCTGCTACGGCACGTCCTCGGGCCGACCGAGATCACCGTCGCGCTCGACCAGCACGAGGTCGCACGGGCCGACCTGGAGGAGCTGCTCACCGCCTACGTGGGCAGGCCGTTCGCGATGGACGGCAGCCCGCTGCTGCGCGCCGGACGGTTCCGTACCCCCGACGGGGACGTGCTCTGCCTCGCCGTGCACCACCTCAACTTCGACGCCCTGTCCTCGGTGGTGCTGACCGAGGAACTGGTGGCCCTCTACACCGCGGTCTCGGAGGACACCGAGCCGCCCGCCGAACTGGCGCAGCCGGCACCGGTCTGCGTGGAGACGGCACCGAGCCAACGCAGCCTCACCTACTGGCGCGACCAGCTGCACGGGTTCGACCCGTCTGGGCTCGCCCTGTGGTGCGAGGGGCCGGACGTGGCCCAGCCGACCCTCACCGGCGACCGGGTCACCGCCCGCCTCTCGGCCGCCGCGTACGACGCGGTACGTGCCCTCGCCCGCCAACTGCGGGCGCCGGAGGCGGTCATCCTGTACGCGGCGTACAGCCTGCTGCTGTCCCGGCACGGTGCGGGCCGGGACGTCGTCGTGGGCGCGCCCGCCTCGCTGCGGACCGCCGAGAGCAGCCGGGCCGTCGGCTACCACATCAACACGTTGCCGCTGCGGCTGCGCATCCCGCCGGGCGTCACCTTCGCCGACCTGGTCGGGGAGGCCCGGGGGGTGTTCCTCGCCTCGATCATCCACCGTGAGGTGCCCGTCGAGGCGCTGATGGCACAGTTCCGCCCGGCCGCCGGCTCCTGGCGTAACCCGGTCTTCAAGCACCTGTTCAACTACGTCCCGGACGAGGGGCAGGCCAGCTACGACCTCGGTGGGCTGCGGGCCGAGCGACGCATCGTGGAGAACGGTTTCAGCAAGTTCGACCTGGAGTTCTTCGTCGTCTCGACGGCCGGCGCGCTGGACGTGCGGGCGGTCTTCTACACCGAGGTCCTCGGGCGGGCGGACGTGACCGCGATGCTGGCCCGGTTCGACGCACTGCTGGTGACGCTCGGTCAGCGCAGCGGGGAGCCGGTCGACGCGCTGCCGCTGCACGCCCCGGCGGACCTCGCCACCATCGACACGGCGAACGCGACCACCCGTCCGGCGCGAAGCCCCTCGGTGCTGGCGGCCATCGCCGACCGGGTCGCGGCGGCCCCGACGGCGGTCGCGGTCCGCGACGGCGACCGCGCGGTGTCGTACGCCCAGATCTGGGCGGCGGCGGACCGCACCCGCGCGGCCCTGCGCGCGGCCGGTGTGGGTCCGGGCGGGGTGGTCGCCCTGCTGGGCCGGCGGGGTCCGGAACTGCTCGGCGCGGTCCTGGGCACCTGGCTGGCCGGGGCCGCCTACCTGCCGGTCGACCCGGCCCACCCGTACCAGCGGATCGTCTACCAGCTCGACGACTCGGGCGCGGGGGTGGTGATCGCCGATCCGGGCACGCCGGTGCCGGAGGCGCCCGGCCGGGTGGTGCTGCACCCGGTGGAGGTCGCCGACGTCGACCCGGCACCGGTCGGCCCGCCCGCCGACGGGCTCGCCGCCGGCGACGACCCGGCCTACCTCATCTACACCTCCGGGTCGACCGGACGCCCGAAGGGCACCTGGATCACCCACCGGGCGCTGGCCAACCTGATCGAGCACTTCGTCGACCTGCTCCGCGCCGACGCCCGCACCGCGACGCTCTGGCTGACCACGTTCAGCTTCGACATCTCGGCGCTGGAACTCTTCCTGCCCCTGGTCACCGGCGGGTCGACGGTGGTCGCCCCGGACGCCGCCCGCACCGACGGGCAGGTGCTGCTGGACGTGCTGCGGCGGCACCCGGTCGACGTCGTGCAGGCGACGCCGACGACCTGGCGGCTGGTGGCCGAGCAGGCGGGGGACGTCCTGCGCGACGTCCGGCTGCTCAGCGGCGGCGAGGCGCTGCCGGCCGGGCTGGCCCGTCAGCTCGCCGGGGCCGGTCGGGAACTGCACAACGTCTACGGCCCCACGGAGACGACCATCTGGTCCACCGCGGCGCTGCTCGCCGCCCCGTTCACCGGACCCGTCCACGTCGGTGCACCGATCGCGAACACGCAGGTCTTCATCGCCGACCCGGAGGGCCGCGAGTTGCCGGTGGGCCTGCACGGCGAACTCTGCATCGCCGGTGAGGGGGTGGCGATCGGCTACCACCGCCGCCCGGAGCTGACCGCCGAACGGTTCGGCGGGCACGAGCGGTACGGGCCGTTCTACCGCACGGGGGACCTGGCCCGCTGGCGGCCGGACGGCACCATCGAGGTGCTCGGCCGGATGGACCGTCAGGTGAAGCTGCGGGGCAACCGGATCGAGCTGGGCGAGATCGAGTCGGTGCTCGGCGAGCATCCGGCGGTCGACGCGGCGGCGGTGCTGGTGCACGGCGGCGCCGACGGCACGCTCGTCGCGTTCGTCGTCGGCCCCGACCCGGACGACGCCGTCCACGACGACCTCTGGCGGCACGCCATCGGGGTGCTGCCGCACGCCGCGGTGCCGCAGGAGTTCATCGTCGTGGCGGGCTTCCCCACCACCGGCAACGACAAGGTCGACTATCCCGCGCTGGGCCGGCTCGCCGAGGACCGCAGGCGTCGGGCGCGCGAGGCCGCACGCCCGACGGCGGCCAGCGGCGACCCGGTGCTCGACGAGCTGATCACCCTGTGGCAGGACCTGCTCGGCCATGCCGACGTGCACGCCGGGTCCAACTTCTTCACCGCCGGGGGGCACTCGTTGCTCGCCGCCCGGCTCGTCCAGCAGGTCGAGGCCCGGCTGCGGGTCCGGCTCGCGCTGTCCGACATCTTCGCCAACCCCACGCCGATCGCGCTCGCCGAGGGCGTACGGGCGGCCCAGCGGCAGCGCCTCGACCGGGTCTCACTCAACTAAGGAGCATCCACCATGACAATCACCAGCGACCTGCCCGTCGTCGACCTGCCCGCGCTGCCGTTCGAGCGCGACCAGTTCGACGTCAACGGCATCGCACCGCTGTTCCGCGAGCTGCGGGACACCCAACCGATCGTCCGGGTGCGTACCTCGGCCGGTGACGAGGCGTGGCTGGTCACCCGGTACGAGGAGGTCAAGACGCTGCTCAACGACCCGCGCCTGGGCCGCTCCCACCCCGAGCCGGAGAAGGCGGCCCGGGTCGCCAACGCGGCCGTGCTGACCGGGCCGCTGGGCACCCCGGACAAGGAGGTCGCCGCCCGGCAGCGGTTCCGGCGGCTGATCGGGCCGTCGTTCGCCGCCCGCCGGGTGGAGAAGCTGCGCGGCCAGGTACAGGAGATCGTCGACCAGCTGCTCGACGATCTCGCGGCGAGCCCGCAGCCGGCCGACTTCCACGAGGCGCTCTCGTTCCCGCTGCCGGTGCTGGTCATCTGCCAGTTGCTGGGCGTGCCGACGGAGGACCGCGCCGAGTTCCGGCACTACTCGGCCGGCGCCACCGCGCTCGACGACCCCGCCGCGGCGAAGGCCGCCTGGGAACGGCTCGTCGCCTACATGTACCGGCTGATCGACATCAAGCGCGCCGAGCCGGGCGAGGACGTCTTCTCCGACCTGCTCGCGGTCGCCGAGCAGGAGAACCTCAGCGACGACGAGATCGCCCGGATGGGTGCCGGCCTGCTGTTCGCCGGCCACGAGACCACGGTCACCCGGCTGGACCTCGGCACCCTGCTGCTGCTCACCCACCCCGACCAGCGGGAGAAGCTGCAGAACGACCTGAGCCTGGTGCCGTCCGCGGTCGAGGAGATGCTGCGCATGGTCGCCCCGTCCACCCAGGACGTGCTGCCCCGCTACGCACACCAGGACATCACGGTCTGCGGCACCGACGTGCCGGCCGGTGACCTCATCCTGCTCGCCTTCACCGCCACCAACCGGGACCCGGACGTCTTCGTCGACCCGGACCGCTTCGACATCACCCGTGACTCCGACCGGCACATCGCGTTCGGGCACGGGCCCCGGTTCTGCATCGGGTCGAGCCTCGCGCGGGCCGAGTTGCAGTGCCTGTTCGCGACGCTGCTCGTCCGCTTCCCCAATCTCCAGCTCGCTGTCCCCCCAGCCGAGCTGGAGTTCCGCGATTTCACCCTCACCGGTGGCGTAACTTCCCTTCCCGTCACCTGGTGAGCTGAACGCGCGGAACCCACTGGCACCGCCGGCCACGTCCCGCCGGCGGTGCCAGTGTCGCGTCCGGGGCACGTCACCGGGACGCGCGGAACCCCGGGGAGGCGGCCGCCGGCCCACGCGGACCCCGGCCCATACGGAACCCCACTCCCCCCGCCTGCCCCCGTCGCGCAGCGGCTCACCCGGCCGGGCCGGCGGCTCGCCGGGCCCGGCCGGCGGCTCGGGTGCGAACAGCGCGGTGGCCGCCATCCGGGGGATGATGGCGGCCACCGCGGGTGGGGGGAAAGGTCACTCGGCGATACGGGTCTGCGCCGTCCAGCGGTAGATGACGACGTCACCGTCGACCGCCGTCAGCGACTCGTCGGTGCGCTCGAAGTGCTCGTAGCCGCAGCCGTACTGGACTTTGATCTTCGGCTCCAGGCTGTTGACCAACCGGGCCCGAAAGTCGTCGGGGAAACCGTTCGGGCCGCCCTCGAGACGAACCCTCACCTGCGACGTGGTCATGGCCATACCTCCGGCTCTGTGCTGTCGACGGGCTGTGCGAAACGGTGGGGTCGGGGAGCGCCGGTGCCGACGCCCCGGCCGGTGACGACGCCGGGCCGGTCACCGGCCCGCACGGGCCGGGAACGTCCTCGGCCCCGTCCGTGTCGTCTGCGGTGCACGGCGATCAGCCGATCGTCCAGGTGTCGCCGCTGTCGAGCAGATCGGTGAGCATCCGCGTCGGGTCGCCGGGCCCGGTCGGGGTGGCGTGCGCGACCTGCGCGCGCACGGTGTCGTCGTAGCAGGGCCGGTCGACGGCGCGGAACACGCCGACCGGGGTGGTACGCAGGTCGGATCCGGAGAGCCGGGACAGCGCGAACGCGTACGCCGGGTCGGTGACCGACTCGTCGTGCACCACGATCTCGCCGGGCGGCACCTGCGCGGTGGGGCGGACGGCGAGGCCGAACCCGCCCGGCGGATGCGTGACGCAGAACCGGCCGTCCGTGCCGAACCGGATCGGCTCGCCGTGGGTGAGCCGGATCAGGTGGTCGTCACGGACGTCCGGGTCCTTCAGTGGCGCGAAGGCGCCGTCGTTGAAGATGTTGCAGTTCTGGTAGATCTCGACGAACGCCGAGCCACGGTGGGCCGCGGCGGCCCGCAGCACCGACTGCAGGTGCTGACGGTCGGCGTCCAGGGTACGGGCGACGAAGCTCGCCTCGGCGCCGAGCGCGAGCGAGAGCGGGTTGAAGGGCGTGTCGGGTGAACCGACCGGCGTCGACTTGGTGGTCTTGCCCAGTTCGGACGTCGGCGAGTACTGCCCCTTGGTCAGCCCGTAGATCCGGTTGTTGAACATCAGGATCTTGAGGTTGACGTTGCGGCGCAGGGCGTGGATGAGGTGGTTGCCGCCGATCGACAGCGCGTCGCCGTCGCCGGTGACCACCCAGACCGACAGGTCGGGCCGGCTGACGCACAGGCCGGTGGCGATGGCCGGCGCGCGTCCGTGGATCGAGTGCATCCCGTAGGTGTCCAGGTAGTACGGGAAGCGCGACGAGCAGCCGATGCCCGAGATGAAGACGATGTTCTCGCGCGGGATGCCCAGCTCCGGCAGGAACCCCTGCACCGCGGCGAGGATGGCGTAGTCACCGCAGCCGGGGCACCAGCGGACCTCCTGGTCGGACCGGAAGTCCCGGGCGGTCAACGACAGGGCGACCTCAGGCATCACCGATCACCCTCTCGAAGGCGTTCTCCAGTTCGCCGGTGGTGAACGGCGAACCCTCGACCTTGGTGTGGGACACCACGTCGACCAGGTACCGGGCGCGCAGCACCCGGGCGAGCTGCCCCAGGTTCATCTCGGGGACGACCACCCGGTCGTAGCGGGCCAGGACGTCGCCGAGGTTCGCCGGCAGGGGGTTCAGGTGCCGCAGGTGGGCCTGCGCCACGGCGTGTCCGCGCCGGCGCAGCGCCCGGCACGCGGCCGTGACCGGCCCGTACGTCGAGCCCCAGCCGAGCACCAGCACCCGGGTGTCCGGGTCCGGGTCCTCCACCTCGACGTCGGGCACCGGGATCGAGGCGATCCGGGCCGCCCGGGTACGCACCATGAGGTCGTGGTTGGCCGGGTCGTACGAGATGTCGCCGGTGCCGTCGGCCTTCTCCAGTCCGCCGATCCGGTGCGCCAGTCCCGGCGTGCCCGGGACCGCCCACGGCCGGGCCAACGTCTGCGGGTCCCGCAGGTACGGCAGGAACCGGCCGTCCGGGCCGTTGGGCTCGCGGGCGAAGCTGACCCGGAGGTCGGGCAGCCGGGACACGTCCGGCAGCAGCCACGGCTCGGAGCCGTTCGCCACGTAGTTGTCCGACAGCAGGATGACGGGGGTGCGGTAGGTCAGGGCGATCCGGGCCGCCTCGATCGCCGCGGCGAAGCAGTCCGCCGGCGTCGCCGGGGCGATCACCGCCAGCGGCGCCTCACCGTGGCGGCCGAACAGCGCCATGTCCAGGTCTGCCTGCTCGGTCTTGGTCGGCATGCCGGTCGACGGGCCGGCCCGCTGCACGTCGATGACGACCAGCGGCAGTTCCAGCGCGACCGCCAGGGAGATCGTCTCGCCCTTGAGCGCCACCCCCGGCCCGGAGGTGGTGGTCACCCCCAACGCCCCGCCGTAGGAGGCGCCCAGGGCCGCCCCGACCGCGGCGATCTCGTCCTCGGCCTGCATGGTGGTCACCCCGAACCGCTTGTGCTTCGACAGCTCGTGCAGGATGTCCGAGGCGGGCGTGATCGGGTACGCGCCGAGGAACACCGGCAGCTCCGACCGGACGCCGGCCGCCACCAGCCCCAGCGCCAGCGCCGCGTTGCCGGTGATGTTGCGGTACCTGCCGGGCGGCATCGGGGCCGGCGCGACCTCGTACCGGACGGTGAAGTCCTCGGTGGTCTCGCCGTAGTTCCAGCCGGCCCGGAAGGCGGTGACGTTCGCGGCGGCCAACTCCGGGCGGGTGGCGAACTTGCGTTCCAGGAACCGCAGGGTCGATGCGAACGGGCGGGCGTAGATCCAGCTCAGCAGGCCGAGCGCGAACATGTTCCTGGCCCGTGCGGCGTCCCGCTTCGACACCCCCGTCTCGGCGAGCGCGCCGAGGGTCAGTGTGGTCAGCGCCACCGGATGGACCTCGTACCCGTCGAGCGAGCCGTCCTCCAGCGGGTTGGCCCGGTAGCCGACCTTCGTCAGCTGGCGTCCGGTGAACTCGTCGGTGTCGACGATGATCGCCGCACCGCGACGCAGGTCGGCGAGGTTCGCCCGCAGCGCGGCCGGATTCATCGCGACCAGGACGTCGGGCGCGTCGCCGGGGGTGAGGGCGTCGACGGCGGAGAAGTGGAGCTGGAAGCTCGACACGCCGGGCAGGGTGCCGGCCGGTGCCCGGATCTCGGCCGGGAAGTTGGGCAGTGTCGCGATGTCGTTGCCGAGCTGGGCGGTCTCCGAGGTGAACCGGTCCCCGGTGAGCTGCATCCCGTCGCCCGAGTCGCCCGCGAAGCGGATGACCACCCGGTCGAGCCGCCGGACCGGCGTCTCCCCCGGTGCCGCACCGGTCGTCGTCGTGTCGTGCACCATCGTCGTCATGGTTCCGCCTCCCGAGCGTCACACGCCGAAACTGGAGAGCACCTCGCGCAGCCGGGCGGCGAAGGCGCGGGGGTGGGTGGTCAGCCCGGCGTGCCCGCCGGGGAACTCCGAGGTCGCCACCCCGAGGTGGGCCGCGAGGCGTTCGGCGGCGACGTATCCCCACACGCCGCGCGAGTCCTGCCCGGCGGCCGGGACGACCCGCGTCGGCCCGGTCTTCATCGCGTCCAGGTCGTCCATGTCGAGCCGGTACTCCCGGAACGCGGGCAGGTCCCGGGACAGGAAGAACTCGATGTTCGCGGTCCGCCGTTCGTCGGGCGGCGGGGGCATGGTGACCCCCGGCTCGGTCGCCAGCCGGCGGAAGTCCACGCCGTTGAGCGCGCCCAGGCGCAGCAGTGCCGGCAGGCCGCCGGCACCCCGGTGCAGCTCCTCCGCCTCGTCGAGGCCGGCGTTGACCGTGCGGCACAGGTCGTCGGCCAGCAGGTCGAGGATCGGCGGCTCGTGCGTGACCAGCACCCGGACCTGTTCCGGGTGCCGGGTGGCCAGGTGCAGCCCGGTGAGACCACCGATGCTCGAACCGAACACCACCGCCGGCTCCGAGGTCACCTCGGCCAGCAGCCGGTGCACGTCGTCGGCGTGGGTCTCCACGGGCACCGGGCGGCCGTCGTCGGGGTCGATGACGCTGCGCGACAGGCCACGCCGGTCGTAGGTGACCACGGTGTACGCCTCGGCGAGCTGCGCGACCAGACCGGCCGCCCGGTCGGCGTCCCCGTCCCCGCCCTGGAGTATCAGCAGCACCGGTCCGGAACCGCAGATCTGGTAGTACAGGTTGGCGTCCGGAACCCGAAGCGTGCGACCGATCTCACTCATACGCCCGATCGTCGCGGGCGGACCTAACGCGAACCTTGCGTCCGGCTGTCGCGTCCCGGGGCGCCCGCCGGCGGCGGTGTCAGCCGGTGGGGGCGAAGGTGTCGCGCAACGCCGGTTCCAGCGACCGGCCGGTGGTGGGTTCGACGAACAACTCGGCCAGTAGCAGGTCGGCGAGGTGGGTGGGGTTGAGACCCGCCTCCCGGCGCGCGAGAGCGTGCAGCAGTCCGCCGCAGCCCAGCGCGGCACGGGCGGCGGGGGCGGGCAGGCGGCCGACCCGGCGCGGCCGGCCGACGGCGTGGGCGATGCGGGTCATCATGGCCGCCCAGGTGAGGTTCTCGTCGGCGACCGGGACGTCCTCGCCCCGGGCCTGTTCGAGCGCGTCGGCGGCGACCTCGGCCACGCTGCGCGCCGAGGCGGTGGCCGTTCCACCGACGGGGACCGCCAGCGGCGCCCGGGACCGCGCCCACCGGTCGAGCGGACCGGCCCAGTTGGGCAGCCGGTCGCCGGCCCGGCCGAAGACGAACGGCAACTCCAGCACGGTGACCGGCAGCTGCGGGCCGGCGGCGGCGCGTCCCTCGGCGGCCTGTTCCCGCCGGCACCTGATGTAGACGTGCCGGTCCGCCAGCCGCCACTGCGGATGCCGCCGGTCGAAGAAGGTGTAGTACGACCCGGTCAGGACCGCCCGGGTGAGGCCCTCGGCGCGGGCGGCGGTGAGCAGGCGTACCACCGGGTCGACGAGTTCGCGGCGCAGCAGCGGGTGGATCGGCCGGGGCAGCACCCGCTGTTCGTCGGCCCGGGTGGCGAGGACGACACCGTCGTGGCCGGCGAGCAGCGGTCGCAGGTCGTCGGCCGAGGCGGACTCGACGTCGAGCAGGTGGTCGACGTCCGGCCGGGCGGTACGGGCCACCGTGGTCACCCGGTGTCCCCGCCCGCGCAGCACCTCGACGACGTGCGCGCCGATCAGACCGCTACCACCCACCACGAGGATTCTCACGTCTCATCGTCCACTGCGGACCGGGCCGATTGTCAAGCCGCGCCCTCCGGTGGCCGCCACCGTCGGCGGCCACCGGCCCGGTGGATCAGGTCGCCAGTTCGGCGAGGAACCGCTCGGCCCGGCGGGTGTGCAGGAACGCACCCCGCTCGGCGGACGCCGTCCGGGCCCGCTCGGCGGCGGCCCGGACGACCTCGACCGGCTCGCCCCGCGCCCGCAGCAGCCGGGCCCGCAGCAGGAGCAGCAGTCCCTCCGGGTGACGCTGACCGCACGACTCCAGATAGTGGTCGGCCTGGTCGAGCGCGCTCGCGGCAGCGTCGACCGCGCCACCGGCGAGGAGCATCTCGCCGAGGAGCCCGTGCCAGGCGGCGACGTCCGAGCGGGGCGGGTCGAGCAGGTGCGCGGCGATGAGCCGCCGGGCCCGGTCCGCGTTGCCGAGCGGGTCCCGACCGGTCACCGCCAGCGCCCAGCAGCGGGCCAGCCGCTGGTAGGTGCCGAGGAAGACGAACGAGAACCCGGGATCGACGGCGATCCCCCGGCCGGACGCGCGCAACGCCAGCACCGGATCACCGACGATCACCGCTATCCGGGCGGCGGCGCACGCCCACACCGTGAGCGTGTACGGGTCGTCGCCGGCCAGGTCCTCCAGCCCGTCGAGCACGGCCCGGCCGTCGGCCACCGCGCCGTGCAGGGTGGTGACCTCGGCCAGCATCGCGGCCATCAGCAGCTGGAGGTCGTGCCGGACGGGGTCCTCGTCCCGGCGCGGAACGTCGAAGATCATGCCCCGGGACCGCTCGAGCCAGCGGACCGCCTCACCGATCTCCCCGTAGTCCCACTGTTGCAGGCCCCAGGCGTGCAGGCCGCAGGCGAGCACCCACGGATCGGCGGACTCCCGCCCCCACTCCAGCAGCCGGCGGGCCAGCGGGGCGCTGCGGTCGAGTTCGAGCGCCTGGACCAGGGCGGCCCAGCGGGAGTAGAGGAAACCGGCCGCCTCCCGCTCCCGGCCGAGGTCCCGGGCCAGGTGTTCGGCCCGTTCCAGCAGGTCGGTCACCGAGGAGCCGTACATCGACCGCATGCCGAGGACGGCGGTGAGCTGGGCGAGGGCGGACAGCTCCCACCCGGCCAGTCCCGCGCCGCGCGCCACCTGCACCGCCGAGCGCAGCCACCGCTCGGCGACGTCGAGCGCCGACTTGCCCGCCGCGTGCCGGCCCGCGCGGATCAACGCCTGCGCCGTACGGGCCGGTTCGGCGAGAAGGCCGGCGGACCACAGGTGGTGGGCGAGGCGCTCGACCACCGTCTCGGCGTCCGGACCGCCCTGTTCGAGCGCGTCCGCGATCCGCAGGTGCAGCTGTCCCGCCTGGGCCGGCCGGGTCGTCGCGGTCACCGCCTCGCGGACCAGGTCATGGGAGAACCGCAGCGAGAACGGGTCGTCCGGGCGGCTGTGGAGCATCCCGAGCGCCCGCACCGGTTCCAGCCGTTCCAGGCAGCGGTCGAGGTCGAGTCCGGCCACGCGGGCGAGCAGCCCGAGTTCCACGTCCCGGCCGATCGACGCGGCGATCCGGAGCAGGTCGCGGCTGTCGGCGTCCAGCCCGGACATCCGGTCGATGACCACGTCCCGGACGGTGGCCGGGACACCGGTGCACCCCCGGGGCCGGTCGGTGAGCAGCCGGGACAGTTCCCGGACGAAGAACGGGTTCCCGGCGGTGCGGGTGAGGATGCCACGGGTCGACTCCGGGGTGGGCGTCGAGCCGGTCTCCCGGCGGACGAGTTCGGCCACCTCGGTCTCGTTGAGGTTGCCCAGCCGGATCCGCTGGTGACCGGGGAGCCGGCTGACCGTGGCGAGCATCCGGGACAGCACGGAGCCGGGGGTGGGGGCGTGGTCGCGCAGCGCGCCGACCAGGAGGGTGCCGCCGGGCAGCCGGGCCGCCAGGTGGCTGATCAGGCGCAGAGACGCGTCGTCACCCCACTGCAGGTCGTCGAGGGCGAGCACCGTCGGCCGCCGCGCCGAGGCCGCGGCGACGATCGCGACGACCTGTTCGAAGAGCCGGAACGGGAATCCGTTGTCGGGCAGCACCGGCGCGGCGATGTCCCGGCGCGGCTCCAGCAGGCTGCCCAGTTCCCGGCCGACCGGGACGTCCCCGGGCGTCGCGTCGAGGACGGCGCGGATGACCTGGACCCACGGCCACATCGAGGGCGCGCCCCCGCCGTCGAGGCACTGCCCCCAGACGACGAGCGCGCCGCGCCGCGCCGCCTCGGCGGTGGCCTCCCGCAGCAGCCGGGTCTTGCCGACCCCGGGTTCACCCTGGACGAGCACCAGCGCGGTGCCGCCGGTGAAGGCCGCCGTGGTCGCGTCCCGCAGGGTCGCCAACTCGCCGTCCCGGCCCACCAGGCCGTCACCGGCCGGGGTTAGCGGCACGGACGGCAAGGCAGGTGCCGGCGGCGCGGACGGCCCGGCGGGCGCCGGCGGTGACGCCCGGCCGAGCGCGCGGTGGTATGCCTGGGCCAGCACCGGGCCGGGGTCGACCCCCAGGTGCTCGGCGAGGTCGGCACGGACGGCCCGGAACACGGCCAGCGCCTGCGCCTGCTGGCCGGCGGCGGCCAACGCGGTGACCAGTCCCGCCTGCACCGGCTCGTGCAGGGGCGTCATCGTCGCCGCCAGCCGTAGGGGGGCCAGCACCTGGTGGGGCTGCCCCGCCGCGACGGCCAGGTCTGCGGCGGCGACGGCGGCGGCGGCGAACTCCCCGTCCAGCGCGGCGAAGAGGGCGACCGCGCCGGGCCGGTGCGTGTACCCGTCGCCGGCCGGTCCCCGCCACAGCGCGAGCGCCCGGCAGTACGCGTCGAGGGCGTCGGCGTCCCGACCCCGGGCCCGGTGGGCGGCGGCGGCCCCGACGTGCCCCCGGAACGCCATCAGGTCGAGCAGTTCCGCCGTGGCTGACAGGCGGTACCCGGTCGCGTGCCGGTGCAGGTAGGAGCCGGCCGCGCGGGGTGGCAGCCCGGGTTCCAGCAGGCGGCGCAGCGCACCGACGTACTTGTGGATGACGTTGACCGCGGTCGCGGGGGCGTCGTCGCCCCAGACGAGGTCGATCAGCTCGGTGGTGCTGACCGGTTCCCCGGCGCGGGCCAGCAGCAGGAGCAGCAGGTAGGCCCGCTGGCGGGGGCCCGGGTCCAGCTCGACGCCGCCCCGCCGCACGCGCAGCGGGCCGAGGATCTGTAATCGCAGCGCGCCCTGCGGCCGGGTCCGGTGCCCACCCTCGACGCCATCTCCCGACGACAGCCCCACCACGCCCCGGTAACCCCCGACCGTCGGTGACATCGACGCCCTTCAGCTTACGCCGGGGAACGTCGTGCCGGCCGGCCCGCGGGACGCCCGTCGCGGGGTCGTCGCCCCGCGTCACCTCACCAGCGCCAGCCCTCCCGCCCGGTGTCCGGCACGGACTCCACGCTCAGGTGCGCGTGCAGGCCGTGGTCGGTCAGGTAGGTCTGGACGAGTTGACCCTGCACGACGGTGTTGTTGTAGATGGTCATCGAGGCGGTGTCCTGGTGCACGCACCAGACCTGCCCCTGGCTGTACGGGTCGTAGCCGTCCAGCACCACGTGCGCGCCGGGCAGGGGAAGGCCACCGTCCGGGGTGGACGTCAGGTACTCGTCGTCGTACAGCAGGTAGAAGCACCGGTCGGCGCCGCGCTGCCCGGCCGGCACCGGCTGCCACTCCCGGCTGCCGGTGGTGGCGGGCAGCAGCTGCACCGGCCGGCCCTCGACGCCGTCCGGGTCGGCCACCCCCAGCTCGGCCGCCGTGCCGGCGGGCGCGACGACGGGCAGGATGTCCCGCCGCAGTTCGAGGTCCGTCGAGGACGCGAGGAACCAGCGTTGGTACGGCGAGTCGGTAGCGTCCCGGGCGGCCAGCACGAAGTCGCCCGGCAGCACCGTGAGCGCCTGCCCGGTCAGGTAGTTGAGCAGGGTGTACGTGCCGTCGCCGTTGGACACCGGCCGCCACAGCTGGGCCAGCGACGGTGACCAGCCCAGCGCGGCGCGGGCGTCCGGGGCGGCATCGGCCAGGCCCAGGTAGCGGTCGTCGGTCGAGTTGCCCTCCCGGACCCGTTGCAGGCGCAGGTAGCCGGGGACCTCGTTGTCCCAGTCCAGCCGCCACTGTTGGGCCCGCGACGGGGCGTAGGCGGTGTCCACGACCAGTGGCCCGCCGTTGGGTTCGGCGTCGGCGACGCGGGTGGTGGCGGCGTTGCGCAGCAGCGCCCGGCCGGGCATCGTCGGGGTGGCCAGCGGCGGCACCTCCGCGGCGGCGCGCAGGTCGAAGCCGTAGGTCACCGGGTGGTGGTCGGAGTTGGTGATCGTGTTCTCGGTGTGCGCCCGGAAGAGCGTCGGCGCGCCGTTGCCGAAGTCGGTCACCGCGTAGTCCAGGGTGTTCGTCGGGCCCGTCGTCGGATGGGTGTTGCCGTCCGGGGCCATCACGGCGAACTGGTTGACCGGTAGCGCGTTGCGCAGGTTCTGCGGCTCCCGGTTGAAGTCGCCGAGCACGACCCACTCGTAGGTGCCGTTCGCGCCGGGGTTGTTCTGGATGAACGTGCGGATGTTCGCCAGCGTGGTCGGCATGTCGTTGCCGTTGCCCGCCCAGCCGTGCACGGTGAAGAAGAACGTCTCGCCGATCCGTACGCCGAGCGCCGGCCGGGCGCCCGCCTGCCCGGCGACCACGGCGACCTGGTCGGCGCGCTGCGCGGTGGCGATGGCGAGGTTGACCCGGTTCGGGCCCTGCGTCGAGGTGTCCGTGTTCAGCCAGTACAGGTGCCGGGTGGGTTCACCGAGCAGGGTGCCCAGGTAGTACTCGTACACCGGGGGGAAGACGCCGTTGTTGGCGAACACCTGCTGGGCGTGCCGCGCCATCTCGTGCGCGCTGCCGGCGGGCGGCGACCCGGCCTCCTGGAGCGCCACCGCCAGCGTCCCCGCGCTGAGGAACCCCAGCACTGTCGCGTACTTGTTCTCGTAGGTGCCGCCCGCGCTGGAACCCGCCCCCTGCATGTTCCAGGTCACGACGGTCCGCCGGTTGCCGTCGCGGGGTTCGAGCTGGCCGACGTCACGCAGGAACAGCGACGGCCACCGCTCGCCGGCGCGTACCGCGACGCCCTGGCCGGCGTAGTTCACGGTCTCCCGGCCGGACCAGTCCTTGATCGGCGCGCCGCCCTGGCTCAACGGGGTGAACGCGCGTGGGTTCGCCGCGTCGGAGCCGAACTGGTAGATCGCCTCCGTCTCGCCGCTGTCGCTGGAATACGGCTCGTAGGGCAGGTAGGGGCCGCCCGGGACGGACTGTTTGATCATCGTGTTGCGGTGGAAGACGTTCTGCGGGCCGGACGCCCCGGACCACTTGATCGCCTTTGCCGCCGCCGCCCACCAGATCGGGAACCAGGTGCCGTCCTCCAGCTCACCGCCCTCGCCGCCGCAGTTGGCGGTGCAACTTCCCGACCGGTGCTCGTACGGGACGCGGACGGTGTTGCCCTCGAACAGGTTGTAGCGTTCCCAGCCGCCGTGCAGGTTGAGGTCGGAGTCCAGGTCGTTGCCGAACGCCACGTTGCCGCTGGCCGACCACTGGAACGTGAAGTGCCGCAGGTTCCGGCTGGTGTTGTACGCCCACAGCGAGTCCCAGACCCGGCTGCCGCGCAGGTAACCGTTGCCGCCCTTGCCCTTGTTCCACGCCCCGTCGAACGTGTTGTGCTCGATCTGGAGGTTGCGGGCGACCTCGGTGACGATCGGGTGCGAGCCGGTCATCGACCCGGCCAGCCCGCGCGCCCAGCTGTTCGCGGCCCACTTGAACGCGATGCCGTGCATGGCGTACTCGGGGGCCAGGTTGCCGTAGTTGTGCACCGCGTCGGTCGGGCTGGGGTGGTAGACGCCGCCGAGCAGCTTCGGCAGACCCTCCAGCTCCTGGGAGAAGGCGAAATTCTCGAAGCCGACCCCCTCCACCGCCCGCAGCGGGGTGATCTTGCTGGGGTAGACGTTGCCGGCGATCGGCGCGGAGCCGTCCGAGGTGGAGTCGACCGGTGCGTCGTACTCCAGCGGGCGGTCCAGCGTGACTGTCTTCGCCGAGGTGTTCACGGCGATCGCCCGGAACATCTGCTGACGCATGTGCAGGTTCTCGCGGGTGCCCGGATCGTCGGGCGCGAGCCCCTGCTGTTCGTAGAAGCGCAGGCTGTTGGCGACCCCGACCCAGACGTAGCCGCCGACCCGGAAGCCGTCCATCTTCGCCTTGGCGTCCAGGCGGATCACGTTCTGCCCGGCGCGGGCCGAGAACCCCGGGTCGGTCGACGCGGAACCCAGTTTCTGGCCGGAGGCCCAGTGCTGGTTGATCGAGCCCTCGAACAGGTCCTTGCGGTTGGCGGGGGCGGCGGCCCACTCGTCGGCGTACCGGTCGGCGACCTCACGGGTCTGCACCTTGAACAGGGCACGGCCGGGCCAGATCCACCCCCCGGTGCCGGTGTCCGGCGGCGAACCGAACGTCATCGTGTCCTGGTTCCACCGGCTGCCGTCGGCGGTCAGCGTGTCGTACCGGGTGTTGACGTCCGGCCGGAACACGACCCGGGTCCCGCCGCTACCGGCGCCCTGCCCCCGCAGCACCAGGAAGTTCGCGTCGACGTAGATCTGCCGGGAGATGTCGATCCGCCCGGCCGGCAACCCGATCAACGAGAGCCGGTGCGGGTTGCCCGACGGCGAGCAGTTCGCCTTGATCCGGTCGATGGCCGACTGGAGGCCGACGCTGTCGTCCACCGCGTCGTCGGCGCGGACCCCGAACTCGGTGGCCAGCCGCGCCGCGTCGATCGTGCAGGACCCGCCCGCCAGGTCCGCGTCCGACGGCAACGACTGGCCGCCGAGATAGCCGACCCGGGACCAGTCGGGCAGCCCGGCGACCCCGCCGATCCGGTTGCCGGCGGTCAGGTCCGCGTCCCCGGCGACCCCCGCCGAAAGCGACGCCGCCCCGACCGGCGGTGCCGCCACCGCCCGCGCCGCGGACGGCGGAGGCACCGCGACCGTCGCGACGAGCACCAACCCCAGCAGTACGCGGACAGCGCGGACCATGGATGTCTCCCCCGTTCCGGGTGGATCAGTATCGGTAGTAGTGCGCGTCCTTGCGGCCACCCGAGGCGGTGGTGCCCTCGGCGGCGAAACCGATCCCGTCGACGCCGTTGTAGAACGTCTCGTACTGCCGGCTCGGGCCGATCACCTCGAAGGTTCCGGAGCTGGTGTTGAAGTGGCCGATGACCCAGAACAGGGTGCTCTCGCTGCCGGTCGGCACCGGCCCCCACCAGCAGTCGGCCCCCGGGTCGAGGACCGGGCCCAGCTGCACGGTGTGGTTGTTGAGGTCCACGTACTCGAGGTGCACCCGGTAGTTGCCCCACGGGCAGAGCTGCACCCACCCGTCGCGGATGGTGGAGGCCGCCGCGGGCGTGGTCGGCGCCACGACCAGGGCGACCGCGCCGACCGCGGCGACGGCCGAGGCCAGCAGCCGCCGTGATTCGAACAGCTTCGATGTCATGCCGGCGAGGATAGGTCGCCGCACTGGACAGACAGTGAACCCGCGGTTCAGTGCGCCCCGGGCTGCGTCCGACGGGCACCGGCGGGCCAGAGGACCGAGATCGGGATGCCCCGACGCCGGGCCCGCTCGATGGTCCGGTCCGTCGACGCCGCGTGGCAACCCGGCTCGCCGTCCCAGACCGCCACCAGCCGCTGCACCCGTCGGACCAGTTCCCGGTTGGCGGCGACGAAGGCGGCGGTGCCCGACCGGTCGTGACCGGTGTGCACGACCGCCACCGCCCGGTCGAGCAACTCGTCGAAGCTGGCCCGCTGCCCGGGGGCGATGACCGCGTCCCGGTAGTCCCGGGCCGGCAGTATCACCTCGTACGTGCCGCCAAGCTGCAGGACCGTGCGCGCGAAGATCTGGTCCGTGCCGCCGGCCAGGCAGGTGACGCCACGTACCGGCCGGTCGCCGATCCGGTGCAGTTCGGCCCGGAGCGCGTCGGCGACAAGCACCTCCGTGTCGCGGGTCAGGTGAATGTGCCCGGTCACGCCGATGCGCTCCGGTCCGGCATCAGCCGACATCCGCCGGTCCTCTCCGCGGCGCGGGCACCCCGGGCACCAGCCGGATCAGTTCGAAGCCGCTGTCGGACAGCACCTCGGGCAGCGCCCGGATCTCCTCGCGGTTGCGTTCCTGGACCTCGGCGGGAAGTTCGTCCCACGGCCGCAGGGCGGGATGCCGCTGCTGGACGTCGTCGCGGGACTCGCCGTACGCCCAGCCGTCCCCCCGCCGTTCCCGGCACCACCGTTCGTGTTCGAGCCGGGCGAGCACCTCGATCCGGTCGTCGATGGCCTCCCCGGCGGAGACGTCACCGGTGCCGCCCCGCCGGGGTGCGACCACGCACCCGAGGTTCAGCAGCTTGGCGGCGATGTCCTGGACGTGGGCCCGGTTGGCCCGCCGCAGCGACTCGGGCAGTCGCGACCAGTCGACCATCGCCGGGGTGTCGCCGGGACGCAGGCCGGCTCGTCGCCGCGCATCGAGGTAGCGCTCGTGGATCAGGCGGGCCAGCCGCTCGGTGAGGTCGTCGCCGATCAACCGGGCGTCGCAGGCCCGGGTCAGCACCGGATACAGCCGGAGCTTGCCGTGCACCTCGTCGAGCAGGTCATGACGGGAGTCACCGTGGAAGGCCGCCGCCAACGCCGCCTGCCGGTAGACCGGCACGAACACGCAGCTCTCGACGCCCTGCCAGAGCCCGGGCGAGTCCAGCACGAACTGCAAGCCGCTGCTCTCTTCCGGTGCGCAGACGTAGATCCGGTCGTATCGGCCGGAGCCCAGCCGGCCGAGCGCGACACCGTCGAGGTCCCCGTCGTAGGCGGTCAGCTCGCAGACGGCGCCCATGAACGGGTAGCGGGACGTCACGACCTCCCGTTCGGCGCTGGCGTCCGGGGCCACGAGGTCCACCCGCAGCGGTGGGAGGACGACGCCGGCAGGTGCCTGCGCCCGGCAGGCCCGCCAGTGCCGGGCGGTTTCGGTCAGCAGGGCGCGGCGGAAACCGCCGGTGCCGGCGATGAGCAGCCGGGTGGGTCGGTCGGCCGTGCCGGCCAGGGGGTGGTGCCGGTACAGCGCGCGGGCGGCGACGTCGTCGACGTGGAAGTAGTCCAGCCGCAGCCGGCTGGATCCGGCCGCGCCGAGCCGCCGCGCCTGCAGGGACAGGCACATCTCGGAGTCGTTGACCAGGACGTAGACCCGTGGTGGTTGCCGTCCGTCCCGGACGAGCCGGCTGGCGGTGTTGGCGATGGCGTGGTTGCGGTCGTCGTCGTCACCGCAGGCGTAGATGGTGTGCGCCCGGGGCAGACCCGCGCCGCGTAGCACCTCGGCGCTGGTCGGATCACCGATGACGCCGAGATACCCGCGGCGGCGGTACTCCAACGGACCGAACGGTACGCGCCGCACCACGACCACGCGTTCCCCGTCGGCGAAGAGCCGGTCGGCGAGCATGTGGGCGAACCGGGAGTCACCGCAGACGAGGACGTGGCCACGGGCCCGTCGGGCGCGCAGGCGGCGGCTCTCGGCGGCCAGCAGCAGCCGGCCGGCCTCGGCCACGGCGAGGAGAGTGAACAACGGTGCGGCGAACCGGGCGACCTGCAACTGCCACGGGTAGGGGCCGGGGTCCTGGAACGGCTCGGCACCGAACACGAAGAGTTGCAGGTCGTAGTAGAGCACGTCGAACCGGTCGTGCACGGTGTCCGGTCGGGTCGCAAGCAGGATCTCGAAGCCGACGTAGCCGAGAACAAGCGCCGCCAGTCCGATGATCCCGAACAGTCCTCGCAGCCACCAGCCAGCCCGGCGGGGCGAGCCGACGACCGGGTCCGTCATGGGCCCATGGTATTTGACGGGGTCGATCAGAAGCCGTCGCGAAGCGCCGCGCGCGGGCCGGTCACAGGAAGTCGTCGGGCCTGGTGCCGGGCAGGGTGGCCAGCAGTTGGCCGGCCAGCCGCCGGGTGCTGTCGTCCTCCCCCCGGTGGGTGAGCCGCACCAGCAGCTCCCGGGTCCGTGGGTCCCCCCAGTGGTGCCGTGTCAACGAGAGCAGCGCGGTCCGGCGGATCTCCCAGTCGTCGTCGTCCACCAGGCTCAGCAGCAGTTCCGGCACCTCCGCCCGGCCGGCCAGGTTCGCACCCAGCTGTTCGGCCGCCCGACGCCGGACCTCCAGGGACGCGTCGTCGCGGACCAGACCGATCAGCAGCACCTGCACCTCGGGATCGGTGGCGCAGTGCTCGCCGAGCGCGGCGGCGACCCGCGCGCGGATCGCCGGGTCCCGGTCCGCCAGGCGACGCATGAGCCGCAGCGTCACCGCCATGGACGTCGGGCTCTGCCCGGTCAGGCAGCACACCGCCGCGTCGAACACGGCCGGGTCGGTGTCCAGGTCGACGCACTCCAACAGCACGTCGGTCACCGTGTCGGAGCCGCCGTACCGGCCGAGCGTCTGCACGGCGGCCAACCGGATGCCGGCGTAGCTGTCCCGCCGCGCCCGCCGGCACAGCGTCTCCAGCAGGTCGTTGGAGCCGTCGTGCAGGGCGAGCGCCTCGGCCGCCGCGCGGAGCACGGTCGGATCGGGATCTCTGCTGACCTGCTCGGTCAGGCACTCCCGCACCGTCGGCTCGGGCGGGTCGGCGAGGGCCGCCAGGCTCCGGGTGACCCGCAACCGGACGAGCGCGTCCCGCTCCTCGGAGGCCCGGCCGATCAGCAGGGTACGGGTGGCGTGGCCGATCGGCAGCCGCCCGGTGAGCAGGTCGACGGCGGCCAGCCGGACTCTCGCCGTCGGGTCGAGTCGGGCGCTTGCCATCAGCAGTTCCCCGGTGCGCTGGTCCGGGTACGCGTCGACCAGGGCGCGCACCGCCGCGAGGCGTACCGTCGCGTCGTCGTCCTCCCGGGCCGCCGTCGCCACCACGGTCCACCCGGTCTCCTCGGCCCGGTCCCGGTCGATCAGCGCGGTCACGGCGGCAGCCCGCACGGACGGCTCCTCGTCCTGTTCGATCAGCTCGACCAGCCGGGACCGGCACCGTCCCTGCGGATCGGGTCCGGCGGCCAGCAGCCGCACCGCCGCCGTGCGCAGCCGCGCGGAGCTGTCCGAGCCGACCAGCTTCAGCAGCAGGTCCATGTCCTCCGGGCCCGGTGGACCCGGCAGCAGGGTGGTCAGCAGGCAGCGTCGTACCTCGTCCGGGGCATCGCCGTCCACCCGTAGCAGCGCGGCGGCGCGGGCCGACCCGGCCTGCCCGGGCAGGGCCAGCAGGCCCTCCAGTGCCCGCTGCGCCACCCCCGGGTCGGGGTCGGTGTCGAGCAGCCGCCGCAGCGTCCCGGCGGCCTCCGGCACCTCGGTCAGGCGCGCGGTGAGCACCCCGACGGCGGCCCGGCGTACCGGGACGTCGGGATCCGTGGTGGCCCGGACCACCATCCGGCGGACGTCGTCGGACAGTGCGGTGCGACCGCCGAGGGACTGTACGACCAGCGCGCGCACCGCGAGGTCGGCGGAGTCGACGAGTCCACGCAGCACGTCCGGCAGGTCGGGGTCGGCGCCGAAGTGGGTGACCAGCGCCCGCACCGCGGCCTGACGGACCGCGGTGGAAACCTCGGCGCGGGCCTGGGCGAGCAGGAGGTCCCGGTACCGTCGACGACCGGTGGGGTCCATCCGGGCGGCGGCCTCGGCGAGCCCGGCGACCAGGGTGAGGTGGGCGTGCCGCTCGCTGCCCTGCCCGAACTCCAGAAGCAGGAGGTCCTCAAGCCGTTCGTCGGCGGTGGAGAGCGCGGCGGCGATCCGGGTGGCGAACGCGGAGCCGGTGCGCCAACTGGTACGTATCCCACGGCGGCGGTACCAGTGCAGGAAGGTCGTCCGGCCGGGCCAGTCCGGCCCCAGCGCCCGGATCGAGGAGAGCAGCTCGTGCTCGGTGAGGTCGACCAGTTGGGGGTCGTCGGCGGAGATGCCGTGCTCGATCAGCAGCACGACCTGGCGCAGGACGGTCTCGCCCGCCTCCGCCAGGTCCGCGGGTTGCGGGGCCTCCGCCACGCACTGCGCGGCGAGCACCAGGTTCCAGGGCGGACCGGTCAGGTTCAGCGGCGGCCAGGGGCGGGTTCCCTCGGTGGCGAGCCGGACGATCAGGTCGTTGGCGGTCGGGACGGGCAGTGCGCCGGCCACCAGCCGGAGCACCTCCCGCCAGGACGGATCGGCCCAGTGGTCGCGGAACAGCGAACGCAACCGGTCGGGGCCCCAGGAGCCCGGATCATGCTCAATTCCGTCCACGATCTCCTCGGCGCAGAAGAACTCCAGGAACGCCCGGTGCACGAACCCGAACAGCCGCAGGCCGTAGCGCTCCAGGATGAAACTCCGCTCGCGCAATTTGCCGATCATCGAGTAGGCCATGGCGAGTGCCCGCTCGTTGCCGAAACTGTAGAACGCGACGAGGTGGTCCCGGAAGATGAGTGCCAGTTCGTCGGATTCAATGCAGTTCCCCGCCAGCCCGGACTCCCGGAACTGCATGCGGAATGCCAGCTGGCGCAGCAGCCGGTGCTTTGCCTTCAGATCCAGCACCGGCGCCTCGCCGTGGCTCTCCCGCAATTGTTTGGTGACGTCCCACTCGGAGATCAGGACGTCGGTGACGTGTGCGTACAGTCGTCGTCTGTTGCGGGGCAGCGGGTGGCCCCGGTCGACGATGGCCATGAGGATCAGCAGCAGTGGGTTGCCGGCGATCTCGTGCATCGCCCGGGAGTTGCGCACCACGTCGAGTAGCTGTCGCCGCTGCCGTTCCGCCTCCGCTTCGGTGGGCATCACGTAACGGCACCAGTTGCCGAGGAAGCGGGCGATCTGCCCGTCGTCGAGATCCTCGATCGTGAAATGGTCGAACCCGGCGTTGGCGAAGGGCGGCCGCAGGTGTCCCGCCGCCCGGGAGGTGACCACCGTCAGCACCCCCGGGTACTCGTTGGCGAAGGTGGCGATCTGCGCGGCCACCTCCTCCCGCTGCGCGGGGTCGACCACCTCGTCGAGGCCGTCGAACAGGAACAACGCCCGGCCGCCCCGGCGCAGATACGCCTCCAGCACCCCCCGGTCGAGTCCGGGCAGGCCCATCTGCTGGCTGTGGCCCACGTAGTCCAGCAGGCCGTCGCACCGCCCGTCTCCCCGGTGCGTGGCGTACGACCGCAGTTCGATCAGCACGGGCAGGTGGCCGTCCAGCGCCGCCAGCCGGGGCTCGGCGCAGACCCCGGCCAGCACCAGCGCCAGGTAGCGGGCGACCGCGGACTTTCCGGATCCGGCGTCGCCCAGCAGCACGATCATCCGCCGGGCGGGATCGCACACCACGTCGAACAGCATCGACGCGTCCTTGGCCGCGTACTCCTCCCGCAGGCGCTCCACCTCCTCCGGGTCCACCACCCCGGGCAGCCCCGCGTCGTCACCGTCCGGCATGGCCCCGGTCGTGCGCCACCAGGCCAGCGGCATCTCCGGGCGGGCTTCCTCGTGCACGCGGGGCTCCACGAACACCTTCGGCAGCCCGACGGTCAGGTAACCGATGGTGGGACGGGGTGAGACGGCGTTCACCGGGACCGCCTCGTACATCAGGGCCAGGTTCCGGTGGTAGCGGACCCGCATCTCCTCCGGCAGGTGGGTGCCCGGGTCGGCCGGCCCGCGGACCGGGGACCGGCCGCTGAGCACGTCGGTCAGCGCCGCCGTCACCTTGGCGGTCAGGTCGTCCACGCTGGAGAAGAAGTCACACAGGTGGTGCTCCTGGAGCTCCCGGCGCAGATCGACGATCCGGTCACCGTCGGCGCCCCGGTCCATCATGTGGCCCGGCCAGTGTGCGTCCTCGGCGAGCAGGAAGACCAGGCAGGGCTTGCCGGCCGCGAGCGCGACGCGGTATTCCAGCTCGGTGATGGACGACGTCTGGCCGGGCGGCCGGAATCCGTACCGCCAGGCGAAGAGCCCGAGGTAGAGGTCACAGTCCCGGACGTTACTCAGGCAGCGCTCCAGCGGTGGCTGGACGTCAGCGCCGTACGCCTCCATGGCGACGTCCTCGATATATAGCCGACGAGCCACGGCGTGCACGGCCAAGCGATATTCCAGCAGGTCCTTCTGGGTGGCCGAAATGTAGACCTTCATGAACGGCACCCTCCGGGAGGGAGACTGGCGACCGTTGCTTCAAAATACCAGCCGCCGTCCCCTGCTCATGTCCGACGGACACTCACCGCGTGGTGCTGCACATGGGATTCCCACACAGAGGCGGGCCTATGATGTCGGCAGCACGGATTCAGGTCCGAGCAGGCCGGATCTCATTTTGCCGGGATTTCTCTTCCTCCGGCACGCATCCGGAACCGGCACGGATCACGGCGGCGCATGTCAATCACCAGGGACGCATTCCGCGAGCCGGCGCGGACGGATGCGGCGATGTGGAGGAAGTCATGCTCACACTCGGTGAGGTGCACACCAACCTGCTGCAGCACAGCACGGCGCTGGTCCACGAGCAGAGTTCCGAGGTGCTCCGCCTGGTCGAGGGAGAGGCGGTGCTGACCTCCCGCCGTCCGTCGCTCTACGCGGTCTCCCCCGACGTCCGCACCGGGGTGGACTGCTGGCTGCCCAGCGCCCGCCGCCGTCAGCTACGCGGGGTTGGTGCGGTCGTCACCCGGGCGATCGTCACCGGCGGCCGGATCGTGCAGGCCTCCTCGGTCATCCGGGTGACGGGCGGTGAGCGACGCCGGCCGTGGTCGCACTACCTGGCCAACCCGGGCGTCCTTGAGACGGTCGGCAGACTGGACGCCGTGGATCTGACCGCGGGATTCCTGCGCGGCGACGACGCCGACGTGCTGAACCTGGAGGCGATCACCGGTCGGGTCCTCGACGATGTGCAGACCTCCGACCTGCTGGACCGGCGTCCGCCGCTGCGCGCGGCGCGTACCCGGCTGCGCTGGGCCGCGCAGGTGTCGCCGCAGCCGGAGCGGGAGGTCTCGGCCGTGGTCACCGTGGAATCCCCCACGCTGCGTACGGTCGAACTGGTGCTCGATCCCCAGGACGTGCCGGACGCCGTGGCCGCCCTCTGCGAGGACCTTGCTCTGCACGACTGGCTGTTGACCACGCTGTCCTCCCTCGTGGAGGCCGCCGTCGCCCGCTCGGCCTCCGGCCAGGAACACATCGAGCGGCTGCGGCCGGTGCTGGAGCACCTGCTGCACCTGTGGCTGCCCGGTGCCCGGGTGAACCCCCGGCTGCGACCGATCTGGGACCGGCTCGAACAGGTGCCGGGGTTCAGCCGGCAGTGGAACTCGTCGGTCACCTGGATCCGGGACCAGATCGCCGTGGCCAACCTGACCCTGCTGCGTGACCTCGCCAGCCTGGTTCCGGCCGGCCAGCAGGGCGGCAGGGCACTGACCGCTCACCCGCCGATGAACACGTAACTCAACCGGTCGACCAGGTCGCCGGGCAACCGCACGCCCTCGCCGCCCGCCCGGCTGGTGACCTGCTGCGCGATCGCCGGGGGCACCGCCAGCTGGCCGAGAATCGTCCGTACCGCCAACTCCACCGGCAGGTACTGGGTGTCCATCAGCGTCAACGTGCGGTAGGCGCAGAACGGCGCGGCGGCCGGATTCAGCTGAACGACGGCCGGTAGCGCATCCCACGAGTCGGGCAGCTCGCCGGTGAGCCGGTGCGGCTGCATCAGCACCTCGCCGCGACGACGCAACACACCCAGCCTGGCCATCTGCCAGACCGAGGCGAGCAGGGCGCACGACCACACCCGGCTGCTCGAATCGCCGGACCACAGCTCGACGTCGACGAAGACGGAGTGCCGGGGGTCACCTGACTGCACCGGCGGGGACCACGGCCGGGGCAGCGTCATCGCCGGCGCGTCGACGTGACCGGGTGAGCGCATGCCGTTGGACAACCAACCCGACTCACTCAACGGGGGACGGCTACCGGTGGTGTGCCGGGGTGGCTCCACCACCAGCGCGTCGACGACCATCTGGGCCACCTCGACGCCGTCGTGGCGGGCGAAGCTGGACTCCCGGGCGACGTAGTCGAGCACCAGCCCCTGCGCCGCCGCCGCGCTCTGCACCTGCCCGATCACCTCGCGGGGGGTGCCGAACCGGTAGAAGTAGTCGTCCACCATGAAGCAGGTGCTGACCCGGGGCTGGCGACCCCCCGCCAGCCCCCGGCTCGCCAGCACCGGGATGATCGCCGACCACTCGGCGATCCGGGCGAACCTGTCCCGCAGCTCCTGACATTCCGCGCCGAAGTCCTCAGCGTAGAAGTGCCCCAGTTCCACCGACAGGTGCGCGTACGCAACGCCCTTCGTACGAGCCACTGCGGCTGCCTCCTGGAACGTGACGTCCAGGTCGGTCACACGGTGTCCCACGCGGTCTCGTCGAACAGCCGCGCGGTCAGCTCCACGAAGGCGTCCACCGTCCTCACATTCGCGATCCTGGTCTGCACATCGTGGTCCGAGATGAGCTGCTCCCGCCACTGCAACAGCGGGTCGAGCGGCACCGAACCCAGTCGGGTGGTGCGGCCGACCCCCTTACGTCGGGCCAGCTCCGACAGCTCGTCGTCGCACTTACGCAGGAATGCCTGTTGGGCGAGGTCGAGATGGCCCACCTCGCTGCCCCGGGCGTCGATCAACGCGGTGCGGACGAACCGCAGCGACTCCCGCAGCCGTTCCGGCTCGTGGCCGTACTCCTTACCCACGGCCAGAATCCCGCCCGCCTCGAAGGCGAGGTCCGCCGCCGCCGTGACGTGTTGCGGGGTCCACCTGTGGAAGACCAGCCAGCGGGCGGTGACCTTACGCAGGGACGGGATGGCGGTCGCGGCCAGGGCGATGTGACTGGCGTACGACCGGCCGGTGCTGAGGTCCACCAGGGTCAGGTCGAACTCCTCCTCGAGGCGGAGGAAGAGTTCGGCGCAACGCTTGGCGATGTCGCTGGTGAAGCCGAACTCGCTGCCGTTGCGCTGGCCGGGCAGGAGCACCAGGGACCCCGAGCCGACGGGCCGCTGGCGCAGGCTGGCCCGCTCGGAGGTGCCCCAGACGTCCAGCCGCTCGGGCGAGGGAATCTGCCCAAGCAGGTACTGGTGCAGGCCGCCGCGGCTGGGCCCCGAGCCCTCCACCCCGTTGACGGCCTGCGGGATCTGGAACGTGATCCCCGCCGTCGGCGAGCCGAAGTCGTAGTCCAGGTAGCAGGTCGACCTGCCGGCCAGCGCGCTGCGGTAGGCGATGTTCGCCGCGGTCACCGACCGACCGGTACCGCCCTTGGGGGACGTGACGAAGACCAGCATCAGATCCCCTCACCGGCCTTCTGCTGACCGGTGGTGACGTCGTTGATCTGCAGCAACACCGTGTTCGCCAGGGCGGCCGCCGTGCCCGGACGCTCGTCCACCAGCAGTTGGGCCCGGCGCAGGCTGGCCCGGATGCTGCGCATGTTGCGTTGCATCGCCACACCGGAGAACGTGCCGCGCATCATCTCCCGGTCGAACAGGTACTCGGCCTCGTCGACGAGATCCTGGGCGTACGCCGCGAGCCCGCCGGCCCGGGGGAAGGGCCGTTCCGAGAGCAGCTGACTGGCGTTGACCATCGCGTGCACCGCCCGCTCGGTCAGGTACCAGGAGGGCGCCTCGGGCATCGGCGCCAGCCCCGGGAACGCGCCGCCGGCATGGTCCCACAGGCCCCGGTACCGGCCGTCCGGGATGCGCCGCAGCAGCAGGTGGTCCCACACCTCGTCCGCCAACTCGAGCAGTTCGCTGCGCCGCCGGGCGTTGTTCAGCAGGCCGGCGACGGTTACCGCCCGCTGGAGCAGCACCGTGGAGAACTCGTTGACGTTCCACGTCATGATCGGCCTCGACTCACGGTCGTTGAGGATCACCTGTTTGCCGGGCGCGTGCACCAGCAGAGCCTGCTCACCGGGGGACGCGCGGCGGGTGATCCGCGCCCGCTGCGCCAGCTCCACCAGCACCGAGGCGATCCGGCCGAGCTCCTCGTCGCCCCCGCGCCCCACGGCGAGCAGACCCTTGACCGCCAGCGACGTCGTCTGCAGCGTGTAGTAGTCGGACCGGTCGCCGTCGGTCGTCCGCCACGGGATGTCCTCGATCGGCCAGCGTCGCCGGTTGCCGAAGGTCGCCACCGTCGCCCAGTAGGTCCGGGTCAACTCCCAGCGCAGTTGCAGCGCCCAGGACAGCCGCTGCTGTTCCTCGTTGAGCAGGCCGAGCAGGCGGGTGCGTTCGGAGTTCAGGTCCTCGATGGCGTCCATCGCGATGACCGTGAAGTAGAGGCAGGGGGCGTTCTCCGCGGACCCGGGGCGCTGCCGGCCGATCGGTTCGCTGGTCGGGACCTCCTCGGCTCCGGCGATGGTCCCCCAGGACCAGCCGCACTCGAAGAGCATCTCGCTGTTGTCGAGGTCTTCGGTCACCCGGCCCGACCCGAGGAGCACGCTGCGCAGGCTGGCCATCGTGTCCCGCAACTGTTCGCGCAACGCGTCCACGACTTCCCGGCGCGGTAACTCGTCCTGGTTGACCATGTCGCACAGCCGACGGCCATACGGGTCGGTGGGGGTGAAGACGGAGGTGCTGAAGCTGCGGAGCAGACCGACCATGGCCGCGGTCAGCCGCACGTTGGCCATCGCCTCCAACTCGTCCAACTGGGCGAGGAGATCACGCCGTTGGGTGGCATTCCGGTAGACCTTGACGAAACCGATCGTCGCCAGCGTGAGCGTGACGGACACCGCGAACGAGTCGACGATGTCCAGCGAGTGCTGTTCCTCGGTGAGCGGTGGGCCGCCCTCCGTCGGGGTGAGGTAGCTGCCACCGGCGAAGATCGGCGTGCCGGCCTCGTCGGTGTAGCGGCGGAAATAGTCGATCATCACGCCGACCAGCTGACGAGGGATCCTGATCGCGCCGCCGAGCGAGCCAAGTGCCTCGACCACGTCGTCGTCGACCCGGTCCGGATCGTCGAGCGACAGCACGGAAACCTTGGCCGCGGGGAGCAGCAGGGTCAGCAACTGCTCCGCGTCACTGATCGAGTTGCTGCCGCTCCGGCCGCCCCAGCGCCATTCACCATTGTCCCAACAACTGCGCACCGTGGCCCGCCAGATGTCGAGGATCTCCTGGCGCGGCTGTATCCGCATGATCCACCGCCGTCTGCTGTAGTCGCCGACTCAGAACCGCTGTCGTTGCCGTGCGCGCGAAGGTCCACAGTCGCCGAGTTCCATCTTAGCGGGCAGGCCGCGTGTCAGCTGAGACAGAATCTTGGGTGTGGGCGAGCCGGCTACCAGTATGAGTCAGGTGTCCGCACCGGGGCGTCGTCCCACTGCGGCCATGACAAACCGTCACTATCCACGGGTACGGCCCGTGACCAGCAGCATGCTCACGTCTCCGTCACGTATCTGAGGCCGGGGACGTTCTTCGTGTACGTCCATGTCGTATGCACCGGTCGCGATATCGGCCACCACCTCGGAACGTGCCAGTGCAACGGCCGGGAACGAATGTCGACCGACGTCGTAGCCGGTGGAGCCGAGCATGACCGCCACGGCAAAGGGCGAGTCGGGCCGCAGCGCCTGGAGGAACCGGGAGATGGCACGTTCGGCCTCCACCCGATCGGCCGAGATGGAACACGCCACGAAGAACATCGTGCCGGCATCCCAGGCGTGTGTCGGCAGGTCGAAGACGCTGGTCTGCGACACCCGGCCGACCTTCGCCAGGCACCGCCGCGGCTCGGTCAGAGCCGCGTACGTCGGATGCTCCGCACACACCTGCCAGTACGGATCCCACGTCGCATCATAGGAGTCGACCTGCTGACGCAACCAGCGCACGTTCGATGTCGACCACTCACACAGGTCGATGGTGTGCGCGAACGGCAGGAGTGACAGCGCCGGATAGAGATTCGCCCCCGACCCCACGTCCACACAGCATGCGTCGGAAAGCTCAGCTCCGGCGAAGAAGTCCCTGGTCCGGCGGAGGATCTCGCGATCGTCGTCCCGCAACTCCGCGTAGTTGTGTCGGATGTACGTCTGCGGGTCGAACCCGTCCCACTCGACTTCCGCATTGACCGTTCCCGGTTTCTGAATCGATACGGGCGAGGTCAACGGCTTGCTACCATCAGCAGCCGGGGTCATCGCCATGGCTGAGCCTCCATCGATGTCAGGGGTCACCTTCGGTGGCTCGCCTGCAAGCTTGAGTGCACCACCCATTGTCCATCGGACGTGCTGCCCGCCGACAAGGGCGCTCCGTGAGCACCCAGGACAAACCACTCCGACCGACCTTGGCCTCCGCGCCGACCTGGATCACCGGCGAGATCGGCTACGTCCTGGCCGTCGGTTGCGACCGACGCGTGCACGTCAACGAAGACCGCCCCAGATACACCCCACAGCCGCACCACTGATGAACTGGCCTTACACCTGCACTGGCCACCCACCCCCTTCTGCTGCACACGACGGCACCTGTCCATCACTCTGACCTTCCTCGCCGCGGACCGACCTGGCCCGGCGATCATGGCATTGATCGCCGCCGAGATCCGCCTACCCCTCAAACGCCTTCGTGCCCACCGTGGCGCTCCCGCCGGACCATGTCCTGCGCTGGTCGAGGTGGCGACGAACAGCCCGAGCCCGCCGGTCCCACTACCAGCGCAGACAGGTCACGTGACGATGGAAGCTGGATCAGCCCGCGGCTCACCGCCGGATCTGCCAGAGACGGTCGACAACGCTGGATGTGGCCTCATCTCCGCGTTTCGCCAAGCAGATGTACGACCGGGAGATGAGGCTGAGGGCGACGGCCCCGGTCCAGACCCAGGTGAGCCAGGACGGTGCGAGGCGGATCGCCGCAGCCCCGGCCAGTGGGGCTGCCGCAGTGACCAGGGACAGCAACCGGGTCCACGTGCTCCTGTGGAACCGGACAGAGATCGAGAAGGCTGACCGGTCGTACAGGGCGAGTGCCACGGAGAACAGCAGAGCCGCCAACAGTGCGGCGGTCAGCGACGAGGTCACCTCGGCGAAGGTAACCGGCAGGGACACCAGAAATGGGAACACACCACCGAACTCGGACAGCACATTGCCCCATTTGGCGTACCGCCCGAAGCTGTTGGTGCGCAGCCGGGCCAGTTCACCCGAGGTGTTCGCATAGATGATCAGAGAAGAGGTGGTTGCCAGAGCCGCCCCCATCAACAGAACGCGTACCGCATCCGGGAAGCTGGCGTAGGCAAAGGAGAGGCCCAAAAGGAAGGTGATCGAGGCAAGGGTGCCGCTGGCGAAGGCGACGCTGGCGTTGGTCTCGTCCGACTGCAGCGCGCCGAGATCATCCTTCTCGAAGCGTGAGATCTCGAAGGCGGGTCCGCTGGGCAGCGACAGTAGAGCAGTGATCTGGTACGACTCCGACGCGAGTAACGCGGACCACTGGAGAGCCCCCTTCACCGGGACGATGAACCGGTCATCGGGGTCGACGTACTCCACCCGGGACTTGTACTGGCAGTAGAACCTGTCCTGCCCTAGGCCGAAGTAGTCCGGCATGAGCGTGCGCACCACAAAGCCCCGGGATAGCAGGAGCCCGAGCATCGCCAGGTTCTGCGGGCTCGTGACCGTGGACACCGACGGCAGGTCGCGACGCTCCGGTGCCCATCCGGCATTGAGCAGATCCTCGAGGAGCGCGGTCCCGATTTTCTGGCGGCGGCAATCGGGACGCACACCCAACGCGCCGATGTAGAGGTGGTGCTCGGATGGCGTTTCCCGCCGGAGGAAACCGACGATCTGGCCATCGAGGCGTACGACTCGGACGCGCCCCTGGTGCACAGCTTCCTCGATCTCCCCCGGAGCCGCGGGTTTCTGGGTCTCTTCCTCGGCCGGAAAGCAGACACCGTCCAGTGCGACGAGCACTGGGATCTCAGCCTCCGTGGCATCGTCAATGCTCATAGCGGTGCTTCGGGGTCGCCTCGCGCCACTGTCCCTCGTCATCCACCCATCGTGGACCGCCGATACAACCCGCCACATCGTCACCATCGTGGCCCGAGTCGCCAACCGGACACTGCCGTCGTTCGGGTGGCTGAAAGAACTTCCGGATAAGTCAGTCTCAAGCCGTGATCCGAAGTGACAAGATCACCGCCGGACCGTTCCGCTGCCACCTTTCGTCGTTCAGGCGCTGACCGAACATCGCCGCAGCGTCGATCCCGATGCTGGAACCTGACCTTCGCGCCCAAGCGCCACGGCACGTTCCGTGCCCGGGTGTGGAGGCCATCGCTACAGCGGGCCGGCTTCCGATCGGGCTGCGGTTCCACGATCTACGCCACTCGTACGCGACGTGGCTCGTCTCCGACGGCGTCCCGATCAACGACGTCGCCCCCCGTGACGGGACACGAGCAGACATCCACCACTCCCGAACCGGTACACGCACTCCACCGGCGAACGTGACCTCCGGGTGCTGGCATCGTTCGCTACCTTCTCGCTGCCTCCGGGCCAGCATTGATCGACAGAAACGACTCAAGGCCCCTCAATCGAGGGGCCTTGAGCTTGCTATATCGAGGGTGGGCGATGCTGGTATCGAACCAGCGACCTCTTCGGTGTGAACGAAGCGCTCTCCCACTGAGCTAATCGCCCTCAGCGCCGTTTACTCTACCCGATCGTGCGGCGGAGCCAAAAACCCGGGGTGCCGGTCAGGTCGTGGCGAGGTGGTGCAGCAGTTGGGCGACCAGGTCGATGCCGAGGCTGTACTTGAGCGAGAGCCAGAGCACCACGGCGACGAAGACCAGGCCGACGGAGCCGAGCAGGAGCCGTACGGGCAGGGAGCGGGTGGTGGCCCACCGGGTCCAGGCGTGGACGTGGCGGCGGGTGAAGCCGAGCAGCCGGCGGGCCCAGTGGAACTCGACGGCCCAGATGGCGAGGCCGGCGATGACGATCAGCCAGCCGGGACCGGGCAGCGGGATCAGGGCGATGCCGACGGTCACCACGATCGCCCCGGCGACGGCGATGAATATCTTGAGGGCTACGCGGCCGGTGGGGTTGGCCCGGATCAGGTCGAGGGTGGTGCGCAGCCGCCACCGCCAGCCGGTGGGGCGGGCGGCGAGGGCGGTCCGACCGGATCGACCCCCGCCACCGCGGGCACGTCCGTTGACCGGTCGGGCCCGGCCGCGGGAGTTGCGGGCGGTGCCAGCGACGCGACCGGCACGTCCGGCGTCGGAGGTCGCCCGACCGTCTCGGTCCGGTGGCTTGATCGGCACCCTGTCACCCCGCCTTTTGGCTGCCCGGGCCCCTACTTTCGGTGACTCGGCCCCACTCACCGCATCCATTGAGGAACGCTTCGCGGCCATTTCACCCCCCAGTGTCGTCCCGGCCCGTCACTTGCGCAGACCACTGGACGTTACCGGAGTAAGTCGACGACTGAACCACCCGACTTCGGACGGGCTCCCGACTGGGCAGAACCGGAAATCCTACAAGAATTCTCACATTCTCGCGGCGATTCGGACCCCCTTCCCACCACTGGGTGAAGTCAGCGTATGGCGGAGCGTAGCCAGCAGTAGCACCTGAGTATGGGAAAAGCGGGACACGCGCGTTCCGCAGCGGTGCCGGGGGGAGAACGTCCATGAGTGTCATCCGACCGACGACCGTAGAGGTCGAGACGTCGCTAAGGCTCGTCGCGCCTGACGCCACCGCCTTGCCGGTGCGTGCCAGCCTGCGTTACGACCCTGCTGACCCGTATGCGGTCCATGTCCTGTTCCATGCCGAATCGGCCGGCGGCGAGGCGGTGAGCTGGTCGTTCGCCCGCGAACTGCTGGTGACCGGCCTCGACGAGCCGGCGGGCATCGGCGACGTGCGGGTCTGGCCCTGGGCCACCCCGCGCGGCGACTTCGTCGCGCTGGCCCTGTCGTCGCCGGACGGCAACGCCCTGTTCGAGGTCCCGCGCAGCGTGCTGGTGCGCTTCCTGCGCCGGACCTACGTCGTCGTCCCGCGCGGCCGGGAGGCCGAGCACCTGGACGTCGACACGGCGGTGACCCGGCTGCTCGCCGGTCGCTGACCAGTCTGCCCCGGAGCCGCGCGGATCTGCCGAGTCCGCGCGGCTCCGGCCGTCCACCGCCCGGGTACGCGCCACGCCGCCCGGTCACACCACCGCCCGTCGGGCCCGCCGGTCAGCCGTGCGTGGTGATGCCCCCGTCCACCGGGATCACCGCGCCGGTCAGGTACGCCCCGGCCCGCGACGCCAGGAAGATCGCCGCGCCGGCCATGTCGTCGGGGCGGCCGATCCGGCCGAGCGGCACCTGCTGCGTGATCGCCGCCCGGGTCGCGGGGTCGTCCAGGGCGAAGGCCATCATCTTGCTCTCGAACGGGCCGGGGGCGATCGCGTTGACCGTGATCCGCTCGGCGGCGAGCTGGTGGGCGAGGCTACGGGTGAGCATGTGCACGGCGGCCTTGGTGGCCGAGTACGCGTACACCTCCATCGTCGGCACCCGGAGCCCGTCGATCGAACCGATGTTGATCACACGGGCCGGGTCGTCGTCGCCGGCCGCCGCCCGTAGGGCCGGCAGCAGCGCGGTGGTGAGCCGGAAGACCGCCTTCACATTGACCGCCCAGAGCTTGTCGAACGCGCTGCCCGGATACGACTCCAGCGGCGCGCCCCAGGTCGCCCCCGCGTTGTTGACCAGCACGTCGAGCCGGTCGTACCGCTCGCGCACGGCGGCGGCGAGAGCCTCGGCGCCCGCGTCGTCGCCGAGGTCGGCGGGGATCGCCTCGCACCGCCCCTCGGCCGACAACTCCTTGACCACCGCCTCGCACACGTCGGCCTTGCGCGACGAGATGACGACCGTGGCCCCGGCCCGGACGAAGCCCCGGGCGATCATCAGCCCGATCCCCCGGGAGCCGCCGGTGACCAGAACCGTCTTGCCGTCGACCGAGAACAGATCCGTCATGAGCACCCCATCGCACGTCGCGGTCCTTACCGATCGGTAACGTAGCCCGGCCCCGGCAGCCGGACAACCCCGGCGGGACACCCCTCCACCGCAAGCGCGACAGAGTCCCGTCGCCGGGATGCGACCTCGGCCGTCCCCGGTTACGGTCGACGACGATGGTCCCTTCCGGTCAGCTCTCCCCGGCAACCCGTCCCGACCTGCCCCGCCCCGAGATCGACGTCCTGGAGCTGGGCGACCTCGTCCCCGGCACGGGCGCGCCCCGGCCGGTCCTGCTCGACCACGATCTGCTCGCCCTGGTCACCGGCGGGCACGGCTTCGTCGAGCTGGACTTCCGCGCGCTGCCCTGCCGCCCCGGCACCCTGCTGCGGGCCGTCCCCGGCCAGGTGCTGCGTTGCCCCGCGCGGCTCGACGCGGTCGTGCTCCGCTGGCACGCCGACGCGCTGCGCGGCCTGGACGTCGACCCTGCCGCCGTGCCGCAGCACCACCAGCTCACCGGCCCGGACGAGGACGCCGTCATCAACGAGGTCTCCCAGCTCGTGGTGGACCACCGCCGGCACCGCGCCGACCCGGCCGCGCACGCCCTGCTGCGGCACCAGCTCGCGGTGCTGCTGATCCGGCTCGCCCTGCTGCCCGGCGTCCGCAACTCCGGCGCGACGCCCGAGGACACCGACCCGCAGCGGACCGAGCGGGCCACGTTCCGCCGGTTCTGCCGGGAGGTGGAGGCGGGGTACCCGCACACCAGGCGGGTGGAGGACTATGCGGCCCGGCTGGGTTGCTCGGTGCGTACCCTGACCCGGGCCTGTCTGGCGGTGACCGGGCGCAGCGCCAAACAGGTGGTCGACGAGCGGGTCGCGCTCCAGGCCCGTCGGCTGCTCGCCGCAACCGACGAGCCGGTGGCCCGGATCGGTCGGCAGCTCGGCTTCCCCGAGCCGACGAACTTCGGCCGGTTCTTCACCCGCGAGGTGGGGGTGAGTCCGGGCGCGTTCCGGGCCGCCCGGGACCGCCCGTCGGCGCGGATAGTCCGACCACGGCGACCCGCTGACCCCGCTGACCCCGTCGGACGGGCATGATGGCATGGTGCAGATCTCCGCGCGCGGCGACTATGCGGTTCGAGCGGCCCTGAGCCTGGCCACCGCCTACCCCTCCCTGCTCTCCACCCAGGCGATCGCCAGCGAGCAGGACATGCCGCGCAAGTTTCTCGAAGCGGTCCTGGCTGACCTGCGTCGGGCCGGCGTGGTCCGCGCGCAGCGCGGCGCCGAGGGCGGTTACACCCTGGCCCGACCACCGCGCGAGGTCACCGTCGGGGCGATCCTGCGCGCCGTCGAGGGCCCGTTGGCCGGGGTACGCGGGCTGCGTCCCGAGGAGACCCGGTACGAGGGCTCGGCGGAGAACCTCCCCCGGCTCTGGGTGGCGGTGCGTGCCGCCGTCCGGCAGGTGCTCGACGAGGTGACTCTCGCCGAGGTGGTCAGCGGACGGCTCCCGACGCACGTCCGCAAGCTGACCACCCTGCCCGACGCGTGGGAGCCGCGCTGACGGTCGCGCCACCGGTTCGGCACGCCAGAATCGTTCCGCCGTGGTCGACACCGTCCAGCCTGGACCGGAGCAGGTTTCGGTTTTCGTGGATGCGGGCATCTAGCGGGCCGAGACGGCAACGATGACAGGGAACGCGAAGGGAGCGCCACGATGGGTCTGATGTTCCGTAAGCGCAAGAAGTACGGGCCGATCATCCTGAACTTCACCGAGAACGGCTTCTCGTCGTGGAGCATCAAGATCGGTCGCTGGTCGTGGAACTCCCGGGCCAAGGCGCACCGCGTCGACCTGCCGGGCCCGCTGTCCTGGAAGCAGGACAAGTCCCGGGCGTGACGCCCTTGCGCCGAACGGGGTGCCGGTGGTCCACCGGCACCCCGTTCGGCGTCCACGCCCCGGCCCGCCGCCGGCCGGGTTCGGCGTTCCCCGGATCGGGGCAGTCCCGACGGCGCAGAATCGCCGCATGGCGAGCGACGACGGAAACTGGGCGCGGGTGCGGCGGCACACTCTGGCGGCCTGCGTCCTGCTGGTGGTCAGCTATTTCCTGATTCCGTTGGAGCCCGATCCGAACGGACTGCGGCTGACCCTGCGCGCGGTCGGCACCCTGCTGTTGATCAGCGTGGTCACCGTCCTGGTCACCCGTCAGGTGGGCCGCCAGCTCGGGAGCCGCGCCCCGGTCGGCGGGGACGAGGTCCGCTCGTTGAGCCGGCTGGTGGTGGCGCTGGTCGCGGGGCTGCTCGCGTTCGCGGTCGCCGACTACGTGGTGGCCGGCAGCGGACCGGGGCAGTTCTCCGGGCTGCACACCCGGTTGGACGCGCTCTACTTCGCCCTGACCACCCTCACCACGGTCGGCTACGGGGACGTGCACGCCCAGGGGCAGCTCGCCAAGGCGATCGTCTGCGTGCAGATGGTGTTCAGCATCGGGGTGATCGCCACCGGGGCGTCCATCGTGGTCAGGCAGTTGACCGGGCGGCCGGGGCGGGGCCCGCGCTGATCAGCACGTCCCCGCCGAGCCGCCCGTGCTCCGGGTCCCGGCTGACCAAGCCGGCGTCCAGCAGCTCGGCCAGCGCCCGCCCGGCGTCCCCGGCCCGGTAGGCGGTCGCGGTCAGCGCGTGCCGACGCAGCTCCGTCACCGTACGCGGGCCGTGGCGGGTCAGCTCGGCGAGCAGTTCGTCGCGCAGCGGTCCGGTCACCGGGTCCGCCCCCACGTCGAGCAGGCCACCGGCCGGGTCCCGGTAGCGGACGGCGAGGCCGTCGGCTCCGCCGGCGTCGGTGGCCCAGAGCGCGTCCTTGAACGCCTCCAGGCTCTTGTCCAGGCCGGTGCCGAAGGCGACCAGGCGGGCCGGCGTCCCGTCGGCGGGAACCAGCTCGACCTCGGCGACCAGAGGAAACCCGGCGGCGGTCAGGGCCGGCCGCAGGTCGGTGCCGGTGCCGGTGAGCAGCACCTCGGCCGGGCGGCCGGTGGTCGTGGCGGCCAGCAGCGCCGGTGTCGGTGCCGCGCCGTCGAGCAGGGTGAGCAGTGGTGCGCCGGCCGCACCGGCCGCCTTGAGCACCACCGGCAGCCGGGCCGGGTCGCCGGGCACCACGTGCACGGCCACGTCGCCGGGCAGGCCGGCCTCGACGACGCCGAGCCGGGCGGGCAGCTCGGGACCGCCGTCGGCGAGCACCAGCACGGTGAGCCGCCGGCCCCGGAGCCGGTCGGCGAAGCCGGCCACCACCCGTAGGGCCGCCTCGGCGCTGCCGGGATCACCGGCGTACGCCAGCGCGAGGGTGGCCCGCCGGGAGCGGTACAGGGCCCCCGGCAGCCAGTGGTCGAGCTGACGGACGAGCAGTCCGTCCAGGGCGGCGTCGATCGACATCCTGTCGTTCTACCGTACGGCCGTTCAGGCCGGGACGGAGATCCCCACCCCGCCCCGGGTCTGCCCGCCGTAGCGGGCCCGTTCGCGGTCGAGGTCGAGCCGGCCGATCCGCTTGCGGGCGGCGAGGGTGTCCTCGTCGAGCTGGTCGGCCGGGACGATCCAGACGATCTCGAACTCCAGCCCGTCGGGGTCACGGCCGTAGAGGCTCTTGGTGGTGCCGTGGTCGGAGGTGCCGACCAGGGCGTCGGCGGCGGCCAGCCGCTGGGCGGTGGCGGCCAGCTCGTCGAGGGTGTCCAGCTCCCAGGCCAGGTGGTAGAGGCCGACGGTGGCCCGGCCGGCCTGCGATCGACCGGCGTTCGTGCCGATCTCGAACAGGCCGAGGTCGTGGTCGTTGGTCGAGTCGGGGGCCTGGAGGAAGGCCGCGCCCCGGAACCCGTCCGGGGTCATCGGCACCGGGCGGAAGCCCAGCACGTCGCGGTAGAAGTCGATGCTGCGACGCAGGTCGGAGACGTAGAGCACGGCGTGGTTGAGGCGGTGGATTCCCATGTCCACCACGCTAGCGCGATTTTGTTGAGCGTTCAACTATTCCGGCTATGATGGTCGTCATGACCCGCTGGCTGGACCCCGACGAGCAGCAGACCTGGCGTGCCTTCCTGACCGCCACCCGGGCGCTGACCGACACCCTCGACCGCGAGCTGCAACACGACGCCGGCATGCCGCACGCCTACTACGAGATCCTGGTCCGGCTCTCCGAGGTGCCCGACCGGCGGCTGCGGATGAGCGAGCTGGCCGACCTCACCGGCTCCTCGCGCAGCCGGCTCTCGCACGCCGTCGCCCGGCTGGAGACCGCCGGCTGGGTACGCCGCGAGGACTGCCCCACCGACCGGCGCGGGCAGGTCGCCGTGCTCACCGACGCCGGTTTCGCGGCCCTCGCCGCCGCCGCCCCCGGCCACGTCGAGGGGGTACGCCGGCACCTGTTCGACGCGCTCAGTCCCGCCCAGGTCGACCAGTTGCGCCGGATCAGCGAGACGCTGGTCGCCCACCTGACCGGTTCTTGACCAAGTTGCCGACCGGCAAGGGTTGTACTAACCGTTGCCGGCCAAGCACGATGGGGCGTGTCTTCCGGCTTCGGTGAACTGACCCTCCAGGCGCAGCACCTGGTGTCCGCCGGCGACCTGGCCGGTGCCCAGCGACTGCTGGCCGACGCGCTGACCGACGCGGACCCCCGCCCCGACCACGCCTCCCCCGAGCTGGCCGAGGCCGCCGGGCTCCAGGCCCGGCTGCTGGTCACCCTCGGCGAACCGCACTCCGCGCGCGGCTGGGCCGCCTTCGCGTACGCGGCGTCGAGCCGCTTGTACGGCATCTCCGACCAGCGGACGATCTCGGCGGCGGCCACCCTGGCGGCGGTGCTGCACCGGGTCGGCAGCGACGCCCGCGCCGCCCGGCTCTACTCCGAGGTGATCCTGGAGCTGACCGCCCACGACGGCCCCGAGTCGCTGCGGGTGCTCGCCGCGCACGCCGACCTGGCCACCGTGGAGTATGCCCGGGGCCAGTGCTCCGAGGCCCGCGAACGCCTCCAGGACGCCTGGGAGCTGCACCGCGAGGTGTACGGCGACGGCCACGCCAGTGGCATCAAGATGCTCGCCCGACTCGGTGCCATGCAACGCGACTGCGGCCGGTTCGACGAGGCGCACGACAACCTCGCCCTCGCCCGCGAGCTGGCCCGTGAGCACCTGGCCGCCGACGACCCGCTCGCCCGTCAGGTGGCCGCCCTGGCCCGCGCCGCCGCCGACCCCGACCACGTCTGCGACGACGAGCCCGCCCCCGAGCGCGGTACGCCCGTGGTGCCGGCCGCCCGCACCCCGCCGCCCGCCGAGGGTCCGCCCGACCTGCCCGCCTGGTCGGCCGGCCCGGTGCCACCCGACGATCCGTACCCGCCGACGGTGCCCGGCCAGCGGATGCCCGCCGACGACACCGGCTACCCACCGGACGCCGACCCCTACGGTGCCCCCGACCGGTTCGATCCCCCTGACCGGTTCGGCGCGCCTGACCGGTTCGACGCGCCCGGCCGGTTCGGCGCGGCCGGTACTGCGGCGGGTGGCGGGTATTCCGCCGGCACCGGCTATCCCACCGACAGCGGCTACGGCCCCTGGGACGGCCAGCCCGGCGGGGACGGCTACCGGGCCGGCGACGGTCCGGGCGACGTCGGCTACCGGGGCGACACCGGCTATCCGGGCGGCAGCGGCTACCCGACCTCCGGTCATCCGACCTCAGCTCGTCCGACCTCGGATCACCCGACGCCGGGCCGGCCGGTCGAGTCGGGCTATCCGGCGGGCGCGGGTCATCCGGCCGGGCCGGGTGATTTCGGCAGGCCCGGTCACTCCGGCGGGCCCGGTCACCCCAGCGGGCCTGGTCACCCTAGCGGGCCGGGGTATCCGGCAGGGTCGGGCCGGATCGACGACGACGGACACTGGCCGCCCGAGCCGGCCACGGCCGGGACGACCGGTTCCACGACCGGCGGGTGGCGGGACACCCCCTACGCCCCGCCGCTGTCGCAGAGCCGCCGGGACGAGGAGGCGGCCGGGGTACGCCGGGTCACGCCCACCGAGCCACCGGTGGACCCGTCACGGTTGCTGCCCGTGCTGGTGCCGCGCCGGCACGCCCCGCCCCGCCGCCGCCCGGGTGCCGTACCGCTGGTGGCCGCCGGGGTGGCCGTGGTGCTGTTGGGTGCGGTCGCGGTGATCGCCGGGGTGTCCCAGGTGGGCGGCTCCGACGCGCCACCGCCCGCCGCTCCGAGCGAAGCCGCCCCGACCGCCGCCACGCCGAACGCCGGCCCGCCCGCCTCGCCGGGCACCCCACCGGGGCGGGTGACGCTGCGGGACCGACCCGACGGCATCACCCTGACCTGGACGTACCCAGCCGGCAGCGAGGGCCCGGTGGTGCTCTCCGCCGCCCAGGCCGGGCAGGACCCACGCCCCTTCCAGACCCTCCCACCCGGCACCGACAACTTCGTCGTACACGGCCTGGACCGCACCACCAACTACTGCTTCACCGTCGCCGTCGTCTGGTCCACCGACGTGGTGGCCCGAGCCAAACGCGTCTGCACCACCCGCCGCTGACCCACCCCTGCCCACCCGCCCCGTCCCACCCCCTCCCCGCCCGGCCCCTCCCCGCCCCGCGCCGCTCACCAATGTTGATCAAGAGGTTTGCGTCACCCCCAGCGAAATCCCTGACGCAAACCTCTTGATCACCGCCCCCTCCACCCCACCCGGTCGGGTGATCAAGAGGTTTGCGTCAGCCCGGGTAGGTGGGAGTGACGCGAACCTCTTGATCACCGCGGGCAGGCGGGGCACGCGGACGCACGGGGGCAGGGCACGCGGGCGCGCGGGCAGTCAGGGTGCCGCGGGTAGGTGGACCGCCGAGGCGAGCGGGACCACCGGGGCGGGCTGCTGCGATTGAGCGGGGGCCGCTGCGCCCGGGCGGGAGCGGGGGGGGTTGGCGGGGGTGGCGTGGGGGGGTGGGTCAGTCGGGGTCGGGTAGGAGCGGTAGGTGGAGTCGGACGGTCAGGCCGGGGTGCGCATCGTCGAGGGTGATGGTGCCGCCGCCCCGACGTACCAGCTCGCGCACGATGGCCAGGCCGAGTCCGGCACCGCCCGCGTCCCGGGCCCGACCCTCGTCCAGCCGGGCGAACCGGCGGAACACCCGCTCCCGGTCCGCGACCGGGATTCCCGGTCCGTCGTCGGTCACCGTCACCAGGTGGTACGCCCCGTCGGCCGCCGGTGCGACCGCCAGTACCACCCGGGTACGGGCGTGCCGGACCGCGTTGTCGACCAGGTTCCCCAGGACCCGCCGCAGTTCGTCGGGCACACCGACGGTCCACACCGCACCCGCCGCCGCGACGACGGTCACCTCCGGTGCCACCGCGGGACCCGTCCCGGCGGTCGGGCCGGGCCAGCGGGCGGCGACCTCGGTGAGCAGTGCGCCAAGCTCCACCGGCTCCGCCGCGCGGAGGTGGTCGACCTGGTGTGCCGGCTCCTCGTCGAGGCGGGCGAGCAGGAGCAGGTCGTCGACGAGCCGGCCCAGCCGTTCGGTGTCGGTGAGCAGGTCGGCGGCGACCGCCGGCCAGTCGGTACGGTCGCCGAGGCGCTGGGCCACCTCCAGTTCGGTACGCATGTTCGTCAACGGGCTGCGCAGTTCGTGTGCCGCGTCGGCGAGGAACGACCGTTGCCGGGCGCGGGCCGCCGCCAACCGGTCCAGCATGTCGTTGAGGGTGACCGCCAGCCGGTGGATCTCGTCCTGGGAGGCGGGTACGGGCAGCCGGCCGGCCGCGTCCCGCCCGGTGATCTCGGCGGCCCCGCTGCGTAGCGCCTCGACCGGGCGCAGGGTGGCCCCGACCACCCGCCAGGCGACCACCGCGAGCAGCCCCACCAGCAGCGGGAAGGCGACCAGCAGCACCGTACGGGCGGCCTGGGTGGCGTGCCTGACATCCACCGTGGAGCGGCCCACCAGCACGGTCACCGGCTCCCCCGCCGACCGGGCGGGTACCGCCACCACGCGTACCGGCCCCTCCCAGCCGAGCCGTTGGCCGGGCACGACGGTGCGCTGCCGGCCGGTGCCGGTGAGCTGGTCGGGGCGGACCATCGGCACCAGCCGGTCGGCGTCGATGGAGGCGGCCCGGATCCGCCCGGCGGAGTCGACCACCTGGACCCGTAGCTGCCCACCGGCCACCGGCAGCGGATCGGGCAGCGCGTTCTCCCCGGCCAGCCGGGCGACCGCGTCGGCGGTGCGGAACGCCTCCTCGTCGACGGTGCGTTGCAGCGTCCAGCCGAGCGCCACCAGCAGCACCACCCCGCCGAGGGCCAGCCCGACCGACAGGCCGGCCACGCCGAGCACCATCAGCCGGGCCCGCAGCCCGAGCGCCGACCAGCGCAGCCGGCTCACGGGATCAGCCGGTAGCCGGCGCCCCGGACGGTCTCCAACCGGTCCCGGCCGATCTTGCGGCGTAGGTAGCCGACGTACACCTCGACGGCGTTCGGGGCGGTCCGCAGGCTGGCGTCCCAGACGTGGTCGAGCAGTTCGGTCTTGGAGATCACCTCGCCGGGGCGGCGGATCAGGTACTCCAGCAGCGCGAACTCCCGGGCGGTGAGCACCACCTCGGCGTCGGCCTTGGTGACCCGGCGGCGGGCCGGGTCCAGCCGCAGGTCCCCGACGGCGAGCACGGTCGGCCGTTCCGGTGCGCCGCGGCGCAGCAGCGCCCGCAGCCGGGCCACCAGCACCACGTACGAGAAGGGTTTGGTGAGGTAGTCGTCGGCTCCGCAGTCCAGCCCGTCGGCCTGGTCGTACTCGCCGTCCTTGGCGGAGAGCATCAGCACCGGCAGCCAGTGCTCGTCGGCGCGTAGCCGGCGGACCACCTCGTAGCCGGACAGGCCGGGAAGCATCACGTCGAGGATCATCGCGTCGTAGCCGCCGTGCCGGGCGGCGTCCAGCCCGGCCGGGCCGGTGCCGGCCGTGTCCACCACGAACCCCTCGGCTGTGAGGCCACGTTGCAACGCCGCCGCCAACCGGGCCTCGTCCTCCACCACCAGCACCCGCATCGTCCCAGCGTGCCACCTCGACGCGACGGACCGGCACGCCGTCCTCAGCGGGCTCACAGCAGCGAACCGGCAGGATGGTCGCAGGAGGTGCGCTCATGTCCGTACTGAAGAACCGTTCCACCCTGCGGTGGCTGGTGCCGCTGGCCGCCGCGGTCACCGTCGTCGGTGGGGGTGCCGCGATCGGCACGTTCGCCGCGAACGCCGAGCCGGCCCTGCCGCCGCGCAGCGCCGCCCAGCTCCTCGTCGACCTGCAGACCGCCCGGCTGGACGGGTTGTCCGGCACGGTGGTGCAGCGGGCCGACCTCGGTCTGCCGCCGCTGGCCGGGCTGGCCGGCGGGGACGCCGCGCTGCTCACCGGCACGCACACCCTGCGGGTCTGGTACTCGGGGCCGGACCGGCAGCGGGTCGCGTTGCTCGACACCCTGGGCGAGCGGGACGTCATCCGTTCCGGTCGGGACGTGTGGACCTGGGACAGCAAGGCCAACACGGCGACGCACCGGACGCTGCCGGAGTCGACCGGGCGGGCGGCGGAGGGCGCGTTGCCGGTCACCCCGAAGGACGCCGCCGAGCAGGCGTTGGCCGCCGTCGACCCGAGCACGCTGGTGACCACCGGCCGGTCGGCCACGGTCGCCGGGCGGGACGCGTACGAACTGGTGCTCACCCCGCGTGACGAGGCGTCGCTGGTGCACCAGGTGCGGATCGCCATCGACGCGACGGAGCACGTGCCGCTGCGGTTCGAGGTGCTCGCCGACGGGGCCGACCGGCCGGCGTTCGAGGTGGCCTTCACCCAGGTCGACTACCGTCGCCCCGACGCCGACCAGTTCACGTTCAACCCGCCGCCCGGGGTGAAGGTGTCCGAGGAGACCACCGGCCGGCCGGGGTCGAAGGCCGGCCCGCACCGCAAGGACGGCAAGCCGGGCGCGCAGCGCCCGGGGGCCGAGGACGCGGGTCTGCGTACCGTGGGGACGGGCTGGACCACCGTGCTGGTGGCGCGGACCGGCGCGGCGGACGTGGCGCGGACGCCGGCCGGTGACGCGGCGAAGCCGGGTCCGGCCGACGGCCCCGGCGCGGCGCAGGCCCTCGACCTGCTCAACGGGTTGCCGAAGGTCAGCGGGGACTGGGGCAGCGGCCGGTTGTTCGCCGGGAAGCTGTTCAGCGTGCTGCTCACCGACGACGGGCGGGTGCTCGCCGGCCTGGTGACGCCGGAGCGGCTGTACGAGGCCGCGCGGGGCTGATCCCGCACGTCACGACCCTCGGGGGTCCGGGCCGGCTCGCGCCGGCGCGGGCCCCCGTCGCCGTGTCCGGCGTGGGTTCGGAGTCGTGTCCGGCAGGCTTGGTGGGGGGCCGCCGCAGGCGGTATCTTGAACAGTTCCCGAAATGCAAAAAGGAACGGCTGAAGAGCCATTCCATGCGTGATTCTAAGCGACGAGGAGACGGCTTGTCAACGCACCCGGACGAGCTGCGACAACACGACGACGAGATCGGCTGCGAGCAGGAGTACGTCTCGATGCTCTACGGCCGGCTGGACGCCATGCGCGAGCAGGCCGCCCGGCGGCTCACCGGCGAGCTGCGCGCCGGTGGCGGCGGCACCCAGCAGGACCGCTCCCAACGCGACAGCGCCGTCCAGATGTACGCCGACCAGGTCGAGCAGTTCTCGGCGGTCGAGCAGGGGCTGGCCTTCGGCCGGCTCGACGGGGCCGACGGCAGCCGGCACTACATCGGCCGGATCGGCATCTTCGACACCGACGGCGACTACGACCCGCTGCTGATGGACTGGCGTGCCCCCGCCGCCCGGCCGTTCTATCTCGCCACCGCCGCCAACCCGCAGGGCATCCGGATGCGGCGGCACCTGCGCACCCGCGAGCGGAAGGTCACCGGCCTCAACGACGAGGTGCTGGACATCGAGACCGCCTCCCCCACCGGTCACGAGGAACTGACCGGTGAGGCGTCGCTGCTCGCCGCGCTCAGCGCCGGCCGGACCGGCCGGATGCGGGACATCGTGGAGACCATCCAGGCCGAACAGGACCGGATCATCCGGGCCGACCTGCCCGGCGTGCTGGTCGTGCAGGGCGGCCCCGGCACCGGCAAGACGGCGGTCGCGCTGCACCGCGCCGCGTACCTGCTCTACACCCACCGGCAGCAGCTCTCCACCCGGGGCGTGCTGCTGGTCGGGCCGAACGCGACGTTCCTGCGCTACATCTCGCAGGTGCTGCCGACGCTGGCCGAGACGGGTGTGCTGCTCAGCACCCCCGGCGACCTGTTCCCCGGGGTCACCGCCCGGCGCGCCGAACCGGCCCGGACCGCCGCCCTCAAGGGCCGGGCGGTGCTGGCCGAGGTGCTCGCCGCCGCCGTCCGGGACCGGCAGTGGGTGCCGGACGAGCCGATCGAGATCGAACTGCCCCAGCGGGAGGTGCTGCGACTGGACCCGGAGACGGTACGCCAGGCCCGCGACCGGGTCCGGCGTACCGACCGACCGCACAACCTGGCCCGCGCCCTGTTCGACATCGAGATCGTGCACGCCCTCGCCGACCAGGTCGCCGAACGGATCGGGGCGGACCCGCTCGGCGGGGACAACCTGCTGGAGGAGGCGGACCGGGCCGAGATCCGTCGGGAGCTGCGCGAGGAACCGGAGATCACCGCCGTCCTGGACGAGCTGTGGCCGGTGCTCACCCCGCAACGGCTGCTCGCCGACCTGTACGCCGCGCCCGAGCGGATCGCGGCCGCCGCGCCGATGCTCACCGACGACGAGCGTGCCCTGCTGCACCGCGCACCCGGCGGTGGCTGGACGCCGGCCGACGTGCCGCTGCTCGACGAGGCCGCCGAGCTGCTCGGCGAGGACGAGCGGGCCGCCGCCGCCCGCCGGGAACGCATCAGGTCCTTCCAACGCGAGTACGCCGAGGGCGTGCTGGAGATCGCCAGGGGTTCCCGTTCGATCGACGTCGAGGACGAGGCCGAAGGCGGTGAGATCCTCGGCGTCACCGACCTGATCGACGCCGATCGGCTGCTGGAGCGGCAGGAGGAGACCGACCGGCTGACCACCGCGCAGCGGGCCGCCGCCGACCGGCGGTGGGCGTTCGGGCACGTGATCGTGGACGAGGCGCAGGAGTTGACCCCGATGGCCTGGCGGCTGCTGATGCGCCGCTGCCCGAGCCGGTCGATGACGATCGTCGGGGACGTGGCGCAGACCGGGGCGCTGGCCGGCACCCCGTCCTGGGGCGAGGCGTTGGAGCCGTACGTGGCGCGGCGCTGGCGGTTGGAGGAGCTGACCGTCAGCTACCGCACCCCGGCCGAGATCATGGCGGTGGCCGCCGAGGTGCTCGCCGGGATCGACCCGGAGCTGCGCCCGCCCCGCTCGGTACGCCACAGCGGCGTGAAGCCGTGGGACCGGACGGTCACGGCGGACCGGCTCGGCGCGGAACTGGTCGCGGCGGCCCGGGCGGAGGCCGCCGACCTGGCCGGTGGCGACGGGGACGGCCACCCCGGCGACGGCGGGGGCCGGCTCGGGGTGATCGTGCCGGCCGGGCGGGCCGACGAGTTGGCGGGCGTCGTGCTGGCCGCGATGCCCGAGGTGGCCGTGGGCGAGCAGCCCGAGTTGGAGAGCCGGGTGGTGCTGCTCACCGTCGGCCAGGCCAAGGGGCTGGAGTTCGACTCGGTGCTGGTGGTCGACCCGGACGGGATCGTCGCCGAGTCGCCCCGGGGCCGCAGCGACCTCTACGTCGCGTTGACCCGCGCCACCCGACGCCTGGGCGTGCTGCGCCCGGCCGGCTGACCGCCGCGCGGCCGGGTCGGGGGGCGGGCCCCTCCGACCCGGCCGCCGGGGCGTCGGCGGCGGCCGGCGTCAGTCGTCGGAGAAGTCGCCGATCTCGACGGCGCTGGCGGACTGGTCGCTGACCGGGCCACCGGTCGGGGTGCTCAGGCCACCGGTGGTGGCGTCGCCGGTGGTGGTCGGGGCGACCGTGCCCGGATGCCGTTCGGGTTGCCGGGCCACCCGCCGGACGCTGGCCGGCCCGGCGGTGCCTCCGGTGGTGGTGACCGCGCCCTGACCCCGGGTGGGGCCGCCGTCGCGCAGCACCTCCGGGTCGACCGGCACGTCGGCCACGTCGTCCGGGTCGTCCTCCTGTAGTGCCCGGGTCACGTCGATCTGGGGCACGGTCACCTCGTCGAGGGCGCCGGGACCGTACGCCCCGGCGGTGAGCCGTTCCTCGGCCTGGCGGGTGGACTCCCGCATCCTGTCGTCGCGCACGTTCCTCACCTCACAGGGTGTCGGTGGAACCCACTGCGTGCCCGGGGGCCCGACCACCAAACACCACCGCCCTTTGCCAGCCGACACCACCGCTCTTTGCCGGCCGGGGCGGCGCGTACCACGGTCGGGGCACCGGGCTGCGGACCCGGCGGGCGGCGAATTTTCGGCCGGAGGCCGGTGTTACCTGCTCCGGGTCGGGGGGTAGACCCAGGGTGCCCCCGCCACAGCAGGTGAACCGTGCCGTGGCCGACCGCGGTAGCGGGGCGAGGGAGTGCAGGTACTCATCAAATCCTGAGGAGGACCAGATGAGCACGCAGGCTGCATCCACCAGGCCCATGAACCGGCCGATGCAGGACACCGCCCAGCGCAACGCCATGATGAACGACCAGACCCGGCAGATGCCGATGATGCACGACGGGCACCGGGAAGCGATGCCGTCTCCGGGTACGGAGACCAAGCAGTCGTTCCTGACCACCGAGTTCTGGGTCTACGCCGCCGCCGTCGCGGTCGTGGTGATCTCCGCCTTCTGGCGTGGCACCACCACGAACGGCCTGAACATCAACAACCCGACGCAGGCGTGGTGGTTCCTGACCGCCCTGACCGGCGCCTACCTGGTGAGCCGGGGCCTGGCGAAGGCGGGTTCGGCGCGGCGTTCCGGCGCGGAGCGCAAGGGTCGTCGCTGACACGGCTGACCCGAGCAGCGTGAGCTGCTGAGCACGATGGCCCCCCGGGACTACTCCCGGGGGGCCATCGCTGGTCCGCGTCGGCCGCCGCACGGCGGCCCGCCGACGTCGGGCGCGGTCTCAGCTCACTCGTCGTCGCCGAAGTCGCCGCCGTCGTCGCCCTCGAAGGCGTCGTCGAGCAGTTCACCGGCGACGAGTCCACCGGCGACACCGAGCGCCGCGCCGGCCACCACGCCGCCCATCCCCGGCCCCCGGCCGTGGTGACCGTGGCCGTGGCCGTGCATGGGGTAGCCGTGGGTGGGGGCGCCGAAGCCGGAGGAGGCGCGCAGGTTGCCGTACGTGGCGGTGGTCTCGCGCAGCCAGCCGTCGACGACCCGGACCCAGTCGACGCGGTCGACGTCGCCGTGGGACACGGTGTACCTGCCGAACACGTCGTGCCCGGAGCTGAGGAAACCGCCCCGCTTGTCGCACTCCAGCACCACCTCGACGCCGTGCGGGCTGGTCACGAAGGTCAGCTCCACCTCGGAGATGGCCTGCGCGTACTGGGGTGCGGCGAAGAACTCGATCTCCTGGTAGAACGGCAGCGTCTGCTGCGAGCCCCGAATGTGGCCCCGCTCCAGGTCGGCGTGCTTGAACCGGAACCCGAGCTGTTGGAACGCGCCGAGGATGTGCTCGTGCACCGGCAGCGGGTGCACGTTGACCTGGTCGAGGTCGCTCTTGTCGACGGCGCGGGCGATCGCCAGCTCGGTCCGCAGCCCCATGGTCATGCCGTGCAGGCGCTGGCCGTAGACGTCGGTGATCGGGGTCTCCCACGGCACCGGGAACTGGAACGGGATGGCGAGCTGCTGCTTGGGGGCGAGCTGGAGCGGGCCGCTGACCACCATCCGGTGGAACTCCATGACGCCTGCGTACTCGCTGTCGCCGCCCTCGATCTCGACCCGGGTGACCAGGCCGATGCCGATCTGCTCGATGTTGGCGGGGGCGTCCCCGCCGACCAGGTTCACGTTGCCGTCGAGGGTCAGGCCGGGCCGGGTGTTCGGGTTGGCCAGGACGGTGTCGACGCTGGGCCCGCCGACCCCGAACGCGCTCAGCATCTTCTTGAAGACCATCGGAACTCCCGCTTCACGGTCGGCGCACTCCACCGTGGAGCACGCACGGTTACCCGGCGCACCCTAACCGCCAGGACTGTGAAGTGCCTGAAAGGACGCACCGGGGCGGGTCAGCAGCACCAGCACCACGCAGGCCGCCACGAAGAAGACCGCCATGGCCGAGGCCATGGGCAGCAGGGTGGCGTACCCGAGGAGACCGGTGAGTGGCGTGACCAGCGCGCCGGCGAGGAAACCCAGACCACCCTGGAGCGCCGCGGTGGTGCCGGCGGAACGCCGGCCGGCCTCCTGGGCCAGCGCGGTGCTGGCCGGCAGGGTCAGGCCCATGCCGGCGACCACCACGGCGAGCAGCGTCCACGGCACGGCCAGCGGCCCCCCGGCCCGCCGGTCGACCAGGGCGACGACCAGCAGCACGAGGGTGGCCACCGTGGACGCGGCGAGCCCGGCGGCCCGGAGCCGGCCGGCGCCGAGCCGCCTGACCAGCACCCGGAACAGCAGCCCGGCGGCGGCCATGCCGGCGGCGTTGGTGGCGAAGATGAGGGTGTAGCGGGACTCGTCCACCCGATAGGCGGTCTGGAAGACGAACGCCGAGCCGCCGATGTAGGTGAAGAACCCGGCGATGGCCAGGCAGAGCACGATCAGGTTGGTGAGCACCGTCCGGTCGCGCAGCAGCCCGGCCATCCGGGCCAGCGCCGCACGTGGGCCGCCGTCGTGCCGGCGGTGCGTGGGCAGCGTCTCCGGCAGGCCGACCAGCGCGGCCACCGCCATCGCCGCCCCCAGCCCGGTGAGGGCGAGGAAGACGGTACGCCAGGTGCCGTGGTCGAGGATCACCCCGCCGACCGCCGGTGCCAGCACCGGGCCGAGAAACGTCACCGAGGCGATGCTGCCGAACCGGGCGGCGGCCTGGCCGCCCTGCCACGCGTCGGTCACCATCGCCCGGCCGAGCGCCACCCCGGTGCCGGCCGCGATCCCCTGCCCGAGCCGGGCGAGCACCAGCACCCCGGCGGTCGGGGCGGCGGCGCAGAGCAGCGACAGCAGGGCGAAACTCACGGTGCTCACCAGGACGATGCCGCGCCGGCCCCGGCTGTCGCTGACCGGGCCGAGCAGGAGCTGACCGGCGGCCACACCGATGATGAACGCGGTCAGGGTCAGCTGCGCCATGGTGGCGCTGGTGTCCAGGGAGCGCCGCAGTTCGGGCAGGGCCGCGATGTACGCGTCGGTGGCGAACGGCCCCACCCCGGTCAACAGCACCAGCGCGGCCATGGACGGCCGACCCGCCACCCGGCCGGGTCGGTGCGACCCGGACGGCGTCTTCACCTGCGCAGGGGTCACCCATGGACCGTAGTCCCGTGACCGGGCGGGCGCAGGGTTGTGGTGTCGGGCCGCCATCAGGCGCGTCCGGGCCTATCCGGCGTCGTCGACGAGCAGTCCGCGCAGGACGCCGCGTACCGTCGCTTCGAAGAGGTCGCGGGGCGCGGACGGTGACGGGTCGGTCATGGCGGCGACCAGGTTCGGGTAGGCCGCCAGGTCGGTGCCGGCGAAGCCGACCGGCGGCGCGGCGGTCTCCTGCCGGGCGAACAGCGACGTCACCCCGGTCATCATGGCGATCGCCTCGAACTTGGTGGTGGTCGCGGCCGGGACCGGCCGCAGGACGGCCAGGCAGTGGTCGAACCAGGCCAGGCTCTGCGGGCCGGGGGCGGTCGGCCGGGGCAGGATCTCCACCAGCCAGGGGTGCCGGCGGTAGAGGTCGAGTTGCCGCCGGGCGAGGCGCAGCATGGTGTCGAGCCAGTCGTCGCCGGCTTCCGGGTAGGGGCGCAGCTCCCCCGCGGCCCGGTCGACCATCAGGTCGAGCAGGTCGTCGCGGGAGGACAGGTAGCGGTAGAGCGAGCCGGCGCCGGTGTGCAGCGCGGCGGCGACCGCCCGCATGGAGACCGCGCCGATGCCGTCGGCGTCGGCCGTCGCGATCGCGGCGGCCACGATCTCGTCCCGGGAGTGCGAGGGCGCGGGACCGCGCTGCCCCCTTGCGGGCCGGGACCAGATCGGCGGACGCGCTGGCTCGTCGGGTGAGGTCACCGCTACACTCTAAAACTGCAAACGCCGTTCGCGGTTTCGATGTCGGGGAGGACGAGATGGAACAGCACTGGACCGTGCAGCGGGTACCGGCGGCCGACGACGCCGAGATCGTGCTCCACTCCACCGGCAGCGGGCCGGGCATCGTCGTGGTGCACGGCGGCGGCGTCACCATCGGCATCTACCGCCGGTTGGCCCTGCGGCTGGCCGACCGGTTCACCGTGCACCTCTACAACCGTCGCGGGCGGGACGATGCGGCGGCCCGCGCCGAGCCCTACGACGGCGAGCAGGACGTCGACGACCTCGCCGCGCTGCTGACCGCCACCGGGGTCGGCAACGTGCTCGGCCACAGCGGCGGCGGCTTCGTGGCCCTGCGCGCCACCGCCCGGGGGTTGCCGATCGACCGGCTCGCCCTCTACGACCCGGCGGTGCAGGTCAACGGCCTGTTCCCGCTCGACTGGGTGCCCGCCGCCCGCGCGGCGGCACATGCGGGCGACATCGCCCGCGCCATGGCGATCACCGGGGCCGGCCTCAACACCCAGTCGGCCACGTCGCGCCTGCCACTGGCCGTCCAGGTGGCCATCTGCCGGCTGTTCCTGCGTACGCCGATCGGGCGCGGCATGGGCGAACTGCTGCCGACCACCCTCGACGAGAGCGCGCTGATCCAGCACCACGACAGCCCGCCGCAGCGGTGGGCCGGCATCACCGCCGAGGTGCTGCTGGCCTGCGGCGGTAGCGGCCCGCCCTACTACCGGCCGATCACCGAGGCGCTGGCCGGGGCGCTGCCGCACGCCCGCACGCTGGTGGTGCCGCGCGCCGGTCACGACGCGCTCAACCGGGCCCCGCAGCACCTGGTCGACGCGCTCGCCGACTTCTTCACCACCCCGGTCACCTCGCAGCGGGCCCGCCCCTGACCAGCCGGCGGACAGGCCGGTGGGCCGGACTCAGCCCTGCGACACGGCCGGCGTCGACCCGCCTCCGAGGAAGCCCGTCAGGATCTCGGTGAACCGCGCCGGCTGCTCCTCGGCGGCGTAGTGGCCGCAGTCGTCGATGACCGCCTCGGTGACGTCGTCGGCGGCCAGGCGCATCGTCCGGGCGACAAGCGCGCCACTGTAGAGCGCGCCGCCGATGGCGAGCACCGGCAGCGTCAGCCGGGTCTTCGCCCGCTGTTCGTTCTGCGCGATCGTCTCGTCCAGCGCCCGGTAGTAGCCGAAGCTGGCCCGCAGCCCGCGCGGGTCCGCGACGATCGCGTCGACGTAGACGTAGACGGCGTACGCGGGGATGGTGGTCGGGGTGGCGGCCTTCGTGGCGAACTGGTAGCCGAAGAACAGCCGCTCCCGGCCCCGGACCAGCGCCTCGCTGAGATCGTCGAGCCGGTTGAAGCCGAAGTGCCAGAACCGCTGGCTGACCTCGGCCGGGCTGAAGAACGGCGGGGTCGGCGTGAGGCCGGGGATGATCGCGTCGACGACGGCGAGCCGGCCCACCCGCCCGGGGTGGTCGGCGGCGAGGGCGTAGCCGGTCCACATGCCGATGTCGTGGCCGACCACGTCGAACCGGTCGTGTCCGAGGGCGGCCATCAGGGCGACGAGGTCGGCGGCCAGCGTGCCGGCGTCGTACCCGTCGTCGGGCTTGTCGGAGAGGCCGGTCCCGCGCTGGTCGACGGCGACGACGGTGTGCGTACGGGCGAGGGCGGGCATCACCTCACGCCAGGCGTACCAGGTCTGCGGCCACCCGCCGACCAGTAGCAGCGGTGGGCCGTCCCCGCCGGTGACGGCGTGCAGCCGCAGCCCGTCCAGCTCGACGAGCCGGCTGGAGAAGACGTCGGTGAAGCCGTCGGGCAGCCGCAGCGCATCCAAGGTTGTCATGCCGGCGACCATACTCATCTTGGAACGATCGATACAAGATGGGTATGCTGACGATTATGGCGGGCCGCAAGCAGTTCGACGTGGACGAGGCGTTACGACGTGCGATGCACGTCTTCTGGCGCTGGGGCTACTCGGAGGCCTCCATCGACCGCCTCACCGAGGGCACCGGCCTGGGCCGCAGCTCGCTCTACGGCACCTTCGGCGACAAGAGCGCCCTGTTCCGCAGCAGCCTCCAGCTCTACACGCAGACTTACCACCCGCTGTACGACCAGGCACTGCGCGGCCCTCACCCGGACCCGGGCGCCGTGGTGGCCGCCTTCCTGCGGGTCACCCTGAACCGCATCGCCGACCCGACGGTGCCGGACGGTTGCCTGGTCACCGTGTCGGCCACACAGTTCCCGGCCCTCGACGAGGAGGGCCGGGCGATGGTCCGCGCCGTGATCGACGGCCTGCGGGCGATGCTGGAGCAGGCGTTGCTGACGGCGGGGGCCGGTGAGCGGGAGGCGTCCGAACTCGCGCTGTGCACACTGGCGACGAACAAGTCCCTGGCGGTGCTGAGCCGCGCCGGCTTCTCCGGTGAAGAGCTGGCCACCGTCGCCGCAGCCGCCGCCCGCCCCCGGGGACCAGCTGTGCCGGCTACGCCGACCCCGCCCGCCCTCACCGACCGGTGAGCACCGGCGACGTGATCACCGACAACTCCAGCACGGCCGGCAACGCCGCCACACCCGGACCACCGGCCCGAACCCAGGCGACCAGATCAGCCACCACGGCGTCGTCGGCGACAAGCCCGAACCAGACCGGCCGCGCACCGTGACGCCGCGCGGCCGCACTGGGCTGCACCACCATCACGTTGGACTGCGCGCACACGTCCAGGCAAAGACTGGTCCGCACCCGATGATCCGGCTCCAGAGCCTCTCGTAGACCGTCGAGCTGCGCGTCGTGATCGACCGTCGGATGCTTGGTCCGGCTGCCGCAGCAACAGTCCCGGCACACCGTCACCAGGCAACCCTCGGCCACACCGGTCCTCCCCGTCGCGCCTCTCACCACGGTAACCGCAGCTCCGCCACCACTGAGATCACCAGTGTCGCTGCGGGTGATCCCCACGGGCGCCCACGGGGCTGACGCCGGACCTGGGGTCCGCTTCGGGTTCGGCCCACATGCCGTTGTAACCGACTTTCCGCTGACTGGTCTTGCGTGCACCCTCCCCGACGGCTGCAATCCTGCCAACCCCACCCGCCCCCGAGAGCGGTCAACGCGTCCAGAAGGTCGCCGGAAGGGCTTCGACGTCGGTCGCGGACCGTTCGAGCAGTGCCGCGATGGGCAGCAGAGCGGTCGCCGCAGCGTCCCCGGCGTCGGCCAGGTGACGGATCACCTCCGCCTGCCGCCGGGCCCGCTGCGGCACCGCGGCGGCGAACCCACCCCGGTCACCCTCATAGCCGTACGCGTCGAGCAGCAGGCGCAGCCGGCGGGCCCGCTCGCGCAGGTCGTCGTCGGTCAACGGGCTGCCGTCGCGCGGTGAGGCCAGCGGCACCCAGGTCAACGCGGAGAACGCCAGGTCCCACTCCCGCGACGACGGGCCGGCGGTGTCCCAGTCGCAGAACCCGACCAGCCGGTCACCGTCCACCACCGCGTTGTAGGGGGAGGCGTCCTGGTGCCCGACGACCAGCCCGGCGCCCATCGTGCGGCCGACGAACCAGCACTCGTCCGGCGGCGGGGTGAAGTCGGCGGTCAGGTCGTGGACCCGGCGCAGCCACCGGCCGACCTGGACCAGCATCGCGTCGGCCCTCGCCCAGTCGGGCCAGGGATCCCGGCCGCCGATCGTCTCCCCCGGCAGATAGCTGAGCATCTCGCGGCCCCGGTCGTCGAAGCCGAGGACGCGGGGGGCGGCGTCGAACCCGGCATCCTCCAGATGCCGCAGCACCGCGTGCACGGTGGTCGTCCACCGCGACGCCCGCTTGTGTACGACACCATCGATCAACACGGCACCCGTGGTGTTACCGCCGGGAAGCACCTCTTCACGCATCTGCCCGGTATACCGGGCGTCACGACGCCGACGACACCGAATTTCGTCCGACCGGGCCCGACCACGACCCGGCATTCACGACGATAAAGTCACAAGGTGCGCCAGTCAGCTTGTCGGCGATGGGCTGGGCTGGCACCGGGAACGGTCATCGGGTTCCACGCCGAGCGGTGGGGACAGGGCGGGGATATGGACCAGGGCACCCGCGACGAGTTGCTCGGCCGTCTGGCTGATGCGGTCGGGACCATCGCCGTCAAGCACCCGACGCGGGTTGCCGTGGACGGGCCGCCCGCCGCCGGCAAAACCATGCTCGCCGACGAACTGGCAGTCGTCCTGCGCGAACGTGGCCGCGATGTCATCCGCGCCACGATCGACGACTTCCTCTTCCCTCGGGCACAGCGCTACCCACGCGGCGAGTACTCGGCCGAAGGCTGCTACTTCGACGCCCACGACCGCGAGGCGCTGAACCGGGTTCTGCTCGATCCGCTCGGTCCGGGTGGAGACCGGCGCTTCCGACCCGCCGTCTACGACGGCACCACCGACACCGCACTGTCCCCGTGGGTGACGACTGCCGCCACCGACGCCGTGCTGGTTTTCGACGGCGTCTTCCTCATGCGCCCGGAACTGATTGATCGGTGGGAGCTACGCGTCTTCGTGTCGGCCACGCCGGAAAAGACCGTGGAGCGTGCCGTCGTCCGCGAGCGCCGGGCATCCTCCCGGGCCGAGGTCGAACGGCGCTGGCGCGAGCGTTACCTACCTTCCCAGGAGTTCTACTTCACCACGGTCCGTCCGACCGATCACGCTGACATCGTCGTGCACAACGACGAGCCGCAGCAGCCCGCCTGGACGGTTCGGACCCGCTGACCGCCCTCGATCCGACTACGCCACCCCGACCGGCTGCGAGGGCCAGGAGTTGTCCCACCCGTGTGGTCGGATCCCGGCATGCACATAGTCGTCTGCGGAGCGCTCGTGGTGAATGACGCGGTCCTGCTGGTGCACCGCAGTCCGGCCCGCCTGGCGTACCCGGATCTGTGGGATCTGCCCGGGGGTCACGTCGACGCGGGCGAGTCCGAACGCCAGGCCCTCGCCCGTGAGCTGTGCGAAGAGGTCGGCGTCGAGATCGTTGCGGAGTCCTGCTCCCGGCTGGGCGAGCTGCGGTCCGGCAGCGGCGAGGACGCCGTACGCGTGGGTGTGTGGCACGTCGGAGCCTGGCTCGGCTCCCCCACCAACCGCGCGCCCGACGAGCATGACGACCTCGCCTGGGTCGGGCTCAGCGAGCTGGGCGGCCTCCCCCTCGTGCACGGCGGCCTACCGGCGCTGCTCCGCGCCCTCGACCGGCCGCCCGCCTCACGCCTGATCGAGGAGGTGGCGTGACGGCAGGTAGTCGATCTTCGTGTCGGCGTAGACGCCGAGCGTGCCGTCGTCGAGGCACCGCAGGCCGACGCTGATCCAGCGCACCTCGCCGTCGGCACCGAGCGCGTAGCCGACCGCGACGGCGAACTGCTCACCCCCGCAGGGGCAGGAGCAGGACTCGTGACCGGTCTCGTCCCAGTAGTCGGCGCTGTCGCCGATGAAGGCGACCGCGCCGCAGGCGAGGCAGGTCCGCCGGGTCGCCTCCTCCTCGTCGATGTCGACGCGGAAGGCACGGCCGTCGCACCCGGCACACCGGGACTCCACCACCGTGGCGACCGGGTAGCCGCCGGCCGCGAAGTAACGGAGGTAGTCGGCGAGGTCGTCGACGTTCTCCCCGCGCCACAGTCTTCCGGACCTGTCGATTGCCATCCCGGCATTCTGCCCGGTGTGGGCGGTGCGTCGGCGGGCCGGACGACCCTCGTGCGGCTCAGACCCAGGTGGTGGCCAGCCAGATCGCGACGGCGGCGGTCACCAGCAGACCGATGTTGAGCCCGATCTGGCGGGTCTCACCCCGGGACAGGTGCACCGCGATGCCGCCGACCTGGATCAGGACGAACCCGGCGGCCGCCGCGACCGCGAGCCAGGGTGCGATCCCGGTCAGCGGCGGCAGGACCAGGCCGGCCGCGCCGAGAACCTCCAGCACCCCGATGGTCCGGACCAACGGCATGGGTACGCGGTCGACCCAGCCCATCATCGGCCGGAGCTGCTCCCGGCTCTGGGCGACCTTCTTGCCCCCGGCGTAGAGGTAGAAGACGGCCAGCAGGGCGGCGACGATCCAGTAGGCGAGTGTCATGACGGGCCTCCAACTGTGAACACGATGGTTACGAGAAGGAACTAGCCACATCATGTGTCAGTATCGGAGGGCTTACAAAAGGCACACGGGTGTGCGTAAGGCACAGGGGGTGGTCATGTCGCAGTACGAACACACCTGCATGATCCGAGGCGACGGCGGCCGGACGATCCGGGCGATCCTGGACCGGATCTGCAACAAATGGACGTTGCTGATCGTGGCGACCCTCGACGCGGGCGCACTGCGCTTCACCGAGCTGCACCAGCAGATCCCCGGCATCTCCCAGCGCATGTTGACGCTCACCCTGCGCCACCTGGAGCACGACGGCCTGGTGTCCCGCACGGCGTACGCGGAGGTCCCGCCCCGGGTGGAGTACGCGCTGACCCCCACCGGCAAGAGCCTCATCCCGCCCGCGCTGGCCCTCGCCGGCTGGGCCATCGAACACGTCCCCCACATCGAGGCGAGTCGGGCCCTCCACCAGACCGGGACAGGATGACGTCGGAAGGCTGTTTCCATGGAGGCTGCGGGGCCCACCACCGTTGCGGCGGTGGGCCCCACGTCACCGGGGATCAGAGGTTGCCGTCGCCCACACCTGCGAGATCTGTCCTCGTACGGCGTCAGGTGCCGTTGGAGACGTAGATGTTGTAGCGGGTGGTGTCGGTGTCCGTGCCGTCCGCCTTGTGGCCGGTCACCGACAGGGTGTGCGTCTCGAAGTTCTGCGCGGGCGTGTAGGTGATCGACGCCCACCCTTGGCTGTCAGCCGGCACGTCCGTCGACGGGCCGTCGTCGATCTGCCAGGAGAAGGACACGATTCCCGCAGTGCCGCCGCTGAACTCGAAGGTGCCGGGAACACCGGCACCGCCAGACCAGGTACCGCTCGGATACTGGGCGCTCACGACGTAGGGCGCATCGCCGACCGTGAAGTCGTAGTCCGTCACGGGCGAGAGTTCACCGCCCGCCGTCGAGCTCCGCACGTGCAGCGTGTTCGTACCGTTGCGTTCGAACGGCACCGCGACCCGTGTCGCCGTACCGTCGGCGCTCGCCGGCAGGATCTGCTCCGGACCGTCGTTGACCCGATAGTGGTACTCGGTCACCTCGCCGAACAGTTGGGTGCTGAAATAGAAGTATCCGGTCCAGCCGATCCCCACACGTGACCAGTCGTAGGTGCTGTAAACGGCGACCTTGTTGTCCCGAACGCTGAACGGCGCGATCCGCAGGTCCGATTCGGTGCCGTCCGCGCCGACGCTCGTGACCCGCACGTCGTTGTAGCCCCACGAGCCCGGCGTGTACGTGACCGTCGCGGTGCCGTCGGGACCGGCCTGGATGGTCTCCTCGTCGGCGCTGTTGAACGAGTAGCGGTAGGAGGCGACGTCCGGCAGTCCCGGATGGAAAGTGAACGTCACGGTCCGACCGACGGTGCCGTCGCCCTCCGGCGTCTGCGTGACCACGGGGCCGGACCAGATGCCGAACGTGTAGGTGGTGGCGGGCGAGCGCGAACCGTCCGACAGCAGCGCCTGAACGACCACGGTGTTGTCGCCGGCGTGCGTCGGCGTGACCGTGATGAGAGCGTACGGATCGCCCCCGGTGGGCACGGTCTGCTCGGCGCCGCCGTCGAACCGGTAGACGAATCCGGTCAGGTTCGGCAGTCGACTCTGCAACTCGACGCTCAGCGGCACGCCGACGCCGTCCCGGCGCGGCCAGATGCTCAACTCGTTGGCGTAGGCGGTCGGGCGGTTGTCGATGATGTTGAACTGATAGTCCGCTTCCATCGACGTGGAACCGTCCGCCCGCACCGACCGGACGACCATCGAGTGCCAGCCCGGCGTCGCCGTCCACGGCAGTACGGCGGTGTCGTCGTCGGCTGCCGGAACGGTCTTCCACTCGTCGTCGAGGTTGTACTCGTAGGCGACGACATCGTTGCTGTGCGGGGTGAACCGGAACGAGCCGACCTTGCCCGCGACCTGGTCGGTGTCCAGGTTGAACTCCGCCGACTCGACGCCGGGAGCATCGGTGACCCAGACCTGCAGGGTCTCCTGCCCGATCAGCTTGTTGTTGGCGTAGCTCCGGACAGCCACCTCGATCAGGCCGGTGGTGGTGAACGTGACAGGGCCGGTGGCCTTGCCGTCGACCGCCGGGAGACGGACCTCCGCGCCGTCCTTGAGCTGGTACCCGAACGCGGTGGTCTCGGGCTTCGACGCGATGAACGTGATCGTGCTCGGCAGGCCGACGCCCTGCACGACGACATCGACGCGCGGTGCCGTCTCGGCGACCCGGAACCGGTAGTTCTTCTCGGGCCCCCGGTTACCCGCCGCGTCGACGGACGCGACATAGAGGTCGGTGATCAACCGCAGCTTCGGGGTGTACTTCAGGGTCGCCCTGCCGCCCGGGTGCCGGGCCGGAACCTGGCCGGAATATCCCATGGAGTCACGCCAGGTGAACGCGACCACGTCACGGTCGCCAGCCCCGTCGAAACGGAACGTTCCCTCGATGCCGGTGCCACCGCCCGGGGAGTCACCCTCGGGATAGGTCCGCGACGACACCTCCGGCGGATCGGCCGGTGCGGTCAGATCCATGACCAGGTAGCAGATCCTGCTCCATGGGCCCTGGTCGTAGTAGTCGCTGGCCTGCGCCTGCCAGGCGAGGACCGTACCGTCGGCGTACTGGCTCAGGTCGGTGCCGTAGTAGTCGTGGAATTCGCGACGCTGGTCGGGGTGGTCGACCGGCCAGATCGCGTACAGCACGGTCGGGTGGTCGCCCTCGTCCGCATCACTGGGGGTGGCTGAGAAGACCGTGTTCCGTGCTGCCGGCGACGGCTTGGCCAGCGTGCCGCACGGCCGGTCCGGGTACTTCAGTTTGAGGTCCGTGACCGTGGGCGGGTGGTTCACCGTCACACTGAGCACCGGCTTGTCGAAGGTACGACCGGTCCACCCGACGCCTTCCTGATCGGCGGCGACCCGGAACTCCAGGGTGATGCTCTTTTCACCCCGGCTGAGCGCCGCGTTGAGCGTGGCAACCATGTCGAAGCCCAGGTAGCCGGGGCAATAGGCAGCGCCGGCACCCCGCTTGGCGGTCAACAGCTTCTCGATCTCGGCCGGCGGACGCAGCCAGGTGGTGTTGCTCTTGACCGGGCGGGTCCGCCACACCTCGATGGTTGCCGGGACGGAGCAGTCGACGACCGTCTTCTCGTTCGTCCACAGGTATGAGCTGTGGACGACCGTGCCCTTCAGCATGGTCAGGTCGTAGGTGAAGTAGGAGCGGTAGATGTGCGTCCGGTCGGCCTCGTCGCGGGAGGTTCCGACCGGCGGCGCCACCGCCGCATCGACGACCTTCGCGTCCGGGTTCTGCGAGTCGAGATAGGCCCAACTCTTCAGCGTCACATCGAACGAGTCGGCGGCCGAGGCCGGAGAACCGGTGGTCACCATGGCTGCCACAACCGCAAGAATCGTCAGCGGTATGGCCGCCCTGAAGCGTCTCATGTGGACTTGTACCCTCCCCCGTGGCGGCGTCGCTATCGACGCCGAGGGCGTCATCGTAGCGAGGGGAGCGCAATCCGTAGGGGCGGTTTTCGACGCCCTCTGAGGTGCGGGATCAGGCCGCTCGGAGGGTGACCACGGGGCAACCGACACTGTTCCTGACCGACCGTTACCGGCGCGCGGTGCGCGCCCGCAGCTCGGCGACACTACCCTTCAGTCATGTCGATCAGCGACCACGCCCTGGCCATCGAGGCGGCGCAGGCCGGTGCCGCGACCGTACGCTCCCACTACGGTTCGGCCCTGGCACGTTTCGACAAGGTCGGTGGCGATTTCGCCACCATCGCCGACCTCGATGCCGAGAAGGCCATCATCGATGTCCTACGCGCGGCGCGCCCGGACGACGTCGTGCTGGGCGAGGAGGGCGGACGCACCGGCCCGGCAGGCAACGGTCGCACATGGCTGGTCGATCCCCTGTGCGGAACACTGAACTTCGCCGTACGCAACATGCTGGTCTCGGTCAACGTGGCCCTGCGGATCGGGACCGCCACCATCGTGGCCGCCTCGGCGGACCCGTTCACCGGCGAGGTGTTCTGGACCGACGGCGATGCCGCGTACCTGCGCACCGGCGGGACGGACGCACAACTCGTCCCGTCGGCGGAGTCCCACCTGGTCGACGTCAATCTCGACCCGCCGTTCCCGAACAGGAACAGCTTCCTGGCAGCCCGGCTGCTGGCCGACGACGACTTCATCCACCGGTTCCGGCCCCGGGTGGTATCCACCACCCTGGCGGTGGCCTGGGTCGCCGCCGGACGCCGTGCCGCGTACGTCACGGACGGCCACCTACGCGACAGCGTGCACTTCACCGCCGGAATCGCCCTGTGCCAGGCAGCCGGTTGCGTCGTCACCGGAATCGACGGCGAACCGCTACACACGGGTGCCGGAGGACTCGTCGCGGCTGCCGACAGCCAGACCCACATCGCCCTCCTGGACCTCATCCGCAAACAACGTCTCACATCCGAACCGGTATCCGCATGAACGGCGGCCCCGACAGGGCCCTGCGGTGGCAGGACGAGGCAAGCAATCACCCAGGGAGACAGCGGCATGACGTCGCAGAAAGACGCGATGCCAGAGGAGCCCGCCTGCGGCGGGAAGTACGCACGGGTCGAGCGGGAGAGACGGTTCCTGCTGGCCGGGCCACCGCCGCCGGCCACGGTTACCGCCGGCCGCCGCATCACCGACCGGTACCTGGATGGCACCCGGCTTCGCCTACGGCGGGACGAGAGCCTTGCCAGCGGAGCCTGCGAGTTGAAGCTCACCCAGAAAGTACCCGCCCAGCGGCCGGGTCACGTCCAGGGACTGATCACGAACATGTACCTGTCCCCAGCCGAATTCGAACTGCTCGCCCGCCTGCCGGCCGCGACCCTGGGCAAGACACGCCTGAGCGTCCCACCGCTAGGCATCGACGTCTTCGACCCACCGCTGCACGGTCTGGTCCTCGCTGAGGCCGAATTCACCACCGACGAGGCGGCACACGCCTTCCTCCCACCCCCGCAGGTGGTCGCCGAGGTGACCGACGACGTCCGGTTCACCGGCGGCTCGCTCGTCCACGCCCACCGTGACGATCTGCTCAGCTGGCTCGCCGACTACGGCATCAAGCCAGTCACCACCACCCGGCGGACCCCCTGAACTCCCCGTTCTCACCTCGGCCTGCCGATCGGTGACGATGTTCTCCAGGAGACTCCGGTCTTTTGTCCACCCGGGGTCGGTGGGTTGGTCGAACACGCCGGCAAGGTCGCCCCACTTGCACCAGGCTCAGGCGTCGGTGAAGTCGAACTCGCCGTCCTTGACTCCGCCGACGAAGGCCGCCCACTCGTCAGCCGTGTAGACGATCGTCGCCGCGTCTCGGGCCTTGCTGTGTCGCACGGCCACCCGACCCGAGCCGTCGAGCAACGGCCCCGCTTCCACACAACTCCCGCCGTTGCTGTCGCTCTTGGTGCTGATGTGCCAGGCGACCTCAGGCAAAGCCTCGTTCATGCCAACTCCTCTGCAATGACGCCCATCAGGGCGGTCGACTCATCTTTGCTGAGTGCGGACTTCGACAGACGATCGTACGCATGGAGAAAGCGCTCGGCTTTTGGTGACTCCATGTAGAGCCGACCGCCGAGGGATTCGACGTAGGCAACCGCAGGATACGGCTCGGGAAGATGGAAGATCCAGAACGTGCCGTCGAGTCCCTGGTGGAGGGCAACCGAGAACGGCATGATCTGGATGCGGACGTGCGGCAGGGCCTGGAGTTCCATCAGGTGCGCGAGCTGGTCCCGAAGAACCTGGACACCACCGACCCGGCGACGCACGACGGACTCGTCGATGACGGCATGAATCGTGAGGGGACGTTCCCTGGCGAGCACTTCCTGCCGCGAGAGCCGCAGCTCGACCCAGCGGTTGATCATCGACTCGGACGCCTCCGGTTCCGCCGCGTTCCGGATCACCGCCTCGGCGTAGGCCCGGGTCTGGAGCAGCCCCGGCACGAGGGTCATGTGAAAGCAGCACACCTTGTCGGCACGGCCCTCCAGCCACGGGTACTCGATGAAGGACGAGTCGACGACGTCGCCGTAGTCCTCGTCCCAGCGGTCGGTACGCCACACGTCCTCGGCCAGCGCCAGCAGGCGGGCCCGCTCGGCGGCGTGGTGGAAACCGTAGAGGTCGAGCAGTGCGACGACGTCACCCTTGCGGATCGGCCAGTCCGCCCGCTCGTAACGGCCGAGCGCCGACATGTCGCGTTGCAGGTGCTCCGAGACGAGTTTCAAGGTCATTCCGCGTTCTTCTCGGAGTGCGCGGAGTTGTTGGCCGAGCCACTGCGCGCGCAGGGTCCGTATGAACGGCTTGTGCGGCATGATCCACCTCTCGAAAAAGTTGACGAGGCCCGCGAAGGAACCATTGCTCCAGTTCCAGCCCACTGGAAACGTGGCCTTCGGGTGAGGGTGATCACCGGCCCCCGGGGACGCCCGGTGCAAGCGCAGTAACCGCGGCTGTGCCAACAGCCGAGAAGGTGACGAGAGACGGCCTCGCGGATGGCAGCCGCATACCGGATCTCGTCGGGTCTCAACATGAAGCCGAGTTCCGGCTCCGACCGACTTGCTGAATACCTATCACGGCGGCGTGGGTTCCCGCGACCCCGTACCCATCAGGAGGCGACGAATGATCCGCGACGACGGCACCCTGCCGGCCCGGCTGCATCCGCTTCTGGTCCGCGACCACCAGTTCCCCACCGCCGGCTTCGGCCGGCGGGGCCTCGATCCCCGGGAGGTACGCCGGTTCCTGATCCGGGTCGCCCTGGAGTTGGCCAGCCTGCATCAGGAGGTGTCCCGGCTGACCGGGGAGAACACCAGACTCAAGCGGCTGCTGCGGGACCGCCGCAGCGCCCAGGCCAACCGTCCCCCGTGCTGAGCGATGACCCGGCGTCCGGCCGGGACGACGGTCACCGCCACGTGCTGCACCTGCCCGTCACGGCCACCGACCAGGACCAAGCGCTGCGTTTCGCGTACGCGCTGGCGCGGTCGTTGGCCTTGGTGCCGGGGGTCGAGGTGGCCGGGGCCACCGTCTCCGCCGAGGACGCCCAGCACGTACGACGGTGGGTGTTCTGTGACCGGATCATGGCGGACCGGCGGCGCTGCCGGGCGCGGGCCGACCACGACGGGCCGTGCGACCCCGAACGGTGACCGAGGTCGGCGGGGACGCGACGGCGGTCAGTCGACCTCGACGACGACCAGCTCGCCGACCTGTTCGCCGATCTGCCGGCGGCTGTCCGCCGGCAGCCCGGCGTCGGTGATCAGCAGGTCGGCCTCGGCCAGTGGGGCGATGGTGGCGATGCCGATCGTCTCCCACTTGGTGTGGTCGGCCAGCACCACGAGGTGCCGGGCCGCCCCGATCAACCGCTTGTTGACCGCCGCCTCCAGCAGGTTGGGGGTGGTGAACCCGGTGCGCGGGCTCATCCCGTGCACGCCGAGAAAGAGCAGATCCACATTCAGGGTACGGATCGCCGCCTCGGCCACCGGCCCGGTCAGCGCATCCGACGGGGTACGGATGCCGCCGGTCAGCACCACCGTCTGGTCGACGCGCGGGTTCTGGTAGAGCGCGTCGGCGACCGGGATCGAGTTGGTCACCACGGTCAGCCCGGGTACGTCGCCGAGCAGGGTGGCCAGCGCGGCGGTGGTGGTGCCGGCCGACAACGCGACGGCCATCCCGGGCTCGACCATCCGGGCGGCCCGACCGGCGATGGCCCGCTTCTCGTCCTGCTGGCGGATCGACTTGGCGGCGAAGCCGGGTTCCTCGGCGGACCCGGGGCCGGCCAGGGTCGCCCCGCCGTGCACCTTGTCGACCAACCCCCGTTCGGCCAGCACCTCCAGATCGCGGCGGATCGTCATGTCGGAGACGCCGAACCGGCTGACCAGGTGACTGACCCGCACCCCGCCGCGCTGCCGGATCAGCTCCAGGATGGCGTTCTGCCGTTGCTGAGCGAGCATCGAACCTCCCAACCGCGCGGACGAGGGAACGGTACGCAGGTCAGGCCGCTGCGGCCGGGGACGGTTCACCCGCTGGGACCGCCCCGCTCACGGCCGGCTCCTCCCGCACCACGGCCACCTCGCCGGCGGGCACCCGCAGCGTGCCGCCGCAGGGCTGCCCGGTGAGCAGGTCGGTGCCGGTCACGTCGAGGGTCGCCTCGGCGTCGGTGTGGTTGACCACGAACAGCCAGGACCGGTCGTCGGCCCGGCGACGGACCACCTCGACGCCGGTCGGGGCGACGGCCGGCGGGCGTACCCCGGCCTCGGTGAGCAGCCGGCCCACCAGGGCGTCGGTGGCCGCCTCGTCGAGCCGGGTGGCCAGGTACCAGGCGGTGCCGTCGCCGACCCGGTGCCGGGTCAGCGCGGGCACGCCCGGCAGCGGGCCGTCCTCGTAGGACGCGACGACCTCCGCGCCGGCCGGGTGCAGCCACTCGGTCCACACGTCGGCGGTGGAACCGTCGTCGAGCGCCACCCGCTCGCCTGCCAACAGCGGGAAGAACTCTTCGGTACGCACCCCGAGCAGGTCCCGGAACGCCCCCGGGTAGCCGCCGAGCCGGATGTGGTCGTGCTCGTCGACGATTCCACTGAAGTAGGTCACCAGCGCCGTCCCGCCCCCGGCGACGTACCGGCTCAGCGCCTCGGCGTCGGCGTCGCGGACCAGGTAGAGGGTGGGGACGAGGACCAGCCGGTAGCCGGACAGGTCGGTCGACGGGTGCACCACGTCGGCGGTGACGCCGGCCCGCCACAGCGCGTCGTAGAGCGCCCGCATCCGGTCGGCGTAGGTGACGTCGACGCTGGGGTGGGAGTCCAGCTCGACGCCCCACCACGCCTCCCAGTCGAACAGGATCGCCACCTCGGCGTCGACCCGGCTGCCGCGGACCTCGGCCAGGGCGGTGAGGTCGGCGCCGAGCCGGCAGACCTCGTCGAAGACCTTGGTGTCCGGGCCGGCGTGCGGGACCAGGGCGGAGTGGAACTTCTCCGCGCCGGCCCGGGAGGCCCGCCACTGGAAGAACAGCACCCCGTCGGCGCCGCGCGCCACGTGGGTGAGGCTGTTGCGGCGTAGCTGGCCGGGGGTCTTGGCGACGTTGCGCGGCTGCCAGTTGACCGCGCTGGTGGAGTGTTCCATGAGCAGCCACGGGTCGCCGCCGGCCACGCCCCGGGTGTGGTCTGCGGCGAACGCCAGGCCGAGGTGGGCGTTCGGGTCGGTGACGGTCAGGTAGTGGTCGTTGGCGACCAGGTCCACGTCGGCGGCCCAGGAGTGGTAGTCCATGTGCTTGATGCCCATGCCGATCATGAAGTTGGTGGTGACCGGCTGGCCGACCCGCCGCTTGAGCACCTCCCGTTCGGCGCGGAGCTGGGCGCGCTGCGCGTCGGAGGAGAAGCGCAGGAAGTCGAGCTGCTGGGTGGGGTTGGCGAAGGTGGGCGCGGCGCGCGGCGGGTTGATCTCGGCCCAGTCGTGGTAGCGCTGGCTCCAGAAGGTGGTGCCCCAGGCGTCGTTGAGCCGGTCGAGGTCGCCGTAGCGCTCGCGCAGCCACTCGCGGAACGCCTCGGCGCTGACGTCGCAGTAGCAGTGCACGTTGTGGCAGCCCAGCTCGTTGGAGACGTGCCACATCACCACGGCGGGGTGCTCGGCGTAGCGGTCGGCGACCGTCTCGACCAGGGCCAGCGAACGCTCGCGGAAGACCGGCGAGCTGGGGCAGTAGCCCTGCCGGCCACCGGGCCACAGCACGGTGCCGTCGACGGTGCGCGGCAGCGTCTCGGGGTGCCGGTGGGCCAGCCACGGGGGCGGGCTGGCGGTGGCGGTGGCCAGGTCGACCCGGATGCCTCCGGCGTGCAGGACGTCGAGGGCGCGGTCGAGCCAGCCGAACTCGTACCGGCCGGGGGACGGTTCGAGCAGGGCCCAGGAGAAGATCCCGACCGAGACGAGGTTGACGCCGGCCCGGCGCATGAGCGCGACGTCGTCGGCCCAGACCTGCTCGGGCCACTGCTCGGGGTTGTAGTCGGCGCCGAAGTAGATTCCGTCGCCCTGCCAGCTGCCGTGTTGCCGCATGAGAGCAGAGCGTGCCCCTAGCGGTCGATCAAGTCAACACTTTCCAACACGGACCCGCTTTCCAACGTTTACCACCAGGATCCCGTACGGCTTCGGCGATATCGATCCGGAGCTGCCCTCTTGACAGGCGCGCACGGACGGGTAGCTTCAAGCGCCACCGGGAGTTTGTGTTTGCCAATGTTCGTTCTCGGTGGATCTATGTTGGCATTCTCGAACAGCCGCTCCCCCACCACTGACGGCCCTCGGGCGCAGCGCACCTCTTCTTCCGCAGGAGGCACCATGTCCCGTCCCCGCACCGAAGCCGAGTATCTCGCCCGGCTCGTACCGTCCTCCGTCGCCGGCATCGGACGACGTTCCCTGATCACCGGGGTCGGCGCGGGCGCGCTGCTCGGCACCGGGCTGCTCGCCGGTTGCGGCTCCGACTCCGACTCGGGCAGCGACAGCAAGGAGGTGTCGGTCGGTTCCAACCAGTCCGACCCGCAGCCCAAGGGGGTCATCGCCAAGGTGATGGACGGGTTCAAGACCTCGTCCGGCATCACCGCAAAGATCAACACGGTGGACCACAACACCTACCAGGAGAACATCAACAACTACCTGCAGGGCAAGCCGGACGACGTGTTCATGTGGTTCGCCGGCTACCGGATGCGCTTCTTCGCCGCCAAGGGACTGGCCGGCGACATCAGCGACCTGTGGGGCAAGCTCTCCGGCTACTCCGACGCGTTCAAGAAGGCGTCCACCGGGGACGACGGCAAGCAGTACTTCGTACCGTCGTCGTACTACCCGTGGGCGATGTTCTACCGCAAGTCGGTCTGGAAGCAGCACGGCTACCAGGTGCCGACCACCCTCGACCAGCTCACCACCCTCAGCGCGCAGATGAAGCGGGACGGCCTCACCCCGATCGCCTTCGCCGACAAGGACGGCTGGCCGGCGATGGGCACCTTCGACATCCTCAACCTGCGGATCAACGGCTACCAGTTCCACATCGACCTGATGGCCGGCAAGGAGGCGTGGACCTCCGACAAGGTGAAGAAGGTCTTCGACACCTGGGCCGGCCTGCTCCCCCTGCACCAGCCGGACAGCCTGGGCCGCACCTGGCAGGAGGCCGCCCAGTCGTTGCAGCAGAAGAAGAGCGGCATGTACCTGCTCGGTCTCTTCGTCGCCCAGCAGTTCGGCAACGACGAGCAGGACGACATCGACTTCTTCACCTTCCCCGAGATCGACCCGGCGATCGGGGCCAAGGCCCTTGACGCGCCGATCGACGGCTACATGCTGGCCCGCAAGCCGAAGGCCGAGGCCAGCGCCAAGAAGCTGCTGGAGTTCGTCGGCTCCAAGGAGGCCGCCGACATCACGGTGAAGAACGACCCGACCACGCTGGTCGCCAACAGCGGCGCGGACACCAGCGGCTACACGGCCCTGCAGAAGAAGGCCGCCGAGCTGGTCGGCTCGGCCACCGAGATCGCCCAGTTCCTCGACCGCGACACCCGGCCGGACTTCGCCTCCACCGTGATCATCCCGGCGCTGCAGCAGTTCATCAAGAACCCCAAGGACATCGACGGGCTGGTCAACAGCATCGAGAACCAGAAGAAGTCGATTTTCACCAGCTGACGGCGAGAGGGGGAGGACCGTCGTGTCCGACCTGCCCCTGATCCAGGCGGATCACGCCGTGTCGTCGCCGGCCACGACCACCACCTCCCCGGGTGGTCGCGGCCGGCGGCTACGGCTCCTGTCCCGCACCGACCGCGTGGTGATCACGCTGATGGTGCTCGTACCGCTGCTGCTGGTGGTCGCGCTGGTCTGGCTGCCCGCACTGGCCACCGTGGCGCTCTCCGGCACCGACTGGGACGGCATCGGGCCGCTCAGCGAGATCGACTGGGTCGGCGGCCGGAACTACTCCGACGTGGTCAACATCTACCCGCCGTTCGTGCCGGCGATGCAGAACAACCTGCTCTGGCTGGCCGCGCTGTTCGTGGTGGCCACCCCGTTCGGGATGTTCCTCGCCGTGCTGCTCGACAAGGAGATCCGGGGCAGCCGGTTCTACCAGACCGCGCTCTACCTGCCCGTGGTGCTCTCGCTCGCGCTGATCGGCTTCGTCTGGCAGCTCATCTACTCCCGCGACCAGGGGTTGCTCAACGCCGTCCTGGGCGGCCAGACCGACTGGTACGGCGACCCGAACGTCAACATCTGGGCGGTGCTGGTGGCGGCCGGCTGGCGGCACGTCGGCTACATCATGCTGCTCTACCTGGCCGGGCTCAAGGGCGTCGACCCGTCGCTGCGGGAGGCCGCATCGGTCGACGGCGCGTCGGAGACCAGCACCTTCTTCCGGGTGATCTTCCCGGTGCTGCGGCCCATCAACATCATCGTGCTGGTGGTGACCGTGATCGAGTCGCTGCGCGCGTTCGACCTGGTCTGGGTGATCAACAAGGGACGCAACGGCCTGGAGCTGATCTCCGCCCTGGTGACCCAGAACGTCGTCGGCGAGGCCAGCCGGATCGGCTTCGGCTCCGCCCTGGCGACGATCATGCTCGCGGTCTCGCTGGTCTTCATCACCATCTACCTGGCCGTCGTCATGAGGGAGAACCGGCGATGAGCGCGTCGACCGTGACCCGACCGCCGGCATCGACGCCGACGGCCAAGCCGGCACCGCGCCGCCGGCCCCTGCGCCCCGCCCGGGTGGTGCTGCACCTGTTCCTCGGCGCGGTCGCCGTCGGTTGGCTCTTCCCGATCCTCTGGGCGGTGCTGACCTCGCTGCGCTCGTACGCCTACACCGCCGCCAACGGGTACGTCTCGTTCGGCGGGTGGACGTTCGACAACTACGTCACCGCCTGGCAGACCGCCGAGTTCGGCAAGCACTTCCTCAACTCGGTCTACATCACCGTCCCGGCGGTGCTGCTGACCCTGTTCCTCGCCTCGTGCGTGGCGTTCGTGATCGCCCGGTTCAGCTGGAAACTCAACATCGTCCTGCTCGGGCTGTTCACGGCCGCCAACCTGCTGCCCCAGCAGGCGCTGCTGATCCCGCTGTTCCGGATCTTCACCGAGGTGCCGCTGCCGGAGTTCATGAGCGACTCGGAGCTGCTCTACGACAGCTACTGGGGGCTGATCCTGGTCAACGTGGCCTTCCAGTGCGGCTTCTGCGTCTTCGTGCTGAGCAACTACATGAAGGCGCTGCCCCGCGACCTCTACGAGGCGGCCATGGTGGACGGGGCGAGCATCTGGCGGCAGTACTGGCAGGTGACCATGCCGCTGTGCCGGCCCGCGCTGGCGGCCCTGGCCACCCTGGAGGTGACCTGGATCTACAACGAGTTCTTCTGGGCCACCGTGCTGATGCGCACCGGCGACAAGTTCCCGGTCACCAGCTCGCTGAACAACCTGCGCGGCGAGTTCTTCACCGACAACAACCTGGTGTCGGCCGGCTCGGTGCTGGTCGCCATCCCCACCCTGGTGATCTTCTTCCTGTTGCAGAAGCAGTTCGTCAAGGGCCTGACCCTGGGGGCGTCCAAGGGCTGAGCCACCGCCCCCACCCACCCATGTGCGCGAGAGCGGTATTCCTGGCAGGCATGAACATGACCCACAGGCATACCGCTCTCGCGCGGCACTGACACCCCTCGACCTCACCCACCGTGACGGACGCCGGGGTGCCCGCACCGGAGATGAGCGCCATGACCGATCCGACCGTGATCCACCTGCGCCGGGGCCACACCAGCCTGGTGCTCGACGCACGCGGCCCGGGGCTGCCCCGGATCGTGCACTGGGGCACCGACCTCGGCCCGGTGCCCGCCGACGACCTGCCGGCCCTGCTCGATGTCACCGTGCCGCCGGTGGTGCCGAGCAGCTTCGACGCGCCGACCGTGCTGTCCCTGCTGCCCGAGGCGAGCGCCGGCTGGAGCGGCCGGCCCGGACTCGCCGGCCACCGCCACGGACGGGACTGGTCGACCGCCTTCCGCCTCGACGCGATCGACGTCGATGATCCGCGTGGCGACGTGGGGGACGCGGTGCGCGTAGCCCATGAGGAGGATGACCGGGGTGGAGTCGGCGCGGCGCGGGTGAGCGTGCGGGCGACGGACCCGGGCGTCGGGTTGACCCTCACCGTCGAGATCGCCCTCGACCCGGTCGGGGTGCTGACCGTGCGGCACCGGCTGCGCAACGACGCCGACCAGCCCTACGAGGTGCGCGAGCTGACACCGGTGCTGCCCGTGCCGGCGCTCGCCACCGAACTGCTCGACCTGACCGGCCGCTGGTGCCGCGAACGTGCGCCGCAGCGGCACCCGTGGCCGCACGGCGCCTGGGTGCGCGAGGGTCGGCACGGGCGGACCGGGCACGACGCCACCCTGCTGCTGGTCGCCGGCACCGCCGGATTCGGCTTCGGCCACGGCGAGGTGTGGGCGGTGCACACCGCGTGGAGCGGCGACCACGTGACCGTCGCCGAACGCCGCCCGACCGGTGAATCCACCCTGGGCGGCGGGGAACTGCTCGCCCCCGGGGAGATCGTCCTCGGCCCCGGTGAGGAGTACGCCACCCCGCTGCTCTACGCGGTGCACTCCACCGCCGGGCTGGACGGGCTCAGCGACCTGCTGCACACCCACCTGCGGGCCCGGCCGGAGCATCCCCGCACGCCGCGTCCGGTCACCCTCAACGTGTGGGAGGCCGTCTACTTCGACCACGACCTGGACCGGCTGCGGACCCTCGCCGACCGGGCCGCCGAGGTGGGCGTGGAACGGTTCGTGCTCGACGACGGCTGGTTCACCGGCCGCCGGCACGACCGGGCCGGCCTGGGCGACTGGCAGGTCGACGCCGACGTCTGGCCGGCCGGCCTGGGACCGCTCATCGAGCACGTTCGCGGGCACGGCATGCAGTTCGGGCTCTGGGTCGAACCGGAGATGGTCAACCCCGACTCCGACCTGTTCCGCGCCCACCCCGACTGGGTGCTCGCCGCCCCCCACCGGCTACCCCTGCCGTGGCGGCACCAGCAGGTGCTGGACCTGGCCAACCCGGCGGCGTACGCCCACCTGCTCGACCGGCTCGACGCCCTGCTGACCGGGAACCCCGGGATCGGCTACCTCAAGTGGGACCACAACCGGGACCTCACCGAGGCCGGGCACGCCGGCCGGCCCGGGGTGCACGCGCAGACCGTGGCGGCGTACCGGCTCCTCGACGAGCTGCGCGCCCGGCACCCGCACCTGGAGATCGAGAGCTGCTCGTCCGGCGGGGCCCGGGTCGACCTGGAGATCCTGCGGCGTACCGACCGGGTCTGGGCCAGCGACACCAACGACGCCCTGGAACGGCTGTCCATCCAACGCTGGACCGGGCTGCTGCTGCCCCCGGAACTGGTCGGCACGCACATCGGCCCGGGACGCTCACACACTACCGGCCGGGTGCACACCCTGGGCTTCCGGGCGGTCACCGCGCTCTTCGGCCACCACGGCATCGAGTGGGACATCGTCGCGCTCGATCCCGCCGAGCGGGCCGAGCTGACCGCCTGGGTCGCCCTGCACAAGCGGCTCCGGCCGCTGCTGCACACCGGGCGGGTGGTGCGGTTCGACCACCCGGACCCCGCCGTGCAGGCGCACGGCGTGGTCGCCCACGACCGCTCCCGCGCCGTGTACGCGGTGTCCCGGGTGGCCACCTCAGTCACGCAGACCCCCGGCCCGGTGCGCCTGCCCGGCCTCGACCCGGCCCGCCGGTACGCCGTCCGTCCCGCGCAGGGGGTGCCGGAGCCGGACGTCATGCAGATCACCGGACCGGGCTGGCTGCCCGCCGTGACGCTGCCCGGCTCGGTGCTGGCGACGGTGGGCCTGCACCTGCCGGCCCTGAACCCGGAGCAGGCGCTGCTGCTGGAGGTCGACGCCGTCGACTGACCCGCGCGGGTCGCGTGATCCGGCGCGGCGCGCCTGACCGGCCGGGCGCCGGCCGGCCGCGGCGCCTGACCGGCCACGCGGCGCTTGATCGACTCATCGGGGGCGAGGTAGCGGTGTCCCCGACGCTCGATACCGCTACATCGCCCCCGATGAGGGGATCACGCACGGGTGGTGGCCGGGCCCCGGAGGACCCGGCCACCCGGGGCGGTCAGCTCGCGGTGCAGGTCACCGCAGGCGCCGGGTTGCTGCCGGTCCAGCTACCGATGAAGCCGAAGGCGGTGCTGGCCCCGGCGCCGAGCCGGCCGTTGTAGTCGACGTTGCGGGCGGTCACCGTGCTGCCGCTGCTGCTCAGCGTCGCGTTCCAGGACTGGCTGACGGTCTGGCCGTTGGCGTAGGTCCACTTCGTCGTCCAGCCGTTGATCGCCGCGCTGCCGGCGGTCACCTTCACCTCACCCTGGAAGCCGCCCTGCCACGACCCGATGACGGTGTACGTGGCGGTGCAGCCCCCGGTCGCCGGCGGGGTCGTCGTCGGCGGGGTGGTGGGGGGCGTGGTCGGCGGGGTGGTCGGTGGGGTCGTGGGCGGGGTGGTCGGCGGCGTGGTCGGGGTGGTGCCGGAGTAGACCGAGGCCTCCTTCGCCGTCGCCTTGATGCCGTTGACGCCGTTGAAGATCCGCTGGCCCCAGGTGGTCAGGGCGGCCGGGTTGAAGTTGGTGGTCATGTCGAGGTACTCCACGCCACCGCCGTTGCCGCTCCACGACCAGCCCAGGTAGCCGATCCCGTTGGCCTGGGTGTACGACAGGATGGTGTCCTCGTCGGGGTTGCCGTCGGAGTGGTCGAAGCCGAACTCGCCCACCACGATGGGCAGCTTGGCGGTGCGGAACCGGCCCAGGTAGTCGCTGATCTCGGCGGCGGTGTCGAAGACGCCGTACATGTGGATCGAGAAGACCGTGTTCTTCTGCGGATCGGCGGCGAACACCCCGGCCGCGTTGTCGCGCATGGTGAACGACCAGTCCTGACCCCAGTTCGGGGCGTCCACCATGATCGTGTGGCTGATCCCGCCGGCCCGCAGCCGCTTGATCGCGTTGGCGTTGTCGGTGGCCCAGGTGGCGTAGCCCTGGTTGCCGTACGGCTCGTTGCCGATGTTGACGATGACGTACCGCTCCTGGCCCTGCAGGGCGCTGGCGATGCTCAGCCAGTAGTCGACCGCCCGGTCCAGGGTGATCGCCCCGGCCTGCTCGCCGTAACCGGTGGTGTCGTGCACCTCCAGCACGCAGATCAGCTTGTTGGCCCGGCACAGCGAGATGACGTTGCTGACGTCGGCGGCGGTGTTCTTGGTCCAGCGGTCACCGCTGGCCAGCACCACCCGCACGGTGTTCGCGCCGAGCGCCTTGATGTTGGCGAAGGAGGTGGTCTGCTGCGGGTACCAGGTGTGGGCGTGGTTGACGCCCCGCATGATGAACTCGTTGCCGTTGGCGTCGTAGAGCTTGCCACCGGAGACCGTGAAACCGGCCGCGGCCTGGGCCGGCTGGCCGAAGGCGAACACGGCGGCGAGGACGGTGAGCAGGGCGACGCCGGCGACGGAAAGCCGCTTCTTCATGGGTTTCCTCAGGAAGGGTCGACCCCGTTGCCCTGGCGGGGTGGCGATGCTGGTGACGGTGGCGCTCGGCTGCAGCCCGACAGCCGCCGCCTGACTCCCTGGCCGCGTGCGGACCAGCGTAGGGCCACCGGGCCGGGAAGGCAACCGGTTAAGTTGCCTGCCTGCCTCCGCCGACCCTGCGGCGACCCACGCCGACCGTGAGCCGCCACAGGGGGCGGTCATCCCCACCACAGGATGTGACACCACCAGCCTGAACCGGTTAAGCCGGACATTAGACGGCCCTCCCGTCACCGTCAAGAGGGACCCGGCCGCACATCCGAGGTTGACCGGCACCGGCCAGGGGTATCCGGTGACGATCGTCGCCCGGAAGGAGAAACCAGTATGGTCCGCGTCGGCTACACCCTGATGTGCGAACAGACCGGCCCGAAACAGTTGGTCGACCACGCGGTACGGGCGGAGGCGGCCGGCTTCGACCAGCTGGTCATGTCCGACCACTACTATCCGTGGCTCGACGCGCAGGGCCACTCCCCGTACGCCTGGTCGGTGCTGGGCGCGGTCGCCCACGCCACCAGCCGGGCCGAGCTGATGTCCTTCGTGACCTGCCCGATCCGCCGGTACCACCCGGCGGTGGTGGCGCAGAAGGCCAGCACCATCGGGGTGCTCTCCGACGGGCGGTTCACCCTCGGCCTCGGCGCCGGGGAGAACCTCAACGAACACGTGGTCGGCGGGTGGCCGCACGTGCAGCAGCGGCACGAGATGTTCTCCGAGGCGCTCCAGATCATCCGTCCGCTGCTCAACGGCGAGACGCTGACCTTCTCCGGCAACCACTTCGACGTCCCCGACGCCTACGTCTGGGACCGCCCGGAACACCCCGTACCGATGGCCGTCGCCGCGTCCGGGCCGTCGTCGGCCGCCCTCGCCGCCGAGTACGCCGACGGCATCGTCGCCACCGAACCCGACTCCCGGATCATCCAGCTCTACGACGACGCGGGCGGCGCCGGGCAACCCCGCTACGGCCAGGTGGCCATCTGCTACGGCCCCGACGAGGCCGAGTGCCGCAAGATCGTGCACGACCAGTTCCGCTGGTTCGGCAGCGGCTGGAAGGTCAACGCCGACCTGCCCGACCCGGAGGCCTTCGCCGCCGCCACCCAGTTCGTCCGGGAGGAGGACGTCGCCGACGGCATCCCCTGCGGGCCCGACGTCGACCGGCACGTCGAGGCGTTCCGCGCCTTCGTCGACGCCGGCTTCACGCACGTGGCGATCGTGCAGGTCGGCGGAGACAGCCAGCCGATGTTCCTGGACTGGGCGCAGGAGCAGCTACTGCCCCGACTGCGCGAACTGTGACCGCCGTGGCGGGTCGGGCCGGGTCGCGTACCCGCCCCGGCCCGACCGGGACCGGCCTCGACGCGTTGCGGCGGGCACTGGCCGCACCGCACCCGACGGCCGGGTCCGATCGGCCGCCCGCCCACACTCCGGGCCCGGACCACCCGGTCACCGCGCCGGACCCGGACACCGCCTCCCGGGCCGCGCCGGATCCGCCCCGCACGTCGCCGGCCACGCCGCCGGGTCCACAGGCCGTCGCGCGCCGGGTGCGGACGGCGTTGACCAGCGAGTTCCGGCTCGTCGACGGGCTGCGCACGCACACCCGGCGCTCCGCCGACCCGACCGTGCCCGGCGCACCCCCGGTGGTGCTGGTGCACGGGCTGGCCGTGTCGCACCGCTACCTCACCCCGCTGGCCGAGACGCTCGGCACCACCCACCCGGTGTACGTGCCGGACCTGCCCGGCTTCGGGCTGAGCGCCCACCCCGGCCACTCCTACGACCTGCGGCAGCACGTCGCCCACCTGCTGGCCTGGCTCGACGCGTACCGGATGCCCCCGGTCTGCCTGGTCGGGCACTCGTTCGGCGCGGAGGTGGCCGCCGCGCTCGCGGCGGACCACCCCGGGGCGGTCCGGGCCCTGGTGCTGGCCGGGCCGACCAGCGACCCGACCGCCCGGTCCCGGCGGGGGCTGGTCGGCCGGTGGCTGGTGGACAGCCTGCGGGAGACGCCCTGGCAGGTGCCGATCCTGGTGCGCGACGTCCTCGACGCACGCCCCTGGCGGGTGGCCGCCACCATCGCGCACTCGGTCCACAACGCGGTGGAGGAGGATCTGGTCCGGATCGCCGCGCCCACCCTCGTGCTGGCCGGGGAACGCGACCCGATCGTGCCGCCCCGGTGGCGCGCCCAGGTGACCCGGCTGGTGCCCGACGCCCGGCTGGTCACCGTGCCCGGTGCCGCCCACAACGTGCTCACCACCGCCCCCGGGCCGGTGGCCGGAGCGATCCGTGACCTGCTCGTCCCGACCCTGGCCAGGTGAACCATGCGCTTCGGCAACACGCAGATCCGACCCCTCGGCGGCGGCTTCGGCTGCCTGCTGATGATCCTGTTCTCGGTGCTCGCCTCGATCGCCCTGACCGTCCTGGTCAACCTGCTCCTCTGACGACGGCGGGGAGCACGGCGTGCACGCTCCCCGCCGGTCGACGTCACAGCGGTCGCCAGGTCGATTCGTCGTCGTGGTTGGCGACCGGCCGGACGGCGGCGGCCAGGTCCTGCGCCCCGTCCTCGCCACCGAGCGCGGCGCTGCCCGCCGGACTCCCCGTTCCCACCATTGCCCGGCAGCCGGCGCAGCCGGGCACGCCCCCGACCGACCAGGTGCCGGGCCCACCATGCTGGAGGAAGGTCCACGCCGGTCGGCCGTGCACGACGCCCGTCGGCTCATCCGGCCGGTCGCTGCGCTCCAGGCCGACGCTCAGGTCCCCACGGGCGGCAGCGGAACCGGGAAGCCGGTAGTCGAGGACCACCGTGTCCCACCGGCCGTCCCGCCAGCGCATCCGGGCCAGGTAGAGCCGGGCGTCCGACGGCAGCGCCACCGGCTGGAGCGGCACCCGGACCGGTTGCCGCTCCCACACCATCCCCTCGGCCACCCGCCGCAGCACCTCCGCAGGCCGGTCGATGGTGACCGCGGTGATCGTGACCCAGGCGTCCGGGGCGTACTGCCAGGAGAGCACCGTCTCCTTGCCGTTGGGGCTGGTGTGCAGGAACGCCGGGTGCCCCTGCACCGGCTCGACAGGTGAACCGGGCGGGGTGGCCCAGGGGGTCGGGCCGCTGCGCAGCCTGCCCGCGTCCCTGTTGTCCCGGGTCAACTGGTCGGCGAAGAAATCCACCCCCCGCGCGCCCACGGTCACCGAGACGCTGCCGACCAACCGGCGGACCCGGGTCGCCTCGACCGGCGTGAACCGGGACGCCCCGATCGTCTGCCGGTCCGCGGCGGTGGAGAGGTTCCGTTCGGACAGGTCGGCCGGTAGCCAGGTCAACCGGAAGAGCTGCCGGGTCGGATCGAAGGCGGTCGGCGCCACCGTCGGCGGCCAGGTGCGGTCGGCCGGGGTCGGCGACTGTCGTACCCCCAGCAGGGCGGTGACGCCGAGCAGCGCCACGGCGGTGACCACCGCCGTGGCCGCCACGGCCAGCCGGCGGCGACGCCGCACCGCGCGCTCCCCCGCCGTCACCAACGCCGGGGTGTCCGGGCCTCCGGTCGGTAGGTCGTCGGCGGCCCGGGTCAGCATCTCCCGGACCAGGGTCTCGTCGTCGTGGATCATCGGGTCACCTCCGTCGGGTCCGCCAGCGGCAACCGCCGGCGCAGCGCGGCCAGCCCCCGCGCGGTCTGGCTCTTGACGTTGCCGGGTGAGCAGCCCAGCACCTCGGCGGTCTGCTCGACGCTCAGGTCGGCGTAGAAGCGCAACACCAGCACCACCCGCTGGCCGGGTGGCACCGCCGCCAACGCGGCCCGCACCGCGACCGTGTCCACCACGGCGTCGGTCGGCCGAACTCCCCCAGGCTCCGGCTCCGGCGGGCGGTCGAGCAGGCGTACCCCGAACCAGCGGGACCGGCGCTCCTGCCGGAACGCGTTGACCAGCATCCGGTGCACGTACGCCCCGATGTCGTCGGCGGACCGTGCCCGGCCCCACTTCACGTAGAGCCGGGTCAGCGTCTGCTGCACGACGTCGTCGGCACGGTGGGCATCTCCCCCGGTCAGCAGGTACGCCGTCCGGCGCAGCTTCGGTGTCGCCGCCGTCACGAAGTCGACGTACTCCTGCCGTTGCATCGCGTGCATCGACCACTCCCCGTCCCGGGCGCTGGCACTGTCACCCGTAGCGATGGCGGCGGGAGCGCAAAGGGTTGCACGGGTTTCTGCGGAGGGGCGGTCAGGCAGGGTCGAGGTCCAGCTCGGCGACGACCGGGTAGTGGTCGGAGGCATACTCGGTGTCGCCGCCGCGTACCACGTGGACGTCGCGCAGCCGGGCGGCGAGCGCCGGGGTGCCGAGCAGGTAGTCCAGCCGCATGCCGGAGAACTCGACGCCACCGCCGTGCCGGGTCGGCGCGGTCAGCCCGGCCTCGACCGACCCGGCCGGATCGACCGACCCGGCGGCGGCGTGGGTCCAGAGGTCGACCAGGCCGGCGGCGAGCAGCCGGGCCACCGCCCGGGTGTCCACCGTCCGCCCGTCGCGGCGCAGGTGCCGCCGCCGGTACGCCACCGGCAGCCGGGCCACCCGCCCGGTGTGGTCGGTGCCCGGGTCGAGGGTGTTGAGGTCACCGGCGAGCAGCGCCAGCTCCCCCGGTGCGCGGCGCACCGCTGCGGCGAGCCAGCCGGCCTCGATGCGTCGCCGCAGCCCGGTGTACGGGTCGAGGTGGGCGCTGAGCACGGTGAGCGGCCCGGCGGTGGTGGCCAGCTCGACCCGCTGCGCCGCGTGGTGCAACGGCCGACGGACCGGCCCGGCCGAGCTGGTGCGCCACGGCGGGCGGACCAGCACCGCCACCGGCTGACCGAAACAGGTGCGGGCCAGGTGCGGACGCATCCCCAGCCGGTCGGCGAACCCGGCCAGCACCCCCGGCCGGTCGAAGCCGCGCAGCTCCTGCACGGCCAGCACGTCGGGGGTCTGCGCGGTGACGACCCGGCACACCAGGTCCCGCCGGTCCGGGCCGGTACGGTCCCGTCCGCCGGTCCTGATGTTCCAGGTCATCACCCGCAGCACGGTCGGCGACTCACCCGGGGCGGCCGGCCTTGGCCAGCTCGTCGTCCAACTCGTCGACCTGCTCCGACTCGATCTCGGGGCGGTTGCCCTCGTAGACGTCGGCGTTGGGGCGGATCACCCAGTAGAGCAGCCCGATCCACAGGCCGCTGAGGATCAGCGCGCCCATGAAGTCGGTCGGGTGGTGCATGCCCCGGTACATCCGGGAGACCGCCACCCCGACCGGCATGATCACGGCCAGCGCCACGAAGAGCCACCGCCACCAGCGGTCGGTGCGGACGAACACGATGATCGCGATGACCAGCCAGAGGCAGGTGGTCGCGGCGATGTGCCCGGACGGGAAGGACGAGGTGGGCATCTGCCCGTCCAGGTTCTCCACCGCCGGGCGGGGCCGGTCCACCACCCGGGCCGAGGCGAGGAACAGGCTCAGCTCGCCGAAGAGGGCCAGCACCACGAAGAGCACCGGCCGCCACCGCTTCCAGATGGCCAGCACCAGCGGGCAGAAGACCAACGAGACGATCAGGATGGCGTGGGTGTCGCCGAACTTGCTCCACCACCAGCTCAGCTCGGTGAGGAAGTCGGTGTGCCGGTCGGCGAACCAGCGCGGCACGTCGGTGTCCAGGGTCTCGAAGACGGTGCCCTTGGCGTGGTAGCTGACGTACGTGCCGAAGGCGTACAGGGCGCCGAAGACGATCACCCAGCCGACCAGCAGTTCGGCCACGGCGGAGCGGGGGTGCTCCAGCACGTGCTCCTCGGCCGGGGCGGGGGTGATCTTGTCGCCGGCCTCCGGTTCCAGCCCCTCGGTCAGCGGCGGCACCGGTCGGCCCCGCTCGCGCCGCCACAGCCGGAAGGCGTACGCGGTGACGCCGAGCCAGGCCGCGCCGAGCAGCCAGCCGCCGATCACGTCGGAGACGAAGTGCACGCCGAGCGCGATCCGGGTCAGCCCGATCAGTGCCACCAGCACTGCGGCGACGGCGATCGCCGGCTTGCGCCAACGGGGCGACATGGCCGGCAGGAAGACCAGCAGCAGCGCCCCGTACGCGACGAACGAGCCGAGCGCGTGCCCGCTGGGGAAGCTGTTGCCGGGGGCGCTGGCGACCGGCACGTCGACCACCGGGCGGAGCCGGCCGACCAGGGCCTTGAGCGACGGGTCGAGGATCAGCCCGCCCACCCCGGTGACGATCAGGTAGACCGCCAGCCGGGACTGGCGACGGATCAGCAGGGTGACCACGGCGATGGTGACCAACCAGATCAGCACCGGTCGCCCGCCCAGGTCGGTGACCGCCTGGAGCACGGTGACCAGCGCGTGGTGCGGGGCGACGAGCCCGTTGAACCACTCGGCCGCCTCGTGGTCGGCGTGGTACATGGGGCTCCACTTGAACCGGACGAGCATCAGCAGCAGCCCGAAGGCCACGCCCGCGCCGGCCACGGCCAGCAGGCCGACGACGCTCCGTTCGGCGAAATGGCCGAGCGGCCGTCGGGCCGTTGACTCCTTGACCGCGGTCACCCCGCACCTCCCTTGCGTCGACGTGGCGAGGCGCGCTGTACCCGATTCCGCCGCCGCGTACACGCCCGTCCGGTGTGGCGGGCTCAAAGTGCGGTCATGTCACCGGTGTCGAGCAGTTCGTCCCGCTCGGCGTCGGGCTCCCACAGGTCGGGTTGGGCGGGCTCCGGGGCCCCGATCCGCATCGCCTCCAACTGGGCGGCGAAGGACAGCCCACCGAACAGCGCCATGCCGGTGAGGTTGGCCCACAGCAGCAGCGCCATCATCCCGGTCAATGCCCCGTACGTCTGGCCGAACCCGCCGCCGAACCTGACGTACGCGGCGAGCAGCAGGCTGGCCAGCCACCACAGGACGGTGGCGATGCCGGCGCCGAAGAAGAGCCAGGACAGGCCGGGCTGCTTGCGCCGGGGCGCGTGCCGGAAGATCACCGCCACCGCGACCACGGTCAGCACGAGGCTCAGCGGCCAGCGCACCACCTCCCACACCCCGGCGGCGAAATCCCCCCACCGGTAGTGCCGCTGCACCGACTCGCCCATCGCCCCGCCGCCGACCAGGATCAGGAACCCGGCCAGCGCGGGCAGGCCGGCGACCACGGCCAGCACCGCCGCCCGCAGGTACTTCCACAGCGCGGGACGGTCCCGTTCCACGCCGTAGATCCGGTTGGCGCCGCGTTCGATCTGCGCCATCGTGGTGGTCAACGCGACCAGACCGGTGATCAGGCCGAGGGTCAACGCCAACTCGCCGGCGCTCTCGGTGCGGTCGCCCTCGCCGAGCAGGTCCTGCACCACCTGTTCGCTCTGCCCCGGGGTCAGCGCCAGCACGGTGTCGGCGACCACCCGGCCACCCTCCTCGACACCGAGGTCGCTGATCAGGCCGGTGAGGGCGATCAGGAACGGCACGACGGCGAGGCAGAGTTGCAGGGCGAAGGCCCGGGAGTGGCTGAACCCGTCGCCGTAGCGGAACCGGATGAACGCGTCCCGCATGAGGTGCCAGCCGCCGTGGCGGCGCAGCGTACGCCAGGCGTCGTCGGCAGCGAGTTCGTCCGACGCCATCAACCGGGTCTCGGGGACGAGCCGGGTGCTACTCACGGCGCGCTTCCCCGACCAGCTTCTCCCCGCGCCGCGCGGCCGCGTCGGCGTCGTGGGCCAGGTCGGGGTCGCCGGCCGGACGTGGCACGCAGAGCCAGAGCGACTCGGGTTTGATCTCGGCGGTCAGGGTCCGGCCGGGTGCGATCAGGTCGCCGTCGAGTTGCCGGGGCTGGGCCCGGTTGCTGGTGATGACGACCTTCCGGGCCCGGTACACCTCCATCCGGGGGACGCTGTCCCGGCGGCGGACCAGGGCCCAGCCCATGGCGAGCCAGTGCCGGACCCGGTTGGGGGTGAGCACGGCGACGTCGAGCCACCCGTCGTCCGGCTCGGCCTCGGTGAGCAGGCGCACCCCGCCCTGCAGCCGCCCGACGTTGGCGACCAGCACGGTGCGGGCCCGGCGACGCATCGGCGGCCGGTCGTCGATGCGGATGCTGAGCCGCATCGGGCGGTCCCGCAGGTGCTTCGCGGCCCCCACCACGTACGCGGGCCAGCCGATGCGGGCCTTGGTGGTCTCGGAGGTGTCCGCCAGCATCTGCGCGTCGAAGCCCATCCCGGCCATCACCGCGAAGCACCGGTCGTCGACGACGCCGACGTCGAGCCGGCGGCGGCCCCGTTCGACGGCCACCTGCAGGCCTGCGGCGAGGTCGTTGGAGAGCCCCAGGTTGGCGGCGAGCAGGTTGCCGGTGCCCTGGGGCAGCACGGCGAGTTCCACGTCGGTGCCGGCCAGCGCGGTGACGCAGGCCATCACCGTGCCGTCGCCGCCGCAGGCGAACACGAGTTCGGCGCCGGCGGCGACGGCCTGCTCGGTCTGCCCCCGGCCCGGGTCCTCGGCGCTGGTCTCGTACCAGGTGGGGGCGGGCCAGCCGGCGGCGGCGAGCGCCTCGTCCACGGTCGCGCGGAACTCGTCGAGATCGGCCACCTTCGTCGGGTTGACCACCACCGCCGAACGCGGGGAGCGGTCGCCGCCGGTCACCGTACGCTTCTGCTCTGCACCGTCCACGGCGTCAGTGTGCAGCACCCCGGCGCGGTCAGCGACCCGGCGACGACCGACGTTGCGTTGACCGCAAACAGGTTTGAGCCGGGCCGGACCCGTGGTGGCTGGTCAGGCCGCCGTGCGCAGCGCCGCCTCGACCCGGCGGCGCAGGTCGTCGAGGTCCGCGCCGGCCTCGGTGAGCACCGTCGCGCCCAGGCCGCCGCCCTCGCGGAGCACGCCGAGCAGCAGGTGTTCGGTGCCGATGTGCCGGTGGCGCAGCCGCAGGGCCTCGCGTAGCGCCAACTCCAGTGCCGTGCGGGAGCGCGGGGAGAGCGGCCCGCCGAGCGGCCGGCGCAGCCGCCACCGGCGGCGGGGGGCCGGGACCGCCTCGCGCAGGGCGTCGGGGCCGAAGGTGTCCTCGATCCGGGCGACGATGGCCGCGAGGTCGATGCCGATCTCGCGCAGCGCGGCGGCGTCGGCCTCGCCGAGCCCCGTGCCGCCGTCACCGGTGTGCCGCCTGATCCGGGCGCGCAGGTCGTCGGCGTCGAGGCCGGCGGCGGTGAGCACCCGGCGGGCGAGTCCGTCGCCGTCGGCCAGGACGGCGAGCAGCAGGTGCTCGGTGTCGACGGGTCGTCCCCCGTCGGCCCTGGCCTGCTCGACCGCGTGGTGGACGACCGCGCGGGCGCGGTCGGTGAACCGTTCGAACATCATGCCTCCCCGGTGCCGTGGACCGCCGGTCGCCCGGCGTGCTTCTTGTGGACCGCCTGCCGGCTGACCTCGAGCGCGTCGGCGATCTCCTGCCAGGACCAGCCCTGTCGTCGGGCGTTGTCCACCTGGACCACCTCCAGCCGTTCGAGGAGCCGGCGCAGGGCGCGCACGGCGCGCAGACCGACCCGGGGGTCGGTGCTGCCGGCGGCCGCCGCGAGTTCCGTCGCCTGACTCATGCTGTCAATGTACGTTGACACCTCCCGGGCGTCAACCTGAGTTGACGATGGCGTCGGGTACCCGACACGACGCCCGACGACCCGGTCCGGGCCGACGGCGGTGCTACGGTCCGCTGGTGTTCCGTCGCCGCAGTACCGCTGACCAGCCCGTCGAGGCGGCCCGCCGGCTGCCCGTCGGCCGGGTGGAGTGGGAGATCGCCGGCGGCACCGTGGCCGGCCACCGGTACTCGGCCAACTTCGACGCCCTGCACGTCGACCCGGAACTGCCGTTCGCGGTGGTCGTCGACGGCATGGGCGAGGGCGAGGGCAGCCGCGTCGCCGGCGACACCGCCCGGGACACCCTGCACGAACTGGTCCGCGCCGGCTGGCCCGCCGTCGGCCCGCGCGAGCTGCGCGCCGCGATCACCGAGGCCCAGATCCGGGTACGCCGGGCCGGCGCCGCCATCGACGAGCTGGCCGGCTGCACCCTGACCGCCATGCTCGCCCAGCCCGACGGCGAGCTGGCCTGGATCGTCCAGCTCGGCGACTCCCGGGCCTACCGGCTGCGCGACGGCCTGCTGGAGCTGGTCACCGTGGACCACACGATGGCCTGGCTCGGGGTGCTGCACGGCTGGTGGCCGGCGAACTCCCGGGAGGCCGCCCGCGCCCGCTACCAGCTCCTGCGCTACCTCGGCCACCCCGACCGGCCGGACCCGGACCTGCTCGGGGTGCCGCTGCGCCCCGGCGACACCTGGCTGCTGTGCACCGACGGGGTCAGCGACCAGCTCGACTACCACCGGCTGCGGGACCTGCTCGCCGAGCCGGACCCGACCCGGGCGGTACGCGGCCTGCTCGCCGCCAGCCTGGCCGAGGGCGGCAGCGACAACGCCACCGCCGTCGTGCTGCGCGTCCACCCGGCGACCGGCGGGCACCCGTCCGACTGATCCGGCTCCACCGCCCGCCCGGCGCGACTAGCGTCGGTGGGGACGGCGTGGCCGTGCCGTGCGGACGCCCGGGAGGTGAACCGGATGACCGGGTCCACGGACGGGCCGGTGGTGGTCGGGGTCGGGCCGGCACCGGCCGACCTCGCGGTGGTCCGGCTGGCCGCCCGCGAGGCCGCCGCCCACGGCCGGGGTCTGACCCTGCTGCACGCCTTCAACTGGGAGGCCGCCCTCGCCGGCCCGGCGGTGGCCGGCAGCCGGGACGTCGCCGAGGAACTGGTCGCCCGGGCCGCCACCACCGCCAACGAGGTCGAACCGGCGGTGCCGGTCAGTGGGGAGATCGTCGAGGGGGCACCCGTCGAGGCCCTGATCCGCCGCTCCGGGACGGCGTTCCTGGCGGCCATCGGGGACGGCGGGATGGCCGGCTGCGGCGGCTGCGTACCGGCCGACGCGCCCGCCGTGCAGCTCGCCGCCCGCGCCGGCTGCCCGGTGCTGGTGGTCCGCCGCGACCCCCCGCCACCGGGCCCGGTGCTGGTCGGGGTGGACGGCTCACCCAGCTCCCGGGCCGCGCTCGACTTCGCCTTCGACTGCGCCGCCCGCAGGCGGGCCCGGGTCATCGCGGTCCGGGCGGTCGAGCCGGGACGCCCCGACGACGACGTGCTCGGCGCGCTGGTCGCCGAGGTCGGCCGGCAGCATCCACAGGTGCCGGCGGAGTGCCACACCGTACGCGGCGACCCCGGCACCGTCCTGGTGGAGCAGTCCCGCTCGGCGCAGGTGGCGCTGGTCGGGGCGCGGGGCGACCAGCCGGGGCGGGGCATGCTGGGCGAGGTGAGCCAGACCCTGCTCTACCATGCGCCGGCTCCGGTCATCGTCGTCCGTGGACTGGTTTCCGTTGGAGCGGGCGGGGCATGACGTCCCCAACGGCCGGGACCAACGGCCCTGACCGGTGACCGCTCGAACGCGAAGACTGGGTCTGCCCGGGGCGAATCGGCGCTTCCGGGTGCAGAACCCCCCGACCCGCGAGAGGCTTTGGCAGCATGGACACCGCTCTCGACCTGCACAGCCCCCTGACCGACGACGAGCTGCGCCGGCTGGACGCCTACTGGCGGGCGGCGAACTACCTGACCGTCGGGCAGATCTACCTGCTCGACAACCCGCTGCTGCGCGAGCCGCTCGCCCCGGAGCACGTGAAGCCCCGGCTGCTCGGCCACTGGGGCACCAGCCCCGGCCTCAACCTGCTCTACGCCCACCTCAACCGGGTCATTGTCAACCGTGACCTGTCGGCCATCTTCGTCACCGGCCCCGGCCACGGCGGCCCGGCCCTGGTGGCGAACACCTGGCTGGAGGGCACCTACAGCGAGCTGTACCACTCGGTGAGCCGCGACGAGACCGGCATGCAGCGGCTGTTCCGCCAGTTCTCCTTCCCCGGCGGCATCCCGAGCCACGTGGCACCGGAGGTGCCGGGCTCGATCCACGAGGGTGGCGAGCTGGGGTACGCCCTGAGCCACGCCTACGGCGCCGCCTTCGACAACCCGGACCTGCTGGTCGCCTGTGTCATCGGCGACGGGGAGGCGGAGACCGGGCCGCTGGCGGGCAGCTGGCAGTCAAGCGTCTTCCTCAACCCGGCCCGCGACGGCGCGGTGCTGCCGATCCTGCACCTCAACGGCTACAAGATCGCCAACCCGACGGTCATGGACCGGATCCCCACCGAGGACCTGCTCAACCAGATGCGCGGCCACGGCTACCAGCCGTACCTGGTCGCCGGGGACGACCCGGAGCAGGTGCACCAGCTCCTCGCCGCCACCCTGGACCGGGCCTGCGACGAGATCGCCGAGATCCAGCGGGTGGCCCGCTCCGGCGGCCACGTCGAGCGTCCCCGCTGGCCGATGATCATCCTGCGGACCCCGAAGGGCTGGACCGGCCCGGCCCAGGTCGACGGCAAGCAGGTCGAGGGGACCTTCCGCGCCCACCAGGTGCCCATCGCCGAGGTACGCGACAACCCGGCGCACCGGGCCGAGCTGGAGCGCTGGCTGCGCAGCTACCGGCCGGAGGAGCTGTTCGACGCCACCGGCGCCCCGGTCCCCGAACTGACCGCGCTGCCGCCGAAGGGCGAGCACCGGATGAGCGCCAACCCGGTCACCAACGGCGGTCGGGTGCTGCGCGACCTGACCCTGCCGGACTTCCGCGACTACGCCGTCGACGTCAAGCGGCCGGGTGAGCCGGTGGTCGGCGCGGCCGGGGTGCTCGGCACCTGGGTCCGCGACGTGATCACCGCCAACCCGCAGACGTTCCGGTTGTTCGGCCCGGACGAGGTCGCCTCCAACCGGCTCGGTGCCGCGTTCGAGGTCACCGACCGGTCCTTCGACGGCCGGATCGAGACCACCGACGACCACCTCTCCCCCGACGGCCGGGTGATGGAGGTGCTCTCCGAACACCTCTGCGAGGGCTGGCTGGAGGGCTACCTGCTGACCGGCCGGCACGGCATCTTCACCAGCTACGAGGCGTTCATCCACATCGTCGACTCGATGGTCAACCAGCACGCCAAGTGGCTGAAGGTGACCCGGGGCATCCCCTGGCGGGAGCCGATCGCCTCGCTGAACTACCTGCTGTCCAGCCATGTGTGGCGGCAGGACCACAACGGCTTCTCGCACCAGGACCCGGGCTTCATCGACCACGTGGTCAACAAGAAGGCCGAGGTGGTCCGGGTCTATCTGCCGCCGGACGGCAACACCCTGCTCTCCACCATGGACCACTGCCTGCGCAGCCGGCACTACATCAACGTGGTGGTCGCCGGCAAGCAGCCCGCCCCGAACTGGCTGACCATGGACGAGGCGGTCCAGCACTGCCGGCGCGGCCTGGGCATCTGGGACTGGGCCAGCACCGACGACGGCCGGGAACCCGACGTGGTGCTCGCCTGCGCCGGTGACGTGCCGACCCTGGAGACCCTGGCCGCCGCCGACCTGCTGCACCAGCACCTGCCCGAGCTGAAGGTGCGGGTCGTCAACGTGGTCGACCTGATGCGGCTGCAGCCGTCGTCGGAGCACCCGCACGGCCTGCCGGACAACGAGTTCGACACCATCTTCACCCGCGACAAGCCGATCATCTTCGCCTACCACGGCTACCCGTGGCTGATCCACCGGCTCACCTACCGGCGGGCCAACCACGACAACCTGCACGTGCGCGGCTACAAGGAGGAGGGCACCACCACCACCCCGTTCGACATGGTCATGCTCAACGACCTGGACCGCTTCCACCTGGTCATCGACGTCATCGACCGGGTGCCCGGCCTGGCCGCCCGCGCCGCCCACCTGCGGCAGGAGATGGTCGACACCCGGCAGGCCTGCCGCGACTACACCCGCCGCCACGGTGAGGACGACCCCCGGGTCGCCGAGTGGCGCTGGATCCGGGAGACCCACCCGCAGCAGCTCGACGGGCAGTGACACCCCCGGGGCCCGTGGTGGGCCGGTCACCGGCCGGCCCACCATCGGCCACCCGCCAGGAAAGGACGAGACGATGAACCCCGACGAGATCCTGGTCGGCTACGACGGTTCCGCCGACGCGAGCGTCGCCGTGGACTGGGCACTGGCCGAGGCACAGCGCAGCGGACGCCCGGTCCGGCTGGCGTACGTCTTCGAGTGGATGACCGTCGCCGGTTGGGTCGGCCCGGGGGTGGCCCCCGGGGTCTGGCCCGACGACAACGCCCGGCGGCAGGTCGAGGAGCTGGTGCACCAGGCCGCCTCGGACGCCACCGCCGCCTGGCCCGGCGTCACCGTGCACGGTGAGGTCTTCGACGGCCCGCCCGCGCTGGTGCTGGAGGAGCGTTCCGCCGAGGCCGGGCTGCTGGTGCTCGGCAGCCGGGGCCACGGCGGCTTCACCGGCCTGCTCGCCGGCTCCACGGCGGTCTCGGTGGCCGCCCACGCGCACTGCCCGGTCGTGGTGGTACGCGAGGCGCAGGCCAAGGTCACCGGCCCGGTGGTGGTCGGCTACGACGGCTCCGAGCAGGCCGGTACGGCACTCGGGTTCGCCGTGGAACGGGCCGCCCAGCGCGACGCCCCGCTGCGCGTGCTGCGGGCCTTCGAACCGCCGGACGACCGCTGGCGGCCCTCCGACCCGGACGCCGAGGCCCGGCTCGCGGCGGACCGGGCCGAGATCGACCAGGCCCTCGCCGGATGGCGGGAGACCTTCCCCGAGGTGCCGGTCACGGTGGAGATCGCCCCGGCCCGCCCGGCTGCCGCGCTCGTCGAGGCGAGCCGGGAGGCGCAGCTCGTGGTGGTCGGCAGCCGGGGCCGGGGCGGGCTGCGCGGGATGCTGCTCGGCTCGGTCGGCCAGCAGCTCATCCAGCACGCGCACTGCCCGGTCGCCGTCGTCCGCGAACGCTGACCGGACGCTGACCTGGCGGGGCGGGCGGGGCGGGCGGCTGTTGGGCCGATGTTGCGGTGATCCGACGACCTGACACCGCACCATCGGCCCCGGAGCGTGGATCACCACCGGGGTGGGCGATCACCCCAGGGGCGGGTGGATCAACGCGGGGCGGGCGGGTCGGGGTCCAGGGCGAGGTAGGTCTCCTCCTCCTGGGCCAGATGCAGGCGCAGCACCGCGTCCAGCCCGTACAGGCTGGCGAGCAGGTCGGGCACCTGGTCGGGGCGCAACCGCCCGTCCGCCCGGACCAGGTGACCGCCGATCGCGTCCACCAGCCGGTGGATCTCCACGTGCTCCCGGCTCATCGTGGACGTCGCCTCCCCGCCGAGCGGGCCGGTCAACGCCGGATAGAGCTGCCGTTCCTCGGCGCTGTCGTGCGGCAGCACCTCGTCGGTGAGCCGGCGGTGCGTGTCGCGCAACGCCGGCAGGCACCCCTCGGCCGTCGGCCGGGTCGCCACCAGGTCGGCGGTGTCCCGTACCCGGGCGAGCACGTCCCGTACGCCGGCGTGCTGGCCCGCGTACCGGTCGAGCAGGGCGCGGGCGGCCGGCGGGACGTCCGGGCGGCGCAGCCCGCCGCGCAGCGCCCGCAACGCGTTGAGGATCACCAGCACGTCGATGCCCTCCTGGAGGAACGCGCCCGCCACCGGCGGTAGCCGGCCGGCGGCGGCGACCAGCATCGCGGCCACCGCCAACCCCATCCCGACGGCGGCGCTCTGCACCGCGATCCGGCGGGCGTGCCGGGCGATCTCGACGGCGTCGGCGAGCCGGTCCAACCGGTCCACGGTGATCACCGCGTCGGCGACGTCCGCCGAGGCGGTCGCCCCGGTCGCCCCCATCGCCACTCCGACGTGCGCCGCCGCCAGCGCCGGCGCGTCGTTCACCCCGTCGCCGACCATCACGGTGACGGCCCGCCGCGCCTCCTGCCGGACCCGGTCCACCTTCTGCTCCGGGGAACACCGGGCCAGCGCCTCGTCCACCCCCACCAGCCGGGCCACCTGTTCGGCGGTGCGCGGACGGTCCCCGCTGAGCAGCAGCAGCCGGGACAGACCGGCGTCCCGCAGCCGCCGTACCGTCCGCCGGGCGTCCGGGCGGACCGGGTCCTCCAGCAGGACCGCCCCGAGCGGGCCCTGGTCGTCGCTCACCCACACCGTCGACCAGCCGGCCAGCTCGGCCCGCTGGCGGGCCTGCTCCGCCCAGTCCGGCAGGTCGCCGGTGAGCTGCCCGACCCGCACCGGCCGGCCGTCGACCCGGCCGCTGACCCCGCGCCCCGGCTCCTCGGTCACCTCCGTCGGCGTGGTCAGCCGCAGCCGCCGCTCGCGGGCCTGCCGCACCAGCGCCACCGCCAGCACGTGCGGGGAGAGCTGCTCCACCGACGCGGCCAGCCGCAGCACCTCGTCCCGGTCGCCGCCGGGGCCGGCCACCGTCTCCGCCGCCCGGGGCCGCCCGGCGGTCAACGTGCCGGTCTTGTCGACCAGCAGGGTCCGGGCCCGGCCGAGCAGCTCCAGCGCACCGCCGTCACGCACCAGGACGCCCCGGCGGGCCGCCCGGGACAGCCCGGAGACGATCGCGATCGGGGTGGCCAGCAGCAGCGGGCACGGCGTCGCCACCACCAGCACGGCGACCGCCCGGACGACCTCCCCCGACCACCACCACGCCACCCCGGCCAGCAGCAGGGTGAACGGCACGAACGCCGCCGCGTACCGGTCGGCGAGCCGGACCGTCGGCGCCCGGTGGGCGGTCGCCTCCCGCGCCAGCCGGACGATCCCCGCGTAGGTGCTGCCCGCCGCGTCCCGGCTGGCTTTCAGGCCCACGGCGGCGCCCGCGTTGACCACCCCGCTGGACACCTGCTCCCCGGCGGCCCGGCCCACCAGCTGCGACTCGCCGGTCACCACCGACTCGTCGAGCGTCGCCGGGGCCGCGAGCACCCCGTCCACGGGCACCACGTCCCCCGGCCCGACCAGCAGGTCGTCCCCCACCGCGACCCGGTCCAGCGAGACCACCTCGATGCCCCCGTCCGGGGTGCGCCGCCGCGCCTGCCGGGGTGCCCGCGCCAACAGCGCCCGCAGGTCGCGGGTCGCCCGCCCCCGGGCGTACGCCTCCAGCGCCCGGCCGGTCGCCACCATCACCGCGATCACAGCCCCGGCCAGGTACTCCCCGACCAGCAGCGCACCGGCCAACGCCAGCACGGCGATGACGTCCACCCCGAACCGCCGCCGCCACCACTGACGCAGCACCGCCCCGACCGCCGGCACCAGCGCCCCCAGGGTCGCCGCCGCCCACACCGCGTCGGCGGGGCCACGCCGCCCGGTCAGCCACAGCGCCGCCCCGACCAGCAACGCCCCGCCGAGCAGGGTCAGGGGCGTCCACTCGCGCCAGCGCACCGGACGCCTGTCGACCGGCCGCTGCGGAACACACTCCTGCGGTGCCGCGTCCACCTGCGGATCGTCCCAGCAGGGGGCCGGCGGGGGCCGGGAACCGGGAAACCGTCGGGCCGAAATGCCCCCGAGGAGGGACCTGCGGGCCGTGCGCAGGGCCGGGTCGGCAGGCCAGGATGGAACGGTATCCCCACCCCGGGGCCGACGGGGTGGGGCACGATGGGAAAGAAACGGAAAGGTCGTGCCGATGAGCCACCAGACACCCGCGACGGACCGCCCGCTGACCACCGCGCTCGCGGAGGCCGCGGCGACGGCAGGTCACGCCCCCTCGGTGCACAACACGCAGCCGTGGCGCTGGCGGGTCCTGCCGGACGCCCTGGAGCTGCGGGTGGTCCGGGAACGGCAGCTCTCCGCCACCGACCCGGAGGGCCGGCTGGTGGCGGTGAGCTGCGGCGCGGCCCTGCACCACGCCCGGGTGGCGTTGGCGGCCGAGGGCTGGACGGCGGTGGTCGAGCGGCTGCCCGACCCGCAGCAGCCGGACCTGCTGGCCCGGTTGACCGGCCTGACCCGGTCCGGGGCCGACCCGGAGGCGATGCGCCTGGTGCAGTGCATGCAGGTGCGGCACACCGACCGCCGGCCGGTCAGCGACGAGCCGGTGCCCGCCGGGGTGCTCGACGACATCGTCCGTGCCGCCGACGCCGAGGGTTCCCGGTTGCAGATCCTCGACGCCGACCAGGTGATGGAGCTGGCCGCCACCGCCTCCCACGCGGGCACGGTCGAGGCGGAGGACCCGCAGACCCGCGAGGAGTTGCAGTACTGGACGCACCGGGCCGGGACCGGCACCGGCCTCCCGCCGGAGGTGCTGCCGCAGGACCAGCCGCAGACCACCGTCCCGGCCCGGGACTTCGGCAGCCCCGGCGACCTGCCGGTCGGCCCGGGGCACGACAAGGCCGCCGTGTACGGGCTGCTCTACGGTGACGAGGACGAACCGGACAGCTGGCTGCGGGCAGGTGAGGCGCTCTCCGCGCTGTGGCTGACCGCCACCCGGCACGGGGCGTCGGTGGTGCCGCTGTCCGGCGTGGTCGAGGTGGCCGGCACCCGGCAGACGCTGCGGCACCTGCTCAGCGGGCTCGGCTACCCGTACCTGGTGCTGCGGATCGGGATCGCGGACCCGGCGCACGCCGGCCCGCCGCACACCCCCCGGCTGCCGGCCGCGCAGGTGGTCGACACCTCCGCCGTACGCGACCAGCGGCCCTGACGATCTCGTGCCCGGCGGTCACGGGGCGGTAACATCGCCCGCGTGGCCGCCAGCACCCCTGCTTCCCGCAACGAACACCAGGTCCCCTCGCTCGGGCTGAGCCCGTTGTCCCGGGTCCGCCTCGACGAGCTGCTCCAGGAGATGCTCGACCGGGTCGGCGACGTGGTGACCAGCCGGGAGCGGCTGCGGGCACTGCTCGACGCGGTGGTCGGCATCGGCACCGACCTCGACCTGCGCAGCACCCTGCAACGGATCGTGCAGGCGGCCTGCGAGCTGGTCGGTGCGCGTTACGGCGCGCTCGGCGTGATCGGTCCCGACCGGCTGCTGCACGACTTCATCACCCACGGCATCGACGCCGAACTGCACGCGAAGATCGGTGACCTGCCGCACGGGCGGGGGGTGCTCGGCCTGCTGATCGACGAGCCCCGCCCGGTCCGCATGCCCGACATCACCCAACACCCCCAGTCGTACGGCTTCCCGCCGAACCACCCGCCGATGCACAGCTTCCTCGGCGTGCCGGTCCGTATCCGCGAGCAGGTCTTCGGCAACCTCTACCTGGCCGAGAAGCAGGGTGCCCCGGAGTTCACCGAGGACGACGAGGAGATCGTCGTGGCGCTGGCCGCGGCTGCCGGTGTGGCCATCGAGAACGCCCGGCTCTACGCGCTGGCCCACCGCCGGGAACGCTGGCTGGCCGCCACCGCCGAGATCACCTCGGTGCTGCTCGGCGAGGTACGCCGGACCGACGCGCTGACCCTGGTGGCCCGCCGGGCCCGCGAGGTCGCCGAGGCGGAGCTGGCACTGGTGCTGCTCTACGACGAGGACGCCGGCCACTTCACCGTCGAGGTGGTCGACTCCGCCGACGGTGCCGCCGACGGGCTGGTCGGCGCGCTGCTGCCGGCCAGCGAGACCAGCTTCGCCGGCCCGGTCACCGAACGTCGCCGGGAGCTGCTCGACAACCTGGCCGAGGCGGCACCCTGGCCGGTGCCGGTGGTCGCCGGCCCGGCCGTGGTCTCCCCGCTCGCCGCCGCCGACACCCTGCACGGGGTGCTGGTGGTGGCCCACCGGCCCGACGCCGGCCGGGCCGCCGACGCCGACGTCACCCTGCTGGCCAGCTTCGCCGGTCAGGCGGCCCTGGCCATGGAGCGGGCCCGCGGGCAGGAGGAACGGGAGCTGCTGGTGGTCCTGGAGGACCGCGAACGCATCGCCCGGGACCTGCACGACGTGGTGATCCAGCGACTGTTCGCCACCGGCCTGCAGCTGCAGAGCGGCGCGATGCACGCCCGCCCCGACGTCGCCAAGCGGATCAACGCGGCCGTCGACGACCTCGACGCCACCATCCGGGACATCCGCCGCACCATCTTCGAGCTGCGTACCCCGATGAGCGCGGCGCTGCGTACCGAGATCCGGGAGGCGGTCGACGTGGCCGCCGGGTCGCTCGGTTTCCGGCCCGCCGTCGAGTTGGACGGCCCGATCGACAGCGCCGTGCCGGAACCGGTCCGCCCCGACCTCACCGCAGTGCTCCGCGAGGCGCTGTCCAACGCGGTACGCCACGCCGAGGCCACCCGGGTCGCCGTCGCCGTGCGGGTCGACGCCGGCCGGGTCACCGTGACGGTCACCGACGACGGGGTGGGCTGTGATCCGGCCGCTGCCCGGGGCGGCCTGGTGAACCTGCGCGAACGCGCCGAGCGGCACGGCGGCGAGTTCCAGGTACGCCGGGTCGAGCCGCACGGCACCGAAATCTGCTGGTCGGTCCCGCTGCGCGACTGATCCGGGCGGCCGGGCGGATCGTGCTCAGCCGGCCGGTTCCTGCTCAGCCGGCCGACCGGCGCGGCCGGGCGGTTCCTACTCGGCCAGCCGGTGGTCCCCGCTCGGTCGGTGGGGCGGTGGGTCAGTGGCGTTGGCCGAGCAGGCGGGTGGCGAGCACGGCGGCCTGGGTGCGCCGTTCCAGGCCCAGCTTGGCCAGCACGCTGGAGACGTAGTTCTTCACCGTCTTCTCGGCGAGGAACATCTTGCCGGCGATCTCCCGGTTGGTCAGCCCCTCGGCCACGTACTCCAGGATGCGGCGTTCCTGCTCGGTGAGGGTCTTCAACTCGCGGGGCTGCTCGACGCCGCTGCGGATGCGTTCCAGCACCCGGGTGGTGATGGCCGGGTCGAGCAGCGACTGACCGGCCGCGACCCGACGGACGGCGTCGACCAGGTCGGTGCCCCGGATCTGCTTGAGCACGTACCCCGCCGCACCCGCCATGATCGCGGCGAACAGCGCCTCGTCGTCCTCGTACGAGGTGAGGATCAACCCCTTGATCGACGAGTCGACCGCCCGGACGTCCCGGCACACGTCGATGCCGTTGCCGTCGGGCAGCCGGGCGTCGAGGATCGCCACGTCGGGGCGGAGGGCGGGAATCCGCCGGGCCGCCTCCTGCGCGGAGCCGGACTCGCCGACCACTTCGATGTCGCCGCTGCTCTGCAGCAGGTCGGCCAGGCCACGGCGGACGACTTCGTGGTCGTCGAGGAGGAACACCCGGATCATCCCTCGTTTCTACCCGCCCGGACCGGCCCGTGCACGGGCCGAAGGTCCCTAACCTGGCGCGTCACTCCGGGGAGGGCGGCCCGGTGGGTCGGGACGTCCGGCCCTGCCCGGCCTGCCTGCCGGTGGCGGACCGTGGAGGGGAACCACCACCGGGAACCGGGTCGGCGTCGGCCGGCCGGGGCGACGCGTTCCCCGCTCGGGGTGGAGCGGCACCAACCGCCACGGAAGGAGCACGACCATGGGCACCGGATACAGCGAGGCGCAACTACGGGCCGCCGTCACGGACGCCGTCCGGGCGCCCTCCCTGCACAACACCCAGCCGTGGCGGTTCCGCCTGCGCGACGGCGGGATCGAGGTGTCGGTCGACCCGACCCGCCGGCTGCCGGCCACCGACCCGAGCGGCTGGGGCACCCGGATCTCCGGTGGGGCGGCCCTGTTCAACCTGCGGCTGTCCCTGGCGGTGGCGGGTACCCCGGCCACCGTACGGCTACGCCCGTACCCGGCCGACCCGGACGTGCTGGCCCGGTTGGTCCCGGACCTGCCGCGCCGCCCCACCCCCACCGAGCAGAGCCTGTACGCGGCCATCAGCCGCCGGTTCAGCAACCGGGCGCCGTTCTGGCCCGACCCGGTGCCCGCCGAGGCCCGCTGGCGGCTCGGTGAGGCGGCCCGCGCCGAACAGTGCTGGCTGGAGCTGGTGATCGGGGTGAGCGCCGTCAACGCCTTCGCCGAGGTCGCCCGCAGCGCCCACCGGGTGCTCGAACGCGACCCCGCCTACCGGGCCGAACGTGCCGACTGGGTGCGCACCGAGCCCGCCCCCGACGGGGTGCCGGCCCGCGCCGGTGGCCCGCAGACCGAGCCGCAGGACCTGCTGCCGTCGCGGGGCTTCGGTGGCCTGGACCGCGCCCCCGGCCGCGACTTCGAACCGGAACCGCTGGTGGCGGTGCTCGGCGCGGCTGGCAACACCGTCGTCGACCAGGTGCTCGCCGGGCAGGCGTTGCAGCGGGTGCTGCTGACCGCCACCGATGCGGGACTCGCCGTGTCGATGCTGTCGCAGCCGATCGAGGTGTCGGGGGCACGGGAGGCGCTGCGGCTGTCGCTGGGACGTTTCGGCACGCCGCAGATGGTGATGCGCATCGGGTACGGCCAGCCGGGGGTGGCCACCCCGAGGCGGGGCGTGGACGAGGTGCTGGACGTGGCGGTGGCTTCCGGCTGAACCATCGTCACCCGCCCCTAACGCCAAGTTAGCCCACGACGAGTTCATCGAGTTTGTCTAAAGGACGTCTCGTAACTCGGACCCTGGTCCATGGTGGATCATGTCGGGGTGCAGGTGATCTCAGCGGCCCGTCAGGAGTGGATCTTCCCGTTCACCGGGCTGCAGCCCGCTCAGTTCTGCAGGCTGGTCAGGGTGGTCGCCGAGCGGGGCGGTGACGCGATCGCTGACGGCTGGGCCGGCAGTGGTCGCTCGACCTCGCCGACCGGGTGCTGCTGGTGGCCGCGTACTGGCGCACGAACCTGACGATGCGGCAGATCGGCCCGCTGTTCGGGGTGTCGCACTCCGCCGCGCACCGGGTCATCGACCCTCGGCCCCCCTGCTGGCTCTCACCCCGGGACGCCGGCGTCGCGTCGATCAGATCACCGTCGTCGACGGCACCCTCATCCCGACCCGGGACCACCGCCTGGCCGCCCCGAGCAAGAACTACCGCTACTCCACGAACCTGCAGGTCGCCATCGACGCCCACACCCGCCCTGTCGTGGCCCTGGGCGATCCGCAGCCCGGCAACCGCAACGACACCATCGTCTACCGCACCTCCGGCATCGAACGCACACGACGGTGGCCGTGCCACCCGATTCGCCTTTCACTGAAAGCAGCGCCAAAGAACTCACATCAGCCCATTTTTGCTTAATCCCCAAGGAACCATAGATAGAGATGGGAGCCATTTTCGACCTGTCGACAAAGCGTCTCGATCTCTGCCGCAGTTTCCTCACCCAGGATGTCGCGCACAGATTGACTTGCCACTTCCATTCTCAGCCTTTCTACCTGTCGCTCATTGAACATGGCATCCGCATACGGAAGCAGTCCACCAAGGCAGGGGAATTTTTCTCGATCGATCTGCGCCAGGGCATCTGACCAGCGAATACCCGAAGTTGACCCACGAGTCACGATCTCACCCCCTTCGGAGCGCACTTGCATGTTTATCATCACAGCACCTCAGTATGGGTGGACACTTTCCACTTCGCCGTTCTTAACCCACACGGCCACTGAGTGCAGGTCATTCCCATCCGCGTCATAACCAATCGGGCACCGACTCCTAATGTCCAGGACGTGGCGCTTGCCACCCCCTAGTGCAACCCATCCGCTATTTCCGAACTCACGTCAAGACGTCAAATCAACCCACGATCAATTTGCGCAAACAAATTCTGCACGCCCGGGGATCGGTCACCAGCCCGGCAGGCAGAAAAAATGGCAGACCTCCTCTTATGATCCACCTCGACTTTGCACAGGGTCAGCAAAGCGCACTCCCGTACGTCATTGTCGGAATCCGTTAGCCATCCATAGAATACCCAGACCGCCCCGAAGGCAAGAGACTTGCACGCACTTGCAATTCCTGCATTGCCAAGCTCGACTTCCGAGGGGTGCGGCTCCCCGAACACTATCTGTTGAATTAATTCCGCCACCGATCTACGTGGAGGCCCGGACGGAGCGGTCGATGCCATGGATAGGAGAACTTCGAGCGTCGGCACAGCCGCCTCATAGAGTTCCCCTTGCACAAGGGCCTCGTTGTCGATCCTCCAGTACGCGTCGTCGGCTGCTTCCTTTGACGCCGCCGCGAACAAATCTTCAAACGCCCGGGGCAATCCAGCGCCACTTCCCGAGTCGGTCCTTAGCGAAGGCCAGTCCACTTCCTCAATCAAAGCGCGCGTCACCAAATTCACCGCACGACCTCCATTCCCCACGCTCCGCCAGGTTTCACGAGAGTGCCCGATGGAAATTGAGAAGGACTATAGGTTTCCTGGCAGCGGTGACAGATCGGGACTTGCCTTCCGGTACGGGGCCTGATCGCTTCAGTAAATTGAACCGACTGTGGATCAGTTCCAAGTTGACGTACCACATCAGCCTCTGCGCAACCCGTCGGATTGCTGTTGCACCCCGCCGCCACGCGGCCTGTCGCAGGATCCACTCCACCAGTCACCGTGGCCTTACTCGCGCCAACTTTATCAGCAAGTGCATCGCGCGCGGCACGGGCATCACCAATTCCGCAAGCGGCATTCGTGTTGTGTACGAGCACCGGCGTTGTGCCGGCTAGCACATAGTACGTGTGGATGTCGGCGACGGTCAGGTCGTGCATGACCTTCATGGCCGTGTACGAGCGCGAGGCCCGCAGCGTCACCCTCGTGCCGTCGAGCGACCGGAGTCGCTCCCCCACCCGCAGGTCCTTGGCATCGATCCAGTCGTGGCGGGTCTCGCTCCAGAACGGGTGATGCTGGGTGGTCTCGACGGTGGTCTGCTTGCCGGCCGCCGCGACCCGCAGGTCGGTCAGCTCGGTGTCCTCATGGCGGTAGGTCTGGGTGACCTCCCGCTCCTCCGTCCGACCTGTCTCGGGGTCCGTGGCGACGACTTCGTCGCCTTCCTTCAACTCACCGATGGCCTTGGTGGCACCAGCAGCCATCACCACCCTGGTCGAAGGGGCGAAGCTGTGTGGAGCTACACATTTCTCCGCTCGTGCAAGGATTTCGCGCGACCATTTCGCCTCGTCGGCCCACTTCATCAATGCCTTGCCGGCCCGGCCGAGCAGCTTGACGATCGTGCCGGCCTTACGGGCAATCTGGAGCGCCTTGGTTCCCGGAACCATGCCGATGAGCGTCCAGGCACACGCCGCCAGATCACCGTGGATGCAGCCCAGGATGTCATCGATACCGAAGAACTTGATCAGTAGCTCGCCACCGGCCCGGACGACAATCGAGACCGCGTTCTGCTTCTTGATCTCGTTGGCCCGTTTGATCTGCTCGATGGTGGGAGTGCCGTCTTTGCCGCCGCCCTTGCCGCCACCACCGCCGTTGCCCCCGCCGGCATTGTTGGCCGCCTGGGCCTCTGCCCACTCCTGGTCGCCGCAGGAACCGCCGCAGCCGTCGTTGTCGCCCTTCGTCTCGTGAACGTTGCCGGACGGGTCCTCGTAGTCGGCACCGGCTCCACAGTTATCGTCGGAGCACATGATGAGGCCGGTCGGGTCAGAGAACGTGATCGGGCTGTTGTTGCTGTAGGCGTAGGCGTTCCACTGCTGCGGGTCGGCCAGGTCCTGCACAGGGTCGACGGAGACGAACCGCCCGAGGCCGGAGTCGTACTGACGGGCGCCGATGTGGGTAAGGCCGGTGGGGTCCTTGTCGCCGCCGACGAAGCCCTTGCTGTTGGTCCAGAGCGGCGGGTTGCCCCGGGGGTCGCCGTACGGAGTCTGCCGGCGGATCGTCACCGCCTGGGTGGCGGCGTCGACCGCCGTCTGCTGGGTGCCCTGGTGGTCGGAGAAGAGCCAGGTCAACGCGGTAGGCGTACGGTTGCCGACCACTTTGCCGGCGAAGCTGTAGTAGCGGGTGCCGGTGACGATGGAGCTGTTGTCCCGCCGGAGCTCCTGGCCGGGCAGGTAGAGGGTGGTGCCGGTGGTGTCCCGCCGGATCAGTCGGGCACCGTCGGCGTCGTAGATGTTGGTCTCGACGGTCTGCCCGCCGACGCTCACCGAGGCGAGCCTGCCCTCGGCGTTCCAGTTCAGCGTCTGGGAGTTGGTGCCCGTCGTGCAGTTGTTCGCGGCGCCGCTGACGGGCCGGCAGCGCATGTTGCCGACGTTGTCGTAGCTGTAGTTGGTGGTGACGTCAGCCTGGCCGGGCACCGTGGTCAGGACCGAGGTGACGGCGTGCGGCCGGACGACGTTCGCGCCGCCGGTGGGCGTGGTGTACGTGCGGACGGTGTCCCCGGCCGCCGTGTGCACCTTCTCGGTGCTGCGGTTGCCGACCTCGTCGAGCGCCCACTCGTGCCAGTACTGGGCCGGACCGCCGAGATCGGCGACCTTCGGGTCGGCGGCGCAGGCGACGCCGGCCTTCGGGGTCCAGGCGTGCCGCATCCGGCGCAGTTCGTCGTAGCGGAAGCACTGGGTGTCGGCAGCACCGACCTGGGGGGTGTCGGCGATGGACGTGATGTTGCCCGCCGCGTCGTAGCTGTAGCTGGTGTCGTTGACGGTGCCGGTGGCGGTCTCCGGCTTGACCTTCGTGCGGGTCACCCGCCGGGTGACGGAGTCGTAGTAGGTGTCGTCCTGGACGTAGACCCCGCCGTCGGTCTTGCGGGTGGTCAGCGTCGGCTCGCCATACCGGGTGTAGTCCTGCCCGATCACGTAACGGCCGACGTTGGTCAGGGTCGAGGACAGTTGGGTCGGCAGGCCGGTCGTCGCGTCGTATCCGGTCTGTACGGTTTCGGCGGTCAGGCCCCCGGCCGCCGGGTAGTTGATGCTGGTGGGGCTGCCGTCGTACGACGAGTAGCCGTAGCTGTACATCCAGGTGCCGGACAGACCGCTGCCCTCGTTGGCGGGGATGACGTAGTTCGCGCCGGTGGGCTGGTAGCGGGTGTTGAAGGTGCGCGCCTGCCACTTGTAGGCGTTGGTGGAGCCAGCCGACTCGTAGCGGATGCTCTCGGTGAGCTGACCGCGCAACGTCTGCCCGGTGTAGAGCTTGTCGTACTTCCACTCGGCTAGCTTGTTCGTCGCGGCGATGCTGCCCGAGTAGAGCGCCTTGCGTCGGCCCATCCCGTCGTACTCGTTGACCAGCACGGTGTTGGTGGCGTCGGTGGTCGTCTCCACCTCGTCGTACACCGTGTAGGTCGTCTGGGTGGTGCCCTTGTCCGGGTCCTTCGCGGTGATCTGCCGGCCCTTGACGTCGTAGGTGTTCACCCACTCGTTGCCGTCGGTGTCGGTGACCTTGCCCAGCTGCCCCTTGCGGTTGTAGGCGTAGGTGGTGACGAGGTCGGGGGTGGCCTGGGCGTCGTCGGTCCGCTGGCGCAGCTCGACGGTCCGTCCCTCGATATCGGTCTTGGTGGTGGTGACCGTGCCGCCCTCCGGCGGGGTCACCGTGACCGTGTCACCCAGGTACGTCGTCGTGGTGCGCCACTTCTCCACCAGGTTGGTGACGCCGTCGGTGCCGAAGAGGATCTGGTCGGTGGCCCGGGAGGCGTTGTCGTACAGCGTCCTGGTGACCGCCGGCACGGACCACTCCGGCTCCCACCAGAGCGCGCCTGCGGGCGTGCCCGGCTCGGCGTGCGCCTGGTAGGTGGTGACCGCGCGGCCGGTCGCGTCGTAGAGGGTGTCGGTGACCACCCGGTCGCCGCCCACCCCGGCGGTCTGCGTCTGCCGGGGCCGCAGGAAGGCGTCCTTGATCTCGTACGAGGTCAGGTATCCGCCACCGGCGTGCAGCTTGCGGGTCGTCGTGTAGGGGTAGGCGTCCCGGTTCGGCGCGTACCAGTAGGTGTGTTCGACCGACGGGGTCGTCGGATGGTCCGCCTTCGCCCAGCCGACCTCCCAGCCCTTGGCGAGTCGACCCATCGGGTCGTACTCCATGTCGGCGAGACGGCCGTTGTAGTCGGTGGTGCGGACGGGTTGCCCCCAGTAGGGGCGGGTGTCGACGGTGTTGACCCAGTCGGTGGTGCTGCCGTTCGGGTCCGGAGTCCTGGTGGTCACCTTGGTCACCGGGCCACCGGTGGCCGGGGTGTACTCGGTGGTCACCGTTCGACCGCGGTTGTCGGTGGCGGTCTTCGGCCGGCCGTACGCGTCGAAGGTGGCCTGACTGGTGGTCTGCCAGACGGTGCCACCCGACGACGACCAGTCCTTGAGCTTGTCGACCCGGGTGGCCTCACCCCGGGTGGGCGCGGTGTCCACGCTGGTCGCGCCGTCGTAGAACTTGCGCTCGTCGGCGACGATGTCGGCCTCGGTGGCCGGTGTGGTCGCGCAGGGCACCGCCTTGACGGTGATCTGCTTGACGGTCTGCACGATGTTGGCGGCGACGTTCCGGTTGTAGAGGTAGGTGGTGCACTTCTCGTCGCCGGTGCTGGCGATGTCCCCGTCGGCCTGGATGGTGTCGGTGGTGCCGTAGGTGTCGTTGAAGGTCGACACGGTCCGCGCGGTCCGCCAGCCCCCGGCCCCGTTGACGCCCAGCGCGGTGGCGGTGTAGGCGACCCGGGTGTTGGTGTAGCGGGCGGTCACCTCGTCGTCGTTGATGGTGCGGCTCGCGGTGGCCGGTGAACGCCACGGCACGTTGACAGTCTTGGAGACCGGCTTGGTGTCGACACCGTTGTAGACGACCTGTTCCCGGACCATGCCCGCGAACTGGTCCTCGTCGTACACCGTCTCGGTGCCCAGGGAGGCGGCCACGGTGACGGTGCGCTTGGCGGTGCTCGACTTGCTCACCCGGTCGCCGTGCATGCCGCGCAGGAACGTGGTGCGGGTCAGGGTCTGCGCCGGGGCGTCGCCCTTGCGTACCTCGACCTGGCCGTAGCCACGGAACTGGTTCCAGGTCTTGCGCTTCGGCTTGACCAGGCCGTTGTCGTCGGCGAAGTGCCAGGCCGGGGTGCCGAGGTAGCTGTAGTAGGTGTTCTGCACCGGCTGGCCGTGGTCGGTGCTGCCCACCATGACCTTGATGTCGGATTCGGACACCTGGGTGACGACGTACTTGTGCCAGTACTCGGTGATCTCGAGGTCGGCGTCGTACGGGTCCGGGCCGACCACCGGGTAGCAGCGCCGGGTGTTGGTCTCCGGCGCGGACGGCAGACTGGTGGAGGTGCAGTCGCGCTGGCTGTAGCTGACCTGGATCTTGCCACCGGTCTCGGTGAGGATGTTGCCGATCCGCATCCGGTTGTTGCTGGTGTTGTTCCTGGTGAGCACCCGGTTGGGCATCGACACCGGCTCGAACGTCACCGGTGGCATGGTCACGGTGCCGCCGACCAGGCCCTGCTGCACGAGCGAGGTCAGCCACATGCCGGCGTGGTCGCTGCCGTCACCGACCGCCGGATAGGTGTGTCCCAGCGTCCACGAGTCGACCTGCTGCCACGCGGGAGTGGTCTTCGTGGTGTCCCAGACCTGGGTGGTGATCTTCGACAGCCGTTTCGTGCTCCAGAACGTCGGGCCGTAGTTGTCCCCGCAGTCCGGCGCCCCCGAGGCGCAGTCCTGGTCCCACGGAACGTCCTTCCAGTGCGCGGCGTCGTGGGTCTGGCAGCCCGCCTCGCACCGGTCCTGGGTTTCCAGCACCACCTGTGCCAGCGCGGTCACCGACCGGTCGCCGGAGCCACGGTCCCAGGTGCCGTAGTCGATCCGCTTGAGCGTGCCGCCGCGCACGTATTCGGCCTTGTTGGTGGAGGTCGCGTTCTTGGCGTACCGGTTGAGTTCCTTGTCGTACCAGTACGACACGGTGTTGCCGCGTGGGTCGACGACGTAGTCGAGGTTCCACCGCCACGCCTGGTTGCAGAACGACGACGCGAACGACGACACGTTGCACGGCTCGTTGGCGTGGTTGCCGGCGACCGGCACGGTCCAGGTGGAGTTCGTCGCGCTGCTCTGCCCCGGAAGGTTGTTGCGGCCGAAGAAGTACTGCACGCCGTCCGGCGTGGTCACCTTCCAGTACTCACCGTCGTTGTCGTCGTTGGTGGCGTTCGTGAGCTTCTCGATCTTGGAGCCGTCCTCGCTGCGGCTGTGCCAGCCCTTGCCCGCCTCGTAGACCAGCTCGCCGCCGCGTCCGTTGAGCGACATGGTGGCGTTGTCGGACCGCCAGCACTGGTCACCGGTGCGGTTGGCGCTGTTGTTGCCGCCGGACATGTCGTCGGCACACGGCACGTAGCTGCGCTCGATGTAACCCGACCACAGGTCGAAGCCCTCACCGACCCAGGACGGCTGGCTGTTGGACGCATCCGACTGCCCGTCCACCTTGTCGGAGGTGTAGGAGAGCCCCAGGCTTGGCGCGGGGCCGCCGATCGTCGGCGGCATCCGCATCGGGTACGACCAGGAGAAGCCACCGGTCGACGTGCCGGCGGACCAGGTCGCGCTCGCCGACATCGGGGTGGCCGCGAAGTCGCCCTCGGGACCGGACGCACCTGCGGCCAGCGCGACCAGCGACGGAGCCGCGGTCCCGGCCCGGCCGGCAACGGCCGCACCCAGGGTCACCTCGGCGCTCACCGACGATCCGTCGTTGCGTGAGGGCAACGGCTGCACCGCGCATCCGGCCCGGTCCGGAGTCCGCAGGGCGCAGTCCGGCACCTGCCACAACCGCAGACGGGAGGACCAGTTGCCGCCGAAGGCGTTGCGGAAGGCCCGGTAGTCGACCGAGACGGTCACCGCGCCCGGCCGCTTCGCGGTGGTCGCGCCGACGGCACCGCCACCCTCGGCGGTCCCGTCGAGCCGCAGCAGCAGACCGTTGCGCCAGCGTTGCGGTGCGGCGGCCCGGTCCAGTACCTCCACCGAGACCGCTGACGTGTCGGCTCCCGCCGCGCCGGGTGCCCGACCCACCGTGACCGGCAGCTTTCCTGCCTTCACCCGGGCCGGTGCCGCCCGACGCCCGTCGTCGACGGCCGGCAGGGTCACCGACGCCCGGCCCGGAGCGGGCCACACCGGCGGGCTCAGCTTCGCGCTGGTGGCCGGGCTGGCGGGGTTGGCCCTCCCCCGGGCGGTCTGCCCGTCCCGGTCGAGCTTCTCCCGCTGCCGGCTGAGGCTGACCGACCCCGGGGAAGCCTGGGCGGGCACCGTCATGCCGGAGACGACCAGTACGGAGGTGAGCACCGCCGCGACCACCTGGGTGAAGCGGCGCACGGGGGCAGGACGTCCTACGGAGGCTTTCACCAGACTCCCAGCGGAGATCGCGTTCGCGGCTGACGGGGTGTGCGTAGTGCGCGGCAAGCCGTCAGCCCGTGACATCGACTTCCCTGACAGCTTCGGTCTCGTTGATCTCGCGGACGTCGTTGTCACTCAACGCACCCTGGTAGAGACTCACGTCGTCGATGTCGCCGTCCCAACGGTCGACCAACTGGGTGGCGGCACCGAACGGGGTGAAACGGGCAGCGCCCACGTACAGCGGGCCGGTCGCGTCGAACGCCCCGGTGAAGGAGCCGGTGCCGAACGGGGTCGTCGCCGCGAGTTTGCCGTCCACGTAGAGCCGGACCTCGCGGCCGGCAACGTCATGGACGCCGACCAGATGGGTCCAGTGGGACAGATCCGCCTCCTCGGTCATGTTCCGGGACGTCATGAACGCGTCGGCGAACCGACTGCCCAGGGCATCGCTGTCGATGCCGAAGACACTGAACGACCACCAGTTGACGGGGTTCCCGCTGACGATCTTGGTGCGTTGGCCGAGATAGAACGAGGACTGCTTGGTGCCGATCTGGGAGACGGCGGTCTGGATGCCGAGCGACCTCGGCTGGACCCAGGCGGACACCGAGAAGGACTGGTCGGTGCGGAGCACGCGTCCGTCCTGCCAGTTCGGGTTCTGCGGATCGCCGGCCACGTTGTCCTGGCTGCGGCCGTACTCGACTGTCGGTTGGGTGGGGTCGTCGATGGCCTGCGAGTCGAAGGAGAGGAAGCTCGCGCGGCTGCCGTCGCCGACGTCGACGCCCTTGGTGAAGGCGATCCGCCGCCCGAAGGAGGTGTTCTCCGGGCTCATGCACAGCGTCCAGTCGGAGGGATTGTCCTCATAGCAGCCGGTGGCCCCGTCGAAGGTCCACTGGCCCACCCGGACGGGCTTCAGCATGCCCGGTTCGTCGAAACCGCCGGAGCCTTCCTCGTCCCGGCGCTGTCCGGTGAAGTCGTGCGGCACCAGGGCCCGGTTGTACACCTGCATCTGGGCAACGGAGCCCTGGAAGAAGTTGTTCGTGAGACCACCGGCGGCGTTACGTCCCACCTGGAACCCGTTGGTGGCGTTCCAGGCGGTGGTCCACGGTGCAGTGGCGACGGACGCCCCGTTGACGTACAACGTGATCAGCTTCGCGTCCTCGTCGTAGGAGAAGGCCACGTGCTGCCATCGGCCGACGTCCGCATTCGTGATCGTGGCGTTCTGCGGCTGCACGTTGGTGTAGGTGGCCGTCGCCGCGCAGTCGTTGCTTCGGGTGGTGACGTCCCACTTCGGTACGCCCGCCGCGACGTAGACCCCGAAGAAGAAGCCGTACATGCAGTCGCCAGCCTGCGTGGCGATGGCCATGTTCTCGGTGGGAAGGGAGGACAGGCGTACCCATGCCGCGACGCCGTACGACTTCGTGGTGTCGACCACCGGTCCCGTCGTGTGCAGACTCGACGAGGTGCCGTTGAAGGTACTGGTCGCACCCTTGATGATCCGCATGTCCGGGGTCCACCCGACGTTGCTGGCCGTCAGCGGGGTGTTGCCGCCCAGGGCGGGCTGGCCGTCCGCCAGCGCCGCACTCGTGGTGACGCCGGGCAGGGTCTCCAGGCCCCACCGGGCGATCGCCGGCGACGGTCGACCCGCGATGAACTCGGCGGAGGCGTCACCGGGGTTACCCGCGCCGTCGTACGCCCGGACGTGCAGCGTGTTCTGGCCGTACTTCGGCACCGACAGCGTCACCGAGCCGATCCGGTAGCAGATGTTGGTACCCGCCGGCACGCTGGCGCTACAGGCGGTGGTCGCCGGTACCTCGATGGTGCCGGGGAAGGTCCAGCCGTACCGGAACTTCGTCACGCTGGTGTCCGTGGAGGAGAAACCGAAGGTGACCTTCTCGCCGGGCAGCGGCTCGTCGGTGCCGTTACGGGTCACCACCACAGGGGGGATGGTCGTGTCGACCCGGAACTCGCACCAGGCTGACCAGGCACTGGTCTTGCTGTAGGGCGCCGGATCGGTGGCCCGGGCCCGGAACGCGTACACCTGCCCCTCGGTCAGCTGGGGTAACGGTGCCGTCGTGGAACGGCCACCGGCCGGAACGGACGCGCCCGAAGGCGCGGGCTTGCGTGGAGTAGCGTCTCCGTAGGTGCCGGAGCTGGGCACCTGCAGCCACTCGTAGGCAGTCGTCAACGCCTGGGTGGTGTCGGCGTCGGGGAAGATGCCCGAGAAGGTGGGGGTGAGCGTGCCGATGCTGATCCGCTGGCCCGGAGCGCATGCCACGCCGGAGGTCTGGAGGCTGTAGGGCGCGCCGGGTACCGAGTCGTAGTCGACGACCAGCTTCGCGCTGTTGGGCCAGAACTTCTTCCACCTGTCGGTGGTGGATTCGCCCGAGCCGTCGGTGCCGCTACAGGCGCAGAACCCCAGGGTCACGTTCGAGTAGTTGTTCGTGGCATGGGTCTGGATGAGGGACGTCACGGCCGACCCGGTGAAGTTGACAGTCATGTCCGGCTGCGGGGAGTCCGAGCAGCCGTAGCCCTCGTTGGCGTGGGACTGTGCGGTCGCCTTCTGGCTGTGCAGCTTCGGTGCCCACGCGGTGCGGGGCGTCGAGGCGATGCCGCTGGAGTGGTACATGTACGTCGGGGTGTCCGTGCAGGACCAGGAATGATCCAGCTTCATCTGCACGTACGCGGACTCGATGTGCTTGCCCCTGATGGCCGACAGCGGGAAGTCGAAGTACGAACGGTAGATCTTTCCCGAGTCCGGGTCCTTGCCGACGCGGGCGATGGTGGTGTCGGTGTTGTTCGTGTTGTTCTGCGTGGCGTAGGCCCAGCGGGACCTGGCGGTGGACCACGCCGGGTCGATGAACACCGGGAAGGTGACGTCCCGCCCGGCGAGCAGCCGCGCATCCGGGCGGAGAACCAGGTGTCCGTCGGCCACGGCGGCACCGACGGGCGCTGTCCTGGCCCGGTCGCCGGGTCCGGCCGCCGAGGAACGTACGACGGATGCGGCCCCTGATGCGCCCGACCGCCGGCCGGTCGGGTCGGCATCGCCCGACTGCGTGGACGAGTCCCACATCAACGCGGGCTCGGCGGTGGCGATCTCCTGGCCGTTCACCACAGCGGACAGACGTCCGTCCCCGGTCTTCGTGACCCGCGCACCGCCACCGAACGCGAAGCGCAGTTCCCGCAGGCGGGGGTCGGCCGCAGCCTGCGGCGTCCGCACCACGAGGACATGGGTGAATCCGGTACGCGTCGCGCGCAGCACCAGGTCGGTTCCCGGCAACACGTTCGGGTAGGTGGCCGCGTCACCGGACACGGTCGGCCTGGGCAACCCGCCCGGCCAGGACAACGACAACGACCTGCCGCCGCGCGAGAGGACCACCGCCGGACCGCGTCCCCCGGCTGAGAACCGCACCTGCGCCACGGATGCCGCCGGTGCCCAACCGTCCGCCGACCGGCGCAACGACAGATCGATGTCCGCCCAGGAGCCGTTGCTGCGCTTGACGCGCTGTGGCATCACCGCGGTCTCGGCGGTGAAGCCGCCTGACGGGTTGGCGAACACCTGGGTCAACTCCGTACGGGCGGACTCCACCTCGACCCGGCGACCCGACCGCTGCGCTGCGGACACGGCGGATGCCGCGTCCGGTGCCACCGCGACATCGACCGACGGCGGTGCGGGTGGCGGGGCCGCCTGCACCCGCCCCGGTCCGGTCAGCACCGAGCCGGCCAGTACGCAGGTCAACGCGAGAATTGCGATCGTCCGTGGCCGTTCCGTTGGTCGCTGAGCGCGCCCGTCGGTCGGTCGGTGAGCGGCTGTCACAGTGCCTCCACAGGCAGGAGTCTCGGGGGGCTTGAATGGGGGTGGGCGGCGCACCAACTCCCGAGATCTCCCGGCGGAGACCTCGTGGGATTTAATCGAAGGCAACCGATAGATGGTTGACGGGGGATCAGCCGACGGGAACGCGGGCCGCTCTCGTCATGGGTGGCCGCCTCCCGGGCGTCACGACATTGCCCACTAGGCGAGCAGACAGCGAAATGCCCGCGAGACAGCGGTTCCAGAAATGTGGACAGGCAGCAACCAGCCACCAGCCGTCATGGCGATCCCCCGTGAAGATGATTGGCAGTGGCCGAACTCTAAGGGCGCTGACGATAGTTGTCTACGTCGATTACTTTCCGTGAAGGACAAAGAGCTTCAGATATCATTAAAAGGTGCGCCGACTGGCCCTGACTGGTCCCGTACACAGGGCTCGCGGCGCACCAGCCACCCATCCCCAGACCGGGTCGGTGGCTATCGGGGATGCTGCGCGGTGAGCAGGGCGGCTTCCCGGGTCGGGTCGAGGCCGACGGTCGCCCGCATCGGCCGCCCCGCACGGGGCGGGACCGTGCCCACCCGGTCCAGCCAGCGCCAGGTGTCACCGACCGTCTCGGCCACCGGGCGACAGGTCAGTCCCGCCGCGTACGCCTTCTCGACGCCACACTGCTGCAACCACCGGTACTCGTGGCCCGGCGGGATCCAGATCGGCAGGTCGTTCCACGGTTCGATCCCGGCGGCGAGGATCACCTCGGGGTCGGTCCACCGCAGCCGGGCATCCGCTCCGGTCGCCGCCACCGCCTCGGCCAGCAGTTCGCCCATCGTGGTGTGCCCCGGCCGGCTGATCACGTTGAACGCCCCGCCGACCCCCTCGGCGGCCCGGTCGAGCGTGAAGGCCGCCAGGTCCCGGACGTCGACGTACTGCACCGGCAGGTCGGCCGGCCCCGGGGCGAGCACGTCACCACCCCGGGCCACCCGGCGCAGCCACCACGGCAACCGCCCGATGTCCTCCCCCGGCCCGAGGATCAGCCCCGCCCGCACCAGCAGCGCGCGGTCCCCGAACACCCCGGTCGCGGCCAGTTCACCGCCGGCCTTGCACCGGGCGTAGTCGTCGTCGCCGGTGTCGTCGGCCGCCGACGACACCACCGCCGACTCCTCGCCGCCCCCGGGGAGCACTGGCGGGGCGTAGACCGAGCAGCTGGAGACGTAGGCGTAGTGCCCGGCGGAGCGCAGCAGCGTGGCCGCGTCACGTACCGCGCGGGGCGCGCCGTCCCAGGTGTCGACCACGACGTCCCACGCGCCGCCGGCCAGTTCGGCCAACCCGCCCGGCGCGGTCCGATCACCCCGCAACCGGTGTACGCCCGGCGGGGTCGGTCCGTGTATCCCCCGGTTGAACATGGTCACCGTCCAGCCCCGGCGTACGCCCTCGGCCACGATGGCGGAGCCGACGAAACCCGTGCCGCCCAGCATCAGCAGTCTCATACGTCCCACCCTGCCGGCCCGGGACATCAGCGGGGCATCCTGTTCACCGGCAGCGGATCTGCCATCGGCAGAACCCGCTCCCCCGCCACCCCGCCCGGGTCCTGAGGGTGCGGGGGCGGCCGCGCCCGAACGGGTCCCCGACCGGATGTGGTCGTCGCGCATACTCGCGATACAGCGGTATCCGCTCGACTTAAAGCCACTGTTTCGGCCCCGAGGATGGGCAGATGCCGTAGCCGGGAGAGGATGCCCGGGCCTATCGTCGCGGCAAAGGACGGACCGAACATTCGGCGCACATTCCTATCCGTCCACCGATGCGCCAAAATGAGCTCCGAGGGCGGGCAACTTCGCGGCACTCGTATGCCTGTCAGGCATATTTATGACTCACAGGAATGAAGCTCCGCGCAAGACCAACCACACCGGCCACCACAGGTAACAGGTAGCGGCATGCGCTGACGGCGACCGGTTGCACCCCCTGGCGGCGGGCGAATCGGGCCGGCACCACCTCGAGGCGCAGGAGCAGAGCGCCAGTGGGAACGGCCAGGGGTGACGGCCGGACCCCGCGCACCGTCATCCAGCCCGGACCACCCCGGCCCAGCCCAGCCCGGACCAGCCCAGCCCAGCCGGCCCGGACGAGAGCGGCCCCAGAGCGGACCCAGACCGGACCGGACCGGCCGGACCGGCCAGACCGCCCCAGACGGGACTGGACCGGACAACGGTGACGGCCGAGGCCCATGCGCCGGAATCCAGGCCGACCCGCAGGTGCCACGCCCCGCTGCGGGCCCGGCGGCAGCCCCGCTACCAGGCTCGATGCAGCATCCGCCGACGGAATGACCAGGCACCGTCCGGCGTTACACCCTCTGTACGACCGCAGCAGCACCCCCGGGCCGCCCGACGCCCCGGCCGCCGGCGGAATGACCCGGCACCGACGGTCGTTACACCCCGGTACGACCGCAGCAGCACCCCGGCCGACCCCGCACCCCCGGCGGGAATGACCCCGGGACCCCGGTCGTTACACCTGACCCCGGCACGAGCGGCCACCGCCCCACGCGGCAGGCCCCGGCCGGGAACCCCCCACAGACTTTCCCCCGTATGAGCGCCCCCGACGTGGTGCCCACGCCCCTACGCTGCCCGACCCCCACGGGCACACCCAGCCCTCCACGGGCCGGACGGGGCGTCTACCCCCGAAGGAGCTTCCCCATGAACACCACCATCCTGAACACCACTATCCTGCGTAAGAGCGTCCTCGGCATCGCCGGTCTCGCCGTCGCCGGTGGTCTGGCCGCCGGCCCGCTCAACCACGACACCCCCACCATCGACACCCGCCCCGTCGCCACCGTCCAGGCCGACAAGCCGGCCGTGGACAAGGCCAAGCTGATCCCGCACGGCGTGCAGGGCAAGCAGTCCCGCATCGACCTGAACGACGAGCAGACCGGCAACGCCAAGGCGATCATCGCCGCCACGAAGAAGGCCGGCATGGACGAGCGGGCCGCGGTGGTGTCGATCGCGACCAGCCTGCAGGAGTCGAAGCTGGAGAACCTGGGCCACCTCGGCGACCGCAACGACCACGACTCGCAGGGCCTGTTCCAGCAGCGCCCCTCCAGCGGCTGGGGCACCGTGGAGCAGATCACCGACCCCGAGTACGCCACCCTGGCGTTCCTCAAGGGCCTCAAGCAGGTCGACGGCTGGCAGGACATGCCCCTGACCAAGGCCGCCCAGACCGTCCAGGTCTCGGCCTACCCCGACCACTACGCCCAGTGGGAGACCCAGGCCGCCGACCTCGTCGCCAAGCACTGGAACAGCTGACCCGCACACGACACCACGACGAAGCAACATCATGCGAAGGCCCCTGGCTCAGCTGAGCCAGGGGCCTTCGCATGATGCTCTGGTGGGCGATACTGGGTTTGAACCAGTGACCTCTTCCGTGTCAAGGAAGCGCGCTCCCACTGCGCCAATCGCCCGTGGTCGAGAGCGGACGACGGGATTCGAACCCGCGACCCTCACCTTGGCAAGGTGATGCGCTACCAGCTGCGCTACGTCCGCGTGCCGCCCGGTCTCCCCGGCGACGGGGTGAACTCTACCCCATTCCAAGATCGCCTGCCCGGCCGACCCCACCACGTGGTCCCCTCCCGGCGATTGCCCTGCTCATCGACGGGGTACTGCATCACGACAGCACACCCCCGTCCCCCAAGGAGCTGTCATGGGAATCGGAACGAGCATTTTCCTGCTCGCCGTCGGCGCGATCCTCACCTTCGCGGTGAACGCGAGCGTCGGCGGTGTCGATCTCGACGTCGTCGGCTGGATCCTGATGGCCGCCGGTGTCCTCGGCCTCGTCATGGTCCTGCTGATGCGCGGTCGCCGCCGTACGGTCACCACCGCCGAGCCGGTGGCGTACCAGCGGGTCGAGGAGCGTCGGGACGTCGCCCCGCCGCTGTGAGGCGACCCGCCCGGCACCCCGCGGCGCGGGTGTGGACTACCGCCCGGACGGCAGCGCGTCGAGCCGGTCGCGCACCAGCGCGGCGTCCGGGTGGCTGAGCTGGTCGAGCACGTCGAGTGCCTGCCCCCAGGCGGCACGGGCCGCGTCGGGTTCGGCGGCGGCCAGGTGGCTGTCACCGACGTGCATCAGCGTGACGGACTCGTAGTAGCGTTCGCCGGTCTCCCGCCACAGCGCGAGCGCCTGCCGAAAGCAGTCGAGAGCGTCGCGGTGCCGGCCGAGGTGGTGGTGGGCGAAGCCCAGGCTGTCCCACGCGTGCGCCTCCCAGTAGCGGTTGCCGGTCTGCTGCTGCCGCACCAGGGCCTGGCCGCAGTAGTCCAGCGCACGGAGGTGGTCGCCGAGCTGGATGTGGTACCAGCCGATGTTGTTGAGGGCGTTGGCCTGCCCCTGCGCGTGCCCGGCTGCCTCGAACAGGCGGTGCGCCCGTTGCGCGTGGTGCAGCGCCCGTCGGTGGTCGTCCTGCCGCTCCGCGAGGATGCCGAGGTTCAGCTCGGTCCGCCCGCCACCGACCCGGTCGCCGAGTTCGGCGTACAACTGCCGGGAGCGTTCCAGATGCTCGTGGGCTTCGTCGTACGCGCCGAGGCGCAGGCAGGCGACGGCCCGGTTGCGGTGGGCGCGGGCCTGCCCGTCGCGGTCCCCGGCCGCCGTGGCGGCCCGCAGCGCCAGCTCCTGGGCGCGGGACTGGTCCGTCCAGGCACCCACCCGGTCGAGGTAGGTGTTGACGCTCCACGCCAACTGCCAGGCGTGGGTGGGCAACCCGTGTTCGACGGCCAGGCCGATCGCGGCGAGCAGCGCCCGGTGCTCGGCGGCCAGCCACGCCCACGCCTCGTCCCGGTCGGCCGGCGTGGGCACCGCCGTCCCGGGGTGCGCCGCCGGCAGGTCGATGTCGTCGCGGTGCTTGTGCAGCAGCAGAGCGGCGGCGTACGCGGTGTGCAGGTAGTGGTCGAGCAGCCGGCACAGCGCCGCCCGCCGCAGGCCGGCGGAGTCGGTGGCGACGGCCAACTCGACGGCGTACGCCCGGAGCAGGTCGTGCAGGACGTACCGGCCGGGGGCGTGCTCGGTGAGCAGGTTCGCCCGGGTCAGCACCGCCAGCGGCCGGCGCACCTCGGCCGGGGCCAGGGCGGCGAGGCTGGCAGCCGCCGCCACGGACACGTCGGGCCCGGGGTGCGTGCCGAGCGCCCGGAACAGGTCGGCCGCCGCCGGATCGAGACCCCGGTACGACCAGGACAGCACCGCCCGGACGTCGACGCCGGCCTCGCCGCCGCTGAACGCGTCGAGGGCGCCCCGGCTGGCGGTCAGCTCGGCGGCGAGGCGGACCAGCCGGAAATCGGGGTAGGTGGCGGCCCGCGCGGCCACGATCGCCAACGCCAGGGGCAGCCCGGCCGCCGCGGCGACGATCCGGTCCACCGCCTCCGGCTCCGCCGCGACCCGCTCCACGCCCAGCCGGCGGGACAGCAGCTCGCGCGCCTCCGCCGGGGAGAGCAGGCCCAGCGGCAGCGGGCGGGCCCCCTCGGCGGTGACCAGCCCCGGAAGCTGGTTACGGCTGGTGACCAGGACCAGGCATCCCGGCGAGCTGGGCAGCAGCGGGCGTACCTGGTCGGCGTCGCGGGCGTTGTCCAGCAGCACCAGCACCCGCCGGTCGGCGAGCAGGCTGCGGTAGAGGGCGGCCTGTGCCGCCAGCCCCACCGGGATGCGCTCCGGCGGCACCGCGAGCGCCTCCAGGAACCCGGCCACCGCCTCGGCGGGACTCAGCGCGGGCGACTCGGCGTCGAAGCCGCGCAGGTCGACGTAGAGCTGACCGTCCGGGAAGCGGTCGGCGACCCGGTGCGCCCAGTGCACGGCCAGGGCCGTCTTGCCCACGCCGGCCGTACCGCCGATGGTCGAGACGGGGACGGTGCCCGGCGGGCCGGCCGGCTCGGTGAGCAGGGCGGTCAGGGCGGTCAGCGGTGCGGAGCGGCCGGCGAAGTGCCGTACCGCCGCCGGTAGCTGGCGGGGCACGAACGGGGCCGGGGCCGACGGCGCGGTGCCGGCGTGGGCCTGCCGGTCCGGTTCGGCACGGGCGGCGGTGGCGAGCCGGTCGTCGGCCCGCGCCGCGTCCGCCGCCGCCAGCAGCCGCCAGTACGCCGCCTCCCAGCGGGCCTGGTCGGTCAGCTCGGCGGGCAACCGGATGCCGGCCTGTCCGGCGTACGCGACGCAGGCACCCAGGTAACCGGTGACGAAGTCCCAGTCGGGCAGCGACTTGGCGTTGAGCTTGTCGCTGAGGGTGGAGCGGGCCAGCGGCCTGCCCCGGGCGGCGGCGACCGCCACCAGGGAGTTCAACGACGGCCCGCCCGCCTGCTGGCGTAGTCGCCGCAGTTCGTCGGCGAACGCGAGCAGCGCCTCCCGACCCGTCTCCCCCACCCCACACCCACCCGGCGTCGCGATGTTCCCCTGGAAGAACCGGAGCCAGGATAGCCTGACATCGATGTGCGGTGATGCCCCGGAACGGGGGCGGTGACCGGGCCGACGACCGGACAGCAGTAGGGCCACCTTCCGTGTCGGAAGGTGGCCCTACTGCTGTCCGCGTGGGCGATACTGGGTTTGAACCAGTGACCTCTTCCGTGTCAAGGAAGCGCGCTCCCACTGCGCCAATCGCCCGTGCTTGTTACCGAGGTGGGGACGGGATTTGAACCCGCGTACACGGCTTTGCAGGCCGTTGCCTCGCCTCTCGGCCACCCCACCGAGGTTGCCCCCGTCATGCGTGGCGGCAGCTCCGAGCGGACGACGGGATTCGAACCCGCGACCCTCACCTTGGCAAGGTGATGCGCTACCAGCTGCGCTACGTCCGCTTGCCTCCGGGATGACACCCGGTGACGGATGGAAACTCTAGCCGAGCGCCCTCACCGATGCCAAATCGGGGCCACCGACGGCGCGTCCGGTCTCCGCAGTGGTGACCGGCACCACCGCCCGCAGAGCTTCCTAGGAGAGTTGGTCGGCGCGGATGGGACACGTCGCCCGCACCGCTACCGAACAGGTCGGCAAGGTAGCCGACCCGCCGGTGCGATGCTGTCCGGCTTCCGACTACCGGCAGTCGGATCGGGCGGGTCGGTAACTCCCCGTGGTCGGTTCGATAGGTTACCGTAGCGGCGTGACGAGACGTGCCGCCGCCGATGTCCGCCTGGATTCCCTGCTGCGCACGGCCTGCGACGTGATCGTCGAGCGTGGACTCGCCAACACCCGCACCGCCGACGTGGCCGCCGCCGCCGGGGTCAGCCAGGCGCTGGTCTTCTACCACTTCGCCACCAAGGAGCGGCTGCTCGCACAGGCGTTCGCGTACGCCGTCGAGCAGGAACTGTCCCGGCTGGACGCGGTGCTGCGCTCCGCCACCCCGCCGCTGACCAAGCTCCGGCGCATCCTGCGCCTCTACACCCCCACCGGCCGACCCTGGGCGATGTGGATCGACGGCTGGGCGGAGTCGCTGCGCACCCCGGAACTGGAGAAGGTCTGCCGGCGGCTGGACCTGCGCTGGCGGCAGGACCTGGCGGCGGTGATCTCGGCCGGGGTGGCCGACGGGACCTTCGACTGCGCCGACCCCGCCGGTGCCGCCTGGCGGATCAACGCGGTGATGGACGGGCTCGCCGTCCAGCTCGCCGTGCACGAGCGGGTGATCTCCCGGCGACAGTTCGGCGAGTGGATCCGGCTGGTCACGGCCCGGGAACTGGGGCTCGACCCCGCCCAGCTCGTCTGATCCGCGCACCGCACGCCATTGCCCCCGCCCGATCCGCCTGGTATCCACGTATGCGCATGCGTTACCCCGCCTGCGCCGGGCCGGCGGTGCGCCGGTCCCCGCTCCCACGAGGAGGATCCGTGCCCAGACCGGAGTGGACACCCCGAACGAGCCGGCATCGACGCCGGCTCGTTCCCGTACTGGCGACCGCCGCCGTGGTCGCCGCCCTGCTGCCCGGCGGAGGCACCGCCACGGCCGCGCCGGGCGACACCGCGGCCCCGGCCCCGGGCCGCTCCGGCTCGTTCGCCGACGACCGCCACCAGGCCGCCGACGTCGACAACCGCACCGGTACGGCCGCACCCGACGCCCGCCAACGCAGCCTGGCCCGTGCCACCGGCGCCCCGGTGCGCTGGAACCGGCTCGGCACCCCGCACGCCCTCGGCCCGGCCCGGCTCGCCACCGGCCTGCCCACCGACCCGGAGGCCGCCGCCCGGCGTTACCTCACCACCCAGCGGGACCTGTTCGGGCTGGACGCCGACGCGGTGACCGCGCTCGACCGGGTGCTGGTCCGGCGGATCGGCGACGGCGCGGTGGTCACCCTGCGGCAGCGCTTCGGTGACCTGCCCGCCGGCCACGACGGGCTGGTCACCGTGGCGGTCGCCGACGGCACCGTGCTCTCGGTCAGCTCCTCGCTGACCCGGGACGCCTCGGCCCCCACCCCGGCCACCCGCACCGCCGGGCAGGCGTACGCCGACGCGCTCGCCGACGCCGGCCTGGCCGCCGACGCGGTGGCCAGCCACCGGGTGCGCCCGGTCGCCGTGCCCACCCCGGCCGACGGCAACCGGGCCGCCTACGAGGTGACCCTGATCGGGCGGGACAGCGACCACCCGGCCGCGTTCACCACCTACGTCGACGGGATCACCGGGAAGGTGCTGGTCCGCGAGGACCTCGTCGACTTCGACTCCGACAACCCGAGCTGGGCGGTCTACCCGGCCACCCCGCCGCAGGACCTCGCCCCCGGGCAGGACCCCCGGGTCCGCTGGTGCGCCAGCCCCGCACCCGACTGCGCCGCCGCCTTCCGCGACCCGGCGGGCGGGCAACCCTGGGACGTCGACCTCGCCACCGGGGCACCCACCGGCACCACCCGGGGCAACTCCGCCAACACCGTGGTCTCCTGGGGTGCCGGCAGCCCGATGGTCAACGCCCCCGACCGCCCCGACCGGCGCTACGAGTACCCGTTCACCGACCAGTGGCACCAGGCCCGCTGCAACCCGGCGGCGTTCACCTCCGCCCAACGCAACGACGCCGACGCCGCCACCGCCAACCTGTTCGCCATGCACAACCGGATGCACGACTGGGCCTGGCACCTGGGCTTCACCGAGACCACCTGGAACCTCCAGGCGGTCAACGTCAGCGGCGCCGGGCTGGGCGGCGACGCCGAGCAGGGGCGGGCCCAGCAGGGCGCACTGAGCGGCAACCGGAACAACGCCAACCAGTCCACCCCGCGCGACGGGCTGCCGCCGAGCACCAACATGTACCTGTGGCAGCCGCAGGCCGGTGGGCCGTACCCGCCGTGCGTCGACGGCGACTACGACATGACGGTGATCGGCCACGAGTACACCCACGCCATCACCAACCGGATGATCGCCGGCCCGGACAGCGGGATCGGCGGCCACCAGGGCGGGGCGATGGGCGAGTCGTGGAGCGACCTGCTCGCCGCCGAGTACCTCTACGAGCACGGCCTGCGCGCCCCCGGCGAGACGCCCTTCGTCACCGGCGGCTACGTCACCGGCAACCTGGTCAGCGGCATCCGCAACTACGACCTGAGCCGCAGCCCGCTCAACTACTCCGACGTCGGTTACAACACCGGCGGGCCGGCGGTGCACGCCGACGGGGAGATCTGGGGCGCGACCAACTTCCGCATCCGCGCCGCCCTGGTCAAGAAGTACGGCCTGGGCACCCCGGCGCGGCAGCTCGACTGCGCCCAGGGCCGGGTGGCCGCCGAGAACTGCCCCGGCAACCGGCGCTGGGTGCAGCTGGTCTTCGACTCGTTCCTGCTCCAGGCGGCCAGCCAGGTCAGCATGCTCGACATGCGGGACAACCTGCTCACCGCCGACCGGCTGCGCTTCGGCGGGGCCAACCAGGAGCTGATCTGGGCCGAGTTCGCCCGCTCCGGGATGGGTCGGGACGCCGCCACCGTCGGCGCCGCCGACACCGATCCGACGCCGAGCTTCGCCAGCCCGGCCGGCGGCAACGCCACGCTGACCCTGCGCCCCCGGGGCGACAGCGCCAACGCGCCGATCCGGCTCTACGTCGGTGACTACGAGGCGCGGGCCACCCCCGTCGCCGACACCGACCCGGCCACCCCGCTGCCGGCCACCTTCGAGGCCGTCGCCGGGACGTACCAGCTGCTGGCGGTCGCCCCCGGCTTCGGCCACCAGCGCCTGGAGGTGGTCGCGAAGGCCGGCCAGCAGGGGTACGTCGACCTGCGGCTGAGCCAGAACCTGGCGTCCACCAGGTCGGGGGCGAGCATCGCCGGGGACGGGGTGAACCTGGACCGGATCGCCGACGACACCGAGGCCACCAACTGGGCGTCGTTGACCGGGGTGGCCGGCAAGCAGGTCACCGTGACACTGCCCTTCGGCACGCCGCAGCCGGTGCAGCGGGTCAACGTCAGCGCCATGCTCCGCCCGGCGATCACCGGCGACGCCGACCCCGGTGCGCAGAACGCGCTGAGCGCGCTGCGGTCGTTCGCGGTGTCGACCTGCGACGCGACCACCACCGACTGCGCCGACCCGGCCCGCTGGACCCGGGTCTACACCAGCGCCGACGACGCGTTCCCCGGTGGGAGGTACCGGGCCTACAGCCGGGACCTGATCGCCCGGTCGTTCCGGGTGTCGGCCACCGTCGCCACCCACGTCCGGCTGGAGGTGCTGGCCAGTCAGTGCACCGGCGGCCCGGCGTACGCCGGTGAGCAGGACGACGATCCGGCGACCCGGACCGACTGCGCGACCGCCAGCCCGGCGCGCGACCAGGTGCGGATCGCCGAGTTCCAGGTGTTCGCGAAGTGAAACCCGCCGGGGCCGGGTGGTGGCGCCACCCGGCCCCGGCGGCCCCCGATCACCGTCGGACGGTGGTCCAGCGGACCGGGCGACGGACCGGGCGGGCATCGTCGCCCGCCACACCGTCGGCCGTGGTCCGGGTGAGCTGCCGCAGCCGCATCAGCAGGCCGACACCGAGGAAGAGCAGCAGGCCGCCGAGCAGGAACGCCGCCTGCACCAGCCCGAAGCCCCCGCTCTGGTCGGCCGAACGGTTCGCCGCGGCCGGTGGCGGCACCTCGGCCAGCGCCTCCTCGGTCGGTTCGGTCTCCTCCTCGCTCGGCTCCAGCACCTCCTCGGTCGGCTCCGGCGACGCGGTGGTCGGCTCGGGTGCGGCCGTGGTGGGCGCAGGGGCCGTACCGACGACCTGCCGGGTGGCGGTGCGTCGGGCGAGCAGCCGCAGGTTCGGGTCGTACGCCTCGGCGGCCATGGTGATCCGGCCCCGGGTGACGTCCTCGGCGAAGGCCACCCGGTAGGTGGCGGTGACCGTACGGTCCGGGCAGAGGGTGCCCGGGTCGAGCTGCCGGTCGGTCAACCGGGCCACGTCCCCCTGTGCCCGGATGTCCAGCGGGAACGAGCCGGTCTCCTCGACCCGGTCCATCTTGACCTGGTCCAGTCGCAGCCCCTGCACCGAGAGCACCATCGACCAGCGGACCTTCACACAGCCGCCGTTGCCCTGGCGGGACACCACCGCCGAGACCGTCCGCACCTGGTCCCCGGCGGTGAACTGGGCGGGCAGGCCGCTCAGCTCGGTGGAGAAGCGGTCCGCCGCCGACGCCGGTGTCGGCCCGACGAGCCCTGTCCCCGACAGGCAGGCCAGCACCGCCCCGACCCGTAGCGCGTTCCGCCACACCATCACCACCGCCTCGCTCCTCCCGTCGGTCTTGTCCACTCGCCACGCTATGAGCAGGATGGGGAAGCCGGTAGACGGGCGTGTTCGCGCCGGTCGGCAAGTACGGTGCGGGTTAACACCGACAGTGGTGAACCGGTCACCCGTCCTCGCCGACACGCCGGGTGACGGTGTGGGCTAGGCCGCTTCGTCGGGCCGGTGAGGGTCGACCGCGCCGGGGTTCGCCCGGCTGACATCCTGGGCGGGTGTCCGATCTTTCTGCGGCCTTCGTCCGGCTGCACGCCCGGCTCGCCCCGGTCGCCTTCGTGCCCGAGGTGCGGTTGCACCAGGCCGACGAGCCGATCGGCCTGTGGGAGCTGACCGAGGGCGAGTTCCGCAGCTCCCAGCCGCCGCCGTTCTGGGCCTTCGCCTGGGCCGGTGGGCAGGGCCTGGCCCGGTACGTCACCGACCACCCGGAGACGGTCGCCGGTCGCCGGGTGCTCGACCTCGCCTCCGGCTCCGGCCTGGTCGCCATCGCCGCCGCACGGGCCGGCGCGGCGGCCGTGCGGGCGGTGGAGATCGACGAGCGGGCCGTCGCCGCCGTCGCCCTCAACGCCCACGCCAACGGGGTACGCGTCGACGCCGAGCTGGCCGACGTGCTCGACGGCGACGCCGGGGACGCCGAGGTGCTGCTCGCCGGGGACGTCTTCTACAGCGAGGCGATGGCCCGCCGGGTGCTGCGCTTCCTGCTGCGGGCCGCCCGCTCCGGTGCCCGGGTGCTGGTCGGCGATCCGGGCCGGGCGTTCCTGCCCCGGGAACGGTTCCGCGAGCTGGTCGGCTACGACGTGCCGGTGCCGGAGGCGTTGGAGAGCGTCCGGGTGAAGCACACCACGGTGTGGGAACTGGACCCCGCCCCGCCGGGGGCCGCCCGCTAGCGTGACCGGGTGCTGTTCCGGGGGTGGGAGGCTTCCGTCGACGGGCCCTGGCCGGACGTGGCGACGGTCGTCGACCGGGTCGGCGGCGTGCACCTGGTGGTGACCCGGCACGCGCTGGTCCGGCAGGTGCTCGCCGACGCGGCGACCTGGCGGCCCGACAACGCCCTGGACGCGGTGACGCCGATTCCGGTGGCCGCGCTGCGGGTGCTCACCGCGCACCGGTTCCGGCTGCCGCCGACGCTGGCGAACAACGCCGGTCCGACCCACCCGGCGATCCGGGCGATCGTCGCCGAGGCGCTGCACCCCGACCGGGTGGCCGCCCAGCGACCGTGGCTGACCGCCCTGGTCCGGGCCCGGGTGGTCGACATCGCCGCCGACCTGGCCGCCGGTCGGCCGGTCGACCTGCACGCCCGGCTCGCCGCCGACCTGCCGCTGCTGGCGCTGGCCCGGCTGGTCGAGCTGCCGGACGCCCCGGTGGGTGCGGTGAAGGACTTCGCGCGGGCGGCACTGGAACTGTTCTGGGCCCCGCTGGACGCCGACCGGCAGCAGACCCTCGCCGTCGAGGTGGGCCGGTTCCACGCCGTACTGCGGGAGTTCGCCGGCACCGGCGGCGGCCTGGCCGGTCGGCTGCGCGCCGCCGGGCACCCCCCGGACGTTGTGGTCGGGGCGCTGTTCTTCCTGCTGGTCGCCGGCCAGGAGACCACCAGTCAGTTCCTGACCCTGCTGCTGCACCGGCTCACCGGCGAACCGGGGGTGCGCGCCGGGCTGCGGGCCGGCACGGTCGCCGTCGCCGACGTGGTCGAGGAGGGCCTGCGCCGGGAGCCACCGATCGTCACCTGGCGGCGGGTGGCCGCGGTCGACACGACCCTTGGCGGTACGCCGGTGCCGGCGGGCAGCTCGATGCTGCTGTGGCTGGCCCGCGCCGGCTGTGACCCGGAGGTGGTGGCCGACCCGGCCGGGTTCCGCCCGGGGCAGCGCGGGTCCCGCCGGCACCTGGCCTTCGGGGCGGGGGCGCACCGCTGCGTCGGCGCGCACCTGGCCCGGCTGGAGGCGGCGGTGGTGGTCGCCGAGGCGACGCCGCTGCTGGACGCGGTGACGGTGGTCCGTCCGCCGTGGTGTCCGGACAACCTCACCTTCCGGATGCCCGACGCCTTCGTGGTCCGCCGCACCACCACGCCGTAGCCTGCCCGAACGCCGCTCACCTGCGGAAACAGGCGTAACTCCCACTCCCCACCAAGGGTTGAACCCGGCGTGACGCCCAGCGCCACACCGAGCCGGGAGGTCCACATGCACCCCACCCCCTCCCCACTCCCCCCGCCCTTCCCGCTCCCCCCGCCCTGCCAGGTTGATCAAGAGGTTCGAGTCAGTTCGGAGATCAACGTTGACGCGAACCTCTTGATCACCGGAGCGGGTGGGGTGGCACGGGACGGGGTGGCGTGCACGGGTGGGGTGGCGTCGGGTGGTGGGGGGCGGTGAGGTGGGGAGAGTGGCGGCGGGACGTCCCGGCGTCGCTCGTGGTGTTCCTGGTGGCGTTGCCGCTGTGCGTCGGGATCGCGGTCGCCTCCGGGGTGCCCGTCGAACTCGGGCTGGTGACCGGGGTGGTCGGTGGGCTGGTGGTGGGGGTGATGCCGGGCAGCAGCCTCCAGGTGAGCGGGCCCGCCGCCGGACTGACCGTGCTCGTCGCCGAGGCCGTGGAACGGTACGGCCTGGCCGGCCTCGGCACCATCGTGCTGGTCGCCGGCCTGCTCCAGATCGGACTGGGACTGTTGCGGCTCGGCCGGTGGTTCCGGGCCATCTCGGTGGCCGTGGTGCACGGCATGCTCACCGGGATCGGCCTGCTGCTGGTCGCCGGACAGCTGCACGTGCTGGCCGGGGCGGACACGCCACCGACCGGGCTCGCCGGATTCACCGGGCTACCCGCCCTGGCCGGCGAGCTGACCGGCTCCGGCACGGCGCGGGTGTCACTCGCCCTCGGCCTCGCCACGCTCGCGGTCATGCTGCTGTGGGACCGGCTGCCCGGCCGGCCGGGCCTGGTCCCCGGCGCGCTGGTCGCCGTGGTCGCCGCCGCGGCGGCGAGCGCCGCCCTGCGGCTGCCCGTGGACACGATCACGGTGGAGGGGATACTCGCCGCGCTCACCCCGTCACTCGGACACTGGACGGCCCTCACCGACCCGGGGATGCTCGCCACCATCGTCACGTTCGCCCTGGTCGCCTCGGCGGAGAGTCTGTTCAGCGCGGCGGCCGTCGACCGGATGCACCAGGGCCCCCGGACCGACTTCGACCGGGAACTCGTCGCCCAGGGCACCGGCAACACGGTCTGCGGGCTGCTCGGCGCGCTGCCGATGACCGCCGTCATCGTGCGCAGCTCCGCCAACGTACGGGCCGGCGCGCGGACGAAGGCGTCCCGGGTGCTGCACGGCGGGTGGCTGCTGCTCTTCGTCGCCGCCGTACCCGGGCTGGTCGGGTTGATCCCGATGCCCGCGCTGGCCGCCGTGCTGGTGCACGCGGGGTGCAAGCTGCTGCCGTGGCGGGCCCTGCCCGAGCTGTGGCGGCAGCACCGGGGCGAGGCGGTGGTGCTGGTGGTGACCGCCGCGGCGATCCTCGGCACCGACCTGTTCACCGGTGTGCTCCTCGGCCTCGGGCTGGCCGTGGTCAAGACCGCCTGGGAGACCTCCCACGTGCGGGTCGTCGTGCACGACGACGTCGACCCGGTGCAGGTGGCGATCACCGGCAACGCCACGTTCCTGCGGCTGCCCACCATCCTCGCCACGCTCGACGCCCTGCCCGACGACCGGCGGGTACGGCTGGACCTCGGCGGCCTGCGGCACGTCGACCACGCCTGCCGGACCGCCCTGGACACCTGGATCGAGGCGCAGAACCGCGACGCCGACGTCGGCGTGCAGGTCGTCGCCCCACGGCCGGCGCAGGACGACCGACCCAGGCCGGTCCCGGCCGCCGAGTGAGAGCACCGGCAGCGCCGGTCAGGTGTTCAGCCGGCGTCCTCGGCCCAGGTGCGCCAGTCGTCGAGCACCCCGTACAGGTCGGGGGTGAGCCAGCCCGGGGCGGACCGGCGGAACACCCCCGGGTCCATCGCCCCGGCCCCCGCCGGCAGCGCGCCGAGCAGGTTCGGCACCAGCTCCGTCAGGTTCGCCCAGTGCACCAGCTGCGGCTCCGCCGGCCACGCACCGATCACCACCCCGGCGGGCACGGCCCGGCGCTCCAGGGCCTCCAGGGTGAGCGCGGTGTGGTTGAGGGTGCCCAACCCGGCCCGGGCCACCACCACCGCCGGGGCGCCCAGCGACACCGCCAGGTCGGCGACGGTCCACGCCTCGCCCGACGGACGCAGCCCCATCGGCACCAGCAGTCCCCCGGCCCCCTCGACGAGCACCAGGTCGTGCTTGTCGACCTCCGCGCGGATCGCGTCGACGGCCGTGTACAGCTCCAACGGCTCCAGCTCGGCCACCCGGGCGGCGGCCAGCGGGGCCAACGGGTCGGGGTAGCTGGCCAGGGTACGACCGGTCAGCGGGGCGGCCAGCCGGGTCACCGCGTCCACGTCGCCGGGCTCGCCGGTGGCCGTCCCCGACTGGCCCGGCTTGACCACCGCGACCCGCAGGCCGGCGGCCTGCGCGGCGGCCGTGATCGCCGCTGTCACCACCGTCTTGCCGACCTCGGTGTCGGTCCCGGTGACCAGCACCGCACCCTTCCACCCACTCAAGGCAGGACCACCTCGGTTCGCGACTGCGGGGCTCGCAAACCCGGCTCACTCCTCACGCTCACAGGACCACCTCGGTTCGCGACTGCGGGGCTCGCAAACCCGGCTCACTCCTCACGCTCACAGAACCACCTCGGTTCGCGACTGCGGGGCGCACTCCACGATGGTCTCCAGGGCGTGTTCGAAATCCGCCCGGGTGACCCCGGTGGAGAGGGTCAGCCGAAGGCGGGAGCGGTGGTCCGGGGTGGACGGTGGGCGGAAACAGCCGACCGCGACGCCCCGGGCCCGGCAGTCGGCCGCCCAGGCGGTGGCGGCCTCCGGGCCGGGTGCGGTCACCGACACCACGGCGGCGTCGGGGGTGGACACCGGCAGCCCGGCCGCGCCGAGGCGGCGTACCGCGTAGCCGGCCCGGTCGGCCAGTTCGGCGCGCAGGTCGTCGGCGGCGCGGGCCAGCGCCACGGCGGCGCGTACCCCGGCGGCGACGGCCGGCGGCGGCGCGGTGTCGAAGATGAAGGTCCGCCCGGTCTCCACCAGGTGCCTGACGAACTCGGCCGGGCCGGCGACCACCCCACCGGCACCGCCGAGCGCCTTGGACAGGGTCGCGGTGACCACCACGTCCGGCGCGCCGGCGAGCCCGGCGGCGGCCACCGCGCCGGCACCGGCCGGGCCGGTGACGCCGAGCCCGTGCGCGTCGTCGATCAGCAGCAGCGCGCCGTGCCGCCGGGCCACCGCGTGCAGCGCGGCCAGCGGCGCGAGGTCGCCGTCGACGGAGAACACCGACTCGGTGACCACCACCGCCGGGCGGCCCGGCGCGGCGGCGAGCGCGGCGGCCACCGCGTCGACGTCGGCGTGCGCGGTGACCACCGTCTCCGCGCCGGAGATCCGGCAGCCGTCGATCAGCGAGGCGTGGTTGTGGGCGTCGGAGACGAGCAGGGTACGCGGCTGCACCAGGCCCCGGACGGCCGCCAGGTTGGCCAGGTAGCCGGAGGAGAAGACGAGTGCCCGGTCGACGCCGAGCCAGTCGGCCAGGTCGTCCTCGAGCGCGTGGTGGACGTCGGTGGAGCCCCGGACCAGCCGGGAGCCGGTGGCGCCCAGCCCGTACCCGGACAGGGCCCGGCCGGCGGCGGCCACCACCTCGGGGTGGGTGGAAAGGCCCAGGTAGTCGTTGCCGGCCAGATCGACGTCCGGGTCACCGGCGGCGCGGGGGCGCAGGGTACGGGTGAGCCCCGCCTTCGCCCGCAGCGCGGCGCGACGGTCCAGCGCTGCCAGCCAATCCGCCACCGGTCACCGCCTCCGTCCGTCGTCCGACCTGCCTCCCGCCCGTCCGCCGGGCGTCTGCCGCCCGGGGACGACCGGCCCGTGCCGGTGGGTGACGGCGTTGCCGCCGCCGGGCGAAATTACCATCCGCCGGGCCGGCACCGGCGTGGCGGCGGGCCCGCCGCACCGCCACGCGGAAGGGGCGGCCGGGGTGGCCGGGGGCCGTCGGCTCGGGCGTTTCCCGGCCCGCACCGGCCTTGTAGGGTACGAGCCATGCCAGAGATCCTCGACCAGGCCCGGACCCAGGTGCTGGGCGACGGCGTCGGCCTCGACCAGGCCGGTGTCCTCGCGGTGCTGACCCTGCCCGACGAGCACCTCACCGCCGCCCTCCAGCTCGCCCACGAGGTGCGGATGCGCTGGTGTGGTCCGGAGGTCGAGGTCGAGGGGATCGTCTCGCTGAAGACCGGCGGCTGCCCGGAGGACTGCCACTTCTGCTCGCAGTCCGGCCTGTTCACCTCGCCGGTCCGGTCGGTGTGGCTGGACATCCCGTCGCTGGTGGAGGCGGCGAAGCAGACGGCGGCGACCGGGGCGAGCGAGTTCTGCATCGTGGCCGCCGTGCGCGGCCCCGACGACCGGCTGATGAAGCAGATGCGCGAGGGGGTCGCCGCGATCCGCGCGGAGGTCGACATCCAGGTCGCCGCGTCGCTGGGCATGCTCAGCCAGGAGCAGGTCGACGACCTGGTCGAGATGGGCGTGCACCGCTACAACCACAACCTGGAGACCTGCCGCTCGTACTTCCCGAACGTGGTCACCACGCACTCGTGGGAGGAGCGCTGGGAGACCCTGCGGATGGTCCGCGAATCGGGCATGGAGGTCTGCTGCGGTGGCATCCTCGGCCTCGGCGAGACCGTGGAGCAGCGCGCCGAGTTCGCCGCGCAGCTCGCCGAGCTGGACCCGCACGAGGTGCCGCTGAACTTCCTCAACCCGCGTCCGGGCACGCCGCTGGGCGACCGTCCGGTGGTGGAGGGTAAGGACGCGCTGCGGGCCATCGCCGCGTTCCGGCTGGCCATGCCGCGCACCATCCTGCGGTACGCGGGCGGCCGGGAGATCACCCTCGGTGACCTGGGCACCCGCGACGGCCTGCTCGGCGGGATCAACGCGGTGATCGTCGGCAACTACCTGACCACGCTGGGGCGGCCGGCGACCGACGACCTGAAGCTGCTCGACGAGCTGAAGATGCCGGTCAAGGCGCTCTCCGCCACCCTGTGAGGTGATGATGACCGACGCGGGTGACCCGATCACCGACGGTCGTACGGCGGGCTCCGCCGTGCTGACGTCGGCCGCGACCTGGTGCGACCGCTGTGGTGCGGACGCCACGGCGGGCCCGCACCCGGGCTGCGCGGCGGCCCGCGTGCTGGAGCCCCCGCGCTACTGCGGGCACTGCCGACGGCGGATGAAGGTGCAGGTGCTGCCGGTCGGCTGGGCGGCGGTCTGCGTCGAGCACGGCGAGATCCGGGGCTGACGGCGTGCTGCGGGGGCGGACGGTCACGCTGCGGCCGATGGCGGAGGCGGACGTGCCCGCCCTGGCCGCGATCCGGGCCACCCCGGAGGTGCGCCGCTGGTGGCGCGGCGACGACGACCTGGCCGCGTCGGTGCGGGCCGACCTGGCCGACGACACGCTGGCGGTCTACGCCATCGAGGACGCCGGCCGGCTGGTCGGGGCGATCCAGTGGTACGCCGAGACCGACCCGGACTACCGCCACGTCAGCCTGGACGTCTTCCTCGACCCGGCGGTACGCGGCACCGGGCTGGGCGGGGACGCGATCCGCACCCTGGTCCGGCACCTGGTCGACGAGTACGGCCACCACCGGTTCACCGTCGATCCGGCGGCGGCGAACACGGCGGCGATCCGGGCGTACGCGAAGGTGGGGTTCCGTCCGGTGGGCGTCATGCGGCGGTACGAGCGGGGCGCGGACGGGCGCTGGCACGACGCGCTGCTGATGGACCTGCTCGCGGAGGAGCTGGCCGGCTGAAACGGGCGGGCGTGCCCGGCACCCTCAGGTGCCGGGCACGCCCCGGTTGTGCAGCGTGCGAAGGTGTGCCTCAGCGCTGGAGGGTGAGGACACCCGGCCGCCACGGCAGCAGGTTGTAGTCGGTGTTCGCGTTCGGGTCCTTGCCCTGGTAGAGCAACTGCAGGTTGCAGGCGTCGACGGTCTTGGTCTGGTCGGGGTTGGTGCGGACCAGGTCACCGTGGCTGATGTCGTTGGTCCACGTGGCACCGCTGTTGGCCTTGCCGGCGAAGGGGTTGCTCTCGCTGGTGGCCTGCGGGGTCCACGAGCCGCCCAGGCTGCTGGACGTGAACGACCGGAAGTAGCGCTGCCCCTGGCTCCCGATCGCCTCGACGAGCATCAGGTACTGGTTCTGGCCCGCCACCTTGTAGACCTCGACGCCCTCGAACAGGTTGTTGGTCGAGTCGGTCATGACCGTCGTATAGCTCGAACCGAAGCTGCCCGGGAAGTTCCCCAGCGGCATGCTCGACCGGTAGATCTTGCCGTTGTCCCCGGCGAAGAACAGGTACATGTTCTGGTCGTCACCGATGAGGGTCTGGTCGATCACCCCGTACGGGGCGTCCGGGAGGGTGGCGGTGGACAGCGTCTGCGCCGAGGACCAGCCGTTGGCGTTGGTCGGGTCGCTCGACGTCTTGTAGCTGAACGAGGTCGGTCCCCACTGGTACGCCAGCACCCAGATGTTCTTCGGGGCGAAGTAGAGCAGGGTGGGCGCGACGGTGCCCTGGCTCATGCCGTTCTGGCTGGCCGAGGCCATGTCCGACCAGTTGGTGAACGTGCCGAAGTTCATCGAGCTGTACTGGCCGCTGCTGTTGACGTACGAGCCGTAGACCAGGTGCTTGCCGTTGTAGACGACGTTGGTGAAGTCCTTGAGCGAGACCCAGCCGTTCTTCGGGCTGGTCAGCGCGCCGGTCGACGACCACCGGTAGGTCGACGGGAGCGCGCAGCCACCACCCGGGGGCGGCGTGGTCGTCGGCGGCGGGGTGGTCGGCGGCGCGGTGGTGGGCGGGTTGCTGCCACCGAAGTCGGTGCGCCACTGCTGGTTGGTCTGCCCGTGGCAGTCGTACAGCTGGACCTGCTGGCCGTTGCCGGTGCCCCAGACGTCCAGGCAGCGGCCGGACTGCACGCCGCTGATGGTGCCGTTGGAGTTGATGTTCCACTGCTGGTTGGCCCCGCTGTTGCAGTCCCAGATGATGATCCCGGTGCCGTTGGCGGTGGCCGCGCCGTTCGCGTCCAGGCACTTGGTGCCGTAGACCCGCAGCTGCTTGTTGGCGGTGTACGTCCACTGCTGGTTGGACTGGCTGTTGCAGTCGTAGAGCTGCACCCGGGTGCCGTTGGTCTGGGTGGAGTTCGGCACGTCGATGCACCGGTTCGACGCCACGCCGACGATCCGTCCGGCGCCGCCGCTCGGCGGCGGGGTCGTGGTGGGCGGGGGCGTGGTGGGCGGGCCCGTGGTCGGCCCGGAGGTCGGGGGTGCCGCGTTGAGCGCGTTGAGGACCGAGTTGTACGCGGCCTTCTTGTTGCCGCCGCCGTCGAACAGCAGCGGGTTCTCGTTGGAGCGCCAGGAGTCGCTGTCGCGCACGCCCCACACGGTGATGCCGATGCAGCGCGGCACGTTCAGGCACGCCTGGGTCAGCCCGGCGTACTGGGTGGTGGAGGAGTTCGTGACGTCGACCTCGGTCAGCGCCACGTCCACGCCGAGGGCGGCGAAGCTGGACAGCGTGGTCTGGAAGTTGCTCGGCAGCGAGCTGCCCCCGGTGAAGTGGGTCTGCAGGCCGACGCAGTCGATCGGCACGCCCCGGGACTTGAAGTCCTGGATCATGCGGTAGACGCCCTGCGTCTTGCCGTACGACCAGTTCTCGATGTTGTAGTCGTTGTAGCAGAGCTTCACCGACGGGTCGGCGGCGCGCGCGGTGCGGAACGCCACCTCGATCCAGTCGTTGCCGGTGCCCTGCAGGTTCGACGACCGGCGGCTGCCGTCCTCGTTGAACGCCTCGTTGACCACGTCCCACGCGGCGAGCTTGCCCTTGTAGTGGCCCATCACGCCGTTGATGTGGTCGATCATCGCCTGGCGCAGGTTGCTGCCGCTCAGGCTCTGCATCCACGGCGGCTGCTGCGCGTGCCAGGCCAGGGTGTGCCCCCGGACCTTCAGGCCGCGCTGGGTCGCCCAGTTGTAGATCTGGTCACCGGAGCTGAAGTTGAACTGGCCCCGCTGGGGCTGCGTCGCTTCCGGCTTCATCTCGTTCTCGGCCGTGATCATGTTGAACTCGCGGCCGGCGATCGTGCTGTACGTCGAGTCGCCGAGCCGGCCGGCCGCAATGGCCGTGCCGAAGTACCGGCCCGACTGCGCGGCGGCCGCGCCCAGCGTGCTCGCGGCGGCGTTCGCCGACGGCATCATCACCGCGGCGGATACCACCGTCACGACGCCGACCGCGCCGGCGAGCAGCGCCCGGACGGCGGGCGATCGCCGTCGCCGGCCGCCGTCGTGGTGGACGGATGGACCTGTTGCCATCGTGGCCTCCTTGCTGGCCAACACCCGGGCCGTCGGGGCGGGACGGCCGGGCGTCTTCGGTTGTTAAATCTAGTAGCGTCGATGTTTCCATCCTGCACCGGCCGGAACAAAGGTGTTTCGGAAAAGTTTCGGAACATTTTTGGCCCGGTCTGGTCCGACGCCACGTGGCCGGTCACCGCAGGTGCGGTGCCGGCCACGTCACGTCGATGCTCAGGAGACCGTGCAGGTGGCCCCGTTGAGCGTGAAGCTCGTCGGCTTCGGGTTGCCGCCGGTGTGGGTGCCGTTGAACCCGATGCTGGTGGACGCACCGGGGGCCAACGCCCCGTTGTAGGTCATGCTGGTCGCGGTCACCGCCGCCCCCGTCTGGGCGAACGTCGCCGACCAACCCTGGCTGACCTTCTGACCGCTGGTCGGGAAGGTGAAGGCCAGGCTCCAACCGTTGAGCGCGGTCGTACCGGTGTTGGTGATGCTGATGCTGGCGGTGAAGCCGTTGGTCCAGTCGGTGGTGGTGTAACCGACCTTGCACGACGAGGCGGGCGTGGTCGGGGTCGGGGTGGGCGTCGGGGTGGAGGTCGGCGTCGGGGTCGGCGTCGAGGTGCCCGGCAGGGTCTGCACGGTGAGCGTCTTCGACGGGGTGGACGGGTTGCCGGCGGCGTCCACCGCCACCACGTAGAACCCGTACGAGGTGTCCGGCGTCAGCCCGGTCACCTGGGCGGTGGTGCCGGTGCTCGTGGCGACGACGAGATGGGCCGGCCAGGACGTCTTGTAGACCCGGTAACCGGTGACCCCGACGTTGTCGGTGGACGGCGTCCAGCTCAGGGTGAGCCCGGTCGCGCCGATGTTCGACGCGGTCGGGGTGCCGGGCGGGGTCGGCCCGCTGGTGTCCGAACCGGTGCCCGCCGGGGTGGCCACCGCGAGCGCCGACGACCACAACGAGCTGTTGCCGGCGCCGTCGCGGGCCAGGACCGAGAACCGGTAGTTGCTGGCGGGCGAGAGCGTGGTCAGGGTCAGACTGTTGGTGGTGGTGCGGAAGGTGGAGCGCACGTCGCTGCCGACCGGCTCCATGGCGACGTCGTAGCCGGCCAGGCCGCTCCCACCGGTGTCGGTGGACGCGGGCCAGGTCAGCGTCATGCCGGTGGGCGTGATCGCCGAGGCGACGGGGGTGCCGGGGACGGTGGGCGGGGTGGTGTCGGTGGGCGTCGAGGTCGGCTCGTCACCCCAGACCCGGGTGGTCCCGGCGTACAGCGGCACCTTCGGGTTCGGTCCGGCGGTGGCCTGGTACGACGGGTCGTTGGTCGGGTCCCAGGTGCCGCCCTCCGGTACGCCGATCTTGAACTGCACCTCCATCCGGTGCTGCGACTGCCCGGCCGGGGCGATCGTCTGACCGGTGCAGTCCACCTCGACGTACCAGATGTCGCCGGAGAGCTGCTTGGCGGTCGACGGCGACGGGCAACCCTGGGTGTAGCCGGGGGTGACCTGCACGGCGGTGCTGCCCTCGGGGCGGAAGTAGTAGCGGAACTTCCCGTTGGTCAGCGCCCGCGCCGGGAACGCCGACTTGTTGTAGATGATCGCCTTGAGCCCGGTGGCCCGGGGCTCGGCCTGCATCACCGTGGTCTCCACGGTCAGCTCGGGGATGTCCGGCTGCTCGGCAATGGGGAAGTTGGCGAGCGGGGTGCCGCCGTACTCCTGGGAGAGCCGGGCCAGGGCGGAGGTGAAACCGGCGTTGTAGTCGGTGGCGACCTCGTTCATCACGTAGTCGGACCGGCTGTCGGTGTAGGCGTCGTTGGCCGAGGACGGGCCGCCGACCAGCGCGCCGTAGAGCACGTGCCGGGTCTCGACCGGCACCGTCTGGCTGTCCCACCAGGAACCGTGGGCGGTGCGGTGGTGCGGGTTCTTCGGCGCGTTGGCACCGAACCCGATCACGTAGCTGGACTTGCGCGGGTTGTCGCCGAGCGCGTAGTTGATCTGCCGGACGGCGAAGTCGTGGAACCGGGCCTTGCGGGTGGCGTCGGTGGTCTTGTCGCTGTAGACCAGCGCCGCGAAGCTGGTGTTGGCGGCGTACCGCAGCGCACCCCAGGAGTCGAGGACGGCCATCCCACCGGGCGAGTAGGGCACCTTCTGGCCGTTGACGCCCACCGTCCAGTAGTCGAGCCACCGGTTGGCGTCGTCGACGTACTTCTGCTTGCCGGTCAGGTTGGCCAGCAGCACGTACGCCCCGAACTGCTTGTTGTCCCAGGCGATCGTCCACTTGTAGGACCGGGTGGTGGACTGCGGCTCGGTGCCGAGCTTGTCGTACTCGCTCTCGGCCTTGGCCAGGTAGGCGGCGTCACCGGTGGCCCGGTGCAGCCAGATCGCACCCCAGACGAGTTCGTCCTGGTAGCCGCTCCACGACTTGTAGAAGCTCGTCGCGTCGGTGATGCACTCGTGGTAGCTCTTACGCACCGTGTCGGCGAACGTGTAGAGCTGCTTGGCGTGGGTGAGCAGCTTGTCGGCGTAGGCGGCGTCGGTGGGCCGGAACACCATCGACGACGCGGCCATCGCCGCCGCCGTCTCCCCCGCCAGGTCCGCGCCGCCACAGCTCGCATCGATCTTGTACGCGGGCCGCGCCATCGGCAGCACCTCGGCCGGGCCCCACCACTTGTGGTCGTCGTCGCCCTTGCCGACCTGCCCGTAGAGCACGTTGGCCGAGGGGTGCGCCTTGATGAAGTAGTCGTTGACGAAGCGCAGGTTGTTCAGCAGCGGAGTGAGCTGGCCTGACGCGACGTACCCGTCGCGGTACTCGACCGCGCCCCAGGCGAGCATGGTGGCGCTGAACGCCATCGGGAAGCCGAACTTCACGTGGTCGCCGGCGTCGTACCAGCCGCCGGTGAGGTCCACGCCGACGTCCGCCCCGTCGGTGAGCGCGGAGTCGCCCCGCCAGGAGACCCGGTTCCAGGACGGCTTCTTGCCGGACTGCTGCGCCTCGTAGAACAGCAGCGACTTCTGCAGCGCCTCGGGGTAGTTGAACATGCCGGTGCCGGCGGCCTCGGCGCGCCCGGCAGCGGTGGGAGCGGCCCCGGCGGTGAGCGGGACCGCGCTGATGGCGAGAGTCAGACCGCTGGCCAGGGCGGCACCGGCGGCGAGCAGGCGGCGGAGCCGGGGCCGGCCCGCGCCCGACCGGCCGGGCCGGTTCGGGTGCTGCATGCGGAACTCCTGTCGATGGTGCCTCCGGCGACGCCCACCGGACGCGGGGACGGGGGCGTCGCGGGTGGTGGGCGTCGCCGGAGGCGGGTGGTGGTGAGAGGACCGAGGGAGTCGCGGGAGCGCTCCCATGGATGTGCGCCAATGTAATCGTTCGGTCATCGGTTTGTGAAGGGGCCAACCCCGACGACACCGGAAGAAGCTCCCCGGACACCGCCGCCCGACCGGACTAGCCTGGATCGATGTCGATGATCGAACAGGTGTCACTCGGGGTGAGCGACGACCGCCGCGCCGGCCGGTTCTGGGCCGAGGCCCTCGGCTACGTCCGCCGGCCACCCCGCTACCCGGGGGACGGGTGGATCGTGCTGGAACCGCCGTCCGGCGTCGCCGGGGTGCCGCTGGCGATGGACGTCAGCGTCAGCCCGGTGTCGGACCTCCCCCGCATCCACCTCGACCTGCACGCGGGCGACCGGGACCTCGACGACGAGGTCGACCGGCTGTGCGGTCTGGGCGCCGAACGGGTCGACTGGCCGCACTACCCCGCCGAGCCGGAGCCAGGCCAACTGCCGTACGTCGTCCTCGCCGACACCGAGGGCAACCGGTTCTGCGTCTCGGGGCACCGTCGGGCCGGCGTCTTCTTCGGCTGAGCGCCACCCCGCCGGCCGAAACACCCACCGACCGTGCGCCCACCGACCGGGAGGCGGCGGCCCCGGGGCGCGGCAGGCCCCGACTGGCGACCCGGAACCGGCCCGGACATGGGCAGGGCCCCCGCACCGGGGGCCCTGCCTGTACACCGTTCTCCGCATCGGAGTTCGGCCACGCACCGGAAGGAAGCCCCCGCCCGGTGCCACACGGGTCGTCTCGATGAGCGGTGCCCGGCGGTCAGCAGATCCCGCCGGTCGTGCTCGTCCGGCGGGGACCGATCACGGCCGCGCCGGGCCGACCGGTCCCGTCGGCGACCGGGCCGTCGCCCACCCGGGCGGACAGCGCGACCGTCACGGTGAGCAGGCTGCCGTCCCGCTCGATCGGCGCGAACCGGCCCAGCCGGGCCACCGTACGCACCATCGGCGTGTTCTCCGCCTGGGTGTGCAGGACCAGCGCCGCGAACCCGGCCCGCTCGGCGTGGGCGAGCAGCCGGCGCAGCAGCCCGGTGCCCAGCCCCCGCCGCTGCCAGTCGTCCCGGACCAGCAGCGCCGCCTCCGCCTCGTCGCCCTCGCCGAGCAGGTTGGCCAGTGCGACGACCGACTCCGCCGCCCCGCCGGAGCCGGTCGTCGTGGCCACCAGGGTCAGCCCCCGGGCGGGTTCCAGCAACCGGCGCAGCCGGGCCGGCGAGGGCAGCGCAGCCCCGCTCAGGTAGCGCCGCTGTCGACTCTGCGCCGAGCAGCGCTCGTGCAGGTCGACCACGCCCGCCAGGTCGTCGGCGGTCGCCGGCCGGACGGTCAGCTCCGCCCCGTCGGGCAGCACCAGGACCACCCGGTCGGCCTCCCGCCGGGCCACCGCCGCCGCCAACTCGACGAGCGCCTGCGCCCGCGCGTACTCGGCCGGGGTGAAGCTGGGCGCCTGCCGGCGCAGTTCGTACGAGCCGCCGGTCGGGTCGGTCAGCAGCATGGTCGTGGTGCCCACCGCGTCGTGCCCCCCGGCAGCCGTCGGACGCCAGGTCACCTCGTCCGCGCCGAGCGTGGCCCGCAGCACCTCACCTGCCAGTTCCGGGTCACCGACCAGCCGGGTGGCCAGCCCGAGCACCCGGGTCGGCTGGTCGGCCAGGCCCCGCGCCTCGCTGCGGGCGACCCAGCAGTCCCGGCCCCGGCCCCGCTCGACGGCGGCGATCAGATCCGCCTCGTCGAGGGTGTCCGGCGCGTCGACGAGGAAGTCGTCCACCGCGCCGACCTCGGTGGTGTGCACCTGCACGGTGAGGATGTTGACCCCCCGCAACGCGAGACTCGCGGTGAGGACCGACAGGTATCCCGGCCGGTCGTCCACGGTCGCGCGAACCCGCCACAGCGCCATGTCCACTCCCTTCCCCACCACGAAGCCTGCCCGCGGCCTGTTGCCGTGGCGTTGCCCGGCGGTGTCGCACCGGCAACCGTTCGCCCAGGTCAGGTGACGGTGGTCACCGACTGCGGGCCGACCATGTCGAGCCGGTCGCCGAGGATCACCGCGCTGGCCCGGACGAGCTGGGCGAGCCGGTCCACCTCGGTGGCGTGGAACCCGGCGGCGGTCAGCGGCTCGGTGTGGTCCCGGGCGACCACCAGCACCAGCCCGGCCCGGCCGAACGGCGCGATCGCGTAGTGCGTGCCGTCGGCCATGGTCAACGTGCGGGCCCGCAGCGGGGTCACCTCGGGCAGCCGGGGCGGCTCGGGCGCGCGCCAGCTGGCGTGCCCGACGGTCGCCGTCCCCGCGCCGGCCCGCGAGGCCCAGTCCACCGGCACGACGGCCGCCACCGCCCAGTCCGCCGCGAGCAACCCGGGCACCGCGTCGACCAGGGTGGCCACCCCGTCGGTGGGGTTCGCCGCCACCTGGGCGAGCAACTCGGCGTCCTGACCGGTGGTGGTCGGCGCGCCGATCGCCCGCCACACCCCGTCGACGCGCACCCCGGGAATGGCGGCCAGCCCCGCGAGCAGCCCCTCGACCCGGGCGGCGCCGGGCCAGACCACGGTGAAGTCGTCCACCGCCCGGCCGCCGAGCCGCTCCAGCACCACGACCTGGACGATGTCCGCCCCGGAGACGCCGAGCGTGCGGGCCACCTGGCCGAGTGTCCCGGGTCGGTCCGGCAGGGTCACCCGAACTCTCAGCAACATGTCTGTCCCTCCGCTCGGCGGGCCGACCGCACACGGCCGGCAGGCTGGTCCCCAGCCTGCCGGTTGACCATTTCGCCCCTGTTGCCGTGGCATGTCCCGGGCGGAAAATCGCTGACCTTGACAACCCGGCTGACCTGCCATCAACTATGCGGATGACCGAGCCGGCCGTCGACGCGTCCCACGACGGCGGAGCCCCCGGCGACCGGACGCCACCCGGGCTGGATCTCGACCGGCTGGCCGGGTGGCTGGCCACCCACCGGCCGGAGCTGGTGGCCGACGGGCCGCTGCGGGCCAGCCTGATCGCCGGCGGCAAGTCCAACCTGACCTACCTGCTGCACTGCGGCGGGCGCGAGCTGGTGCTGCGCCGCCCGCCGCTGGGCCACGTGCTGGCCACCGCGCACGACATGGCCCGCGAGCACCGGGTGATCGCCGCGCTCGCGCCGACCGCCGTGCCGGTGCCCGGGGTGGTGCTGCTCTGCGTCGACCCGGCGGTGATCGGGGCGCCCTTCTACCTGATGCACCGGGTGCCGGGCGAGGTGCTGCGCACCCGGGCCCAGACCGACCCGCTCACCGACGGGCAACGCCGCGACCTGGCCTGGGCGATGATGGACACCCTCGCCGCCCTGCACACCGTCGACCCGGCCGAGGTGGGGCTGGCCGACTTCGGCCGTCCGGAGGGCTACCTCGGCCGGCAGGTACGACGCTGGGCCGGCCAGCTCGACCGGTCCCGCAGCCGGGAGCTGCCCGGGGTGGACGAGCTACGCGACGCGCTGGCCGCCTCGGTGCCCGAGGGGGTGAACGCCGGCCGGATCGTGCACGGCGACTACCGGCTGGACAACCTGCTCACCACGGTCGACCCGGTGTCCGTCCGGGCGGTGCTGGACTGGGAGATGGCCACCCTGGGCGATCCGCTGGCCGACCTCGGGCTGCTGCTGACGTACTGGGACGTGCTCGGCGACAGCGACCTCGCCGAGGGCAACCCGGTCGCCGACGGGCTCGGCCCGCGCGCCGGCTTCCCCACCGGCGGCGAGCTGATCGCCCGGTACGCCGGCCGCAGCGGCGTCGACGTGGGGCCGCTGCACTGGCACCTGGCCCTGGGCTGTTTCAAGCTCGCGGTGATCTGCGAGGGCATCCACTACCGGCACACCCTGGGGCAGACCCTCGGCGGTGGGTTCGACCGGATCGGCGACATGGTGACGCCCCTGGTGGAGCACGGTCTGCGCGCGGTCAGGGGGAACTGATGGACTTCGGTTACGACGCCCGTACCGTCGAGCTGCGGGAGCGGCTCGGCGCGTTCCTGGACGAGTGCGTCCTGCCGGCCGAGGCGGTGCACGCCGCGCAGGTCGTCGCGGCGGGTGACCCGTGGTCGCGGTCCCCGGTGCTCGACGAGCTGAAGGTCGAGGCGCGACGGCGCGGCCTGTGGAACCTCTTCCTGCCCGATCCGCGCTACGGCGCCGGGCTGACCAACCTCCAGTACGCCCCGCTCGCCGAGCTGACCGGGCGCAGCCCGCACCTGGCCCCCGAGGCGGTCAACTGCGCCGCCCCGGACACCGGCAACATGGAGCTGCTCGCCGAGTTCGGCACCGGGGCGCAGCGCGACAGGTGGCTCGCCCCGCTGCTGGCCGGTGAGATCCGCTCGGCGTTCTGCATGACCGAGCCCGAGGTGGCCTCCTCCGACGCCACCAACATCGCCACCCGGATCGTCCGCGACGGCGACCACTACGTGGTCAACGGGCGCAAGTGGTGGTCGTCCGGGGCGATGGACCCCCGGTGCGAGCTGTTCATCGTGATGGGTAAGACCGACCCGGACGCCGACCGGCACCGCCAGCAGAGCATGGTGCTGGTGCCCCGGGACACCCCGGGCGTGCACGTCCGCCGGGGCATGACGGTCTTCGGCTACACCGACGCCCCGCACGGCGGGCACGCCGAGATCGACTTCGTCGACGTCCGGGTGCCGGTGGAGAACCTGGTCGGCGCCGAGGGGGGCGGGTTCGCCATCGCCCAGGCCCGGCTCGGGCCGGGCCGCATCCACCACTGCATGCGCCTGGTCGGGATGGCCGAGCGGGCCCTGGAGCTGCTCTGCCGGCGGGCCAACGAGCGGATCGCGTTCGGTCGGCCGCTCGCCGAGCAGGGCGTGGTCCGGGAGTGGATCGCCGAATCCCGGGTCCGGATCGAGCAGGCCCGGCTGCTGGTGCTCAAGACCGCCTGGCTGATGGACACCGTCGGCAACAAGGGTGCGCACACCGAGATCCAGGCCATCAAGATCGCTACTCCGGCGATGGCCGAGTGGGTGATCGACAAGGCGATCCAGGGGTACGGCGGCGCCGGGGTCAGTCAGGACACCCCGCTCGCCGGTCTCTGGGCCCAGGCCCGCACCCTGCGGCTCGCCGACGGCCCGGACGAGGTGCACCGCGCGTCCCTGGCCAAGCGGGAACTGCGCCGCTGGTCCTGAGCCTGAGCCGCTGGCCTGAACCGACGCCACCGGCGCGTCGGGTCACCCGGCTGAGGGCCGGAGGTGGAGGTCGGAGGTGTCGAAGCGCTTCAGGTGGAGGCACGCTGGATGAGTTCGGTGTCCAGCAGGATGTGCGGGGTGGGGATCTCGTCGCCCCGGATGCGGGCCACCAGCAGCCGGGCCATCTGCCGGCCCATCTCCTCCACCGGCTGGAAGACCGTGGTCAACGGCGGGTCGGCCTGCTGGGCGACAGGCGAGTCGTCGAACCCGATGATCGCCACGTCCTCGGGCACCCGTCGGCCCGACTCGCGCAGCGTCCGCAGCGCGCCGAACGCCATCAGGTCGGAGGCGACGAAGACCGCGTCCAGCTCGGGGCAGGCCTCCAGCAGCCGGCGCATGCACGCCGCGCCGCTACCCTCGCTGAAGTCCCCGTAGGCGATCATGCGGGGGTCGAGCATCCCGACGGTGGACTCCACCGCCTCCCGGTAGCCGACCAGCCGGGCGAGGCCGGCGCCCATGTCCTGCGGGCCGGCGATGGTGGCGATCCGACGGCGTCCCTGCCGGGCCAGGTGCTGCACCGCGTTGCGGGCGCCACCGACGTTGTCGACGTCGACGAACCAGGACGGCCGCGCACCCGGGCGCAGCATCCGGGCCGGCCGACCGCCGAGCACGGTGGGCAGGTCGCGCTCCTCCAGCAGGGTGGGCAGCGGGTCGGAGTCGTGCAGCGACAGCAGCAGGACCCCGTCGACGTGCTGGTTGGTCAGGTGGTTCTCGACCCGTTCCCGTTCGATCGGGGACTGCACCATGGCGAGCCAGAGTTGCAGCGGCGTCTCCAGCAGGCCGGAGCTGACACCCCGGACGATGCCGGCGAAGAACGGCTCGGTGAAGACCCGCTCCCCCGACTCGGAGACCACCAGGGCCACCGAGTCGGTCCGCTGGGTGACCAGTGCCCGTGCCGCCCGGTTCGGGACGTACCCCAGTTCGGCGATGGCCTGTTGGACGGCGGCCCGGGCCTCCGGGCTGACCTGGGGTGAGCCGTTGACCACCCGGGAGACCGTGCCCCGCCCGACACCCGCGCGGGCGGCGACCGCGTCGAGGGTCGGGCGCCCGAGTGACCGGGTGCGTTGCGTTGTCATCGTCTGCTCCTCCGACGTCGGACGGTCCCCGCCGGCCGCCCCCGGGGGCGGGCGGCGCGGCGGGGCCGTCCGGAATGCTGGCTGGCCTCTGCCTATTGTGCGGCCAGACCGTTGCGTCGGATCACCTCGGCGTACCACCTGGCGCTGGACTTGGGGATACGGGCCTGGGTGTCGTAGTCGATCCAGATCATCCCGAAGCGCTTGGTGTAACCCCAGGCCCACTCGAAATTATCCATCAGCGACCACGCGAAGTAGCCCCGCAGGGGCACCCCGGCCTCGATCGCCTCGTGCGAGGCCCGCAGGTGGGCGTCGAAGTAGGCCAACCGGTCGACGTCGTCGACCCGACCGTCCTGCACGGTGTCGACGAACGCCGAGCCGTTCTCGGTGACGTAGAGCGGCAGGTCGGTGTACTCCTCGTGGACCCGCCGCAGCGTCTCCACCAGGCCCGGGGCGTCGATCTCCCAGTCCATGTCGGTGACCGGGACACCCCGGGTGACGAACCGCACGTCCTCGCTGCCCGGCCAGCAGGACGGCGCCCGCCAGTACTTCTCCGGCTCCTCGCCGGCGACCGGCGCGGCCACCACGTGCCGGCTGTAGTAGTTGATCCCGACCAGGTCCAGCGGAGTGGAGATGATCTCCAGGTCGCCGTCGCGGACGTGTCCGAAATCGGTCACCTCGGCCAGGTCGGCGGTCAGGTCCGCCGGGTACGACCCACGCAGCAGCGGGTCGAGGAAGAACCGGTTGGCCAACCCGTCGATCCGGCGGGCGGCGTCGACGTCGCCCGGGGCGTCGCTGGCCGGGGTCACCGGGTAGAGGTTGACCGTGACGCCGAGCTGGGCCTGCGGCAGCTTCGCCCGCAGGGCCTGCACGGCGAGCCCGTGACCGAGCATGAGGTGGTGCCCGGCCCGGACCGAGTCCGCCCCGTCGGACCGCCCGGGGGCGTGCGCCCCGGAGCCGTAGCCGAGGAACGCCGAGCACCACGGCTCGTTGAGCGTGGTCCAGTACTTGACCCGGTCGCCGACGGCGTCCGCGAGCAGGGACGCGTAGTCGGCGAACCGACCGGCGGTGTCCCGGGCCGGCCAGCCGCCCGCGTCCTCCAACGGCTGGGGCAGGTCCCAGTGGTAGAGGGTGAGCCACGGCTCGATGCCGTTGGCCAGCAGCTCGTCGACCAGCCGCCGGTAGAAGTCCAGGCCCTCCTGGTTGGCGCCGCCGGTGCCGCCGGGCTGCACCCGCGGCCAGGAGACCGAGAACCGGTACGACTTCAGGCCCAGCTCGGCCATCAACCGGACGTCGTCGGGCATCCGGTGGTAGTGGTCGCAGGCCACGTCCCCGGTGTGCCCGGAGACCACCCGCCCTTCGGTGTGACTGAACGTGTCCCAGATCGACGGGGTCCGGCCGCCCTCGGCGGCGGCCCCCTCGATCTGGTACGCGGCGGTCGCCGCGCCCCACAGGAAGCCGGGCGGGAAGGTCAGTTCCGGCCCCTGGTCGAGTACGCCGACAGCGGGCGGGTGGGTCGGGTTGCTCACGACTTGACGGCGCCTTCCATGATGCCGCCGATGATCTGGCGGCCGAACACGATGAACACGATCACCAGGGGCACGGTGCCGATGGCGGTCGCGGCGAACACCTGCGAGTAGTCGGTGTAGTAGGCGTAGGACAGGAATGCCAACGACACCTGCAGGGTCGGGTTCTCCGGGGTGAGCACGGCGTACGGCCAGAGGTAGGAGTTCCAGGTCTCCATGAAGGTGAGCAGGCCGAGCACGGCGGCGGCGGGGCGCAACGCCGGCAGCACGATGTTCCAGAAGATCCGGAAGGTGCTGGCGCCGTCGACCCGACCCGCCTCGATCAGCTCGTCGGAGATGGCCTGGATGGCGTACTGCCGCATCATGAACACGCCGAAGGCGCTGACCAGGAAGGGCACGGTCACCGCGTAGAGGGTGTCGTACCAGCCGAGGTCCTGGATCATGCCCCAGAGCGGGATCAGGCCGAGCTGGGTCGGAATCATCATGGTCACGATGATCGTCAGCAGCAGGGCGTTGCGGCCCCGGAACCGCAGCTTGGCGAAGGCGAAGCCGGCCAGCGACCCGGTGATCACCACCGAGACGGTCACCACCGCGGAGACGATCACCGAGTTGAGCAGGCCGGTGAGGAAGTTCGCCGCGTCGTTGTCGAGCACCCGGCCGAAGTTCGCGCCGAACTCGCCGGCCGGGGTGAACGGCGGCGGAACGTCGTTGATCTGGTCGAGGCTACGGGTGGCGATGACCACCATGTAGTAGAACGGGTAGACCGAGAAGAGCACCGCGACGACGAGCGCGATGTAGAGCAGCGGACTGGTGCGCCAGAGGCGCTGGGATGCCTTGTTCACGGCGCGGTCCTCACTTCACCGAACGGCGGACGAGCAGGAAGTTCACCAGCGAGACCAGGGCGATCATGACGAACATGGCCCAGGCCACCGCTGCGCCGTAGCCGGCGGAGCTGAGGTTCTCGATACCGAGCTCGTACATGTACATCGCCAGGGTCTGGAACTCGCGCTGGTCGCCACCGATGATGTTGCCGTTGCCGAAGACCAGCGGCTCGGTGAAGAGCTGGAGCCCACCGATGGTGGACAGGGTGACCACGAAGACGAAGGTGGGGGTCAGCATCGGCAGGGTGATCCGCCAGAACTGCTTCCACTGGTTCGCGCCGTCGATCGCGGCGGCCTCGTAGAGGTCCTTCGGGATGGCCTGCATGCCGGCCAGCAGGATCAGCGTGTTGTAGCCGGTCCACCGCCAGTTGACCATGGAGGCGATGGCCGTCCAGGAGCTCCACTTCTGGGCGTCCCAGTCGACCGCGTCGACGCCGACCAGGCTGAGCACCCAGTTGATCAGACCGAAGTCGCGCTGGAAGAGCATCCCGAAGACGATCGCCACCGCGGCGACGGAGACCACGTTGGGCATGAAGATGGCCATCCGGAACAGCGTCCGGGCCCGCAGGAAGGTGCGGTTGAGCATGGTGGCCAGGAACAGCGCCAAGAGCAACTGGGGGATCGTCGACAGGATGAAGATGCCGAACGTGTTGATCGTGGCGTTCCAGAAGTACTCGTCGGTGAACAGCCGGGTGTAGTTGTCGAACCCGATGAAGCTGTGGTCGCCGATGAGGTCCCAGTCGTGCAGCGACATCCACGCGGTACGCAGCATCGGGTAGAACCCGAAGATGCCGAAGATCACGAAGAACGGCGCGATGTAGAGGTAGGGCGAGAGCTTCAGGTCGAGGCGGTTCAGGGTGATCGCCCGGCTGCGCCGCCGGGGAGGTGTGGGGGGTGGTGCGCTGGGCGACGGCGGCGCCGTCGTGGCCGAGAGGCTCATGCGGGGTCCTTTCCCGGCTCCGGCGGGGCCGGTGAGGCGGGCGGTACGTGGAACGGGGGGACGCCATTGGTGGCGCCCGGGACATGCCCGGACGCCACCGCCGGTGGTGGTGCAGTGATCAGAAGGCGCCCTGGGTCTTGGCGTCCTTGAGGAACTGCTCCCAGGCCTTGTCCTTGGGGGACTGCCCGTTCTCGTACGAGCGCAGGGCCGGCTCGAACGCGTTCTCCTTGATCGCCTGGTGCTTCGGGCCGAGGTGCAGCGGCTGGATCTTCTCGACGCTCTCACCGAAGATCTTGCCGGTCGGCGCACCGCTGAAGTACTCGTTGGTGTAGCTGGTGAACTCCGGGTTCTTCAGCGCCTCGAGGTTGGTCGGCAGCGGGCCCTTGAGCTTGAACGCCTCGACCTGGCTCTTCGCGTTGGTCAGGTACTCGGCGAGCTTGGCCGCCTCCTTGGGGTACTTGCTCTGGGCCGGCACGGCCAGCCAGGAGCCGCCCCAGTTGCCCGCGCCGCCGGGAACCGGCGCCAGGTCCCACTTGCCCTTGTTCTCCGGGCCGGAGTTGTCGGCGACGATACCGAGCATCCACGACGGGCAGAAGGTGGCCGCGAAGGTGCCCTGCTTGAAGCCGGCCGACCACTCGGGCGACCAGGTGGCGCTCTTCGCGGAGATCTTCGCGTCGGACATCGCGACGGCGGTGTCCCACGCCGTCCTCACCGCGGCGCTCTTGTCGGCGATGACGTTGTCCTCCTTGTCGTAGAACAGGTCACCGCCCTGCTGCACCATGACCGCGCTGGCGGCGGTGGTGGCCGAGTCGATCAGGCCCTTGTTGGTGGCCGCCCGGTACTTCTTGCCGGTCTCGATGAAGGCGTTCCAGTCCGGCCAGAGCGCCGCCACCTGGTCCCGCTCGGTCGGCAGACCGGCCGCGGCGAACAGGTCCTTGCGGTAGCAGACGCCGAGGCTGCCGACGTCGGTGGGCAGGCCGATCAGCCGCCCGTCCGCCGCCTTGCCCAGCTCCCACTTCCACGGCAGGTATTCCTTGCTGTGGTCGGCGATCAGCGGCGCCAGGTCGGCCCAGTTCGCGGGGTTGGTCTTGAACTCGTTGAGGATGCCCTCTTCGAGCGCGGTCACGTCCGCGGCGCCCTTGCCGGTGGCCAGCGCGCGGACCACCTTCGGCCGGTACTCGTTGAGCTGCGCGGTCTTGCGCAGCTCGACCTTGATGCCGGTGTCCTTCTCGTACTGCTTGACGATCTCGTCGTATCCGAACTCACCGAAGGTGTCGACGACCAGCTTGCTGGGCTTGCCGCCGGCCTCCTTCGGCTCGTCGTCCTTGCCGCAGGCCGCGAGACCGCCGATGGCGGTTACTGCGGCCAGGGCGGCGACCGCGAACCGGTTACGCCGCGTGGTGACGCTCATCCTGACCCCTTTTCGATGGTGAGGCTGGGTGGTGTGTGGTGGGGGGGTGCTGTCGCACGTCCCGGCCGGTCCGGCGGTGATCGCCGGTCGGTCTGGGATGGTCGCGGGTGATCCGCGCCACGCCCTTGGGAACGCTCCCATGAGATTGCCGGGAGGTGTCGGGGGTGTCAATAGACCGTTGGGAGCGTTCCCAGATCGTTACCAGCTATCGCGTTTACCCCGCCTCATGTGATGGACCCGGCGGAGACGCCGATCAACAGAAGCGGCGCAGCAGGGTGGTCGCCCGCCCGGCGTCGAACGCCGTCGGGTCGTGCCCGGGGCCCGCCCAGTCCCGCATCGTGACATGCTCCGGGTGGTGCGGATCGGCCAGCGCCGCCAGCAACAGGAGCTGCCCGGCCGGGCCGCCGACCCCCTCCGGCGGGCAGGCCCGCGCCCCCTGCGGGCAGCTCGGGTAACGCTCGTCCGGGTCGGCGGCGAGGACGTCCTCCACCACCAGTTCGTGCTCCCACCAGTCACCGAAGTCGTAGACGTAGCCGAACCGGCTGCCCTTGCCGGCCACCGCGTCCAGCCGGGTGTCCAGCTCGTCGTGCACCACCGGCTCGGCGTCCGGGTCCGGTTCGCCGTACTGCACCCCGTCGATCTCGAACGCGTGCAGGTGGCAGTCCCGCCAGCCCATCGCATGCTGCACCACCCGGTGCAGCCGGTCGAGGGTGTAGCCGCCGGGGACCAGCACCCGCCGCCAGACCGACGGGCGCACCCCGGTGAGGGACACCTTCAGCTGGAAGATCTGACGTGACATGCTGCCCCCTCCACCCACCGCATAGGCTGCCGGCATGATCTGCCGAGCGTGCCGACAGCGGCGGCACGACGACTGCCCCGGCCGGAAGTGGTGCGACTGCCAGCACCGTACCCCCGCACCCACCCCTCCGGTCACCGGTCCGGCCGGCGAATGAGCGTCGGAATCCCGATCCGGCGGATCTGGCCCACGCCCGCCGACGGCCCGTTGGACGACGCGGCACTGACCGCGCTCTACGCCCGCGCCGACACCCCCCGGCTGCGGGTCAACTTCGTGGCCAGCGCGGACGGCGCGGTCACCCTGGACGGCTACTCCGCCGGCCTCTCCGGCGCACCGGACAAGCGGGTCTTCGGCCTGCTGCGGATGCTGTGCGACGGGCTGCTGGTGGCCGCCGGCACGCTGCGCCACGAGGGCTACAAGGCGGTGCGGCTCAGCCCGGAACGCCGGGCCTGGCGACGCGCGCACGGCCTGGCCGAGTACCCGACACTGGCGGTCGTCTCCCGGTCGCTGCGGCTCGACCCGGCCCAGGCCGCGTTCGCCGACGCGCCGGTGCGCCCGGTCGTGCTGACCACCGGGACGGCCGTCGCTCCCCCGGGCCTCACCGACGTCGTCGACCTGGTCCGGGTCGGCCGGGACGACGTCGACCTCGCCGCCGGCCTGACCGCGCTGCGCGAGCGGGGACTGGGGCAACTGCTCTGCGAGGGCGGCCCACACCTGTTCGGCGCGCTCACCGCCGCCGACCTCGTCGACGAACTCTGCGTCACCGTCGCCCCGCTGCTGGCCGGGGCCGGCCCGGGACGGATCACGGCCGGCCCGGCCAGCCCGCCCCGCCCGCTGCCGCTGCGGCACACGCTGGCCGCCGCCGACGGCGTACTCATGCTGCGGTACGCCCGCGACACGCCCGGCGTCGGCACCGCCGGGGCCGCGCCCGTCGGCTGACGTCACCCTCCCGTCGGACACGGCGCGGGGCGTGGGCCACCCGGTCGGTGTGCCCACGCCCCGCGGTCGAGGACGTCGGGGCCGGCGGGTCGACGCCGGCCCCGGGGGTCAGCTGACGCTCACGCCCGCCCAGGCGGCGGCGACGGCCTTGTACTCGGCGCTGGTCGCGCCGTACAGGTCGGTCGCGGCCGACAGGCTCGCCGTCCGGGCGCCCTTGTAGTTGGTGGTGGAGGTCATGTAGCGGGTCAGCGCCCGGTACCAGATCGCCCCGGCCTTGGTGTTGCCGATGCCGGCGACAGTGGTGCCGTTGCAGGTCGTGCTGGTGCCGTACGACGAGGTGCCGCTACCCACCGCGAGCAGGTAGAAGAAGTGGTTCGCCACGCCCGAGGAGTAGTGCACGTCCAGGCCGCCGACCGAGCTGCTCCAGCAGTCCGCCGACTTACCGTCCTTGGAGGGCTTGTCCATGTAGCGCAGCGGGGCGCCGGTGCTGCGCAGCTTCTCGCCGATCAGGTAGTCGCCCGGGTCCTTGGCGCTGGCCGCGTAGAACTCGACCAGGGTGCCGAAGATGTCGCTGGTGGCCTCGTTGAGGCCGCCCGACTCGCCGCTGTACCGCAGCCCGGCGGTGTTGCTGGTGACGCCGTGGGTCATCTCGTGCCCGGCCACGTCCAGCGAGGTCAGCGGGTACCAGCCGGAGCCGCCGTCGCCGTAGGTCATGCAGAAGCAGGAGTCCTGCCAGAAGGCGTTGGCGTAGTTGCTGCTGTAGTGCACCCGGCTGTACGCGCCGACACCGTCGTTGCGGATGCCGTTGCGGCCGTGCGCGCTCTTGTAGTAGTCCCAGGTCTTCTGCGCGCCGAAGGCGGCGTCGGCGGCGGCGGTCTGCCGGTTGTTCAGGGTGCCGTCGCCGAAGACGTTGGTGGCGCTGGCGACCAGGGTGCCGGTGCCGATGGTCCGGCCGTTGAGGTCGTAGGTGCGGTGGTTGCCCCGGGCCGGGTCGGCGAGCTGGTAGGTGCTGCCGGACTGGGTGCTGCCGACCGAGACCGAGCCGGAGTGGAAGGTGTTGCCGGTGCCCTCCCGCTGCACGCCCTCCCACGAGTCGCGGACCGCGCCGGTGGTGGCGTCCACCAGCACGTGCAGCTCGCTCGGGGTGCCGTCGGCGTGGGTGCCGGCCACCACCACCTCGTAGGCGAGGGCGGTCGCGGTCGCACCGGCGTCGAAGACCAGCTGCGCGCCCGCGACCGAGCGGCCGGTGGCGGTCGACGCGGCGAAGGCGATCTTGCCGGCGGCGGCCTCGCTGACCTTGGCCTTCGGGGAACGCTGCGGGGCGTTGGCGAGGCCGTGGGTGGCACCGCGCCAGGAGTCGCCCTTGCCGAGGTGGACGACCACCTCGCCGCCGAGGACGGGCAGGCCGTCGGAGTAGCGGTTGAGCCGGACGTGCTCGGTGCCGTCGGCGTCGGTCACCACGTTGCGCGGGGTGAACGTCTGCCCGTCGGCGGCGAGGCCCGCACCGGAGTGGGCCTTGAGCTGGGCGACCGCACGGGTGAACGGGTCGGCTGCGGGGCCGGCGGGGGCGGCGGTGGCCGCGGTGGGCACCGTGACGGCGGTGGCCAGGAGAGCGGCCGTGGCGAGGCCGCTCAGCAGGGGGGTTCGACGCATGGGGGTTCTGCCTCCACAGGGACAGTCGGGGGGGGTGCCGACTGACGGCGGCCCGCCGGTGGTTCACCGTGGACCGGTCACGTGTCCGCAGGTTACGGACGTGACGACCGGCACCGGAGGAAGAAGATCCTCGATGTCGGCTGTGGCTATTCTCAGCCCAACCGGCCGGTTTCTGTCACGCCCTCGGCGGGGATTTTTTTCCCCGGATTTTCGCCGTGCCCGCCACCTGCGCAAACACCACCACCGCGCGGGAAAAAGTCGACCGACGGTGACCGCACCACCCCCTGCGGTCACCGAACCGGCGCGACGACGGTGGTCGGCCCGACGTCGCGGCCGGCCCGCCGGTGGCGTCCGCCGCGTCGCGTGGCAACCTGTCGCACTCCTCGGGCAGTATGCAGGGCGTGCGCCCTGACCGAGACGACCAGCTGACCGGAGCCCGCGGATGACCGACGACCGGACCGACGGCCGGATCGACAGCCCCGGCGAGCCCGTCGGCCGGGTGCTCGGCACCGCCGACGCCACCCCGTTGCAGTTCTGGACGGCCGTCTCCCCCGGCAGCTACCTCCAGCTCGACGACGTCGTGGTCACCCGGCGCGACCTGCCCGACCGGGAGCCGGTCACCATCGCCGGGGTGGTCACCCAGGTCCGCGCCCGGCACGAGGGCGCCCAGTTCGAGTCGGACGTCTTCGCCATCGCCGACGGCACCCTTCCGGCCCAGGTGCAGGAGGCCGCCGAGATCACCACCACCCGGGTCGACCCCGAGCTGTACGTGCCGCCCGCGCCGGGCGCCACCGTGCACCGGGCCGAGGGCGACGCCCGCGCCCGCGCGCTGCACTTCGACCGGATGGAACGGCGCATCCCGATGGGCATGGGCCGCGACGGCGTGCCGGTCTACCTCAACGCCGACTTCCTCGACGGCAGTCGGGGCGCACACGTGTCGATCTCCGGCATCTCCGGGGTCGCCACCAAGACCAGCTTCGCCACCTTCCTGCTCTACTCGGTGTTCCGCTCCGGGGTGCTCGGGGGCGACGCGGTCAACGCCAAGGCGCTGATCTTCAACGTCAAGGGCGAGGACCTGCTCTTCCTCGACCACCCCAACGCCCGCCTCGACGACACCACCCGGGCCGCGTACGCCAGGCTGGGGCTGGCCGCCGGCGCGTTCCCCGACGTCCGGGTGTACGCCCCGCCCCGGGTCGGCGACGCCTCCGGCACCCCCGACGTCAGCAGCCGGCTCACCGGCGTCGACGCCTTCTACTGGACGCTGAGCGAGTTCTGCGCCGACCGCCTCCTGCCGTACGTCTTCGCCGACGCCGACGACGAACGTCAGCAGTACACGATGGTGGTGCACTCGGTCACCGCCCACCTGGCCCGCTACGCCCAGCCCGCCGACGGTGGGGTCAGCGTCGACGGGGTGCGCCTCGGCTCCTACGCCGACCTGGTCGACCACATCGTCGAGCAGCTCAACGACGACGAGACCCGGGGCGACTGGGCCGGCAGCGCGGTCGGCCTGGGCACGGTCAACGCGTTCGCCCGCCGGCTGATCGGCAGCAAGAAGGACCTCGGCCGGCTGATCCGCGGCGACCTGGCGACCCGCCGCCCGCACTCCATCAACACCGCCGAGAGCGCCCAGGTCACCGTGGTCGACCTGCACAACCTGCCCGACCGCGCGCAGCGTTTCGTGGTCGGCGTGACGCTGCGCGGCGAGTTCGAACGCAAGGAGAAGGCCGGCACCGCCAAGCCGCTGCTCTTCGTCGTCCTCGACGAGCTGAACAAGTACGCCCCCCGCGAGGGCTCCTCCCCGATCAAGGAGGTGCTGCTCGACATCGCCGAGCGGGGCCGCTCGCTCGGCGTGATCCTGGTCGGCGCGCAGCAGACGGCCAGCGAAGTGGAGCGGCGGATCGTCACCAACTCGGCGATCCGGGTGGTCGGCCGGCTCGACCCGGCCGAGGCGTCCCGCCCGGAGTACGGCTTCCTGCCGCCGGCCCAGCGGCAACGCGCCCTGCTGGCCAAGCCGGGCACCATGTTCGTCAACCAGCCCGACATCCCGGTCCCGTTGTGCCTGGAGTTCCCCTTCCCGGCGTGGGCGACCCGGGTGTCCGAGGCCGGCCGGGCCCCGTCGGAGACGCTGCGCTCGATCACCGGCTCGGTCGACCCGTTCGCGGTGGTCGGCTCGGGCGGCGTCGACGACGACATTCCGTTCTAGGGGGCCGGCCGTCATGAAGATCCTGCACACCTCCGACTGGCACGTCGGCAAGGTGCTCAAGGGACAGTCCCGGGCCGAGGAGCACAAGCAGGTGCTCGCCGGGGTGATCGAGATCGCCCACGCCGAACGCCCCGACCTGGTCATCGTCGCCGGTGACCTCTACGACACGGCCGCCCCCAGCCCGGAGGCGACCCGGCTGGTCACCCGGGCGTTGACCGCGCTGCGGCGGACCGGGGCCGACGTGGTGGCGATCGGCGGCAACCACGACAACGGCAACGCCCTCGACGCGCTGCGCCCCTGGGCGGAGGCGGCCGGCATCACCCTGCGCGGCGGGGTCCGGGACAACCCGGCCGAGCACGTCGTCGACGGGGTCACCGCCGCGGGCGAACGCTGGCAGCTCGCCGCGCTGCCCTTCCTGTCCCAGCGGTACGCCGTCCGCGCGGTGGAGATGTACGAGCTGACCGCCGCCGAGGCCACCCAGACCTACGCCGACCACCTCGGCCGGGTGCTGGAGAAGCTGACCGAGGGGTTCACCGAGCCGGACCGGGTGCACCTGGTCACCGCCCACCTCACCGTCGTGGGGGCGAGCACCGGCGGCGGCGAACGCGACGCACACACCGTCCTCGGGTACGCGGTGCCCGCGTCGGTCTTCCCCGGCACCGCGCACTACGTGGCGCTGGGGCACCTGCACCGCTCGCAGCGGGTGATCGGGCCGTGCCCGATCCGCTACAGCGGCAGCCCGATCGCCGTCGACTTCGGCGAGCAGGAGAACGTCTGCTCGGTGACGCTGGTCGAGGTGGGCGCGACCTCGGCCGCCCGGATCCGGGAGGTGCCGGTGGCGGCGGCGGTGCCGCTGCACACGGTCCGCGGCACCCTCGCCCAGCTCGCCGAGGCCGACCCGCCGCAGGGCTGGCTGCGGGTGTTCGTCCGGGAACAGCCCCGGGCCGGGCTGCGGGAGGAGGTGCAGGAGCTGTTCCCCCGCGCGCTGGAGATCCGGATCGACCCGGAGCTGCTGCCCACGCCGGGCAGCGGCACCCGGGTCGCCCAGCGGGCCGGCCGCTCGCCCCGGGAGTTGTTCGCCGACTACCTGGGCAGCCGGGGCCACGAGGACGACGGGGTCCGGGACCTCTTCGACGAGCTGCTGGAGGAGGTGGAGCGCTGATGCGACCGATGCGGCTGGACCTGGCCGGCTTCACCGTCTTCCGCGACGAGACCACCGTCGACTTCACCGACGCCGACTTCTTCGCCCTGGTCGGGCCGACCGGTTCGGGCAAGTCGACGGTGCTGGACGCGATCTGCTTCGTCCTCTACGGCGCGGTGCCCCGCTGGGGTGGGGCGCGGGGGCTGGCCAACGCGCTCGCCCCGTCGGCGGTGGAGGCCCGGGTCCGGCTGGTCTTCGAGTCGGCCGGCGACAGGTACGTGGCGACCCGGGTGGTCCGCCGCGACGGCCGGGGCGCGGTCAAGACCGCCAACGCCGGGCTGCAACTGATGCCCCCCGGGTTCGACGTGACCAAGCTCGACACCGGGCTCAGCCCGGAGGACCTGGGCGAGGTGCTGGCCGGCACCCCGGCCGAGATGGAACCGGCCGTGCTGGACGCGGTCGGGCTGCCGTACGAGCAGTTCACCTCCTGCGTGGTGCTGCCGCAGGGGCAGTTCGCCGACTTCCTGCACGCCAAGCCGGCCACCCGGCAGCAGATCCTGGTCAACCTGCTCGGCCTCGGCGTCTACGAGAACGTGCAGAAGCGGGCCACCGAACGGGCCGGGCAGGCCGAGGCGAAGCTGGAGGCGGTCGCCCGGATGCTCGCCGGGTTGACCGACGTCGACGACGAGACGTTTGCCGCCGCGTCCGACCGGGTCGACCGGGTGCGGGAGCTGGCGGCGGCGGTCGCGGCGGCCGTACCGGAGCGGGAGCTGGCCCGGACGGCGGCGCGCGAGGCGACGGCGGCGCTGGCCGCGCTCGACGCCGACCTGGCCGGGCTGGCCGGGGTGCGCGCCCCGGCCGGGGTGACCGAGGTGGCCCGCGCGGTGAGCACGGCGCGGGAGGCGGTCGACGCGGCGACCCGCACCGTGGCGCTGGCCGAGGAGCAGGAGGAGAAGCTGCGCGGCGAGCTGGCCGGCGCGGGCGACGAGAGCGCCCTGCGGCTGCTGCTGCGGGCGCACGCCGACGCGGAACGGCTGACCGGCGAGGCGGACACGGTCCGGGCGGCGCTGGGCGCGGCGCAGGCCAGGCACGACGCGGCGGCGACGGCGCTCGGCGCGGCCCGGGAGGCGGCGGCGCGGGCCGAGGCCGAGCTGGAGGCGGCGTTCCGGGCACACGAGGAGGCCAAGACCGTCGACCAGGCGGTCGCGTTGCGGGCGCACCTGGCCGACGGCGGGACCTGCCCGGTCTGCGAGCAGCAGGTGCCCCGGGTGCCGGCGGTGCCGGCCGGCTCGGCGGTGGCCGCGGCGACCGCCGCCGGCAAGGCGGCGCGGGCGGCCAGCAAGGCCGCGCTGGCGCTGGTCGACGAGCGGGACGCGGCGGCCCGGGAGCAGGAGCGGGCGCTGGTGCGGCTGCGGGCCCAGCACGACCAGTTGCACGGCCGGCTGACCGAGCTGGCCGGTCAGCTCGCCGGGGCAGCCACCCCGACGGCGTTGCGCGACCAGCTCGCCGAGCACGCCCGGCTGCGGCAGGCACTCGACGAGGCTGCGGTGGCGGTGCGCACCGGCCGGGACGCCGCCCGCCGGGCCCGGGGCGCGGCGGACACCGCCGAGGAGCGGCTGCGGGCCGCCTGGCGGGACTTCGACACCACCCGCGACGGGCTGGCCCGGTTCGGCCCGCCGGCCACCGACCGCGACGACGTGGCCGCCGCCTGGACCGCCCTGGTGGGGTGGGCCGGCGCGCAGGCCCGGCAGCGACGGGTCGACCGGGACGGGCTGGTCGCCGCGGTGACCGAGGCGCAGTCGGCCGCCGAGGCGGTGGAGGACCGCATCGGTGGCCTGCTCACCGCCGCCGGGCTGCCCCCCGCCGACGACCCGGCGCAGGCGGTGGCGGTGGCCGCCGAGCGGGCCGGGGCCGACCTGCGGCGGATCACCGAACGCCGGGCGCAGGCAGTCGAGCTGCGGGAACAGCGCGCCGAGCACGAGCGGCAGGCACGCACGGCGCGGGCGCTGGCCGGGCACCTGCGGGCCAACAACTTCGAACGGTGGCTGCTGGCCGAGGCGCTGGACCTGCTGGTCGACGGGGCTTCCCGGATCCTGCGGGAGCTGTCCCAGGGGCAGTACGACCTGGTCCACGACAAGGGCGAGTTCTTCGTGGTCGACCACCACGACGCGGGGCTGCGCCGGGGCGTGCGGACACTGTCCGGCGGGGAGACGTTCCAGGCGTCGCTGGCCCTGGCGCTGGCGCTGTCCGAGCAGCTCGCCGGGATGTCCACCACGGCGGCCAGCCTGGAGTCGATCGTGTTGGACGAGGGGTTCGGGACCCTCGACGCGGCCACCCTGGACATCGTCGCCGCCACCCTGGAGAGCCTGGCCGCCCGGGGCGACCGGATGGTCGGCGTGGTCACCCACGTGCCGGCACTGGCCGAGCGCATCCCGGTGCGCTTCGAGGTCCGCAAGGACGCCCGCACGGCCCACGTCGAACGGACCGGCCGGTGAGCGCGAGGAGCGCAGCGCAGCGGAGCCCCGCAGTCGCGAACGAAAGGCGGGCCCGGTGAGCGCGAGGAGTGCAGCGCAGCGGAGCCCCGCAGCCGCGAACGAAAGGCGGGCCCCGTGAGCGCGAGGTCGGTTCGTGGGGCGGTGACGTGACCGGGCCGCAGCTGTTCGTGGACGCCTGGGACCCGTCCTACGGGGCGTCGTTCGAGGCGACCCCGGGTGGGCCGGTCGCACCGAGCAGCACCCAGGTCGACACCGACGTGGAGCTGCCGGCGGTGGACTGGCGGGCGATCGGCCCCCGCTCCGGGGTGGCCGCCCCGGACGTGGTGCTGCTCGTCGACGGGGTACGCCGGATCGACGCCAGCGTGTGGACGGCCGAGGAGGACGGTGCCTCGTACCCGGGGATCGCCGCCTCGTACGCGGCCGGGGTGGTCCGCTGCGACCTGGAGCGCGGCGCGGCGGAGCTGGCCGGCGCGCGGGTGGGGCGGGGGCTGTTCACGGCGAGCCCGTCGGCGCAGGAGGTGACCTGCGGGCAGGTGCGTTACCCGGTGCACCGGGTCGGTGGCACCGGTGAGCTGAGCAAGCTGCCGGCGGCGGTGCAGGCCCCGCTGACCGCCCTGGAGGTGGCCGTGTCCGACGCGGCCCGCACCGACGGGGACCTGCTGGTGGTGGACGGTCCGCTGCGGGCCCGCCGGCAGTTGCCGCGCACCCTGGGCTACATCAAGACGCAGCACAGCCAGTATCTCGACGCCCGGCTCACCGCCGTGGTCACCGGGCTGGGTTCCGGCCAGCGGTCCCCGGTGTTCCGGCTGGGCACCGCCTGGGGTGGCTGGTCGTGGTACCTGCGGCTGCCGGTGGCGGTGGGTGCGCCCTGGGCCGGGATCGTCCGGTTGGAGTGCTCACCGGACCTCGAACCGCAGGACGCGGTCGCGCTGGCCGACCTGTCGCTGGTCACCCTGCCCCGGTTCGCGTCCTCGCCGTACAAGGACCCGCGCGCGCCGCAGAACCTGGTGCCGATCGCCGGGTTGGAGCGGCGGCTGCGCGGGATGCTGGGCGACGCGCGGCTGCTGCACCGGGCACTGACCATGGCCAGTCGCACCGGCGGGACCCGGTGATGGCCAGCCGCAGCGGCGGGACCCGCTGATGGGCCGCCGTCGGGGTGACGACCGGATCGTGGTGGACGTGTCCACCGGCCGGGCGGAGCTGGTGCCGGACCCGGACCGGCCGCGCTCGTGGACGCTGCTGCTCGACGACGCGCCGCAGTCGCATGTGGACCTGGCCGACCCGACGCACCTGGAGTTCGAGTACGTCAGGCGGCTCGGCGCGGCGCTGGACCTGATCGCCCCGACCGGTGCCCCGCTGCGGGTGCTGCACCTCGGCGGCGGCGCGCTGACCCTGCCCCGGTACGTCCAGGCGACCCGGCCCGGGTCGACGCAGCGGGTGGCCGAGGTGGACGGCGCGCTGGTGGAGCTGGTCCGGCGGGAGCTGCCCTGGCCGGCCGACCCGAGGCTGAAGGTACGCGTCGCCGACGCCCGCGCCACCCTGGAGTCCAGCCGCGACGCGTCGTACGACGTGGTGGTCGCCGACGTCTTCGCCGGTGCGCGCACCCCGGCCCACCTGACCAGCGCGGAGTACGCAGCACAGGTGGCCCGGGTGCTCGCGCCCGCCGGCTGGTACCTGGCGAACCTGGCCGACGGCCCGCCGTTACGGCACACCCGTGCCCAGGTGGCCACGGTCCGTCAGGTGCTGCCCCGGGCCGCCCTGGTCGGCGACGCGGCGGTGCTGCGCGGGCGGCGGCACGGCAACCTGGTGCTGGTGGCCGGGCGGGTCGAGCCGCCGGTGCCGGAGCTGACCCGGCGCGCGGCCGGGGACTGGTTCCCGGGGCGGGTGCTGGCCGGCGCCGAGCTGGACCGGTTCGTCGCCGGTGCCGCCGTGGTCACCGACGCGGACGCCACCGACTCGCTACCGCCGCCGCCCGGAATTTTTTCGGTCCGCCGTTGATCCGCTGGGAAGAGCGGTCCGTATCAACGGTCGGCGCCCTCCCCGTGGGCCCGCTGATGTCGGTGGACAGCAGGAGGTCTGGATGAGTGCGGTCGCGGCCGGCTTGCACGGTGAACTGGCCAGGCCAGGGTGGATGTTCGCCCGGGCCCAGCCGCAGTCGCGTGCGTCGAGGTCCAGCCGGGGGGTCGACGCCGGTCCCACCGATCGCCAGAATGGCCCGGTGACCCCGCGATCGACGCCCGGGCGGCACCAGGCCCCGGCGACGACGCCCGAGGCGAGCCACTCCGACCAACTGGTCCGGCTGCTCTACGCCGAGCACGCCGGCCCGCTGCTGATGTTCGTGATGCGGTTGACCGGTGGTGACCGGCAACGCGCCGAGGACATCGTGCAGGAGACGCTGCTGCGGGCCTGGCGCAACGCGCACCGGCTGGGCGTGCAGGGCCAGGGTTCGCTGCGGCCCTGGCTGGTCACGGTGGCCCGGCGGATCGCCATCGACGAGCACCGCAGCGAGCAGGCCCGCCCACCCGAGACGTACGACCGGGATCTGACGGCGTTCGCCGAGGCGGACAGCACCGACCGGGTGCTGCGCACCATGACGGTGGCGGATGCACTGCGTACGCTGAGTCAGTCGCACCGGGAGATCCTGGTGGCGACGTACTTCCGCGGGCGGACGGTGCCGGAGGCGGCCGAGGAGTTGGGCCTGCCGCTGGGCACCGCCAAGTCGCGGGTCTACTACGCCCTGCGCGCGCTGCGCACGGCCCTACAGGAGAGGGGGGTGACGGAATGAGCCGGGCAGACCACATGGATGTCGCCGCGTACGCGCTCGGCGTCCTGGACGTGCAGGACACCGAACGGTTCGAGGAACACCTCGCCACCTGCTGGGCCTGCGCCGCCGAGTTGGAGACGATGGTCCCGGTGGTGGGGCTGCTCTCCGACATCGACGGCGAGACGATGATGGCGATGGAGCAGACCGCGACGGATCCGCGGCTGCTGGACCGTACCCTGGTCGCGGTCCGGACCCACCGGCGCAAGGCGCGGTTCCGGCAGGTGCTGACGATGGCCGCCGCGGTGGTGGCGGTCGGCGCGCTCAGCGGCATCGGCGTCGCCACCTTCGGCGGTACGGTCGGCGGTGACGGTCAGGTGGTCGCCGAGCCGAGCCGGTCCGCCCCGGTGGACGGGCCGGCGAGCCCGCAGCCGACCCGGTCGGGTCCGGCGGTGGGTGGCACCGAGATCGAGGGCGACCAGTTCGACGCCACCGACGGCAGCACCGGTGTGAAGACCACGATGTGGCTGGACAGCAAGGAGTACGGCACCTGGATCGGGTTCAACCTGACCCGGTTGCCCGGCCCGCGCACCTGCCGGCTGGTGGTGGTCCGCAAGAACGACACCACCGAGGTGATCTCCACCTGGGCGGTGCCGGGGACGGGTTACGGCACCACGGCCAACCCGCAGGATCTCCAGTTGGAGGCGTCCACCTCGGCGCCGCGCGGCGAGATCGCGAAGCTGCAGGTGCAGTCGGTGGATGCCAACGGCGTGGCGAGCCCGCTGGTCACCGTCGTGCCCTGAGACACCTTCCGTCGGAAACGGCGTCGGCCCGTTGTGGGCCGACGCCGTTTCGGCTTTCCGGGCGCGGGGGTGCCTCTGCTCGCGCACACGTACGGCCGGCCGGAACGGTTCAACGACGACGACGTGAAATGGCCCACTGTCGATCGTTCAACCTTGACAGTGGACGCTCCGTACTACTCGGTGAACCGCCAAGAATGAGGAGGGCACGTGGCAAAGATCAAGCGGACGACCGTCATCGTCGCGAGCGCGGTGGTCGCACTTACGGCCTGCGCGCCCGCAGGCTACGACGGAGCGAACTCCAGCGTCGCCGAGCCGGTCGCCGTCGCCGCGGCCGAACCCACCGCGTCGGTCGAGCCGGACACCTCGGCCTCTCCCGGCGCCTCCGGCGCCCCCGCCGCCGACCAGGCGCCGCCGCCGGCCAACGTCCAACTGACCGACGAACTCGTCGGCAAGAAGATCGCCCGGATGGGCCGGGTCGTGGTGGACCAGGAGGGCTTCATCCTCTACCGCTTCGACAAGGACTCCGACGACCCGCCGTCGTCGAACTGCGTCGACAAGTGCGCGCAGGTCTGGCCGCCCGCGCTGACCGACGGCAACCCGCAGTTGCAGGGCGTCTCCGACGACAAGGTCGGCACCGTCACCCGCCAGGACGGCACCCGGCAGATCACCATCGGCGGCTGGCCGGTCTACCGCTACATCGGTGACAAGAAGCCGGGCCAGTGGAAGGGCCAGGGCGTCGGTGGCACCTGGTTCGTGGTCGACCCGAACGGCAAGAAGAACCTGACCTGCCTGCCGACCGGCACCCCGAAGGCGGTCGCCCCGCCGGCGGCCGGCGACTCGGGCGGCTCGAACAGCGGCGGGGACTACACCTACTGATCCTGCGTCAGCCGGGACACGGTGGCCGGTCGCAGCCGGGGAGGGCGCGACCGGCCACCGTCACGATCAGGACCGTCGACGAACCGGCAGCGTCGGACGGTCCGGGCCGCGACGCCGGCCCCCTGGTCGGGCCGGCGTCGCGGTAACCATCCGCCGGACCCTCCCCCACCAGACCCCCGGAACGGACCAGGGCGGTGGACGCGCCACACGCCAGCGGGCGCGCGCCACCGAAGGTCCCCCCAACCCCGCACCCACGGCCGCTCGGGCGGCCGGTCCGCTCCGGGATGGAGACACCGCCGACGCGCAGGGCGTCGGCGGTGTCGTCCATTTCCGCCCCGGTCACCCTCCCCGGCGGTACGGGGCGGGGGCGTCCGTCCCCCGCGACCATGGCACAGTGGCGGGGTGACCTGGGACGAGCCGGCGGCACGCCGGGTGCTGCGACCGCCGGCCGACTACCGGCTGACCGCCTCGGTCCGGGCCCTCACCTTCAGCCCGTACGACCCGTGCGCGCGGATCGTCGCCGGCACCTTCTGGTGGGCCACCCGCACCCCGGCCGGTCCGGCCACCCTGACCCTGCGCCCGGAGGCGGGCGAGCTGCTGGCCGAGGGGCACGGGCCGGGCGCCGACTGGGTGGTCGAGCATGCCGACGCCGTCGCCGGTCTGCGTGACGACCTGACCGGGTTCGCCGAGCTGGCCGCCGCCCACCCGCTGGTGGCCGAGCTGGCCGCCCGGCACCGGGGGCTGCGGATGCCCGCCACCGGGCAGGTCTTCCCCCGGGTGCTGCGCGCCGTCTTCGAACAGAAGGTCACCGGCACGGAGGCGTACCGGGCGTACGCGGCGACCGTGCGGCACTTCGCCGAGCCCGCCCCGGGGCCGTTCCAGCCGCTGCTGCTGCCGCCCGACGCGGCGAGGGTGGCGGCGGCCCCGTACTGGGTGTTCCACCCCTTCGGCGTGGAGCAGCGCCGGGCCGAGACGCTGCGCCGGGCCGCTGCCCTGGCCGACCGGCTGGAACGCTGCGTCGACAGCGCCGAGGCGACCCGGCGGCTCACCGCCGTCCCCGGCATCGGCCCGTGGACCGCCGCCGAGGTGGTCCGGGTCGCCTACGGCGATGCGGACGCGGTGAGCGTCGGCGACTACCACGTGCCGAACACGGTGGCCTGGGCGCTGGCCGGCGAGGCGCGCGGCGACGACGCCCGGATGCTCGACCTGCTCGCCCCGTTCCGCGGCCACCGGGGGCGGGTCTGCCTGCTGCTGGCCGCCGCCGGCATCCAGGCACCCCGGTTCGGCCCCCGGATGCCGATCCGTTCCTTCGCCCGGTTCTGACGCCCGGGGTGGGGCGGGGGCTGTGTCGCCGAGATTGCGGTATCGCAGCGGGCGGATGCCGCTGTTTCGGCCCCGTCGCGTTGGCCACGAGTCCGGCGGCCGGAGCGGCCGTGCCGGGTGGGATCGGTCAGCGGACGAGGCGGCGCAGGGTGTGGGCCAGCCAGCGGGCGTACCCGTGCTGGACGGCGCGTCCGGCGGGCCCGGCGGCGGTCATGAACCAGCGGTCCGGCCGGCTGAACGCGGTGACCTCGAAGCTGACCGCGCCGTCGGCGTCGCGGCGGACCAGGAACGCCTCCTCCCCGCGTTCCGGATGGCCGGGCAGGGTGCCGTAGCCGAAGCCGGCCTCCCGGTCGCTGTCGACCACCCAGACCACCTCGCACGGCCCCCACACCCGCAGCGGACCCACCCCGAGCCCCGGGGTGACCCGGACGCCGGGCGCGGCCCGGACCGCGTCGGTACGCATCCGCACCCCGGCTGCCCGGTGCAACCGCCAGCTCAACACGGCCTCGGCGGCGACCGGGAAGCTGCCGGGCGGCAGCGCGCACCGGTGCCGCAGGTGGTGGTAGCCCGCCGGCAGCGACCCGCCCCGGGTCGCCCCCACCTCGGGGTACGTCAACTCGGACACCGCGCCTCCCAGGGTCACCGTCAGCCTAGGGCCGGTGCCGTCGACCGGCGACCCGACCGGTGGTGCGGGCGCGGCGGGTGGCGGTCGGCCGGTGCCGTCCCGCGCGGTGGTGGAGAGGGACGCCGACGGGTCGCACGTACCCCGGCCGGGGCTCAGCCGGCTTCGCAGCGCCGCCGCAGGCCCTCGGCCTCCAACCGCAGGTAGCGGCGCACCAGCCGGCCGCCGAGCCAACCCACCGGCCCGGCGAGCGGGCCGGTGAGTTCCAGGGCCAGCTCCACCCGGACCCGGCCGGCGGGCAGCGCGACGATCCGGTGCTCGCCCCGGCTGCGTACCCCCGGGGTGGTCGATTCCCAGACGAAGCAGCGGGGCGGGTCGATCTCGGTGACCCGCCAGGACGTCGGGCGGAGCCGGGGCTGTTCCAGCCGGGCGGTGGACCCGAGGACCAGCGGCCCGGCCTCGCCCCGGCGGGCGGTCCGGACCGAGGCGGTCCACTCCGGCCACCGTTCGATGTCGGTCTGCACCGCCCACACCGTGTCGATGTCCGCGTCGATCTCGGTCGCCGTCTCGAACCGCATGCCGCCTCCGTGGTTCCACCGCCGGCACCCGCGTGCCGCCCGGTTCCCCGACGAGCCTGCCGCAGCGATCGTGCCCGGGCCACCCTCCGGTCGTCCTCCCGACCGGTCGCCCTCCCGACCGTGCGCCCACCGGGACGCGGCTCCGGCCGGACGCGGGGACCGGACGCAGCCCCGGCCGGGTGCGGTTCGGGTGCGGCCTCGGCCGGTGCGCGGCTCAGCCGGCCTCGCGCAGGTCGGCCAGGTCGAGCGGGGTGTGCCGGTGGAGCAGGTCGGTCAGCTCGGCGACCGTGCCCACCTCGCCGAGCACGTTCTTGCCGCCGCCGAACCGGTCCGGGTAGCGGTGCACCAGCCGGTAACGGTGCCGGCCCCGGACCAGCTCGACGGTGACCCGCCAGCGCCCACAGCAACCACACCGCCACTCCACCCGGCGAGGCTAGCTCCGAGCGGGGCGGACGGGATCCGTATCCGCGGGGACGGACGGTACGGGCGGGGACACGCCGGACCGGCACCGACGGTGATCTGCCTCACCACTGTCGGTGGCGTCTGGTTGACTGTCGCCGTGGACCTGCCGATCAACCCCCCGGTCGAGCCGATGCTGGCCAAGAGCGTGGCCCGCCTGCCCACCGACCCCGGCCTGACCTACGAGCCCAAGTGGGACGGCTTCCGCTGCATCGTCTTCCGCGACGGCGACGAGGTCGAGTTGGCCAGCCGGGGCGGCAAGTCGATGACCCGTTACTTTCCCGAGGTGGTGGCGCAGGTCCGGGCGCAGTTGCCCACCCGGTGCGCGGTCGACGGCGAGCTGATCGTGATCCGGCGCGACGGTCCGGGCGGTCAGCCCCGGCTCGACTTCGAGCAGCTCGCCCAGCGGATCCATCCGGCCGCCTCCCGGGTGGCCCTGCTCGCCGAGACGACCCCGGCCGACCTCGTCGCCTTCGACCTGCTCGCCCTCGACGACGAGCTGCTGGTCGACGAGCCCTACCCGGCCCGGCGGGAACGCCTGGTGCGGGCGCTGGCCGGGGTCCGGCCGCCGGTGCACGTCACCCAGGTCACCACCGACCCGGAGACCGCCCGGCGCTGGTTCGAGGTGTTCGAGGGCGCCGGCCTGGACGGGTTGATCGTCAAGCCGGCCGACCTGCCCTACCAGCCCGGCAAGCGGCTGATGGCCAAGGTCAAGCACGCCCGGACGGCCGACGTGGTGGTGGCCGGGTTCCGCTGGCACAAGTCGGGCCCGGTGGTCGGCTCGCTGCTGCTCGGTCTCTACGACGACGCCGGGGTGCTGCACCACGTCGGGGTGAGCGCCTCGTTCACGATGGCCCGCCGGCAGGAGCTGCTCGACGAGCTGGCCCCCTACCGGGAGGATGTCGACGCCCACCCGTGGGTGCACGGCGACCACGAGCGCGGCCAGCGCATCCCGGGCGGGGTCAGCCGGTGGACGGGCGACAAGAACCTCGACTGGGTCCCGCTGCGACCCGAGCTGGTGATGGAGGTCGGCTACGACGCGATGGAGGGCGACCGGTTCCGGCACACCGCCCGGTTCGTCCGCTGGCGGCCGGACCGCGATCCCCGGTCCTGCCGCTACGACCAGCTCGACCGTCCGGTGCGCTTCGACGTCGACCAGGTGCTCCGGGGCGATCCGACGGCGACCGTGCCGCCGGCCGCCGGCACCCCGGCGTAGCCTGACTGCTACCCGATCATGGAGGTCCGCCGGTGACCAGCACCGCCCGTCGCAACCGCCGGTTCCGGCTCGCCCTGGCCGGCTTCGTCGCGGGCGCGCTGCTCGTCACCGGGTGCACCATGCCGGCGTTCGCCCCGCGCACCGAGGACTCGTCGGCGGCGCAAACCGGCACCGGGCCCACCTGGCGGGCCTGCCCCGAGGTCGCGCAGGACCTGGTCGGCCGGGGCGCACCGGGCATGCGTTACGAGTGCGCCCGGATCGCCGTGCCGCGCAACTGGGGCACCGGCACGGGGGCGACCGCCGGGCCGGGCAGCGGCGAGACCTTCGAGATCGCGCTGCTGCGGGCCCGTTCCAGCAAGCAGCGGGACCGGATCGGCTCCCTGGTGATCAACCCGGGCGGGCCGGGCGGGTCCGGCGTGGACACCGCCGTCTACCTGTCGTTCGGGCCGTCGTTCGGAGGGCTGCCCACGGCGGTGACCGACCGGTTCGACATCGTCGGCTTCGACCCGCGCGGGGTGTCCCGGTCCAGCCCGGTGAAGTGCATCTCCGACGCCGACCTCGACGCCAGCTTCGGCTACGACCCCGATCCGCGCAGCCAGCAGTCGTTCGACGCCTACCAGGCGCTCAACCGGCGGATCGGCCGGGGCTGCGGCGACCGGTACGGCGACCAGCTCCCGCTCTACGGCACCGAGCAGGCCGCCCGGGACATGGACGCGGTCCGGGCCGCCGTCGGCGACGACAAGCTCACCTACCTCGGCTACTCCTACGGCACCCTGCTCGGCGCGACCTACGCGCAGCTCTACCCGCAGCGGGTCCGGGCGCTGGTGCTCGACGGCGCGGTCGACCCCCGGCAGCAGCTGGTGGCCGGTTCGGAGAGCCAGGCCCGGGGCTTCGAGCGGGCGTTCGACAACTTCGACAGGTGGTGCGCGGCGAACGCCGGACGCTGCCCGATCGCCCCGGACGCCCGGGGCGCGGTCACCTCGGCGATCGACAAGGCGAAGGTCTCCCCGGTACGCGGCGCCGACGGCCGGGAGGCCACCTCCGGGTGGGTCTTCTACGCGGTGATCTCCTCGCTCTACACCGAGTCGGGCTGGGAGGAGCTGGCCCGCGCGATCGACCGCCTCGACGAGGGTGACCCGACCGACGTGTTCAAGCTCGCCGACTCGTACGCCGGGCGGGGCGAGGACGGGCACTACTCCAACCTCTTCGACGCCAACCTGGCGGTGAACTGCGCCGACGAGACCGAGAAGCCCGGCGTCGACCAGATCCGCCGGTTGCAGTCCGAGTGGCGGCAGAAGTATCCGCTGTTCGGGCCGGCCCTGGCGGTGGGCATGTTCGGGTGTGTCGAGTGGCCGGGCGGGCGGGACCCGTATCCGACCGGCCGGGCCGACGGCGCGCCGCCGATCGTGGTGGTGGGCACCACCGGTGACCCGGCCACCCCGTACGAGCAGACCGCCCGGCTGGCCGACATGCTGGGGGTCGGGCGGGTGCTCACCTGGGAGGGCGAGGGGCACACCGCCTACCCGCAGACCTCCTGCATCACCGAGGCGGTGGACGCCTACCTGATCTCGCTCACCGTGCCCCGGGAGGGGCTGCGCTGCCCCGCCCGCTGACCGGGGCGGCAACCGCCACCGGGCCACGGGACTCCCCCACCGGGCGGCTGTCGCCGCACCGGCCCGAGCGGCCGCCGTCGGTGGGTCAGCGGCGGTTGCGGCGTCCGCGCAGCCGTTGCCGGACGAGGGTCGCGTGGTCCGGTGGGGCCGGTGGTGGCGGCGGTTCCGGCAGCACGATGCCCTGCCGGGCGGCCAACTCCTCCAGCAGCGCCCGCATCCGCCGCACGTCGTTCTTCAGCTCCTCCTGCTCGACGTGCTCGAACGCGTCGTCGTCGACGATGAGCCGACTGGCGAAGTGCGCGGTGATCAGGGGGATGACCAGCAGCACCATGGTGGAGATCAGCAACGCGGCGAGGGCCCGTCCCGCCCAGGTGGTCGGCGAGATGTCGCCGTACCCGACGGTGGAGGCGGTGACCACCGCCCACCAGACGGCGTCGGCGGCGCTGCGGTGCTCCACCTGGCCGTAGATCACCCCGGCCACCACGATCATCAGCAGGTACGACGTGATCAGTGTCCGGGGCGAGTTGGCGAAGTACACCAGGCCCCGGTAGACCCACCGGAACGGCAGCAGCAACAGCTCCATGTCGCACCATGCTGCACCCCGGCCGCCACCGCCGCCCGGCGGGCGTCCGACGACCGACCGCAGGCCGCGACACCCACCTGCGCCCGGCGACCGGGCGGGGTGCTGTGACAGGCTGCCGGTCATGACCGACGTGACCCTCCGCGAGGCGGTCCGGGCCGACCTGCCCGCCATCCTGACCCTGCTCGCCGACGACGTGCTCGGCCGCACGCGCGAGCACGCCACGGTGGACGAGGCGTACGAGCGGGCCTTCGCCGACATCACCGCCGACCCGCGCAACCAGCAGCTGGTGGCCGAACGGGACGGGGAGGTGGTCGGCTGCTTCCAGCTGACCTACATCCCGGGGCTGGGCCGGCACGGCGCGCAACGGGCGCTGGTCGAGGCGGTCCGGGTCCGCGCCGACCTGCGCGGGCAGGGGGTGGGCGAGGCGATGATGACCTGGGCGATCGACCAGGCCCGGCGGCGGGGCTGCGGGTTGGTGCAGCTCACCACCGACAAGTCCCGCGCCGACGCGCACCGGTTCTACCGACGCCTCGGCTTCGTCGCCAGCCACGAGGGCATGAAACTCCCCCTCTGACGGGGCGGGCGCGGGGCGGGCGGGCGCGGGTCAGCCGGGCGCGTCAGTCGTCGGCCAGGCGGCCGTCGCGCAGGGTCAGCGTCCGGTCGGCCACCTCGATCAGCGCCGGATCGTGGGTGGCGACCAGCGCGGTCATCCCCCGGGCGTGCACCACCGCGCGGAGCAGGTCCATGATCGCCCGGCCGGTCTCGGAGTCGAGCTGGCCGGTCGGCTCGTCGGCGATCAGCAGGTCGGGTTCGTTGGCCAGGGCGCGGGCCACCGCGACCCGCTGCTGCTGCCCGCCGGACAGCTCGTAGGGGCGCTGTCGGGCGTGCGCGCCCAGACCCACCAGTTCCAGCAGCACCGCCACCCGTTCCTCGCGCTCCGCCGCCGGGACCCGGGCCAGCCGCAGCGGCACCCCGACGTTCTCCGCCGCCGACAGGATCGGCACCAGTCCGAAGGTCTGGAACACGAAACCGACGGTGCCCCGGCGCAGCCGCAGCAGCTCGGCCTCACCGGCGGCGGTGACGTCGTGCCCGGCCACCCGCACCCGGCCGGCGTCCGGTCGGTCCAGCCCGCCGACCAGGTTGAGCAGGGTGGTCTTGCCGGCGCCGGAACGTCCCCGCACCGCCACCAGTTCGCCCCGGGCGGCGGTGAAGGAGACCTCGCGGACGGCGTGCACGGCATGCCGTCCCCGGCCGAACGTCCGGCTCACCTGCTCGACCCGGACCACCTCGTCGGTGACCGGGTCGGCGGCCCGGACGGAAACCTGCTCGCTCATGCGTCACTCCCGTTCGGTTGCGGCGTCCGGTCGCCGGGGCGGACCTGCACGTGGTCCGGGGCGAGGTCGAGGCGGACCCGGTCGCGCAGGGCCAGCGCCTCCACGAAGGGCGCCGGTAGCTGCATCCGGCCGGTCCGGTCCAGCACCGCGTACTCCTCGCTGACCAGTTCGGTGCTGCCGTCGACGCCGACGCGGGCGGTGCGGCGTACCTCGGAGGCGGTCCGGCCGTCGCGGATCGCGACGGTGCGGCGGACCTGGTCGGCGACGGCGTGATCGTGGGTGACCACCACCACGGTCACCCCCAGTTCGGCGTTGATGGTGCGCAGCGCCGCGAAGACCTCCGCGCCGGTCGCCTCGTCCAGCTCCCCGGTCGGCTCGTCGGCGAAGAGCACCTCCGGGTCGTTGGCGACCGCCACCGCCACCGCGCAGCGCTGCTGTTCGCCGCCGCTGAGCTGGCCGGGTCGCCGGTCCGCGCAGTACCCCACCCCGACCAGTGCCAGCAGTTCGTCGGCGCGCTGCCGGCGGGCCCGTGCGCCACCGCCGCGCCGGGCCAGCCGCATCGGCAGTTCCACGTTCTCCCGCGCGGTCAGGTACGGCAGCAGGTTCCGGCTGGTCTGCTGCCAGACGAACCCGACGGTGCGTCGCCGGTAGGCCAGCCGGCGGCGGGCCGACATCGACAGCAGGTCGTACTCGGCGACCCGGGCGATGCCGGCGGTCGGGGTGTCCAGCCCGGAGAGGATGTTGAGCAGGGTCGACTTGCCCGAGCCGGAGGCCCCGACGATCGCCACCAGCTCACCCCGGTCGATCACCAGGTCGAGTCCCTGGAGGGCGACCACCTCGACCCCCTCGGTCTTGAAGATCCGGACCAGCCCGTCGCAGACGATGTGCCCGCGCAGCCGGTCCTGCCCGCCGGCCCGTTCGGCCGCCCGCTGTGCCGCCCGGCGTTGCAGGTCTGCCAGGTCCGGGACGACGGGGTTCGGGGCGGTCGTGGTCATCTCAGCTCTCCTCTCCGAGCCGGAGCACCTCGCCGAGGCGCATCCGACGGTTGTTCAGGGCCTCCACCGCCAGGGCGAAGCCCAGCGCGACCGCGCCGAGCCCGACCGTGGCGGCGACCGGACCGGGGGCGAACCCCACCCGCACCGGCGTGCCGTTGGTGAACGCGGCGAGACCGAGCAGCGGGGTGAGCAGCAGCGGCAGCAGCACCCCGACCAGTGCGCCGGTCAGCACCGCCACCCCGACCAGTGGGGCCAGCTCCACCAGCAGCAGCCCCCGCCACTGCCGGCGGGACAGCCCGAGGGTGCGCAGCCGGGACAGCACCTCGCCCCGGGCGCGGGCCCCGGCCAGCACGGTGAAGGCGACCGCGAGCAGCGCCAGCACCCCACCGGCCACCGCACCGGTGGTGAACCCGAACGCCAGCAGCCCGTTGGCGCCCCCGCCGCCCAGCCGCAGCCGGGTCTGTGACCAGGTCTGCACCGCCACGCCCCGGGGCCGTTCCCGGCCGGTCACCGCGCCGCCGGTCTGGTAGCGCTGCTGACCCTCGTCCCCGGCCTGACGCAGCGCCCCGGCGTCGAGCCGGTCGCCGGCCACCAGGAACCCGGTGGGCACCGGCGGGCCGTCCCGCCGGGGCAGCGCCTGCCAGGGCAGCACCACGTACCGGCTGGTGTTCGGCCGGGCCAGCGGGAAGTCGGCGACGGTGTCGGCGGGGGTGAACTCGTACCGCTGGCCCTGCACGGTGACGAAGGCGGACCGCAGGCCGGCGTCGGCGAGGTCGGCGGCGACCGCCGGGGAGACCACCGCCGGCAGCGGGCCGTCGCCCGGCCGGGCGTCGCGTAGCGGGCCGGGCACCGGGACGTCCCGGCCGGCGGCCCGCGCCGTGCGGGCCAGGCCGGGGCCGTCGACCAGCAGCACGCTGGTGTCGCGCAGCCGGGCGTCGGTGCCGGCGGCGTCGGTGGCCAGCCGCTGCGCCGACTCGTCGACCAGTCCGGTGGCGGCCCGCACCCCGGGCAGCCGCTCCAGCGCCGGCCCGGTGTCGGGGGCGAGCCGGTCGCCCCGGATCAGCGCGTCCGCCGGCACCGCCCGGGTGGCGACGTCGTCGCGGGTGTCCTCGATGCCGGTGGCGACCACCGCGCAGAACGCGGCGGTGGCGACCGCGAGCACCACCACGACCAGCGGGGTGGCCGCCGCCGCCCGGCCGGCGCGGGCCGTGCCGAGGAAGGCGACACTTCCCCGGGTACGCGCGGCGAGCCGCCCGGCCAGCCGCACGGGCCACGGGTACAGCCGCAGCGCCAGCACCGACGCGGCGATAGCGACCAGCGCCGGCACCGACACCAGCAGCGGGTCCACCGTGCCGGGGGTGAGGCCGCGCCGCCGCAGCAGCACCACCGCCAGCCCGGCCAGCAGCACCAGCGCGGCCTCGGTGGTGGCCCGTCGGGCGGACGGCCGCAGCCGGCCCAGGTCCCGCCGCCCGACCACCCCGGACGGTACGGCCAGCGTCGCCACCGGCAGCGCCAGGGTGACCAGGACAGTCGCACCCACGGCGAGCGGCCCGGTGCCGCCGGGCGCACCGGGCAGCAGGCCACCGAGCAGCCAGCCGAGCCCGGCGGCGGGCGGGACGACCAGCAGCGACTCGGCGAGGCTGCGCCGCAGTCCGGTGGTGGTCCCGCCGCCCCGGGCACGGATCAGCACGAACTCGGCGCGGCGGCGGCGTACGGCCAGCGCGGCGGCCAGCACGACCAGCCCGGCCAGCGTCGCCAGCACCCCGGCGGCGATGACGGCGAGCAGGGTACGCGCCGAGGTGACCGCCCGGCTGAACTCGCGCAGCGGGACGTCGACGCCCTGGGTCAACTCGGTGTCGGTGGCGGTGCTGGCCCGCGCCAGCCGTTGCACCCCGTCGACGAGCTGGTCGACGCGCCGCACGTCGATGCCGTCCGCGCCGAGCCGGTAGCGCCAGGTGAAGGAGATCGGCCGCCCCTGCCCGGCCAGCCGGTCCAGGGCGGCGACGGCGACCGCCCCGACCAGGATGAACGGTTGACCGTCGCCCTCCGGCTCACCGACCTGAAGCAGCGACGGCAGGGCGTCCCAGCTTCCGTCGGCGGGGTCGACGGGGCGGAACGTCCCGACCACGGTCAGCGGGGTCGACGGGTGTTGCGGGTCGGGGGCGGCGAGGCGGAGCCGGCTGCCGACGCGCAGCCCGAACCGGCCGGCGACGTCGGCGTCGAGGGCGACCTGCACCGGGGCGTCGTCGTCGGGCGGGACGGCCGGCCAGCGTCCCTGCACCAGGGTGCCGGTCGTCTCGATGCCGGGGGCGGCCCGCAGGCCCAACTCCACCAGGTAGTTGCCCCGGGCCAGGTCGGGGCCGGTGACCAGGTCGCCGGGGGTCTGCGCGGCGTACCAGCGGTGCGCCACGGCGGCGCGCACGTCGGCGGGCATCCGCTGCTGGAACGTGTCGAGGTCGGCGGCCCGGCTGCTGGCCGGTGGCGCGCCGACGACGGGTCGGGTGGTGTAGGTCAGGTCGCGGCGGGCACCGGGCTCGGCGGCGAGGTGTTCCCGCAGCCCCTGGTCGGCCAGCCGGTTGGCCACCCTCGGCACCCCGCCGACCAGCAGGGCGATCACCAGGGTCAACGCGGCCAGCAGCAGGAACTGCCCGCTGTGGGCGCGTACCCGACGGATCACGACGCCGATGTTCATCGCTGGTCCTCCCCGTGGTGCAGCGGTCCGGTCGTCGTGGTCCTCACCGGTCTCCCCCGGTGCGCAGCCGGGCGGCGGCGACCCGCTGCCGCAGCCCGGCGGCCATCGCCGCGCTGCCGGCCAGCGCGGCCAGCAGCAGCCCCGCCACGGTCCACCCGATCGGGGCCCAGGCCAGGGCGAACGCCGGCTGCTGGCCGGTGGCGCGCCGACGACGGGTCGGGTGGTGTAGGTCAGGTCGCGGCGGGCACCGGGCTCGGCGGCGAGGTGTTCCCGCAGCCCCTGGTCGGCCAGCCGGTTGGCCACCCTCGGCACCCCGCCGACCAGCAGGGCGATCACCAGGGTCAACGCGGCCAGCAGCAGGAACTGCCCGCTGTGGGCGCGTACCCGACGGATCACGACGCCGATGTTCATCGCTGGTCCTCCCCGTGGTGCAGCGGTCCGGTCGTCGTGGTCCTCACCGGTCTCCCCCGGTGCGCAGCCGGGCGGCGGCGACCCGCTGCCGCAGCCCGGCGGCCATCGCCGCGCTGCCGGCCAGCGCGGCCAGCAGCAGCCCCGCCACGGTCCACCCGATCGGGGCCCAGGCCAGGGCGAACGTCGGCGCGGGCACGGGTCGCCCGGCGGCCGGGGTGAGGATCACCAGGGGTGCCATGGTGGCTCCGACGACCGCGCCGAGCAGCAGGCCGACGCCGACGCCGATCCCGGCCAGGAAGGTCTGTTCGGCGAGCAGCGCGCGGGCCAGCAGCCGGGGGGACGCGCCGAGGGTGTGCAGCACCGAGAACTCGCCGAGCCGGTGCCGGGCGGTGGCCCACACGTCGACCACCAGGCCGACCAGGGCGAGCAGCACCGAGCCGAGGGCGGCGGCCAGCAGCCCGGTCCGGGCCCCCTGCCAGTACGGGTCGTCGGCGGCCACCGCGGCGGCCTGCCGGCGGTCCAGCAGGGTCGTCCCGGGTAGCGCGGCGGCGGCCCGGGTCGCCTCGGCGTGGGCGGCGGCGTCGGTCCGCAGCCACCATTCGGGTACCGGCCGGACGGTGCCCGAGTTGCGGATCAGCCAGTCGGTGGCGGCGGGCAGGTCGAGCAGCACCCCGTCGCCGGCGGTGGCGGGCAGCGCGGTCACCTCCCCGAGCAGGCGCACCGGCAGGGAGACCCCGGACAGGGTGAGCTGCACGGTTTCCCCGGGCCGGACGTTGAGCGCGGCCCGCACGGCCGGGGTCATCACGGCCGGTACGGCGGTGTCCGGGCCGTCCGGCACCACCGCGAAGCGGGACGCCGGCTGGTAGGCGTACCGGCCGCCGTCGAGGAACCCGACGGGGTGGGTGGCGGTCAGTCCGGCGCCGTCGGCGGTGGCGGTGCTGTTCGCGGCGGACTCGGCGGCGGCCACCCGCCACCGGCCGGTGAGCGGGAGCGTGGTGGAGCGGGCGTCCGGGCCGACGGTGCGCAGGTCCCGTACCTTCAGCGCGTACGCGGCGCCGGCGACGTCCCCGCCGTCGGCCGCGAACCCGGCCAGCCGCAGTCCCGCGACGGCGGGCAGGTCGACCCGGAACCCGGTGGCCCGCCCGTCGCTGCCGGTGCTCGCCACGGGCAGCCGGTAGGCCAGCCCGTCGGCCCGGGTGAGCAGCACCGACACGGCGATCCGGTGCGGGACGACGGCCTGGTCGACGGGGGTGCTCACGGTGCCGGTGAGGCTGCGGGCGTCGGCCGGCAGCGGCTGCCCGAGGGCCGGCCCCCGGGCGGCGGTCAACCGCGCGAACAGTTCCCGCGCGGGCCGGTCGGCGAGCCGGTCGCTGAACTTGGCCACCTCGGCTGCCTGTGCGGTGTCCAGGCCGAGCACAGTGGCCTGCCGGTCGTCGCGGCCGACCCGGATGTCGTCGCGCCAGGCCGGCAGCGCCCGGTCGACGCCGGGCAGCACGGCGAGCGCGGCGGCCCGGTCGACGGGGGCGACGCCGGTGCGTTCGACCAGCCGCAGGTCCGCGCCGACGCGGTGGTCGGCCTGGTCGACCTGGGACCGTTCCCCGGTGGCGACGAGCGACCAGGCCAGCGTGCTGCCGCCGACGGCGAGGGCGAGCAGCAGCACCGGCCCGGCGTGTGGCCGCCGGCCGGCCTGCCACATCCCGAAGATGGTCGCGGTCCACGGTCGCCTGTCGACGAACCGTTCGGCGAACCGGGTGGCCGGCGGGAGCAGCCGTAACGCCACCACCGCCCCGGCCAGCACCCCCAGGGTCGGCGCGGCCACCAGCAGCGGGTCGACGCCGAGGTCGTTGCCGGCGCCGGCCAGCGGTGAGGAGTAGCGGCGCAGTTGCACCCAGGCGAGGACGGCGAAGGCGACCAGGGCCAGGTCGAGTCCGGCCCGGCTGACGGTGGTGACCCGGTCGGGGCGGGACCGGGCGGCCAGGTCGGCCACGTAGGTGCCCGCGCCGCGCAGGGTGGGGGCGACCATCGCGACGAGGCAGCCGGCGGCGGTGGCCAGGGCCGCCGCCCAGACCCACGGGCCGCCGCCGACGGCACCGCCGAGGTCGACCGGGCCGTCGGCGGCGACCCGGCGCAGCGCCCCGCCGGCGAGCAGGGGCCCGAGCAGGGCGGCGGGGACGACCACCAGGGTCGCCTCCCGGGCGGCCAGGCCGGCGAGTTGCCGGCGGGCCGCGCCCCGGGCCCGCAGCAGGGCGGTCTGGGCGCGCCGGTCCTCGTGCAGCAGGGCGGCGATCAGCACCAGCGCGTACCCGCCGAGGACCACGATCAGCAGCAGCGGGGTGGCCAGGGCCGAGCGGCCGGCCAGGTCGGCCCGGCTGATCCGGTCGATGAGCCGGTCGAGGGCGGTGGCCGCCTGGGCCGACGAGCCGAGCCCGGCCGTCTCGGGCACCCCGGTCGCGGCGGTGGCGACGGCCCGGCGCAGCGCCGGTAGCCGGTCCCCTCCGACGGCGGTCAGGTCGGGCGCGACCACCCAGGCGGCGGAGACCGAGCCGGGGAAGGTGGCCGCGAAGTCGGCCGGGTCGAGCACGAACGGCCCGTGCGTGGCGTCGCTGTCCGCGTCGGTGCCCAGTCCGGGGGCGAGCCGCCAGTACGGGTCGGCCGGGTCGCGGGGCCGCCAGGTGCCGGCGAGCACCACTTCGGTAGGCCGGTCGGCACTGCGGTCGCGCATCGGCACCCGGTCGCCGGTGCGCAGGCCCAACGCACCGGCGACCTTCTCGGGCAGGGTGGCCTGGAGCGGGCCGGCCCCGGCGGTCGGCCAGGCGCCGTCGACGAGGTCGGCGTGCCCGGCCAGGTCGTCCAGGGTGGCCAGGGTGGCGAAGACCGGTTCCTTTCCGGTCCGGATGCCCGGCCCGAGGGTGCCGGTGAGTTCCCGGCCGGTGCCGTAGCGGGCGGCGGAGACCCGGATCGGGGTGCCCTTGAGGGCGGTGGCGAAGCCGTCCCGGACGGCCCGGTCGCGGGTGGCGTACTCGGTGCGGTCGCGGCCACCGGAGCCGCTGACCAGCAGGCTGCGTTCCTCGACGGGCGCGGCGGTGATCAGGGCGCGCTGCCCGGCGTCGACGGCCCGCCGGTTGTAGTCGGCCAGCCCGGTGACCAGTGCGATCGCGACCACCGCGGCGGCGACCGCCGCGAGCAGCAGTCCCCGCGCCTCGTGGGCCCGCCTCCACACCAGCTTCATCCGTTGCCTCCCCCGGGCCCGGGGTCGGGCCGACGGAGAGCAAGAGCGGTGACCCGGCGGGAAAGGTTCGCACCCGTTACTTGATCGTTATCCTGGCCCGCCGGTTGGCCCGCAGGCGTGGATCTGGTGTGATCGGCGGCATGGAAACCGCGCTGATGCTGTCGACCCTCGCCCTCGTGCTGGCGCTGGTGATGCAGTTCCCGCTGCGCAACCGCCGCGACGACGTGTCGTTCCGGCTGGTGGAGATCGAACGCCGCCAGCGGCTGATCATGGAGCACCTGGGCGTCGTGGACCGGGGCCCGGCCCTGCCCGGGGTGCGGGAGCACCTGGCCCGGGGCGACAAGATCAGGGCGATCAAGGCGTACCGGGAGGCGACCGGGACGGACCTGCGCACCGCCAAGGAGGCGGTCGAGGCGATCGCCGCCGGACGCTGACCCCATGATCGACTCAAGTGGGCCGAGGTTGCGCGATCACACGGCTTACATGCCGCAACATCAGCGACATTGAGTTGATCAGCCCGGTGATCGCAGCGCGGTCACACCGGCCACTGAACTCAAGATCGACTCAAGTGGGCCGATATTGCGCGGTCACACGGCTTACATACCGCAACATCAGCGACATTGAGTTGATCACCCCGGCGGTCGCAGCGCGCGCCGGCCCGGCGTCGATTATGGGGCCGGCGTCCAGGCCCGGCCGGGACGTCTTACGACCGGGCCAGGGTCAGCCCCGGACCGGCGCCCGGCGGGCCGGCCGGTACATGGAGCAGACCAGCGGGCCGCCCTCGATCGTGGTGCGCGCCGTGACCGCGAAGCCGAGACGTTCGTAGAGGCGGACGTTGCGCTCGTCGGAGGTTTCCAGCGCGATGCCGTTCGGGTCGCCGGAGGCCTCGACGAGGGTCACCCCCGCCGCGGCGACGGCGGAGCCGAGACCGACGCCGCGCCGGTCCGGGTGGACGCCCAACGTCGCGAGTTCCCACGCGCCGGGTGGCCGCGCCGGCAACTCGACGGCCATGAGCGCCGCCAGCCGGTCACCGTGCAGCTCCGCGATCCGCGCCTGGAGGTCCTCCCCCGGCGCGGGCGCGTCACCCGGCAGGAACGCGGCGACCGCCCGAGCGTCGTCAGCGACGAGGACGAGGCCGTACACGAGGGCGTGCCCCAGGTAGAGGGCCTGTAGCTCTTCGAGTCGACGCGGGTAGTCGTCGGCCGGGATCGACCACCGCGTCCACGGGTAGTCGTGGAAGGCGACGGCGAGCGTACGCGCGGCGCGGGGCAGGTCGGGGGCGGTGGCCCGGCGGATCTGGCTGGTCATCGGCCCGAGCCTAGTCAGTCCGTCGTCAGCTCCGGCCGGTGCTCGCGGATCCACGCCTCGACGTCGGCCTTCCGCCACACCTTGCCCATCGCCAGCACCGCCACGGGTTCCGGGAAGTTCCTCTGGTTGGCGATCACGGACGCGCGCTGGCGGGAGACGTTCCCGAGCATCGCCCTGATCTCCGACACGCCGACGAGGTCCACGGGTTGACAATGACAGCACTCATCACTCTCGACGCCGACAACTACGGAAGCTATTGACGCAGACAACGATCAGGGTCACGATAGTGGCGTGACCGAGTCGAACGTCTCGCCTGTTCATGATCGGCAGCGGCGGCCCGTGGGCGGGCATCCGCCGATGCGCCCGCTGTGGCGGTGCCGGACGTGCGCCGCCCCCTGGCCGTGCCAACCCGCCCGACTGCTTCTGACCAGGGAGTACCGGCGGGACCGGGTGGCACTGTCGATCTACATGGCCAGCCAGTTGTTCGAGGCCACCGCCGATCTGGTGCGACTCAATCCGCACCCGGCCCCGTCCCCGGCGGAACTGTTCGACCGTTTCCTCGCCTGGACGGCCCGACCGTCCACCCGGGCCGCGAACGCGTCCGGGCCGGACGACCGGCGCCGACCCGGGGCCGCGACCCCGGAACCGAAACCGACTTCGGCTGCGGCTGCGGCTGCGGCTGCGGCTGCGGCTGCGGCTGCGGCTGCGGCTGCGGCTGCGGCTGCGGCTGCGGCTGCGGCTGCGGATCGTCCGGCCGACCGCCTGCCGGAAACTACCTGACGAGCAGGGTCAGCAGTCCGGTGAGGGCGACGAGGACCGCGGCCACCCCGGTGAGCACGGCCGGCAGGATCTTGAGGTATTCGAGGATCACGGAATGCCGGCCCGGCACCCCGCTGATCCGCTGCGTTCGTCTCGTCGTGGCCGCCATGGTGATTCCCCTGTCCGGTGCCCGCGTCCGGTCGGATGAATCGGAGCCGCTGACCGGCGAATCGACTGTCGCCGCCGGGAAGCAGCCGACCGGACACTCCACAGCGAGGGCATAAGCCCTGGTCACACGAGTGCAGCCGACTTCCGCGCATCCTACCTTTCATATTCGACCGTAGGCGTGACGACCAGTCGAGCGCAATCATCAGTACCGGAAAGAGTGCGGAGGAATGCCATTTTCACGCGTGGGAGTGGCATGCCGAGCAACTGATTTCGGATTACCGGCGGGCACCCCGTGCCAGCACCACCGCCGGCATTCCGATTTCCGCCGGTGGCGTGGTCGGTTGTCAGGCGGTGGCGTCGTCGGCCGGGCGCTTCGCCCGGCTCGGCTGCACCCGTTTCGGTTCACCGGGCATTTTCGGATGGTCGGGTGGATAGGGCAGGTCGCCAAGGCCCTGCCCGGCGTCCCGCTCGGCCCAGTCGAGCAGGGGGGTGATGTCGACCGGATCGTCGTCGATGCCCGCGTGCGGGTCACCCCGCTCGGCCAACCGGACCGGCACCGTACGCAGATCGAAATCGTCGGGATCGACGTCGGGCAGCTCGTCCCAGGTGACCGGGGTGGAGACGGTGGCCCGCGCGTTGGCGCGCAGCGAGTACGCGCAGGCGATGGTGCGGTCCCGGGCCATCTGGTTGTAGTCGACGAAGACCCGCTGCCCGCGCTCCTCCTTCCACCAGGCGGTGGTGACCAGGTCGGGCCGACGCCGTTCCAGCTCCCGGGCCAACGCGATGGTGGCCCGGCGCACCTCGGTGAACGTCCACCGCGGGGCGATGCGCAGGTAGACGTGCAGCCCCCGGCCGCCGGAGGTCTTCGGCCAGCCGGTGACGCCCAGCTCGGTGAGGATGCCCCGCAGCTCGGCGGCGGCCGTCGCCGCGTCGGTGAAGTCGGTGCCGGGCTGCGGATCGAGATCCACCCGCAGCTCGTCGGGATGGTCGACGGCGGCGGCCCGGACCGGCCACGGATGGAACACCACCGTGCCCATCTGCGCGGCCCAGGCGACGTGGGCGAGGTCGGTCGGGCACAGCTCGTCGGCACCCCGGCCGCTGGGGAAGGTGATGCCGACCGTCTGCACCCACGGCGGCACGCCCCGGGTGGGCACCCGCTTGGAGAAGAAAGCCTCCCCCGCGATGCCGTCGGGGAAGCGTTGCAGGGTGGTCGGCCGGTCGGCCAGCGCGCGCATGATGCCCTCGCCCACCGCGACGTAGTAGTGGAAGACATCGGCCTTGGTGAACCCGCGCTCCGGGAAGATCACCCGATCCGGGCTGCTCAGCCGGACGCTGCGCCCGGCCACCTCGACCTCGGTCGCCGTCGTCTTCCCGCTGGCCGCCATGGCGCGACCATATGCGATGCCCCCGACATCCGACGTACGGTTGACCGGTGAGTCTTGACGAGAGCGAACTGCCCCGCACCGAGGACGAGTGGCGGGTCCGGCTGACCCCGGAGGAGTTCCGGGTGCTGCGCGAGGCCGGCACCGAACGCCCCTTCACCGGCGAGTACGTCGACACGAAGACCCCCGGCGTCTACCACTGCCGGGCCTGCGGGCTCGAACTGTTCTCCAGCGACACCAAGTTCGACTCGCACTGCGGCTGGCCGAGCTTCGACGACGCCATCCCGGGCCGGGTGCGGGAGATCCAGGACACCAGCCTCGGCATGGTGCGGACCGAGATCCGCTGCGCCCGCTGCGACAGCCACCTCGGGCACGTCTTCCACGGCGAGGGCTTCACCCCCAAGGACACCCGGCACTGCGTGAACTCGGTGTCGATCCGACTGGAACCGGAGCAGGGCTGAACCCGAGCAGGGCTGAACCGACGCCGGGCCGAGGCGGAGCCGGACCGAGACCGGGCGGTCAGAGCAGGAGCAGGCTGCCCTCGTCGTCCACCCGGTCGGCGGCGGAGTCGTCGAGCCAGACACCCCCGGTGGCGAGGTAGCGGAACCGGTGCTCGCCGGGACCGAGCCGGACGGTCACCGTCCGCGTGCCGTCCCGGCGTGGCACCAGCTCGTGCCGGCCCGGCTGCCAGTCGTTGAAGCAGCCGACGACGCTGACCGTGCCGGGCGGGGTGTCCCGGGGCAGGCAGAAGGTGACCCGGGTCTGGGTGCCGAAGAGTCTGCTGCGCTTGATCACGTGATCCTCCCGGGGCCGAGGCGTCCTACCGGGTCCAACGCCCGACACGCCGGGGCGAAACGCCGTCCGACCCCACCGATAGGGGCATTTCGCCCTGCGCGACCGCCGCCCTGTCGCACTCTGGGGGCAGATGTCCGATTCGGGGGGTGTGACAGGTGGCTACCTGCGAGGTCTGCGGCAACGACTACTGGATGGCGTTCGAGGTGCGTACGGTCAGCGGTGACGTACACACCTTCGACTCCTTCGAGTGCGCGGCGCACAAGCTCGCGCCGATCTGCGAGCACTGCCAGGTGAAGATCATCGGGCACGGGGTGGAGGTCGGCGGCCGGTTCTTCTGCTGTGCGCACTGCGCCCGCGCCGTGGAGTCCCTGGGTGCGGAGATCCGCGACGCGGTCGGCGCCCGCCCGGCCTGACCCGGCTGACCCACCCGGCCTGACCCACCCGGCCAGCCCCGACGCCACGGGGCGTGCCGGGTCGGCAGGCGGGGCCGCCTACCATCGCCTGATGGCACCGCAGACCGTCGACGTCCACGTCGCCAGCTTCACCGAGCTGGACGTACGCACCTTCCACGACCTGCTGCGGTTGCGGATCGACGTGTTCGTGGTGGAGCAGCACTGCCCGTACCCGGAGCTGGACGGGCGGGACGTCGAACCCGGCACCCGGCACCTCTGGCTGGCCCACGACGGCGTCGTGCGGGCCTACCTGCGGCTGCTCGCCGACCCCGGCGGGGTGGTGCGGATCGGCCGGGTGGTGGTGGCCCCGGCGGCCCGCGGCGGCGGGCTCGCCGGCCGGCTGATGACCGAGGCGTTGCGGCTGGTCGGCGACCGGCCCTGCGTGCTGGAGGCGCAGGCCCACCTGGCCGGCTTCTACGCCGGGCACGGCTTCACGGTGACCGGCCCGGAGTACGTCGAGGACGGCATCCCCCACCTGCCGATGCGCCGCGGTGGGCAGACGACCTGAAACATTGACGGATACCGCTTTCCTATGCAAGCCTGCGGGGGCAGAGCCGTCGTGGGAGCCGACAGCAGGCATGGGAGGGGCAACTCCCGGCCGTCCGGGCGTCGTTCGACCGACCCCTTCACCTCGGAGGCTCCATGTCCACCGTCCTACGCAGACGACCCACCGCGCTCGCGGGGTCGCTGCTCACCATCGGCGCGATCATCGCGCTGCTGCTCACCACCGCCCTGGCCAACTCGGCCTCCGCGCACGGCGCGGTGGTGAACCCGGGGTTCCGCGCCTACAGCTGCTGGGAGCGCTGGGGTGCCGAGTTCCAGAACCCGCGCATGGCCACCGAGGACCCGATGTGCTGGCAGGCCTGGCAGGCCGACCCGCAGGCCATGTGGAACTGGAACGGCCTGTTCCGCGAGGGTGTCGCCGGCAACCACCAGGGTGCCATCCCGGACGGCCAGCTGTGCAGCGGCGGACGCACCCAGAACGGCCGCTACAACGCCCTGGACACCGTGGGCGCGTGGAAGACCACGTCGGTCGCGAACAGCTTCCGGCTGAAGTTCTTCGACCAGGCCAGCCACGGGGCCGACTACATCCGGGTGTACGTCACCAAGCAGGGCTTCAATTCGGCGACCACACCGCTGGGCTGGGGCAACCTGGAGCTGGCCGGGCAGATCGGCAACACGCCGGCCTCCCAGTGGGACAAGGACACCGGTGGCGTGTCGATCCAGATCCCGGTGAACGCGCCGGGCCGTACCGGTCGGCACATCGTCTACACCGTGTGGCAGGCCAGCCACCTGGACCAGTCGTACTACCTGTGCAGTGACGTGGACTTCGGTGGCGGCACCAACCCGACCACCCCGCCGCCCACCACCGCGCCGCCGACCACCCCGCCGCCCACCACGGCCCCGCCGACCACCCCGCCGCCCACCACCGCCCCGCCGACCACCCCGCCGCCGGCGACCGGTGGCTGCACCGCGACCTACCGGGTGACCTCCACCTGGAACGGCGGGTTCCAGGGTGAGGTGGACGTGACCGCCGGTGCCTCGGCGATCAAGGGCTGGACGGTGAACTGGACGTACTCCGGGGGCCAGCAGATCAGCCAGGCGTGGAACGCCACGCTGACCAGCAGCGGATCTGCGGTGACCGTCCGCAACGTCAACTACAACGGCGCGTTGGCCGCCGGCGGGAAGACCACCTTCGGCTTCCTCGCCTCGGGCAGCGGCGCCAGCCCGACCCCGGTCTGCACCGCGACCCTCTGACCGTTCGGCACGGCACAGCAGACGCGACAGCATGGAAGTAGTGGCCTCCCGCGCGGCGGGAGGCCACTACTTCCGTGATCGGGCACGATCCTGACCGCCGGGGCACCACGACCCGGGGCGGGCGGGCGTCAGACCAGGCAGTTGACGATGTCGGCGACCGAGCGACGCCGGCCGGTGTAGAACGGGACCTCCTCGCGGACGTGCCGCCGGGCCCCGGAGGCCCGCAGGTCCCGCATCAGGTCGACGATCCGGTGCAGCTCGTCGGCCTCGAAGGCGAGCATCCACTCGTAGTCGCCGAGGGCGAACGAGGCGACCGTGTTGGCCCGGACGTCCGGGTAGCCGCGCGCCATCTTCCCGTGCTCGGCCAGCAGCTCCCGCCGCTCGGCGTCCGGCAGCAGGTACCACTCGTAGGACCTGACGAACGGGTAGACACACAGGTACGGCCGGGGCGCCTCGTCGGCGAGGAAGGCCGGGATGTGGCTCTTGTTGAACTCCGCCGGCCGGTGCAGCGCCAACTGCGACCACACCGGGGTCAACGCCCGCCCCAGGGTGGTCCGGCGCAACCGCAGGTAGGCGTCCTGGAGGGCGTCGCTGGACGACGAGTGCCACCAGATCATCACGTCCGCGTCGGCGCGCAGCCCGGCCACGTCGTACATGCCCCGGACCACGACGTCCTTGCCGGCCAGCTCCTCGAAGAGCGACTCCACCTCGCCGGTGACGTTCTCCCGCAGCGCCGGCAGGGTGCCGGTGGCCCGGTAGACCGACCACATGGTGTAACGCACGGTGGCGTTCAGCTCCCTGAGCCGGGCCGCGTTGGACTGCTCGGTGCTCTGCTCGGTCATGGACCCGATCCTCCCAGTGCTTCGATGATCTCGTCGGCCGCGCTCTCGCCGGAGCGGACGCAGACCGGGATGCCGACCCCGTCGAAACCCGCGCCGGCCACCGCCAGGGTGGGGTGCGACGCGCGCAGCGCCGCCCGGACGCCGGCCACCCGCCCACTGTGACCCGGGGCGTACTGCGGCAGCGCGCCGCCCCAGCGCTGCACGTGACCGGCGACCGGCGTGGGCAGCGCCACCCCGAGCACCCGGGTCAGCTCCCGGTGCACGGTGGCGAGCAGGTCGTCGTCGGTGACCTGGAGCGAGGTCTCCTCGCCGTACCGGCCGACGGAGGCGCGGACCAGGGCCAGCCCGTCCGGCGCGGCCAGGTGGCCCCACTTGGTGGTGAAGAAGGTGGACGCCTTGATCAGCAGCCCCTCGGTCGCCGGCACGAGGAAACCGGACAGTCGGGGCAGCGCCGGCGCGGGCAGCGCCAGGGTGACCAGCGCGACGCTGGCGTAGTCCAACCCGCCGACGGTCGCCGCCGGCGACGCGGCGAACCCGGCGAGCAGCCGGGCGGTGGGGCGGGCCGGCACGGTGAGCAGCACCGCGTCCGCCTCGACCGACTCCGGGTCGCGGGTCGGGCCGACGGTCAGCCGCCAGCCGCCGCCGACCGGGGTCAGCTCGCGGACCGCCGCGTTGCGGCGGATCGTCGCGCCGCTGGCCGTGGCCGCCGCCTCGACCAGGGTGCTCAGCCCGCCGTCCAGGGTGCCGAAGACCGGTGCGCCGGGGGCGCGGGGCGCGGCGGCCTGCGCGGCCCGGACCGCCCCGACCAGGGTGTGTTCCACCCGCGCCGCGCGGGCCAACGCCGGCATGGTGGTGACCAGGGACAGGTCGTCGGCCCGCCCGGCGTAGACGCCGCCGAGCATCGGGTCGACCAGCCGCTGCACCACCTGCTCGCCGAACCGGGCCCGGACCAGCGCGCCGACCGAGACGTCCTGGTCCGCGTCGAGCAGCGGCCGGCCGCCGTCGCGGTCGGCGTCCGCCGTGGGCTCGGCGACCGTCGTCACCGCCGCCAGATCCCCGGGTACGCCGACCAGGGTGCCGCCGGGGATCGGGCGCAGCCCGCCGTCGACGACGAGCGCCGCCTGCCCGACGGTGGGGTGCACGATCCGCCCGGCCAGGCCGAGCCGGCGGGCCAGGGCCACCGCGGCCGACTCGCCCCCGGCCGGGTCCCGCATCAGGAACGACTCCGCGCCGAACTCCACGGGCCGGCCGGCCAGCTCACCGGTGCGCAGCTTGCCACCGAGCCCGCCGGACTGCTCGTACACGGTGATCTCGGTGTCGGCGGGGGCGCGGTCGCGCAGCCGGAGCGCGGCGGCCAGGCCGGTGATCCCACCACCGACCACCGCCACCCGCCACGGTCGCGCCCGCACCGCTCAGCCCTGCTCGTCCCGGCGCGCGGACACCTCGTGCACCAGCGCGACCACCCGGGTCAGCACCTCGGGGTCGGTCTCCGGCAGCACGCCGTGACCGAGGTTGAACACGTGTCCGGGGGCGGCCCGGCCCTGCTCGACGATCCGCCGCACCTCGGCCTCGATCACCGGCCAGGGGGCGAACAGCACGGTCGGGTCGAGGTTGCCCTGCACGGCCCGGTCCGGACCGATCCGGCGGGTCGCCACGTCCAGCGGGGTACGCCAGTCGACGCCGACCACGTCGGCCCCGGCCTCCCCCATCGCACCGAGCAGTTCGGCGGTGCCCACCCCGAAGTGGATCCGGGGCACCCCCGCGTCGGCCAGGCCGGACAGCACGGCGGTGGAGTGCGGCAGGACGAAGCGGCGGTAGTCGGCCTCCGACAGGGCCCCGGCCCAGGAGTCGAAGAGCTGCACGGCGGAGACCCCGGCGTCGACCTGCACCCGCAGGAACGCCAGGGTGACCTCGGCGAGCCGGGCGCAGAGCGCGTGCCACAGCTCGGGCTGGCCGTACATCATCGCCTTGGTCCTGGCGTGGGTCCGCGAGGGCCCGCCCTCGACCAGGTAGCTGGCCAGGGTGAACGGCGCGCCCGCGAAGCCGATCAGCGGGGTGTCGCCCAGCTCGGCGACGAGCAGCCGGACCGCTTCGTCCACGTAGGAAACGTCGGTGCGGTCGATGCGGCGGACCCGCTCGACGTCGGCGACGGTGCGCACCGGCTCGGCCACCACCGGCCCGGTGCCGGCGACGATGTCCAGGTCGACGCCGGCCGCGGCGACCGGGACGACGATGTCGCTGAACAGGATCGCCGCGTCGACGCCGTGCCGGCGGACCGGTTGGAGGGTGATCTCGGCGACCAGGTCCGGCCGGCGGCAGGAGTCGAGCATCCCCACGTTGGCCCGGATCTCCCGGTATTCCGGCAGGGACCGGCCGGCCTGGCGCATGAACCAGACCGGGGTGTGCGGGACGGACTCCCGGCGGCAGGCCCGGACGAAGGGCGAGTGGGCCGGCCCGCTGCGGCGGGATTCTCCGTCTCGGGCGGCGGTGCCCGTGGTGTCGGTGGTCATCGCGGCAATCGTGCCACGCACCCGCGCGGGCCCGACGGGCAGCGCCGCCATTTGTGACCCGCGCCCCCGGCGCGCGCCGGTCGGCGACGGGCCCGGGTGCGCGGCCCGCGCCGGTCGACGGTGGCCGGGTGCACGGCCCGCCCGGCCGACGTGGCCCGGGTGCACGGCCCGCCCGGCCGACGTGGCCCGGGTGCACGGCCCGCCCGGCCGACGGTGCCGCGCGGACCACCGGAACGTCCCGGTCGGCGGCGGGACGCGGCACTTCGGCGTGCCGTCCCGGCGGGCGACGGCGTGTCGGCATAGGCTGCCGGTCATGGCCCCCCCGATCGCGCTCCCGGAGACGTTCGCCCGCGCGGTCGCCGGCCTGCGGTCGGTCACCCCCCGGGCGGAGATCGTCCTGGAGGAGGTCGGCGCGCCCCAGCGGCTCGCCCCCCACGCGTTCGCCCTCTCCGCCACCGTGCTGCGCGACGACGACGAGGTGGCCGACGGGCGGCTGATCCTGCTGCACGACCCGGCCGGGCACGACGCCTGGCAGGGCACCCTGCGGCTGGTCACCTACGTGACCGCCGACCTGGAGGTCGACCTGGCCGCCGATCCGCTGCTGCCCGGGGTGGGCTGGACCTGGCTCACCGACGCGTTGGAGGCGCACCGGGCGTGCTACCGGGCGGCCGGTGGCACGGTCACCCAGACCGTGTCGACCCGGTTCGGCGACCTGGCCGGCCCGCCCGCCGCCGGGGACGTCGAGATCCGGGCGTCCTGGACGCCGCTCGGCGAGGACCTGGGTGCGCACCTGTCGGCCTGGTGCGCGCTGCTCGCCTCCACCGCGGGGCTGCCGCCGCCCGGCGTCACCGCGCTCACCGACCGCCGGCCGGCCGGCGCGGCCTGACCACCGGCCGCCCCGCCGGTAGCGGCGCGACACGCCCGGAGCACAAGCGGATGTCCCCGACGCCCCGGGGACGTCCCGCCCGACGCGGAATGTCTCACCCGCGAGGTGGCCGTCCCCACCGCCCGGACCCCTGCCGGACACCGGGACGACACACACCGGACCGCCTGCGCACACCATGTCGCCCGGGCGCACTAGGGTTGCCAGGTGACCGACGAACCACCCCTGCGCCGTCGGGCCGCCGAAAGCCGTACGGCAGACGTTCCGCCCCCGGCCGTCGCGGAGCCGGCGGACGCGGGCACCGAGCAGCCCTCCGGCGGGCCCGTACCGCTGACCGCGCCCCGCGACGGCACCCCCCAGCCGGTGGCCACCCCCGCCGAGCTGGACGAGGTCGTGGCCCGCTTCGCGGCGGGCACCGGCCCGGTGGCCCTGGACGCCGAGCGGGCCTCCGGATACCGCTACAGCCAGCGGGCCTACCTGGTGCAGCTGCGCCGGGAGGGGGCCGGCACCACGCTGATCGACCCGCTGCCACTGCCCGACCTGACCGCCCTCGACGAGGCGATCGGCGACGCCGAATGGGTGCTGCACGCCGCCAGCCAGGATCTGGCCTGCCTGGCCGAGCTGGGGTTGCGTCCGCGCCGGTTGTTCGACACCGAGCTGGCCGCGCGGCTCGCCGGCTTCGAGCGGGTCGGCCTGGCCGCGCTGACCGAGCAGTTGCTCGGCTACACCCTGGAGAAGCACCACTCGGCGGCCGACTGGTCCAGCCGTCCGCTGCCCGAGTCCTGGCTGACCTACGCGGCGCTGGACGTGGAGATGCTCGTCGACCTGCGCGACGCGCTGGACGCGGAGCTCCAGGCGCAGGGCAAGTCGGCGTGGGCGGCGGAGGAGTTCGCCGCGCTGATCACCTGGGCCACCCGGCCGCCCCGGGTGCGGGCGGAGCCGTGGCGGCGGACCTCCGGCATCCACCGGGTCCGGGGGGCGCGGGCGCAGGCCCGGGTCCGGGCCCTGTGGTACGCCCGGGACCAGATCGCCGTGCGCCGCGACGCCGCTCCGGGCCGGGTGCTGCCCGACTCGGCGATCATCGCCGCCGCCGAGCTGGACCCGAAGGACGAGAAGACGCTGCTGACCCTGCCCGGGTTCGGCGGCCGGTCGGTGCGCCGGCTGGCCCGGTCCTGGCTGACGGCGCTCGACGAGGCCCGCCAGTTGGCCGACGACGCGTTGCCGGTCACCCCGACGGTGGAGGGGCCGCCCCCGCCGCACCGGTGGGCGGAGCGCGACCCGGTGGCCGCCGGGCGGCTGGCGCGCTGCCGGGAGGTGGTGGTCCGCGTCGCCGGTGAGCACCGGCTCCCGCCGGAGAACCTGATCACCCCGGACTCGGTCCGTCGGCTGGCCTGGCAGCCGCCCGACGAGATCACCGTGGACACCGTCACCGAGGTGCTGCGCGGCTACGGCGCGCGCCAGTGGCAGCTCTCGCTCCTGCTGCCCGCGCTCGCCGAGGCACTGCTGCCCGTGCCCCGGGCCTGAGCCACCGCCCCGCCTGCCGGGGACCCGGGTGCGCCGTCACCACCGGCGCACCCGGTCGGCGAGTGTGGGGTGGGCCACACCGGGGGTGGTGACGGCTATGGTTACTGGCGAGTAGCATTCCTCGGGAAACGCCAGTGCCGGCCGACCCTCACCCGGCCCGTGCCGCCCCCGCGGCGCGTCGGCCGGGTCGTGGTCGATAAGGAGGCTCCAAGTGCCCCGAGAAGTTCGGGATGTCGTCTTCGTCGACGGTGTCCGCACCCCGTTCGGCAAGGCGGGTGGCATGTACGCCAACACCCGCGCCGACGACCTGGTCATCCGCTGCATCCGTGAGCTGCTGCGCCGCAATCCGCAGCTGCCCCCGGAGCGGGTCGAGGAGGTGGCAGTCGCCGCCACCACCCAGATCGGCGACCAGGGCCTCACCATCGGCCGCACCGCCGCCCTGCTGTCCGGCCTGCCCAAGACCGTCCCCGGCTTCTCCGTCGACCGGATGTGCGCCGGGGCGATGACCGCCGTCACCGCCGTCGCCGGTGGCATCGCGATGGGCGCATACGACATCGCCATCGCCGGTGGTGTCGAGCACATGGGCCGGCACCCGATGGGCGAGGGCGTCGACCCCAACCCGCGGATCATCGCCGAGAAGCTGGTCGACCCGTCCGCCCTGGTGATGGGGGCCACCGCCGAGAACCTGCACGACCGGGTCCCGCACATCACCAAGGAGCGCACCGACGCGTTCGCGCTCTCCTCGCAGCTCAAGACCGCCAAGGCGTACGCCGACGGCAAGCTCCAGGCCGACCTGGTGCCGGTCGCGATCCGCGACGCCGACGGCGGCTGGGGCCTCGCCACCGCCGACGAGGCGCCCCGGGAGACCTCGCTTGAGAAGCTGGCCACCCTGAAGACCCCGTTCCGCCCGCACGGCAAGGTCACCGCCGGCAACGCGGCCGGCCTCAACGACGGTGCCACCGCCAGCCTGCTCGCCGACGAGGCCACCGCCCGTGAGCTGGGCCTGCCGGTCGCGATGCGGCTGGTGTCGTACGGCTACGTCGGCGTCGAGCCCGAGGTGATGGGCGTCGGCCCGATCCCGTCGACCGAGAAGGCACTGCGCATCGCCGGCCTGAGCATCGACGACATCGGCCTGTTCGAACTGAACGAGGCGTTCGCCGTGCAGGTGCTCGCCTTCCTCGACCACTTCGGCATCGCCGACGACGACCCCCGGGTCAACCCGTGGGGCGGCGCGATCGCCATCGGTCACCCGCTCGCCTCCTCCGGCGTACGGCTGATGACGCAGCTCGCCAGGCAGTTCGCCGAGCACCCCGAGGTGCGCTACGGCCTCACCGCCATGTGCATCGGCATCGGCATGGGCGGCACGGTCATCTGGGAGAACCCGAACTGGGAGGGTGCAGACAAATGAGCCTCAGCGCACCGAACGAGGTCGTCACCCGGGCGCTGCTGCGTCAGGTGAACGTGCCGGGGCTGGACCGGCCCGCCGCCCTGATCACCCTGGACAACGGTCTCGACCACACCAAGCCGAACACCTTCGGCCCGGCCGGCCTGGCCAGCCTCGACGAGGCGATCAGCGCCGCCCTGGCCGCGGAGCCGGCGTTCGTCGCGGTCACCGGCAAGCCGTACATCTTCTGCGTGGGCGCGGACATCACCAGCCTGCCCGCGCTGGCCGACCGGGAGCAGGCGCTGGAGATCGGCCGGCTCGGCCACCGGGTCTTCGCCCGGCTCAGGGACAGCGCCGTACCCACCTTCGCCTTCGTCAACGGCGCGGCGATGGGCGGCGGACTGGAACTGGCCCTGCACTGCCACTACCGGACGCTGTCCGGCGGCGCGGCGGCGTTGGCCCTGCCCGAGGTGTCGCTGGGGCTGGTGCCCGGCTGGGGTGGCACCCAACTGCTGCCGAACCTGATCGGCATCCCCGCCGCCACCCAGGTGATCCTGCAGAACCCGCTGATGCAGAACAAGATGCTCAAGCCGAAGCAGGCCGCCGAGATGGGCATCGCGGACGTGCTGCTGGAGCCGGCCGACTTCCTGGAGCGGTCGCTGGAATGGGCCGCCGGGGTGGTCCGGGGCGAGGTCACCGTCACCCGGCCCGAGGTCGACCGGGACATGTGGGCGGGCGTGCTCTACTTCGCCCGGCAGACCCTCGATGCGCGGCTGCACGGCGCGGTCCCGGCCGCCTACAAGGCGCTGGACCTGCTGGAGACGGCGAAGGACGCCGACTTCGCCACCGGCACCGCCGCCGAGGACGAGGCGCTGGCCGACCTGATCTTCTCGGAGGAACTGCGCAGCGGCCTGTACGCCTTCGACCTGGTGCAGCGGCGGGCCAAGCGGCCGGCCGGCGCGCCGGACAAGAGTCTGGCCCGGACGGTCACCAAGGTCGGCATCGTCGGCGCCGGCCTGATGGCCAGCCAGCTCGCCCTGCTGTTCGCCCGCCGCCTCCAGGTGCCGGTCGTGCTGACCGACCTCGACCAGTCCCGGGTCGACAAGGGCGTCGGCTACGTGCACACCCAGATCGAGAAGGCCGTCAGCAAGGGCCGGATGGACAAGGGCACCGCCGCCAAGCTGTACGGCCTGGTCTCGGGCTCGGTCGACAAGTCCGTCTTCGCCGACGCCGACTTCGTCATCGAGGCCGTCTTCGAGGACCTGGACGTCAAGAAGCAGGTCTGGGCCGAGCTGGAGAAGATCGTCGCGCCGGAGGCGGTGCTCGCCACCAACACCTCCTCGCTGTCGATCACGGCGATGGCCGCCGAGCTGGAGCACCCGCAGCGGCTGGTCGGCTTCCACTTCTTCAACCCGGTGGCGGTGCTGCCGCTGCTGGAGATCGTCCGGGGCGAGCGGACCGACGACGCCACCCTGGCCACCGCGTTCGCCGTGGGCAAGCAGTTGAAGAAGTCCTCGGTGCTGGTCTCCGACGCCCCGGCGTTCGTGGTCAACCGGCTGCTCACCCGCTTCCTGGGCACCGTGTTCGCCGCCGTCGACGCGGGCACCCCGCTCGACGTGGCGGACAGCGCGCTGGACCCGCTGGGGCTGCCGATGCGCCCGCTCGCCCTGCTCCAGCTGGTCGGGCCGGCGGTGGCGTACCACGTGGGCGGCACCCTGCACGCGGCGTACCCGGACCGGTTCGACGTCAGCGAGAATCTCCGTCGGATCGCCGACTCGGGTCAGCCGATCGTCGTCGAGGACCGAATCAACGACGAGGTGGCCAAGCTGCTCGTCGTCGGGGACCAGCCACTCACCGCCGAGCAGGTCCGGCAGAACGCCCTCGACGCGCTGGCGCAGGAGATCCGGCTGATGCTCGACGAGGGCGTCGTCGCCGAGGCGCAGGACATCGACCTGTGCATGATCCTCGGTGCCGGTTGGCCGTTCCACCTGGGCGGGATCACCCCGTACCTGGACCGGACCGGCACCTCCGAGCGGGTCACCGGGCGGCGTTTCCTGCCACGTGGGGCCGCCAGCCTGCGCGCCTGAACCATCCCCGCTCCCCCGCCGATCGCGGTGGCCGCCGATGTCCTCCCCCCGGGATATCGTGGCCACCGCGATCGTCGTTTGCGTACCCTCGTCAGACTCGGGGGGCTGCGCGGCCGGGCTCCGTCTGGCTACCATCACGCGTTCTCACCCTCGCCTGGAGCTGATCTGATGACCTCACCGCCGGTCGATCCCTGGTCCGGGCAGCCGGAGCACGGCTCGCCCACCGGTCACTACTCCGACGGCCCTCCGGTGCCGCCCGAGGGCCCGCACACCCCGCCGCAGGGTGGCGGCTGGCCCACCACGCCGTACCCGTCGGGATCGCAGCCCGGCGGATGGCCCGCCGATCCGCAATCGGGCCCGCCGGCCGACGCCTACCCCGGCCCGCAGTACGGCGGCTGGCCGCAGTCCGACCCGGCGCAGGGCGGCTACCCCGGTGCCCCGCACTCCGGGCCGCCCGCCACCCCGCCGTCGGGCTACCCCGGCGCCCCCCACTCCGGGCCGCCCGCCACCCCACCGTCCGGCTATCCGGGTGCCCCGCAGCCCGGCTATCAGGCGGCCCCGCAGCCCGGCTACCCGGGCGCGGCCCCGTCCGGCTATCCCGGCACCCCGCAGCCCGGTTATCCCGGCCCGCAACCGGGCTACCCGGGTGCCGCCGGGTCGGGCGGCTACCCCGACCCGGCCGCGCAGCGGTACGCCGGCTTCGGCGGCGCGCCGTTCAGCTCCCCGCCGGGCCCCCCGCACGCCCCCGCGCCCCAGCGGTCGAAGCTGCCGCTGCTGCTGTCGCTGGGGCTCGCCGGGCTCCTGGTGCTCTGCCTCGGCGGCGGCGGCCTCACCTGGGTCGCCCTGAGCGACGACGACGACCCGAAGACGCCGACCCCGTCGCCGACGCCCACCGCGGTCACGTCGCCCGCCCCGAGCCCCACCCCCGTCGAGACCGACAGCCCGACCCCCGAGCCGACCCCCACCGAGAGCGCCGACGACCCGGGCCCGATCCGGCTGGTGACCCCGTCGACCCTCGGTGGCCGGTCCAAGAGCACCGACCCGGAGCTGCGCCGGATCGCCGACCAGATGGTCCGCGACATGAAGTCCGAGGTCCGCAACGAGACGGGCGCGGTGAGCGCGTTCTACGGCAGCGCGTCCAGCAGGAACATGGTGATGATGGCCGGTGCGTCCGGCCCGGTCATCCTGCCCGAGCAGGAGCTGGACGACGCGGTCAAGGGGCTGGGCAGCTCGCTCTCGGTCACCAAGATGTCCACCATCGACCCGGGCCCGCTGGGCGGGGTCGCGAAGTGCGGTGACGGCAAGGCGTCCGGCATCGCGCTCGGCGTCTGCGTCTGGGCCGACCACGGCAGCGTCGGCATGATCGTCATGTACTTCTCCTCGGCGGCCAAGGCGAAGTCCGAGTTCGTCGCCATCCGGGGTCAGATCGAGAAGCGGGACTGATCCGCCAAGGGGCGGTCACGGGTCTACCGGACCTCGTGGCCGCCCCTGCGGCTGTCCGCGCCCACCGGCGGTGACCCGGGATGGACCGGGGCGACGACCCCGGGCGGACCGGTCGGGGGCGAGGGATGTCGGTCGGGCTGGCTAAGATCACCCGGCCTCAACAAACGATCTCTGGAGCCGATCTGATGTCCCAGCCCCCGACCACCCCTCCCGCCCACCAGCCGGACGGCGACGCGCCGCAGGGCGGATACCCGCCGCCGGCACCGCAGGGCGGCTTCCCGCAGCAGCCGGGCGGCGTCGGGGCGACCCCGTACGCCGCCGGGCCCGCACCGGCGAAGAAGCGGTCCGTCGGCAAGATCGTGCTGATCGTGCTGGCCGTGCTGCTGGTGCTCTGCCTCGGCGGCGCGGCGATCGCCGCCTTCGCCCTCAAGGACGACGTCAAGGAGGCGGTGGACGCCGCCAACACGACCGTGTCCGCCCCCGCCACCCTGGCCGGCCGCCCGCAGGTCACCGAGCCGGGCCTGAAGGCGGTCGCCGACAGCCTGGTCACCGAGATGAAGAAGTCCGTGCAGAACGAGACGAGCACCGCAGGTGCCTTCTACGGTGACCCGGCCAAGCGGGACCTGCTGATGATCGCCGCCGCGTCCGGTGTGATGGTCGACCCCAAGAAGGAACTCGACGACGCCGTCAACGGCATCTCCAGCCAGCTCAACGTCACCAACATGGCGGCCGTCGACGCCGGCCCGCTCGGTGGCGACGCCAAGTGCGGCGACGGCAAGAGCGAGGGCGTCCCGCTGGGCGTCTGCATCTGGGCCGACCGGGGCAGCGTGGGCCTGATCGTCCAGTACTACAAGTCGGCCGCCGAGCTGAAGTCCGAGTTCGTCACCATGCGCGGGCAGATCGAGAAGAAGGGCTGACCCACCGGGGTCGCCCCGACGGGCCCCGTCCACCGCACGGTGGACGGGGCCCGTCGGCGTCCAGGCCACGGCCCGCCGGCAGCTCAGCCGCGCCGACGGTCAGCCTGAGGTGGCGGTCAGCCGGAGGTGACGGTCAGCCGGAGGTGGCGGCCCGCTCGGCGGCGCTGCGCAGCACGCAGAACTCGTTGCCCTCCGGGTCGGCCAGCACCACCCAGCCGGTGCCGTCGGGCCGACGCTGGTCGTCGACCTGGACGGCACCGACGGCCAGCAGCCGCGCGACCTCCTCGTCCCGGGTCCGGTCGACCGGCTCCAGGTCGAGGTGCAGGCGGTTCTTCACCGACTTGCCCTCCGGCACGGCCAGGAAGAGCACCTCCGGCCCGCCCGGCGGCAACAGCATCGCCTCCGGGTCACCGGGGTGGTCGTCGGGCTGGCGGGGGCACTCGAAGACCTGCGCCCAGAAACCGGCCAGGGCGTAGGTGTCGTGACAGTCGATACCGAGGTTGTGGATCCGTGCGCTCACGGGTCTGCCTTTCGCAGCAGTGGAACGCGCCCCGTGACGTGCGGTGTCAGCGGTGGGCAGGGCGGGGCGCGGGACAGGTCATGATGGACATCTACCGCACCCCCTCTCCTCGGACCGGGCCGACGGTGTGATCATTGCAGGCGTCCCGCCGGCCGGCAAGCCGGTTCAACCCGGAGTCTGGTCGGCCGAGGGCAGCGTGACGGTCACCTCCAGGCCCCCGCCCTTCTGCGCGGTGACCTGAACCGTGCCGCCGTGCGCGTCGCAGACCGCCCGGACGATCGACAGGCCCAGCCCGGAACCCCGGGCCCCGGTGCGTTCCCGCCCGCCCCGGCGGAACGGCTCGAACAGCCCCGGCACGTCGGCCTGGTCCACCTCGAACCCGGTGTTGCGCACCACCAGCCAGGACGAGCGCCCGTCGGTGCCGGTACGCACCCAGAGCCGGCCGTGCAGGTGGTTGTAGCGCACCGCGTTCTCGATCAGGTTCCCGGCCAGCCGGTCCAGCAGGCCCGGGTCGCCGGTCACCGGGGCCGGCCGCAGTGAGGACTGCACCCGCAACCCGATCCGCTCCACCTCGCGGGACATCGCGGACAACGCGTTGGCGGTGCCGGTGGCCAGGTCACACTCCGTACGCCGGGACAGCAGCCGACCCTTCTGGGCCTCGCTGCGGGCCAACACCAGCAGCGCGTCCACCAGACCGTTGGCGCGTTCCGAGGCGTCCCGGACCACGGTGGCCATCCGGCGGTACTCGGCGGCGTCCGCCTCGTCGTCGCTGAGCGTCACGTCGATCTCGGTACGCATCACCGCCAGCGGGGTGCGCAGCTCGTGCGAGGCGTTGGCGACGAAACGTTTCTGCGCCTCGAAGGCGGCGGTGATCCGGTCCAGCATCGCGTCGAAGGTCCGGGCCAGCTCGGCCACCTCGTCGTCCGCCCCGGACCAGCCGATCCGCTGGTCGAGCGTGGTCTCGCCGAGTCGGCGCGCGGTCGCGGTGACCTGGTGCAGCGGGCGCAGCGTCCGGCCGGCCACCCAGTACGCCCCGGCCACCCCGACCACGCTGATCGCCAGCAGCGCCAGCAGGCCCTTGACCAGCAGCTCGTCAGAGGCGGCGTCGACCAGTTGCCGCTGCCACACCGCCGCGTCCAGCGACCGCCCGTCGGCCAGCAGCACGGTGGTGCCCGGCCGCAGCTCGTCGGTGGGCCGCAGCGCGTCACGCACCAGCAGCCAGGCCAACGTCACCAGGATCGCCCCGGCCCCGACCAGCAGCACCCCGTTGAGCAGCGTCAACCGTAACCGCAGGGTGGGCCGCGGCCGCCGGGTCACGACCGCACCCCGGGCCCCGGGCAGCCGCCCCGCCGTACCCGCCCGCTCATGTGCCGGCCTCGCTTCGCGACTGCGGGGCTCGCGACACCGGCTCGCTCCCCGCGCTCATGCGCCGACCGTCCGGTAGCCGGCACCGTGCACCGTCTCGATCAACGGTGGGTCGCCGAGCTTCTTGCGCAGGGTCCGCACGGTCACCCGGACGATGGTGGTGAACGGGTCGGTGTTGGCGTCCCAGACCCGCTCCAGCAGCTCCTCGCTGGAGACCACCGCGCCGCGCGCCTTGACCAGCTCGCTGAGCACCCCGAACTCCTTGTTCGTCAGGTCGACCGGGGCACCCGCCCGGGTGACCACCCGGCGGGCCGGGTCGAGCACCACGTCGCCCACCTGGAGCACCGGCGGGGCGGGCGGGGTGGCCCGCCGGCCCAGTGCCTGCACCCGGGCCACCAACTCGTCGAAGGCGAACGGCTTGGGCAGGTAGTCGTCCGCGCCGAGACCCAACCCCTGCACCCGGTCGGCGACGCTGTCGCTGGCGGTCAGCATCAGCACCCGGGTGAGGGTGCCGGAGGCGGCCAGCTCGGCGCAGATCTGGTCGCCGTGCATGCCGGGCAGGTCGCGGTCGAGGACCACCACGTCGTACCGGGTGACGAAGGCGGCCTCGTGGCCGGCGTCCCCGTCGTACGCCACGTCGACCGCCATGCCCCGCTTGCGCAGCCCCCGCACGATCGCGTCGGCGAGGTTCCGTTCGTCCTCGACCACCAGCACCCGCATTCCGACCTCCTCGCCGACCTGTCCGACAACCTAGCGCCGCCGGCCAAACGCCCGGCCGCAGGTGGGCCCCCCGACACCGTCAGTCCGGCATCCGCCACACACCGATGCTGTTGCGTTGCCGCCAGCAGACCAGCACCCCCTGGGTCCGTGAACAGGCCTCCCACCGGCCGGGCAGCACGTCCCGGACCCGCAGCGTGCCGTCGGTCGGGTCCAGCTCGGCCACCATCTGCCGGCCGCCGCCGACCGGCCGGACGACCAGCAGCGCGTCGGTGGGCGGCCACTGGTGGACCAACTCCCACCGGCCCAGCTCGGCCACGGACCGACCGGTCGCCGCGTCGAGCAGGGCCAGCCCCTGCTGCCCGTCGGCGCTGACCCCGACCATCCGGCCGGCGACCGACGCGACCGGGGCCCACCAGTCGGAGGTCCAGCGCACCCGGCCGGTCAGCGGATCGAGCACCCGGGTCCCGAACGGCTCCCCCAGGCAGACGGCGTCGCCGCAGGACCGGACGGACCAGCCGTCCGGCGTCGGCACCGGCGTGTCCCACCGTCGCCGGCCGGACGCCAGGTCGTAGCCGGCCAGCCGGCCCGGTTCCCCGTCGACCAGCAGCAGGTCACCGGTCGGTTGGGCCACGTGGTGATGGTCGCTGCGGGCGGGCGGCACCGGGAACGCGAGCCGAAGAACGCCGGTGTCGACGTCGTACGCCTCGGCCCGGCCGGCGCTGGTCACCACGACGAGTTCCGCGACGCCGCGCTCCCCCGGCCGGTAGCCGACGGTGGCCGCCCCGGCGGTGACCGTCCAGCGGGCCGCGCCGGTCGCCGGCTCGACCCCGCGTACCGCCACCCGGTCGACGTGCAGGTCCTCCAGCAGCAGCCCGCCGTCGGCGGTCGGCACCGCCACCCCGGGCTGGCGCCACCGGGCCCGCCCGTCGACGTGGTCGAGCACCATGGAGACCGGTTCGCCGCCGGGGTCGGTGGTGACCACCACGTCGTCGCCGACCCCCTCCAGCACCACCAGTTGGTGCCGGGGCGACAGCGACGTCTCCCAGCGGACCCGCCCGTCGGCCAGGTCGATCGCGGTGAGCTGCCGGCTGCCGGCCGGGGACAGCGCCGACGGGTAGGCGAGCACCAGCAGGCCCCCGACGATCAGGTGGCTGGGCTCCGGCACGTCCGGCACGGGCACCGGGGTCAACCGGGGCGGCCCGGGTGCCGCGCCGGCCAGGGTGAGCAACAGGAGCAACGCGGTCAGGGCGACGGTCGCCGGGTGGCCGGCCGACCGCCGGCCCCGGGGTCGGCGGGCCGGCGGGGGCGGCGGCTCGTCGTGGTGACCGACCTCACCCAGGTCGATCACCGTCACCGGGGCACCCGCCAGACCCCGAACCTGCCGTCCGTCAGCCGGCACAGCAGAAGCTGCGCGTCGCTCTGACAGTCGCCGGAGACGGCCGGCAGCACGTCGCGCACCCGGGCCCGTGCGGCGGCCACGTCCAGCTCGGCGACCAGCATTCGGCCCTCGCCGGCCGGGCGTAACCCGATCACCGGCCCGTCGGGGCTGTTCGACGCGGCGAGATGCCAGACGTCCAGTTCGGCGGCGACCCGCCCGGAGGCGACGTCGAGCACCACCATCGGGTGCCAGATGCCCCGGCCCAGGGCGCTCGCCAGCATCCGGCCGCCGCGTTCGGTCCCGGAGAGCCGCCACCGGTTGTCGCGCCACACCGTCCGGCCGGTCGCCGGGTCCAGCGCCCGCACCCCGCCGGCCTCGCCCTGCGCGCAGAGCAACGGTCCACACGCGACGAAGAACACCGGCGTCGTCAACGGCACCTCCCATCGGCGGTCCAGCCCGTCGAGGTCGAACCCGGTGAGTCGGCCGGAGTTCCCCGCGAAGGCGAGCAGCAGGTCACCGACGACGTCGAACCCGGTGTTCGACGGCGTTCCCTCGTGGTCGAGCGGTGCGGTGTGCAGGCGTACCCCGCGTCGGGCGTCCCAGACCTCGGCCGGGCCGTCCGGGCGCACCGTCACGATCCGGTCCACCCCGTCGGCCGCAGGACTGAACAGGACCATCCCGGACGGAACCGGCATCGACCAACGGTCCCGCCCGGTGCTCGGATCGACGGAGTTGATCGTCATGCGCCCGTCCGCGCCGTCCTCGAAGAGCAGGTCGGGGCCGGCGGACCGGCCCGACCCGGTCCGCTGCCACCGCACCCGGCCGGTGTCCCGGTCGTGGGCGAACGTCCGGTACTCCCCGTCCAGCCGGCCGGAGGAGCCGGTGAGCAGCAGCAGGTCGGCGTGCCGGCGCAGCTGCGCGGACCCGCTGACCACCGGCACCGGCATCCGCCACCGGCGTACCGGCCGTGCCCCGGCGGAGGTGGGGACGGTCCAGGCACTCAACCAGCCGGGGGCGGCGGCGGTGCCGCTGGGTTCGAGCAGGAAGACCTCCCCGTCGTAGAGCAGCGCCACCGTGCCGAGCGGGGCGGGGACCACGGCCGCCACCCGCTCCGCCACCGGCGCGGCGGCGGTCGACGCCAGCAGGGTGAGCGCCAGCACCACCGCCAGCCGTAGTGGCCGGCCGACGGCCCGGGGCGCGGGACCGGACGGCGGTGGCAGCGGATCGTCGCGGAGTTCACCCAGATCGATGACCGTCACGCGCACCCTCTTTCGACCGCCATGCCCCGCCGACCGCCCGCCGGCGGACGCGCAGCGCCACGCACCGGGTCACCGGAGCGACCGGTCGTCGCCTGTACGATGGCCCGTCGTGGCCGTGCCGGTGGTAGATCCCTCGTTGAACCCGACGTCCGCGCGCGACGCGGTCGAGCCCGACGCGACCGACCCACCGGGGCGGCCCCGCCGACGGCCGGGCCGGGCCGACGTGCTCGCCATCGGAGCCTATGCGCTGATCGGCGTTCTCGTGTGCCTGAACTACTGGGTGGACGTGCAGCACCGGGTGTCGTCCCACCTGCCGACCGACCACAGCTGGTTCGAGTGGCTGTTCACCCATGGCGCGTACTCGGTGCGGCACCTGGAGAACCCGCTGTTCAGCGCCCGGCAGAACGCCCCGGACGGGGTGAACATGATGGCGAACACCTCGCTGCTGGGCATGACCATCCCGCTGGCCCCGGTCACGTGGCTGTTCGGCCCGCAGGTGACGTACGCGCTCTACCTGGGCGGGGCGCTCGCCGCGACGGCGGCCACCTCGTACTGGATGCTCTCCCGGCACCTGGTGCGCTCGCGGGCCGGCGCGTTCGTCGGCGGCGCGTTCCTCGGTTTCGCCCCCGGCATCGTGCACCACGCCAACGGGCAGCCCAACTTCGTCTCCAACTTCCTGCTGCCGGTGATCGTGACCCGGGTGCTGCTGCTGGGCCGGCCCGGTCGGTGGCGGCGCGACGGGCTGGTGCTGGGGCTGCTGGTGGCGTACCAGGTCTTCATCAACGAGGAGATGCTGCTGCTGACCGCGCTGGCCTGCCTGGTGGCGGTGGCGGCGTACGTGGTGCAGCGGCCCCGCGAGGCCCGCGCGCGGGCCGGCGGCTTCCTGGCCACGCTCGGGGTCGGCGGCGGGCTGGCGCTGCTGCTCACCGCGTACCCGATCTGGTACCAGTTCAACGGGCCGCAGTCCTACCGGGGCCTGCAGGGCGGGGTGTTCCACAACTGGGGCGAGGACCTGATGGCCTTCGTCACCTTCGCCCGGGACACGGTGGCCGGGGACGAGGCGGTCGAGAAGACCATCGGCCTGACCGAGCAGAACACCTGGTTCGGCTGGCCGCTGGTGCTGGTCGCGCTGGCCGCGCTGGTGCTGCTCTGGCGGCGGTCGCTGGCCGCCCGGATCGCCGGGGTGCTGGTGGTGGTCTTCACCGTCGCGGCGATCGGCCCCAAGGTCCGGTTCAACGGGGTGGAGACCACCGTGGACGGCCCGTGGGCGTACATCCCGGACGACCTGCCGCTGGTCGAGATGATGATGCCGACCCGGCTGACCCTGGTGGTGACCGGCGCGGTCGGCGTCCTGCTCGCGCTGGCCTGGGACGCGGTCGGCGGCCACGGCCGGTCCCGGGTGCCGACGCCGCGCGCCGCCGCCGACGACGCCACCGCCGCCGACAGCGCCGGGAAGGCCGCGCCGGCCCGCCGCCGGTGGGTCCGGCCGGTCGGGTACGCGGCGATCGCGCTGGCGGTGCTGCCGCTGTTCCCCCGTCCGTTGCCCGCGCAGCACATCGACCTGCCGCCGCACTTCATCACCGCCGGCGGCTGGCGGCCGTACGTGCCGCAGGGGCGCACCCTGGTCCCGGTGCCGATCCCGAGCAACGTGCACGGCCTGTCCACGCTGCGCTGGAGCGCGCTGACCGGGCACGAGTTCCCGGTGCCGGGGGGCTACTTCATCGGCCCCAACGAGCTGGGCGAGGGCGTCTTCGGCGCGCCGAACCGACCCACCAGCACCCTGATCTACGCCACCATCGACGCCGGCACGGTGCCCGAGCTGACCGGGGAGAACCGCCGGCAGGCGGTGGAGGACCTGCGGTTCTGGCGGGCGTCGGTGGTGGTGCTGGGGGCCCACCCGCGCGAGGCGGTGCTGCGGGACCTGATGACCGGCCTGCTCGGCCCGGCGCAGCGGGTCGACGACGTCTGGCTCTGGGACGTCCGCCCCCTGGTCGACTGACCCGCCGGACCCGACGCGCAGCCCGGCCCGGCCCGGCGCGCAGCCCGGCCCGGCGCGCAGCCCGGCCCGGCGCGCAGCCCGGCCCGGCGCGCAGCCCGGCCCGGCGCGCAGCCCGGCCCGGCGCGCAGCCCGGCCCGACGCGCAGCCCGGCCCGACGCGCAGCCCGGCCCGGCCGGGCCGTGGTCCGGTCGGGCCGGACCGCAACGGTCAGGCGGTGCGGGCGGACAGCGGCCGGACGTCCCACACCCACACGTCGAGTTCCCGGCGAGCGGGGCCGACAAGCTGCTCGACGGTGCGGCGCAGCGGCTCCGCGTTGTGCTGGCGCAGCGGCAGCACCAGCACGGCGGCGTTCCAGTGCCGCAGCTCGTCCAGGCTGCGGCGGCGCTGCCGGTCGTCCAGCTTGGTCGTCCGCCCGGTGGTGGCGACCTCGTCGAGGAGCTGCCCGATGCCGCTGGGCCGCCCACCGAACCGGCCCGGGTCGCCGGTGTTGCCGTTGCGCGGGGCAAGGAAGTAGCCCCCCGGGATCTTGAAGTCCAGGTTGGTGGCCGCCGCCCAGCGCATCCCGTGGGTGTTGCCCATGCTGGGCACGGGCACCGGCACCAGGGTCTGCCCGGGGCCCACGTACTCCCGCCAGCGGTCGGCGGTGATGAAGTCCGGCACCGGCGGGCGGGAGGTCACCTTCAGCGGCATCGGCACGATCGGCAGCAGCGCCAGCACCAGGGCGGCCACCGTGACGGTCTTGGCGTGCCGCCACTGCGCGCCGCGCAGCGTCCAGGCCCGCTGCACCGCCAGCGCCAGCAGCATGCCGATCACCACGGAGGTGATCAGGGCGAACCGGGTGGGCACCACCGCGTCCAGCAGCGGCAGCCGCACCAGCAGCTCCCACGGCCCGGTGACCAGGTCCCGCCCCCACCAGGAGATCCGCTCGCCGAGGGAGAGCAGCGCGAAGAACGCGCCGGTGACGGCGAGCGCCCGGACGAGGCGTTCGCGGCGCAGCCAGAGCACGATGCCGACGGCGATCAGCGACAGGCTCCAGCCGAAGAAGGCGTTCTCCTCGGAGTAGTTCGGGGCCAGGTTGACGTTGGCCCGTTCGTTGCCGCCGAAGGTGGGTGAGCCGGGGGCGAAGAAGGCGGCGATGTCGTTGCCGTAGTCCTGCACCGCGTCGCTGAGCCCGTGGTACGCCATCGGCCCCGCGAACTGGATGTAGAGCGGGTACGCCAGCAGCGCCCCGGCCAGCACCGCGCACGCGGCCACCCCCTTGGCCAGGGGCCGCCACGCCGCCGACCAGAGCGCCGGGCGTTGGGCCACCATGGCGATCAGGAAGATGCCGCAGGCCAGGGCGGTGAAGAGCAGGATCTCCTCGTTGATGAACGCCTGCCCGGTGACCAGCACGGCGAGCAGCAGCCCGTCGCGTACCGGCCGGGTGGAACGGGTCAGCACCATCACCCGCCACACGATGAACGGCAGCAGGAACTGGCTGATGATGTTGGGGTGCCAGTTGGCGTGCGAGAGCATCGCCGGGGAGAACCCGCAGAACCAGCCGCCGACCGCCGCGGCGAACCGCCGCCGCACCAGGTGCCGGGACAGCACGTGGTACCAGGCCGCGGCGGTGCCGGCGAGGCCGAGGGTGACCAGCACCACGAAGGACACCGCCGGCCCGAACAGCAGGGTGACCGGCACCATCGGGATGCCCAGCGCCAGCACCGCCGTGTTGGCCATCAGGTTGACGCCGTCGGGGAAGTTGAACTGGTCGGTGTAGAACGGGAACTCCCCGTGCAGCACCACCCGCACCGAGTGGGCGAGGAAGAACTGCACCTGCGCCGGGTCGCTGCTGTAGAGCGAGGCCACCCGGCCCGCCGGGTCGGCCCAGATCCGGCTGGTCACCCAGAGCGCGACGAGCAGGAAGATGCCGTACACCACCAGGTCCTTGCGGCGGGCGGTCCAGCGCCAGCGCCGCCACCACGCGGCCGGCGTCGCGCCGTCACCGTCCGTGTCCGCAGCCCCCCGCTCCGGTACGACCACCGCCGCCGCACCGTCGCCGTCGCCGTCCGGTGCCGTGGCCGCCCCGTCGGGTGCCGCTCCCACCGGCGGCGCGTCGACCGGCGGCGCCTCGACCGTCCGGTCCACGGGTGCCGGCACGTCGGTGAGGCGCAGGTCGGCAGGGGTGGGACGGGTCACGGGTGGGGGCGCGGTCGCGGTGGCCGTCGTGCCGCGGGCGGAGCCCCCGGAGTCGTCGGGGGCCGGTGCGGAGGCGCCACGGGGCTCGGCAGACGTCACAGTCGGCGGAGTCTACCGGAGCCGGGAAAAAGCCCGAAATTCACTGTGGTGTCCCTTGTGGCCATCGGGACACGGCTGTGGGGCGTCACCGGGCGTTGCGTACCATGTGGGCTTCCGACAACGACGGTGACGCGATCGGGGGCGTAGGGATGGCTTCGGTTCGCCGTCGCGGCACGACGGTCGCCGCGCTGCTCGCCCTGCTGCTGGTGGCCCCGGCGTGCGGCCCGGTCACCTCGCGTCAGGTCCACGAGCTGCGGGTCGGCTACGACAGCCTGGACGGCACCCGTGCGGTGTGGCCGCCGCGCGGAGCGCTCGCCGGGGACGCCGCGGCGACGGCGGCGGTGACCGAGGCGGTCCGCGCCTGGCGCTCCCCGATCGACGACCGGGTCCACCTGCCGTCGTCGGGGATCCTCTGGTCGGGTGCGGTCGACGGTGTGCCGCTGGCCCTGGTCGCCGCCGACGTGCCCGGGGAGAGCGCCTCATGGTTGCTCCAGCTCACCGGCCGTGACGGCCGGTACGAGGTGACCCGCGCGAGCGAGTACACCGACCCGGGTTACCTGGTCTACGCCGACGTCCTCCCGCTGCGCCTGCCGGACGGCCGGCGCTACCTGACCTCCGGCCGGGTGGAGCGGCTGCTCGGCCCGGACGGCCGGGCGCTGATGCTGACCGACGGGCTGACCGGCCCGGTGAAGGTGCCCGACTGCCGGGCGGTGCCGGTGACGGCCACCCTGCGGGCCACCGAGTCGCTGCCCCGGGGGCGGGCCGCCGACCGTCTGCTCGACCTGGGCGCAGCCACCGTCGACCCGAGGTATCCCCTGGTCCGCGACGACACCGGCTCCGGCCGGCGGGCCCTCGACGGGTTGGACACCTGCGTGCTGGCCGACGAGCAGGGGCCGTTCGGCAGCATCCCGCGCCGCATCGGCGACCGGGACGCTCCCCGGTCGGTGCCCGAGTCGTGGCCGATGGAGAAGGTGGCCGTCCGGGCCATCGGCGAGATGACGCTGGGTGGCGGGAACGACCCCGGCGACCTGGAGCAGCTCACCTGGGAGACCGACGCGGGGACGATGACCGCGGTGGTCTACCGTCCGGCCGGCGACGGCACCCCGGTGGTCTCCCCCGCCGACCGGTCCAACCCGCTCCAGACGTACGTGCTGCCGGTGCCGGGGCAGCCGCTGGTGGTGCTGACCTGGCGGGGCAACCGGGACGCCTCCCTGTCGGTGCCCCCGGGCACCCCCCGCCTGGTGGAACGTCCCGGCCTGGTGGTCGTCCCGATGCCCGCCTCCCGGCAGACCTTCAGCCTGGCAACCGCCGAAAAGACCTACTACCGCTCCGCCGGCGGCCGCTGACCCTCCGCCCACCCCGCCCCGCCCTCCCCGACTCCTCGGATCGCCCCGACTCCCCGATTCCCGGATCGCCCCGGCTCCCCGGATCGCCCCGGTGATCAAGAGGTTTGCGTCACTGTGGCCGCTGCCGGTGACGCAAACCTCTTGATCACCGGGGTCAGCGGCGGCGGGCCGAGGGCGCGCGGCGGGCGGCGGGCCGAGGCCGAGGGCGCGCGGGAGACGGGGCAGGGGCGGTCACGGCAGTGCCGTGACCGCCCCTGCGGGGTCGGGGTGGGTCAGTTGGGGGTGGTGTCGGGGGCCGGGAGGCGGACCGTCTCCACGGAGGGGGCGTCGCCGTCCAGGCCGGAGATCCAGCCGGTGACGTCGCGGGCCACGTCCTGCGCGGTCAGCCGCAGGTCGGCCAGGATCTGCGCCCGGGTGCCGTGCGGGTGCCAGTCGGCCGGTACGCCCAGGTCGCGCAGCGGCACCCGGACGTCGGCGTCGCGCATCGCCTGGCCCAGCGCGTCACCGACACCGCCGATGCGGACGCCGTCCTCGACGCTGACCACGAGGCGGTGCCCGGCGGCCAGCTCGACCAGCTCGGCCGGCACCGGACGCACCCAACGCGGGTCGACCACGGTGACGCCGTAGCCCTGCTCGGCCAGCCGGGACGCCACCTCCATCCCGAGCAGCCCGAAGGAGCCCACCGCCACCAGCAGCACGTCGGTACGGGCCGACTCGGCCAGCACGTCGACCGGGCCGACCCGGCGGATGGCCGGCAGGTCGGCGGCGACGGTGCCGGTGGGGAACCGGACGATGGTGGGACCGTCGTCGACGGCGATCGCCTCGCGCAGCTCCTCGCGGAGGCTGGCGGAGTCGCGGGGGGCGGCGATCCGCAGCCCCGGCACCACCCCGAAGACCGACATGTCCCAGATGCCGTAGTGGCTCGGCCCGTCCGGCCCGGTGATGCCGGCCCGGTCCAGCACGAACGTCACCGGCAGCTTGTGCATCGCCACGTCCAGCAGGACCTGGTCGAAGGCGCGGTTGAGGAAGGTCGCGTAGACGGCCACCACCGGGTGCAGGCCGCCCATCGCCAGGCCGGCCGCGGAGGTGGCCGCGTGCTGCTCGGCGATACCCACGTCGTACACCCGGTGGGGGTGCTTGCGGGCCAGGGTGGCGATGCCGGTGGGCTCGGCCATCGCGGCGGTGATGCCCACCACGTCGGGCCGCTCGTCGGCGATGGCGACCAGCTCGTCGGCGAAGACCTGGGTCCACTTCACCGACGGGGCGGCGAGCAGCTTGCCGGTCTCGACGTCGAACGCGCCCGGACCGTGCAGGCAGTCCGCCTCGTCCTCCTCGGCCGGGCGGTAGCCGTAGCCCTTGCGGGTCACCGCGTGCACGATCACCGGGCCGCCGAAGTTCTTGGCCGCGCGCAGCGCCGACTCGACGGCGGCGATGTCGTGCCCGTCGACCGGGCCGACGTACTTGATGCCGAGGTCCTCGAACATGGCCTGCGGGGCGACCGCGTCCTTGATGCCCTTCTTGACCGCGTGCAGCACCTCGTACATCGGCTTGCCGACGAACGGGGTGTTGCCCAGGGCGTCCTTGACCGTGTCGAGGACCTTCTCGTAGCCGGGGTTGAGCCGCAGCGACGACAGGTGGTCGGCCAGGCCGCCGATGGTGGGCGAGTAGGAGCGGCCGTTGTCGTTGACCACGATCACCAGCCGGTTGCCGGCGGTGGCGATGTTGTTCAACGCCTCCCAGCACATGCCGCCGGTGAGTGCCCCGTCGCCGACCACGGCGACCACGCTGCGCTGCTCGCCGCGCAGGGCGTACGCCTTGGCCAGCCCGTCGGCGTAGGACAGGGCGGTGGAGGCGTGCGAGTTCTCGATCAGGTCGTGCTCGCTCTCGGCCTGGCTGGGGTAGCCGGTGAGGCCACCGCGCTGGCGGAGCTTGTCGAAGCCGTCCTGCCGGCCGGTGACGATCTTGTGCACGTACGACTGGTGGCCGGTGTCGAACAGGAGCCGGTCGCGCGGGGAGTCGAAGACCCGGTGCATGGCCAGGGTCAGCTCCACCACGCCCAGGTTGGGGCCGACGTGTCCACCGGTGCGGGACACCTTGGCGATCAGGAAGTCACGGATCTCGGCGGCGAGGATGTCCAGCTGTTCGCCGGTCATCCGCTTCACGTCCTGCGGACCACGGACGGTGCCCAGTAGCCGACCGTGGTTGGCCGTGTCCTCGTCAACACTCATGACGAGAGAGTCTATCGGCCGCCGCACACTCCGCAGCCCTGCCGTGGATCACCGCAGGTGGGAGCCCTGATCGGCGGTGCGACGGCCACCGGTGCCGGTGCGCCCGCCGGGGCGGCCCGGGTCAGCGGAGCACGGCCAGCCGGCGGGGCGGTCGCGGCGCGACCACCCCGTACGGCGGGCCGGACGGGGTCCAGGACCCCAGCACGGCGGCCCGCCGGGCGCCGGTCACCGAGGGCACCGCGCCCGGCAGACCGTGCCAGGACAGCCACCCGAGCAGGGCGAACGCGTACGCCTCCCGGGCCTGGGCGGGCACCCCCAGCTCGTCGGTGGTGCGCAGCGTCCACCGGCCGTCGCCGAGGGCGGACAGCCGACCCCACAGGGCCGGGTTACGGACCCCGCCACCGGCGGCCACCAGCTCGGTCACCCGGTGCCGCCGGCAGGCGTCGACCACGGTCCGGGCGGTCAGCTCGGTCAGCGTGGCGAACACGTCGTCGCGGGCCACCGGTTCCCCGAGCGCCGCCAGCCGGTCGTCGAGGTAGCCGGCGTGGAACAGCTCCTTGCCGGTGGACTTCGGCGGCGTCGCCGCGTAGTAGGGCTCGGCGAGCAGCAGCGCCAGCAGCCCGGGGTGCACCCGGCCGGCCGCCGCGCGTGCCCCGTCGACGTCGCATGGCCGGTCGAGGAACCGGCGGGCCGCCGCGTCGAGCAGGGCGTTGGCCGGGCCCACGTCGTAGCCGAGCACGGGGGCGTCCGGCGCGACCACGGTGAGGTTGGCGATACCGCCCAGGTTGAGCGCCGCCCGTACCCCGCCGCCGGGCCGCCCACCCGGGGCGGCCTCGGCGGCCGGGGCGAGCAGCAGGGCGTCGAAGGCGGGGACCAGCGGCGCGCCCTGCCCGCCGGCGGCGACGTCCGCCGACCGCAGGTCCGACAGCACGGGTACGCCCACCCGGGCGGCGACCCGGGCCGGCGCGCCGAGTTGGAGGGTGCCCCGCACGGTGCCGCCGTCGACCCAGTGGAAGACGGTCTGCCCGGGTGAGACGACCAGGTCGGCCGACCCGCCGGCCAGCTCGACGCCGAGCGCGGCGGCGTCGGCGAACACCGCGCCGAGGGCGTTGTCGAGCCGGCAGACCGCCTCGACCGTGGTCGGCCGCGGCGGCAGCACCGCCTCGATCCGTTCCCGCAGCTCCGCGTCGTAGCCGCACTCCCGGTGCCCGAGCGGACGCATCCGCAGGGTGTCCCCGGCGGTGGTGAACTCGGCGGCGACCACGTCCACCCCGTCGTACGAGGTGCCCGACATCAGCCCGACGATCTTCATCGGGCCAGGGTAGTCAGCGGGCCGGGGGCAGGAACAGGCCGACGAGTTCGACGTGCTGGGTCATCGGGAACAGGTCGTAGCCGCGCAGGGTCGCGAGCCGCCAACCGGCCCGGCCGAAGGTACGTACGTCCCGGGCGAAGGCGGCCGGGTCGCAGGCCACGTAGGCGATCGCCCGGGGGGTGGCGGCGATCATGTCCCGCACCACCGCCGCGCCCGCGCCGGTGCGGGGCGGGTCGAGCACCACCAGGTCGACCGGGCCGATGATCCGGCGGCGGGCCAGCGCGGTCTCCACCCGGGCGGCGACCACCTCGACCCGGGACAGGTCGGCCAGGTTACGCCGGGCGGCGGCGACCCCCTCGGCGGCGGACTCGACCACGGTGACCCTGGCGTCCGGGCCGACCCGGGCGGCGAGCGCGGCGGCGAACAGGCCGGCCCCGCCGTACAGGTCCCAGACGGATTCGCCGGGCCGCGGGTCGAGCAGGTCGAGGACCGCGTCGACCAGGGTGTCGGCGGCGGCCGGGTGCACCTGCCAGAACCCGCCGGCCGGCACCGTCCAGTCCCTGCCGGCGGCGACCTCCCGTACCGTCGCCGGGGCGTCGCCGGCCGTGGGCCCGCCGGGGGCGACGGCCGGGGCCCCGGGAAGGTCGGTCGTCGCCGGCCCGCCGGGGAGGTCGACCGGGGTGGGCGTCCCGTCGGCGAGGGCGGTGACCACGACGTCGCCGCCGGTGGAGGCGACCGTCGCCACCGCGTCGGCCGCCGGCCAGTTCTGCCCGAGTACCGGCAGCGTCTGGATCGCCGGGTGGGCGATCAGGCAGCGGTCGATCGGCACCACCTCGTGCGAGCGGTGCTTGAGCAGCCCGGCCCGGCCGGTGGCGTCGACCGCGTAACGGACCCGGGACCGCCAGCCCAGCGGGCCGCCGGGCAGCGGCGCGACGGTGACCCGCAGCGCGTCGATCTCGGCGTCGGTGAGCCCGCCGAGCCGGCTGAGCTGCTCGCGCACCACGGCCGTCTTCCAGTCGAGCTGGGCGGCCGGGGCCACGTGTTGCAGGTCGCAGCCGCCGCAGCCGCCCGGCCGGGCGTACGGGCAGGGCGGGGCGACCCGGTCCGGTGACGCCTCGACGATCTCGACGGCGTCGGCGCGGGCGAACCCCCGGTGCAGCTCGGTCACCTCGGCGACCACCCGTTCCCCGGGCAGCGCGTGCCGGACGAAGACCACCTGGCCGTCGACCCGGGCCACGCAGTGCCCGCCGGGGGCGACCGCGTCGACTGTCAACTCGACCCGCTCGGCCTCCTCCAACCCGGGCCGCTGGTCCTCGCCGCCCGGCCGGTCCGGCCGGGCGGTGCCGGCCGGCGCGGTGCGGTCGGTGGTCGCGGAACGGGCGGGGCCGGGGTACGCGGTCACGGGCGGTCTCCGGTCGACGGGCCGGGCTCGCCGGACGGGGCGGTCACCGGCGGGACGGGCGGCGGCAGGGTGCTGCGCGGCGCGACCCGGGGCCCCCGGGCGGGGGTACGGCTCAGCGTCTCGTCCAGCCGGTCGAGGTTCTTGGTCGCGGTGGACGCCAACTGCCAGGGCACACTTGTCACCATCACACCGGGCTCGAAGAGCAGCCGGCCCTTGAGCCGCAGCGCGCTCTGGTTGTGCAGCAGGTTCTCCCACCAGTGGCCCACGACGTACTCGGGGATGAAGACGGTGACCACGTCGCGGGGGGACTCCCGGCGGGTGTTCGCCACGAAGTTCAGGATCGGCCGGGTGATCTCCCGGTACGGCGAGTCGACCACGGTCAGCGGCACCGGCAGTTCCCGCCGCTCCCACTCCTGCTGGAGCTGCCGGGTGTCCTTCTCGTCCACGTTGACGGTCACGGCGGTCAGTGTGTCCGGCCGGGTGGCGCGGGCGTACGCGATGGCCCGCAGGGTCGGCTGGTGCAGCTTGCTGACCAGCACGATGGCGTGGTTGCGGGCGGGCAGCACCCCGCGTACCTCGGTCGGTTCCAGCTCGGCGGCGATCCGGTCGTAGTGCCGGCGGATGGCCAGCATCAGCACGTAGATCACCGCCATCGCGGCGATGGCGATCCACGCGCCGAGCAGGAACTTGGTGATCAGCACGATGACCAGCACGGTGCCGGTCATCGCCATGCCGAACGCGTTGATCGCCCGGGAGCGGAACATCCGCCGGCGGGCCTGCGGGTCACGCTCGGTGCGCAGGTGCCGGTTCCAGTGCCGGATCATGCCGGCCTGGGAGAGCGTGAACGAGACGAAGACGCCGACGATGTAGAGCTGGATCAGCCGGGTCACCTCGGCCTGGAAACCGACGATCAGCACGATCGCGAAGACGGCGAGGAAGACGATGCCGTTGGAGAACGCCAGCCGGTCGCCCCGGGTGTGCAACTGCCGGGGCAGGTAGCGGTCCTGGGCGAGGATCGAACCGAGCACCGGGAAACCGTTGAACGCGGTGTTCGCGGCCAGGAACAGGATCAGCGCGGTCATCCCGGCGACCACGTAGAGCAGCACCGACCCGCCGCCGAAGACGGTCTCGCCGAGCTGGGTGGTGACGGTCTTCTGCACGTACCCGTCGGGGCCGGAGAGGATCTGGGTGTTCGGGTCCTCGACGAACTGCAGGCCGGTCAGCCGGGCCAGCCAGATGATGCCGACCAGCATGGACACCGAGATCGTGCCGAGCAGCAGCAGGGTGGTGGCCGCGTTGCGGCTCTTCGGGGCCTTGAACGCCGGCACCCCGTTGGAGATCGCCTCGACCCCGGTCAGCGCGGCGCAGCCGGAGGAGAAGGTCCGCAGCAGCAGGAAGATCAGCGCGAAGCCGGTCACGCTGTGCTCGGCCTGGATCTCCAGCCCGGCGCTGGGGGCGCGCAGGTCGTCGCCGAGGATGAAGTACCGGACCAGCCCGGTGAGGATCATCCCGCCGATGACGATCACGAAGCCGTACGTGGGGATGGCGAACGCGGTGCCGGACTCGCGCAGCCCGCGCAGGTTCATCGCGGTCAGCAGCACCACCGCGCTCACCGCGATCAGCACCTTGTGGCTGGCCACGAAGGGCACCACCGACCCGAGGTTGGCCACCCCGGAGGAGACCGACACGGCGACGGTCAGCACGTAGTCGACCAGCAGCGCGCTGCCCACCGCCAGCCCCGCCCGGGGACCCAGGTTGACGGTGGCCACCTCGTAGTCGCCGCCGCCCGAGGGGTACGCGTGCACGTTCTGCCGGTAGCTGGCCACCACGGTCAGCATGACCACGACCACCGCGAGGGCGATCCAGGGGGAGAACAGGAACGCCGACGCCCCGGCGATGGAGAGGGTCAGCAGGATCTCGTCCGGGGCGTACGCGACGCTGGACAGCGCGTCGGAGGCGAAGACCGGCAGGGCGATGCGCTTGGGCAGGAGGGTGTGCTGGAGCCGGTCCGACCGGAACGGTCGACCGACGAGGAGTCGCTTCAGCAGCGAGGTGGGACTGGCCACAAGCGCTAAGGGTACGACCACCGGATCGTGGTCGCCGGGGGGTGCCTGATCCCCTTCCCAGGTCCCGGCGCGGTACCGTTCGGTCCCCCGTGGTCGGGGTGGACGTGGCAGGCTCGCAGACGACAGTCGCCGGGAGGCGGGCACACCTTGGGAGGGACACCGTGCACGTCGTGATCATGGGCTGTGGGCGGGTCGGCTCGACGCTGGCCCAGAGCCTGGAGTCCCGGGGGCACTCGGTGGCCGTGATCGACCAGGACGCCGACGCGTTCCGCCGCCTCGGCCCCGACTTCGCCGGGATCACCGTCACCGGTGCCGGCTTCGACGGCGAGGTGCTGCGCCAGGCGGGCATCGAACGGGCGGACGCCTTCGCCGCCGTCTCCAGTGGCGACAACTCCAACATCATCTCGGCCCGGTTGGCCCGCGAGACGTTCGGCGTCTCCCGGGTCGCCGCCCGGATCTACGACCAGCGCCGGGCGCAGGTCTACGAGCGGCTCGGCATCCCCACCGTCGCCACCGTCCGCTGGACGGCCGACCGGATGCTGCGCCACCTGGTCCCCGAGGGCAACGTGGAGATCTTCCGGGACCCGACCAGCACCGTGTCGATCATCGAGGTGCCGGTGCACAAGGACTGGATCGGCCGGCCGCTGCGCCAGTTGGAGGAGGCGGCCGGGACCCGGGTGGCGTACCTGACCCGCTTCGGCATCGGCATGCTGCCCACCGCGTCCAGCGTCGTGCAGGAGGGTGACCAGCTCTACCTGATGGTCACCGACGACATCGCCGCCCAGGTCACCGCGGTGGCCGCCACGCCGCCCGAAGGAGGGCACTGAGCCATGCGGATCGCCATCGCGGGCGCCGGCAACGTGGGCCGGTCGATCGCCCAGGAGCTGATCGACAACGGCCACCAGGTGATGCTGATCGAGCGGCAGCCCCGGATGCTGCGCCCGGACCGGGTGCCGACCGCCGACTGGGTGCTGGCCGACGCCTGCGAGCTGGCCAGCCTGGAGGAGGCGAACGTCGCGGGCTGCGACGTGGTGGTCGCCGCCACCGGCGACGACAAGGTCAACCTGGTGGTGTCCCTGCTGGCCAAGACCGAGTTCGCGGTGCCCCGGGTGGTGGCCCGGGTCAACCGGGCCGAGAACGAGTGGCTGTTCACCGAGCAGTGGGGCGTCGACGTGGCGGTCAGCAAGCCCCGGGTGATGGCCGCGCTGGTCGAGGAGGCGGTCACCGTCGGCGACCTGGTCCGGTTGATGACCTTCCGGCAGGGTGAGGCGAACCTGGTGGAGATCACCCTGCCGCCGACCGCGCCCTACGTCGGCCAGCCGATCCACGCCGTGCCGCTCCCCCGGGACGCCGCGCTGGTGGCGATCCTGCGCGGCAAGCGGGTGCTGGTGCCCAGCCCCGACGACCCCATCGAGGCCGGCGACGAACTGATCTTCGTGTGCACCGCCCAGGTGGAGGACGAGGTGCGCGGGGTGATCCTCGGCCCGGACAGCGTGGAACGGACCCGCGGCGCGGGCTGACCGTCCCACCCGGCGGGTGCCGGACGGTTGCCTGCCGGCCCTGGAGGCCCCGGTTGCCGGCCCTGGCGGTCAGCCGCCGGGCAGCGGCTGTGGTGCCGACTCCCGGGTCACCCGGCGTACCACCCACACCGTGATCAGCAGCAGCAGCGCGTAGGGCGGGTAGCCGAGGGCGAGCCGGGCCACCCCCAGCGCGGTGTCCTGGTGGGCCAGGTAGAGCCCGGCCTGCACCCCGACCTTGGCCAGCCAGACCACCCCCCAGAGCACGGTGAGCTGGGTGAAGGTACGCACCAGCCGGGGGTCGTCGCGCCACTCGGAGCGCCCCTTGGCCACCAGCACCGACCAGATCCACCCGACCAGGGGCTGCCGGATCACCGCGGAGAGCAGCAGGGCGATGCCGTAGCCGATGCCGTAGAGGATGCCCGGGAGGTAGAAGTCCCGCTCGTCCCCGGTACGCCAGGCGATGGCCGCGCCGACCGCGATGCCGAACAGCCCGTTGACGGCGTGCCGGACCGGACGGCGCTGGACCAGCCGGACGATCGCGATCAGCACCGCCACCCCGACCGAGGCGATCACCGCCGGCCGTAGCTCGCCGACCACGTTGGCCAGCACGAAGACCACCACGGGGATGCTGGACTCGACCAGCCCGCGCCAGCCGCCGAGCTGGTCGGCCATCTGCTCGGCGAGGCTGGGCAGCCGTTCGTCGTCCGGCGGGGTGGTCTGCGGCTCGGTGGCCGGGGGCTGTCCCGTCGTCACTTCGGCGACTCCAGCTCGTAGTACGGGTTGTAGATGACCTTGCGGTCGTCCCGGACGGCCACCCGGCCCCGGGCGGTCAGGTGCCGGCCCGGCTCGATGCCGGCGATGTGCCGTCGACCCAGCCAGACCAGGGTGACCACGTCACTGCCGTCGTAGAGGTCCGCCTCCAGGGTGGGCAGGTTGGTCCGGGGCGTGTAGACCACCGTGCGGAGCCGCCCGGCGACCGAGACCACCTGCCCCCGCATGCACTGCCGGGCCAGCACGCCACCGGACTCGGCGCTCTCCCGGCGTAGCTCCTGCGCCTCGATCTCGGCCTCGCTGGCGGTGAACCGGCGCAGGATGCCCCGTAGCGACATCCGGCTCTCGTCGGTCGACATGACCTCCGCGTCACCCTCTCCACGCTGACCGGTCGGCACCGGCGTCACCCGGCCCCGGGTGGGACCGTGCCGCCAGCGTACGCCGATCCGGCCCCGCTGCGTCGTTCCGGTGCGGCCGCCCCCGGTCGGCACCCCACCGGAACGCCGCCGCCCCACCGGAACGCCGCCGCCGGCTCGTGGCCGGGACGCGCCGCCGACCTCGGCCGGGTCGCCGGGGGCGGACAGCGGTCCGGGCCGGACCCGGCCACCTCAGGCGGCGGGGTCCGGCCCGGACGGGTCGGTCAGGCCTGGTTCGGGGCGGGCGTCGCGGCGTCGCCGCCCTCGGCCTGGTCGGCCATCTCCCGGGGCAGCCGCAGCGGCAGTGGCTCGCGCACCGGCTTCGCCTCCTGCCCCCGGTCGACCACCAGGCCGTCCAGGCAGGTGGCGAGCGGACCGGCCGCGGCCGGGTCGGTGGCGGCGGCACCCTGGTAGACGCCCCGGACCATCCAGCGCGGGCCGTCGATGCCGACGAAGCGCAGGTCGGTCGGGCCGTCCGGGGTACGCACCCGGGCGTGCAGCTCGACGCCGTACTCGCCCCGGGCCTCCTGGGCGGTGGCGCCGTCGGCGATCAGCGACTGCCGGATCTCGTCGCGCACCTCGTCCCAGATGCCCTCGGAGCGGGGCGCGGCGAAGACACCGAGCTGGAGGGCGTTGTCCCCGTGGACGAGCACCACCTGCTGGACGACGCCCTGCGGGTCGGCCTGCACCCGCACCTCGACCCCGGGCACCGCCGGGATGTGCAGGCTGCCCAGGTCGAGGCGCTGCACGTCGTCCGGTGCCTCGGCGACGTCGTACGGGCCACGGGCCGGGCCCGCCGTCTCGTACGCGTCGGGGCCGCCGGCCCGCTCGTCACGGGCGTGCCGCCCGTTGTCGGCCCGCTTTCGGGAGAAGATCACTGCGCCCACCCTCCGCTGTTCGCACTCACCCTGCCACCTCTTCCGTCCGTTCGCCGACCCGATCGGTGTCCGCCGCCCGGGTCGGGCCACCGGGCGGGGGCACGAGCCCGGCGTGGCCACCGGTCGACCCGTGTCCGCCGGTCCCCCGTCGGGACCCGGGCAGCACCGCCGCCGGCTGGAAATCGGCCCGCTCCACCCGCTGGACAACGAGTTGCGCGATGCGATCGCCACGGGAGATCTTCGCCGGTGCGTCCCGATCGTGGTTGATCAGGTTGACCAGGATCTCACCCCGGTAGCCGGCGTCGACCGTACCGGGCGCGTTGAGCACCGTCACGCCGAGCCTGGCGGCCAACCCGGAGCGTGGGTGGACCAGGCCGACGTAGCCCTCCGGCAGGGCCAGCGCCACGCCGGTGGGGACCAGGGCCCGGCCGCCGGGGGGCAACTCGACGTCCGCGGCGGCCACCAGGTCGGCACCGGCGTCGCCCGGATGGGCGTACGCGGGCAGCGGCAGCTCCGGATCGAGCTGCCGGACGGGCACGGGTACGGCGTGGGTCACGGGTCTGCCTCTTCCGTCGACGTTCACGGGGTGCCCTGCCATCCTGCCGGGTCGACCGCCCGTCGTGTTCCGTACCCTCGAGGTGTGAGCCTGTCGCCTTCCCCGTCGTCGCCGACCCCGCACGTCGCGGCCGTCCCGGCGTACTCCGAGCGGCTGGGCCTGCCCTGGTGGTGCTGGGCAGCCGGGGTGGCCCTGGCCGGGTTCGCCGCGGTCGAGCTGTGGATGGGCGCCGGCGGGATACGCGCCTGGCTGCCCTTCGCGCTGCTGCTGCCGGCCACCCTGGCCGGGTTGTGGTGGCTGGGCCGGGTCCGGGTCGCGGTCGCCGACGGTGAGCTGTGGGTCGACGACGCCCACCTGCCCGTCCGGTACGTCGCCGACGCCGTCCCGCTCGACGCCGGTGGCCGGCGCGAGGTGCTCGGGGTGGGCGCGGACCCGCTGGCCTTCGTGGTGCAGCGGCCCTGGATCGGCGGCGCGGTGCAGGTGGTGCTCGACGATCCGGACGACCCCACCCCGTTCTGGGTGGTGAGTTCCCGCCGACCGACCGAGCTGGCCGCCGCCCTGCTGGCCGCCCGCGACACGGCCTGAGCGAGGCCCGACGCGCCGCCCGGACCGGTCGGCCGGGGTCGGTTCGGGGCGGTTCGACGTCGGGGCTGGCCGGGTCAGGACTTGCCGGGGGCAGGCAGGGCGGGTGGCCCGCCGGGCAGCTCCCGGCGCTGCCTGCGCAGGTCGCGGCGGAGCTGGTCGGCCAGGGACCGGGTGGCCCGACGGTTGAGGTAGCTGGCCACGGCCGCCCCGGTGAGGAACGGGCCCAGCGTGGTCAGGTTGCGGCCGAATCGCTTGAGCAGCGTGTCCCGCAGCTCCTTGCGGGCGGCGGTGCCGAGCACCGCGCTCACCCCGACACCCGGCATCATCGGGTTGATCCCCCGCTGGCTGGCCCAGGACTGGACCAGGGCGATGGTCCGGGGGGTGCCTCCGGTGGGCAGCGGTGCGCCGTAGATCTCGTGCAGCTCGCCGATCAGCTTGAGTTCGATCGACACCACGGCCACCGTCTCGGCGGCGAGCAGCACCGGCGCGGACAGCAGGGTCGGGGCGACCGCCCACTCCACCGCGGCGACGCCGCCTCCGGCCGCGCCCACCCCGGCGGTGGCCCGGGTGGCGTTGCGGACCAGCCGGTCGGCGAGCGCCTCGTCGTCCAGGCCGGGGAAGTGCCGCCGCAGCGTCGCCAGGTCCCGGACGGGGATGTGCGGCGCAACGTCGGCGACCGTGTCGGTCATCCAGCGCAGCGCCGCCCGTGGCTTGAACAGGTCGGCGATCCCCCGGCCCCGGGCCTGCCCGACCAGCCGGGCGAGCAGTTGCCGACGGCGGGCGGGCGCGATGTCGTCGGCGGTCAGCGCCGCCACCGTGGCACCCAGCTCGTCGCCGGCGGCGGTGACCGCCCCGGCATCGGCCGGGGTGTCCCCGACCATCAGCGTCGGATCGGTGCCGGGCGGGGCGGTCGGATCGGTGCCGGCCCGCCCGTCTCCGGGAACGACGACGGGCGGGCCGACGTCGGACTTCGGACCGTCCGGATCGGACCCGCCGTGCTCGTTCATCCGTCTGCCCCTCCCGTGGTGTCCACCGGTCCGGTGGACGCGCCTACCACGAGTCAAGCAGTAACCCGCCGTACCCGCACGGCGGCTCGGGCAGCGGCGGCCCCGCAAGGAGGCCGCCGCTGGTGTGGTGGGTGCTCAGACGCACTCGCGGCAGATCAGGTCGCCGTTGCGCTCGACCGCCAACTGGCTGCGGTGGTGCACCAGGAAGCAGCGTCCGCACCGGAACTCGTCCTGCTGCATCGGGAGGACCTTCACGGTCAGCTCCTCGTCGGCCAGGTCAGCGCCGGGCAGCTCGAAGCTCTCGGCCACCTCGGCCTCGTCGACGTCCACGGCGCCCGACTGTGAGTCGACCCGCCGGGCCTTGAGCTCTTCCAGGCTGTCCTCGCCGAGGTCGACCTCGTCGCGACGCGGGGCGTCGTAGTCGGTGGCCATCGGTTTCACTCTCCCATATCGATGTTGTCGCTTCCGGTTGTAACGCCGGGCGACGCTGTTTCGGTTCCCACTGGCCGGCCACCAATGTGTGTCGGTCGCCCGACCCGACGGCCTCTGGATCAAGGTCGCCGGGGGCAGGACCCGACGAGCGCGGTACCTTACCCCCTACCGGGCGAGGCATGTATACCGCCCTCGCGGCAGACATGTACGCCCCAGCGGCCCAAGATGTTCCCAATGTGACTCAGGCGACACGAAGATAGGGGTAGTAGTACCCCGTTCCCGGTTGGCGCGCCGGCATGTCGGACTGTTTCCACGCGTCCGCCGGACAACCGTTAACCTCAGCGGCGTACTCGACGGCCGACGGCGCCGGCCGACGCCGACGTTCGCCGCCACCACCCACTGTCCGGGGAGCACCCAGATGAGCTTTGCGCGAGTGCGAGCACTCGTTGTCGTCGGCCTGCTGGCGGTCGTCGCCCTGGTCATCGTCATCGTCGCCGTGGTCCGCGACACCCAGGGCAGCGGTGCCAACGCCAAGGGCTGCCCCGAGGGCTGGCCGCTGGCCGACCTGTCCCTGCGCACGTACAAGGATGTCAAGATCAACATCCTGAACGGCACCGGCGAGCCGGGCCTGGCCAGCAGCGTGGGCGACGACTTCCGCAACCGGAAGTTCCAGGTCAAGAAGGAGGGCAACGCCCCCAAGCACTTCGACGGCGTCGCGCTGCTGCGGTTCGGCCCCAAGGGGGTCGGCTCGGCGCACCTGCTGCGCGCCTTCTTCCTCAACAACGCCGAACGCGACTACGACCCCAAGCGCCAGGACGACACGGTCGACGTGGTGCTGGGCGACAGCTTCCAGCAGCTGGCCACCACCACCGAGGTCAACCAGTCCCTCGGCGACCTGGGCGCGCCGGTCGCACCGGAGGGCTCCTGCCCGATGCCGGTGGAGGACAAGTAACCGGTCCCGCCACCCCCGGCGACCGCCCGGCCCCACCGCCGTTCCCCGGCTGCCACCCGGCTGTCGCGCCATGCTCCGGCAGCCGGGTGGCGGCCGGCCGGGGAGCGTTCAGGGACCGCCGGAGGCGTCCAGCGCGGCCAGCCGGGTGTGCAGCGGCGTGAAGAGCGCCGGTGGGGCCGCGATGACCAGGTCGGGGCCGGCCGGACGACCGTTCAGACCGGTCACCCGCAGCCCGGCCTCCGCGGCGACCAGCCCGCCCGCGGCCAGGTCCCAGGCGGCCAGCCCCTTCTCGTAGTAGGCGTCCAACCGCCCCTCGGCGGCCAGGCACAGGTCCAGCGCCGCCGCCCCCATCCGCCGGATGTCCCGCACGTCCCCGATCAGCTCGGCGACCACCCTGGCCTGGTGCCGGCGGCGGCCGGCGTCGTAGCCGAACCCGGTGGCGACCAACGCCTGCCCCAGCTCCGTCTCCGTGGAACAGCGCAGCCGCTGGCCGTCGCGCCAGGCCCCACCACCGGCGGTGGCGGTCCACTCCTCGCCGGTCGCGACGTTGCGCACCACCCCGGCGACCACCCGGCCGCCCACCTCAGCGGCGAGCGAGACCGCGCAGTACGGCAGCCCGTACAGGTAGTTCACCGTGCCGTCGATCGGGTCGACGATCCAGCGCACGCCGTCCGCGCCGGCCTCGGCGCCGCCGTACTCCTCGCCGTACACCACGTCGGCCGGTCGGGCCGCGCGCAGGGCTGCCACGACCTGCCGCTCCACCGCCCGGTCGGCGGCGGTGACGACGTCGGTGGCGGTGCTCTTGGTCGCCGCGACCGAGACCCCCTCGGCCCGCATCCGGGCCGCCGTGTCGGCCGCCTCCCGGGCCACCTCGACGGCGATCCCGAGCAGTTCCCGCGCGGTGGGCGTCGAACCCGTCATCGAACCCTGCCCCCTTCGCGGCCGCCGGGCGCGCACCGGGCGTACCGGTCGGGAGCCGACCGCGTCCCGCCCCCGCCGTCCGGCGCGGCGCGTGCCCCGCCGCGCGTCGTCGATCTCGTCCGGACAGCATAGGCAGGCGCCGTCGCGGCCGGACGCACCCGGTGCGACAGGCGGTTTCCGGCGTCGACCGACCGACCGGCGGGACGGGTCGATAAGCTGGCCGCAAAGTCGACATCCGTGCCGAACCGGTGGTACAGACGGCCGGTTGCCGTGCGCCGCAGGATGATCGCGCCAACCGGGGTTACAATTCACCCTGCCCACGCGCCACGGACCACCGCCGCACAGCCGGCCCGGGACACGGGGGCCACTCAACGACGTCGACGGCACGGCATGCCACGCTGCGCCGGACGACTCCGGCCGTGCTCGCTCTTCGCCTCCGGAAGGTCATTCGTGACAGAACCCCGCCAGCCCGGCGCCGACGTTCGCTCGCTCACCGACACCCTGATCGCCCACGCCCAGAGCGCCGGTGGTCAGTTGACGTCGGCCCAGCTCGCGCGCACCGTCGAATCCGCCGAGGTGACCCCGGCCCAGGCCAAGAAGATCCTGCGGGCGCTCTCCGAGGCGGGCGTCACCGTGGTGGTCGACGGCTCCGCCAGCACCCGCCCCCGCCGGGTGGCCGCCGCCCGGTCGGCCACACCGGCCTCGCGGGCCACCACCGCCAAGACCACCAAGAAGGCGGTCGCGCCGGCCCCGAAGCAGGCACCCGCCGCCGAGGAGGCCACCGCGCCCGCCCCGCGCAAGGCGGCCCCGCGTAAGGCGGCCACCGCCACCGGGGTGGCCGCGAAGGCCGCCATGCCGGCCGCCAAGGCGACGAAGTCGACCCGGGCCACCAAGGCGACGGTGGCCGCCGCCGGGGCCGGCAAGGCCGCCACGAAGGCCAAGGGCGAGGGCGCCGAGGGCGAGATCGATCCCGAGCAGCTGGCTGCGGAGATCGAGGACGTGGTGGTGGAGGAGCCGGCCGAGCTGACCCGGGCCGCCGAGACCGACGCCGCCGCCTCCGCCACCGACAACGACTTCGAGTGGGACGACGAGGAGTCCGAGGCGCTCAAGCAGGCCCGTCGGGACGCCGAACTCACCGCCTCCGCCGACTCGGTCCGGGCCTACCTCAAGCAGATCGGCAAGGTTCCGCTGCTCAACGCCGAGCAGGAGGTCGAGCTGGCCAAGCGGATCGAGGCCGGGCTCTACGCCGCCGAGCGGCTGCGTGCCGCCGACGACGGCGAGGAGAAGCTGACCCGCGACATGCAGCGCGACCTGCTCTGGATCTCCCGGGACGGCGAGCGCGCCAAGAACCACCTGCTGGAGGCGAACCTCCGGCTGGTCGTCTCGCTGGCCAAGCGGTACACCGGGCGGGGGATGGCCTTCCTCGACCTGATCCAGGAGGGCAACCTCGGCCTGATCCGCGCCGTCGAGAAGTTCGACTACACCAAGGGCTACAAGTTCTCCACGTACGCCACCTGGTGGATCCGGCAGGCGATCACCCGGGCGATGGCCGACCAGGCCCGCACCATCCGCATCCCGGTGCACATGGTCGAGGTGATCAACAAGCTCGGCCGCATCCAGCGCGAGCTGCTCCAGGACCTGGGCCGTGAGCCCACCCCGGAGGAGCTGGCCAAGGAGATGGACATCACACCCGAGAAGGTGCTGGAGATCCAGCAGTACGCTCGGGAGCCGATCTCGCTCGACCAGACCATCGGTGACGAGGGTGACAGCCAGCTCGGTGACTTCATCGAGGACTCGGAGGCCGTGGTCGCGGTCGACGCCGTCTCGTTCTCCCTGCTGCAGGACCAGCTCCAGCAGGTCCTGCAGACGCTCTCCGAGCGGGAGGCGGGGGTGGTCCGGCTGCGTTTCGGCCTGACCGACGGCCAGCCGCGTACCCTCGACGAGATCGGTCAGGTCTACGGGGTGACCCGGGAGCGGATCCGGCAGATCGAGTCCAAGACGATGTCCAAGCTCCGGCACCCGTCGCGCTCCCAGGTCCTCCGGGACTACCTGGACTGAGCCGGTCGCGTCAACCCGTCGTGTCGGTTTGATCACCAGGCGTAGAACATGCGATGGTGACCCGTCCAATACGTGTTTGTGATCGTTGACGTGGCACCCTGGGTGCACGGCACACTGTCCTTCCCGCCAGGTGTGACCTCGGTCCCCCGCGGGCACACTGGGAAGGCGGGGCCCGGTAAGGGTGTTGCACGATGAGTGAGCAACGACCGAAGAGAGTGTTCATCGGTGACGACCAGAGGAGGAAGGCGATGACCCCGACCCTCACGCCGCCGCCCGAAACGGTGGCTCCCCCAGCCGCCGATGAACGGTGCGACCGCTGCAATGCTGCCGGCAAGCTCCGTATCACTCTGGCGGGTGGGAGCGAGTTGGTGTTCTGTGGGCACCACGCGAACAAGTACGCCGAGGATCTCGTGAAGATCACGGTGAAGTTCGCGACGGACCCGGAGTTCAGCTGGCGAGGCGCCGATCTGATGGCGAACTGACCCGAACCCCTACGACGACGCAGCCGGGCGGAGGCACCCACAGGGTGCCTCCGCCCGGCCGTTCCCGGCTGCACCCACTCCCCCACCCCTCCCCGCCCTCGGCTTCCCCCGCCACCGGACCGGTGATCAAGAGGTTCGCGTCACCATCCCACCGATTTCCGACCCGAACCTCTTGATCACCGGCAAAAGCCGGGGGATCCGGGGCCGGGGAGAACGGGACGGGAGGGCGGGAGGGAACGGGGGCCGTCAGAGGGTCTGGACGGTGGCTATGCGTTCTTCGAGCTGTTCGATGGTCGCCTGGGCGCTGGGCGGGCCACCGCAGAGTCGGCGCAGCTCGGCGTGGATCTTGCCGTGGGGCAGGCCCGTACGGTGGTGCCGAGCGGCCACCAGAGCGTTCAGTTGACGCCGTAGCGCCACCCGACGCTGGGCGGCACTCAGAGGTACGGCGGGCGCCGCCGGGGCCGCAGCGGCCGGCTCAGCGGCCTGGACGGCCGCCCGACGCCGCTGCGCGGCGAGCTGGTCGGCCTGCCGTTTGGTCAACAGCAGCGACACCTGGTCGGCGGTGAGCAGACCGGGCAGCCCCAGGTACTCCTCCTCCTCCGGGGTGCCGGCCTGGGCGGCGGTGCCGAAGGACGCCCCGTCGAAGATCACCTGGTCCAGTTCGGCGGTCGCGGACAGCGCGGTGAACCGCTTCTCCAGCTCGCCGCTGGCCTGCTCGTCGCGCTGGGCCCGCTCCAGCAGGTCGTCGTCGAAGCCCTCGCGGTCCTTGGGCTTGCCGAGCACGTGGTCCCGCTCGGCCTCCATCTCGCTGGCCAGGCCGAGCAGGTGCGGCACGCTCGGCACGAACACCGAGGCGGTCTCGCCGGGGCGGCGGGCCCGGACGAACCGGCCGATGGCCTGCGCGAAGTACAGCGGGGTGCTGGCGCTGGTGGCGTACACCCCGACCGCCAGCCGGGGGATGTCGACGCCCTCGGAGACCATCCGGACCGCCACCAGCCACCGCTGCTCGGACGCCGCGAACGTCGCGATCCGGGCGGACGCGCCCTGGTCGTCGGAGAGGACCACGGTGGCCTTCTCCCCGGTGACCTGTTCGATCAGCTTCGCGTACGAGCGGGCGTTCTGCTGGTCGCTGGCGATGATCAGGCCACCGGCGTCGGCCATCCCGGCGTTGCGCAGCACGGTCAGCCGGGCGTCGGCCGCCCGCAGCACCTGCGGCATCCAGTCCCCGGCCGGGTCGAGTGCGGTCCGCCAGGCCTGGGCGATCAGGTCCTGGGTCATCGGCTCGCCGAGCCGCGCCGCCAACTCGTCCCCGGCGTTGGTACGCCAGCGGGTCTCCCCCGAGTACGCCAGGAACAGCACCGGGCGCACGACGCCGTCGCGCAGCGCGTCGGAGTAGCCGTAGACCGAGTCGGCGCGGGACCGCAGCAGCCCGTCGCCGCCGCGCTCGTAGGTGACGAACGGGATCGGGTTGTCGTCGGAGCGGAACGGCGTACCGGTGAGCATCAGCCGGCGTACCGCGGGTTCGAAGGCGTTCTTGACCCCGTCGCCCCAGGAGCGGGAGTCCCCGGCGTGGTGGATCTCGTCGAGGATGACCAGGGTGCGGCGGGTCATGGTGCGCCGCCGGTGCACCTGGGGGGCCATCCCGACCTGGGCGTAGGTGACGACCGCGCCGTGGAAGTCGGCGGCGGAGTGCAGGTCGGCGTTGCGGAACGCGGAGTCGAGCTGGATGCCGACCCGGGCGGCGGCCTGCGCCCACTGGGTCTTCAGGTGCTCGGTGGGGGCGACCACGGTGACCGCCTCGATGGTGCCGTCGACCAGCAGCTCGGCGGCGATCCGCAGGGCGAAGGTGGTCTTGCCGGCACCGGGGGTGGCGACCGCGGTGAAGTCTTCGGTACGACGGCGCAGGTACTCCACCATCGCCTTGCGCTGCCAGGCGCGCAGGGGCGGGAACGTCTCCAACGCCGGCAACCGGGGTGCCACCCGAGGCTCCTCTCCGACCGCACGAGGCGGATCCGGGCCGAGGGCCACGGTACCGCCGCCCATGAAAACGCCTCCGCGCAGAGCATGCCGCGAAGGCCGGCCCAGCATAACCAGCCGGGCCCGGCAACCCCAGCCGACACCACGCCGACCGGTCCCGCCGCCGGTCAGCGGGGTGGACGACCGAGGCCGGTCTCCGGCGGACGCATCGTCGCCACCGGCGCCGACCACCGTCGCCGCAGCGCCACCAGGCGCAGCACGAAGACCAGCAGCGCCGCCGCGGTCAGCCCGCCCGCTCCGGCGTATCCCAGCGCCGACAGCAGCACCACCATGATCGAGCCGGCGAGTGCGGCGACGGCGTAGATCTCCCGGCGCAGCACCACCGGGATCTCGGCGGTGAGCAGGTCCCGGCCCAGCCCGCCGCCGATCGCGGTGAGCATGCCGATCACCACCGCGCCGACCGCCGGCACCCGGGCGTCGAGCGCCTTGAGCGTGCCGGTGACGGTGAACAGGCCGAGCCCGGCGGCGTCGAGCACCAGCACGGTGGTGCGCAGCCGGGCGAGCTGCGGGTGCAGCCAGAACACGGCGCTGGCGGTGACCGCGGCGGTGGCGGCGTAGCGCCAGTCGGCGAAGGCGAGCGGCGGGACCTCGTCGATGACCAGGTCGCGGAAGATCCCACCACCCAGCGCGGCGACGAACCCGACGAAGACGACGCCGAACAGGTCGAGCCGCTTCGCCACCGCCGCCGAGGCGCCGGAGGCGGCGAAGACGGCCACCCCGGTCAGGTCGGCCAGGAGCAGGGCGGTGGAGGTGGTCACACCGCCGAAGGTTACGGGGGCGGTCCGGCGGACCGCCCGGATCACTCGCGGTACGAGTCGTAGATCTCCTTGCACTTCGGGCAGACCGGCGAGCCGGGCTTGGCGGCCTTGGTCACCGGGAAGGTCTCGCCGCAGAGCGCCACCACGTAGGTGCCCATCACGGCACTCTCGGCGATCTTCTCTTTGCGTACGTAATGGAACATCTCGGGACCCGTGTCGGCGTCCTTCAACTCGGGACGCTCAAGAACCTCGGTACTCACAGTCACACCTCCAACTGCACAAGTTTGGCAGGTCGGCCGGGTCCGGTCCACCGCAGCCCACCCCGACGGCGGCCAGTTACGGTAGCTGACGTGACCACCTTTCACATCCGGCCCGGTACCGAGGTCGACGAAGCCCTGCGTGACGGCCGTCCCGTCGTCGCCCTGGAGAGCACGATCGTCTCGCACGGTCTGCCCCGACCGGACAACCTGCGGGTCGCCCGGCAGATCGAGCAGACGGTACGCGACGCCGGGGCCGTCCCGGCCACCATCGGCATGATCGCCGGCGAACTCGTCGTCGGCCTCGACGACGCCGAGCTGACCCGGCTCGCCACCGTCGATCCGGTGGCGAAGCTCTCCGTCCGCGACCTCGCCGTGGCCGCCGCCACCGGTGCCGACGGGGCCACCACCGTGGCCGCCACCAGCGCGGTGGCCGCCGCCGTGGGGATCGGCGTCTTCGCCACCGGTGGCCTGGGCGGGGTGCACCGGGAGGCGGCACAGACCTTCGACGAGTCGGCCGACCTGGTCACCCTGGCGCGTACCCCGATCACGGTGGTCTGCGCCGGGGTCAAGTCGATCCTCGACGTCGGGGCGACCCTGGAGCGGCTGGAGACCCTCGGCGTCGGGGTGGTCGGCTACCGTACCCGGCGTTTCCCCGGCTTCTACCTGACCGAGTCCGGGTTCGACCTGGACTGGTCGGTGGACTCCCCCGAGCAGGTCGCCGCGGTGCTCGCCGCCCGCGAGCAGCACGGGGTGCACGGCGGCGGCCTGATCGTGGCCAACCCGCTCCCGGTCGACGAGCAACTCGACCCGGCGCTGCACGACCGCACCCTCGCCGAGGGTCTGGCCCGGTTGGGCCGCGAGGGCGTCACCGGCAAGGCGGTCACCCCCTTCCTGCTGGCCTACTTCCACTCGGCCACGGAGGGCGCCAGCCTGGCGGTCAACGTCCGGATCATCCTGCGCAACGCCGACCTGGCCGCCCGGATCGCGGTCGCGGCGGCCGGACGCGCCGCCGCATGACCGCTCCCGGTCGGATCGTGGTGGTCGGCGACCTGATCACCGACGTGGTCGCCGTGCTGGCCGGAGCGCTGGCCACCGGCTCGGACACCCCGGCGACCATCAAGGTCACCGGCGGCGGGCAGGCGGCCAACACCGCCGCCTGGATCGCCGCCCAGCACGCGCCGGTGACGCTGGTCGGGGCGGTCGGCGACGACAGCGCCGGCCGGGACCGGGTGGCCGAGCTGCAACGGGCGGGGGTGGACTGCGCGGTCGAGGTGCACCCGCAGGCCACCACGGGAACGGTGATCGTGCTGGCCACCGCCGACGAGCGGACCATGGTCACCGAGCGGGGGGCGAACCTGCGGCTGACCGCCGACCATGTGGACCGGTCCCTGGCGGCGCTGCCCGACGCCACCCACCTGCACCTGTCCGCGTACTGCCTGCTGGACGCCGGGTCGCGACCGGCCGGACTGCGCGCGTTGGCCGCCGCCCGCGAGCGCGGGCTGACCACCAGCGTCGACGCCGCCTCCGCCGCGCCGCTGCGGCGCATCGGTGCGGCGGCCTTCCTGTCCTGGGTACGCGACGTCGACCTGCTGCTGGTCAACGCGGACGAGGCGGGGGTGCTGGCCGGCGGGTTGGATCCGGCGGCCCAGGCACGGGCGTTGTCGGCGGCGGCCCGTCGGGTGGTGGTCAAGCGGGGCGGGGCGGGCGCGATCTGGGTGGACCGGCGGGCCACCGTCGGGGTGACGCCGTCGTTGCGGGTCGCCGTGGTGGACGTCACCGGGGCCGGGGACGCCTTCGCGGCCGGCCTGCTCACCGCCTGGACCACCGGCGCGACCCCGAGGGCCGCGTTGACCCGGGCCGCCGACCTGGGCGCCCTGGCGGTCTCGATGGTGGGTGCCCGGCCGGAGGCGACCGGCGGGTAACGGTGCCGGCCACGCCCGCACCGGCCGGCCCCGTCAGGGTTCGGCGTCGATGATCCGGTGCGGGCGTTCCTCGGCGGTGAGGCTCATCGGCGGGGTCTCGTCGCGGTGCCGGGGCTGGAACCTGGTGGCCAGCCGGTGTTCCTCCTTGGGCGGGCGGTCGTTGGCGAGCAGCACCGCCAGCCAGGGGATGAGGATCATGCCCAGCGCCACCAGGGGCAGCCAGAGCCAGAGCAGCGGGGCCTTCGTGCCGACCAGTACCGCTCCGGCGATCACGCAGGCCACCCGGATGCCCATCATCAGCACGTACCGCTTCTGTCGGCTGGTGAGCTGGTCGTCCTGGCTGCGCGAGGCGTCGGTGATCAGAATCGGCTGGTACGCCTGACGCTTCACCATGGACCTCCTGAGGGGATTACCCACCATCCTGTCACCGCATCACCTTGATCAGCGAAAATCGACGCATACCGGAATCGTGTTACGTCCGTGGTACGCTCCGGCGGTGGGCAGCCGGTTCAGCTTCACCGAGGAGGCGTTGGCCAACCTGCGGGTCTACGACGTCACCCCCGGGGAAGTCTGGGAGGCGCTGCACAGCACCCGCCGGGTGATCCGGCACCTCGGCGAGGACCTGACGGTCGTCTACGCGGCGAGCGGTCGCGGCCGGCGGCTGGCCGTCCTGCTCGCCGAGGCCGACGGCACCGACCACGACTGGGACGTCCTCTCCGCCCGCGACCTGAGCGACGTCGAGGCCAAGCGCTACGACGAGACCGTGCGGAGAACGCGCCGATAGAGGAGGCGACGGCGATGAACCGTGACGAGGCCATCAAGCGATTCCACGGCGGCGACGACACGTTCGCCGAGCTGATCGACGACAGTCAGCCGGTGGAACTGCCCGCCCCCGACACCGACGTACCGATGGTCAGCCGTTCGGTACGCCTGCCGATGGACACCTACGACCGGGTCCGGGCGGCGGCCGAGGCGCGCGGCATCGGCGTCACCACCCTGATGCGGCAGTGGATCGAGGCCGGCCTGGCCGACCTGGACGATTCGGCCACCGTCTCGCTCGCCGACGTACGCCGGGCGCTCGCCTCGCTGTCCCGCCCCACCGCCGCCTGACCGGCCCGGCTCACAGGGCCGGGTGGGGCTGCTCCGGGGCCTGCCCATACGCCCGGCGGTAGTCGGCGACGGTGATCGCCGCCAGCACGGCGGCCGCTGCGGCCAGTGCCACCACGGTCGCCGTCCGGGTCACGACGGGCACCAGCGCGGCCAGGGCGAGCACCCCGACGACCCGGGACCGGGAGACCCGCCCGAAGATCTCGTACTCGAAGCGGGCGCGGGCGACCAGGAAGACCGCCGGGCCGCCCATCATGAAGACCGCCCAGGACGGTTCGGTGCGCTGGTACGGGTGCACGATCGCCAGCTCGTAGCCGACGGCCGTGGCCAGCACCCCGGCGACGATCACCAGGTGGGTCCAGCTCACCGACTCCCCCAGCCGGCCGGGCCGGTCGGCCACCCGGATCGCCTCGGTGAGCAGGTGACCCGCCCGGTGGAAATAGATCCGCCAGAGCAGCACGGTGGTGACGAAGGACAGCAGGAAGGCCCCCGAGCTGGCCCCGGAGAAGCTGTACCCGCTGAAGGACAGCCCGATGATGAGGATGTTCTCGCCGAGGGCGATCAGGAAGAACTGCTGGTAACGCTCGGCCAGATGCTCCCCCAGCACCGCCCAGGTGGAGGTGCGGGTCGCGCCGAGCCGGGGCACCGGCCAGCCGAACATCAGCCCGGCGTAGTCGACGACGACGGCCAACGACCAGCAGGCCAGCCGCCACGGCCCGGTGAACACCGCGCCGAGCACCCAGGGCACCGCGCTCATCACCGCCCAGGCCACCACCCGCACGGTGACCAGGCGTCGTGGATGCCCCCGCAACGCCAGCGTGAGGAAGAGCGGTCGCCCCACCTGCACCGCCACGAACGCGAGGGCGAAGGCCAGCCCCCGGCTGTCGAAGGCCCGTGGGGCGGCGACCGCCATCACCATGCTGCCCAGCATCGAGTAGACCACCACGAACTGGATCTCCGGACGCTCCGGCTCGTACCGGCTGGTGACCCAGGCGGTGAACGTCCAGACCGCCCAGAAGGCCAGAAAGATCACCAGGGTCTGGGTGATCTCGGCCAGCAGATCCTGACGGACGACGCTCAGGTCGTCGATGATCCGCTGGGACACCCGGGTCAACGCGAAGACGAACACCAGGTCGAAGAAGAGCTCCAGGAAGGTGGTCCGGGGTGAGCTCAGCCCGCCGCGCAGCAGCGCCGCCCCCCGCTCGTCCGCCATCGTCCACCCGTCGCCGCTGTCGCGGATCTCAACGAACCGACCCGGTTCCGGTTGCGTCAGCCCCTGTCCGCCTTCGCCGCCGCCTTCACCTGCTGCTTGTACTCGCGCACCCGGCGCAGCGACTCCGCGTCGGTGACGTCGGCGACCGAGCGGAAGGTGTCCGGGCCGCCGTACCCGCCGGCGGCCTCCCGCCAGCCGTCGGGGCGCACGTCGTACCGCTTGCCGAGCAGGGCGACGAAGATCTGCGCCTTCTGGGTGCCGAAGCCGGGCAGGTCGGCGATGCGGCGCAGCAGTTCCCGCCCGTCGCCGACGTCCGCCCAGAGCCGGCCGGCGTCGCCGGCGTACCGGTCGACCAGCACCCGGCACAACTCCTGCACCCGGCCGGCCATCGCCTTCGGGAACCGGTGCAGCGCGGGTGGCCGGGCGAAGACCTCGACCAGCTCCGCCGGGTCGTAGTCGGCCAACTCCCGGGCCTCCGGGTCGTGCCCCAGCCGCTGGGCGAGCACGTACGGCGAGGAGAACGCCTTCTCCATCGGCACCTGTTGGTCGAGCAGCATCCCGGTCAGCAGGGCCAGTGGGCTGCGCTCCAGCAGCCGGTTGGCCTCGCCGTCGATGGGCAACGAGAGCGTCATGCCCCCATCCTGCCCGTCCCGGCCGTCCGCCCGACCGACATCCGCCTCCGGCCCGCCGGGCGGGAGGCGTCCGGGCGCAAAGCGGCCCGGTGGACACAGCGCGGCCCGGTGGACACGGGTGTCCACCGGGCCGTCGGTGCCCGAAGGCGTCAGTTCACGACGTAGAGCAGCCGGTTCGGCGACCCCGAGCCGGGGCTGGTCACCACGTTCGGGGTGGCGCTGCCGGTCAGCGAGCTGGCGACCTGCGCCGGGGTGTACGAGGGGTTGGCCGACAGGACCAGGGCGGCGGCACCGGCGACGTGCGGGGACGCCATCGAGGTGCCGCTGATCGAGTTGGTGGCGGTGTCGTTGGTGTTCCAGGACGAGGTGATGTTCGAGCCCGGCGCGAACAGGTCGACGCAGGTGCCGTAGTTGGAGTAGGAGGCCCGCGCGTCGGTGTTGGTGGTGGCGCCGACGGTGATCGCCGAGGCGACCCGTGCCGGGGAGGAGCTGCAGGCGTCGGCGCTGGAGTTGCCGGCAGCCAGCGCGTACGTGATGCCCGAGCTGATCGAGCTGGCCACCGCGTTGTCGATGGCGGTGCTGGCCCCGCCGCCGAGGCTCATGTTGGCCACCGCCGGCTTGACCGCGTTGGCGGTCACCCAGTTGATGCCGTTGACCACGGCGGTGGTGCTGCCGCGACCCCGGCAGTTGAGCACCTTCACCGCGACCAGCTGCACGCCCTTGGCCACCCCGTACTTGGTGCCGCCGACGGTGCCCGCGACGTGGGTGCCGTGGCCGTTGCAGTCGGTGTTGTTGGAGTCGACCGCGTTGGTGCCCCAGGTGGCCCGGCCGCCGAAGTCGGTGTGGGTGGTCCGGATGCCGGTGTCGATGATGTACGCCCGCACGTTGGTGGCCGTGTTCGGGTAGGTGTAGCTGGAGTTCAGCGGCAGGTTGCGCTGGTCGATGCGGTCCAGGCCCCAGGACGGCGGGTTGGTCTGGGTCGCCTGGACGGTCATCACCCGGTCCTGCTCGACGTAGGCCACCGACGGGTCGGCGGCGAGCCGGCGGGCCTGACTGGCGCTCATCTTGGCGCTGAACCCGGTGAGCGCGGCGCTGTAGACGTCGGCGACGTTGCCGCCGTACCGCTTGGTGAGGCTGGCGGCGCGGTCCGGCACGGCGGTCCGGGCGGTGCGGCTGTTGGCGGCGCCGACGGCCTCGCCCTTCAGCACGACCAGGTAGCTGCCGCTGATCGCGTCCGGGGCGGAGGCGTAGCGGATCTGGCCGGTGGGGGCGGCGAGGGCGGGGGCGCCCGCGGCGACGGAGAGGGCCGCGGCGGCGGCCGCGACGGCGACCGCGCGGATCGCGCGACGCCGGGGGACGGACACGTCGGACATCGTCTGAACTCCCTACCGGGTCCGTCCGGGCAGGCAGGGGCCGTCCGAACGTCCCATCGACGGATGTTGGAGGGAATGCTAACGAGACATCGACGTACGTAACAGAGATAACGGCCGGGGGATTGAGCTGGTGTTATGGAAGTCAACGGGTGCCCGCCACCACCGGCCCCCGGCCAGGCAGGATGACGAGGTGGACCGTTACGACATGCTGCTCTCCCCCGCCGGCGTCGATGCGCTGCGCACCGCGCTCACCAGCGCCGACTTCACCGCCAACGGCATCGCCGGCCGGCTCGGGCCGCAGGCCACCGGCGGGGTCGCCCGCAACGACTTCCGGGCCGCGCTGCGCGCCACCGAGGAGCGGGACCCGCTGGCCGCCCTGATCCGGGTGTTCGTCTGCGACCAGACCGAGCCCGAGTCGGCGGTCGCCGCCGCGCTCGCCCCGCTCGACCTCGCCGAGGCCGTCGCCGCCGGCCTGGTCGAGCCGTCCGGCGACGGGCTACGCGCCGGGGTCGACCTGGAGCCGTACGGGGACCACTGGTGGGTGCTCGCCGACGTGCCGGCCAGCGCCCGCCCGGGCCGGCCGCTGCCCAGCGAACACGTGCTCGGCATCGGCGGGGCCACCCAGACCCTGATCGGGGCGACCGTCCGCCGCCCGGTGGACACCGCGCTGGACCTCGGCACCGGCTCCGGTGTGCAGGCCCTGCACCTGGCGACCCGGGCCCGGCGGGTCACCGCCACCGACGTGTCGCAGCGGGCGCTGCGCTTCGCCGCCACCACCGCCGCCCTCAACGGGCAGGACTGGGAACTGCTCCGCGGCGACCTGGTCGCCCCGGTGGCCGGCCGCCGGTTCGACCTGGTGGTCAGCAACCCCCCGTTCGTGGTCGGGCCGGGCACCACCACCCACGTCTACCGGGACTCCGGCCGGGTCGGTGACGCGATCGGCGCGGAACTGGCCGCCGCCGCCCCGGGCCTGCTCACCGAGGGCGGCACCATGCAGTACCTGGCCAACTGGGTGCACGTCGCCGGGGAGGACTGGGCGGAACGGGTGACCGGCTGGTTCGCCGGCACCGGCCTGGACGCCTGGGTGATCCAACGCGAGGTCGCCGACCCGATGGCGTACGTCAACCTGTGGCTGACCGACGTCGGCGAGGCGGCCGACCCGCACCGGGCGGCGGCCTGGCTGGACTGGTTCGACGCGCACAAGATCGAGGCGGTCGGGTTCGGCATCGTCTCGCTGCGCCGGGGCGGACACACCGATCCCGCTGTCCGGGTGGAGGATCTGCGCCAGCGGGTCGAGGCCCCCCTCGGCGACCAGGTGGCCGCCTGGTTCGACCGGCAGGACTTCCTGCGCGCCCGGGGCACCGACGGGGTGCTCGACGCCCGCTACCGGGCCGCCCCGGGGCTGCAACTGCGGCAGGAGGCGACCATCGGCGACGAGGGCTGGTCGGTGGACCGGCAGGTCCTGACGATGCCGCACGGGCTGCGCTGGAGCGAGGAGATCGACCCGCTGGTGCTGGCCCTGGTCGGCGGCTGCGACGGGCGATTGCCGCTGCGCGACCAGCTCGCCCTGCTCGCCGCCGCGCACGACGTCACCACCGACGAGCTGGCCGAGGCGGCCGGCCCGATCGTGGCGCACCTGGTCGAACGGGGCATCGTCGAGCCGGTGACCGACTGATGCGGGCGGTGGTGCAGACCGTCGGCCGGGCCAGCGTCACCGTCGACGGCGAGGTGGTCGGCGCGATCACCGACGGCCTGCTGGTGCTGCTCGGGGTCACCCACACCGACACCCCCGAGCTGGCCCGCACGATGGCCCGCAAGGTGCACGAGCTGCGCATCCTCGACGACGACCGCAGTGCCGCCGACACCGGCGCCCCGATCCTGCTGGTCAGCCAGTTCACCCTCTACGGCGACACCCGCCGGGGCCGTCGGCCGAGCTGGACCGCCGCCGCCCCCGCCGAAGTGGCCGAACCACTTGTCACCGCCGTGGTCGAGGCGCTGCGTGCCCGGGGCGCGACGGTCGAGACGGGCCGCTTCCGCGCCCACATGCTCGTCGAGAGCATCAACATCGGCCCCCGCACCCTCCTCCTGGACCTCTGACCCGCCCCTCCCACCCCCGCCACCCGCCCCAGCCCCGTCGCCTCCCTCGCCCCCTCCGCCCTGCCCGCCCCGCGCCCGCCTCGGTGATCAAGAGGTTTGCGTCAAGTTTGATCTTCAGGATGACGCAAACCTCTTGATCACCGGGGCGAGGCGAGGCGGGGCAGGGCAGAGGAGGGGCGAGGGCGGGAGGCGGGGTGCGGTGGGGCGGGGTGGGTCAGGAGAAGAGGCCTCGGCGTTGGAGGGACTGGCGGAGCCAGCCGTCGAGCTGGGCGGCCCAGTCGGTGCGGTCGGCGTTGGCGTGGTCGACGGTGAACCGACCGAAGGTGTCCCGGCCCTCGGTGAACAGGCCGCCGCGCTTGTCCAGCTCCAGCACCACCTGCATCTGGTGCGGGTCGGTGACGAAGGTGACCTCGAGCTGGTTGATCGCCCCGGCGTACTGCGGGGCGGGGTAGAACTCGATCTCCTGGTAGAACGGCAGGCTCTGTCGTACGCCGTAGATGTGGCCGCGTTCGACGTCGGCGCGGGCGAACCGGAAGCCCAGCCGCAGCAGCGCCTCCAGCAGCCGCTCCTGGGCCGGCAGCGGATGCACCGACACCGCGTCCAGGTCACCCTTGTCGACCGCGCGGGCCACCTCCAGCTCGGTACGCAGCCCCATCGTCATCCCGTGCAGCCGGTGGCCGTACAGGTCGGTCAGCGGGGTCTCCCACGGCACGGCGAACCGGAACGGGATGTCGTACCGCTGGCCCGCCTCCAGCCGGAACGGGCCGGTGACCTGCTGCCGGGCGAACTCCTGGGTGGTCTCGTACTCGGAGTCGGCGCCCTCCACCTCGACCCGGGTGACCAGACCGAGCGCCACGTACTCGATGTCGGTGGCGTGGTCGCCGCCGGCCACGTGCACCCGCCCCTCCAGCACCCCGCCCGGACGGCAGTTCGGGTTGGCGAGGACGGTCTCCACCGACGGACCGCCCACCCCCATCGACTGCATGAGCCGCTTGAAGACCACCACGTCCTCCATTGCCTGTTCGCGTGCCGACCACCATGGTCAACCGCTGGCACGGTAACCGGACCTGGCAAGACCCACCACGGCCAGCCCCGCACCTGACCGAATTGGTGTCGGTTCCCCGATCACCTCACCCCCGTTTCACGTCCCGGTTGGAAAGCTGTTCGTCACCGGGGCCGATGGCGTCGGTACGCGACACGAAAGCGGACACGGGGAGACACAGAGATGGCCCTGCAGATGATCGATAACAAGACGCGCCCGGCCACCACCATCGACGCCGAGCACGGCACCGAAGCCCTCACCGACCTCGACGCCACCGACGAGCGCGGGGTCTCCACCGACCTGGTCCGGGCCTACCTCAACGGCATCGGCCGGACGAAGCTGCTCACCGCGGCCCAGGAGGTGGAGCTGGCCAGGCGGATCGAGGCCGGGCTCTTCGCCGAGGAGAAGCTGTCGACGTGCACCCCCGTCTCCGGCGACCTGCACGCCGACCTCGCGCTGATCGCCCGGGAGGGACGCGCCGCCAAGGACCACCTGCTGGAGGCGAACCTGCGGCTGGTGGTCAGCATCGCCAAGCGCTACACCGGGCGGGGGATGGCCTTCCTCGACCTGATCCAGGAGGGCAACCTGGGCCTGATCCGCGCCGTCGAGAAGTTCGACTACGCGAAGGGTTACAAGTTCTCCACCTACGCCACCTGGTGGATCCGGCAGGCGATCACCCGGGCGATGGCCGACCAGGCCCGCACCATCCGCATCCCGGTGCACATGGTCGAGCAGGTCAACCGGATGGTCCGGGTCCGCCGGGAGCTGTCGGTCACGCTGGGCCGCGAACCGATCGTCTCCGAGGTGGCGCGGGCGATGGAGATCCCCGAGTTCCAGGTCATCGAGCTGATCTCGTACGACCGGGAGCCGGTCAGCCTCGACCAGGCCGTCGGCGAGGACGGCGAGAGCGCCCTGGGTGACTTCGTCGCCTCGGTGGACCCGCGCACCGAGCCGGGAGACGCCGCCGCCAACGGCGAACTGCGCAACGAGGTACGCATCGTGCTCGCCACCCTCTCGCAGCGGGAGCAGGCGGTGATCCGGCTCCGGTTCGGCCTCGACGACGGCCGGCAGCGCACCCTCGACGAGGTGGGCAAGGAGTTCGGCCTGTCCCGGGAGCGCATCCGGCAGATCGAGAAGGTCACCCTGCTCAAGCTGCGTGACCCGGAGCGGGCGCAGCGGCTGGAGGCGTACGCCTGCTGAGCGGGACGGTTCGCGGTCAGGCCCCCGGCGGTTCGCCGGGGGCCTGACCTTCTCTGCGGTGACCGCCCGCCGGGTGTCCGGCCGGCGGCGTCGGTCAGAGGCGGCGCGGGCCGGTGTCGGGGCGGGCCCCGGCCGTGCCGACCCCCACCGCCGCGTGCAGCACCGAGATGCCGTCCGGGCGGGCCAGCACCGGGTTGAGGGTGAGCGCCCGCACCCGGGGCTGCTCGTCGGCGAGCCGTCCCACCCGCAGCAGCAGGTCGGCCAGGGCCGCCCGGTCCACCGGGGCGGCACCCCGGTGCCCGCGCAGCAGCGGCGACGCCCGGGGCTCGTCGACCAGTTCGGCCGCGTCCCGGTCGGTCAACGGCACGGCCCGCCAGGCCCGGTCGCCGAGCAGTTCGGTGGCGACACCCCCCAGCCCGAAACCGACCACCGGCCCGAACGCCGGGTCCTCCCGCAACTCCACCACGCAGGCCACCCCGGGCGGCACCATCGGCTGGACCAGCACCTGCGCGCCGAAACCCGCCGCCAGGTCCGCGTACGCCCGGCGCAGGGCGACCGGGTCGGCCAGGTCGAGGCGGACGGCGCCCAGGTCGAGGCGGTGCCGCAGGCCGGGCGCGGCGGCCTTCATCGCCACCGGCCACCCGCAGCGGTCGGCGGCGGCGAGCGCCTCGTCGACGCTGCCGGCGGGCACCGACCCGACCACCTCGACGCCGTACGCGGCGAGCAGCGCGACCGGGTCGGCGGTGTCACCGCGCAACGCGGCCCGCCCGGCGGCCCGGTCCACCCCGATCAGCTCCGGCACCGTGCCCGGGTCCCGCCGCAGCCACCCGGCGTACCGGCCGACCCGGCCCAGCGCCCGCACCGCCTCCTCCACGCTCGGGTACGCGGGCAGCCCCGCCGGCACCCGCCCGGCGAGGAACGTCACCACGGTCGGCTTGCCGGCGGCCAGCGTCGCCGGCAGGGCGGCGGTGACGTCCGCCTCCTCGACGGTGAGCTGCCCCGGCAGCGGCGGGGCGAAGACCGCCACCAGCGCATCCACCCGGTCGTCGGCGGCGGCCCCGGCCAGCGCGGCGGTGAACTCGGCGACCCCGGCGTGCGGGCCGATGTCGCGGGGGTAGCCGTCGGCGACGGTGAGGCCCTGCCCGACGCAGGCGGCGGCGGCCAGCCCGGTCAGCGCCGACGAGTTGCCCACCACCGCGACCCGGTCACCGGCGGGTAGCGGCTGGTGGGCCAGCAGCACCCCGACGTCGAGCAGTTCGGCGACGGTGTCCACCCGGATCACCCCGGACTGGGCGAACAGCGCGCTGACGGCCGCCTCGTCCAGCGCCGGGCCGGCCGGGCGGGCCAGCGAGGCCAGCGCCACCACCGGCTTGGCCCGGCCGATCCGGCGGGCCAGCCGGGCGAACTTGCGCGGATTACCGAAGGTCTCCAGGTAGAGCAGGATCACGTCGGTGCCCGGGTCGTCCTGCCAGTACTGGAGCAGGTCGTTGCCGGACACGTCGGCCCGGTTGCCGGCCGAGACGAAACTCGACAGGCCCAGCCCGCGCCGCTGCGCCTCGGCCAGCAGCGCCACCCCGAACGCGCCGGACTGGCTGAAGAAACCCACCCGGCCGGGGGCCGGCAGCACCGGGGCCAGGGTGGCGTTGAGGCGTACCCGCTCGTCGGTGTTCGCCACCCCCAGACAGTTCGGGCCGACGACCCGCATGCCGGCGGCGTGCGCCGCCCGGACCAGGGACCGTTGGGCCGCCGCGCCGGCCGGGCCGGCCTCGGCGAAGCCGGCGGAGATGACCACCACGCCGTGCGCGCCGGCCGCGGCGGCGTCGGCCACCACCCCGGCCGCCGCGTCGGGGGGCACCGCGACGACCGCGAGGTCGACCGCCACCCCCGCGTCGGCCGCCGACGGGTACGCGGGCAGCCCCGCCACCGTGCGCGCGCCCGGGTGCACCGGCACGACCGCCCCCGGGTAGCCGCCGTCACGCAGGTGCCCGAGCAGCGCCGCGCCGACGCCCTGACCGGTGGCGCTGGCCCCGTAGACGGCCACCCCGCGCGGGGCGAGCAGCCGGGCGATGGACCGGGCCTCGGTGCGGTGTTCCCGGCCGCGCTGCACCGCCAGGGTCGCCTCGGTCGGCGCGATCGGGAAGGTCAGGTGCACCACCCCGTCGGCGAACTGGCGCTGCACCTGGTAGCCGAAGTCGGCGAAGACCCGCAGCATCACCCCGTTGGTGGGCAGCACCTCGGCGACGAAGTGCCCGATGCCGGCCCGCCGGGCGGCGTCGGCCAGGTGCTCCAGCAGCACCGAGCCGATCCCCCGGCCCTGGTAGGCGTCCTCCACCACGAACGCCACCTCGGCCTCGGGGGCAGCCGGCCCGAGCCGCTCGTACCGGCCGACGGCGACGATCCGGTCGCCGGCCAGCACCACGAACGCCTCCCGGTCCCGGTGGTCGACGGTGACGAAGCGGTGCAGGTCCCGTTCCGGGATACGCGGGTACGGCGAGAAGTAGCGCAGGTAGCGGGTGCGTTCCGAGAACCGCCCGTGCATGGCGACGATCTCCGGGGCGTCCTGCGGCCGGATCGGTCGCAGTCCGACGGTGCTGCCGTCGCTGAGCAGCACGTCCACCGGTTGGTCGACAGTGGTCACCGGTCCCTCCCCAGGTCCCCGGCTCAGTCTCGCGGGTCGTACGGGTCCAGCCCGAGCAGCGGGAACACCGCCTTGCGGGTGGCCGCCACGGCCCGGTCCACCGAGTTCGGCTCCCCGGTCGGCTGCCACGGCCGGTGTTCCGGGTCGACGTCGTCGGTCATCCGCAGCGGCACGTCATGGCCGGGTCGCCGGTGGGCGGCCAGCGTGCGCCAGCCGGGCGGGGTGAGGGTGGCCGGGTCGAGCGGGTCGCCGGTGGCCACCGCCAGCAGATGGGTCCAGGCCCGGGGCACCACCTCCACCAGGGCGTACCCGCCGCCACCGGTGGCCACCCAGCGGCCGTCGCACAACTCGTCGGCGAGCGCCCGCAACGCCAGGTAGGTGGCGCGCTGCCCGTCCACCGACAGGTGCAGGTCGGCCAGCGGGTCCATCCGGTGCCCGTCGGCCCCGCACTGGGTGACCAGGATCTGCGGCCGGAACGCGCGCAGCACCGACGGTACGATCGCGTGGAAGGCCCGCTGCCAGCCGGCGTCGTCGGTGCCCGGCGGCAGCGGCACGTTGACCGCGCTGCCCTGCGCCCCCGGCCCGCCGGTCTCGTCGGGGAACCCGGTGCCGGGGAAGAGCGCGAGCGGGGTCTCGTGCAGGCTCACCGTGAGCACCCGGGGGTCCCGGTAGAAGATCTCCTGCACGCCGTCGCCGTGGTGCACGTCCACGTCGACGTAGGCGACCCGTTCGGCACCGAGGTCGAGCAGGCGGGCGATGGCCACCGCCGGGTCGTTGTAGACGCAGAACCCGGCGGCCCGGTCGGGCATCGCGTGGTGCAGCCCGCCGGCCACGTTGACCGCGCGGCGGGCCTCGCCCCGCCAGACCGCCTCGGCGGCGGCCACGCTCGCCCCCGCGATCAGCGCGCTGGATTCGTGCATCCCGTCGAAGACCGGATTGTCCGAGGTGCCCAGTCCGTACCCGGCGAAGAGCGGATCGCGCGGCGCGGCCCGGACCGCCTCCAGGTAGTCGGGCCGGTGCACCCGGGTCAGCGTCGCGTCGTCGGCGGGCTCGGGTTCGACCAGCCGCACCCCGGGCCGGTCCAGGACGCCCAGCTCCCGGGCCAGGGCCACGGTCAGTTCGACCCGGACCGGGTCCAGCGGATGCTCCCCCATGTCGTAGTCGAGCAGGGACTCGTCCCACACCACCAGCGTGTCGTCCGACATGGGGTCATCGTCGCACGACGGTCACCGCCCGCCCACCACACGTGCAGGTCAGCCGCCGGGTGTCGGGCCGGTCGCGACCGGCCGGGACCCGTCGGCGACCCACCCGCTCCACGATCCGACGTAGAGCGCGGCGTCCGGCCGGCCCGCCAGGTGCAGGGCCAGCACCGCCTGCGCGGCGGTCACCCCCGACCCGCAGTACGCCCCCACCGGCGCGTCGGCGCGCACCCCGACCGCGGCGAACCGGTCCCGCAGCACGTCGGCCGCCGGGTAGCGCCCCTCGGTGACGTACCCGGGGGCGGGCAGGTTGACTGCGCCCGGCACGTGCCCGGCGACCGGGTCGATCGGCTCGGTCTCGCCCCGGTAGCGGGGCGCGGCCCGCACGTCGATCAGCACCCCGTCGTCGGCCGCCGCGAGGGCCGCCGCCGCGTCGGCGTCCAGCACCGGCAGCGCGCCCGGCCGGACGGTCACGTCACCGGGCGTGACGGTGGGCACCTCGACGGTCTGCGGCAGCCCGGCGGCGCACCAGGCCGGCCAGCCACCGGCCAGCACCCGGACCGGCCGGTGCCCCGCCCAGCGCAGCGTCCACCAGGCGCGGGCGGCGGCCAGGCCGTCGCCGCCGTCGTACACCACCACGGGGTGGCCGGTACGCACCCCGGCGGCCCGCAGCGCGGCCTGGAGGGCGGCCGGGTCGGGCAGCGGGTGCCGGCCCGCCGCGCCGGGCGGACCGCACAGGTCGGTGTCCAGGTCGACGAAGACCGCGCCGGGCAGGTGCCCGGCGACGTAGTCGTCGCGGCCCGGCGGGCCGGCCAGCCGCCAGCGGACGTCCAGCAGGGTCGGTGCGTCGGGTCGGGCCAGCTCGTCGGCGAGCCGATCCGGCTCGATCAGGGGGTCATCGGTACCGGACATGACGTCCAGTCAACACCATCGGCGCAGCGACCTCGCGTTTCGGCGCAGGTCGATCTTCGCGCGCCGGGGTAGCATCGACCACCGGGAGGCCGCTGACGTGAAGCATGACCTGGTCGACACGACCGAGATGTACCTGCGCACCATCCTCGAACTCGAAGAGGAGGGCGTGCCACCGTTGCGTGCCCGGATCGCCGAGCGGTTACGGCAGAGCGGGCCGACCGTCAGCCAGACCGTGGCCCGGATGGAACGCGACGGGCTGCTCACCGTCGAGGGCGACCGGCACCTGGCGCTCACCGAGCTGGGCCGGGGCAGCGCCGTGTCGGTGATGCGCAAGCACCGGCTCGCCGAGCTGCTGCTGGTCAACGTGATCGGGATGCCCTACGAGGAGGCCCACGAGGAGGCCTGCCGGTGGGAGCACGTGATGAGCGACGCGGTGGAGAAGCGGGTGTACGACCTGCTCAACCGCCCCACCCGCTCGCCGTACGGCAACCCGATCCCGGGGCTTGAGGAGCTGGGTCCGCCGCAGGCCGGGGCCAGCGAGCCGGTCGAGGGTGAACGCAACCTCGCCTTCCCCGGGCTGACCGGGCAGGTGGTGGTCCGGCGGATCTGCGAGAGCGTACAGACCGACGCCGACGTGCTGCGGCAACTGCACGCCGCCGGGGTCGACCCGGGCGCCACGGTCACCGTCGCCCAGGAACGTGACGGGGTGTTCATCGACCGCTCCGGCGAACGGGTCCGGCTGCCCCGCGAGGTCGCCTCGCGGGTCTTCGTCGCCGCCCACTGACCGCCCCGGCGGCGGCCCGGCCGTAACCGCGACCGGCCGTCACAACGACCGGGTGTCGAGCGTCCTGGCCAGGTCGACGAGGTGGTCGGCCACCTCGTCGGCGGTCGCCCGGTCGTCGCCCGGCCGGCAGGTCCAGCGGAGCGTGGCCAGCCGGTCCTCGGTGGCGAGCCAGCCCACCTCGGCCGTCGGGCCGCGCTTCGCGGTCTTCGCGCCGGTCCGGCGGTAGGCGGCCTGGCCCAGCTTCGACACCTTCTTCGCCCCGGCGGGCAGCACGTCGGCGGTGAAGGTCGGCACGTCGATCGAGGTGTCGGTGACCGTCAGGGTCAGCTCCGGCCAGGTGGCGTCGGTGGCCCGTACCACGCAGGTGCGGGTGTCGTCGCGCTCGGTGGCGGCGGCCACGTCGAAGCGGGCCCCGGTGTGTTCCTCGATCACCGCGAAGTCGAACAGCCGGCACGCCCCACCGGACGAGGCGGCCCCCACCTGCACGGTGGCCGGTTCCCCGGTCGGCAGCGGCACCGGCTCGACCTCCGACGCGCCACAGCCCGTGGTCAGCAGCACGCCCATGCCGGCCAGCCAGATCCGCCCGTGCACGGGCACACCTCCGTGATCGTCGGCGGGGAACCCGCCGGTGTCCGTCGGAAACCGTACGGGTTGGGGTTGCCGGACGGAAGACCCGGGTGGTCCGCCCCTGCGGCGTCAGCCCGGCGGCAGGTCGCGCAGGCTCCGCAGTGGAGACAGCACCACGAACAGGGCGGCGCTCCAGGTGCCGAGCGCGCAGACCACCAACGCCGGCCGCAGTCCCCAGTGGCTGCCGAGCAGGCCGCCGGTCAGCGCCCCCAGCGGAACCACCCCGAAGCAGACCCACAGGAACGCGGCGTTCACCCGGCCGAGCAGCTCCGGCGGGGTGATCCGCTGCCGGTACGACAGGATCGACACGTTGAACAGCACCGCGTTGGCGGAGAACGCGGCCAGCCCGACGACGTAGAGCGCCAGCCCCCACCCGGGTCGGGCCAACGGCACCAGCAGGTAGAGCGGTCCCGGCACCGCCATCGCCACCCAGATCACCCGGGCCGTGCCGATCCGGCGGGACAGCGGGGCGGCGAACGCGCCGGTGACCAGACCGCCGACCGCTCCCAGGGAGAAGACCAGCCCGACCGTGGCCGGGCCGGCCCGCAACTCCCGGACCAGGAAGCTGACCTCCAGCGCGGTGGTGCCGATGGCGAAGAAGTTCGAGGTGGCGGTGCAGGCCAGGATGCTACGCAGGATCGGACGCCGGCCGACGAAGCGCAGCCCCTCGGTGAGGGCGACCCGCACCGGCACCCGGTCGGTGAGCCCGCGGTCCCGGACCACCGGACGGACCGCCGCCAGCGTCGCCGCGCTGAGCAGGAACGCCAGCGCGGTGCCGAGAAACGTACGGGCGGCACCGACCAGCCCGGCCAACACCCCGCCGGCGGTCGGCCCGACCAGCGCGGCGGTGTCGGCGGTGACGGTCAGCCGGGCGTTCGCCTCGACCAGCCGGTCCGCCGGGGCCAGCGCCGGCACGATGCTCTTGTAGGCCACGGTGAAGAGCACGGTGAGCACCCCGCACAGCCCGACGACGACGTACAGGAAGGCCAGGGTGAGCCGGCCGACCAGGGCGACCACCGGCAGCGACGACAGCAGCGCGGCCCGGCCCAGGTCGCAGCCGATCATCAGCCGGCGCAGGTCGACCCGGTCGGCCAGCAGCCCCGCCGGCAGCGCGAAGACCAGGTACGGCAGCCAGGCCAGCACGGTCAGCAGGGAGACCTGGAACACGCTGGCCCGCATCGGGCCGGCGGCCAGCAGCGGCACCGCCACCCCGGACATCCGGGTGCCCAGCTCACCGACCGTCTGGCCGGCCCAGAACAGGGCGAAGCTCCGGTCCCGCCACAGCGGTGGGCGTACCGCCCGACCGTCGGTCAGTTGCGCCGTCATCGATCCCCCGTCGGTCCGCCCCAATCTAGGGGGGCGGGGCAGCCGGGGCCGCCGAATTAGTCGTCGACGTACGGGCAGTGCCGACAGCCCCGCCCGCAGCAGGTGCCACGCCGGGCCAGAAAGCCGGCGGTGAGGACGAACAGGCCGGTGGCCGGGTCGGGATAGCCGGCGTCCCCGGCGGCGAGCGCAGCGGCGTGTGCGGCCAGGATCCGTGCCCGGTCGGGGTGCTCCGGCGGCAGCCGGGACGGGTGCGGCTCGGTCAGCGGCCGGTCCGCCAGCGGACGTCGTTCGCCACTCACCACGAGGAGTCTACGGACCCGGCGGGTTCACTGCCCCGGGCCGGCGGTCTCGGCGCGGACCCGGGTCAGCAGGTCGACGAAGGGGCCGGGCCGTTGGTAGAGCGACCGGTGTCCGGCGTCGTCGAGCACCACGTGCTCCTTGTGCGGGGCATCGAGTTGGGCGTACCACTGGCGGGTCAGGGTCAACCGGCCCGGCACCTCGTGCGCGCCGTCGACCAGGTAGACGGGCACCGCGAGCCGCCTCACCCGGGCACGCAGGTCGACCTGCTGGACCTTCGGGTAGAGCACGTCCCAGCCATCCAGACCGCCGCCGAGCACGTGCGCCTTCTCCAGCAGGGTGTACTCGGCGACGCCGAGGTTCTCTCCCGTCCCGCCCCGGCCCTCGTGGTTGCCGGTGCGGTCGAAGTCGAAGGCGGCGGCCTCGTTGGCCAGCAGCGGCTCGTAGTGGTACATGTCCGGATACGGCGGCGGCCCCAGCTCGGTCAACTGCCGCACCAGATCGGCCCGGCCGGTACGGCCTGCCCAGGCGACGGTGTCGGTGTACTGGCTGCGGTCGGCGTCCCGCAGGTCGACCGCCTGCCCGACCCCGACGTAGGCCCGGAACAGCTCCGGCCGGCGCTGCACGGCGACGGCGGCGACCAGCGTCCCGCCGGAGTGCGCCACCAGGTAGACGTCCGGTCGACCGAAGCGCTGCCGCAGCCGGTCGGCGACGGCGAGCAGATCGGCGACCTCGCTGTCGAGGGTCAACGACGAGGAGGGCGGGAACGCCGCCCACGACCGTGCCGCGCCCCGCCGGTCCACGGTAGCCACCACGAACTGCCGTTCCAGCCCGGCGAGGTGCCGGCGGACCGCCCCTACCTCGGAGCTGCCCGGCCCACCGGGCAGGAAGAGCAGCACCGGGGCCCGCCGGTCGGCGCCCCGCAGCAGCACCCCCAGCTCCCGGTCGCCGCCGCCGCGCACCGTGGTCAGCTCGGCGATCCCACCCGGTACGGCGGCCGTTGCGGCCGGCAGCGCCACCGCGACCGTCACCAGGGCGACCAACGCGGTGAGCAGGCCCACCCCGGCCCGCCCCAGCCAGGTCCACACCGGACGGCGGCCCGCCGTCGGGGCGGCCCGTCGCGCCAGGCCCGCGCCGTACGCCGCGCCGACCAGCAACGGCAGCAGGGACAGCAATCCGTGTACGCCCCGGCCCAGCAGGAGCGCTCCGACACCGAAACCGCTCAGGTGCGGGGCGTCCACGGTCGGCCCCCGTAGCGGCCAGCGGACCAGCTCGACGGCGAGCGCGAAGAGCACCGGAGCCGTGAACATCGCCCCACGGGACCGGCTCGCCCAGCCGGCGAGCCCACCTACCGCGAGACTGACCAGGATCGACGTCACGGCCTCGGTATTGGTGCCGGGACCACGCGGGGTCCACCAGCCGACCAGCAGACCCCAGCCGAGCGGGGCGAGGCCGGCGGCGAGCCACCGGACCGTCGGGGTCGACCGGGCACGGCTGAGCAGGGCCGGACGGGGCAGCGACGGCTTCGCCATGACACCTCACCGGAGTCGTCGGCACCCCAGCCTAGTGATGATCGATGTCATCCGCAGTCCCGTAACACTCACGGAACGTCATGGCCCGCCGCACGTCCCCACCGGACCGAGCCGGTCACCCGGGGTCAGCCGAACCAGTGCGCCTCCTGGCCGTGCGAGCGCATCCAGGCCAACGGCGTCCCGTCGAGGGCGAGCACGTTGTGCAGCGTCCCGTCGGGCGGGGCCGGCAGCGCGTCCACGTCCCAGCCGAGCACGTCGGCCGCCTCGGCGGACACCCAGTGACCGGGCAGGGCGCGGACCAGCGCGACGAAGGCCTCCCGGCGCGGCGGCGGCACCTGGTAGAGCACGGAGGTGTGCAGGACCACCAGCGTCGCGCCGGCCGGTGCCCGCGCGGCCAGCGCCGGCAGGTCGTCCACCAGGTCGCCCCGGACCAGTTCCGGTGGGTCGGCGGCGGCCACCGCCGCTGCCGCCCGCAGCCGGGCCCTTCGATGGGTGTGCTCCGGCCAGATCAGCGCGTCGAGCCAGCCCACGTCGGCCGGGTCGGTGACGTCGAGCGGGTTCAGGTCGAGGCCGGCCCGCCACACCACCTCGGGGCGGGTGGTCGGCGGCCCGGTCCCGCTCAGCGTGCAGTCGAGGACCGTCTCCCCTGCCCCGAGCAGGTGGTCGCCGTAGCGGTAGGCGTACCGGTCGGGGTAGAGGCAGAGGCCGGCGGACGCCCCGACCTCCAGCAGCGCCAGCGGCTGCGGCAGGGCGGCCAGCACCGGCAGCAGCGCCGCACAGCGGCCGGCCTCGTTGGTCTGTACCGCCCGGGTGAGCATCGCGGCCCGGACGGCGGCCCAGTGCGCCTTGGTGTGGGCGCGGAAGGCGGCCGGCTCGTCGACCGGCCCACCGAGCCAGCGGACCACGCCGAGGAGCAGTTGCGGCTGCCGCTTGGCCGGCGGCAGGCCGTCCAGCAGGGCGAGCAGTTCGTCGTCGCGGGCGACCGCGTGGGCCAGCCGTTCGTAGGCCGGGGAGACGCCGTGCGCCTCCCGGGTGGCGAACTCGACGTACCGGCCGGCGGTGGTCATGCCCCGATCATCCCCGCCGCGCCCGTCCGGCGCGGCCCCCGGTGCGCCGCCGTCGGCGTGATCCGCGCAACGGCAGCGAGGTGGCGGTGTCCGGGTAGGACCCATGCCGCTACCTCGCCCCACCGGGGTCGATCATGGCGACGGGACGCGGGAGGGCCGGCACCCGTCGGATGCCGGCCCTCCGTGCGACGCGTACGTCAGCTGCAACCGCTGGTGGAGCCGCAGCCCTCGCAGACGTAGCAGCTACCTGCCGGGCGCATCTTCGTACCGCAGGTGAAGCAGAGCGGCGCGTCGGCGGCCTTGCCGATCACGGCCTCCAGCAGCTCGGTGGAGGAGCCCACGGCGGGCGCCGGCTTGACGGCGGCCACCCCGGCCAGCTCCTGGGCCGGCTGGGCCACCGGTCCGGTCTTCGGCTCGGTCGCCTCGACCGGGGCGGAGGACGCCATCGCCGTCAGGTCCGTGCCGGCGGCCTCCGCGTCGGCCTCGGCCCGCAACTGCGCGGCCCGCTCCTTGGCGGTGAAGATGCCCAGCTCGGCACGGCGCTCGTAGGGCAGGAAGTCCAGCGCCAGGCGACGGAAGATGTAGTCCATCACCGAGGCGGCCATCCGCACGTCCGGGTCGTCGGTCATGCCTGCCGGCTCGAAGCGCATGTTGGTGAACTTGCTGACGTACGTCTCCAGCGGGACGCCGTACTGCAGGCCGATGGAGATCGCCACCGAGAAGGCGTCCATCACCCCGGCCAGGGTGGAGCCCTGCTTGGACATCTTGAGGAAGACCTCGCCGAGGCCGTCGTCCGGGTAGGACGAGGCGGTGAGGTAGCCCTCCGCGCCGCCGACCGAGAAGGAGACCGTCTGCGAGGGGCGCTTCTTCGGCAGCCGCTTGCGCACCGGGCGGTACTCGACGACCTTCTCCACGGCCTTCTCGACCTCGGCGGCCGGAGCCGCCGTCTCGGCCGCGCCCTTGTTGGGCTTGGCCACCGACAGCGGCTGGCCCACCTTGCAGTTGTCCCGGTAGATCGCCAGCGCCTTGAGGCCGAGCTTCCAGCCCTCGAAGTAGATCTTCTCGACGTCGGCGACGGTGGCCTGCTCCGGCATGTTGACCGTCTTGGAGATGGCCCCGGAGATGAACGGCTGGACGGCCGCCATCATCCGCACGTGCCCCATCGGGGCGATCGACCGCTCGCCCATCGCGCAGTCGAAGACCGGGTAGTGCTCCGGCTTGAGGCCGGGGGCGTCCACCACGTGTCCGTGGTCGGCGATGTGCTCGACGATCGCCTCGACCTGCTCCTCCGGGTAGCCGAGGCTGCGCAGGGCGCGCGGCACGGTCTGGTTGACGATCTGCATCGAGCCGCCGCCGACCAGCTTCTTGAACTTCACCAGCGCCAGGTCGGGCTCGACGCCCGTGGTGTCGCAGTCCATCATCAGGCCGATGGTGCCGGTCGGGGCGAGCACGCTGGCCTGCGCGTTGCGCCAGCCGTTGCGGTCGCCGACCTTGTTGCCCTCGGTCCACTGCCGGGTGGCCTCGCGCTGGATCGCGGTGGCCACGGTGCCGGCCGGCTTGATGGCGTCGTTGGCGGCGGCGTGCTTGCGCATGACCCGCTTGTGCGGCTCGGCGTTACGGGCGTAGCCGTCGTACGCGCCGACGATGCCGGCCAGCTCGGCCGAACGGCGGTACGCGGTGCCGGTCATCAGCGACGTGATCGCCGCCGCCACCGACCGGCCCTGCTCCGAGTCGTACGGCAGGCCGGAGGCCATCAGCAGCGCGCCGAGGTTGGCGTAGCCGATGCCGAGCTGCCGGTAGGCGCGGGTGGTCTCACCGATCTTCTCGGTGGGGAAGTCGGCGAAGCAGATCGAGATGTCCATCGCGGTGATGACGAACTCGACCGACCTGACGAACTTCTCCACCTCGAAGCCGCCGTCGGCGCGGAGGAACTTCATCAGGTTGAGCGAGGCCAGGTTGCACGAGGAGTTGTCCAGGTGCAGGTACTCCGAGCACGGGTTCGACGCGGTGATCCGGCCGGTCTCCGGGCAGGTGTGCCAGTCGTTGATGGTGTCGTCGTACTGCAGGCCCGGGTCGGCGCACTCCCAGGCGGCCTGGGCGATGGTGCGGAACAGCTTCTGCGCGTCGATGGTCTCGATGGTCTGCCCGTCGAGGCGGCCCCGCAGGTCGAAGCCGCCACCGTTCTCCACCGCCGTCATGAACTCGTCGGAGACCCGGACGGAGTTGTTGGCGTTCTGGTACTGGACGCTGACGATGTCGTTGCCGCCGAGGTCCATGTCGAAACCGGCGTCCCGCAGCGCGCGGATCTTGTCCTCCTCGCGCGCCTTGGTGGTGACGAACTCCTCGATGTCCGGGTGGTCGACGTCGAGGATGACCATCTTGGCCGCGCGCCGGGTGGCCCCGCCGGACTTGATCGTCCCGGCGCTGGCGTCCGCGCCGCGCATGAAGCTGACCGGGCCGGAGGCGGTGCCGCCGGAGGAGAGCAGTTCCCGGGAGGACCGGATACGGGACAGGTTGACCCCGGAGCCGGAGCCACCCTTGAAGATCAGCCCCTCCTCCTTGTACCAGTCCAGGATGGAGTCCATCGAGTCGTCGACGGCGAGGATGAAGCACGCGCTCACCTGGGCCGGCGACGGGGTGCCGACGTTGAACCAGACCGGCGAGTTGAAGCTGAACACCTGGTGCAGCAGCATCCAGGTCAACTCGTGCGCGAAGACCTCCGCGTCGGCCGGGTTGGCGAAGTAGCCGTGCTGCTCACCGGCGGCCCGGTAGGTCTGGACGACCCGGTCGATGAGCTGCCGCAGCGACCACTCCCGCTCCGGGGTGCCCACCGCGCCCCGGAAGTACTTGGTGGTGACGATGTTCGCCGCGTTGACGCTCCACGACTCGGGGAACTCCACCCCGCGCTGCTCGAAGTTGATCGAGCCGTCCCGCCAGTTGGTCATGACGACGTCGCGGCGCTCCCACGCCACCTCGTCGTACGGGTGCACGCCCTCGGTCGTCCAGACCCGCTGCACCTTGAGGCCCGTCACCGCGCCGTTCTTCGCCGCCCGCGACCGGCTTGTTGTCACGCCGTCCCCCGCCATCTCATCGGCCCCCTCGTCTGCGCGGCCACCCGCCACGCGTCGTCACTGTCAGAATCCAGGTCGTTGCTGTCGGAAAAGAGTCAGTCGGTACGGTCGGTGGCCCCGGCCGCGTCGGCGCGGGCCTGTGCGGCGGCCCGCAGCGTCTCGATCTCGCGTTCGAAGTCGGCAAGCGAGTCGAACGAGCGGTAGACGCTGGCGAAGCGCAGGTAGGCCACCTCGTCCAGGTCGCGCAGCGGGCCCAGGATCGCCAGTCCCACGTCGTGGCTCGGCAGTTCGGCCGCGCCCTTGGCCCGGACGGTCTCCTCGACCTTCTGGGCCAGCAGGGCGATGGAGTCCTCGTCGACCGGCCGCCCCTGGCACGCCTTGCGCACCCCACCGATGATCTTGGTCCGGCTGAACGGCTCGGTCACGCCGCTGCGCTTGACCACCGCGAGCACGGCCTCCTCGACGGTGGTGAACCGCTTGCCGCACTCCGGGCAGGAACGCCGCCGCCGGATGAGCTGACCGTCGTCGGCCTCACGCGAGTCGACCACCCGGGAGTCGGCGTGCCGGCAGTACGGACACCGCATCGCCTGACCTCCTTGATCGGCCGGGGCCCGCCCGCCCGCCTCCGGGCACGCGTCGGCCCGGCGGAGCCGGCTCCGCCGGCCGTCGCCGTGGTCGACGATACGGGAGTGCGGTGGGTAGTCGAACCCAACCTGTGGGCAACTTACGCCCATGTGACTACTACATCTAGGGGTCGACCGTAGGCCGCCGAGGGGGTCGGGTCAAGTTGCCGGCGTGTCCGGCGCGTCACCTCCGACCACCGGCGGCGACCCGTCGTCCCGGGGACACGCTGGGTGCAACCGACGGGGCCCACGGGAGGTTACCGGCCGCCCGGACAGGCCCCCCGGACGGAGGACGCGACCCGGCCGACAACCCGCCGGACGCCGACTCGACGGGGACGTACCATCTACCAGAACAGGCGTACGAAAGGCCAGGATTTCCACCCGACACGCCGAGTTGCGTCGTACAGATGTTTGAAAATGACCGATCTCACCTATACGGTCATGAACGACCGGGCACGGCGCACCACGTCGGTCCGGCACCGCGACACCCCCGCATGCACCACGAGCCGCCAAGGCACCCAGCGCCGACCAGGGAGGACGGACGTGACCGAGGACCGGGCCAGCCGGCAGAAGAACCCGCAGCCGATCGCCGAGGCGGGTTCCCCGGCCAGTCGGCGTCCCCGCGCCGCCCGCAGCCGCACCGGGCAACCGGCCGTCCGCCCGGTCACGCCGGTGGTCAGCGGCTTCCCCGACCCGACCGCCGTCGACCTGACCGCCCGGCAGCGCCGCATCCTGGAGTTCATCCGCAGCTGGGTGGAGCGGCACGGCTACCCGCCGAGCGTCCGCGAGATCGGTGAGGCCGTCGGCCTGGTCTCCCCGTCGAGCGTCGCCTACCAGCTCAAGGAGCTGGAGAAGAAGGGCTTCCTGCGGCGCGACCCCAACCGGCCCCGCGCGGTGGACGTGCGCGCCCCCGGCGGGGACGCCGACGACGAGCTGAGCCGCGCCCAGCGCCCCACCCCGGCGTACGTGCCGATGCTGGGCCGGATCGCCGCCGGCGGGCCGATCCTCGCCGAGCAGGCGGTGGAGGACGTCTTCCCGCTCCCCCGCGAGTTGGTGGGTGAGGGCGAGGTCTTCATGCTCCAGGTCAAGGGCGACTCGATGCTCGACGCGGCGATCTGCGACGGCGACTGGGTCGTCGTCCGGCAGCAGCCGATCGCCGAGGCCGGTGACATCGTGGCCGCCATGCTCGACGGCGAGGCGACCGTCAAGACCTACCGGCGGCGCGACGGCCACGTCTGGCTGATGCCGCAGAACCCGGCCTTCGATCCGATCCCGGGTGACGACGCCACCATCATGGGTCGGGTCGTCGCCGTGCTCCGCCGGATCTGACCCGTACCCTGACTGGCCGTCCTTCCCCGGGGAGGGCGGCCGGTCAGGTGTAGGCGGGGGGTCCGCCGCAGCGTCAGTAGCGCTCGCCGCTGCGGCCGGGCGGTGGGCCGTACTGGCCGCCGCGCCGGTCGTCGTGGCCGTCGCGGTGCGGGCCGGAGCGCGGCTCCCGGGGGCCGGCAGCATCCCGGCGCGGCGGCTCTGCCCGCCCACCGCCGTAGACACCGCCACCACGACCGCCAGCGGGCGCGCCACCCCGGCCACCGGCCGGGGCACCACCACGCCCACCCACCGGCTCGGCACCACGGCCACCAGCGGGCGGACCGCCCCGAGCACCGTCACGTCCACCGGCGGGCGGACCGCCACGACCACCGGCCGGGGCAGCGCCACGGCCACCAGCGGGCGGACCACCTCGACCATCGGCCGGGGCACCACCGCGCCCACCGGCCGGGACGCCGCCACGGCCACCGGCCGGGGCAGCGCCGCGTCCATCCGGCGGCGTGCCACCACGACCACCCGGCGGCGTGCCGCGCCCGTCCACCGGGGCACCGCCACGTGCTCCCGGAGGAGCACCACGGCCGCCGGCGGGAGCACCGCCGCGCCCACCGGCCGGGACGCCCCCGCGCCCACCGGCGGGAGCACCGCCGCGCGGGTCCGCGGAGGGCGGGCCGCCCCGGGACGCGCCGCCGGCCGGGGCACCGTGGGGCGCACCGCCGCGCGGACCCGCGCCGTTGCCCGCCGGACCGCCCGCCGGGGCGGCACCGTAGACCCCACCACCGGCGGGACGACCGCCGCCGTACACACCGCCACCCGCCGGACGGCCGCCGGACGATGGCGGACCACCGCCCGGACTGCCGGCGGGAACCGCACCGGCCCCGGCCGGGGGCCGGCCACCGCCGTAGACCGCGCCGCCGGCCGGGCGGGCAGCCGCGCCGCCGGCCGCCGCCGGAGCACCGTAGACACCGCCGCCGCGCGGCCGGTTCGCGACCGGCTCGGCGGCAGGGGGACCATCGCCGGCCGAGGGCCCCTCGGCCCGGGAGACCGCGCCGGAGGTGAACACGTCGTCGTCGGGGTCGTCGGGGTCGTCGCCGGCCGCGGCGGCCCGCCGCCGGGACCGGACGATCCCGACGATGCCGGCCCCGACCAGGAGCGCGCCGATCACGCCGACCGCACCGATCAGATAGGTGATCTGGTCCAGGCTGAGATCGTCGTACCAGGACCTCTCGGCCGCCGGCTTGGCCCCCGCCGCGCCCTCGATCGTCTCGGCGCCCTTGGTCGACGGCGTGTAGCCGAGGATGTCGATCGGGTCCTCCGCGGCGAGTTCCCCGCCGTCGGAGACGGTGACGAACCCGGTGCCGTCGGGGGTGTACGAGATGGCCTCACCGAACGGGTCGGCCAGCGGGGTGACCCGGGGCTTGCCGGTGGTCAGCGCGGCGACGATGTCGTCGCCGCTGACGTCGTACTCGAAGGCGTCGGCGTAGGTGCGCAACACCACCCGGCTGCCGTCGGGCGATCGGGCCGCCCCGGTGATCGCCACCCGGCCGATGATGTTCAGCGGGTTGTCGGTGGTGGTCTTGGGCAGGGTGATCTCGCCGACCTTCTTCATCGGCACCGGCTCGGTGTTGCCGTCGGGGTCGAGCTTGGCCTCCGGGGTGAAGATCTCCGCCTTGCCGCTGGGCACCTTGGTGATGACCAGGGGCAGGCCGTCCGCGCCGATCAGCAGCGCCTCGGCGTCGTGCGGCTTGCGTTCCGGGTACGACAGCCGGTGCAGCACCGGCTGCTTGGACCCGGAGACCGGCATCGTCCAGACCGCGACCCGGGTACGCCGTTCCCTGCTGGTGACGTTGTCGCCGGTGTCGGCGATCCAGAGGGTCTTGCCGTCGGGCGAGAGGGCCAGGTCCTCGGTGTCGAAGGGGCCGTCACCGGAGTACTTCACCGGCTCCTTGGCGATCTTGCACTTGGTGTCCAGGAAGAAGACCCGCTTGCGGCTCTCCTGGAGGGTGCCGTCGTTGATCACGATGTAGCCGGTCTTCGTGGCGACCAGACCGGACAGCTCACGCAGCCGCTCGTCGGTGATCGTGCACTTCTTCTTGCCTGCCGCCGCCGCGAGCGGACCCGCCCCGACGGCCAGCGGCCCCGCGCCGGTGACGGGCGGGGCCACCCCGGCGGGGACGGCGGAGACCGGTGCCGCCCCGGCGGCAGCAGCGGGTGCCACGGCCGCGCCGAACAGGGCGAGGGCAACCGTGACCGAGGAGACAGCGCGGCGCATGGCGTCAGTGTCGCATGCCGCGATGAACCTCAGGTCACACCGGAGCGCTCACCGACTGCCGGCCACCGCCGGGTCACCCGCCGCCACGAACGGCATCAGCTCGGCGGCCAGCGCCTCGCCCACCCGGACGTGCAGGAGCGTGCCCTCGGGCAGGTGGGAGGTGCTGAGCACCTCGCCCTGCCGGTGCAGCCGGGCCACCAGGTCACCCCGGTCGTACGGCAGCACCACGCGGACCTCCACGGCCGGGCGGGGCAGCCGCTGCTCGATCACCTCACGCAGCCCGTCGATGCCACGCCCGTTGTGCGCGGAGACGAAGACCGCGTCCGGCCAGAGCCGCTTGAGCCGCAGCAGGGTCTCCTCGTCGGCGGCGTCGGTCTTGTTGACCACCAGCAGCTCGGGCAGCCGGTCGGCACCGACCTCGGAGAGCACCTCCCGCACGGCGCGGACCTGCTCCTCGGGGTCGGGGTGGGTGCCGTCGACCACGTGCACCACCAGATCGGCCTCGGCGACCTCCTCCAGCGTCGAGCGGAACGCCTCGACGATCTGGTGCGGCAGGTGCCGCACGAAGCCCACCGTGTCGGAGAGCGTGTAGACCCGCCCGTCCGAGGTGGTGGCCCGCCGGGTGGTCGGGTCCAGCGTGGCGAAGAGCGCGTTCTCCACCAGCACGCCCGCACCGGTGAGCCGGTTGAGCAGGCTCGACTTGCCGGCGTTGGTGTAACCGGCGATGGCCACGGCCGGCACCGCGTTGCGGGAACGGCGGGCGCGCTTGGTCTGGCGTACCGTGCGCATGGCCTTGATCTCCCGGCGCAGCCGGGCGATGCGGTGCCGGATGCGCCGCCGGTCGGTCTCCAGCTTGGTCTCACCCGGGCCACGCAGGCCCACGCCGCCGCCGGCGCCGCCACCCCGCCCGGAACCACCGGTCTGCCGGGAGAGCGTCTCGCCCCAACCACGCAGCCGGGGCAGCAGGTATTCGAGCTGGGCCAGCTCGACCTGCGCCTTGCCCTCCTTGCTCTTGGCGTGCTGGGCGAAGATGTCGAGGATCAGCGCGGTGCGGTCGACGACCTTGACCTTGGTGCGCTGTTCCAGGTTGCGCAGCTGGGACGGGGACAGCTCACCGTCGCAGATCACCGTGTCGGCCCCGGTGGAGAGCACCGCCGCGCTGAGGTCGTCGACCTTGCCCCGGCCGACGTAGGTGGCCGGGTCGGGGCGGCTGCGGCGCTGGATGAGCCCTTCGAGCACCTGTGAACCGGCGGTCTCGGCCAGCGCGGCCAGCTCGGTCAGCGAATTGTCGGCGTCGCGCTGGGTGCCCTCGGTCCAGACGCCGACGAGGACGACCCGCTCCAGCCGGAGCTGGCGGTACTCGACCTCGGTGATGTCGGTCAGCTCGGTGGAGAGGCCGGGGACCCGCCGCAACGCCTGCCGCTCCGACAGCTCGTACTCACCGGTCGTGGCGTCGAGGTCGTCGTCCGAGTAGGGGGTGTGGGTCTCCTGGTCTCGCAAGCTGCGACTCCTGTCCGTTCTGTGCATGTACCAAGTAATCCTGACATGGGTCAACGCCGAGCGCGACTGCTATATGCCCGTGGTGGAGGTCGCCGAACGCGGGGGCGGCTGCCGCCGTGGCCCGGTGGGCGAGTAGAAATGCTGACGAGCCGCCAGCGACGACGGAGGTATTTCCGTGGCCATCACCCGACTGCCGAGTGCCGGATTCTCGATCACGATCCGGATCGCGGTCCCCGCGGACGCCTCCTCGATCGGCCGGCTGACCACGTCGGTCGGCGAGGCCGGTGCGATCGTCACCGCGCTGGACGTGGTCGACTCCGACCCGACCAACGTGATCGTGGACCTCACCTGCGACACCGCCGACGCCGGCCACGCCGACCAGGTCGTCGAGGCGCTCACCGCGCTCGACGGGGTGGACGTGCGCAAGGTCTCCGACCGGACGTTCCTGCTGCACCTCGGCGGCAAGATCGAGGTGCACTCCAAGGTCGGGCTGCGGACCCGTGACGAGCTGTCCCGGGCGTACACCCCGGGGGTGGCCCGGGTCTGCCAGGCGATCGCCGACAACCCGGCCGACGCCCGCCGGCTCACCATCAAGCGCAACACGGTCGCCGTGGTCAGCGACGGCTCGGCCGTGCTCGGCCTGGGCAACCTCGGCCCGGCGGCGTCGCTGCCGGTGATGGAGGGCAAGGCGGCGCTGTTCAAGCGGTTCGGCGGGGTGGACGCCTGGCCGGTGGTCCTCGACACCCAGGACACCGACGAGATCGTGGCGATCGTCAAGGCCATCGCCCCCGCGTACGGCGGGATCAACCTGGAGGACATCGCCGCGCCGCGCTGCTTCGAGATCGAGGCCCGGCTGCGCGAGGCCCTCGACATCCCGGTTTTCCACGACGACCAGCACGGCACCGCGATCTGCGTGCTGGCCGCGCTGACCAACGCGCTGCGCGTCGTCGGCAAGCAGCTCGCCGACGTCCGGGTGGTCGTCTCCGGGGCCGGCGCGGCCGGCACCGCGATCATGAAGCTGCTGCTGCGTCAGGGCGTCGGCGACATCATCGCGTACGACCGGCAGGGCGCCCTGCACCGCGACCTGCCCGACCTCAACCCGGCCTGGCAGTGGCTGGCCGAGAACACCAACCGGGACAACTACTCCGGCGACCTGGCCGGCGCGGTCCGGGACGCCGACGTCTTCATCGGGGTGAGCGCCCCCAACCTGCTCACCGGTGACGACATCGCCACCATGGCCAAGGACGCGATCGTCTTCGCGCTGGCCAACCCCGACCCGGAGGTCGACCCCCGGGAGGCCCGCAAGCACGCCGCGATCGTCGCCACCGGTCGCTCGGACCAGCCGAACCAGATCAACAACGTGCTCGCCTTCCCCGGCGTGTTCCGGGGCATGCTCGACGCGCACGCCGAGGAGTTCACCGAGGAGATGGCGATCGCGGCGGCCCGCGCCATCGCCGACGTGGTCGGCGAGGACAAGATCAACCCGACGGTCATCGTGCCGAGCGTCTTCGACTCCCGGGTCGCCCCGGCGGTCGCCGCCGCCGTCCGGGCCGCCGCCCAGAACCCGGCCGTCACCCCGCCGCCGGCCGCCGACCCGGGCCCTGCCGACCTCCCCGAGATCGCCGCCACCGCCAGCGCCACCCCCTGACCCCTCCCCCTCAGAGCCCCGCCTCCCGCCAGCCGACCCAGCCCCGGCCGGGCTCACCCCGGCTTCGGCGGGCCCCGGCCTGGCTAGCCCCGGCCCCGCTGACCCCGGCCTCGCTGGCCCCGGCCCCGCTGGCCCCGGTGATCAAGAAGTTTGCGTCACCCCGATCGGCACCCGATGACGCAAACCTCTTGGTCACCGCGCACCCTCCCGTCCGGCACCAGTGATCAAGAGGTTTGCGTCATCCCGCCAGCCACTTCTGACCCGAACCTCTTGATCACCGCGCGCCACCCCGTCAGGGCCTGGTGATCAAGAGGTTTGCGTCATCCGCCACGCCGGTTCTGACGCAAACCTCTTGATCAACGAGGCGGGGCGGAGCGAGGCGGGGCGACGCAGCGGGGTGCGGCGGGGTGGCGGGGTGAGGCGGGGCGGAGTGTGGGTGGGGCCGGGGGGGGTAGCGGTCAGGGGAGGGTGAGGGTGCCGGTGGCGACGAGGACGGCGGGGCCGGCGAGCCAGCAGGAGTCGGCGGTGACCGTGACCGTGAGCCGGCCACCGGGGACGTCCACCGCCACGACACCGGTGTCCAGGGTGGCGTCGCGCAGCGCCACGGCGGCGACCGCGCAGGCGCCGGTGCCGCAGGACAGGGTCTCGGCCGAGCCGCGCTCGTAGACCCGCATCAGGATGTGGCCGTCGGTGCCGTCGACCGGGTCGGCGGGGGCGGTGAACTCGACGTTCACCCCGTGCGGGAAGACCCGGGGGTCGAATTCGGGTGCCCGGGTCAGGTCCAGGTCGGCCAGCTCGATTCCGGCCGGCAGGGCGCAGACCAGGTGCGGGTTGCCCACGTCCACCGCCGTACCGGGCAGGGTCAGCCCGCCGAGGACGGCGCGGGAGGCGTCGTACAGCCGGGGGCGGCGCATCTCGACGGCGATGGTGTCGCCGTCGACCCGGGCCCGCACCAGGCCGGCGCGGGTCGCCACCGGCAGGGTTCCGCCGGTGGGGGTGGCCAGCCCGGTCGCCAGCAGGTAGCGGACAAAGACCCGGGACCCGTTGCCGCACATCTCGGCGAACGAGCCGTCGGAGTTCCAGTAGTCCATGAACCATTCGGCCTCACCGGCGAGGGCGACCCCGTCGGGGTGTTTCGCCGCGCGGACGACCCGCAGCACGCCGTCGCCGCCGAGGCCGCGCCGCCGGTCGCAGAGCGCGGCGACCAGGCCGGGGGTCAGGTCGAGGGTGCCGTCCGGATCGGGCAGGACGACGAAGTCGTTGCCGGTGCCGTGGCCCTTGGTGAACTCCACGCCCCCATCATCGCCGATGCCCGGCGACCACCCGCAGGGCAGTCTCGACAACCGTCGGTTCGGTCGGGTCCAGCCAGTGGATGCGCTGGTCACGGCGGAACCAGGAGCGTTGCCGTCGGACGAACCGGCGGGTGGCCCGGATCGTCTCCTCCCGTGCCCGCGCCTCGTCGGTCTCCCCGGCCAGGAACCGCAGCACCTGCTGGTAGCCGAGCGCCCGGCTGGCCGTCCGGCCGTCGGCCAGGCCCTGCCCGCGCAGCGCGCGTACCTCGGCGACCAGTCCGTCGGCCCACATCCGGTCGACCCGCACCGCGATCCGCTCGTCGAGCAGCGCGGTGTCGAGGTCGACGCCGAGCTGCACCGCCGGGTAGTACGGGGTCGGGTCGGGCAGCGAGGCGGTGAACGGCGCACCGGTCAGCTCGATCACCTCCAGCGCCCGGACGATGCGTCGGCCGTTGCCGGGCAGGATGCCCGCCGCCGCCACCGGGTCCGCCCCGGCCAGCCGGGCGTACAGCGGGGCCGGGCCGAGCTGCGCCAGTTCCGCCTCCAGCCGTTCGCGTACCGCCGGGTCGGTGCCGGGGAACTCGAACTGTTCGAGCACCGCCCGCACGTACAGGCCGGAGCCGCCGACGAGCAGCGGCACCCGCCCCCGGGCCAGGATGTCGTCGACCGCCGCGCGGGCCAGCCGCTGGTATTCGGCGACGCTGGCCGGCTCGGTGACCGGCCAGATGTCCAGCAGGTGGTGCGGCACCCCGTCGCGCTCGGCGGGGGTGAGCTTGGCGGTGCCGATGTCCATGCCCCGGTAGAGCTGCATCGAGTCGGCGTTGACCACCTCACCGCCGAGGGCGTGTGCCAGGGCGATGCTCAGCGCCGACTTGCCCGCTGCGGTCGGGCCGACCACGGCGACGACCGTGCCGCTCACCGCGTCACACCGCCCGCCGCCGCCGTCCCGGCGTCATCCGCCATTGTCCCGGCATCGCCCGCCGGTGTCCCGTCCGGGCCGGGCGGGTCCGTCCGCGTCCAGGAGGCCACCAGGTAGCCGACACCGTAGGGGACGGCGTGGTGGCGCAGTTCGCCGTGCCAGTCGCCGCCGGCCGCGCGGACCGCCCCGGCCAGCACCTGCCAGGCCGGCCGACCGGCGACCCCTAGCTGCGCCGACAGCCCGCGGTCCAGACCGAGCAGGGCGTCGGCGTCCGCGTCGGCCAGGGCACGGGCGACCCCCTCGTCGTACGCCCCGGCGCGCGGGTCGTCGTAGCCTGGCGCTTTCGGGCCGTGGCAGGCCGACCCGTCACCGAGCACCAGCAGGGCCCACGGCCCGTCCACCCGCAGCCCGGCGCCGAGGGCGGCGCACCGGTCGGCCGGCTCGTCCGACGCGACGCTCACCAGCCGCCAGGCGGTCGGGGTCGGCGGGGCGGTCCGGTCGACCAGCCAGGCCCCGACCAGCAGACTCAACGGCAGCCCCTCGTCGTCGGCCGACGACGACACCGGCTCGACGCCGGCCGGCGGAGGCACCGGCTCGACGCCGGCCGTTACGAGACCGACCGTGAGGGGCAGGCCCCAGGGGGCGAAGCTGCCCCGCTGGGGCAGCGTCAGTTCGGTGGTGCGCTCACCGGCACCGACCAGCACGACGGTGTCCGCCCCGGTCGCGTAGAGGGCGGCGACGGCGGCGGCGCAGGCGTCACGCAGCTCCGCCAGCTCGGGCGCGGCGGCCCCGGCCAGTTCGGGGACGATCAGCGGCGGGTGCGGGCAGACGGCGGCGGCGAGCAGTGGCACCAGGCAACGGTAACGGCCGGGCACCGCCCGCTCCGCCCACCCCGCCGCCCGGCCCCGGGCGCACAGGCCCTGCGGCCCTACTGCCCCGGGGCCATCGGCCATGTGGTCAGCCGGACCGGGTGGCGGGGACGGTCAGCCGGTCTGTCCGCCCCAGCCGCCCTGGACCATGGTCTGGAACCGCCACTGCCCGCCGGTGCGGACCAGCAGGTCGGCGTAGCGCACCCGCTGGCGTTGGCCGTCGAGGGTGAACTCGGCCTCGGTGAGCACCACGGCCAGGCTGCGGGTGAGGAAGTAGGGCGTGCGCCGGCTCTCCATCCGCAGGTCGCCTCCGCCGCCGAGGACGCCGCCCATCATCTCCAGGTAGGCCGCCCGGTCGAGCTGGCGGGCCGAACCCTCGCCGGCCGCGTCGTCGGTGACCGTGTTGAGCGGGAACATCGCCAGGTCGGCGGTGCCGGTCACGTCGCCCGCCTCGGCCAGGGCGTCGTACCGGCGGAACCACTCGTCCAGCTCGGCGAGATCGGCGGCGTCGGGCACGAACCCGGGGTCGGCCGGGGGCGTCATCCGGGTGTGGGACTGCGTCATCCTGCTCCTCCTCGCCCGCCCGGGGCACGGGCGGCAACGTCGGTGTACGGCCTACCGTACACCGTACGGCGGATTGCGACACTCGCCCCACGGAGCCTGTGTGTGGGTGCTAGGACACCGTATGGTCACGGTCAGAGACAGGCGCTCGACGCGGACGGGGGCGGACCTGTGACAATGCCGGGAGCAAGTTGGCTGCGCCGTGGCGGCGATCGCGGGGGGTTTCCCGACGACGCCGGGAGAACGAGGATGGGCACATGAGCGACTGGACTGCCTTCGGACGGGTGGACGCGGACGGCACCGTGTACGTGAAGACCAGCGAGGGCGAGCGGGTGGTCGGATCCTGGCAGGCGGGCGCGCCCGAGGAGGGCCTGGCCCACTTCGCCCGCCGCTTCGCCGACCTGGTCACCGAGGTGGACCTCACCGAGGCCCGGCTCAACTCGGGCGCCGCCGACGCGGGAGGTTCGCTGAGCACCGTACGGCGGATCCGCGCCTCGCTGGCCGAGGCCCACGTCGTGGGGGACATCGACGCCCTCGCCACGCGCCTGGACAAGCTCGCCGTGCTCGCCGAGGAGAAGGCCGGCGAGGCCCGTGCCGCCCGGGAGGCCGCCCGGGGTGAGGCGCTCGCCCGTAAGACCGCCCTGGTCGAGGAGGCCGAGAAGCTGGCCGCCGAGTCGACCGGCTGGAAGACGGCCGGTGACCGGCTCAAGGAGATCCTCGACGAGTGGAAGACCATCCGGGGGGTCGACAAGAAGGCCGACGGTGAGCTGTGGAAGCGGTTCGCCGCCGCCCGGGACGGCTTCACCAGGCGTCGGGGCGCCCACTTCGCCTCCCTCGACCAGCAGCGCAAGCAGGCGCACACGGTCAAGGAGGAGCTGGTCGCCGAGGCCGAGAAGCTCTCCGACTCCACCGACTGGGCGGCCACGGCCAACCAGCTCAAGGAGCTGATGAACCAGTGGAAGGCCGCCCCGCGCGCCTCCAAGGAGTCGGAGCAGAAGCTCTGGGAACGGTTCCGCGCCGCCCAGGACGCCTTCTTCAGCCGGCGCAGTGAGGTCTTCTCGGCCCGGGACAACGAGCAGCGGGCCAACCTGGAGCGCAAGCAGGCGCTGCTGGCCGAGGCCGAGGCGCTCGACGTCGACGGCGACCCGAAGGGCGCCCAGGCGAAGCTGCGCGATATCCAGGCCCAGTGGCACGAGGCGGGCCGGGTGCCCCGGGAGGCCGCCGCCGGCCTGGAGCGGCGACTGCGGGCCATCGACGACAAGGTCCGCGAGGTGATGGACTCGGCCTGGCGGCGGACCACCAAGGAGGACAACCCGCTGCTCGCCCAGATGCGGGCGCAGGTCGCCGAGGCCGAGGAGCGGCTCGCCCGCGCCCAGGCCGCCGGGGACGCCCGCCGGGTCAAGGAGGCCGAGCAGGCGCTCGCCTCCAAGCGGCAGTTCCTCCAGCTCGCCGAACAGGCCGGCTGACCCCGACCGGCCGTCCGCGCCGGTTGGATGGACACGCCGGTTGGACGGACATGCCGGTTGGATGGACATACGTGAGCCCCCGGTCCCGGGTGAAGGGGCCGGGGGCTCACGCGCGTGTCCGCCCTGGTCGCCGAGCGGACCACCCGGCGGGGCCCGTGCGGGGAGCATCCCGGGCACGCCGGTTACCAGCCGGAACGACCCTTCCGGCGGGGCCGCCGCGACCTGCGGTTGACGCATCGAGACCGGCTGATCAGAATGGGCGGCAGAGCCAGGTCGATCCCACCGGCGCGAGGGCACCGACGACGGACACCGTCGTCGGGAGTCGCCGGTGCACCGCAGCGAGTGGCCGTGTCCACGTGACCCGGCACGTCGCGCACTGTCCGCGTATCCCGTAACGAGCGGGACGGACGGCGGCGGCCGGCTTTCCCCCCGGTTTTCCGCCCGCGTCGCCTCGCGACGCCGGGCATCCGAAGTGGAGCCCGCATGTACCGACCCCGCATTCTCGGCGCCGCGCTCACCGCGCTCGCCACCGCTGCGGCAGGCGTGTTCGTCGCCGCCGCCGTCGGCACCACCCCGGCCGCCGCCGCCGTCGGCGGCACCGGCACCGGCTACCTGCACACCAACGGCAACAAGATCGTCGACAGCACCGGCGCGACGGTACGGCTGACCGGCATCAACTGGTTCGGCATGGAGACCGACAACCGCACGTTCCACGGCCTGTGGTCGAACAACCCGTGGCGTGGGCAGCTCGACAAGATGGCCAGCCTGGGCTACAACACGCTGCGCATCCCGTACTCGAACGACTCGGTGAAGCCGGGCGCGACCGCCACCGGGATCAACGACTTCGTCAACCCGGACCTGGTCGGGCTCTCCCCGTTGCAGATCCTCGACAAGGTGATCGACTACGCCGGCAGCAAGGGCATGCGGGTCATCCTGGACCGGCACCGGCCGACGTCGGCCGGTCAGTCGCCGCTCTGGTACACCCCGACGGTCTCCGAGGCGACCTGGCTCGCCGACTGGAAGATGCTGGCCCAGCGGTACGCCGGCAACACCACGGTGATCGGCGCGGACCTGCACAACGAGCCGCACGCCGAGGGCACCAACCCGGCCGCGACCGGCGCCTGCTGGGGCTGCGGCGACACCACCCGGGACTGGCGGCTGGCCGCCGAGCGGGCCGGTAACGCCATCCTCGGGGTGCAGCCGAACTGGCTGATCTTCGTGGAGGGGGTGAGCTGCCCCAGCGGCGGCCTGTCGAACGTCTGGGACAACGACACCAGCAACGACGAGGACTGTGGCTGGTGGGGTGGCAACCTGTCCAAGGCCGGGCAGTTCCCGGTCCGGCTGAACGTGGCCAACCGGCTGGTCTACTCGCCGCACGAGTACGCCACCAGCGTCTACGAGCAGGAGTGGTTCAAGGCGGCCGACTTCCCGGCGAACCTGCCGGCGGTCTGGGACCGCTACTGGGGTTACCTCTACAAGCAGAACATCGCCCCGATCATGATGGGCGAGTTCGGCAGCACCCTGGCCGACCCCCGGGACAAGGTGTGGCTGGAGAAGCTGATGGCCTACACCGGCACCGGCGTGAACGGGATGTCCTTCACCTACTGGTCGTGGAACCCCAACTCGGGTGACACGGGTGGCATCGCGCTGGACGACTGGACCAACATCAACACCGCCAAGCAGGCGATCCTCCAGCCGTACCTGATCCCGCCGGTCGCCGGTGGGGCCGACCCGACCGGCACCCCGACGCCGAAGCCGCCGACCACCACCCCGGTGCCGCCGACCACGACCCCGCCGCCGCCCACCACGACGCCCCCGCCGCCCACCACCACGCCCCCGCCGGCGGGTGGCTGCACCGCCACCTACAAGCAGGTCAACGCCTGGCAGGGTGGCTTCCAGGGTGAGCTGACCGTCAAGAACACCAGTTCGTCGGCGGTGAACCCGTGGTCGGTGACCTGGACCTGGCCGGCCGGGGTGACCCTGGTCAACGGCTGGAACGCCACGGTCACCCAGTCCGGCACGACGGTGACCGCCGCCGGGCCGAACTACGCGCCGTCGCTGGCGGCGGGCGCGTCGATCACCGTGGGCTTCACCGCCAACGGTACGGCCGCCGCCCCGGCCTCGGTGAAGCTCAAGGGCACCGCCTGCTGAGCTGAGCCTGTCCACCCGGCGGGCCGCCGGTCGACGCACGAGTCGACCGGCGGCCCGCCGGCTCGTTCGGCACCGTCGGGTGGTGGCCGGCATGCCGATTTACATCCGTCACTGTCTATGCTTTGCTCGGGAAAGCGCTTGTCCGGGCCGCGGGCGCACCACACGGGAGCCACCTCGTACCGACCTGACCCCCCGGCAGGGGCCGATCGGCGAACGCGGCGAGTCACCGGTGCCCACGGGCGCGGCAGCCACCGGCGGCTCCCCCGTCGACGGCCGCCTGTCCCACCCGAAAGGGACGCAGCATGCGCACACCTCGGCGTCGTACGACGCTGATCGCCGCCACCACCGTCGCCCTGCTCGCCACCGGCACGCTCACCGCCGTCGCCGCCCACGCCGCCCCCGGCTGCGCGGTCACCTACACCGTCGGCGGGCAGTGGCAGAGCGGATTCACCGGCAACATCACCATCACCAACCTCGGCGACCCGCTGTCGGGCTGGAGCCTGCGCTGGTCGTACTCGGCCGGCCAGACGGTCAGTGACGCCTGGAACGCCACCGTGGCCCAGAGCGGCAGCACGGTGACCGCCACCAACGTGGGCTACAACGGGAGCGTGCCGACCGGCGGCAGCGTCTCGTTCGGCTTCAACGGCACCTGGAACAACTCCAGCAACCCGGCACCGACCAGCTTCACCGTCAACGGGGTGACCTGCACCGGAAGCACCGCCCCCACCGGTGCGCCGACCACCCCGCCGTCGGCCACACCCCCGCCTATGACGCCCCCGGCGACCACCCCGCCGCCGAGCGTGCCGCAGACCGGCCTGGTCGGCTGGGCCACCCAGAACGGCGGCACCACCGGCGGCGGCAGCGCCGGCGCGACGACCGTCTCCACCGCCTCGGCGCTGACCAGCGCGTTGAACGCCACGGGTGCGGCGGTGATCCGGGTCTCCGGCACCATCAACTGCTCGGGCATGCTGCGGGTCCGCTCCAACAAGACGGTGCTCGGCAACGCCGGGGCGACGATCGTCGGCTGCGGGTTCACCGTCAACGGCGACCGCAACGTGATCATCCGCAATCTGACGTTCCGCAACTGGAGCGACGACGCGGTCAACGTGGAGAGTTCGGCCACCAATATCTGGATCGACCACAACACGTTCAGCAACGGCTACGACGGCACCGTCGACATCAAGCGCGGCTCCGACTTCGTCACCGTCTCCTGGAACCGGGTCTACAGCCACGACAAGACGATGCTGCTCGGGCACAGCGACGACAACGGCGGCCAGGACATCGGCCACCTGCGGGTGACCTACCACCACAACTGGTACGACGGCAGCAAGCAGCGCAACCCCCGGGTCCGTTTCGGCAACCCGGTGCACGTCTACAACAACTACTACTACAACAACGCCGGCTACGGCGTGGCGTCCACGATGAGCGCCGGGGTGCTCGTCGAGGGCAACTACTTCGAGAACGTCAAGGACACCTACCACCTCGGCGAGGCCGACTCCGGGCCGGGCAGCCTGGTGGCCCGCAACAACCACTTCGTCAACTCGCCCGCCGGGCAGACCGGCGGCAGCGTCGCCGGCATCCCGTACCCGTACACCCTGGACAGCGCGAGCAGCGTGAAGTCCATCGTGACGGCGGGTGCCGGCGCGGGCCGGATCTCGGTCTGACCGGGCACCGGTCGGGGTCCGCCGGTGGCGGGCCCCGGCCGGGGCGTCAGTGCGCGGCGCAGCCGGCCGTCGGTGCGGGCGGCGCGGCCGGCGCACCGACCGTGGGCAACCCGAGCAACACCCCGGGGGTACGCGGGGCGCGGCCCGCCTCGGCGGCGTCCCCGGCCCGGGTGCGGCGGTGTGCCAGCGGCGCGCCGTCGGCGTTGAGGTGGTGCGGGGCGGCGTAGGTGACGGTGGTGTGCACGATGTCGCCCGGCCGGACGGTGCCGGCCGCGCCCGGCTCACCGGGTCCGCCGGTGGCGAAGTGCACCAGGCGGCCGTCGCGGGCCCGGCCGGAGAGCCGGCCGGTGCGGTCGTCCTTGCGGCCCTCGCCGACGGCGACCAGCACCTCGACGGTCTCGCCGACCAGACGCTTGTTCTCCGCCCAGGTGATCTCCTCGACGCAGGCGATCAGCCGCTCGTAGCGTTCCTGCACGACCTGCTTGGGCAGTTGGCCGTCCATGGTCGCGGCCGGGGTGCCGGGGCGCTTGGAGTACTGGAAGGTGAACGCCGACGAGAACCGGGCCGCGCGGACCACGTCGAGGGTGCGCTCGAAGTCCGCCTCGGTCTCGCCGGGGAAGCCGACGATGATGTCGGTGGTGATCGCCGCGTCGGGCATCGCCGCGCGGACCTTCTCGATGATGCCGAGGTAGCGCTCCGACCGGTATGACCGGCGCATCGCCTTCAGCACGTCGTCCGAGCCGGACTGCAACGGCATGTGCAGCGAGTGGCAGACGTTGGGGGTCTCGGCCATCGCGGCGATCACGTCGTCGGTGAAGTCCTTCGGGTGCGGGCTGGTGAACCGGACCCGTTCCAACCCGTCGATCTCGCCTGTCGCGCGCAGCAGCTTGCCGAAGGCGTACCGGTCGCCGAACTCGACGCCGTAGGAGTTGACGTTCTGCCCGAGCAGGGTCACCTCCAGCACGCCCTCGGCGACCAGCGCGCGCACCTCGGCGAGGACGTCACCGGGGCGGCGGTCCTTCTCCCTGCCGCGCAGCGAGGGCACGATGCAGAACGTGCAGGTGTTGTTGCAGCCCACCGAGATCGAAACCCAGCCGGCGTACGTCGACTCGCGCCGGGTCGGCAGGGTGGACGGGAAGACGTCGAGGGATTCGAGGATCTCCACCTCGGCGGCGGTGTTGTGCCGGGCCCGTTCCAGCAGCACCGGCAGCGAGCCGATGTTGTGCGTGCCGAAGACCACGTCCACCCAGGGGGCCTTGCGGACGATGTCGCCGCGGTCCTTCTGGGCCAGGCAACCGCCGACGGCGATCTGCATCCCGGGGTGCCTGTCCTTCACGGGGCGCAGGTGACCGAGGTTGCCGTAGAGCCGGTTGTCGGCGTTCTCCCGGACGGCGCAGGTGTTGAACACCACCACGTCCGGGTTGTCGTCGGCCTCGGCGAGCCGCACGTAACCGGCCTGTTCGAGCAGGCCGGAGATGCGCTCGGAGTCGTGCACGTTCATCTGGCAGCCGTACGTGCGCACCTGGTAGGTGCGCGGGCTGCCCGCGGCTGCGGTAGTCATGACGTGCACAGCGTATCCGGGCCGACCGACCCGGGCCGACCGGGAAGACCCCGACGAGGAGGAACCATGTGCCGGAGCATCAAGACCCTGCGCGAGCCGTACGTCCCGACGGTCACCCCTGCCGACATCGAGGCGGCGGCGTTGCAGTACGTGCGGAAGGTGTCCGGTTTCCGGGCCCCGGCGGCACACAACGCGGCGGCGTTCGACGCGGCGGTGCAGGCGGTGACCGCCGCCACCGCGACCCTGCTGGACCAGTTGCAGGTCCGGGGCGCCCGCCCGACCGCCCCCTGACCCCGGCTCACCGGCCCGGATCGGACCGCGGCGGGGGCCGGGCCGGGCGGGGCGGTCAGGCGGCGGCGAGGGCCGGGTTGACCGAGTCCGGTTCCCAGCGCGACCGGCAGCACCGCGACCAGCCCCGGCAGCCCGGGTGCGCCAGGGTGCAGAGCCGGCGCTCGGAGAGCACCTCGCCGTCGTCGGTCTCGGTGATCTCGAAGTGCACCGGGCGGATCGTGCCGTCCGGGGCGACCAGCAGGTGCCGGCCGGCGTCGAGGGTGTCGTCGGCCAGCAGGCAGTCCCGGTCGAGCAGCCGGGCCAGCGCGGCGACCGCGCTCAACTCGTGCAACGACTCGGGTACGCCGTAGCAGTCGACGATCGTCCCGAACTCCCCCGGGGCCTCCCAGACGTCGCAGATCACCGCGTACGTGGGCAGCCGGGCCGGGTCCGCCACGGCCAGGGGCATCACCACCCGACCGAGGGCCTCGGCCAGCGCCGGGTACACCTCGTCGGGTGCGATCCCGTCGATTCTCCAGTTCCACAGCTCGGTCATGCCGCCTCCTCGCTGCGTTCGTCCCACCGGCCTCCGGATCGGGCCTTAATGACGATGGTGGGGGGCATATGACCTCAGCCGGGGACAAGTTACCGGTCTGTGACCATTCCGGGCAAAATTTCCTGACGCTCCGCTGCGCCGAGTAGCAGGAAAATGACAGTTTATCGGGTACGGTGCCCTGCCGCCGCCGTCATCCGCGCCGCCGGTCCGGGCCACCCGGCCCCCACCCCGGGGCGGGGGCCACCGCGCGGCCGGCACGTCAGCGGACGACGACCATCGACTCCCCCCGGGGCAGCAGCTCGCCGATCACCGTGCCACCGGGCACCTCGCCGGCCAGCAGCAGGCCGCCGGAGGTCTGCGCGTCGGCCAGCAGCAGCCGGTCGGCCTCACCCGTCGACCCGAACCCGGTCCACGGGCTGACCCAGTCCAGGTTGCGTCGGGTGCCGCCGCTGACGTGCCCGTCGCGCGCCGCCTGGCGGGCACCGGGCAGGTAGGGCACCCGGGCCGCGTCGATCGCCACCGTCAGGCCACTGGCGCGGGCCAGCTTCGAGGCGTGCCCGAGCAGCCCGAAACCGGTCACGTCGGTGCCGCAGCGGATGCCGGCCGCGACGGCGGCGCGCGCCGCGTCCCGGTTCAGCGTGGTCATCGACGCCACCGCCTCGGCGGAGACCTCACCGGTGGCCTTGTGCCTGGTGTTCAGCACCCCGACGCCGAGCGGCTTGGTCAGCGACAGCGGCAGCCCGGCCCGCCCGGCGTCCAGGGTGATCAACTCGTCGGGACGGACCAGCCCGGTCACCGCCAGCCCGTACTTCGGGCCGTCGTCGTCGACGCTGTGCCCGCCGGCCAGGTGGCAGCCGGCCTCCCGGGCCACGTCCTGCCCGCCGCGCAGCACCTCCCGGGCCAGCTCCAGCGGGAGGGTGTCCCGGGGCCAGCAGAGCAGGTTGATGGCGACCAGCGGGGTGCCGCCCATGGCGTACACGTCGGACAGGGCGTTCGCGGCGGCGATCCGCCCCCAGTCGTAGGCGTCGTCGACGACCGGGGTGAAGAAGTCGGCGGTGGTGACCACGCCGGTCCGCTCGTCCAGCCGGACCACCGCGGCGTCGTCGCCGTGGTCCAGGCCGACCAGCAGCTCGGCGGTGCCGGTGGCCGGGCCGAGCCCGGCGACCATCGCCTCCAGCTCCCCCGGCGGGATCTTGCAGGCGCAGCCGCCACCACGCGCGTACTCGGTCAGGCGGACCCGGTCGGTCATCCCCCCATGATCTCCGTCACCCCGCCGCACCGCCACCTGACGGCCCGTCGGGGTGACGGAATTCGGACGTCGGCGTACACCCGACACCGGTGTTACCTCTCCGTGACCCGTTGGGTTGCGATCCGCCACGCCGCCCCGCCTACAGTGGCCCAACCGGGGGTCGACCGACCCCGCTTTCCGGTACGACGACAGGGACGGTGGACGACGTGGCGACCGGCGAACCGCTGATCGTGCTGGACAAGGTCAACAAGTGGTTCGGCCCCCTGCACGTGCTCGACGACGTGTCACTCTCGGTGGGCAAGGGCGAGGTCGTGGTGGTGATCGGGCCGTCCGGCTCGGGCAAGTCGACGCTCTGCCGGACGATCAACCGGCTGGAGCCGATCAACGACGGGACGATCACCTTCGACGGCCGGCCGCTGCCGGCCGAGGGGCGGGCGCTGGCGAAGCTGCGCAGCGAGGTCGGCATGGTCTTCCAGTCGTTCAACCTCTTCGCCCACAAGACCATCCTGGAGAACGTCACCCTCGGGCCGGTCAAGGTCCGCAAGGAGAAGCCGGCCGCCGCCCGCGAGCGCGGCCTGGCCCTGCTCGACCGGGTCGGCATCGCCAACCAGGCCGACAAGTACCCGGCCCAGCTCTCCGGCGGCCAGCAGCAGCGGGCGGCGATCGCCCGCGCGCTGGCCATGCAGCCCAAGGCGATGCTCTTCGACGAGCCGACCAGCGCGCTCGACCCGGAGATGGTCGGCGAGGTGCTCGACGTGATGACCTCGCTGGCGAGCGAGGGAATGACGATGGTGGTGGTGACCCACGAGATGGGCTTCGCCCGGCACGCCGCCAACCGGGTGATCTTCATGGCGGACGGGCAGCTCGTCGAGGACGCCCCGCCGACGGAGTTCTTCGCCAACCCGCGCAGCGAGCGGGCCCGGGACTTCCTCTCCAAGATCCTCACGCACTAGGCGTCCGTAGTGGAGCGCGCCGGTCACCGGTGCATTCCGACGAAGAAGGAGTTCAGTATGCGTATGAAGCGCGTGGCGGCAGTCGCCGCGGCGGCTACTCTGGCGCTCGGCATGGCCGCCTGCGGTGGCGACGACGCCGACGAGGGCACCGGCGCCGGCAGCAAGTCCTTCGCCGCCGGCAGCACCATGGAGAAGCTCAACAAGGCGCAGAAGATCAAGGTCGGCACCAAGTTCGACCAGCCCGGCTTCGGCCAGAAGGGCCTGTCGGGCAAGCCGGAGGGCTTCGACGTCGAGATCGCCAAGCTCATCGTCAAGGAGCTGGGCATCCCCGAGGACAAGATCGAGTACGTCGAGACGCCGTCGAAGGTCCGTGAGGACGTCATCGTCAACGGCACCGTCGACCTGGTCGCGGCGACCTACACGATCAACGACAAGCGCAAGGAGCGGATCGCCTTCGCGGGCCCGTACTACGAGGCCGGCCAGAACATCCTGGTCAAGAAGGACGACACCACCATCACCGGGCCGGACTCCTTCAAGGACGGCACCAAGAAGGTCTGCTCGGTGACCGGGTCCACCCCGGCCGAGGAGATCAAGAAGTACGTCAAGGACGTCGCCACCCAGCTGGTGCTCTTCGACACCTACGACAAGTGCCGCGACGCCCTCAAGGGCGGTCAGGTCGACGCCGTCACCACCGACAACGTGATCCTGCTCGGCTACGTCGCCAAGGACGAGGCGTCGTTCAAGCTCGCCGGGGACAACTTCACCAAGGAGCCGTACGGCATCGGGGTGAAGAAGGAGGACAACGACTTCCGCAACTTCGTCAACGACACGCTGGAGAAGGCGTTCAACGACGGCAGCTGGAAGAAGGCGTGGGACGACACCGCCGGCAAGTTCGGCGCGGAGCTGGGCAGCGCGCCCACCGTCAACCGTTACTGATCTGACCTCGATCTGGAGGGTGGGGAGGAACACCGACCCGTGAGTGTGCTCATCGACAAGTTCGACGTCTTCGCGGGTGGTTTCTGGCTCACCCTCCAGATCTGCGTACTCGCCGCGATCGGCGCCCTGATCCTGGGCGCCGTCGTGGCGGTGCTGCGCATCTCGCCGGTGCCGCCGTTGCGCGCCGTCGGCACCGCGTACGTGAACGTCTTCCGGAACATGCCGTTGACGGTGGTGATGTTCTTCGCCGCCTTCGGCCTGCCGGCGCTCGGCTCCAACGCCGACTTCCTGCGCGTCCCGGTGCTGGATTCGCTCTTCACCCGGCTCGGCACCGACCTGCCGTACTTCCGCTTCGCGCTGATCGCCCTGGTGCTCTACACCGCCGCCTTCGTCTGCGAGGCGCTGCGCTCCGGGGTCAACGCGGTGCCGCCGGGCCAGGCCGAGGCCGCCCGGTCGCTCGGCCTGACCTTCGGCCAGAACCTGCGGCACGTGGTGCTGCCGCAGTCCTGGAAGGCGTCGGTGGTGCCGCTCGGCTCGGTGATCATCGCCATGATCAAGAACTCGGCGCTGATCGGCTTCTTCGGCGTGGTCGGCGACCTGTCCCAGACCGCCGACCAGCTCACCTCCGCCGAGGGCTACGCCTTCATCCCGGTCGCCATCGGCATCTCGATCGGTTACCTGATCATGACCGTGCCGCTCGGCGCACTGCTCGACCGGCTGGAGAAGCGACAGGCGGTGGCCCGATGAGTCAGCAGACCAGCGTCCTGTACGACGTCCCCGGCCCGCGCCAACGCCGGATCACCCTGATCAGCAGCATCGTCGCCACCGTGCTGCTGGCCGTCGGGGCGTACTTCCTGATCTACCGTCCGCTGGACGACAAGGGTCAGTTCTCGATGGAGCTGTGGGGACCGCTGGTCGACCCCTCCAACGAGAACTTCTCCCAGGTGTGGGACCGGATCGGCTTCGGGCTGAAGAACACCCTGACCGCCGCCGCGCTGGCCATCGTCGCCTCGCTGGTGGTCGGCACCCTGCTCGCGGTGCTGCGGATCCAGCTCAAGAGCCTCACCCGGCGACGCTTCACCGGGATGGCCACCCCGGTGGCCTACCTGCTGCGCGGGCTGAGCGCCGTGCTCTCGGCGGTCACCCGGGTCTGCGTCGAGGTGTTCCGGGGTCTGCCGGTGGTGCTCACCATCTTCTTCGTGGCCCGGGGCTTCCCCGAGTTCGGCATCTCCTTCGACTCGCTGTGGTACCTGGTCATCGGCCTGACCGTCTACAACTCCGTGGTCATCGCCGAGATCCTGCGCTCCGGCATGGAGGGGCTGCCCGGCGGCCAGGCCGAGGCCGCCGCCGCGATCGGCCTCTCCCCCGCCCAGACCACCCGGATGATCCTGCTGCCCCAGGCGTTCCGGATCATGCTGCCGGCGCTGATCAGCCAGCTCGTCGTGGTGCTCAAGGACACCTCGCTGGGCTTCATCATCAGCTACGAGGAGACCCTCAACATCGGCAAGCAGCTCATCGGCGTGCTGGACAACCCGATCCAGGTCTACGTGGTGATCGCCGCGCTGTTCATCCTGGCCAACTACTCGCTGTCGAAGCTGGCCCAGTTCGTCCAGCGCCGGCTCTCTCGGGGCCGCAAGTCCGTCGGGAAGGCAACCCCGCCGCCCCCGGCCGCCGCGCTCGCCTCCCAGGCGGAGGGCGCGGGCGGCATCTGAACCACCCCGTACGACAGCGAGGGCCGGCCCGGATCTCCGGGCCGGCCCTCGCTGTCGTACGGGGTCAGCGGGCGATCTCGGTGACCCGGGACTCGCGGACCACTGTCACCCGGATCTGACCCGGGTAGGTCAGCTCCTCCTCGATCTGCTTGGCCACGTCCCGGGCGAGGACCGCCGCGCCGATGTCGTCGACGTCGTCCGGCTTGACCATCACCCGGATCTCCCGGCCCGCCTGCATCGCGAAGACCTTCTCCACGCCGATCTTGCCGGCGGCGATCTCCTCGATCCGTTCCAGCCGCTTGACGTACGCCTCCAGGCTCTCCCGCCGGGCCCCCGGCCGCCCGCCCGAGCACGCGTCGGAGGCCTGGGTGAGGACCGCCTCGATGGTCTGCGGCGGCACCTCGTTGTGGTGCGCCTCGATGGCGTGCACCACGTCCTCGCTCTCGCCGTACTTGCGGGCCAGGTCGGCACCGATGATGGCGTGACTGCCCTCCACCTCGTGGGTGAGCGCCTTGCCGATGTCGTGCAGGAACGCCGACCGCTTGATCGTCGGCACGTCCAACCGCAGCTCGGCGGCCATGATCCCGGCGATGTGCGCGGTCTCCACCAGGTGCTTGAGCACGTTCTGCCCGTACGACGTGCGGTAGCGCAGCCGGCCGAGCAGGGTGACCAGCTCGGGGTGGATCTCGGTGATGCCGACCTCGACCAGGGCGTCCTCGGCGGCCCGGTGGCACAGCTCCTCCACCTCTTGGCGGGCCAGGTCGTGCACCTCCTCGATCCGGTGCGGGTGGATGCGCCCGTCGAGGACCAGCTTCTCCAGGGTGAGCCGGCCGACCTCGCGGCGCACCGGGTCGAAGCAGGACAGCAGCACCGCCTCCGGGGTGTCGTCGATGATCAGGTTGACCCCGGTCACCGACTCGAAGGCGCGGATGTTGCGCCCCTCCCGGCCGATGATCCGCCCCTTCATCTCGTCCCCCGGCAGGTGCAGCACACTGACCACGCTCTCCGCGGTCTGCTCGCTGGCCACCCGCTGGATGGCGTCCACCACGATGTGCCGGGCGCGCTGCTCGGCGGTGTTGCGGGCGTCGGACTCGATGTCCCGCACCAGCAGCGCCGCCTCCCGCTTCGCCTGCGTCTCGATCGCCTCGATCAGCTCGGTGCGGGCCGAGTCGGCGGTGAGCCCGGCGACGCGTTCCAGTTCCCGCCGGCGCTGCTCCTCGGCCACCGTCAGGGCGGCCTCCCGGGCGGTGACCGCCGCCTCCCGCTCGGCCAGCGCGGCGCTGGCGGCGGTGAGCTGCCGCTCCCGTTCGGCCAGCCGCTCCACCTCCTCGGTGTGCAGCCGCTCCCGCTCGTCCATCCGGGCGGCCCGGCGTTCCACCTCGGCCGCCTGCTCCCGCGTCGTCGCGGCGAGCACCGCCACCTCACGCTCACCGCTGCGCCGGGCGCTGGCCCGCAACTGCTCGGCGTCCGCCTCGGCCTGCTTGTGCGCCCGCTCCAGGACGGTGTCCGCCTCGGCGCGGGCGTCGTCGAGGACCCGGCGGGCCTCGGCACGGGCCGACTTCGCCTCCGCCTTGGCCCCGGCTGCCTCGGCCCGCGCCGCCGAGGCGGCGGACTTCGCCACGTCGATGGTGCTGTTCACCTCGTCGGCGGCGCTGCGCAGCGCGGCCAGCGACTGTTCCTGCCGGTCCTTCTCCGCGATGAAGGCGGGATCGTCCGGGGCGGGGGCGGTGCCGATCCGGCGCAGCGCCCGTACGCCGACCAGGACGACGCCGACCACGACGAGGGCGAGGAGCCCGACGACGATCAGGAGCACCACGTCGAAGGTGCTCATGCCGGCGTCCCGTCACCCGGGCCGGTGGGCCGCAACACCGTGCCGGCGCGACCGTGCGCGCCACCACCTCCTGGGGACCCCCGGTCCCTGTGCCGACCAGCCATGGTCGCGCCTCCCCAAACGTCTACGCCGCAGGGGAACCGTGCCGACGGGCACGCCACCTCTGCGGCTCCGGACGCCCGACCGAGCGGCTGGCCGTGGGGATAGCTCTCCGTCGGCGATGCCCATGCGGCATCGCCGACAGCCGGGTGCAGTTGTCGGGTCGGCTCCGGACCGGCTGTCCGGAGGGACCGTCAAGGCCGGTGGAGCTGGCCAAAGTGATGCGGTTCTGTTACGCGATCTATGTTGTGCGCTTAGCCTGCGCTTGGTCGGGCAAAGTGAGCCTGTATGGCGAGGCTAGGTCGCGGGAGGCCGTTCGGTCAAGAACTCATGATCAAACCCCCCGAACGGAGAGAGTTGGCAACGTCACCCACTGGTGATCCAAATCCGGACACGGCGCTGCAAAAATCCCAAAAATCCGCAGTGGTGGGGCCGGACCCGGTCGGGTCAGCGGGCACCCAGTGCGCGGGCGCAGCCCGCCAGGGCGGCGTTGTCGGGGGCGGGTGAGCCGTCCGGCAGACGCAGGGTGTCCTCCAGACCGATCCTGGTGTCCAGGCCCCGGCGGAGCGCCTCCAGGAGCACCGGCCAGGTCGCCGGCCCCTCGCCGTGCAGCAGCACCGGAGGATCGCCGGGGGCGAGGAGGGCGAGCATGTCGGCGGCGTCGGCCAGCGCCCGGTCCGGCTCGTCGGCCAGGCACTCGACCAGGACCCGCCCGGCGGGCACCCGCCAGCCCCGCCAGGCGCGGACCGCGTCCACCGTCCAGAGGCCGGCCTCGACCAGCACACCCCGCTCGTGCAGCGCCGCCGCGACCGCCTCGGCACCGTCCTCGTGGGCGTTGACCGAGGCGAAGTCGGGTAGCACCGACCAGGCACGGACAGCGGCGACCCGGTCGGCCGGGTCGGGTGCGATCCACGCGCCGGTGCTCACCCCCACCGGCAGCCCCGGCCGGGCGGCGCGGATCGTGGTCACCGCCTCGGAGATCACCAACGGCGACAGCGACTCGGCACCGTCGGCGTCCCGGGGATGGACGTGCACCGCCGCCACCCCCAGCGCGGCACAGCGGACCGCGTCGGCGGCCAGCTCGGCTGCGGTCAGCGGCACGGCGGGATGCTCGTCGCGCCGTCGTGCACCGTTGAGGGACGCCTTCCACACGGTCAGCCCCGCTCGCCCTCGGCGTCGGCCAGCGCGTCGGCGTCGATCTGCTCGGCGAACTCGGCCGCCTCGGCGCTCTGGGCGGCCAGGGCGTCCTTCACCGCCCGGATCGCCACCCCGGGCGGATAACCCTTGCGGGCGAGCATGCCGACCAGCCGGCGGAACACCGCGTCGGGCTCGCCCCGGGCGGTCCGAAGCTTCCGGTCGACCAGGGCGCGGGCGGTCTGCGCCTCGGTCTCCTCGTCCAACTCGCCGAGCGCCTCGCTGGCCACCTCGCCGTCCACGCCACGCTGGCGCAGCTCGTTGGCCAGGGCCCGGCGGGCCAGCCCGCGACCGTTGTGCCGGCTGGATACCCAGGCGCGGGCGAAGGCCGCGTCGTCGATGATGCCGACCTCGTCGTAGCGGTCGAGCACCTGGGCGGACACCTCGTCGGAGATGCCCTTCTTCGCCAGCGCCCCGGCCAGCTCGGCCCGGGTACGCGGGCGCACCGCGAGCTGCCGCAGGCAGATCTCCCGGGCCAGCTCGCCCTCGTCCCGGGGGGTCGGCTCGACCTGCCCCGGCGCGTCCTCGTCGGCCCGTCCCCGGCGACCCCGACGGGGGCGGGTGCCACCGGCCCGGGTCGGATCGTCGGCATCGGTGCGGGAGGGGTCGTCGGCACCCGCGCGGGGTGGGGAGGCGTCCCACCCCCGCCCCGTGCGGGCGCGTCGTCCTGCCATCGGGGGGCGACCGGTCAGAAGTCGACAGGCGGCAGCTCAGGGCCACCGGCGGCGTCACCCGCGCCGACCCCGACCCCGAGCTTCTCCAGGATCTTCTTCTCGATCTCGGCGGCCACGTCCGGGTTCTCCTTCATGAACTCCCGGGCCTTCTCCTTGCCCTGGCCGAGCTGGTCACCGTCGTAGGTGTACCAGGCGCCGGACTTGCGGATGATCGCCTGCTCCACGCCGACGTCGATCAGCGAGCCCTCGCGGGAGATGCCCTTGCCGTACATGATGTCGAACTCGGCCTGCTTGAACGGCGCGGCGACCTTGTTCTTCACGACCTTGACCCGGGTGCGGTTACCGACCACGTCGGTGCCGTCCTTGAGGCTCTCGATGCGGCGCACGTCGAGCCGGACCGAGGCGTAGAACTTCAGCGCCCTACCACCGGTGGTGGTCTCGGGCGAGCCGAACATGACGCCGATCTTCTCGCGGAGCTGGTTGATGAAGATCGCCGTGGTGCCCGTGTTGTTGAGCACGCCGGTGATCTTCCGCAGCGCCTGGCTCATCAGCCGGGCCTGGAGACCGACGTGGCTGTCGCCCATCTCACCCTCGATCTCGGCGCGCGGCACCAGGGCCGCCACCGAGTCGATCACGATGATGTCGATCGCGCCGGAGCGGACCAGCATGTCGGTGATCTCCAGCGCCTGCTCGCCGGTGTCCGGCTGGGAGACCAGCAGGGCGTCGGTGTCGACGCCGAGCGCCTTGGCGTAGTCGGGGTCGAGCGCGTGCTCGGCGTCGACGAAGGCGGCGATGCCGCCGGCCCGCTGGGCGTTGGCCACCGCGTGCAGGGCGACCGTGGTCTTACCGCTGGACTCGGGGCCGTAGATCTCGACGACCCGGCCCCGGGGCAGGCCACCCACGCCGAGCGCCACGTCGAGCGCGATGGAACCGGTCGGGATGACCGAGGTCTGGACGACTGGGCGCTCGCCCAGCCGCATCACCGACCCCTTGCCGAACTGCTTGTCGATCTGAGCGAGAGCAAGGTCGAGTGCCTTCTCCCGGTCGGGCCCTGCGGCCATGTTTGCCACTCCTGCCTTCGCCGGCGTCTTTCCTGAGCTTCGCGTCACGCGGACACGCTAGGCGCTGGGTCCGACAGAAAACCAGCCGACGGGCCGCGAGCTGTGGACGAGCACCCCGCTGTGGACAATAGCCGAACAGGTGTACGAGTCGGCAAGCGACACGCGGACGGGGTTCGACGGCAGCTCAGCGTAGTCGCGCCGGCACCCGGTCGGGGTACGCGGCGACCACCGCCCGCCACACCACGTGGGTCTGCTCGCCGGCCGCGAGGGCCTGCTCGATGGTCCGCCCGTCGAGTTGGGAGAGCACCTGGTCGCTGGCGATGCTGGTCGCGTAGCCCGACCCGAACGCCTCGTCCAGCCGGGTCCAGAAGTCGGTCAACCGCACGTGATCACTCCTCCTCGTCGGGCACCGCCGGTGGCACCCGACGCAACGCTAGCGCCACCAGCGGCACCACCGCGATCGCCGCCAGCAGGGTCAGGGTCGGATAACCCGCCACCCGCATGACAAACCCGCTGGCCGCCGCCGCGCCCGCCCCGGCCAGCCCCATCGTCAGGTCGGAGAGCCCCTGCACGCTGGGGCGTACCCGGGACGGCACCGCCTCGGACAGCAGCGTCGAGCCGGCCACCATGGTCGCCGACCAGCCCAGCCCGAGCAGGGCCAGGCCGACCGAGAGGCGCGGCGTGTGGTGCCCGGCGGTACCGGCCACCGCGCACGCCGAAAGCAGGGTGCCGACGCCGACGAGGATCACCGCGCGCCGGCCCCACCGGTCGGTGAGCCAACCCACCACCGGCGAGAACGCGTACATGCCGGCGATGTGCACACTCAGCACGATGCCGACGACCCGCAGCACGTCCGCGTCGGAGTGCGACTCGCCGAGGCGTACCGGGGTCATCGCCATCACCGCGACCATCACCAGGTGGCCGACCGCGACGGCGGCGATGCCCAGCCGCGCGGCCGGCCGGCGGCGCACCACCCGCCAGGCCGCCCGCATGCCCTCCGGCCGTGCGCCCGGCGCGGTCGTCGCCGGGGTGGCGGCCCCGGGCGACGCACCCGCCTCGGCCGCCGCGAGCCGCCGCGCGGTGAGCAGCGGGTCGGGCCGCAGCAACAGCAGCAGTACGACCGCAGCCAGGCCGAACGCGACGGCGCTGAACGCGAACGGGCCGGCCAGCGACGGCAGCCCCCAGGACCGGGTGACCCGGTCGGCGAGCGCGGCGAAGTTGGGCGCCGCCACCGAGCCGATGGTGGTGGCCCAGACGACCAGGGAGAGCTGCCGGCCCCGGCGGGCCGGTTCGGCGAGGTCCACCGCCGTGTAGCGGGCCTGGAGGTTGGCCGCCGTGCCGCCGCCGAACAGCAGCATCCCGAGGAAGAGCAGCGGCACCCCGCCGGTGACCGTGGCGAGCACCACCAGCAGCGCCCCGACCGCCCCGGTCAGGTAGGCCACCACCAGCCCCGGCCGCCGGCCGTGCCCGTTCATGATCCGGGTGACGGGTACGGCGAGCAGCGCCGCGCCGACCACCCCGCAGCTCTGCGCCAGCCCCGCCACGGCGGTGCCGGCGACCCGGGCCGCCAGCAGCGCCCCGACGGAGATTCCGATCGCCACCCCGACCCCACCGATGGTCTGGGTGGCGACGAGCAGCCGCAACGTACGCCGCTGGATCGAGGCGACGTCGGGCCGGGCGGGCACGCGCAGGTCGACGGTCATCGCAGCTCCTGGTCCGGGGAGGCAATCCTCGCGCAGTCGACCCCCCGCCCGCACCGGGGTTCCCGGACACGCCGGAGTCGGGCCCGGCCGGGGTTGCCGGAGTCGGGCCCGGCCGGGGTTGCCGGAGTCGGGCCCGGCCGGGGTTGCCGGAGTCGGGCCCGGCCGGGAGTTCCGGGGTCGGGCCCGGCCGGGGTTGCCGGAGTCGGGCCCGGCCGGGAGTTCCGGGGTCGGCCGGGGTCGGGCACGGCCGGAGTTCCCGGGCGCGCGGCCCCGCGGTCAGCCGGTCAGGACGCGGGCGGCGACCGTGAGGTCGTCCACCAGCCCCCGGTAGGCGACGTCCTGGTTGTCGGCGCGCAGCACCGCCGACGGGTGGATGGTGGCGAGCACCCGGGCGGCGGGCGCGTCGGCGACCGTGCCGGCGCGGTCCACCGGGACCCGGGTGAAATCCTCCGGGTGCTCGGCGGCGGCGGGCCAGGGCAGCAGTTCGCCGCGCTGCCGGGTGACCCGGAACGTCGGGCCGAGCAGGGCCTTCGCCGCCGTCGCGCCGAGCACCACCACCAGGTCGGGGCGGAGCCGGGCGAACTCGGCGACCAGCCACGGCCGGCAGGCGACGATGTGCACCCGGTCCGGGGTCTGGTGGATACGACGCCGGCCGCGCAACTCGTGCCGGAAGTGCTTCACCGCGTTGGTGATGTAGAGGTGGGCCGGGTCGAGACCGGCGTCGTCGACCGCCCGGCGCAGCAGCCGGCCGGCCGGACCGACGAAGGGCAGCCCGTGCTGGTCCTCCAGGTCGCCTGGCTGCTCGCCGACGAAGACCACCCGGGCGCTCTCGTCGCCCCGGCCGAAGACGGTCTGGGTGGCGTCCCGGTACAGCTCGCAGCCCCGGCAACCGGCGGCTGCGGCCCGCAGCTCGGCAAGTGTGCCGGCCTGTGGCGGGATGAACTGCTGGGCACCGGGTGCGTCGGTCTGCTCGGCCATGGCGACTGTTCTACCCGGTCGTGTCGGGAGTCCACGAGGGACCCGCCGGGCGTCCCGTCAGCCCGGGATCCTTACGCTTCCTCGTCGCTTTCGAGCAGGTGCGGACGCTTCTCGGCGATCCACGCCTCCACATCGGACTTGAGCCAGACGTTGCCCATCCTGAGGGTCGCCGCCGGAGCCGGGAAGTCCCGTCGGTTGATCAGGATGTAGGCGCGCTGCCGGGAGACGCCCAGGCGTTCCTGGATCTCTGCCGCACCCATCAACGCTACTTCCACCCGTCAGACGCTACGGATACAGCATGCGCACGCTTCCAGAAGCGGAGACTCTATACCCAACTCGCTCTTCGGATGTAAGGTTTACGTCACGTAAACCCCTAGCGTCAGGAGCGTTCGGCATGTCCCGTTGCAAGTGGTTCCGCCGGCCGGCTGAGCCCATTGACGTCGCACAACGGGCCAGGCCCCTGCCCCCGACGGCGCCTGCCGGGCGGCACTCCCCCGCCGGCCGGCGGGCCGCGCCGCGTCGACAGGTCCCCGAGGTGAGGTGGGGCGCGCGCCGTTCCGGCCGGCCCAACCGGGGGTGCTGGCCCGATGCCTGAGCCGCGATCCGGCGAGCCACCGTTCGCCGTGGTGATGGCCGGTTACGTCGTCGACTTCCACCACCGCAACGCCTGCTCCCGGTGCCGGCCGGACGGCTCGTGCACCCGCCTCGCCGACGCGGGCGCGACGCTGCGTGCCTGGCGGGACCGGCGCGTCCAGCGGGAGCTGCGCGCCCGACGGGACCGGGGCGGCCGGTGAGGGCCGGCGACCTGGTGTACGTGACCAGCGCCGCCAGCGTGCAGTTCCTCCGGCCCATCCGGTTGCGGGTCATCCGGGTGCTCGACTGGCCCACGTACGACGGATGGGTCTGGTTGGAGGGCTACCAACTGGACGCGGCCGGCGACGCGGTCTCCCGCCGGAAGGTCTTCGTACGCCCGGCGGGGTTGATCGCGCCGCCGGAGCCGACCCCCGGGCAGCGGAGCGGGAGTGGGCCGACGGTGCGGGTCAGGCGGTGAAACGGACCGGGCCGGCGGGGCGGACCGCCGCCGCCACCGCGTCGGCCAGCGGTACGAGGTCGGCGTCGTCGAGCGCGCTGACCGTGATCCGGACGGCGGGCGGGCTGCCGAGCCGGGAGAGACCACCGGGCGCGACCGACCAGCCGGCGTCGCGTAGCGCGGTGACCGTGGCGGTCTCGTCGGGCACCGGCAACCAGACGTTGATGCCGCTGCGGCCGTGCCCCGCCACGCCCCGGTCGGCGAGCGCGGCGAGCAGCCCCCGGCGGCGACGTTCGTAGGCGTCGGCGGCCCGGTCGACCAGGGCGGTGGTGGCCGGATCGTGCCAGAGCGACAGGACGAGCCGTTGCAGGACGGTGGAGACCCAGCCGGCCCCCACCCGGGCCCGGCCGGCCACCCGGGACACCGTCACCTCGTCACCGGTCAGCACCGCCAGCCGCAGGTCGGGCCCGTAGGGCTTGCTCACCGAGCGGACGAACGCCCAGGTCGGGGTGGCACCGGCCAGCGGGTGCACCGGCAGCCGGGACAGCTCGGCGGCGTGGTCGTCCTCGATCAGCAGCAGGTCGGGGCGGCCGGCGAGCAGGGCCCGCAACTCCCCGGCCCGGCCGGCGGAGACGGCGGCGCCTGTCGGATTCTGCGCCCGGCTGGTCACCACCAGCGCCCGCACCCCGAGGGCGAGGGCGTCGTGCACCCCGGACACGACGGGCCCCTCGTCGTCGACCGGGAAGCCGACCGGCCGCAACCCGAGCGCGGCGACGAGGTCGAGCAGGTTGGCCCAGCCCGGGTCCTCCACGCCCACCGCGTCGCCGGGGCGCAGGTGGGTGGCGAGCAGCCGTTCGATGCCGTCGAGCGCGCCCCCGGTGAGGGTCAACTCGTCGGCGGGCACCCCATCGGCGGCCAGCCGGGAGCGGGCGGCCTCGGCCAGGGCGGGGTGCACACCGGTCGTGGCGTACCCGACGGGCGGGCCGACCGTGTCGGCCAACGCGGCCAGGTGCGGGCCGAGCGGCGGCAGCAGCCGGGGGTCGGGTTGCCCGTGGGACACGTCCCGGGTGCCGGGTGCCGGGGCCGGAGCGTGCGCGGCGCGCCGGGGGGCGACCGGCGGCCGGGGCCGCACCCGGGTGCCGTGCCGGCCGGCGGTGACCACCAGACCCCGCTGGCGCAGCTCCTGGTAGGCGCGGGCGACGGTGGCCGGGCTGACCGACAGCGCGGTGGCGAGGGCGCGGACGGGCGGTAACGCGTCACCGGCGGCGAGCGCGCCGCTGCGGATGCCGGTTTCCACGCTCGCCGAAATCGCGGCGGACGTGGACCCGAGGATCTGATAATGTGCTGCCACAGTTTCAGGATCGTACTAGAACAAAGGCGGGATGTCACATGTACGCGCCGACCGCACGCACCACCGCCAACCGCAGCCGGGACCGGATGAGCTACGACCGGGCCACCACCCACGCGGTGCTGGACGAGGCCTACCACTGCGTGCTGGGGTTCGTGGTCGACGGCGAGCCTCGACTGCTGCCCACCCTGCACGTCCGCGTCGGTGACACCCTCTACCTGCACGGCTCCACCGGCAGCCGGCCGCTGCTCGCCGCCCGGGGCGACGCCGGGCTGCCGGTCTGCGTCACCGTGACCCTGCTCGACGGGCTGGTGTTCGGCCGTTCCCAGTTCCACCACAGCGCCAACTACCGCTCGGTCGTGGCCCACGGCACCGCCCACCTGGTGACCGACGAGGACGACAAGCGCACGGTGCTGACCGCCCTGGTGGAGAAGGCCGCCGCCGGGCGGGCCGCCGACAGCCGCCCACCGAGCCGGCGGGAGCTGGCCGAGACGGCCGTCCTGGCGCTGCCGCTGCACGACGTGTCGGTGCGGACCCGCACCGGCGGGGTCCGCGACGAACCCGCCGACCTCGACCTGCCGTACTGGGCCGGGGTGGTGCCGCTGCGGCAGGTCGCCGGCCCGCCGGAGCCCGACACCGGGGTGGCCGCCCCACTGCCGGCCTACCTGTCCGGCACCGGCACTCCGGTGCGGGAGCCGGCCGGACCGGCACGCCCTGGTCCGGCGCACCTCACCGGCCCGTCCGACGCCGCCGGGCCCGTCGAGGCGGGAGCGCGGGCCACCGCGCCGGGAGCCCGGGCCACCGCGCCGGGAGCCCAGGCCACCGGGCCGTCGGGGGCGGGTGCCACCACCTCGCCGTGGTACGAGCCGGTGCCGCTGCGCGGTGAGCACGTGCTGCTGGAACCGCTCACCGCGGCGCACGCCGACGACCTCTTCACCGCCACCGCCGAGCCGGAGGTCTGGGCCCACCTGAGCCACCCGACGCCCACCGACCCGGCCGCGATGCGAGCCGTCGTCACCACCGCGCTGGACGCCCGGCGACGCGGCGAACGGGTCCCGTGGGTGCAGCGCTGCGCCCGCACCGGCGCGGTCATCGGGTCGACCTCCTACTACGACATCGACCCGGCGAGGCGCTGCGTCACCATCGGATACACCTGGCTCGGCCGCCCCTGGTGGGGTAGCGCGGTCAACACCGAGGCCAAGCTGTTGCTGCTCGGTCGCGCGTTCGACGATCTGGGGGCGGTGCGGGTGGTCTGGCAGACCGACATCCGCAACACCCGGTCGCAGGCCGCGATCGCCCGGCTCGGCGCGACCCGGGAGGGCGTGCTGCGGATGCACCGGCAGCGCCCGGACGGCTCCTGGCGGGACACCGTGCAGTACGCCATGACCGTCGACGAGTGGCCGAACGCACAGGCCAGGCTGCGGGAATGGCTTCGCCGTTCGGCACCGGCGGAGCGAGGATGACGGGCGTGCTGGGCATCACCGACATCTGGACGTACGTGTTGGGCACCGTGGCGATCATTCTGCTTCCGGGGCCGAACTCCCTCTTCGTGCTCTCCACCGCCGCCAAGCGCGGCGTGGCGACCGGCTACCGGGCGGCGGGCGGGGTCTTCCTCGGCGACTCGGTGCTGATGATCCTCTCCGCCGCCGGGGTGGCGTCGCTGCTCAAGGCGTATCCGCCGCTCTTCCTCGTGATCAAGTACGCGGGCGCGGCCTACCTGGGCTACGTCGGGCTGACCATGCTGCGGGGGGCCTGGCGGCGGTGGCGCGACCGCAACAACCCCGCGACACCCCGACTGATCGACGCCGCCGAGCCGGAGGCGCTGCACAGCCCGTTCCGCAAGGCGCTGGTGATCAGCCTGCTCAACCCGAAGGCGATCCTCTTCTTCATCTCGTTCTTCATCCAGTTCGTCGACCCCGGCTACGCCTGGCCGGCGTTGTCGTTCCTGCTGCTGGGGCTGATCGCCCAGGTGACCAGCGCGCTCTACCTGACCGCGCTGATCTTCGCGGGCACCTTCCTGGCCGCCCAGTTCCGGCAGCGTCGCCGGTTGGCCGCCGGCGCCACCACCGGCGTCGGCATGCTCTTCCTGGGCTTCGGCATCAAGCTCGCCACGGCCTCGGTCTGACCCGCCCCACCCCGCACACGACACACGGCACCTGACCCGCCCGCCGCGGCCGGTGGGTCAGGTGCCGTCACCACCCCCGCCCCCGCTGCCGATCCCCCCACTCCCGGCGGTGCCACCCAACCCGAAGCCCGGCCGCACCGGTTCGTCGGGCTGTCGGCTGACGTGGGCCGACTCGGTGATCCGGGCCGACCAGTGCGCGTCCGAGGCCGCCGCCGCGTGCCGGTCGATCGCCGCACGCAACCAACCGTCCACCACCGTGACCCAGTCCTGCTGGTCGGCACCGGTGTGCCAGACCCGGAACCGGCTGATGCTCTGGTGACTGATCCCGGTCAACGACAGCCGCCGGTCCATCCAGAGCAGCACCTCCAGGCCGGCGGAATTGGTCACGAAGATCAGCTCCAGCTCGGTGATCGGGCCGGCGTAGAGCGGGGCGACCCAGTAACCGAGCCGCTGGTGCACCGGCAGGGTCTGCGCGACCCCCGGCAGCCGGCTCGACACCAGACCCGCCTGCCGCAGGACGAAACCCAACGTGTCCAGCGCGGCGAGCACATGCTGCTGGGTGGGCAGCGGATGGACGAAGACCGGCACCATCGCGCCCTGCTCCAGTTCCGGGTCCACCGACACCTCGGTACGCAGCCCGGTGCGCAGGCTCATCAACGGCACCCCGCCGAAGATCGTCACCGGGGTCTCCCACGGCAGCGGCACGGCGAAGTCGATGGCCCGCCGCCGCCCGGCCGGTACGACGAACCGTCCCCCCACCGGCACCTGGTGGTACTGGACGAGGCGACGGGGCGACCGGGGGTCCTCCGGTTCGGCGGTCGCCACCAGACCCAGCCGTACGTGCCGGATCGGCACGTCCTGCGACCCGGCGCTGAGGGTCACCCGCCCCGGTAGCCGCAGCCCGGGGCGGGTGCTCGGATTGGTGAGGGTGGTACTCACCGACAACCCGGTCACACCGGATTCCCGGGACACCCCAGTCAACCGCATGACCGTGCGGTTTCCCGCTCACCGACCCGGCACTCCTCCACCCGGACACCGACCGGGCGGGGGCGGAGCGGCCTTGTTGTTCGACGCGATGGGGCGATGTAGCGGTGTCAACTCCTCTCCGACACCACCACATCGCCCCCGTTGGGTCGATCCTGTAGAACGACGGGCGGGACGACCGTCACCGCATCCGGCGGCCCCGCGGGATCGGGTCGGTCTCGTCGTCGAACTCGCCGATGACCTCTTCGAGGAGGTCCTCCAGTGCCACGAAACCGATCGGCCGGGTCGGTCCGCCACCGTTGCGGACCAGCGCCAACTGGGCCTGGTCGGCGCGCATCGCGGCGACCGCCTCGGTGACCGAGGAGGTGGCCGGCAGGGTGAACGACCGGGTCATCAGCTCGGCGGCGGTGGCCGCCCGGCTGGTGGTGACGGCCCGGACCGCCTCCCGTACGTGCACCAGGCCGCACACCTCACCGCCGTCGTCGAGGACGGCGAGCCGGGACCGGCCGCTGTCCCGGCTGACCTGCTCGATCCGCTCGGCGGTGTCGTTGCGGTGGACCGTGACGATCTGGTCGAAGGGTTCCATCACCTGCGCGACGGTGGTGCCCTGCAACTCCAGCATGCTGGTCAGCATCTGGTGCTGTTCGGCACCGAGCAGCCCGTGCTCGCGGGACTGTTCGAGCAGGATGCGCAGCTCGTCCGGGCCGTGGACCTGGGCGAGCTGGTCCTGCTGCTGCACCCCGACCAGCCGCAGCATCGCGTTGGCCAGGGCGTTGAGCACGGACAGCACCGGGCGGGCGACCCGGGCGAAGGCCCGGAACGGCAGCGCCAGCAGCGTCGCCGAGCGCTCGGCGTCGGTGATGGCCCACGACTTCGGGGCCATCTCGCCGACCACCAGGTGCAGGAACGTCACCAGCCCCAGCGCGAAGATCAACGCGACGACGTGGCTGGCCGCCTCCGGCAGGCCGACGGTGTGCAGCAGCGGGCTGATCAGGTGTTCAATCGCCGGTTCGGCGAGCGCACCCAGGCCCAGGGTGCACAGGGTGATGCCGAGTTGCGCGCCGGCCAGCATCAGGGACAGCTCGCGTACCCCGTCCAGGGCGGCGCGGGCGGCCCGGCTGCCGGTGGCGGCGGTCTGTTCCAACCGGTAGCGCTTGGCCGCCACCAGGGCGAACTCGGCGGCCACGAAGAAACCGTTGAGGGCGAGCAGCAGCACCGACACCAGCAGTGCGACGGTGGGGCTCATGACCGCTCCTCCCGACCCGGGGTGACGCGAACCTCGGCACCGCCGGTGGCACGGGCGTTCCCGCCGCCGCGTCGGTCGCCCCTGGTGCCGGTGGCGCGGACGTTCGTGGCGCGGCGTTGGTCGCCCGCGCCGGTGGTGGCCCGGGGCTCCCCGTCGGCACCCTGGTCACCGGCGAGGGTGAGCCGGACGGAGTCGGCCACGTGCCGGTCCACGGCGAGCACCTCGACCAGGGCCGTCGGCCGTTCCGCCGGCTCGTCGTGGTCGACCGGCAGGCTGATCTCCAGCCGGTCCCCCACCTCGGGCACCCGGCCCAGCTCCCGCATGACCAGCCCGGAGAGGGTGTCGTACTCGGGAGCCTCGGGCAGGGCGATGCCGGTGCTGTCGGCGACCTCGTCGATCCGCCATCGGGCCGGCACCACCCAGGAGCCGTCCTCCTGCCGGATCGGGGCCGGCTCGGGCGGGTCGTCCTCGTCGCGGATCGGTCCGACCAGCTCCTCGGCGATGTCCTCCAGCGTGATCACACCGGCGAAGCCGCCGTACTCGTCGACCACGCAGGCGAGCTGCCGGTGCCCCGAGCGCAGCCGGTCCAGCACCGTGGGCAGCGGCAACGTCTCCGGCACCAGCAGCGGCGGTACGGCCACCGCGCTGACCGGGGTGGTGGCGCGCTCGGCCGGCGGCACCCCGAGCACGTCGGCGATGCCGACCACGCCGACGAGGTCGTCGACGCCGTCGACGCCGCGTACCGGAAACCGGGAGTGACCGGTGTCGAGCAGCTCGACCACCCGGCTGACCGGTTCGTGCGACCGGATGGTGTGCACGTCGACCCGGGGCACCATGGCCTCCCCGGCGGTCAGCTCCCGGAAGTCGAGACCCCGGTCGAGCAGGTCGGACATCTCGGCGTCGAGGTGCCCCTCCTCCCGGGACTCGGCGATGATCTGCTCCAGGTCGGCCGGGGTGGCGCCGCTGGGCAGTTCCTCGATCGGCTCGATGCCGACCCGGCGCAGCAGCCGGACGGAGGCCCGGTCGAAGAGCGTGATCAGCGGCCCGGCGATCTTCAGGTAGATCAGGGTTGACCGGCTCAGCGCCCGCGCCAACGTCTCGGGCCGGGCGATGGCCAGGTTCTTGGGGGCGAGCTCTCCGAGGACCATCTGCACGACGGTGGCGATGACCAGCGCCAACGCCACCGACAGCGGCAGGCTGACGCCGGTTGCGACGCCGGCGCCGCCGAGCAGTTCGGCCAGCCCGGCACCGAGGTAGGGTTCGGCGGCGTAACCGACCAGCAGGGCGGTCACGGTGATGCCGAGCTGCGCACCGGAGAGCATGAACGACAGCCGCCCGGTGACCTCCAGGGCGCGGGCGGCCTTGGCGTCGCCGTCGTCGGCGAGCTGCTTGAGCTTGCCCCGGTCCACGGCGACGTAGCCGAACTCCTGGGCTACGAAGTAGCCGGTGGCGGCCGTGAGAACGATGATGAGTGCGAGGCCGACGACGATCAACACGGGTCGCTCAGGGCTCCCGTGGACGTCGGGGCGGGGGATTGCCGGGCACGACCCGGCTGGCTACTGCTGCCCTCCTGGGCAGAAGAGTCGATCATGCCGCAATTCTATCGGCGGTTGCTGGGGGCCCGCTGAGGGTGGGGACAAAGTTCCTGCTCGTCCCCTATTCACCGGTCCGGGGCGGGTCCCCGGCCAGTTCGTCCACGTCGAGCAGGCTGCGGTCGACCCGGCCGGACCGGTAGGCGGCCCGGCCGATCATCTGGGCGGCCACCGGGGCGGTGGCCAGCTGGAAGACCCCGACCAGCAGGATCATGCCCAGGTCCGCGGCGGTACGCAGCCGCAGCACCAGCCCCAGCAGCAACAGCAGCACCCCGAGCACCTGCGGTTTCGTGGCGGCGTGCATCCGGTCCAGCACGTCCGGGAAGCGCAGCACGCCGATCCCGGCGGCGAGGCTGAGCAGCGCCCCGGAGACCAGGGCGACGGCGCCCAGCCAGTCGATCACCGTACCCACGCTCACGGCCGCCCTCCCCCGGCCGGAACCGGCGCGATCCGGCCGGAACCCGGCAGCCGGCCTCGACCCGGCGTGCGGTGGCGGACCGGCGACCGGTCGTGGACGGGCCCGGGGTGACGGCCCGACCCCGGGGCGGGCCGGGTCACGGCTCCTCCCGGGCGGCGAAGCGGACCAGGGCGACCGAGCCGACGAAGCCGAGCAGGGAGAGCACCACCAGCACCGGCAGCGTGGTGGCGTGCCGGTTCACCGCCGCCTCCGCCCCGACCGCGCCGAGCATGGTGGCGAGCAGCAGGTCGGCGGCGATGACCCGGTCCAGCAGCGACGGGCCCCGGTAGATCCGGGCCAACGCCAGCAGCGCGGTGGTCGACAGCAGCACGGTCAGAACGACGGCGAGGACGACGGTCACGGGGCCTCCGTGGGTTCGGTGGTGAGCTGCCGCAGCTCGGCGGCGGAGCCGATGGCCCGCACGATCCGTTCCTCGACGGCGAGGATGCGGTCCCGGCTGCCGGTCAGGTCGGCCGGGGACCGCACGTCGAGCACGTGCACGTAGAGGACGCCGGCATCCCGGTCGACCTCGACGATCAGGGTGCCCGGCACGAGGGAGAGCAGCTCGGCGGTGAGCGCCAGGTTCAGGTCGGTGCGGACTCGCAGCCGCACCCCGATGATCGCGCCGCGCGGGCGGAAGCCGGGGCGTACGGCGATGGCGGCGACGTGGATGCTGGCGCTGACCAGCTCGACGACGAACACCCCGGCGAGCCGGAGCAGCGCCCGGGGCCGCAGCCGACCGCCGAAGGAGACCGGCGGGAGCGGGAAGAACACCAGCACCGCCCCGCCGACCAGCAGGCCGGCGAGCAGGTTGGCCGGGGAGAAGCTCCCCCAGAGCAGGTTCCAGACCACGACCAGCCAGCCGAGGGCGATGAGCTGGTCCCGGCGGCGTCCGGTACGCGGCGGCGGCGTACCGGCCCGGCGGCGCGTCCGGCCGGTCACGACGGGCCGCCGGGCAGGACGGCCCGCACGTACGGGGTACGCAGCCGCAGGTCGTCGGCGGCGTCGGCGGTGACCTGGAACAGCGGGCCGGCGGCGACGGTGAGCGCCAGCCCCAGCACCACCAGGGCGGCGGTCGCCCCGATCATCAGCGCGGGCAGCCGGGGAACCGGGTCGGCGGTGGCGAGCTGCGGGGCCCGCCAGAACGCGATGTTCCACACCCGGGAGGCGGCGTAGAGGGTGAGCAGGCTGGTCAGCGTGCCGGCGACGACCAGCACCCAGGGCAGCACGCCGCCGTGCGCCACCCCGGCCTCGAGCAGGCCGACCTTGCCGAGGAAGCCGGAGAACGGGGGGATGCCGGCCAGGTTCATCGCGGGGACGAAGTAGAGCACCGCCAGCAGCGGGGCGATCCGGGCCAGCCCGCCGAGCCGGCGCAGGTCGGTGCTGCCGGCCCGCTCCTCGACCAGGCCGGCGACCAGGAACAGGGTGGTCTGGATGGTGATGTGGTGCACCACGTAGAAGATCGCGCCGGAGAGGGCGGCGGTGGTGCCCAGCGCCACCCCGAAGATCATGTAGCCGATGTGGCTGACCAGGGTGAACGAGAAGAGCCGCTTCATGTCCGACTGGGCGACCGCGCCGAGCACGCCGACCACCATGGTCAGTCCGGCCGCCACCATCAGCAGGGTGGACGCCGCGCCACCGGGGAAGAGCAACGTCTCGGTCCGGATGATCGCGTAGACGCCGACCTTGGTGAGCAGGCCGGCGAAGACGGCGGTGACCGGCGCCGGGGCGGTCGGGTAGCTGTCCGGCAGCCAGGCGGACAGCGGGAAGAGCGCCGCCTTGATGCCGAAGGCGAGCAGCAGCATCAACTGCAACGCCAGCCGTACGCCATCGGGCAGGGCGTCGAGCCGGCCGGCGAGCTGCGCCATGTTGAGGGTGCCGGTGGCCGCGTACACCAGTCCCACGGCGGTCAGGAAGACCATCGAGGACAGGATGCTGACCACCACGTACGTCGAACCGGTGCGGATGCGGGCCTCGGTGCCGCCCAGGGTGATCAGCACGAAGCTCGCCGCGAGCAGGATCTCGAACCCGACGAAGAGGTTGAACAGGTCACCGGCGAGGAACGCGTTGGTGATCCCGGCGGTCAGCACCAGGTAGGTGGGGTGGTAGATGCTCACCGGCGCGGACTCGCTGGTCTCGGCGCGGCCCTGGCCGATGGAGTACAACAGCACGCAGAGCGTGACCGCCGACGAGACCACCAGCATCAACGCGGCGAGCTGGTCGGCGACCAGCACGATGCCGACCGGCGCGGGCCAGCCGCCCACCTCGGTCACCACCGGCCCGTCCCGGTGGGCCCGCACCAGCAGCAGCACCGCGACCACCAGGTTGGTGGCGAGGGCGACCACGCTGACGGTGCGCTGCAACCGGGGCCGGCTGACCAGGATCAGGGTGAGGGCGGCCCCGAGCAGCGGCACCACCACCGGCAGCGGCACGAGGCGGTTCACCGGATGCCGCCCGGTCGGCGCGGCGGTTCCGGGTCCACCTGTTCGGGGTCGTCGCCGGGCCCCTCGCCGCCGAGGTCGGCGTTGGGCACCTCGTTGCGGGCGGCGAGCGCGACGATCTGCTGGTCCTCCACGTCGTCCTGGACCTCGTCGTCGCCGCCGAGATACCAGCTCCGGTACGCCACGGCGGCCAGGAAGGCGGTCAGCCCGAAGGTGATCACGATGGCGGTGAGCACCATCGCCTGCGGCAGCGCGTCGCTCATCGCGTCGTCCGGGCCGGCGCCCACCACCGGCGCACCGCCGGAGCGGCCACCGACCAGGATGAGCAGGTTCACCCCGTTGCCGAGCAGGATGACGCCGAGCAGGATGCGGGTGAGGCTGCGCTCCAGCAGCAGGGTCACCCCGGTGGCGGTGAGCACGCCCACGGCGATCACCAGCACCAGCGTCGGGCCCGCCCCGCCGTCCCTCACCGCCGGTCCCCCTCGTGGTCGACGACGAGCCCCCGGTCGGACTTGCCGGCCGCCTCGATGTGCCTGTCGATCTCGGCGCCGAGACTGCGCAGGATGTCCAGCATCAGCCCCACCACGATCAGGTAGACGCCGATGTCGAAGAAGAGCGAGGTGACCAGGTACGGCCCGCCGAGGCCGGGCAGCGGCAGGTCGACCCGGGTGCTCGCGAGCACGGTGCCGGTGGTCAGCAGGGAGACCACGCCCCCGCCGACGGCGATCGCCAGGCCCGCGCCGAGCACCGTGCCCGCCCCCACCGGGGCCGCCTCGGCCAGTTCGTACCGGCCACCGGCGAGGTAGCGCACGGCCAGCGCCAGGCTCGCCACGAGGCCACCGGAGAAGCCGCCGCCCGGCGCGTTGTGGCCGGAGAAGAGCAGGAACAGCGAGAAGAGCACGATCGTGTGGAACAGCAGCCGGGTCACCACCTCGAAGACGATGGACCGCCGGCGCTCGTGCAGGGTGGTTCCGCCGCGCAGCCACACCGCCCGGTCGCCGTGGCCGGCGGTGGCGGGTTCCACCCGACGCGGTCGCGGCCCGGTGCGGGACCGCTCGAAGATCAGGCTGGCCACCCCGGTCGCGGCCACCACCAGCACCGCGATCTCGCCCATGGTGTCCCAGGCCCGGATGTCCACCAGGGTCACGTTGACCACGTTGCGGCCGTGCCCCTCGGCGACGGCGAGCGCCGGGAAGGCGGTGGAGACGGACACGGCGGTCCGGGCACCGGACGCGACCAGCGCCAGTCCGGCCAGCACCACGCCCACGGCGACGCCGAGCACCCGGCGGGCCCACCGGCTGCGGCGCAGCGGGCGGGCCGAGAACCGTTCCGGCAACCGGCGCAGCACCAGCACGAACACGGCGATGGTGGCGGTCTCCACCAGGAACTGGGTCAGCGCCAGGTCGGGTGCCCCGTGGAGCACGAACAGCATGGCGGTGCCGTAGCCGGTCACCCCGACCAGCAGCATCGCGGTCAGCCGCCGTCGGGCGTTGACCGCGAAGAGCGCCGCGACCCCGATGACCAGCCCCACCACCAGTTGCAGCGGGCTGTCCCAGACCGCGATCCGGGTTCGCCACGGGCTGGTGCTGAGCAGGGCCGCGCCCGGCACAAGCACCAGGGCCAGCAGGACGGTGCCCAGGTACAGCGGCAGCGAGCCGCGCTGGGTGGCCCCGGTGACCTCGATGGCGAGCCGGTCGAACCGGTGGGTGGCCCACTCGTACCCCTGGTTGCCGGTGAACGGCAGCTTCCACCGGGCCAGCGCCGGGGCGAGCGGGCCGCGTACCGCGTGCAGCACGGCCCCGCCGGCCAGGGCCAGCACGGACAGGCCGAGGGCGGGGGTCAGGCCGTGCCAGAGGGCGAGCGTGTCGTGCGGCGGGCCGAAGAGTTCCGCGTACGGGTCGAGCAGGCCGTTCAGCGCGGCGGCGGCCGGGCCGGCGACCAGCCCGGCGATCGCGAGCAGGACGGGTGGGGCGAGCATCGGCAGCGGGACCGGCTCCGGGGCGGCCTCGGGGGTGCCGGGGCGGGTGGCGAAGGCGCCCCAGAGGAAGCGGATGCTGTAGGCGACGGTGAGCACGGTGCCCAGGACCAGACCGACGAGCACCACCGGACGGGTGGCCAGGGCGGTGAAGACCGCCTCCTTGGCGACGAAGCCGAGCAGCGGCGGCACGCCCGCCATCGAGGCGGCGGCGAGCGTGGCGACCACCGCCAGCGCCGGGGCCCGGCGGCCGAGGCCGGAGAGTTCCCGCAGGTCGCGGGTGCCGACGTCGTGGTCGATGATGCCGACGACGAGGAACAGGGCGGCCTTGAACAGGGCATGGGCGAGCAGCATCGCGACCCCGGCGAGCGCGGCGTCGGCGCTGCCGGTGCCGATCGTCACGGTCAGCAGGCCGAGTTGGCTGACCGTGCCGTAGGCCAGCAGCAGCTTCAGGTCGCACTGGCGCAGCGCCGCCCAGCCGCCGGCGAGCATGGTGACCAGGCCGAGGGTGAGCAGCACCGGCCGCCACGGGCCGGTGTCCGCGAGCACCGAGGCGAGCAGGCCGATCAGGTAGACGCCGGCCTTGACCATCGCCGCCGCGTGCAGGTAGGCGCTGACCGGGGTGGGTGCGGCCATCGCCACCGGCAGCCAGCCGTTGAACGGCACGATCGCCGATTTGGCCAGCGCGCCGGTCAGGATCAGCAGCACCGCGGCGACCAGCGTCCCGCCGCCGGGCAGTGGCGCGGCGGCGATCTCCGACCAGCGGTAGCTGCCGGCGTGCCCGCCGAGGATCAGGAAACCGAGCAGCATGGCCAGGCCGCCGAGGGTGGTGACGGTGAGCGCCTGGGCCGCCGCCCAGCGGCTGGAGCGGCGCTCCGTGCTGTGCCCGATGAGCAGGTAGGAGAAGACGGTGGTGAGTTCCCAGAAGACGTAGAGCAGCAGCAGGTCGTCGGAGAGGACCAGGCCGAGCATGGCCCCGGCGAAGGCGACCAGCACCGCGACGAACCGGGGCAGGCCCACCGCGCCGGGCGCGAAGTACCGGCCGCAGTAGACCAGGACGAGCGCACCGACCCCACCGACCAGCAGGGTCATCAGCCAGGACAGCGTCGTCATCCGCAGCGCCACGTCGAGGTCGAGCTGGCCGATCCAGTGGTACGTCTCGACGACCGCGCCGCCGTCGCGGACCGCCGGGGTGCGGGTCAGGGCCCAGCCGAGGGCGGCGGCGGGCACCAGTGCCAGCGGGTAGCAGGCGCGCGGGCCCCACCAGCGGACCAGCAGCGGCGCGACGAGCGCCGCCACCAGGTGGAGGAGCAGCAGTACGAGCACGCGTCCTCCCCGTCGAACTGGCGGCGCGCGCCGGGCGAGTTGTCCGGCCAGCACCGATCACACGCCAGTTTCGCCCACTATGGGGCGTTTTCGGGGAAATCGTCCGGTCAACCGGCGGCTGCGTCACCACCGGGAAGCGCGGGCGTCAGGGCACGCCGGGGCTCGACGAGCAGGTCGGGGCGGCCGAGCTGGAGGGCGACCTTGTCGACCACCCGCTGGGCCACGGCGAGCGAACGCACCGGCAGCATCGCGCCGCGACTCTCCCGGCGGAGCACGAAGTAGTGCACGGCGACCCGCACCTGCCCGCGGTCGGCGGCACTGGACTGGGCGGTGGAGACGACCAACTCCCGCAGGCTGTCGGCGAGACGCTCGGCGAGCGCCAGCTCGGGGCCGCGCAGACTGGTCCGCAGGGCGGTGAGGTGACCTTCGACCTTGCGGATGAGCACGTCGGTGCCGGGCGTCGGGCCACGCTCCTCGACGAACATCCGATTCCTTTCACCTGGTGCGGCGTTCGGGGAGAAGTTACTTTATGTTGTGGGTCACAAGCAAGCAGTTAAGTAAGACTTAAAGCGCAAAACGTACAATCGGCGTGCAATTTTCTCTTAGTTGGGCATAACGACAGCGGTTCCGGTGGAATGTCACCCCGCCGGGGCAGGATGGGGGTGTGACGGGGCGACAGGGCAGGGCGGCATGACGGGCGGGGCGGCGTGACAGGCGGGACAGCGTGACGGGCGGGACAGCGGTTCCCGCCGGGTTCGGTCCGGCCACCCGGGAGTGGTTCACCGCCGCCTTCGCCGCTCCCACCGCCGCCCAGACCGGCGCCTGGCGCTCGATCGCCGCCGGCCGCAACGCCCTGGTCGTCGCGCCCACCGGCTCGGGCAAGACCCTCGCGGCGTTCCTCTGGTCGCTCGACCGGCTGGCCGACGCGCCACCCCCGGACGACGCCCGGCACCGCTGCCGGGTGCTCTATGTCAGCCCGCTCAAGGCGCTCGCGGTCGACGTCGAACGCAACCTCCGCGCCCCGCTCGCCGGCATCCGGCAGGCCGCCACCCGGCTCGGCGTGACACCGCCTGACATCGCCGTCGGGATGCGTACCGGCGACACCCCCGCCGACGAGCGGCGGGCCTTCGCCCGCACCCCGCCGGACATCCTCATCACCACTCCCGAATCGTTGTTCCTGCTGCTCACCTCCGCCGCCCGGGAATCGCTGCGCGGTGTCGAGACGGTCATCCTCGACGAGGTGCACGCCGTCGCCGGCACCAAGCGCGGCGCCCACCTGGCGCTCTCCCTGGAACGCCTCGACGGGCTGCTGGCCCGGCCCGCCCAGCGGATCGGCCTGTCCGCCACCGTCCGGCCGATCGACGCGTGCGCCCGTTTCCTCGGCGGCGCCCACCCGGTCGACGTGGTCCAGCCGGCCACCCCCAAGACGATCGAGGTCAGCGTCCAGGTCCCGGTGGAGGACATGACCCGGCTCGACGAGACCGAGCAGCCACCGGACGACGCCCTCGGCGGCCCCGGCCCCCGCCGGGCGTCCATCTGGCCGGCCGTCGAGGAACGGGTCTTCGCGCTGATCCGGGCGCACCGCTCGACCATCGTGTTCACCAACTCGCGGCGCAGCGCCGAGCGGCTCTGCGCCCGGCTCAACGAGCTGGCCACCGAGGAACGGGAAGCCGCCGCAGCCGCCCCGCCCGCCGGGGCGGGCGACGGGCCGGGCGGGGCGGACAACGGGCCGGGCGAAGCAGACGGGCCCGGTGGGGCGCAGCGGTGGGGCGGCCCGGTGGGACCGCTACGGACACCCCGCCCACCGGCCGACGCAATGGCCCAGTCGGGCACGGCCGCCGGCGCGGAGGCGGTGATCGCCCGCGCCCACCACGGCAGCGTCTCCCGGGAGGAACGCAAGCAGATCGAGGAGGCGCTCAAATCCGGCCGGCTGCCCGCCGTGGTCGCCACCTCCAGCCTTGAGCTGGGCATCGACATGGGCGCGGTCGACCTGGTGGTGCAGATCGAGGCCCCACCGAGCGTCGCGGCCGGCCTGCAACGGGTCGGCCGCGCCGGGCACCAGGTGGGCGCGGTGTCCCGGGGCGTGGTCTTCCCCAAGCACCGGGGCGACCTGCTCTCCTGCACGGTGGTCGCCGAGCGGATGACGGCCGGCGCGATCGAGGAGCTGCACTACCCGCGCAACCCGCTCGACGTGCTCGCCCAGCAGATCGTCGCCATGGTCGCCCTCGAACCCTGGTCGCTCGGCGACCTGGCGGTGCTGGTCCGCCGGGCCGCGCCCTTCGCCGAACTGCCCGACTCGGCGTTGCACGCGGTGCTCGACATGCTCTCCGGCCGCTACCCGTCGACCGCCTTCGCCGAGCTGCGGCCCCGGCTGCTCTGGGACCGGGCCACCGACGTGCTCACCGGCCGGCCGGGAGCCCAGCGCCTCGCCGTCACCAGCGGCGGCACCATTCCCGACCGGGGCCTGTTCGGGGTCTTCCTGGCTGGGGCGGAACGCGCCGCCCGGGTCGGCGAGCTGGACGAGGAGATGGTCTACGAGTCCCGGGTCGGCGACGTCTTCCTGCTCGGCTCGTCGTCCTGGCGGATCGAGGAGATCACCCCCGACCGGGTGCTGGTCTCCCCCGCGCCCGGCCAGGCCGCCCGGATGCCCTTCTGGAAGGGCGACCAGTTGGGCCGGCCGGTCGAGCTGGGCCGGGCCATCGGCAGCCGGGTCCGGGCGTTGCTGCGCCAGGACGACACCACCGCCCGCGACGCGCTGCGCGCTGGCGGCCTGGACGACTGGGCGGCCGACAACCTGCTGGCCTACCTGCGGGAACAGCAGGCCGCCACCCGCTGCCTGCCCGACGACCGCACGGTGCTGGTGGAGCGGTTCCGCGACGAGCTGGGCGACTGGCGGCTCGCCGTGCACAGCGTGCTCGGCGCCCGGGTCAACGGCCCCTGGGCGTTGGCGATCGGCCGCCGGCTGGCCGAACGTTACGGGGTCGACGCCCAGGTCATGCCCTCCGACGACGGGATCGTGGTGCGGCTGCCGGACACCGCTGACGAGCCGCCCGGCGCCGACGTGGTGGTGTTCGCCCCCGACGAGATCGCCCAGCTGGTCGAGGATTCGGTGGGCACCTCCGCGCTGTTCGCCGCCCGGTTCCGCGAGTGCGCCGCCCGGTCGCTGCTGCTGCCCCGGCGTGACCCGCGCCGCCGGCAGCCGCTGTGGCAGCAACGCCAACGCGCCGCCCAGCTTCTCGACGTGGCCCGCGAGTACGCCGACTTCCCGGTCACCCTGGAGGCCGCCCGGGAGTGCCTGCAGGACGTCTTCGACCAGCCCGCCCTGGCCGAGCTGATGCGCGACCTGGCCAGCCGGAAGGTCCGCCTGGTCGAGGTCGAGAGCGAACGCCCCTCGCCGTTCGCCAGGTCGCTGCTCTTCGGCTACGTCGGCGCGTTCCTCTACGAGGGGGACGCCCCGCTGGCCGAACGCCGGGCCGCCGCGCTGGCGCTGGACTCGGCGCTGCTCGGCGAGCTGCTCGGCCGGGTCGACCTGCGCGAGCTGCTCGACCCGGCGGTGCTCGCCGAGACCGAACGGCAGGTGCGCTGGCGCACCGAGCAGCGTCGCCCCCGCGACGCCGAGGACGTGGTCGAGCTGCTGCGGGTCGTCGGTGACCTGACCGGAGCGGAACTGGCCGAGCGGGGCGTACCGGAGGGCTGGCTGACCGAACTGGCGGCGGCCCGCCGGGTGCTGCGGGTCCGCATCGCCGGCGCGGACCGCTGGGTGGGCATCGAGGACGCGGCCCGGCTGCGCGACGCGCTCGGGGTGGCGCTGCCGGTGGGGGTGGCCGAGGCGTACCTGACGCCGGTGGCCGACCCGCTCGGCGACCTGGTCGCCCGGTACGCCCGCACCCACGGGCCGTTCGCCGCCGCCACCTGCGCCGCCCGGTTCGGGCTCGGGGTGTTCGTGGTGGAGCAGGCGTTGCGTCGGCTCGCCGCGACCGGGCGGGTGGTCTCCGGCGAGTTCGCCCCGGACAGCGTCGGCACCCAGTGGTGCGACGCCGAGGTGCTGCGGCTGCTGCGCCGCCGGTCGCTCGCCGCGTTGCGCCGGGAGATCGAGCCGGTGCCGCCCCGGGTGCTGGCCGGTTTCCTGCCCCGCTGGCAGCAGATCGGCTCGTCGGCGCGCGGGGTGGAGGCGGTGGCCGCCGCCGTCGAGCAGTTGCAGGGCACGGCGGTACCGGCGTCGGCGTGGGAACGGCTGGTGCTGCCCGCCCGGGTCGCCGACTACTCCCCCGCCCAGCTCGACGAGCTGTGTGCCGGTGGGGAGGTGGTCTGGGCCGGCTCGGGGGCGATCTCCGGCGGCGACGGGTGGATCACCCTGGCGTACGCGGACGTCGCACCGCTGCTGCTCCCCCCGCCGGACGACGGCTTCGCCGGCACCCCGCTGCACGACGCCGTGCTGGACGCGCTCGCCGACGGTCAGGCGCTGTTCTTCCGTTCGCTCGCCGACCGGGTCGGCTCCACCGACGACGCCGCCCTCAGCGCGGCGATCTGGGATCTGGTCTGGGCGGGGCGGCTCACCAACGACACCCTGGCCCCGCTGCGGGCGGCGCTCGGCGCGGGCGGGGCGCACCGGTCCCGTCCGGCGGCCCCCCGGACCCGGTACCGCCGCCCGGGTCGGGTGGCGCTGCCCAGCCGGGGCGGTCCGCCCACGGTGGCCGGACGCTGGTCGCGGCTGCCGGAGCGGGACACCGACCCGACCCGGCGGGCCGCCGCCCTGGCCGACCTGCTGCTCGACCGGCACGGGGTGGTGACCCGGGGCGCGGTGGTGGCCGAGCAGGTGGTGGGCGGGTTCGCCGCCGTCTACCCGGTGCTCGCCGCGCTGGAGGAACGGGGCGCGGCCCGGCGCGGCTACTTCGTGGAGGGGCTGGGCGCGGCGCAGTTCGCGGTGCCCGGGGCGGTGGACCGGTTGCGGGCGCTGGCCGAGCCGGCCGACCGGGGGCGCGGCGACGGGCCGACCACGGTGCTCGCCGCCACCGACCCGGCCAACCCGTACGGTGCGGCGCTGCCCTGGCCGGAGCGGGCCGTCGACTCCGGTGACGGCGCCGCCCCGGGCAGCGGGCACCGGGCCGGGCGCAAGGCCGGGGCGGTGGTGGTGCTGGTCGGCGGCGGGCTGGCCCTCTACGTCGAGCGGGGCGGCCGGACGATCCTCTCCTTCACCGACGACGCCGACGCGCTGGCCGCCGCCGGCAAGGCGCTCGCCGACGCGGTGCACTCCGGCGCGTTGGGGGCGATGTCGGTGGAGCGCGCCGACGGCGGGGCGGTGCACTCCTCGCCGCTGCACGACGCGCTCACCGCCGCCGGTTTCCGGGCCACCCCCCGGGGCCTGCGGCTGCGCGGCTGACCGGGCGGGCCACCCCGCGCCGCCGGCCGGGTCACCCCGACCGGCGGCGGCCGGAGCCGGGCGGGGTCAGCCGAGCTTCGCCAGGACGTCGTTGTAGCGCTTCTGCTCGGCGGCGCTGGTCCGGGTGCCCAGGTAGTTGAGCACCACCGCACCGGCCCGGTACGCCTTGGTCCCCCACACGTCGGTCTGGTTGGTGGCGCTCGCCTCGTCGGGGAAGACGTACACCGAGACGGCGTCGGTGACCATCAGTTGGGCGCAGCCGACGCCCGTACCGTTGGGGCCGCAGTCCTTGGAACGGTCACGCGGGTCGGGCACCTTGAGGCCGGCGGCCTTGAACGCGTCGACCACCTTGCGGGCGGCGGGGGCGCTGGTCTTCTTGGTCGGCAGCACGAACGGCGGGGTGGACGGGCTCTCCCGGGGGGTGCTGCCCGACTTCTCGGCCTTCGGTGGGCCCTCGGCCGGAGCCGCCTCGCTGGTGGCCGGGGCCTTCGACCGGCCGTCGGCCCACGCCCCGCCGTCCCGTTCGTCGCCGGGATCGTCGCCGCAGCCGGCGAGGGCCAGCGCGAGCAGGACAGTGGTGGTCACGGGCAGGAGGCGGAGGCGTTTGGTCACCCCGGCAGTCTGCCGAACCGGGTGCGCGCCCGGCACCGGCCGGTCGGTCGGTCGGGGTGTCCGGTCAGTGATAGGGCGGTCACCGCACTAGCCTGCCGGCATGACCCCGACCCCCTGGATCTCGCTGACCACCGACTACGGGCTCACCGACGGGTTCGTCGCCGTCTGCCACGGGGTGATCGGCCGGATCGCCCCGGCCGCCCGGGTGATCGACGTGACCCACCTGGTGCCGGCGGGGGACGTCCGGCGCGGTGCGGCGGTGCTCGCCCAGGCGGTGCCGTACCTGCCGTACGGGGTGCATGTGGCGGTGGTGGACCCGGGGGTGGGCACCGCCCGGCGCGGGGTGGCGCTGGTGACACCGGGCGGGCTGCTGGTCGGGCCGGACAACGGGCTGCTGCCGGCGGCGGCGCAGGCGTTGGGCGGGGTCACCGCGGCGGTCGAGTTGACCTCGCCGGGGTGGGTGGCGGCGGAGGTGTCGGGCACCTTCCACGGCCGGGACGTGTTCGCCCCGGTGGCGGCCCGGCTGGCGCTCGGCGACCCGCCGGCCGACGCGGGCCCGCCTGTCGATCCGGCCAGCCTGGTGACCCTGCCCGCGCCGGTGCTGCGTCGGGAGGCCGACGGGTTCACCGCCGAGGTGCTCACCGTGGACCACTTCGGCAACGTGCAGCTCGCCGCAGGGGCCGACCTGCTGGCGGCGTTGCCGGGAACGGTCCGGGTCGACGGCCACCCGGCGGTGCGGGGCGCGACGTTCGGGGACGCGCCGGCCGGGGACCTGGTCGTGCTCGTCGACTCCGCCGGCCTGGTGGCGGTGGCCCGCAACGGCGGTCGGGCGGTGGACCTGCTCGGGGTCGCCCCCGGTGCGACGGTGACGGTGCGGGGACGCCCCGGAGGGTGAGCTGCGCTCCCTGTCGGGCGTCCGGTATGGAATGCTGCTGCGGTGGGTGAAGTGTGGGTTCCGGTGGGCTGTCCCTGTTGTGCGTCCCGGACGGGTGGGGGCACCTGTCCGGTCTGTTTCTGGACCGACGACGGCCAGGGCGACGCCGATGCCGACGTGGTGCGGGGCGGTCCCAACGGTGACCTGAGCCTCACCCATGCCCGGCTGAACTTCGCCGTGTACGGCGCCAGCCACCCCCGCTACCAGGACATGGTCCGCCCGCCCCGCCCGGACGAGCGGCCCTGAGCCACGCCCGCCCCCGACCCGGCCGGTCGGGGGCGGGGGCGGCGTACCGGATCAGCAGCGGGACACGGTGCCGCCGTACACCGTGGACACGTACGCGTGGCTGACGTACTGGCCACCGGCCAGCCGGTTCCACCGATTGGTGGTCCGGTAGGTCCCGGCGACCGTCTGCCCGGTGACGTAGCACTGGATGGGCACGTTGGCGTGGGTGGCGGCGAGCCCCCGCACCGGGTACGAGGTGCCGGGGCCGGTGCGGATGTTGAGCGGCCCGGAGCCGATGACGCCGCGCGGTCCGCTGCCCGTCCACAGGTACGTCACGTCGACCCAGGCGTTGTCGGTGAGCAGCAGGCCGTCCCAGAAGGTGCCGTCGGCGAGGTCGATGCCGGCAGGGTTCAGCACGGTACGCCCGAACTGGTCCTTGCCGCCGTTGTAGCCGTACTGGTAGGCGGCCTGGGCCTCGGGTCGCCCCTGCGGCAGGTCCTTCCAGTTCTCCCGGACGGCGGCGGGGTTCCAGTAGTCGTCACGGGTGTTCCACGGGCCGACGTCCCAGACGGGTGCGTACTCGCAGCGGCTGCCGCTGGTGGTGCAGACCCGCACGGTGTAGTCGCCGGTGCCGATCGGGGACAGGCCACGCCGGGACGGCAGCGCGACGAAGTGGTCCCGGGCTCCGATGGTGTGCCCGTTGGCGGTGACCCCGCCGACCTCGCCCTCCCGGGTGGCGAAGACCCGGTAGCTGCGTACGGCGGTGGGGGCCGGGGCGGCGGTGGTGGCGGTGTCGGCGGTGAGCCGCACCGCGCGTACCGATGCGGCGGCGCGCGGGTCGCGGGTGGTGAGCAGCACCCGGGCCTGGACGCGGGTGACCGGGTGGTCGAAGACGGCCGGCCCGGTGCCGGCCTCCCGCCACTCGGTCCAGCCGGTGGCCCGCCAGCCGCGCACCTGGACGCCGACGGTGGCGCCGGTGGCCGCCTCGGCGGTGAGGTCGACGCGGACCCGGTTGGCCGGGCCGGTGAGGGTGCGCGCGGGGGCGAGCAGCACCCCCTCGGCGACCGGCGCGCCCAGGGCGGCGGGCCGGGTGCGCCGGGTCGGGTGCGGGTCGGCGAGGCGCAGCAGGCCGGCGCCGAAGCGGACGTTGACGTCGTCGCCGCCGGCCACGGCGAGGTCGACGGTCCAGTGCTCCCCGGCGGTGGGTGCGGCCGGGGCGGTGGCGTGGCCGGTGCTCTGGCCGGGGGTGCGGGGTGCGGCGGTGGCGGTGGTCGGGACGAGACCACCGGCCAGGGTCAGGGTCAGCAGACCGACCAACAGGGACGATCGGGTACGACAAGGGCCAAAGGCCATAATATTCTCCTCAAGACCCCCTCATAGTGCATTTTTTCGTAGATCGACAGGAAGCACGCTACAAATAGCGATACATGCGAATTCTGTTCGGACGAGGGAGAATGCTGGGGTGCCCGAGGGAGACACCGTCTGGAACACCGCCCGCGTCCTGCACCGCGCCCTCGCCGGCGCCCGGCTCACCGGCAGCGACTTCCGGGTGCCCGCACTGGCCACCACCGACCTGACCGGCTGGACGGTGACCGAGTCGGCCAGCCGGGGCAAGCACCTGCTGCTGCGGCTGACCGCACCGGCCCCGGTGACGTCGACCACCGCCTGGACGCTCCACTCCCACCTGCGGATGGACGGCGTCTGGCGGGCGCACGCCCCGGGGGAACGCTGGACGGCCCGGCCGGCCCACCTGATCCGGGCGGTGCTGCGCAGCGCGCAGGCGGTGGCGGTCGGCTACCACCTGCACGAACTGGCCCTGCTGCCCACCGCCGAGGAGGAGCGCCTGCTCGGGCACCTCGGCCCCGACCTGCTCGGCGCGGACTGGGACCCGGCCGAGGCGGTCCGCCGGCTGGCCGCCGTACCCGGGGTGACCATCGGCGAGGCGCTGCTCGACCAGCGCAACCTGGCCGGGGTGGGCAACCTCTACAAGTGCGAGCTGCTGTTCCTGCGCGGAATCTCCCCGTGGACGCCGGTCGGCGCGGTGCCCGACCTGCCCGGCACGGTGGCCCTGGCCCAGCGGCTGCTCGCCGCCAACCGGGGCCGGTGGACCCAGAGCACCACCGGTTCGCTGCGCCGGGGCCAGACCAGCTACGTCTACGGGCGGCGGGCCCAGCCGTGCCGCCGCTGCGGCACCGCCATCGCCAAGGAGGACCTGGGCGACCGGGTCACCTACTGGTGCCCGACCTGCCAGCCGACGCCACCGCCGGCCGACCCGGGAACCCCTCCCGTCTGACGGGACAACCCGCAGACACGGACGAATGGGTAATTCCTATCCGGCCGCCGACGTCGCATGCTGCGGTGGAGTGCTCACCGTTCGTCACCATCGGACGCGACCGCCCACCACGCCGGGGTGGGGGGCGGCGGGTCCCCGTGCCCGGGGAGAGCCATGACCCTGTTCCGCAGACTGCGACCGCACTGGACGACCCGGGTCGTCCGCCTCCACCGGCCCGACCGGCCGACCGTGCCGGCCGCCCGCACCGGCGAACCCGATCCCGCCCCGGCGACCCTCGACCCGGCCGCCGTGCCGCACTGCTTCGGCCCGGTGCCCAACTTCGCCGGCAGCCCGCTGCCCGTACGCGACCCGCAGGGCCGGGTGGTCACCGGCACCGGCCTGCGCAAGTTCGTCGACGCGCTGCCGCTGCCCGGCCCGGCGGGCCGCACCGAACTGGGCGGACACCTGCCGTTCGCCACCCCGGACACGGTGAGCTGGCCGGGCTGCGACTACTACGAGATCGGGCTGGTCGAGTACACCCAGCGGCTGCACCGGGACCTGCCCACCACCCGGCTGCGCGGCTACCGCCAGCTCAACCTGGGCACCGACCCGGACGGCCACAACACCGTCGCCCCGCCCGAGCGGCCCTACCACCTCGGACCGCTGATCATGGCGCGGCGGGGCCGGCCGGTCCGGATCAAGTTCATCAACCAGCTCCCCACCGGCCCGGCCGGGGACCTCTTCCTGCCTGTCGACACCAGCCTCCCGGGGGCCGGGGCGGGGCCGCTGGAGGGGCCGGCGCCCTACCCGCAGAACCGGGCCGTGCCGCACCTGTCCGGCGCGCACACCGGGTGGATCAGCGCCGGCAACCCGTGGCAGTGGGTGACCCCGGCCGGCGAGATCACCCCGTACCCGACCGGGCCGGGCCTGACCCACGTGCCGGACATGCCGCCGCCCGGGGCGGGTGCCACCACGCTCTACTACCCGAACGCGCAGAGCGGCCGGCTGATGTGCCTGCACGACAACACCCTCGGCCTGTCCCGGCTGACCGTCCTGTCCGGTCAGTTCGCCCTCTACCTGCTCACCGACCCGGTCGAGGAGGAGTTGACCGCCGACGGGGTGCTCCCCGCCGACCAGGTCCCGCTGGTGATCCAGGACCGGACCTTCGTCCCCGACGACGCCCAGCTCGCCGCCGAGGACCCCACCTGGGACCGGGACCGCTGGGGCACCCGGGGCAACCTGTGGCACCCGCACGTCTACCAACCCCGGCAGGACCCGTACCGGGAGCACGGGCGCAACCCCACCGGCCGCTGGGACTACGGCCCGTGGCTGCCCGGCACCGACGGTGGGGACGGACCCCGGGTCGGCCCGGTGGACAACCCGCACCACGACCCGGTGGCCGCCCCGCAGGAGCCGCCACAGGCCCCCGGGGTGCCGCACCCCAGCGCCGTGCCCGAGGCGTACGGGGACACCATGCTGGTCAACGGGGTCGCCTACCCGTACCTACGGGTGCGGCCGACGGCGTACCGGTTCCGGATCGTCAACGGCTGCGCCGACCGGTCGCTCAACCTGCAGCTCTACCGGGCCCGCTCCGACGGGCCGATGTGGCGGCCCGACGGGAGCCTCGCCGACGCCGACGCCGGTGAGGTGCCGATGGTGGACGCGGTCCGCGCCCCCGGCCGGCCGACCGACTGGCCCACCGACGGGCGCGACGGCGGGGTGCCCGATCCGGCCGCCGCCGGCCCATCCATGATCCAGATCGGCAACGAGTGCGGGCTGCTCCCCGCCCCGGTGGTGCTGCCCAACCGGCCGGTCGGCTACCGCTACGACCGGCGCGACCCGACCGTGCTCAACGTCGACTCGGCCGCGCTGCTGCTCGCCCCCGGCGAACGGGCCGACGTGATCGTCGACTTCTCCACCATGCCGCCCGGCGCGACGGTGCTGCTCTACAACGACTGTCCGGCCCCGCTGCCCGGCTTCGACCCCCGCTACGACCGGCACACCGCCGCCGGGGACCACCGCGCCGAGGGCGGCGGCCCCGGCACCCTGCCCGGGTACGGCCCGAACACCCGTACCGTGCTCCAGTTCCGGGTGGCCGGCGTCCCCGGCCGCCGGTACGACCTGGACCGGCTGGCCGAGCGACTGCCCGCCGCGTACGCCGCCAGCCAGCGACCGCCGGTGGTGCCGCACCCGGTGTACGACCCGGCGTTCGGCACCACCACCGGGCGGGCGACGGTCGCCTCGGCACAGGCCACCTCGCTCACCTTCACCCCGCCGGGCGGCACCGCGCCGGTCACCCTGCCGGTACAGGTCAAGACCGTGGGAACCGTCTTCGAGCCGGAGTACGGGCGGTGGGCCGGCCGGCTCGGCGTACCCCATCCGGGTGCCGGCCCGCTGGGTCCGGTGACCCTGCCGCTCGGCCCGACCGACCCGGCGACCGAGATCCTCGTCGCCGCCGACCCGACGGTCGGGCCGGCCGACCCGGCCGACGGCATCCAGGTGTGGCGGATCAGCGGGACCGGCCGGCAGACCCACCCGGTCCGCTTCGACGGCTGCGACGTGCAGGTGGTCAACCGGATCGGCGGGGACGGCACGGTCCGCGCCCCCGACGGCGGGGAACGGGGCTGGAAGCAGACCGTCCGGGTCAACCCGGCCGAGGACGTGGTGGTGGCGCTGCGTCCCGAGGTGCCGCCGCTGCCGTTCAAGGTCGCCGACAGCCTGCGGTTGCTCGACCCGACCCGACCCGCCGGGGTACGCCTCGACGCCACCCCGGTCAGCCCCTGCGACGGCCGGCCGGCGACCGTGGTCAACCAACAGGTCAACCTGGGCTGGGAGTTCCGCTGGGTAAGCGGCGCGGCGGGGCTGCGGGACCTGGGGATGAGCCGGCCGCTGGTGCTGCGGGTGTCGCCCCGCGCGCCGACCGGGCTGACCGCGACCCCGGTGCCCGGCTCGGCGACCGCGCTGCCGGCGATCGCGTTGGCCTGGACGGGCAACGGCAGCCGACCGGCGGCCACCGGCCACCTGCTCCAGCGGGCCACCGACGCCGGTTTCACCGCCGGCCTGACCACCATCACCGTGGCGGCGACCGCGACCCGGTACACCGACGCCAGCATCACCCCCGGCCTGACCTACCACTACCGCATCCGGGCCGAGAACGCGGCCGGCTGCTCGGCCTGGTCGAACAGCAGCCCGGCGTCGGTACGCCTGCCCGCGCCGGGCGGGCTGGCCGCGACGGTGCCACCGGCGGCCCCGCTGCGGGTGGCGCTGCGCTGGGTGAACCGTTCCTTCGCCACCGGGCTCGACGTACAGCGGGCCACCAACCCGACCTTCACCAGCGGTCCGGGCACCACCGCCGTGCCGGTGGCCGACCACCACCTCGATCCGGCGGTCGCCCCGGACACCACGTACTACTACCGGGTCCGGACCACCTACCTCGGCGCGGCGTCCCCGTGGTCGACGGTGGCGACGGTGACCACCCCACCGGTGCCGGAGCTGCCGACGAGGGTCGCCGCGACGGTGGGCGTCCCCGCGCCGGACACGGCGACGGTGTCGGTGAGCTGGGCGGCGGACGCCCCGACCGGCCCGGGAGCCGGGTTCGTGGTGCAGCGCGCGGTGGACCCGGCGTTCGGACAGGAGGTGGCCAGCTTCACCGTCACCGGCCGCAGCTTCACCAACACCGGCCTGGCCCGGGGGGTCACCTACCACTACCGGGTCCGCGCGTTCAACGTGGTCGGCAGTTCACCGTGGACCGGCCCGCTGCCGGTCCACACACCCGACTGAGGCCCGGTCCGGCCGTGGGCAGCCCGGCGGCAGGCCGGACCGGCCGGCCGCGCGGGCGCTCAGCGGGTGGGGGTGCGCTGGGGTTCGCCCACGGCACGCAGCTCGGCCAGGGCGGAGGCGACACCGTGCAGCAGGTCCGTGGCCTCCATCAGCCGGGCGGCGGACGGGTCCGCGACGACCTCCGGGTGGGCGTCCTCGGCGACGTAGCCGGCTGCGGCGGCGACCAGGCCCTCGTAGGCGGTCACCCCGGCGACCAGCTGGTCGAGCAGGGCCCGGTGGGCCTCGGCGAGCCGGGGCCGGGCCTCGGGCGGGGCGAGCCGCAGGGCGCGTTCCACCCCGGCCGTACGGTCGGCCAGGTCGCGCAGCGAGCGGTCGGCGGCGGCGGCCTCCAGCACGGCCGGCTCGGCCGGGCCGGTCAGCCGGGGCGCGATCCCGGCCAGGGTGAGCGCGGCCCGGTCCAGCCGGGCCCACGAATCAGCGGCGGAGGTGCCGCGCAGCGCGAACCGGGAGCGGAACCGACGGGCCTCGGCCAGCACGCCGGGGCCCACCGGGAGGCGTTCGACGGCGGCGACCAGCCGGGCCCGGGAACGGGCGGCGGCCTCGGCCGGATCGAGGGCGGGGGGCACCGGGCGGGCCGCGAACGCCCGCAGGTCGATCCAGCGCCAGGCGGCCAGCGCAACGGCGCTGCCCGCGGCGCCGGCCCAGGCCGCGTCGGGCAGCCCCAGCCCGGCGTACGGGGTCAGCACCGCCGCCGCGCCGGTCAGCCCACCGGCCAGGACGCTCCACCGGCGGGCGGAGCGCCGCAGCCGGCCCAGTCGACGGAAGTGTCGCGTTCGCTCGTCGGCCACCCGTACCTCCTCGTGCCGGCGGTCAGCCGGCGGTGGTGTCCCCCACGCCGCGGTCGCGGCTCATGCTGGCCCGGATCTCGTCCAGCCGGGCGGCGGCGGCCGGGTCGGCCGTCGGGGCGGCCGGCTGGGCCTGCTGCTGCGCCGACTGCTGCTCCTGCCGGCTGCCGAGCTGTTCGCCGGCCATGCTGGCCCGGATCTGATCCAGCCGGGACGACCCGGCGCTGTCCAGCGCCGACTTCTGGATCTCCAGCATCCGCCCCTCGACGGAGTTGCCGGCCAGCTCGGCGCGGCCCATCGCGTTGGCGTAGCGGCGCTCGATGCGGTCCCGCACCTCGTCCAGCGAGGGGGTGTTGGCCGGTGCGGTCATCGACGACATCGACTCCAGCGACCGGGCCACGCTCTCCTGCATCTTGGCCTGTTCGAGCTGGCTGAGCAGCTTGGTGCGCTCGGCGAGCTTCTGCTGGAGGATCATCGAATTGTTCTCGACCGCGCGGCGGGCCTGGGCGGCGGCCCCGAGCGCCTGGTCGTGCAGGGTCTTGAGGTCCTCGGTGGCCTGCTCGGCGGAGACGAGCTGGGTGGCGAGCACCTGGGCGGACTGCTCGTAGCGGCCGGCCTCGACCTCGTCGCCCTTGGCGCGGGCCTGGTCGGCGAGGACCAGCGCCTGCCGGGCGTTGCCCTGGAGCCGCTCGACCTCGGTCATCTGCCGGGAGAGCTTCATCTCCAGCTGCCGCTGGTTGCCGATCACCGCCGCCGCCTGCTGGACCAACGCCTGGTGCTGACGCTGCGCGTCCTCGATGGCCTGCTGGATCTGCACCTTCGGATCGGCGTGCTCGTCGATCTTGGCACCGAACAGCGCCATCAGGTACTTCCAGCCCTTGACGAACGGGTTCGCCATCTCCGCGGTATCCCCTCAGTAGCGTCGCTGCGCCTCGGCCACAGCGGGGCCGGACGGGCCGCCCGACGCGCCCCCCATCGTCGCAGCCCGACGCCAGCAGGGCCGTTCGTGCCGTGGGGAGTGCTCCGGCGGCCTGCGATCAAGACTACGCGGCGTCGGCCAGCCCGGCCACGGGACGGACGGCGGGTCAGGCGGCGCAGACCACGTCGCGGTCGCTCGGGCGGACCCGGGCGCTGCGCAGGGTGGCCTTGAGGGGGGAATCCTGGCGGACCGAGACGGCGACCGCACCGTCGGTGGTCACCTGGCGCACGCCCCGACCGGTGGCCTTGCGCACCCCGGCGGCGGGACCGGCGGCGGCCGGCTCGTCCTGCACCGGCATGAGCACGCCCGGCAACTGTTCGGCGAGCGCCACGGTGTCGCTCACCTCGCGCAGCAACTCGGACAGGCGGGCGCCGAGCGCGTCGCAGATGGCGGCGAGCAGCTCGCTGGAGGGTTCCTTCTGGCCGCGCTCGATCTCGGAGAGGTAACCGAGGCTCACGTTGGCGGCGGTGGAGACCTCGCGCAGGGTGCGGTGCTGACCCTGGCGGCGCGCCCGAAGTGCGTCACCGATCACCCGGCGTAGCAGGACCATCGCACCTCCCCCTGACGGGATTTCACGCTCCGGGCGGATGGCCGCCCGCGCCGGACGCGGTGGACCGCGCCGCCGCCGACGCCGTACGCCGGAGCCTTCCCGCAACCGTACCCGTTGGTCGGCCCGGCGACATCCCACCCCGCCTGTCGGATCTGGACAACGCCGGTCACCGCCGGCCCGCGCCGGCCGGCGGCACCCCCGCCGCCGGCCCGGGGCGCGGACCCGGCCCCGGCTCCGGGAAGGCCCGGTGGATACGCGTCGCGAGCAGGCGTAACGCCTCGATCACCGCCGCCGCGCGGATGTGGTCCCGGCCCCCGTCGAGGTCGAGCCGGCGGACCACCGGGCCGCCCGGCCCGGCCACCGCGACATAGACCAGACCGACCGGCCTGCCGTCCTGCGGCTCGGGACCGGCCACCCCGGTGGTGGCCAGCCCCCAGTCGGCGGCGCAGCGCCGCCGGCCCCCCTCGGCCAGGGCGATGGCCACGTCCGGATCGACCGGCCCGCGTTCGGCCAGCAGCTCCTCGGGTACGTCGGCCAGCCGCGCCTTGAGTTCCGTGGCGTAGGTCACCAACCCGCCCCGGTAGACGGCGCTCACCCCGGCGATCTCCACGATCGCGGCGGCCAGCAGCCCGCCGGTCAGGGACTCGACGGTGGCCAGGGTCTGCTGCCGCTCGTGCAGGCTGTGCACCACGCCCGCCGCCGGGCTGCCTGCGGGTCGCTCGTGCTGCGTATCGGTCCCCATGCCGTCCTCCTTCCCCGAGGTCACCCTGCTACTCATCCCGGTCCGACCGATCGTCGGGTCCGCTGTCGCCCCGCCGGTGCGGCGGGCGCCCCGGGCCGGACAGCTCCCGCCCCGCCGGTGCCGGCGGGTGCCCCGGGCCGGTACCGGTGGGTCCGCTCCCGCCCCGCCGGGGTCAGCCGGTGAGGCCGGCGTCCCGGGCGAGCAGGGCGGCCTGGACCCGGTCGGCGACCCCGAGCTTGGCGAAGACGGCCGAGAGCTGGTTGCGGACCGTCTTCTCACTGAGCCCGAAGTGGCGGGCGATCCGGGCGTTGGTGTCGCCGCCGGCCAACCTGCGCAGGATGTCCCGCTCGCGCGGGGTGAGCCGGTCGAACGGGGGCGGCAGCTCGACCGGCTGGCGGCGCAGGCTGGTCAGCACCTGCGGGCCGACCCGGGGACCGAGGACCAGTCCGCCGCCCGCCACCGTCCGTAGCGCGTCGACGATCACGTCCGGGTCGGTGTCCTTGAGCACGTAGCCCCGGGCACCGGCCCGCAGCGCCCGGCCGACCACGTCCTCGTCGTCGGTCATGGTCACCATCAGCACCCGGGTCTCCGGTCGGCCCTGGACGATCCGCCGGGTCGCCTCCACGCCGTCGCCGTCCGGCAGCGCCACGTCCATCGCGACCACCCCGACGGGTTCGGTCGACGCGATGCCGACCGCCTCGGCACAGGTGGCGGCCTCCAGCACGCCGTCGACCCAGGGCTCGCCCTCCAGCATCGTCCGCAGGCCCCGGCGGACCACCGGGTGGTCGTCCACGATCAGCACCCGCACCGCCCCGCCACGGGCCCCCTCTGCCGTCACTGCCCTCCCCCTCCCGCAGCACCGTCCGCCACCCAGGAGCCCTCGGTGATCAAGAGGTTCGCGTCATCCTCCGGGCGGATTCTGACGCAAACCTCTTGATCACCGGAAGCGGGCGGGGCGGGGGCGGAGGTGGGCGGGGCGGGAGACGGTGGGGTGGGTGGTAGGGGCAGGCGGACCCGGATCAAGGTGCCGTGCGGGTCCCGGTCGACGATGTCGCTGCCGCCGCCCAGCTCGGCGGCCCGTTCCCGGATCGAGTCCAGGCCGACACCGCCGGGTCGGCGGGCGACGATGCCCGTACCGTCGTCGGACACCTCCACGACCAGCGCCCGGCCCCGGCGCACCACCACGTCGCAGCAGGTCGCCCCGGCGTGCCGGGCCGTGTTGGCGAGCGCCTCGCCGACGATCCGGTACGCCGCCACCTCCACCGCCGCCGGCAGCCCGTGCAGCGGGTCCGCCACGCTCAGCCGCACGGTGAGAGTCGGACCGTCGAAGCGCTGGCACTCGGCGCGCAGCGCCGACTCCAACCCCCGGTCCAGGGCCGCCGGGCGGAGCTGGTCGACCAGTTGGCGTACCTCGCCGGTGCAGGTGAGCAGGTCGTCGGCGAGCCCGTCGAGGATGCGGGCCAGCCGGGCCTGGTCGACGGCGGCGAGCTTACGGGCCGCGCGTACCTGCATCGACATGCCGGCCAGGGTCGGGCCGAGCCCGTCGTGCAGGTCCCGGCGCAGCCGGCGGCGCTCCTCCTCCCGGGCGGTGACCAGGCGTTCCCGGGAGTCGCGCAGGTCGCGGATCAGCCGGGCGGTAGCGGCGGCCACCGAGGCGTGCAGCGCGACGTCACTGAGCAGCCGCCGCTCCACCGGGGTGAACCGGGTGCCGGGTGCCCGGCGGGCCACCACCAGCCGCCCCACCCGCTCCCCGTGGGTCACCATGTCGAAGCGTTCCAGCTCGGTGGTGGCCCGGCCGTGCGCGGCGTGCACCCGGGCGGGCCGCCCGTCGTCGGGCTCCCCGCCGAGTTCCACCGCCACGTACGGCACCTGGAGCGAGCGGGCGATGGTGCCGGTCAGCAGCGGCAGCACCGCCTCCGGCTGGACCGTCCGCTCCAGCAGGTCACCGAGGCGGGCCAGCACCGCGTACGGCTCGTCGCGGTCGCCGTAGAGCAGCCGGTTCACCCCGCGCTGCACCCGCCGCCGCAGCGGTTCGAAGGTCACCGCGATCAGGCCGGTGGCCACCAGCGAGGCGTTCGAGGTGTCCCCGCGCAGCACCAGATCCCGCAGCAGGGCGACCACCCCGACGAACGCGGCGATCACCAGCAGGCTCATCACCAGCCAGACCAGGGTCCGGTTGATCACCTGTTCCAGGCCGTAGAGCCGGTAGCGGAGCACCGCCACCGTCATCGCGGCCGGGATCGCGATCACCATCAGCACCCACGCGCCGGAGAGGTTGAGCCAGTCCAGCAGGAAGCCGAGCAGGAACAGCACGCCGGCGGCCAGCAGGCAGGCGAGCTGCTGGCGGGCCTCGCCGACGGCCCGCCGAAAGCGTCGGACGAGCCCCACCAGCACGGCGGCCACCAGCAGCAACTGCACCCCGACGGTCACCAGGGCGACCCGGACCAGCAGCCGCGCGGTCGGGTCGGCGGCCGTCGTCGCGGACAGCAGCAGGCCCCGGGGGTCGCTGGTCGCGGCCACCGCCAGCGCCGCGGCCGCCACCGCCGTGGTGACCACCAGCCCGACCGCGACCGGCCGGAATCCCCGGCCCGGCAGCCGGCCGTCCGGGAAGACCAGCAGGGCCAGGAAGATCAGCCCGTACGGCGGCCACCAGAGCCACTGCCCCAGCCAGGCCAGCGGGGTGACCGCGGGCCAGCTCAACGCCAGCACCGCCGTCCCGGCGACGAGTCCGGCGGCCAGCATCAGCCGGCCCACCGGGTGACCGGGCAGCCCGGCGAGCACCAGCGCGCCGAGGGCGGTGAACGCGACCGCGATCGTGCCGGTCAGCGCCGCCGACCCGAGCGCCGCCGGTTGCGGGTACCACCACTGCCCGGCCAGGACGAGCCCGGCGACGACCAGGCCCGCCCCGGCCAGGACCCGGCGGGACGGGGACAGTGCGGCGATCGGCGACGGCACGGCAGGCCCTCCCGGGGTTGGTCGTCGGTGGTGGGATCGGGTGGGTCAGTCGGCCCAGCCGGCGGCGTGCATCGCGTTGTGCAGCCAGTTGCCGGTGTCGTGTTCGAGGTGTTCCGGCAGGGCGCCGATGATCTCGGACAGGTCCGGGTCGTCGAGGCGGGGCAGCTCGGACAGCGCCCGCTCCAGCGAGATGCGGGACCGGGCGAGCACGTCGGGATGGTCGTGGATGTACTGCGTCACGTGCGCGATCACCGCGGTCAGCCGCTGCCGGACGACGTCGGGCACCGCCGGGCCGGTGCCGGCCTGCAACGCCTCCAGCCGCCAGTCGGCGGAGAAGACCGGGTGCAGCCGTCGGCCGGTGACGTCGAAGAACTCGACCGCCCCGGCGAGCTTCTCGCCGTGGTCGGCGGTCGACAGCAGGTCGGCCAGGTTCTGGTACACGTGGCAGAACGTGTCGTTGGTGGCGATCAACAGGATCCGTCGGTCGTCGCCGGCGTTCGGCATCATGCTCACTCCTCGGGTGCCGTGCGCGGACGGGCGGGGCCGTCCCCCGGCACCCGTCCGCCGCAGCGTAGGTGGTCGACCGTCCACAGTGGCACCGCTGGGCGGACCGGCGGGGTGGACGGTCGCGCCATCGTCACCCGCCGGCTGTCCCGCCGACCCGGGTCGGATGTCCCGGCCCGGCGGGACCGATCGGACGGCGACCCCGGCCGGCGACCCGGGGGAAGCGCGGCCCGCAGGCGGGGGAAGGGCCCCGGACCCGCGACGCGGGGGAAGGGCCCCGGCCGGCCCGGCGGGCGGGGGAAGGGTCCCACCCGCTCGGGCCGACGGGGCCCTCCCGGTCGACGCGCGGTCAGCCCGCCGGGTGCACGCTCACCGTGGTCGCGCGGGTCATGTCGGTCGCTGCGGTCACCTCCGGCAGCCCCTCGGTGTGCCCGCCGGAACGCACCCGGGACGACCAGTGGTCGTAGCGCTGGCCGAGCTGCCCGACCCGGACGAACGCCGCGCTGGCCAGGCAGGCGCTCAGCGGGTCACGCGGCTTGTCCGGCACGCTGGCCTGGACGCAGCCGGCACCGTACTGGCCCTGGTCCCGCAGCGGGTCGAAGCCCGACCGCTCCCCGTCGCACGGGTTCCAGTCGAACGTCTGGACGCAGTCGGCGTAGTTCTCCACCGCCTGCGTCATCGCGTTGCGCAGGTGCTGGTGTGCCGACTGGTCGCCGTCGCTGCGCGGACGGGTGTAGTCGGCGGGCAACCCCTGGCCGCCGAAGAGCAGGCCGGCGAGGCTGTCGTCGAGTTCCAGCGCGGTCCCCCAGCCCAGTTCGGTGTACGCCTGCAACAGCCGCAGCGCGTCGGAGACCGCCTTGCCCTTCTGCCAGAGCACCCGGGACACCTCCCAGGTGTCGCTGCTCGGCGGGTTCGGCCCGGTGCCGGCCCGCATCACCCGGTAGAAGTACTTCTGCCGGCCGGACAGCATCGCGGCGGCCTTGCTGCGGGCGGACGTCGCCTGGGTGGCGACGACCGGGATCGCCGCCGACTCGAACGCCGGCTTGTACGTCCCCGCCCACCGGTCGGTGAGGTACTTGTTCTCGTCGTAGCAGTAGCCCTGCGGGATGGGGGAACGGACGTCCCACGAGCAGAACGTGCCGATGGGGAACACGCGGGTGGCGGTCTGCACCTCCTGCCAGTCCCCGCCGGCCCACTTCACCCGCGACCGCAGGGTGATCTGGAGGTCGCCGGTGGTGGTCTGGAACCGGGGTCCCTCGTGCTCCTCGACGTTGACGAAGTTCGCGTCGTAGCAGGTGGAGAACTCCGGGGCGTGTCCCGGCGGCATGGCGTGGCGGGCCAGGTGGAACGCGTTGGGCAGGTTGCTCCGGCGTACCGTCGACGGGATCGGCCGGCCGACCCGGGTCGGGCCGCACCCGCCGATCGACTCGGTCTCGGAAATCCGGTTCGCCGCCGGGAGTTCCTGGTCCGGGCTGCCCCACATGTCGTGCACCGGCAGGGTGTCGCTGCCGTTCCAGACCACCGCCTTGCGGACGTTCTCCACCTGGGCGTTCCAGCCGGCGACCGCGGTGCGGTAGTCGGCCATCAGCGCGGTGAACAACGGGTTGGTGCCGCCGTCGGCGGTCGGCTGGCTGAACTGCCGGACCCGTTCGTTGATGGTCCGCCCGGTCTCGGCGACGGCGTCGCCCCGCCCGGCGGCCACCTGGGCGGCGAACTGCGGGTTCTCCAGTTGCAGGATGTTGTAGACCCGGGCGGCGGTGGACCAGGCGGCGGCGTTGGCGACCGGGCCGACCGTCCAGGTGCCGCCGACCCGGTTACGCGCCCACTGGCCGAGGTAGTTGATCGAGCCGGCGGGCAGGTGGGTGTCGAGCACGCTGACCGGGTCGGCGAGGCTGGTGCCGGCCGGCGCGGTGAAGGTGCCCTCGTCGGAGGCGTTGACGGTGGCGAAGGTGAAGGTCGGCGACTCGGCCTTCGGGAAGTAGGTGCCCAGGTAGTCCGGGATCGGCTGCCCGGTGATCTCCTTGTGGTGCACGTACGTGGTGATCACCGAGTTGAGCTGGCTCTTGGCGATGTTCTCCAGGGCCACGTGGGTGGCGAGCGCCATCGAGTCGACCTTGCGTTCGATGGTCTGCAACTGGGTGGCGATCCGGCCCAGGTTGGCGCGTACCTCGTCGAGTCCCTTGGTGAGGGCGTCGAGCTGGGCGACCAGCCCGGCGTACATCTCCTTGAGCGCCGACTCGATCCGGTCGAACCGCTTGTCGATCCCCTTGGCCAGCCGGTCGATCTGCTGGCGCAGCTTGCCGATCTCCGCCTGGATCGCGGCGTTCGGGTCGCCGCCCCCGGCGAACAGGCCGATCAGGCTCACCGCCGCGCCGAGCAGGTTGCCGGTCAGCACGGCCGTGCCCATCGCCGTGGCGGCCATGGTCAGCCCCTGCCCGAGCACCGTCGTCACGTACGTGTTGATCGCGGTCACCGAGGTCACCACGGCCTTGCCGATGGTCTCCAGCTGCTTGCCGAACTTCTTGTCGACGAAGCCGACCAGGGTGGACAGCACCGTGACGGTGGACCCGAGACCCTCGAAGATCTTGCGGTTGGACTCGGTCTTCGCCTTCTCCGCGTCGATGACCGCCTGGCTCGGCTTCGGGTCCTGGTTGAGCGGGTACGTGTTGGCGTAGCTGACCACCTCGGTGATCCGGTTGTTGCCGTCGGTGTCGAGCACCTTCAGCGTCGCGTACGCCCGCTCCTGCACCAGCGCCTTGAAGGCGGTCGCGTCACCGCGGACGTCGCGGATCGCGGACAGCGGCACGTAGTAGCCGAGGGTGCCGGTGTTGCCGTCGGCGCGCGGCTCGTGGATCCGCGCGGCCAGCAACCCGTCGACCGGGGTACGCACCCCGGTGCCGGTGCGCCCGGCGAACGCGCTGTCCCAGCCGGTGGCCAGCGCGTCGTCGGTGGCGGCCCGGCGGTGCAGCTCCCGCCAGGTGTCCTGGGTCAGGTCCCGGGAGCGGGCGTTCCACGCCGCGTCCTGGTAGCCGCCCCGGACCAGGTTCAGCGCGTCCGGCACCACGTTCGCGCCCTCCGCGCCGACCGTGCTGGTCAGGAACGCCCGCACCGCCGGGCCGGTGGTCACCGCGCCGCTGGACCCGGCGAGCCGGGCCAGCACCGCCATCGCCACGGCGAACCGGGACCGGTCCTCGGCCCGCGCGTCGCTGACCGCCGCGTCGGCGACCGCCCGGGTGGTGGCCACGTGCCCGGCCACCTGCGTCGCGTCGGCACCCGGCTGGGCGCTACGCCAGTCCAGCAGCTCGGCGGTGAGCAGGGCGTCCTTCAACCCGGCCGCCCCGGCGTCGCGGAGCTGCACCACCGCCCCGAACAGCGCCCCGTGCACCGCCTGCTCGTCGAACGGCACCGGGTCGGCGGCCCGGGCCGGACTCTGGTGCATGGTGACCGCCAGCACCGCTGTCAGGCCGGCCGCCCACAGCCGGCGGCTGCGCCACCCGCCGCCCGGGGACCGCCCCCGGGTGTGTCTCGTCGCTGTCCCCACCGCTGCTCCTCCCGCCACCGGGCGCAACCCCGCCCGCCGTCACCGGGCGTCGACCCGGCCGGGCCGACGCCGCACCGGCCGCAGGGGTCGGTGCGGTGACGACTCTGCGGGGCGGGACGTCCCGACCGGCAGGGACAGCCGTCCCGCCGCACCGGGATTCCGGTGCGGCGGTTCAGCGGAGGCGGTGCGGGCCGGTCAGGGCCGGGGGCGGCGCAGGCGCAGGGCCTGGGCGACGTAGTCGAAGCCGGTGACCACGGTGACCAGCACGGCGGCGGCCATGATCCACGGCCCGACGGCGGCGAGGGCCGCCGGCATCGGCCACAGGTACCAGGCGATGGCCAGGATCTGCAACGCCGTCTTGAGCTTGCCGCCCCGGCTGGCGGCGATCACGCCGTGCCGGATCACCCAGAACCGCAGGCCGGTGATGCCCAGCTCACGGACGAGGATCAGCACCGTCACCCACCAGGGCAGCCGGTCGTAGACGGACAGCAGCACCAGGGCGGCGCCGGTGAGCGCCTTGTCGGCGATCGGGTCGGCCACCTTGCCCACCGAGGTGACCAGGCCGAAGCGGCGGGCGATCCAGCCGTCCACCAGGTCGGTCATCGAGGCGAACGCGAAGATCAGGCAGGCGGCGATCCGCCACCCGGTGTGGGTCATGCCGGAGGCGACCACCGACGCGGCGAAGACCGGCACCAGCACCAGCCGCAGCAGGGTCAGGCCGTTGGCCGCGTTGAGCACCGGCACCCGGGCCACCGGCGGCGCGGACTCCGCCGCCCCGGTCACCGCAGCGCCCCGCTCCGGCCGTCGTGGCGTTCCTGGCACCGCCCCACCTGGCTCCCCCGCTCCGTCCGGGCCCACCGTCACCGTTCCGCGCCGGGCGCCGCCGAGATCATCTCATCCGGCACGGCCACCAGGTCGACGCCCTCGGTCGCGGTGACCGTGGCCCGGACGAGGTCGCCGGGGCGCAACGCGGCCAGGTCGACCCCGCCACCGACCGGGGCGACCAGGGTGGTCGAGCCGTCGACCTCGGGGGCCTGGTGCGCCGCCCGGCCCTCCACCACGCCGTCGTCGACCGTGTCGACAAGCACCTCGACCGTGCTGCCGAGCCGTTCCTCGGCCCGCTGCGAGCACAACTCGTCGGCGAGGGCTGCGAGCCGGTCGTAGCGGCGCTTGACGGTGGCGGCGGAGAGCTTGCCGGGCAGCCCGGCGGCCTCGGTGCCGTCCTCGTCGCTGTAGTCGAACACGCCGATCGCGTCGAGCCGCGCGTCGGTCAGGAAGCGGGTCAGCTCGGCCACGTCCTGCTTGGTCTCGCCGGGGAAACCGACGATGAAGTTGCTCCGCGCGCCCGCCTCGGGGGCGAGGGCACGGGCGCTGGCCAGCAGCTCCAGGAACCGGTCGGTGGAGCCGAACCGGCGCATCCGGCGCAGCACCGGCTCGCTGGAGTGCTGGAACGACAGGTCGAAGTAGGCGGCCACGCCGGGGGTGGTGGCGATCGCCTCGACCAGGCCGGGCCGGGTCTCGGCGGGCTGGAGGTAGCTGGCCCGCACCCGGACGATGCCGTCGATCGCGGCGAGTTGCGGCAGCAGCGTCTCCAACGCGCGCGGGTCGCCCAGGTCCTTGCCGTACGACGTCGAGTTCTCGCTGACCAGCACCAGCTCACGGACGCCGGTCTTGGCCAGCCACTCCGCCTCGGCCAGCAGCTCGTCGGGGGTACGCGAGACGAACGCGCCCCGGAACGCGGGGATCGCGCAGAACGCGCACCGCCTGTCGCAGCCGCTGGCCAGCTTCAGCGAGGCCACCGGGCCGGTGTCGAGCCGGCGGCGCAGCACCTGCCGCAGGTGCGCCGGGGTGTGCGCGTCGGTCTCCGGCGCGACCCGGGTGGGGGTGCCGTGGCCGGGCAGGGAGACCGCCGACTCCCGCCGGGCGACCGGGGTCAGCGGCAGCAGCTCGCGGCGGTCGCGGGGGGTGTGCGCGCCGATCGCCTCGCCGGCCAGCACCGAGTCGAGCCGGGCGGCGATGTCGGGGTAGTCGTCGAAGCTGAGCACCGCCTGCGCCTCGGGGAGGCTGTCGGCCAGCTCCCGGCCGTACCGCTCGGCCATGCAGCCGGCGGCGACCACCTTCGCCCCGGTGTCGGCGGCGGCGAGCAGGGTCTGGATCGAGTCCTGCTTGGCCTTCTCCACGAACCCGCAGGTGTTGACGACCACCACGTCGGCACCCTCGCCGTCGGTGGTGACCTGCCAGCCGTCGGCGTGCAGCCGGGCGGCCAGCTCCTCCGAGTCGACCTCGTTGCGGGCGCAGCCCAGGGTCAGCAGGGCGACCCGGCGGCCGTCGGCGGGCGACGGCTGCGGGGCGGGCCGCGACGGGCCGGCGTTGTCAGGCGTGGGGGTGGCGGACACCATCCGAGGGTACCGGGCGCGGGAGCGGGCCCGACCGACGGCGGCGTGCGGTGTCGGCCGGTTCACCCCGCCGCCCGGCCGATCGTTGATCAAATGACGAGAATGCACACGACACGCCGGGAACACTCGCCGGAATTGCAATCCGATCATGGTGCAGCCGCCCGCCGCAGCCGACGTACCGGCGGTCAGACCGTCGTCGCGCCCACCCGGACCAGCCGGTCCAGCAGGGCGACCTCGGTGCCGGCCAGGCCGGTGGAGCAGAACACCGACACCTGGTCCGCGCCGGTGCGGCCGGGGACCGCACCGGCCAGCACCGCCCCCAGGTCCCGCAGCCGTCCCGGGTACGGCCCGACGGCGGTCAGCATCGGCGGGTCGTACGCCGCCGCCTGGGCCGGCGAGTCGGTGACCAGCACGTCGGCGGCGTCGAGCAGGTCGGTGCCGAACTCGTGCCGGTGCACCTGCTTGAAGCCGACGGTGTTGACGTGGGTGCCCGGGGCGAGGTCGGTGGCGGCCAGCACCGGGGTGACGCTGGTGGTGGCGAGCACCACCACGTCCCGGTCGCGGACCGCCTCGGCGGCCGAGCCGACGGCGCGGGCGGGGATCCCCAGCTCGGCGCGGACCCGGGCGGCGAACGCCTCGCGGCGGGCCGCCGAGCGGCTGTGCACGGTCACCTCGCGCAGGGGCCGGACGGCGGCGGTCGCCCACACCTGCGTCCACGCCTGCCCGCCCGAGCCGATCACGCCCAGGGTGGCGGCGTCCGGGCGGGCCAGGGCGTCGACGGCCACCGCGCCGAGCCCGCCGGTACGCCGGGAGCCCAGCTCCGCGCCGACGGCGATGGCCCGTACCGCCCCCGTCCGGGCGTCGTGCAGCACCACGAGCTGCTCGCCGGCCGGGTGGCCGAGGGTGTCGTAGGAGCGGAAGCCGTACCACTCGTCGGTGAGCTGCCCGGCGGTGAGCACCATCCGCCCGCCGGCCAGCGGTGCGGACGCCCGGGGTGGGGCGACGAGCCGGCCGGCGTGGGCGGCCAGCAGGGCGTCCCGCATCGCCGCGACGGTGGTCGGCGCGTCCAGGGTGGCGGCGACCTGCCGGTCGTCGAAGAGCAGCGTCATGCTCCCCATGCTGCAACCTCAAGCTGACTTCAACTCAAGGTGTGGTGGGGAGGATCACCCCACCCCGCCGGCCGGCGGTGCTAGCGTCGGTCGTGGTGGCCCGCACGGCCACCCCGGACGAGTCGCGGGCGTACCCGGTCAGGCCAAGACGCCCCGTACCGAATCGACTCGTCCCCGGCCGACGGCCCGGGACCCGCACCCCGAGGTGATACCCGATGGCCTGGATCGTGCTGGTGCTCTCCGGACTCCTGGAGACCGCGTGGGCGGTCTCCCTCGACCGCAGCGCCGGGTTCACCCGGCCGCTGCCCTCGGCCGTCTTCGCGGTCACCCTGATCGCCAGCATGGCCGGCCTGGCGTACGCGCTGCGTGACATCCCCGTCGGCACCGGCTACGCGGTCTGGGTCGGCATCGGGGCGGTCGGCACCGCCGTGGTCGGCATGGTCGCCCTCGGCGAGTCGACGAGCCTGCCCCGGCTGCTCAGCCTGCTGCTGGTGGTGGCCGGCGTGGTCGGCCTCAAGCTCTTCCACTGAGTGGCCCGGCCCTCGCCGGGGCCGATGCGTAGTTTCCGTCCGGTGTGGGTAGTGATCGACCACCACAGCAACCAGCCCCCGACCACGGAGGACGTCATGGCCGACACCCACGCCCCCGCCCGCCCGCGTACCAACGCCGCCCGCATCTGCACCATCCTGGCGTTCGTCTTCGCCGTCGTCGCGCTGCTGATCGCGCCGGTCATCTTCGGCATCATCGGCCTGGCGCTCGGCATCGTCGGCGCGGTGCTCGGCGACAAGCCGCTGGGCTGGTACGCCGCCGCCGCGAACGTGGTGGCCATCGTCCTGAGCCTCGTGCTGATCAGCGCCATGATGAACAGCTGACCAGACGCACCCGTGCGAACGGGCCCGCCGGATTCCCGGCGGGCCCGTCGCACGTCCCGGCCCGGTCGGGGGTACGCCCCCGGCTCAGTCCACGTCGCCGCGCAAGCCGTCGAGCACCTCGTCCAGCTCGTCCGGCTTGACCAGCACGTCGCGGGCCTTGGAACCCTCGGACGGGCCGACCACCCCCCGGGTCTCCATCAGGTCCATCAACCGGCCCGCCTTGGCGAAGCCGACCCGCAGCTTGCGCTGGAGCATCGAGGTCGAACCGAACTGCGAGGTCACCACCAGCTCCACCGCCTGCACCAGCAGGTCCAGGTCGTCGCCGATGTCCTCGTCGATCTTCTTCTTGCTGTCCTGCGCCGGAGCCAGCACGTCGGAGCGGAACTCCGGCTCACGCTGGTCCTTGCAGAACTTCACCACGTCGGCGATCTCGCGCTCGGTCACCCAGGCGCCCTGGATACGGACCGGCTTCGACGCGCCCATCGGCAGGAACAGCCCGTCGCCCCGGCCGAGCAGCTTCTCCGCGCCCGGCTGGTCGAGGATGACCCGGGAGTCGGCGAGCGACGAGGTGGCGAACGCCAGCCGGGACGGCACGTTCGCCTTGATCAGGCCGGTCACCACGTCGACGCTCGGCCGCTGGGTGGCCAGCACCAGGTGGATGCCGGCGGCGCGGGCCAACTGGGTGATCCGGACGACCGAGTCCTCCACGTCGCGCGGGGCGACCATCATCAGGTCGGCCAGCTCGTCCACGATCACCAGCAGGTACGGGTACGGCCGCATCTCCCGCTCGCTGCCCGGCGGGGCCTTGATCTCGCCGTTGCGCACCTTGCGGTTGAAGTCGTCGATGTGCCGGACCCCGTTGGCGGCGAGGTCGTCGTAGCGCATGTCCATCTCGCGGACGACCCACTCCAGCGAGTCGGCCGCCTTCTTGGCATTGGTCACGATCGGGGTGACCAGGTGCGGGATGCCCTCGTACCCGGTCATCTCGACCCGCTTCGGGTCGATCAGCAGCAGCCGCACCTCGTCCGGGGTGGCCCGGGTCAGGATGGACACCAGCAGGGTGTTGAGGCAGCTCGACTTGCCCGCGCCGGTGGCCCCGGCGATCAGGATGTGCGGCATCTTCGCGAGGTTGGCCACCACGAAGCCGCCCTCGATGTCCTTACCGAGGGCCACCACCATCGGATGGTGGTCGCTGGTCGCGGCCCGGGACCGCAGCACGTCGCCGAGGGCGACGTTCTCCGGGTCGGTGTTGGGGATCTCCACCCCGACCGCGCTCTTGCCCGGGATGGGGCTGAGGATGCGCACGTCGGGCGACTTCACCGCGTACGCGATGTTGCGGGAGAGCTGGGTGATCCGCTCGACCTTGACCCCGTGCCCCAGCTCGACCTCGTAGCGGGTGACGGTGGGTCCCCGGGTGAAGCCGGTGACCTCGGCGTCCACCCCGAACTGGTCGAAGACGCCGGTCAGGGCGGCGATCACCTCGTCGTTGGCCTTGCTGCGGGTCTTCGGGGCCGCGCCGCCGGTGAGCATGTTGGCCGGCGGCAGCACGTAGTCGCCGGCCAGCCCGGTCAGCGCGAGCTGCTCGGCGCGGGTGGGCGGGGCGGAGTGCTCCGGCGGCTCCGCCGGCTTACGGCTGGCCGGCACCCGGCTCGCCGGCCGGCGGGGCAGCACGATCGTCTCCTGGAGGTCGACCTCCGGGCCGACGTCGTCGAAGTCGTCCGGGTCGGGCGGCGGGGGCGCGGCCTTGCGGGCCGGCCGTTTGCGGGCCGGCTTCGCGACGACCTCCGCCGGCTCCGCGTCCTCCTGCTCCGGGGCCTCGGGCGGGGCGACCAGCGTGCCGGCGAGCAGACCGAGCCGCTCCGGGATCTTGTTGATCGGGGTGGCGGTCACCACCAGCAGCCCGAAGACGAGCAGCAGGATCAGCAGCGGCATCGCCACCCAGGCCGTCACCGCCCGCTCCAGCAGGTCGCCGATCCCGGCACCGACCAGACCACCGGCGTAGTCGCGTTGCACCGGGTCCACCGGATTCTGTCCGATATGCAGCATCGCCGCCGTGGCCACCAGCATGGACCCCCAGCCGACCAGGCCCCTCCCCCGGTGCTCCGGAGCCACCGGGGTCCGCATCAACCGCCACGCGCCGATCATCAGCAGCACCGGCACCACCACCGCGATCGCACCCAGGAACAGGCGTACGGTGTCGGCCAGCCGCGCGCCGAACGGGCCGGCGCCGGAGAACCAGATCGCCACCGCGCTGAGGATGGCCAGCCCGAACAGCAACAGGCCGGCGCCGTCGCGGCGGTGCTCCGGGTCCAGCTCCCGGGCCGAGGCGGCCTGCCGGCCGGCGGCCCGGAAGCCCCAGCCGACCCCGTGCGCCAGACCCATCCACAGTGCCCCGACCGCCCGGCCCACGTACGCCGCCGGAGCGGGTCGGGGGGCCGGTCGCCGCCGGGCCGTCGCCCGGGTGGTCTTCTTCGCCGGCTGACGGGCACGACTGTTCGTGGTGCCGCGCGGCGACGCGCCGCGTCGCCGGCTCGCCTGAGAGGTACGGCCCGCCATAGAGTCACCGTAACGGCGTGACCCGGCAGATCGCCGCTTTTCCGGGTCGTGTCCGCGCGTCGCAGCACGGACCACGCCCGCAGACGTGTTATTCGCCTCAGAAGGGATGCCCGATGGCGTCGCCTGCTTTCGCGGACCGTCCCGACCCCCTCGCGGGTGACCCGCAGGCCCTGCGCCCGCTGACCGCCGACCTGGTCGCCGCCGTGCTGGGCACCCGGGGGTACGTCGTGGTCGCCGACGGGGACGGGGACCTCGTGGGCCGCTGGGACGACAGCCTGATCTGGTTCCTGCGTCAGGGCGGCCACGGCGAGCTGCTCCAGGTCCGCACCCTGGCGGCGGCGACCTTCGGCATCGAGCACGTGCCGGCGCTCTACGCCTTCTGCAACTCGTGGAACCACGAGCGGTTCTGGCCGAAGGCGTTCGTGCACGTCGACGACGACGGTCGGGCCCAGGTCTGCGGCGAGGTGATCACCGACCTGGAACGCGGGGTCACCCCGCACCAGCTCGACCGGCTGCTCGACCGCGGCATCACCGAAGGCTGCCGGCTCGCCGCCGCCGTCGGCCAACTGCCCGGCCGGACGCCCGGATGACCGGCGGGTTCGCTCCCGGGGCGGACGGGCCGGCCGCGCCGCGCGACCCGGTCCTTTCCGCCGCGTTCGCCGACGCCGGGGACCTGCCCGACGGGGAGGCCCGGCTGGCCGAACTCGACCGGATCGCCGCCCGTGCCGACGCGCTCGGCGACCCGCACTCCGCCCTGGACGCCCGGTTCGCGCTGGTGGCGGCGTACCTGCGGCACGGGGGCCGGTGGCGGATCATCGAGCCGGTACGCCGTCTGCTGGCCACCGTGGACCGGTCCCCCGACCTGCTCGACGCCCGCCCCGGCGACGCGGAACTGCTGCGGCGGCACCTGCGTCAGGCGGTGGAGGCCGCGATCGGCACCCCCCGGATCGGGCTGGACCAGGCCAACGCCCTGCTCGACGCGCTGGCCCGACGGGTCGGCGCGGAGGCCGGCGTGGTCGCCCAGTTACGCTGCCGGCTCGCCGACCACGCCGGCGACGAGCCCACCGCCCGCCGGTGGTACGACAGGTGGACGGCCGCCGCGCCGGACCCGGAGGGCGGCTGCCCCGCCTGCCTTGCGGTACGCCGCGCCGAACTGCTCGCCGGCTGGGGCGACGACCGGGCCGCGTTGGCGGCGCTGCGCCCCGCGCTCGACGCCGGGGTCGACTGCACCGACCAGCCGGAACGGGCCCTCGCGGTGGGGCTGCTGTCGTGGCTGCGCACCGGGGCGGCCGGTCGGGCCGCGACGGCGCACCTGCGGGCGTACCGGCGGCACCGGCGGGAACGGGCCGCGTTGCCGTACCTGGCCGCGCAGTTGCGGTTCTGCGCGCTGGCCGGGCACCCCGACCGGGCGCTGGACCTCCTCGCCGAGCAGTTGCCCCGGCTGGACCACCCCCACGACGACCTGTCGGCGATGGAGTTCGCCGCCGCCGGGGCGCTGGTCTGCGCGCTCGCCGCCGAGTCCGGCCGGGCCGCCCGCCGGGTCCGCCGTCCCGCCCACGCCGACCGGCCCGCCGCCGACCTGGACGTGGCGACCCTCGGCACCGACCTGCTGGCCGAGGCGACCCGGCTGGCGGGCAGCTTCGACGCGCGCAACGGCACCGGGCACCACGCCGGGCGGATTGCCGCCTGGCTGGCCGAACGGCCGACCGGCGACCCGGTGCCCCTGCCGGATCCGGAGAGCGTCGACGACCCGGCCGACGAACCGTTCCTGCCCTCGGCCGAGGAGCCGGCCCCGCTGAGTCTTTCGCAGCTCACCGCCGTGCTGGACACCCGGGGCGACGTGTACGCCGTCGACGCCGCAGGCGTCGTGGTCGGCCGCTGGGACGAGGCGGTCGTGCAGTTCCGCCTGCTGGGCCGGGACGGGGAGATCCTGCACGCCCGGGTGGTGGCGGCCCGGCGGCTGGCGGCGGGGCGGCTCGCCGAGGCGTACGAGTTCTGCAACGCGTGGAACCACGACCGGCTGCTGCCGAAGGCGTACGTCCACGAGCTGCCCGGCGGTGAGCTGGTGCTGGCCGGCGACGTCACCACCGACCTGGCGCACGGGGTGGCCCCGACGCAGCTCGGCATCCTGGTCGACGCGGCGGTGAGCACCGGCGTCGCGTACGCCGCCGCGGTCGCCGCCCTGCCCTGACCGCCACCGGCCGACGGGCGCGGACGCGCGAGCGGCCCCCGACCTCCGGGCGGTGGAGGTCGGGGGCCGCGGTACCGGGGCCCGGGGTGGTTACCGGCCGCGTCGCGTCGCCTGCTGGCCGCCGTTCGCGGTGACCAGGGTCAGGTTGTTGCGCTGGAGGATCTCGTTGACCGGCTGGAAGAAGGTGACACCGCCGACGGTGCAGTCACCGGAGCCGCCGGAGGTGACGCCCTGCGCCTGGTCGCCGGCGATCCACGAGCCACCGGAGTCGCCCGGTTCGGCGCAGACGTCGGTCCGGGTCAGGCCGGTCACCGTCCCCTCCGGATAGTTGACGGTGGCGTTGCGGGCCTGGACGACGCCGCACCGGGCGCCGGTGGTGGAGCCGGAACGGCAGATCGACGCGCCGGGCGGCACCTCGACGGAGCCGTTGACCGGCACCGTGCCGCCGTTGAAGTCGCTGACCACCCCCTGCGGGGTCCACTGGCCGTTGGTCCGCACGAACGCCCAGTCGTCACGCGGGAACGACGACGCCGCGAACACCCCCTGCCGGGCCTGGTTGAACCCGGTGGTGCGGTCCCCGACCCGGCCGCAGTGCCCGGCGGTGACGAACCCGCCGACCACCGCGAAGCCGATCGAGCAGCGCCCGACGTCGTTGATGAAGAACGGGTCGCCGCCGATCAGGTCGAACAGCGGGCGCGGCTGCTCCCGGGAGGTGGTGACCCGGACCGCGTCCGCCGGGGCCCCGCTGCCCGCCGCCCACCGGCGGGCCCGCGCCTCGGTGCCCGGCTGGGCGAGCACCACCACCGAGTTGGTGGCGACGTCGACGTACCAGCCGGTGATGGCCGGGGACGCCTGCCCGCCGACCGCGTCGAGCCGGGTCTTCGCCGCGTCCAGCTCGCCGACGGCCCGGTCGACCGGCTTGGGCACCGCACCGGCGGCCCGGACCCGGTCGGCCTTCGCGGGGTCGGCGACCGCCACGTTCAGGGTGGACCCGTCGCCGCTGAGCCAGGCCCCGCCGTAGTCGTTGCCGAGCGCGGCCCGCAACCCGGTCAACCGGGCGGTCGCCTGCTGCTCGGCGGTCAACCGCCGGACCGCCTGGTCCCGGCTGATTCGCAGGTCGCGGCTGAGCGCGTCCACCACCTCGGGAGCCGGCCCACCGGCCGCGCGGGCGTCGGTCCCCCCGGCGCGGGGCGCGCCCTGGTCACCGGCGAACGACGGCAGGGTCACCGCCGCCGTCAGTCCCGCTGCCGCCAGCACGACGCCGATCGCTGTCATCCGTCTGCGGTCCATCCGCCATGCTCCTCCCGGCCGACGCGGGGTACGCCCGCCGGACGGAGGTACGCAGACGGCCGCCGAACGGTTGAGCCGATCCGCAGTTATCGACGGACGGTGACCGTCAGGTGACGCATTCCCGCTGTGCCTGTCCCCCGCAGGGTGTGGTTGGCCTGTCGACCGCCGCCGATACTGGGAGTCATGCAGGCGCAACGACAACTCGGCGAGTTCCTCCGCTCGCGACGCTCCCGGCTCAGCCCCCAGGAGGCCGGGGTGGCCACCTACGGCGGCCGGCGGCGGGTGCCGGGGCTGCGCCGGGAGGAACTGGCCCTGCTGGCCGGGGTGAGCGCCTCGTACTACGCCCGGCTGGAGCAGGGGCAGGCCACGAACGCCTCACCCGAGGTGCTGGACGCGCTCAGCCGGGCGCTGCGGCTCGATGCCGCGGAACGCCGCCACCTGTCCGGGCTGGCCGCCGGCCCCCGCCGCCCGGCCGTCCGCCGGCCCCCGCCGGAACGGGTCGACCCGGCCGTACACCAGCTCGTCGCCGCCCTCGGGGACGTGCCCGCGCTGGTGCTCGGCCGGCGGCTCGACGTGCTGGCCTGGAACACCGCCGGCCAGGCCCTGTTCGCCGGTCACCTGGAACCCGACGCGGTGCACCGGCCGGACCGGCGGCCCAACATGGCCCGGCTGGTCTTCCTCGACGCGCACACCCGCGACCTGTACGTCGACTGGCCGGCCAAGGCACGGGCCGTGGTGGCGACCCTGCGGATGACCTCCGGGCAGCACCCGACGGACCCGCTGCTGGCCGCGCTGGTGGGCGAACTCGCGGTGGGCAGTCCCGAGTTCGCCGCCCGGTGGGCCGACCACCGGGTCAAGGCCGGCGGCACCGCCGCGTACGCGATGCGGCACCCGCTGGTCGGCACGCTGACCGTCACCCAGCAGAGCCTGCGCACCGAGGACGACCAGACGGTCGTCGTCGCCACCACCGCACCGGCTTCCCCGTCGCAGGCGGCGATGACCCTGCTGGTGCACGCCACGGTCACCGGCCGCGCCGCCGCCCGGCAACCGCTGCCCGGCTGACCCTCCACTTCCGATCCCGGCGGCGCCGACAGGGTGCCGCCGTCCCACCCGGCCGCGCCGGGCCCGCCACCGGACCGTGTGGTCCGGCGGGGGGTCGGCGCTGCCCGACACCACGCGACGACGGCGCTCCGCACGGGGCGTCCGGTCGTCCGTGCCCGAAACCGGACCCACTTCCGGGTCCGCACACCCACGAAGGACGAACCATGCGCAGAAGAATCCGTACCCTCGCGGTGGCCGTCGCGGCAGTCGGCGTCCTGGCCGCACCGGCGACGCAGGCGGTGGCCGGCCCCACGGCGGGCGTCCCGGCTGCCCCCGTCGCCCCGTCGGCCCTGCCGGCCCGGATCTCGGTCCACTTCGACCCGGCGACGGGTCAGCTGCCGGAGAACATCACCTGGGCCCCGGACGGCACCGCCTACCTCACCTTCGCGGCGGCCCGGCAGGTCGTCGCCGTCGACCCGGCGGGCCGGACCCGGGTGCTGGCCACCCTGCCCGCCCCCGCCGACGGCGGCGTGCACACCCCGGTGCTCGGCTTCGCCCTGACCACCGGGATCGTCCGGACCGGCGACGGCACCCTGTACTTCCTGTACGCCAGCGGCGACGCCGCCAGCACCGGCCTCTACCGGCTGACGCCCGGTCAGCCGCCCCGACGGATCGCCGCGCTGCCCGCCACCGGGCTGCCCAACGGGCTGGCGCTCGACCCGACGGGCCGGACGTTCTACCTGACCGACTCGGTGCTCGGCACCATCTCCACGGTGCCGCTGGCCGGCGGCCCGGCCCGGGTCTGGTCGTCGGCGTCCGCCCTCGCCGCGACGGGGTTCCTCGGCGTCAACGGCGTCAAGGTGCGCGGCGACGCGGTCTGGGTGACCAACCTGGACCAGGGCACCCTGCTGCGGATTCCGCTGCGGCAGGGCCGTCCGGGAGCCGTCGAGGTCAGGGCGACCGGGCTGGCCGGCATCGACGACTTCGCCTTCACCGCCGACGGCCGGGTCGTCGCCGCCCTCAACGGGCCGAACACGGTGGTCGGCATCGACCACGACGGGCGGACCAGGACCCTGCTGACCGGTGCCGACGGGCTGCAGAACCCGACCTCGGTGGCCGTACGCGGGCACACGATCCTGGTGGCCAGCGCCGCCTATGTCACCGCGACCGACCCCAACCTGATCGTGGCCACCCTGCGCCACCGCTGAGGCGACCGGCAAACGGGCCGGCCACCGTCGTGACGACGGTGGCCGGCCCGCGGCGTCCGGGTGGGGAACCCGCTCAGACCTCGACGACGGTCGGGACGATCATCGGGCGGCGGCGGTACGCGTCGTTGACCCAGCGTCCCACGGTGCGGCGGACGATCTGCTGGAGCTGGTGCGGGTCGGTGATGCCGTCCGCGGCGGCCCGGTTCAGCGCCTCGGTGACCAGCGGGATCACCGGGTTGAACGCGGCCGGGTCCTCGGAGAAGCCCTTCGCCGACAGGGTCGGGCCGGCGACCACCTTGCCGGTGACCGAGTCGACGACCACGGTGGTGGCGATGAAACCGCCGTCGCCGAGGATCCGCCGCTCGGTGAGCAGCGACTCGCTGACGTCGCCCACGGCCAGGCCGTCGACGTAGACGTAGCGGCTCTTCACGTGCCCGACCACACTGGCCCGGCCCTCGACCAGGTCGACGACGTCGCCGTCCTCGCAGATCACCACCCGGTCCGGGGCGACGCCGGACTCGATGCCCAGCCGGGCGTGCGCCCGCAGGTGCCGCCACTCGCCGTGCACCGGCATCAGGTTGCTCGGGCGTACCACGTTGAGCAGGTAGAGCAGTTCACCGGCCGGGGCGTGCCCGGAGACGTGCACCTTGGCGACGTCCTTGTGCACCACCACCGCGCCGGCCCGGGCCAGCCGGTTGATCACCCGGTAGACCGAGGTCTCGTTGCCGGGGACCAGCGACGAGGCGAGCACGACCGTGTCGCCGGGGGCGATGGTGATGTGCCGGTGGTCGCCGCTGGCCATCCGGCCCAGGGCGCTCATCGGCTCGCCCTGCGAACCGGTGGACATCAGCACGATCTGGTCGGGCGGCAGCGTGGTGGCCTCCTCGATGCCGATCACCAGACCGGCCGGGATGTTGAGCAGGCCGAGGTCGCGGGCGATGCCCATGTTGCGGACCATCGAGCGGCCGATCAGCGCCACCTTGCGGCCGTGCTCCAACGCCGAGTCGAAGACCTGCTGCACCCGGTGCACGTGCGAGGCGAACGAGGCGACGATGATCCGCCCCTTCGCCTTCGCGAAGATCGAGTCGAGCACCGGCCCGATCTCCCGCTCCGGGGTGACGAAACCGGGGATCTCGGCGTTGGTGGAGTCCGACAGGAGCAGGTCGACGCCCTCCGCGCCGAGCCGGGCGAAGCCGGCCAGGTCGGTGATCCGGCCGTCCAGCGGGAGCTGGTCCATCTTGAAGTCACCGGTGTGCAGCACCAGGCCGGCCGGGGTACGCACGGCCACCGCCAGGGCGTCCGGGATCGAGTGGTTCACCGCGAAGAACTCGCACTCGAACGGACCCAGCCGCTCCCGGCCGCCCTCGCGGACGGTCAGGGTGTAGGGCTGGATGCGCCGCTCGGCCAGCTTCGCCTCGACCAGGGCGAGGGTGAACTGGGAGCCGACCAGGGGGATGTCCGGCTTGTGGGCGAGCAGGTACGGCACCGCGCCGATGTGGTCCTCGTGACCGTGGGTCAGCACGATCGCCTGAACGTCGGCCAGCCGGTCCAGGATCGGTCCGAAGTCGGGCAGGATCAGGTCCACGCCGGGCTGCTCGACGTCGGGGAAGAGCACCCCGCAGTCGACGATGAGCAGCTTGCCGTCGTACTCGAAGACGGTCATGTTCCGACCGATGGCACCGAGTCCGCCGAGTGGGATGATCCGCAGCCCGCCCTCGGGCAGCGGCGGGGGCAGTTCACCCTCGAATTGCGCCTCGGTCACGCGTCCACCTCATTCTGCGACGCCGTAACCCGGCGTCCGTCGTGTCGTTCGATCATTCGGGCAGGTCCAGGCCCGCCGCCGCGCAGTCCGCGCGCAGCAGGGCCAGTTCGTCGTCGGTGGCGTCCGCCAGCGGCGGACGCACCGGGCCGGCGGGCAGGCCCAGCACGTTCAGGCCCGCCTTCACCAGGATGGTGCCCGGGCTACGGAAGATCCCGGTGAACAGCGGCAGCAGCCGCCGGTGCAGGGCCAGCGCCGTGCCGGTGTCACCCGCGTCGTACGCCTCGATCATCTGCTTGGCGAGCGCGCCGGTGAAGTGGGTCGACGTGCCGACCAGCCCGACCCCGCCGACCGCCAGGGTGGGCAGGGTGAGCGAGTCCTCGCCGCTGTAGAAGGCGAGGTCGGTGCGGCTGGTCACCCAGCTGGTGGCGGTCAGGTCGCCCTTGGCGTCCTTGACCGCGACGATCCGCTCGTGCGCGGCGAGCCGCACCAGCGTCTCGGTCTCGATCGGCACCCCGGCGCGGTGCGGGATGTCGTACATCATGATCGGCAGGCCGGTGCCGTCGGCGACGGCGGTGAAGTGCGCCACCAGCCCCCGCTGCGGCGGCTTGCTGTAGTACGGGGTCACCACCAGCAGGCCGTGCGCGCCGGCCTTCTCGGCCGTGGCGGCCAGCTCGATGGTGTGCCGGGTGTCGTTGGTGCCGACGCCGGCCACGATCCGCGCCCGGTCACCTATCGCCTCGACCACCGCGCGGATCAGGGTCTCCTTCTCCGCGTCCGAGGTGGTCGGCGACTCGCCGGTGGTGCCGTTGAGCACCAGCGCGTCGTTGCCCTGCTCGTCGACGAGGTAGGTCGCCAGCCGGACCGCCCCGTCCAGATCGAGGGAGCCGTCGGCGGTGAACGGGGTCGCCATCGCGGTGAGAAGCCGCCCGAACGGGCGCGACACGCCCCGGTCGGGGGCGGCAGGGTGGTCGTGCGTCATGCTCACAACCTAGCGGACGAGCACCGGACAGCCGGTGGGGAAGGGCTCAGGACAGCTGTGCGTGCGGACTGGTCGCCACCTCGGTGCCATCGGGCAGCGTCGAGACGACGAAGTCGGCGAAGACGTTCGGGGCGACCCGCTGGAGCTGCCGCAGGCACTCCACGGCCAGCTCACGGATCTCCACGTCGGCGTGCTCGGTGGCCCGCATCCCGATGAAGTGCCGCCAGGCGCGGTAGTTGCCGGTGACCACGATCCGGGTCTCGGTGGCGTTGGGCAGCACCGCCCGCGCCGCCTGCCGGGCCTGCTTGCGGCGCAGCGTCGGGTTGGGCTCGTCGGCGAACCGCTGCTCCAACCCCTCCAGCAGCTCGGTGTACGCCCGCACGCTCGCCTCGGCCGCCTCGACGAACCGCTTGTGCAGCTCCGGGTCGTCGGCGATCACCGCCGGCTCGACCATCGCCGCGTCCCGCTCCGGCACGTAGCGCTGGGAGAGCTGGGAGTAGGAGAAGTGCCGGTGCCGGATCAGCTCGTGGGTGAACGAGCGGGACACCCCGGTGAAGTAGAACGTCACGCTGCCGTGCTCCAGCACCGACAGGTGCCCGACCTCCAGGATGTGCGCCAGGTAGCCGGCGTTGGTGGCGGTCGCCGGGTTCGGCTTCTTCCAGCTCTGGTAGCAGGCCCGGCCGGCGAACTCGGCGAGCGCCTGGCCGCCCTCGGCGTCGGTCGACCACGGCACGCCGTCGGGGGCCTGGAACTGGGTCCACGCGATCAACTGCACCTGGGGCTGCACCATCTCCGGCATTCCTGCGACTGTAGTGGCCCGGTGGGCTGCGGGGAAACTCGGGCCACCGCGCTGACCAGCGAGATCATGGACAGTTCCGGCCGGGGGCGGCGGCGGGTGGCCAACGTCTCCCACCCGGCCCGCCGTGCGCCCCGGCCGGTCAGACGTAGAGCGCGGTGAACGGTGCCCAGGGCAGGTTGCGCAGCACCGAGAAGGCCATCCAGACGGCGAGGAACCCGCCGATCACCGGGGAGCTGAGCCGCAGCTCGGGCAGCCGCCACCCGAACGCCTGCCGGCCCGCCCAGGCGACGAAGAGGTATGCCAGGAAGGGCACCGCGAAGACGAACACGGCGTGGTGGCGGGCGGCTGCCGGCAGGTCGGCGTGCAGGAGGTACCACAGCGCGCGGGTGCCCCCGCAGCCCGGACAGTCCAGCCCGGTGGTCAGCTTGAGCAGGCAGCTCGGCGCGGCGTCCGGGTCGCTGGTGGTCGGGTCACTGACCAGCGCGTACGCCATGCCGGCGGCGACGCAGCCGAGCGCGGCCAGCGGGGCGGCCCAACGCGGCGACCGGGCGTGCAGGCGGAGCACGAACCGGGTGAGCCGGTCCGGCTCGGCCGGCTGCCACACCACCGGCGGCCCCGCCGACCACGACCCGGGCGGCAACCCGTCGACGCCCGCGCCCGCCACCGGGTGGGGGTACGGGTCGGTCGGCGGGCCGGCGGGGGGCGGGTCGCTCAGCGTGTGGGTGGTGCCGGCCGGTGCGGCACCGGTCGACGTCGGATCGGTGCCCTGCCCCGACCGGGAAGGACCGGTCGGCCCGTCAACGCTCGTCACGGCCTCACGGTACACCGGTGAGGCTGCGCAACGCGGCGGTCAGCGGGGCGGCCAGGTCACCGGCCGCCGGTGGGGCGACCGCGTCCAGGCCGAGCCAGCCGGCGAGCCGGTGCAGCTCGGCGGCGAGCGCGACGGCGGTCTCCCCCGGGTCGACGCCGGGTTCCTGCCAGGCCGCCGGCACCAGCAGCACCCCGGCCTTCCGGTCGGCCTTGAGGTCGACCCGGGCGGTGAACCGCTCCCCCTGCAGGAACGGCAGCACGTAGTAGCCGTGCACCCGCTGCGCGGCCGGCACGTAGATCTCGATCCGGTAGCCGAAGCCGAACAGCCGCTCGGTGCGGGCCCGTTCCCAGACCAGCGGGTCGAACGGGCTGACCAGGGTGTTGCCCCGCACCCACCGGGGCAGCCGGGCGTCGACGTGCCGCCAGGCCGGCTGCCGCCACCCCTGCACCGTCACCGGCACCAGCTCACCGGCCTCGACCAGCTCGGCGACGGCCTGCCGGGCACCGGCCAGCGGGAGCCGGAAGTAGTCCCGCAGCTCCGGCTCGGCGGCCACCCCCAGCGACCGGGCGGCCACCGCGACCAGGGTGCGGTACGCGTCGGCGTCGGTCGGCGTGGGCGCGTCGAGCGCGGCCGCCGGCAGCACCCGTTCGGGCAGGTCGTAGCGGCGGGCGAAGGAGGGCGTCCGGTCGGCGGCGGTGACCTCGCCGGCCCAGAACAGGAACTCCAGCGCCCGCTTCACCGCCGACCAGTTCCAGCCCCAGTTGCCGGTCTCCCGGGGCGCGTCGTACTCGATCTCGGCGGCGGTCAGCGGCCCGGCGGCAGCCACCTCGTCGCGCACCCAGGCGACCAGTTCGGGCTGCTCGGCGGCGATCCGGCGCATCCCGCCCCAGGCGTCGTCGCGGGCCTTGGCCATCCGCCAGCGCAGCGCGGCGTGCAGCCCCACCGGCACCAGGGACGCCTCGTGCCCCCAGTATTCGAACAGCTCACGGGGGCGGCGGTAGGCAGCGGTGTCGAGCAGGCTGGTCGGGTAGGGCCCGAGCCGGCTGTAGAGCGGCAGGTAGTGCGCCCGTTGCAGCACGTTGACCGAATCCATCTGGATCAGCCCGACCCGGTCGAGCACCCGGCGCAGGTGCCGGCGGGTGGGCGCCCCGGCGGGCGCGGGGTCGGCGAAACCCTGGGCGGCGAGCGTCATCCGCCGGGCCTGGGCGAGCGAGAGCGATTCCGGTGCGACCATCGCCGACGACCCTAGACCAGCGGTACGACACCGGAGCGGACACTGGACCGACCGCCCGTCGGGGCATAGAACGGACGCATGCTCACCATCCGCCGCGAGGAGCCCGACGACGCCGAAGCGATCGCCCGGGTGCACATCCACGGCTGGCAGGCCGGGTACGCCGGCATCATGCCCGCCGAGGTGCTGGCCCGGCTCAACCCGGTGGCCTGGGCGCAACGCCGGCGGGACGTGGGCACGGCCCACCCGGAGCACCCGTTCACCACCCTGCTCGCCGAGGTCGACGGGCTGCCGGCCGGATTCACCACCTTCGGGCCGTACCGCAACAACCAGGACCGGGACGACCTGGACCCGGCGTACGGCGAGGTGCTGGCGATCTACGTGGAGCCGGCGCGCTGGGGTGACGGCACCGCGCAGGCCCTGTTCGCCGCCGCCCGGGACGGGCTGGCGGCGAACAGCTGGCGGGAGTACCGGGTGTGGGTGCTGGCCGACAACGTCCGCGCCCGCCGGTTCTACGAGCGGGCCGGCCTGTCAGCCGACGGTGAGCGGTCCCGGTACCGGGTGCCGCTGGCCGGCGGCGGTCCCCCGGTCCACCTCGACGAACTGCGCTACACCGGCCGGCTCCCCGGCTGAGCCCGCCGGCCGCCGACCGGCCCCGGGGTCGACCGGTCCGGCCGGGTCGCCCGGCCGGCCGCCGACCGGGGCGGCCCAGGTGCGGATCGGCAGCAGCACCAGCAACGCGAGGCTGATCCAGACGTAGGTGTTGCTGCCCAGGAAGCCGCCGACCCCGGTGAAGTCCTTCTCCCAGGCCCAGACGATCCGGCTGCACAGCAGCACGTAGGAGATCACCGCGAGGGCCAGCAGCGCGCGCCGCCGCAGGCTGCCGGCGGGCGCGGCGACCACGTTGTCGACCAGCAGGATCAGCGCCGGGATCAACCAGACCAGGTGGTGCACCCAGGTGACCGGGCTGACCAGGCACATCAGCGCGCCGGTCAGGGCCAGCCCGGTGGCCTCGTCGCCGAGCGCCACGGCGGCCCGGCAGCGCCACGTCCAGACGGCCAGGGTGACCAGCACCAGCGCCAGCCAGGCCAGGGTGCTCGGGTGTTCCGGGTCGAGCCGGGCCACCACGCCGCGCAGCGACTGGTTGGACACGAACGCCAACTCGCCCACCCGGTCGGTGTTCCACAGCGCCGACGTCCAGAACTCGCGGGCGGCGTCGGGGAAGAGGGCCGCGGCGAGCAGGGTGGCCGCGGCCGCGGCGGCGACGGCGGTGCCGGCGGCCCGGAACCGCCTGGTGATCAGCAGGTAGACGATGAAGACGCCCGGGGTCAGCTTGATCGCGGTGGCCAGCCCGATGCCGACCCCGGCCCACCGGTTGCCGGCCGGCAGCAGCCGCAGCAGGTCCACCGCGACCAGGAACAGCAGCAGCATGTTGACCTGGCCGAAGTTGACCGTCTCCCGCATCGGCTCGAACGCGGCGGCCAGGCAGAGCGCCACCGCCAGGACGAACCACCGGGTCCAGCCGGCCCGCCGGGCGACCGGGTCGAGCAGCCACCAGACCAGCACCGCGCTGACCAGCACCGTGGCGGCCACGCTGACGGTGATCGCGACCGGCCACGGCAGGTACGCCATCGGCAGCATCACCAGCGCGGCGAACGGCGGGTAGGTGAAGCCGTACTGGGTGCCGGGCTTGAGGTAGTCGTAGATCTCGCCGTGGTCGTGCACCCAGAAGGTCAGTGCGCCGTAGTAGACCTTCAGGTCGAAGAAGCCGTGCCGGACGGCCGCCACGGAGAGGAAGGCGGCCACCGCGACGGCGAGCACCACCACCGTGACGACCTGCCCGGCCGTCCGCCTGGCCCCCTGCGCCACCGTCGTCTCCCTCGCTGTGGCCTAGGCTTTCGTGCCATGGCTCTGGGGTTCGTCCGCCCGGCGCGTCCCGAGGACGCCGCCGAGATCGCCCGTGTGCAGCTCGCGACCTGGCGGGTCGCGTACCGTCGACTGCTGCCCCGGCACGTGCTCGACAACCTGGACGAGGCGTGGCTCGCCCGGCGGTGGAGCGCGGCGGTGCAGGAGCCGCCCTCGGCTGCGCACCGGGTGCTCGTCGCCGTGGAACAGGCCGAGCAATCCTATCTGGTGGGTTTCGCGGCTTCCGGGCCGGCGGACGCCGAAGCGCTCGCCCCGGGCGAGCCGGCCACGGCGCTGGGCGCCGGGGTGGTCGCGGTGACCGACCTGCTGGTCGAGCCGCGCTGGGGTCGGCGCGGGCACGGCAGCCGGCTGCTCGCCGCCGCCGTGGACGCCTGGCGCGGCGACGGGTTCACCCACGCGGTCGCCTGGACGTTCGACGGCGACGAGGCGACCCGTAAGTTCCTCACCAGCACCGGCTGGGAGCCGGACGGCGCGGCCCGCGCGCTGGACGTCGACGACATGCTCGTCCCCCAGGTACGGCTGCACGTCGCGGTCCCCACCGAACCGGACGACACGCCCTGAACCGGTCGGTTCTGTCGGTCCGCCCTGGTAGACCGGAGGCGGCGGTGCGCCACCGACGGTGAGGGAGACGGGCATGTTCCGGGAGACGAAGGCGTTCAGCGGGTTCTCGGCCGACGACACCGACCGGGCCCGGGAGTTCTACGCCGGCACCCTCGACCTGCGGGTGTCGCAGCTCGGCGGCCCCGGCGGACTGCTGATGCTGCACCTGGCCGGCGACCGGGACGTGGTGGTCTACCCCAAGGCCGACCACGTGCCGGCGACGTTCACGGTGCTCAACTTCCCGGTGGCCGACGTCGACCGGGCGGTCGACGAGCTGACCGCACGCGGGGTGCGGTTCGCGCGCTACCCGGGGCTGCCGCAGGACGACCGGGGGATCATGCGCGACAACGGGCCGACCATCGCCTGGTTCACCGACCCGGCCGGCAACATCCTGTCCGTCATCGAGCAGGAGTGACCCCGCGCCGGGTCAACGGCGCAGCTCGACGACCAGCTCGTCGTCCTCCACCGCCCCCGTCGGGGTGAAGCCCAGCGAGGTGTAGAGCCGGGCGGCGGCCGTGTTGTCCGGGTGGTACGACAACCGGACGGGGTGCGTGCCGTCCGGCCCGGCCAGCCAGGCGGCGAGGGTGCGTACGGCGGCCCGGCCCACCCCCCGGCCCTGCTCGGCGGCGTCGATCAGCATGCCGCCGATCCACCGCGACCCGTCGTCGTCCACGCCCCACATGACGTGGCCGGCCACGGTCTCGTCGGCGTGGACCGCCAGCGACGTCCAGACCTCGGAACGCGAGGTCAGCACCAGGTAGCGGGCCGCCAGCGCCGGCACCCACCCCCGCTGGTCGTCGCGGGGGGCCAGGTCGGCCACCGCCCGCCAGTTGTCGTCGTCCACCGGGCGCAGGGTGACCCGCCGCCCGGCCCGATCGGTATGTCCGGAATCCAGCACCGGGGCAGCCTAGGGGCGCACCCCGGCGCACCGCCAACGAATTCGCCGCCACCGCCGCACCCGGCGTCGGCGCGACACCGACCGGCCGCCCCGGCCGGGCGGGGCTAGTCGAGCAGGGCGTCCAGGCCGACGGTCAGCCCCGGCCGCTGCCGGACCGCCCGCACCGCCAGCAGCACCCCGGGCATGAACGACACCCGGTCGTACGAGTCGTGCCGGATGGTCAGCGTCTCACCGAGGGTGCCGAACAGCACCTCCTGGTGGGCGAGCAGGCCGGTGGCGCGGACCGCGTGCACGCGTACCCCGTCGATGTCGGCGCCCCGCGCGCCGGGCACCTCGTCCTTGGTCGCGTCGGGGCCCGCGCCGAGGCCGGCCTCGGCGCGGGCCTGCGCGACCAGCCGGGCGGTGTGGGTGGCGGTGCCGCTCGGCGCGTCGAGCTTGCGCGGATGGTGCTGCTCGATGATCTCCACGGACTCGAAGTGCCGGGCCGCGCGGGCGGCGAACTGCATCATCAGCACCGCGCCGATGCCGAAGTTGGGGGCGATCACCACCCCGACGTCGGGCCGGTCGGCCAGCCAGCCGCGCACCTGCTCCAGCCGCTGCCCGGTGAAGCCGGTGGTGCCGACCACCGCGTGCACGCCCTGGTCGATGCACCAGCGCAGGTTGTCCATGACCACGTCCGGGGTGGTGAAGTCGACGACCACCTCGGCGGAGGCGGCGGCGGACAGCTCGTCACCCTGGTCGACGGCGGCCACCAGCGTCAGGTCGTCGGCCCCGTCGACCGCCCGGCACACCTCGGCGCCCATCCGGCCCCGGGCACCCAGTACACCGACCCGCACCGCCCCGCCCGGGCCCTTCTCCTGCTCGTCAGTCACGCGGCACAACCTATCCCAATCGGGACGCGGACCACCGCCGGACCACCGCCGTCCCACCGGCCGGTCCCGGTACGGACCCGGACCCGACCGCGCACGCCGACCACCGGGACACCGGCCGGACGGACCACCGCCGGGACGGCCCGCGTCGCCGGGAACGGGTCGGCGGGCGACGGGCTCAGCCGGCGAAGTCGTGCTCGCCGAACGGGCCGACCACCGCCAGCGACATCGGCCGGCCCAGCAGCTCGGCGGCGAGGGTGTTCACGTCGGCCACGGTCACCGCGTCGACCCGGGCCAGCAGCTCGTCCACCGGCATCAGGTCGCCGTAGAGCAGCTCACCCTTGGCCAGCCGGCTCATCCGGGACCCGGTGTCCTCCAGGCCCAGCACGAACGAGCCCTTGCTCATCCCCTTGCCCCGGGCCACCTCCGCCTCGGTGAGCCCCTCGGCGGCCACCCGGGCCAGCTCGGCGCGGGTCAACCGGAGCACCTCGTCCACCTTGCCCGGCGCGCAGCCGGCGTAGACGGCGAACAGGCCGCTGTCGGCGTACTGGCTGGCGTAGGAGTAGACCGAGTAGGCCAGGCCACGCCGTTCGCGGATCTCCTGGAACAGCCGGCTGGACATGCCGCCGCCGAGGACGTTGTTGAGCACCCCGAGGGCGAACCGCCGCTCGTCGACCCGGTCGATGCCGGGGCAGCCGAGGATGACGTGCGCCTGCTCGGTCTCCTTCGGCTCGACCAGGACGGCGGCCGGCTTCGTGCGTACCGCCGGGGTGTTGCGCCGGGGCGTGCCCGGCGCGGCCGGGTCGGTGTCCAGCGGGGTGCCGCGCAGCGCCTGGCGGACCAGCCGGACCACGGTGGCGTGGTCGAGGTTGCCGGCGGCGGCGATCACGATCTGCGGCGCGGTGTAGCGGCGGCGGTAGAAGCTCTGGATCTGCCTGCGGGTCATCGGGGTGACCGTCTCCTCGGTGCCGGAGATCAATCGGCCGAGGGGGTGGTCGCCGTAGACGGCGCGGGCGAACAGGTCGTGCACCTCGTCGCCGGGCTCGTCGTCGTGCATGGCGATCTCTTCGAGGATGACCCCACGTTCGGTCTCCACGTCGGCCGGTTCCAGCAGCGAGTCGGCGACCGCGTCGCACATCACGTCGATGGCCAGCGGCAGGTCCTCGTCGAGCACCCGCGCGTAGTAGCAGGTGTATTCCTTGGTGGTGAAGGCGTTGGTCTCGCCGCCCACCGCCTCGATCTCGGCGGAGATCTCCAGCGCGGTGCGCTTGTGGGTGCCCTTGAACAGCAGGTGTTCCAGGAAGTGCGCGGCACCGGCCTGCGGGCCCGTCTCGTCCCGCGAGCCGACCGTGACCCAGATGCCGAACGAGACGCTGCGCATCGTCGGGATCGCCTCGGTGAGCACCCGCAGCCCGCTCGGCAGCACGGTCCGCCGCACGGTGCCGCCCAGCGGGTCGTCACTGATCGTGCGGGTGACCGCCCGGGACGCGGCCCCGGCGCGGCCGGGCTGCCCGGCGACGGCGTGCCGGACGGGCGACGCCGCCGGCCGCCGGCCCGGGGGAAACGACGAACGCTGGGCGCGGCTCACGCAGACCTGCTTCCCGTGCGACGAGGGGTGGAGGGAACACACCGGCCGGGTGACGACGTCGTCGTCACCCGGCCGGTCACTGCTCAGCTGTGCCGGGTACGCCGACGCGGACGCTCGCCGCCGTCGCCACCCTCGCCGCCACCCGGGCCACGCTCGCCGCGCTCCGGAGCGCGACCACCGCGGTCGCCGCCCCGGTCACCGCGGTCACGCGGACCCCGGTCGCCGCCCCGGCCGGCCGGCCGGTCGCCACCGGCGGCCTCACCGGCGGCCGGCGCCTCGGCGCCCTCCGGCCGGACCTTGTCCAGGTAGATCTTGCCGCGGGCGTCGATGTCCGCGATCTCCACCTCGACCTTGTCGCCGACGTTGAGGAAGTCCTCGACCCGCTCGACCCGCTTGCCGTCGCCCACCTTGGAGATGTGCAGCAGGCCGTCGCGGCCGGGCAGCAGCGAGATGAACGCGCCGAACGCGGCGGTCTTGACCACCGTGCCGAGGAACCGCTCGCCGGCCTTGGGCAGGGTCGGGTTGGCGATCCCGTTGATCCGGTCCACGGCGGCCTGCGCCGACGGGCCGTTGGTCGCGCCGACGTAGATCGTGCCGTCGTCCTCGATGGAGATCTCGGCGCCGGTCTCGTCCTGGATGGCGTTGATGGTCTGCCCCTTCGGGCCGATCACCATGCCGATCTTGTCCACCGGGATCTTGACGGTGGTGACCCGGGGCGCGTAGTCCGACATCTCGGCCGGGGCCTCGATCGCCGCCTGCATCACCCCGAGGATGGTCTGCCGGGCCTCGTTCGCCTGCTGGAGCGCGGCGGCGAGCACGTCCGACGGGATGCCGTTGAGCTTGGTGTCGAGCTGGAGCGCGGTGACGAACTCCGGCGTGCCGGCGACCTTGAAGTCCATGTCACCGAACGCGTCCTCGGCACCGAGGATGTCGGTCAGCGTCACGTACTGGGTCTTGCCGTCGACCTCGTCGGAGATCAGGCCCATCGCGATGCCGGCCACCGGCGCCTTGAGCGGCACACCGGCCGACAGCAGCGCCAGCGTCGAGGCGCAGACCGACCCCATCGAGGTCGAGCCGTTGGAGCCGAGCGCCTCGGAGACCTGCCGGATGGCGTACGGGAACTCCTCGCGCGACGGCAGCACCGGCAGCAGCGCCCGCTCGGCCAGCGCGCCGTGGCCGATCTCCCGCCGCTTCGGCGAGCCGACCCGGCCGGTCTCCCCGGTCGAGTACGGCGGGAAGTTGTAGTTGTGCATGTAACGCTTGCGGTTCTCCGGGGAGAGGGTGTCCACCATCTGCTCCATGCGCAGCATGTTCAGCGTGGTGACACCGAGGATCTGGGTCTCGCCCCGCTCGAACAGCGCGGAACCGTGCACCCGGGGCAGCACGCCGACCTCGGCGGTGAGCGGCCGGATGTCGCGCGGCCCCCGGCCGTCGATGCGGACCTGCTCACGCAGCACCCGGTTGCGGACCTCGGACTTGGTCAGCGAACGGAAGGCGGCGGAGAGTTCCTTCTCCCGGCCCTCGAACCGGCCGGTCAGCTCCTCGGCGACCTTGGCCTTGACCCGGTCCAGGGCCTCCTCGCGGTCGGCCTTGCCGGCGATCTGCAGCGCCTCGGCCACCTCGGCGCGGACCAGCTCGGCCACCGCCTGGTAGACGTCGTCCTGGTAGTCCAGGAAGACCGGGAACTCGGTGACCGGCTTCGCGGCCACCTCGGCCAGCTCGCTCTGCGCCCGGCACAGCTCGCGGATGGCCGGCTTCGCGGCCTCCAGGCCGCTGGCGACGATCTCCTCGGTCGGGGCGGTCGCACCGCCCGCGATCAGGGTCACCGCGTGCGGGGTCGCCTCGGCCTCGACCATCATGATCGCGACGTCGCCGTCGTCGAGGGCCCGGCCGGCCACCACCATGTCGAAGGTGGCGCGGGCCAACTCCTCCAGGGTCGGGAACGCCACCCACTGGCCCTCGACGTGGGCCACCCGGGTCGCCCCGATCGGACCGGAGAACGGCAGGCCGGACAGCTTCGTCGACATCGAGGCCGCGTTGATGGCGACCACGTCGTACGGGTGCTGCGGGTCGAGCGCGAGGACGGTCTCGACGACCTGGACCTCGTTGCGCAGGCCCTTGACGAACGACGGGCGCAGCGGCCGGTCGATCAGCCGGCAGGTGAGGATCGCGTCCTCGCTGGGCCGGCCCTCACGGCGGAAGAACGAGCCGGGGATGCGGCCCGCGGCGTACATCCGCTCCTCGACGTCGACGGTCAGCGGGAAGAAGTCGAACTGCTCCTTCGGGTGCTTACCGGCGGTGGTGGCGGAGAGGACGACCGTCTCGCCAAGCTGGGCGATGACGGAGCCGGCGGCCTGGCGGGCCAGCCGGCCGGTGGAGAAGGTGATCTCACGGGTGCCGAAGGACCCGTTGTCGATCACGGCGGTGCGGGATTCGGTGCCGAGGTTGGTCTCGGTCATGTGCTGCGGTACTCCTTCGCGTCGTGGGCCCCACGACACCGGAGCTGCTCAGACGGCCGGTCTTCGATCGAAGCGCCCGGGTGGCCGGCATGATGCCGGGATGCCCGGGGGCCACTACCGGAGACCGGTACGCTGACCGGCTCCCTCTCGGGTGGTCGCGCGGCCCTCTTCTTCTGGTGGTGCCGAGCGGGGGAGCGACCCGGTGGCCGCTCCCCCGTCACGTCATCGGCGCAGGCCGAGCCGCTCGATCAGCGACCGGTAGCGGTTGATGTCCTTCTTCTGGACGTAGTTGAGCAGCCGACGGCGCCGACCGACCAGCAGCAGCAGCCCACGGCGGCTGTGGTGGTCGTGCTTGTGCACCTTCAGGTGCTCGGTCAGCTCCGCGATCCGCTTGGTGAGGACCGCGACCTGGACCTCCGGCGAACCGGTGTCGCCCTCGGCGGTCGCGTACTCCGTGCGGATCTTGGCCTTGGCTTCCTGGTCGAGCGCCATGTTCTCCCTGTTTCGGTGGGTTGACAACTGGTGTCCGTCGTTCGGGTCCGCGTGGACCGGAGACGGACGAACCTCGCACCCGCGGCGTCGTGCAGGCACGCGAGGCCCCGCGTCGGTCATCCGACGTCACCGCCACACTACCAGCCCGTCGCGGAACCGCCCGGTCAAGCCCCACGCGGCGGGCGTCGGGGGCCCGTCCACCCCGCCCGCCGGGCCGGTCAGGCGACCGCCAGCCGGGTCCGCGCGACGTCCTCGGCCATCTGCGCCAGCAGCGGCTCGATCGCGTCGTACCGGATCTGGCCGCGCAGGTGGGCGGCGAAGTCGAGGGCGACCTGCTCGCCGTACAGGTCGCCGGCGAAGTCCAGCACGTGCGCCTCGACCCGGCGCTCCCGGCCGGCGAACGTCGGGTTGGTGCCGATCGAGATGGCCGCCGGCAGCCGCTCGATGCCCCCGCGTACCAGCCAGCCGGCGTACACCCCGTCGGCGGGCACCGCCGCGTGCGGCGGGCAGCGCAGGTTGGCGGTGGGGAAACCCAGCTCCCGGCCGCGCTGGTCGCCCAGCACCACCACCCCCTCGAGGCGGTGCGGCCGGCCGAGCACGACGGTCGCCGCCGCCACGTCCCCGGCCTCGATCCGGGCCCGGACGTACGTCGAGGAGAAGACCGTGCCGTCGGCGGCGACCAGCGGGGCGTTCTCCACCGCGAAGCCGTAGGTGCGGCCGAGCTGTTCGAGCAGTGCCACGTTCCCGGCGGCCCGGTGCCCGAACCGGAAGTTGTCCCCCACCACGACCAGCGCCGCGTGCAGGTGTTCGACCAGGATGTCGTGCACGAACGCCTCGGCCGGCAGCCGGGACAGCTCGGCGGTGAACGGCACCACGCACAACACGTCGACCCCGAGCGCCTCGATCAGCTCCGCCTTGCGGATGGGCTCGGTGAGCACGGCCGGGTGCGCGCCCGGGCGGACCACCTCGGCCGGGTGCGGGTCGAAGGTCACCACCACCGACCGTACGCCCAGCTCACGGGCCCGCGCCACGGCGTGTCCGATGGTCGCCTGGTGCCCCCGGTGCACGCCGTCGAAGACGCCGATGGTGACGACCGACCGCCCCCAGTCACCGGGTGCCGCCTCGTACCCCCGCCACCGCTGCATGCCGCTCCTTCCCTGCTCCGCCGCTGACCGGCTCACACCCGTACCCACCGCCGCCGGTCGTGCCGGCCGTCGTCCCCGCACCCGTCCCCGCTGTGCCGTCCGGCCGTGCCGGCCGACGGCCCGGTCAGGCCGGGGCGAGCACGATCTCCGCGCGGGCCCGGCCGTCCCGCTCGCTGACGATAGCGATCAGGCCGCCGTCCGGTCCGAAGACGGCGTACGGTCCGGCGATGCCCACCGGGTACAGCGGGCCGCCGTGGGAGAGCACCTTCGCCTCGTCGGCGCTGGCCTGCCGACGGGAGAAGTACCTGTCGGCGGCGGTGTCGAGGGGCAGGGTGACCACCTCGGGCGCGCGCTGCTCCAGCGTCGCGAGGGTCGCCGACTCGGCCAGGGTGAAACTGCCCACAGCGGTACGCCGCAGCGCGGTGAGGTGTCCGCCGACGCCGAGCGCCAGGCCCGCGTCCCGGGCCAGCGCCCGGATGTACGTCCCCGACGAGCAGTCGACGTCGATGTCCACGTCGACCACGTCCGGGGTGTCCCGGCGGATCGCCGACACGTCGAGCCGGGAGACGGTGACCCGGCGGGCGGGCAGCTCGACCTGCTCACCGTCCCGGACCCGCTTGTACGCCCGCTCCCCGTTGATTTTGATGGCGCTCACCGCGCTGGGCACCTGGTCGATCTCACCGGTCAACGGCACGAACGCGGCCCGGATCGCGGCGTCGGTCAGCGCACCGGCGGGCGTGGTCCCGATCACGTCGCCCTCGGCGTCGTCGGTGACCGTGGACTGGCCGAGCCGGACCGTCGCGGTGTAGCTCTTGCCCGCCCCGATCACGTACGTCAGCAACCGGGTGGCCCGGCCGACCCCGATCACCAGCACCCCGGTCGCCATCGGGTCGAGGGTGCCGCCGTGCCCGACCCGGCGGGTGCGGGCCAACCGGCGGATGCGCGCCACCACGTCGTGCGACGTCATGCCGCCGGGCTTGTCGACCACGATCAGACCGTCACCGTTCACGACCGCCAAGCCTGCCAGACGGGTCCACCCCGCCCGCCACCGCACGGCACATCACGCGCCGTCGGACCCGGCGCCCCCACGCGGGTCCCGGCCCGCCGACCACCGTACGGCCGGACGGGTCGCCCCCGGTGGCTGCTCAGCGCACCGCGCCGACCACCGCCCACCTGCCGGACCGCAGCCGCAGCAGCACGCCGACGAGGCGGATCACCACGAGCAGGGTGAGGCCGGCCCAGATGCCGCCCAGACCGAGGTCGAACGCGTAGGAGAGCCAGATCGCCGGCAGGAAGCCGCCGACCGCCGCGACCACTGTCAGGTTGCGCAGGTAGCGGATGTCGCCGGCACCGATGAGCACGCCGTCGAGGGCGAACACCACCCCGGCGAACGGCTGCATCGCCACGAACCAGGGCCACGCCACCATCGCCTGCCCGCGTACCTCGGGATCGGAGCTGAACAGGGACGGCACGACGCCGGACCCGGCGGCGATCAGCACCGCGAAGGCCACTCCGCACACGCCGCCGAGCAGCGCGAACCGGCGGGCCAGGGCGCGTGCACCGGCGGCGTCGCCCGCGCCCAGTGTCGCCCCGATCAACGCCTGCGCGGCGATCGCCAACGCGTCGAGCAGCAGCGCGGTGAAGAACCACAGTTGCAGCGCGATCTGGTGGGCCCCCACGGCGGCGGCACCGAACCGGGCGGCGACGGCGGTGGCGGACAGGAAGCTGGCCTGGAAGGCGAGCCCCCGGATGAGCAGGTCCCGGCTGAGCACCAACTGCTGGCGGATCAGCGCCGGTCGGGGCCGCACGCCCACCCGCTCCCGCAGCAACGCCCCCACGAACAGGGCACCCGAGACGGTCTGGGCGATCGCGTTGGCCACCGCCGAACCGGCCACGCCGAGTCCGGCGGGGTAGACCAGCAGGGGGCAGAGCAGCGCGGAGAGCAGGTTCGGCCCGAGCACGAACAGCAGCGGGCGGCGGGTGTCCTGGATGCCGCGCAGCCAGCCGTTGCCGGCGGCGGCCAGCAGCAGCCCGGGCGCGCCGAGGGCCGCGATCCGCAGCCACTGCCCGGCGGTGTCGGCCACCTCGCCACCGCCACCGGCGAGGGTACGCGCCAGCGCGTCACCGCCGAACTGCATGCCGACGGCCACCAGCACGCCCACCCCGAACGCCAGCCAGGACGCCTGGACACCCTCGGCCAGCGCCGCAGCCCGGTCACCGGCACCGAACCGGCGGGCCGCCCGCCCCGTGATGCCGTACGCCAGCACGGTGCCGAGCCAGGCGGTGAGCGTCAGCACCGTGCCGCCGACGGCGAGGGCGGCCAGCGGGACCCGGCCCAGGTGCCCCACGACGGCGGTGTCGACCAGCACGTAGAGCGGTTCGGCCGCGAGCACCACCAGGGCGGGCAGGGCGAGCGCGGCGATCCGGCGCGGCGAGGCGAGCGCGGTGGCGGTGGCGGTGGACTGGCTCATCGCCGCCGATCCTGGCACGCCTGCGGTAAGGAACGCAAGCCTAGGCATCGCTTACCGAGCGAGGGTCGGCGGAAGCCGTCCGGCGAGGGACACGATCGCGGGGACGAGATCCGCGCGGGTGGCGGAGAGTGGGTGAGGTGGGGTGCTTCGGCCGAGCCGGCCGGACTCAGCGGGCGTGGGGTGTGTCCGACCCTGCCTGGACGGCCGATCCCACCGGCACACCGAGGCAGGCCGAACCGACCGGGCTGAGGTCGGCCGCCGACCGGGTTGAGGTCGGCCGCCGCGCCGAGCCGACCGGGCCGGGGCAGGCTGGGGCGCGCCCGACTGAGGAAGGCCGAGCCGATCGGGCCGGGGCGGGCCCGGCTGACGGGTATCGGCCCATCACCGCAGGTCGCACACGACCCGGTCGAACGACCTCTGGAAGCGCTCTCACCCGTCCCTGTCGAACACGGCTCGGGCCGGGCGACCTCCGGGCACGGCTTGGCGGAGCCGGTCGAACCCGGCTCGGAGCGAGCCGCCCTCGTACACCGCCGGACCGGATGAACACGGCTCGGCTCGGCTCGGTCCGGCTCGGTCCGGCCGCGCCGAACGCGTCCGGAGCCGGGAACGGTAGGACTGAGCACAACCGGGTGCCGGGGGCGGACCGGACGGGCGGCAGGCCCGGCCCGGCCACGCAACCGGGCGGCCACGGCCTGTGGCCGGGGGCGGGATCCCGGCCAGGGGGCGGGATCGTGGCCAGGGGCAGGAACGCGGCCGGGGGCAGGATCGCGGCCAGGCGGGGTCAAGCTGAAAAGCAGTCGGTGCCGGACCGGGCCGACGCCAGGGTGGGACGGCCCGGAGCATGCGTTGCGGCCGGGCCTGGCCGCGCCTGGGGGTACCGAGTCCGACCAGCGGCGGGACGACGGGTCGGTGCCGAGTCCGGTGGGGTGGGTGAAAACGAGCCGGGCGGGGCCGGACCGCGCACGACCACCGGAGCCAGGCTGAGTCGGAACTCAGCCGGGCAGCGGTGTCATCGCCGGTGCGGCAGGGTCACTGGCGGGTGTCCATCGAGGTCTGCAACGCGCGGCGCATCTGCTCGCGGGCCTCGTCGGTGGTCTCGGTCTTGGGCTTGGTCGCCATGGCGGTGTCCTTCCAGGGTGCGGACCACCGAACAGGTGGCCCGGACGGGCGGTCCTGCTGAGCGCCGGGAAGGCGGCCCGGGATCACCGGAGCGGCTCGCCTGGCAGCGTGAGCCCGGGTCGGTCAGACCCTGGAGGGAGGCGGCACCGGGTGTGGCACCACCGCCCGCGACCTGCGTCGCGGCGCGACGTCGGCCTCTCCCAAGTTAACGTTTACTTTCCACATGCTGCCCACTCTTCCCGTCATCTGGACGGGCCTGGCAAGCATCCCGAGAGCAGCCCAGACCGACCTGCACGCATCGACACGGGTCGCGCATCACCCGGACCCCGCCGGGGTTCCCCGTGACCCGTGGGATCGAGCAGGCCCATACCGGCCACGAGACGGCACCGCTGAACCGGCCGGCCCAGGCACGGGACACCCAGGCAGGCTGTGGGCGCGGAACCCAGCCGGGCCGGCACGGAAACCGGGCGAGCCGGGGCAGAACCCAGCCGGGCCGGCACGGAAACGGGCGAGCCGGCGCAGAACCCGGGCAAGCCGGGGCAGAACCCGGGCGAGCCGGCGCGGGAACCGGGCGAGCGGAGCCGGGCGGGCCAGACAAGGCAAGGCAGGGCCCGTGCCACCCGGTGGCGCGGGCCAGGTCGGGCGGGCAGGGCGGAAACGGGCCGGGTGACCTACCGGAGCGGGATCGCCGGGCAGGTCCGCGTCGCCGCTCCTGCCGGGCCCGCAGCGGCCGTCACCCGACGGTGGAAGCGGTCAGCGGGCCAGGAAGTGCCAGCCGAGCCACCACCAGAACCCGAACACGCCGATCCGGCCTACCGGCACCGGACCGACCTCGTACCGCATGACGTAGGCGCAGACGTCGCCCAGTGACGGAATCCGGGAACCTTCCCGGCGGGCGGCCCACTCCACGGCCGCGAAGAGCACCAGCGAGGCGAGGAAGCCGCTGATGGCGAGCGTGCGCATCATCGCCGTACCAGCCCCCAGAACGCGGCCAGCCAGGCGAACCAGGCCGCCGAGCGGACCAGTTCGTCCTCCAGCAGGGGATCGGCCAGGCGGGAGAAGGTGGGGAACTCGTCGCCGACCGCCATGACGAAGGTGGCCCCTTCGAGCACCCCGAACAGCGCGGCCGGGAGCAGCCACCAGACGGTGCCCCGGCCCAGCCGGCGCGGCGCCGGCCGACGTTGCACCCGGTTGCCGAGGCCGAGCCAGATCAGCGCGCCGCCGGTGCCCAGCGTCCAGATGTTGGCCTGTGCCGAGAACGACGGGAACTGCCCACCGACCAGGGAGAGGCAGGCCAGCACCGGCACGGTGACCACCGGCCTGTCCCAGGCGCGGGAGACGTCCACGGCGATCTCGTGCGGCTGCTCCATCGTCCGATTCTCCCCGGGGTCACCGTGTGCGGGAAGACCGACACCCGTCGGCGTCGGCGGGGTCACCGGTGAGCGCACCGGCCAACTCCGCCCTGATGAGGGCGATGACCTGCTCGGCGTCGCCCGATCCGGTGAAACCGGCGGCGAAGCGGTGACCTCCGCCACCCAGCGCCACCGCCACCGCGCTGACGTCGACGGCACCCTTGCTGCGCATCGACACCGCCCACTCGGCCGGCCCGACCTGCTTGAGCACGCACGCGACGTCCGCCTCGGCGGTGCAGCGGACCGAGTCGATAAGCGACTCCAGCACGTACGGCTGCTGGTCGTGCCGGGCCAGGTCGTCGAGGGTGGCGTCGGTCCAGACCAGGCCGTGGCCGGCGGCGGCCTCCGGTTCGAGCCGGGCCCGACCCAGCACCTCGCCGAAGAGCCGGACCGCGCCGAACGGCCGGGTGTCGAAGACCTGGCGGGAGATGTCCCCGGGGTGCAGACCGGTGGCGATCAGCCGGGCGGCGAGCCGGTGCACCTCGGGGGTGGTGGCCGCGAACCGGAACGAGCCGGTGTCCGTGGTCAACGCGACGTAGAGGCCCGTCGCGATCTCGGCGTCCAGCGGCACGTCGAGCCGGGAGAGCAACTGCTCGGCGACGACCGAGGTCGCCGCCGCTGTCGGATCGACCAGATGTACCGCGCCGAAGCCGGTGTTCGAGGCGTGGTGGTCGAGAACGATCGAGGTGCCGGCGGTGTCGAGCCGGTCGACCAGGGCACCGAGCCGCGACTCGCTCGCGGCGTCGAAACAGACCACCAGATCCGGATCCGGGTACGCCTCGGCCGCCGGCACCAGCAGATCGAGCCCCGGCAGCCATCGGAACGGCTCCGGCACCCCGGGCGGCCCCGGGAAGGTGGCCTGCAACCGGCGTACGCCGAGCCGGCGCAGCCCCAGCCCGAAGCCGAGCATGCTGCCCAGCGCGTCGCCGTCCGGGTTGACGTGACAGATCAGCAGCACCCGGGCATCGGCCGGCAGACCGCGTACCGCTGCGACGGCGGCGGCCCAGTCGTCCTCGCCGGGGCCGGCGGACGGCGACCCGGTACGGAGCTGGTCGGCCGTGCCCGGGGCGGCCGTCACCGCCGGTCCGTCGCGGACGTGTCGGTGGTGGCGTCGTCGTCCGCCTCGTCGTCCTCGTCGTCGACCCGGTACGGCTGGGCGTCGCCCGCGTACTTGGCCTGGGCGGCCAGCCGCTGCACCTCGGCGTCGGCGTGCCGGGCCTGGGCGAGCAGGTCGTCGATCTGCTTGACCTGGTCCTGCACGTCGTCGAGGACGAAGGTCAGGGAGGGCGAGTGGCGCAGCCCGAGGGCCTTGCCGACGGTGCTGCGCAGCATGCCCTTGGCGCTCTCCAGCGCGGCGGCGGTGCTGGCCTGTGCCGTCGCGTCACCGAGGACGGTGTAGAAGACGGTGGCGTCGCGCAGGTCGGCGGTGATCCGGGCGTCGGTGATGGTGATCATCCCGAGCCGGGGGTCCTTGATCTGGCTCCGCACCACCGAGGCGACCAGTTCGCGAATCCGCTCGGCGTGCCGGCGAACCTTGGCCGGATCAGTCATGTCCCCCACCTCCAGGGCGTTCCTTCCGCGGCTGGAGCGGCGACGCGGGCGTCACCGGGACCAACCACCCAACACCTCGAACACTACCCGCGCGCCACCCCCACCCGCCCGCCCCCACCCCGCCCCACCACCCCGCACTCCCGCCTCGCCCACGTCCCGCCCAGCCCCGCCCCTGCCTCACCCCGCCCCGCCCCGGTGATCAAGAAATTTGCGTCAATTGATCAAGAGGTTCGCGTCAACCTGAAGATCGAAGCTGACGCAAACCTCTTGATCAACGCGAACAGGCGGGGCGGGGAGGGGCGCGGGGCGGGGGCGGGAGCTGGTTGGTGGGTGGGGAGGGGGGTCAGTCTTCGGGGGTGTGGAGGTGGCGGCGGACGGAGAGGAGATCGATCTCGGGACGGGCGGCGACCAGGCGTTCGCAGGAGTCGAGCACGTCGCGGACGTGGGTCGCCTCGGCGGCCACCACGGCCACCCCGATCTCGGCCCGCCCGTGCAGGTCGAGCGCGCCCACCTCGGCGGCCGACACCTCGAACCGGCGCAGCGCCGCCACGATGGGCCGGACGTAGGAGCGCTTCGCCTTGAGGGATCGGGAGTCACCCGGCAGGAGCAGGTCGAAGAGTGCGGTTCCGGTATACATCGCCACGGACGTTACGGAAGCGGCCCGGACATGCTCAAGGGGTTTACGCCGGGTGGCGTAAACCCCTTGAGCACTGTTGTCAGCCTCGGATCAGGCGCGCGGCTTCTCCCGCATCTCGAAGGTCTCGATGGTGTCGCCGACCTGGACGTTGTTGAAACCGCCCAGAGTCAGACCACACTCGAAGCCTTCGCGGACCTCCGTCGCGTCGTCCTTGAACCGCTTGAGCGAGCTGATCGTGAGGTTGTCCGCCACGACCGCCCCGTCCCGCAGCAGCCGCGCCTTGGCGTTGCGGCGGATGATGCCAGACCGGACGATGCAACCGGAGATGTTGCCGATCTTGGACGAGCGGAAGACGTCGCGGATCTCCGCGGTGCCCAGCTCGACCTCCTCGTACTCCGGCTTGAGCAGCCCCTTGAGCGCGGCGTCGATCTCCTCGATGGCCTGGTAGATGACGGTGTAGTACCGGATCTCCACGCCCTCGCGGTCGGCGATCTCGCGGACCTTGTTGGCGGCCCGCACGTTGAAGCCGATGATCGTGACCGCCTCGGACGAGGCGCTCGCGAGCATGACGTCGCTCTCGGTGATCGCACCCACGCCCCGGTGGATGATCCTGAGCTGGACCTCCTCGGGGATGTCGAGGTTGAACAGCGCGTCCTCGAGGGCCTCCACGGAACCGGAGACGTCGCCCTTGAGCACCAGGTTGAGCGAGGTCTTCTCGCCCTCCTTGAGCTGCTCCATGAGCGTTTCGAGGGTGGCCCGGCCGCGGGAGTTGGCGAAGGACGCCGCCCGCCGTCGTGCCTGCCGCTGCTCGGCGATCTGCCGCACCGTGCGGTCGTCCTCGGCGGCCAGGAAGGTGTCACCCGCACCCGGCACCGCGGTCAGACCGAGCACCAGGACCGGACGGGCCGGACCGGCCTCGGCGACCTGGTTGCCGTTCTCGTCGAGCATGGCGCGGACCCGGCCGTGGGCCCCACCGGCGACGATCGAGTCGCCCGCCCGCAGGGTGCCCTTCTGCACCAGCACCGTCGCCACCGCACCGCGACCCTTGTCCAGGTGCGCCTCGATGGCCACACCCTGCGCCGGCCCGTCGATCGGAGCGGTCAGCTCCAGCGACGCGTCGGCGGTCAGCAGGACCGCCTCCAGCAGCTCGTCGATGCCGATGCCCGGCTTGGCCGCCACGTTGACGAACATGGTGTCGCCGCCGTACTCCTCGGCGACCAGGCCGTACTCGGTCAGCTGCTGGCGGACCTTGTCGGGGTTCGCCTCCGGCTTGTCGACCTTGTTGACCGCGACCACGATCGGCACGTCGGCCGCCTTGGCGTGGTTGAGCGCCTCGATCGTCTGCGGCATGACGCCGTCGTCGGCCGCCACCACCAGCACCACGATGTCGGTGACCTGCGCACCACGGGCACGCATGGCGGTGAACGCCTCGTGACCCGGGGTGTCGATGAAGGTCACCGCGCGGTCCTCGCCCTCGTGCGGGACGTGGACCTGGTACGCGCCGATGTGCTGGGTGATGCCACCCGCCTCGCCGGCCACCACGTTCGCCTTACGGATCGCGTCGAGCAGCTTGGTCTTACCGTGGTCGACGTGACCCATGACGGTCACCACCGGCGCACGGCTGACCAGGCGGTCCTCCGCGACCTCGGCGTCGAGGTCGATGTTGAACTGCGCGAGCAGCTCGCGGTCCTCGTCCTCCGGGCTGACGATCTGCACGTCGAAGCCGAGGTGCTCACCCAGCAGCAGCAGGGTCTCGTCGGAGCAGGACTGGGTCGCGGTGACCATCTCGCCCAGGTTGAACATCTCCTGGACCAGCGAACCCGGGTTGGCGTTGATCTTGTCGGCGAAGTCCGACAACGAGGCGCCACGGGAGAGCCGGACGACCTGACCCTGACCCCGGGGGGCACCCGAGCTCATGGTCGGGGCCGACAGGTTGTCGAACTCCTGTCTGCGCTGCTTCTTGGACTTGCGACCACGGGTCGGCCGGCCACCCGGACGCCCGAAGGCACCCGCGGCGCCGCCGCCACGGCCACGACCGCCACCACCGGGACGACCACCGCCACCGGCCGGGGCACCCGGACGGAAACCACCGCCGGGAGCGCCACCGCCGCCACCGGGGCCACCACGGTAGCCACCGCCGCCGGCGCCACCGCCGCCACCGGGACCGCCACGGAAGCCACCGCCACCGCCGCCACCGGGACGGAAGCCACCGCCACCGCCACCGGGACGACCGGCACCGCCACCGGGGCCGCCACGACCGCCACCGGGGCCGCCGGGGCGACCGGTGGTGGGCCGCTGGCTCGGCATCGAGGCCGGGCTGGGCCGCGGCGGCATCGACGCCGGGCTCGGCCGCGGGGGCATGCCGGCCGGGCTCGGCCGGGGACCGCCGCCGCCGGCCGCCGGGGGCCGCTGCTGGCCACCCTGGATGCCGAACGGGTTGTTACCGGCGCCGCGCGCCGGGGGACGACCACCGGGCCGGGCACCCGGGCCCGCCGGGGGACCACCGGGCCGGCCGGCGGCCGGGGTACCCGGACGCGGCGGTACGGCGTTCGGGCCGGGACGCGGACCCGGACGCGGGCCACCCTCGGTGGGCGGCTCCCGCCGGACGTTGTCCCGCTGCTGCTGCCGAGCGGCCTGGGCGGCCTTGACCGCCGCCTCCTGCTCGGCCTTCAACGCGGCGGCGCGCGCCTCGGCGGCGGCCACCTCGATGTCGTGTGCGCTCGCCGGCTTGGCGACCGGGGTCACCGGCTGCGGCGGGCCGGGGACCGGGCCCTTGGGCTTCGGTCCAGGGGTCGGCGCGGCCGGCCGCCGGGGCGGCATCGGTCGGGCCGAGACCCGGGGGGCACCCGGGGTCGGGGTCGGCGTCGGGGTCGGTGCCGGGCTCGGGGCCGCCGCCGGAGCGGACGGTGCCGACGAACCACCGGCGGACGCGACGAATGCGCCACGCAGTCGTCGGGCGACGGGCGCCTCGACGGTGCTGGACGCGGACTTCACGAACTCGCCCATTTCCTTCAGCTTGGCGAGCACTGTCTTGCTTTCGACCCCGAGCTCCTTAGCAAGCTCGTGTACGCGGGCCTTACCTGCCACTGCACTCCTCACTCCGAGGTCGTGCGGGCAGCACCCGCAGCGACCTCACTCCTGCACTTGAAGCCTGGTCATTTCAGGGACTTCATCGTGTGCTCATGTCGGTCGTCCTACCTTGCTAGCGACCCTCGCCCGATCGGGTTGACCGGACGTAGTGGTTGGCGCATCGACGTGCTCCGCGACGGCACCGTGATCGGGGACCCCGGTGAGTCGCAGCGCCCGCCCGAAGGCGCGACGCCGCACCGCCAGCGCGAAGCAGGCCGGATCCGGGTGCATGTTCGCTCCCCGACCCGGCAGACTGCGGCTCGGATCAGGCCGGAGACTGTGACCATCCTCGTCACCGACCGCGACGATCCGCAGCAGTTCGCTGGCCGGCGCACGTTTCCGGCAGCCCACACAGGTGCGCTCCGGATGCGCGCGTCGTACCACTGGAAGAAGTCTACCCCTAGCCGGCCGAGATCGCTCCGCCCGGCTCCGGGACGTGCTCGCCTCCACCCCGACCGCCGGCGCCCGGCTGCTCCGCGTCGGACCGGATGTCGATCCGCCAACCGGTCAACCGGGCCGCAAGCCGGGCATTCTGCCCCTCCCGGCCGATCGCCAGGGAGAGCTGGAAGTCCGGGACGGTCACCCGGGCCGTACGGGTGGCCAGGTCGACCACCTCGACCCGCAGCGCCTTGGCCGGCGAGAGCGCGTTACCGACGAACGTCGCCGGGTCGTCCGACCAGTCGATAATGTCGATCTTCTCGCCGTGCAGCTCGCTCATCACCGCGCGGACCCGCTGGCCCATCGGCCCGATGCAGGCACCCTTGGCGTTCACGCCCTGCACGGTGGACCGGACGGCGATCTTGGTGCGGTGACCTGCCTCACGGGCGATCGCCCCGATCTCCACGGTGCCGTCGGCGATCTCCGGCACCTCCAGCGCGAAGAGCTTCTTCACCAGCGCCGGGTGCGACCGGGACAGGGTGATCTGCGGCCCGCGCATCCCCTTGGTCACGTGCACCACCACGCAGCGGATCCGCTCACCGTGGGTGTACCGCTCGCCGGGCACCTGCTCGGACTGCGGCAGCACGCCCTCCAGCTTGCCCAGGTCGACGCTGACGATGCCCTTCTCGCTGCGCGCCTCGTGCGCCTGCACCACGCCGGTGACCAGGTCACCGTCGCGGCCGACGTACTCGCCGAAGTGCACCTCGTCGGTGGCCTCCCGCAGCCGCTGGAGGATCACCTGCTTGGCGGTCATCGCCGCGATCCGGCCGAAGTCGTGCGGGGTGTCGTCCCACTCCCGCACCACGCTGCCGTCGTCGTCCAACTCCTGGGCGTAGACCAGGGCGGCGCCGTTCTTACGGTCGATCTCCACCCGGGCGTGCGACTCGGCGCCGTCGGTGTGCCGGTAGGCGGTCAGCAACGCGGTCTCGATCGCCGCGAGGATCGTGTCGAACGGGATCTCCCGCTCGCGCTCCAGTGCGCGCAGCGCCGCGAGGTCGATGTTCACCTCTCCTCGTCCTCCACATCATCGTCGTCATCTTCGTCGGTGTCGTCGCCGACCTCGTCGATCTCGTCCGCCTCGTCGATCTCGTCGAGGCGGTGGAACTCGACCTGGACCCGGCCGGGGCCCAGCTCGGCGTAGCGGTGCTCCACCGGACCGGACTCGGTCTCCAGCACCACACGCTCGTCGTCGGCCGCCGTCACCCGCCCGGTGACCTGCCGGTCCACGGCGGGCTCGCCGGCCCGTACGGTCACCTTCACCAGCCGGCCGGCGTTGCGCCGCCAGTGCCGGGGCAGGGTCAGCGGGCGGTCCACCCCCGGGGAGCTGACCTCCAACTGGTACTCCCCCGCCACGATGTCCCCGCCGGACTCCTCGGCCGCGTCCAGCGCCGCCGAGACCGCCCGCGAGACGACCGCGACCGCGTCCAGGTTGATCCCGCCGTCGGCGTCCACGATCACCCGGACCACGTGCCGGCGGCCGGCCCGGGAGACCGAGACGTCCTCCAGGTCGTAGCCCGCCCCGGCGACCACCGGCTCGATCACCGCGCGCAGCCGGTCACGACGGGCGGCCAGGTCACCCCGGGATGCGCCGGCACGGTCGCCGCCCCGGGGACCGTCGGTGCGGCGGGAGCGTCCCGCCGGTGCCGTCGGCCTGGTGGCACGGCCACGCTGCGTCATCTGGGCACCCTTCTCCTGGTCGGCGGCGGTCGTCGGACCGGCACGCCGGGACGCCACCGGGGCGGCAGCGCCGGTGGCTGCGCAGAGCGTAACGCGCCGTCGGTACGGCGGCCCCGGCGGCGCACCGACGGCGGTCGCCCGGCGGACGCCGGGCATGGTGTTGACTTGTCCGGTGGCCACGGGCAGAACAACGACGCACCACGACGCAACGGGGCAGTCCCGGCGTACCGTGCTGCGGGCCGGCGCGCTCCTGGCGGCCGGCGTCGCCGCCGTACCGCTGACCGGGTGTGGTCTTCTCGACCGCGACGACCCGACCCCGCCGCCCGACCCGCTGGAACCCCTCGCGACGGAGGCCCGGTCGCTGGCCGACCGGCACCGGGCCGCGATCGCCGCCGATCCGGGGCTGGCCGACCGGCTCACCCCGATCGCCGACGCGCACGCCGCGCACGCCGACGAGCTGCGCCGGGTGATCGGCCGCCCCGAACCCTCCGCCGCGGCGTCGCCGGACCCGTCCGCCGCCGGAGGTGACCGCGCCGCCGTACTGGCCGCGCTACGGACGGCCGAGCAGCGCGGCCGGGACAACGCGGCGAAGGCGTGCGCCGACGCGCCGGGCGACCGGGCCGCGCTGCTCGGCGCGATCACCGCCGCCCGTGCCACCCACCTGGAGGCGCTGAAGTGAGCCGCTCCACCGCCCCCGCCACCCCCGGCGACGCGCTCGCCGGGGCGTTGGCCGCCGAATACGCCGCGATCTACGCCTACGGCCCGATCGGGGTGCACCTCACCGACGCCGACCGGCGGGCGGCCCGCGCCGCCGAGGCGGCCCACCGGTCCCGACGCGACGCGCTCGTGCTCCAGCTCAGCGCGGCCGGCGCAACGGTGCCACCCGACCAGGCCGGCTACGCCCTGCCGTTCCCGGTCACCGACCGGGCCACCGCGCTGCGACTGGCGGTGCAGGTGGAGGAGCGCACCGCGGCGTTCTGGCGGGTGGCGCTGCCGGTCACCACCGGCGCGGACCGCACCCGGGCGCTCAACGCGCTGACCGACTGCGCGGTACGGGCCACCCGGTGGCGGCGCAGCGCGGGCGTCACCCCGCTGACCGTCCCGTTCCCCGGCAGTCCCACCTGACCCACCGTCCGTACCCTGCGGTTGCGGTCCGCATACGGGGTATGCATACTCCGTCGCATGTCCATCCGTCACGGCCTGCTCGCCCTGCTCGAGCGCGGCCAGATGTACGGCTACCAGCTGCGGGCCGCGTTCGAGGAGTCGACCGGCTCGACCTGGCCGCTGAACATCGGTCAGGTCTACACCACCCTCAACCGGCTGGAACGCGACGGCCTGGTCCGTTCGCTGCCCGAGCACGAGGGCGGGCAGCGGCCGTACGAGATCACCGATGCCGGACGGGCGGACCTGGCGCTGTGGTTCGTCACCCCGATCAGCCGCAACGACCGCCCCCGCGACGAGCTGTCCATCAAGCTGGCCCTGGCGCTGACCACACCCGGGGTGGACGTGCGGGCGGTGGTGCAGACCCAGCGTGGCGCGACCATGCGTACATTGCAGGAGCTGACCCGGCTCAAGTACACCAGTGACCGGCCGGAGGACCTGCCCTGGCGGCTGGTGCTGGACGCGATGATGTTCCAGGCCGAGGCGGAGATCCGCTGGCTCGACCACTGCGAGACCAGCCTGGTCCGGCACCGGCCGGCGGCCCCCACCGCACGCAGCGGGTCACCGCCGGAGGTGGTGGAGCGGGCCGACCAGGAGGCACACCGGTGACCGGTCCCGACGGCGCGGTGCTCGAACTGCGCAACGTCCACCGCACCCACGGGGGCGGGGAGGCCGCCGTGCACGCGCTGCGCGGGGTGAGCCTCACCGTACGACCGGGCGAGCTGGTGGCCGTGATGGGTCCCTCCGGATCGGGCAAGTCGACCCTGCTCACCCTCGCCGGTGGGCTGGACCGGCCGACCGGCGGGGAGGTGCTGGTCGAGGGGGAGTCGCTCGGCACGCTCGACGGGCGGCGGCTGGCCCGGCTGCGCCGTCGCCGGATCGGCTACGTCTTCCAGGATCTGAACCTGCTCGGCAGCCTCACCGCCGCGGAGAACGTGGCCCTCCCGCTGGAACTCGACGGGGTCGGCGTACGTCAGGCCCGGCGGGCGGCCCTGACGGCGCTGCAGGAGGTCGGCCTGGACGGGCTCGGCGGTCGCTTCCCCGACCAGATGTCCGGGGGCCAGCAGCAACGGGTGGCGATCGCCCGGGCGCTGGTCGGTGACCGGCGGCTGGTGCTCGCCGACGAGCCGACCGGGGCGCTGGACTCGCAGACCGGGGAGGCCGTGCTGCACCTGCTGCGCCGCCGGGTCGACGCGGGCGCGGCCGGGGTGCTGGTGACCCACGAGGCCCGGCACGCCGGCTGGGCCGACCGGGTGGTGTTCCTCCGCGACGGCGTCATGGTCGACTCCACCGCGCCGCTGGCCGGGGTCGAGCACCTGCTCTCCGGAATCGGCCGGTGAGCGCCCCGCCCCCTCCGGACGGACCGTCCCACGCCGACGGCCGGTCCACCCGTCCCCGGCCGGCACCGCCCGACAGCACAGCCCGTCCCGCCCGGCCCGACCGCTGGGCCGGGAACGGCGGCGCAGCCCGGCCCGACGCGGTGGACCGGGCGGGGCTGCCCGGTCGGCTCGCCGGCACGGTCGGGTCCTGGCGGGCGGCGCTGCGGATCGCCCGCCGGGAGGCACGGCGGGCGCGGGGGCGTACCGCGCTGGTGCTGACGATGATCGCGCTGCCGGTGCTGGTGCTGAGCTTCGTGGCGGTCACCTACGACATGGCCGACCTCACCCGGGAGGAGCGTTTCGTCCAGCGGGCCGGCGCCGCCGACGTCGAGCTGAGTTGGGTGGCGGAGAACCCCATCCACCAGGACTCCTGGGGGGACACGAACTGGGCCCGTACGGGTGAGCAGGTGACCCGGGACCGGCCGGTGGGCCAGGCGGAGATCGAGGCGCTGCTGCCGGCCGGCAGCAGCGCCAGCCGGGTCAGCTGGTGGGTGCCGTTCGAGGTGCGGATCGGCGACCGGACCAGGATCCTCGACGGGCGGGCGCTGGACCTGACCGACGCGGTGGCCCGCTCGACGGTGCGGCTGCGCTCCGGGCGGGTCCCCACCGCACCCGACGAGGTCGCGGTGAGCGCGCAGGCCGCCGCCCGGATGGGCGTCCGGGTGGGCGGGTCGGTCGACGCGGCCGACGGCACCCGCCGGTGGCGGGTGGTCGGCGTGGTCGAGTTCCCCGACCAGCTCGGGGAGATCGTCGCCCTGACCCCGGCCGGGCTGCCCCGGGACGGGCGGAGCTACGACGAGAGCTGGCTGGTCGACCTCCCCGGCCCGGTGGATGCCGCGCTGGTGGACCGGCTCAACGCGCACGGCGTGCTGGTCAGCGCCCGGAATCCGGTGCCGGGTGCCCGTTCCCCCGACGGGTCGACGCTCTACCTGCCCGATCCGGTGCTGGCGAGCAACACGGTGCTGGTCGGCGGCCTCGGTCTGCTGGAGGTCGTCCTGCTGGTCGGCCCGGCCTTCGCCGTGGGGGTCCGGCGGCGGCGGCGGGACCTGGCGCTGGTCGCGGTGGCCGGCGGCGACCCGGTGCACCTGCGGCGGATCGTGCTCGCCGACGGGGTGGTCCTCGGTGGGCTCGGGGCGGCGTGCGGGCTGCTGCTCGGGGTCACCGCCGCGCTCGTCGGCCGGTCGCTGGTCGAGGAGCACGTGCTGGGGGCGCGCAGCGGGGGCTACCGGGTCTTCCCGGCGGCGCTCGCCGCGATCGCGGCGGTCGCGGTGCTCGCCGGGGTGCTGGCCGCGCTCGCCCCGGCGCTGGCCGCCGCCCGGCAGGACGTGGTGGCCGGGTTGGCCGGTCGCCGGACCGCACCCCCGCACCGCCGCCGCTGGCTTCTCCTCGGGGTGGCGCTGACCGTGCTGGGCAGCGGGGCCGCCGCCCTGGGCGCCGCGAGGGGCGACACCCCGTTGATCCTCGCCGGATTGGTCCTGGGCGAGCTGGGCCTGGTCTTCTGCACGCCCACGCTGATCGGTCTGCTGGCCCGGTTCGGTCCGCTGCTGCCGCCCGCGCCCCGGATCGCGCTGCGCGACGCCAGCCGCAACCGCTCGTCGGCCGCCCCGGCCATCTCCGCGGTGATGGCCGCCGTCGCCGGCAGCGTCGCTCTGGGCGTCTACGTGGCCAGCAACGACGCCCGTGAACGAGCCGACTGGCAACCGGGGATGCCGCCGGGCCGGGTGCTGCTGCTGCGCGCCGACCGCGACGGCACCGGACCGCTGCCCCCGTTGCCGCTGATCACCGAGCGGGTGCGCGCCGAGCTGGGCACCGACGCGGTGCTGCCGGTGGCGACGCCCGGCTGCACCGAGGTGCGCGACCCGGGCGCCTACTGCACGGTCGCGCCGGTGCTGCCCGCCGGCCGGGCATGCCCGTACGACCCGGAGTCGTACCAGACGGCCGAGGCCCGTCGCGCGGCGCTGGACGACCCGCGCTGCGTCCCGCCGGTCCGCATCGTCAGCGGCTTCTACCTGCCCGCCATGGTCGACGACGGCACCGCCCTGGGGGTGCTCAGCGGCGCGCCGGCGGCCGAGGTGGCGGCGGCGGCCGCCGTGCTGCGTGCCGGTGGCGTGGTGGTGAGCGACCCCCGCTACGTGGTCGACGGCCGGGTGACGGTCCGGGTCGACCGGTCGACCGGCGGTTCCCGGCCGCCGGTGGTGAACACCGTCACCCTCCCCGGTCACCTGCTGCGCGACGGGCTGCCGGTGGACCGGCTGGTGCTCTCCCCCGCCGCCGCCGCCCGGGCCGGTCTGCGCACGGAGCCTGTCGGTTTCGCCGTCGACACCCGGTCCGCGCCCACCGCCGCGCAGCTCGACCGGGTGGTCACCGCACTGCGGCCGTTGCTGCCGGTGTCGGCGCAGATCGAGCGGGGTCCGCCCCGCTCGGAGCAGCGGCCGTTGCTGCTCCTGCTGGCGGCCGGCGCCGGGGTGATCACCCTGGGCGCGGCCGGGGTGGCCACCGGGCTCGCCGCGGCGGAGGGCCGCCGGGACCTCTCCACGCTCGCGGCGGTGGGGGCCAGTCCCCGGGTACGCCGGGTGCTCTCGCTCTGCCAGGCGGGGGTGATCGCCGTGGTGGGCTCGGCGCTCGGCATCGCGGCCGGGCTCGGCTCCGCCCTGATCATCCTGACCTCGACGAACCGCCAGTACGCGCAGAGCTGGCCGACCCAGACGCCGTACCCGATGGTGGTGCCCTGGCAGACCCTCGGCGTGCTGGTGGTGGTGCCGCTGGTGGCGATGCTCGGTGCCGGCCTGTTCACCCGGTCCCGCCTCACGGTCGAACGTCGGCTGGACTGAGCGGCCCGCCGGCAGCCGGTGGGTGCGGACACCGCGTCGACCAGGCAGACTGGCCGGGTGCCCGTACTCGGAACCCTCACCCGGCGGCTCGGTCACCACACGTGGTTCGGTGCCACCATGCGCCTGCTCGTCCCCGTCGACCGGGCGGTCGGACGGCTCACCCGGGGTCGGGTGGTCGCGCTGGGGCTGGTCCCCTCGCTGATCATCACGACCACCGGGCACCGTTCCGGCCTGCCGCGCAGCAACCCCCTGCTGTACGTGCCGGACGGCGACGGGTTCGTGGTGATCGGCTCCAACTGGGGTCAGCGGCACCAGCCCGGTTGGGTGCTCAACCTGCTCGCCCGGCCGCAGGCGGAGGTGGCCGTCAAGGGACGTCGGCTCGCCGTCCGCGCCGACCTGGCGACCGGGGCCGAGCGGGAACGGCTCTGGCAGTTGCTGGTCACCGAGTGGCCGGCGTACCGGACGTACGTGCAGCGGGCCGGCGGCCGGGAGATCCACATCTTCCGGCTGGCCCCGACCGGTGCCGACCTGCCGTGACCGTGCCGGAGCCGGCGGCCGGGGTGGACCTGGACGATCCGCGTTGGCAGGTCGCCGGGCGGGTGGCCGACGCGGCGCGGCGACGCTTCCCGGCGGACATCCTCGCGGTGGCCGTGCACGGTCCGCTGGCGCACGGCGACGACGACGGTGGCGGGGACGCCGAGGTCGACCTGCTGCTGGTCACCTACCGGGCGGGCGGCGGCCCGGCCCCGTCGACCCGGCGGGTGGACGGGGTGCTGGTGGCGCTGACCGTGGCCGACGCCGACGGCTACCTGCGGCGGGCCCGGACGCTGACCCCGGCCTGGCCGCTGACCGCCGACCGGTACGTCACCACCGTCGCGCTGTACGACCCGACCGGCTGGCTGCGCACCCTGCGCGACGAGCACCTGGGCCGGCTGGCCCGGGCCCGGCCGGCCGAGTTCAGCACCGCCGCCCGGGACGCCTGGTACCGGGGCTGGGCGGCGCACGCCCGCGCGGCCCGGCTCGCCGAGTGGTACGAGACCGACCAGGCGCTGGTCATGCTGGGTGAGGCACGGCTGGCGGCGGCAACGGTCAGCGGCCTGCTCAGCCGCACCTACTTCCGGGACCCGGGCGACGCGGTGCGGCGTACCGGGCTGGCCGGCGCGGACATGACCGAGGTGGGCCGGGTGCTGACCGGGCAGGCCGAGGAGCTGACCGCCCGGGGCCGACCGGTCGACGGCACGGTGGACGACCTGCTCACCGGCTGAGCCCCGGCACCGCCGGACCGACCTTGGCGACCGACCGGGCAGGTCTAGCCGAGGCCGCCCTGCACCCCGATGAGCATCCCGACCAGGTAGGTCGCGCCGGCCGCCGCCGCGCCGAGCAGCAGCTGCCGCAGCCCGCCGGCCCACCACGGGCGGTGGGTGAACCGGGCCACCACCGCCCCGGCCGCGAAGAGCCCCACCCCGCCGACGGCGAGCGCCAGCGCCAGGCTGGTGGAGCCGAGCAGGTAGCTCAGCAGCGGGAGCAGCGCGCCGACGGAGAAACAGAGGAACGACGAGATCGCCGCCGCCCAGGGGCTGGGTTGTTCGTCGGGGTCGACACCCAGTTCCTCCCGGACGTGCACCCGCAGCGCCTCCTCCGGGTTGCGGCGTACCGCCTCGGCGACCTGGTCGGCCAGGTCACGCGGCAGGCCCCGGGCCACCCAGGCGTCGGACAGCTCCCGGGCCTCGGCCTCCGGGTGGCGTTCCAGCTCGCGGCGTTCCTTGGCCACCTCGGCGGCGACCTGCTCGTTGGCCGACCGGACGCTGGTGTACTCGCCCAGCCCCATCGAGATGGCGCCGGCGACCAGGCCGGCGGTGCCGGTGAGCACGATGCTGTGCGCCGACACCCCACCGCCGCCGACCCCGGCGATCAGGGCGATGTTGGTGACCAGACCGTCCATCGCGCCGAAGACGGCGGGCCGCAGCCAGCCGCCGGACACGTCCGCGTGGTGCGCCTCGCGCAGCGCCGCCGGGGTCTCGGTCACGGCAGGGTGAGGATCTCGAAGCCGTCGTCGGTGACGACGATGGTGTGCTCGAACTGGGCCGTCCACTTCCGGTCCTTGGTGACGACCGTCCAGCCGTCGTCCCACATGTCGTACTGGTAGGTGCCGAGGGTGATCATCGGCTCGACGGTGAAGGTCATGCCGGGTTCCATGATGTCGGTGGGCCGGGGGCTGTCGTAGTGCGGCACGTACAGGCCGCTGTGGAAGGCCTCGCCGATGCCGTGGCCGGTGAAGTCACGGACCACCCCGTAGCCGAACCGCTTGGCGTACGACTCGATGACCCGGCCGATCACGTTGATCTGCCGGCCGGGGCGGACCGCCCGGATGCCGCGCATCATCGCCTCGTGGGTGCGCTCGACCAGCAGCCGGGCCTCCTCGCTCACCTCGCCCACGCAGAAGGTGGCGTCGGTGTCGCCGTGCACCCCGTCGAGGTAGGCGGTGACGTCGACGTTGACGATGTCACCGTCGGCGAGCACCGTCGAGTCGGGGATGCCGTGGCAGATGACCTCGTTGATGCTGGTGCAGCAGGACTTGGGGAAGCCCCGGTAGCCCAGCGTCGACGGGTAGGCGCCGTGGTCGACGAGGAACTCGTGCACCACCCGGTCGATCTCGTCGGTGGTGACCCCGGGCTTGCAGTGTGCGCCCGCGAGCTGGGTGGCCTGCGCCGCCAACCGGCCGGCGACCCGCATCTTCTCGATGGTCTGCGGGGTCTGCACGTGCGAGCCGCGCCACTGCTGGGGTTGCTTGCGGCCCACGTACTCCGGGCGGGCGATGTGGTCGGGGACCGCTCGCCACGGGGAGAGTGTGCCGGGGGTGAGCGGGGCACGGACGGTCATGACGACAGCCTATCTCCGGAGGGCGGAGGGCCTCCCGCACGGCCCGGCGGTTGTTGCCGCCACCACCGGGCTGTGCAATGGTGGCGGGGTGGATCTGGAGGGCGAACCGCCCGTGTTCTCCGCGCGCGCGGAGAACACCGGGGACCACGTCCGCGTCACGGTGACCGGCGAGGTCGACATGGCCACCGCGGACACCATGGTCCAGACCACCCTCCGTGAGCCGGCCCGGCAGGTCACCCTGGATCTGCGCGCGGTCACCTTCTTCGACTCCGCCGCCATCCACGCGGTGGTCCAGCTCGCCCGGCGGTTCCCGGGGGCGCTGACCGTTTTCCCGTCCCGGCAGGTCAGCCGGGTGCTGGAGATCTCCGGCCTGGGCGGGCAGGAGTGGCTGCGCCCGCTCTGACCCGGGGCCCGGCTCAGTCGGCCAGCCGGCGGCGCAGCGACACCTCCGTCCCCTCGTCGGTACGGCGCACCGACAGCTCGCCCAGCGCCTCGATCAGCGCGAGTCCCCGGCCCCGGAACCCGGCCCCGGTCGACTCCCGCCACCGGCCGCTGTCGCGCACCGTCGCCACCACCGTCCGGTCGACGATCGACACCTCGACCACGATCGTCGGCTCCACCGGCGCGACCGGGTGCTCGATGGCGTTGGCGGCGGCCTCGGACACGGCGACGATCAGGTCGAACAGGTCGTTCTCGCCGACGGAGTGCGCGACCAGGAAGTCCTCCAGCCGCTTGCGCAGCACGCTGAGCCGGGTCGGGTCGGCGGGCAGCCGCAACGCGAACCGGTTCAGCTCGGCGGCCTCCAGGGCCAGCACCGCGACGTCGTCGTGCCGGCTGCGCCCGTCGACCCGCCCTACCACCGCGTCCACCAGGTCGGCCACGTGTCCGCCGCCGGCACCGGCAGCGGCGTCCGCCCGGAGCTGGGCGAGGGCCGCGTCGATGCCGGCCCGCCGGTCCTCGATCAGGCCGTCGGTGTAGAGCAGCAGCCGACCGCCGGGGGCGAGTCCACCCTCGACGGTGCGGTAGTCGGTGCCGGTGAGCGCCCCGATGGGCGGCCCGAGGGCCTGTTCGTGCAGGAAGGCCACGTCGTCTCCTCGGATCAGCAGGGGGGACGGATGACCGGCGCTGGCGTACCGCAGCCGGCCGGTGCGCGGAGTGAAGGAGAGGCAGAACACGGTGGCGAACGACTGCCGCTCGGTCGAGCCGACCAGCCGGTTGAGCCGGGTCAGCGCCTGCCCCGGGTCGTAGCCCTCCAGCAGGTAGGCCCGCAGGCCGTTGCGGAGCTGACCCATCGCGGCGGCGGCCCGGACGCCCTTGCCGACGACGTCGCCGATGACCAGCACCACCTCGTCGTCGCCGGTGCCGATCACGTCGTACCAGTCGCCGCCGACCTCGACGTCGGTGCTGCCGGGCAGGTAGCAGCTGGCCATCACCGCACCCGGGAGCTGGGGCAGCGAACGCGGCAGCAGGCTGTGCTGCAGCGTGGTGGCGATCCGGTGTTCGGCCTCGTAGAGCTGCGCGTTCTCCAGTCGTACGCCGACCAGGCGGGCCAGTTCCCCGACGGCGGCGTGCTCGGTGCCGTCGCCCTCCCGACGCCAGACCCGCAGCTCGCCGAGCTGCCCACCGGTGCTGCCGGTCAGCGGCAGCACCTGGGACGGCTGGTCGGTGCTGGCACCACCGCCGTCGACCTCGTGCCGCGCGCCGGTGACCGTGGTGACCGACACCCGGGCCGCCTCGGCGAGGTGCAGGGCGTGCCGGGCGGCGACCCGGACCACGTCGGCGGTCGACTTCGCGGTGTTGACCGCCACAGCGGCGTCCGCGAGCGCCCGCAGCCGGCGGATGATCTGACCCCGCAACTGGCCCAGTTCGACGTTGGCCCGGACCCGGGCGATCAGCTCGGTGCCGGAGAACGGCTTGGTGAGGTAGTCGTCGGCGCCCACCGAGAGACCGGCGACCGCCTCGGCGGAACCGGCCCGCGCGGAGAGCAGCACGATCGGCACGTACCGGGTGGCCGGGTTACCGCGCAGCGCGGTGACCAGGCCGAAGCCGTCCAGCCGGGGCATCATCACGTCGGTGAGCACCAGGTCGAACCGGCCTGCGGTGGCCTCCTGGAGGGCCACCGCGCCGTCCGGTACGGCCACCACCTCGTACTCGGGACTGAGCAGGCGGGTGACGTGTTCGCGCAGGTCGGCGTTGTCGTCGGCGAGCAGGATCCGGCCGCCCCGGGCGGGGTGGCCGGTGGCCGGGGCGGGCCGCCCGTCACCGGCCGGGTCGGGCCGGTCGGTCCACCGGGCGGTCTCCGTGACATAGAGCGACGCCTGCACCGACTCGCTGGTGGGCAGCGGCGCGGCGGCGGCGACCCGGTCGGGCGGCAGGTGCGCGGAGCCGAACGGGACGGTCACGGTGACCGTGGTGCCGTGGTCGACCCGGCTGGTGGCGGCGACCGTGCCGCCGTGCATCTCGACCAGTTCACGGACGAGGGCCAGGCCGATCCCGGTGCCCTCGTGGGTACGCGAGCGGACCCCCGGCACCCGGTGGAACCGCTCGAAGACGTGTGGCAACTCCTCGGCGGCGATGCCGACCCCGGTGTCGACCACCTCCAGCCGGGCCGTGCCGTCGACCGCGACCACCCGGACCCGGATCTCCCCGTCGAAGGTGAACTTCAGCGCGTTGGAGAGCAGGTTGAAGACGATCTTCTCCCACATGTCGCGGTCCAGGAGGACCGGCGCGGGCAGCGGCGGGCAGTCGACCACGAGCCGCAGCCCGGCCCGCTCGGTCGCGGAGCGGAAGGTGCTGGCCAGCCGGGAGGTGTATTGGGCCAGGTCGGTGGGCTGGTAGTGGGCGGCCAGCCGGCCTGATTCCAGCCGGGAGAAGTCGAGCACCGTGTTGACCAGCTTGAGCAGGCGCAGCCCGTTGCGGTGCATCATGGTCAGCCGGTCGAGGTGCTCGGCGGACAGCGTCGGGTCGGCCAGCATCTCCTCCAACGGGCCGAGGACGAGGGTCAGCGGGGTGCGGAACTCGTGGCTGACGTTGGCGAAGAAGTTGGTCTTGGCGCGGTCGAGCGCGGCCAACTCGGCGGCGCGGGCCCGCTCCTGCTCGTACACCCGCTGCTGGCCGACCACCCGGGACACCTGCGCGGCGATCAGGCCGAGGAAGTCGCGGTACTCGTCGGTGAACGGCAGCCGGGCGGACCGGCCGACCACCAGCGCCCCGGCGGGCTCGCTGGTGGCGGTGAGCGGCAGCACCAGCGCCCGGGGGGCGACGTCGTCCGGCACCGCGCCGAGCAGCTCGGCCACCTCGATCTCGGCGGCCACCCCGCCGGCGGCCACCCGGGCCAGCGTGGCCGGCGGCTCGGCCGGCACCCGGGCGGGATCGACGCCGCTGGCCCCGGCCGGCACCGGCCGACCGGTCTCGTCGGTCAGGTAGACCAGGGCGAACGGCACGTCGGCCCGGTGCCCGTCGAGCACCGCCGCCGTGGCCCGCCCCAGCTCGGCCATGCTGCCGGCCGCGCCGAGCCGGACGCCGAGTTCGGCCAGGGCCCGCAGCCGGCGTTCCCCGACGACCCGGCCGGTGGTCTCGTTGACGAAGCAGAAGACGCCGTTGACGCTGCCGTCGTCGTCGCGAATCGGGTCGTAGGAGATGTCGAAGTAGACCCGCTCGACGAAGCCGTGCCGGTCGAGCAGGAACGGGTGGTTCTCACCCCGGTAGGACTCGCCGCTGCGGCGTACCCCGTCGAGCAGGGGGCCGAGCACCTCCCAGGTCTCGGCCCAGTGTTCCCTGGCGGGTCGGCCGAGCGCCACGGGATGCTTGTCGCCGATGGTGGGCCGGTAGGCGTCGTTGTAGAAGGCCAACTGGTCGGGGCCCCAGAACATGACGATCTGGGCCCGCGAGGAGAGCATCATGCCGATGGCGTGGCTCAGCGCCGCCGGCCAGGTGTCGGGGCTGCCGAGCGGGCTGGCCGCCCAGTCGTGTCCGCTCAGCCGACCGCCCATCTCGCCGCCCGCCGCGAACGCCCCGGTCAGCCACGGGGGCAGTACGCGGTCGGCGGACGACGGTGCGGACAGCCCACGGCCATCCTCGCCCCCACGGGCCGAGCTCATCCGCGCCCCCTGCTTCGGCCGGTCGTGCCCCCCAGAACGCCTCGGCTCACGCCGGTCGCGTCCGTCTTCTACCCCGACGGATCAGGAACGTAACGCACAGGTTCCGACGGACGCTGGTAACCCGTGCCTCATCCTGCCGTCATCTGCCCGACAGCGCACGGTGAGGGGCCGGCGCTCAGAAGACCGGCAGGCCGTCGATGCTGGCCGCGTTCTTGGTCGCCCGGTAGGTGACCAGATCCTCGGCGGTGCGCCGGGAGTGTGACGTGAGCAACAGGTCCCGGTCGGAGCGGTAGTCCATCAGGGGCACCGCGTAGCCGCAGGAGTCGCTGACCCGGTCCACGGTCACCCCGATCACCGCCCGCACGGCGTGCACGTCGGGCGGCTCGGGGAAGTCGGTCAGCAGCGCCGCGAAGCCGGGGTCGGTGACCGGGGTGGCGACACCCCGCCCGTGCAGTCGGACGATCTTCGGTGGGCCGTCGAAGGCGCAGAACATCAGCGTGATCCGGCCGTTGTCCCGCAGGTGGGCGATCGTCTCCGCGCCGCTGCCGTGGTAGTCGAGCCAGGCCACCCGGTGCGGCCCGAGCACGACGAAGGTGCCCCGCATGCCCTTGGGGGAGACGTTGACGTGCCCCCCGCTGCCGCTGGGCGCGGTGGCCACGAAGAACATCGGCTGCGCCTCGACGAACTCCCGCAGTCGCCCGTCCAGCGCCGGATACACGGTCCCCATGCCGTCATCCTGCCGCCGCTGACCGCATTCCGGGACAGGTTTCCCAGCTGGCAGGAAGCGTCAGCGGTCCCGGGCCGCCCTCACCAGGGCGCTCACCGGGCGCGGGTCGTCGTCGTTCTCCGGATGCCACTGCACCCCGAGCAGGAACCGTCGCGCCGGGTCCTCCACCGCCTCCACCACCGAGTCGTCGGCCCAGCCGGTGACCGTGAGCCGCCCCGGATCGGCCACCGCCTGGTGGTGGTACGAGTTGACCCGGTCCACCCCGGCCAGCACCGACGCCGTCCGGGTCCCCGGCGCGAACCGCACCGGATGCGCCCCGTACACCCCCGGGGCGGGGCGGTGCCGGTCGTGACCCACCACGTCCGGCAGGTGCTGGTGCAGCGACCCGCCGTACGCGACGGCCAGCAACTGCATGCCCCGGCACACCCCCAGCACCGGCAGGTCCACGGCGAGGGCGGCAGCCAGCAGGGCAGACTCCCCGGCGTCCCGGTCGGGCCGGGGCTCGGTACGCGGGTCCGCCGGCTGGCCGTAACGCTCCGGGCCGACGTCCGCGCCACCGGCCAGCAGCAGCCCGTCGAGCACGTCCACCACGTCGGCGTCCAGGTCGTCCGGGGGCAGCACCACGGCCCGGCCCCCGGCGGCGGTCACCGAGCGGACGTACGCCTGCGGGATCAGCGACGCCGGCACGTCCCGCCAGACGGCCCAGCTCGCCGGCTCGACGTACCCGGTGATGCCGATCAGCGGACGCGCCCTGCGGCCGGACGGCCCGGCGCCGCCACCCGCCGGCCCGCTCACAGCGGGGTGACGTACGCGCCGGTGATGCCGCCGTCGACGACGAACTGCGCGGCGGTCATGAACGACGCGTCGTCGCTGGCCAGGAACGCCACCGCGGCGGCGATCTCCTCCGGTGCGCCGAACCGGCCCATCGGCACGTGCACCAGCCGGCGGGCGGCCCGCTCCGGGTCGGCGGCGAACAGCTCCATCAGCAGCGGGGTGGCGACCGGGCCGGGGCAGAGCGCGTTGACCCGGATGCCCTCCCGGGCGAACTGCACGCCCAGCTCCCGGGTCATCGCCAGCACCCCGCCCTTGCTCGCGGTGTACGCGATCTGCGAAGTGGCCGCCCCCATCAGCGCCACGAACGAGGCGGTGTTGATGATCGAACCCTTGCCCTGCCGGCGCATGTGCGGAATCGCGTACTTGCAGCACAGGTAGACGCTGGTGGTGTTGACCCGCAGCACCCGCTCCCAGGCGTCCAGCCCGGTGTCGAGGATCGAGTCGTCGTCGGGTGGGGAGATGCCGGCGTTGTTGAACGCCACGTCGACCCGGCCGTGCCGCTGCACGACCCCGTCGAAGAGGTCCCGCACGGCCGCCTCGTCGGCGACGTCGGTGTGCACGTACTCGCCGCCGACCTCCTCGGCGGCCCGCCCACCGGCCTCGTCGTCGATGTCGACGCAGACCACCCGGGCCCCCTCGGCGGCGAACCGCCGCACGGTGGCCAACCCGATCCCGCTGCCCGCCCCGGTCACCACGGCGACCCGGTCCTGTAGCCGACCCTGCACTGGCGTCACTCCTCTGTGCCGATGAAGACGTTCTTGACGTCGGTGAAGGCGTGCAGCGCGTCCGGGCCCAGCTCACGGCCGAGCCCGGAACGCTTCATCCCACCGAACGGGGTCCAGTAGCGCACCGAGGAGTGTGAGTTGACGCTCAGGTTGCCCGCCTCCACGGCGCGGGCCAGCCGCAACGCCCGGCCGACGTCCCGGGTCCAGATCGAGCCGGACAGGCCGTACTCGGTGTCGTTGGCGAGCCGGACCGCATCGGCCTCGTCGTCGAAGGGGAGCACCGAGACGACCGGCCCGAAGATCTCCTCCCGCCAGTGCCGGTCGGCCGGGGAGTCGGCGAGCAGCACCGTCGGGGCGTGCCAGAAGCCGGGGCCGTCGGGCCGGTTGCCGGTGAACGCGACCCTCGCACCGTCGAGGTAGCCCGCGACCCGGTCCCGGTGGGCGGCGGAGATCAGCGGGCCCATCTCGGCGGTCTCGGCGGCCGGGTCCTCCACCCGCAGGGCCCGGACCGCCGGTTCCAGCAGTTCCAGGAACCGGTCGTAGACCGGGCGCTGGACCAGGATCCGGGAGCGGGCGCAGCAGTCCTGGCCTGCGTTGTCGAACACGGCGTACGGCGCGGTGGCCGCCGCCTTCTCCAGGTCGGCGTCGGCGAAGACCAGGTTGGCGCTCTTGCCGCCCAACTCCAGGGTGACCCGCTTCACCTGGGCGGCACAGCCGGCCATGATCCGGGTGCCCACCTCGGTCGAGCCGGTGAAGCAGACCTTGCGGACGGCCGGGTGGGTGACGAACCGTTCGCCGACCACGTCGCCCCGGCCGGGCAGCACGGTGAACACGCCCTCCGGCAGGCCGGCTTCGCGCCCCAACTCCGCCAGGCGCAGCGCGGTCAGCGGGGTCAGCTCGGCGGGCTTGAGCACGACCGTGTTGCCGGCGGCCAGCGCGGGGGCGAAACCCCAGGCGGCGATCGGCATCGGGAAGTTCCACGGCACGATCACCCCGACCACGCCGAGCGGTTCGTGGAAGGTGACGTCCCAGCCGCCCGGCACCGGGATCTGCTGCCCGGTCAACCGCTCCGGCGCCCCCGCGTAGTAGTCGAGCACGTCGCGGACGTTGCCCGCCTCCCACCGCGCATTGCCGATGGTGTGCCCGGAGTTACGCACCTCCAGCCGCGCCAACTCCTCCAGGTGCGCGTCCACCAGCCCCGCGAACCGCCGCAGAACCCGCCCCCGCTCCCCCGGCGCCACCTGACGCCACGCCTCGAACGCACCAGCAGCCCGCGAGATAGCCGCATCCACCTCCCCCGGTCCGGTGGCCGCCACCTCCCCCACCACATCCCCGCTCGCCGGATCAACCACCCGCGTCACACCCCACCCCTTTCCCCGTCGATCATGGAGTTGTGGCGCCCCGCATGAACCACATACCGCCACACGTCGCCCACCACAACTCCATGATCGACGCCGCAGCGGGGGTCAGAGGCGTTCGAAGCCACGGGTTAGTTCCCAGTCGGTTACCGCGGCGTCGAAGGCCGCCAGTTCGACCTTTGCCTGGTTGGCGTAGTGGGCGTGGACCTCGTCGCCGAAGGCCGACCGGGCGATGTCGGAGTTCTGCCAGAGGGTCAGGGCGTCGCGGAGGGTGGGTGGGACGCGTTCGGCGGACGGGTCGTCGTAGGCGTTGCCGGTGCACTCGTCGGCCAGCTCCAGCTCCTGCTCGATGCCGTGCACCGCCCCGGCGACCAGGGCGGCGATCGCCAGGTACGGGTTGACGTCCGCGCCGGGCACCCGGTTCTCCACCCGCATCCCCTGCCCGTGGCCGACCAGCCGCAGCGCACAGGTGCGGTTGTCGGTGCCCCAGCGCAGCGCGGTCGGCGCGAACGAGCCGGGCTGGTAGCGCTTGTAGGAGTTGATGTTCGGGGCGAACAGCACGCTCATCTCGCGCATGGTGGCGAGCAGCCCGGCCAGCACCCGCTGCCCGGTGACGCTGAGCTGCGCCGGCCCGTCGCCGAGCATCGCCGAGCGGCCGTCGACGTCGCGCAGCGAGAAGTGGATGTGGCAGGAGTTGCCCTCCCGGGCGTTGGGCTTGGCCATGAACGTGATCGACACGCCCTCCTGGGCGGCGATCTCCTTCGCCCCGTTCTTGTAGATCACGTGGTGGTCGGCGCAGGCCACCGCATCGTCGTAGCGGAAGGCGATCTCGTGCTGGCCGAGGTTGCACTCGCCCTTGGCGCTCTCCGGGGTCAGCCCCGCGCCGGCCATCTCGGTGCGGATGCGACGCAGCAGCGGCTCCACCCGGGCGGTGCCGAGCAGCGAGTAGTCCACGTTGTACTGGTTGGCCGGGGTGAGGTCGCGGTAGCCGCGCCGCCAGGCCTCCTCGTACGAGTCGCGGTAGAGGACGAACTCCAGCTCGGTGCCGGCGTACGCGGTCAGCCCGTGGTCGGCCAGCCGGTCGAGCTGCCGGCGCAGGATCTGCCGGGGCGAGGCGACCACCGGGCCGGAGCCGTCGAGCCACTCCAGGTCGGCCAGGAGCAGCACGCTGCCCGGCTGCCACGGCATCCGGCGCAGGGTGGACAGGTCGGGGCGCATGGCGAAGTCGCCGTAGCCGCGTTCCCAGCTCGACATGGCGTACCCGTCGACGGTGTTCATGTCGACGTCCACCGCGAGCAGATAGTTGCAGCCCTCGCTGCCGTTGGCGACGACCTGGTCGAGGAAGAACGGGGCGTGGAACCGTTTGCCCTGGAGGCGGCCCTGCATGTCGGTCAGGGCGAGCACCACCGTGTCGATCTCGCCATCGGCGACGGCGACCCGGAGCTGTTCCAACGTGAGCGGGGCTTTCCTCATCCGTGCGCCTCCATCACCAAGGTCTACCGGCCGAGCGGATCACCGTCAATGCCCCGTCCGGGCGGGCCGGCAAACCCCTGACCCGGGTGCCCGGTCGGACCCGGTCCGGAGACGGCGGCCCGGCCTGCGAGGGCCCGCCCGTGGCCCGGAGCCGGACGCGACCCCGACGCGCGAAACGAGCGGAAATTGTCGTACGCACAACGACGGAAATGCTTTTCCCAAAGGCGGGAAAGAAGCGCCGCGACACGCCACTCATCCGTTCGGACACATAGCCGGCCACACCGATCGGTAATCGCACGGCGACCTTGCGTGAAAGTTGGAACCCTTGCCAGAATTTGAGCCGGCCGGTGCGACGCACGGCACTTCGTCGGCCGATCCGCACGACCACTTCCCCTGACCCGCCGCGTATTCGCGCGCAATGCGTCGACAGGTCACCGGAGCGTGGATGTTCGGCCCCCTCGGTCGCACCGGGCCGGCCGGCCCAGAAACACCCGAACTGCTCCATCACGACGCACCGAAGGACGCGTAATGACGAGAGTACGTCCCAGTGGGAAGCCCCGGGCCCTCGCCGCCCTGGTGGCGATCGCCGTTTCCGCCGCGCTGCTCGCGGTGGCCGGCCCGACCCAGGCGGCCCCCCGCACCGCCGGAGCCGACGCCGCGCAGCCGGCGGCGGGATCGTCCGCCACCGGTGGCGCGCGGGCCGGTCGCCTCGCGCCGCTGTCCACCGGAGCCACCGGCGTGTCGGCGGGTTCCTCCGGCACCCTCGCCTCGACCTCGGTGACGGGGACCGTCGGTTCCATCACCGTCACCTGCACGCTGACCCCGAGCACCCCGTTCGTCTACTACGGCGGCCCGTACGGCGGCGGTGAGGAGGGCCTGGCGTCGGTGCAGTGCACCTATCCCGTCTACGCGATCCAGGTCGAGGTCGCCCTGTTCCGCTACAACACGCAGGTCACCTACAACACCAAGACGGCCTACAGCACCGTCCTCGGCACCGTCGACACCGAGTACCCCCGGTCCACCGGCGAGTACAAGACGGGCGCGGACGCCTTCATCACCTGGAACTACGGCGGCCCGACCACCTTCATCCCGCTCACCCTCAGCAACAGCGCGTACCTCTGACGGTCGCCGGGCGGCCCCCGGCCGGAACCCTTCAGGGCCCCGGCCGGGGGCTGTCCGTCGTCGCCCCGGAGGGCTGGTGGTCAGGCCGGCCCGTCGACCCGTGCGGCGTCCGCCGCCGGTGCCGCCGGTACGTCGACCGTCCGGCGCGGGCCGGTGAACCACTTCCGGGCCGAGGCGTACCACCAGATGCCCACCCCGAGCAGCACCCCGCCGACGGCCAGCGGCGCGTAGTTCACCGCCGACCAGCTGAACCCGTCGTTGCCGGGCACCCCGGCCGGCACGATCGGCAGCACGAAGTAGACCGAGATGATCACGATCTCGACCACCGCGACCCAGCCGAACAGTTTGTACTTGCGGCCCAGCGTCCACGGCCCCGGTTCGAACCGGTCGCCGAGGCGCAGCCGCAGCGCGATCGGGATGACGAAGGACAGGTAGAGGCCGATCACCGCCACCGACACCACCGCGTAGAAGGCGACCGGGACGCCGTCGCTCTGGTAGAGCGCCGGCAGGGTGAGCACCAGGCCGGCCAGCGTCGCCCCGATGATCGCGTTGGCCGGGGTGCCGTTGCGGTCGACCTTGGACCACAGCCGCCAGCCGGGCACCGCGCGGTCCCGGCTGAACGCGTACGTCATCCGGCTCATCGAGGTCACGCAGCTCATTCCGCAGAAGAACTGCCCGATGGTGGAGATGATGATGACCGTCTTGAAGAAGAACGGGGTCAGCGCGGATTCGAAGATGGCGCCGGAGAATCCGCCGGCCGCGTTGATCGCGTCCACGTCGGTGGCGGCGAACAGGAACGCCAGCAACAGGATCCACCCGCCCACCGCCGAATAGAAGATCGACCGCCACAACCCCTTGGCGGCGGCCTGCGACGCGCCCCGGGTCTCCTCGGACACGTGCGCGCAGGCGTCGAATCCGGTGATCGTGTACTGGGTGAGCAGGAATCCCAGCGGCAGCACGTAGAACCAGAACGTCAACCCACCGGTGTCGCCGTCACCGAATCCGGAGTTGTTGAACCGCTCGGTGAACACGAACTGGAAGCTCTGGTGCCGGTCGGGCACCACCAGCAGGATGGCCACCACGGCGGCGGCGCCGGCCACGTGCCACCAGACCGACACGTTCTGGAGTACGTCGATGATCCGGTGCCCGAAGATGTTGATCAGCCCGTGCAGGGCCAGGATGATCACGAACAGCAGGAACGCCTGCCGCAGCGTCCCCTCCCACCCGTCGAAGAGCGCCGACAGGGTGAGGTTGAGGAAGGTGGCGCAGCCGTAGTCCACCGACGCGGTGACGGCGACCAGGCCGATCAGGTTGAGCCAGCCGGTGAACCAGCCGTGCACCGGCCTGCCCATCTTCGCCGCCCACCAGTAGATCCCCCCGGCCGTCGGGTACGCCGAGACCAGCTCGGCCAGGCAGAACCCGATGATCAGGATGAACAGCGAGATCAGCGGCCAGCCCCAGGAGATGGCGACCGGCCCGCCGTTGTTCCACGCCTGCCCGAAGGTGGTGAAACAGCCGGCCAGGATCGAGATGATCGAGAACGAGATGGCGAAGTTGGAGAAGCCGCTCCATGTGCGGTGCAACTCCTGCTGGTAGCCGAGTTCGGCGAGTCGTCGGGCGTCGTCGTCCGGCGCGTGCGGTTGCCCGGCGGTCGACGGTTGCCCGTTCCCGGCGGTCGACGGTTGCCCGTTCCCGGCGGTCGGCGGTTGCCCGGTGGTCGGCGGGGGCGTTGTGGCCACAGCACACCTCCCTGAGGTGGTACCCGGTACTGCCCGGGTGATCCCCGGGTGCGCCCGAGTCTCGTCCCGCCGATCACGACGGTCAATCCGTCGCCGGTGCCGAACTCGTTAATTCGCGTCGCCCCGGGCGGCGGTGGTCAGGTCGCCCCGGCGGCGGTAATCGGGTTGCCCCGGGTCCGGCACCGACGCATGCTTGAGCCCGGGACCAGGCCCGATCGCGACGGGCCGACGCCGGGCGCTCGGCAGGAGCCCGGCACCACGGCGGCGCGGGACGCCCACCTCTCTCTCACGTACGGTGTCGTGCCGTACCCGACGGGCGTCCCGCTCCGCCTCCCACTCCCGCCCTGATCGACTCGCCTGGGCCGATGTTGCGGCATCCGCCGGGCATGGACACCGCAACATCGACCCAGAAGAGTCGATCTTGCCGGCCGCTCCCGTGGGTGGTCAGGTGAACAGGAGGCCGGCCACCCAGAGGGCGGCGATCGCCAGGCCGGCCAGGAACTCCACCAGCATCGACAGGCCGGCCGCCTTCAACGCCTGCACGGTCGCCGGCCAGGCGAGCTGGTTGCTGCCCAGCCGCAGCCGTTCGGCCCCCCACACCCCGCCGACGAAACCGATCACCAGGCCGATCACCGGGATGACGAAGAACCCGACCAGCCCGAGCAGACCCCCGACGAGCAGCGACGACGTGGGCACCCCGGTTCGCTTGAGGTTGCGCCCCGGCCAGGCGTACTTGATCACGGCACCGCCCGCGGCGACCACGGTGGCGGCGGCGAGCACCGCCCAGCGTCCCGGCCCGGCACCGCCGAAGAGCGCCCAGAGCAGCACCCCGCCCCAGCACAGCGGCAGCGCCGGCAGGCCGGGCACCACCACCCCGGCCAGCCCGGCCACGATCGCGATCGCCGCGACCACCGAGACCGCCGCCCCACCATCGGTCAGGCTCACCCCGCCACCTCTCCCCCGCCCGGTCCCGTCCCGGTCACGTCGTCACCATGCCAGAGCACCGGCCTCCCCGCCGGCCACCCGTACCCGACCGGCCGCTTGCGGCCACCCCACCCCGAACGACCACGCCCCGGTCACCACCGCGCCGTCGACGACGCCCCCGACCGGGCCGGGGGCAGGTCACTCCGTCGTCTCCCCGCGCAGCCGGGCGGTGATCTGGTCGGCCGGGGCGGGCGGCCCGAACCAGCGGCCCTGGCCGGTGTCGCAGCGCAACGCCCGCAACCGTTCGGCCTGCTCCCCGGTCTCCACCGCCTCGGCGGTCACGGACAGCTCCAGCGCGTGCGCCAACCGGACCAGGGCGTCGACGATCCGCTCGTCCCGGTGGTCCGGAGACGAGTCGCCGCCGTCACCCCGGATGCCCTCGACGAACGGACCGGCCAGCTTCAGGCAGTGGATCGGCAACCGCCGCAGGTACGCCAGGTTCGAGTAGCCGGTGCCGAAGTCGTCGATGGCCAGCCGTACGCCCAGATCCGCCAACCGGTACAACGACCGTAACGGCTCCCCGGCGGTGCCCATCACGGCGCTCTCGGTCAGCTCCAGCTGCAACAGCTCCGCCGGCAGGCCGCTGCGGCTCAGCGCGCTGGCGACGGTGTCCACGATGGCCGGATCGTCGGCCTGCCGGGCGGCCAGGTTGACGCTGACCACCAGCTTCGCCTCCGGGAACTCCCGGTGCCAGGCGCGGGCGTCGCGGCACGCCTGCCGCAGCACCCACTCGCCCAGCCTGACGATCAGCCCGGTCTCCTCGGCCAGGCCGATGAACCGGTCCGGGCCGACCAGGCCCAGCTCCGGGTGGGACCAGCGCACCAGCGCCTCCACCGCGAGCATCGAGCCGTCCAGCAGGGAGACGATCGGCTGGTAGTGGACCACGAACTCGCCCCGGTCCAGTGCCGCCGGCAGGCCCGCCGCCAGCGCGGACCGGGCGATGTCGGCGGCGCTGCGCTCCGGGTCGTACACCGCCCAGCGGCCCCGGCCCTCCGCCTTCGCCCAGTACAGCGTGGTGTCGGCGGCCTTCATCAGCTCGGACACGCTGGTCTCGCTGGCCGGGCACTCGACCACACCCACGCTCGCCGAGACGGCGAGCTGATGGTCGCCGACGAGCACCGGCGCGGCCACCGCGGCGAGCGCCAACTCGGCGACACCGACCGCGTCGTCGATGCCCTCGCCGCCGTTGACCAGGATGACGAACTCGTCGCCACCCATCCGGGCCACCAGGTGCCCCTGGCCGATGACACAGTCGGACAGCCGCCGGGCGATGGTGACCAGCAGCCGGTCGCCGAGGTCGTGGCCGAGGCTGTCGTTGACCGCCTTGAAGCCGTCCAGGTCGAGGAAGCAGACGCCGATCCGCTGCTCGGGCCCGGCGTCGGCGAAGACCTGGCCGAGCTTCTCGAAGAACAGCGTCCGGTTGGGCAGGCCGGTGAGCGGATCGTGCAGGGCCTGGAACCGCAGCCGCTGCTGGAGTTCGTACCGCTGGGTGATGTCCTCGATCATGGCGACCGTGAACCGGGGGCGGCCGTCGTCGTGCCGGATCAGCGAGACGGCCAGGTCGGTCAGGACGACGCTGCCGTCCTTGCGGTAGTAGCGCTTCTCCACCCGGACGCTGTCGTGCTTGCCCTCGATCAGCTCCTGGTACATCTCCCACATCCCGGCCGCGTCGTCGGGATGGAACAGCGCCGAGACGTTGGTCTGCCGCAGCTCCTCCGGGGTGTAGCCGAGCATGTCGGCGAAGGACTGGTTGACCTCGATGATCTGACCGTCGATGCCGGCGAGGCCGATGCCGATGACCGCCCCGGTGAAGACCGCCCGGAACCGGGCCTCGCTGTCACGCAACGCCCGCTCCACCGAATCCCGCGCCTGCCAGGCCGAGCGGGCGATCCGCTCCTGCTGGCTGAAGGTACGGTCGCGCAGCGCCCGGCCGAACCCGGCGGCCAGCCCACCCTGCAACGCGGCCACCCGGACGGGCAGGTCGGGCGGCGGGTCGTCCGGGGGCAGCACCCGCTGCGGCAACTGCTCGCCGAGCGCCCGCACCGACCAGTCCAGGATGCGCGGTTCGGTCAGGTGCGCCTCCACCAGCGCCCGGCCCACCTCCTCCGCCGGGGCGGCGGAGAACTCCTCGGCGAGCAGGGCCTGCGCCAGCCGTACGGTGTGCGCCAGCAGCAGCCGCTCGGTCTCGTCCGTGCTCATCGGCACGAACCCGAGCCGGCGTACCGCCCGTGCCCAGTCGGCGGCGTAGCCCTGCGCGCCCGGACGGGACGCGTCGGTGCCGCCGGGGTCCGGAACGGCGGACATGGTCGGCTCAGCCGGCGGAACGGTCGTACCGGGCGACGCCGCCGAACGCCCCGAACCGCTCGGGGTGGTCGTCCACGTCGGACGGGGAGTCGGGCCGCCACAACGGCATGTGCACCACACCCGGCTCAAGCAGCGTCCAGTCGCCGAAGAAGCCGGTGATCTCGGCGCGGGACCGCAGGGTGATCTCGGTGTCGGTGCGGGCCGAGAGCCGCTGCGCGTCGAGCATCTCCTGGGGCTGGTCCTCGAAGGTGGAGTGGGAGATGACCAGGAAGCTGCCGGGTGCGGCGGCGGCCCGCAGGGTGGCGAGGACGTCGGCCGGGCGGTCGGCGTCGGGGACGAAGTGCACCACCCCGGCGAGCAGGATGCCCAACGGACGGTCGAAGTCGATCAGGCCGCTGGACCGGGCCTCGTCCAGGATCAGCTTCGGCTCCCGCAGGTCGGCGTGCACGGCGACGGCCCGGTCGTTGCCGGTGAGCAGTTCGCGGCTGTGCGCCACCGCTACCGGGTCGATGTCGACGTAGACGATGCGGGCCTGCGGGTCGGCGGCCTGGGCGACCTCGTGGACGTTGCCGACGGTGGGGATGCCCGAGCCGATGTCGAGGAACTGGTCGATGCCGGCGTCGAGCAGCACCCGCACGGCGCGGCGCAGGAACTCCCGGCCGGAGCGCATGGTGGCCGCGAGGTTCGGGGTCATGCCGGCGATCTGCTCGGCGAGCCGCCTGTCGATCTCGAAGTTGTGCGCGCCGCCGAGGAAGTAGTCGTAGACCCGGGCGGCGCTGGGCCGGCTCAGGTCGATCTCGGCGGGAAGTCCGTCCGGCGTCTGCATCTCTGCCTGGCCCCCAGTTCGTCGCCGCCATGCGGGAGGGCACCGGTGTCGACGGCGTGCGCGGGCACGCGGAGCCGCACCGGCCGACCCGCGGATCGTGTGGTGCTGACCACTCTAGGCCCGTCCGCCCAGGTACGGGAGATCAGCCGACCCCGATCTGTGCCCGGGACCGGCAGGTCGGACCCGCCGGGCTGAACCGTGGTCACGCTACGCGTCCGCCCGCGCACCACAGGCCACCACGGCGCGTCCGGGCGGGTCAGCCGACGGATTCCAGCACCAGGGCGATGCCCTGACCCACCCCGACGCACATGGTCGCCAGGGCCCGCCGGCCGCCCCGACGGCGCAGTTCCAGGGCTGCGGTCAACGCCAGCCGGGCGCCGCTGGCCCCGAGCGGATGCCCCAGCGCGATCGCGCCGCCGTTCGGGTTGACGTGCTCGGCGTCCTCCGGCAGGCCCAGCTCACGCAGCACCGCGATCCCCTGCGCGGCGAACGCCTCGTTCAGCTCGACCACGTCCACGTCGGCCAGGGTGAGGCCGAGCCGGTCGAGCAGCCGACGGGTGGCCGGCACCGGCCCGATCCCCATGATCCGGGGCGGTACGCCGGCCGCCGCCGCGCCGCCGATCCGGGCGAGCGGGCTCAGGCCGTACCGGGCCACCGCCGCCTCGGACGCGACAAGCAGGGCCACCGCGCCGTCGTTGACGCCTGAGGAGTTGCCGGCGGTGACGGTGCCGCCGGCCCGGAACGGGGTGGGCAGCGCGGCCAGCTTCGCAAGCGAGGTCTCCCGGGGATGCTCGTCGACCTCGACCAGCTTCGTCTCCCGCCGACCGGCCGGCACGGTCACCGGCACGATCTCCTCGGCGAACCGGCCGTCGGCCTGCGCCTTGGCGGCCCGCTGTTGGGAACGCAGCGCGAACTCGTCCTGCGCGCGCCGGTCGACGCCGAACTCGGCGGCCACGTTCTCGGCCGTCTCGGGCATCGAGTCGATCCCCCACCCCGCCTCCATCAGCGGGTTGACCAGCCGCCAGCCCAGGGTGGTGTCGTACACCTCGGCGGCCCGCGAATACGGCGTGGTCGCCTTCGGCATGACGAACGGGGCCCGGCTCATGCTCTCGACGCCACCGGCGAGCACCAGGTCGGCCTCCCCGGCCACCACGGCGCGGGCGGCGGTGGCCAGCGCGTCCAGGCCGGAGCCGCAGAGCCGGTTGACGGTGCTGCCCGGCACCTCCTGCGGCAGGCCGGCCAGCAGCGCCGCCATCCGGGCCACGTTGCGGTTGTCCTCGCCGGCCTGGTTGGCGCAGCCCAGCACCACGTCGTCGACCCGGGACCAGTCCACCGCCGGGTGCCGGGCGACCAGTTCGCGCAGCACGTGGGCGGCCAGGTCGTCGGGGCGCACCCCGGCCAGCGCGCCGGCGTACCGGCCGATCGGGGTACGGACTCCGGACACGAGGTAGGCCACGGTCATCGACGCACGTCCTTCGGGGGTGGGAAGGGGCTGGCGGTCCCGGCGTCACCCGGGTCACGGGGGACGCCCGCCGTCAGGATATCCACGCCCGCGCGCGACGCCGCCCCGGCCGGGTCGCGCACCAGGTCGGGCGGGCGGACGCCGGATAGGTTGGCGGTATGACCCGGCCCCAGTTCAGCGCAGAGACCTCCGGCGGTGGGGCGTTCGTCCGCCAGCCCAACCGGTTCACCGGCCGGGTCACCCCGCACTCCACCTCGCCCGAGGGCGGCGGGCCGGACGAGCAGGGGCGCTGGCCGCTTGCGGCCGGCCGGTACCGGCTGATCTGGTGCCGGGCCTGCCCCTGGGCGCACCGGGCCATGATCGTGCGGGGCCTGCTCGGCCTGGACGGGGTGATCTCGCTGGGCACTGTCGACCCGATCCGCGACGAACGCGGCTGGCGGTTCACCCTCGACCCGGACGGCTTCGACCCGGCGCTGGGCATCGGCTTCCTGTCCGAGGCGTACCTCGCCACCGACCCCGACTACACCGGCCGGGTGACCGTGCCCGCGCTGGTGGACACGCTCACCGGCCGGGTGGTCACCAACGACTATCCGCAGCTCACCCTCGACTTCTCCACCGAGTGGCGACGCCTGCACGCCCCGGACGCGCCCGACCTCTACCCGGTCGCGCTGCGTCCGGAGCTGGACGCGCTGATGGCCGAGATCCACACCGACGTCAACAACGGCGTGTACCGGTGCGGCTTCGCCACCTCCCAGCAGGCGTACGACGAGGCGTACGCGGCGCTGTTCGCCCGGCTGGACGCGTTGTCACAGCGGTTGGCCGGGCAGCGGTACCTGATGGGTGACGCGATCACCGAGGCGGACGTGCGGCTGTTCACCACCCTGGTCCGCTTCGACGTGGCCTACCACGGGCACTTCAAGTGCAACCGGCAGAAGCTGACCGAGATGCCGGTGCTCTGGGCGTACGCCCGGGATCTGTTCCAGACCCCGGGTTTCGGCGGGACGGTCGACTTCGACCACATCAAGCGGCACTACTACGCCACCCACCGTGAGATCAATCCCACCGGGGTGGTGCCGGCGGGCCCGGACACGTCCGGCTGGCTCACCCCGCACGGCCGTGCCTGAGGCCGCCCGCGCCGTCGCCGGCCGGCTCGCCGCCGGCTGCGTGCTGCTCGGCGCGGTCGCGGTGACCGTCGCCGTCGGAGCCGGCCCGGGTGGCCCGTGGCGCGGGTACGTCAGCGAGGCCGGCGTCAGCGACAGCGCGTTCGCCTCGACGTACCGGATGGGGGTGTTCGCCCTGGCGGCGGCGCTGCTGTCGCTGGCCGCGGCGCTGCCGGTGACGTTGCGGCTCGCGGCCGGCCTGCTGCTGGCCGGCGCGGCCGGCACCGTGGTCTCGGGCGCGGTGACGTGCAGCGCCGGGTGCCCGCTGCCGCCGTTCGAGGCGGCGACACCGGCCGACCTGGTGCACGCCGGGGCGAGCATCGTGGCGGCCGGGGTGACCGTGCTCGCCATGCTGGTGGTCGGGTTCCTCCGGCCGGCGACGCCGGGGCTGCGCCGGGTGGCCCGGGTCGCCGGGGTGCTGGCGTTGCCGGTGGCCGGGGCGGTCGCGCTGGGCCTGCTGACGGTGGGCCGGGGCGATCTGGTGGCCGGGCTGGAACGGGTGCTGCTGGTGGTCTGTGCCGGCTGGGGCCTGTGCACCGCTCTGCTGCTGGCCCGGCACCGGCCGGCCGCTGACGGACCGGCCGAGCGGACCGGCTCCGGCGTGCCCCGTGTCCGTGAGCACGACGAACGTGACGAACGGGTCACCGGGTCGACAACCTCCGTGTAAGGAGCCTCACGCGGAGCGGTCCTTCCAGCTCGCGGTCGGCCGGGAGTAGCGTCGACAGGCGATGACCAATGTCTGGCACCTCACCGTGCGCCTGTACGTCGACCTCCGACGCCAGGCCAGTGGGGTCTGTCCGGCGCAGCCACGCTCCTGACGCTGCCCGCGACCGACCCCTACCGACATTGGACCCGCCCTGATGGCTTCCACCCTGCGCAAATTCCCCTTCTCCGCCCAGATCCTGCTCGGCCTCGTGCTCGGCGCGGCGCTGGGCTTCCTCGCCCGCGAGGGCGACCTGAGCTGGCTGGCCAGCACCCTCGACACCGTCGGCGGGCTCTTCGTCCAGTTGCTCAAGCTGGCCGTCCCGCCGCTGGTCTTCACCGCGATCGTGGTCAGCGTGGTCAGCCTGCGCGGGGTGGCCAACGCCGCCCGGCTGGCGCTGAAGACGCTGCTCTGGTTCGGCGTCACCGCCTTGATCGCGGTGAGCCTCGGCATCGGCATCGGCCTGCTCACCGACCCGGGCCGGGGGGTGAGCCTGGACGTCGGCGGCGCGACCGCCCCGAAGACCACCGGCTCGTGGACCGACTTCCTCACCGGCATCGTGCCGACCAACCCGGTGGGCGCGTTCGTCGAGGGCAACGTGCTCCAGATCGTCTTCCTCGCCCTGGTGGTCGGTGCCGCCGCGCTGCTGGTCGGTGCGGCCGCCGAGCCCTTCGTCGCGCTCAACCGCGCGGTGCTGGCCATCGTGCAGAAGGCGCTGTGGTGGGTGATCCGGCTCGCCCCGATCGGCACCCTCGGGCTGATCGGCCACGCCGTCGCCGCGTACGGCTGGGACCTGCTGGCCCCGCTGGCGAAGTTCACCACCGCCGTCTACGTCGGCTGCGCGATCGTCCTGTTCGTGGTCTACCCGCTGCTGCTGGTGACGGCCGGCCGGCTCAACCCGCTGCGCTTCTTCGCCGGGGCCTGGCCGGCGATCGAGCTGGCCTTCGTGTCCCGGTCCTCGGTGGGCACCATGCCGGTGACCCAGCGTTCCGTCGAGCGGCTCGGCGTCCCCCGTGAGTACGCCTCCTTCGCGGTGCCGTTCGGCGCGACCACCAAGATGGACGGCTGCGCCGCCATCTACCCGGCGCTCGCCGCGATCTTCGTGGCGCAGGTCTTCGGGGTGGACCTCGGCATCGGCGACTACCTGCTGATCGCCTTCGTCTCGGTGGTCGGCTCGGCCGCCACCGCCGGCCTGACCGGTGCCATCGTCATGCTGACCCTGACCCTGAGCACGCTGGGCCTGCCGCTGGCCGGGGCCGGCCTGCTGCTGGCGATCGACCCGATCCTCGACATGATCCGCACCGCCACCAACGTGGCCGGGCAGGCCGTCGTGCCGACCATCGTGGCCGCCCGCGAGGGCATCCTGGACCGCGACGCCTACGCCAACGCCGGACGGCGCGACCTGACCGACGCCGACGAGACCGACGCCGACGAGGCCGCCGACCGGCCGGCCCGCCGCGACGACCTCGCGCCGGCACCCGCCTGAGCGCACCGGCCGGGCCCTCCTTTGGACACCGCGCCCCGCCCCGCACCGCCACCCGCCCGTACCGGAGGATCACCCGCATGAGTGCCCTGTTCACCCCACTCGCCCTGCGCGGCGTCACCCTGCCCAACCGGATCGCCCTCGCGCCGATGTGCCAGTACAGCGCCGGCCCGGACGGGCTGCCCACGGACTGGCACCGGGTGCACCTCGGGTCCCGGGCCGTCGGCGGAGCCGGCCTGATCCTCACCGAGGCCACCGCGGTCGTTCCCGAGGGGCGGATCAGCCCCCAGGACACGGGCATCTGGTCCGACGCGCACGTCGACGCGTGGCGGCCGGTCACCGCGTTCGTCGCCGCCCAGGGGGCGGTGCCCGCCGTGCAGCTCGCCCACGCCGGGTTCAAGGCCAGCACCTACCGGCCCTGGGCGGCCGAGCGCGGCGGGGTGCCGGACGCCGAGGGCGGCTGGACGCCGGTCGGCCCCGGAGCCGAGCCGTTCCTGCCCGACTACCGGCAGCCGACCGCGCTGGACGAGACCGGGATCGCCGGGGTGGTGTCCGCGTTCGCCACCGCCGCCGGTCGGGCCGTCGACGCCGGCTTCGCCGTCGTGGAGATCCACGCCGCACACGGCTACCTGCTGCACGAGTTCCTGTCCCCGCTGACCAACCACCGCACCGACGGCTACGGCGGCGACCGGGCCGCCCGGATGCGGCTCACCCTGGAGGTGGCCCGCGCGGTCCGGGCCGCCGTCGGCGAGCAGGTGCCGGTGCTCACCCGGATCTCCGCCACCGACTGGGTCGACGGCGGCTGGACGGTGGACGACAGCGTCGCCCTCGCCGCCGAGCTGGCCGCGACCGGCGTCGACCTGGTGGACGCCTCCTCCGGCGGGGCGTCGACCCGGGCGGCCATCCCGGTCGGACCCGGCTACCAGGTGCCGCTGGCCGCGCAGATCCGCCGCGAGGCGGGCGTGCCGACGGGTGCGGTCGGCCTGATCGTCGAGCCGGAGCAGGCCGAGCAGATCGTCGCCGCCGGGGAGGCCGACCTGGTGCTGCTCGGTCGGGAACTGCTGCGTGACCCGTACTGGCCGCGCCGGGCCGCCGCGAAGCTCGGTGCCACCCCCGACTGGCCCGAACCGTACGCCCGCGCCTTCTGACCGTCTGCCGACCGGCCTGCGGCGACCGCTGTGGGGAGAGTTGTCGTCGCTGGAGCGACGACAACTCTCCCCGGTCCCGCGGCCCGACGGCGGCGGGGTCAGCCGGCCAGGTGACCCCAGTCGTCCTCCAGGTTCCGCCACGGGCCCTGGGCGGCGACCGTGCCGTCGACCAGCACCACCACGTGGTCGGCGCGGACCAGCGCCGCCCGCTTCGAGGTGGAGCCGAGCACGGTCACCCCGTGCTCCCGCAACGCCGCCCACAGCGCCAGCTCGGTGGTGACGTCCAGCGCGGAGGACACGTCGTCGGCGACCAGCAGTTCGGTACGCGGGGCGAGTGCCCGGGCCAGCGCCAGCCGCTGCAACTGCCCACCGGACAACCGGGTGCCCTTGTGCCCGATGAGCAGCCCCAGCCCGCCGCCGCCCGCCAGGTCGTGCTCCAGTTGGGCGGTGGTGACCGCCCCGGCGGCGTCCACGTCGTGGCCGAGGGCGATGTTGTCGGCGACCGTGCCGGAGAGCACCCGGGGCAGCTGACCGACGTAGCCGACCTGCTGGGGGCGTAGGAACAGCTCCGGCTCGGTCACCGGCTCGCCGTTCCACCGCAGCTCGCCGACGTGGTGCACGATCCCGGCCAGCGCCCGCAGCAGCGACGACTTGCCGGACCCGACCGGCCCGACCACCAGGACCAGGTGGCCCCGGTCGACGGTCAGGTCGACGTCCCGCACGGCGAGGGTGCCGTCGGAGTGCCGCGCCCCGAAGCCGACCAGTTCCAGGCGGCGCAGCGGCCGGCGCGGCGGCGGCTGCGGTGCGGGGGCGGTGCCGGCGGCGATGTCCACCCCCGGCACCTCCGCCGAGTACGCCCCGATCCCGGTCATCGCCACCGTCCGCCGGGTCCACACCCGCGCCGACGGGTACTGCGAGACCAGGGACGCGGTGGTCCAGGCGAACCAGCGGGCCGCCCCGAGGGTGGAGACGGCGACCAGGGTGGCACCGGCGGAGAGCCCCCCGCCGAGGTAGAGCGCCCACGCGGCGATCGGCAGCAGCCCGCTGGCCACCGAGGGGGTGGAGCGGGCCCACACCTGCGCGGCGATCTCCCGCCGCTGCCGGTCGCTGCGCACCAGGTCCAGCGCGGAGAGGTGGTCGAGCACCGGCCGGGTCGCCCCGGCGAGCTTGACCGTCCGGGCCGCCGACAGCGACGAGACCAGCGCGGTGGCGAAGGCGGCCCGGGCGGCCACCGTGTCCCGCGCGGAACGCTCCAACCGGGGGCCGAACAGGGTCGCGGCGAGCCCGGACACGGCCATCGTGCCCACGAAGAACAGCGCCGGCACGAGACTGCCCGTGATCAGCGTCATGGTCACCATCGTCACCAGGGCGATGAACTGGTCCATCAGGTTGTCGGCGAGCTGCACGACCCGTTCGGTGTCCCCGCTCTGCGCCACCACCTCGGCCGGGGTGTGCCGGCTGGTACGGCGCGGGCCGGTCTGGCCGTGCACCAGCCGCAGGCTCATCCGCAGCATCTGCCGTACCCACCACTGGGGGAACCGCAGGTTCGTCAGGAAGGGCAGCGGCAGCACCACCACCAGCGCGGCGGCGATACCGAGCGCCGGCAGCCACGGGTCACCGCCGTCGACGACGTCCGCCCACAGCCAGGGCAGCACCGCGCCGTCGAGGCCGAGCACGGTGATCACCATGAACAGCCCGACCGACAGCAGGCCGAGGCGCGGGTCGTTCAGGCCCAGCCGCAGGATCTCCCGCATGGTCCGCGCGGGCGGTAGCGGTGGCAGCGGCGGCGGGTCCCCCTTCGGTACGGCCACCGCCGTCCGTCCGGCCGTCCCGGTCCCCCGCACGGCGCCGGCCCGACCCGGCCCGTCACCGCCCGGCTTGTCGATGCCCGACCCGGTACCGGGCGGCCCGGCCGGGGACGTCGCGTCGGCGTCCGGCCAGGCGGTGACCGCCGCGTCGGCGTCCGGCCAGCCGGTGACCGGCGCGTCGGCCTCCGGCCAGGCGGTGACCGGCGCGTCGGCGTCCGGCCAGGCGGTGCCCCTGGTGCCGGCCTCCGGCCAGGCGGTGGCCGGGCCGTCGAGCAGGTCCAGTCCGCCCCGGCTGCCGGACCGGCCCGCACCGACCGGGGTGTACGCGGCGGCGTGGCTGGTGGCGAGCAGCTCGGCGAAACGGGCCGAGGAGCGCAGCGGGCCGGCCTCCAGGACCGCCCCGTCGGCCATCACCACCACCTCGTCGCAGCGCCGCACCGACGACAGCCGGTGCGCGATGATGATGCCGATCCGGTCGGTGAGCAGACGTTCCGTCGCCTCGCGTACCCGGGTCTCGGTGACCGGGTCCAGCCGTGCGGTGGCCTCGTCGAGGATCACCACGTGCGGGTCGCGCACCAGGATGCGGGCGAAGGCCACCAGCTGTTCCTGGCCGGCGGAGAGCACGTGGCCGCCCTCGCCCAGCCGGGTCCGGATGCCGTCGGGCAGCTCCGCGACCCACCCGGTGAGCCCCAGCTCGGCCAGCGCGCGGGGCGCGTCGTCGAGCAGGTCCGGGTCGAACAGGGCGACGTTCTCGGCGAGGGTGCCGGCAAGGATCTCGGTACGCTGCGGCACCACCGCGATCCAGCGCCGCAACTCCTCGACGTCCAGGTCGCACAGGTCGGTGTCGCCGAGCAGCACCGTCCCACGCGGCACCTCGACCGCCCGGGTGAGCACCTTGGCCAGCGTCGACTTGCCCGAACCGGTCCGCCCCACCAGCGCGTACGACCGGCCCCGGACGAAGCTGAGCCGGACGTCGCGCAGCGCGGGTTCCCGCTCGTCCTCGCCGGTGACCGGGTAGCGGAAGGTGAGCCCGCGCAGGGTCAGGTCGCCGTCGGTGGGGGTGAGACCGCCTGAGGGTTCCTGCCGGGAGTCGGAGAGCAGCAGCACCCGGGCCCAGGCGCCGAGCGCGTACTGCAGGTGCGGCACCCAGCGGGCGAGGTGTTCGACGGTCGCGCCGAAGCTCAACGCGAGCAGCCAGATCGCGGTCAGCCGGGCACCGTCGATCCGGCCGGTGGTCAACGCCCAAGCCCCGGCGAGCACCACCGCGGCGATCCCGACCCGGATGGTGCCGGCGGCGAAGGCGGTGACCCGCGCCGACATCAGGAAGACCCGGCGGCAGCGGGCCAGCACCTCGGCGGCCCGCCGGGCGTACAACCGCAGCACGTACGGCTGGGCGAGGCTGGTGCGGACGTCGTCCTGGCCGTGCACCGCCTCCTCCATCACGGCGGCCAGGTCCGACCAGGCTTCCTCCTCGGACATCCGGGCCGGGGCGATGGCGGCGGTGGGACGCCGCAGCACCACGACGAGCAGCGCGGTGAGCAGCAACATCGCCACCCCGGCCGGCCACCAGACGAACAGCGCGCTGACCGTGGCGAGCAGGCAGAGCACCAACCCCTGGACCAGCCGTACGCCGGTGTTTCGCAGCTCGGAGGCGACCTGGTAGACGTCGTTGTCGATCCGGTCGAGCAGTTCACCGACCGGGGTGCCCTCCAGGGTGGGCAGATCCTGCCCGAGGGCGACCCGGCAGAGCCGGCGGCGCACATCGGCGGACCAGTCGGCGGTGATGCCCGCCATCAGCAGCGCGATCACCAACTCGCCGAAGACCGCGACGACCAGCGCGACGACCAGCGCGGCGAACCATCCGGCCGAGCGGTGTACCAGCACCGTGCCGGCGACCGCCGAGGCGGCGGCCTGACCGGCGGCACCGAGGACGACAAGAACGATCACGACCGTCACGCGGCGTGGCGCGGACGCCCAGAGATCACGGAGCAGGCGCATGGAGACTCCCTCCGGGACTCGGGGTGGCGGTACCCCCCAGCCTGACCCCCCGCCCCCCTCCCCTCAACGCATTTACCGCCCCCCCCACCACCCTCCCCCGCCCCACCTCCCCCTGCCCCGCCCGCCCCTGCCCTGCCCCTGCCCCGCCCCGGTGATCAAGAGATTTGCGTCAAGATTGATCTTCAGATTGCCTCAAACCTCTTGATCAACTGACTCAAACCTCTTGATCACCGAGACGAGCCGGCGACCAAACGGGGGGAGGTGACGACCGAGGCGAGGTGGCGACCGACGGGGCGAGGTGGCGACCGACGGGGCGAGGTGGCGACCGACGGGGCGAGACGGAGCGACCGGGGCGAGACGGATGACGGGCGGGGTACCCAGAGGAGGCAGGAGCCAGGGGAGGCAGGAGCCCGGAAGGCGGGGGCTCGTGGCGAGCGGGGGTGCCCGGGGAGGCGGGGCGCGCGGGGAGGCGCGAGGGGCGGGATCGTCAGAAGAGGATGGTGGCGAGGGTGCCCACGCGGTGGAAGCCGCAGCGTTCGTAGACCCGGCGGGCGGGGCGGTTGAAGTCGTTGACGTAGAGGCTGACCGTGGGGGCTACCCGGAGCAGCGCGTCGTGGACGACGGCGGCCATCGCGGCGCTCGCGATCCCGCGTCCGCGCCACGCGGGGGCCACCCAGACGCCCTGGACCTGGGCGGTACGGCGGGTCACCACCGCCAGTTCGGCCTTGAACACGACCTCGCCGTCGACCATGCGGGCGTACGCCCGGCCGGCGCGGACCAGGTCCTCGACCCGTCGGCGATAGGCCCGGCCGCCGTCCTCGGCCAGCGGTGAGACGCCGACCTCCTCGGCGTACATGGCGACCGCGGCGGGGAAGAGCAGGTGCACCTCGTCGGGGCGGACCCGGCGCACCTCGGGGTCGACCGGGATGGCGGGCAGGGCATCGGTGGCCAGCAGCGGCTGGTTGGGGCGGACGTCGCGGGCCGGCCCCCAGTGGTCGGCGAGCCGGTCCCAGAGGCCGAGCACCGCGTCGGCCCGTCCGACGATGGAGGAGCAGAGCCGCTCCTCGCCGGAGAGCTGCTCGGCGAAGGCGGCGACGGCGGAGTCGGTGGCGAGGATCGGGGTGAGGTTGCCGCCGAGCCAGCAGATCGACTCCAGGTTGCGGCGGGTGCCGTAGCCGAGGATCCGGCCCTCGGCCCGCCACCAGGCGAGGCCGCGTGCGGAGACCCGCTCGGCGACCTGCGCGCCCGCGTACGGGTCGAGGTCGAGCAGCCGCTCGACGGCGCGCCGCTCCGACTCTCCCAGTTGGCGTACCGGCACCGTCAGCACGCTTACCAGCCTGCCAGATCCGGGCGGTGGTTCGCCGGGCGACCGGCACAGCCGTCAAGGGACTTGTCGCCAACACATTGCCGATATATCGTTGATGCATCAGCGACAGCACAACGAGAGGACGACATGATGGGATTCCACCGTCGGATCCACGCACTGCAGGAGGCCCGGCAGCGCGGCTTCGGCTTCCCGCCCATGCCCCCCGGCCCGCACGGGCACGGAGGCTGGGGCGGTGGCCGGGGCGGGCGCGGGCGGGGTCGGGCACGCCGCCCCAACGTCCGGGCCGCCGTGCTGGCCCTGCTCACCGAGCGGCCGATGCACGGCTACGAGATGATCCAGGAGATCGACTCCCGCACCGGCGGGGCCTGGCGGCCCAGCCCGGGGTCGATCTACCCGACGCTGCAACTGCTGGAGGACGAGGGCGTCATCGCCGCCAGCACCGATCCGACCGGCGGCGGGCGCAAGCGGTTCGACCTGACCGAGGCCGGCCGGGAGGAGGCCACCACGGCCGCGCAGACCCCGCCCTGGGCCGAGTTCGCCGAGGACACCGTCAACAGCTGGCACGACATCCGCGACGCGGGCGCGCAGGCCATGCACGCGCTGCGCCAGGTGATGATGACCGGCACCGACGACCAGCGGGAACGCGCCGCCCAGGTGCTCGACGAGACCCGCCGCAAGCTGTACGCGATCCTCGCCGAATCCGAGTGACCCCCGGGGTACGCCCCGGCGACCTGCCGACCGGCCCGGACCGGGACGACTCCGGCGACGATCACCCGGTACCGACGAAGGCGGCCCTCCCGGTGGGAGGGCCGCCTTCGTCGACGGTGGATCAGTGCACGGTGACGGTGGGGCCGGGGATCAGGTCGCGCAGCTCCTCGGGGATCTCCGCGCCCATCTCGTCGGCGATCCGCAGCGCCTCCTCGATCAGCGTCTCGACGATCTGCCCCTCGGGGACGGTCTTGACGACCTGCCCCTTGACGAAGATCTGCCCCTTGCCGTTGCCGGAGGCCACCCCGAGGTCGGCCTCGCGGGCCTCGCCCGGCCCGTTCACCACGCAGCCCATCACGGCGACCCGCAGCGGGACGGGCAGCCCCTCCAGGCCGGCGGTGACCTCCTCGGCGAGCTTGTAGACGTCCACCTGGGCCCGCCCGCAGGACGGGCAGGAGACGATCTCCAGGCCGCGCTCGCGCAGCCCCAGCGACTCCAGGATCTGGTTGCCGACCTTGATCTCCTCGACCGGCGGGGCCGACAGCGACACCCGGATGGTGTCGCCGATCCCCTCGGCCAGCAACGCCCCGAAAGCGACCGCTGACTTGATGGTGCCCTGGAAGGCAGGCCCGGCCTCGGTCACCCCCAGGTGCAGCGGGTAGTCGCACTGCTCGGCGAGCTGCCGGTACGCCCGGATCATCACCACCGGGTCGTTGTGCTTGACCGAGATCTTGATGTCCCGGAAGCCGTGCTCCTCGAACAGCGAGCACTCCCAGAGCGCCGACTCGACGAGCGCCTCGGCGGTGGCCTTGCCGTACTTGGCGAGCAGCCGCTTGTCGAGCGAGCCGGCGTTGACGCCGATGCGGATCGGCGTACCGGCGGCGGAGGCCGCTGCCGCGATCTCCCTGACCTTGTCGTCGAACTGGCGGATGTTGCCGGGGTTGACCCGGACGGCCGCGCAGCCGGCGTCGATCGCGGCGAAGACGTACTTCGGCTGGAAGTGGATGTCGGCGATCACCGGGATCTGCGACTTCCTGGCGATCGCCGGCAGCGCCTCCACGTCGTCCTGGCTGGGCACGGCGACCCGGACGATCTGGCAGCCGGACGCGGTCAGCTCGGCGATCTGCTGGAGGGTGGCGTTGACGTCGGAGGTGAGGGTGGTGGTCATCGACTGCACCGAGACGGGGGCACCGCCACCGACGGGCACCGAACCGACCATGATCTGGCGGCTGGCCCGGCGCGGGGCGAGCGGCGGGGGAGGTACGGCGGGCATACCGAGACTGACAGCGGTCACTTCAGGCACTCACCTTGTGAAGAGGGTGATGGGGTTGACGATGTCCGCGGTGGCGGTGAGCAGGGTGAACGCGCCACCGATGAGGATCACCGCGTACGTGATGGGCATCAGCTTGAGGTAGTCGACCCGGCCGGGGTCGCGCCGGCCGATCCGGGCGTAGAGCCAGGAGCGGGCCCGTTCGAACCAGGCGATGGCGATGTGGCCGCCGTCCAGGGGCAGCAGCGGCAGCAGGTTGAACACGCCGACGAAGAAGTTCAGCGAGATGAACAGCAGGACCAGCAGCTGCCAGACGCCGTTCTCCAGGGCTTCGCCGCCGAGCCGGCTCGCGCCGACGACGCTGATCGGGGTGTCCTTGTCCCGCTCGCCGCCGGTGACGGCGGTCCACAGCGCGGGCACCTTGTCGGGGATGCGCTTGAGTGCCTCGTAGGTGCCGACGGCCAGGTCCTTGGTGTAGCCGGCGGTGGCCGGGATGGCCTCGACCGGGCCGTAGGTGACGTTCGCCGGGACACCGGGCGGGAGCATCGGGCCGGCGACGCCGAGGGCGGAGACGGTGATCGGGGCGCCGTTCGGGTCGTCCAGCGGCTTGCGCTGCACGGCGGCGAGGTCGGCCCGGACCTGGCCGGCGACCCCGTCGCGCTCGTAGCTGATCGTCGCCGGCTGGCCCGGCGGCAGGTCACGGACGGTCTTGACCAGCGCGGCGTAGTCGGGGACGGCGACGCCGTTGATCGCGACGATCTTGTCGTCGTCACGCAGCCCGGCCTGCTTGGCGGGGCTGACCGGGTCTCCGGGGGCGCACTCGCGGACCGCGTCGGTGGGGACGACGCACTCGACGACCTTGACGTGCGCCGGCAGCGGGTTGGGCAGGTCCTTGTTGGGCAGGCCCATGAACATGGCGGCCAGCCAGATCGCGATGACGGCCAGCGCGAAGTGGGTGACCGAGCCGGCGGACATCACGATCGTCCGCTTCCAGACCGGGTAACGCCACATCGCCCGCTTCTCGTCGCCCGGTTCGACGTCGTCGTCCTGCGGCGTCATGCCGACGATCTTGCAGAATCCGCCGAGCGGGATCGCCTTGAGGCCGTACTCCGTCTCACCCCGGCGGAACGACCAGATGGTCGGCCCGAAGCCGACGAAGTAACGGGTGACCTTCATGCCGAACGCCTTGGCGGTCAACATGTGACCGGCCTCGTGCAGGCTCACCGAGATGAGGATCGCCAGGGCGATCACCACCACCCCGAGCAGATAGAGCATCAGGCTTCCTTCCCCGACCCCGAGATGATCTCCTGCGCGTGCGCGCGCGCCCACGATTCGGCGGCGAGCACGTCCTCGACGGTACCTGGTTCACCGAAATCGGGGGCGTCCTCCAAGACCCGCCCGAGGGTGTCGACGATGCCGAGGAACGGCAGCCGTCCGGCGACGAACGCCGCAACACACTCCTCGTTGGCCGCGTTGTAGACCGCCGGGCGGCAGTGGCCCGCCACGCCGGCCGCCTTGGCCAGCGCCACCGCCGGGAACGCCTCGTCGTCGAGCGGGGCGAACTCCCAGGTGTGGGCGGTGGTCCAGTCGACGGCGGTGGCGGCGTCGGGCACCCGGTCGGGCCAGCCGAGGCCGAGCGCGATGGGCAGCCGCATGTCCGGTGGGCTCGCCTGGGCCAGGGTGGAGCCGTCGACGAACTCGACCATCGAGTGGATCACCGACTGCGGGTGCACCATCACGGTGATGTCGGCGTAGGGCACGTCGAACAACTCGTGCGCCTCGATCACCTCCAGCGCCTTGTTGACCATGGTGGCCGAGTTGATCGTGACGACCGGTCCCATGTTCCACGTCGGGTGGGCGAGCGCCTGCTCCGGGGTGACAGCGGTCAGCTCGTCGCGTCGCCGCCCCCGGAACGGTCCGCCGCTGGCCGTGACGACCAGCCGCCGCACCTCGCCCCGGGTGCCGCCGCGCAGGCACTGGGCCAGCGCCGAATGCTCCGAGTCGACGGGCACGATCTGCCCCGGCCGCGTCACCGCGGCCTTCACCAGCGGGCCGCCGGCCACCAGCGACTCCTTGTTGGCCAACGCGAGGGTACGACCACAGCGCAGCGCGGCCAGCGTCGGCGCGAGCCCGAGCGACCCGACCACCCCGTTGAGGACCACGTCGCAGGGCCACTGCGCCAGCTCGGTCATGGCGTCCGGGCCGGCGATGATCTTCGGCAGCCTGAAGTCGCCGGTGGCCCAGCCGCGCCGGCTCGCCTCGGCGTAGAAGGCGAGTTGCAGATCCTGCGCGGCGGACGCCTTCGCCACCCCGACCGCGTCCACGCCCAGTTCGAGCGCCTGGGTGGCGAGCAGTTCGACGTTGCCGCCGCCGGCACCGAGCGCCACCACCCGGAACCGGTCGGGGTTACGCCTGACGATGTCGATCGCCTGGGTGCCGATCGAACCTGTGGAGCCGAGCAGAACGAGGTCCCGGGGAGTTGTCACCCGGTCATTCTGCCCCGTACACGCTGTGCGCCGGCTGGGAGCCTCACCGCTCGACGTCACCCTCCGCGTCTGCCCCCTGCCCCAGCGGTTCCGCCTCCTCGACCGGTGCCTCCTCGCCCAGTAGGTCGGCCGGATCGATACTGAACGCGAAGGGCTGCCGCATGACGAACGTCGTCCCGGCGGCAGCCGCCGAGACCGGCCGGTACTCCCCGTCGGTCAACTCGAAGAGCGCGATGGTGGGCACCCGGTTACGCAGGTCGACGCGGAGGAAGAACGGGACACCGGCGGCGGCGTACTCACGGGGCCGGTCGATCACGTCCTTACGCCTGTTGCCCGGCGAGACGACCTCACCGAGCAGCACGGCGTGGCCGATGTCCATCGTCGTCCGCCCGCCACCGGGAACGTCGAGGATCACGATGTCCGGAATGAAGAGGTCGGCACCAGAAACGATGTTGGCTTCGGCGTACAGCCACAGTTTTTCCCGGCGGGCCGCCTGTTTGAGCAGGTAGGCCAGATCCAACTCGGCATTCTGATGGTCGTATCCGGCATGTGGGGTCACGATCACGCTTCCGCTCAGGACTTCAACCTTGGGACCGTTGGTCTCCGGCAACAGGTCGAGGGCGAGCTGGGCGGTCCACGGCTCGTCGTGCCAGCGCAGCACGTCGAACGACGGCCCGGTCGGCCGGTCGATCGACCCCGGCGACGGGGACGTCGGGTCGGGCGACTGCGGTGCCGGCTCGGGCGCGAATGCGGCCTGGGCCATCCGGGCTCACCCCCTCAGCGGAACATCCTGCTGGTCCCAGCCTAATCGCCGCAGCCCCGCCGCCGGGCCGTCGCACCACTGGTGCGTCTCCAGGCACCCGCCCACCCACCCCGACCGCGTTGATCAACACGATGGGGCCAATATGGGGGTGTCCGGGCGGCGTGGCCCCCCTACACCGACCCAACTGGGTCGATCACCACGAGGTCAGGTCACCCGAGCGGGTCGCGGCGACGAAGCCGGCCCAGGCGGCGGGTGTGAACGTCAACACCGGGCCACCACGGTCCTTGCTGTCCCGCACCCCGACCACCTGCGGCAGATTCGTCGCCACCTCCACACAGGTGGCACCGCCATTGTCGCTGCGGGTCGACTTGCGCCAGATCGCGCCGCTCAGCTCCATGACTTCGCCAACTCCCGTATCAGCTCCCGCGAGGCCCGCCGGGGCAGCGCCTCGCCACGCAGGTTCTCCCACCTGCGTTGAAGGCTATCAACGTCATCCGGACGGTCGGTGACCTGCGCCCGCAGCGGGGTGTCCAGGTGCGCTACCTCGCCGCCCTCGGGCATGCGGGCCAGGATGAACGGACCGGCCAGGCCGGCGTGCATACCGGCATCCGCCGGCACCACATGCACGCTGATGTGTGAGTGTTCGGTCAGCCGCAGCAGATGCTCGAACTGCCCGATCATGACCGCCGGCTCACCGACCGCCCGGCGAAGGACCGCCTCGTCAACCACGGCCACGAATTCCGGTGGAGGCTCCCGTTCCAGCACGGACTGTCGTTCCAGACGCGCCGTGAGTCGCTGCTCGGTCTCCCCCTCCCGCAGCATTCCGCCACCGTGCAGCACGGCACGGGCGTACGCCTCGGTCTGCAACAGACCCGGGATGAGGGACGGCTCGAACCAGCGGATCAGGGTCGCCTCCCGCTCCACGCTGATCCATTCCCGAAACCACGGGGGCGCGGAGTCGGCGCGGACCAGGGCTAGCAGCCGTTCGAAGAGGCCGCCGGCCGCCAGGACAGCGTCCGCGCGGGTGATGAAGTCCTGCGACGGCGTACGGTGGCCGATCTCGACCATGCCCACCAGCGACGACGAGTAGCTGATCTGTTGGGCCAGGTCCTCCTGGCTCAGCCCACGTTCCTTGCGCGCCCGGCGCAGCTCCGCCCCGAGGAATTCCAGGGTCGACATCGGTCCACCGGTCATCACACCTCCACCACACGTATGCCTTCCGCCGCCAACGTCGCCCACCGGGCCGGCCCCGGTCGGCACACCCGACGCTGAGGCCACGCGCCGCCTTCCGACAGTAGTCGCGTCCACAGCAGAGTGTGAACAGGCATACGGGAGGAGCGGCGGATGAGGAAGCGCGACAGGCCGGTACCGCTGACGCCACGGCATCGGCGGGACTGGTCCCGGTGGGGTCGGCACTGCACCTGTGGGCTGCGCTGGCCGTGCCCGGACCGGCTCGCCGCCGTACCGCTGCGGGAACCGCCACCACCCACGCTGCCCGTGCCCCGCCCTTACCTGTGGAACGGCCCCACCGCCGCCTACTGGGTGGGCGCTGCGGGACTGGTCACCCGGGGGCAGGCACGTCGGGCGAACGGCCGCCACCGGTGACCCTGCCGACGGGCGGCGCACGGCGCGGGCGACCGGCGTCGGCCGTGCCGCCACCGGACGACGCACGACGGGAACGGTCCTGTCGGCGATGACCCCGCCAGTGGACGGGGCACGGCGGGGGCGGTCGGCGGCGGTCCGGGCGGACGGCCCGGGTCGTCGCCCGCCGGTTGATCGGCACAACGGGGCCGATGTGGGGGTGTCCACGCCGATCGGACACCCCAACATCGGCCCCACTGAGATGATCACCGTCCCGGGACCGCCCGGGGACGACGGTCAGGCGTAGGTCTCGAACTCGGCGACCTTCGGGGTGGCAGCAGAGCTGTTGATCCGGAAGGTGACCTTCTTCAGGGAGGTACGGGCAAAGGTGATCACGCCGGCCCGGCTGCCGGAGGCCAGCACCGCCCCGGTGTCACCGTTGAGCACCTGCCAGGAGGTGATGCTGCCGGCCGAGCCCGACGCCTCCCGGATGTTGATCGAGGAGATGCTGGTCGCGGAGCCCCACTTGATCGAGATGTCACCGGTCGACCCGGCGGGCGACCAGTAGGTGCCCAGGTTGCCGTCCCGGACGTCGCCGTAGCTCGTACCGCTGGCCTTGCTGGAGCCGTCGGAGCCGGCGCCGATGCTGAGGTTGGTCCCGCCGGGGGCGCTGGTGGGCGGCGGGGTGGTCGGGGCCGGCGTGGTCGGCGCAGGCGTGGTCGGTCCCGGCGTGGTCGGGTTCGGGGTGGTCGGCGTGCAGCTTCCGTTGGACTCCTTGAGGCCCATGTTCGCGCCGGCCGTCTGCCGGACGATGTCCGGCACGCAGCTCGCCCCGTCGAGGCGGTAGGAGTACGGGATGCTGACGCTGGTGTTCGACGGCATGCCCGGCCCGGCGGGGTTGGTCTCGCTGCCGGGGCTGGACCAGGTCACGTTGTCCAGGATGTTGCCGCTGGCCTGCCAGTAGCCGGCCTCGCTGGTGTAGAAGGTGCCCAGCACGTCCCGGGAGTTCTTGAAGTAGTTGTTCTCCACCTTGGCCCGCGCACCGGCCCGGGAGTTGATCCCCGACTCGTTGAGCTGCACGTACGAGTTGTTGTAGATGTGCGCGATCCCGCCCCGCAGCAACGGCGTACGGGAGTCGATGTTCTGGTAGAGGTTGTGGTGGAAGGTGACGAAGCCGTTGCCCCGGTCGCTCTCGCTGGAGCCGATCAGGCCGCCCCGGCCGGAGTTGCGCAGGATGCTGTACGACAGCGTCACGTACTGGACGTCGTCCTTCATGTCGAACAGCCCGTCGTAGCCCGCCGACTCGCCGCCCGACGCCTCCAGCGTGGTGTGGTCGACCCAGACGTTGCGCACGCTGCTCTCCATGCCGATGGCGTCGCCGCCGTTGGAGATGGGCGAGCCCGACTTCTTGACGTTCCGCACCGTCACGTTCTGGATGATGATGTTGCGGGAGTCGCGGATGTGGATGCCGAGCTGGTCGAAGACCGCCCCGCTGCCGACCCCGACGATGGTGACGTTGCTGATCTCCTTCAGCTCGATCTTGTCGGCTGCGGTGTTGCAGCTGTTGCCCGACACCTTCGTGGTGTTGCCGTGGTTGATCGTGCCCTGCACCTCGATCACGATCGGGGTGCTGCTGCTGGCCCGGTTGCACAGCGCCGCGTGGATCGCGGTGCCGGTGCTGGCCCGTACGGTCTGCCCGCCCGCGCCGCCGGTGGTGCCGCCGTTCTGGGTGGCGTAGCCGCTGGCGCTGCCGGCCGCCGCCGACGCCTGGTGCACCGGCAGGGCCACGCAGATCGCGGCACCGACGGCGGCCGTGGCCAGCCCCGCCTGGACTCGTCGTGCGACTGGTCGTCTCATCCTCGCGTCACCTTTCTCATTACCTGGTGGTGGTGCCGCTGCCGGGTGGTGTGGTGCCCGGTCGGGCGGCGGTGATGACGGTGGTCCTGGTGGACCTCTGCGCGCCGGGGACGGGCCGGGCCTTCGCGGCCGTCAGGCGGAGTCGCCGGCCGGCCAGGGGTGTCTGCGCCGGTGGTCGGGTCGACCCGCTCGCCGTGCTGCCGCGCACGGCGAACTGGCGCCTGCGGCGGTGGTGGAACTCGCCGGGGCACCCGCACTGAGCATCTGGAAAGCGCTTTCCACAAGCGAGGATAGGGCGACGTCTATGGACACCGCAAGACGTCGTCCGGATTGCGGCTAATGACCGCCTACCTGCCGGCCAGCCCGCTATTGATCCACTCGCCGGGGCTGATGTTGCGCCATCACGGCGTCCCGACACCGCAACATCGGCCGAGTTGAGCCGATCATGGCTGGCACACGGGCATGACGCGGGATCGTGATGCGTGGCGGCGGGCGACAGGGGGAAGAACATCGCGATGGGCGACGCATGGCAGCGTACGAAGCGGATCACCAGCGCCGCGTTCCGACCGGTACGCGGGCGGGACCTCTCCCTGCACGCCGCCGCGATCACCTTCTACGGGGCGATCGCCGTGGTGCCGGTGGCCCTGCTGGCGATCTGGCTGACCTCGCTGCTGGCCGGCGCGGACCGGGTACGCCGGCTCACCGCGTACGCCGTGGAGACGCTGCCGGACGCGATCGGTGCGCCCGAGGCGGTGGACGCGCTGGTCAACGCCGGGGTGCAGTTGACCCCGCTACTGGCGCTGGCCTCCCTGCTGCCCGCCTCGCTCTACGGCGAGGGGCTGCGCCGGGCGTTCGTCTCGGTGGCCGTCGCCCCCAATCCGGACGAGTCGCTGGTCGGCTGGCGGGGCCGGTTGCTGTTGCTGCCGCTGCTCGCCCCCGCCCCCGCCCTGCTGCTGTCGATCCTCATCGCGCTGCCCACCACCACCCGGCTGATCCGGCAGGGCGGCTGGGTCGCCGCCCTGGGCATCGTGCTGTCGTTCCTGGCGGTGTGGCTGGTGCTCACCCCGGTGCTGATGTGGGTGTTCCGGGTGGTCGGGCCGGCCTCACCGGACTGGCTGTCGACGTTGGCGGTCGGCTCGTTCACCGCCGCCAACCTCTCCGGCTTCCTGCACGGCTTCGTGCTGTTCTGCTCGCTCCCGCTGGATCTCGGGGTGCCGTTCGGCGGCTTCGACCCGGTCGGGGCCGGCGTCGCGGTGCTGCTCTGGCTCTACCTGTTCCACGTGATCGTGCTGGCCGGCTACTCGGCCACCCTCGCGTTGTCCCGCTGGCGGGCCCGCCGCGCCGCCGCCTCCGGGTCGACGTCCGGCTCGGGGCCGACCGTCGGCTCGGCGTCGACGTCGGGCCCCGGGAGCGCGTCCGCAGGCGTCGATGCCGCGTCGGCCACGGCGAACCAGCCCGAGGCATCCGCCGACCCGCCCGGGGTCCCCGCCGCCGGGACGGGCGACACCACCGGGACGGGCGCCGGCGACGGGACGGGCGACGCCGACGCCGACGTGTCCGGGGTCGTCGGCGGTTCCGCCGGGTCGTCGGTCTCGCGCAGGCCGTAGCGGGCCCAGAACCGGGCCAGGGGCGCCGGGGCCCACCAGTTCCACCGCCCCAGCAGCCGCATGGTGGCCGGCACGAGCAGCGCCCGGACCAGCGTCGCGTCCACCACGATCGCCACGATCATGCCGACGCCGATCAGCTTGATGTAGGCCATCCCGCCGGTGGTGAAGCCGGCCACCACGATGATCAGCAGCAGCGCGGCGGCGGTGATGATCCGGCCGGTGCGTTGCAGGCCGGTGGCGACCGAGGCGGTGTTGTCGCCGGTGCGGTCCCACTCCTCGCGGACCCGGCTGAGCAGGAACACCTCGTAGTCGGTGGCCAGCCCGAACAGCACCGCGAGCATGAGGATGAGGTTGCTCGGCTCGATGAACCCGGTGGAGGTGAAGCCGAGCAGGCCGGACAGGTGCCCGTCCTGGAAGATCCAGACCACCACGCCGAACGACGCGCCGATCGACAGCAGGTTCATCAGCACCGCCTTGACCGGCAGCACCACCGAGCCGAAGGCGAGGAAGAGCAGCAGCAGGGTCGCGCCGGCCATCAGCAGCGCCATCCACGGCAGCCGGTCGCCGAGGCTGTCCAGCAGGTCGACGTCGGCGGCGGGCCGCCCACCGACCAGCACCTGCGCCCCGGCCGGGCCGGGCAGGTCGCGCAGCGTCCGCACCAGGTCCCGGGCGGCGTCGCCGGTCGGCTCCCCGGGGTAGCTCACCGACAGCAGGGTGGACTCCCCCTTCGCCGCCGTCACCTGCACCCCGGTCACCCCGGGCAGCGCCGCGATCCGGTCGGCGAACGGGCGTACCGTGTCGGCGGGCGCGCCGGAGACCAGCACCTCGACCGGGGCGATCGTGCCGCCGGGGAACTCGGCGGCGATCCGCTCGGAGACCACCCGGGGTGCGGCGTCCGCCGGCAGCACCCGCTCGTCGACCCCGCCGAAGGTGATCCGCGCGAACGGGGTGGCCAGCACGCCGAGCAGCAGCGCGACCCCCACCAGGTACAGCGCCGGCCGGCGCATCACGCTGCGCGCGATCCGGGCCCAGGCGCCGCCGGACGCACCCGCCGCCGGCCGCCCACCCCGCGTCCCCCGCCGCCACGGCAGCGGTACGCGCACCGCGTCCACCCGGCGGCCGAGCACCACCAGTAGGGCCGGCAGCACGGTGAGCGCGGCCAGCATCGCGATCAGCACGGCGGCCATCCCGCCGAAGCCCATCGACCGCAGGAACGGCTGCGGGAAGATCAGCAGGCTGGCCATGGCGAGCGCGACGGTCAGCCCGGAGACGAAGACGGTCCGGCCGGCGGTGAGCATGGTGCGGCGGATCGCCTCGGCGACGGACCGGCCGGCGGCCAGCTCCTCCCGGAACCGGCTGACGATGAACAGCGCGTAGTCGACCGCCATCCCGAGGCCGATCAGGGTGATCACGTTGATCGCGAAGATCGACACGTCGGTGACCAGGTTGACCAGGCGCACCGCCACGAACGCGCCGAGGATGGCCAGCCCGCCGACGAGCAGCGGGGTGCCGGCGGCGACCAGCCCACCGAAGATCAACACGAGCAGCACCAGCAGCACCGGCATGGACAGCAGCTCGGCCCGGGTCACGTCCTCGGTGCTCTGGGTGGTGGCCGCCTCCTGGAACGCCACCAGCCCGCCGACGTCGGTCCGCAGGCCGGGCGCGTCCAGCGCGGGGCGCAGCGCCGCGAACTGCGCCGAGCGGGCGTCCTCGTCGCCGCCGGTGAGCTTGACCAGCGCGTAGGTGGCCCGGTGGTCGGTGGCGACCAGCGCGGGCGCGAGCGCGTCGTACCAGGTGGTCACCTCGGCCACCTCGGCGCGCTGACGCAGCCCGGCCACCGTGAAGGTGACCGGGTCGCGGAACTGCGGGTCCTCGACGGTGACGGTGTCGCTGGACCACAGGACGATCACGTCGGCACCCTGCCTGCCGAGTTCGGCGGTCACCCGCTGCACGGTCCGGCTGGACTCGCTCGACGGGTCGTCGAAGCCGCCTCCGCTCAGCTCGCCGAAGACGCCGGTGCCCCAGGTCGCCCCGACGGCGATCAGCACCCCGGCGACGGCCAGCACCGCCCACCGGGCGCGCACCACCACCTGCCCCCACCAGGCGAACATCGGCCTCTCCCCTCGTCGACCCGCCGGCCCGTCCAACCACCGCCGCCCGCACCCGGGCCGTCCACCGGGACCGCCCCACAGCGATCGACGTCCACTATCGCAACAACCGTTCACGTTCGACGGGCCGGGACCGGCCTCTCCCGGTTGCCGGAGCGGGCGGGGCACCCGCCGGTCGAGCCGGCACACGGACGCCACGTACCGCACTAGGCTGCGCAGGCATGAGCGATGCGAGTGAGCTGCCGTCCCGCGCCGACGTCGTGATCGTCGGATCGGGGCACAACGGGCTGGTCTCCGCCGTCCTGCTGGCCCGCGCCGGGCTGGACGTGCTGGTGCTGGAGGCGGCGGAGGTGATCGGCGGGGCCACCCGCACCGAGAACCCGTTCCCGAAGGTGCCCGCGCTGCGCCACTCCACCGGGTCGTACCTGCTGGGGCTGATGCCGCCGGAGCTGCTCGCCACCCTCGACGTCCGCATCCCGGTGCTGCGCCGCGACCCGCACTACTTCCTGCCCACCCCGGGCGGGCCCGGTGCGCCGTACCTGCTGTTCGGCAGCGACACCGCGGCGACCCGGCGGCAGCTCACCGAGTTCTTCTCCCCCGCCGACGTGGCCGCCGACGACGCGCTCCAGGCCGAACTGGCGCAGTTGCGCGCCGACCTGGCCCCGGCCTGGCTGGCCGAGCCGCTGCCGGTGGAGCAGACCGCCGAGCGCTACGTCCGCCCCGAGCTGCGGCAGGTCTTCGTCGACCTGGTCCGTGGTTCCGTCGCCGACTATCTGGCCCGCTTCGACTTCCGCTCCGAGCTGCTGGTCAGCATGTACGCGGTCACCGACGGGCTGTCCGGCCTCAACGCCGGCCCGGACGACCCCGGCACCGGCCACAACTTCCTCGTGCACAACATGTGCCGGCTGCCCGGCGCGGACGGCACCTGGATGATCGCCCAGGGCGGGATGGGCACCGTCTCCCGCACCTTCGCCGAGGCCGCCCGCGCCGCCGGGGCGACCATCCTGACCGGTGCCCGGGTCGACGCCGTCACCCTGTCCGGGGGCGCGGCGTCCGGCGTGCGGCTCGCCGACGGGCGGGAGGTCGCCGCCGAGGTGGTGCTCGGCGCGTGTGACCCGTACCGGCTGATGGAGCTGGTGCCCGACGGCGCGCTGCCGGCGGAGCTGGGCGCGCGGATGGCGGCGGTCCGCCGGCCCGGCACCACCCTGAAGCTCAACCTGGCGCTGACCGGGCTGCCCCGGTTCTCCTGCCTGCCGGCCGACGCGCCCAGCCCGTTCGGGTCCACCATCCACCTGCTCCCCGGGTCGGCGTCGCTGGTCGGGGCGGGCGGCGAGTCGCCGATGGCGGCGCTGCGGGCGATGTGGGCCGACGTGCAGGCCGGGCGGCTGCCCGACGAGCCGACCATCGAGTGGTACCTGCACACCACCGTCGACCCGTCGCTGTCCGACCCGGCCGGGCACCACTCGTCGGCGCTGTTCGTCCAGTCGGTGCCCTACACGCTGGCCGGCACCGACTGGGACACCGCGTTGCCCGGCTACGTCACCCGGCTGGTGGAGATCTGCGAACGGTACGCCCCGGGCACCGGTGACCTGATCGCCGACGCGGTGCCGCTGCCCCCGCCCGGCATCGAGGCGCACTTCGGCATCACCGGCGGGCACATCCACCACGTCGACAACACCGTTTCGTTCACCGACCGGATGCCGTACGCCACCGGCATCGACGGGGTGTACGCGGGCAGCGCCGGCTGCCATCCGGCAGGCAGCGTGATCGGCGCGGCCGGCCACAACGCCGCCCAGCGCATCCTCGCCGACCTGGGCCGCTGACACCCGACCGGCCACTGACACCCGACCGGCCCGCGCCCCCGCTCAGGCGGGGGCCGGCCGGGAGGACGGCAGGTCGCCCGGACCCCGGATCAGGTAGAGCCCGGTGAGCAGGAAGTACGCCGCGAGGCTGAGCACCGGGTCGACGAACGAGATGCCGAACGCGACGACGTACAGCACCGGGCCGAGCAGGAACCGGCGGGCCACGGCGCGGGCCAGCCGGGGGTCCAGCCCCGGGTCGAGCAGTCGGCGGCGGCGGGCCCACCACCAGCTCAGGTTGAAGAACAGCGCCTCACCGAGCACCGTGCCCACGTAGAGCGCGGCGGTCAACCGCTGGTCGGCGACGGTGCCCCGCAGGTTGTCGGCGAGCAGGCTGGCCGCGAACGGGATGGCCGCGACGAACAGCAGCAACAGCAGATTGAGGACGAGCAGCATCTGGTCGACCTTGACGACGTACCGCCACATGTTGTGGTGGGTCAACCAGACCTGCCCGACGATCACGAACGTGATCACGTACGCCAGGTAGGCGGGCCACTCGTGGAACAACGCCCCGGGCAGGTCCTGCCCCTCGGGCCGCTGCGGGCTGAGTTGGAGCAGCTCCACCGCCATCAGGGTGAGCACGATCGCGATCACCGCGTCGCTGAACGCCTCCACCCGCGACGCGTCCCGCTCCTTCTCCCGCCGATGCCCGAACTCGTACTCCTCCTCGTCCCCCACCCCACCCCCACTCCCCACGCCCACCCTCACCCCACCCTCCATGCCTGTGTCGATCAAGGAGTTGTGGTGCCCGGGGTGCACCGGTTCAGGGCCACTGCGGCCCAGCACAACTCCATGATCGCCGGAAACGGGGGTGGGTCGGGGAGGGATTAGGGGGTTTGGGTGCGGGCGGCGCGGATCTTGTGGCCGACGCTGGTGAGGCAGCGGCCGGACGGCAGGTCGAACTTCCAGCCGTGCAGCTGGCAGGTGAGCTGGTCGCCATCGACGATGCCGAACCGGGTCAGGTCCGCCTTCAGGTGCGGGCAACGGCGCTGCACCACCCAGTCGCCCAGGGTGACGTCCTCGGCGTCGACGGCCCGCTCGTGCTCGTCGTACCAGCCCTCGGCGTACTGGAGGCGCTCGGTGGACAGGCACTTGAAGAAGGCATACACGAACTCGTTGTACTGGCCGATCCGGGCCGCCGAGAAACGGCAGGACAGGAAGAGCGAGTTGACCCAGTCGACCTCGTCGATGTAGAGCAGGTGCTCGATCAGCGCCCGCTCGGTGCGGAACCGGTACCGGACCTTCTCGTCCGCGTACGGCCGGACCTCCTTGCCGGGGAAGTCCACCACGATCGACTCGACGCTGTCGCCGTCGTAGCCGACCAGATCGAAGCGGACCGGGCCGCCGACGCCCTTGGCCAGGTAGATCGACTCGTCGAGCAGCGGCTCGATCCGGCGCTTCATCCCGGCCAACACGTCGATCTCGGGGTGCCGCCAGGACGCCTTCTCGGCCTCGATGACGCCGCGCTTACGCTCCCGCATCTCCTCCAGGTGGGCGGTCTTGTTCGCGAAGAACTCCTCGACCGGCTGCGGGTGGGTGGTGGTCGCACCGGAGGTGGTCACCTCGGCGACGCTGCCCGGCAGCAGCACGATGCCGTTGGTGCCGCCGACCTTCGCGTACTCCGACAGGAACACCGACTGGTCCGGGAAGATGTTGCCCTCGTCGCCGTGGATGTCGTTGAACTGCCACAGCGCGTCGTCGAGGAAGCACGGCGGGCCGGCGATCGGGAAGACGTGGTCGGCCTTCAGGTCGTCGATGTAGCGCCAGGTCCGGTCGAACTGCCGCTCCCGCTTCTGCTTGCCGAACGCGGTCTTCGCCGCCTGCGGCAGCTCGTAGACCATCGGGTACCAGATCGCGCCGGAGAACTGGAGCAGGTGCGCGTGCACGTGGCCCAGCTCGGCGAAGACGGTGAGGTCGGTGGGGCGGGCGTCGTTCTGGTTGAGCAGCCGGACCCCGTCGTACTCCACCCAGAGCGACGAGTCGCCGATCGGGCCGTCGGTCGGGCTGGTCAACGCCTGAATCATGATCTTCAGGCCGCCGTCCAGCTCCACCACCTGCTCGTTGGGGGCCCGCAGGAACTTCGTGAAGCCCAGCGCCCGCAGCTCGTCCTCCATCTCCGAGGTGGGGAACTCGGGCAGCAGGACGGTGGCGTCCTTCGAGACGAAGTCCCGCAGGTGTTTGGCGTCGAAGTGGTCCCGGTGCAGGTGCGACACGTACAGATAGTCGACCCGGCCCAGGGTCTCCCAGTCGAGCAGGGAGTTGTCGGGGAACGGGAACCACGAGGCGAAGTAGGCCGGATTGACCCACGGGTCGCACAGGATGCTGCCCGCAGCCGTGTCGATCCGCATGCTGGCGTGTCCCGTACCGGTCACTCGCACCGCAGTCCCCCTCAAACAGACAATCAAGGTGTACGTCAGGAACGCTACCGGAGGCAGTGTGGTCGACGGCCCGCGACGCCGGTAGAGCCGACCCGCCCCACCGGGAAAGGGACCTTCGGCCCGGGTGCCGCCCCGGCCGGCCAACCCCACCCGGTGGCGTGGTCCTGCGCCGTACCGCGCCTCCAGCAGGGCGGACCCCGCACCGGGCCCGGGGCGGGGCGTGCCAGACTAACCGGAGATCCGATCGCGAGGGAAGGACCGACAGTGGCAGGAAGCGAGCCGGTAACCGCGCCAGATCAGCACAGGCCCGGGCACCGCAAGGCCGGGCGGATCGGCGCGGTGCTCTCCGCGTTGGCGCTGCTGGCGATGCTGTGCGGCAACCACGAGGGCAAGGTCGAGGACATCTGGCTGGTCGGCCTGGCGGTGCTGTTGCTGGCGATCGTCGTCGGCGACGCCGTGCTGCGTCGCAGCGGGCTGCGCTCCTGACGCACCGCCCCCGCAACGCCACGAGGGCCCACCCCCGGCCGGGGGTGGGCCCTCGTCACGTGTGGTGGATCACCGGCCGAAGAGGATGTCCTGCACGTCCTTGAGCGCGGCATCGACCTCGGCCTCAAAGTAGCCGCCCGGCACCAGGCCGAAGCGCAACGTGTCCAGGTCCTTCGGGTTCACCGGCATCTGGTTACGGCCCTGCATCCCACCGAGCAGGCTCTCGAAGAACCGGTCCACCTGGTCCGGGTCGTACCCGCTGCCGAACCGGCGCACCTGGAAGCTGCGCCGGATCTGGTCGACCCGGTACAGCTCGCTGCCCGGCGGACCGGCCATCGGCGGACCCACCATCGGCGGGCCACCGACCGGCGGGCCCATCTGCGCGGGCGGGCCGCCCAGCGGGGGGCCACCCAGCGACTGCGGCGGCATCGGCGGAGGGCCGGCCGGGCCCCGGCCACGCATGTCCCGGGGGTCGCGGTCCAGCATGGGGTCCCGCTCCGGCATCCGGTCCCGGTCGGGCATGCGGTCGTACTCGGGCATCCGGTCGCGGTCCAGCATGCGGTCCCGCTCCGGCATGCGGTCCCGGTCGGGCATCCGGTCCCGGTCCGACATGCGGTCCCGCTCCGGCATCCGGATCTCGGCGGTCATGTCGGCACGGCCGTGGCGACCGGCCTCGAACCCGTCGAAACGCTGCTCGTCGGGGGGTGGTCCGTAGCCACTGCCCGGACCGGCCGGCAGACCACGCGGCGGCGGGCCACCGTGACCCATCGGCGCACCCGGACCGGGGCCCATCGGGCCGCCGGGGCCCGGCCCCAACTGGCCGCGCGGGGCGTCGTACCCGCCACGCGGGGCGTCGTAGCCCCCGGCGAAGGCACCGGTCGGCTCGTCGTAGCGGCTGCCGTACCGGTCGGGTGGGCCGGGCTGCGCCGGCATGGCGCGCGGCGGCATCGACGGCGGGGTCTGCGGGAGGCCCCGGTGGTCGTCACGCATCGGCGGGGCGAGCCGGTCCGCGCCGCGCGGGTCGGCACCGCGACCGGTCGGGGCGGACCGTTCCTCCAGCTCGGCCAGCTGCCGCTCCACCCGGTCCAGGTGCAGGTCGACCTGCCACTCGTCGTAACCGTTGAAGCGGACCCGGAAGACGACGTCGTGGACCTCCTGGGAAGCCACCGGAGCACCGACCGGCTGACCGGCGAGGGTCGCCTCCACCCGATCCAGGAAGGCGTCGACCTCGTCGACCTTGTAGCCCCGGCGGAGCGCCTTACGCCGGAAACGCTGACCCTGACTCGCCACTATGTCTCCTGGTCTCGTACCGCTACGCCCGGTCGCGCCCGCGCGGCGCTTCGCTGTCACTGTCCCCCGCGGCAGCCAACTGCCCGCACGCACCGTCGATCTCACGCCCCCGGGTGTCACGCACCGTGGTGGACACGCCGGACTCGCGCAACCGTCGGACGAACTCCCGTTCCACCGGCTTGGCACTGGCGTCCCACCGGCTGCCCGGCGTCGGATTGAGCGGGATGAGGTTGACGTGCGCCGACCGTCCGGCCAACAGGCGTCCGAGCAGGTCGGCCCGCCACGGTTGATCGTTCACGTCCTTGATCATCGCGTACTCGATCGACACCCGGCGGCCCGTCGTCGCCGCGTAGTCCCACGCTGCGTCCAGCACCTCGGCTACCTTCCAGCGCTGGTTGACCGGCACGAGTTCGTCGCGCAGCTCATCATCGGGCGCATGCAGCGACAACGCAAGGGTCACCGAGAGGTCTTCGCTGGCCAGTCGGCGGATGGCCGGCACCAGACCGACCGTGGAGACGGTGACGTGACGCTGCGACAGACCCAGCCCCTCCGGGGCCGGCGCGACCAGCCGCCGGATCGCCGTGACGACCCGGGAGTAGTTGGCCAACGGCTCACCCATGCCCATGAACACGACGTGGGACAGCCGGGGCGGCGAACCGGCCACCGCGCCCGAGGCGGCGACGCCGGCCAGGTAGACCGCCTGGTCGACGATCTCGGCGGCGGAGAGGTTACGGGTCAGCCCGGCCTGGCCGGTGGCGCAGAACGGGCAGGCCATGCCGCACCCCGCCTGGCTGGAGATACAGACGGTGACCCGGTCCGGGTAGCCCATCAGCACGCTCTCCACCAGCGAACCGTCGTGCAGCCGCCACAGCGCCTTGCGGGTGGCGCCGTCGTCGCAGGCCAGCTCCCGGACCGGGGTGAGCAGCCGGGGCAGCAGCGCCCCGGCCAGCCGGTCCCGGCTGGCCGCCGGCAGGTCGGTCATCTCAGCCGGGTCGCGGACCAGCCGACCGAAGTAGTGGTGGGAGATCTGCCGGGCCCGGAAGGCCGGCTCGCCCAGCTCGGTGACGAGCGCCTTCCGGCCCGGCAGATCGAGATCGGCCAGGTGCCGGGGAGGCATCGCCGGGCGGCGGCCGGGGGCGTCGGGGTCAACGGGGATCACAGGCAGGCTCGTCATGGCTGGTCCAGTCTGTCACGCCGTGTGCCGCAGCCGCCCGTCCGGAGGTGCCGAATCGACCCCCGCCGCCGGGACCGCCCGGGTGGCACGGCGTGATTCATCCCTCAGCCCACCACCGGTACGAGGACCGCCAGCAGCAGATAGGCGGTGGGTACGGCGAACAGGATCGAGTCCAGCCGGTCCATCAGGCCCCCGTGCCCCGGCAACAGGCTGCTCATGTCCTTCACGCCCAGATCCCGTTTGATCATCGACTCGGCGAGGTCACCCAGCACCGCCGCCACCGAGACCGCCACCCCGAACAGCGCGCCCCACCAGGGGGCCACGTCGAAGAGCAGCCAGATCAGCAGGGCGCTGCCGACGGCCGCGGCGACGACCGAACCGGCGAACCCCTCCCAGGACTTCTTCGGGCTGATCCGGGGGGCCATCGGATGCTTGCCGAAGTTCGCCCCGGCGGCGTACCCGCCGGTGTCGGAGAGCACCACGCCGGCCACGGTGACCAGCACCCGCAACGGGCCGTCGCCGGGGGCCGCCGCGAGCATCGCCGCGAAGCCGCCCAGGAACGGCACGTAGACCGCGATCAGGGTGGCCGCGGTGATGTCCCGTTGGAAACCGGCCGGGCCGTCACCCAACCGCCAGATCATCGTGCCCAGCACGGTGACCAGCAGGCCCAGGCTCAGCGCGTCGGGGCCGGCGAACCAGGCCAGCCCGATGGTGAGCACGCCACCGGCGAGCAGCGGCACCAGCGGCGGATGGGCGCCGCTGCGCCGTACCGCGCGGGCCATCTCCCAGATGCCGACCCCGATCGCGCCGGCCAGCACGGCCAGGAAACCGGGGAGGAAGAAGAAGAGCGGGACCAGGACCAGCGCACCGAGCCCGAGTCCGACCCCGATCGCGGCCGGCAGGTTGCGCCCGGCCCGGCCGGTCGACGGCTGCCCGGTGGCGGGCCGCTCGGCGCTGGCCCGTCGCCGACCCGGGGACCGCCGGCCGGGCGGTGGCTCCTGCGGGTCGACCTCGGGCCGGGCGGCGTCGTCGGTCCGGACCGGGGTGAACGGCGAGGTGGGGACGGCGTCGTCGCGGACCGGGGGCAGCTGGGCGGTCGGAGCGTCGTCGTCGCGGACCGGGGGTAGCTGCGAGGTCGGGGCGTCGTCGTCGGCGAACGGCCGGCCGGCCACCGGCGGGTCGTACGGACCGTCAGGCGACTCGTCGTGCCGGCGGACGGGCGGTCGGGGCGGGGCCTGCGGCACCGCGGACAGGTCGGTGCCCGACTGCCGGGGAGACCACGGTTCGACCTCCCGGTCCGGCCAGGGCAACGCCGGAGGGCGGTCGGACCGCTCCCAGCCACGGGGCTCGGTGCCGCTGTAGGGGTCGAGGGGGGACATCACGTACCGGACGACGGTACGAGTGCCACCACATGACGCAAGACCACAACCATCCCCTACCCGCGTGACTACTTCGGTTGACCGGCCCGACGGCCGATCGATCCCCGCCGTTCACCGCCCGGTGGCCGGGAATCGTGCCGAGCCTACTGCACGGGCCGGCCGGGCACGGTGGACGCCGGGCCCGGTTGGCCAGCGGTGGCGTCCGTGCCGCCCGCCCGCCGGCCTCGTCCCGCCGGCCCGTCACCGCGCGGAGACGGTGGGTTCCGCGTGGTGCCCCCGCCGGCCGGCGCCCCTGCCGATCGGGAAGCCGGTCCCCGCCGCCGGCACCTCCCCGACGCGGCCACCTCCAGGACGGCGGCACCCCCACGACGACGGCGACCCCAACGACGACGGCACCGGAGCGACGCCGCCGTCAGGCGGTGCCGCGCCGGTGCCGTGGCAGCCGGGAGCTCAGACTTCGAGCAGCTCCGACTCCTTGTGCTTGACCAGCTCGTCGACGGTGGCGACGTACCGCTGGGTCAGGTCGTCGAGTTCCTTCTCGGCGCGGCGGCCGTCGTCCTCGCCGACCTCGCCGTCCTTGACCAGCCGGTCCAGCTCTTCCTTGCCCTTGCGGCGGACGTTGCGGACCGCCACCTTGGCTTCCTCGCCCTTGTGCCGGGCCACCTTGATCATTTCGCGGCGGCGTTCCTCGGTCATCTGCGGGAGCAGGATGCGCAGTTGGTTGCCCTCGTTGTTCGGGTTCAGCCCGAGGTCCGAGTCGCGGATCGCCTTCTCCATGGCGTTGATCTGCGAGTTGTCGTACGGCTTGATGATGACCATGCGCGGCTCGGGCACCCCGATGGACGCCATCTGGGGCAGCGGGGTGGGCGTGCCGTAGTAGTCGATGATGACCTTGGAGAACATGGCGGCGTTGGCGCGACCGGTACGGATGGCGCCGAACTCCTCCTTGGCGTGCTCGACCGCACGCTCCATCTTCTCCTCGGCCTCGAGGAGGGTGTCGTCGATCACCGGTCTCCTCGCCTCCTTCTGTTGCTCGTCGTGGGCTGATCTGCTGCTCTGGTGCGGAGGACCGCTGCGGTGGCCGGCGGGATCGGTCAGGCGGTGATCAGCGTACCGATCTTGTCACCGCCGACGGCCCGGATGATCGTGTCCTCGCCCTGGGCGCCGAAGACCAGCATCGGCAGCCCGTTCTCCATGCAGAGGCTGAACGCCGCCGCGTCGGCCACCCGCAGGTTACGGCGCAGCACCTCGGAGAAGGTGATCGAGTCGAACTTGCTGGCGTCCGGGTCGATCCGCGGGTCGGCGCTGTAGACGCCGTCCACGCCGTTCTTGCTCATCAGCACCACGTCGGCGCGGATCTCCAGGGCCCGCTGGGCGGCCACCGTGTCGGTGGAGAAGTACGGCATCCCGGCGCCCGCGCCGAAGATCACCACCCGCCCCTTCTCCAGGTGCCGGATCGCCCGCAGCGGAATGTACGGCTCGGCGACCTGGGCCATCGTGATCGCGCTCTGCACGCGCGTCTCGATGCCCTCCTTCTCCAGGAAGTCCTGCAACGCCAGGCAGTTCATCACGGTGCCCAGCATGCCCATGTAGTCGGCGCGGGCCCGGTCCATGCCGCGCTTCTGCAACTCCGCGCCCCGGAAGAAGTTGCCGCCGCCGACCACCACGGAGACCTGCACACCACGTCGTACGACGGTGGCGATCTGCCGGGCGATGGCCTGCACGACGTCCGGGTCGACACCGATCGCCCCACCGCCGAACACCTCGCCGGAGAGCTTCAGCACCACTCGGCGGGCGCGGCCGGGCGGCGGCGCCGTCGGGTCGTCCGCCTCCAGGCTCCGGTCGTTCACAACCTGTGTCATCCGCCCCGCCCTTCCCGCGCGCACGTCGACCGCGCCGCGTCACCGCGTACCTGCCCGTTGCCGACCCTATGTGACGAGGAGGCCCCGGTGCCTGTCACGTACACCGGCGGCCTCCTCGTCGACGTTGCGTTCCCGCCCGGGCGCGGTGTCCGCGCCCGGTCCGTGGGCGGCTCAGGCCTGGCCGACCTCGAACCGGAGGAAGCGGGTCACCTCGATGCCGGCCTCGGCCAGCACCTGCTTGACGGTCTTCTTGTTGTCGGACACCGACGCCTGCTCGATCAGGACGTAGTCCTTGAAGAAGGCGTTCACCCGACCCTCGACGATCTTCGGCAGGGCCGCCTCGGGCTTGTTCTCCTCGCGGGCGGTCTGCTCGGCGATGCGCCGCTCGGACTCGACGACGTCGGCCGGCACCTCGTCGCGGGTGACGTACTTCGGGCGCATCGCGGCGATCTGCATCGCGGTGCCCCGGGCGTCGGCGTCGGCGGCCTCGTCGGTCTTGCCGGTGTACTCCACCAGCACGCCGACGGCCGGCGGCAGGTCCTGGCTCTTGCGGTGCAGGTAGACCGCGACGGTGCCGTCGAGCTTGGCGAAGCGGTTCAGCACCAGCTTCTCGCCGATCTTGGCGGACTGCTCCTGGACCAGGTCGGCGACGGTCTTGCCGTCCAACTCGGTGGCGAGCAGCTCCTCGGCGGTGCCGACGCCGCTGCGCTCACCGTGCTCGACCAGCTGCTGGGCCAGGGCGACGAAGGCGTCGGTCTTGGCCACGAAGTCGGTCTCGCAGTTGAGCTCCAGCAGCGCCTTGCCCGAGTGCGCGATGAGGCCGTTGGCGGCGGTCCGGCCGGCCCGCTTGCCGACGTCCTTCGCGCCCTTGACGCGCAGGATCTCGACGGCCTTGTCGAAGTCGCCCTCCGCCTCGGTGAGCGCCTTCTTGCAGTCCATCATGCCGGCGCCGGTGAGGTCGCGGAGCTTCTTGACATCCGCGGCGGTGAAGTTGGACATGACTCTCTCTTCGGTGTTGAGACTGCGGTGGGTGGTCTGAGGTGCCGGTTTACCCGGAACAGCACCGGACGTGCCCGGCAGAAACCGTCGCACCCCGCCGCCCGGTCGTCCGGGCGGCGGGACGCGACGGTGCGGTCACTCGGCGGCGGCGGTGGCCGGCTGCTCGGCCGGCTGCTGCGCGTCGGCCGCCGGCTGCTGGGCCTCGGCCGCCGGCTGCTCGTCGGCCTTCTTCGGCTCCAGCAGCTCGCGCTCCCACTCGGTCAGCGGCTCGTCGCTGCCGACCTGACCCGCCTCCGGCTTCTCGTCGCCACCGCGACGCCGGCCGGAACGGGCGATCAGGCCGTCGGCGACGGCGGCGGCCACGACCTTGGTCAGCAGCTCGGCGGAGCGGATCGCGTCGTCGTTGCCCGGGATCGGGAAGTCGACCTCGTCCGGGTCGCAGTTGGTGTCCAGCACCGCGATCACCGGGATGCCCAGCTTGCGGGCCTCGTCGACGGCGATGTGCTCCTTCTTGGTGTCGACGATCCAGACCGCGGCCGGGAGCTTCTGCATGTCCCGCAGACCACCGAGGGTCTTGGTGAGCTTGGTCTTCTCGCGGAACAGCTGGAGGGTCTCCTTCTTGGTGTACCCGGCGGCGGTGCCGGTCAGGTCACCCAGCGCCTCCAGCTCCTTCATCCGCTGGAGCCGCTTGTACACCGTCTGGAAGTTGGTCAGCATGCCACCGAGCCAACGGTGGTTGACGTACGGCTGACCGACCCGGGTGGCCTGCTCGGAGATGGCCTCCTGAGCCTGCTTCTTGGTGCCGACGAACAGGATGCTGCCGCCCTCGGCCACCGTGTTGCGCACGAAGTCGTACGCCTTCTCGATGTAGTCGAGGGTCTGGCGCAGGTCGATGATGTAGATGCCGTTGCGCTCGGTCATGATGAAGCGCTTCATCTTCGGGTTCCAGCGCCGGGTCTGGTGCCCGAAGTGGACACCGCTCTCCAGCAGCTGACGCATGGTCACGACGGCCATGGTGGGGTACTCCTCAAGATCCCTGGTTGTTCCGCCCGACCGGTGGCCGGGCGTCCTGGCGCCTGGTCGCCGGCCATGGTGGGCCCGACGGGATCGGGACCAGGGAGGCCGTCGCCCCACGACGAGACGTGGAGAGGGCACGCGAGGTCGACCGCGCAAGGCGGTCGCCAAGAGCCCAGTGTACGCCCCCACCCCGCCACCCGGCCCCGGGCTCCCCTCCGGCGCAGGGACGGCCCGGGACGGGGGTGCGGCCACCCACGGCCCAGCCGGCTGGCGGGCGGCTCAACGGGCGGCGAGGACTGCCGACGGGCGGGTCAGCGGGCGGCGAGGGCGGCGGCGACGAAGAGGACCAGCCCGATGGTGAGATAGGCGGTCGGTGGGCGCAGCCAGCCCCGGTCGCCGTCGGCCATCGCCAGCCCGCCGGCCCGCAGCCCGTACAGGCCGCCGGCGAAGATCGGCAGACCGGCCACCAGGAAGACGCCCACGACGACGTGCGCCACCGGGACCGGATCGCCGGTCAGTCCGTGCAGCAGCACCCGTAGCGCCGGGATCTCGAAGACCAGCACCGACAGGCCCAGCAACGCCGCCAGCGCCGGCCGCCGGGTGCGGTAGACGCCGTCGGAGGCCGGCGCGCCCGTCCGGTACGTCCCGTCGGGGCCGGCCACGCCGTCCGGACGGGGCACGACCGGCGCCATCGGGCCGGTCGGCACCTCCAGCGGGGAGGGCTCGGCCGGCCGGCTCGGCTCGACGATCGGATAGTTGCCCAGCGCCGCCGGTCGACCCGCCTCGGAGCCGGCCAGCGGGCCGACCCCGCTGACCCCCAGCACACCGGAGTCGGCGGCGAACCGACCGGTGCCGCCGTCAGCCGCGCCGAACCGACCGGCACCGCCCGACCGGCCCGGGTCGCCGACGCCCCGGTCCACCCCGGGGCCGGTCAGCAGGCCGGCCCCGGTGTCACCGGCCCCCCGCACCGGGAGGCCACCGAGCGCCCCGACGCCGGTGTCGCCGCTCGACCGGGCCGCGCCGAGCGGGCCGCTCCCGGTATCGCCCACGCTCCGTCCCAGGCCGGTGTCGGACAGCCGGCCGGTGCCGGTGTCACCCACACTCCGCCCCGGCCCGGTGTCCGTCAGGTGGCCGGTGCCGGTGTCGCTCACACTCCGTCCCAGACCGCCGTCGGCCAGCCGACCGGTACCGGTGTCGCCGATGCCCCGGGGGGAGCCGCCGAGCGCTCCCGTGCCGGTGTCCCCGAGCGGCCCGGAGTCGCCGACGCCGGCCTCCCGGGCGGCCCGTCGGCCCACCCGGTCGGTGGGGAGTTCGCCGGAGACCTCCGGTTCGTCCCGACGGAGCCGGGTCGGCCGGTATCCGGCGGAGTCGCCCGCGCCGTCACCCAACGGGTCGGCCGCGTCGAAGCGCCCCGGGTCGAGGCGTTTCGCGTCCGCGTACCGGCCCTCCTCGGCAGCCCGCTGGTCGGGTGTCCGCAGCTCGTCGTACCGGCGCACCCCGCTCGCCGTCCGCCAGTCCGGGTCGTCGTACGCGCGGTCCCGGCCGGCCGGGTACCAGCGCGACTCCTGATCTTCGGGGTAGCTCCGTCGTGCGTCCACGTCCGGCACCGTATGCGACCGACCCGTCCGACGCCATTCGCAGGTCGGACGGCTGAACACGACCGATCGGGCGGATCGTCCCCGGCGACCGACCGGCCCCGGAGCAGGACGTATCCGGGTTTCCATAGCACGTCGGGGCCTTGATCGTCCGGTCGTCCACAGGCCCCCGGGTTGTCCACAGCCGGGGTGACGGGGGTCGCGTTCCGCCCGTCCCCACCCGGACGCTGACCGTCATGACCAACCGGAACCAGGCGATCGGCGCGTACGGCGAGCGGTGCGCCGTACGCCATCTGATCGGGGCCGGGCTACGCCCGGTGGCCCGCAACTGGCGCTGCCGGGCGGGCGAGATCGACGTCATCGCCTGGGACGGCCCGGTCCTCGCCTTCTGCGAGGTGAAGACCCGCCGGGGAGACACCTACGGCAGTCCCGCCGAGGCGATCGTCCCGGCCAAGGCCCGGCGGTTGCGCGGGCTCGCCGTCCGCTGGCTGGCCGAGACCGGGACCACCGCCGACGAGGTCCGCTTCGACGTCCTGTCGGTCCGGCTGCCACCCGCCGGACCGGCCCGCGTCGAGCATCTCAAGGGGGCCTTCTGATGGCCGGCGGGCGTCGGGACGAGGACCGGCGGGCCGGCAGGCGGGTCCGGGCGGGGGTGGCGTGGTGAGCTACGCCAAGGTGCTCGGGGTGGGCCTGGTCGGCGTCACCGGCCACCTGGTCGAGGTCGAGGCGGACCTCTCCCCCGGGCTGCCGGCGGTCGTCATCTCCGGGCTGCCGGACACCGCCCTGCACGAGGCACGGGACCGGGTCCGCGCGGCCGTGGTCAACTCGGGGCAGCGCTGGCCCAACCGCCGGATCACCCTCAACCTGCTGCCCGCCACGCTGCCCAAGTACGGCTCGGCCTTCGACCTGGCCATCGCGGTCGCCCTGCTCGGTGCCGCCGGTGAACTGCCGCTGCTGCCGGTGGAGGGGGTGGTGGTGCTCGGCGAGCTGGGGCTCGACGGGACGGTCCGGCCGGTTCGTGGCGTACTGCCGATGGTCACCGCCGCCGTACGCGCCGGGCTGGACCGGGTGGTCGTACCGGTGGGGAACGCGGCGGAGGCGGCGGTGATCCCCGGGGTGCGGGTCCGCGCCGTCGACACCCTGCACCGGCTGGTGGCCTTCATCCGGGACGGGACGCCGCTGCTCGAACCACCGCCACCCGCCCCCGCCGAGGCGGCGGCCGGGCCGGATCTCGCCGACGTCGCCGGGCAGGGCCTGGGCCGACGCGCGGTGGAGGTGGCGGCGGCCGGCGGACACCACCTCTCCCTGCTGGGGCCACCCGGTGCCGGCAAGACCATGCTCGCCGAGCGGTTGCCGTCGATCCTGCCGGAACTCGACGACGCCGCCGCGCTGGAGGTGACCGCGCTGCACTCGATCGCCGGCACCCTGCCGCCGGACGGGCGGCTGCTGCGCCGTCCACCGTTCCAGGCACCACACCACTCGGCCACCGTGGCATCCCTCGTCGGCGGTGGCTCGGGACTGGCCCGGCCGGGGGCCCTGTCGCTGGCGCACCGGGGTGTGCTCTTCCTCGACGAGGCCGCCGAGTTCAGCAAGGCCGCCCTGGAGGCGTTGCGCCAGCCGCTGGAGAGCGGTCAGGTGCACCTGACGCGGGCCCGTGGCGGCACCCGGTACCCGGCCCGGGTCCAGTTGGTGCTGGCCGCCAATCCCTGCCCCTGCGCCCGGCCCGGGGGCGACACGCTCTGCGAGTGCAGCCCGCTGGCCCGCCGGCGGTATCTCGGCCGGCTCTCCGGTCCGCTGCTCGACCGGATCGACGTACAGGTCCGGGTGCTGCCGGTGCGGGCGGCCGAGTTGATGGGCACCGACCCGGACGGTGAGCCCTCGGCGGCGGTCGCCGCCCGGGTGGTGGCGGCGCGCGGGGCTGCCGCCGAGCGGTGGGCTGCGGTCGGGCACCGGCTCAACGCGGAGGTGCCCGGCCCGCTGCTGCGCCGCCCACCGTGGCGGCTCGCCGCCCAGGCCACCGCCGACCTACGCGGTCGACTCGACCGGGGTTCGCTCTCGGCCCGGGGCTTCGACCGGATCATCCGGCTCGCCTGGACGATCGCCGACCTCGACGGCCGGACCCGGCCCGATCAGGAGGACGTCCGGGAGGCCATCGGCCTCAGAACGGGGGAGGAAGCGTGACCAGCATCGAGGACCTGCACGCCCGGGTGGCGCTCACCTGGCTCGCCGAACCGGGCACCCGGTCGGTGTACCGCCTGGTGGGCCGGCTGGGTGCGGCGGCCACCCTGGAGTTGCTGCTCGACGGCGGTGCGCCCGACGACGCGTTGCGGGCGACGGTGGCGGCCCGGCTGGACGCCGGCGATCCCAGGACGGTGGCGGCCGGGGCGGTGGCGCTCGCCGACCGGCTCGGCGCGCGGATCGTCTGTCCCGCCGACGACGAGTGGCCCGCCCCACTGGGTGACCTGGAAGGGCTCGAACTGCCCGGGGCGAGCCGCAAGGTCGACCGGGAGACCGCCCCACCGCTGTGCCTGTGGGTACGTGGCGGGTGGCCGCTGGCCGAGGTGCTGGACCGGTCGGTCGCGGTGGTCGGCGCACGGGCCGCCACCGGCTACGGCGTACACGTCGCCACCGAACTCGGGTACGGCCTGGCCGACCGGGAGTGGACGGTGGTCTCCGGCGGCGCGTTCGGTATCGACGCCGCCGCCCACCGAGGCGCGTTGAACGCCGGTGGGGTGACGGTGGCGGTGCTGGCCTGCGGGGTGGACCGTCCCTACCCGATGGGCAACTCGGCGCTCTTCGACCGGATCGCCGAGACCGGCCTGCTGGTCAGCGAATGGCTGCCGGGTGCGGAGCCGTTGCGTCCCCGTTTCCTGATCCGCAACCGGGTGATCGCCGCCGGGACCCGGGGCAGCGTGCTGGTCGAGGCGGCGGCCCGCAGCGGCGCGGCCCAGACCATGCACCGGGCGATCGCCCTCCAACGGCCCTCGATGGTGGTGCCCGGCCCGGTCACCTCGGCGCTGTCCGTCGGCGCACACGAGCTGCTGCGCGAGTACGACCGCACCCGACTTGTCACCGGGCTCGCCCACGTGTTGGAGGAGGTGGGCCGGATCGGGGTCGACCTGGCGCCACCCGCCCGGGGTGCGGCCCGCCCGACCGATGTCCTCGACGACGAGGCGACCATGCTGCGCGAGTCGATGCCCCGACGCGGCACGGTCGGCGCGGACGTACTGGCCGCCCGGGCCGGCGTTCCGGTCCGGACGGCGTTACGCAAACTCGCCCTGCTGGAGGAGTTGGGTCTGGTGGCCCGCCGCGCCGACGGCTACGCCCTCACCCGGCCCCCGTCGCGCTGAGGCGGAGACGACGGATGCCACCCGAAGGTGCCACCCCGGTGGACGGGTTCGGATGCGATGATCGCTGCCGTGTCGATTCCCCGTCGTTCCGTCCTCGGTCTCGGATTCGCCGCCGCCCTCGGGCTGACCGGCTGCGCGCAGCACCCGTCCACCGGGCCGGCCGGCTCCTGGGCCACCCCGGTCCCCGGTGACGGCTCGCAGGGCGGCCAGGGTGCGGCGGCCGCCGGCCGACCGGGGGCCGCCGCCCGGGGTGCCGCCCCGACCGTGACCAGAAAGCCGCGCACGCTCACCGTGGCGCTCCAGCGCTACCTCCAGCCCACCACCGAGAACCCGAAGCACCCGACGTACGCCGGGGCGGTGGTGCTGGCGACGACCGACGGTGAGCCCACCGACCACCTGGCGGTCGGTGAGGCGCTGCGCTACGACGCCGGGCCGGTGCTGCTGCCGGCGGCGAAGCGGGTCGCCATGCGTCCCGACTCGATCTTCGACCTGGCCTCGCTCACCAAGGTCTACACCGCGATCCTCACCCTGCAACAGGTCGACAGTGGGCGGATCGACCTGGACGCGCCGGTGGTGCGGTACCTGCCCGGGTTCACCGGCACCGGCAAGTCCACCGTCACCGTGGCGATGCTGCTGGCCCACACCAGCGGCCTGCCGGTCGGGGCGAAGGTGACCGGCTACTCGACGATGGCGCAGCGGTGGCAGGCAGTGCTGGCCACCCCGCTGGTCAGCGGCGCCACCCCGGGCACGGTGTTCCGCTACTCCAGCGTCGGTCTGATGGTGGCCGGAAAGATCGTCGAGCAGGTCACCGGGCTCACCCTCGACCGGGCCCTGAAGACCTACCTGACCGGCCCGTTGGGGCTGCGCTACACCGGGTTCAACCCCAACACCTGGCTCAGCTCGGCCGACCGGGCCAACCGGCTGGTCGCCACCGACGCCCGTTCCTCCCGAGGGCTGCTGCGGGGTGTGGTGCACGACGACGTCGCCAACCACCTCGGCGGCATCGCCGGTCACGCCGGCATCTTCGCCCCCGCCAGCGAGGTTGCGGTCATCGGGCAACTGCTGCTCGACGGCGGCAGCTACGGCGGGAAGCGGATCCTCGCCGAGAGCACCGTCGCCCGGATGCTGCGCAACGCCAACACCGGGTTGCCCGCCGTCGACCCCGACCGGCCGGGACGCACCTCCGACCACGGCCTCGGCGTGGTGCTCAACCAGCCCTGGTTCATGGGCAGGCTCGCCCGGCCCACCACCTTCGGACACACCGGGTTCACCGGCACGTCGTTCCTGGTCCAACCGGACCGTCGCCGGGTGCTGGTGCTGCTGACCAACCGTGCCCATCCGAACTGGAGCTGGGCCGACCCGGACCCGGCCCGCGTCGCCGTGGCCAACGCGTTCGCCTGACCCGCTCCCGCCGCCGACCGGACCACAGCCCGAGCATCCCGCGCCCACCGGCCGCCCCGCCGGAGCACCACCACCTCCCTCCACCCGCCGCCCGTCCACCCGCCTCCTCCGGCGGCCCGTCCGCCTCCGGATGGCTTGCCGGGCCCCGCGGGTCGTCCGGTCGGCGGTGTCCCCCTGCCGGCGTCCGTAAGCTGGGCCGGTGAACCCGGACGAGTGGTCGGTCGCAGGTCGACAACCGTCGACCCCCGGCAGGTGCCGCCGGGGACCTCGGCGGTGGCAGCGCGATGAGTAGTCGCAGGCCGGGGACCCGGGCCACCCACCAGGCACTGCCGCCGGCCATGCGGGACGCGGTCGACGGCTTCGCCGTGCACCTGGCGCAGGTACGCAACCGCTCCGCGCACACCGTCCGGGCGTACGTCGCCGACCTGGTCTCGCTGCTCGACCACGCGGTCCGGATGGGTTGCGCGGCCCCCGCCGACCTGGATCTGGGCGTGTTGCGCAGTTGGCTGGCGAAGCAACGGACCACCGGCGCGGCATCCAGCTCGTCGGCTCGACGGGCCGCCGCGGCGCGTACCTTCAGCGGCTGGGCCCACCGGTCCGGCCTCCTGACGACGGACGTGGCCGCCCCGCTGGCCACCCCGAAGACACGTCGGGAGCTACCGGTGGTGCTCCGCGCCGACCAGGTCGCCACCCTCGTGGAGGCCCCGGGCCGCAACCGGCCCACCGCCCCGGGCCACGACGGGCCTCCCGCCGCGCTACCCGACGCTCCCTCCACCGGGGCACCTCCCGCCCCGACCACCGGTGGGGCCTCCCCGGAAGTGGACCCGGCGGAGGAGGCGGTCCTGTCGCGTGACCGGGCACTGCTCGAACTGCTCTACGCGACCGGCGCGCGGATCAGCGAGGTGTGCGGTCTGGACACCACGGACGTCGACCGGGAACGTCGGGTGATCCGGGTCCTCGGCAAGGGCAACCGGGAACGGACGGTCCCGTACGGGCTGCCGGCGCAGCGGGCGGTCGACAGGTGGTTGGCGGCCGGTCGACCCGAACTGGCCGGCCCGGACTCCGGGCGGGCCCTGTTCCTCGGTGCCCGGGGGGGGCGGCTGCACCCGACGACGGCCCGGCGGATCGTGGCCGGGTACGCGCGGGCCGCCGGACTACCGCCGACCAGCCCGCACGGGCTGCGGCACTCGGCGGCCACCCACCTGTTGGACGGCGGGGCCGACCTGCGGGCGGTGCAGGAGCTGTTGGGGCACTCGTCCCTGGCGAGCACCCAGATCTACACCCACGTGTCGGTGGAACGACTCCGCGCCGCCTACCGGCAGGCCCATCCCCGGGCCTGACCGCCCTCCGGGGCCGGAGCCGGCCCACCCCCCGGGAGTCGTGGGGCCACGCCGTCGGCGGGGTGCGGTGACCGGTGACGATCCGCCCGGCCGCCCGGCGGCATGCGGGCTACGATCGCCCGATGAGCGTCCCGACGCCGCCCGAGTCGATTCCCGGGGCCCGACTGCTCTTCACCCTCGACCCCTCGGTCAGTTACCTCAACCACGGTGCGTTCGGTGCGGTGCCGCTCAGCGTGCAGCGCACCCAGCAGCGGCTGCGCGACGAGATGGAAGCCAACCCGCAGCGCTTCTTCGGGATGGCGCTGATCGACCGGCTCGCCCACACCCGACGGCACCTGGCCGCCTTCCTCGGTGCCGATCCGGAGGGCACCGCCCTGGTCGGCAACACCACGACAGGGGTGGCCGTGGTCCTCCAGTCACTCGGCCTACGCCCCGACGACGAGGTGCTCGGCACCGACCACGGGTACGGCGCGGTGAACTACTCCGTCGCCCGGGAGTGCCGCCGGACGGGCGCGACCACCCGTGCCCTGCACCTGCCCCGGTCGGCCACCGACGCGCAGATCGTGGAGATCGTCCGGGCCGGCCTGCGCCCGGGGCGTACCCGGTTGCTGCTTGTCGACCAGCTCACCTCGGCCACCGCCCGGGTGCTGCCGGTCGCCGCGCTGGTGGCGGTGGCCCGGGAGCACGGCATCCCGGTGCTGGTGGACGCGGCACACGTGCCCGGGATGCTGCCGGTGCAGGTCGACGCGATCGGGGCCGACTTCTGGGTGGGTAACCTGCACAAGTGGGGGTTCGCCCCGCGCGGCACCGCCGTGCTGGTCGTCGCCCCGTCATGGCGGACGCGGATCGAGCCGTTGGTGGTGTCCTGGCAGCAGGCCGAGGGCTTCCCGGGCAACGTCGAGTGGCAGGCCACCCTCGACTACACGAGTTGGTTGAGCGCCCCGGCCGGTCTCTACGCGCTGCGCAGCCTCGGCGTCGAGCGGGTCCGGGCGCACAACGCCGCACTGGCGGCGTACGGGCAGCGGGTGGTCGGGGACGCGCTCGGGGTGCCCCCGGCCGACCTGCCCGACCCGGGCGGGCCGGGGGTGGCGATGCGGATCGTGCCGTTGCCGGCGGGCGTCGCCGGCACCCTGGAGGAGGCCGCTGCCCTGCGCGGCCTGATCGCCGATCGCCTCGCCGCCGAGGTGGCGGTGATGGCCTGGCACGGGCGGGGTTGGCTGCGGCTGTGCGGGCAGGTCTACAACACCCCCGACGAGTACGAGCGGCTGGCGGCCCGGCTGCCGGCGTTGCTGGCCGGGCGGGGCTGAGCCGACGCCGGCGGAGCGCCGACCGCACCGGCAGGGTGCCGCGTCGTCCCGCCGGGCGACCCCGTCCGGCCCGGCACCCCATCGTCGACCGTCGCCGGTGCCTGTGGTTCGGTCAAAAGCGCCGCCGGTGGCCGCACGGCGGGCCACCGCGGCGTCAGGGGCCGGACGGCTGGCCACCCCGGCGTCAGGGGCCGGACGAAGGCCGGCGTCGACGGTGGTACCCGGGCCGAGGCTGAGGTCGGTCGTCACCGGCAGCAGGCGGACCCGGCCGAGCCCGAGCAGGGCCAGCGGGTCGAGGTATTCCGGGCCGCGTCGGGCCCCCCAGTGCAGGCAGCCGCCGGCCGGCACCGCCGACGCAGGGCAGCCCGGATGCCCGGCCAGCAGCACGCCCAGCGGGGCGCCGGCCGCCACCACGTCACCGGTGCGCACCCGGGGGCTTACCGGCTCGTAGGTGGTCCGCAGCCCCTGCGGGTGGCCGACGGTGACCACCGGTCGGCCGGCGACCATGCCGGCGAAGAGCACCGTGCCGGCCCCGGCGGCCCGGACGGTGACACCGGGCGCGGCGGCGAGGTCCACGCCCCGGTGGCCGGCGAGCCACGGCAGCGGGGGTGGGTCGAACCGGCGTACCGGTCGGGGCGGGCCGTCGAGCGGCCACCGGAACGCCGGTGCGGGCGCGGCCCGGACCGGGGCGGATCGTGGCGGGGTCGGCCGGCCGGGGAACCAGTGCGAGCCGAACACGAGCACGGCGACCCCGAGGGCCGTCACCTGCCGTAGTCCTGTGCGCATCACCGCAGCATGCCGGGGTCGCCCGCGTGGTGCCGCGCACCCGGTGTCCGCTGTGGATGAGGGGACGGGCTGTGGAAAACGACCGTCGGGCCGGTGGATCTGTTATGCCGGTTGCCGGCCGCCGCCGGGCGGAACGACGACGGTGCCGGCCGGCCGACCGGTCTAGGCTGACGGGATCGCAGTGCGGCGCGGAGCGGGAGGCCACCGATGACCACCATGGACGACGTGAGCCGGCCCTCGCGGGTCGCCGGGGCGGACGAGGGGATCAGCCCGGAGGAACTCCGGTTGGCCGCCCGCAACCACGGCATACCGCTGGAAGCGTTGCGGTACGACGTCACCCCGGCCGGCCTGCACTACCTGCTCATCCACTACGACATTCCCGATCTCGACCCGGCGGTCCACGCGCTGACCGTGGACGGGGCGGTGGGTCGGTCGCTCCGGCTCGGGCTGGCCGAGCTACGCGAACGCCCCCGGGTGACCCACCGGGTGACGCTGGAGTGCGCCGGCAACGGCCGGGCGTTGCTGCACCCCCGCCCGGTCAGCCAGCCGTGGCTGGTGGAGGCGGTGGGCAACGCCGAGTGGACCGGCACCCCGCTGGTGCCGCTGCTGCGCGAGGCCGGGATCGCGCCCGACGCGGTGGACGTGGTGTTCACCGGCGCCGACCACGGCGTGGAACGTGGGGTGGAGCAGGACTACCAGCGGGCCCTGCCGGTCGCCGACGCGCTGCGCGACGAGGTGCTGCTGGCGTACGAGATGAACGGCGCTCCCCTGCTGCCCCAGCACGGCGCGCCGCTGCGGCTGATCGTCCCCGGCTGGTACGGCATGGCGCACGTCAAGTGGCTGCGCACGATCAGCGTGCTGACCCGGGAGTTCGACGGTTACCAGAACGCGGTGGCCTACCGGCTGCGGCGCGACGCCGACGACCCGGGGGTGCCGGTGACCCGGATCGAGCCCCGGGCGCTGGTCCGGCCGCCGGGTTTCCCGGATTTCATGTCCCGGGCCCGGGTGCTGCGGCCGGGGCCGTGCACGGTGGACGGACGCGCCTGGTCGGGGCACGGGCCGGTGGTGGCGGTGGAGGTGACCACCGACGGCGGGGCGAGCTGGTCACCGGCCACCCTGGACCCGCCGGCCGGCGGCGGGTGGTCGTGGCGACGCTGGCGGTACGAGTGGACGCCGCAGCCCGGCCGCTACGCGCTGGGGGCCCGGGCGACCGACGCGTCGGGGCGTACCCAGCCCGTGGAGCAGCCGTGGAACCGGGGTGGGTTCGCCAACAACCTCGTCCAGCGGGTGGACGTGCTCGTCGTCGCGGAGTGAGGCGGCCCGCTCCCGGCCCGACGTCGGCGGTGGGCGGCCGACGCGGGGCGGGGGTCAGCTACCGAAGCCCGAGTCGGCCGGCAGCGAGATGTCGGGCTTCTCCAGCTCCTCGACGTTGACGTCCTTGAACGTCATCACCCGGACGTTCTTGACGAAGCGGGCGGGACGGTACATGTCCCAGACCCAGGCGTCGTGCATCTCGACCTCGAAGTAGACCTCGCCGTCGGAGTTGCGCACGTGCAGGTCCACCTGGTTGGCCAGGTAGAAGCGGCGTTCCGTCTCCACCACGTAGGAGAACTGACGGACAATGTCGCGGTACTCCCGGTAGAGCTGCAGCTCCATCTCGGTCTCGTACTTTTCGAGATCTTCCGCGCTCATCGCACTCCGCCTTCCATGACCACATCTTCCCCCACCGGTGCCGGAGGCCGCGGCTGCTCGCCCAACGCCACGCCGACGGTACCCCCTGTCCGGCCCGAGCGCTCCATCGGCTCGGGAGCAGCTGCGCCGAGCGGCCGGCGGGCCCGGGGTGGGGTCCCCTCCCGGCCCGCGACGGCGGCCACGTTGACGTACGAGAACCGGTGCTCCACGCAGGGCCCCCGCTCGCGCAACGCCTCGGTGTGCTCGGCCGTGATGTACCCCTTGTGTTCGGCGAAGCCGTAGCCCGGGTGGCGTCCGTCCAGCTCCACCATGATCCGGTCCCGGGTGACCTTGGCCAGTACGCTGGCCGCCGCCACGCAGGCCGCCACCCGGTCGCCCTTCCAGACCGCCAGCCCCGGCACGTCCAGCCCGTCCACCCCGAAGCCGTCGGTGAGCACGTACTCCGGGCGGGTGGTCAGCGAGGCCAGGGCCCGGCGCATCGCGGCGAGGTTGCACACGTGCAGCCCCCGGGTGTCGACCTCCTCGGCCGGGACGACCACCACCGCGTACGCCAGCGCGCGGGCGACGACCTCGGCGTACACCCGCTCCCGGCTGGCCGGGGTGAGCAGTTTGGAGTCGGCCAGCCCCTCGATCTCGCCGCGTCGCCCCTCGGGCAGCACCGCGGCGGCGGCCACCAGCGGGCCGGCGCAGGCCCCCCGGCCGGCCTCGTCCGCGCCCGCGACGTGCCGGAAGCCGCGTCGTTGCAGGGCCCGTTCCAGCGCGTAGAGCCCCCCGTCGCGACGCACCACCGTGCGCGGCGGGGTCAGCACGACGCCTCCGACGCGAGCACCTGGGTGAGCAGGTCCACCAGGTCGGCGGGGTAGCACCGCTCGGTGGTGTCGGCCAGCTCGGCCGCCGACCACCAGCGGTGCCCGGTGACGCTGGCCCGTTCGATCGCGTCGAAGCCGGCCGTGTCGACCTCCCAGGTGGGCACCCGGACCACGAAGAACTCCTGTTCCTGGCGGTACCACACGCCGTCGAAGGGAAACTCGATCGTCTCGGAGCGGACCGACCCGCCCAGCTCGGCCGGCGTCAGCCGCAGCCCCGTCTCCTCGGCCAGCTCCCGGGCGGCCCCGACCGCCGGGGACTCCCCCGGGGTGAGCCCACCGCCGGGCGTGAACCAGTACCGGTGACCCGGGCGGGCCGGGTCGACGCCCGCGAAGAGCAGCACCCGGCCGGACGCGTCGACGAGCAGCACGCGGGCCGCACGTCGGGGGTGGAAGACGGTCACCGCATCAGCCTGCCAGACGGTGCCGGCGGTCGGCCACGCCCGGGGCGGGCGCGGCCGGTCAGGGGTTGGGAATCCCGTCGAACGACTTCGGCACGGTGAGCCAGGTGGCCCGGTCGAACGGCCAGAACACGGTGAAGGCCCGACCCACGACCTCCCCCTCGGGGATGGTGGCGCTGTCGATGTTGCGGCCGGACTGCTGCCAGTGCTCCAGGGAGTCCCCGGAGGCCGAGCGGTGGTCACCCATCACCCAGAGCCGCCCCGCCGGGACGGTGATGTCGAACTCCTGGTCGGCGGGCTTGTCCTGCTGGCCGTTGGCGGAGTAGATGTAGGGCTCGTCGAGGGACTTGCCGTTGATCGTGAGCCGGTCCTGCGCGTCGCAGCAGACCACGTGGTCGCCGCCGACCCCGATCACCCGCTTGATGAAGTCCTCGCCGTCGGGGTTGCCGCTCCACTCGGTCGGCGCCTTGAACACCACCACCTCACCCCGGTGCGGTGAGCGGAAGTCGTAGACCAGCTTGTTGACCAGCACCCGATCGTCGATCTTGAGGGTGTTCTCCATGGACGGCGACGGGATGAAGAAGGTCTGCAGCACGAATGCGCGGACCAGCACCGCCACCAGGATCGCGACGCCCAGGAGGATGGGCAGCTCCTTCCAGAAGGAGCTGCGCGGCTTTTCGGTCTGCTCGTCAATCACGGGTGGAGCCTACGTCGCCGGAGCCGAACGGGCCGCCCGGAACGCCGGAGGGGTTCCCGCCACCCGGCCCGCCACCACCGTTCCCGTCGGTGGAACCGGCCCCGACCGCCGGGCCGTGCGGGGTCGCGGGACCACGCCCGTCGCCCGGACCGGGTGCCGGCGGCGAGCAGGGCGGCGACCGGGAGGAGCAGGACCACGTCGCCGGTCGGGGTCGGCCGTACCGGGGCCGGGGCGGTGTTCGCGGCGGCGGAGTCGGACAGCTTGGCGAAGGTGGCCGGCACCGGCAGCGACGCCCACCGCGACGACGGCCACACCACCATGAACGCCCGGCCGACCACGTTGTCGATCGGCACCGGGCCCTGGCAGCGGGCGTCCTGGGAGACCAGCCGGTGGTCACCCATCACGAAGATCTGCCCCGGGGGCACGACCACCTCGTCGAACCGGCGGGACCGGCACTCCTTCGGGTTCGGCGGGACGTCCAGCGGGGAGTTCCGCACCACGTACGGCTCGTCGAGCGGGATGCCGTTGACCATGACCCGGCCCTGGTCGTCGCAGCACTTGACCCGGTCGCCGGGCAGCCCGATCACCCGTTTGATGAAGTCCTTCTCGCCGGGGCGGCTCACCCCGACCAGATCGCCGAGGGTGCGACCGATCTTGCCGGCGGCACCGGTCGGCGGCACGGGATTCTCCTGGGCGACCCACTTGTCGGTGCCCCGGAACACCACGACCTCACCGCGCAACGGGTCGCGCATGTCGTAGACGACCTTGTTGACCAGGACCCGGTCGCCGATGAGGAGGGTGTCCTCCATCGAGCTGGACGGGATGAAGAAGGCCTGGAGCAGGAAGGTGCGGATCAGCACCGCGAGGCAGAAGGCCACGATCAACAGCAGTGGCAGCTCCTGCCAGAGGGGCATCTGTCGACGGGCGGGGCGGACCCGCCGACGCCACGGGTCCGCTGTGCCGTTCGAGTCAAGCACCTGCACCACGCCACTCCCCGGTCCGCAGAAACGACACTACCGCCCGGGAGCCTCGTCGAGGCCCCACGGGCGGCAGGGACGATCGGAGCGCCGCGATCTGTCGTCGCGACACCATCCGCCGGTCTGCGCCCGTACCGATCAGCGTAATGCGCTCTGGTCGATACGACATCCGCGCAGGTCAGGCGGCGTGGCGAACGGAGATCAGCTGGGCTGCTTCTCGCGCTTCTCCTTGATCTTGGCCTTCTTGCCGCGCAGCTCGCGCAGGTAGTAGAGCTTGGCCCGGCGCACGTCACCGCGGGTCACGACCTCGATCCGGTCGATACCCGGGCCGTTGAGCGGGTACGTCCGCTCCACACCCACACCGAAGCTGACCTTGCGGACCGTGAAGGTCTCGCGCAGACCGTCACCCTGGCGGCGGATGACGACGCCCTGGAAGATCTGGACCCGGGACCGGTTGCCCTCGACCACCCGCGCGTGCACCTTGACGGTGTCACCGGCCCGGAAGTCGGGGATGTCGGTACGCTTCGACTGGGCGTCAAGGGCGTCCAGGATGTTCATCGCTGCGTCCTCGTAATGCTCACGGCGCACCGTCACTCGGTGCGCGGATGGGTGATTCTGATCCCCGGGTGGTTGCCGGCGGGCCGACCCCGGTCGGGAATCCTCGCAGCCGCCCACGGCGTGGACGGATGCGGCAACCCCTCTACTTTGCCACATCCCCCGGGGGCAGGGGGAAGCCACCCCGATCCAGCGCGGCCACGTCCCGTTTATCCAGGATCTCCGGGGACAGCGCGGCGATCATGTCGGGCCGGCGGCGGGCCGTCCGGGTCAGCGCCTCGTCGCGCCGCCAGCGGGCGATCCGCCCGTGGTCGCCCGAGCGGAGCACGTCGGGCACCTCGTACCCCCGCCAGCTCGCCGGCTTGGTGTACATCGGGGCTTCCAGCAGGCCGTGGGCGTGCGACTCGTCGTCCAGCGAACCGGCGTTGCCGAGCACCCCGGGCAGCAGCCGGGTGACCGCCTCCAGGATCACCAGCACCGCGACCTCGCCGCCGAAGAGCACGTAGTCGCCGAGCGAGACCTCGGTGACCCGCAGCCGGGTCGCCGCGTGGTCGAGCACCCGCTGGTCGATGCCCTCGTACCGGCCGCAGGCGAAGAGCAGGTGCGACTCGGCGGCCAGCTCGTGCGCCATCGCCTGGGTGAACGGCGCACCGGCCGGGGAGGGCACCAGCAGCCGGGGCAGGGTCAGGCCGTCCGGGGCCAGTTCGTCGGGGGCCAGCGCATCCAGCGCCTCACCCCACGGCTCGGGCCGCATCACCATGCCCGGCCCGCCGCCGTACGGCGTGTCGTCGACCGTGCGGTGCACGTCGTGCGTCCAGTCCCGCAGGTCGTGGACGGCCAGCCGGAGCAGTCCCTGCTCCCGGGCCCGCCCGATCAGGGACAGGTCGAGCGGGGCGAAGTACTCCGGGAAGATCGACACGATGTCGACGCGCATGTGGGTGGCTTCCGGCTAGAGGTCGAGCAGACCGGCCGGCGGGTCGACGACGACGCGTCCGCCGGCGAGATCGACCTCCGGGACGATCGCCTTGACGAACGGGATCAGCGCACTGCCCCCCTGGGGGCGGCGCAGGACGAGCAGGTCGGAGGCGGGCGCGTGGTCGATCTTCGCCACCTCGCCGAGGTGCTCACCGGCCGGGGTGACCACGGCCAGGCCGACCAGCTGGTGGTCGTGGAACTCCTCCGGGTCCTCCGGCGGGGCGACGGAGGCGCTGTCCACCCCGAGCAGGGTGCCACGTAGCGCCTCGGCGGTCTCCCGGTCCAGCACCCCTTCGAAGGCCACCAGCATCCGCCCCTGGTGCCAGCGGGCCGACTCGATGGTCAGCTCGGCGGGGACCTCGTAGGCCACGCCGGGCGCGACGGTCGGGGCCGGCTCGGCCCCGCCCCGGCGCGGTGCCGCCACCCGGGGCGTCGCCCCCGGCTCGGTGCACAGCACCGCGCCGGGGGCGAACCGCGCCTCGGGCTCGTCGGTCCGCACCTCCACGGTGACCTCACCGCGGATGCCGTGCGGTTTGCCGATCCTGCCGACGATGAGCAGCATCAGTACGAGTCGACGATGTCGACGCGTACCCCGCGTCCACCGATGGAGCCGATCACCTGACGCAGCGCCTTGGCGGTCCGCCCGGACCGCCCGATCACCGTGCCGAGATCCTCCGGGTGCACGCGGACTTCCAGCCGCTTGCCCCGACGGGAGTCGACCATGCGGACGCGCACGTCGTCCGGGTGGTCGACGATTCCCTTGACCAGGTGCTCCAGGGCGGGACGCAGCGGCATGTCAGGCCTGCTCACCGGCGTCGGCAGCAGCAGCCGGGGCCTCGGCCGGAGCCTCGGTCTTCGGCGCCTCGGTCTCGGCCGGGGCCTCCGCCTTGGCGGCCTTGCGGGCCGGCTTGGCGGGGGTCTCCGGGGCCAGGCCGGCGGCGGCCTTCGCCTCGGCCTCGTACGCCGCCTTGCGGTCGGCGCGCTCGGCGGCGACCTTGAGCGGCGGCGGGGCCGGCAGGCCCTTGAACTTCTGCCAGTCGCCGGTCAGCTCCAGCAGACGCTGGACGGCCTCGCTCGGCTGCGCGCCCACCGAGAGCCAGTACTGGACGCGCTCCGACTTGACCTCGATGATCGAGGGGTCTTCCTTCGGCTGGTAGACGCCCACGAACTCGATCGCGCGACCGTCACGCTTGGTGCGCGAGTCCGCGATGACGATGCGGTACTGCGGGTTGCGGATCTTGCCCATCCGCAGGAGCCGGATCTTTACGGCCACAGTTGTTTCGCTCCTGTTGCGATTTCACCGACCCGGCTACGGGCGGTGCACGGGTGAGCGTCGACCGGCACAGTGGGGTTGGGCCGGAGACTGCTCGATGGACTGGCGACGCGCCCGGGTTAGAGGGCGCCGGACGCGCGCCGGATACCAGCGACCCATTCTGCCAGATCACCCGCCGAACACTCACATCGGCCCACCCGACCGGCACGGCCGGCCGGCGGGCCGGCCGCCAGTGAGCTACGACACACTCATCGCGCGGGTGGCCGGTCCCAGCCGGGCGGCAGCTCCGTCGGGGGCGTCCAGTCGCCCGGCGGGACGAAGTCGCACCAGGTGCCGTCGAACGGGAACTTACCCGCCTCGGCGAGGGCGATCACCCGCTCCCCCTCCGCGCGCACGGCCCGCTCGTCGGTCACCCAGTAGTGGTCGGGGAAGGCGAGCCGCTCGGTGAACTCGTCCTCGTCCTTCCACTGCCAGCCGAGGTCGGGCCGGACCACCACGTCCAGGTCCTGGTCGACCACGTCCACCCCGGCCAGCGACCCGTCGTCCCACCGGACGCCCGGCTCCTCCAGGTTGACGTACCAGGCGGCGAACCGGTCCTTCTCGTCGCGGAAGAACCAGACCGAGTGGGCGGCGCCGGTGGGCAGGAACTCCAGCAGCGGCGGGCCGTTCCACCGACCCCGGGCCAGCCGGTACGACGAGGTGATCCACTCGGTGAACGGCATCGCCCGCATGCCCAGCCCCGCCTCGGACACCTCGTGCGCCACCGGCGTGTCCCGGGCCACCCAGAGCAGCAGGCCCCGGTCGTCGTCGAGCACCACCCGCGCCGGTCGGACCCAGCCGATCCGGCCGCGCCGCACGTTCCGGTGCACGATCAGCTGACCCGGTTCGAAACGCACCACACCTCCACAGCTCTGCACGGACCTGCGGCGCGCCGTCCCGGCGGTCCCGGGCTCCGGCCACGACGCAGGCCCGCGTCCCGGTGAGCCGGCGGCGCACGGGAGGCACCGCCGGCAGAGAGCGGGTCGGCGGACCGGGGTCCGCCATGGGGCGGCTCAGTAGGCGCGGGCCAGGATGGCGGTCAGGTCCGGCTCGTCCTCGTTGTCCGGAACGGAGCCGTCGGCCCGCAGCAGGCACCGGACGGTGACGCCCTGGCCGTTGGCCTCGGCCTCGCCCGCGACGCCGACGGCCGACCACGGCACCATGGCCCAGCCGGTGGCCGCCGCCTCGATCGCCTCGGCGAGGGTGGACACCTCGACGGTGCGGGACCGCCGGTGCGCGAGCGCCTCGTCGTGCAGGGCCTGCTGGTCGGCCTCCAGGGCGGCCAGGACGGCGTCGACGACGTCGGCGACCGGGGTGGGGGCCTTCGAGCCGTCCGTCCGCCGGACCACGACCGCGTTGCCGGCGGCCAGGTCGCGGGGGCCGACCTCGACGCGTACCGGGTAGCCGCGCAGCTCGGCGTCGACGGCCCGGCGGCCGAACGCGGTGTCGGTGCGGTCGTCGAGCGCGACCCGGACGCCGGCGTCGCGCAGCGCGTCACGCAGCTTGGCCGCCGCCTCGCCGACGCCGTCGCCTGCCTTGACGATCATGACGTACGCCTGGATCGGGGCCAGCCTCGGCGGCACCCGCAGCCCGTTGTCGTCACCGTGCGCCATGATCAGCCCGCCGAGCATCCGGGTGGAGGTGCCCCAGGAGGTCGTCCAGGCGTGCTCCCGGCCACCCTCGGCCGAGGAGTAGCTGATGTCGAACGCCTTGGCGAAGTTCTGCCCCAGCTCGTGGCTGGTGCCGAGCTGCAGCGCCTTGCCGTCGCCCATCATGCCTTCGCAGGTGTAGGTGGCGGTCGCCCCGGCGAACCGCTCCCGGGCCGTCTTCAACCCGACCACCACCGGGATGCCCAGCACGTTGACCATCAGGTCCTCGTACGCCTCGTGCAGGATCTTGCGGGCGTAGGCGCGGGCGTCTTCACGCGTGGCGTGCGCGGTGTGCCCCTCCTGCCAGAGGAACTCGCTGGTACGCAGGAAGACCCGGGGCCGCAATTCCCAGCGGACCACGTTCGCCCACTGGTTGAGCAGCAACGGCAGGTCCCGGTACGAGTCGATCCACTTGGCCATGAACTCGCCGATCACCGTCTCGCTGGTGGGGCGCACCACCACCGGCTCGGCGAGCTGCTTGCCGCCACCGTGGGTGACCACCGCCAGCTCCGGCGAGAAGCCCTCGACGTGCTCGGCCTCGCGCTTGAGGTAGCTCTCCGGGATGAACAGCGGGAAGTACGCGTTCTCCGCGCCGGCCGCCTTGATCCGGGCGTCCATCTCGGCCTGCATCCGCTCCCAGATGGCGTAGCCGGCCGGTCGGATGACCATGGTCCCCCGGACCGGGCCGTTGTCGGCCAGCTTCGCCTTGGCGATCAGGTCCTGGTACCAGCGGGGAAAGTCCTCCGCACGGGGAGTGAGCACGCGAGCCATGACCGCACATCCTATGCGCCCCCCGGCGGGTCGGCGCAGCCGGGCGCGCCCGCACTACCATCTGCCGTCATGCTCTGCGACCCGGCACCGGCCCTGACCCCGCTCGCCGCCCGCTGGGTGGCCTGGGTGGCCGCGCACCGTCAGCCGGTCAACCCGGTCAGGGACGACACCGGCCGGCACGGCGGGCGTCACCAGCCGGACGACGTGTGGTTCCTCGCGGGCACCTTCGGCGGCGGGGTCAGCCGACGCTGCGTGGTGCCGGCGGGCCGTCCCCTGTTCTTCCCGGCGTTCAGCTACTGGCAGCCCGGCCGCCGCGACGAGCCGGCCGAGCCGATGCCCGACGCCAGCGGGCACGCCGAACTGGACGGGGCCCCGGTGCCGGTGCGGCCGGCCGGTTCCGCCGCCTCGTTCCCGGTCCGGGGGTTCTTCAACAACGTCGTCACCACCTGGCCGTGGCCGGTGCAGGTCTCCTGCTGGGGCCTGTGGGGGCTGGTGCCGCCGCCGGCGCCGGGCACGCACCGCCTGACCTTCGCCGGGCACGACGGCGCGCGGTTCTGGGTCGAGGCCGAGTACGAACTCGACGTACGCTGAGCGGCGTCCGTGGCCGTCGACCACCGTGGTCGGCGGCGCAACCGGCGCGCGGGCCGGCCACGGGCGACCCGGCCGGTCAGCGGACCACCCGGCCGCGCAGGACGATCCGGCTGGGCGTCCGGACCACCCGCAGGTCGCGGCGCGGGTCCTCGGGGTAGACGACCAGGTCCGCCAGGCCGCCCTCGACCAGGCCGGGGAAGCCGAGCCACTGTCGGGCCCGCCAGGAGGCGGCGGCGAGGACGTCCACGGCGGGCATGCCGGCCTGCTCGTGCAGCAGCAGCATCTCCTCGGCGGCCAGCCCGTGGTCGATGCCGCCGCCCGCGTCGGTGCCCACGTAGATCGGCACCCCGGCCTCGTGGGCGGCACGCACCACCTCGGGGAAGCGGTCGCGCAGGGCGAGCATGTGGTCGGCGTAGCCGGGGAACTTGGGGCGGGCCGCGGCGGCGATGCCCCCGAAGGTCCGAATGTTGATCATCGTGGGGACCAGCGCGGTGCCCTGCCGGGCCATCAGGTCGATCAGGTCGAGGCTCAGCCCGGTGCCGTGCTCCACCGAGTCCACCCCGGCCTTCACCATGATCTCCACGGCCGACTCGCTGAACGTGTGCACCGCCGCGCGTACCCCGGCGGCGTGCGCGGCGGCCACGGCGGCGGCCATCGTGTCGGCGTCCCAGGCCGGGGCGAGGTCGCCGACGCCCCGGTCGATCCAGTCACCGACCAGCTTGACCCAGCCGTTGCCGGCGGCGGCCTGCGCGGTGACCGCCGCGGTCACCTCCGCCGCGTCGACCTCCAGGCCGATGTCACGCAGGTAGCGCTTCGGCGGGGCGACGTGCCGCCCGGCGCGGGCCAGTCGCGGCAGGTCCGGTTCGTCGTCGAGTTCGGGGTACGGGTACGGCGAACCGGCGTCGCGCAGCGCGAGCACCCCGGCGTCCCGGTCGGTACGGGCCAACGTGCGGGCCTGGTCGAGGGAGGTGACCGGGGTGGCGCCCCGGGCGATGCCGAGGTGGCAGTGGGCGTCGACCAGGCCGGGCAGCACGAACCCGGAGTCGGCGACCGTCTCGGCGTCGGGCACCGGGTCGAAGGTGACCCGGTCGCCGTCGAGCCAGACGTCCCGGACCTCGTCGTCGGGCAGGAGCACACCGCGCACATGCAGAGCCATGCGCACAGTCCTACCCGATCACTTCCGCGCCCGTTCGAGGACCTCCTGCCGACGCCGCGTCCACGCCGGGAGGTCGAGCGTCACCTTCCAGGGCCGGTCGATGGTGACCAGGCCGTCGGTCTCCACGCTGGGCTCGTAGCCGTCCTTGGGGCTCAACAGCAGTTCGGTAAAGGTGATCTTCTCCCGCAGCGGATCGATGACCCAGTAGGCACCCACTCCGGCGTTGGCGTAGATGCGGACCTTCTCGTGCCGGTCGCGGATCGTCGATTCGGGGGAGATGACCTCGACGGCGAGCAGGGCGTCCTGGACCGGCACCGGCGAACGGTTCGCCTGCTCGACCCGGATGACCACCACGTCCGGTCGTGGTTCGTTGCGGCGGTCGATCGACAGGGACTGGTCCATGCTGACGAAGTAGTCGTCCGGGCAGTGGAGTTCGAGGGCGAACACCACCCGGGCACAGACGAACTGGTGTAGCGGCGTGGGGGACGGCACGATCAACCTTCCGTTGATCAGTTCGTACGGAAGGTCCTTCGGCAGGTCGCCGAGGTCGTCGACCGTCCACTCGTGCCGTTCGGGCAGGCTGGGCGCTGCGGTCATGACATCTCCTCCCAGGGGCGACGACCACCCTAGGTGCCCGGGTCGTCGCCCTCCGCCACCGACACGCGTCAGCGGGGCCGGTTGTCGCCCTTGCCGAGCTTGTTGAAGTCGATCTTCGGAAGCTTGAAGCCCGGCGGCAGCCCCTGGCCACCGGCCAGGTCGTTCGGGTCCATCCCCGGCGGGAGCTGCGGCATCCCACCGGGGAAGCCGCCCGGCAGTCCGGCGCCCGCGCCGCTGCGCGGCCGGTTGCCGCCCTTGGTGCCCTTACGCTTGTTCTTCGGGGACTTGGTGGCCTTGCGTCGACCCCCGCCGGGCAGGCCCATCATGCCGCCCATCTGCTTCATCATCTTCTGCGCGTCGGCGAAGCGGTTGAGCAGCTGGTTGACGTCCATCACGGTGACCCCGGAGCCACCGGCGATGCGGGCCCGCCGGGAGCCGTTGATGATCTTCGGGTTGGTCCGCTCAGCCGGGGTCATCGACCTGATGATCGCGGTGACCCGGTCGAAGTGCTTGTCGTCCAGCTCGGCGAGCTGGTCCTTCATCTGCCCCATGCCGGGCATCATGGCCAGCACGTTGGCGATCGGGCCCATCCGCCGCACCGCGATGAGCTGGTCGAGGAAGTCCTCCAGGGTGAACTGCTCGCCGCCCATCAGCTTGGCGGTCATCTTCTCCTTCTGATCGGTGTCGAAGGCCTGCTCGGCCTGCTCGATCAGAGTGAGGACGTCGCCCATGCCGAGGATCCGGCTGGCCATCCGGTCGGGGTGGAAGACGTCGAAGTCCTCCAGCTTCTCGCCGGTGGAGGCGAACAGGATCGGCTGGCCGGTGACCTCCCGCACCGACAGCGCCGCGCCGCCGCGGGCGTCGCCGTCGAGCTTGGACAGCACCACACCGGTGATGCCCACGCCGTCGCGGAACGCCTCGGCGGTGCGGACCGCGTCCTGGCCGACCATCGCGTCGATGACGAAGATGACCTCGTCGGGGTCGACCGCGTCCCGGATGTCGGCGGCCTGCTGCATCATCTCGGCGTCGATGCCGAGCCGGCCGGCGGTGTCGACGATGACGATGTCCCGGGCGGCCCGCTTCGCGTGCTCGATCGAGGCGCGGGCGACCTGCACCGGGTCGCCGGTGCCGTTGCCGGGCTCCGGGGCGTACACCTCGACGCCGGCGCGGCCACCGAGCACCTGGAGCTGCCCGACGGCGTTGGGACGCTGGAGGTCGGCGGCGACCAGCAGCGGCTGGTGCCCCTGGGCCTTGAGCCAGCGGGCCAGCTTGCCGGCGAGGGTGGTCTTACCGGAGCCCTGGAGGCCGGCCAGCATGATCACGGTCGGCGGCTGCTTGGCGAACTGGAGCCGCCGCCCCTCGCCGCCGAGCACGTTGATCAGCTCTTCGTTGACGATCTTGACGATCTGCTGGGCCGGGTTGAGCGCCTGGGAGACCTCCGCGCTGCGGGCCCGCTCCTTGACGTTCGCGATGAAGCCCTTCACCACCGGCAGCGCGACGTCCGCCTCCAGCAACGCCAGGCGGATCTCGCGGGCGGTGGCGTCGATGTCGGCGTCGGTGAGCCGGCCCTTGCCGCGGAGCTTGGTGAAGATTCCGGACAGGCGGTCACTCAAGGTGTCAAACACGCGAACATCCCGTATGTCGTCAGCGGCGGGCACAGGTGCGGCCGGGCCGGCTGTCCAGCCCACCGTTAGGGTAGCCCGCCGGCCGCACGCCCGCTCCGGCCCCGCGCGCCGCGCCCCGCACCGTGCCCGGGGCCCGGCCGGCGGCGGGCCGCCCACGACGCGCCCGCCGGCCCGGCCGGTGGACACCGGGCACCCGGCAGGTCCACCGGCACCAGGTGGCGGGCGGCACCGCCTCCGGCCGGCGGTCCTACACGGCGGCGAGGACGGCGGCCTCGATGTGGTCCCGCTGCTCGTCCGACGGCCAGCCACCGACCAGGTAGAACGCGTCGACCACGTCACCGCCGAGGGTGGAGATCCGGGCGGCGCGCACCTGCGCCCCGGCCTCGTCCAGCGCGCAGGTGACCCGGTAGAGCAGGCCGGCCGCGTCGGCGGCGCGCAGCTCCAGCAGGACCGCGTCGGTGGCCGCCTCCCGGTGCCAGACGACCCGGGGGGCCGCTCCCCCGCTGCGGGCGGCCAGCGCCCGGCCGCGCAGCCGTTGGGTCACCGAGACGTCACCGGTGACCGCGCGCCGCAGATCGGCGCTGAGCGCGATCGGGTCCGGGGCCAGCCCGTAGCGCGGCTGCACCCGGCACTCGACCAGGGCCCGGCCGTCGACCGTGGCGGCGTCCGCCGAGATCACCTCCAGCCGGTGCAGGGCCAGGCAACCGGCGACCGTGGCGAGCAGCCCCCGCCGGTCGGCCGCGGCCACCGCCACCCGGTCCTCGGTCAGGTGTACGACCGGCAGCGGCCCGGAGACCAGCGCCGGGTCGGGGGCCGGCGGGGCGGGCACCACGCCCGTGTCCAGGGTGGTCCGCACCCGGGCGACCAGCTCGGCGATCAGCCGCCCCTTCCACCCGGACCAGGCGGCCGGGCCGGTGGCGGCGGCGTCGGCCAGCACCAGGGCGTGCAGCAGCTCCAGCGTGGTGGTGTCGCCGACCCGCTCGGCCACCCCGGCGATCGTCTTCGGGTCGGACAGGTCGCGGCGGGTCGCCACGTCGGGCAGGAGCAGGTGCAGCCGGACCAGCGTGCCGATCAGCGCCGCCTCCTCGGCGGGCAGGCCGATCCGGGTGGCCACCGCCTCGGCCAGCGGCGCGCCGACGGTGGAGTGGTCGCCGTCCAACCCCTTGCCGATGTCGTGCAGGAACGCGCCGATCAGCAGCAGGTCGGGGCGCTCGACGTCGCGGGTGTGCCGGCTCGCCTCGTACGCGGCCTGCACCAGGTGCCGGTCGAGGGTGAACCGGTGCACCGGGTTGTGCTGGGGCAGGCTGCGCATCCGGGTCCACTCGGGCAGCCAGCCGTCGATCAGGCCGTACCGGTCGCAGGTCTCCCAGGCGGGCACCAGGCCGGGGCCGGCGCCGAGCAGGGTGACGAACGCGGCCCGGGCGGCCGGCGGCCAGGGCGCGGGCAGCGGCGGGCAGTACGCGGCCAGCCACTCGCAGGTGGCCCGCGCGATCGGCAGCCGGTGGGTGGCTGCGGCGGCGGCGATCCGCAGCGACAGGCTCGGGTCGGGGCGGGCCCCGATGGCGGTCCGGGCGAGCACCAGTTCCCCGTCGTGCTCGACCACGTCCCGGGCGACCGGGCGGCGCAGCGGCCGGCCGTCGGTGCCCCGGCGACGGCCGGAGCGGAGCCGGTCGGCGGCCCGCCAGGCGTCGTCGAGGGCGTGGCTGACGGTGCGCGCGTCGCCGGCCACCCGGCGCAGCAGGGCGTCACCGTCGCCGGAGTCCGCCCGCGCCCCGGCCTCGGCGGCCTCGGCCGCCGACTGGCGCAGGCCGAGCAGCGCGGCCACCCCGGCGCGTTCCTGGGCAACCAGCCGGTCGACCCGGCGTCCCACCTGCTGGTGGAGGGCGTCGCGGGTGTCCAGCAGCCGCAGGTGGGCGGCGCGGACGGCGGGACGCAGCGCGTCGGTGATCCCGGCGGTGGCGATGGCCCGCAGGATGCCCACGTCGCGCAGCCCGCCGGCGGCTTCCTTCAGGTCGCCTTCGAGCAGGAAGGCCAGTTCACCGTGGGTACGCCAGCGCACCTCGGTGATCTCCCGCAGGGCGGGCAGCTGGCGGACGGCGGTCCGCCGCCAGTGGTCGGTGGCGGTCCGGGTGAGGGTGTCGGCCAGCGCCCGGTCACCGGCGACGAACCGGGCGTCGAGCAGGGCCAGGGCGACCTTGACGTCGTCCTGGGCCACCGACAGCGCCTCGGCGAGGGTACGCACGGAGTGGTCGAGCCGGACCCCGGCGTCCCAGATCGGGTACCACAGTGAGGCGGCCAACTCGTCCACCCCGGCCACCCCGGCGTGCAGCAGCACGAGGTCGAGGTCCCCGTATGGTGCGCACTGCCGACGGCCGAGGCCGCCGACGGCGATCAGCGCGATGCCCTCCCGGGCCGGCAGCAGGCCGTGCAGCCAGGCGTCGAACGCCCCGGCCCGGGCGAGCCGGGCCGGTTCGCCGATGCCCGCGGGAACCCCGACGACCCCGTCGACCAGGAGGTCCGTCCCTGCGTCGGTGCTGTCGTCCGACGCGTTCCTCCTGGTCGACGGGGTCATCTACAGGTCCTCCTACAGGGCGTCGAGGCCGCGCTCGCCGGTACGGACCCGGACGACCTCTTCCACGCCGGTCACCCAGACCTTGCCGTCACCGATCTTGCCGGTACGGGCGGCGGCCACGATCGCGTCGACGACCTTGTCGACGTCCATCTCGTCGGTGAGCACCTCGACCCGGATCTTGGGCAGGAACTCGACCGTGTACTCGGCACCCCGGTAAACCTCGGTGTGCCCCTTCTGACGCCCGTACCCCTGGACCTCGCTGACGGTCAGGCCGGCAACGCCGAGAGCGTGCAGGGCCTCCTTCACCGCGTCCAGTTGGTACGGCTTGATGACCGCGGTCACCAGCTTCATGTCCATGCCCTCCATTCTCCGAACGTTAACCGGCGACCTTCTCGTCCACCGGCGCGGCGGCCGGCTCGGAGGCCTTCGCGCCACCCGGGGTGATCCCGGCCATCGCGAACGCCCCGCCACCGGCACCGCCGGTGCTCGGGGAGAGGTCGTAACCGCTCTCCGCGTGCTCGCTGATGTCGATACCCTCGACCTCGTCCTCGGCCTTGACCCGGAAACCGAGGGTCTTGTCGATGACGAAGGCGAGCACCCAGGCGACCCCGAAGGACCAGGCGGTCACGATCAGGCCGGCGAGGGCCTGGCGGCCGAACTGGGTCACGCCGCCGCCGTAGAACAGGCCGTCGGAGGCGCCGACCACGTCGCTGATCGCGGCGTTGACCGAGTTGGTGGCGAACAGGCCGAGCCACAGCGACCCGATCCAACCGCCGACGAAGTGCACGCCGACCACGTCGAGCGAGTCGTCGTAGCCGAGCTTGTACTTCAGGCTGATGGCCAGGGCGCAGACCACACCGGCGACGATGCCGAGCAGGACGGCCGCCCAGGGGGCGATGAACCCGCAGGCCGGGGTGATGGCGACCAGACCGGCGACGGCACCGGACGAGGCACCGACCATGGTCGGCTTCTTGTCCTTGATCCACTCCACCGCGATCCAGCCGAGCACCGCCGCGGCGGTGGCGAGCTGGGTGTTGATGAAGGCCAGCCCGGCGACCGAGTCGACGGTGAGCTCCGACCCGGCGTTGAAGCCGAACCAACCGAACCACAGCAGGCCGGCGCCGAGCGCGACCAGCGGGATGTTGTGCGGCTTCATGCCCTCACGCGGCCAGCCGAGCCGCTTGCCGAGCACCAGGGCGACGGCCAGGGCCGCCGCACCGGCGTTGATGTGCACCGCGGTACCACCGGCGAAGTCGAGCGCGTGGATCTTGGCGCCGATGATGCCGCCGCCCCACACCCAGTGGGCGACGGGGAAGTAGACCAGGGTGGCCCAGCCGAAGGCGAACAGCAGCCAGCCGCCGAACTTGGCCCGGTCGGAGATCGCACCGCTGATCAGCGCGACGGTGATCACCGCGAAGACCATCTGGAACGCCATGAACACGTACAGCGGGACGCCGATGCCGCTGGGGTTCTCCGCCGTGGCGCCCCACAGGTCGGTCTCGGCGAGGAAGGTCTTGGTGCCCAGGTACGCACCGGGGTCGCCCCAGAAACCGTTGACGTCGGTCCCGAAAGCAATGCTGAAACCGTAGAACCACCACAGAACAGAGATGAGCCCGATGGCGGAGAAGCTCATCATCATCATGTTGAGCACGCCCTTGGCCCGGTTGAGGCCGCCGTAGAACAGCGCCAGTCCGGGGGTCATGAGCAGCACGAGAGCGGTCGAAACCAGCAGCCAAACGGTGTTGCCGCCGTCGATCGTCGGTGCTTCAGGCACGCTGGCCTCCTAAAGGTGAAGTTCCCTCCTTCGCGGCTTCCGGGGCAGCGTCGCCCGTACGCCGGTTGCGCGGAAGCTTGGCCGGCTGCTGTTTCCTGGACCGACACCCCTCGATTTCCGACACGTGACGGGTTGTTTCCGGCGTGTGAAGAACCTCGATCATGAAACTCCGGATACGAAAGAGTGGCCGTTCCGGCAACGAACGGCCACTCTTTCCCCGTTGCGGTCGTCAGCGCAGGGCGTACTCCAGGGTGTGCCGTTCGTAGTCGAGCAGGCGCAGATCGCGCATCGGGCGACGGAGGTGACCCTTGTGCACGATCCGGACGAACGCCGGCTCCCCCGCCGCCGCCATCCGCCGGATGCCCTCCACGTGGTCGACGATCCGCTTGCGGATGGTCCGGATCAGCCGGTGCCGGTCCCGGGGGATCAGCCCGTACGCGTCGGCGAAGAGCCGCAGCCGGCGCGGCCGGTCCGGGTGCTTCCAGCCGAGCGTGATCGAGTCCCGGTCGGCGAAGATCGGCACCCAGGTCCACGCCGCGTACGCCACGTCGTAGATCCGGGCCCCGGGCGAGGCGAGGTCGAAGTCGATCAGGCCGAGGGTGCCGTCGGGCCGCCAGATCACGTTGTGCGGGGCGGCGTCGTGGTGGCAGATCACCTCGGTGTCCGGTGGCGGCGGCCCGAACGAGCGCCAGACCGCGCCGGGCGGCGGGGCGAAACCGTACTGGGCGTCGTGGAACATCCGCAGCATGGTCGCCACCGTCACCAGCGCCTCGTCGGTGACCCAGTGCGGGGCCAGCGGGTACTCCCCGCACTCCCCTTCGAGGTAGGACAGCACCTCCCGGTTGCGCTCGTCCATGCCCAGCGCCCGGGGAGCGCCGGTGAACCCGACGTACTCCAGGTGGCGCAGGAGGGCGTGCACCGAGGGCGTCCACGGGCCGGCGTTGCGTCGGACGGTGTCGCCGACCCGGACGACGGTGCTCACGTTCCCGCCGTGCAGCGGGATCTCCTGCGAGGTCACGTACGGTCTCCCCAGGCCCGGCGCCGCATGGCGGGGGTCACGCCACCCGGCGTACGCGCGATCGTCGTTGCTCACCGCGAGGTTACGCGTCCCGGGCGAGCGGCTCGGCGCCGAGCAGCGCGTCGACGAACTGCGCCGGGTCGAAGGGGGCCAGATCGTCCGCGCCCTCGCCGAGGCCGACCAGCTTGACCGGGATGCCGAGCTTGCGCTGGACGGCGATCACGATGCCGCCCTTGGCCGTCCCGTCGAGCTTGGTCAACACCACGCCTGTCACGTTCACCACCTCGGTGAAGACCCGGGCCTGTTCCAGCCCGTTCTGCCCGGTGGTGGCGTCCAGGATCAGCAGCGTCTCGTCGATCGGGCCGTGCTTCTCCACCACCCGCTTGACCTTGCCCAGCTCGTCCATCAGGCCGATCTTGTTCTGCAACCGGCCGGCGGTGTCGATGAGCACGGTGTCGGTGCCGGCGTCGATGCCCCGGCGGACCGCGTCGAAGGCCACGCTGGCCGGGTCGGCGCCCTCGGCGCCCCGGACCGTCTCGGCGCCCACCCGGCCGCCCCAGGTCTCCAGCTGGTCGGCGGCGGCGGCCCGGAAGGTGTCGGCCGCGCCGAGGGTGACCGAGCGTCCGTCGGCGACCAGCACCCGGGCGATCTTGCCGCAGGTGGTGGTCTTGCCCGCGCCGTTGACCCCGACCACCAGCAGCACCGCCGGCACGCCGTCGCGGCCGGTGGTGCGCAGCGACCGGTCCAGGCCCGGGTCGAGCGCGGTGACCAGCTCGGTGGCGAGCAGGTCGCGCAGCTCACCGGCGGAGCGGGTGCCGAGCACCCGGGTCCGCTCGCGGAGGCGGTCGACGATGTCCCGGGTGGCGTCGATGCCGACGTCGGCGGTGATCAGGCTGTCCTCGATCTCCTCCCAGGCGTCCTCGTCGAGGTGGTCGCGGGCGAGCAGGCCGAGCAGGCCCTTGCCGAAGGCGTTCTGCGAGCGGGCCAGCCGGGACCGCAGCCGGACCAGCCGGCCGGCGGTCGGCTCGGGAACCTCCAGCGGCGGGGCCGTCGCCACCGGCGGCTCGACCAGCACGCCGGTGGACAGGTCGGATTCGGCCGCCTCGACGGGTGGCCCGGCCAGGTCCTCCTCGGCCCGGGTGTCGACCTCGGTCTGCGGCAGCGGGGGTGCGGCACGCCGACGCAGCCGGGGCACGACCAGGCCGAGGCCGCCGAGGATCAGCACGCCGAGCAGGGCCAGTGCGACGAGGAGGTAGTCCGTCATGCCGAAATCCTGTCAGATGCCGACGACCGCGTCCCACTCACCGCCTCCAGACCCGGGCGAGCTGCGGGTACGCTCGCCGCTGCCGGGGGTGACCCACCCGCCCACGGGGTAGCAGAGATGAACCGTCTTCTCCTCGGAGGTGCCACCCATGCCCGAGCCACGTCTGCTCATCGGCCCGTTGCTGCGCCGGGTCGTCGACACCCGGGCGACGGTGTGGGTCGAGACCAGCGGGCCCGCGGTGGTCACCGTCCGCACGGCCGACGGCGCCACCGGCTCCGCGCCGACCTTCTCCGCGTACGAGCACCACTACGCGCTGGTGGTGGTGGAGGGGCTGACCCCGGACCACGCCACCACCTACGAGGTGCTGGTCGACGACGAGCTGGTCTGGCCGGTGGCCCGCGACGGGTTCCCGCCCAGCGTGATCCGGACCAGGGCGGCCGACGACCGGGACCAGCCGGTGAGCCTGATCTTCGGGTCGTGCCGCGAGACCACCCAGCACAACACCACCCGCAAGCTGCCCCCGGACGCGCTGGACGCGTACGCCCGGCGGCTGATGGCCGCGCCCGACCCGGGCGATCTGCCCGACCTGCTGGTGCTGCTCGGTGACCAGGTCTACGCCGACGTCACCTCGCCCACGGTCCGGCGGCTGCTCAAGCGGCGTCGGCGGCGGCCGAAGGACGCCCCGGCCGACCAGGTGGTCAGCTTCGACGAGTACACCAAGCTCTACCTGGAGTCGTGGCGCGACCCGGAGATCCGCTGGCTGCTCTCCACCGTGCCGAGCGTGATGATCTTCGACGACCACGAGGTGATCGACGACTGGAACACCTCGAAGTCGTGGCGGGCCGACATGCGCCAGCAGGCCTGGTGGGCCGAGCGGATCCGCAGCGGCCTGGCCTCCTACTGGGTCTACCAGCACCTGGGCAACCTCGCCCCGGACGAGATCGCCGCCGACCCGCTCTACGCCAAGGTGGTCGCCGCCGAGGACGCCACCACGGTGCTTCGCGAGTTCGGCGAGCGGGTGGACAAGGAGGCCGACGAGGCGCACGACACCGAGCGCTGGCGGGCCGTGCAGTACCAGTGGAGCTACGCGCTGGACCTGGGCCGGACCCGGCTGGTCATGCTGGACAACAGGTGCAGCCGGGTACTCGAACCGGGTGCCCGGTCGATGCTGCCGGCCGGCGAGTGGTCCTGGTTCCTGGACCGGGCCCACGGGGTCTACGACCACCTGGTGGTCGGCGCGTCGCTGCCCTGGCTGCTGCCGCCGGGCATCCACCACGTGGAGGCGTGGAACGAGAAGCTGGCCGACTCCGGCAGGCCGTGGGTCGCCGGGCTGGCCGAGAAGCTGCGCCGGGCGCTGGACCTGGAGCACTGGGCCGCGTTCCGCCGCTCGTTCGACGCCCTCGGCGCGCTGTTCGTGCGGCTGGGCAGCGGCGAGCCGGGCAGCACCGGGGACCGGGTCGGCGCGGGGCCCGCCTACCCGGCGCCGGCGTCGATCAGCGTGCTCTCCGGCGATGTGCACCACTCGTACGTGGCCCGCGCCCGGTTCGACGACCCGGCGGTACGCACCCCGGTGCACCAGCTCACCTGCTCCCCGATCCACAACCAGGTGCCGGCGGCGATGCGCCCGCTGATGAAGCTGGGCTGGAGCGCGGGGCCGGCGGCGGCCACCCGGGCGCTGGCCCGCTCCGCCGGGGTACGCCGCCCGACGGTGCGCTGGAAGAAGCTCGCCGGCCCGTACTTCGGCAACGCGGTGAGCACGTTGCGCCACACCGGGCGGGAGGCGGTGGTGCTGATCGAGGGCACCACCAGCGACGGGCACCTGCGTGAGGTGGCCCGGCAGCGGCTCTCCTCGGCGAAGTGACCCGCGCCACGTACCCTCGGTGCCGTGGACGATCATCTGCCGGAGACACTGCGCGTGCTGGAGCACGAACTGACCGCGTTGCTCCGCCGGGGCCGGGCGCTGTCCTGGGAGATCGCCCGGGAGGTGCACCCCAACCTGGAGCCCAACGCGTACGGCCTGCTGCTGTGGCTGCGCCGGTCCGGGTCGACCCGGTTGACCGACCTGGCCGCCGAGCTGGGTATCGGTAAGGGCACGCTGAGCCGGCAGATCCAGGGGCTGGAGGCGCTGGGCCTGGTGCGCCGCGATCCGGACCCGGTCGACCGGCGGGCGGCGCAGCTACGGCTGACCGAGGAGGGCACCCGGCGCTTCGACGCGGCCCGGTCGGCCCGGATGGACCAGATCAACAGGTCGATGGAGACCTGGCCGAAGCGGGACGTCGAGGAGTTCGCCCGCCTGATGCACCGGTTCAACGAGACCTTCTGAACCCGGCCGCGCCCCGGGTCGGGCGACGTCGTGCCCCGGGTCCGGGGGAATAGAGCCACGTCACGTCCGGTTGTTGCTTGAGGCAACAAACGCTTACGGTTGCCCGAGGCACCCTTTTCACCACCAGCGGAGGCAGCGACGATGACCCAGGCGACAGCGCCCACCCGGGCGACCGGCGTCGAGATGACCCACCGGCAGATCCTGGAGGCCCTCTCCGGACTGCTGCTGGGCATGTTCGTCGCGATCCTCTCCTCCACGGTCGTCTCCAACGCGCTGCCGCGGATCATCACCGAGCTCAAGGGCGGTCAGTCCGCCTACACCTGGGTGGTCACCTCGACCCTGCTGGCGACCACCGCGACCACCCCGATCTGGGGCAAGCTCGCCGACCTGACCAGCAAGAAGATCCTGGTCCAGCTCTCCCTGGCCATCTTCGTGCTGGGCTCCGTGCTGGCCGGGCTGTCCCAGTCCACCGAACAGCTCATCGCCTGCCGGGTGCTCCAGGGCGTCGGGGCCGGCGGCCTCACCGCCCTGGCCCAGGTGATCATGGCGACGATGATCGCGCCCCGCGAGCGCGGCCGGTACAGCGGCTACCTCGGCGCGGTGATGGCCGTCGGCACCATCGGCGGCCCGCTGATCGGCGGCGTCATCGTCGACACCTCCTGGCTCGGCTGGCGCTGGTGCTTCTACGTCGGCGTGCCGTTCGCCATCGCCGCCCTGGTGGTGCTCCAGAAGACCCTGCACCTGCCGGTCGTCAAGCGCCAGGTGAAGATCGACTGGTGGGGCGCGACCCTGATCACCGCCGCCGTGTCGCTCCTGCTGATCTGGGTCACCCTGGCCGGCGACAAGTACGACTGGATCTCCTGGCAGAGCGCCGTCATGGTGACCGGCGCGGTCGTGCTCGGCACGCTCGCCATCCGGGTGGAGAACCGGGCCAGCGAGCCGATGATCCCGCCGCGGCTGTTCCGCAACCGCACCATCACCCTCGCCGTCGTCGCCAGCATCGCCGTCGGCGTGGGCATGTTCGGCGCATCGGTCTTCCTGGGTCAGTACTTCCAGATCAGCCGGGGCGAGAGCCCGACCATGTCCGGCCTGATGACCATGCCGATGATCCTCGGCCTGCTGGTCTCCTCCGTCGTCGTCGGCCGGATCATCACCCGGACCGGCCGGTGGAAGCGCTACCTGGTCGCCGGTTCCGCGCTGCTCACCGCCGGCTTCGCGCTGATGGGCACGATCCGCTACGACACCCCGTACTGGCACCTCGCCATCTACATGGCGCTGATCGGCCTCGGGCTCGGCATGACCATGCAGAACCTCGTCCTCGCCGTGCAGAACACCGTGAGCACCCACGAACTCGGCGCGGCCAGCTCGGTGGTGGCGTTCTTCCGCAGCCTCGGCGGCGCGGTCGGCGTGTCCGTGCTCGGCGCGGTCCTCGGCCACCGGGTCAAGGACTACATCGCCGACGGCCTCACCGCCCTGGGCATCCCGGCCTCCGGCTCGGGCAGCGGCGGCGTCCTACCCGACGTGCACACCCTGCCGGGCCCGATCCGGATCGTGGTGGAGAGCGCCTACGGCCACGGTGCCGGCGACATCTTCCTGGCCGCCGCCCCGTTCGGGCTGATCGCCCTGATCGCGGTGATCTTCATCAAGGAGATCCCGCTGCGCCAGCACACCGGGGACGCCGTCACCGACACCGTCGCGCAGGAGTCCGCCGTCGCCGCGGGCGGCGGGGCGGCGGTGGTCCGCACCGGGACCGACAGGTGAGCATCCCCGTCGAGCGTGAACAGTACGGCCCACAGGCCCGCCCGCTGGAGTTCGAGCGGGGCACCGACGGGCCCCGGGTGGTGCTGGTCGGCGTCGACGGCAGCAGGACCTCGCTACGTGCCGCGTCGTACGCGGCGGGGCTGGCCCGCAGGCAGGGCGCCGGGCTGGTGGTGGTCTTCGTCAGCGCCCCGGCCGGCTACGTCTCCCTCATGCCGGGGGTGGTGGCCGGGGCGGTCCAGCAGACCCACGACGAACTCGCCGACGATCTGCGGCAGGAGTGCCGCCGGGGCGCGGAGGAACTGGGGCTGCCGGTGACGTTCCTGTGCCGGCGCGGGGACGCGTACACCGAGCTGCGGGCGGCGGCCGACGAGTCCCGGGCGGACCTGGTGGTGGTCGGCTCCTCCGAGCAGGCCGGGCACCGGCTGGTCGGTTCCGTCGCCACCCGCCTGGTCCGCACCGGCCGCTGGCCGGTCCTCGTCGTCCCCTGACCGGGGCGGGGTCCGGGGAATGTCGGACCGGTCGGCGAGGATGCCGGCATGACCTGGCGTGCACCGGAGATCACCCGGACCCCTGAACTTCCCGTCGGCGACGAGCGGGCCATGCTGGAGAGCTGGCTCGACTACCACCGGCAGACCCTGCTGCTCAAGTGCGCCGGGCTGACCGGCGAGCAGTTGCGCACCCCGAGCGTGCAGCCGTCGACACTGACCCTGCTCGGCCTGGTCCGCCACCTGGGCGAGGTGGAGTCCTGGTGGTTCCGGGAGAACTTCGCCGGGCACCAGGTCGACTACCCGTACGGCACACCCGAGAACCCGGACGCCGACCTCGACGTGACCCACGCCGACGCCGAGGCCGACTTCGCCACCTACCACGAGCAGGTCACCCTGGCCCGGGCCGCCACCGTCGGCCGCTCGCTCGACGAGACGTTCACCGAGGTCGGCGCCAAGAAACGGACCTTCAGCCTGCGCTGGGTCTACCTGCACCTGATCGAGGAGTACGCCCGGCACAACGGCCACGCCGACCTGCTCCGGGAACGCCTCGACGGGGTCACCGGCGAGTGACCCCGCCGCCGACCGGCCCCGCCGGGGGTCAGAGCCCCAGCGCCGCCCGCAGGTAGCGCAGTCCCTCCGGCCCACTCCACCGGTACGCCGACAGTCCGGCCGCCCGCGCCCCCCGGATCGCCCAGTCCTCGTCGTCGACGAAGAGCACCCGGGCGGGCGGGGTCTCCAGGGCGGCGCAGGCGGCCTGGAAGTACTCCTTCGCCGGCTTGTGCACCCCGACGACCGAGGAGTTGACCACCACGTCCAGCTCGCCGACCAGGCCCAGCTCGGCGAGGTCGGTGTCGAGCAGGTCGGTGGCGTTGGTGCCCAGCCCGGCCCGGATGCCGGCGGCCCGCGCCTCGCGGACGAGGGCCAGCACGTCGGCGTCGACCTCACCCCGGTAGCGCTGCCACTGCTCCACGGCCGCCCGCGCCCGCTGCGGGCCGACCGACTCGCTCAGCGCGTCGACCACACTGGACATCCAGTCGGCGTGGCTGACCTGCCCGGTCAGCACCGGTTGCAGCCGCCCCCAGTGCATGGCGATCTCGCCGAGCACCCCGGCGGCGAGGCCGTACTCCCGTTCGACGTCGGCGGCCACCGCCGGGTCCCAGTGCCGCAGCACGCCGTCGAAGTCGAGCAGGAGCGCCGTCGGCCGTTCCCGTGCCACTACTGATTCTCCTCGTGTCCGTCGGACCGCTCGGCGTCGGTCCGGTTGAGCCGTTGACTGATCACCTGGGTGACGCCGCTGCGCATGGTCACGCCGTAGAGCGCGTCGGCGATCTCCATGGTCCGCTTCTGGTGGGTGATGACGATGAGCTGGCTCTTCTCCCGCAACTGGGCCAGCAGGGTGATCAACCGGCCCAGGTTCACGTCGTCGAGGGCCGCCTCCACCTCGTCCATGATGTAGAACGGGCTGGGCCGGGCCCGGAAGATCGCCACCAGCATCGCCACGGCGGTCAGCGACCGCTCGCCGCCGGAGAGCAGCGACAGCCGTTTGATCTTCTTGCCGGGCGGCCGGGCCTCCACCTCCACACCGGTGGTGAGCAGGTCGTCCGGCTCGGTGAGGATCAACCGGCCCTCGCCACCGGGGAAGAGCACCGTGAAGACCTGCTCGAACTCGCGGGCCGTGTCGGCGAACGCGCTGGCGAAGACCTCCAGGATGCGCTCGTCGACGTCCTTGACCACGGTGAGCAGGTCACGCCGGGTGGCCTTGAGGTCCTCCAGCTGCTCGGAGAGGAACTTGAAGCGCTCCTCCAGGGCGGCGAACTCCTCCAACGCGAGCGGGTTGACCTTGCCGAGCAGGGCCAGTTCCCGTTCCGCCTTGGCGGCCCGCTTCTCCTGCACCGGTCGCTCGTAACGGACCGGCTCCGGCACCGGCAGGCCGTCGCGTTCGGCCGCCGCCACGTCCACCGGGGTCGGCGGCACGGGCTGGGTCGGGCCGTACTCGGCGACCAGGGTCTCCACGTCCAGGCCGAAGTCCTCGGCGGCCTTGGCCTCCAACTGCTCGATGCGCAGCCGCTGCTCGGCGCGGGCCACCTCGTCCCGGTGCACCTGGCTGGTCAGCCGCTCCAGCTCCGCGCCGAGCCGCTTCGCCGCGCCGCGTACCTCCTGGAGTTCGGCCTCCCGGGCGGCGCGTTCCCGGGCGACCGCGTCGCGGTGCTCCTCGGCCCGCGCGATGGAGGTGCCGAGCCGGGTCAGCGCCTCGCGGGCCCCACCGACCACGGCGCGGGCGATCGCCGCGCCCCGGGTCCGGGCCGCCCGCCGGGCCGCCGCCCGCTCCCGGGCCGCCCGTTCGGCGGAGGCCTGCCGGGCCAGCGAGTCGGCCCGGCCGGCGATCGAGGCGACCCGCTCCTCGGCGGTACGCACCGCGAGGCGGACCTCCATCTCGTTCTGCCGGGCCCGGGGCACCATCGCGGCGAGCTGGTCCCGTTCCTCGGTGGAGGGTTCCGCGTCGATCGGGGTGTCCCCGGCGAGCCGCAGCCGTTCCGCCAGCTCGGCGAGGGCGGCCAGGTCACGTTCCCGGGCCGCCTCGGCGCGGGACCGGCTCTCGCCGAGCCGGTCGGTCTCCGCCTTCGCCGACCGGGCCGCCGCACCCAGCTCGGCCAGCCGACGGGCGGCGGCGTTGCGGTGGCTCTCCGCCTCCCGCTTGGCGGCGGCGGCGTGCTGCACCGCCTCCTTCGCGGCGGCCACCTCGGCCCGCGCGTCGACCAACTGTTCGCGCAGCTCGGCGGCCGTCCGCTCGGCGGTGTGCCGGTTGGTGCGGGCCTCCTCCACGGCGGCCTGCACCTCGATGAAGCTGGCCGCCTTGGCCGACCCGCCGGCCGCCGCGTACGCCCCGACCACGTCGCCGTCCGGGGTGACCGCGCGCAGCTCCGGGTTGCCCGCGACCAGCTCGGCGGCGGCGGCGAGGTCGTCGACCAGCGCCACGTCGCGCAGCGCCCGGTGTACGGCGGGACGCAGCTCGGGGGCGCACTCCACCAGGTCCGGTGCCCACCGGGCGGTCTCCGGAAGCCGGGGGCGCAGCGCGTCGGCGGAGCCGGTCATGCCGGGGCCGGCGGGGCTGCCGACCAGCAGGCCCGCCCGGCCGGCATCGGAGATCTTCAGCAGCCGCATCGCCTCGACGGCCTCGTCGACACCGGTGACCGCGACCGCGTCGGCCAGCCCGCCGAGCGCCGCGGCGAGCGCCGCCTCGTGGCCGGCGGCGACGGTGAGCAACCCGGCCAGGCTGCCCAACAGGCCGGGCACCTCGTCGGCGCGGGCGAGCAGCGCCCCGGCACCGTCCTTGCGGCGCAGCCCCAGAGCGAGCGCCTCCTCGCGGGCCTTCCACGTCGCGGCGTCCTTCTCGGCGGCCCGCTCGGTGTCGGCCAGCGCCCGGACGGTGGCCTGCGCCCGCTCGTGGGCGGCCACCGCCTCGGCGTGCCGGTCGTCCAGTTCGGCGTTGTCCCGGTCGGCCTCGGTGGACTGTTCGGCGACCGCGTCCAGCTCGGCCTGGGCCTGGTCGGCGCGGGCCAGGGCGTCGGCGTGGGCGGCGGCGAGCCGCTCGATCTCCTCACCGGCGCTCGTGGTCCGCGCCTGCGCCGAGTTCACCTGCCCGGTCAGCCGGGCCAGCCCCTCCCGCCGGTCGGCGATCGCCTTGGCGGCGGCGACCAGTTCCCGTTCGGCGGCGGCGAGCTGGCGTTCCAGCTCCTGCCGGTGCTCGACGGCCTCGGCGAGCCGGATCTGGTCGTCGGTGAGCGCCGCGCGCAGCTCCTCCTCCTGCTCGCGGACCCGCTGCGACTCGGCCTCCAACTGGTCGGGGTCGCGGCCGGGGCGCTCGTCGTCGCCGGTGGCGCTGAGGTGGCGCAGCCGTTCCCGGGCCACCTGCTCCACCGAGCGGAACCGTTCGGAGAGCGCGGAGAGCTTGTACCAGGTGTCCTGGGCGGCGGCGAGCAGCGGCGCGTCCTCGGCGAGCGCGGCCTCCAGCTCGCCGAGGCGGCCCTGGACCTCGGCGTGTTCGCCCTCGATCTGTTCGCGCCGCTGGCGCAGCGCCGTCTCGTCGGCGATCTCCTTGTCGAGGGTGGCCCGCAGGGTGTGCAGGTCGTCGGCGAGCAGCCGGAGCCGGGCGTCGCGCAGGTTGGCCTGGATGGCGGCGGCCCGGCGGGCCACCTCGGCCTGTCGGCCCAGCGGCTTGAGCTGACGGCGCAGCTCGGCGGTGAGGTCGGTCAGCCGGTTGAGGTTCGTCTGCATCGCGTCGAGCTTCCGCAGCGCCTTCTCCTTGCGCTTGCGGTGCTTGAGGACCCCGGCCGCCTCCTCGATGAACGAGCGGCGGTCCTCCGGCTTGGCGTGCAGCATGCCGTCGAGCCGGCCCTGGCCGACGATGATGTGCATCTCCCGGCCGATGCCGGAGTCGCTGAGCAGCTCCTGGATGTCGAGCAGCCGGCAGGAGTCGCCGTTGATCTCGTACTCGCTCTCGCCGGAGCGGAACATCCGGCGGGTGATGGAGACCTCGGTGTACTCGATCGGCAGCGCGCCGTCGGTGTTGTCGATGGTGAGGGTGACCTCGGCCCGGCCCAGCGGCGCCCGCCCGGCGGTGCCGGCGAAGATGACGTCCTCCATCTTGCCGCCGCGCAGCGCCTTGGCGCCCTGCTCGCCCAGCACCCAGGCGATCGCGTCGACGACGTTGGACTTGCCGGAGCCGTTCGGGCCGACCACGCAGGTGATCCCGGGCTCCAGCTTCAACGTCGTGGCGGAGGCGAAGGACTTGAACCCCTTCACCGTCAGACTCTTGAGATGCACCTGTCCGATCCTCGTCCGGTGGCCACCGCAGGCGTCGCGGGCTGCGCGGACCTGGTGAACCCGCAGACTAACCCGTAGGTACGCGGCGACCGGCACGCGACCCGCCCCGGCACCGCCGGCCGACCGCCGTGCGGGGGTGGAATTGATCGGGGTGGCCCACGCCACATCGGTTCGCAAGATCGTGAATTGGTGAGCGGAGAAATATGTGGCGGACAGCACTGCGCGCCGGCACGAAAGTGTCGGCGCGCTTTTTCGCGGTGGTGCTGTTCAGTTTTCTGCGTACCCGACGATCAGGTGAGCGCCGGCTCGGCCAGCCGGAGGAGGTCGTCCACCTCCGCCGCAGCCGCCGCGAGCCGATCGTTGTCGGCACGCAGGCGCGTGATCTCGAACTCCAGGGCCTGGACCCTGGAACGCAGTCGGGTGACCTCGTCGAGCAGACGCCGGTCGGGCGCTGCACCTACGTGGCCGTAGAGGGCCTTCGCCATGCTGACTCCTTGATATGCGCTGCCGGAAAAGCCGGCCAACGCGCGCCCATTTCGTGTTCGCGACTACTACCAGGCCATCGAAATCCGGGCGTGGCTGGGCGCGACTGGCGACACCTACATATTGAGCGATAACCCCTCGTTCGTCAAGTTCTCGCAGGCCGTAGATCATCTCCACGTCTGCCCTGTGCACTTGCTGAGGGGGCCGCAAGGCTCGGACACTCTCTGTCCGGACTCCTTGACTCTACGCCTTCCCGGACAGGTACGGTGACCCTGGACGGTCGTCCCTCCTTAACTCTTCCTTAGCCACATTGCCGCTGTTCCGTGGCCGCCGTAGCGTCACCCCGGCCCGCAAGCGACCCGTGGAGGCGACAGGCGTGTACGGCTGGACCGACCCGAACGACCCGGACGCCGCATACCGACGGCCGCAGCCGTCGACGGACGACCCGGCCTGGCTGACCGACCGCCCCGCCCCCCGCTCGGCGTACCTCTTCGGCGACGACCCGGCCGCGGACGCACCGGCGCAGCCGGGCCCCGCCGGGGCGGACGCCGCGACCGGGCCCGCCGGGGGCACCCCGCCCCCTGCCGCCGACCGGTGGGCCGACGCGCCGGCCGGTCAGCCGTGGCAGGGCGAGCAGACCGGCTGGCAGGACGCACCCACCGGCCGCTGGAACGCCGGGCCCGCCGGGCAGTGGGACGCCACCGAGCAGACCGCCGCCCGTCCGGACGACCGGAACGCCGCCCACCAGGAAGACGCGTGGCAGGCCGAGCGGTGGTCGGCCGGTCGGGACGAACCGGCCGGAACGTGGCAGGACGACCGGACCGGCGAGTGGCAGGGCAACCAGACCGGCGAGTGGCAGGGCGACCCGGCCGGCGCATGGCAGGGCAACCAGACCGGCGAGTGGCAGGGCGACCCGGCCGGCGCATGGCAGGGCAACCAGACCGGCGAGTGGCAGGGCGACCCGGCCGGCGCATGGCAGGACGGCCGGACCGGACCGTGGCCGGACGAGCAGGCCGACCGGGCCGAGGCCTGGCAGAGCGCGCGGGACGACCGGGCCGGCCGGTGGCCGGACGAGCAGGCCGCCTCCTGGCAGGACGGGCAGCCCCGCAGCTGGCCGGCCGGGCACGGCGAGCCGGAACACCCGTGGCAGAGCGGGCAGGAAGACCCGGCCGGCACGTGGCAGGGCGGGCAGGACGACCCGGCCGGCACGTGGCAGGGCCAGCCGGCCGCCGGGCCGGACCGGCAGGGCGGGTCGTGGCCCGGTGACGGGGCCGACCGGTGGGCCCAGCCACAGGCCGGGCCGTGGCACGACGGGGTGGACCGGGCCGCCGGGCCGGACGACCCCCGGGCCGACGCGCCGGCCGGACACGACGGGCGGCAGGCGTACCCGGCCGCCGTCGGGCCGGTGCGCGCCGACCTGCGGGACGCCACCGCGGCCATCCCGGCGGTCGGACCGGTCGACGGTCTGGCCGCGACCGGTCGTACCCGGCGACGGTCGCGACGCCCGGTGCTCATCGGCGGTGCCGCCGCGGCGGCGACCCTCGTGGTGAGCCTCGGCATCGGCGCGGTGCTGCTGCCCGACGACGGGAACACCGACCGGGCCGCCCTCGACGAGCCGGTGGCCACCGCGCCCGTCATCACCGACACCGCCCCGAGTAGCAGCGCCCCGGCCTCCCCCAGCGCGTCACCGAGCCCGTCACCGACGTCGGCGAGCCCGTCACCGAGCCGGACCGCCACGCCGACGCCCACCCCGAGCCGGACCCAGGCGGCGTCGCGGCAGACCGCCCGGGGTGGCTCCGGCACCGTGGCCCCGGCAGCGCCCCCCACCACCCGGGCTGCGGTCAGCGGCGGCGGTGGGGGCAGCCAGACCCAGCAGGTCGTCGACCTGGTCAACGCCGAGCGGGCCAAGGCCGGCTGCGCGGCCGTCACCGTCGACGCCAAGCTGACCCTCGCCGCCCAGCAGCACAGCCAGGACCAGGCCGACCACAAGACCATGACGCACACCGGCAGCGACGGCAGCAACGCCGGGCAGCGGCTGGACCGGGCCGGCTACGCCTGGCGCACCTACGGCGAGAACGTCGCCTGGAACCAGCAGACCCCGGCCGCGGTGATGGACGCCTGGATGAACAGTCCCGGTCACCGGGCCAACATCCTCAACTGCGCGTTCACCGAGATCGGCGTCGGGGTGGCCAACGGCAACGGGCCGTACTGGACGCAGGACTTCGCCGCCCCGCGCTGACCCGGGACGGCCGGCCCCCGGCGACGACGTGACCGCGTCGTCGCCGGGGGCTTCTCGTTGGACCGGGTGAGGCGTGCGGCGTACCGCACGGGACCCGGGAGCCGCCGATGCGCATCCGGCCGTCAGCGTCCGCGACGCGCGGCGGGTCGCCGCTGCCCACCCGGCCACCGCGCCGCCACCCGGCCCGCCGGGTGCTGCCGGCCACGCTGGCACTCGCCCTGCTGACCCCGGTGTACGCCTGCCGTCCCGACCTCGGGCCACCGGGCGCACCGACCCCCTGGCCACCCGGAGCGGCCCGGCAGTGGCGGTGGCAGTGGCAGCTCACCGGCCCGGTCGACACCACCGTCGACGCCGACGTCGTCCTGCTCGACCCGGTGCGGGTGAGCACCGCCGAGACCGGGGCGCTGCGTCGGCGCGACCGGCGGCTGATCTGTCACGTGCCCGTCGGGACGTACGCGGGGACGGACCCGGACGCCGCCCGGTACCCGGCGGCGGTGCGCGGCGCTGCCGCCGGGCGGCCCGGCACCCGGTGGGTGGACGTGCGGCGGTGGGACGTGCTGCGGCCCGTCCTGGCCGACCGGTTCCGGCTCTGCCGGGGCAAGGGGTTCGGCGCGGTGGCCCTCGTCGACGCCGACGGGTACGCCCACCGGTCGGGCTTCCCGCTCGGCTTCGACGATCAACTGCTGTTCAACCGGCGCACGGCCGGGCTGGCCCGATCCCTGGACCTCTCCCCCGGCCTGGTCGGTGACGTCGATCAGGTGGCCGCCCTGGCGCCGGACTTCGACTTCGCGGTCGACGAGGAGTGCGTCCGGTTGCGCCGCTGCGCCCGGCTGCTCCCCTTCGCCGACGCGGGCAAGCCGGTCTTCCAGGTCGAGTACGCCGGTGACCCGGCGCGGTTCTGCGTGACGACCGTCGGCTACGGCTTCGCCTCGATCCGTAAGAACCGCATCCTGGACGCCTGGCGGGTGCCCTGCCCCACCGTTGCCGGGCCGGTCCCCGGCACACCGCGGTGACCCGGACCGCGCGGTGCGGTCCGGGTCACCCGTGCCGCCGGCCACGGCGCTGCACCACCCGGGCGGGCGGTCACCGGCGGCGGGTCCGACGGCCGGTCAGTGCGCCCCGACCAGCTCCGGCGTCGGTTCGGCCGGTGGGGTGACGGCGGGCCGGTCGCGGCGACGCAGGAACCGGGGGGCCCACCAGTTGGCCTCGCCGAGCAGGGTCATCACCGACGGCAGCACCACCGCCCGGATGATCGTGGCGTCCAGCAGGATCGCCGCGGCCAACCCGATGCCGAGTTGCTTCATGTCGATCGTGCTGAGCGAGGCGAAGATCGCGAACACCGCGACCATCACGATCGCCGCGCTGGTCACCACCCCGGCCGAGGAGGTGATGCCGTAGGCGACCGCGTCGGCGTTGGACCGGCCGCCCCGGATGCCCTCCCTGATCCGGCTGACCACGAAGACGTGGTAGTCCATGGAGAGCCCGAAGAGCACCACGAACAGGAACAGCGGCAGCCAGGAGACGATCGCGCCCATCGAGGTGAAGCCGAGCAGGTCCTGCGCCCACTCGCCCTGGAAGACCAGCACCAGCAGGCCGTAGGCGGCCCCGGCGGAGAGCAGGTTGAGCAGGATCGAGGTGAGGGCGACCACCACCGACCGGAACGTCCAGGTCATCACCAGGAAGGTCAGCGCCAGCACGAACGCCATCACCAGCGGCAGCTTCTCCCGGATGTGCCGGGCGTAGTCCTCGCTGGCGGCCACCCCGCCGCCGACGGCGTACTCGACGCCGGGGATGCCGCGCATCGCGGCGGGCAGCAGGTCGTCGCGGAGTTCGTGCAGGGAACGCACCGACCGGTCGTCCCGACTGGCGTACGGGGTGGCCACCTCCAGCACCGACACCCGGCGGTCGGCCGACACCTCGATCTTCGGGCCGTCCGCCTCGGCCGGGGCGAACAGCGGGTCGGCGGCGGCGGTGCGGGCCAGCCCGGTCAGGGCGGCGCGCACCTGGTCGGCCTGGTCGGCGGGGGCCCGTACGGCGACCGTGTGGCTGGTGCCGGTGCTCGGGAAGGCGGCGGTCAGCCGGTCGTACGCCTGCATCGCCGGGGTGGTCCGGGGCAGGTCCTCCATGCCGGGGAACTTCAGCTTCATGCCGAGCGCCGGGGCGGCCAGGGCGAGCAGCAGCCCCACCGAGACGATCAGGGTGGCCCGGGGCGCGCGCAGCGCGGGCCGCAGCACCGCCGGCCAGAACCGGGGCCGGGCCGGCTGCCCGTGCCGGCCGGCGCGGGGGGCGGTGAGCCGCCACAGCAGCGGCACCCGGGGGCGGTCCACCCAGCGGCCCAGCTTGGCCAGCAGCGCCGGCAGCACGGTCAGCGAGCCGGTCACCGCGACGGCGACCACCAGGATCGAGCCGACGGCGAGGGAGGAGAAGACCACGTCGTCGGCGAGCATCAGGCCGGCCATCGAGATGATCACCGCGAAGCCGGAGACGACCACGGCGTGCCCGGACGTCTCGGCGGCGATCTCCACCGCGTCCAACCCGGACCGGCCCTTGGCCCGTTCCTCGCGTTCCCGTCGGACGTAGAACAGCGAGTAGTCCACCCCGACGGCCATCCCGATCAGCAGGATCACGCTGGAGGTGGTGTCCGTGGCGGGCACCAGGTGGGAGGCGAGGGTGGACAACCCCATCGCGGCGGCCACCGAGGAGAGCGCCAGCAGCACCGGCACCCCGGCGGCGATCAGCGCGCCGAACGCGACGATCAGGATGGCCAGGGTGACCGGCAGGCTGAGCAGCTCGGCCCGCTTGAAGTCCCGGCCCAGGGTGTCGTCCAGCGCCTGGTTGATCGACGGGCCGCCGACCTGCTCGATCCGCAGCTGCGGGTGGGCGGTCTGGGCGGCGGCGGTGGCGTCACGCAGCGGCTGCACCCGGTCCGCGGCGGTCTCCGGGTCGCCGGCCATGGTGACCGGCATCAGCAGCGCGGCACCGTCGCGCGACGGGACCGGCTCGCCGACCGACGCCACCCCGGTGACCTGCCGCAGCCGGTCGGCCGCGTCGGTCGCGGCGGCCTGCGCGGCGGCCCGGTCCAGGGTGCCGGTACGCGGGGTGATCAGGATGTTCTCCACCGCCGGATCGGTGAACTCGCCCGAGGTGACGATCACGTCGGCGTGACCGGACTCGCCGATCGCCTGGTCGGCCTGGGTGGCCTCGTTCAGGCCGGCGGCGTTGCCCCCGACGAAGCACACCGCCACGAAGACCACCCAGAGCGCGATCGCGCGCCACGGGTGCTCCGCGCTCCACCGTGCCAACCGCACCGTCACCGGTCTGCCGCCCATCTCCGTCGGGCCCCCTTCCCGCCGGCGCCCTGCCGACCGTGCTGACGCTAGGGACGGCGACGCCGGGGCACATCGGGGAACGGCCCCGGCCCGCCCCCGAGGACGCGGCAGCGGTCGGGTCGGGGCGACCGGGAAGACCGATCGGGTGGATCGGGGAAAATCCGGCGGCGGCCCGGGGTGGCGGCGGCGCGGCACACCGGCGCAACCCCGAACCGGCTCGGGGTCAGCCCCTGAGGGCACCCCGGGGGCGGGGCTGACAGCGGGGGCAGCTGTACGACGACCGGTTCATGAACGCCTCCCGGCGGATCGGCGCGCCGCACCGCCGGCAGGGCTCACCCTCCCGGCCGTAGACGTTCAGCGACCTGTCGAAGTAGCCGCTCTCCCCGTTGACGTTGACGTACAGGTCGTCGAAGCTGGTGCCGCCCTGCGTGATCGCCTCGCCGAGGACGTCCCGCACGTGCCCGAGCAGCCGACCCGCGGTGGGGGCGGTCAGCGCGTCGGTGGGGCGGGCACCGTGCAGCCGGGCCCGCCACAGCGCCTCGTCGGCGTAGATGTTGCCCACCCCGGACAGCAGCGTCTGGTCCAGCAGGGCCCGCTTGACCTCGGTACGCCGGCGGCGCAGCGCGGCGACGAACCCGGCGTCGGAGAACTCCGGGTCCATCGGGTCGCGGGCGATGTGGGCGATCTCGGCGGGCAGTTCGGCGCCGCCCTCGCTGACCGCGAGCCCGCCGAACGTCCGCTGGTCGACGAAGCGCAGTTGCGGGCCGTCGTCGGCGAACCGGAACCGGACCCGCAGGTGCAGCTCGTCGGCCGCCTCGGCCGGCTGGAGCAGCAGTTGCCCCGACATGCCCAGGTGGCCGACGAGGGCGTCCCCGCTGTCCAGCGGCAGCCAGAGGTACTTGCCGCGCCGCCGCACGTCGGTCACCGTCCGGCCGGCGAGCACGTCGGCGAAGTGCGCCGGGCCGGGTGGGTGGCGTCGCACCGCCCGGGGGTGGCGCACCTCCACCGTCGAGATCCGCCGGCCGGTGACCCACTGGGCCAGCCCCTGCCGTACGGTCTCGACCTCGGGCAGCTCAGGCACGGCCCAGTCCCGCCTCGGCGGTCTCGTCCGCCGTCGGGACCACCGCGTCGGCGGCCGGCCCGTCGCCGGCGGCCCCGACCGGGCCGCCGGTGGACCCGGCCGGGCCGGCTGGGGCGGACCCGGGCGTCGCGTCGGCGTCGGCCGGCCCGGTGCCGGCCCGGTCCCGCTCGGCCTGCGCGGTGAGTTCCCGCCAGGCCGCCTCGGCGGCCCGCTGCTCGGCCTCCTTCTTGCTGCGGCCCTCCGACCCGCCGTAGCGGTTGCCGGCCACCACCACCCAGGCGGTGAAGGTCTTGAGGTGGTCCGGGCCGGTGCCCTCGATCCGGTACTCGGGCACCCCCAGGCCGAGCGCGGCGGTCAACTCCTGGAGGCTGGTCTTCCAGTCCAGCGCCGCGCCCCGGCCCGCCGACTCGGCCATCAGCGGGTCGAACAGCCGGTGGATGACGACCGCCGCGGTGTCCAGCCCGTGCTGGAGGTAGATCGCGCCGAGCAGCGCCTCCAGGGTGTCGGCGAGGATGCTCGCCTTGTCCCGCCCGCCGGTGGTCTCCTCGCCCTTGCCGAGCAGCAGGTAGGCGCCGAGCCCGTCCGGGCCGAGGCCCCGGGCCACGTCGGCCAGGGCGCGCATGTTGACCACGCTGGCCCGCAGCTTGGCCAACTGCCCCTCGGGCAGGTCGGGGTGGTTCCGGAACAGTGCCGTGGTGATCACTACGCCGAGCACCGAGTCGCCGAGGAACTCCAACCGCTCGTTGGTGGGCAGCCCGCCGTTCTCGTACGCGTACGACCGGTGGGTCAACGCCCGCTCCAGCAGCTCGGCGTCGAGTGTCACCCCGAACGCCGCCTCCAGGTGGCTGACGGGCGCACGCCGCCGCTTGTCGTTGCTCATGTTCCTACCTCTGCTTCGGTCCCGCCGGGGTACGCGGGCGGATGACCCGGGTGCCGGGCGGCGGGTGCGTTCTGGACCGTCGGGCCGGCCGGCGTGGGTCCGGTGTTCCCGGTCACCTCGTCGGCCCGGTCGGCGGCGCAACGGGTGGGGGTGTCCTCCCGCTCCGGGTCGGTGCCGTCGCCTGCGGGAAGGAGCGCGACCTGCTCCCGGACCTGCTCGGTGGCCCGGCGACGCCAGAGGTGGGCGGCCAGGGCGATACCGGAGGCGACGTCGTCCGGGGTCGCCGCGCCGTGGCAGACCACCACAGTTCCGGCGACCCCGAGCAGGGCCGCCGCCCGGGGCGCTCCACCACTGGTCGGTGGGCCCCCGGCCATCGCGTACGCCCCCTCGATGGTCTTGAGCAGGATGTTGCCGGTGAAGCCGTCGGTGACCACCACGTCGGCGCGGACGCCGGACGTCACGTCGTACCCCTCGACCAGGCCGACGTAGCGGGCGTCACCGGGCAGCGCGGTGCCGGCGAGCAGGGGGTCGGCGGTGCGGCGCGGGCGGTCCCCCTTGCCGGCCTCGGTGCCGACCGAGAGCAGGCCGACCCGGGGGGCGGCGACGCCGTGGGCGACGGCGGCGTAGGCCGCGCCGAGTACGGCGTGCCGGGCCAGGGTGGCCGGTCGGGGTTCCAGGGAGCCGCCGACGTCGAGCAGGACCACGGGGCCGGAGACGGCCGGGAGCGTCGCCACCAGCGCGGGCCGGCGCACGTCGGGCCAGCGGCCGAAGCCGAGGGCGGCGGCGGAGACGGTGGCGCCGGTGGACCCGGCGGAGACGAGCGCGTCGGCGGCGCCGTCGCGGACGGCGGAGACGGCCGCCCGGACGGTGCTGTCGGCGCGGGGCGCGTGCTCGGTCGGCCCGGCGGCGGTCCGGGTGGCGCGGATGGTGATCCGGGTCCGTTGCGCCGGGGTCAGGGCGTCGACCACCCCGGCCGCGACCTCGGTCGGGCCGACGAGCAGCAGGTGCAGGTCCGGGTCGGCCCGCACCGCCCGCAGAGCGCCGTCAACCACGACGGCGGGAGCATCGTCCCCGCCGAGGAGGTCAACGGCGATCCGCGCGGTGCCCGACTCCCTCGCCGGGCCGGCCGGATCAGGCCGGCCGGCGTCGGAGGGAGCCGGGGCACCGGGCGATCGCCGGGGTGCGCGCGCCACCCGACCCGTGGTCGGGGGTGTCACTCGGCGTCCAGGTCAGACCTCGAGAACCTGGCGGCCGTTGTACGTGCCGCAGACGGAGCACGCCGCGTGCGGCAGCTTGGGGGACTTGCACTGCGGGCAGGCCACGGTCGCGACCACAGCCGCCTTCCAGTTCGCCCGGCGGGACCGGGTGTTGCTGCGCGACATCTTGCGCTTCGGGACGGCCACGGTTCCTACTCCTCTGTACGGTTCAGTTGCGACAGGCTCGCCCAACGCGGGTCGATCTGCTGGTGGCTGTGATCGGCCGGCAGATCGTCCCAGTGCACCCCGCACTCGGGGCACAGTCCTGGGCAGTCCTCCCGGCAGAGCGGGTTGGTCGGCAGCGTGAGCACCACCGCGTCCCGCAGCGCCGGCTCCAGGTCGATCAGATCGTCCTGCATCCGGCCCACCTCGTCCTCGTCGGTCGTGATGTCCGTGGTGCTGTTCTCGTACGCGTACAGCTCCTGGACGTTCACGGTCAACGAGTAGTCGATCGCGCGCAGGCAACGACCGCACTCGCCCTGAACGGGACCGGTCACGGTCCCGGAGACGAGCACGCCCTCGGACACCGACTCCAACCTCAGGTCGAGGTCGAGGTCCGCGCCCTCCGGCACGCCGATCAACTCTCCGCCGAGGTCCGCCGGTGCCGGCACGACCCGCCGATGCGTACGCAACGCGCCAGGGCGACGCGGCAGGTCCCTCGTGTCGAGGACCAGCGGCGCCCTGGGGTTGAGTGATGAAGGCGAGTGTTTGGGCATAGTCAGACTCCGGCCGGTGAGAGGCCGACAAAAAAGGTTACCTGGGCGACCGCCGGGTCGTCGAACCGGGGGCGACGCCCGACCCGTCCGTCGGTGGGATGAGGTGCCGCTCAGAAGGGTAACGGGCGTTCCGCCTCGTCCCCACCGAAGGTGCCGATCTCCCGCAGCGCGTGCATCTTGTCCCGCCCGCGCTCGATCGAGGCCAGCGCCCGGGTGAGGAACTGCTCGAAGTTCGCCAGCGCGGTGTCGACGTAGTCGTCGACCTCCTCGCGCAGCCGCTGCGCCTCGGCACGGGCCTCGGCGATGATCCGGGCCCCCTCGTGCTCGGCGGAGACGGTGATCTCGTTCACCGAGACCAGCCGGGCGTGTTCCGCCTCACCCTCACTGATGATCCGGTCGGCCTCCCGCTTGCCGGCCTCCATGATCTTGTCCCGCTCCTCCAGCAGGGCGGCGGCGCGGCGCAGGTCGGCGGGGAGTTCGGCGCGCATCTCGTCGAGGGCGGCGATCATCTCGCCCCGGTCGACCATGCAGTTGTTGCGCGACATCGGGACGGAGCGCGCCTGCTCCACCATGGCGATCAGTTCGTCGATGCGGTCGAGCGGGTCCACCGGTACCTCACTCCTGTCGTTCGTCGGCCGACCTACATGATGCGGCCTGCGCCCGGCTTCGGCGCTGCACCACATGATGTCGTGCCCCGGCCACCACCGCCGCCACCACCCCGGCCCGACGCGCCGCCCGGATGCGGCGCGACGGCGCGACGGTCAGGGACGCGGGACGGTCAGCCGGGCCTGTAGCGCCCGGCGGACGGTGTCGGGCACGTGCGAGGAGATGTCGCCACCCCACTTCGCCACATCCTTGACCAGGCTGGAGGAGAGGAACGAGTAGAGCGGGTTGGTCGGCATGAACAGCGTCTCCACGCCGGCCAGGCCGATGTTCATCTGGGCCATCTGCAACTCGTAGTCGAAGTCGCTGACCGCCCGCAGGCCCTTGATCAGCACACTCGCCTCCTGCGCCCGGCAGAAGTCGACGAGCAGCCCCCGGAAGGACGCGACCCGCACGTTGCCGTACGAGGAGGTCACCTCGCGGAGCATGTCGATCCGCTCCTCGACGGTGAACAGGCCGCTCTTCGACTGGTTCACCAGCACGCCGACGATCACCTCGTCGAAGAGCCGGCTGGCCCGTCCGATGATGTCGAGGTGTCCGTTGGTGACCGGGTCGAACGAGCCGGGACACACCGCACGTCTCATGATCGGCGACCGTACCAAAGAGTGGTCTCGCCGTAACGCCGGCTGCGCGCGGCGGTGATGCCCTGCACCCAGTCGACCGGGCCGCCCCGGGTGGACCGCTCGACCACGACCAGCGCGTCGGGGGCGAGCCAGTCGTGCGTGACCAGCCCGGTCAGCAGGGCGGTGATCTCGTCGTCCGGCACCGCGTAGGGCGGGTCGGCGAAGACCACGTCGTACGGCGCGCCGCCGGGTCCGGCCGCGACCACCCCGGCCACCCTGCCGGTGACCAGTCGGGCGGCGGGGGCGGCCCGCAGCGCGGCGACGTTCTCCCGGATCACCCGGGCGGCCCGGGGGTCGGACTCGACGAGCAGCACGTGCGCCGCGCCCCGGGACAGCGCCTCCAGCCCGACCGCGCCGGAGCCGGCGTAGAGGTCGGCGAAGCGCACCCCGTCCAGGTCCACCTCGGCGGCGACGGCACTGAACAGCGCCTCACGGACCCGGTCGGAGGTGGGTCGGGTGCCGCCGCCGGCGGGTGCGGCGATCCGTCGTCCGCCGAGCGTGCCGGCCACGATCCGGGTCACGGTCTACCCCTGTGCATGCCTGTGACGCTACGCGACGGGTAGCGCGGGCCGGCGGCGCGGTGCGCCCGGACGGGGTGACCACTTGATCACTTCCGGTAGATCAATGATCTCATATGTATAACAACACTCCCTGTGCCGGCTGTGCGCTATGTCCGTATCGACGGGCCCACTAGGGTCGGCCCGGTGCCGGTGCCGCTCCGCCGGCCAGGGCGCCGCACCGGCGTCGTCACGGCGCTCCCACCCCTGCCGTGACCCGCAGACGCCACCCCCGCCGCGCCCTGACGCATCCTCACCTCGGGAGTACGCGTGATCCGTCCCAAGCTGTCGCCACGGCGACCGCTCGCCGTGACCGCCGCCGCCCTGGCCGGCCTGGCCACGGCCCTCGCCCTGACCGCCCCGGCGGGCGCCACCTCAGCCTCACCGTCCCCGACGGCCACGCCGACGGCGACCGCCACGCCGAGCGCGACGGCCGGCACCCCGTCGGGCGGCGAGCCCGCGCCGTCCTGCGTCGCCGCCGCCGACGCCCGCTACACGCACACCTTCGACGGGCCGGCGGGCAAGGCGTCGATCACGCTGACCAACGGCCCGCTGTGCCGGGGCGAGGAGCAGGAACTCGCCCTGGTGTCGTACGTGACGCCGTCGGCGAAGTTCGCCGTCCCACAGTACGTGCTCGACAAGTCGATCAAGAAGTTCACCGGGGTCGCCCCGGGCGAGCTGGGTGTGGCCACCCTGGACTTCGCCGTCGAGGTGCCGAACTGCTACACCCAGGTCGACTTCGTCTTCGGCAGCAAGCTGATCGACCCGCTGACCGACACCAGCGACCGGTACGGCGACCGCAAGGTCGGCAGCCCGGCCGGCATCGGCGCCCGCTCCACCGGCCCGCGCGCCTGGTACAACGGCGGCTCGGGCACCTGCTCGGCGGCGCCGGAGGTGATCGCCGAGTCCGACTGCGACGGCAACGTCGAGTTGACCCTGGTCAACCGCAGTGGCAACGCCGGGGCGACCTTCGCCATCGTCGGCAGCGGCGGCTTCACCGAGCAGGTGACCGTCCCGCTGCGCAAGATCGAGACCCGCAGGCTCAGCGCCGGGCAGGCGCAGGAGATCACCGTCACCGCCCCCGGCATGAAGGACTTCACCGGCGGCTGGCAGAAGCCCGCCGACTGCCAGCAGCCCGAGGTCGGCACCCCCGACGCCAGCTACGAGTCGAGCTGCGACAAGATGATCTTCCGGATCAGCAACCCGGAGGACGGCACCCCGCTGACCTCCGTGTTCACCCCCAACAAGGGCGAGCCGAAGAAGATCACCGTCGAGCCCGGCCGGACCGGGACGGTCAGCTTCCCGGCCAGCAAGGGACTCACCGTCACCGTCACCGGTGACCTCGACTCCGGCGGCCCGCTGAAGTGGGAGCAGCCGAAGGACTGCCCGTCCACCGGCGGTGGCGGCGGCGGCGACCAGGACGGCGGCCTCCCGGTGACCGGTGCGGCGGCCGGCGCCATCGCGGCCGGCGCGGCCACCCTGCTGGTGGCCGGCGGGGTGCTCTTCCTCGTCGCCCGACGTCGGCGCATCCGCTTCACCGTCTGACCCGCGGCGCGCCCGCAGGGCGCTGACCCGCACAGCACGCCCGCAGGGCGCGTCGACCGACCGGTCGACGCGCCCTGCGCGTTTCACGCTTGACCCTGCCGCAGCGTCAACCTCGCATGCTGACGCCATGTCCACGACAGAGTCGACGCGGGCCCTCGGGCCCGCCATCCGGATCCGGGGCCTGACCAGGTCCTACCGCGAACTGCCCGTGCTGCGCGGAGTGGACCTCGACGTGGCCCCGGGCAGCATCTTCGCCCTGCTCGGCGCCAACGGAGCGGGGAAGACCACCCTGGTACGCATCCTCGCCACCCTGCTCAGGCCGGACGGCGGGACGGCCCACGTGCACGGCTTCGACGTCACCACCCAGGGCGCGCGGGTACGCGAGTCCGTCAGCCTCACCGGCCAGTTCGCCGCCGTCGACGAGATCCTCACCGGCCGGGAGAACCTGGTGCTGGTCGCCCGGCTGCGCCACCTGCCCGACCCCGGCCGGATCGCCGACGACCTGCTCGGCCGCTTCGCGCTCACCGACGCGGGCCGTCGGCGGGTGGGCACCTACTCCGGGGGGATGCGCCGCCGCCTCGACATCGCGATGAGCCTCATCGGCGACCCACCGGTGATCTTCCTCGACGAACCCACCACCGGACTCGACCCGCAGGCGCGCATCGAGGTGTGGCAGGCCGTCCGGGAACTCGCCCGCCGGGGCACCACCGTGCTGCTCACCACCCAGTACCTCGACGAGGCCGAACAGCTCGCCGACCGGATCGCCGTGCTGCACCACGGACGGATCATCGCCGACGGCACGCTGGCCCAGCTCAAGCAGCTCCTTCCGCCCGCCACCGTCGAGTACGTCGAGAAGCAGCCCACCCTGGAGGACGTGTTCCTCGCCATCGTCGGCGACGACGCGCCCACCGCCGACACCGACCGCATCCCGGACCCCGCCCGCCCCGCCGGCACCAACCACTGAGGACCCCGATGACCAGACACTTCCTGCCGGACACCGCCGCCCTGCTCGGGCGCTCGCTGCGGCACATCAGCCGCAGCCCGGACACCGTCATCACCACCACGATCATGCCGATCGCGTTCCTGCTGCTGTTCGTCTACGTGTTCGGCGGCGCGATCCGGACCGGCTCCGACCGGTACGTGAACTACCTGCTGCCCGGCATCCTGCTGATCACCGTCGTCTCCGGCATCTCCTACACCGCGTACCGGCTCTTCCTGGACCTCAAGGGCGGCATCTTCGAGCGGTTCCGGTCCATGCCGATCGCCCGCTCGGCCGTGCTCTGGGCACACGTGCTGACCTCGCTGGTGGCCAACCTGATCTCGCTCGTGGTGGTGGTGCTGGTCGCCCTCGCCATGGGCTTCCGCTCCGGGGCCGGCCCGCTGGCCTGGCTGGCGGTCACCGGCATCCTGCTGCTGTTCACCCTGGCGCTGACCTGGCTCGCGGTCATCCCGGGCCTGACCGCCACCTCCGTGGACGGCGCGAGCGCATTCTCCTACCCGCTCATCCTGCTGCCGTTCGTCAGCTCGGCCTTCGTGCCCACCGACACCATGCCCGGCCCGGTGCGGGCCTTCGCCGAGCACCAGCCGGTGACCTCCATCGTGAACGCCCTGCGCGGCCTGCTCGGCGGGCAGCCGGACGGCGGCGAGGTGTGGACCGCACTCGCCTGGTGCGCCGGCCTGCTCGTCGTCGCGTACGCCGGCGCGATGGTCGTGCACCGCCGTCGGGTGGGTTGACGGTGCTCCCGGGTCGGGCAGGCTGAGGCCATGTTGACGATCGGACGGCTGGCGTCGTACGCCGGGGTGACCATCCGCGCCGTACGGCACTACCACCAGATCGGGCTGCTGCCCGAACCGGAACGCGACGCCTCCGGCTACCGCACGTACGACGCGGCGGCGGTGGTACGGCTGATCCGGATCCGGACCCTCGCCGAGGCCGGCGTCCCGCTGAGCCGGGTCCGCGAACTGCTCGACGCCGACCCGGCGACGTTCGCCGCCGCCACCACCGAGATCGACCACCAGTTGCGTACCCAGATCCGGGCGCTTCAGGAGCACCGGCGGCGGATCGCCAGGCTCCGCGACGGTGACACCCTCGCCGTCCCCGCCGAGGTGGTCGACTATCTGGACCGGCTCCGCGCCGCCGGGGTGCCACTGGTCGCCGTCGAGGGCGAACGCGACGGGTGGATCCTGATGGCGGCGCGGTGGCCGGACGCGATCCCGACGCTGATGGCCGACAAGGTGGCCCAGCTCGACAACCCCCAGGTCGTCCAGCTCTACCGGTTGATCGGTCGGATCGCGCAGGACCCGCAGGACGAGGAGCTGCTACACGAGACGGCCGACCTGCTGGCCGAGATGTTCGCGCAGGCGGAGGCCGCCGGGGAGCTGGCGATGCAGCAGGAGGTCACCCCCGACCCCGCGTTCGTCAGGTTGATGGACTCGTTCGCCGACGCGGCCCATCCCGTCGTCAGGCGGCTGCGCAGGATGGTCGCGGATCGGGGGTGGACCGGCTGGACCGTCATCGAGAAGCGCCGTCCCTGAGCCGCCCGCCGGCCGGCGGCACACCCGGCCGACGGGACGCCGCCCCGACGTCCACGCGCCGAGGGCGGCGGTCAGCCCTTCTCCAGGTATTCCGCGCGTTCCTCGTCGACCAGGGCGGCGACCGAGGCGGCCAGGGCCGGATGCCGCTCAAGCTCCGGGTCCTCGTCGACCAGGGCGACCGCCTCGGCCCGCGCGTCGCGGATCAGGTCGGCGTCGCGCAGCAGGGAGAGCAGCCGCAGGTGCGAGCGGCGGCCGGACTGGGTGGCCCCCAGCACGTCGCCCTCCCGGCGCTGCTCCAGATCCAGCTCGGCCAGCTTGAACCCGTCGGTGGTGGAGGCGACCGCGTCCAGTCGCTCCCGCGCCGAAGAGCCCTCGGCCGCCTCACTGACCAGCAGGCAGAGCCCGGGAGCCGAACCCCGGCCGACCCGACCCCGGAGCTGGTGCAGTTGCGACACCCCGAACCGGTCGGCGTCCAGCACGATCATCACGGTGGCGTTGGGCACGTTCACGCCGACCTCCACCACCGTGGTCGCGACCAGCACGTCGAGGTCGCCGTCGGCGAAGGAGCGCATCACCGCGTCCTTCTCGTCGGCGGGCAGCCGACCGTGCAGGACGCCGATCCGCAGCCCGTGCAGCGGCCCCTCGGCGAGCAGCGGCGCCACCTCGGTCACCGCCAGCGGCGGGCGTCGCCCGTTGTCGTCCTCACGGGGCGGCTCCTCCTCGGCCGCCGGCCCCTCACCGATGCGCGGGCACACCACGTACGCCTGGTGGCCGGCGCTGACCTCCTCGCGCACCCGCCGCCACGCCCGGTCCAGGAAGGCCGGCTTCTCGGCCGCCGGCACCACGTGCGAGGCGATCGGGGACCGCCCCTGCGGCAACTGGGACAGGGTGGAGGTCTCCAGGTCGCCGTAGACGGTCATCGCCACCGTGCGCGGGATCGGGGTGGCCGTCATCACCAGCACGTGCGGCGGCTGGGCGGCCTTGGAGCGCAGCGCGTCGCGCTGCTCCACGCCGAACCGGTGCTGCTCGTCGACCACCACCAGGCCCAGGTCGGCGAAGTCGACGCCCTCGTAGAGCAGGGCGTGGGTGCCGAGCACGATGCCGGCCCGCCCCTGCGCGACCTCGGCCAGGGCCCGCCGCCGGGCCGCCGCGCCCAGCGAGCCGGTGACCAGTTCCACCCGGGTCGCGTCCTCGGCCGCGCCCAGCTCACCGGCCTGGGCCAGCGGGCCGAGCAGGTCGAGCATGCCCCGGTGGTGCTGGGCGGCGAGCACCTCGGTCGGGGCCAGCAGCGCCGCCTGACCGCCCGCGTCGACCACCTGGAGCATCGCCCGCAACGCCACCACCGTCTTGCCGGAACCGACCTCTCCCTGCAACAGCCGGTGCATCGGATGCGGGGTGGTCAGGTCGGCGGCGATCTCGACGCCGACGTCGCGCTGCCCGGGGGTCAGCTCGTAGGGCAGCCGGGCGTCGAACGCGTCGAGCAGGCCACCCGCCTTCGCCGGGCGCGGCTTCGCCGGCCATGACGCCGCCCGCAGCTTGCGCTGCACCAGGGTCAGCTGCACGGCGAACGCCTCGTCCCACTTGAGCCGGCGACGGGCCCGGTACAGCTCCTCCTTGCTCGACGGTCGGTGGATCTCGCGCAGTGCGGTGCCGATGCCGACCAGCTTGCGTTCGGCCCGCAGCGACGCCGGCAGCGGATCGTCCGGCGGGGCGACCGTGTCCAGCACCACCCGGACGCACCGGGCGATCACCCAGGTCGGCACGGCGGCGGCGGCCGGATAGACCGGGATCAGCGCCCCGGCGAACTCCTCGACCTCCTCGGAGGCCGCCGCCTCACCCTCTCCGCCCTCGCCGAGCAGCACGTACTCGGGGCCGTTGAGCTGCCGCTTGCCCCGGAACTCGGTGACCTTGCCGGCGAACAACCCCCACCGGCCGGGGCGCAGCTCGCGTTCCCGCCACGCCTGGTTGCCGAAGAAGGTCAACGTCAGCGTCCCGCCCGAGTTGTCGCCGACGGTCACCTCCAGCAGGTTGCCCCGGCGCTGCCGCATCGGACGCACCGCCGTGCGCTGCACCTGGGCCAGCACGGTGACCTGCTCACCGACGTCCAGCGAGCGGATGTCGGTGTGCTCGCCGCGCTCGTCGTAGCGGCGCGGGAAGTGGTACATCAGGTCACCGGCGGTGTGCAGGTCGAGATGACCGGCGAGCGCCTTGGCGGTGCGCTCCCCGACCAGCTTCGTCAGCGCGGTGTCCACCGTGGCCGGTTCGGCCGTCGTCATTCGACCCCCACCAGGAGCGGATAGTGCGGTTGCCCGCCCGGGTACGCCTGCACCTCGACGAAGGGCCAGCGCCGGGTCACGTGCTCGCGGACCGCCTCGGCGAGCCCGGCCGGGGCGTCCGCGCCGGTGAGCAGGGTGACCAGCTCACCGCCGCCGCCGAGCATCCGGTCGACCACGGCGGCGCAGGTGTCGACCAGGTCGCTGCCGATCAGGTGCACCTCCCCCTCGACCAGGGCCAGCACGTCGCCGGGCCGGCACGGGCCGGCGACGGTCAGCGCCTCCCGGCTGGCGTGGCACACCTCGGCGTACCGGCAGGCCCCGGCCGCCTCGGCCATCGCGATGACGTCGTCGGCGAACCGGCGCTGCGGGTCCCGGACGGCGAGCGCGGCCAGCGCCTGCACCGGCGAGCGGGTCGGCACCACGCTGACCTTAACCCCGAGCCGGTGCGCCTCCCGGGCGGCGGCGCTCGCCACCGCCTGGGTGTTCGGGTCGTTGGGCAGGACCACCACCCGGGCGGCGGCGGTGGCCCGGATCGCGTCCAGCAGCTCGCCGGTGGACGGGTTGCCCGGCACCACCGTCGCCCCCTCCCCACCGAGGAGTTCGGCGATGCCGACACCGGTCGCGACCACCACGGCCGCCCGGCCGTCGGCGGCCGGACCGGGGGCCGGCGGGGCCTGGTCGGCGAACCGGGTCACCGAGATCCGGTACGGCCGGCCGGCGGCCACCCCCGCCTCGACGGCCGCCCCGACGTCGTTGACGTGGACGTGGACGTTCCAGGTGGTGGACCCGGCGGGTGCGCCGGCGTCGCCGACCACCACCAGCGAGTCGCCCAGCGTGGCCAGTTCGGCGCGCATCCGGGTCACCGCCTCGTGCGGGGCGTCGAGCAGGAACTGCACCTCGTAGGCGTACTCGGGGGAGCCGGTCTCCCGGACCACCGTCAGCGCCGGGCGCGCCGGGCGGGCCACCGGCGTCGGCCCGGCCGGGGCCTCCCCCGTGACCACCTCGACCAGCGCGTCGAGCAGCAGGCAGAGCCCCCGTCCGCCGGCGTCGACCACGCCGGCCCGGGCCAGCGCGGGCAGCTGCCCGGGGGTACGCGCCAACGCGCGGGCGGCCTCCCCGGCGGCGGCCCGGGCCACGGTGCACAGGTCGTCGCTGTCGGTCTGCTCGGCGGCGGTCGCGGCGGCGGCGACCACACTCAGCACGGTGCCCTCGACCGGTCGGGCCACCGCGGCGTAGGCGGCGGTGGTGGCGTCGCGGAGCGCGGCGGCCAGCGCCCGGCCGGCGACGGCGGGCACGTCGCCGAGCGTGTCGGCGAGGCCGCGCAGGATCTGCGAGAGGATCACCCCGGAGTTGCCCCGCGCGCCGAGCAGCGCGCCCCGGGCCATCAGTCGCAGCGCCCGCCCGTGCGCGGTCGTGCCGTCCTCGGGCAGGGTGCCGGGTCCCATCGCCAGTGCCTGCTGGGCCGAGGCGAGCGTGAGCACGAGGTTGGTGCCGGTGTCGCCGTCGGGCACGGGGTAGACGTTCAGCTCGTCGATCTCGCCCTGGTGCCGGCGCAGCGCGGCCAGACCGCCCGCACACCAGCGGCCCACCGCGGCGGCGTCGAGGGTGTCCAGCACGGCCAGAAGCCTACTGGCGGCGACCGACACCCGCCGGGGTCGGCTGGCGTGTCCCGGTCCGGTTCGGGCGGGACGTCCCGGTCCTGGGCGGCCGACCGGGCAGGGCGGCGGGGGCCGGGACGGGCGGTTGGTCCTGCCCGGAGTGCATCGGGTACCCTGGCCAGGTTGTCCGGGCAGCGCCTGCCGGCGACCTCATGAACGTATCAATCTCAGGAGTATCCCGTGGCTAGCGTGTGCGACGTCTGTGGCAAGGGGCCGGGCTTCGGCCACAACGTGCCCTGGTCCAAGAAGAAGACCAACCGCCGCTGGAACCCGAACATCCAGTCGGTGCGTACCCCGGCCGGTGGGGGCACCACCAAGAAGCTCCAGGTCTGCACCTCGTGCATCAAGGCCGGCAAGGTCACCCGCGCCTGACCTGGTAACACCTCCACCGCTTCAGCTCCGATCAGTACCGGTGGGCCGTCCGGCCCGCCGGTACTGTCGTGTCCCCGCCACCCGGTGACCGACCCGTACGGAGGACGACCTTTGGACCTCGACCTGGGCCGCGACGAGATGATCGTCGTGGGCGCCTCGCTCGGCATGCTGCACTGGTTCGCCGAGGAGCTGCCGGCGGGCAGCGTGGTGCTCGTCGAGGAGCCGGAGATCATCGCCCGGCGGGATGTCACCGCGACGACGGCCCGGCTGCCGGTGGTGTCCCGGGTGGTGTCCGCCCGCTACCAGACCGGCCTGGACGTCGAGGAGCTGCTGGCCCGGGAGCCGGGGCTGGCCACCGCCCGGCTGGTGATGCCCGGCCTGGAGTACGCGGTCCGGGCCGCCGCCCGGCTCGCCGAACGGCTGGGCCTGCCCGGTGCCGGCCCGCAGGCCGCCGACGTGTTCTCCGACAAGCACCGGATGCGCGTGCTGGCCGACCGGGCCGGGCTGGCCAATCCGGCGTACGAGCTGGTCGACTCCCCGCAGCGGGCGGCGGCGTTCGCGGCCCGGTTCGGTGGCCGGTGCGTGTTGAAGCCGACCCGTCGCTCCGGCAGCCTCGGCGTGCAACTCGTCGACGCCGGTGACGACCTGTCGGCGGCCTGGTCGGCGACCGCCGCCCCGGAGGCGCCGGTGGAGGCGGCCACCGACCTGCCCACCGAGGTGCTTGTCGAACAGACCCTGCTCGGGCCGGAGTACAGCGTCGAACTGCTGGTCGCCGACGGCGAGGTGTGCTTCGGCAACGTCACCGACAAGCGGGTGCTGCCCGGTCGCCGCCCGGTGGAGACCGGGCACACGGTGCCGTCGGCGCTGCCGGCGGACGGCCGCGCTGAACTCGTCGCGGCGGCCACCCGGCTGGCGGCGGCGGCCGGCTTCCGCACCGGTGTGCTGCACAGCGAATGGATCGTCGCCGACGGGGTGCCGACGCTGGTGGAGTGCGCCGCCCGGCTGCCCGGCGACATGATCGCCGCGCTGATCTCGCTGGCGTACGAGTGCGGGTTCATCGACGCCTACCTGCGGACGCTGCGCGGCGAGCGGCCCCGGCTGCCGGCCCGGCCGTCCGGGGCGTCGGCGGTGGAGTTCCTGCTGCCGCCGCCGGGGACGCTGACCGCGGTCGACGGGCTGCGCGACGCCCGCCGGGTGCCCGGCGTCCTCGCCGTGCAGCTCGACGTGGCCGTCGGGGACCGGGTCGGCGAGGTCACCTCGTCGGTACGCCGGGGTGGGCACGTGCTGGCCTGGGGCGCCGACCCGGCCGAGGCGGCGGCCGCCGCCCGTACCGGCGCCGACCGGCTCCGGTTCACCGTCGCCTGACGCCGCCGGGCCGACGCGCCGGTCCCCGCCGCCGCGAGTGGGACCGGCGCGTCGCACGACCGGTCAGAGCGTCCGGCCGAACGACAGGCAGCCGGGGGCGTCGGCGTAGTAGCCGAAGTTGGCGATCCGCTCGTACCCCGCCGAGGTGTAGAGGGCGACCGCCTCGGGTTGCCGGTCACCGCACTCCAGGATGATCCGCGTGCGCCCGTGCCGGAGGGCCGACTCCTCGATGGCGGCGAGCAGGGCGCGGGCCACCCCACGCCCCCGCACGGCCGGGGTGGTGTACATCCGTTTCAGCTCGGCGGCGTCCGCGCCGTGGCTGCGCCACCCCGCGCAGCCGACCGGCTCGCCGTCGAGGTGGGCGACGAGGAAGTCGCCGTGCGGCGGGACGAACTCGGTGTGGTCGATGGGGGTCTCGTCGCCGCTGCCGCCGTACCGGACGCCCAGGTCGGCCATGGTCGCCCGGATGAGCGTCTGGGCCGCCGGCGAGTCGAAGCCCAGCGGTCGGATCTCGATCTCACTCACGGGGGAAGGGTACGACCGCCCCTTACCGGAAGTGGTCCCAGCCTGCTGGTCCGTCGTACACGTCACCGTCGACGGTCACCCCGCCGCCCTCGATCACCCGGCCCACCGGACGCCACCGGTCCGGCAGCGCCACCGTCGCCGGGAAGGTGGCGACCAGGGCGTGATCGTCGCCACCGGCCAGGATCCAGGTGTACGGGTCGACGCCGAGCGCCTGGGCGGCGTCGCGCATCTGCGGGGGTACGTCGAAGGCGTCCCGGCGCAGGTCGACCCCGACACCGCTGGCCTTCGCCAGGTGGCCCAGGTCGGCCAGCAACCCGTCCGACACGTCGATCATGGCGGTGCCGCCGAGCCGGGCCGCCTCCGGCCCGGCCCGGTAGGGCACCTCCGGCCGCCGGTACGCCTCGACCAGCACCCGCGGGGTGCGGAACCCCCGGGAGAGCACGGTCAGCCCGGCGGCGGCCCAGCCGGTGCGGCCGGCGAGCGCCACCACGTCACCCGGCCGGGCGCCGGAGCGGACCACCGGTGCCCGGCCCGCCAGGTCGCCGAGAGCGGTCACCGCGATGGTCAGGGTGGGGCTGGCGGACATGTCCCCACCGACCACCCCCGCGTCGACCAGTGCCGCCTCGGCGGCCAGCCCGTCGGCCAGTTCCTCCACCCAGGCGGTGTCCAGGTCGGCGGGGATGCAGAGGGCCACCAGCAGGGCGGTGGGGGTGGCGCCCATGGCGGCGATGTCGGCGAGGTTGGCCGCCGCCGCCCGGTGTCCGACGTCCCGCGCGCCCGACCAGTCCCGCCGGAAGTGCCGCCCCTCGACCAGCACGTCGGTGGAGGCGACCACCCGCCGGTCGCCGGCGGCCACCACGGCGGCGTCGTCACCCGGCCCGAGCAGGCAGGCCGATCCGTACGTCAGCCGGGTGGTCACCCGGTCGATGAGGCCGAACTCGCCCACGTCCGCGACACCCATGTCTTCCTTCCGACACGCTCGCTAGCTGCTTAACCGCGACCACCGCCAGGGATCACGCCTGCTCCGTAGGGTATTTTCACCCTTCGGGCCGCCCCTGGCGGCGACGGACGGAGGTCGAGTCGTGGTACAGGCGTACATCCTCATCCAGACCGAGGTGGGCCGGGCGCGGGACGTGGCCGGTCTGATCGCGGATCTTGCCGGCGTGGTACGCGTCGACGCCGTCACCGGGCCGTACGACGTGGTCGTCCTCACCGAGGCGAACACCGTCGACGAACTCGGCAAACTGATCGTCAGCAACGTGCAGATGGTGCCCGGCATCACCCGCACCCTCACGTGTTCGGTGGTGCGCCTGTAAGTGGACGAGAAGACCTCCTCCCCCGAGACCCCGACCGACGTCGCGCCCACCGCCGACCGGCCGGCGGTGGACCGGTCGACCCGGCGGGCCGCGCTCTGGGCCACCCTGGTCGCCGTGCCGGTGACGGTGGCCGTGGCCGGCTTCACCTTCGCCAAGCTCTCCCCCGACGCGCCGGTGGCCGCACCGGAGGCGTCGCCGACCAGTGCCGGGCCGAGGTCCAGCGCCCCGGTCGAGATGCCCGCCCCGGCGCTGGCCGAACGGCCCGGTGTGGTGTGCCGGGCGCTGGTGTCGCAACTGCCGGCCACCGTGCGGGACCTCGCCCAGCGGCCGGTGACCGCCGGCGCCGAGCAGAACGCCGCCTACGGTGACCCGGCGTTGACCGTGGCCTGCGGGGGTGCCGAGCCGACCGTGGACGCCACCGCCGACGTGTGGACCGTCAACCGGGTCTGCTGGCACGCCGACGAGCGGTCGGACGCCACGGTGCTCACCACGCTCGACCGGGAGACCGCCGTCACGGTGACGGTGCCCCGGGCGTACGAGGGGGCGTTGCAGTGGCTCACCCCGATCTCCGACGCGGTGGTCGCCTCCGTGCCGTCGGGCGGCGACAGCCCGGCCGGCTGCCGGGGCTGAACCGCCTCCCGTGCCGGTGTCACGACGGCCGGCCGGTGAGGCGGAAAACCGGTTGACGGCACCGATAATCTGATCCTCCGTACCTGCGGCTGGCCGTGGGTGGCGAGGGGGCCCTGCCCCCTCGCCACCAGGAGCCGCCGTGCGCCGCCCACCCGCCCTCTCGTTCCTCCTCGTCACCGTCTTCCTGGACATGCTCGGGCTCGGCCTGGTCGTGCCCGTCGTACCGGCCCTGCTGGCCGACGTCGCCGGGGACGCCGCCGCCGCTGCCCGCTGGTCCGGCCTGCTCGGCTCGGTCTACGGCCTGCTGCAGTTCGTCGTCTCGCCGCTGCTCGGCCGGCTCGCCGACCGGTACGGCAGGCGGCCGGTCCTGCTCGGGTCGGTGGGCTGCCTCGGCGTGGACTGGCTGGCCCACGCGGCCTGCCCCGCACCGTGGACGCTGCTGCTGTTCCACGCCCTCGCCGGTGCCTGCGCGGGCACGTACACCGTGGTCAACGCCTATCTCGCCGACGTGACCGCCCCCGGGGCACGGGCCCGCGCGTACGGGCTGGTGGGAGCCGCGTCGGGGCTCGGGTTCGTCGCCGGCCCGACCGTCGGCGGTCTGCTCGGCGCGGTCGACGTACGCCTGCCGTTCCTCGCCGCCGCGGCGCTGTCCTTCGCCAACGTCGGGTACGGCTGGTTCGTCCTGCCCGAGTCGCGGCCCGGTGACCGCCGGACCCCGCTGACCCTGCGGACGGCGAACCCGTTCGGTGCCGTCGCCGCCACCTTACGACGCCCGGTGCTGGGCCGGCTCGCGTCGGCCCGGTTGTGCGCCGACGTCGCCCGGATGACCCACCAGTCGACCTGGACGTTCTTCCTGACCCACCAGTTCGCCTGGGGTACCGCGCGGGTGGGTGCGGTGCTGGCCGCGGGCGCGCTCGCCGGGGCGGTGTTCCAGGCGGGAGCCGTCGGGCCGGCCGTACGGCGGCTCGGGGAGAAGCGGACCGCGGTGCTCGGCGGCCTGCTCGGCGTCGGATGGCTGGCGGGCACGGCGTTCGTGACCGCACCCTGGCCGCTGCACCTGCTCCAGGCGGTCGGTGTGCTCGCCGCGGCCGGTGGCGCCGCCGCACAGTCGTGGCTGTCCCGGATCGTGCCCGCCGACGAGCGGGGCACCGTGCAGGGGGCGCTGACCGGCGTCGGCGCCGTCGCCGAGACCGTGGTGCCGGTGCTGGCCGGGACGGCGTTCGCCTGGTCGCTGGCCCACGCGTCACCGGGCCTCGTCTTCGTCGGCGCGGCGGTCTTCGCGGCCGGGTCGACCCTCCTGCTGGCCACCACCCCCGACCCTCCACGGCCCTGACGAGGGCGGTCGGGAAGCTGCGCGACCGGTGCCGCCGGATCGGCTGCCTGATGCGTCGAGTGTGGAGTCGGCGGGGGTGCTCCGATCCGGCGTCCGCCGTTTTATCCGACGCTGCCCGACCGACTCCGCCGACGCACGTCCACTTCTGCATTTGCGTACCGTGGAAGTTCCACGAAACCGATCGGGTCAGCAAAACGATTTGGCTCCGGACGCGTTGATAGGTGGGACAGTGGAGGGCTTCCATTGGCTGGGAATGGGCAACTCCTGACGCTGGGAACCGCTTCTGCCGAAACTGGCTGATTCGACGGTCAGCGCTGCGGTATTCGCCATTTCCCGACGGGTTCACCCGCCGTCCCCGCCGCAGAAAGTCAACATTCTCCACGATGTGCCGTCGATCAAGCGATTGCCCGACAAAAGGCGCAAGCGACCACCGGTGGCACCGGCCTCACAGGTACCCCGGGCTGCGAAAACGTCGGGTACGACAGGCTCCGGCGTGACCCGCCGCCGGCGCAGCGGCCGGCACCAGCCGAAGGGATGGCCGAAAATCGGCTGATCGGTGGGCCAGCATGGACTGATCGGCCACTCTTGCCGCACCGTGACAGGTACAACCCGAGCGAATGGCCGATGCGCGCGACGTTCCGCACCCGACCGCCGACCACATTCTGGCCACCGTCGGCTACAGCCGTGTGAAGTGAACGTGAATGAGGTGTTTCGATCACTTCGAAAAAGAGCACGTCAGTGCGCCTGACACCGACCGGCAACATCACCAAGATCAGCGCAAAGCGCGTTTACCGGAAGGCGACTTCGTACGCACGGCGCTAACACCCGACCCCGCTTGCGTCAATGCTCCACATGCGACAGGATCATGCGCGGAATCCGAACCAATAATTGCTAGCCTTCGATGGCAACCCCGCGGTCCATACAGGATCGGCGGCATTGTTCACATCTCCTCATCGGAGGTCACCACATGGTCCACACCGGACCTACGCGCCGTCGCGCGAACCGATTCGCCCTCGCCGGGCTGACCGCGCTCACGGTCCTGCTCGGCACCCAGACCCCGGGCCTCGCCCAGCCGCCGACCGCGCCGCACACGCTGGCCCAGCCGCCGAGCGCACCCGGCCTCGGCCAGGTCGCCAGCAAGAAGGAGGCCCGCCCCGGCCCGCTGCCCACCCGGGCCGGCACCGTCAAGGTCGCCCCGTCGTCGGGTGCCCGCAGCGGCGGCGTGGGCACCCAGGCGATCAACGACAAGGTCGCCCTCCGGTCGCTGATCGTGGCCACCAACACGGCGGACTTCGGCGTAGCCACGCTCACCACCACCCTCGACCGGGTCGGCGCGAGCTACGACATCATCTACACCGCCAGCCAGACCCTCTCGGCGAGCACGCTCGTCGACTCCAACGGAGTCGGCAAGTACAACGCGATCCTGCTCACCAACAGCATGTTGATCTACGAGTCGGGCGGCAACTACCTGGAGGGCCTCAGCAGCACGGAGTGGACCACCCTCTGGGCCTACGAGCGCAACTTCCAGGTCCGGCAGGTGGCCCTCTACACCAGCTACGGCACCTGGCCGGAGGACTACTGCCTCAACTCCGCAGGTGAGACCGCGGTCGGCGACACCCCCCTGCCGGTCTCCCTGACCACCGCCGGCGCCGGGGTCTTCGACTACCTCAAGAGCACCGCAGAGATCCCGGTGACGCAGTCCTACGTCTACAAGACGTCGATCAAGAGCGGCTGCAACGCCGACGCCCTGCTGACCAACGGGTCCAACGTGCTGGCCGTCCGCACGACGTCGACCGACGGTCGGGAGCGCCTCGCCCTGACGTTCACCTCGAACCAGTACCTGCTCCACTCGGACCTGCTGGTCTACGGCCTGATCCGGTGGGCGACCAAGGGCCTGCACTTCGGTGAGCAGAAGCACCACCTCAACGTCGACATCGACGACTGGTTCAGCTTCTCGGACCACTACAAGGAAGACGGCACCGTCGAGTACAGCCCCGGCTTCCAGACCACCGGGCACGACGCGGTCAACCTCGACGCCAAGCAGACCGCGCTGCGCGCCGCGCACCCGCTGGCGTCCGGGTTCACCTTCAACATCCCCTACAACGGTGCCGAGATCGACCCGTTCGCCGGCAGCACGTGCAGCCCGAACGGCGACGCCACCACGCTGACCGCCACCACGAAGTGCCTGAAGAACAACTTCCGGTGGATCAACCACACCCTGACCCACCCCGCGCTGAACACCACCGACTACACCACCACCCACGACGAGATCAGCGCGAACCAGACCGCGGGCACCTCGATCGGGCTGAACCCGCCGGCCAGCGTGCTGAAGACCCCCGAGTACTCCGGCCTCGGGGTCTACAACAACTCCAGCGGCGTGCTCACCGACTACGGCCTCGCCGCGTCCAACCCGGACCTGATCGACGCGGCCGCCGACCTCGGCATCACCACGCTGGCCGGCAACATGTCGTTCGCCAGCCACGTGCCGGCGCACTTCAACGCGTCCACCGCGCACCCGCTGGACGCGAGCATCGCCGTGGTGCCGTGCTGGCCGACCAACATCGCCTACCACACCACCAACCAGGCCGAGGAGACGCACTTCTACAACGCGTTCTACGGCCCGAACGGCCACTTCCCCTACTGGCCCACCGACCGCACCTACGCCCAGCTCCTGGACTACGAGGCCTCGGTCGGCCTGCAGCACGTGACGTCCGGCTCGATCTACGCGCACACGTTCCACGTCGCCAACGTGCGTGACTACGGCTCGGGCAACAGCCTGGTCACCGACTGGGTGGGCGCGGTGCTGACCAAGTACAGCTCCTACTACTCGGTGCCGCTGCTGAACTCGGCGTGGACCGACATCGCCACCTACACCAGGGCGCGTACGGCCCACTTCGCCACGCTCGGCGCCGGGGCGTCGGCGATCTACGACCGGACCACCGGTGAGATCACGGTGACCTCGCCGGCCGCCGGCTCGCTCCAGCTCGGGGGCGTGGCCGCGACCACCACGGGTGCCGGCAGCTACGGCACCGACGTCACCGTCCCGGTGACGCTGGCGGCGAACACCCCGGTCACGTTCACCGCCGCGCCTCGCCTGTAGGGCGAGACGGCGACATCAGAACAGCAAAGGTAAACGGGAGCAATTGGTGAGGATCGCACTGGTCTCGGAGGGCACCTACCCGTACGCGATGGGTGGGGTGAGCATCTGGTGCGAACAGCTCATCCGGGGAATGCCGGACTACCGGTGGGAGGTCGTGGCGCTCACCGTGGACGGCACCGAGGAGCCGGTGTTCGACCGGCCGGCCAACCTCGACCGTGTGCACTCGATCCCGCTGTGGGGCGGCCGGCCGACAGGCCGCCGCCCCCGGCGGGGGGTGCTGGTCCCCGCCGGACGGCCCGGCACCGAGTTCATGCAGTCCTACGAGGTGTTCCTGCGGGCCCTGGTCACCCCCCTGGAGTCGACCCGGTCCCAGGCCGGTGCGGTCAACCGGAGCACCTTCCTGCTCGCCCTGCGCGGCATGTTCGAGTACGCCTCCGCCGGCGGCGACCTGGGCGCGGCCCTGCTGTCCAACGAGGCGCTGCGGATGATGCTGGAGGCCTGGCACACCCTGCGGGTCGAGGAGACCGGGCCGGCCCCCACCGTCGCCGACGCGTTGGAGGCGGCCTGGCTCATCTCGCACATGCTGCGGCCGTTGAGCGCGCCACCGGTACGCGCCGACATCGTGCACTCGTCGATGAACGGTCTGGCCACCCTCGTCGGAATGGCCGCCACCTGGACGTACGGCACCCCGCTGGTGCTCTCGGAGCACGGCATCTACCTGCGCGAACGCTACATCTCCTACCTGCACGACGACGCGCCGCACCCGGTCCGGGTGCTGGTGCTGAGCTTCTTCCGCTCGCTCGCCGGTGCGGCCTACCTGATCACCGGCGCACTCGCCCCGCACTCGCAGTACAACCGGCGCTGGCAGCTGCACAACGGCGCCGACCCCGAGCGGATGTGGACGATGTACAACGGCGTCGACCCGGACGAGTTCCCACCCGCGGCCGGCGAGCCGGACGTGCCGACCATCTCGTTCATGGGCCGGATCGACCCGCTGAAGGACCTGCACACCCTGATCCGGGCGTTCGCGCTGGTACGGGCCGAGATCCCCGAGGCCCGGCTACGCATCTTCGGCGGTACGCCGGCCGCCAACAAGGTCTACCACGAGAGCTGCGAGGCGCTGATCGACGAACTCGGGCTGACCGGGCACGCGGTCCTGGAGGGCCGGGTCGGCAGCGCCGTCGAGGCGTACCACGCGGGCAGTCTGGTGGCGCTGACCAGCATCTCCGAGGGCTTCCCCTACACGGTGGTGGAGGCGATGGCATGCGGCCGGCCGACGGTGTGCACCAACGTCGGCGGGGTCGCCGAGGCCGTCGGCGACACCGGTTTCGTGGTCGCGCCGCGCGACGTCACCGCGATCGCCGCCGCCTGCGTCACGATGCTCAACGACCGGGACCTGCGGCTGCGGCTGGGGGCGACGGCCCGGCAACGGGTGCTGGAGCGGTTCACCCTGCAACGGTCGTTGCAGGCGTACCGCGACATCTACGAGCGGCTGGCCACGCCGCGGGGGGCGTCCCCCGCGCCGAAGCACCTGCGCGGTCAGGCCCAGGGTTTCGTCCGGGTGCCGAACCGGCCGACCCGCCCCGGGGTGGCATCGGTCGCCGCCCGCCCCGCCGCCGTGCCCACGGTCCGGCCCGAGGTGGCCCCCGCCGCCGCGACGCCCGTCGTCGCCCGGCCCGAGCCGACCCCGGTCACCGCCCGGCCCGAGGTGTCGCCGCTGGCCGGGCGGGTGCCCCGCCAGCGGGGGCCCGAGCAGTACTCGGCGGCGGCGTACCGGACCCGCCACGACCCGAACTCGGCCGCGCCGGAGCTGCCGCAGCCGGCCGGGCCGGGCCCGGACGACGACGAGACGACGACCGTCATCATGCGTACCACCGGTGGTCGCTGATGACCGAGGCCACCGACCCGGACGGCACCGATCCGTTGTTCCGCCCCGTCGCCACGATGACCACCGAGCCGGGGCCGGCCGAGAGCCCCGAGCGCACCATCCTGCTGCCCCGGATCTCCACCGACCCGGTGGACGACCTGGTCGAGCGGGTCCGGCCCCGGTTGACCCGCGCGGTGGACGCGCTGCAGGTCGCCGCCGCCCTGGAGGCGGACGGGCACACCGACCGGGCCGCCCAGGTCGAGTACGGCTACCGCGACGTCTTCGTCCTCGCCGCCGAGGTGTTCCGGCGGTTGGGCCCGGCCCCGGCGGTCGAGGAACAGCCGGCCGCCGCGCCGGGGGCCGGCCGGGACCGACGGAGCGACCTGCGGACGATCTCCCACGGCCTGCTGTACGTGCTGCCGAGCGCCGCGTTCCCCGCCGTCCTGTCGGTGGTGGGACGGTCGGGGCTGGTGGCCGGGATGATCCTCGCCGGCACGGTCGGCTGGATCTGGTCGGGCGTGGTCGCCTACGCGGCGTTCCGCCTGCTCGGCCTGGGCCGGGCCCGTTCGGCCAGCCGGGTGCTGCGGATCGCCGCGCTGACCGCCGTGCTGCTCGGCCTGGCCGCCGGTGCCCTGATGCTGCCCTACGGCGGGCTGCCGCTGGCCGCGATGATGGTCTGCCAACTGGCCTACCAGCTGGCCAGCACCCTGCTGGTCTTCTACCGGCGGGAGGGGTGGCTGGCCGCCGCGCTGGTCCCGGCCGTCCTGGCCAGCGGGGTGTTCCTGGTCGCCGGTGGGGTGACGGCGCGGCGCTGGGCGGTGGGCGCGGCGGCCCTCGGCGTGCTGGCCGCGTTCGCCGCCGGGCTCTGGGCCACCCGGTCCGCCGCCCGGTCGACCGAGCCGGCCCCCCGCGACCCGCTCTGGCCGGCGTGGCCCGCCCTGCTCGGCGTCGCCGGGTACGGGCTCTGCTCGGCGGCGCTGCTCTTCCACGCGCAGGCGCCCTACCTGCTGGGTCAGTGGGACGTCGCGGCGTCGGCGGTGCCGCTGATCCTGTCCATGGGGTTCGTCGAGTGGCGGACCAGCCGGTTCTGGGCGAGCGGGGTCGCCCTGTCCCGGCGGGCCCGGTTCCCGCACGCCTTCGTCGTCGGGATCTGGCGCACCATCGGCCGGGAGTTCGCGGTGTGCCTCGCGGTGCCGGCGGTGTTCGGGGCGCTGCTGCTCGTCGCGCTCGACCGGGCCGGCGTGCTGTCCACCGCCGGGGTGGTGATGACGGCCGCCCACGTGGCTCTCGCCGGGGCGTACTACCTGGCGTTCCTGCTGGCCGGTCAGGGCCGGTACGGCTGGCTGTGCCTGTCGATGACGGTCGTGATCGTGCTGCACGTCGGCGGGGGTGCGCTGCTCGGCGTCGCCCCGCTGCTCGGGCAGGGCGGCGACCCGCTCACCGACACCTCGCTGCACCTGGTCAGCGTGCTGCTGCTCCAGGCGCTGTTCGCGCTCGGTCTGGTTCCGGTGATCGGGCAGGTTCGGCACTACCGATAGTCCACTTGAGACCTATGGGGAGGTCCGGTTGCACGCGGTGATCCTTGCCGGTGGCAAAGGGGTACGGCTACGGCCGTACACGACGACGCTGCCGAAGCCCCTGATGCCGATCGGGGACAGCCACTCGATCCTGCAGATCGTGCTCGACCAGCTCGCCTCGCGCGGGTTCACCTCGGTGACCCTGGCGATCAACCATCTCGGCCCGCTGATCCGGGCGTTCGTGGGCGACGGCAACCGGTGGGGGCTGGCCATCGACTACATCGAGGAGGACCGGCCGCTGTCCACGGTCGGCCCGCTGTTCGGCCTCAAGGACCGGCTGCCCGAGGAGTTCCTGGTGATGAACGGGGACGTCCTCACCGACCTGGACTACGGCGACCTGCTGCGCAGCCACCAGCTCTCCGGGGCGGGCCTGACCCTGGCGACCTCCGAACGGGTGCACCGGATCGACTTCGGCGTGCTCGACGTGGACGCCGGCCGGGTCGTCGGGTTCCGGGAGAAGCCGGCGCTGCGCTACCCGGTCAGCATGGGCGTGTACGGGATGTCGCGGCGGACCCTGGAGCCCTACCCGGCCGGGTTGGCCCTCGGCTTCGACCAGCTCGTGCTGGACCTGCTCGCCGGCGGCGACCCGCCGATGACGTACCCGTTCGACGGGTTCTGGCTGGACATCGGGCGGCCGGAGGACTACGACGAGGCGAACCGGTCGTTCCACCAGCTCAAGCCGATCCTGTTGCCGGCCGGGGCCACCCCGGTGGAGGCGGGCGTCGGCGAGCCGGTGGGGGCCGTCGGCGAACCGCTGGCCGCCGACCTGACGGGCGTGGTGGGCGCCGGGGAGCTGACGTGACCCGGGTGCTGCTGTTCGGGGCGTCCGGGTTCATCGGGGGGCACGCCCGTGACGCGCTGACGGCGGACCCCCGGGTGACCGAGGTGGTCTGCCCGGGGCGGGCGACCCACGACCTGCTCGACGGCACGCCGGACGCGCTGGCCGGGCTGCTGCGGGAGGTCGCCCCGGACGCGGTGGTCAACTGCGTGGGGGCGCTCACCGGCTCCGCCGGGCAACTGGTCACGGCGAACACGCTGGTCGCGGCGAAACTGCTGGAGGCGACCGCCGCCGCGGCACCACGGGCCCGGCTGGTCCGGCTCGGTTCGGCAGGCGAGTACGGGCCGGTGCCGGACCGGGTGCCGGTCACCGAGGACTCCCCCGCCCGGCCGGTCAGCGCGTACGGCGTCAGCCACCTGGCCGGCACCCGGCTGTTCCAGCTCGCCGGGGAGGCCGGCGAGGTCGACGCGGTCTCGCTGCGGGTGTTCAACCCGATCGGCCCCGGCATGTCGCAGGAGAACCTGCTCGGTCGGGCGGCGGCCCGGCTGCGGGCCGCCCTGGACGACAGGGCCACCGAGATCACCCTGGGGCCGCTGTCGGCGTACCGGGACTTCGTCGACGTGCGGGACCTGGCCGCGCTGGTCGTCGCGGCGGTCCTCGCGCCGACGCTGCGGCACCGGGTCGTCAACGCCGGCAGCGGCCGGGCCGTCACCGCCCGGGAGGCGGTCGCCCTGCTGGCCGACGCGGCGGGCTACCGGGGCCGGGTCCGCGAGGCAGGTGCCGGGCCGCAGCGCTCGCAGGCGGTCGACTGGATCCAGGCCGACATCGGCCGGGCCGCCGAGCTGGGCTGGTCGCCGGTGCGTGACCTGGCCACCTCGATCAAGGACATCTGGGCCGTCGGCGACGCGCGGTGAGCCGGCGGACCGCTCCCCCTTCACGACACACCCGCACACGAGAGGACAGCAGATGAGCATGAAGATCGGGGTCGTGGGCCTGGGCTACGTGGGGCTCACCCTCACCGCCGCCCTCGCCGACAAGGGCTTCACGGTGTACGGCGCCGACGTGTCACCGGCGGTGCTGGACGCGCTGTCGCACGGCCGGCCGCACATCTTCGAGCCGGGCATCGAGGACGTCTTCGCCGCCCACCTCGGCACCCGCATCCACGTCGCCGCCGACCTGCCCAAGGACACCGTCGACGTGGCGGTGATCAGCGTGTCGACGCCGGTGGACAACATGACCCACCGGCCCAACCTGGCGAACCTGGCCGCCGCCGCCCGGGTGGTGGCGGCGAGCTGCCGGCCGGACACGCTGGTGGTGGTCCGCAGCACGGTCCCGGTGGGCACCAGCCGTCGGGTGGTGCTGCCGGAACTCCAGGCCGCCTGGGGTGAGCGGGTGAAGCTGGTGATGGCCCCGGAGCGCACCATCCAGGGGCAGGCGCTGCGGGAACTGGTGGAGCTGCCGCAGGTGATCGGGGGTCTGGACGACGACAGCCTGGTCGCCGCGACCGACTTCTTCAACGGGCTGGTCCGCACCATCGTCCCGGTCTCCAGCCTGGAGGCCGCCGAGTTGGTGAAGCTGTCCAACAACTGCCACACCGACCTGATCTACGCGTTCGGCAACGAGATCGCGCTGGTCGCCGAGCGGCACGGCCTCGACCCGCTGGAGGTGATCCGGGCGGCCAACGTCGACTACCCGCGCCCCGATCTCGCCAAGCCCGGGTACGTGGGCGGCGGCTGCCTCTCCAAGGACCCGTACATCATGATCGACAGTGCGGGTGACCGCCGGCCGTTCCTCGTCGGCAAGGCCCGCCAGCTCAACGAGTACCTGCCGATCCACGTCGGCGAGACGGTGGTGCGGATGCTCGTCGAGGCGCGCGGGCGCAGCCTCGGCGCCCGGCTGGCGGTGCTCGGGTGGGCGTACAAGGGCTGGCCGGCGACCGACGACATGCGCGGCACGCCGATCGAGCCGATGATGCGGGTGTTCTCCGCCGCCGGGGTCACCGTCCTCGGTCACGACCCGATGGTCACCGACGACGTGATCCGCCAGTACGGCGGCGAACCGGTCAGCCTGGACAAGGCGTTCACCGAGGCGGACGCCGTCCTGATCATCAACGACCACCCGGACTACCGGGCGTTGCGGGTGCCGGAGGTGCTCGGCGCGACGCCACCGGCGTTCGTCTACGACTCGTGGCGGGTGCTCGACGCGGACGCGGTGCTGGCCGCCGGGGTCCGCTACGCCGGGCTCGGCTACCTGCCGCCCGCCCCCGCCGAGGCGGCCGGCGCGGACGCGGCGACCGTCGCCGCCGGTGCGGGCGCGTCGAACACCGCGGCGGTGTCGGCATGAGGGCGCTGCTGCTCGGCGGGGCCGGCTTCATCGGCCTGCACCTGGCCCGGCGGCTCGTCGCCGACGGGCACCGGGTGACGATCGTGGACGACTTCTCCCGGGGCCGCGACGACGCCGACCTCGACCGGCTGCGCGCCGACCCGGCCGTGCAGGTGGTCTCCGGCGATCTGACCGACCCGGCCACCTGGGCGGCGCTGCCGACCGGCTGGGACCAGATCTACCTGCTCGCCGCCGTCGTCGGCGTGCGCAACGTGGAGCAGGACCCGGCCCGGGTGATCCGGGTCAACACCCTGTCGGCGCTGCACCTGCTCGACTGGGTGGCCCCGGGCGAGCGGGTCTTCTTCGCCTCCACCAGCGAGGTCTACGCCGGGGGCGTGACCGCCGGGGTGGTGCCGGTGCCGACGGACGAGACCGTGCCGCCGATGATCTCCGACATCGCCGCGCCCCGGTTCGCGTACGCGGCCAGCAAGCTGCTGGGCGAGGCCGCCTTCCTGCACACGGCGCGGGCCCGGGGGTTCGAGACCGTGGTGGGCCGGTTCCACAACGTGTACGGCCCCCGGATGGGCGCCGACCACGTCATCCCGGAGATGTCGCTGCGCGCCCTGCGTGGGGCCGACCCGTTCCCCGTCCCGGGGGCCGACCAGTTCCGGGCGTTCTGCCACGTCGACGACGCGGTCGAGGCGATGGTGCGGCTGATGGCGGCACCGGCGGCCGCCGGGCAGATCGTGCACATCGGCAACGACCGCGAGGAGACCAACATCGGCGACCTGGCCAAGCTGGTCCTGCGGGTGGCCGGGGTCAGCCCCGCCATCGCCCCCGGGAACGCGCCGCCGGGATCGGTCGTCCGCCGCTGCCCGGACCTGTCCCGGCTGCGTGAGCTGACCGGCTACGAGCCGGGCGTCAGCCTGGAGGAGGGGGTCCGCAGCACGTTCGCCTGGTACCGGGAACACGGGTGGACGTGATGAGCCGACGCCCCATCTGCTTCTACTACGGCGACGGCCGCCTGCCCGAACTGACCCGCTACGTACGGGTGGTGCTGCAACCGGACTTCTACCGTCCGGCCGAGCTGCGCTACCTCGCGGCGCAGGACGTGCAGACCCTCGGCTACCTGTCGCTGTCGGAGGACCAGGGGCCGCCCGCGCCCTGGCAGCGGCAGGAACGCAACCCGGACTGGGGTGGCGCGTTCGTCCACGTCGACCATCCCGGGTGGGTGTCGCACGTGGTGGGGCAGGCGAAGCAGGCGATCGCGCAGGGCTTCGCCGGGCTGTTCCTGGACACGCTCAACGTCGAGCTGACCTTCCCGGAGGACGTGCCGCACCTGCTGACCCTGGTCGCCGCGATCCGGGAGGAGGCGGAGCCGGCGTACCTGCTGGCGAACCGGGGTTTCGGCATGCTGCCCCGGCTGGCCGAGATCGTCGACGGGATCGTCTTCGAGTCGTTCTCGGCCCGGTGGACCGACCATGGCTACGCGCCGTGGCCGCCCGACGTGCTGGAGTTCCACGCCCAGATCGCCGAGCAGTTGCTCCAGCTGGAGCTGGACCTGTACAGCCTCGACTACGCCGACAGTCAGGGCCTGACCGATTTCGCCGAGCGCCGGGCCCGGCAGTTCGGGCTCCAGTCCTCGGTCAGCGACCGCGCCCTGTCGCGTACCTGACCGCCTCACCCGGGGCGGGACCGCTGCGGTCCCGCCCCGCCCGGTACCCCCGCCCCCGCCGGTCCGGGACCGGACCGCGCGTCGGCACCACGCGCGTGCGGCACCCGCCCGGCGGGGGCGGGGTTCCGGTGGAGCCGGTCGGGTGGGTCAGGTCGCGGCGGCGTCGAGTGCCGGGGCCAGCGGCAGCAGCGCGGCCCGGACGAGGTCCGGCAGCGGCGCGGACGGCACCACGAACCCGGCCATCGACGGCACCTCGCCCGTGCCGTGCAGCCACTGCCGCAGCGCCAACCGGGCGGCCGCGCCGACCGCGGCGGCGAGCACCTGGGCGGCCAGCGGTCCGACGCCGGGACAGCGGGTGGTGACCGCCCCGGCCAGGGGTTCCTCGAACGTGGTGACGGCCTCGACGTAGCAGGCGCGCAGCGTGGGGCTGGCGGCGATCATCAGCAGCGCGGCGGGCGGCTGGTCGCCGGGGTCGGCGTACAGGCCCACGACGGCGTCGACGACCGCGTCGGCGAGGCCGACCCCCGGTGGCCGGGCGAGCACCGCCGCCGCGACGCCGGCCGCGCGGTCGGCGGCGACCCCGGCGACGATGGCCTGCTCGCGGCTCGGGAAGTAGTTGTTGTAGGTCCGGGTCGACACGCCCGCCGCCTGGGCGATCTCCTCGACGCGGACGTTGTCCGGCCCCTGTTCCAGCGCGAGGCGCAGCGCCGCCGCCTGCAGCGCCTCCCGGGTGGCCCGCTTCTTGCGTTCCCGCAGCGTCGATGGACCGGTCACGGTGCCACTGTCGCACACACGATACGTGCGCGCAAAATTGCGTGCACGCAAAATTATGCTACGGTCCCTCCGGAAACCGGGAGCACCACGACCGAAAGGGACCGACATGCGCGCCAAAGGCATGGCCTACGACACCGGCTTCGTCACCGACGGCGTCACCTCGGTGCCGCACTGGGACCCCGAGGTGGTCCGGCGGGAGCTGGCCATCATCCGGGACGACCTGCACTGCACCGCCGTCCACCTGGTCGGCGGCGATCCCGGGCGGCTGGAGTCCGCCGCCCGGATCGCCGCCGAACTCGGCCTGGAGGTGTGGTTCTCGCCGTACCCCCTGGAGCTGGAACCGGACCTGATCCGCGCCCTGTTCCTCGACTGCGCCGAGCGGGCCGAGCGGCTCCGCGCGGCGGGGGCCGAGATCGTGTTCGTCGCCGGCGCCGAGCTGAGCATCATGAACCGCGGGTTCATCGAGGGGGAGCGCCTCGCGGACCGCCTCGACCACCTGTTCACCGACCCGGACGGCCGGGCCGGGCGCATCGCCGGGGTCCGCACCCGCCTCGATGCGTTCCTGCGCGCCACCGTGGCGGCGGTCCGCGAACGCTTCCACGGGAGGGTCACCTACGCCGCGATCCCGTTCGAGGGCGTCGACTGGGACCTGTTCGACGTGGTGACCGTCGAGCTGATCCGCTCCGCCGAGGTCGCCGACCAGTTCCGCGACGGCGTACGCCGGCTCGTCGACCAGCCCAAGCCGGTCGCCGTCACCGGCTTCGGCACCGCGACCTGGCGCGGCGCGGGCGACGTCGCGCCGCGCAGCATGGAGATCATCGAGTACGGCCCGGACGGCAGGCCCCACCGGCTGAACGGAGCGTACGAGCGCGACGAGCAGGGCCAGGCCGCCTACCTGAGAGAACTGCTCGACATCTTCGACAGCGAGGGGGTCGACAGCGCCTTCGTCCACCTGTTCGCGCTGCCCAGCCTCCCGCACCGGCCGGACGGAGACCCGCGCGACGACCTCGACCTCGCCAGCCCCGGGATCGTCAAGGTGCTCGACGGGCGCACCGGTACGACGTACCCCGGCCTGCCCTGGGAACCGAAGGCCGCGTTCGCCGCGGTCGCCGCGCACTACGCGCGCTGATCCGCCCGGCCGGGCGGACGGCGTCGCCCCTCAGCGCAGCCGCAGCCCCGCGACGAGGAGCCCGACCATCCGGCGGGCGTCGTAGTAGGGGGCGCGGCCGGCACAGAGGTTGCCGACGGCGAACAGCAGCTCCCGGGGATCAGTGCCGGGGCGGATCTCGCCGGCCGCGGCGGCGGCGTCGAGCAGGCGGGCGCAGGCGGGGACGAGGTGGTCGAGGAAGTACCCGTGCAGCGCCTCGAAGGCGGCGGCGTCCGAGTTCATCGCCCCGGCGAGGCCGTGCTTGGTGACCAGGAAGTCGACGAACTGGTCGATCCAGGCGGTCAGGGCGGCGTGCGGCGAGTGGCAGTCGACGAGCAGGGCCGGCGCGGCCTCGGCGCACGCCTGCACCTGGTGCCGGTAGACGCCGACGATCAGGTCGGCCCGGGTCGGGAAGTGGCGGTAGATGGTGCCGACGCCGACGCCGGCCCGCGCGGCGATGTCACGTACCGGCACGTCGACACCGGCGGCGAGGAAGGCCGCGGCGGCCGCCTCGAGCAGGGTCGCCTCGTTGCGCCGGGCGTCGGCCCGCTTCCGGGGCGCGTCGGCGCGTTCGGGTGGGGTGGGCGACCCCGGTCCACCGTCGGCCATGCGTCGCCACCTCCGGGCACCCTTGGCAAACGGAACAGCGTTCCGTATAGTTCAGAGCGGAACACGGTTCCACTTGCACCATGATGCCAGAGCCGGACGGCCGGCGGCCAGCCGCGCCCCGTCCCCTCCCCACCAGTCCACGGCGCGTCCACACGCGCCGTGGTTCCCGGCGGCACCGACCGGCCGCCACCCCGTCACCCGTGGAGGAAACCCTCATGCAGTACCGCACCCTCGGCCGCACCGGCGTCCAGGTCAGCACCCTCGTACTCGGCGCGATGAACTTCGGTGCCATCGGCCGCACCGGCCAGGCCGAGGCCACCGCGATCATCGACGCCGCCCTGGAGGGCGGGATCAACCTGATCGACACCGCCGACCGCTACAGCCAGGGCGAGTCGGAGGAACTGGTCGGCCGGGCCATCGCCGGCCGCCGCGACGACATCGTGCTGGCCACCAAGGCGGCCATGCCGATGGGCGACGAACGCAACCACCGGGGCACCTCCCGCCGCTGGCTGCACACCGCGCTCGACGGCAGCCTGCGCCGGCTCGGCGTCGACCACATCGACCTCTACCAGGTCCACCGCTGGGACCCGACGACCAGCGACGAGGAGACGCTGTCCGCGCTCACCGACCTCCAGCGGGCCGGCAAGATCCGCTACTTCGGCTGCTCGACGTTCCCCGCGTACCGGCTCGTGCAGGCCGAGTGGGCCGCCCGGGAACACCACCTGGGGCGGTACGTCACCGAACAGCCCAGCTACTCGATCCTGCAACGCGGCATCGAGACCCACGTCCTGCCCGTCACCGCGCAGTACGGCATGGGCGTGCTCGCCTGGAGCCCGCTGGCCTCCGGGTGGCTGTCGGGCGCGGTCCGGGCGGGCCAGGAGATCACCACCCACCGCGCCGACGTCCTGCCCGAGCGCTTCGACCTCACCATCGCCGGCAACCGGGCCCGGCTCGACGCGGTCGAGCAGCTGACCAAGGTCGCCGAGGAGGCCGGGCTCACCCTGATCCAGCTCGCGCTCGGCTTCGTCACCGCGCACCCCGCCGTGACCAGCGCGATCATCGGCCCGCGTACGCCGGAGCACCTGCGCAGCCAACTCGCCGCCGCCGACACCGTGCTCACCGCCGACGTGCTCGACGCCATCGACGCGATCGTCGCCCCCGGCGTCGACCTCGCCCCCGGCGAGAAGCACGACACCCCGCCGGCCCTGCTCGACCCGGCGCTGCGCCGCCGCTGAGCGCCGGATCAGGAAGGACGGCACATGCCGCACCCCACCCCCCTCCGCATCGGGATCATGACCGCACCGATGCAGGTCCACTACCACGACGTGCTGCGGGTCTGGCGCGAGGCGGACGACATCCCCGAGATCGCGCACGCCTGGCTCTTCGACCACCTGATGCCGATCGGCGGCGACCCCGACGGGCCGGCGTACGAGGGCTGGACGCTGCTCTCCGCCCTCGCCGCCCAGACCCGCCGGCTGCGCCTCGGCCTGCTCGTCACCAGCAACCGGTTCCGGCCCCCGGCGATGCTCGCCAAGATCGCCACGACCGTCGACATCGTCTCCGGCGGACGGCTCGACTTCGGCATCGGCGCCGGCTCCCGCCCCGGTCACCCGGCGGCCCGCCGCGAGTACACCGCCCACGGCCTGCCCTACCACGACTTCAGCCACTCGGTGCAGAGCCTCGCCGAGGCGTGCACGGTCATCAGGCGGCTGTGGACCGAGGACGCGCCGTTCGACTTCCACGGCGAGCACGTGCGGTTGACCGGGGCCTACGGTAATCCGAAGCCGGTGCAGCGGCCGTACCCGCCGATCGTCATCGGCGGACGCTCGTCGGCCCTGCTGCGGGTCGTCGCCGAGCACGCCGACGTGTGGAACGTCCCCGGCGGTGGGGACATCGGGGACGTGGCCGCCCGCAGCGCGCTGCTGGACCGCTACTGCGCCGAGATCGGCCGCGATCCCGCCTCGATCACCCGCTCGATCCACCTGCCGGTCTCCTACGACCGGCCCGAGGAGACCCGGGCCGCGATCGGCGCGGCGACCGCCGCCGGGTTCGGGCACGTGATCCTGGGGTTGACGCCGCCCTATCCCGTCGGCGTCGCCCGCTGGATCACCGACGAACTCATCACCCCGTCGGTGTAGCCGGGACGATGCCTCCGGTTCCTGCGCATCCGGCTCAGCCGACCCGGGCGTCCGTCCAGCACCGGCCACCCGGAGGTGGCCCGGGCACGTCCGGGCCGGAACGACGTCGGCTCACGCAGACAGGGCCGGGTCGTTCGCGTCGATCGTCAGCAGCCAGAACACCACAGCCCCACCCTGACCGCGCGGCGTCCGACGTCCCGGGGCGCGACCGACGGCGGCCGGTCGCAGCGCTGACGTCGCCGCGCGGTCACCGGGTCGACGGCACCGCTCCCGACCGGCCGGCCCGTCCGGAGCGCTTGAGCAGCACCGCGCCCCCGGCGACGAGGACGACACCCAGGACCATCCCGACGACGTTGCCCTGGGTCAGCGAGGCCAGCGCACCCAGCACGCCCACCACGACCAGCAGCACACCGAGAACCCGCAGCAGCAGACCACCGGCGGTCTTCATCTGTCCGTTCGCCATACCAACCCTGTTCCCCGCTCGCACCGTCCACAAACGACCGACGGCGGACCGCCCGGGCCGGCTACCGTGCGGTCGACTCCTCGGAGAGGAGTCCACCGCTGGATCACCGACGAGCCCGTCACCCCGTCGAGGTGGTCGGAACGCAACCTCAGGGACGAGATCCGGGTTCCTCCGCATACGGCTCGGGTGGGCCGGGGGCCAGGGTGGACGGGTAGCCACAACCTGGGAGGTCCGCCGTGTTCCGTCGTACCGTGACCGTCGTCGTCGCCCTGCTCACCGTCCTCGCCGGTCTCCCGGCGGTCGCCCAGGCGCGTCCCGGGCCACCACCGGGCCTGAGCTGGGGTGACTGTCCCGACGACCTGCCCGACGTGCCACCCGACCCGCGCGTGCGGTGCGCCCCGCTGCGCCTGCCGGTGGACTGGACCAGACCGGACGGCCCCACGTTCACCCTCGTCGTGGCCCGTCGGGCCGCCCGGATGGCGGAGCAGCGGGTGGGCACGCTGGTGTTCGGGCCGGGCGGCCCCGGGGACTCGGGGGTGGAACGCATCCGCCGGGGGGACCGGTTCAGCGACGAGCTGCTGGACCGCTTCGACCTGGTCAGCTTCGATCCGCGTACGGTGGCCCGCAGCGCCGCCCCGGTCTGCACGCCCGACCCGGAGCTGCGCAGGCCACCCGTCGTGCTGACCGGCCAGGCCGACTTCGACGCCACGGTGGCCTACAACCGGGCGCTGTGGAACCGGTGTCGCCCGACCAGCCCGGTGTTCGGGCACGCCGACACGCTCAGCACCGTGCACGACCTGGAGGCGCTGCGGCGTGCGCTGGGTGAGCGGCGGTTGACCTTCCACGGCAGCTCGTACGGCACGCTGCTGGGCCAGCAGTACGCCGAACGGTATCCCGACCGGGTACGGGCCGTGGTGCTGGAGGGCGTGTTCGACCACAGCCTGGACGTGTGGTCCTTCGTCCGTACCCAGGCGGCGGCGCTCCAGGACGCCTTCGACGAGTTCGTGACCTGGTGCGACAGCTCACCCGGGTGCGTGCTGCACGGCCGGGACGTCCGGGCGGTCTGGGCCGCGGTGCTGGCTCGCGCCGACAACGACGGGTACGCCCCGCGCACCGCCTTCGACGTCACCGCCGTGGCCCTCGGGATGCTCGCCGGCCCCCGCTTCCCACAGCTTGCCGAGGCCATTCGGGACATGGCCGCCGGCATGCCGCCGCCCGAGGTGAAACTCCCGGTGGCCGTGGCGGTCTTCTGCGCGGACTGGCCGGCCACCGTCCGCGACCACCACGAGTACACGGCCCTGCTCCGGGCAGCCAGGGCGGTCGCACCGGACGTCCGCTACGGTGCCGGTCTGCTGGCCGTGCACACCTGTCTGGGCTGGCAGTCCCCGGTCCGGAATCCACCGCACGAGCTACGGGTGCGCACCCACACGCCGTTGCTGCTGCTCAACGCCCGGCACGATCCCCGCACCGGCTACGCCTGGGCCACCAACGTCGCCCGACAGCTGGGCCGGCACGGACGCCTGGTCACCTACGAGGGCTCGGGCCACGGCACCTACCTGCGCAACGCGTGCACGGTCGCCGTGGTCGACAGGTACCTCGTCGACCTGACCCTGCCCGCTGCCGACGCCCGCTGCCCCGCAGGGTGAACCGTTCCGTCAGCGACCCACCGGGGTCCGGACCGCGCCGTCGGCGGTCACCTACCGGACGGGCTGGGCGGTCAGGGGGAAGGTGACGCCGGTCAGCTCCTCGGAAACCGTCCACAACCGACGGGCGACGGCACCGTCGCGGGCGTTCCTGGAGCGGCCGACGAGCTTCGGCGCGCCACGCCCCTCGAAAAGGCCGTCCGGCCCGGCGTAGCTGCCGCCCGGAATGTCGGCGACCGCCGCGTAGAGGGTGGGCGACGCGCCGTCGGCGTCGCTCTGCGCGAGCCGGTTGACCAGGGCCGTCTGGAGCCGGTTCCACCAGGAGCGGTCGCCGTCGAGGTGCCCAAGCAGGTTGGTGGCGGCCAGGCCGGGATGGGCGGCGGTCGCCAGCACCGGCGAGCCGGCCTCGGTGAGCCGGCGGTGCAGTTCGGCGGTGAACAGCAGGTTCGCCAGCTTCGACTGGGCGTACGCGGGGAACGCCCGGTAGGGGCGGCGCTCCCAGTTCAGGTCGGCGAAGTCGATCTTCCCGGCCCGGTGCGCGCCGGAGGCGACGGTGACCACCCGCCCCCGGATCTGCGGCAGCAGCAGGTTGGTGAGCGCGAAGTGCCCGAGGTGGTTGGTGCCGAACTGGAGCTCGAACCCGTCGGCGGTACGGGTCGGCGGCGGGATCATCACGCCGGCGTTGTTGACCAGCAGGTCGATCGGCCCGGTCCAGCCCTCGGCGAACGCGCGGACGGAGGCGAGGTCGGCCAGGTCGAGCCGGCGTACCTCGACGTCGCCGGTCATGCCCGCGGCGGCGGCGGCGCCCTTGGCGGGGTCGCGGACGGCGAGCACGACCCGGGCACCCCGGGCGGCGAGCGCCGTGGCGGCGACCCGGCCGATGCCGCTGTTCGCGCCGGTCACGATGACGGTACGGCCGGTCTGGGCGGGGATCTGGGCGGTCGTGAATGTTGTCATGGGAAACAATGTATACGGCGACAACAATGTCGGCAACGGCGACATTTTTCCGGCTACCATGACCCCCGTGCCCGCGTACCACCACGGAAACCTGCGGTCGACGCTGCTCGCCGCCGCCGAGCGCAGCCTGCGCCAACACGGCGCGGGCCAGCTCTCGCTGCGCGAACTGGCCCGGGAGGCGGGCGTCAGCCACGCCGCGCCGCGCCGGCACTTCGCCGACCGGCAGGCGCTGCTGGACGCCCTCGCCGAGGCCGGGTTCGCCCGGCTGCACGCCGAGCTGCGCACCGCGCTCGCCGCCGCGGGTACGGACTTCGGGTCACGCCTGCACGCCATGGCCGCCGCCTACCTGCGGTTCGCCACCGAGGACGCCGCCCTGCTGGAGCTGATGTTCACCGGCAAGCACCGCGAGGGGGCCGAGCACCTCGTCGCGGCCGCCGCCGGACCGTTCGGGCTGATGCACGACCTGATCGTCGAGGGGCAGGCCCGGGGGGTGCTGGAACCCGGCTCCCCGGACCGCGCCGGCATCGTGCTGTTCGCCACGTTGCAGGGCATCGCCACGCTGGTCAACGGCAACCTGGTCGCGCCCGGGCTGCTCGACGGGATCACCCGCACGGCGGTCGACCAGTTCCTCCGGGGGTCCCGCCCCCGGTGATCGCCGGACGATGTCGGGGGGCGGTCGTAGGCTCGGCGTCATGCCGAGGACGCACACGCTCACCCTGCCGGGAGTGGAACTGGTCTACGACGTTCGCGGCCCGCTCCCCCCGGCGGACGGGCGTCCCGCCCTGGTCATGATCGGCCAGCCGATGACGGCCGACGGCTTCGACGCGCTCGCCGCCCAGTTCGCCGACCGCACGGTCGTCACCTACGACCCGCGCGGCCTGGGTCGCAGCGTCCGCACCGACGGCCGGTCCGACCACACGCCCCAGCAGCAGGCCGACGACCTGCACCACCTGATCGGGGCGCTCGACGCCGGTCCGGTCGACATGTTCGCCAGCAGCGGCGGGGCGGTGACCGCCCTCGCCCTGGTCGCGGCCCACCCCAACGACGTCGTCACGCTGGTGGCGCACGAGCCGCCCGTCAACGCCGTGCTGCCCGACGCCGCCGCCGCCGAGCGCGCGCGGGCCGCCTTCCACGAGGCTTACCAGGCGAGGGGCACCGGCGCGGGGATGGCCGCGTTCATCGTGATGACGTCGTGGCAGGGCGAGTTCACCGACGCCTACTTCGCCCGGCCCGAGCCCGATCCGGCGACGTTCGGCCTGCCGACCGACGACGACGGCAGCCGTGACGATCCGCTGCTGTCGAAGAACTCGTGGCCGGTCACCGACTACCGCCCCGACGCGGCGGCACTCACCGCCGCACCGACCCGGATCGTCATCGCGGTCGGCGAGGAGTCGGCCGGGACGTACACCGCCCGGACCGCCGTCGGCACCGCCCACCTGCTCGGCCAGGAGGCCACCGTGTTCCCCAGCCACCACGGCGGTTTCCTCGGCGGTCACGCCGGCTACGCCGGCAAGCCCCGGGAGTTCGCCGCGAAGCTCCGTGAGGTGCTGGCCACCCCCTGACCGACCGGCGACGACGCCCCGGCCGGTGAGCCGAAACAGCGGTCAGCGGGGGCCCGGTGAACAACGGCGCAAAAGCGGTATCCCCTGGTCGGGATACCGCCACATCAGCTCCGATGAGTCGATCATCCGGGGCGCAGGTGGTCAGTACCGGTGCAGCGCCGTGCGGATCAGCCGGTTGACCAGCTTGGGGTACTCCAGGCCGCTGGCCGCCCACATCTGGGGGAACATCGACGTCGGGGTGAACCCGGGCATCGTGTTGATCTCGTTGAGGTAGACGTCCAGGTCGGGGGTGACGAAGAAGTCGACCCGGGCCAGGCCGGAGCAGTCCAGCGCGGTGAAGGCGCGGGTGGCGTACTCCTGGACCTGGTGGGTGACCCGGTCGGGCAGGACGGCGGGGACGTCGTACTCGCAGACCTCGTCGGCGAAGAGGTACTTGGCCTCGAAGTCGTACCACTCGCGGTCGCCGACCATCCGGACCTCGGCCAGCACGGACGCCTCGGGCGCCCCGCCGGCCTCGCCCTCCAGCACGCCACACTCGATCTCCCGGCCGACGACCGCGGCCTCGACGAGCACCTTGGTGTCGATCTCCCGGGCGACGGCGACCGCGTCGTCGAGCCGCGCCCAGTCGTCAACCCGGGTGATGCCGAACGACGACCCGGCCCGGGACGGCTTCACGAAGACCGGCAGGCCCAGCCGCTGCTTGTCGGCCTCGCTGAGGGTCATCCCGTTGCGCAGCACCGCGTACGGGCCGACCGGGATGCCCTCGGCGGCGCAGAGCTTCTTGGTGAACTCCTTGTCCATCGCGGCGGCGGAGGCGAAGACGTTCGCGCCGACGTACGGGATGTCGGCCATCTCCAGCATGCCCTGGATGGTGCCGTCCTCGCCGTACGCGCCGTGCAGCACCGGGAAGACCACGTCCACGTCGGCGAGCGCGCGGGGACCCTCGGTCGGGTCGAGCACCAGCAGACCGCCGGCGGTGGGGTCGGTCCGCAGCACCACCTCGGCCCCGGCCCCGGCGGTGACCTCCGGGAGCCGGCGCGCCCGGATCGCCAGCTCGCCCGGGTCCCCGCTGGTCAGCACCCACTGGCCCTGCCGGGTGATGCCGACCGGCACCACGTCGTACTCGTCGGGGTCGAGCGCGCCGAGCACGCTGCCCGCGCTGACGCAGGAGATGCCGTGCTCGGGGCTGCGTCCGCCGAACACGATCGCCACGCGGGTCTTGCCTGGGGTGGTCACTCGGGTCACCTCTCGGTACGCGACTGCGGAGCCGTCAGTTGCGCTCACCCGACTGACCTTACTGTGGGTTGCGGCGGACCGATGGTGATACCCGGCAGGAAGCGAGCGACCCTCGCAAACGGTCATCCGGCCCGATACGTTACGTGACGATCAGGGCCGGTGGGGGTGGTGGCCACGCCCCCGCCCGACCGCGATCACCTTCACCCGCTGCCGCCCGGCACGGACCATGCCCAGGGCCATGAACGCCCCGGCTATCCGGTCGGCGGCCTCCCGGCTGCTGGCGCCGACCACCTGCCGCCGACGCTCGGGCCGGGCCCGCTCGTCGCGGGTGGACGTCTCCACCGGCCGGACGTCGCTGAGCACCACCAGGAAGCGCGTCATCGCCGTCACCAGACCCCTCACTGTTGGAAGTCCTTTCTCGACGCATGCGGCGGCGGCACGTGGCGATCGGGAACGGGGGAGTAAACCCGATCGCCACGCGCCTCATCCCCTCCGGTCACTCACCATCGCCGTCGCCACGACAACCGTTGGTGAGGACTCCGTTACAGGTTGACAGGTGCACAGGCGTGAATGCAACTCTCATCGCCTCTTCTCTCATGCACGTCTTCCCATAGACCTGTGTCACCATCGATGCATGGCACCGAAGACCGCCCGTGCTCGCCGCCTCGGCATCGCCCTGCGCGCCCACCGGGAGGCGGCCGGCCTCACCCTGGAAGCCGCCGCCGACGAGATCAACAGCACCCGCAGCACGCTCAGCCGCTACGAGAACGCGCAGACGCTGGTCAGCCCGGCCACCGTCCGCGCGCTGCTCAGCCTCTACGGGGTCCGGCCCGACGAGATCGCCGCGGCGGTCCAGCTGGCCAAGGACACCCGCAAGCCCGGCTGGTGGGTGCCCTACTCACACCTGCTCGACAAACGCACCATCGACTTCATCGCGCTGGAGGCCGAGGCCACCGCGATCGCCAACTTCGAACCGTCCATCGTCCCGGGTCTGCTCCAGACCGCCGACTACATCCGGGGCGTGATGCGGGGCGGGCCGCACACCCTCACCGACGAGCAGGTCGAGCAGCGGGTCAAGCTCCGGCTGGACCGGCAACAGCGGATCACCGCCGCCGAACCGCCGATCTTCGACGCGATCATCGACGAGGGCGCGCTGCTGCGCCCGGTGGGCGACCGGACGGTGATGCAGGCGCAGCTCAGCCACCTGCTCAAGACCTCGGAGCTGCCGAACGTCACCGTCCAGGTGATCCCGCTCGCCGCCGGCTACCACCGGGGCACCCGGGGCTCGCTGCACATCCTGGAGTTCGCCGACCCGGAGGACCCGCTGATCGCCTCGGTGGAGACCGTCGCCGGTCAGATGGTCCTGGACCGGCCGGGTGACCTGCGTACCTGCACCAAGATCATGGAACACCTGCGGACCGTCGCGCTCAGCCCGGCCGACAGCCGCGACCAACTCGTGCAACTGATGAAGGGACGGTAGGAGACCGATGACACCCACGATCGGCGGGGCCCTGTCCGGGGCCGCCTGGCGCAAGAGCAGCCACAGCGGGGACGAGGGGGCCTGCGTCGAGCTGGCGTCGCTACCGGGCCGGGTCGCGATCCGCGACTCCAAGGACCCGGGCGGCCCGGTGCTGCTCTTCCCTCCCACCGCCTGGTCCGCCTTCGCCACCGCCCCGCCGCGCCGCTGACCACCCCGGCCCCGCCCCGCACCCGTCGTGACGGGGTACGGGGCGGGGCCGGGCGCGTCGGCGGGTCAGTCGACCGGGACGTCGGCGGGTGGGGGCGCGGCGGGTGGGGTGGCGGGGCGGACCGCCTCGGCGGCGGCGATGGCCACCCCCCGCGCGCCGGCCATGTCCCGGTCCGGCACCAGTGCGAACGTCGCCAGCGCGGCCTGCTCCTCCCGCAGCACGGTGTGCGCGCGGACGGCGTCGAGGAACCAGTCCCGGAACTCCGGTGCCGCCTCGACCACCCCGCCGCCGACGAAGTACGCGTGCGGATCGGTGAAGTTGGCCGCGATGGTGAACAGCCGGCCGAGCGCCGCCGCCTGCTGGGCGAAGACCTCCCGGGCCAGCGCGTCGCCCCGCTCGGCGTACCCACGCAACAGGGTGGCGGCCCGCTCGGGCGGCTCCTGCGCCAGCGGGTGCCCCGGATACCGGGACAGCCAGTACGGCAACAGGTTGCGCCGGATCGCGGTCAGCGAGGCGACGCTCTCCGCGTCCCCGGTGAAGCCGCAGGCGCAGCGCGGTTCGGGCTGGTCGGGGGCGAGCAGCCCGGCCAGCGGGATGTGCACGTGACCGAACTCGCCCGCCATCCCGGCCGCCCCGGTGACCACCCGGCCGTCGACCACCACCGCGCCGCCGAGACCGGTGCCGACGATCGCCGCCACCGACGACCGGGTCGCCGCGTCGGCTCCGAAGTGGACGTGGTGGGCGTAGAGTGCGGCGGCGTTGCCGTCGTTGTGGTAGATCACCGGCAGTCCGAGCCGCCGCTCCAGCGCGCCGCGCACGTCGAAGCCGTGCCAGGCCGGCTGGGCGAAGTTCGTCGAGCCCCGCGACGAGATGACGCCCGTCGCGCTGGCCGGGCCCGGGGTGTCCAACCCGACCGCCCGGACCAGCCCCCGGGGCACCCCGGCGTGGGCCAGCACCCCGTCGAACGCGCCGGCCAGCGCCTCGATGGCCGCCTGCGGGCCGGCGGTCACCTCGCTGGGGGTCTCCACCAGCCCGTCGACCAGGAACCGGCCGTCCAGACTCAGCACCGTGGCGTTGTTGCTGGTGCCACCGTTGTCGAGGCCGACCACCACCGGCACGTCCACGCTGACCATCCGCCACCTCCGACCGGGCCTGCTGCGAGGTTAGTTCCCGTTCCCACCGCCCGTCACGCCCCACGTGCGGCAATCCCGCCCGGCACCCGCCCGGCCGGCGACCGGCCCCGCGCCGGGGCCACCGGCCCCGCGCCGGCGGCCCGGGGCCGGCCCGACGACACGGGACCCGCACAGCGACACGGGGCCGGTTCGGCGGCTCACTCCGGCCGGCGGGCCAGGACCCCTGTCGCGTCCCACCGGTCGGCGTGCAGGACCCTCGGCAGCAGCCCCAGGCCGGTCATCGCCGCACAGAGCGCCTCTGCCTGCCCGGCGCTGACCTCCACCACCAGGTGCCCGCCGGGCCGCAGCCAGTCGACCGCACCGGCGGCGACCCGGCGCAGCACGGCCAGCCCGTCGACGCCCCCGTCCAACGCCACCGCCGCCTCGTGCAGCCGGGCCTCCGCCGGCATCAGCGCCACCGCCGGGGTCGGCACGTAGGGAGCATTGGCGACCACCACGTCCAGCCGGCCCCGCCAGTGCGCCGGCAGCGGGTCGTACAGGTCGCCCCGCACGACGGTGACGTCCCGGCCGGCCAGGTTGCGGCGGGCGCAGGCCACGGCGGCCGGGTCGACGTCGACGGCGGCGAGCCAGCGCGGGGCGAGCCGGTCGACGAGCGCCACGCTGATCGCCCCCGACCCGCAGCACAGGTCGACCAGCGCCGGGGCCGGCCCGGCGACCGACGCGGCGGCCTCCACCAGCAGCGCGGTCCGGGCCCGGGGGACGAACACCCCCGGGTCGACGGCGACCCGACGGCCGCAGAACTCGGCCCAGCCGAGCAGGTGTTCCAACGGTTCACCGGCGATCCGCCGGTCGGTGAGGGCGGTGAGCGCCTGCGGCGAGTCGGCGGCGGCGGTGAGCAGCGCGGCCTCGTCCTCGGCGTAGACGCAGCCGGCGGCGCGCAGCCGGGCGACGAGGGCGGCGGGGTCGTGGGGAAACGGATCGGATGCCATGGTGATGCCTTTCGGGAGCGCACGTCGGCGCTCCCACCGTCGCTACCGCGGCGACGGGGCTCCGTTGCCGCAGCGACGGGCCTCGACGGGGAGCGCCGGTCCTGACGTCTGGTGGATCGGACTCACCTCCTCCGGTCGGGGCCCGGGTGGGCCGGCATCACGATAGCGGACCGGCCGCCCCCGCGCCGTCCAGTGCGGCGGTCACGTCGGCGACCAGGTCGGCGGTGTCCTCCACGCCGCAGGAGAGCCGGACGAAGCCGGGAGCGGTGTCGTCGCCCCACTGCGCCCGCCGGTCGGCGCTGGTGTGCAGGCCACCGAACGAGGTCGCGGCGGCGACCAGCCGGGACCCGGCGACGAACCGGGCCACCCGGTCGGCGTCGCCGAGGTCGAACGAGAGCACCCCCGGCATCCGGCGCAGCTGCCGCGACGCCACCGGGTACGCCGGGTCCTCCGGACGGCCCGGCCACCGCAGCCCGGTCACGTCGGGCCGGCCGGCGAGCAGCTCGACCAGCGCCGCCGCGTTGGCGGACTGCCGGGCCAGCCGCAGGTCCAGGGTGGCCAGCGAGCGGTGGGCCAGCCAGGCGTCGAACGCCCCGGGCACCGCGCCGGTGGTGGTGCGCCACCCGGTCACCGTCTCCAGCAGCTCCGCCGACCGGGCCGCCACGTAGCCGAGCAGCAGATCGGAGTGGCCGGTCAACGCCTTCGTGCCGGAGGCGACCACCAGGTCCGCGCCGAGGTCCAACGGGCGCTGCCCCAGCGGGGTGGCGGTGGTGTTGTCCACCGCCACCAGCGCGCCGGCCGCGTGCGCCGCGTCGGCCACGGCGGCGATGTCGGCCACGTCCAGTCCCGGGTTCGCCGGGGTCTCCAGCAGCACCAGCCGTACGTCGTCGAACGACGGGTACGGCCCGGCGGTGGGCACGAAGCCGACCCGTACCCCCATCCCGGCGAGGGTGGCGGTGGCGAACGCCCGGACCGGGAAGTAGCCGTCGGCGGGCAGCAGCACGGTGTCGCCGGGGCGCAGCACGGCCAGCAGCAGCCCGGTGATGGCGGCCTGCCCGGAGGCGAACACCCGGCAGTCGCCGCCCTCCAGCTCGCCGATGGCCGCCTCCAGCAGCCGCCGGGTCGGATTGTCCGGCCGGCCGTAGCCGTTCGGTGTCGCCGCCGGCCCCTGCCACGGGTCGAGGTGGTACGGCGCGGCGAAGACCGGGCCGGGCAGGAACGGCTGCCCCGGCTCCGGCTCGGGCAGCCCGGCGTGCACGCACCGGGTGCCGTCGTGCCAGTGCGTCGTCGGGTCGCCCGGCCCGGTCGGCGGGCCGCTCACTCGTACGACTCCGGCTTGGCGGTACGGCTCATCAGGGTGTCCACCGCGAGTCTCGGGTCCATCCCCTCGTGGCAGATCCGCTCGATCTGTTCGGTGATCGGCATCTCCACCCCGTGCGCGCGGGCCAGGTCCCGGATGGCCAGGCAGCTCTTGACCCCCTCGGCGGTCTGCCGGGTGGCCGCCTGCGCCTGCTCCAGCGTCTCCCCCCGCCCCAGGTGCTCGCCGAAGGTGCGGTTGCGGGCCAGCGGCGACGAGCAGGAGGCCACCAGGTCCCCCATCCCGGCCAGACCGGCGAAGGTGATCGGGTCGGCGCCGAGCGCCACCCCCAGCCGGGCGGTCTCGGCCAGTCCCCGGGTCATCAGCATGGCCCGGGTGTTGTCGCCGAATCCCATCGCGGTGGCGATCCCGTACGACAGCGCGATCACGTTCTTGACCGCCCCGCCCAGCTCGCAGCCGATCACGTCGTCGTTGGTGTACGGCCGGAAGTACGGGGTGCGGATCGACTGCTGTACCAGCTCGGTGCGGCGGGCGTCGGTGCCGGCGACCACGGTCGCGGCCGGCTGTTCGACGGCGATCTCGGGGGCCAGGTTGGGGCCGGAGACCACCACCACCCGGTCCGGGGTGACCCGGGCGGTCTCCACGATCACCTCGCTCATCCGCCGGGTGGTGCCCAGCTCGATCCCCTTCATCAGGGAGACGAGGGTGGCGTCCGGGGCGAGGTGGCCGGCCCACTCGGCGAGGTTGCCGCGCAGCGTCTGCGACGGCACCGACAGCACCACCAGTTCCGCACCGGAGATCGCCTTGGCCGCGTCGCCGGTCGCGGTGACCCGGTCGGGCAGCCGCAGCTCCGGCAGGTAGTCGGGGTTACGCCGGTGGGTGCGGATCGCCTCGACGACCTGCTCCCGCCGGGCGAGGATGGTCACCTCCCGACCGGCGTCGGCGAGGATCTTGGCGAACGCCGTCCCCCAGGAACCGGCCCCCAGCACCGCCACGTGCCCGCTCACGCCACCCCTGCCCCTGCGTCGCACCGGTCGATCCACTGGCTCATTCGGTCCCCTCGGAAGTACGCGGACGGACGGGACGTTCCCACAGCGGCGGCGGTGTGCCACCCCGGACCCCGGCGAGCAGGTCCCGCAGGGTCAGCATGATCTGGTCGGTCATCTCCTCCAGCACCACCCGGCTGGGGGTGGCCCCCGCCCAGCGGCCGAGGTCGACCGGCGGGCCGGCCAGCACCGTCACCGGGGTCCGGGGCCGCAGGCCCACCCGGCTGGTCCGCGGGTCGAAGAGCCGTTCCGGGCCCCACATCACCACCGGGACCACCGGCGCGCCGGTGGCCAGGGCCAGCCGGGCCGCCCCGGTCTTGCCCCTCATCGGCCACAGGTCCGGCTCCCGGGTGATGGTGCCCTCCGGATAGATCACCACCGCGCCTCCGGCGTCCAGCGCGGCGACCAGCCGGTCCAGCGACTTGACCGCGGTGGCGGTCTCCCGTTCCACCGGGATCTGCCGGCAGCGGTGCAGGATGTAGCCGACCACCGGCACCCGGAACACGCTGGCCTTGCCGAGGAACTGCGGCCACCGCCCGGCCTCGTAGATGAAGTGGGCGCAGACCAGCGGGTCGGCGTGCGAGATGTGGTTGGGCACGATGATGACGCCCCCGGGGCGGCGCAGCTGCTCGATCCCGTGCCAGGTGCGCCGGGTCCAGGCCAGCATCACGGGCTTGACCAGCGCCACGGCGAACCGTCGCCAGAAACCCAGCCTGCGCCGTGCCACCGTGCCTCCTCGTCACCCCACCCGCGTGCCGCACCCCCACCGTTGCGTGCCCGCAGCGGAAATCATGCCTGCTCGTCCCGGGTACGGCCAGTGCGGGTACCACCGCCGCCGCTGGCAGGATTGTCGACGTGGGCCAGGCGAGGTGGGTGGCGGTGGTGCCGGTGAAGCGGCTCCACGCGGCGAAGAGCCGGTTGCGGGGGGCGCTGCCGGCCGTACCGCACGAGGAGCTGGCGCTGGCGCTGGTGGCCGACACGGTCGGCGCGGTGCTGGCCTGCCCGGCGGTGGCCGAGGTGCTGGTGGTCACCGCCGACCCGCGGGTGGCCGCGACGGTCGGCGCGGCCGGCGCGCGGGTGGTGCCGGACCACCCGGACGCCGGGTTGAACGCCGCCCTGCGGCACGGCGCGCAGGCGGCGGCCGACGACGGCCGGAGCTGGCTGGCCGCCCTCACCGCCGACCTGCCGGCGCTGCGCCCGGCCGAACTGGCCGCCGCGCTGCACGCGGTCGGCACCGGCCCGACGGGGGTACGCCGGTTCGTGGCCGACGCCCCCGGTACCGGGACCGTGCTGCTCACCACACCTCCCGGGGTGCCGCTTGCGCCCCGGTTCGGGGCCGGCTCGGCGGCGGCGCACCTGGCCTCCGGGGCGGTGCCGCTGCCCGGTGCCTGGCCGAGCCTGCGCCGCGACGTGGACACCGCCGCCGACCTGGCCGACGCGGCCCGGCTCGGTCTCGGCCCGGCGACCGGCGCGCTCACCGGCGTCGGCCCGGCGGCCCCCGGCCGGCGGCCCCGCGCCGACCGGCCGGTGTACGGTGCTGGCATGCAGGGCACCGTGGCGACCTTCGACGCGCAGAGCCGCACCGGCGTGCTGCTGCTCGACGACGGCACCGAGCTGCCCTTCCCGGCCCGCGCCTTCGACGCCTCCGGGCTGCGGCTGCTCCGCCTCGGCCAGCGGTTGACGGTGCACACCGATCCGGACGGCGGGGTCGTCCGGGTGACGTTGCCGACGATGGTCTGAACAACGCGGCCCAAGTTCATTTTGCGTTAACCGTAATCGGGTGATTATGAGCGGGTGAGCACCCCTCGCGAGCACCCCACCAGCCCGTCCGCCGCCACCGACCCGACCCGCAACGGCACCCGCCGTCGCAGCGGTTCCCGCACCCGCCGCGCCCCGGAGGAGGTCTCCACCACGGCCCCCGACTCCCCCGGCGCCAGCGCCGCCGGGGCCTCCGCCGGCCTGGACGAGGTGCTCGACACCGACGACCGCCCCGCCGACGGCGTCCCGGCCGGCGGCGAGGGGCCGACGGGCGACGGGCCGCCCGCCGTCGCGCCGCTGCCGGCGGACCGGTTCCTCAACCGGGAGCTGTCCTGGCTCGACTTCAACGGCCGGGTGCTGGCCCTGGCCGAGGACCCGCGCACGCCGCTGCTGGAACGGGCCAAGTTCCTGGCCATCTTCGCCAGCAACCTCGACGAGTTCTACATGGTGCGGGTGGCCGGGCTCAAGCGCCGGCTCTCCGCCGGCCTGCCGGTACGCGGCGGGGACCGGCTGCCGCTGCGCACCCAGCTGGAGCGGATCACCGAGTGCGCCGCCGGGCTGGTCGCCCGGCAGGCCGCCTGCTTCGTCGACGACCTGCTGCCGCAGCTCGCCCGGGAGGACATCCGGATCATCCGCTGGGCGGAGCTGGACGACCCGGAGCGGGAGCGGCTGCGCACCTACTTCCGGGAACACATCTTCCCGGTGCTCACCCCGCTCGCGGTGGACCCGGCGCACCCGTTCCCGTACATCTCCGGGCGGTCGCTGAACCTGGCGGTGGCGGTGCGGGACCCCGACGGCGGGTCGGAGCTGTTCGCCCGGGTGAAGGTGCCCAACAACGTGCCCCGTTTCGTCCGGGTGGGCCGGGACCAGCCGGGGCTGCGGATGCTGCCCGTGGAGGACCTCATCTCGGTGCACCTGGGGCAGCTCTTCTCCGGCATGCAGGTGGTCGAGTGCCACCTGTTCCGGGTCACCCGCAACGCCGAGGTGGAGGTCGACGAGGACCGCGACGAGGACCTGCTCCAGGCTCTCGAACGGGAGCTGGCCCGGCGGCGGTTCGGCCCGCCCGTCCGGCTGGAAGTCGCCGCCTCCATCTCCGACCACATGCTGGAGCTGCTGGTCCGCGAGCTGGACATGGACGACCACGACGTGCTGCGGGTGCCCGGCCTGCTGGACCTGTCGGCGCTGTGGCAGCTCTACGGCGAGGCGGACCGCCCCGACCTGAAGGACAAGCCGTTCGTGCCGGCCACCCACCCCCGGCTGGCCGAGGGCGAGGTGCCGCGCAGCGTCTTCGCCACCCTGCGCGACGGCGACGTGCTGGTGCACCACCCGTACCACTCGTTCGCCACCAGCGTGCAGCGCTTCGTCGAGCAGGCCGCCGCCGACCCGAACGTGCTGGCCATCAAGCAGACCCTCTACCGCACCAGCGGCGACTCCCCGATCGTCGACGCGCTTGTCGACGCCGCCGCCGCCGGCAAGCAGGTGGTGGTGCTGGTGGAGCTGAAGGCGCGCTTCGACGAGGTGGCGAACATCGGCTGGGCGCGCACCCTGGAACGGGCCGGCTGCCACGTCGTGTACGGCCTGGTCGGGCTCAAGACGCACTGCAAGACCGCCCTGGTGGTACGCCAGGAGGGCAACCAGATCCGCCGGTACTGCCACATCGGCACCGGCAACTACCACCCCAAGACCGCCCGGCTGTACGAGGACTTCGGCGTGCTCACCGCCGACCCGGAGATCGGCGCGGACCTGACCGACCTGTTCAACGTGCTCACCGGCTACAGCCGGCAGACCGCGTACCGGCGGCTGCTGGTGGCCCCGCAGGGCATCCGCAGCGGGTTGGTGGAGCGGATCGAGCGGGAGATCGCACACGTCCGGCTGGGCATGCCGGGGCTGGTGCAGTTCAAGGTGAACTCGCTGGTCGACGAGGAGATCACCGACGCGCTCTACCGGGCGTCGCAGGCCGGGGTGCACGTGGACCTGCTGATCCGGGGCATGTGCACGCTGCGGCCGGGGGTGCCGGGGTTGTCGGAGAACATCCGGGTCCGCTCGATCCTCGGCCGGTTCCTGGAACACTCGCGGATCTTCCGGTTCGGCAACAACGGCGACGCCGAGTTCTGGATGGGGTCGGCCGACCTGATGCACCGCAACCTCGACCGCCGGGTGGAGGCGCTGGTGCAGGTCAGCGACCCGGTCGCCCGCGCCGAGCTGGACCAGGTGATGACCACCGCGATGAGCCCGGACGTGGACGCGTTCGAGCTGGCCGCCGACGGCAGCTGGAGCCGGCGGACCGGCACCCCCGAGGAGCCGCTGCACGACCTGCAGGAGCTGCTGCTGCGCCGGGTGGGCGGTTCCGACGGCTGAGCCGGGCGGCCGGCCGGTACGGGGGATCGCCCGGACGTAGGGTGATCGGATGGTGGACGAGGAGCCGGTCGGCATCCGGGCGGCCGGTGGGGTGGCGTGGCGGCCGACCGACGACGGCGGGATCGAGGTCTGCCTGGTGCACCGGCCCCGCTACGGCGACTGGTCGCTGCCCAAGGGCAAGCTGGAACGGGGCGAGCATCCGTTGCTGGCCGCCGTGCGGGAGGTGGCCGAGGAGTCCGACGTCCGCGCGGTGCCGCAGGTCCGGCTGCCCAGCGTGCGGTACCGCAGTGAGGGCCGGCCGAAGCTGGTCGACTACTGGTCGATGCGGGCCGTGGGCACCGGCGGATTCCAACCGGGCACCGAGGTCGACGACGTGTGCTGGCTCGACGTCGACGCGGCGGTCGCCCGGGTGAGCTACCCGCACGACGCGCAGGTGCTTGCCGCGTTCGCCACCCTGCCCCGGGTCACCGGCACGGTGGCGCTGGTACGGCACGCGCACGCCGGCAGGCGGGCCACCTGGTCGGGGCCGGACACCGGCCGCCCGTTGGACGCCGAGGGGGTCACCCAGGCGCAGGCGTTGGCCCCGCTGGTCGCCCTGGTCCAGCCGGTACGGCTGCTGTCGGCCTCGCCCCGCCGGTGCGTGCAGACCCTCGGGCCGGCGGCCGCCGCGCTGGGCCTGCCGATCGAGGTGTGCGGTGACTTCGACGAGCCGCAGCCGGGCCAGCAGGTCGACGAGTGCGCGTTGGCCGCCGCCGGCCGGCTGGTCGAGCTGGCCGCCACCGGGCAGCCGGTCGGGGTGTGCAGCCAGGGCAAGGTGATCCCGGGCGCGTTGGCCCGGCTGGCGGGACGCGACGACGACTTCGGCACCGCCAAGGGCGGCGGCTGGCTGCTCGCCTTCACCGCCGACGGGCTGCTCGCCGCCGACCGGTTCTGAACACACCGACGGGCGTCCACCGTGCCGGTGGACGCCCGTCGGGTCGTACCCGGTGTCAGCGCTTGGCTGCGGCCTTGCGGGCCGGTGCCTTCTTGGCCGGCGCCTTCTTCGCGGCGGTCGCCTTGGCGGCCGTGCTCTTGGCCGCGGTGGCCTTCTTGGCCGCCGGGGTGCGGGCGGTGGTCGACTTGGTCGCCGTGGCGGTCTTCTTGGCCGGTGTGGCCTTCTTGGTGGCCGCCTTGGTCGCGGCGGTGGCCTTGGTGGCGCTCGCCGTGGTGGTCTTGCGGGCTGGGGTCGCCGTCGTCTTCTTGGCGGCGGTCGCCTTCGCCCCGGTGGCCTTCGCCCCGGTCGCCTTGGTGCCGGTCGCCTTGGCTGCGGTCGCCTTGGTGCCGGTGGCCTTCGCGCCCGTGGCCTTGGTGCCGGTCGCCTTGGCTGCGGTGGCCTTCGCACCTGTCGCCTTGGCGCCGGTGGCCTTGGTGGCCGCCGTGCTGGTGGTCTTCTTCGCCGGAGCGGCGGTCTTCGGCACCTTGCCGGTGGCCACCATCTCCTTGAAACCGGCGCCCGGCTTGAAGGCCGGGACGGATGTCTTCTTGACCTTCACCGCCTCACCGGTACGCGGGTTGCGCGCTGTTCGCGCCGCCCGGACACGCTTTTCGAACGATCCGAATCCGGTGATCGCCACTTTGTCGCCCTTGGTGACCGCCGCCTGGACCTCGGCGAGGACCGCGTCGAGCGCCGCCGTCGCCGACTTCCGGTCCCCCAGGCGAGCGGCGAGCGCCTCGATGAGCTCGGCCTTGTTCACGACTTCCTCCCGATTGTGCAACTGACTCGACGCGAGCCATTCTGCGCGCACCGTATGCCCTGTGCTGCCTGGACACAAACATTCGGTGGAAAAAAGCCCTTGTGTCGTAACGGATTCGCCCCCACCGGATGAACCGGTGGGGGCGAAAACGGTGCCGTGGCCCGGCGTACGGCTAGACCACGGCGGGGGTGAACGACGGTCGGCCGGCCTCGTACGCCTCAATGTCGGCGACGTGCCGCAGGGTGAGTCCAATGTCGTCGAGGCCCTCCATCAGCCGCCAGCGGCTGTGGTCGTCGAGCGGGAACGACCAGGTGGAATCCCCGACCCGGACCTCACGGGTGGTCAGGTCGACCGTCACCGCAGTGGTCGGATCGGCCTCCACGAGGTCCCAGATCTGCTCGACCGCGGTCAGTTCCAATTCGACCGGGAGGAGCCCTTCCTTGAGCGCGTTGCCCCGGAAGATGTCACCGAACCGGGGCGAGACGACCGCCTGGAAACCCCCGTCGCGCAGCGCCCACACAGCGTGCTCCCGGGACGACCCGGTGCCGAACTCCGGCCCCGCCACGAGGATGGTGGCCCCGGAATACGCCGGGTTGTTGAGCACGAATGCGGGATCGTCGCGCCAGGCCCGGAAGAGTCCGTCGGCGAAGCCGGTACGGGTCACCCGCTTGAGGTACACGGCCGGGATGATCTGATCGGTGTCCACATTGGAGCGGCGCAGCGGCGCCGCGGTGCCGGTGTGGGTGGTGAACTTGTCCATCTCTCGGCTGCCCTTCTACAGATCGGCCGGGGCGGCGAGCCGGCCGGTCACGGCGGTGGCGGCGGCGACCGGCGGCGACACCAGGTGGGTGCGCCCGCCCCGGCCCTGCCGGCCCTCGAAGTTGCGGTTGGAGGTCGAGGCCGAACGCTCGCCCGGCTTCAGCGTGTCGGGGTTCATGCCCAGGCACATCGAGCAGCCGGCGAACCGCCACTCCGCTCCGGCGTCGGCGAAGACCTTGTCCAGGCCCTCCGCCTCGGCGGCCTCCCGCACGGCGGCGGAGCCGGGCACCACCAGCATGCGTACCCCGTCGGCGACCCGGTGGCCGCGCAGCACGTCGGCGGCGGCGCGCAGGTCCTCCAGCCGGCCGTTGGTGCAGGAACCGACGAACACCACGTCGACGGCGAGGTCGCGCAGCGGGGTGCCCGGGGTGAGGTCCATGTACTCCAGGGCCCGGCGCGCCGCGGTCCGCTCGGCGTCGGTGGTGAACTCCTCCGGGTCCGGCACGGCCGCGCCGAGCGGGGCCCCCTGGCCGGGGTTGGTGCCCCAGGTGACGAACGGGGTGATCCGGCTCGCGTCCAGGGTCACCTCGGCGTCGAAGGTCGCGCCGTCGTCGGTGGGCAGCGTCCGCCAGTAGGCCAGCGCCGCGTCCCAGTCGGCCCCGGCCGGCGCGTGCGGCCGGCCCTTGAGGTACGCGAAGGTGGTCTCGTCCGGCGCGATCAGGCCCGCCTTGGCGCCCCACTCGATGGACATGTTCGCCACCGTCATCCGGCCCTCCATCGACAGCGCCCGGATGGCCTCGCCCCGGTACTCCACGATGTGGCCGCGTCCGCCGCCCGTGCCCACCTGCGCGATCAGCGCGAGGACCAGGTCCTTGGCGGTGACGCCGGGGCCGAGCTGACCGGTCACGTTGACCGCCATGGTCTTCGGGCGGGCCTGCGGCAGGGTCTGGGTGGCCAGGACGTGTTCGACCTCACTGGTGCCGATGCCGAAGGCCAACGCGCCGAACGCGCCGTGGGTCGCGGTGTGGGAGTCGCCACAGACGATCGTCATCCCCGGCTGGGTGACGCCCAGCTGGGGGCCGATCACGTGCACGATGCCCTGGTTCTCGTCGCCCAGGGGGTGCAGCCGCAGGCCGAACTCGGCGCAGTTGCGGCGCAACGTCTCGATCTGGGTACGCGAGGTCGGGTCCGCGATCGTCAGCAGGTCGCCCCGGCGCAGCCGGAACGCGGGGTCGTCGTACCCGGTCGGGGTGTTGTGATCCTCGGTCGCGAGCGTGAGATCGGGGCGGCGGACCCGCCGGCCGGCCTGGCGCAGCCCGTCGAACGCCTGCGGGCTGGTCACCTCGTGCAGCAGGTGCAGGTCGATGTAGAGCAGGTCCGGCTCACCCTCGGCGGTCCGTACGACGTGCGCGTCCCAGACCTTCTCGGCCAGGGTCCTCGGTTGAGTGACTCCCACCATCTGGACATCCTAAATTCTGGGAGGTAAATTTCGGCTTGTGGGACACAGTATGAGCGGTGTCGGCGTCCTCGACAAGGCGGTGGTCATCCTGGCCGCCTGTGTCGACGGCGCCAGCCTGGCCGAACTCGTTGAACGCACCAAGCTGCCCCGAGCCACCGCACACCGGCTGGCCCAGGCCCTGGAGATCCACCGGATGCTGGTCCGGGACACCCAGGGGCGATGGCGTCCCGGGCCCCGGCTCGGCGAGCTGGCCAACGCCGCCCCGGACGTCCTGCTGACCGCCGCCGAGCCGCTGCTCGCCGCGCTGCGCGACGCCACCGGGGAGAGCGCCCAACTCTACCTGCGCCGGGCCGACGAACGGGTCTGTGTGGCCGCCGCCGAGCGGGCCAGCGGCCTGCGGGACACCGTGCCGGTCGGCTCGGTGCTGCCCATGACGGCCGGCTCCGCGGCGCAGATCCTGCTCGCCTGGGAGCCGCCCGAGGCGGTCATGCCGCTGCTGCCCCGGTCCAAGTTCACCGGCCGCACCCTCGCCGAGGTACGCCGCCGGGGCTGGGCGCAGAGCGTCGCCGAACGGGAGGCCGGTGTGGCGAGCGTCTCCGCGCCGATCCGGGACCGCACCGGCCGGGTGATCGCCTCGATCAGCATCTCCGGCCCGATCGAGCGCCTCGGCCGCCGCCCCGGCGAACGACACGCCATGGCCGTCGTCCGCGCCGGCCAACGCCTCTCCGGCCTCTGACCACCCCCTCCCCCACCCCGCCCCTCTCCACCCCCACCCGCCTCTGACTCGGTGATCAAGAGGTTTGCGTCATGTTTCAGAGATCGAAGTGACGCAAACCTCTTGATCACCGAGGCGAGGGCGGCGGGGACAGGTGGGACCGGCGAGGTGGGAGGCGAGGGGGAGACGGCGATCGGCCCGCCTCGCGGGGCGAGACGGGCCGATCGTGTGGTAGCCCCGACCGGATTCGAACCGGCGCTACCGCCTTGAGAGGGCGGCGTCCTGGGCCACTAGACGACGGGGCCAGGCACTTTTTCCTGCTTCACCACCCCGTGGGGCGGTGCGGCATTAGTCTAACGGCACCGGCACCCGGCCCCCGAGACGGGGGTCGGCATCCCGGCGAGGTCGGTGCCCGGGTGGCGAAACAGGGGCGTCCGAGCGGCCGGTATAGCGCAACGTCACCACAAGCGGGCCCAGCCAGACGAGCGGGCCGGCCAGACGAAGCGGGCCCAGGCACACGAGCGTGGCCGGCCGGCCACGCGCACTCCCCCTGGACGCGAAGAAGCCCGTCCCAGCGAACGTGGGACGGGCTGTCAGCGTTGTAGCCCCGACCGGATTCGAACCGGCGCTACCGCCTTGAGAGGGCGGCGTCCTGGGCCACTAGACGACGGGGCCAGAACATAGCTAGTGCTTCCCTGCCCTGCCGGGCGGGGAAGCTGCACTCTATCAGAGATCAACTTCGCCCCGATGACGGGGACGGAGCCGATCTCCGTCAGAATCCAGCGTCCACGGATTCGGGTGAACCCGCGATTGCGCTGGGGTACCAGGACTCGAACCTAGACTAACTGAACCAGAATCAGTTGGGCTGCCAATTACCCCATACCCCATTGGCCCCTTGTGGCGCCGGGAAGGAACTTTACCCTCCCCGCGCCAACAGGCCAAATCCAATCCCCCAAACCGCCTGTGAGCTGCGGAAACAGGGGTGTCGTACGGGTCAGGCGACCGGTACCACCGTGTTGGTGAGCTCGCCGATCCCCTCGATCCGTACGGTGACCGTATCCCCGTCAGTGAGCGGACTAACCCCGGCCGGGGTGCCGGTCAGCACCACGTCCCCGGGCAGCAGCGTCATCACGTGCGAGATGTACGACACCAGCGCCGGCACGTCGAAGACCATGTCCTTGGTCCGGCCGAGCTGACGTACCTCCATCTCGTCCGGGTTGCGCCCCACCTCGCAGCGCACCTCCAGGTCGGAGACGTCCAGACCGGTGGTGATCCAGGGGCCGATGGGGCAGAACGAGTCGAACCCCTTGGCCCGGGTCCACTGCGAGTCGGAACGCTGCAGGTCCCGCGCGGTGACGTCGTTGGCGCAGGTGTAGCCGAAGACGGCCTTCGCGGCGGCGGCCCGGTCGGCCCGGCGGGCACCCGGTGCGCCGATCACCACGGCCAACTCGGCCTCGTGCTCCACCTGCCGGGAGAAGATCGGCAGCCGGATCGCGTCCCGGGGACCGATCACCGAGGTGGACGGCTTGAGGAAGAGCAACGGCTCCTTCGGCACCTCGTTGCCGTGCTCGGCGGCGTGCTCGGCGTAGTTACGCCCCACACAGACCACCTTGCTGGGCAGGATCGGCGACAGCAGCCGCACGTCGGAGAGCGCCCACCGGGCACCGGAGAACTGGATCTGCCCGAACGGGTGGCCCTCGATCTCGGCGACGGTCAGACCCTGCGGCCCGGCCTCCGACTCGCCCTCGACGACCCCGAACGACATTCCCTTGGCATGAGCGAAACGAGCGATACGCACCCGGCCAATCTATCCCCACGCCCGGCGTCACCCGTCGACCACCGGGACGTCGGCGCAGCGTAGGCCATCGGCCGGCGCGGCGGGCGGGGTTCGCCGCTTCGTACCCGCCCGGAGGGTGCGTGCTCCTAACGTCGGCTCCGGAGGTTCGTTGGTATGCCTGCATCGAGACGACACCACAGGGCCCTCGCGGTTTTCGTGAACTGCCTGGGCATCCTCGCCGCCGTACCGGCGCTGCCCGGTACCGGCCCCGCACCCCACGCCACCCCGGCCGGCCCGGCGGCGACCGCTGCGGCGGCAGGGCCCGCCACGACGGCCGGACCGCCTCGGGCACCGGCGGGCCACGCCGGCCCGGCGGAACCGGGCCGGGCACCGACGGGGCCGGTCACCCGGGCCCGACCGGCCGCCACCGCCCGGCCCGCCGTACCGGCCCGCCTCGCCGCCTGGGCGACGCCGGTGGCCCCGACCCGGGAGGCGGCACCTCCCCGACCGGCGCGGGCCGCGCCCGGTGTGGCGGCCAGCGGCGCGGTCGTACCGGTCACCCCGACCGCGCCGGCCCCCGGCATGACCACCGCCGGCAACCCGGGCGCGCCCCGGCCGGCACCGCAGGTCACCGTGGCCGTGGCGCCCGCCGCGACGGGGGTGCCGGGTTACCGGATCATGGTGCGCAACACGGGCGGCTCGACGGTGCAGACGATGGTCCGGCAGGAGTTGCCGGCCGGCACCTCGACCACCGCGGTCAGCGCGGGTGGCCTGGTCACCCGACCGGGCGGGGCGGGCGCGGGCGGGGAGGTCACCTGGCGGCTCGTCCTGCCGGCCGGAGCGACCCGGACCCTGGACACCGCCCTGGCCGCCGCCGCGCCGGGCCGGGCGCTGACCGCGCCGGCCTGCGCGTACACCGGTGACGGCGACCAGCCGTACGACTGCGCGACGGCCACCTGGCGCAGCGGGGCGGCCCCGGAGGCGTTCGTGCCCGCGACGCCGGCCTGGCGGCAGCCCCCGATCCTGCTCGGTGCGGCCCTGGTGGTGCTGGCGCTGCTGGCCGGCGCGCTCTGGTGGTGGCGGCGGGCCCGGCGACGGGTGGGCGGGATCGAGCCGACCGGCACCGCGCCGGTGGCGGCCGGCTCCCCGCCGTACGCGGGCGGTCCGGCGGCCCCGGGCGGCGGGACGGTGTACCCGCGCCCCGCCGTACCCGGAGAGGTCCGGCGACGCCGCAGCCCGTCGGTGTGGCTGGTGGTGGGGGTGGCCGCGACGGTGCTGGCCGCAGTGGTCTTCGCCGCCGCCTGGACGGCCACCCGCGAGGTCGCCGCCATCGACACCACCAAGCAGCCGACCGCCGGGGCGTGGACGGGCACGACCATGACCGGCCCGGTCGGCACCCCGCTGCGGGAGAAGGCGTTCGAGTTCACCGTCTACCGGGTGGCCTGCGCCACCGCGAGGGTGGCCAGCCAGCAGTGCCAGGCCACGGTCGGGGTGCGCAACGTCACCCCGGAGCAGCAGAGCTGGCACGGTCAGCTCCAGCGCGCGTACCTGCCGGGTGGGAGCTGGGTGAGCACCGACGAGGACGCCACCCGGCTGGCGAACCTGGGACGCGACGTCTTCGCCCAGCCCGTCTCGGCGGGCAGCCGGGTGGTGCTGCCGCTGGTCTTCACCGTGCACGGCGCGCAGAAGCCGAAGCAGTTGGAGCTGCGCAGCGGGGTGTTCTCCGCCGGGGTCCGGGTGGACGTGCCCTGAGCGGGGGCGGGCGGCGGTCGTACCCTGAGGGGTGTGACCGCCGCCCTCGCCCCCGCCGCCCTCGACGCGGCCGACTGGCAGGCCCGGCGGGCGGCCCACGCGGCGCGGGTGGCCACCTGGTTGGACCCGCACCTGGCCCGCCGCCGCACCGGCGGCCGGCATCCGGTGGAGGATTTCCTGTTCACCTACTACTCCTACCGCCCGGCGCAGTTGCGTCGTTGGCATCCGGGCGCGGGGGTGCTGCTGCGTGACGCGGACCCGGCCGAGTTCGGCCGGGACTACCGCGCCGACCCCGCCGGGGTCACCCTCGACACCGACCGGGTACGCGCACGCCGCGTCGACTCGATCGGCTGGATCAGAGCGTTGCTGGCCGCGACCGCCGGCCGACCGGCGCACCTGGGCTGCTTCGGGATGCACGAGTGGGCGATGGTCTACCGGCAGACCCAGGAGGAGGTCCGGCACAACGCCTGGCCGCTGCGGCTCAGCCCGGACGACACCGCCGCCGTGGTCCGCGAGCGGGGCGTTCGGTGCAGCCACTTCGACGCGTTCCGGTTCTTCACCGCGCCGGCCCGGCCGCTGAACCTGCTCCAGCCGAGCCGGGAGACCCAGCACGCGTTGGAGCAGCCGGGTTGCCTGCACGCCAACATGGATCTCTACAAGTGGGCGTACAAGCTCTCCCCGCTGGTCGCCTCGGAGCTGGTGGCGGACTGTTTCGCGCTGGCCCGGCAGATCCGGACGCTGGACATGCGGGCCAGTCCCTACGACCTGGCCGCCCTCGGCTACCCGCCGGTGCGGGTAGAGACCGCCGAGGGCCGGGCCGAGTACGCGGCGGCGCAGCGCGGCTTCGCCGAGCGGGCCGCCGTGCTGCGCGCCCGCCTGCTGACCGCACTGGACCACGCCACGGCGGCTGCCGGCTGACCCGGGCGAGGGTCCGGACCGGGGCCCGGACCCTCGGGCGGATCAACTGGCGGTGCAGGTCGCCGTGGGGGCGGTGGCGGTGCCGGTGTGGGTGCCGAGGAACCCGAAGGTGGCCTCGGCGGCCGGGGCGAGCGCCCCGTTCCAGTTCACGTTGCGGGCGGTGACCGCGCTGCCGGTCTGGGTCAGGTCGGCGTTCCAGGTCTGGGTGATCTGCTGCCCGGCGGGCAGGGTGAAGGTGACCCGCCAGCCGGTGGTCCGCGCGGTGCCGGTGCTGCGGACGGTCACCTCGCCCTGGTGCCCGCCCTGCCACTGGTTGGTGATCCGGTAGCTGGCGGTGCAGGCCACCCCGGCCGGCGGCGAGGTGGTCGGCGGGTCGACGGTGGGTGACCCGGTGGGCGGGACCGTGGGGCTGACCGTCGGGCTCGACGGGCCGGTGGGGGCGGGCGAGCCGGTCGGGGTGGTCGTCGGGGTGACCCCGCCGAGGGCGGCCACCAGCGCCGGGTACCACCGGTCGGACATCTTCTGGTCGCCGGCCGCGTTGGGGTGCACCCCGTCGTAGGTGTCGGTGGTGGTGCTGAACCCGGTCCACTGGTCGACCACGACGATCGGCGACGCGGCGGTGGTCTTCCCCGCCGCCCAGCCGTCGATCACGGCGTTGAGGGCCACCGCCCGCTGCCCGCACTCGGCGCAGCTCGACGGGGCCATCGGGATGATCTTGGCGACGATGATCCGCATCGCCGGGTTGCTGACCCGCATCTGGTCCACCAGCTTCGAGTACGCGGCGAGGATGGTGGCCGGGGGGATGTTGCTCCACACGTCGTTGGTGCCGAAGTGCATGAGCACGACGTCGGGGTGGGTCGCGGCGAGCCAGCCGGGCAGCAGGTTCTGGTTGGCGACGTTCGTCACCAGGTAGCCGCCGTGACCCTCGTTGTCCCCGTCGTACGGCTGCCCGCAGCCCTGCGGGCCGAGGGTGCCGACGAAGTCGACGTCGGTGTGGCCGGTGGACTGCAGGCGGTTCCACAGCAGGGAACGCCAGCAGCCGGGCGAGCCGGTGATCGAGTCGCCGAGCGGCATCACGCGGACCGGGGTGGCGGCGGCGGGGTGGGCCGCCGGGGTGGCGGCGGCGGGGTGGGCCGCCGGGGTGGCGACCAGCCCGACGAGCAGGGTGAGGGGGACGGCCGCGAACGCGGCGAGCAGGGCGGAGAGGAACGGCCTTCGGAGCATGGTGAGGGGACTCCTGTCACGTGACGACGTGCGGTCGGTGACGGCCCGGTTGCTCCCACGGACATCCCATCAGACCGGCCGCCCCGACTCAACGCCCTCCCGCATCCTGGCGAAGCGCTTCGACGCACCACCGCCGGCCGGGTCAGGTCGCCGGATGGCCCCGGTGTGCGGCCCACTCCGGGGCGAGGATCGACATCACTGTCGCGTCGACCCAGCCGTCGGTGTCCCGCAGCACCTGCCGCAGCACGCCCTCGGCGACGAAGCCCACCTTCTCGTACGCCCGGCGGGCGCGCGGATTGAACGCGAACACCTCCAGCGACACGCGGTGCAGGCCGAGGGTGTCGAAGGCGTACCCGACGACCAGCCGGGTCGCCTCGGTGCCGAGCCCCCGGTCGCGGCCGGCCGCCGCGAACAGGGTGCGGAAGTTGCAGGAGGCGTTGTGCCGGTCCCAGTCGTTGAGGACGACCTCGCCGACGCAGTCGCCGGTGGCGTGGTCCACCACCGCCAGGTCGAGCCGGTCGGTTTGCGCGTTGCGGCTGCCGTACCAGGAACGCAGCCGTCGCTCGTGGGGGCCGCCGGGTGGGCTGCCGGTCAGGCGGGCCACCTCCGGGTCGGCCATCGCCGCCCGGAAACAGGCGAGGTCGGCGTCGACGAACGGACGCAACGTCACCCGCTCGCCGGTGATCGTCGGTTTGGTGGCGAAGTCGACGGCGCTGGGCATGGGCCCATCATCGGTGGTGGCCGGGGGCGGGCTCCACCGGGTTTGCGCCGCCGGCCCGCGTGCGCAGCCGCTCCTCCAACTCGGCCGTGGTGTCGACGAACCAGAGCTGGTCGCCCCGGTTGGCCTCGACGACGAAGTCGCGCAGGGCGGTGCTCCGCTCGACGTGCCCCGAGATGTCGCCGACCACGGCCAGCCGCAGCCGGTAGTTGACGAACTTCTGCACCACCGCGCCCGCCACCCCGGTACGCAGCGTGAAGAACTCGACGGCGAGCCGGCGTACCGGAAGCACCACCAGGTCGACCCCGTGGCCCAGCGCCGCGCCGATCACGTCGGTGGCGTCGTCGCCGCCGCAGATCCTCGGCCCGTCGGGGGCGCCGGCGAGCGCGGTGACGCCGGCGAGGGTGACCAGGATGTCGGTGGACATGCCCGCCAGCCTAGGCAGCGCCGGCCCGCCCCGGCCCGGGTTTTCCGCCACCGGCACACCGCACCGCGTCGGCGGCGCCGCCGCCGGGACCCGACCGGCGCGGGCGGCGGTCAGTCGCCGTCGGCGCGACGGTCCCGCTTGCGCTGGGACTGGCGCTTCTTGTCGGCCAGCCGGCGTTCCTTGGCGCCCCGGGAGGGGCGGGTGGGACGCCGGGGCGGCGGGGGCGGGGCGACGGCCTCACGCAGCAGGGCGACCAGCCGTTCCCGGGCCGCCTCCCGGTTGGCCAGTTGCGCGCGGTGCTCGCTGGCGGCGATGGTGAGCACCCCGTCGACGAGCCGGCCGGCGAGGCGTTCCCGCACCCGCTCGCGCAGCGTCGGGGGCAGGCTGGTGGTGCCGGCCACGTCGAAGCTCAGCTCGACCCGGGAGTCGGTGGTGTTGACGCCCTGCCCGCCCGGCCCGGACGAACGCGAGAACCGTTCCCGCAGCTCGGCGGCGGGCACGGTCCACCGGTCGGTCACCCGCAGTCCGTCGTCCATCCGGCGAGGTTAGCGCCCCCGGCCGCCGGTGGGCGTCACGGTCGCGGAGGGTGCGGGTCCGGGTGCCGGTTCGGCCCGGTCGTGGTCGGGCCCGACGGTGGCGTAGGCGGCCGCGCCGAACAGCAGCAGCGCGATCACCCCGACCCGGGTGAAGACCGCCCGGACCAGTACGAGGGCGGCCCGGCGGGCGCCGGGGACGGCCCGCCTGGCGGCCCGGTAGTCGTTCCAGCCACGGCGGGCGCGGGCGTACCGCGCGCCGACCCCCCAGCCGACGACGAGGCCCACCACCAGCAGCAATGCGACGAGAGGTAGCTCCACCCACGCCAGTATCCATACTTAGCGCCATATTTCTATGGGCTGATGGCCTGACCTCGGCATCTGCAAGTTTTCCCTGGTCAGCGCCGCGCCGGCCGCCGCGCCGGTGGACGCGGCGGCCCCGCCCGCGCCCTCCGGGATCAGCCGCCCTTGCCGATGATGGTGTCGGCCGTCTGCTGCACCTGGTCGATGGGGATGGCGAAGCCGATGCCGATCGACCCGCTGCCGTCGATGGTGGCGATCGCCGTGTTCACCCCGACCACCTCGCCCCGGGCGTTGACCAGCGGGCCGCCGGAGTTGCCCGGGTTGATCGACGCGTCGGTCTGCACCGCGCTGCGGCGGTTGGTGCCCAGCCGCACCTGCCGGTTGAGGGCGCTGACGATCCCGGCGGTCACCGTGCCGGCCAGGCCGAGCGGCGAGCCGACCGCGAGCACCGGCTCGCCGACCCGGGTGGACCGGGGCTTGGCCAGCGGCAACGGGGCCAACCCGGCGGCCGACGGCACCTTCAGCACGGCCAGGTCGCTGCCCGGCTCCCGGCCGACCACCTCGGCGGCGTAGCGGCGGCCGTCGGGCATCTCCACGGTCACCGCGCCACCGCCCCCCTTGGCCAGGATGTGGTCGTTGGTGACGACGTGCTGCTCGTTGTCGATGGCGAAGCCGGAACCGGTCGCCGACTGCCCGGCGGCACCCCCGCCGACCAGCACGGACACCACGCCCGGGACGGTCTTCTGGGCGGCGGTGACCAGTTCCGCCGGGACCGGGGCGGCGGAGGCCGCCGTCGGGCCCGCGCCGTCCTGGCCGGCCACCCAGCCGCCGGCCGCCGCGCCGGAGACGGTGGACAGGGCGACCACCGCCACGGCGGTCCACAGCCGCCCGCGCCAGCGCCGCCGGGACGGGTCCTCCCCCGGCGACGGTACGTCCCACCGGGGTCGGCCGTCCGGCCCCAGGTCGGGTGAGAGGAACCAGGGGCCCCGGGGCTCCCCCAGGCCGGTCGGTACTGCCATACGTCCGCTCCTCACTGTGTGCTGCGACGGATCAGGGGCAGGTGGGCCAGCACGGTCCCCGCTCAGGGCAGGCGGGAGAACCAGCGCATCGACCCGGCCGCCGCCCCCATGGCGAAGACCAGCCCGAGCCCGATGAACCGGGCGGAGATGTCCTGACGTTCCTTGCGGTAGCCGACGGAGGACCCGATGTCCTCGTAGACGTCGCGCAGTTCGGCGCTGCTGCCCGCCTCGTGGAACCCGCCCCCGGTCTGGTCGGCGACCGCCTGCAGGGTCTGCCCGTCGACCGGCACCTGGATCGGGCGGCCACCCCGGTCGACGAACCCGCCCGGGGTGCCGAACGAGATGGTGTGCACCGGCACCTTCGCCGCGACGGCCGCCGCGGCGGCCTCCATCGGGTCGGCCCCGGAGGTGTTCGCCCCGTCGGAGAGCAGGACTACCCGGGCCGGCGGCGGTTGCTTGGCCGCCTTCCCGTCGAGGCTCTTCACCGCGCCGAGGCAGGCGCTGATCGCCTCGCCGATGGCGGTACCCTGCACCCCGGTGATCCCCTCGGCGAGCCGGTCGATCCCGTCGTGCAGGGCGCCCCGGTCGGTGCTCGGCGGCACCAGCACCGCCGCGCTGCCGGCGAACGCGACCAGCCCCACGTTGAACTCGTCGGGCAGCCCGTCGACGAAGGTCCGGGCGGCCTCCTTGGCGGCGGTCAACCGGTCCGGTTCCACGTCGGTGGCGAGCATCGACGTGGACACGTCCACGGCGACCATCACGGTGGCCCGCTCGCGGGGCACCCGTACCTCGGCGGTGGGACGGGCGAAGCCGACCACCAGCAGCGCCAGCATGGCCAGGAACAGGCCGGCGGGCACGTGCCGTCGCCAGGCCGGCCGCTGCGGGGCGACCCGGTCGAGCAGCCGCAGGTTGGTGAAGCGGACCGCGTACCGGCTGCGCCGGCGCTGCGCCAGCAGGTAGCCGACGGCCAGCGCGACCACCCCGAGCAGCAGCAGGAGCCGGGCGGGTGACTGCCAGTTCACGCGACACCTCCCCGGGGTGCGGCGGACGCCGCCAGCCGGCGCTGGGCGTGCACGTGCCGCACGATGTCGGCGGTCCAGTCCCGGTCGGTCCGCAACGCGAGGTGGTCGGCCCCGCTGCGGCGCAACGCGCGGGCCACCTGGGCGCGTTGCGCGGCGGCGGCGCTGGCGTACCGGCGGCGCAGCTCCGGGTCACCGGTCCACACCTCGCGCCGCCGGCCGGTCTCCGGGTCGAGCAGGGTGATCAGGCCGACGTCGGGCAGCTCCAGCTCACGCGGGTCGGTCACCTCGATTGCGAGCACCTGGTGGCGGGCGGCGAGGCGACGCAGCGCCGGCTCCCACCCGGTGGTGGCGTCGTGGTCGTCGGGCAGCCCGTCGAGGAAGTCGGAGACCACCACCACCAGCCCCCGTCGGACGGCGACCCGCTGCACCGCGGCGAGCGCGGCGGCCAGGTCGGGGCCGGCCGGCGGGGTGGCCGGTGCCGTGTCGTCCACCCGGGGGGCGTGCAGCAGCGCGCGGAGCAGGCTCAGCAGGTGGGTACGCCCGCAGCGGGCCGGGAAGCGGCGCAGCCCGTCGCTGCCGAGCACCTGCGCGCCGAGCCGGTTGCCGGTGCCGGCGGTGAGGAAGCCGACCGCGGCGACGGCCGCCACGGACAGTTCCCGTTTGTCCAGCGCGGCGGTGCCGTACTCCATGCTGGGGCTGGCGTCGACCAGCAGCCAGGTGGTCAGCTCCCGGTCGGCGTCGACCTCGCGGACGTGCGGGACGGTGGTGCGGGCGGTGACCGCCCAGTCCATCCGGCGTACCTCGTCCTCGCCGGGGCGGTACTCGCGGCTGCCGGCGATCTCGCTGCCGGGGCCGGGCAGCAGACCGCGCAGTTGACCGTGGAGCAGCCCGTCGAGGCGGCGGGTGACGGTCAGTTCGAGACGGCGCAGCCGCCGTTCGGGGGCGAGGTCGGCAAGCGTCGGGCCGGCCGGGGCGGCCGGGGCGCTCACGCCGCCGCCAGGTCGGGCGTGTACTCGGGGTGGCCGGTGGCGAGCACCGGGGGCGGCACCGCCTGCACCAGCCGGTGCACCACCGCCTCGGCGCTGACCCCGTCGGCGACCGCGTCGAACGAGAGCACCAGCCGGTGGGCGAGCACGTCGACCGCGAGTTCCCGGACGTCGTCGGGGAGCACGTACTCGCGGCCGCGCAGCATCGCCTGGGCGCGGGCGGCGGCGACCAGGCCGAGGGTGGCCCGGGGGCTCGCCCCGTACGCCAGCAGCGGGGCGATCTCCGGCAGCCCGAAGCGGCCCGGGTCACGGGTGGCGAGGATCAGCCGGACCACGTACTCGGCGAGCGCGTGGTGCACGAAGACCTGGGCGGCCCGGCGCTGGTAGTCGCGCAGCCGGACCGGGTCGAGCACCTGGCGGGGGCGGGGCCGGTCGCTGCTCATCCGGTAGAGGATGGCCAGCTCGTCGGCGTCGCCCGGGTAGTCGACGACGATCTTCATGAGGAACCGGTCGCGTTGTGCCTCGGGGAGCTGGTAGACCCCCTCGGACTCGATCGGGTTCTGGGTGGCCAGCACCAGGAACGGCTCCGGCACCGGCCAGCTCCGCCCGCCGATGGTGACCTGCCGTTCGGCCATCGCCTCCAGCAGCGCGGACTGCACCTTGGCGGGGGCCCGGTTGATCTCGTCGGCGAGCACCAGGTTGGCCATGATCGGGCCCAGCTCGACGTCGAAGTTCTCGGTCGAGGCCCGGTAGATCCGGGTGCCGACGATGTCGGAGGGGACCAGGTCGGGGGTGAACTGGATGCGGGTGAAGGTGCCGCCGACGACGGTGGCGAGGGTCTGCGCGGCAAGCGTCTTGGCGACGCCGGGCACCCCCTCCAGGAGGCAGTGGCCGTCGGCGATCAGCGCGGTGAGCAGCCGTTCGACGAGCCGGTCCTGCCCGACGATCACGCGTTTGACCTCAAAGAGGGTCTGTTCCAACTCGGCGCCCGCCGCGTCGGCATCGACCGGGCGGGGCAGGCTGGCCAGGGTGTCCGAGATGTCCGTCACGGTGCTTGCTTCCCGGGGTCACCCGCCGGCAAACGTCGGAATTTCGGGCGCTGGCGGGCCGATTCGCCCCGGACCGGGACGACCGGCCCGGCGGGGCGGCAACGCCGTGCGGCGACGCAATGCGTGCGTCACCGGGTGATCCGCGCCCTGCCCGGGCGGGCCGGACCACGGGCGCCGGGGTCCACAGCAGACGGTGCCGACCCCCTGCCGGGGCCGGCACCGCCGACGGGTCCGCGCCTCAGTTGGCGACGAACAGGTGGAACGGCTTGCTCGACACCGATCCGCTGGAGCTGTACGTCTGGATGAAGACGCCGTTCGGTGTCTGGTTGCGCGGGGCGACCGCGATCTCGCCGGCCGGCGGCACGTTGAACTGGTCGTTGGTGCCGATGGTGGCCTGGAACGCCTTCCCGACCACGCTGTAGTCGAGCAGCACCTGGTACTGGCCGGTGCCGTACCGGGTCGACGAGACGACGTTCGCCGAGTGCTGGAGCAGGGTGCCGTCGCTGGCGACGACCGCCCAGGCGACCGAACCCGAGGCCGGCGGGGCGAGCGAGGCCTTGAGCGCCGCGCGGGCCTGCTTGGCTTCGGCCGGAGTCACCGGCGGCTGACCGGTGGCACCGGACAGCCGCGCCCCGGGCTGGGCCACCTCGGCCGGAGCCTTGGTCGCCGGTTGCGCGACGGCGATCCCGCCGCCGGCCAGGGTGAGCGCCAGGACGCCGAGCGTCACCGCCGCCGCCTTACGCCTGAAGAATGTGGCCATGACAGGTCTCCCTTTTGTGACCGTGGCAATACGGCCGACCCACCGTACGGCGAGCCGGATACAGGTGGTGCGATCGAGCCGGAATTAACGTGGGCAGAAAGCCTTCCACCCACGCCGGAAATAGTGAAGAAGAAACACTTCCAACCGGCCTGAGCTGGGAAAACTACGCTCTGTTGCGGCACCTCAACGAGGAGGAACGTAGCACCGCCAAAAGCGGAGCGTCAATAGCGCACCAACCCGTTTTGCCATCTCGAAAACGATGTTGGAAATTGCGAAACATGAACTCTCGACCATTCACGGAACGGCTCCGCAGTCGGCGGGAACGACCTCGGCCGCTAGGCTGACCGCCGTGCTGACGACCCCGGTGCCGACCCCCACCCGCCGTCGCGCCGCTCCGCTGATCTGCTGGCTGGCGGTGGCACCCGGCCTCGCCTGGGCCGTGGTCCGCCTCGTCGGGTTCGACCGGGGCCCGCTCGTGCAGGCGCTCGCCTTCACCCCGTACGTGGCGGCGTGGAGCCTGCCGGCCCTGATGCTGACCCTCGCCCTGCGGTGCCGGTGGCCGGCGGTGGCCGCGGCGGTGGCGGCGCTGGCCCTCCTCGGCGCGGTGGCACCCCGCGCGCTGCCCGACCGGCAGCCGGCGGCCCGGGGGCCGCAACTGCGGGTGCTCACCGCCAACCTGCTCGCGGGCAACGCCGACGCGGCCACCCTGGTCGAGCTGGTCCGCCGGAACGAGGTGGACGTGCTCACCGTGCAGGAGTTCACCCCGGCGGCGCGGGACGCCCTCGACCGGGCCGGCCTCGCCGACCTGCTCCCCCACCGCCAGCTCAACCCCGAGGTGGGCACCACCGGCTCCGGGCTCTACGCCCGGTTCCCCCTCTCCGGCGGTGGTTTCCGGCGCAACGCCGGGTTCGCGTTCACCCAGGCGTACGCGACGGTGGCGGTGCCCGGCGCACCACCGTTACGGGTGGAGTCGGCCCACCCGGCGGCACCCTGGTCGGTCGGGGTGGTCGGCGAGTGGCGCACCGACCTGGCCGGCCAGCCGCGCGCCACCCCCGACGGTCAGCTCGGCATCCTCACCGGGGACTTCAACGCCACCCTCGACCACTCCCCGCTGCGTGCCCTCCTGGCCAGCGGCTACGTCGACGCCGCCGACGCCGTCGGGGCCGGGCTGGTGGGCACGTGGGGCCCGTACGACGGCGACCCCATCCCGCCGGTCACCATCGACCACGTCCTGGTCGACCGCCGGATCGCCGTCCGCGCGGTCACCGTCCACCGGGTGCCCGCCACCGACCACCGCGCCGTGCTGGCCACCCTGCGCCTGCCCGCCCCCTGACGCCGGGGGTTCAGCTCACACCGCCGCGCGGTCGAGGCCGTAGGTGAGGGCGTCGACGAGGGCGTGCCAGGACGCCTCGACCACGTTGGGGTGCACGCCCACGGTGGTCCAGTCCCGGCCGGTGCCGTCGGCGGTCTCCACCAGCACCCGGGTCACCGCGCCGGTGCCGTGGGTGCCCTCCAGGATGCGCACCTTGTAGTCGGCCAGCTCGAAGTCGCGCAGCTCCGGGTAGTGCCGGGACAGGCCGACCCGCAGCGCCTCGTCCAGGGCGTTGACCGGGCCGTTGCCCTCGGCGGTGGCGATCACCCGCTCGCCGCGTACCCGGATCTTCACCGTCGCCTCGGAGATCACCTCGCCGTCCTCCCGGTGCTCCACCAGCACCCGGTACGACTCCAGCGCGAACGGCCGCACCGGGGCGGCGTCCGGCAGCTCGGAGCGGACCAGCAGCTCGAAGGAGGCGTCGGCGGCCTCGAACGACCAGCCGCCCGCCTCCAGCTCCTTGACCCGGGCGGTCACCTTCGACACGGCGTCCGGATGGCCGGCCAGGTCAAGACCCAGCTCGCGGCTCTTCAGCTCGATGCTGGCCCGGCCGGCCATCTCGGTCACCAGGATCCGCATGTCGTTGCCCACCACCGACGGGTCCACGTGGTTGTAGAGCAACGGGTCGACCTTGATCGCGCTCGCGTGCAGCCCCGCCTTGTGGGCGAAGGCGGCGGCCCCGGCGTACGCCTGGTGGGTGTCGGGGGCGATGTTGGCGATCTCGGCGATGGCGTGCGAGACCCGCACCATCTGTTCCAGGCAGCCGTCGGGTAGGACGGGCAGCCCGAGCTTGAGCTGGAGGTTCGCCACGACGGCGAAGAGGTCGGCGTTGCCGGGGCGCTCGCCGTACCCGTTGGCGGTGCCCTGCACGTGCCGCACCCCGGCCTCGACGGCGGCGATCGTGTTGGCCACCGCGCAGGCGGTGTCGTTCTGGGCGTGCATGCCGAGCAGTTCCGGGGCGATCCCGGTCCGGGCGGTCAGGTCGGCGATCGCGGCGGTCACCCGGGACGGCAGCATCCCCCCGTTGGTGTCGCAGAGCACGAACCGTTCGGCCCCGGCGGCGAGCGCGGTCTCGACCACCGAGGCGGTGTACGCCGGGTCGTGCCGGAACCCGTCGAAGAAGTGTTCGCCGTCGACGAAGACCCGTCGCCCCTGCGCGACCAGGTGGGCGACCGTGTCCCGGACCATCGCCAGGTTCTCCGCGCCGGTGGTGCGCAGCGCGCGTTCGACGTGCCGGATGTCGGCCTTGGCGACCAGCGCGACGGCCGGGGTCTGCGCGTCGAGCAACGCGCGCACCTGCGGGTCGTCGGCGACGGCGACCCCGGCCTTGCGGGTGGCCCCGAACGCCACCAGCAGGGCGTGCCGCAGGTCCAGCTCGGTGCGGGCCCGGCGGAAGAACTCGGTGTCCTTCGGCACGGCGCCCGGCCACCCGCCCTCGATGAAACCGACGCCGAACTCGTCGAGCAGGCGGGCCACCGCCAGCTTGTCGATCACCGAGTAGCTGAGCCCCTCGCGCTGGGCGCCGTCGCGCAGCGTGGTGTCGTAGACCTGGAACGTCATCGAGAGTCCCTTCATCGGATCTTGGGGGAGCAACAAAAAGACCCCCCGCGGATGCGGGAGGTCTGCGCGCTCGGCAGAGGGGAGGCCGGCGCGCTAGCTGCCAATAATGCGGGCGGAGCTGGTCACGGTCGCCACTCTGCCACTCGATCCGGGTTCTGGGAGACAGAATCCACATCCCGGGACACGGTGTGTGCGAGGTCTCCCCGGGGGTAGCCCGGTTGACGGACACGACACTTCGAGGCAGGGGTTCCGATGGACAGGCTCGACCCGCACAGCGCGCACGCCACCACCGACCCGATGGTCGACGACGGTCAGGGCGCGATCGCCGGCGGCGCTCCCGGCGGGGCGTTCGACCCGTGGACCTACCGGGACGAGGCCGGGGTGGCCGACGCCGACCTGGTCGGCTACCGGGTCGAGGCGACCGACGGTGGGATCGGCAGGATCGACGAGGCGAGTCACGAGGTCGGCGGCAGCTACCTGGTCGTCGACACCGGGCCGTGGATCTTCGGCAAGAAGGTGATGCTGCCGGCCGGCACCGTCAACCAGGTCGACCACGACGACCGCAGGGTCCACGTCGACCGCACCAGGGACCAGATCAAGGCCGCTCCCGGGTACGACGAGAACAGCCACAGCGACGCCGCCTTCCGCGACAGGCTGGGCGGCTACTACGACGACACCTACGGCAACCTGCCACCCGGCACCGCCCGGTAGCGGGCCGGCCCCCGGCCCGCGTCGGCGGTCGACTCGGCGGGGCGGACCGCCGCCCCCGCCGGCCGTTACCGTGTCCGGGTGAACCCCACCGAGAACAGCCGCCGTATCCCGTTCTCCGCGATGTTCAACTTCCGTGACGTCGGCGGCTACCCCGGCCACGACGCCCGCGCCGTCCGCTGGGGCCGGCTCTACCGGTCGGACTCCCCGCACCGCATCGACGGCACCGACCGGGAGGCATTCGCCGCGCTCGGCATCCGTACGGTGATCGACCTGCGCCGCCCGACCGAGGTGGAGCGGGACGGTCGGGTGCCCGACCTCGACGGCCTCGCCTACCGGCACATCCACCCCGAGCACGCCGACTGGGCGCTGAGCCGCCACGAGCCGGACTCCAGCCTGGCCCGCTACCTCGCCGACCGGTACGCCGATCTCGCCGAGACCGGCACCGCCGGGCTGGCCGAGGCGGTCGGGCTGATCGCCGACAGCGCCAACGCGCCCGTCCTGGTGCACTGCGTCGCCGGTAAGGACCGCACCGGCATCGTCTGCGCGCTGACCCTGTCGGTGCTGGGCGTCGACGACGAGCAGATCGCCGAGGACTACGCGCTGAGCACCGAGGCGTCCCAGCGGTTCAGCGCCTGGCTGGCGGAGGCCATGCCGGAGGCTGAGGCGCTGCCCGCACCCTTCCTGGGGTCCCCCGCCGAGGCGATGGCGCTCTTCCTCGCCGAGCTGCGCGAGCGGCACGGCTCGATCGAGGACTACCTGCGGCACACCGGCGTCACCGACGCCCAGCTCGCCGCCCTGCGCGACCACCTGCTGGAGCCGCCCGCGCCACGGTGACCGCACCGCCGACCCGCCCTGCCGACCCCGGACGTCGGCGCTGGCAGGGCGGGTCGAAAGCTGGGGTGGTCAGCGGATGTGCGTGACCCAGCCGTGCGGGTCGGGGGCGTCACCCCGCTGGACCGCCACCAACTGCTCCCGCAGCGCCGAGGTGGACCGGCCCGGCTCACCGCCGCCGATCACGAACTCGCCGCCGGGGTGCCGCACCCGGGCGATCGGGGTGATCACCGCGGCGGTGCCGCAGGCGAAGACCTCGCGCAGCCGGCCGCTCTCGGCGTCGGCCTGCCACTCGTCGAAGCTCACCGGACGCTCGACGACCCGGTGCCCGGAGGCGGCGGCCAGGGCGAGCAGCGCGTCCCGGGTGATGCCGGGCAGGATGGTGCCGGTCAGCGGCGGGGTGACCAGGGTGTCGTCGTCGTAGACGAAGAACACGTTCATGCCGCCCAGTTCCTCGACGTAGCGGCGCTCGACCGCGTCGAGGAAGACCACCTGGTCGCAGCCGGCCTCGATCGCCTCGGCCTGGGCCGACAGCGACGCCGCGTAGTTGCCGCCGCACTTGGCCGCGCCGGTGCCGCCGGGTGCGGCCCGGGTGTAGTCCGGGGACACCCAGACGGTGACCGGCTTCACCCCGCCGGCGAAGTAGGAACCGGCCGGTGAGGCGATGACGCAGTAGAGGTACTCGCGGGACGGTCGGACGCCGAGGAAGACCTCGCTGGCGAACATGAACGGCCGCAGGTAGAGGCTGGCGTCGGCGGCGTCGGGGATCCAGTCCCGGTCGATCTCGACCAGCTTGCGCAGCGACTCGACGAACAGTTCCGCCGGCAGCTCCGGCATGGCCAGCCGCCGGGCGGAGGCGATGAACCGGGCGGCGTTGGCCTCGGGCCGGAACATGGTGATCGAGCCGTCGGCCCTGCGGTACGCCTTCAACCCCTCGAAGATCTCCTGCGCGTAGTGCAGGACGGCGCTGGCCGGGTCCATCGGGATCGGCGCGCGGGCCTCGACCCGGGGGTCGTACCAGCCCTTGCCGTCGGCGTACCGGATGGTCACCATGTGGTCGGTGAAGACCCGGCCGAAGCCGGGGTCGACCAGCAGGGCGGCCCGCTCGGCGGCGGATACCGGCGCGGGATTCGGACGGATCTCGAAATCGAGCATGTCACCACCGCTCATCGCGCTGACCTCCCTGCGGGTTTGACGGCGCGCGGGAACCACGCACCGGGCTGACGTCCCAGAAACCTACCCCGAACGGTCGTTCAGTGGATAGCTCCACCTCCCGAGGGGTCAGGCCACCGCCTGCGCGGCGAGCCGGTCCCCCACCTCGTCGGTGCGCAACGCCACACCCGGCGTCCGGGCGGCCAGCTCGGCGGCGACCGCGCCGGTCACCCGGGCGGCGGCGTCGGCGTGGCCGAGCTGGTCGAGCAGGAGCGCGGCGGAGAGCACCGCGGCCACCGGGTCGGCGACCCCCTTGCCGGCGATGTCCGGCGCGGAACCGTGCACCGGTTCGAACATCGACGGGTACGCCCCGGTGGGGTTGATGCAGCCGCTGGCGGCCAGCCCGATCCCCCCGGTGACCGCGGCGGCGATATCGGTGAGGATGTCACCGAACAGGTTGTCGGTGACCACCACGTCGTACCGCTGGGGCTGGGTGACCAGGAACATGGCGGCGGCGTCGACGTGCTGGTACTCGGTGGCGACGTCGGGGTGCTCGGCGGCGACGGCCGCGAAGGCACGGGCCCACAGCGAGCCGGCGTGGGTCAGCACGTTGGTCTTGTGCACCAGGGTGACCTTGCGCCGCTCACGGCGACCGGCGCGGGCGAAGGCGTCCCGGATGACCCGTTCCACCCCGTGCCGGGTGTTCAGGCTCTCCTCGGTGGCCACCTCGGCCGGGGTGTCCCGGTGCAGGCTGCCGCCGGCCCCGGCGTAGAGCCCCTCGGTGCCCTCCCGGACGACCACCAGGTCGACCTCGCCCGGCTTGACGGTGGCCAGCGGGCCGGGAACCCCCGGCCAGAGCCGGGACGGGCGCAGGTTGACGTACTGGTCGAAGGCGAAGCGCAGCTTCAGCAGCAGGCCGCGCTCCAGCACGCCGGGCGGCACGGTGGGGTCGCCCACCGCACCGAGCAGGATGGCGTCGTGGCCGGCCAGCTCGGTCAGCACCGAGTCGGGCAGCACCTCGCCGGTGCGGTGGTACCGCGCCGCGCCGAGGTCGTACTGCGTGGCCTCGACGCCGGGAAGCACGGCGTCGAGGACCTTGAGGGCCTGCGCGACCACCTCGGGTCCGATCCCGTCCCCGGCCACCACCGCGATCCGTGCCACCTGCTGCTCCTCACCTCGTCCGCTGTGCGCAACGGTACGTCCCCGTCCCGCCTCCCGGTACGCGCCTTCCACCATCTGGGAGGGCGAAATGCTCAGCAGGCTCCCAGCCAGCATTCATGGTGCGGTCATCTCCACTGCCTAGGGTCGGTGCAGGACGGGTCGTGGGGGCCCGGGACGGACCGGCCGCGACGCCGCGGCACCGTCGGTGAAGGAGCAGCGAGATGCGGACCGAACAGCAGCGGGGGCCAGGCCGACTGGACGAGCAACCGCGCACCCGCTGGGTGGACCAGAAGGCGTTCTCCCGCCGCCGTCCCGACCTGCGCCTGGGCACCCGAAGCCACCGCCTCGACTCCGCCGGTGACCCGTCCGGCGGCCGGATCACCGTGCAGCACTCCGTCCGGACCGGCACCGCCGGATACTCGCTCCTGCTCAACGCCCCCGAGGAACTGGGCCGCCGGGCGGTCGGCGACGCGCTGCGCGACGCCGTCGCCGAACTGCGGGCGATCGACCTCACCTACGGGCCGAACCGGCCGCAGAGCCTGGTCTCCCGGCTGCGGCGCGGCGAGATCAGCCCCGAGTCGTACCCGCCGCTGACCGACCTGGTCGACCGCTGCGCCGCCATGCGGGCCGCCACCGACGGCTGGTTCGACGCCTGGGCCGTCCCCGGCGGCTTCGACCCCGGCGGCCTGCTCAACGGCTGGGCGGTGGAGCGGGCCGCGGCCCGGTTGCGCGCCGCCGGCATCCACGACTACGCGGTGCTCTCCGGCGCCGACCTGACGGTACGCGGACACGCCGCGCACGGCGGACCGTGGCGGGTGGCGGTGCACCACCCGACCGACAGCCGGCGGGCCCCGCTGGTGCTGGAGATGACGGCCGGCGCGGTGGGCACCTCCGGGGTCAGCGGCCGGCAGGGACACGTGGTCGACCCGCACACCGGCGAACCGGCCGGACAGCTGGTCGCCGCGACCGTCGTCGGCCCGGACCTGGCGGTGGCCGACGCCTACGCGACCGCGTTGTACGCGGCCGGGCCGGTGGGACTCTCGTGGTTCCGCGCCGACTCGGCCTATCAGGCTCTCTTCGCCCACCGACGCCGCTGAGCGGTGTCGCGGCGCGTCGGCCGACCTGTGGAGGGGGTCCACGGGGTGGCGCGGTCGACGGGCCGGCGATCGGCCCCCACGGTCTCGGCAACGACCGTGGGGGCCGGTCAGCGACGAGTGCGCGTGGCTCGCGCATTCGAGGGGTGCGGACCGGCCGGCCGGACGCTCAGCCCCGTCACCCGAAGACGGGCCGACTTCCGACTTTCCCGATGACCGCTCCGGTACGCTAGCGAATCGACGCAACTCGACGCAAGAGTCTCCACAGCGGACCGTGTTCCTCCGTACACTCTCGACCACTCGCGGCGATCACGGCGGGTCAGTGTCGCTCGGGCGTCCGGGTGATGGCACGCTGTCCGCCGTGAGTTTCGATCTGAGCGTGTGGGCCCTGCACGACGGGGCCACGCCCGAGGACGTCCGGGCGGCGGTGCGGCAGTGCCACGAGGGGCGGCACGGCGAGCGGTATCCGGACCCGCGGGTGGTCGCCTTCTACCGCGCCATCACCGCCTCGTACCCCGACCGGCCCGCCCACCAGGGCACCCCGTGGGAGGTGTCGCCGCTGCACGCGGCGGCCGACCACGTGGCGCTGAACCTCGTACCGACATGTGAGGACCAGGTGCTGCTCGACATCGAGCGGCTGGCCGGCGAGTACGACCTGATGCTCTTCGACCCGCAGGACGGTTCGGTCTACCCGCCGCCGTCGCGCCTCGCCCGCTGAGGCCACCGCCCGCGACGCTCGGGCGTGGACGACGGAGGGCCCGGCCGTGCGGCCGGGCCCTCCGTGGTGAACCGTGCGGGTGCGACTACTCGTCGCGCAGGTCGGCCGCGCTCGCGGCGGTCGCCCCGATCGAGTCGGCGGCCGAGGTGAGCAGGTCCGCCCCGAGCGCCTGGTCGACGGTGAGCGTCATCAGGGTCTCGCCGCCGGCCTCCCGACGGGCCACCTGCATCGCGGCGATGTTGATGCCGGCCTCGCCGAGCAGCGTGCCGACGGTGCCGACCACGCCCGGCCGGTCGGCGTACCGCAGGAAGAGCAGGATGCCCTCCGCGCCGATCTCCACGTCGAACCCGTCCACCTCGGTCAGCTTGATGACGTCGCGGGTGCCGGTGTGGGCGACCGTGCCGGAGACGCTGACCGTACGACCGTCGGGCAGCGCGCCCCGCACGGTGACCAGGTTCGGGTGGTCGACCGTCTCGGCCTGGGTGGCGAGGGTCACCTCGACGCCCCGCTCGGCGGCCAGGTGCGGCGCGTTGACGTAGGTGACCTGATCCTCGACCACCGAGCTGAACAGGCCCTTGGTGGCGGCGAGCTTGAGCACCGACACGTCGTGGTTGACGATCTCGCCGCGTACCTCGACGGTGACGCTGGCGGCCACCCCGCCGGCCACGGCGGTGAACGCCCGGCCCAGCTTCTCGGCCAGCGGCAGCAGCGGCCGGACGTCCTCGGCGACGACGCCGCCGGCCTGCACGTTCACCGCGTCCGGCACGAACTCGCCCTGCAACGCCAGCTTGACGCTCTTGGCCACGGCCAGGCCGGCCTTGTCCTGCGCCTCGTGGGTGGAGGCGCCCAGGTGCGGGGTGGCCACCACGTTGTCGAAGGCGAACAGCGGCGAGGAGGTGCACGGCTCCTTGGCGTACACGTCGACGCCGGCACCGGCGACCCGGCCCTCGGCGATCGCGTCGGCCAGGGCCTGCTCGTCGACCAGGCCACCCCGGGCGGCGTTGACGATCCGGACGCCCGGCTTGACGATCGCCAGCTCCTTCTCGCCGATCAGGCCGACCGTCTCCGGGGTCTTCGGCAGGTGGATCGAGATGAAGTCGGCCTCCCGCAGCAGCTCCTCCAGCCCCACCAGGCGGACGCCGAGCTGGGCGGCGCGGGCCGGCTGGATGTAGGGGTCGTACGCGATCAGCCGGGTGCCGAAGGCGGCGATCCGCTGGGCGAACAGCACCCCGATGCGGCCGAGGCCGACCACGCCGACGGTCTTGCCCTGCAACTCGACGCCCGTGTACTTCGACCGCTTCCACTCGCCGGCCTTGAGCGCGGCGCTGGCGCTGGCGGTGTTGCGCGCGACGGCGAGCAGCAGTGCGACGGCCTGCTCGGCGGCGGAGACGATGTTGGAGGTGGGGGCGTTGACGACCATGACGCCCCGCGCGGTGGCGGCCGGGACCTCGACGTTGTCCAGCCCGACGCCGGCCCGGGCGACCACCTTCAGGCGCGGCGCGGCGGAGATCGCCTCGGCGTCGATCTGCGTGGCACTGCGCACGATGACCGCGTCGGCCTCCGCCAGCGCGGAGAGCAGGGCCGGGCGGTCGGTGCCGTCGACGTGGCGCACGTCGAAGTCGTGCGCGAGCACCTCGATGGCGGCGGGGGCGAGTTCTTCGGCGATCAGTACGACAGGATTCATCGGTCCTCGTAGACGTCGTATTAGGTTGGCCGGGGCGTCCGGGCGCCGCGATGCGCCCTTCGCCGATCCGTGCCGTGGCCGTCAGGTGCCGGTCACGCACCTCACCAAGGATGGTAGGGGGCGCTCCGGCCGGCATGTCCCGGTCTGTGGGGTGAGGGCCCTCACACAGGGTTGTCGCACGCCTGTCATCCCCCGTTCATCCGGCCCGGGAGCGCGCAGCGGGGGCCGATCGGGGCCGATGAGGCATCGATCACCCCATCCCGCCTGGTGAACCGGCCACCGCGGACCGCGACGGCGACCGGCGGGACGGGTGACGGCGCGGCGGGATCCGGCGGCGTCAGCGGCTCGGCCCCGGCCGCTGAGGGACGTGCTCACGCAGAAAGCGGTATGACTGGCAGGCATAAATATGCCTGCCAGTCATACCGCTTCACGTGACCAGGTCGACCGGTCCGCGACCCGCCCGAGGGCGCCGGCGGCCCGGTCAGGACCGACGGGTCAGGCGGTCTCGGTGAGCGGGCGGTCCACCCAGCTCATCATCGAGCGCAGCTTCTGCCCGGTCTCCTCGATCGGGTGCGCCGCGCCCTCGGCCCGCCACTTGGCGAAGTTCGGCCGGCCCGCCTCGTCCTCGGCCACCCACTCGCGGGCGAACTCGCCGGACTGGATCTCGCCGAGGATCTTGCGCATCTCCTCCTTGACCCGCGAGTCGACCACGCGCGGGCCCCGGGACAGGTCGCCGTACTCGGCGGTGTCGGAGATGCTGTACCGCATCCGGGCGATGCCGCCCTCGTACATCAGGTCGACGATGAGCTTCAGCTCGTGCAGGCACTCGAAGTAGGCCACCTCGGGGGCGTAGCCGGCCTCGGTGAGCACCTCGAACCCGGTCTGCACCAGGGCCGCCGCGCCACCGCAGAGCACCGCCTGCTCGCCGAAGAGGTCGGTCTCGGTCTCCTCGGTGAAGGTGGTCTTGATGGCGCCGGCCCGGGTGCCGCCGATGCCCTTGGCGTACGCCAGGGCGAGCGGGAAGGCGTTGCCGCTGGCGTCCTGCTCGACGGCGACCAGGCAGGGCACGCCCTTGCCGTCGACGTACTGGCGGCGGACCAGGTGGCCGGGGCCCTTCGGGGCGACCATCGCCACGTCCACGTCGGCCGGCGGGGTGATCAGGCCGTAGCGGATGTTGAAGCCGTGACCGAAGAAGATGGCCTTGCCGGGGGCGAGGTTGGGGGCGATCGAATCGGCGTAGATGGTCCGCTGGGCGGTGTCCGGCGCCAGGATCATGATCACGTCGGCCTCGGCCGCCGCCTCGGCCGGGGTGAGCACCCGCAGGCCCTGCTCCTCGGCCTTCGGCCGGCTCTTGGAACCCGCCGGCAGGCCGATCACCACGTCGACACCGGAGTCGCGCAGCGACAGCGCGTGGGCGTGACCCTGGCTGCCGTACCCGATCACGGCGACCTTGCGGCCCTGGATCAGGCCCAGGTCGGCGTCGTCGTCGTAGTACACCTCAACGCTCATTGACTTCCCTTTCGTACGGCGGTCTCGTCGACCGTCGTGGACTGTGTGCGGTGGCGGGTGGGCGCGCGGTCAGGCGGCGCGCAGCGCCGGGCCGGCGGTGATCGACCGCGAGCCGCGCCCGATCGCCACCGTGCCGGACTGGACCATCTCCTTGATCCCGAACGGCTCCAGGTCACGCAGCAGCGCGTCGAGCTTGTCGGGGGTGCCGGTCGCCTCGACGGTGAGGGTGTCCGGCGCGACGTCGACCACCCGGGCCCGGAACAAGGCGACCGTCTCCAGCACCTGCGCGCGGGCGGCGCGGTCGGCGCGGACCTTGACCAGCAGCAGCTCCCGCGCCACCGAGACCTGCGGGTCCAACTCGACGATCTTCAGTACGTTGACCAGCTTGTTGAGCTGCTTGGTGACCTGCTCCAGCGGCGACGAGTCGGCGTTGACCACGATGGTGATCCGGGAGACGTCGGGGTTCTCGGTCTCGCCGACGGCCAGGCTGTCGATGTTGAAGCCGCGCCGGGAGAACAGGCCGGAGACCCGGGCCAGGACACCCGGCTTGTTCTCCACCAGCACGGACAGGGTGTGCAGGGTCATGCCACCGTCTCGCTTCGCTCGGTCGGGCCGTGCCCGCGCACGGTCCCGGGGAATCGGTCACTCATCTCAGATGTCGTCCTCGTCGAACGTCGGGCGGACGCCCCGGGCGAACATGATCTCGTCGTTGCTGGTGCCGGCGGCCACCATCGGCCAGACCATCGCGTCCTTGCCGACCGTGAAGTCGATCACGACAGGTGCGTCGGTGATCGCCATCGCCGCCTCGATCGTCTTGTCGACGTCCTCAGCGTTCTCGCAGCGTAGGCCGACACAGCCGAGCGCCTCGGCCAGCTTGACGAAGTCCGGGATGCGGTGCTTGTGGGTGCCCAGCTCGGTGTTGGAGTAGCGCCCCTCGTAGAACAGGGTCTGCCACTGCCGCACCATGCCCAGGTTGCCGTTGTTGATCACCGCGATCTTGACCGGGATGCCCTCCAGCGCGCAGGTGGCCAGCTCCTGGTTGGTCATCTGGAAGCAGCCGTCGCCGTCCACCGCCCACACCACCGTGTCCGGCCGGCCGGCCTTCGCGCCCATCGCCGCTGGGACGGCGTACCCCATGGTGCCGAGGCCGCCGGAGTTGAGCCAGGTGCCCGGCTTCTCGTACGAGATGAACTGGCTGGCCCACATCTGGTGCTGGCCGACCCCGGCCACGTAGATCGCGTCCGGGCCGACGATCTCGCCCAGCCGCTTGATCACGTACTGCGGGGACAGGGTGCCGTCGGCCGGCTCGTCGTAACCCAGCGGGTACCGCTCGCGCAGGTCGTCGAGCTGGTGCCACCAGTCGTGCAGGTCGGTGCGGCGGCCGGCCTTCTGCTCGGTGGTCACCGCCGCGATCAGCTCGTCGATGACGTGCTTGGCGTCACCGACGATCGGGACGTCGGCGTGCCGGTTCTTGCCGATCTCGGCCGGGTCGATGTCGGCGTGCACCACCGTGGCGTCCGGGGCGAACGAGTCGAGCTTGCCGGTCACCCGGTCGTCGAACCGGGCCCCCAGCGCCACGATCAGGTCGGCCTTCTGCAGGCCGTAGACGGCGGCGACGGTGCCGTGCATGCCGGGCATGCCCAGGTGCTGACGGTGCGAGTCGGGGAACGCGCCCAGCGCCATCAGCGTGGTCACCACCGGGATGCCGGTCAGCTCGGCGAGCTGGCGCAGCGACTCGGTCGCACCGGCCTTGAGCACCCCGCCGCCGACGTAGAGCACCGGCCGGCGGGCGCCGCTCATCAGCCGCGCCGCCTCCCGGATCTGCTTGCCGTGCGGGTGCAGGGTCGGCCGGTAGCCGGGCAGGTCCAGGGTGGGCGGCCAGGAGAAGGTGGTCGCCGCCTGCAGGACGTCCTTGGGGATGTCGACCAGCACCGGGCCGGGACGCCCCGTCGCCGCCAGGTGGAACGCCTCGGCGAGCACCTGCGGGATCTCCTCGGCGTTCTGCACCAGGAAGTTGTGCTTGGTGATCGGCAGGGTGATGCCCTGGATGTCCGCCTCCTGGAAGGCGTCCGTGCCGATCATCGGTCGGGCCACCTGACCGGTGATCGCGACGATCGGCACCGAGTCCATGTACGCGTCGGCGATCGGGGTGACCAGGTTCGTCGCGCCCGGCCCGGAGGTGGCGATGCAGACGCCCACCCGGCCGGTGGCCTGCGCGTACCCGGTGGCGGCGTGTCCCGCGCCCTGCTCGTGCCGGACCAGGATGTGCCGCACCGAGGAGTCGTAGAGCGGGTCGTAGGCGGGCAGGATCGCCCCGCCGGGGATGCCGAAGACGACGTCGACGCCGAGCGCCTCCAACGACCGCACCAGGGAGCCGGCACCGGAGACCGGGACCGGCCCGGACGGCCGTACGGCCGGGGTGGCCGGCGCGGCGGCGCGCGGCGGGGTGGTGTGGTCGGCGTCGCCGGCCGGCTCGGTGACCGTACGGGCCCGCCGGGCGGAGTGGGCGAGGGTCTCTGGCGTGGGTCTCGTCATGGCGGTTCAGGCCTTCGGCTGGAGTTGGGTGGAGCTGCTACGACAGGTGCGACGGGGGCGGTGGCCCGCCCCGGTGGTTCCGACGGCAATAAAAACGGCCCTCGTGCAGATGCACGGGGCCAGCGCACTCTCGACAGCGGGAGAGTGCGCTCAGGTGAGTACTCGCAGCGACCGGTTCGACGACATGGGCCAAGCCTGACGCATCTCACGCGATGAGTCAACTGATCCCACATGTTGGTTCACGAACGGGGGACGCCATCCCCGTTGGGGGTCTCGTCAACCGGCCCGGCCTGCGCGGACTCGTCGTACGCCGGGCGCGGGGCGGGCGTCGCCGGGGATGCCGGTGGGTGGGATCGCAGCCGGGGCAGCAGCGGCGACGGGGCGGGTCGCCGAGGCGGGGGCGGCGGGGCCGGTGGCGCCGACGCGGGGCGGGCGCCCGGCGAGGTGGCCGCCTCCAGCATCGCCTCCAGGTGCTCGGCCGGCACCCCCCAGCCGAAGAGCGCACCCTGGCCGAACCGGCAGCCGGCGGCGACCACCGCGGCCAGCTCGGCCGGGTTGGTGACCCCCTCGGCGATCACCTCCAGGCCGAGCTGGTGACCCAGCCGCATGACGATGTCGACCATCGGGGCGAACGCCGGCCCGTCCCGGCCCACCGGGCGGACCGGCTCGTGCTCGGCGACCAGACTGTGGTCGATCTTGAGGATGTCGATCGGCAGCCGGCGCAACTGCCCCAGCGACGAGTACCCCGCGCCGAAGTCGTCGAGCGCGATCCGTACCCCGGTGCGCCGCAGCGCGGTCAGCCGGCGGATCAGCTCGTCCAGGTCGGTGGCGACGGCGTGCTCGGTGACCTCCAGCACCAGCCGCTGCGGCGGCACGTGGTGGGCGCGCAGCGCCTCGGCCACCTGCACCACGTACTCCGGGGCGTGCAGCTCGCGCGGCGAGACGTTGACCGACACCCACACGTCGTGGCCGTCGGCGAGCCAGCGGGACAGCTGCCAGCACGCCTGGTGCAGCACCCAGGCCCCCAGCTTGGCGATCATCCCGCACTCCTCGGCCAGCGGGATGAACTCGTCCGGCCGGACGTTGCCCAGCTCGGGGTGGTGCCAGCGCAGCAGCGCCTCGGCACCCACCGGCCGCACCGAGGGCAGCGACGCCACCGGCTGGAAGGCCAGCCGCAGCTCGTCGCGCTCGATCGCGCCGCGCATCTCGTGCTCCAGCCGGGTACGCCGGGTCAGCAGTTGGTCGTAGCTGCCGTCGTACCGCTCGATCCGGTTCTTGCCGCGCTGCTTGGCGTAGCGCAGGGCCAGATCGGCGTGGCGCAGCAGGCCGACCACGTCCGGATCGTCGCCGCCCTGGCCGGCCACCCCGATGCTGACCGAGAGGAAGACCGCCCCGCCCTCCTGCTCGTACGGCCGGCCGAGCACCCCCAGCAGCCGCTCGGCCACCACGTCCGCGTCGGTCGGCCGGCCCCGCATCAGCACCGCGAACTCGTCGCCGCCGAGCCGGGCGGCCAGGTCACCGGGGCGCAGGTTGCTCCGCAGCCGCCGCCCCACCTCGGCGAGCACCATGTCGCCGACGTCGTGGCCGCGCATGTCGTTGACGTTCTTGAAGCCGTCCAGGTCGAGGCCGAGCAGCACGCAGCCACCCCCCTCGGTGGCGCAGCGCTGCATCTCCCGCAGCAGGCCACGCCGGTTGGCGAGGGTGGTCAGCGGGTCGGTGTGCGCCAGTTCCCGGAAGTGCGCCTCCCGGTCGGCCAGCCGGTGGGCGTAGCTGCGGACGTCGTTGAGGGTGAGGTACTGCCGGGTGACCAGGGCGAAGCCCTCCAGGCTGCCGGCGATGATGCCCAGCGCGTCGAACCGGCCGCCCTGGACGAGGTGGTACATCGCCGAACCGGCCATCGCCACCATCGGGATGAAGGCGTACTCGCCGTCGCGGCGGATCAGGTCGATGTCGACCTGGCCGGGGGCGTCCACCCGGTGCACGGCGAGCGCCCCGGCGAGCATGCCCACGGCGAGCAGCGCGGCACCGGTCAGCGCCATCGTCGAGCCACCCTGGCAGACCCCGGCGGCCAGGCCGAGACCGCCGGTGGCGGTCGCGGTGATGCCGACGCCGAGCACGGCCAGCCGGGTCCGCGGGCCGTCGGCGCGGGCCACCACCATCGCGGTGAGCCCGGCGGTGAGCGCCACGGTCACCGACGCGAGCAGGATGGCCGGACAGGCGCTCGGCGTCGCCGGCCCGAGCAGCCGGGTCGGCTCCGAGAAGAGCACCCAGCCGACGAACCAGATCGCGGCGGCCACGGTCAGCCCGTCGAGCAGCAACCGCGCGGCGGCGGCCCGGGCCACCATCGCGCCGGGCAGCCGGAGCAGACCCGCGCAGTAGCCGAGCCCGCTCAGCGCGGTGCCGACCGCGATCAGTGACGCCCATCCCATTCCCTGACCGCGTTGGTGTGCCCCGTGTTCGGTCGCGCCGAGCACCGCGACGGTGCCGGCGATCAGGGTGGCCAGGGCGATCGTGGCGGCCACGGCGAACAGCAGGTGCGCCTGGCGGTGCGGCCCGCCACGCCGCCGGGCCGAGTCGGCCAGCAGTGCGGTGGCGGCGACGGCGAGCAGGCCGCTCAACACCGCCACGGCGACCATGCCCGGGGGTAAACGCACGACCTCAACTGTGCCGGATCGGCGCCCGCCACGGGGTACCGGGTGTGCAACTGTTGGGACACGGCGCGAGCGGTGGGAGCCGCCCGCCGGGCGGTGTAAGACTGGTACCCATGCCTGAGCTGCGGTCGAGGACCTCCACCCACGGTCGGACGATGGCCGGTGCCCGGGCCCTCTGGCGGGCCACCGGGATGACCGACGACGACTTCGGCAAGCCGATCGTCGCCATCGCGAACAGTTTCACCCAGTTCGTCCCCGGTCACGTCCATCTGAAGGACATGGGTGGCCTGGTCGCGGACGCGGTGGCCGAGGCCGGCGGGGTGGGGCGCGAGTTCAACACCATCGCCGTGGACGACGGCATCGCCATGGGCCACGGCGGGATGCTCTACTCGCTGCCCAGCCGGGAGCTGATCGCCGACGCGGTCGAATACATGGTCAACGCGCACTGCGCGGACGCGCTGGTCTGCATCTCGAACTGCGACAAGATCACCCCCGGGATGCTGCTGGCCGCGCTGCGGCTCAACATCCCGACCGTCTTCGTCTCCGGCGGCCCGATGGAGGCCGGCAAGACGGTGGCGATCGAGGGCGTCGTGCACTCCAAGCTCGACCTGATCGACGCGATGGTCGCCTCCTCCAACGAGGCGGTCACCGACGACCAGCTCGGCGAGATCGAACGTTCCGCCTGCCCCACCTGCGGCTCCTGCTCCGGCATGTTCACCGCCAACTCGATGAACTGCCTCACCGAGGCGATCGGTCTGGCCCTGCCCGGCAACGGCTCGACGCTGGCCACCCACGCCGCGCGCCGCTCGCTGTTCGTGGAGGCCGGCCGGACCGCGGTCGCGATCGCCAAGCGCTGGTACGACCACGACGACGCGTCCGTGCTGCCCCGCGCCGTCGCCAACCGCAAGGCGTTCGACAACGCGGTCGCCCTCGACGTGGCGATGGGCGGGTCGACCAACACGATCCTGCACCTGCTCGCCGCCGCCCGCGAGGCCGAACTCGACTTCAGCGTCGCCGACATCGACGCCGTCTCCCGGCGGGTGCCCTGCCTGGCCAAGGTCGCCCCGAACTCGCCGAACTACCACATGGAGGACGTGCACCGCGCCGGTGGCATCCCGGCCATCCTCGGTGAACTCGACCGCGCCGGCCTGCTGCACCGCGACGTGCACGCCGTGCACTCCCCCTCGCTGGCCCAGTGGCTCACCGACTGGGATGTCCGGAGCGGCTCGCCCCTTCCCGAGGCGGTCGAACTGTTCCACGCCGCGCCCGGCGGGGTGCGCACCATCGAGCCGTTCTCCACCACCAACCGCTGGTCCACCCTGGACACCGACGCCGCGCAGGGGTGCGTGCGGGACCGGGAGCACGCCTACACCGCCGACGGCGGGCTGGCCATCCTGCACGGCAACCTCGCGCCGGAGGGCTGCGTGGTGAAGACCGCCGGGGTGCCCGAGGAGTGCCTGACCTTCCGGGGCCCGGCCAAGGTCTACGAGTCGCAGGACGACGCGGTCGCGGCGATCCTCGCCAAGGAGGTCGTCGCCGGGGACGTCGTGGTGATCCGCTACGAGGGCCCCAAGGGCGGCCCCGGCATGCAGGAGATGCTCTACCCCACCTCGTTCCTCAAGGGGCGCGGGCTGGGCCGGTCGTGCGCGCTGCTCACCGACGGCCGGTTCTCCGGCGGCACGTCCGGGCTGTCCATCGGGCACGCCTCCCCGGAGGCGGCCTCCGGTGGGCTGATCGCCCTGGTCGAACCCGGCGACGAGATCGTCATCGACATCCCCGCCCGGTCGATCGAGCTGAACGTGCCCGACGACGTGCTGGAGGGCCGCCGGGTGGCGCAGGAGAAGCGGGACCGACCGTACACCCCGCTCGACCGGCAGCGCCCGGTGTCCGCCGCCCTGCGCGCGTACGCCTCGATGGCGACGTCGGCCAGCGACGGCGCGTACCGCCGCGTCCCGGAGTAGTCCGGACCCGCGCCGCCCGCGCCCGCGACGCCATATCGGCGATGTAGCGGTATCCCCGTGCGGGGACACCGCTACATCGCCCCCGATGAGTCGATCAACCGCCAGCCGGGCGCACGCCGGCTGGTCGTCAGGTGGGGACGGGGCCGCGGAGCAGGTCGCGGGCGTGGGCGATGGCGGCCGGGGTGTCGGGGAAGACCAGTCCGTCGCGGCGCAACTCGTCGGCCACCCCGAGGGTCGAAAGCACCTGGTCGTGGTCGGGGGTGATGCCGGAGAGCAGCACGGTGATCCCCCGTCCGCGCAGCCGCCCGATGGCGTCGCCGAGCACGTGCGCGCCGGTGGCGTCCAGCGCCGACACCCGGGACATCCGCAGGATGACCACCCGTACGTCGGCCACCTCGGACAGTTCCAGCAGGAAGGTGTGCGCGGCGGCGAAGAACAGCGGCCCGTCCAGCCGGTACGCCACGATGTGCTCGGCCAGCAGGGCGTGTTCCTCGGCGCTGTGCTCGCCCCGGTCGAGCGGGACCTGTTCCAGCCGGGCGCTGCGGGCCACCGCGCGCAGCGCGATCACCACCGCCACGGCGACCCCGACGGCGACGGCGGTGACCAGGTCCCAGGCCACGGTGACGGCGAAGGTGAGCACCAGCACCAGGGCGTCGCCCCGGGTGGCGCGGGCCAGCGCCCACAGCGATCCGGCCTCGATCATGCGTACCGTGGTGGCGAGCAGCACCCCGGCGAGCGCGGCGAGTGGGATCCGGCCGACCAGCGGGGCGGCGGCCAGCACGATCGCGGCGAGCGCCACCGCGTGGGTGAGCGCGGCCAGCTTCGACGCCGCCCCGGCGCGGACGTTGACGGCCGTGCGGGCGATGGCGGCGGTGGCCGGGATGCCGCCGAACACGGGTGCGGCGAGGTTGGCCAAGCCCTGACCGAACAGTTCCCGGTCCGGGTCGTGCCGTTGCCCGACGGTCATCCCGTCGGCGACGGTGGCCGACAGCAGGCTCTCCAGCGCGGCGAGCGCGGCCACCGCCAGTGCCGACGGCAGCAGCACGCCGACCGCGCCGGGGTCGAGGAAACCCAGCGACGGCGCGGGCAGCCCCTGCGGCAGGGCGCCGATCCGGGCCAGGTCGAGCGGGAGGGTCTCGGCGAGCACGGTGGCGACGGCCACCCCGAGCAGCGAGAACGGTACGCCGGGCCGGAAGCGTGCGCCGAGCAGCATCAGCGCCGCCACCCCGAGCGCGACCGCCAGCGCCACCGGCCGGGGGTGTACGATGAACCGGGCGACGGCGTCGGCGGCGACGGCCCACACCCGGTCGCCGTGCGCGTCGGTGACGCCGAGCGCGGCAGGCACCTGTTGCAGGGCGATGACCACGGCGATACCCGCGGTGAAGCCCTCGATGACGGGGGTGGGCAGGTAGCGGACGTAGCGGCCGAGGCGGGCCAGGGCGAGGGCGATCAGCAGCAGCCCGGCCAGCGCGCCGACCATCAGCACCCCGGTCGGGCCGAACTGCTGCACCACCGGCACCAGCACCACGGTCATCGCCCCGGTGGGGCCGGAGACCTGGAGGTGGGAGCCGCCGAACACGGCCGCCACCGCTCCGGCGACGACGGCGGTGACCAGCCCGGCCTGCGCGCCCAGCCCGGAGGTGACGCCGAAGGCGAGGGCGAGCGGCAGGGCCACCACGGCCACGGTCAGCCCGGCGACCAGGTCCCGCCGGGGTGAGCGGCGTACCGCCTGCCAGTCGGCGCGGTCGGGCAGCAGGCCGAGGACCCGGTCGGCGACGGCGGCGACGCTCACCGGCCCGGCCGGGTCGACGGGCCGTCGGTGACGTGGACGCGCGGCCCGTCGCCGGCTCCGGCGGGGCCGGGTGGGCCGGAGACGGGGCCGGTGGCCGCGTCGGGGGCGGCGCGGAGTTCGTCGAGGAGGGCGTCGCGGTCGGTGAGGACGGTGCCGAGGATGCGTCGGCCGGCGGCCAGCAGGTCGGCCACGTCGGGGGTGCTCAGCGAGTACATCACCAGCGGGCCGTCCCGGTAGGAGGTGACCATGCCGGCCCGGCGCAGCACGGCGAGCTGCTGGGAGAGGTTGGACGGCTCGACCTCGATGACGGCGAGCAGGTCGCGGACCGGCTTCGGGCCGTCCTGGAGCAGTTCGAGCACCCGGATCCGCACCGGGTGCCCGAGGGTGCGGAACAACTCCGCCTTGGCCTGGTACAGCGGGACCGACACCCGGAGCCTTCTTCCGTCGACGACGTGAACACTTTAGCACTTGCGAAATTCTTCAATTGACCTGTCGCGTGGTTCGTGACTCCCGGTTCGTGGCCGCGCCGGGCGGCGTGCCCCCGGCAGGTCCGCCGGGGGCACGCCGCGCCTGTCAGTCGATGCTGGAAGCCGTCGGGGCCGGCTCGAAGAACAGCCGGGTGCGCAACTGCCGGAACCCGGTGCGTTCCAGCTCGGCGACCACCGCGACCCGGTGGGCGTCCACGTCGGCCACCACCTCCCGGGCCCCCTCGGCCACCAACGCCGCGACCGAGTCGGCAAGCAACTCGCCCCGCGCCGCCCCGTCCAGCAGGCCGAGGTAGCCGAGCTGTGGAAAACAGGCGTCCCCGGTCGTCCCGGCGAGCCCGACCGGCTCCCCGTCGACCAGGGCGACCCGCCAGGTCGCGCCGGTCAGCCAGGCCCGTGGATCGGTGGCCAGGTCCACCCCGGCCACCGCCCGGGCGACCTCCCGGCCGGTCAGCACGTCCGGCTCGGGGATCCGGGCGACGAGGGCGTCGACCTCGCTGCCGTCGGTGGCCGGGCGGACGGCGTAGCGGCCGGCGGACGCCGGCGGTGGGGTGCCCGCCCACGAGCAGCGGAGCCGCTCGCCCCGCTCGACCAGCCCGGCGAGTCGGGCCGCCGCCAGCGGCGCCCGGACCACGGCGAGCACCTCCGGCCGCCGCCGCCAGTGCGCGGGCAGCCCGGCGTGATAGGGGTACGGGCCGCCGAGCGCCTCGTGGGCCGCCCGCAGCAGCTCGGCACCCACCTCAGGTTCGGCGGTCAGGTCGAAGCGGTCCAGCCAGGGCGTACCGACGGCCCCGGGCGGCAGGAGCCACGCGGCCCGACCGACCACCCGGCCGCCCCGCAGGGCGATCCAGGTGCGCTCGGGCCGGTAGCCACCCCCGGCGACACCGTCGGCGTAACCGACCTTGCGTAGTTGGGGCAGCGGGTCGGGCATGGACTCGAACAGATCTTCCTCGCCCGCGACGAGCGGGCGGATGACCAGGTCGGTCATGGGGAATCCTCCGGAAGGCGAACGCCCCGGTCAGATCCGCGTGGACGCCGGGACGCGGAGGGGGCGCAGAACATCGGACATCGTTCTGACCTCCTTCCGGCTCGACGGCGTGCCGCCGAACGTACCCAACGTGCCGGCACGGTCGCAACACCGCTGTCACGCTGATCGCCTGTCGGGAGCCATCCAGGGCTGACGCCGTGTTCTACCGTGGACGGTGCCGCAGGGCCGCAAGGACCGGAGGCGGTACGGATCGCCGAGCATCGTTGGGGAGAGATGAGCGCTCATCCGCACCCGGACGCAGAACCGGAACTCCCGTTCTCCTGGCTTGCCGACGCCCCGCTGTTCATCGACCGGGACCAGGTGTCAGCGTTCTACGACGCGGTGGTCATGCCCGAACACGAGACCGGCAAGATCACTCTGTCGACCAGGGACATCCGGGTGTCGAGGAGCAGCACCAGCGGAAAGCTGGGGGCCCGCATCGGAACCAGGGACCTGCTGGCCTCCCTCTTCCCGTTCCTCGATGCTCACGTCGCCTTGGAGGGGACGCACGGTCGCGAGAAGTCGACGCAGGCCGAGCAGGGAGACTCGATCGAGCTTCACCCGATCAGGAACCCGCACCGGCAACTCCTCCAACTCGCCCTGCACTATGCGGCCCATCTACCCGACAGGGTGACATTCGCCCAGGACGAGAGCTGGCTGGACGACCTCGACCGGAACTTCATCGGGGACAGCCCCCGGGCACTCGTCTTCGTCGATCTTCCCGCCGGGCAGGCGATCATTCCGCTGGCCGCCGAACTGGCGACCGGAAGAGTGGTTGCGATCTTCGACGACCTGGTGGCCGAGATCTCCCGCACCGTCCGTACGCTGCCGCCGCACTACCCGGCGACCGAGGAACCTGCGACGAAGCGCGAGTACTGGCGCTGGTTCTCGGACAACTACAGCGCCATCGCCGCGATGAACGTGCTCGAACGGGGCATCGGCGACGGCGGCCCGGCCCAGTGGGTGGATTACCGGGTCCACCTCAACGACAGGTCGCTCCAACTCTCCCTGCGGGGTCGGCGCAACTTCGAGACAGGAATCTACGCATACTCGATGATCCGCCGTGGCAACCAGCACGGGCTGCGGATCGTGGGCACCCTGAAGTCCGGCCCCGGGCTCAACGTCCTCGCCGTCTTCGAGAAGTGAGGAAGGGTCAGGCCGGGACGAAGCGGGCCGCGTCGGCGACCACGTAGCCGTCGGTGCCCTCGGTGCGGATCAGCACGCTGCCGGCCGTACCCGCCGGGAACTGGTACGTCCCCAGCGACACCCACTGCCCGCCCGAGGTGCGCTGGTCGACCACCCGGGTGGTCACCCCGCCGCCGTGCACCACGTCGACCGGGACGTTGCCGGCCCGGTTCGGGTCGGCCGTCCAGCGCAGGTGCACCGCCCAGCTCCCGGCCGTCGGCAGGGACGGGGTGAACCGCAGCCGGTTGACGCCCTTGCCGGTGTTGCCGTCGTGCTCGTAGTCCGACCCCCAGTAGCCGCCGATCGCGGTGCTGCCCACCCAGACGCCGGCCCGGGTGACCCCGGCCGACCGGTTGTCCACCACGATCTCGCCGTCGACGGTGGGCGGCCAGGCGAGGATCTGCCCGTCCCGGCGCAGCCGGGCCTGGAGGGCCGCCACGTCCACCTGCTGCACCGGCGCGCCCGTGTCGAGCGCCAGTTTCGCCGCCGTGGCCGCCGACTGGGCGAGGATCATGAAGACCGGTTCCATCCGGATCGACCCGTACGCGATGTGGGTGGCCGACAGGCAGACCGGCACGAACAGGTTGGCGCACTGCCCGGCGGCGGGCACGACCGACCGGTAGCTGACCGGGTACGGGCCGGGCACCCCGACCTGCACGTCCCCCTCGTTCTTGACCAGCCCGTCGACCACCACCCGCTGGCAGTTGTGCGAGTCCATGGTGTAGCTGGCCAACCCGATCGAGTCGGCGGCCCGCACGGTGCCCCGGCAGTCCCGCTCGGTCATCACGTACGCCGACACCATCCGGCGGGCCTCCCGGACGTAGAGCTGCGGGGGCCAGTTGCCGGTGGCGGTGAACTCGTCGGCGGCCAGGCCCCAGCCGGCGACCCCGGACCGCACCGATGCCGGCAGCCGGGGGTCGTTGGCCAGGAACCACATCAGCCCCTGCTGGTACGTCAGGTGGTCGGCGGTCAGGCTGTCCCGCTGCGCCCGGGTCGCCGTCGGGTAGGCGTGGTTCGCGGCGATGAAGTCGGTGGAGAACGCCCCGGTGTTGTTCGAGTCGGTCTTGCCGCCGCCGACGCTCTGGGTGGTGAAGAACGGCCCGGTGTAGCCGGCCTGCACGTACCGCAGCAGCAGTTCGTAGTCGGCCGGGTCGTAGCCGGCCGGCTGCGGGAACGGGACCCGGCCGGCGGCCTGGGTCAGGCACATCCGGAAGTTGTACGCCTGGATCCGCTCGTCGCCGGTGCCGTTGCGCGCGACCGGAGCGGCGGAGATGCCGGGAAGCAGCCCGCTGGCCGGGTCACCCGGCACCACGTACGGGTCGACCGGCCTGGTGAACTGGTGTTCCCCGCGCAACTGCACCCCGTTGATGGTCTCGCCGTACGCGGTGTTGGCCTCCCGGCCGACGGTGTACGACACCCCGGCGGCGGCCATCAGGTCACCCTCGTACGTCGCGTCGACGAACATCGGGCCGGTGAAGAGTTGCCCGTGTTCGGTGACCAGCCCGGTGATCCGGTCGCCGGCCCGCGCGACCGTGGCCAGCGGGGCGTCCAGGTAGACCGGGACCGCGTGCTCGGTGAGCAGGTCGTCGAGGACCCCGGCGGCCACGTGCGGCTCGAATACCAGCCGCATCGGCGAGTCGGGGGTGACCGGGGTGCCGTGGTAGCGGGCGTACACCCGGCGGTAGAACTCCCCGGCGAGGCCACCGATGGCGGCGCTGGTCCCGCTGTCGGTGTAGCCGAGCCCGCCGGTGGTGAGCCCGCCGACGTGGCGGCCCGGTTCGACGATCACGGCGGTGCCGCCGAGCCGGCGCATCTGCACGGCGGCCATGATGCCGGCCGAGGTCGCGCCGTAGACCACCAGGTCGACGGTGACGGTGCCGGCGGCCAGGGCGGGCAGGCCGAGACCGGTGCCGGCGGCGACGACGAGGGTGGCCCCGCCGAGGCGGAACAGGTGCCGGCGAGTGAGCGCGGACGACATCACGGCTGCCCTTCGAGCGAGGGGAAGGAGCGCGCCGCCGCACCCGGAACGCATCGACCCTCGCTGATCGGATCGGGGCTGTCAAGGGGCGGCCCGCCCCGCGCCGGCCGGGAGGCCACCGGCCGGCGCGGGGCGGCGACCCGTCGGTCAGCCCGCCGGGGTCCCGGTCGCGTCGCCGACCAGGTCGTTGACGCAGCGCAACACCGGCCGGGTGGTCAACGCCGCCGGGTCCAGCGGCGTACCGGAACGCACCGTGAACGTGACCGACTCCCCCGGCAGCAGGGTGACCAGCGCGGTGTCCACCTCGGCGGCCGGATCGAGCCGGTCCGGGAAGAGCGTCAGGTCCCGCAGCACGGTCCGCGCGGTGACCCGGACCCGCTGACCGCCGTCGACCGCCTCCACCGTCGCGTCGAAGCGGGCCGCCGGCCAGTGCGCGTCCCGGTCCTCGGCGAAGAACCACAGGGCCCGCTCGGCGGTGTCCCCGGCCTCGGCGACCAGCAGCTCCCGGCGTTCCTCCTCGGCCACCGCCAGGTCCGCCGGCAGCGGCACCGTCACCGCCGCGTACGCCGGCACGTCGAGCGGGTACGACGTCTTCGCCTTCGGCTCGCCGGTCAGGGTGGACAGGGTCACCGTCAGCGGGGCCCGCCACGGGGTGCCGGTCTCGTTCACCGCGACCAGCACCAGCCCACCGTCGCGGGGCTGGACGGTGAGCAGCCGGTCGGCGTACGCCCGGCGCAGCGCGTACCACAGGGGTTTGCGGCGCCCGTCGCCGTCGACGGCCGACCAGGAGGTGACCGGCCAGCAGTCGTTGAGCTGCCAGACGATGGTGCCGGAGCAGACGTCCCGGTGCGACCGGAAGTGTTCCACCCCCAGCTGGATGGCCCGCGCCTGGTTGAGCTGGGTCAGGTAGTGCCAGTCGTCGAAGTCGACCGGGGCGGGCAGGTGCGCGTCGAGGCCACGGCGCAGCTTGGCGTCCCCGTCGGCGGCCTTCTGGTGGTGGGCCATCCCCGGCGAGTCGGGCGCGAGCGGATCGTCGGACAACGCCCGGCGCAGCGTCGCGTACGCCGGGGGCGCCTGGTAGCCGAACTCGGCGACGAACCGGGGGACGTACTCGCGGTACTTCGTGTAGTCGTCGGTGTTCCAGACGTCCCAGATGTGCGTGGTGCCGTGCGCCGGGTCGTTGGGGTGGACCGCCTCGTCGCCCGACCACGGGCTGCCCGGCCAGTACGGGCGGGTCGGGTCCAGCTCGCCCACCACCCGGGGCAGCAGGTCGAGATAGAAGCCCCGCCCCCAGGTGCGGCCGGCCAGCGGCTCCTGCCAGTCCCAGTCGTGCCAGCCCCAGATGTTCTCGTTGTTGCCGGTCCACAGCACCAGCGACGGGTGCCCGGCCAGCCGGGTCACCTGCTCGCGCGCCTCCGCCTCGACCTCGCCGCCGAACGGCTCCTCCTCCGGGTAGGCCGCGCAGGCGAACAGGAAGTCCTGCTGCACCAGCAGGCCGTACTCGTCGGCGAGGGAGTAGAAGTCGGTCGACTCGTACCGGCCGCCGCCCCAGACCCGCAGCAGGTTGACGTTGGCGTCGGCGGCCTGGGTGAACCGCTGGGCCAGCCGGTCCCGGGTGATCCGGGTGGGGAACGCGTCGTCGGGGATCCAGTTGACCCCCCGGACCAGCACCGGCACGTCGTTGACGTGCAGGGTGAACGGGGTGCCGTGGGCGTCGGGGGTGGTGTCCAGGCGTACCGAGCGGAAGCCGATCCGCTGCGACCAGGTGTCCAGCGGGCGACCGTCGGCCGTCGCCAGGGTCACCGTCAGCGGGTGCAGGGGCTGTGCGCCGTACCCCCGGGGCCACCACAGCTCGGGGTCGGCGACGGTGAGCGTCAGCACGGCCGTGCGCTGCCCGGCCGCGACGGTCGCCTCGCCGGTCACCCCGGCGACCTCGGCGCGGACGGTCAGCGGCGTGTCCGTCGCCCGCTCCACCGCGACGTGCAGCTCCACCCGGCCCCGCCCGTCGACGACCGTCACCAGTGGACGGACGGTGCCGAGCCGGGCGGTCGACCAGGCGTGCAGCCCGATCTCCTGCCAGATCCCGGCGGTGACCAGCGTCGGCCCCCAGTCCCAGCCGAAGTTGCAGGCCATCTTGCGGATGAACGGGAACGGCTCCGGGTAGGCGTTGGGCCGGTCGCCGAGCCGGTCCCGCTGCGCCTCGGCGTAGCGGTACGCCGAGGCGAACCGGACGGCGAGGGTGTTCTCCCCCGGCCGCAGCGCCGGGGCCACGTCGAACCGGTACGACCGGTGCATGTTGGCGGTGCGGCCGACCTCGACGCCGTTGAGGGTGACCGTGGCGACCGTGTCCAGCCCGGCGCAGACCAGCTCGACCCGGTCGTCGTCGCCGGGCCGGTGCACGAACGTGGTCGCGTACTCCCAGTCGGTGCGGCCGATCCAGGCCAGCGTCGTCTCGTTGGCGTCGAGGTAGGGGTCGTCGATCAGGCCGGCGGCGAGCAGGTCGGTGTGCACGCAGCCCGGCACGGTGGCGGGCACCGCCCGGCCGGCGACGGCGTCGGGCACCTGCGGCCCGGACACCGCGCGCAACTGCCATCCCTCGTGCAACGCCTGACGGTTCACGACTTCACCGCGCCTTCCATGATTCCCCGGACGATCTGCCGGCCGCCGACGAAGAGCATCACCAGCAGCGGGACCGTGGCGATGAACGCCCCCGCGAGCACCCGACGGTAGATGACGTAGTTGCCGCTCGCCAGATCGGAGACGGCCACCATCGAGGTCGGGTAGTCGGTGCCGCTGAGCGTGATCAGCGGCCACTGGAAGTCGTTCCAGGTGGCCACGAAGGTGAGCAGGCCCAGCACCGCCAGGGCCGGGCGGATCGCCGGCAGCGCGATGCTGCGGTAGATCCGCATGGTGGTCGCCCCGTCGACCCGGGCCGACTCGACCAGCTCGTCGGGGACGCTGTTGACGATGAACTGCCGCATGTAGAACACCCCGAACGCGGTGACCAGGCCCGGCGCGATCACCGCCAGCAGAGTGCCGTTCCAGCCGAGCCTGCCCATCACGATGTAGAGCGCGACGATGCCGAGCTGGTTGGGCACGGTGAGGGTGAGCACGACGAACAGCATCAGCGCGTTGCTGCCCCGGAACCGCAGCTTGGCGAAGGCGAACCCGGCCAGCGAGCAGAAGAACAGCACCGAGGCGGTCACCACGGTCGACACGATGACGCTGTTGACCAGGGAGGCGGCGAAGTAGACGTCCTGGAGGGAGAAGACCTCCTCCAGGTTGGCCAGGAACCGGTCGCCGGGCACGACCGCCGGGGGCAGCTTCGCCAGCGCCTCGTCGTCGCTGGTGGCGATGACGAACATCCAGTACAGCGGGAAGGCGGCGAACAGGAAGGTCAACGACAGCAGCAGGTACGTGCCGAGGCCGGCGGGGGTGTCCTGCGGCGCGCGACCCAGCAGGGCGGGCCGGCGCCGTCTGCGGACCGGCGCGGTGGGTCGCGGCGGGGCGACGGCGCTCACCGGCGACCCCCCGACAGGCGGTTGGTGAGCAGGGTGTTGAGGCCGGTGACCAGCAGGATGATCAGGAACAGCGCCCAGGACATCGCGGCGGCGTAGCCGAGGTTGAGGTCCTTCCAGCCGACCTTGTAGATGAGCTGGGCGATGGTCTGCCACTCGCCGTTCGGCCCGCCGGTGGCTGCCTGCGCGTTGAGGTCGAACAGCATCGGCTCGGTGAACAGTTGCAGCCCGCCGATGGTGGACAGCACCACCGTGAACACGATCACCGGCTGGATCATCGGCACGGTGATCCGCCAGAGCTGCCGCCACGGGCCGGCCCCGTCGATCGCCGACGCCTCGTAGACGTCGCGCGGGATGGACTGCATGGCGGCCAGGTAGAGCAGGGCGTTGTAGCCGATCCACTTCCAGTTGACCATCGTGGCGATGGCGATCCAGGCGTGCGGCTTGTCGGCCCGCCAGTCGATCGCCGCGTCCCCCGTCCCACCGATGCCCACCTCGGCGAGCAGCCAGTTCGCCATCCCGAAGCTGCGGGAGAAGAAGGCGCTGAACACCATCGTCGAGGCCACGATCGGGGTGACGTACGGCAGCAGCACCCCGACCCGCCACCAGGTCTGCGCCCGCAGTTTGCGGTTGAGCAGCGAGGCGACCACCAGCGCCAGCAGCAGTTGCGGCACCGAGGAGAGCAGGAAGATGCCGAACGTGTTGTAGAGCGCGTTCCAGAAATCCTCGTCGCCGAACAGCCGGGTGAAGTTCGCGAACCCGGCCCAGTAGGGCAGGGTGGGGTCGTCGAGCCGGTAGTTGCGCAGCGCGACGACCCCGTTGAACAGCAGCGGGAAGAGCCCGAAGACGCCGAACAGCAGGAAGAACGGCGCGACCATCAGGTAGGGCAGGTAGCGCAGGTCGAACCGGTACAGCCGGTCACGCCAGCCGGGCGACCGGTCGCCGGCCCCGGAGGCGGCACGCTCCGGACCGGTGCGGTGACTCGACGGCGGCACGGCACGGGTGGTGGACACGGGGCACCCTCCAGGGCCGGGGACGGTACGGGGGCGGGCGGCGTACGGTCAGGAGGTGCGGGCCTTCTCCGCCTCCTTGACCGCCTCGGCCCAGGCGGCGTCCGGCTTCAGGGTTCCGTTCTGCACCCGGTTGATGACGTTCTCCACGGCCACCCGGGTCGGGCCGTTCCTCCTGCCCAGGTACTGCGGGGTCAGCCCCTGCGCCATCTTCGGGAAGATCTGCCCGACCGGCGCGTCGTGGAAGAACGGGTTCTTGAACTCGGCGATCGCCGGGTCGGCGTAGAGCGCCGGCTGCGAGGGCAGGTTGCCGACCTTCTTGAAGATCTCGATCTGCTGCTCCGGCTGGACCAGCCACTCCAGCAGCTCATACGCCTCGTCGACGTGCCTGCCCTGCTTGGGGATGGTGAGGAACGAGCCGCCCCAGTTGCCGCCGCCGCCGGGCACCGCGGCGATGTCCCACTTGCCCTGGGTGCCGGGCGCGGTGTCCTTGATGTGGCCGAGCATCCACGCCGGGCAGGCGAGGACGGCGAACGAGCCGGCGGTGAAGCCCTTGTCCCAGTCGGCCTGGAAGCTGGCCAGGTTGGCCGAGAGACCGGCCTGGACCGCCCTGATCGTGTAGTCGAAGGCGACCTTCGGCCCCTGCTCCATCTGGAGCTGTTCCTGTTCGTCGTAGAAGCCGACGGGCTGCTGGCCCAGGATCGGGTTGAACAGGTTGGTGCCGGAGTCGAGGAACTTCTTCTTCGTCCGGCCGGTGTAGTCCTGGCCGACCTGGATGAACCTGTCCCAGGTGGGCCAGAGGGCGGAGACCTGGTCGCGGTCGGTGGGCAGCCCGGCGGCGGCGAACAGGTCGGTGCGGTAGCACATGGCCAGGCCGCCGACGTCCGTGCCGAGGCCGATCTGGGTCTTGCCGTCCGCCGACAGCGACTGCTTCCACTTCCACGGCAGGTACTTGCTCTCGTACGAGCCGGCGCCCTTGTCGAGCAGGTTGACGAACTTGTCGGACTGGCTGCGGAACTGGACCATGAAGCCCTCGTCGATGGCGGCGATGTCGGCTGCTCCGGAGCCGGCGACGAGTTTCTTCTGGAGATCCTCGTGCTGGGCGTTGTACTCGCCCGAGTTGAGTTGGATCTTGATGTTGGGGTGGTCGGCCTCGTAACGGGTCTTGAGGTCCTGGAGACCGAAGTCGCCCCAGAAATTGATCTTCAGGGTGACCTGGCCGCCACCGCCCGAGCCGGTGGTGCTCCTACCGCTGCACGCCGCGACCAGCGTCAGGCTGACGACGCCGACCGCCGCCGCGCGGGCCCAGCGGGTCCAGGACCGTGTCATCTCATCCTCCGCGCACGCTTGTGGAACGCTCCACACATCGAGGAACGTCGACTGAACCGGATAAGTCAGGCCACCGTACGACCCACCCCGGGCACTGTCAACGGCCGGTTAACAGCGCCCCCGGCCGGTAACGGGACCTGCCCCGAACGCCCTGCCGACGCGCTCAGCGGGCCCTTCCAGCAGGCGGAAGGGACGCCCCCCGCCCGGCGTGAACGGCACACTTAACCGAGCAAGCGAACCAGCCGCCCACGTCGATCGGGACCGGCCACGGCCGGGGACGACCGCCCGACCGGGCACCGGTAGCGTGAGGACCGCCGGCGACCCCGGCCCGAGAACGGCCTGCCCAGGCCGCGAGAAGTGGAGGAAACCGCCGGTGAAGCGGCCGACCATCGCCGACGTCGCCCGACGCGCCGGAGTGTCCAAGGGCGCGGTGTCGTACGCGCTCAACGGGCAGCCGGGCGTCTCGGAAGCCACCCGGCAACGCATCCTGGCGATCGCCACCGAGATCGGATTCAGCCCGAGCAGCGCCGCCCGCGCGCTCTCCGGCGCCACTGCCAACGCCGTCGGCCTGGCCCTGTGCCGACCGGCCCGGATACTCGGCATCGAACCGTTCTTCATGGAGCTGATCAGCGGCGTCGAGGCCGAACTCTCCGCCCGGTCGTACGCGCTGACCCTGCAGGTGGTGGCCGACCAGGAGGCGGAGATCGCGGTCTACCGCCGGTGGTGGGCCGAACGGCGGGTCGACGGGGTCCTCGTCTGCGACCTGCGGACCGACGACATCCGGGTGCCCGCCCTGGAGGAGCTGCAACTGCCCGCCGTGGTGATCGGCGGGCCGAGGCACACCGGCACGCTGGCCCACGTCTGGTCGGACGACGCGGCGGCGCTCGCCGAGGCGGTGGAGTACCTGGTCGCCCTCGGCCACCGCAAGATCGCCCGGATCGGCGGGCTGCCGTCGCTGCTGCACACCGAGATCCGTACCGACGCCTTCGCCGAGGTGTGCGGCCGGCTCGGGCTCACCGACGCGGCGACCGTGTGGTCGGACTACACCGGCGAGGAGGGGGCGCGCGCCACCCGGCGGCTGCTCAGCTCCGCCCGACGCCCCACCGCGGTGATCTACGACAACGACGTGATGGCGATCGCCGGGCTCGCGGTGGCCCAGGAGATGGGCCTCGGCGTCCCCACCGACCTGTCCATCGTGGCCTGGGACGACTCCCCGCTGTGCCAACTGGTGCACCCGCCGCTGACCGCGCTCGGCCGGGACATCCCCGCCTACGGCGCGCACGCCGCCCGGCAGTTGCTCGCCGTCATCGCCGGTGAACCGGTGCGCGGGCTCCAGGACGAGACGGCGCACCTGACCCCGCGGGGCAGCACCGCGCCGCCCCGGGTGAGGTGAACCGGTTCATCCCGACCCGACCTGACCTGACCGTCAGCGGGACGTCGTCGGAAACTCCGCGAAGTACGCCTCGACCCGCTCGGCGGTGGCCGGACGCGCCAACGCGAACCCCTGCCCGTACCGGCAGCCGGCCCGGGTGGCCCGCGCCACGTCCGGCTCCGACTCCAGCTCGGCCATCACCACGGTCACCCCCAGCCGCTCCCCCAACCCCACCACCACGTCGATCAACGGGCGGGAGTCCTCGTCTGGGTCGACCGGTCGGGGTTGCACCTTCAACAGGTCGATCGGCAGCCGACGCAGCTGGGCCAGGGAGGCGTGCTCCGCCCGGAAGCTGTCCAACGCGGTGCGTACCCCCAGCGACCGCAGGCCGGCCAGCCGGGCGACCACCGTGGGCAGGTCGGCCCCGAGCCGCGACTCGGCGATCTCCAGCACCAGCCGCTCCGCCGGGACGCCGTGCCCGGCCAGCACCGCCGCCACCCGGGGCACCAGATCCGGCGCCAACAGCTCGGCGAGGGTGACGTTGACCGCCAGCCACAGCTCCCGACCGCCGACCGACCAGTCGGCGAGCTGCCGGCAGGCCCGGTCGAGCACCCACCGGCCCAGCTCCCCCAGCAGACCGAGATCCTCGGCGACCGGCAGGAACTCGGCCGGCAGCACGGTGCCCAGCACCGGGCTGCGCCAGCGCAGCAACGCCTCGATGCCGGCCGGTCGGCGGTCGGCCAGCGCCAGCACCGGCTGGTAGACCAGGTCCAGCTCGCCCCGGTCCGCCGCCCCGGGCAGCTCCCGTTCCAGGTCCAGCCGGCGGACCAGCTCCTCCTCCAGGCAGGCGTCGTACCACTCGACCCGGTTGCGGCCGAGCTGGACGGCCCGGCGACGCGCCAGGTCGGCCTGGCGCACCGCGTCCTGCGGCGACGTCGCGGCCAGCTCGGTCAGGCCCACGCCGACCCGGAGCCGGGCCATCCCGGTCGGCACCGGGCACGGCTCGGTCAACGCGGCCAGCAGCCGCTCGCCCAACGCGTACGCCGGGACCGGGCCGGCGTCGGTGACCACCGCGAACTCCTCCCCGGACAACCGGGCGACCAGGTCCCGGGGGCCGACCACGTCGCGCAGCCGGCGGGCGGTGGCGGCCAGGAGCGGGTCCGGGCCGGCGGCGTCCCGCGCCGGGCCGAGCCCGTGCACGTCGAGCAGGAGCAGCGCGCCGGGGGTGCCGCCCCGTTCGTCGAGCACCCGCAGCAGCTCCCGCCGGGTGGACATGCCGGTGAGCGGGTCGGTGGCCGCGCCCCGGGGCCGCCCACGCTCCGGCCGGCGACGGTCACCGACGTCGCGGACGTTCAGCACCACCGCGGCCACCTCCGGCACGGTCCGCTGGTCGCTCACCGTCGACTCGGTCTCCCGCCAGCCGCCGTCACCGGTCCGCATCCGGGCCACCAGGAGCGGCACGGCGGGGTCGCCCGACAGTGGCACGGCGGCATCGCCCGGCAGCGGCGCGGCGGCATCGCCCGGCAGCAGCGCGGCGGCATCGCCATGCAGCGGCGCGACGGCGTTGCCCGGCCGCCCGGCCAGCCGGGTCAGGACGCCCGGCGCGTCGTCCGGATGCAGCAGGTCGGCCAGCGGCCGCCCGCACACCGCCTCCTGACGCAGCCCGAACCAGCGCTCCCCGGCCGCCGAGAGCCAGCGCACCCGCAACTCGTCGTCGAGGACGAGGACCAGGTCACGACCCCCGGCGACCAGCGTGCGGAAGTACGCCTCGCGGGCGGCCAGCCGCCCGGCCCACCGCCGCTGGTCGGTGACGGAGATGAACTCCCGGGCCACCAGCGGCGGGATCACCGCCAGCCCCAGCAGGACGGCGGTCGGGGTGAAGCCGCCGACGAACGCCAGGTGGCCGGCCGCCGCCACCGTCGCCACCGCCGCCGGTGCGGTCACCCGGGGCCAGGCCGGCGACGGGCCGGTCGGCACCGCCGGGTCGCCCGCCGCGGCCCGGGTCATCCCGGCAGCCGTCAGCAGGGCCCCGCCGACCAGCAGCGGCACCGCGGTCGGCAGGGCCGCCGAGGGGGCCCGGTAGGCCAGCAGCACCACCAGGTCGGCCAGGCCGAGCAGGACCGCCGCCACGCCGAGCCGGCACCGGGCCGCACCGGGGTGGCGACGGTGCCCGGCCAGCGCGCCCACCAGCAGCCCGGCCAGGACACCCGCGCCCACGACGGTGACCACCCGGACCACCGGGGGCACCGGGCCGGGCGGGACCAGCACCCAACCGGCGAAGAGCAGGGCGGTGCCGAGGCCGACAATGTCGACGCCGCGCCGCCACCGGGCCCGGGGCGTCAGCCGGGAGTGGCCGGGCAGCAGGAGCAGGCCGAGCGCGTAGACGAGCGTGGCCGCGCCGAGCCCGACCGCCGCGACCTCGGCCCGGTGGAACGCCGGTGCCAGCGGTAACACCGCCACGGTCGTCCCGACCACGGCCGCCGCGACGGTGAGCAGGACGGCGGCCCGGCGACGCCGGACGCGACGGTCCGGCCCGTCGCTGGCGGTGAGGCGGAGCAGCCGGGCGGCGGCCACGGCACAGCCGCCCGCGCCGGCCATGGTGGTGGCGGCCAGCGGCGCGACGGCGTCGACCAGGGCGGCGGCGACGAGGAGGAACGCGACCAGCAGGGTCAGCACCACGGGTGCGGACGGTGGACAGCGGAGGGGGCGGGCGACGGTCACGGCGGTCACCTTCGTGAGGGGGACACGGCGCGGTGCGGCGGAGGGTTAGCGGTTCAACGAGGCACCATCCTCCCGGTTATGCCCTCCGGTCGTGACCTACATCACCGGATAGCACCGGTCGCGGCCGGTCCGCCGCCCGCCCGGTGCCGCCCCGGCCCCGGGTGGAATCATCGGGGGGTGAGTCGCGCCGACACCATCCGCTTCCGGCACAACCAGGCCATCCTGGTCGCGGCCGTCATCGCCACCATCGGCGCGCTGCCCCTGGCCGCCGCCCGGTGGTACCTGCTGCCGGTGCTGCTGGTCCCGCTGACCGTCGCGGTCTGGGCCTGGCGCTCCGGTACCGACGCCGACCCGCGCGAGCTGCGGCTGCGGGCGCTCGCCGGGGGCCGGCGCATCCCCTGGGAGCAGGTCGTCGAGCTGGCCACCGACCCGCGCGGCCGGGCCGTCGTCCGGCTCACCGACGGACACCAGCTGCCACTGCCCGCCGTCCGGGGCATCGATCTGCCCCGGCTGGTCGCGGTCACCGGGCAGGCCCTACCGGACGCACGCTGAGCCGGGACACCCCCGCCGGCAGGTCGGCCCCGCCCGGGTCAGTAGCCGTCGACCACCGTGTTGACCAGCGATGATCCGGCGACGAACCGGCGCACCTGCTCCCCCACCAGCCGGTACGCCCGGGGCAGCAGCCCGCGTACCGAACCGGCCACGTGCGGGGTGAGCAGCACGTTCGGCAGCTCCCAGAGCGGATGGTCGGCCGGCAGCGGCTCCGGGTCGGTCACGTCCAACGCCGCCCGCAGCCGCCCCGACGTCAGCTCCTCGACCAGCGCCGCCGTGTCCGCCACCGGGCCCCGGGCGGCGTTGACCAGCAGCGCCCCGTCCGGCATGGCAGCCAGGAACGCGGCGTCGACCAGCCCCCGGGTGGCATCGGTCAGCGGCACCAGCAGCACCACCACGTCGGCCTCCGGCAGCAGGCGCGGCAGCTCGGTCACCGCGTGCACCCCCTCGTCCGGCCGGGCGGTCCGGGCGACCAGGGTGAAGGTGACGTCGAACGGGGCCAGCCGGGCCCGGACCGCCGCGCCGATCGACCCGGCCCCCACGATCAGCACCCGCTTACCGGTCAGCTCGTCGGTCGGCGCGACCCGGTCGTACGCCCATTCCCGGCGGGCCTGGGCGCGGGCCAGCTCGGGAAAACCGCGTAGCTGGGCGAGGATCGCGGTGACCACCCACTCGGCGGTACCGGCGTCGTGCACCCCCCGGGCGTCGCAGAGGGTGACCCCGGCGGGCACCCGGCCCGTCCAGGCGTCCGCCCCGGCGGAGAGCAGCTGCACCACCGCCACGTCGGGCAGCCGGTCCAGCATCGCCGTGGTGTCCACCCCGGCCAGGAACGGCGGCACCCAGAACCGGACGTCGGCCGGGTCGCCGGGCGGATTCGCGGGGTCGGTCCACGGCTGTACCGTGACACCGGCCGGGACGGCACCGAGCAGCTCGACCCCTTCGGGGTGCGGAATCCATACCTTCACGCGTGCCGACGATAGCCCTCCGGCGGGCGGGGGCCGCCGACGGGCCGGGGGACGACGCCGTACCGGGCGACGACGCCCACGGCCACGGGTGACGGTCGGGCGGGACGGGTATAACCGGGGGTCGGAACGCCGAACGGTGTCCTCCCCATCACGGCAGACAGGTGGTCGATGACCGAGCGCACCGCAGGGCCGGACCTGGACATCGCCGCGCTGGCCGATCCGGCCCGACTGCGGTCGCTGACCGAGACCGGCCTGGACGCCACACCGGACGAGGCGTTCGACCGGTTCGCCCGGCTGGTCAGCGACCTGCTCGACGTGCCGGTGGCGCTGGTCTCGCTGGTCACCGAGACCCGGCAGTTCTTCCCCGGCGCGGTCGGGCTACCCGAGCCGTGGGCCGCCCGCCGGCAGACCCCGCTGAGCCACTCGTTCTGCCAGCACGTGATCGACACCGAGATCCCGCTGGTGCTGCCGGACGCCCGCCTCTACCCCCGGGTGCGGGACAACCTGGCCGTGCCGGAGCTGGGCGTCGTCGCGTACGCCGGGATGCCGCTGACCGACCTGGACGGCCGGGTGCTCGGCTCGCTGTGCGCGATCGACAGCAAGCCCCGGGCCTGGACGAAGGCGCAGCTACGGACGCTTGCCGACCTGGCGGCGGCCTGCTCCTCGGAGCTGCGGCTGCGGATCGCGCTGGACGCGGCCGAGGCGGCCCGCCGGCTGGTCGAGCAGGCACACGAACGGCTGAACCTGCTCGCCTCGCTCAGCGAGGAGCTGACCGGCACGCTCGACGTGGAGACGGCGGTGGGGCGGCTGGCCGACGCGGTGGTGCCCCGGCTGGCCGACTGGGCGATGGTGACCCTGATCGACCAGGGCGGCGCGCCCCGCTGGGTGACCGCCGTGCACCGCGACCCGGCCCGCGCTGCCGACATCACCCGGTTCGGCGAGGTCGCGCTGCGCCGGCTCGGCCCCGCCTCGGTCACCCGGACGGTGCTACGGACGGGCCAGCCGGTGCTGCGCGGCGTGGCCGACCTGGACGAGGTCCGGTGGGCCAGCGACGCCCCGGAACTGGTGGACCTCGCCGAACGGCTGGGTTTCGCCTCGCACCTGACCGTGCCGGTGCCGGCCCCGGGCCGGGGCACGATCATGGGCGCGGTGACCCTGGTCAACGGCCCCGGCCGGCGGGCCTTCGACGACGACGACCTGGGCACCGCGCTGGAGATCGGCCGCCGCGCCGGGCAGGCGGTCGGTAACGGCTGGATCCACGGCGAGCAGCGGCACGTCGCCGAGGTGCTGCAGCACAGCATGTTGCCGCAGTTGCCGCAGAGCCCGTGGATGGAGCTGGCGGCCCGCTACCAGCCGGCCGCCGACCGGGTGGAGGTGGGCGGCGACTGGTATGACGCCTTCGTCCAGCCCGACGGCGACCTGGTGGCGGCGATCGGCGACGTCGCCGGCCACGACATCGAGGCCGCCGCGACCATGGGGCAGCTGCGCAACCTGGTGCGGGGCAACGCGTTCGGCCGGGACGACCCGGTCGAGGAGCTGATGCGGCGGTTGGACGCCACCATCTCGGGCCTGCGCATCCCGACCGCCGCCACGGCGGTGCTGGCCCGGCTGCGGCCGGTCCCGGGCGGGGTGGCGGTCACCTGGTGCAACGCCGGTCATCCCGCGCCGCTGCTGGTCACCGCCGACGGCACGGTACGGCTGCTCGACGGCCGGTGGGAGCCGCTGCTGGGGCTGACCCGGCCGACCCCGCGCACCGGGGCACGGGTGCTGCTCGCCCCCGGGGACACCCTGCTGCTCTACACCGACGGGCTGGTGGAGCGGCGGGACCAGTCGATCGACGAGGGGATGGCCCAGTTGTGCGCCCGGGTCGCGGCCGCCGGCACCCGCCCCGCCGCCGACCTGTGTGACCTGCTGCTCAGCACCGGTCACCGGCGCGAGGACGACGTGGCGCTGCTGGCCCTGCGGGCCCGCTGAGGCGGTCACCGGCCGGTGCGCCGTCCCCGGTGGCCCGGCCGACCGGGATTCGCGGGCTAGGCTGGGGCGGGTGAGCGCCCGTCTCCCGTACCCCCGCACCGTCCGGGTCCGCGCGGCCCTGGCGGCCTCCGGTGCCGCGCTGCTGCTGAGCGGGTGCAGTTTCGGCCCGCCGGAGCCCGATCCGGCCGGTGAGCCCCCCAACCTGCCGACCCCGTCGGCGTCGGCGAACACCCCCGAGCAGCAGGTGGTGGCCACGGTGCTCGCGAAGGGGCTGCGGGTGCCGTGGGGCATCGCCTTCCTGCCCGACGGGGCGGCGCTGGTCACCGAGCGGGACAGCGGCAGGATCCTCAAGGTCGGGCCCGAGTCGGGGCCACGGGGGTTGACCGTCACCCCGGCGCAGACCGTGCCGGGGGTGGCCGCGTCCGGCGAGGCGGGCCTGCTCGGCATCGCCGTCTCCCCGGCGTACGCGCAGGACCGGACGGTCTTCGTCTACTACACCACCGAGCAGGACAACCGGGTGGCCCGGCTGACGTTGGGCGGCACCCCGACGCCGGTCCTGACGGGCATCCCGAAGTCCGGCAACCACAACGGCGGCGGGTTGGCGTTCGGCCCGGACGGGCAGCTCTACGTCAGCACCGGCGACGCCGGTGACCGGGGCGCCGCCCAGGACAAGGCCAGCCTGGCCGGCAAGATCCTGCGGATCACCCCGGACGGCAAGCCGGCGGCGGGTAACCCGTTCCCCGGCTCGCCGGTCTGGTCGCTGGGGCACCGTAACGTGCAGGGTCTGGCCTGGGACGCCGGGAAACGGATGTACGCCACCGAGTTCGGGCAGAACACCTGGGACGAGATCAACAAGATCGACAAGGGCGCGAACTACGGCTGGCCGACGGTGGAGGGGCAGGCCGGCGACGGCAGGTTCGTCGATCCGGTCGTGCAGTGGGGCACCGACGAGGCGTCCTGCTCGGGTCTGGCGGCCACGGGTCGGCTGCTGGCCGCCGCCTGCCTGCGCGGCGAGCGGATCTGGCTGGTGGAGCTGACCGACGCCGGCACGGTGCTCGGCGCGCCCCGGGAACTGCTCACCGAGAAGTACGGTCGGTTGCGGGCGGTAGCCGCCGCCCCGGACGGTTCGCTCTGGGTCTCCACCTCCAACCACGACGGGCGGGGTCAGCCGACCCCGGAGGACGACCGGCTGCTGCGACTGGTCTTCGCCGACGGCGGGGCCGGCCGGAGCTGACGACACGCCGACGGGCCGGACAGCCGGGCAGGTACCGGGCGGATCGGCCACCCGTCTGTCGGGTTTGCCAAGATCTTTCACGGGGCAGGTCAGAATCTCATCATGGGCGGTCAGGAGAACGAGCAACGCGGAGCCGGGGAGAGGGATCTCCCCGCCCGGCGTGAGCGACGCTGGCGGACCTGGTGGTCGGCCCTGCGGTCGACCCGGGCCCGACGGGCCGGCGTGGTGCTGGCGGTGCTGCTGGTCGCCCTGACCGGGACGGTCATCGGCGTGTTCGCCGGTGGCCGGGTCAGCACCGACATCGGCCCGTTCCGCGCCGACCTGACCCTCGCCCCGGCGGTGCGGGGCGGCACCACCGTCGACATCCCCCCGCTGGGCGCGCTCCAGCTCGACAGTCACCAGGGCCCCACCCACCTGACGGTCGGGCTCGGCGCGCTGGACCAGCGCAAGACCGAGGCGTTGATCGACGACCCGGCCAGCATCAGCCGGGCCAGCCAGTCGGCGGTGACCGACGTCCGCAACGGGGTGCTACGGCTCGGTCTGCGTACCCTCGGGGCGGCCGTGCTGGTCACCCTGCTGCTGGCCGCGTTGGTCTTCCGGGACACCCGGCGGACCGCCTGGGCCGGCGGGGTGGCCCTGGTGGTCACCGCCGGCAGCCTCGGCCTGGCGGCCGGCACCGTCCGCCCGCAGGCCATCGAGGAGCCCCGCTACGAGGGCCTGCTCGTCAACGCCCCGGCGATCGTCGGTGACGCGCGGCGGATCGCCAACGACTACAGCCGCTACGCCGAGCAGTTGCAGCGGCTGGTCGGCAACGTCAGCCAGCTCTACACCACCGTCTCGGCGCTCCCGGTGTACGAACCGGCGCCGGGCACCACCCGGGTGCTGCACGTGTCCGACATGCACCTCAACCCGACGGGCTGGCAGCTCATCCGCACCGTGGTCGAGCAGTTCGGCATCGACGTGGTGATCGACACCGGCGACCTGACCGACTGGGGCAGCGAACCCGAGGCGTCGTACGTCGGCTCGATCGGGCTGCTCAAGAAGCCGTACGTCTACATCCGGGGCAACCACGACTCACCCCGGACGGCGGCGGCGGTGGCCCGGCAACCGAACGCGGTCGTGCTGAACAACTCGACCACCACCGTCGCCGGCCTGACCATCGCCGGCATCGGCGACCCCCGGTTCACCCCGGACAAGGAGACCTCCCCGGCCGGCAGCGGGCTCACCGCGCAGGTCGCCAACCAGGTGATCGGGGCCGGCGAGACGCTCGCCACCACGGTCCGCGACTCGCCGCGACCGGTGAACATCGCGCTGGTGCACGATCCGGCCTCGGCCGGTCCTCTCTCGGGCACCTGCCCGCTGGTGCTGGCCGGGCACACCCACGCCCGGCAGATCTCGAAGCTGCCGCAGGTGGACGGCCAGCAGCCGACCCAGCTGATGGTGGAGGGCTCGACCGGTGGTGCCGGGCTGCGTGGCCTGGAGGGTGAGAAGCCGACTCCGCTGTCGATGTCGGTGCTCTACTTCGACCAGCAGAAGCTGCTCCAGGCCTACGACGACATCACCGTCGGCGGCACCGGGCAGGCCCAGGTGAACCTGGAACGGCACGTGATCCGCGATCCGGCGAAGGGCGCCGACGTCCCGGTCACCCCCACCCCGACCCGGGGCGGCTCGGAGTCCCCGTCCCCCTCCGGGACCGGCCCGACCCCGACCTCGCCGACCCCCACCTCGCCGACCCCCAGCCCGACCGGCTGATCCGCCTGCGGTCAGCGCAACGGCAGGGCGGCCAGGGCGGCGGGCAGGCGGCCCATGCGTGGCCGGCAGCGCAGAGCCGGCGGCCGTGGCTGCGCCTCGACCGTCGGGCCGGGACTCGCGGCTGCGCCCGCGTCACCGGGGCCCACCCTCCGCCCGACGTCACCGAAGGTGACCTCCGCGCCGCACCCGCCTACCCACACTCGGAGACTTTGCTCTGCTGCCCCGACGGCGACAGTCACCGTGCGTTATGACGCCGAAGCTCGACGCCGCCGACAGTCATCGACACTTCCCCTGACCAACACCTTGTCGCCTCCATGGCAGCAGAGCAAAGGATGCGTACCTGAGTCATGGGACCTGCCGCGTCAAACACTGAGGGTGACCACAACCAGCACGAGTCACGAAAGGAACGGAGAGTGATCAGATCAGCGACGCGTTCCGCCGGTGGATGGCGGGGCACGACGCCGGCGCCGGGCAGAGTGTCACGCCCGCGCCAGCGCCGCGCATGGGTGCGACGGCGAGGTCCGTGGCACGGCAGCCACCACCGGCTCACCCACCTGCCCGTCCCGGCACGCCCAGGACCACGTCGTCGACCGCGACGGGCCGGGCCGGGCAGACCAGGCCGGGCAGAGCAGGCCAGGTAGACCAGGCCAGGCCAGGTAGACCAGGCGGGGCAGGGAGGGAGAGGCGGCGCAGCGGTCAGCGCAACGACAGGGCGGCCAGGGCGGCGTTGACGATGCTGCCGGGGAGCAGGTCGTGCAGCTCGTACAGCTCGCGGACGCTGCCGGACTGGCCGAACTCGTCCACCCCCAGCGGCACCGCCGGCACCCCGAGCGCCGAGCCGAGCCAGGCCATCGCATGCGAGGCGGCGTCGTGCACGGTCACCAGCGGGGCACGGTCCCCGAAGGCCGCCCGCAACGCCCCCGGCACGCTCGGCACGGTCGCCGTACGCACGCCCTGGCGCAGGGTGCGCTGCCAGGCTCGGTAGAGCCGGTCCAGGCTGGTCACGTCGACCACGTGCGCGGCGATGCCCTCCTCGGCAAGCTCAGCGGCGGCGGCCAGCGTCTCCGGCAGCACCGCCCCGGAGGCGGCCAGGGTCACCACCGGCGCGTCGGCCAGCTGCGGGTACGCCTGGTGCGCGTCCACCAGCCGGTACGCCCCGGCGACCACCTGCCGGCGCAGCACCGCGTCGCCGAGGCGGGCCCGGGCCGCCTCGAACGGCGTCTGGTCCAGCGGGCGGGTGCTCAACCGGAAGTAGTACGCCCCGTCCTCGGTGGGCGCCGCGGTGGCGGCCGGCGCCGAACCCTGCGCGATCTGCCCGAGCGCGTCGCAGAGCAGCCAGTCGAGGCTGGTGGCGTAGGCCGGTTCGCAGAAGGTGACGCCGGGCAGTTCCAGGCCGACGGAGGCGGTGATGGTGGACTGGTGGGCACCGCCCTCCGGGGCCAGGGTGACCCCCGACGGGGTGCCGGCCACCACGAACCGGGAACCCGAGTAGGTGCCGTAGAGGAACGCGTCCAGCCCGCGCAGCACGAACGGGTCGTAGACCGTGCCGACCGGCAGCAGCGGCTGCCCGGACAGGTCCCAGGACAGGCCGAGCTGGCCCAGCAGCAGGAACAGGTTCATCTCGGAGATGCCCAGCTCGATGTGCTGCCCGGCGGGGCTCTCCGTCCAGCGCAGCATCCGGTCCTGCGACCAGGACCGCCGCTCCGTCGGGGCGAACACCCCGGTCTTGTTGATGAACCCGGCCAGGTTGGTGGAGGTCGCCACGTCCGGCGCCGTGGTGACCAGGTAGGGCGCCACCTGCGGGTCCCGGGCCAGCTCCACCAACACCCGGCCGAAGACCTCCTGGGTGGAGACCGGCTTGTGGGTGCGTACCCCGGTGGTCTCCGGGACGGTGACCCCCAGCGACCGGTGCCGGGGAGCGCGGGCCAGCGCCTCCCGGCGCGCGCCGGCCCGGATGCCGGCCGGGCTCGCCGGGTCGAGCCGGTCCCACTCCGTCGCGGCGGTCAGCCCGTGCTCCGCCCGCAGCGCGTCGACCTGCGCGGTGGACAGCAACGCCGAATGGTTGCGCGGGTTGCCGGCGATCGGCAACCCCCACCCCTTGACGGTGTACGCGAAGACGACGCTGGGCCGGTCGGTCACCGCGTCGCACTGAGCGTACGCGTCGAGCATCGCCGCCAGGTCGTGCCCGCCCAGATCGGTGACGAGCGGGGCCAACTCCTCGTCGGTCAGGTCGGCGATGAACCCGGCGATGCCGTCGGGCGCGCCGTCCAGGAACTGTTGCCGCAGCGCCGGCCCGGTCAGCCCGAACAGCGACTGGTACTGCTCGTTGGGCATCCGGTCGATCCAGTCACGCAGCGCCGCCCCACCCGGCCGGGCGTACGCCTGCGCGAGCCGGCGGCCGTACTTGACCTCGACGACGTGCCAGCCGGCGGCCTCGAACTGCCCGCGCCACTGGTCGATCCGGATGCCGGGCACCACCCGGTCCAGCGACTGCCGGTTGAAGTCGACGAGCCACATCACGTTGCCCAGACCGGTGGTGGCCGGGTCGGCGACCGCCTCCCAGATGTTGCCCTCGTCGAGTTCGGCGTCGCCGATCAACGCGACGAACCGGGAGTGCGGGCGGGCCCCGAAGTGGGCGTCGACGTAGCGGCGGGTCACCGCGGCGAACAGCGGGGCCGCCGCGCCCAACCCGACGGAGCCGGTGGAGAAGTCCACCGCGTCCGGATCCTTGGTCCGCGACGGGTACGACTGCAGCCCACCCCGCGCCCGCAGCCTCGTCAGATACGACCGGTCCAGGTTGCCCAGCAGGTACTGGATCGCGTGGAACACCGGGGAGGCGTGCGGCTTGACCGCCACCCGGTCCTCGGCGTCCAGGTGGGCGAACCACAGCGCGGTCATCGCGGTGACCAGGGAGGCACTCGACGCCTGGTGCCCGCCGACCTTCACCCCGTCGCCGGTGTCCCGGTCGTGGTTGGCCGCGTCCACGATCCGGGTGGCGAGCCACAGCACCCGCCGCTGGATCTCGTCGAGGACGTCGAGGTCGTGCTCGTTCACGGCAACTCCATCCGGGCGTCGCCGTTGACGCCCTCGGTGGGGGGTCGCGCGGGTCGCGCGCGTACCCCGGGGGAAGGGGTGAGGGCCACCGTCGGGTCACGACGGCGGCCCTCGCCGGTCGCGGGCGGGAAGCCTCGGCTCCGGCCCGCTCGGGTCAGCCCTGGACGCCGAGGCGCTCCAGGATCAGATCACGGAGGGTCTTGGCGTCGGCCTGGCCACGGGTGGCCTTCATCACCGCGCCGACCAGCGCGCCGGCCGCCGCGACCTTGCCGCTGCGGATCTTGTCGGCGATGCCCGGGTTGGCGGCGATCGCCTCGTCGACGGCGGCGGTGAGCGCGCCGGTGTCGGAGACCACCTCCAGACCCCGGTTGGTCATGATCTCGGTGGGCGATCCCTCGCCGTCGACCACGCCCTCCAGCACCGTCCGGGCCAGCTTGTCGTTGAGCTTGCCCGCGTCGACCAGCCCCTGCAGCTCGGCCACCTGCGCCGGGGTGGCCCCGATGTCGGCCAGCTCGACACCCGTCTCGTTGGCCCGGCGGGACAGCTCACCAAGCCACCACTTGCGGGCCGCCGCCGGGGTGGTGCCGGCCGCCACGGTCGCCTCGATCAGCTCGACCGCACCGGCGTTGAGCACCGACTGCATGTCGAGGTCGGACAGGCCCCACTGCTCCTGGAGCCGGCGACGGTGCAGCCGGGGCAGCTCCGGCAGGGCCGCCTTCAGCTCGGCCACCCAGGCGGTGTCCGGGGCGAGCGGCACCAGGTCCGGCTCCGGGAAGTACCGGTAGTCGGTGGCGGTCTCCTTGGACCGGCCCGGCGTGGTGTCCCCGGTGTCCTCGTGGAAGTGCCGGGTCTCCTGGGTGATCCGGCCACCCGCGTCGAGCACCGACGCTTGGCGCAGGATCTCCGAGCGGACCGCCCGCTCCACCGACCGCAACGAGTTGACGTTCTTGGTCTCGGTGCGGGTGCCCCACTCCTGCCCCGGCAGGTTGAGGGAGGTGTTGACGTCGCAGCGCAGCGACCCCTCCTCCATCCGGACGTCGGAGACGCCCAGCGAGCGCAGCACGTCCCGCAGCTCGGTCACGTACGCCTTGGCGACCTCGGGGGCGAGCGCACCGGTGCCGGGGACCGGCTTGGTGACGATCTCCACCAGCGGGATGCCGGCCCGGTTGTAGTCGACGAGCGACTCGGTCGCGCCGTGGATGCGACCGGTGGCCCCGCCGACGTGCAGCGTCTTGCCGGTGTCCTCCTCCAGGTGCACCCGCTCGATGCCGATGCGCACCAACTCGCCGTCGACCTCGACGTCCAGGTAGCCGTCGGAGCACAGCGGCTCGTCGTACTGGCTGATCTGGAAGTCCTTCGGCATGTCCGGGTAGAAGTAGTTCTTCCGGGCGAACCGGCACCACTGCGCGATGGAGCAGTTCAGCGCCAGGCCGATCCGGATGGTCGCCTCGATCGCCGCCTTGTTGGCCACCGGCAGCGAGCCGGGCAGGCCCAGGCACACCGGGCAGACCCGGGTGTTGGGCTCGCCACCGAAGTCGGTCGGGCAGCCGCAGAACATCTTGGTGTTCGTGCCCAGCTCGACGTGGGTCTCCAGGCCGATCACCGGCTCGTAACGCGCAACGACCTCGTCGTACGCGGGCAGTGTCGTCGTCATCTGAACTCCAGCCTCACAGTGCCGGTGGGGTGAACGTGCCGACCACGGACTCCAGCGCGGCGGCGACCCGGTACATCCGGTCGTCGGCCATCGTCGGGGCCATCACCTGCAGACCGACGGGCAGCCCCTCGGACAGGCCGCACGGCACCGAGATGCCCGGCCCGCCGTACAGGTTCGTCGGGATGGTGAACAGGTCCGCCAGGTACATCTGGTACGGGTCGGCGGTGCGCGCCCCGATCGGGAACGCCACGAACGGCGTGGTGGGCGAGATCAGCGCGTCGACCTGCTCGAACGCCGTGGTGAAGTCGCGGGTGATCAGGGTACGGACCTTCTGCGCCTGCCCGTAGTAGGCGTCGTAGTAGCCCGACGACAGCGCGTACGTGCCGACCATGATCCGGCGCTTGACCTCGGCGCCGAAACCGGCCTCCCGGGTCAGCGACATGACCTCCTCCAGCGACCGGTTGCCGTCGTCACCGACCCGCAGACCGAACCGGACCCCGTCGAACCGGGCCAGGTTGGAGGAGCACTCGCTCGGCGCGATCAGGTAGTACGCCGGCAGCGCGTACCGGAAGTGCGGGCAGGACACCTCGACGATCTCGGCACCCAGCTTGGCCAGGGTGTCCACCGACTCGCGGAACGCGGCCATCACACCCGGCTCCGCGCCCTCACCGGTGAACTCCTTGACGATGCCGAGCTTCACCCCGGTCAGGTCGCCCGTCGCACCGAGCTTCGCGGCGGCCACCACGTCCGGCACCGGCTGCGGGATGGAGGTGGAGTCGCGCGGGTCGTGCCCGCCGATGACCTGGTGCAGCAGCGCCGCGTCGAGCACGGTCCGGGCGCACGGGCCGGGGGTGTCCAGCGAGGAGGAGAACGCGACCAGGCCGTACCGGGAGGTGCCGCCGTAGGTGGGCTTCGCGCCGACGGTGCCGGTCACCGCGCCGGGCTGGCGGATCGAACCGCCGGTGTCGGAGCCGATGGCCAGCGGGGCCTCGTACGCGGCCAGCGCGGCGGCGCTGCCCCCACCCGAGCCGCCCGGGATCCGGTCGGTGTCCCACGGGTTGTGCGTCGGGCCGTACGCCGAGTACTCGGTGGAGGAGCCCATCGCGAACTCGTCCATGTTGGTCTTGCCGAGCATCACCGTGCCCGCGTCGCGCAGCCGCTGCACGATCGTCGCGTCGTACGGCGGACGCCAGCCTTCGAGGATCTTCGAGCCGACGGTGGTCGGCACGCCCTTCGTGGTGAGCACATCCTTCACGGCCACGGGCACCCCGGCCAGCGGCCCGAGCTGCTCACCGGCGGCCCGGCGCTCGTCGACGGCGCGGGCGGCGGCCAGCGCCCCCTCGGTGTCGACGTGCAGGAACGCGTGCACCCGGTCGTCGACGGCGGCGATCCGGTCCAGGTGGGCCCGGGCCACCTCGACCGCGGAGGTCTCCCCCGAGGCCACCAGCCCGGCCAGGTCGGTCGCGGTCATTCTGGTCAGGTCGGTCATGCCGTCGCCTCGCTCCGCTCACCGGTGCCCCGGGCAGCCGGCGCACTGGGCTCGATGGTTCGCCTGTCATGCCCGGTGTCAACTACACATCCGCTCACGACGCCACGTCCTCGTCCAGGATGCGCGGGACGCGGAACCGCTGCTCGGCGACGTCGGGGGCACCCGACAGCGCCTCCTGCGGGGTCAGTCCGGGCACCACCACGTCGTCGCGGAGCACGTTGGTCAGCGGCACCGAGTGGGAGGTCGGCGGGATGTCCGCCGCCGTGACCTCGCCGACCTGCGCGACCGACTGGAGGATCACGTCCAGTTGACCGGCGAAGGTGTCCAGCTCCTCCTCGGTGACGGCGAGCCGCGACAGTCGCGCGAGGTGCGCGACCTCCTCGCGGGAGATGGCGGCCATCGGTGCCCCCTTCGTGGCTGTGCTGCTGCGGGCGGGTGGGCCGGCCGCGACGTCGACGGGATGACGCGCGGTGACCGGAGCGAGTCTATTGTCCTGCGCCGGACCCGACGCCTCCGACTCCCCCCGCGTCCGGGCCGCCGGCCGGTCCGGGGCCGCCCACCCACCCCCCGGGGGTGTGCCGGCGACCGTCAGCGGGCGTGCCGGCGGGGGATCTCGGCGTCCGGGCTGGGGACGGGGCTCAGCGGCCGGTAACGGGCCAGCCAGGCGGTCAACTCCTCGGCGGGCATCGGGCGGGCGTAGAACCAGCCCTGTGCGGCGTCGCAACCGGCCGCGTACAGCAGCCGCCAGGTCCGCTCGTCCTCCACCCCCTCGGCGACCACCCGCAGGCCGAGCGCGCCGGCCAGCTCGATGGTCGACCTGACGATCGCCGCGTCGTCGGCGTCCCCGGCCATCCCCAGCACGAACGACCGGTCCACCTTCACCTCGGACAGCGGCAGCCGGCGCAGGTGCTGCAACGACGAGTAGCCGGTGCCGAAGTCGTCGAGCGAGATGGCCACCCCGAGCTGGTGCAGCCGGGTGATGGTGGCGAGCACCCGCCGGGGGTCGGCCATCAGCGCCCCCTCGGTGATCTCCAGTTGCAGCCGGTCCGGGCGTACCCCGTAGCTGGCGAGCCGGTCGGCGATCCGGTCGACGATCTCCCCGGTGTGCAGGTCGCGGACGCTGACGTTGAGCGCCGCCCGCAGCGTGGTGCCGGCGGCGGACCACTTCGCCAACTGCGCCACCACGTCGTCGATCACCCGGTAGGTGAGCAGGCGCATCACGGCGCTCTGCTCGGCGACCCGGATCAGCTCCTCCGGGTCGACCATTCCCCGGCGCGGGTGCCGCCAGCGCAGCAGCGCCTCCACCCCGACCACCTCGCCGGTGGCGATGGCGACCTGCGGTTGGTAGTACATGGTGATCTCGCCGACCTCGGCCGCCGGAGCGGGGGGCGTCGGCGGGGCGGGGGGCGTCGCCGCCGGCCCGGTGTCCGGGGTCGGCGTGGGCGGCAGGTGCTCCGGGGCGGTGCTGTGGCGGCGGACCGGGTCGGCGCCGGTGAGGATGCGGTTCAGCAGCTCGTCGGGGTGCGCCGGGGCCGGCCGGGAGCGTCGCCGGGGCAGCCACCACCGGCCGCTGCCGCCGACGCCCGTGCCGGTGCGCATGCCGCTGCCGGGCCCGGGCCCGGGGCCCGGTCCGGCGTCGGGGCGCGGGGCACGGTCGGGTCCGTCGTCGGGGGCCAGCCGGGGTGGCAGCGCCGCGCCGTCACCGCCCCGCACGGTCTGCCCGGCCACCGACCGGTTCTCCAGTACGCGCCGCAGGTCGGCCAGGAGGCCCAACCGCTCGGCGGAGTTGTGGTCGGACTCGGCCGTGTACACGGCGACGGTGTCGTTGCGGTGCTTCGCGTCGTACATGGCGACGTCGGCGTGGCGCATCAGGGTGGCGTAGTCCTCGCCGTGGTCGGGGAAGAGCGCGATGCCGATCGAGCCGCCGACGTCCAGCGGCAGGCCGTCCAGCGACACCGGCTCGGTCAGCGCGGCGACCACCCGGCCGGCCAGCTCACGCGCCTCGTCGACACCGTCGAGCCCGCCGGCCACGATGGCGAACTCGTCCCCGCCGAGCCGGGCCAGCAGGTCCCGGTCGCCGACCACTGCGGCGAGTCGGGCGCCCACCTCCACCAGCAGCCGGTCGCCGACGGCGTGGCCGAGCGCGTCGTTGACGTTCTTGAACCGGTCCAGGTCGATCAGCAGGAGCGCCACCTGCGCCCCCGGTTCACCCCGGGCGACCCGCTCGGCGTGCCGGTGCACCTGCTCGGCCACCTCGGCGAGCAGCGCCTTGCGGTTGGGCAGGCCGGTCAGCGGGTCGAGGGCGGCGAGCTGGACCTGTTCGTCGGAGAGGTGGGCCATCCGGTAGACCGCGAACAGCGGCACCAGCACCAGCGGGATCAGCGCGGCGCTGGCCCGCGCGGCGGTGACCAGGACGGGGGCGAGCAGCAGCAGCGATCCGGTGGAGAGCAGCTCGAACGGCAGCCCCTGCCGGACGGCCGGCCACCACCGGCCGCCGAAGCGCAGCCGCAGTGCGGTGCTGACCAGGCCGTAGTTGACGACGAACCAGGTGACCGTCGCGCCGCCGACGGCGAGCACGTCGGTCCAGCCCAACCGGTCGCCGTCGAACAGGCCGTCCGGCCCGAGCCGGAGCACGAGGTGGGCGGCGGCGAGCGCGCAGGCGTACTGGGCGGCGTTGAAGGTGGTCCGCCAGGGGGCGTGTCCCAGCCGGACGCCGGACACGGTGACCGCGACGGCCTGCACGAGCACCGCCGGGCCGAGGCCCCAGCCGAGCAGGATGGCGAAGGTGAAGCAGGTGGACGGGAAGACCGCGGAGGTCTGCCGGCGGCCGGAGGGCACGAAGGGGCGGGCGTCGCAGCCCACCGCGAGCACCGCCATCGTCCAGAACGCCGCCGGCAGCCCCGGCCGGTCGACGAGGTCGACCAGTGACGCGACGGAGACCAGGGCGGCCAGGCCGATCACCCCGGCGACGAGACCCAGGAACGGCTCCTCCCGCCCACCCGGGAACGAGTTGCGGGGGTCGGCGGTCTCCATGGCACCTCCCGGGCACGCCCATCAGGGTGTACGCCGGCCGTACACCTGCCACCATGAAACGCCCTGGGCGCCGGTGGACCCGCACGACAGCCGCGAATCGGTCGTAGTCGTGACTAAGTTGGTATACGGGCCAAGAGTCACCTATGGGTGCAGCGGGACAGGTGGCCGGGGGCCGGGCGGTCAGCTCTCGTCGACCCGGGCCACCTCGCGGGCCGCGTCCGGGCCGGCGTCGAGCAGCACCCGGAAACCGTCCTCGTCGAGCACCGGCACCTTGAGGCCGGCCGCCTTGTCGGCCTTGGAACCGGGGTTGTCGCCCACCACCACGAAGCCGGTCTTCTTGGAGACCGAGCCGGTGACCTTGCCGCCCCGGGTCTGGATCGCCTCGGCCGCCTGGTCCCGGCTGAAACCGGCGAGCGTGCCGGTCACCACCACGGTGACGCCCTCCAGCGGGCGGGGCCCCTCGTCGACCGCCTCCTCGGCCATCCGGACGCCCGCCTCGGCCCACTTGCGCACCACGTCGCGGTGCCAGTCGACGGCGAACCACTCAGTGATGCTGGCGGCGATGGTCGGGCCGACCCCGTCGACCGAGGACAGTTCCTCCTCGGCGGCCGCCTCGATCGCCTCGACGGAGCGGAAGTGCCGGGCCAGGGCCTGTGCGGCGGTCGGCCCGACGTGCCGGATGGAGAGCGCCACCAGCACCCGCCACAGGTCGCGTTCCCGGGCCACGGCGAGGTTGTCGAGCAGCTTGGTGGCGTTGGTGCCGAGGCTGCCGTCCTTGTTGACGAAGAACGGCGAACGGGCGAGCTGCGCGGCGTCGAGGGCGAACAGGTCCCCCTCGTCGCTGATGATCGCGGCGTCCAGCAGCGCGGCGGCCCCCTTGTAGCCGAGCACCTCGATGTCGAACGCGCCCCGCCCGGCGAGGTGGAAGACCCGTTCCCGCAACTGCGCCGGGCAGCTGCGGGTGTTCGGGCAGCGGATGTCGACGTCGCTCTCCTTGGCCGGGGCGAGCGCCGTGCCGCAGGACGGGCAGTGGGTGGGCATGACGAACGGGCGGGCGTCGGCGGGACGCAGCTCGACCACCGGGCCGAGCACCTCGGGGATCACGTCGCCGGCCTTGCGCAGCACCACCGTGTCGCCGATCAGCACCCCCTTGCGCTCCACCTCGCGGGCGTTGTGCAGGGTGGCCTGGGCGACCGTCGAACCGGCCACGTGCACCGGCTCGAGCACCGCGTACGGGGTGATCCGGCCCGTCCGCCCGACGCCGACCTCGATGTCGAGCAGCCGGGTGTTGACCTCCTCCGGCGGATACTTGAAGGCGATCGCCCACCGGGGCGCCCGGCTGGTCGAGCCGAGCCGACCCTGGATGGGCACCGGGTCGACCTTGACCACCACCCCGTCGATCTCGTGCTCGACGTCGTGCCGGTGCTCGGCGTAGTAGGCGATGTACTCCGCCACGCCGGCCAGGTCGGGCACCACCCGCCAGCGGTCACTGGTCGGCAGCCCCCACGCCCTCAGCGCCGCGTACGACTCGGACTGGGTGGCCGGCCGGAAGCCGGCGCGGGCGCCGGTGCCGTGCACCACCAGCCGCAGCGGCCGGGACGCGGTGATCCGGGGGTCCTTCTGGCGCAGACTGCCGGCGGCGGCGTTGCGCGGGTTGGCGAACGGCGCCTTGCCCTGCTCGACCAGGCTGGCGTTGAGGTCGGCGAACCCGGCGACCGGGAAGTAGATCTCGCCCCGCACCTCCAGCAGCTCCGGGATGTCGGGGAACTCGTCGGACGGGGTGAGCCGGGCCGGCACGCTGCGGATGCTGCGGACGTTGGCGGTGACGTCCTCGCCGGTACGCCCGTCGCCCCGGGTGGCGGCGCGGACCAGCCGGCCCTGCTCGTAGGTCAGGTTGATGGCCAGGCCGTCGACCTTCAGCTCGCACAGGTAGGAAACCGGGCCACCGGCGTCGCGCTCGACGCGCTCGGCCCAGGCGGCCAGCTCCTCGTCGGCGAACGCGTTGTCCAGCGAGAGCATCCGCTCGGCGTGGGTGACCGGGGTGAAGTCGGTGGAGAAGGTGCCGCCGACCCGCTGCGTCGGCGAGTCGGGGGTGCGCAGCGCCGGATACTCCGCCTCCAGCGCCTCCAGCTCCCGCAACTGCCTGTCGAACTCGGCGTCGGTGATGGTCGGCGCGTCGAGGACGTAGTAGCGGTACTGGTGTTCGGTCAGCTCCTGACCCAACGTGGCGTGCCGCTCCCGGGCCTCAGGGGTGGGCTCACCACCGGCCGCCGCCTCCTGGGCCGCGCTGACCTGCTGGGGAATCTCTTCTTCCGACACCCTGCCGCCTCCGGACACCGTGTGAACCTCCCCCGTGATCACGCTACGGGAGCACGGTAACCGGCCGGTAGGACATTCCCCTGCCTCCCCCCGTCCCGCCCGGCGGGCGGCCGACCCCGGGGCGTGCGACGATCGCCGCACGTCGGCGGCGGTGGCCGCCCGGGAGGGAGGCGGGGACCGATGCCGCAGTGGTTGCTGTGGGGGCTGCTGATCGTCCTGGCGGTGGCCGCCGGGTGGGTGTGGAACGAGTGGCGACGTCGGGGTGGCCGCCCGTCGAGCGGCGGCGGGCGCACCCGGCCGGAGCGGGGCACCCCGCCCCGGGACCGGGCCCGCCCGACCGCGCCGCCCCGCCCCCGCACCCCCACCGGGACGCCCCGGCCGGGTGACATCTGGTGGGCGGACGTGCCGTTCCACGACGGCACCGGCTCGAAGGTCCGGCCCTGCCTGGTGGTACGCGCCGACGACCGGGGCGCGGAGGTCCTGAAGATCACCAGCCAGGACAAGAGCGACCGGGACGACCACGTGCCGATCCCCACCCGGGACTGGGACCCGGACGCCGAGCACGACAGCTGGCTGGATCTCGCCGAGCCGCTGCGTATCCCGGCCGACGCCTTCTCCCGCCGGGCCGGTAGCTGCGACCCGGCCCTGTGGCGGCGGGTGAAGCGCCTGCACGGGCGACGCAGCCCGGCCTGAGCAGCGCACCGGCCCGGCCGCCCCGGCACCCCCCGTCGCGGTGGCCGGCACCCCGACGGGCGGCATCCGGGCGGGCGGGTCAGTCCCAGGTCGCGCCGAGAGTGGCGAGCTGGTCGGCGTACTCGATGCGGGTGGACCAGTCCGCGGGCCAGCCGGACATCCCGTGGGCCGCACCGAGGAACGCGCCGGCCAGCGCGGCGATCGAGTCGGAGTCGCCGGCGGTGCTCGCGCCCCGGCCGATCGCGGCCACCGGGTCGTCCGGGTGCCGCAGCACGCACAGCAGCGCGGTCGCCAGCGCCTCCTCGGCGATCCAGCCCTCACCGGTGTGCCGGCAGGGGTCGTCGCCGTCGTCGGGCCGGCGCAGCGCGGCGGCCAACCGGTCCAGCGCCGACAGGCACTCGTCCCAGCCGACGGCGCTGAACTGTGCCGGGGAGCCCGCACCGGCACGCCGCCACAGGTCGCCCAGCCAGTCGTCCCGGTAGGTGCCCCGCTGGCTGCGGGCCCGGTCGGCCAGCAGGCCGGGCAGTCGCGCCGGCGTCGCCCCGTCACGCAGCAGCCGCACCGCGTACGCGGTCAGTTCGCTGGCGGCCAGCCCGGTCGGGTGACCGTGGGTGAGGCCGGCCTGGAGCTGGGACAACCCGGCGAGGATGTCCGGGTCGACGTCGAGCAGCCCGACCGGGGTGACCCGCATGTTCGCCCCGCAGCCCTTCGAGTCGACCACCGTCGCCTGCTGCCAGGGCAGCCCCCGGCCCAGCTCGCCGCAGGCCCGAAGGCAGGTCATCCCCGGTGCCCGGTTGTTGTCCGGGCTGGCCGCCCACTCCAGGAAGCGCCGCCGCAGCAGCGGCTCGACCGCCTCGGCGGTGTGCTCCGGCGCGTCGTGCAGCGCCCAGGCGACCGCGAGCGCCATCTGGGTGTCGTCGGTGACCAGCACCGGATCACCGACCAGTTCCCGTGGACCGGCCGGGCCGTAGCGACGGTGGATCTCGGTGACGGAGAGGAATTCGGTCGGCTTGCCGAGCGCGTCGCCGTAGGCGAGCCCGAACAGCGAACCGGAGGCACGGCGCAGCGAGGAGTCGATCACGGACCCGATCATGCCCCGCCGGCACCACCCCGGCACGTCGGGCAGGCCGGGCCGACCGGTGGCCCGACCCGCCCGACGCGGGGACGTGCTCCCCGGAGGGTCAGTCCCAGCAGAGGCAGAACGGGTGGCCCACCGGGTCGGCGTACACCCGGAAGCCGTCGCCCTCGCCGGGCAGCCGCCGGGCGCCCAGGGCGAGCGCCGCCTTCTCGGCCACCTCGATGTCGTCGACCGTGACGTCGAGGTGGAGCTGCTGCGGACGCGCCGGATCAGGCCAGGCCGGGGGGACCAGGTCGGGCGCCTGCTGGAAGGCGAGCCGGGGCTGGTGCCCGACCGGACCGCCGAGTACCACCCACTCGTTACCGTCGGAGTCCTCCTCGACCAGGGGCAGACCGAGCAGCTCCGCGTAGAAGCCGGCCAGCGCCCGGGGGTCGGGGCAGTCGATGGCCACGGTACGCAGTTGTCCAATCATGGCCGTCATCCTGCCCACCGGGTACGACGGGAAACCTCACCCCTCGTGCAGCCGCCGCCCCGCGTCCCGGCAGGCGGTGAGCACCGCGCGGGCGTACCCGGGGGTGGCGCCGGCCAGCCCGCAGGCGGGGGTGACCACCACCTGCTCGGCGAGTTGGCGGCGCGGAAAGCCGAGCCGGTCCCAGAGTCCGCGTACCCGGTCGGCGAGCTGCGCCGAGGTCGGCGCGACGCCGGCCGACGACGGCAGGGTCGGTGCCACCCCGACCAGCAGGCCGAGGCCGGCGTCGATCGCCTCGCCCAGCGGGTCCAGGTCGGTGAGCAGGGCGAGGTCCAGCGCCGCCCCGACCGCCCCGGCGGTACGGATCAGCTCCAGCGGCACGTCCGGGGCGCAGCAGTGCACCACCGTCGGCACCCCGACCGCCGTGATCACCTCGCCGAGCAGGGTACGCGCGACGGCGGTGTCGACCGGCCGGTACGTGCCCAGGCCGCTCTCGGTGCGGACCCGACCGGCGAGCGCCGCCGGCAGCGACGGCTCGTCGAGTTGGAGCAGCACCGACGCCCGGGGCAGCCGCCGGGTCACCGCCTCGACGTGCAGCCGCAACCCCTCGGCCAGGGACGCGGTCAGCTCACGCACCGCGCCCGGGTCACGCAGCAGCCGCCCGCCGATCGGCAACTCCACCGCCGTGGCCATGGTGAACGGCCCGGCCGCCTGCACCTTCACCGGCCCGGCGTACGACTCGGCCTGCTCGGCGAGCTGGTCGAGGTCACGTTCCATCAGGTCCCGGGCGCGGCGCAGGTCCCGACCGGGACGGGGGGCGATCCGCCAGCGCGCGGCGTACAGCTCGACCGGCAGCTCCACGAGCAGCCCGCCGGTACGCCCGATCAGGTCGGCACCCGGCCCTCGGGCGGGCAGCTCCGGCAGGTGGGGCAGGGCGGGCAGTTCACCCAGGACGATCCGTTGCGCCTCGGCGATGTCGGTGCCGGGCAGCGAACCGATGCCGGTCGCCGCGCCCGCCGGCCAGGGCCAGAGCTGCTGTTGGGTCACGGCCGAAGGGTAGCCGGCCCCGGTCGACACACCCGGCCGGTGGGTCAGCCGGAGATGGTGGCGGAGCCGAGCACCACGTCCCCCGCCGGGTCCGGCCGGTACGCCACCACGGCCTGACCGGCGGCCACCCCGCGTACCGGCCGGCGCAGCTCGGCGGTGAGGCCGTCGCCGTCCACGGTCACGGTGGCCGGTACGACGTCGCCGTGCGCCCGCAACTGCACCTCGCAGGCGATCGGCGCGGCCGGCAGGTCGTCCCCGGTCCAGACCGGACGGGTGGCGCGGACCAGCGAGACCTCCAGCGCCTCGGCGGGGCCGACGGTGACCGTGTTGGTCTTCGGCGTGATGGACAGCACGTACCGGGGTCGCCCGTCCGGGGCCGGCCGGTCCAGGTGCAGGCCGCGTCGCTGGCCCACCGTGTAGGCGTACGCGCCGGTGTGACTGCCGACGACCGCGCCGGTCAGCGCGTCGACCACCGCGCCGGGCGTCTCGCCGAGCCGGCCGGCGAGGAACCCCCGGGTGTCGCCGTCGGCGATGAAGCAGATGTCGTGCGAGTCGGGCTTCTCGGCCACCGCCAGGTCACGCCGGGCCGCCTCGGCCCGGACCTCGGCCTTGGTGGCGTCGCCGAGCGGGAACATCGCCCGGTCGAGCTGCGCGCGGGTGAGCACCGCCAGCACGTACGACTGGTCCTTGGCGAGGTCGACGCTGCGACGCAGCAGCCCGTCGGGGCCGAGCCGGGCGTGGTGGCCGGTGACCACGGCGTCGAAGCCGAGGGCCACGGCCCGGTCCAGCACCGCCGCGAACTTGATCTTCTCGTTGCAGCGCAGGCACGGATTCGGGGTACGCCCGGCCGCGTACTCGGCGACGAAGTCGTCCACCACGTCGGCGTGGAAGCGCTCGGCCATGTCCCACACGTAGAAGGGGATGCCGATGACGTCGGCGGCCCGGCGCGCGTCCCGGGAATCCTCCAGCGTGCAGCACCCCCGGGCCCCGGTGCGGAAGGTCTGCGGGTTGCGGGACAGCGCCAGGTGCACCCCGGTCACGTCGTGCCCGGCATCCACCGCCCGCGCCGCCGCGACGGCGGAGTCCACCCCGCCCGACATCGCCGCCAGAACCTTCACCAGCCCACGCTCCCTTCCCCCATCGAGCCTACCCACCCCGCCCGCCTCCCCTCCCTCCCCGGCCCGCCCCCACTCCGTCCCGGCCCTGCCCCGCCGCTGCCCTCGGTGATCAAGAGGTTTGCGTCATCCCAGCGCCCGTTCCTGACCTCAACCTCTTGATCACCGAGCACCGCCACCGCTCAGCAGCCCGCAGGTGGGCTGGAAGGCGTGCGCGGTCGGGTGGGGAGGGGTGCAGGCCGGTAGGGGCGGGTGATCAAGAGATTCGCGTCAGAATCCGGCGGGCGGGTGACGCAAACCTCTTGATCACCGGGGGCAGGGCAGGGGCGGAGCGGGTGCGGAGCCTGGAGAGAGCCGGGGCGGGGCGGGGGTGGAGCCGGGGCGAAGAGGGCAGGCGGGGCGGTCAGCGGGGGGTGCGGAGGGCGGCGGCTCGGCGGGCGCGGTCGACGGCGGCGGGGAGGGCCGCGATCAGGGCGTCGACGTCGGCGGGGGTGCTGGTGTGGCCGAGGGTGAAGCGCAGCGAGGAGCGGGCCCGGTCGTGGTCGGCGCCCATCGCCAGCAGCACGTGGCTGGGCTGGGCCACCCCGGCCGAGCAGGCCGAGCCGGTGGAGCAGGCGATGCCCTGGGCGTCGAGCAGGAGCAACAGGGCGTCCCCCTCGCAGCCCGGGAAGGAGAAGTGCGCGTTGCCGGGCAGCCGGTCATCGGGGTGGCCGTTGAACACCACCTCGGGCACCGCCTCCCGGACCCGCCGCACCAGGTCGTCGCGGAGCGCCGCCACCCGGGCGGCGTACTCCTGCTGGCCCTTGACCGCCGTCTCGACGGCGACCGCGAAGGCGACGATGCCCGCGGTGTCCAGGGTGCCGGAGCGGACGTCGCGTTCCTGCCCACCGCCGTGCAGCAGCGGGGTGGCGGCGACGTCCCGGGCGAGCAGCAGCGCGCCCACCCCGGTCGGGCCGCCGAGCTTGTGCCCGGTCACGGTGAGCGCGGAGACCCCGCTGGCCGCGAAGTCGACGGGCACCTGGCCGACCGCCTGCACCGCGTCGGTGTGGAACGGCACGCCGTGCTCGGCGGCGACGGCGGCCAGCTCGGCCACCGGCTGCACGGTGCCGACCTCGTTGTTGGCCCACATCGCGGTCACCACGGCGACCCGGTCGGCGTGCGCGGACAGCTCGGCGCGCAGCAGCGCCGGGTCGAGCTTGCCGGCGGCGTCCGTGGGCAGCCAGGCGACCTCGGCGTCCTCGTGGTCGGCCAGCCAGTCGACCGCGTCGAGGACGGCATGGTGCTCGACCGCGCTGGAGACCACCCGGACCCGGTCGGGCCGGGCGGCCCGTCGGGCCCAGAAGACGCCCTTGACGGCGAGGTTGTCGCTCTCGGTGCCGCCGCCGGTGAAGATGACCTCGGAGGGGCGGGCGCCCAGCACGGCGGCCACCCGCTCGCGGGACTCCTCCACCCGACGCCGGGCACGCCGGCCCGTCGCGTGCAGCGACGACGCGTTGCCGACCTCGCGGGCGGTGGCGACGTACGCCGCCAACGCCTCGTCGAGCATCGGGGTGGTCGCCGCGTGATCAAGGTATGCCATCACCGTTCAGCGTAACGGCCAGCGCACGGCGCGTTGGATGCCGGACCACCCGTACCGAAGCGTGGATGGGACCGGGCCGGGACCGGATCGGCCCCGACCCGGTCCTCAGGCCGGTACGGCGGTGACAACGATGTTGTCCCGGTAGTGCCGGGTCTTCGGGTCGAACGGCCCGCCGCAGGTGATCAGGGTCAGCCGCGGCTTGCCGTCCCGGGCGAAGTACCGGTCCAGCGGGATCTTCGTCTTGGCGTACTCCTCGCGGGAGACGACCCGGTAGGCGCGCTGCTCGCCGTCCGCGCCGGTGGCGGTGACGGTGTCCCCCCGGTCGAGTTCGCGGAGCCGGAAGAACGCCCCCTTGCCCTGCTCCGAGCTGTCGACGTGACCGGCGATCACCACCGAGCCGGCGTCGGTCTCCAGCCCGGGGCCGAACCGGTACCAGCCGATCTGGTCCACGCTCGGCGGGACGTCGAACTCGTCGGTGCGGGTGTCGATGCCCACCGGGTTGACCGTGGCGGTGACGTCGATCGCCGGGATGCGCAGCTTCACCGGCGGCACGGTCCGTTCGGCCGTGGGCAGGTCACCTGCGGTCACCGGCACCGACGGGCCGCCACCGGTTCCGGCGGTCGGGCCCGGCGGACTGCTGCTGGCCAGCGCCGCCGCCTCGTCCGCGCCGACGTCCTCGGCCGGCTGCGAGCCGCAGGCCACGACGGTGGCGATGGTGAGCGCGGCGACGCCGGCGGCCATCGCCGCCAGCGCCCCGCGGTGTCGCACCGTCACCGGCGACCGGTCCGGGTGGCGGCCACCCGCGCCCCGCCGCCGACCAGCAGCAGTACGCCGGCACCGGCCAGCACGTACCACCAGGTGCCCACGCCGGTGCCGGCCTGCCCACCGGTGCCGCTGGGCACGCCGCCCGGGGCCGAGTGCAGACCGGTGATGGTCTGGGCGACCAGGTCGAGGTTCTTGGCCTCGGCCGAGCCGATCGCGTAGACGATGGTGGCGGTGCCCTCCTTGAGGTTCAGGTCCGCCGGGCCGATCGCCACGGTGTCGGTGCCGGCCAGCACCACGTCGGCCTTGACCGTGCCCGCGTCGACGTCGGCCTTGGCCTCCTTCGGGTTGGTCAGGTCCTCGAAGACAGGCTTGCCACCGGCCCGCACGTCGACCGCCGGGGCGGCGGCGGTGTGCCGGACGATCAGCCGGGCCTTGCCGGCGGCCAGCTTGGCGGTGTCGTTGACGAACGGGGTGATCTGCGGCTTGCCGTCCGCGCCGAGGTGCGCGGCGAGGCTGATGTTGGCGCCGCCGGGAACCTCGGCGTCATCGACCTTGAGAATCGCGCTGCCGACCGGCTCGCCCGGCTTGGTCAGGGCGATGTCGTACTCGCCCTCGGGCAGGGTCAGCGGGCCGGCGACGTCACCGGGCTTGAAGTTGTCGAGGGTCTTCTTGCCGTTGACGTAGACGTCCACCGGGGTGTCCGGGATGCCGTGCACGACGGAGACCTTGGACGAGGCGGCGTACGCCGGGCCCGTGGTCGCGGCGCCGACGCCGGCGAAGGCCAGAGCGGCCACCGCGCTGCCTGCGGCGACCCGACGGAAGATAGCGAGCTGCATGTCTGCCTCCTGGTGATTGGTGCTGGTTCGTCAGGTCTGGCTTGCAGAACGGGTTACGCCACCCGTCGCACCGCCGGATGCAGCCCGACACCACTTTCTTTTTCTTCGCCCGGGGTGCATCCGGGGCCGACTGCGGCGACGAATAGCTGGTGAGACGAGTGGAGGCGGACCGGACCAGGAGAGTGGGGCGGAGGCTGTGGGCGTTACAGTCGGGCATGCCCCAGGGAAGGCGACCCGCCCGGTGACAGCGGTGGGAACAGCAGGACACGAACCCGAACCACCCCCCGACGAGTTGGCCGCGCGCTTCCGGGCGGGCGACGAGACCGCGCTGCGGGAGGCGTACGACCGGTTCGGCCGGGCCGTGCTCCACCTGGCCACCAGTACGTTGGCCAACCGCAGCGATGCGGAGGACGTGACCCAGGCGACGTTCGTCGCCGCCTGGCTGGGGCGGGAGACCTTCGACCCGACCAAGGGCTCGTTGATCGGGTGGCTGCTCGGCATCGGCCGGCGCAAGGTGATCGACCGGCTGCGCGCCTCGGCCCGGGAGGCCCGGGTGGTGGAGACGGTACGGCAGCTACCCGAACCGGTCGGCACCGGCGCAGACCCGGACACGGTGGTCGACCGGCTGGTGGTCGCCGACGAGCTGGCCCGGCTCCCCGACGACCAACGACGGATGTTGGAACTGGCCTTCTACGACGACCTGACACACCAACAGATCGCGACGGTGACCGGGGTGCCGCTGGGCACGGTCAAGAGCCACATCAGGCGGGGCATGGCGAGCTTGAAACGCAGATGGGAGGTGGACGGTGCAGCACCTGGACCACGACCGGCTGGTCTTTCTGGCGCTCGGTGAGAGCGAGGCGGACCACGGTGAGACCGACCATCTCGGCGGCTGCGTGACCTGCCGGGGCGAGCTGGACACCCTCCGGCACGTCGCCGGGCTGGGCGCGCAGACCCAGGGCCTGCACGACCTGCCCGACCCGCCGGCCCACCTCTGGGCGGGCATCCTGGCCGAGCTCGACGCCGTCGCGCAGGTGCCGTCGCCGGCCGAGACCCACCGGCAGGCTCTCGGGCCGGACCCGACGCAGGCCCCTCCGGCGGCCAGGAACGGCGTCGACCCGGCCTACCGGCATCCGCCGGCGGTGACCGGCGACCCGCAACCGTCGGTGAGGGCCGGTGACCGGCAACCGTCGGTGAGGGCCGGCGACCCGCACCCGTCGGTGGTGACCGGCGACCGGCCGGAGTCCCGGCGGCCGTCGTCGTCCCCCGGCGGCGGGCGTGCCGTCCGACCGGCGGGCCGGTCACGGCGTTGGCCACGCTGGGCGACCACCGTCGTCTCGGCGACAGCCGCCGCCGCGATCGCGGTGCTCGGCACCGTCTTCGTGCTCGGCGACCGGGGGGCCACGCCCCGGCAGGACGTGCTGGCCAGCGCGCCGCTGGCCGCGTACGGGAGCACGCCGGCCGACGCCCGAGGCGACGCCCGGGTCTTCGCCGACGGACGACTGCACCTGCACGTCGCGAATCTCCCGGACGTTACGGGGTACTACGAGGTCTGGCTGATCAATCCGACGACCATGGAGATGTTCTCGGTGGGTGTGCTGCGGGGTAGCTCCGGCGACGCCCTGCTGCCCCTGCCCCCGAATGTTGATCTTCAGGCATACTCGGTGGTCGACGTCTCCGCCGAGCAGTACGACAACAAGCCCGCCCACTCCGGCGACAGCCTGCTGAGGGGCACCCTGACGGGCTGATCGGCGGGCCGGCTCAGCTCCCCGGCCCGCCGATCAGCTCCCATCGGCACACCCACGTGCGGACCCGGCCGGGCCGGGGACGATCGCAAAGGTGAGGACGACGGAGCCGCCGCCCGGCGGACCGGACGGCGGCTCGGTGCGGACCCGCGACGGGTCACTTGCGCTTGCGGATCTCCTCGGCGGCCTGCGGTACGACCTTGAACAGGTCGCCCACCACGCCGTAGTCGGCCAGCTCGAAGATCGGGGCCTCGCCGTCCTTGTTCACGGCGACGATCGTCTTCGAGGTCTGCATGCCGGCCCGGTGCTGGATCGCGCCGGAGATGCCCAGCGCGACGTAGAGCTGCGGGGAGACGGTCTTGCCGGTCTGCCCGACCTGGAACTGGTGCGGGTAGTAGCCGGAGTCGACCGCCGCCCGGGACGCCCCGACGGCGCCGCCGAGCAGGTCGGCCAGCTCTTCGACCAGCTTGAAGTTGTCGGCGTTGCCGACCCCGCGACCGCCGGAGACGACGATGCCGGCCTCGGTCAGCTCGGGGCGGGAGCCCTTCTGCTCGGCGACCCGCTCGACGACCTTCGCCAGCCTGTCGGTGTCGGTGACCGACACGGTGAGCTGCTCGACGGTCGGGGTGGCCGCCGCCGGGGCCGGGGTGACCGAGTTCGGCCGCACGGTGACCAGCGGCAGCCCCTTGGTGACCTTGGACTTGACGATGGTGGAGCCGGCGAAGGCGACCTGGGTGGCGGTGCCGTCGGCGTCGAGGCCGACCACGTCGGTCAGGATGCCGTTGTCCAGCTTGACGGCCAGTCGGGCGGCGATCTCCTTGCCCTCCTGGGCGGAGGCGAGCAGGACGGCGGCCGGCTGCACCCGGTTGACCAGTTCGGCGAGCACCGTCGCCTTGGGGGCCACCAGGTAGCCGTCGATCTCCTCGCTCTCGGCGGCGTAGATCTTCTCCGCGCCGTACTCGCCGAGCTTGGCGCCGAGCGCCTCGGCGGCACCGGGGCCACCGAGCACCACGGCGCTCGGGGTGCCCAGCTCGCGGGCGAGGGTGAGCATTTCCAGGGTGACCTTCTTGACGCCGAATTCCCTGGTGGCTTCGACGACGACGAGTACCTCAGCCATGTTCAGACCCCTCACACGAACTTCTCGGTGGCGAGGAACTCGACGAGCTGGACGCCGCCGGAGCCCTCATCGGTGATCTTGGCGCCGCCCGAGCGCGGCGGACGCCTGGTGTGCTCGACGACGGCGCTGGTCGCGCCCTCGAAACCCACCTCGGTGGGCGCGACGCCCAGGTCCGCCAGGGACAGCGTCTTCACCGGCTTCTTCTTGGCGGCCATGATGCCCTTGAAGGAGGGGTAGCGCGGCTCGTTGATGGTGTCCCAGACGGAGACCACGGCCGGGGTCGAGGCGGTGACCACCTCGTAGCCCTCCTCGGTCTGCCGTTCCACGGTCAGCGTGCCGCCGTCGACGGTGAGCTTGCGCGCGCCGGTCAGCGCGGCGACTCCCAACCGTTCGGCCAGCATGTGCGGCATGACCTGGACCCGGCCGTCGGTCGACTCGGCGCCGCAGAGCACCAGGTCGGCATTGAGCTGCCCGAGGGCGGCGGCGAGCACCTTCGAGGTGGCCACGGCGCAGGACCCGTGCAGGGCGTCGTCGAGGACGTGCACGGCGGCGTCGGGGCCCATCGAGAGCGCCTTGCGGATCGACTCGGTGGCCCGGTCCGGTCCCATGGTCAGGACGGTGACCTCGCCACCGTGCGCCTCCTTGATCTTCAGCGCCTCCTCGATGGCGTACTCGTCCATCTCGTTGATCACGTTGTTCGCCGAACCGCGGTCGACGGTGTTGTCGTCAGCACGCAGGTTGCGGTCCGCGCCCGAATCAGGCACCTGCTTGACGAGTACGACGATGTTCATCGCGATTCGACAACCCTCCTGTTGGTGGTGTGCGATCTGCTCGCCCGGTTAAGGGCGGAGCTTTGCGCGTCGTTGACACCCGGTCAACCGCAGGCTGTTGTGCAGTTGCCCACGAACGCAATGTTACCTGCCAGTAGGTTACCCCTCCCGGGCACCCACGGTGACACACCTCACCACGCTGCGGCCCGACCCGGACCGGCTGTCAGGCCGGACCGGCGGGGTCGGCCAGCGCGGTCCTGATCCGGGCGATCGCGTCCTGTTCGGCCGGCGTCACCCCCCGGTGCGCCCGGGCCACCTCCGCCGCGGCGGTCAGCACCAGCTCGCGGTATACCGACACGTCGGCCGGGGACTTCTCCCGCAGGATGTCCACCGCCCGCGCCAGCGCCGGCAGCACCACCGACTCGACGTCCAGGGCCGAGTCCCGGGGCAGCCGGGGCAGCCCACCGGCGCCGAGCGCCTCCTTCACCAGCCCGCTCGCCCCGGCGAACGCCCCGGACGCGGCGAAACTCTCCCGGATCATCGCGAACACCCCCGGGTCCGCGTTCGACACCAGGAAGACCGCGCCGAACGCGCCCGTCTTGAGAACCTGCTGCTCGTCGTCCGTCAGCCGCTGCTCCATGATCACGGAGTGTAGACGTACGGGGTGGTCGTGGTGACCGGGACGAAGCCGAGTCGCTCCAGGATGGGCCGGCTGTCCTCCGAGGCGTCCACCTGCAACAACGTCTTGCCGCGCTGGTCGGCCAGCCGGGCCCGGTAGACCACCAGCGCCCGGTAGACGCCCCGGCGTCGCCACTGCGCCAGCGTCGAACCGCCCCACAGGCTGGCGAAGCCGGTGCCGTTGAGGTAGCGCACCCAACCGGCGCTGACCACCGTCTCCCCCGCCTCGGCCACCACCACGGTGATCGACTGCGGGTCCGCCTCGATCTCCCGCAGCAGGCCGGTGACGAGGTGGGAACGGTCCTCGCCCCAGACCTCCTCCTCCATCGCGGCGATCCGGTCCAGGTCGTCACGGCCGGTGACCTCGCGCAGGCGTACCCCGTCGGGTGGCACCGGCACGGCGGCGGCCAGGGGCGCGACCGGCCCGATCAGGACGGTCTCCCGGTCCTGCGGGACGAAGCCTGCGGCGCGCAGCCGGTCCGGCAGGTCGGCGGGCTCGTCGTGGGTGTTGTGCTTCCACTCCACCGACTCGCCGCGCTGCCGGAACAGCTCGACCTGGCGGGCGATCAGCGCGTCCAGCTCCGGCCCGGCCAGCCCGTCCAGGGTGCGGTAGGTGAGGAAACCGCCCTGGTCCAGACCCAGGATGCGCACCAGCGGGCCGTCGTGTTCGACCGTCACGCCGGCCGGGACCGGGTCGGGGATCTCCGGCCGGAGCTGCCGGTCGTAGCTGTCGCGCAGGGTGGAGGCATCAAGATCGGTCATCGGTCCAGGCTATGTCGGCGGTAAAGCGGATAATCGGTGTCGTGTGGCAGGCGATCAGACGGTGGTTCGACCCGTCGGACCTCGACTCCGTGGGCACCACCCCCGACTACCGCTTCTCCCTGGCCAACGAACGGACCTTCCTGGCCTGGCTGCGCACCGGACTGGCGCTGATCGCCGGTGGGCTGGCCGCCGCCCAGTTCCTGCCGCCGTTGCCGCTGCGGCACCTGCGGGAGGCGATCGCGGTGACGCTCCTGCTGCTCGGCGGCACCGTCGCCGTCCGGGCGGTGGACCACTGGTCCCGCACCGAGCAGGCCATCCGGCTCGGGCAACGCCTGCCGGCGTCCCGGTTCCCGGCCGTGCTCGCCCTGATCGTGGCGGTCGGCGCACTGCTGCTGGTGGTGGCCGTCCTGGCCCGTGGGGTGAGCGGCAGGTGACCGGGGTGCCGTCGGACGGGACCCGCGACCCCGGCCTGCAACCCGAGCGCACCCGGCTGGCCTGGCGTCGCCTCGGGCTGGCGTACACGGTGGTGGCGGTGCTGGCGGTCCGGCTGGCACTCACCGGCGACGTCGCCGGGGCGCTGCTCGCCGGGGCCATCGTGCTGGCCTGGTGGGCGACGCTGGTGGTGGGCTGGGGACGGGCCACCGGCCGCCGGCAGTCCCGCCTCGACACACGGGCCGTCCCGCTGGTAGCCCTCGGCACGGCCGGCCTGGCGCTGCTGTGCGTGTCGCTCGTGCTGCGCGGGGTGTGGTGACGCGCACGGCTGAGCAATGATAGGTGCATGGCCCGGCTCTATGTGCTGTTGTTCCTGCTCCAGGTGGTACTCGCCGCCTGCGCGCTGATCAGTTGCCTCTCCGCCGAGGACGGGACGGTCCGCGGGCTGCCCCGGTTCGCCTGGGCGGCGGTCATCCTGTTCTTCCCGCTGGTCGGCTCGATCGCCTGGTTCCTCGCCGGCCGCCCGGTCGCCCAGGGTGACGGCCGCCGGGGTCGGCCGGCGGCCAGCCGACGGCCCGTCGCACCCGACGACGACCCCGAGTTCCTCAAGTCGATCGACGAACGTGTCCGCCGCGACGACAACGCCCTCTTCCAGCGGTGGGAGGAGGACCTGCGTGGCCGGGAGGACGACCTGCGCCGCCGGGGCGGCCAGCCGTCCCCCGACGGCACCGCACCCGGGGGCGGCCCGGCGTCGGCCGATCGCTCGCCGCCCCGGGAGGACGCCGCTCCCCGCGACGGTGAGCGGCCCCGCGACGGCGAGCGACCCGAACTCTGACGGCGGCCGGGGTCACACCCGCCGGCGCAGGCCCCGCACCGCGAGCGGGGCGAAGACGGCGGCGATGGCCGCCGCCCAGAGCAGCGACTGGAGCACCGGCGCGGCCACCGGCCCGCCGACCAGCAGCCCCCGCAGCGCGTTCGCCAGGATGGTCACCGGGTTCACCTCGACCCAGTGCTGCAGCCAGGACGGCATGGTCTCGGTCGGCACGAAGGCGTTGCTGGTGAAGCTCAGCGGGAAGATCACCGTGAAGCCGAAGATCTGCACCTTGTCCGGTTCGCTGACCAGCACCCCGACCAGCACCGACATCCAGGCGGCGGCGAGCGAGAAGACCAGCAGCAGGGCGAACGCGCCGAGCAGGCCGAACACCCCGTTGCCGAGCCGGAAGCCGAGGATCATCCCGACGCCGAGCAGCAGGGTCAACGACCATGCCTGTTTGACCGTGTCGGCGACGATCCGGCCGGCGAGCGGGGACCAGCGGGCCACCGGCAGCGACCGGAGCCTGTCGAACACGCCCTTGGTCAGATCCTGGTTGAGCCCGAAACCGGTGGTCATCGTGGCGAAGAAGGCGTTCTGCACGATGATGCCCGGTAACGCGAAGGTCAGGTACTCCCCCGGGCTGCCGGAGATCGCCCCACCGAAGACGTACGTGAAGAGCAGCACGAACATCACCGGTTGGATGCTCAGGTCGAGCAGCTCCATCGGGTTGTGCTTGATCTGCACCAGGCTGCGCCAGGCCAGCGTGCCGGTGTGCCGCAGACCGGCGGTCGGGCCGAGCCGGCGGGCCGGCGTGGCGGGGGCCGCCGGAGCGGCGACGGTCGCGGCGGTCATGCCGGGCTCCCTTCCAGGGTCGGGGTGGTCTCGTCCTCGGCCCGGTGGCCGGTGAGGGAGAGGAACACCTCGTCGAGGCTGGACCCGCGCAGGGCCAGCTCGCCGACGTGCACCCCGGCGTCGTCGAGCCGGCGGACCACGGCGGGCAGCGCGTCCGGACCGGTGACCGGCGCGCTGACCGTCGTCTGGGCGACCTCCGGGTCGGCCCCGGTCACCTCGCCGACGACGGCGAGCACGGTGGGCAGGTCGGCGGCCTCCACCGGCCGGACGGTCAGCACCTGGCCGCCCGTCTTGGCCTTCAGCTCCTCCGGGGTGCCCTGGGCGATGACCCGCCCGTGGTCGACCACGGCGATCTCGTCGGCCAACTGGTCGGCCTCCTCCAGGTACTGCGTGGTCAGCAGCACGGTCACCCCCTCGGCGACCAGGCCCCGGACGATGTCCCACAGGTCGTTGCGGCTGCGCGGGTCGAGGCCGGTGGTGGGCTCGTCGAGGAAGAGCACCTGCGGCCGGCCGACGAGACTGGCCGCCAGGTCGAGCCGGCGGCGCATGCCCCCCGAGTAGGTCTTGGCGGCCCGCCCGGCGGCGTCGGTGAGCTGGAACCCGGCCAGCAGCTCGGCCGCCCGGTCCCGGGCGCCCCGCCGGGACAGGCCCAGCAGCCGGCCGATGAGCAGCAGGTTCTCGGTGCCGGTCAGGTTCTCGTCGACCGAGGCGTACTGGCCGGTGAGGCCGATCAGCTGGCGGACCCGGTGGGCGTCGCGGCGGACGTCGTACCCGCCGACGGTGGCGTGCCCCTCGTCGGCGGTGAGCAGGGTGGCGAGCACCCGTACCGCGGTGGTCTTGCCGGCGCCGTTGGGGCCGAGCAGACCGAAGACCGTGCCGGCCGGGACCGCCAGGTCGACCCCGGCCAGGGCGGTGGTGTCGCCGAACCGGCGCACCAGCCCCTCGGCGCGGATGGCGTATGTCATCAGAACTCCCGTCGTTATCGCTGGATCGTCCAACGATGGGCGAGGGGTCTGACGTTACGTGCGTCGCCGCTGACATTCCGCCGATTTATCCGCGCGGCAGAACACGGCCGCCGCCGGGTCCGGCGGCGGCCGTGGGCCGGGTGGTCAGGCCAGGTTGGACGAGCGAGGGTACGCGTCGGCCGGGTCGGTGAGCACGTTGACCAGGTACGGCACCCCGGCGTCGAACGCCCGCCCCAGGGCCGGACCGAGGTCGGCGGCCTTCGCCACCGTCTCCCCGGCACCGCCGAGCGCCTCGACCACCTTGTCGTAGCGCAGTTCGGGCTGTAGGTCGGCGGCGACGTCGTAGCCGTACATGGCCCGCATCGGGTGCTTCTCCAGCCCCCAGATGCCGTTGTTGCCGACCACGATCACCACCGGCAGCCGCTGCCGCACCAGCGACTCCACGTCCATCAGCGAGAACCCGGCCGCGCCGTCGCCCATCAGCACGCAGACCTGCCGGTCGGGGTGGCTGACCCGGGCACCCATCGCGTAGCCCATCCCGGTGCCCAGGCAGCCGTACGGGCCGGGGTCGAGCCAGGTGCCGGGCTGCGACGGCTCCAGGTAGCGCCCGGCGTACGAGACGAAGTCGCCGCCGTCGCCGATGGTGATGGCGTCCGGGGCGAGAGCGCGGCGCAGCTCGCCGTAGACCCGGGCGGGGCGGATCGGGTCGGTGTCGGCGGCCATCTCGGCGGCGTCGCGTGCCCGCGCCGCGTCCTCGGCCGTGCGCAACCGCTCGATCCAGTCGGCGTGGTCGGCCCGGTCGCCGGTGTGGTCGGCGAACGCGGACAGGATCAGCCGCAGGTCACCGGCGGGGCTGGCGGCGGGCTGGACGTGCCCGGCCCGTTGGGTGGGGGCGTCGACGACGTGCACCACCGCCGCGTCGCCGAAGTCGCCGAAGCTGAGCCGGAAGTCCAGCGGGGTGCCGACGACGACCACCACGTCGGCGTCGCCGAGCGCGACCCGGCGGGCCTTGGCGAAGGCGAGCGGGTGCTGCGGCGGGAGCGCGCCGCGACCCATGCCGTTGGTGAAGACCGGCACCTGCAACGCCTCGGCGGCCTCGCGGAGCGCGGCGACGGCGTCCCCGGCGTACACGTCGGAACCGGCGATGATCACCGGGCGGGCGGCGGCGGCGATCAACCGGGCGGCCCTGGTCACCTCGTCCGGGTCGGGTTCGACCGGCGCGACGGGCGTCGGGGCGGGCAGGTCCGCGTCGCCGACGGAGAAGATCGCCTCCAGCGGGAAGTCGAGGAAGACCGGGCCCCGGTGCGGGGTGAGCGCGGTGGTCAGCGCGGCGGAGACCGCGCGGGGGATGTCGTCGGCGGTGAACACCGTCTCGGCGTGCTTGGTGACCGGGGCGACCAGCGGCAGGTGGTCCATCTCCTGGAGGCTGCCGGAACCCCAGCGGAACTGCGGGGCCCGCCCGCCCATCACCAGCACCGGCGAGGCGTTGAAGAAGGCGCTGGTCAGGCCGGAGACGCCGTTGGTGACGCCGGGGCCGGCGGTGAGCACGGCGAGGCCGGGGCGACGCTGGAGCTTGGCCACCGCCTCGGCGGCGAAGACGGCGGACTGTTCGTGCCGGACGTCGTAGATCGGGAAGTCGGTGGTGTGGGCGGCGTCGTAGAGCGGGAAGACGTGCCCGCCGGAGAGGGTGAACATCTCCCGTACGCCGTACGCCCGCAGTGCCGCCAGCGCCAGCGCTCCGCCGTGACCCTCGACCCGTTCCGTCATCGCCGCTCCCCTCGTCCATGACCGGAGTCACACGCTACTGGCCGGTATCCGGGATGTGAACAGTTCTCGGCACGGTGCCGGCGGCGGGACCACCGTCGCCGCGACGCGGGTCCGCCCCGGGCCGACGGTGCGCGGCCCGGGGCGGGGCGGGTCAGCGGCCCGTGAAGTCGGGCTTGCGCTTCTCGACGAAGGCGGCCATCCCCTCGCGCCGGTCGTCGGTGGCGAAGAGCCCGGCGAAGAGCTGGCTCTCCCAGGCCAACCCGGAGCCGAGGTCCATGTCCAGCCCGACGTCGACCGCCAGCTTCGCCGCCCGCAACGCCTGCACCGGCCCGGTCAGGTACGGCCGCACCAGCGCCACGGCGGTGTCGTAGACCTCGGCGGCCGGGGCGACCCGGTCGGCCAGCCCGATCCGCAGCGCCTCCGCCGCGTCCACCATCCGGCCGGACATGATCAGATCCTTCGCGCGGGCCGGGCCGACCAGCCGGGCCAGCCGCTGGGTGCCGCCCGCGCCGGGGATGACACCGAGCTTGATCTCCGGCTGGCCGAGCTTGGCGTCCTCGGCCACCACCCGCCAGTCGCAGGCCAGCGCCAGCTCGCAGCCGCCGCCGAGGGCGTACCCGGTGATCGCGGCGACCACCGGCTTGGGGATCCGGGCGAGCGCACCGACGGCGCTGGACAGGTCGGCGGCCCGCTCGGCCATGTCCACGTAGGACATGTCGGCCATCTCCTTGATGTCCGCGCCGGCGGCGAAGACCTTCTCCCCGCCGTACACGATGACGGCGCGGACGCCCGGGTCGGCGGTGGCGGCCGTGGCGGCGGCCCGCAGTTCCTCCTGGACCTGCTTGTTGAGCGCGTTCATCGGTGGCCGCTCCAGCCGGATGGTGCCGATGCCGTCCCTGGTGGTAAGCCGCACGAACTCGCTCACGCTGCCCTCACTTCCTCGTCGAAGTCGCGTGCCAACCTTACGACCCGGGTCGTTGGGGTACGTAGTCTGGTGTTCGCCACCCGCGCTCGGGAGTCCAGCGATGATCACGTACTACGACGACCGGTCGGTGCAGGTCACCTCCGCCGCCATCCGGGTCGACGGCCGGGCCTTCCCGCTGGCCGAGATCGGCCTGGTCTGGCACCGCCGGGGCGACCGCTCCTGGCGGGTGCTGGCCGGGCGGGGTGCGATCGGAGCCGCCCTGGCGGGCCCGCTGGTGGCTGCGGCGATCGGCATCGCGGTGGCGGTCTGGCTGCACCGCTCCCCCACCGTCACGCTCGCCATCGTGGGAGCATCGGTGCTGGTCGGGCTGGCCGTCGGGCCGGTCGCCGACTTCCTCTTCGACCGCCTGGACCGCTCCTACGACCGGGGCAGCCGGCAGCGTGAGCTGTGGGTCCGCTGGCAGGGGCGGCCGGTGCTGCTGCTGAGCACCGGCGACGCGCTGCGCTTCGGACAGATCTACCGGGCGGTACAGCGCGCGATGGAGCACTCCGCCGCGCCCCGCCGGCACGACGGGTCACCGGTGCGGGCGACGGGGCCGACCGCGACCGGCCCGGCCGGGCAGGGACCGGCGGCGGGCGGCAGGCGGTGACCGCCGGGGGCGGACGCTGAGTCGGGACACAGGACGGACGGCCGCCCCGACCGCCGCTCGGCGCGTCGGGCGCGCGATCCGTCGGGCACACAGCGGCACCGGTCGCCTGCGAACGGTTAGGGTTAGTGATGACCCTCTATTACCGGGACGACACGGTGCAGGTGACCTCCGAGTCGATCCGGGCCGGTGGGCAGGTCGTACGGATCGCCGACGTCGCGTACGTCTGGCACGCACGCGGGGCCACCACCATGGCCGTCCGGTCCCGCATCCTCGGGCGCGGGGTGCTGGTGCTGCTGCTCTCGCTGCCCCCACTGGTCGCGCTGATCTGTGTGGTCTCGCTGGTCTGGTCGGCACAGGACCGGGGCGAGTGGAAACCGGCCCTGATCGTGCTGGCCGTCTGCGGCGTCGGGGTGCTCGCCCTGCTGCCCTTCCTGGAGCTGCCGCTCGGCTGGCTGGACCGGTCCTACGAACGCGGCAACAAGGTCAACGAGCTGTGGGTGCAGCACCTGGGGCAGGAGGTGATGCTGCTGCGTACCCCCGACGCGTTGCGGTTCGGACAGATCTACCGCGCCGTCCAACGCGCCGTCGAACAGCAGGGCGAACCCCGGTGACACCGTCCCGGGCGGTCGGCCCCGCCCGCGCGGCTGCGGGTCAGCTCAGCGGCAGCGCGGTGGCCAGCGGCCACGCCACCAGGACCGCGCCCACCACCGCCGGTGCCCAGCGGGGCGCACCGGCCCGCCGCAGCACCGCCGCCCAGGCGGCCTGCCACCCGAGCAGCACCACGAACAGCGGCACCACCAGCAGCACGAAACCGGGGGCCAACCCCACCACGGCCGCCCCGCCCAGCGCCGGTACGGCGAGCGCGCCGACCGCCGCGTACCGCCAGCTCCGCCCCTGCGTGAGCAGCTCCGCGCCGGCCAGGAACACCAGACAGCCGACCGTCACCACCGGCAGCAGCCACCATCGGGCGCCCACCGGCAGCGCCCAGGTGAGGCCGAGGTGGATCGGCACGGCGACGGCGGCCACGGCGTACCCGGTCAGCAGCAGGGCCGCGACCACCGGCCGCAGCGGCGTACGCCCGCCGGTGGTCGGAACGGGCCCACCTGCCGCAGCCGGCGCGCCGGGGGTGGGACCGGCGGTGAACAGGCGCAGCGGCCAGTACCGGGCGGCGGCCAGCAGGACGCCGGTGACCAGCAGGAAGCCGGTGAGGTAGCCGCCGACCGCGAGCGGCAGCCGGGTGGTCGGCAGCACCGGGGCGAGCAGCACCCCCACCCCGGTGACGGCAGTCGCCACCGCCAGCACGGCGGGTGCCGGCGCGACGGGTACGGGTGCGGCGGGCCGCCCGCGACGGCCGGTCAGCAGGGCCACCAGCGGCACGAAGCCGAGACCGAGACCGAGCAGCAGCAGACCCGCCGGGACCAGGCGGGCGGCCGGGCGCGGTGCCGCACCACCGGCGCCGCCGACCCAGGCGGCGACCTCGCGGTGGGTACGGCCGGCGAAGAGCACCGAGATGTGCTCGACGCCGGGAACGACCACCACCCGTCGCCCGGAGCCCCGCCGGGCGGTCGCCTCGGCGGTGGCCCGGAAGGCGGGGAACTCCAGGCCGCCGACGATCAGCAGCAGCCGCCGCGGCCGGGTGTCGGGCAGGTCACCGCCGTCGGGCAGCGAGATCGCGACGGTGCCGGCGACGTCGGGGTGGCCGGCGGCGTACCGGGTCACCGCCCCCGCACCCATCGAGTGTCCGACCAGGACGATCCGCGTCGGGTCGACGTCGGGCCGGCCCCGCAGGTAGGCGACGGCGACTGCCAGGTCGTGTTCCAGGGTGCCGCGGGACGCGGTGTCGTCGCGGCCCGCCCCGGGCAGGCCGGCCGGGTTGCCGCCGTGCCCGGCGAAGTCGAGCAGCAACGCGACCGCGCCCCGCCGGGCGACCGTGTCGGCGAGCGGACGCATCAACCGGGCCGAGCCGGCGAAGCCGTGCGCGATCACCACACCCGGCCGGCGCACCGTGCCCGCCCCGTCGTCGTCGGCCCGTACCACGGTCAGCGGTACGCCGTCGGCGGTGACCTGCCGGGTGGCCAGGCCGGCGTCCGCCCGCAGCAGCCCGTAGCCGCCGAGCACCAGGGCGAGCACGGCGAGGACCGTCAGCGCCGCGCGGCCCCGACCGGCCGGCGTCACGCCGGGGGGACGGAGCGACATGCGGGCACCCTACCGTCCGTCCAGCCACCCCCGTCCGCCCCGATTCCCGCACTCCCCGGGGCACCGTCCCCGCGCTCCTTCCGGGCGTACGGCCGGGTCCGTTCTCCCGTGCCGGCCCGGCCCGCGACCGCCGCGCCCGGGTCGGGTCCGGCCCACGCCCGGGACCGTCCCGGCGGGCGGCGCTGGCCGACCCGACGCACACTGGGTGACATGGCCATCCCCCTGCCCCGACCGGGCGACGTCGTCGGTCTCACCCGCTCCGCCCTCGACCAGGCGTTCGGTTCGGCCGCCTCGTTCGCCGCCGTGCCGGCCCGCGCCTTCGCCGTGCTCGACGGGGTGGAGGCGCTGCTGACCCGGATCAACGGGGTGGTGGACCGGATCGAGGGCACCCTGGACCGCACGGACCGGGTGCTCACCGACGCCGAAGTGGCGGTGCGCGAGGTGGCGGTGATCAGCGCGGCGGCGACCACGACCGTCACCCGGGCCACCGAGGTCGCCGACGCGGCGGCCGGGGTGGTGGCCGGGGCCGGTCAGGTGTCCCGGGCTGCCGGCAAGGTGGTCGCCGAGGCCGGGGCGGTGGCCGACCGGGCCGCCGGCACGGTGGCGACCGCCGAGGGCGCGGCCACCGTCGCAGCCGAGCTGATGACCGCGTACGAGCCGGCGTTGCGGCGGGGCGCGCCGATGGCGAACCGGTTCGTGGCGGAGCTGAGCCACGAGGAGCTGGCCGCGGCGATCCGGCTCGTCGACGAGCTGCCGAAGCTCAAGGAGCACCTGACCTCGGACGTGCTGCCGATCCTGGCCACCCTCGACCGGGTCGGCCCGGACCTGCACGACCTGCTCGACGTGACCCGTGACCTCAAGCTCGCCGTCGCCGGCATTCCCGGCCTGGGCATGCTGCGTCGCCGGGGTGAACGGCTCAGCGACGACCCGGCCGGCTGAGCTGCCGGTCAGGTGCCGGCCGTCGGGGTGTAGAGGGCGTCGATCTCGGCACGCTCGGGCAGCGCCACCGACGCGCCGAGCCGCCGGACGCACGCCGCGCCGGCCGCCGCCGCCCAGCGCACCGCGTCGACCACCGGCCGCCCCTCACCCCAGGCCACGGCCAGGGCGCCGGTGAACGCGTCCCCGGCGGCGGTCGTGTCGACCACGTCCACGACGACGGCGGGCACGTGCACGGCGGGGGCGTCCCGCTCGACGTACCAGGCGCCCCCGCCGCCGAGGGTGAGCACCGCCCGGGGCACCAGCGCCAGCAGCGCCCCCGGGTCGTCCCGCCCCCGGCCGGTGAGCAGGTGCGCCTCGGTCTCGTTGACCACCAGCAGGTCCACCGCCGCCAGCAGCTCGGCGGGCACCTGCCGGGCCGGCGCGGCGTTGAGGATCACCCGGGTGCCGGCGGCACGGGCGGCCACCGCCGCCTCGGTCACCGTCTCGACCGGGATCTCCAGCTGGGCGACCAGCACGTCCGCCCCGCGTACGGCGGACAGCTCGGCGTCGGTGAGGGCGGTGAAGGCGGCGTTCGCGCCGGGGGTGACCAGGATGGCGTTCTCCCCGGCGGCGTTGACCATCACCAGGGCGACCCCGGAGGCCCCGTAGACCACCCGCAGGTGGCTGGCGTCCACCTGGGCGGCGGTGATCCTGGCCCGCAGGGTGACGCCGAACGAGTCGGAGCCGAGCGCGCCGAGGAAGGTGCAGGCGGCACCGGCGCGGGCGGCGGCGATGGCCTGGTTGGCGCCCTTGCCGCCGGGCACCATCACGAAGTGGCTGCCGAGCACGGTCTCCCCCGGCCGGGGCAGCGTCGGGCCGGCTCCGACCACGTCCATGTTGGCGCTGCCCACCACGACGATCCGGCTCTGCCGCACCCCACCTCCCACCGACACCACAACCCCCCACCCCGCCAGTCACAACCACGACGAGTCTAAATCCCCACCCCACCCACCCTGCCCCGCCCTTCCCACCCGTCCATCCCGTCGATCATGGACTTACGGTGGCCGCGAAAGGGACATGGGAGGGTCTTTCCCCCACCACAACTCCAAGATCGACGCTGGGGTGGGGGTGGGGGGTTAGGCGGCGCGGGCGGTCCAGCGGTCGGCGTGGCGTTCGACCAGCAGGGGTAGGCCGAAGGTCTTGCTGAGGTTGTCGGCGGTCAGGGTGTCGGCGAGCAGCCCCTGGGCGACCACCGCGCCGTCGCGCAGCAGCAGCGCGTGGGTGAACCCGGGCGGGATCTCCTCGACGTGGTGGGTGACCAGCACCAGGGCCGGGGCGTCCGGGTCGTGGGCCAGCTCGGCGAGCCGGCCGACGAGGTCCTCGCGCCCGCCCAGGTCGAGCCCGGCCGCCGGCTCGTCGAGCAGCAGCAGCTCCGGGTCGGTCATCAGGGCGCGGGCGACCTGCACCCGCTTGCGTTCGCCCTCGGAGAGGGTGCCGTACGTGCGGTCCGCCAGGTGGGCGACGCCGAGCTGCCCGAGCAGGGCGCGGGCGCGGGCCTCGTCGGCCTGGTCGTAGCTCTCCCGCCAGCGGCCGACCACCGACCAGGCGGCGGTGAGCACGACGTCACCGACCCGTTCCTCGGCGGGGATGCGCTCGGCCACGGCGGCGGTGGTGAGGCCGATCCGGGTCCGCAGCTCGGTGAGGTCGGTGCGGCCGATCCGCTCGCCGAGCACGTGCACGACGCCGGTGCTCGGGTGCAGTTGACCGCAGGCGAGGTTGAGCAGGGTGGTCTTGCCGGCACCGTTGGGGCCGAGCACCACCCAGCGTTCGTCCAGCTCGACCCGCCAGTCGACGTCGTGCAGCAGTGCGGTGCCGGATCGCCGGACGGCGACGCCGTCCAGGCTGACCACCAGATCCGCGTCCACGGTCGAGGGGGCGGCTGCGGCGGGGAACGGGTCACCAGTCACCGCTCCATCCAACCACGCAGCCCGAGGCTGCCCCCACGGGCGGGTGGCCCGGCCTTAGGGTGCACCGTGTCGTTGGTCACCATCCCGGGAGGACGGCCCATGCCCGTACGAGACGAGGGGCGGTGCGGATGAGCGCGGTCATCGAGATCGCCGGTCTGCGCAAGACGTTCCGCACCATGCGGCGGGGCAGGCGGGTGGCGGTGGACGGCTTCGACATGGTCGTCGAGGCGGGCCAGGTGCACGGCTTCCTCGGCCCCAACGGCTCCGGTAAGACCACCACGCTGCGCGCCCTGCTGGGGCTGGTCAACGCCGACGCCGGGGAGTTGCGGGTGCTGGGTGCGCCGGCCCCGGAGCAGTTGGGTCGGGTCACCGGGCGGGTGGGCGCGATCGTGGAGAGTCCGCAGTTCTTCGGCAACTTCACCGGGCACCGGACGCTGCGGTTGCTGGCGGTGGCCGGCGGCGTGCCGACGTCCCGGGTGGACGAGGTGCTCGACCAGGTCGGCCTGCGGGAGCGGGGCGAGGACCGGGTGAGGAGCTACTCGCTGGGCATGAAGCAGCGTCTCGCCGTCGCGTCGGCGCTGTTGAAGAGCCCGGAGCTGCTGATCCTGGACGAGCCGGCGAACGGGCTGGACCCGGCCGGTATCCGGGAGATGCGGGACCTGATGCGTACGCTCGCCGGGTCCGGGGTGACCGTGCTGGTGTCGAGCCACATCCTGGCCGAGATCCAGCTGATCTGCGACCACGTCACGATCATCGCGCGGGGCCGTCGGGTGGCGGCCGGCCGGGTGGACGACGTGCTGGCCGGGCACGACCCGCACGAGTGGCGGGTCCGGGTGGCCGAGTCGGAGCGGGGCGCGCAGCTGCTGCGGGAGGCCGGGCTGACGGTCGCCGTCGACCCCGACGACGTGCTGGTGGTCGGGGGCGCCCCGGAGCCGGAGCTGATCAGCAGCACCCTCGGTGGGCAGGGCCTGTGGGTCCGCGAGCTGACCCCGGTCCGGCCGGACCTGGAGAGCGTCTTCCTCGACCTCACCGCCGGGACGACCCCGCCGGGGCAGCCGGACGACATCGACGCGGGTGACGCCGACGAACCGCTGATCGAACTGGACCGGACCGACGGTCGGAGGGTGGACGCGTGAACCTGGTCCGTGCCGAGGTGGAGCGGTTGACCGCCCGCCGCTTCGTCCAACTGATGGTGCTGCTGCTCGCGGTGGCGTTCGCGGTGACCACCACGACCACCCTGATCGGGTCGCACCGGCCGACGGCGCAGGAGATGTCCGCAGCCCAGGAGCAGGCCGCGCAGGCGGTGGCGGTGCTGGAGGCGGAGCACACCCGCTGCCTGCGGGTCCGGGCCGGCGAGATCCCGATCACCGAGGACGCCGGGTACGTACCGGCCGACTGCGCCGAGGTGGATCCGGCGCGGATGGAGCGGCTGCCGCTGGCCACCGACTACCTCACGTCGGTCTTCATCTTCTCCCAGGAGGCGCGCGGGCTGCTCTACTTCCTGATCGCGTTCCTGGTGCTGTTCGGTTTCCTGGTGGGCGCGTCGTACATCGGTGCCGACCTGAACTCCGGCGGGGTGGTCAACCTGCTGTTGTGGCGGCCGGGCCGGGTGACCGTGCTCGGTACGAAGCTGGGCACCCTGGTCGGGCTGGTGGCCGCGCTGGCGGTGCTGGCGTCGGCGCTCTACCTGGGCACGTTCTGGGTGATCGGGCAGACGGCGGGTGTGCCCGGCCCGCTGGACGGGCAGTTCTGGGGCGGGCTCGGGGCGATCTACGGGCGGGGTCTGGTGCTGGTGCTGCTGTCGACCGTGCTCGGCTTCGGGATCGCCACGCTGGGCCGGCACACCTCGGCGGCGCTCGGCGCGGTCGCCGCGTACGCGGTGGTGTGGGAGATGGGCGCGCGGCTGGTGTTGCAGATCCTCGACGTGGCCCGGGCGGACCTGCTGATGCTCTCCAACTATCTGGGCGCCTGGCTGTCCGGCCGGTTGGAGTTCTGGGACGACCGGGGTTGCCCGCCGGGCAGCGGCGTCTGCGACGGCGGCATCTACGCGATCACCTGGGGGCCGGCGCTGCTGGTGCTGTTGGCGCTGACCGGTGCGGTCACCGGGTCCGCGTTCGTCGCGTTCCGCCGCCGCGACCTGGTCTAGGGCGACCCGACCTGCGCCGGCCACGGCAACATCTTGCCGTGGCCGGCGCAGTGGTGAAGTATTCCTTCATGACGACGGACGGGCGGGGTGGTCGGTCAGCCGACGGTCGACCCGAACACCTCGTCCCGCACGGCGTCCAGCGCGGTCCGCAGCGCCCCCCGCAGGATCGGCTCCTCGGTCAGCCCGGTGGGCACCACCCGGGGCCGGACCAGGGTGATCGCGGCCACCTCGTGCTGCACCCGTTCGGCCAGCGCCGCCCCGCCGGCCTGCCCCACCTCACCGGCGAGCACCACAAGCGGCGGGTCCAGCACCACGCAGGTGCTGGCCACCCCGAGGGCGAGCCGTCGGGCCAGCTCGTCGAGCAGCGGGCCACCGGCGGTGCCGGCGGCGATGGCGGCCCGCACCGCGCCGGCCGCGTCCGGTGCGTCGATGCCGTGTTCCCGGGCCACCGCCTGGACCGCGTCCGCCCCGGCGAGCTGCTGGAACGCGGGCTTCGCCCGGCGCGAGACGTCCCGGGGGATCGGCACCCCCGGCACCGGCAGGTAGCCGATCTCGCCGGCCGCGCCGCTGCTGCCATGGTGCAGCCGGCCACCCAGCATGATCGCCAGACCCACCCCGGCACCCACCCAGACCAGGACGAAATCCGCCAGCCCCTGCGCCGCCCCGGACTGCGCCTCGGCGACGGCGGCCAGGTTGACGTCGTTCTCGAAGACGACCGGCGTGTGCAGGTCCTCGCGCAGCGCGGCGAGCAGGCCCCGGTGCCAGCGGGGCAGGTTGAACGCGAAGGTGATGTCGCCGGTGGCCGGGTCGACCAGACCGGGGGTGCCGAGCACCACCCGCCGTACGCTGTCCAGCTCCGCGCCGGCCCGGCTGGCCGCCTGCACCACCGCCGTGTGCACCACGCCGACCGGGTCGTCGGTGTCCCGGGTGGACTGCTCGACCTGACTGACGACCGCGCCCGTGATGTCCGCGCAGGCGGCCACCACCCGCTCCGCGCCGACGTCCACCCCGACCACGTACGCGCTGCCCGGCCGTACGGCGTAGAGCTGCGCGTTCGGACCCCGCCCACCGGCCTGTTCACCGACCCGGGCGACCAGCCCGCGCTCCTCCAGCCGCTCGACCAGCTGCGAGGCGGTGACCTTGGACAGGCCGGTCAGCTCGCCGAGCCGGGCGCGGGTGAGCGGGCCGCGTTCGAGCAGGAGCTCCAGCGCCGCACGGTCGTTGAGCGCCCGCAACAGTCGGGGGGTTCCGGGCAGCCGGGTCGCACTCATGCCATGTCCTCTGGTTTTCGTAAACTCTGCTTACCGAATCGCGTTGATCAGGGATGTCCGTAGCGTATCGGCCGCCCCGTGGCGGGGAACTCGGACGACCCGGCCGCCCGTGCCGACACACGTGCCGTCCACCGGCACCCGCCGACCGCCGGCCGGTCCGCCGTCGGCGCGGGTTCCGGGCGGCGGGAGAGGGGGTTCAGGTGGGGATCGATCCAGGACTTCGCCGGCTGGCGCTGGGCACGCTGCTGGCCGCGTACCCGGGGCCGGTGCCGCCGGACTGGGCGGTCGCGCTGGTCGCCGAGGGGCTGGCCGGGCACACCCTGTTCGGCGGCAACGTGCACGACCCGGGCCAGCTCGCGGCGAGCACCGCCGCGCTGCGCGCCGCCCGGCCCGACGTGCTGCTCGCCATCGACGAGGAGGGTGGCGACGTGACCCGGCTGGCGCACGCCACCGGCAGCCCGTACCCGGGCAACGCGGCGCTCGGCGCGGTCGACGACACCGCGCTCACCCGGGAGGTCTATGCGGCGATCGGCGGTGAACTGGCCGCCGTCGGCGTCACCGTCGACCTGGCCCCGACGGTCGACGTGAACACCGCCGACGAGAACCCGGTGATCGGCACCCGCGCGTTCGGGGCCGACCCGGGCCGGGTGGCCGCCCACACGGCCGCCGCCGTGGCGGGGCTCCAGTCGGTGGGGGTGGCGGCCTGCGCCAAGCACTTCCCCGGCCACGGCGCGACCGTCGCCGACTCACACCACGAGCTGCCCACCGTGGACGCCGACGCGGCGCTGCTGCGGGCCCGCGACCTGCCGCCCTTCGCGGCGGCGGTCGACGCGGGCGTGCGGGCGGTCATGACGGCGCACATCCGGGTGCCGGCACTGACCGGGGACGGGCCGGCCACCTTCAGCCGGGCCGTCCTGGTCGACCTGCTGCGCGGCGAGTACGGCTTCACCGGCGCGGTGGTCACCGACGCGTTGGAGATGAAGGGCGCGACCGTCGCCGCCGGTGGGGTCGGGCCGGCCGCCGTGCGGGCCCTGGCCGCCGGGGCGGACCTGCTCTGCCTGGGCGCGAAGGTCGACGCCGCGCTGGTCGAGCGGGTGGTGGCCGAGATCGTCGGGGCGCTCGGGGACGGCCGGCTGGACCGGGCCCGGGTGGAGCAGGCCGCCGGTCGCGCCGCCGCGCTCGCTGCCTGGACCGGTGCCGCCCGCCCGCCCGGTCCCACCGGCCCCGTCGAGGTCGGCCTCGGGTACCGGGCCGCCCGCCGGGCGGTGCGGGTGGAGGGCGACCCGACCGGGCCGGCACGCCCGCTCGTGGTGCAGGTGTACGCCGCCGCCACCGTCGCCGAGGGCCGGGTGCCGTGGGGGCTGGGCCCGCACCTGGCCGACGTCGAACAGCTCCGGGTGGTCGCCACCGAGGTCGACCCGGCGACGGTACGCCGGCTCGCCGGGGACCGGCCGGTCGTGCTGGTCGGACGGCACCTGCACCGGCTGCCCGGCGGTCCCGCGCTGGTCGAGGCGCTGGCCGCGACGCATCAGGTGACGGTGGTGGAGATGGGCTGGCCGGGGCGGTGGCGGCCGGCCGGGGTACGGGCCTTCGTCACCACCTTCGGCGCGAGCCACGCCAACGGTCGCGCAGCGGCGGAGGTGCTCGGCCTGACCTGCTGAGTGGCCGTCCCCGACGGGCGGGGCACCTGCGCGGGACGGGACGGGCCGGTCAGCGACGCCAGGGTGCCGGGTCGCCGTGGTCGTCGGGAAGGCCGAGCAGCCGGCCGACCGCGGTGATCCGCAGGACCCGGGACACCACCGGTTGCGGGTCGACCAGCCGCAGGGTGGCCCCCCGGCCGACCGCCTCGGCCGCCCCGCGCAGCAACGCGGCCACCCCCGTCGAGTCGAGGAAGGTGACGGCCGTCAGGTCGACGACGATCTCCGACAGACCGGGGTGGCACAGCGCCTCGTCGAGGTCGCGTTGCAACCCGGGGACGGTGGCGATGTCCAGGTCACCCACCGGTGCCAGGACCACCCGCCCGTGCCCCTCGCACGGCGTCGGCAGCTGCATGTCCGTCCACTCCTGGCCATCCGGCCGTCCCCGACCGCGCGCCGGTTCTCGCCGCGACGCCCGACCCTACCGGGGCCTCCTGACACCACCCTGCCGGGCAGCCGCCGGAGCAAACGACGAGCACGTTGCGTCACCGGGCTTCAACGGCGAATGCTTCCTTAACCCCAGCTCAAGTCCATTACTGGACAGAGAGAACCCGCCGATCACCCTTGCCGAGCGGGCATCCGAGTACGTAGCGTGACCGACACCGAGGTCGACCGGTGGACACCGGTCACGGCGGGGCCTGGGGCAGGCAGCGGACCGTGGATCCGGCCCGGGATCCACGGTCCGCGCCGCGGCCGGGCCGCGCCCTCACGGCGGGTAGACGCCGTAGGTCGACCAGCCCCGGTCGGCGAACCCGGCGGCCTCGGCGACCCGGGCGGAACCGGTGTTCGCCGGATCGTGCCGGTAGGTGGGGACGGCGCCCTCGTCGAGCACCCGACGGGCGGCCTGCGCGACGAGCCGTCGGGCCAGCCCCCGGCCGCGCGCCGCGGGCACCGTGCCGACGGCCAGCTCGTGCCCGTACGCGTCGTGCCGTTTGACGCCGACACCGGCCAGGTAGCCGCCGTCGGCGTCCCGCACGACGAGCACCTCGCGGTCGAACAGGTGCAGCCAGGGCGGTAGGGCGGGGTCGGTGGGGGCGGTCCAGGTGCCGACGTCGGGCAGCGCGGCCGGCGCGAGGCACCACCGGAACACGTCGTCGTTGACCACCCACCCGGGTTGCCCGACCAGCGCCGGCAGCGCCCCGTACAGGGCGGACCGGGGCCCGGCGGCCAGCTCCCGGACGGCCGCGACCAGCCCGGACGGCACGGAGAGCACGGTGCTGCCGGCGGCCCGGACCGCGACGGCCGGGCGGACCCGGCCGTCCCAGGCCGGACGTGTCCGCCGCCACGAGCCGACCACGTGCAGGCCCGGCGGTGCCGGCCACTGCCCGAGCCAGGTCGCCAGGTGCAGGTACAGCCGCCGGTCCAGCACCGCCCGCCCCTCTCACCCGGTGGATCGCTTCATGATCCACGGTACGCCGGGCCGCCACGGCCGACGCCCGGTTGCCGGGAGCGCGTCGTGGGTAGAGGGAACCGGACCGTGAGCTGCCTCACCGGAACCCGGTCCATCGACCGTGCGTCATATCTATTTCCATACATGGACACCTTTCTTTGGGACGGTAATGGCCATGCCTATGCAGCCGAACGAGCGGTACCAGCAGGACAGCGCACGAGTGTGGAACACGGCGGGGGGTGCCGGGCGGTTCCCGGCCCAGCCGCGCTACCGGGAGGCCCGGTGCGGTCGCGGCGTCAACGCCCGTCTGTCCTGGGGCGAGCTGAACACCCTCCCCGCCGGCATCTCCTCCCGACGCGGCCTCACCGCCCGCTGACCCGGCACGGCGCGCCCGCGACGACGGCCCCGGTCCGTCCCCCGTGGCCCCCGGCGGACGCGCCCCGCAGCGGCGACGGACGACCGCACCGACCCGTCGGTGCCACCGCGCCGCCCCTGGCGGCTCCGCCACGCGCAGGCCGTCCCACCGGGGTGTCCGGCCGGGGCGTTCGCACACCTGTCGGGTAGCGTCTTGTGGTCGATTCCGGCCAGCGACAGGAGAACCGCAGCGCATGGGCAAGAAGACGATCCACGTCTCCGACTTCAGCGGCACGGTGCTGCGTCCCGACGACGAGGTGGTCCGGGTCGTCGTGCTGGAGCATCCCGACCTGGTGGCCGGGCCCGTGCAGTTGGACGCCACCGTGACCGAGGTGGAGGGCATCGACGACGCCTCGCTCGACGTGGCGGTGGTCGAAATCCACGACCGGCACGCCGGCGGGGAACCGCGTCGGGTGGTGCTGACCGCCAGCGAGTTCGACGCGATGGCGACCGACACCCCGATGGCCCAGTTGCTGCGTACCGCCGAGCGGGTCCGTCCGCCGAAGGCCCGCAAGAGCGCCGAGAAGATCGACTACGGCACCCTCGACCACGCCGGGAAGCCGCACCGGGGGCGGGTCACCGAGGAGGAGGCCCGGCTGGTGCGCGAGCAGCTCGACGAGGTCAACAAGCGCCTCGCCGACGCCGGCATCCGGCAGATCGACCCGGCCGACCCGGAGCACGCGCTGCGGTACGGCTTCCCCACCGGGGACTGACCGGCCGGCCGGGCGTGCCCCCGGTGCCGCGCCCGACCCCGGCCCGCCGCGCCGCACGGCCGGCGGATCCCGCCGGGCGCGGCCCGGTGGCCGCGTCGGTCGGTCCGGTGAGCGACGCGGCTTCTACTCGCCCCCGGCGAAGCCGGCGAGGGCGGCGGCCACGTTGGCCTCGGCCCGGTCCTTGGTCAGACCGAGGCCGGACAGCACGCCCGTGCCGTCCTCCAGTTCGAGCAGGGCCAGCAGGATGTGCTCGGTGCCGACATAGTTGTGCCCGAGCCGCAGCGCCTCCCGGAAGGTGAGTTCGAGGGCCTTCTTGCCCTGTGCGTCGTACGGGATCAGGTCGGGGACCTGGTCGGACGCGGCGGGCAGGGTCGCGGTGACCGCCTCCCGGACGGCGTCCGGGCCCAGTCCCTCGGCGACCATGGCCTTGGCGGCGAGGCCGTCGGGTTCGGCGAGCAGGCCGAGCACCAGGTGTTCCGGGCGGATCTCCGCGTTGCCGGCGCTGCGGGCCTCCTCCTGCGAGGCGATCACCACGTTGCGGGCGCGTGGGGTGAACCGGCTGAAGCCGGCGTTGGGGTCCAGCGTCGCGGCCGCGTCGGCCTTCGCGGCGGAGCGCTTCTGGGCGGCCTGCTTGCTCACCCCCATGCTCGTGCCGATCTCGGTCCAGGAGGCTCCGGAGCGGCGGGCCTGGTCGACGAAGTGGCCGATCAGGTGGTCGGCGAGGTCGCCGAGGTGGTCGGCGACGAGCACCGCGTCACTGAGTTGGTCGAGCGCGTCCGGCCGGGCCTTCTTGATGGCCTGGATCAAGTCGTCGAGGCGGACAGGATGCGGGAGCTGGGCGGATTCCGTCATGCGTCAACCATAGGTTGACGCAACCCCGAGCGTCAACCGAAAGTTGACGATCGGGGTTGCTGGGTGCGGACCGGCACTCCGGTCGTCCGTCGACCCCCGCCGCACCCGACCCGGGTGGGCCGCCGACGCTCCGATAGCGTGCGGCGACGAACCGGGTCGGGTGACGTTACGGGAGGATCGGGATCATGCGGTTGCACGTCGGCTGCGCGATGTGGACCCACCGGTCCTGGCAGGGGCGGCTGATCGCCCACCCGCTGCCGGCGCACGAGCGACTGCGGCACTACGCCGGCTGGTGCGACGCGGTCGAGGGGAACACCACGTTCTACGCCACCCCGACCCGGGAGACCGTGGAGTCCTGGGCCCGGCAGACCGGCCCCGACTTCCGGTTCGTCCTCAAACTGCCGAAGGTGGTGACCCACGAACGGCGGCTCGTCGACGCCGACGCGCCGCTACGCGACTACTTCGACGCGATCGCCCCGCTCGGCGACCGGGCGCACGCCCTGTGGATCCAACTGCCGGGGTCGTTCACCCCGACGGACGTCCCCGCGCTCGCCGACCTGCTGCGTCGGCTGCCCGCCACCCACCGGTACGCCGTGGAGGTCCGGCACCCCGCGTTCTTCCTGGAGCCCGGCGCGACCCGCCTGCTGGAGGGGGTGCTCGCCGAGGCGTCCGCCGAGTGGGTCCCCTTCGACACCACCGCGTTCTTCCGCACCCCGCCGACCAGCGACGCGGAGCGGGAGGCGTGGACGAAGAAGCCCCGCCTGCCGTTGCGGACGGCGGCGCTGACCGACCGGCCGATCGTCCGCTACCTCGGCCGGGACGCCGAGTCGGAGACGGTCGAGGGCTGGCAGCGCTGGGTCGAGATCACCGTCGACTGGTTGCGGGAGGGCCGTTCGCCCACCGTGTTCGTGCACACCCCGGACAACGCCGACGCACCCCTGCTGGCCCGCCGGTTCCACGACGAGGTACGGGCCCGGGTGCCCGCCCTGGCCCCGCTGCCCGAGCCGATCCCGACCGGGCCGCTCACCCTGTTCTGACGCTCCGCGCCCTCCGCTGGCTGGGGTCCGGGGCGACGCGCGTCGGTCGGTACCGAAAGTTTCGAGCATCCGATCCGGACATCCCGTCGAGCGCACTTCCCACCGAACACCCCCATGCAGCGTTCCACCAGCGTCTCACCGCGTCACCCGCACAGGACATTTGATTGACGTTTCTCAATGTTATGCCTACAGTTCCGAAAGAGTAACCGAAAGTTTACCGAAAAGATGATCGGCTCCGGCTGACCGCCGTGGCTTCTCCCCGAGCTGACGCAGGCGGTGCCGGACCGGCACGCCGACGAGCCAGGAGGAACCAGAGACATGACGCAGGTCGTCCTGTTCGCGATCGACATCTGCGCGGTGGCGCTGCTCGTGTTCGGGCTCTACTTCCCCCGACATCGACGCCGCGACCTCGTCGTCGCCTACCTGGGGGTCAACATCGGCGTCCTCGCGGTGGCCAGCGCCCTGAGCGCCAGCAACGTCGGTGCCGGGGTCGGGCTGGGGATGGCCCTGTTCGGCGTGCTGTCCATCATCCGGCTCCGCTCGACCGAACTCGACCAGCACGAGGTGGCGTACTACTTCTCGGCGCTCGCCCTGGGCCTGCTCGGCGCGCTGGGCACCCGCTCGGTCTGGCTCAACGGCGGGCTGATGGCGCTCATCGTCGCGGTGATGTTCCTCGGCGACCACCGCCGCGTGTTCCGGCACTACCGGCACCAGGTCCTGGTGCTCGACTCGGCCCTCACCGACCACGTCGCCCTCGTCGCCCACCTGGAACAGCTGCTCAACGCCCGGGTGCACGTCGCCACCGCCCAGCGGGTCGACCTGGTCAACGAGACCACCGTGGTCGACGTGCGCTACTCGGTGGCCCGTCGTACCCCGGCGTCCACCCCCGGTTCACCGGCGCCGGCGGGAGCACGTCGATGACCGCGCCGCCGTTCACGTCGGTGCTGGCCGACCTGCCCCGCGTCGAACTCGCCGAGCTGATCGACCGGGCCGCGCTGCAGAGCCGGGTGGACCGCAAGTACGTCGTTCCGCTGGACGAGTTGCCGGGCCTGCTCGACCGGATCGCCCCGTACGCCCGGGTGCTGGACATCGGCGGCACCCGCACCTTCCGTTACGAGTCGGTGTACTTCGACACCCCGTGCCTGGCCAGCTACCACGGCGCGGCGTACCGGCGGCGGCGGCGCTTCAAGGTGCGCACCCGCACCTATCTCGACTCGGCGGAGTGCTGGCTGGAAGTCAAGATCAGCGGAGCCCGGGGGCTGGTCACCAAACACCGGCTGCCCTACCGGACGGAAGACCGTCGTACCGTCCGGTCGGGGCGGGACTTCGTCGACGAGGCACTCGACCGCGAGTCGATCCGGTCCGCCCCCGCCGGTGGTCAACTCGAACCGGTGCTGGTGACCGGCTACCGGCGCACCACGCTGCTGCTGCCGGCGACCGCGAGCCGGGTCACCATCGACACCGACCTGCACTGGCAGGACGACCGCCGGACCCTGGGTCTGCCCGGGGTCGCCGTGGTCGAGACCAAGACCCGGTCGGCGGCCGGCCCGGTCGACCGGCTGCTGTGGCAGCGCGGCACCCGACCCGCCCGCATCTCGAAGTACGCCACCGGCCTGGCCGCCCTGCGACCGGACCTGCCGGACGTGCCGTGGCGGCGCACGCTGCGCCGCCACTTCCGCGACGCCACCGGCTCGGCGGCACCGGCCCCGGCCCCCACCACCACCCCCCGAGTCACCCAGGAGACATCGTGCGTCTGACCGTTCGCCCGCCCACCCGGCGTGCCGTCGGGATCGCGGCCGTGGCCGTGCTCCTCACCGGACTCCTCGTGCCGCACACGGCACAGGCCGGACCATCCGCCGCGACCGCCGGCCCGCCCGCCGCCCGCGCCGGGGTCACCACCGGCCTGGACACCTCCGCCGCCGACGCCGTCGCCGCCGCCGGGGCGGCGGACGAGCTGGTCGGCGACATCGTCTTCTCCCGGCCGAGCGGCACCTTCCAGGGGGAGGTGACGGTCTCGCTGAGCACCGCGATCGGCGGCGCGCAGTTGCGGTACACCACCGACGGCCGGCTGCCCACCGCCCAGTCGCCGCTGTACGCGGGCACGCCGCTGCGGTTCACCCGCACCACCCAGCTACGCGTGCAGGCCTTCGTCGGCCAGACCGCCTCCGGTGCACCGGGGACCGCCATGTACGTCGCCCAGAACGTCGCCACCGCCCACGACCTGCCGGTGGTCCTGCTCGACTCGTACGGTGCCGGCAAGCCCGGCCGCGATTACCTCGACGCCACCGCCATGGTCTTCGAGCCGGGCGGCGGTGGCACCACCTCGCTGGCCGCGACCCCGACGGTCGCCACCCGCGCCGGGTTCCACCTGCGCGGCCAGTCGTCGGCGTCGTTCGAGAAGACGCCGTACCGCGTCGAACTGCGGGGCAACGACAACGACGACGCCGACTACCCGGTGCTGGGCATGCCGGCCGACTCCGACTGGGTGCTGCGCGGCCCGTTCAGCGACAAGGCGTTGATCCGGGAGGCGCTCGTCTACGATCTCGGGCGCGAGATGGGCATGCCGGCGCCGCGGTACCGGTTCGTGGAGTTCTATCTCAACACCGACGCCGCCCCGGTGGCCGCCGGTGACTACATGGGCGTCTACATGCTGGTCGAGACGATCAAGAACGCCAAGAACCGGCTCGACCTCAAGCAGCTCGACGAGGACGACCTGACCCTGCCCAAGATCCAGGGCGGGTACATCTGGAGCTTCGAGTGGCTGGCCGCCGAGGAACCGACGCTGACCTGCACCGGTGCGGCGGCGACCTGCTGGAACTACCTGGAGGTGCGGGACCCGTCACCGTTGCAGGCGCCCCAGCGGGACTGGCTGCGGGGCTACGTGCAGGAATTCCACGACGTGCTGCGGGCACCGAACTCCGCCGACCCGGTCACCGGCTACCGGAAGTACATCGACGTCGACTCGTTCGTGGACCAGATGGTCCTCAACGAACTCAGCCGGGAGATGGACTCCTACATCCGCAGCGCGTACTTCTACAAGGATCGGGACACCAAGATCTTCGCCGGCCCGCTGTGGGACTACGACCTCACCTTCGGCGTCGGCGGCTACTTCGGCAACGACCAGATCGCCGGCTGGCAGTACCAGCAGACCCGGCAACCGCTGGCCAACGACTGGTTCCCGCAACTCGTACGCGATCCGGCCTTCGTCAACCAGCTCCGGTCCCGCTGGCAGACGCTGCGCCGGGGCCCGCTCGCCGACACCGCCCTGCAGACCCGGATCACCGCGCTGGCCGCGCCGTTGACCAACGCCGCGCAGCGCAACTTCCAGCGCTGGCCGAACCTGACCGCGCCGATGGTCGGCCCCTTCTACACCCCGACCGCGTCCACCTGGCAGGGCCAGGTCCAGGCCATGCGGGACTGGATGCTGCGCCGGGCGGCCTGGTTGGACTCCACCGCCGGCTGGGGCGGCCCGGTCACCACCCCGCCCCCGTCGCCCACCACCACCCCACCGCCCACCACCCCACCGCCCACCACCCCACCGCCGTCCACCACGACCCCGCCGCCGGGCACCGCCCGCTGCACCGCGACGTACACGGTGACCGGCCAGTGGACCGGCGGGTTCCAGGGCGAGGTACGGGTCACCGCCGGCACCTCGGCGATCAGCAACTGGGCCGTGACCTGGACGTACACCAACGGCGAGCGGGTCACCCAGGCCTGGAACGCGACAGTGACCAGCCAGGGCGCGACGGTGACCGCCCGTAACGTCGCCTACAACGGCACACTCGCCGCCGGCGTCAGCACCTCGTTCGGGTTCCTCGGCTCGTCCACCGGCGGCCCCGGCGTACCGGTGCCGAGCTGCACGACGGGTTGACCCCGGGCCACCTGGCACCGGCCGGTCCCCGCCGCCGGTGCCGGGTGGCGTCGGGTCGTCAGTCCCCGGCCGCGCTCCCGGTCATCGCCCGGGCCAGCCGCTCCCGGACCCGGGCGGCGTCCGGGTGACCGAGGTCGTCGAAGATGTCCAGCGCCCGCCGCCAGGTCCGCAGGGCACCGTGGACGTCCCCCGCCGCCTGCCGGGTCTCACCGAGCCGGGTCAGGGTGTCGGCCTCGTCGTACCGGTCACCGATGCGCCGGTACAGCGCCAGCGCCCGACCGTAGCAGCGGATCGCCCGCCGGTGCTGGCCCAGCCGGTCGTGGATGAAGCCCAGGCTGTCCCAGGTGTTCGCCTCGCCGTGCCGGTCGCCGGTCGGGCGCAGCAGCGTCAGCGCCTGGGAGCAGTGCTCCAGCGCCGGCCCGTACTGGCCGAGTTGGGCGTGCGCCCAGCCGACCCCGTTGCGGGCGCTGGCCTCCCCGGCCAGGTGGCCGGCGGCCCGGTAGAGCGCCAGCGCCCGCTGCCCGTGCTCCAGCGCCTCGGCGTACCGGCCGAGCCCGTCGAACATCGCCCCGAACGCCCGGTGGGTGCGCGCCTGCCCGGTGTGGTCGCCCAACGCGCCGAACAGGATCAGCGCCTCCCGGTAGTGCGCGACCGCCTCGTCCAGCCGACCCAGCCGGCAGAGCACCCGGGCCAGGTCACGGTGGGCGTTCGCCTGCCCCACCCGGTCCCCCGCCTGCTGCGCCCCGGCCAGGGCGGCCTGCTGGGCGGCGGCCAGGTCCAGCCAGTTCCCCCGGCGCTGGAGGAAATCCACCAGGGTCCAGGCCAGTTGCCAGGCATGGCCGTCGAACCCGGCACGCCTCGCGTGTGAGACCGCCGCCAACAGCACCGGATACTCGGTGGTGAACCAGGCCAGGGCCGGACCGTGGGCGGTCAGCTCCTCGGGCGTCACCCCGGGCGGGACGGCGGCCAGCGTCACCGGGTCCCGACCGGGTTGCAGCAGCAGCGCCGCCGTGTGCGCGGTGTGCAGGTAGTGGTCGAGTCCACGCCGGACCGCCGACTGCCGCTCCTCGGCGAGGTCGAGGCTCTCGGCCAACTCGCCCGCGTACGCCCGCAGCAGGTCGTGCGCGGTGAACCGGCCGGGCGCGTGTTCGGTGACCAGGTGGGCGTGGGCCAGTTCGGCCAACAGCCGGGTCACCTGGCTGCGGGGCAGGCCGGCCAGGCTGGCCGCCGCGGCGATCCCGATGTCCGGCCCCGGGTGCGAGCCGAACAGCCGGAACAGTCGCGCCGCCGCCGGGGTCAGGTTCCGGTACGACCAGGAGAAGACCGACTGCACGTCCGTCCCGGTGTCCCCACCGTCGAAGGAGTCGAGCAGGCGCGGCGACTCGCGTAGCTCGTCGACGATGGTGGCCAGCGGGAACGTGGGGTGCGCCGCCCCGCGCGCGGCGAGCACGGCCAGCGCCAGCGGCAGCCGTACGCAGCGTTCGATCATCTCGTCGACCGCCTGCGGTTCGACGGTCAACCGGTCCGGGCCGAGCCGCCGGGCCAGCAGCTGCCACGCCTCGGCGGTGCTGAGCAGGTCGACGGCGATCTGCCGGGCCCCCTCGGCGGTGATCAGCCCGGCCAGCCGGTTGCGGCTGGTGACCAGGAACAGGCAGCCGGGACTGCCGGCCAGCAGCGGCCGTACCTGCTCGACGTCGCGGGCGTTGTCCAACAGCACCAGCATCCGCCGGCCGGCGAGCAGGCTGCGGTAGAGCCCCACCTGGGCGGGCAGGTGGGTGGGGATCCGCTCGGGCGGCACCTCCAGGGCCTCCAGGAAGCCCCGTACCGCCTCGGCGGGTGTGACCACCGCGCCGGTGGCGTCGAATCCGCGCAGGTCGACGTAGAGCTGCCCGTCGGGGAAGCGGTCGGCGACCCGGTGGGCCCAGTACACCGCCAGGGTCGTCTTGCCGACGCCGGCCGTACCCGACAGCGTCATCGTGGTGGTCGACTGGCCACCGCCGGGCGTGCCGTGGTCGGCGCAGCCCGCGTCGAGCTGGGCGAGCTGCGCGGCGCGCCCGACGAACCCGGGCAGCGCCGGGGGCAGTTGGCGGGGCACCGGTAGCCGGGCCGGCGCGCCCCCGGCCCGGCTACCGGTGCCCCGGGGGCGGACGACCGCGCGACCGGCCCGGCCGGTGGACGGGTGTTCCGGGCTGGCGAGCCGGCGACGCTCCTCGACCCGGTCCCGCGCGGTGGCCAGTGCCCCCTGCTCGGCGGGGCTGGCCCCGAGCAACCGGATCAGGGTGTCGAAACGCTCCGGCGGGGGCAGGATGTTCCCGGCGAAGTACTCCCCGATCACCCCCCGCGACCAGCCGGTCTTCGCCGCGAGCTGGCGGTAGGTCAGCGGGGTCTCGCCCTGTTGCCGGGCCTCCCGGCGGCGGAGCTGCCGCAGCAGGGCGGCAAGTTCCTGAACGGTGTTTATCCCGGTGTCCAGTGGGGACATCGGGGACGCCGAACGGACTGTCCCGGCCATCGGCTGCCGAGCGCCCGAAGGGACCCGTTGGTCGGTCATACGGCCTCCACCCCCCGGCCATCCGTCGCCCCGGATTGCCGACAGGGGGAGGGTATGACCGGCGGCACAGCGTCGGGTAGGCGACCGCCGATGTATGACAGTTCCATGTCGGTCCGGTTTCGCCTGCCGCCGCCGCCCGGCGTCCGTCCCCCGTCCGTCCGGCGCCGTCCGGGGGTGTCCGGTGGTGTCCAGGATGCACTGCCGGACACCACCGGCACCTGCCAATGTCCCCAGGGCGGGTCGAGGCCCGCACCACGAAGCCCTGGGGAAGGGGTACGTATGTCTCGTCCACAACCGACGGTGCTGCGGTCGACCGGGCTGCTGCGTCGGGCCGCCGCCGCGGCGTTCGGCGTCACCATGCTCGTCGCGGGGGTGGCCACCGCACCGGCCACCGCCGCGCCCGCTCCCGCCGCCGGGGGCAAGGCGACCGCCGCCGGCTCGTTCATCGACAGCACGCCAGTGCCGGGCGGCTTCGCCTCCTGGAAGGAGCTGCTCGAACTCCAGCAGCGGATGAACAACGCCGCCGCCCGGATCACGAAGATCGCGCAGCGCGACGCGAAGTCCGGTTTCGCCGGTGTGATCGCCGATCCCACCGCCCGGAAGCTGCAGGTCTTCTGGAAGGGCGAGGCGCCGGCCGGCCTGGTGGCGACCAGCCGGGCCACCGTGCCGACCGAGGTGCTGCCCGCCGCGTACACCCGACGGGAGTTGGACGTCGCGGCGGCCAAGCTGCGCCGCTCGGCCGGTGACAAGATCACCACGGTCGGGCCGCGGGCCGACGGCGCCGGACTCCTGGTCGGTACGCAGAGCGGCCTGCTCGGCGCGGCCAGCATGGCCGGCGTCCCGGTGACCGTGCAGACCGGGGTCTCCGCCTCCCCCGCCAGCCGGTGGGACGACACCGCGCCGTGGTGGGGCGGCGGCGCGTGGCGCAACGCCACCACCGGTGGCGGCTGCTCGACCGGCTTCGGGGTCTTCCAGGGCGGGTCGGCGCGGATGCTCTCCGCCGCGCACTGCGGCAACATCAACAACGCCGCGACCGACCCGACCGGGCAGTCGATCGGCATCGTCGGCACCCGCAACGCCGGCACCGACACCCTGCTGCTGTCGGGCAGCTCAGGCGGTCGGGTCTTCAACAACAGCACCGACGCCAACGGCGCGGTGGTCAGTGAGTTCAGCAACCAGGTGATCGGCGCGCAGGCCAGCCAGGTCGGCAACTTCGTCTGCACCTCCGGGGCGTACTCCGGGACCCGCTGCTCGATCCAGGTCAAGGCCCGGAACCTGTGCATCAACGTGCGTGACTTCGGCACGGTCTGCGGCCAGGTCCAGGCGGAGAGCACCACCCGCACCAACGCGGTCGGCCAGGGCGACAGCGGCGGCCCGGTGGAGATCGTCAACCCGGCGAACACCCTCCAGGTCTGGGCCACCGGCACCAACACCGCCATCGACGACGGCGGCGCGGCGACCGCCTGCACCGGCTACCGGCCCACCGGCCGGGTCTGCGCGTGGCGGATGTACTACGAGGACATCATCTCCGGGATGGCGGGCGTCGGCGCCTCGGGTGTGATCCTCGGCTGACGGATCCGGTCCCCGGTGAAACGGGGGGCTGGCGGAGGAGGGTGGACCGGCGCGACCCCGTGCGCCGGTCCACCCGACGGCCGGGTCGGTACGCGTGCCTCGCGTACCGACCCGGCCGTTCGCCGTCGACAGGTCGGAGCGGGATTCACGGAATCGTCAACCGGCACGGCGGCATCATCTTGTGACATCGTCGTACGTCACTAATTCACGACAAATGACGGCGGGGTGAAAACAACCGACGTCATCCGCCGACCGAAGGCTCGACGGGTAGTGCAGATACTTTGACAGAGGCGCACAAGCTGCCCATCATCCGCACAACCGAATAACTGCCATAACTGGCCGTATTTGAATCCTTGCTTTCCGCACACGACATTGTTAGCCTCGTACGCACCCCGCTCCCCATTGCGGGTCGAAATTGTCACCCGGATCACGCGAACTCGTACCGAAAGATCTCGCACACGGATTTGGGAAAAACATGGAAACTGTGCGGCCGATGCCATGACAGCCACTCCCACCGCAGCGGTGCAGCCGGGCGAGAGTTCCCACCGGGGCGGCGATTTCCACCGCTACTGGATCGCCGGGGCGATCGACCAGATCGGATCGCAGGCCACCGGCATCGTGCTCCCGCTGCTCACCCTGGCCGTGACCCGGTCACCGGCGGCGGCCGGGCTGGTGGGCGCGCTGGCCCTCACCGGTCGCCTCGTCGCCGCGCCGGTGGCGGGGGTGCTGGCCGACCGGCTGCCGCGCAAACGCATGATGGTCGTCTCGCTGCTGGTCGCGGCCGGCGCGATGACCGCGATCCTCGTCTCCGTCGCGGCCGGCGTGCCGACCCTCGGGCTGCTGGCCGCCGCCGCGTTCGTCGAGGGGGTCGCACAGAGCGGTTACGAGGCCGCCGGTTCCGGCGCGATCCGGCGGCTGCTGCCCGCCGACGACCAGAAGGCGCTGGCCCGGCTGGAGGCCCGCAACAACGCCGCCCGGATCGTCGGCCCACTGCTCGGCGGCGCGCTCTACCAGCTCGCCCGCTGGCTGCCGTTCCTGGCGGACGTGGTGTCCTACCTGGTCGCGGCGGGTATGGTGGCCACCATCCGCACCGACCTCACCCCCGAACGCAGGGAGCGCACCTCGTTCCGCTCCGACCTGCGGGAGGGGCTGCGGTTCGTCTGGCGGCAGCCGTTCCTGCGGTTCGTGACGATCTGGGCGGCCGGCATCAACGTCACCTTCGGCGCGCTGGTCTACTACGCCATCCTGACCGCCGGCCGGCAGGGCGCACCGGCCGCGTCGATCGGCCTGATTCTCACCATCGCCAGCGTCGGCGGCCTCGCCGGCGCGCTGGCCGCCCCGCTGGTCTTCAGCCGGGTCCGGCCGGTCACCGTCATCGTGTTCGCCTCGTGGGCCATGGTCGGGCTGGTCGTCGCGATGTCCCAGGCCCGGCAGACCTGGAGCTACGGCCTGCTGTTCGGGCTGGTCTTCCTGCTCAGCCCGCTGCTCGGGGTGATCTTCCAGTCCCGGGTGATCGCGTTGACTCCCGACGGGCTCCAGGGTCGGGTGGCCACCGTGATGGGCACCGTCGGCGAGGTGCTCCAGACGCCCGCACCGCTGCTGGCCGGGGTGCTGGTCGCCTGGTACAGCCCCGCCACCGTCGCCCTGGTGTTCGCCGCCGCGCTGGCGCTGCTGGCCACGTACACCACCCTCGTCGTGCGCCAGCTCCGCGCCGGCTCCGGCGCGACGGCCGGCACCGACGACGGCGCCGCCGCCGACGGCGCCGCCGGGGCCAGCTCCGACCCCGAGGAGGCCCACCGATGAGTCGCGGCCACCGGCTCTTCTACCCGGCGCTGCCGGTCGTCGCCGAACACGCGCCGCACCGGGCCGTCTACGTCGGCGACGCCGACGGCCGCTGCGAGATCCTGGCCTGGGACCGGGCCGCCGGCACCGCCCGGCAGGTGACCGACCGCCCGGCCGGCACGGTCCGGGCGGCGCTCGACCCGGCGGGGGCCACCATCTGGTGGTTCGACGACGATCTCGGCGGCGTGGGCACCTGGCGGACCTGCGACTTCGACCGGCCCGACCGGTCGGTCGAGGCGCTGCCGTCGGTGCTGCCCGGCCGGCACGCCGGCATCGCGATGGCGGCCGACGGCACCACCGCCGTCGGCCTCTCCGACGACGGCGGGATGACCGTCTTCCTGCGTACCGGCGACGGTCGGGTCGACGAACGCGTCCACGTCGGCGGCTACGCCTACCTGGTCGACCTCGACCCGGCCGGGCGGCTGCTGGTGGTCGGCGGCGACGCCGCCACCGATCCGGCGGTCACGGTGTTCACCGCCGACGGCACCCGGGTGGCGGGCATCCCCGGTGGGCCGGACCGTCGGGTGTGGGCGCTCGGCTTCGCACCGGGCGTCGACCCGGCCCGGCTGCTGCTGGTGGTGGAGGACGAGGGGGGTTACCTCCCGGCCACCTGGACCGCCGCCGAGGGGGTGGTGCGGCACGGGTGGTGCCGCTTCGACACCGAGATCACCGCCGGCTGGTTCCCCGACGGGCAGCGGCTGCTCGTCCGGCAGGACCGGCACGCCCGCACCCTGCTGCACGAGGTGGACCTCGCCGCCCGCACCCGGGCGGTGGTCGACACCCCGCCGGGCAGCGTCCTGGACGCCGCGGTCTGGCCCGACGGTGACGTCGCGTACGTGTGGACCGACTCGGTGACCCCGCCGCAACTGCGCTCCGTGCGGGGGGTGGAGCTGCCCGAACCCCCCGGCGGCCGGCCCGATCCGGGCGGACCGGACGCGGTCGCGGCACCGGCGGACTACCGCCGCGAGGAGATCCGGGTGCCCGGACCGGGCGGCGCGATCCCCGCCCTGGTGGCCCTCCCGGCCGACCGGGAGGGCCCCCGGCCGGCCGTCTTCCTGGTCCACGGTGGGCCGTTCCAGCACGCCCGCGACGCCTACGACCCGCTGGTCGAGATCCTGGTCAGCACCGGCTGCGCGGTGGTCCGGGTCAACTACCGGGGCTCCAGCGGGTACGGCGCGGCCTGGCGCAACGACTTCTCCGCCGGGGTCGGCCTCACCCAGTTGGAGGACCTCGCCGCGGTCCGCGCCCACCTGGTCGCCGAGGGGGTCGTCGAGGACCGGCGCACCGCCCTGTGGGGCACCTCGTGGGGTGGCTACCTGACCCTGCTCGCGCTCGGTCGGCAACCGGAACTGTGGCGGCTCGGGATCGCGATCAGCCCGGTCGCCGACTACGTCGCCGCGTTCGAGGCGGCCACCCCGGCGCTGCGGGCGCTGGACGTGCTGCTGTTCGGCGGCACCCCGGACGAGGTGCCGCAGCGCTACGCCCGCTCCTCGCCGGTCACCTACGTCGACCGGGTCCGGGCACCGGTGCTGCTGGCCGTCTCCACAGGTGACGTGCGCTGCCCGCCGGCGCCGGTGGAGCGCTACGCGCGGCTGCTGGCCGAGCGCCGCGTCCCGCACCAGGTGGTCCGGCGGCGGGCCGGACACGAGGACTTCGACGCGCAGAGCCACCTGGCTCTGATGCAGACCGTGCTGCTGTTCATGCAGCGGCACTTCGACGGCGTGCAGGACGAAGGCACCCCGGTCGCGCTCGCGATGGCGCGACCGGTGGGCTGACCCCGGCACGTGACCCGGTCCCCGCGATACGGAGAGGAGGTGAACGACATGCGCAAGAACGTTGTCGAGAACGACCCGATCAACGGCAACCGCGACCAGCTTCGGGCCTCGAACGTCACGGTCACGGTCACGGTCAAGGTCAGCTTCTAGCGGCCGTACGGGGTGTGGGCCATCCGCCCAGGCAGGTGGCCCGCGCCCCGTATCCCCGTCATCCGGTGCCCGACATCACGAGAAAGGAGAGTTCACGTGCGGGTTCTGCTGGTCAATACGCCCTGGACTTCCATAGACGTCCCCTCGTTGGCGGTTGGAATCCTCACCAACAGTGTCCGCCAGAAATTGCCGGATGCCGAGGTGGAGGCCGTCCACGCGAATCTCGACTTCGTCGACTGGGTGGTCGACCGGACGGAGTTCGGGCTGAGCGACTATTACTACTACTCGTTGTTCACCTATTTCGCCGGCTGCGGCGACTGGGTCTTCTCCTCCGCGCTGTACGACGATCCGCAATGGCGGGTGAAAGAGTTCACCGACCGGGTCCGGACCCAGATGACGGAGCGGGAACTCGCGCTCAACCTGGAGCTGCACCGGTTGGCGCCGGAGTTCGTCGCCGAGCTGGCCGACCGGATCGTCGCCCGGGAACCCGACGTGGTCGGCTTCACCTCCACGTTCCAGCAGAACGCCGCCGCGCTCGCCACGGCCCGGGCGGTCAAGAAGCGGGCGCCCGGCATCCGTACGGTGATGGGCGGCGCGAACTGCGACGGCGAGCAGGGCGCCGCGATCCACCGCAACTTCGCGTTCGTCGACTACGTGGTCCGTGGCGAGGGCGAGGCGGTGTTCCCCCGGCTGCTCGCCGCGATCGGCGCGACCCTGCCGGCAGCCGGCGCGACGCCGCCGACCGCCGACCCGACGCCACCGGCGGCCGGCGCGGCGGTACCGGCGGACGCGTTGACCGGCATCGAGGGTCTGTGCTGGGCCGACGCCGACGGTCGTTCGGTGGCGAACCCGATGAGCAGCAAGCCGCTGCCGCCGGCCGAGATCGTCGCCCCGGACTACGGGGGCTACTTCGAGCGGCTGGCCGCCTCCCGGGCCCGCAACTGGGTCGAGCCCCGGCTGGTCGTCGAGGGCGCGCGGGGCTGCTGGTGGGGCGAGAAGCACCACTGCACGTTCTGCGGCCTCAACGGATCGTTTATGCAGTTCCGCAGCAAGCACCCGGGCAGGTTCTACGACGAGATCATCGAGCTGGTCGAGCGGCACCAGGTGCTGGACATGTTCGTCGTGGACAACATCCTCGACATGAGCTACGTGACCTCGCTGCTGCCCCGGCTCACCGAATCCGGCTACGACCTGCGGTTGCAGTACGAGATCAAGTCGAACATGAAGGGCCCGCAGGTGCAGGCGTTGGCCGACGCCGGCCTGGTCAGCGTGCAGCCCGGCATCGAGAGCCTGAGCAGCCGGGTGCTCAAGCTGATGGACAAGGGGGTCAGCGGCTGCCTCAACATCCGGATGCTGCGCGACGCCGAGACCAGCGGGATCACCATCGCCTGGAACTATCTGTACGGGTTCCCGGGCGAGACCGACGCCGACTACCTGCCGGTCATCGAGCAGATGCCGGCCCTGCACCACCTGTGCCCGGCCGACGGCAGCACCCGGATCGCCATCGAGCGGTTCAGCCCGTTCTTCGTCCGCCCCGAACTCGGCTTCACCGACCTGCGGCCGGCGGCGCAGTACCGGCTGATCTACGACCTGCCCGAGTCGGAGCTGATGGACCTGGCGTACCTGTTCGACGTCCCGCCGCAGGGCATCGACGGCGAGACGGCCGACCGGCTGGACCGGGCGGTCACGCAGTGGCAGCACGAGTACGCCCGCAGCCGGCTCACCCACCACGACCTCGGCGACGAGATCGTGCTGGTCAGCCGGCGCAAGCACTTCGACTGGCACGTGCTGCGGCTGACCGACCCGGTCGAGGTGGCCGTCTTCCGGCAGCTCGACCAGCCGCACGGCATCGCCGCGTTGAGCCGGCGGCTGTCGGTCGACGAGCCGGTCCTTACGGCGTTGCTGCGGCGCTGGCGCGATCTCGGCCTGGTCTACGAGGACGCGGGGCAGTTCATCCAGATCGCCCCCCAGGCGATGAACCAGGATCTGCTGCGCATCGATCACCTGCACCTGGAACGTGCAGCCGCGGAGACCAGGGCCGCCGCCGAGGCGGGCGAGCCGGCCGTGCTCACCGCGGTCTGAGGGGAGGCAACGTGTCCACCACCGACACCGGGCCGCGGCCCATCCTGGTCGGTCTCGCCCGGGACCACGATCCGGCCGTCCTGTCCATTCCCGGTATGACCATCGGTCCGGCCGAGCTGCGCGAGCCGGCCGCGGACGCGGTCGCCCGCTGGCGTGCCGAGGGGGTGCGCCGGGTCGACCTTCCCGACGCGGTGGACCTGACGGTCACCGGGGACGACGCGACGGCCGTCGACACGGTCCGCCGGCTGGTGCTGGTCCGGGAGCTGACCAGCCACGGCATCGCCGTGGACTGGCGGCTGCGGCTGCCCGGCGTCGAGGCCGACGAGTGGCTCCCGTACAGCCACCTGCGGGCACCGGTCGAGCTGCTCCCCGCGCCGGGCGGCGAGGGTGACCCGGCCGCGCAGCTCGACGCCTGGGCCAGGGGTTTCTACTTCGACAAGTGCACCTACCGTCGGGGTCCCGGGTTCGTCCAGGTGCGGGACCGCCGCTCCGGTCGGTTGAACCTGCTGACCATCGACGATCCGGCCTACCTGGCGGTGCTCGACCGGTTGTTGAACGGTGCCGCCGTCACGGAGGTCGACCTCGCCATCGCCCGGGACTTCGGCGCGGAGGGTCTGGTCACGAAGATCGGCGAGCTGCTGGTGTGGCTGCCGCACCGGCTGCGCCGCTGGCCCCTGCCGTCGATGGTGATCTGAGCGTCCGACGCCCCACCCGCCCGTCCACCGCCCGCACCCCCGGGCCGGTGGGCGGGCGGTCTCGCGTTCTGCCCGGCTGGTGGTTCCCGAAAGTTTCGGGTATACAGGGGAGGCGGCCCCTTCGCGGCCGAATTAACACATGCCCTCCGCGGGCCCATCTCGGTGACAGCCGACGTCAAACCGTCGAAATCCGCCCCGCGTCCGACCGCTGCTCAGGACGATGTTTCGGGAAGATTTCCGAAACTTGTTGACAGGTGGAGTACCGACACCCTACCGTCGCCATCGACGGCACTCGATGCTGTCGACACCACCCACCGCGACCCGTCCCCCCGGTTCTGCTGGACGACCGGCCCACCACCGCGTGGTGGCACACCGTATGACCGGCTGCCGCACCTGGCCACGGACAGTCCACCGGGTCGTACCGCGTCGCTGGCGTCCGCCAGCTGTCACGAGGAGGAACACGTACATGAGCGACACCTCGACCCGACCGCGAAGGAGCGGTCGCCTGCGGCTGCTGCTCAGCGCCGCGTGCGCCGCGGCGCTCGCCGTCACCGGCACGTTCATCGCCTCGCCCAACGCGTACGCGGAGAACGACCGGACCCTCACCTCCAACCTCACCGGCACGCACAACGGCTACTTCTTCTCGTTCTGGAAGGACAGCGGCAACGCCAGCATGACGCTGCGCGCCGACGGCCGCTACAGCAGCAGCTGGGACCGGAGCACCAACAACTGGGTCGGCGGCAAGGGCTGGGCCACCGGCACCCGGCGGACGGTCAGCTACTCGGGCAGCTACAACCCGGGCAACAACAACACCTACCTCGCCCTGTACGGCTGGACCCGCAACCCGCTCATCGAGTACTACGTCGTCGAGAACTTCGGCAGCTACAACCCGAGCAGCGGCGCCACCCGGATGGGCACGGTGACCACCGACGGCGGCACCTACGACATCCTGCGCAGCCTGCGGGTCAACGCCCCGTCGATCGACGGCAACCAGACGTTCTACCAGTACTGGAGCGTCCGGCAGCAGAAGCGCAGCAGCGGCACCATCACCACCGCCAACCACTTCGACGCCTGGGCCCGCGCCGGCCTGAACCTCGGCACCAACCACAGCTACCAGATCATGGCGACCGAGGGCTACCAGAGCCAGGGCAGCTCCGACATCACCGTCCGCGAGGGTGGCAGCGGCAACCCGACCAGCGGGCCGACCGGCAACCCGACCACCCCGCCGGCCGGCGGCAACTGCACCGCGGTGCTCTCGGCCGCCGAGCAGTGGGGTGACCGGTTCAACCTGAACGTCGCGGTCAGCGGCACCAGCAACTGGGTGGTCAGTCTCGGGCTGAACGGCGGCCAGAGCATCCAGAACAGCTGGAACGCCTCGGTCAGCGGCACGAGCGGCACCGTCACCGCCAGGCCGAACGGCAACGGCAACAACTTCGGCATCACCATCATGGCGAACGGAAACTGGACCTGGCCCACGGTCAGCTGCCGAACGGCCTGACCCCGACCAGTTCCTGAGCGCACGCGACGGCGGGCGGTCCCGGTGACACCGGGACCGCCCGCTTGCTGCGTCAGGTGGGGCTGCTCAGCCGCGTATCCACTGCTGGTTGCTGCCGCCGTTGCAGGTCCAGAGCTGGACGGCGGACCCGTTGGCGGTGGCCCCGCCGTTGATGTCCAGGCACAGCCCCGAGGCGACCCCGACGATCGTGCCGTCGGCGTTGAGCCGCCACTGCTGGTTGGTGCCGCCGGTGCAGCTCCAGATCCGGGCCCGGGTCCCGGACGCGGCGCTCGCCACGTCGAGGCACTTGTTGCCGTAGACGGTGAGCTGGTTGGTGGAGCTGAGCGACCAGCGCTGGTTGGCGCCGCCGTTGCAGTCCCAGATCTGCACCACCGCGCCGTCGGTCTGGCTGGCCCCGTTGACGTCGAGGCACCGGTTCGAGCCCGCGCCCCGGATCTCACCGGTCGGGGTGCCCGGGGAGCCGACGGCGGTCACCGAGAGGTTGTCGAACTGGGCGGTGACGCCCTGGCCGGTGCCGTACCCGATCTGGCCGGCGACCCAGGTGGAGTCGGTGGCCGTGCCGACGGTGGTGCCGTCGATGGCGGCGGTCAGGGTGCTGCCGTTGAGCGTGAACGACAGGTTGTGCCACCGCCCGGTGCCCAGCGCCGAGGTGTTGCCGCTGGCCAGGGTGCGCCAGTTGCCGCTGGTGTTGTTGCTGCGGATCGACCAGGCCCCGCCGTCGGTGACCCGGAAGTAGTACCCGTTCATGTTCTGCGGGCCCTGGTGGTTGTAGGTGTTGCCGCGCCCGATGAGCTGCGCGTAGCCGGACTTCTCCAGCAGCACGTCGGAGGAGACCGTGTAGTTGCGCCAGGTCAGGTCGCCCAGCAGGGTGTACGGCTCGGCCTGGCCGGAGGTCCAGTAGATCGGTGCCTGCTCGGACATCTGCCGCACGCACTGCCCGCTGCGACCGGCGGCGCACCCGGCGATCTCGAACGAGCCCTGCTGGTCCATCAGGTACCGCGCCTCGCGGCCGGTGGCGTACGAGTCGAAGGTGTCGGTGTACGGCAGCTTCAGGTTGCCCTGCGCCGGGCTGGCCGCCGTGCCCTTGCCCTGCCCGCTGGTGGTGGTGATGCTGTAGACGTAGCCGGGCTGGACGGTGAGCGAGAAGCGCCCGCCGCTCGGGGTGATGTCGCTGCCCCGCACGAAGTGGTCGGCGGTGTTGTTGGAGCGTACGTTCGTCGACCAGACCCGCACCGTGCCGGTGGACAGGCCGCCGGTGACGGTGAAGTCGAGGGTCTGCGCGCCACCGGCGTCCATCGTCTCGATGATGATGCTGTAGTCGCTGTTGTTGGTGGACTTCAGCGAGACGTAGCTGCCGTTGTTACGGTTGCCGCCGATGTACCCGCTCGACGCGTCGAGATAGCGCCAGCCCGGTGCGGTGAACTGGGTGGTCTGCGCCATCACCCAGGCGTTCTTGCCGATCGAGTAGGCGCCGGACCACGGCTGCTGGGCCACCGCCACGCCCGTGGTCGCCCACGGGATGTTCGGGGTGATGGCGGCGATGACCGGCCAGTTGATGTACGCGGTCATCTTGCCGTCGAGGTAGCCCCGGTTGATGCCCCGGGCGAGCGCCTGCGCGCCCGCGTTGTAGTCGTCGGAGCCGTTCTCGCTGGCCCACAGCGACTTGCCGGTGGACACCGCGTTGTTGGAGCTGGGGCAGCTGGTCTGGGCGCTGCGGTAGCCGCAGACGTAGTGGCTGCCGAAGACCTGCACGGCGTTGCCGAAGGCCGGGTCGCGCAGCGACTCGTCGGCCGCGCCCCAACCGAAGTCGTCCGAGGCGACGATCTTGACGTTGCTGTAGCCGCGGGCGTTGAGGGTCGAGCGCAGGTTCTTGTACCAGGTGGCGTTGTACCCCTTCTCGTTCCACCCGCCCAGGTAGTTGATGGTCAACCCGTGGGTGCCCGCGCAGTCCAGCCAGGCCACCAGGTAGTCGATCGAGTCGGTGGACCAGAAGTTGCCGTTGCCGATCCAGCCGGGCGCGCCCCAGGCCAGGCCGACCAGGGCGATGTTGGGGTTGCGGGCCCGGGCCTGCTCCATCATCCACCACTCGTAGCCCCGGTTGCAGTTGATGCTGCCCCGGGTGTGCTCGTGGCTGGGCTCGGCGCCGGAGGTGGAGTTGGTGTCGCCGCCGATCTCCACCTTCATCAGCTGCATCGCCGCGCCGTAGCCCGGCTTGAACAGGTAGTCCAGGATGTCGCTGCGCTGTGGCTCGGGGTAGTCGACGAGCAGCCGGCTGTTGCCGCCGCCACCGCTGACCGCGCCGATGCCGTCCAGCGCCCGGCCGCCGGACCCGCCGTTGATCGTGATCGCGGTCGCCGCCTGGGCGGGCGAGGCGAACCCGGTGAGCACGGCCGCCGCCGCGACCGTCGCCCCGAGCAACGATGCGGCCCACCGCCGGGGACGCCATCCGCTGTGCCATGGTCCGCGCGGTGCCCCGCCGCCACCCACACTCCATCGACGACTTGTTGAACTGAACATCTGACTCGCCTCCCCAGCCGGTCTCCGGCCCCGAAGCTCTCCGGCGCGGGACGGGACACTGCCCGTGACCCACGCGGCCCTGACATCGTTGATCATCGATGATTAGACGTCACATGTTAGGCACCGTAACGCGCGTCGGTCAACGTCGCCAGTGGAGTGAAACCGCCGATCAAGCCGCCTTTCGGCAACCACCACCGATGGGGGACTTTTGTAATGATCAGACGAATGTGCCGGCGGAGCACCGCACCGGCAGGAGGCGGGCACACCGCCGACCCGGCCGTCGCCGGATCGGCGGCGGCGCGGGTCGGCGGCGTGGCGCGTCCGGGTCAGCCCGGCAGGACCAGCTGCGCCGGGGTCGAGCGGTGGGTGGTGGTGCCGTCACCCAACTGCCCGGACATGTTGTTGCCCCAGCACCACAGGCTCCCGTCGGTACGCACGCCGCAGCTGTGGTAGCTGACGGACAGGTTCTGCGTCCACGTGGTCAGGGTGCCGACGCGCAGCGGTGCGGACCGGTGGGTGGTGGTGCCGTCACCCAACTGCCCGAACCCGTTGTTGCCCCAGCACCACAGGCTCCCGTCGGTACGCAGCGCGCACGACGAGTCCACGCTGGCGTCCACCTTCGTCCAGGTGGTCGCGGTGCCGACCTGGATCGGGCTGGTCTGCACGCCGGTGCCGGCGCCGACCTGGCCGTACCCGTTCTCGCCCCAGCACCACAGCGTCCCGTCGGTACGGTTCGCGCAGGTGTGCGCGTGCCCGGCCGTCACGCCCGCCCACGAGGTCGCGGTGCCGACCTGCGCCGGGGTGGCCCGGTAGCCGAGGATGCCGACGCCGAGCTGCCCGTCGGTGCTGTCGCCCCAGCACCACAGGGTGCCGCCGGAACGCACGCCGCAGCTGTGCGCGTACCCGGTGGTGACGCTCGTCCAGGTGGTCTCCGTGCCCACCTGCACCGGGCTGGTCGCCCGGGAGGGGGACGTGCCGACGCCAAGCTGCGCGTTGCGGTTCAGGCCCCAGCACCACAGGGTGCCGGTGGTCTGCACGCCACAGGTGTGGTTGGCACCCGCGCTGACGCTGGCCCAGGTGGTGGCGGTGCCGACCTGCACCGGGGTGCTCCGGCTGGTGGTGGTGCCGTCACCGAGCTGCCCGCTGTAGTTGCCGCCCCAGCACCACAGCGTGCCGTCGGTGCGGATCGCGCAGGTGTTGCTGGTGCCGGCGTCGACCTTCGACCAGGTGGTGGCGGTGCCGACCTGCACCGGGGTGGTGCGGTTGGTGGTGGTGCCGTCACCGAGCTTGCCGCCGAAGTTGTCCCCCCAGCACCAGAGCGTCCCGTCGGTGCGGATCGCGCAGGTGTGCAGGTCACCGGTGGCGACCTGGGAGACCGTGGCGGCGGCGAGGGCGGTGTTGGACGCACCCCGCTCCGCGACGGTCGTACCCGCGACCGCCGCACCGGCCGAGAGGCCCACCGCGAGCGCGGCGACCCCGAGCGAGACCGCTGCCGCGGCGCCGGCGGTGCGGGCCGCCCGTCGCCAGCGGGCCCACAGCCGATTGTCCTGTTGTGCGTTCATGTTCTGTACTCTCCCCAGACGAACGTCGATTTCTGCACGGCGGAGGCAGCGTCGCCCCGGCGGGCCACCTCGACCCACCTCGTACAGCAGTGAGCCTATGCATTGAATCGCATCAATGCGAGGTCCCGCCGGGGCGACCTGGTACTACCGTTGTCCGCAGCTGACGTCCGAACGGCTCAGGTCCGGCTCCACCGTTGGCCGGCGCTGCCGTTGCAGTCCCAGATCTGGGTACGCGTGCCGTTGGCCGTACCACTGCCGACCACGTCCAGGCAGCGGCCCGAGCCGACGGCGGTGATCGTGCCGTCGGCGTTGAACCGCCACCGCTGGTTGGCCTGGCCGTTGCAGTCCCAGATGATCACCGAGCTGCCGTTGGCGGTCGCCGCGCCGTTGACGTCCAGGCACTTGCCGCCGAAGACCCGCAGCTCCTGGGCGGCCGTCGAGGTCCAGCTCTGGTTGGTCTGCCCGTGGCAGTCCCAGATGATCGCCGCCGAGCCGTTGGTCTGTGCGCCGCCGTTGACGTCCAGGCAGCGCCCGGAGGACGAGTTGCGCAGCGCGCCCGTGCCGCCCGGGGGCGGGGTGGTCGGGGGCGGGGTGGTCGGGTTGCCGGTCGGCGTCACCGTCGGGGTCGGCGTCGGAGTGGTGCCGCCGAACTGGGTGAAGAACCGCCACACCTCACCCTTGGTCCAGGTCCGCACGCCACTGTCGCCACCACCGTCGACCGGGCCCGGGGTGTGCCCGCCGTCGAACGCGGCCCACACGACCGGGTAGCCGGAGCGGCAGCCGGAGTAGGTGGTGGTGATGTGGGTCAGGCTGCCGGCGCGCGGCTCGGGCGGGCTCTGCGCCGTACACCCGTTGTTGCGCACGAAGGTGTCCCGCAGGGACCGGCCGGCCGAGACGTTGAGCACCGGGTCCCCGATGCCGTGGATGCCCATGTAGGCGATCGGCTGACCGCCGCCGCTGCACCCGCTGAGCTGTCCGCCGGAGTAGACCGCGACGGCCCGGAAGACGTTCGCCCGGGAGCAGGCCAGCGAGTAGCTCATCCCGCCGCCGTAGCTGAAGCCCAGCGCGAAAAGCTGCGTCGTGTCGACGCACAGGTCGTTCTCGATCAGCCGGACCATGTCGTCGACGAAGGTGACGTCCTGGCCGCCGGGGTTGGCCCAGCCGTTGCCGTTGCCCTGGGGAGCCACGAAGATCGTGCTGTTGTTCGCCTGCTGGCGCAGCCCGTAGTAGGACCAGGCGGCCCCGTCCGACCCACCCCCGTCAACGTCGTTGGCGGTGCCGCCGTTCCAGTGGAAGCCGAAGATCAGCCGGTACTGGTGGTTGCGGTCGTAGTTGTCGGGGATCCGGAGGATGAAGCTGCGGTTCTGGCCGCTGCTCTGGATGGACCGCTGGCCGCTGGTCAACGTGGGTGCCTTGCCGCACCCGGCGGTCGCGGCGGCTGCCGAGACACCGGCCGCCGCGGCGGTGGTCCCCGGGCCGCCGGCGAGGGCCGTCGCACCCACGGTCACGACGAGGGCCGCCGCCGCCGCGAGGGAACCAAGGATGGGTCTGCGCCTTGTCATGAGGGGGCTCCTGCCACTCGTCATGGACTGGTTCGGGGGGTACGGGGTCCACGCCGATCCCGACGTGTCGCGCCCGACGCGCTCCCGCTGACCGCACCCGCCAAGGACGGAACACCAGGAGACGCACGATGCGCCCACGACGCCGGCCGGCTCGTCGCCGCGGCTGCCAGCCGATGGTCCCGCTGCCCGGCGGGACCGACTGGTCGTCGAACCGATCGGTGGTCCATGTCGCGCCCGGACGCCACCGGCCGAGGCCCGGAGCAGTGACACCGGACGTCGAATCGATTCGGCAAGACCCTAGGTCGAACAGTGAAATATGTCAATGCTGTGTCGGGTCGGTTGCGACCCGGGGTCGGCCGCCCGACGGCGGCGAACCGCAGGTCACGGCGCGGTTCCCCGGGGCCGGGCCGACCCGGCCCCGGGGACGCCGGTCAGTTGCGCAGGCTCCACTGCTGGTTGGTCCCGCCGTTGCAGGACCACAGGATGATCTTCGTGCCGTTGGCGGTCGCCGCGCCGTTCGCGTCGAGACAGAGCCCCGACTGGGCGTTGGTCAGGGTGCCGTTGGCGTTGAGGTTCCACTGCTGGTTGGTGCCGCCGTGGCAGTCCCAGATGATGACCGTGGTGCCGTTGGTCGTACCCGCGCCGTTCGCATCCAGGCACTTGTTGCCGTTCGTGGTCAACTGCTTGCCGCTGGTGTACGTCCACTGCTGCCCGGTGCCGCCCGTGCAGTCCCACAACTGCACCTGGGTGCCGTTGGTGGTGCTGGCGTTGGGCACGTCGACGCAGCGGCCGGACTGCCCGCCCACCAGCCGGCCACCCTGCTGGCCGCTGCCGGTGCCCTGCTGGCGGACCAGCGAGCTGGACTCGGCCGACCGGTTGCCCTGGGCGTCCACCACGAACAGCCGGTACTCACCCTGGTTCGTCGGCACCGCGATGGAGGTGGCGGTGCCCGCCGCCCGGGTCATCGTCGGGCCGGCGGTGAAGGTGGTCGTGCCGGCCGGGGCCAGCCAGACCGTCCTTCCCGCGTCGCCGGTGCTGCGGATCGGGATGGTCGCCGAGGCGCTGGTGACGAAGGTGCTGGCGGGCAGCACGTAGTTCGGCAGGGAGAGGTTGGCCGCCGGGACGATGTCCCGGTACGCGTCCTCCAGCCCGGAGTTGGCCGCGATGCCGTACGCCGCAGCCGGCCAGACATAGTCGGACGAAACCAGGATGTCGTTGACCGTGCTGTTCGGCAGGTTCTTGTTCGACACCTTGTTGATCGGGCCGTAGATCTGGGTGATGCTCAGGTCGTGCTTGCGCCCGAAGTCGTCGGAGTTGATCATCCAGGTGATGTTCTTGTCCACGCTCAGCACGTTGTCCCGGAACGTGATGTACGCCGAACCCTCGTCCGGGTGCAGGCCGTACTTGTGCCCGGACGGCACACCCTGCAGGTAGTTGTTGGTGATCGTCGTCCCCGGCTGGGCACCGAGGGTGTAGATCGGTGCGGTGTCGCTGAGCCGCTGCACGGTGTCGATGATGTGGTTGTAGCTGATGGTGTTGTTCCGGGCCGTCGTGGTGGGCCGGTTCGGCGCGATCGAGCCCGATGACCCGTCGAAGTTCCACCAGCCCCAGCCGAGCGTGATGCCCGACCACGGCGACTTCTCGATCCGGTTGCGCTGGATCGTCAGGGTGTCCACGAAGTACGCCGAGATGGGGCTGTGCCCGTTGAACAGCACCGCGCTGTCGTACAGGTAGTTGTTCCTGATCTCGATGTTCTTCGGCAACCCTTCGACCTGCGGCAGCCACTTCTCCCGGTTGGTCGACGTGCCGTCGCCGATGTAGACGTGCTGGGGGTGGCCGACGGTGATCGCGGAACCGGCGATGTCGTTGGTGAAGTTCCCGGTCAACTGGCTGTTCTGCACGTCGTTGACCATGTTGACCCCGTCGGCGCCGCTGTGCTGGATGCGGTTGCGGCTCAACAGGATGCCGTCGGCGTTCTCCACCTGGATCATGCCCGGGGTGACGTCGACGTTGCGGTAGTAGTAGTCGTGGAAGTTCCGCTTCGCGTACGCCTGCGCCCCGAGGTTGCCCTGCTGCGCCTGCTTGAACGACGAACCGGCGACGGTGAACAGGTTCCAGTCGGAGTGCTGCACGGTGAGCCCGGCGAACGTGATGTTGCGGGCGTGGTTGTTCGTCGAGGTGCCGGCGACCCGCACCAGGGTGGTCACGTTGTTCGGCGCGAACACCGACGCGGTCGTCATGTTCTCGGCGCTGCTCTTGTAGTAGTAGAGCGTCCTGCTGCCCTTGTCGAAGAAGAACTCACCGGGCGCGTCCAGGAACTCGTAGGCGTTCATCAGCTTGTGGCTGCCGCCGCTCTGGGCGTTGCCGTTGAACGCGCCCTGGGCGATCGCGGCACCCGGCTGCTGGAACAGCGCCACCCGGTTCGCGCCGTCGGAGGTGACCTGGCGTACCCCGACGATGGCGGTGGTCCAGGTGGTCGCCGTCTCGATCTCGATGTCCTCGGCGTTGCGGGCGACGGCCGGGAAGTCGTTCAGGTTGTACTTCGCGCCGTCGCACTGCGAGCCCGACTCCCAGGCCCACGCGGCCTGCCCGGCCGTGACGTTGTACGTCCCGTAGCAGCCCGCCGAGCCGACCGTCTTCGTCGCCATGACGGCCCGCTTGTCGTTGACGTAGAGTGCGCGCAGCTTGTTGGCCCGGTCCAGCGGGGCCTTCCAGATGTTCCCGCTGTGCTGGGTCCACCCGGTGACCGGAACGCCCCCGTCGAGCACCGGGGTCTCACCGGGGTAGGCGGAATAGCTGACCCGGTAGCCGTTGCTGCCGGAGTCGGCCGCACCGAACTCGATGGTGCTGCTCACCGGATACCGGCCGCCCCGCAGGTAGACCTGGATGTCGCCGGCCATGTTCGCGTTAACAGTACGCACCACGTCCCGCGCGCGTTGCATCGTCCGGAACGGGGACTCGAGGGTGCCCGGGTTGCTGTCACTGCCGTCCGGCGCGACATAGTACGTTGCCTGGACGGCGGCCGAGGCCGACAGCGGGTGCGCGACAACGGCCGGCACGGCGGCCGCGACGAGCAGCGCACCTGCCAGCAGCGACCTTCGCACGGCGGAGAGGGCTGGGTTCACGTACCTGTCCTTTCGCATGCCGCCCACAGCCATGTCCGCTGGACACTCGTCCCGGGGGTGCGACAGTGAACCCGCCGTACGAACATGGAACGACCCGGCGGGAGGGCGTGCGCGCTCCCGGCGGTTCGACCGTTGGCGGGTTCCTGGGGAAGACGCCGTGACCGACGGCGGCAGGGTCCACGTGCGAGGCGAGCGGGGTCACTCCCTGCCACCGGGAACTCCCGCCGCCCGCGCACACGCTCCTGCCCGTGGTCACGGAATGCTGCCTGAAGCGTAGGCGTCGGAATCGGCGGAGGCAACCACCAATTGTCAACCGCCTATGCGTAATCGTGATCGACGGCACCCACCGTCGGTGCTGCCCGGGTCTCCTCGCGGCCTCAGTGCCGACGTTGCGGCACAACGAGCAGCGTCACCGAGTTCGCCGGGTACGTCGCGCTGACGCCACCCCGGTGCACCCGGAGGTCCTCGCCCCGGACGATCGAGGTGAGGTCGGCCGGACCGTAGCTGAACCGCTGCACCCGCTCCCCGCCGCGGAATCCGGCGAGCGCGGTCCGTGAGGTCAGGTCCCGGTCCGTCTTGTTGACCACCATCACGGTGAGCGCCCGGTCGGACGAGCGTTGCGCGGCGTAGACCGCGAGCTGCCCCTGGTCGCTGCTGGCCGCCGACACGCTCACGTCGCCGAACCTGCCGCCGGCGCCGTCGTAGTTGCGGTACATCCGGAACGCGTACGCCCCGGGGTCGGTCGGTTTCGGTTCGCCCCAGATGGTGGCCAGGTCCAGACCCTCACGCCCGAAGATGCCGAGCACGTCGGCCTGGGCGAGCGCGCCGTTGATGTCGTCCAGCGCACCCCAGTTGTATTCGGTGATGGCGACCTTCGTGCCGGGGTAGTGCTGGGCGACCCACGCCTTCATCTGGCGGATGAACTGCAACGGCGGCGCGTTCACCCCGCCGGGGCCGATCCACGACTCGTCGACGTACGTCGGGTCCCACAGGGACCGGGTGGAACGCAGCCGCAGCGCGTTGGAATCCGGGTCCTTGCCGCCGCTGATCTGCGGGTAGTAGTGCTGGTCGAAGTAGTCGAGGAAGCGCCTGCCGCCGTGGGCGTCGCTGAAGTCCTTCATGTTCTTCAGGTACCACTGGGAGAGGTTGAGCCCGCCGTGCGCCGCCGCGTCCGCGCCGGGCGCGCAGCCGTCCAGCCCGGACGCCACCCACTCGCAGTAGCCCCAGCCGGACGGGCCGAGCACCGCCGCACGCGGGTCGGCGGCCTTGATGGCCGCGGCGGTCGCCGTGCCCTTGCCGCCCAGTTCGTCGTAGCTCACCGGCTCGGGGTGCACGTCGCGGTGGGTGGAGTTCCACAGGACCGGCTCGTTGTCGAGTTCGTAGATCGACACGCCGCCCCGGGCCGCCGGGCCGAACTGGTTCACGAGATGCGACACCATCTCGCCCGCGAACGCCGGGCCGGCCGGGATCGAGGTGTCCGTGGGGACCGCGCCGGTCAGGTTCGCGTCGGCGTGCCGGCCGTTGCCGCAGTTGGGGTCCCACTGGTCGAACGAGTCCTGCTCCGGGAAGCGGGTGGCGGGGAAGCCGCAGGCGAACGGGTGCGACGACGGCGAGTCCTTCGCCACCCAGCCGATCAACGGCACGGCGACCACCTGTTTCGTGCCGTGCTCCCGGTTGCGCCGCACGAACGCCTCGACCGTGTTGTCCGGCCCGGCGACGATGTTCTCGAAATACCAGTCGCTGCCGGTGTTGTAGGTGTGGTTCCGGAAGTTGTAACGGCTGCTCGCGTTGCCACCCCAGCGGGCCACCGGCGTGCCGAGTTCGGCGACGAGCGCGGGATCCCCGCCGTTCATGCCGTAGATGTCGGGGCTGATCCGGTGCCGGGCGGCAGAGACGTCCACGGTCAGGGCGGGCCCGTCGGTGGCGGCCGCGGCCGGGCCGACACCCGCCTGGGTCGCCAGCAGCCCCACCACGAGGGATCCGGCCAGCCCGATCACCGTGGCCGGTCGTGGCTCACGCCGTCGTCGTACACCCATCGGAGCCTCCTGTCACCGATCGGCCACCAAGCCGAACCCCCACCCACATTACGGGTCACCACTATCAAGTCAATCGATTCCATGCATCGACGACCGACGATCTCGATACAGCCGGACGAGCGGGGTGGCATTTCATCGACATCGATGCAAAGCTGTTCACGTAGCTGCGCGTGTCCACCCGGACACACTGGGCGATGGTGGTGGTTCCGTTGGAACAACTTCCGCTGTGGGGGCCGAGCACCGACGTGCCGCCACCCCCGAGGCCGGTCCTCACCCGGCCGGTGACGCTCCGCCTCCTGATCACCGTGAAGACGGCACCCAACCCCTCCACCAGCTACGGCGAGACGGTCTGCGTCGGCGCGCTCAGCCTGGCCCCGCCCTGGACGGGGTGGATCCGGCTCTACCCGATCCACTTCCGCGAACTCGCCGCCGACAGCAGGTTCCGCCCGTACGACATCGTCCACCTCGACGCGCTGCCGGCCCGTCGGGACCCACGCCGCGAAAGCTGGCGGCCGATCGTGCACACCATCACCACCGAGCAGCACCTCGCCAGCGGGCGGTCCCGGCGCAGCCTTCTCGACCCGCTCGTCGAGGACTCCATGTGCCGGCTCAACGAACGGGCCCGTGACGACCACGGCGCGCGGTCGATCGCCCTGGTCCGCGTCGCCGACGTCGCCAGCCTGAAGGTCGAACGACGGGACGGCTGGTCGCCGGAGGACCGCAGAAAGATCGCCAGCTACCTCAACCAGCTCGACCTGCTGGAGCCGTCCAGGCGCAGCCCGCCGGAGGCACCGCGATTCACCGGCACCTACCGCTACCGGTGCGCGGACCGCCGATGCCGAGGACACCGGCAGACCCTCTGGGACTGGGAGTTCGTCGCCCTGCAACATCGCCTGACGCAGCTCACCGACGCCGAGGCCGAAGACCGGCTCCGACACAGGTTCTTCACCCAGCTCTGCGCCGCCGACCGGGACGTGGCCTTCTACGTCGGCAACCAGGCGGCGAGACCGCAGTCGTTCAGCATCGGCGGCGTCTACGCACCGCGCCGGTCCGCCACCCGGTACCGGCTACGCGTCAACCGATGATCTCGGTCAACACGTCGGCATGGCAAGGGTCCTCCGCCCGGCACCAGCACGCCAACTGTTTCCCGGCCAGATCCCGCCGCGCCCGCTCCACCAGCTCCGGCTGCCCGGTCAGCCACTGCCGGTACAGCCGCAACGCCTCGGCCCGGCCGTGCTCACGAAGGCTGAACGGATCGGCCCACGGAGAACGCCGCAACCCGAACCCCTGCCGCCCGACGTAGACGGCACCGGCCGGCACCACCGGGTGGTAGAGGTCCCCCTGCACGCGAACCCGTGACTGCGCCACCCTCCGCCCTCCCGTCGGGCTACCGGGCGTCGTCGCGTTTACGCCGCACCCGTTCGAACTCGGCGACATCCGCCATCCAGGGACCGTACCGGTCGAGTGCGGCGCAGCCACCACGGATGAAGGTGCTCACCAGCGTCCGGTACCCGCCGATCCCGTCGACCAGGCTGTACTCGACCCGGTACTGCGGGTCCGCCCCGCCGTCACCGAGGCGCACCGTCGTGATCCGGGCGAGGGAGTCCGCGTAGAAGTGCAACTGGACCCCCTCACCGCGTTCCTCGTCCTCGATGGTGAACACCTCGTTGTCCGCGGCGGAGCGATCGGCGACGAACTGCCAGAACTCGGCGGAGGCGGACCGCGAACCGTCCCGTACCCACGTCTTCGCGCCGCCCTTGTCGTCGGTGAACGACAGGGTCGTCCTGCGCGTACCCCCGCCGGCGTCGGCGTGGTCGCCGAGAGTCCCGTCGTCATCGTCGACAGGCGTGCTCCGGGCGCGGTCCGCGGCCTCCGAGCACATCAGGAAGCTCACCGTACGCACCGCGTCGTCGGCGAGCCCCGGGTACGCGCGACGCACGGCCGCCTCCACCGTCGACGCCAGCCGATCCCAGTCCCGCTTGTCGGTCGCCCGGTTCCCCCGGCGCGGGTCGAGACCGATCCGCATCCCGGCACCCGCCCGCTCGGCGGTGGCGATCACCCGCAGGACCTCCGGCAACAGTGCGGGGTCGACGGCGTCGGGCAGCCGCCTCGGCAGGGTCGCGCCGTGCAGATACTGGCCCGTGTACCGCAGAACCTGCGCGTCGAGCGGCCCGAGGACGACGCCCCGCTCGGCGCGACGACGCTCCGCGTGGTACTCCTGAACCCGCTTCTCGTCCGCCCGCTCCGTCGCCGGGCGTAGTGCCGCACAGAGCTGACCCCGGTCAAGCAGATCGAGGTCGGCCCCATGGGCGACGAGCCGGCCCCGGTCCCACCCGATCCGTCGGAAGAGCGCGTCGACCTCCGCGGGCGGGGCGAGCAGAACCGGGTCCAGGAGCGCGACGGCGGCGTTCTCGTCGAGCCGGCCCCGGGTTCCGGCCGCGTCACACAGCGGCAGTACGGCGCTCCACAGCAGCAGGTGTCGGGCCAGGTCCTCCCGGATCACCGCAAGATGGGCCGCGGAGACCGGAAACGTGAAGGTCCGGGGCTCGTGGTTGGCGTCGGCCCCGGCCGCGAGCATCAGCTTCAGCTCGCCGTCCTCGCGGATCACCCGCGGAAGCCAGCCGCCCCGCGCGAAGACGACGTCGCTCACGACCACCGCGCACACTCGACCTCGAGGCGCGGATCGGTGCGCACCCACACCTCACCCCCGGTGGCCCCGGCCGGTGCGTCGACCCGTTCCAGACCGAGGAATTCGATCAGTTTCAGCACCGTGGCCCGTTCGGCCCGGTCCTCGTCGACCTCATGCGCGTGGAAGAAGACGTAGTACCGGTCACTCGGGTCGACACAGCCGGTGTCCGCCCAGATCCGGGCGACCTCCTGGAGGGCCGCCTCTTCGGTCGTGATCGTCGCGGCGAAGGCGGCACCCCGGGTCTCCGGCGACGCGTCGAGGTCGGAGAGGTCGGAGAACCACTGACCGAAGCGGTCGAGGCCGGCGTAGCCGTTCTCGAAGAACAGCATGGCGCTCGGCAGGTAGCGGTTGGCCCGGCCGGCCCGGAGATGTTCCGCCCGGGGCTGGTCCGCTCCCCTGATCCGGGAGATCACCCCCTGACGGGGCATGAGCACCAAACTCTGCCCCGCCGCTGCGTCCCTGATGGTGTAGGTCCCGGCCTCCCGCCCCCGGAAGAACGCGGAGAAGGCCATGTACGCCTCCTGGGGGTCACCCACCGAGACCTGCTGGTCGTCGTCGTCACCGGCGGTGAAGACGAACTGTTTCGGTCCAGGCTGGTAGGGACGGGCCATAGTTCGTCCTCCGGTTCGGTAGGTACGTCCCGCCAGGGTAGTTGATCAGGGCGGACCCGCCTGCGGCCCTGGTCACAGACGTACCCCGCGCAGACGACGAGCCCTGGACCGTACCGGCCCGGAAGCGGGCCGGCGCATCGCCGAGCCGTGTACGCCCGTCCTCGGGACGGACGGCCACCGCAGGTCGGACCGCCACCGGTCCGGCCACGGCTCCGTCACCGACGGCGATGTCGCGCTGTGGCGGCGACCAGTGGGTCGTTGTGGCGTGCCGTCAGCGGCTGGCCGCCGGCGACCGTTGCTGACGACAGTGTCAGAACGGCTGCGGACGCGACTGATCCGTTGGACCCACCGGCCCACTGGGCGCCCGCCGCCAACCTCTGCAGGTCATGTGGTCGTAACCGGCTGGTCCTGGGTCTGGGTGAGGCTCTGCCGGTACTCGAGAGCTTCCGGGACCTCCTCGTACTGCAGCAGGCTGCCGGTCAACGCCAGCAGGTGTTCCTTGGCCTCCTCCGGCGTGGCGTAGAAGAACTCACGACGGTGGTTGACCAGGTTGACCCGCCGGTCGGCCAGCCGTGCGTGCATCTGCGCCTCGATACCGACAGCGTCGTCGGAGAAGAACAGGGCATGCACATCGAAGTTGAAGGGCACCGAGGCGTCACTGAGCTCGCGCACCCGGTCCAGCGGGTCCAGGCGACGGGTCATGCCGACCTTGACCATCTTCTCGCCGAACGCGCCGAGGTTGGAGATCACGTACACATAGCCGGCCCGCACGTTGGCGGCCCGATGGTCCACGTCCTGAATCGCGGTGTCGATCTGGGCCAACCGGTCCTGCATCAGGGCGGCACCGTCGGCATCGCCCTTGGCCTGCAAAGCGGCCAGGGCGTTGGCGTAGTGCTGGCGTTCCTTGTCGAGCCGGGCGCGTTCGCGTTCGATCTCCTGCTGCGCGCGTCGCTCCTCGCGCAGCCGGGCCTTCTCCTCCCGGTCCCGCTCCTTCTCCTCGGCCAACTTCTCCTGGTAATCGGCGGTCAGTTCCAACTCTCTGATCCGCATCCGGTGGTATTCCCCGGCAATCCGGATCTGCATCGTCTTACCGAGCTTGGCAATGGTGGCGGTCACCTTCCCCAGCCGGTCCACCGCCGAGTCGAGCTTGTAGGGCTTCAACCCGCGCACCAGGTTGTCGGCCTCGGCGTTGTAGGCACGGAGCATCAGCTTGGAGAAGTCCCGGACCATGACCCGCCCCTCGGCGGCTGAGCCGTTGACCGTCCATCCGGTGGCGGCCTTGACCGCGCCCCCGTCCTTCTTCGTCATCGCCTTGATCTGGTCCTGAAGCCGGCTGAGCTGGCTCTTGTAGGCCACGGAGTCCGACAGGGGATGCCGGTACCGATAGACGCCCGCTTCCTGCAGCAGTGCCGTCTCCTCCGTGACCACGATCTGCTGCCGGAGCTCGCGCAGATGCCGATCGAGCTCGGCCTTCCGCGCTTCCCCCTTGGCTGTCAGGCCGGCGATCTCCCGGGTCAGACGTTCCCGGTGCTGCTCCAACTCCATCGCCGACAGCACACCGAGCCGTGACATCTCCGCCCGTAAGCCCGTCAGCTCGACGCGCAACTGGTCCAGCTCGCTGCGGAGCTGCGCGTTCTCCACGGTCAGTTCACGCGCCTTGCCCCGGGCACCGAACAGAGGGATGTCCGGACTCCCATTGCGCTGCTGCAGGACGACGGCAGGGGCGCCAGCAGCCTGCGCGGCGGCCGTAACGGGTGCCGCCGGTGCCGGAGCTGGCACGTCCGGAATCCACAGCCGCCACCCCGGCGGAGGAGGGCCCCAGGCAGGATCCGGCGTCCAACCCGTGGGCGGCACCCAGCCCGCAGGCGGCGTCGGCCAGTTCGGCGGCGCATTGAAGCGATATCCCATTACTCTCCCCGGGCATCATGACTGTCCGACGAAAGTAGCGCCGTAGCCGCCGAGGGGACATCGACGACCCAGATCAGCAGGGCAGCCATCCAGCCGACCACGGATACCCGAGCGAGGACTTCAGTCTGCTTGCCGACAGAAAGGCATCCGGTTTGGTGAGGCGCACCGGTGAGCCTGTCTCGCTTCGGCCTTGGCCTCTTGAGAAGAACGGCCCAACGGCTCCCGAGCACCCACTGAGAATCGGCCCGTCAGGTAATTCCGGCAGGTAATTTCCGAAAGGTGTCAAGCCTGGGTCGCAGGGTTCGCGGGCGGCAACGCGCTGGGCTGGGTCGACCGAACACTCCCTGCGGAGTCGATGTCGCCGGCCGTCCCGGCGTTGCTGGCCGACTCGATCCGCTGGTGTAGCAGGATCGCCCCGACCAGGGTGGAGGGTGCGGTCAGCAGGTACAGGGCGACTCCCGGCACCGCGAGCACCGGGCTGACCGGCAGCAGCGTGAGCATTCGCAGCGACAACACCGGCAGGATCAGGACGCAGATGCTGGTCACACCGAAGCCGAGCGTGAACCCGAGGTTCCGCCAGGCGAAGCGCATCTGCTCGCCAACACCCCGCACGCCATGATGGTGCAGCGGCACGGCGAGCACCAACGAGCCGATCAGAAAGCCATTGAACAGCAGACCACCCCCGAAGGCCGCGACGAGGTTCACGCCGGGGATCCACAGCAGTGGCAGAACGATCAGCCAGCCCACGTGCAGAACCAGGGTGACGATGACCGTCTGACGCAGGCAGACCGCCGCCGAGCGATACCATGCCGGCGCTCTCTGGTTCGTCCCGCCGGTGCGCCGGATCACGTCGCGGGTCAGGGCCGGGAAGAACGCCGCACCGAACAGCATGGTCAGCGGCACGGTGAGCGCGGTCATCGCGCCATGGAAGAACAGGCTGATCGCGGCCCACAACACCTTGTCGATGATCCAACGGACTACCTCGGGCCAGCCGGACGCGAACCCGAGCAGCCAACCGGTGAGCCGCTCGACCAGCATCCCGGTGGCTTCCTGCAGTCCCAGCAGCGCCAGGCCGGTCAGCGTGAGGGGAAGCAGCACGAACGTCCAGAGGCCGGGCGTGGTGACGAACAGCTTGGCACCGCGGAAGAAGTACCCGACACCGATGAAGAAACGTCCGATCCTGGTACCGGCCGCCTTGGCGCCGCGCAGTGTCTGGTACCCCGCGACCCCGACAGCATGCCCGGCAGCCCCCGCCATCCGGGCTGCTGCCGAACCAGCCCCGTCTCGTGCCAGCGGCCCGCCCGCAGCCGGCACCGCTTGCTCCTCCGATGCCATTGGCGTCAGCTGTGCGCTCGACGGGACCTCGAAGGCCGGCGGGAAGCCATAGGCCGAGGGAAGTACCTGGGCGGTCGACAGATCACTCGGCGGAAATGGACGCGGCTGCGGATCCATGCGTCAGGGCCCTCCAGGAATTCGATCGACACGGCGAGCGGCAAGCACCGGAAAGGCTTCTCAGCGGTCGGTTTGGCGGTAGCCGATCCTGCGGATCTTCCGAGTTGTCGGGTGCACGATGGCATTCCCGACGCCCGATCACGCCCGGACCGTCGTCCATTCTGGACACTAGCGATCCAGTCCCGCCACCCGCCACCCCGTCCACGGCACACGGCAGCGCCCCCGCTGGAGAAGCACCACCGTAGACGTGACGCCGCCGGCCGGGTCAGCCCGGATCACCTCCGTCGACCGACGGCTCGACGTCCGCACCAGCCGACCATAAAGCAAGATCATCGACAGCGGACGGGCGCACGCAGGCGACGCTGAGGCCCGAGTGGCCGCCGACATGCCGTTCGTCCGCCCTGGGCCGGGACGGTCCACCGGCTCCCGAGCGCCCACCGAGACACCGGACCACCGGCAGAAACCCCAAAAGGCCCTGACCCAGAGAGAAACCCCAGGTCAGAGCCTTTTTGGTGGTGCGCCGCCAGGGACTCGAACCCCGAACCCGCGGTTACCGAAAGTAGCGGCCCCAACATGTCGCCGCCTGTCGAAGATTGCCACTGAGATGCCCAAACATGCCCACGCAATGATCGCTCCCTGTCACTGTTTGTCACCCATCGACGTGGGTTTTCGGGGGGTAAACGAGGGGTCCGACAGCACGTTGCCATGATCCATCTGCCTCTGCTCAGGGTCGGGCACCATCGGCATGTTTACGACCAGCATCCGCCCTCATCGCGACCCGCCCGCGACCGGCAGAGGTTCGTGTCGGCGGGAGATCGATACCGCAACGCCACGTGAGCACCGGTAAGCGAGATCGTCATCGACGGTGCCACGCCACATAGGTTCACCTGCTAGGGGCGACGGCGACCACGAATCCACGTCCCAGGCTACGGCAATTGATGCCCCACCCCCCTCACTCTGGACCACAAGCCTGGCGGATGTGCGGCCCGCAGATGTCGGTGCCTCGTGAGAGCATGCCGGGGTGCGCTACCGGTACGAAGACCTCGGCGACCGCGAGTTCCAGCAACTCATTCAGGCGCTGCTGGCTCACTCGCTGGGGTCGACCATGCAGGCAATGCCCATCGGTAAGGCTGACGGCGGGCGAGATGCCCTGCACGGTACTAGCGTCTACCAGGTCAAGTTCACCATCGCCCCACACAAGGTCAAAGATCCAGTCACCTGGCTAATCGATGCACTCGACGGCGAGACAGAGAAGATCATCGCCCTCGTGGAGAGGGGCGCGAGGACCTACTACCTGATCACCAACGTCGAGGGCACAGGGAACCTCGACACCGGGACCGTCGACCGGCTGAGCCAAGCGCTGGCGGATCGATCAAGGGCGTGGTCGATCGAGATCTTACCCTGGTGGCGGGAGACCATCGATGCTCAGGTGAGCGCTGCTCCCAACCACCTTCTTCGCCCGTTCATCCGGATTCTTCCACCCGACCAGATCCTGGCGCTGACAAAGCTCGACGGCTCCTCGGACGCTCGCCGCCGGGACCGGATCCTCCTCGCCTACCTGCGCGACCGGTACGCCTTCGATGACCCGATTCGGTTCGGCGAAGTGGACCTGATCGGCCCGACGGTCGACAAGCTATTCGTCGACGTGCCCGTGGCAAGCCGGGAAGCCGGCAGCGCCCCGTATCGGCTGATGGAACAGCTGGGTACCGCCGATGTCGAGGAGGTTGGCCGCAAGGCCGGCCACGGCCCTGGCCAATGGCAGACCGGGGCCTCCTTCCTGCTGCTACACGCTGCGTGGCGCGGCAACGCCTTGATCGTCGGTGGTCCGGGACAGGGCAAGACGACCCTGTTGCAATTCGTTTGCCAGGTCTATCGGTCCCTGCATCTCGACGACGGCAGGTACCTCAAGTCCGCCAAGGGCATTCGGCCACACGTGGTCCGGATTCCGTTTCGCGTAGAGCTTCGCGAGTACGGCGCGTGGCTGACCAGAGTGGCAAAGCGGCGCAAGAAGGATCCTTCCGCAAGCGAAGCCTTAGAGGAGTACCTCGCTTGGCATGTCGGCGAACATAGCGGCCGCCGGTTCACCACCGACGACCTCGCCGAGCTGTTAGCCGAGCATCCGGTCCTACTAGCTCTCGATGGGCTGGACGAGGTTGCTGACCTCACGACACGCGAGCGGGTCGCCGATCAGATCGGGCGCACCGCGACACGGCTCGCCGGACCAGACTTTGACGTCGTCATTGCTGTCACCACCCGGCCGGGTGCTAGCGGTGCCCTCGAGCAACTAGGCCCACGGTTTCCACACCTACTTATGCAGCGGCTCACCAAGCGGCTGCAACTTGCCTATCTGCGCCGCTGGGCTGAGCAGAGCGAGCTAGATACCGCCGCGACCGATGCGCTATGGCGCCAGTTCATCGCCAACCTGCACCTTCCGCATGTGGCAGAGCTAGCGTCCAGCCCGATGCAGATGGCGATCCTGCTGCACCTGCTGCAGCGCCGCCGGATCCTTCCAGAACAGCGCACCGAACTGTACGCCGATTACGTCAAGGTGTTCTTCGATCGGGAAAGTCCCAAAGAACCGATCGTGGACGCGCACCGCAAGCTGGTCTTGGCCCTGCACCGGTTCCTCGCCTGGCACCTGCAGTCCGCAGCCGAGCGCCGTGCGAGCAGCGGCGGCATCCCCCTTGCCGATCTCAGAATGCTGATCGGCGAGTTCCTGACCGCTTACGACGAAAATAGCCCAGACCTAACAACCCTGTTCACCTCGGTGACCTCTCGGGTGGTGTGCTTGGTGCAGCGAGCATCCGGCGTCATCGAGTTCGAGGTGCAGCCGCTACAGGAGTACTTTGCCGCCAGCTACCTCGCAGAACGAGCGCAACCACGTGGAAGGGGGACGAAAGATGCTCGCCTCAGCGAGCTGCTCAAGCGGCCCTACTGGTCTAACGTCCTACGGTTCTTCGTTGGCATGTGGAGCGAGGCAGAGCTCAAGGGCTTGCCAACGATAGTCCGGGAGGTACGCGCCGAGACACCGTTCGACGTACTGCCGCTCACCGGTGCAATCCTACTGCAGCTGCTGCGTGATCAGGTCTACCAAGGCCTGACGGCCGTTGCAGTGCGGGGCGCGGTCGAGGCCGCCCTTGAGGGCCCGCAATGTCTCCTCGCCACCGACGGCCTCATTGACGACACCGGTGAACCGGTACGTCTCTCTCAAGGGCCTGCCTCGCAAGTGGTCACTTACACCCGCGAACGTCTGCTCAAAGAGAGCGTCCCAGCGCTCCGCGATGCCCTGGCCGTCCTGCTGCGTACCCACGACACACTCCATGCTGCTCGCCAGTGGTGGTGGAGCCCGGAGGTGCGGCAGCCCACCATGGTATGGCTTAGAACAGCGGCCCACCTCGGCGCACTAAGCCAGCTCACCACAGCAGATGCCGAGCATCTCATCGCCTGTGTCGAGCAAGAGCAGGACTCCGGGGTGCGCGCGGCGGTTCTCCCGCTGCTGATTGCCGCCAACAGCGACATCAGCTCGGGTCCGCTGATTCGCCTGTGTCTCGACGACCTGGCCGACCGCTTCCAGTTCGATCCGGCACGCTCCAGCAGCGATAAGCCGGAGCGGCCACTGTCCAAGCTAGTGCGCCACGCCCACCCCGAGCACTTCTACGACCACCGACGTGCCGGTCTACGCCCCAGTGCCGCAGGGTGCGCCACGGCTCGACAACAACGCCAAGATCCGATCGCTGGACCGATGAACTGTGCAGACATCGTTGCGAGCCTCGCCGCGGCTCACCAGAACGGGGACTGGCGCGCCGAGGACTCGTGGCGCCAGCTATTTCAGGTTCTCACTGCCGCGTTCGGTGACAGCTGGCTGCTGCGCGAGGCCATTGTCGCCACGCCGGACAGCATCAGCTTCCTCCCGAGCAAACCACAGATAGGGGCAGGGGCGACAGTCAACGGCGTCGCCGCCTGGCTAAGACAGGCAGGTCATCACAATGCCGACGTCGGCTGGTGGACTCGCCAGCGCCCGCCAGCCACCGACCCCCTCGCCGCCCGGACTTGGCTCTGCGCTCTGACGTTGCGCGCGAAGGCCCAAGTGGTCGCCGCCTGCATCAATACCGCCGACGAACTCCTTCTAGCAATGTCGCCAGAGCACACTGCAAGCGTCCTCGCGACCGTGCACCGATTCTGCTCGCAGACCGCGCCAAGACGACTCGACCTTCACACGCAGCTCCATAGCCGCAGGGTCCGGCCAAGCCCCATCGCCGCCCTGCTGCTCTACGAGGTGGCGTTCGACACCACACGTCCCGAGCTCGCCCGCATCGTTCTGGAGGATCTACCCGCAGTGCTGAGGCTGCGCGAGGACGTAACACGACTAGCGCTCGAACTCATGGACGAGCACCAAAACCGGCCGCCGAAGCAGACCGTGTTCGCCGGCACGCGACCCTTCATCCCACCAGGCACGCTGTACCCCAGCCTCAGGGTCAGCCCCGTGACCGCAGGGTTCGCCCGCAGGGTCTTGGCTAGTCCCGAGCAGTGGCCGGTTGATGTAGTCTTGGGCGCTGCGCGAACACTGGCCTCGGCACTATCCTCTCAGCCACCGCTTGCCGAGATCGCGGCCGCCGACGGTTGGTTCGACGATGACTGACCCTGTCACCCCGCTATCCTGCCGGAATTGACGGCATAGAGTCCATGGGATGCTGGTGTTCGGGCCGATCACCACTAATGGCCCTGCTAACCCGGAGCTTTCGTGCTCAGGGCGTGCGTGGCCAGGATGGATGTCAGATAATCCTACTGTGAACTGGTTGCCCTGGCTCGTAGATGCGCTGAAAACCGTACCCCCTGTTGTCGCGTCGATTACCTTGTTCACGCTCCTGCGCGCTTGGTGGAGACGGACTCTTGGCCGGCGTCGAGGTTGGACAAGGAGCTACGACCGACTCGTGCCCGGAATACACCCGGACCTAGTAAAGGAGTTGTTCGGACATCCAACCTTCGAAGGCCGAGCCACGGGCAGGGCTCCCTCCGAGGAGGCATGGGCCGAGGCAGACCTGACCGTACGAACCTGGGTGCTCGATCGAGATGGCTACTTAGTCACTTGGACGACCCACGGCGATGCCGGGGATGCAGTGGTGGCGTACTCGCTTACTACAGCAAACCGCTGGTTCTCCCCTCGAATCCGAGTGGTGACCCCCGAGGATAGGTGGGTGAAGCTCGGCCGAACAGTCTTTGACGGAGCCCTAGACGATGAAGTTCCAGAGCACCTGGACCGCTCTGGATGGCTAGGGGCCAGGAGATCTAGCTATTGGGAACGCTACTACTGGGGTAATCCCGGCCTGTATCTGACATGGTACATCGGCTACACCAACTGCGGTTACTCGCGCCGTTCTGGAATTCCGGTGGATACAAGCGAGCCTGATGCAACAGAGGGATGGATCCAAGAGTTCCGCCGAACAACATCAATCAACAGCATCCTTGTTACGCACGGCTCGCCAGAAATCGACTTCCAAGACATCGGCCCGAATCTTGACCTTGTTCGGTTGGCCTCCCGGCCAACCACGGCCGAACGGCTACGCCACTGGTCACTCCGGTCGTTGCTGAGGAGACCTTCGCGAGCCGCCTGACATCCTTGCCGACGTCGCTACTTGGGACGACCAGCACGCAGCCAACAAGCCACAGTCGGCCGGCACCCCCATGATGCCATGACAGTCGGCCAGGGCTGTCGGTGATCGAGGCCTCCTTCGACTCGTCGCCATCGGCGTCGCCACAGCTCTGCTTCACGGCCCACAGGATGACAGGAGGAACCCAAGCAGGCTGGCCGGCTGGTCGGCACCAGGGCGAGCCAGTGAGTCCCTCCGTTCGTCGTCCCCAACGGACTCACGCGGAGCGAGTGACTCAACGCCGGCTTCCGTCAGCCCTTGGCCGCGATGCCTTAACGTAGTTAGATCAGGGGTAGTCGGTGCAGTTGCCGCTGCGCTCGCTGCCAGCGAGGCGACCAAACCGAAGCGTACGATTTCGGCAGCGGATCGAGGAACAGCAGCAATGACAGGAAACGCCACGATTGTTAAGGGCACCAACGACAAGCCCGTGGCTAGCGATAGCCTCGCTAGGTTCTTCGAAGGCACGACAGGTCTTGATGGTCAACTCTTCATCGGCTACCCCATCATTGGCGGGGTAGAGGGCAAGCACCCTATCGATGCCGTCTATGTATCGCCAACGCAAGGCGTCGTTATCTTCGATTTGGTGGAGGGCTCTGACGTCAGTGGCTACGATGAGCGCCAGGACGATGCCGCTACCAAGCTCGGATCTCGCCTGCTTGGATACAAGGAGCTTGTACAACGACGACAACTGGCCATCGAAATCCACACAATTACCTACGCTCCGGCGTTAAGCCGCGTGCCGCAACCGGACGAAGCCGGATACATCGTTGCGAACGACGATAATCTCAAATCCTCGCTCTCCGGCCTGACGTGGCCGAGCGCCCGGCCTGAAATTTACGAGCGGACGCTCTCAGCCATCCAGAACATCTCAACAATCCGCAAGGCGCGTTCAGGTCGGAAGATTGAGAATGCAGCATCCCGCGGTGCCAAGCTGCAGCATCTGGAAGCAGCCATCGCGACTCTCGACAACCTTCAGGGCAAGGCAGTCATCGAGACAGTCGAGGGAGTTCAGAGGATCAGGGGTTTGGCTGGCTCCGGCAAGACCATCGTCCTCGCACTTAAAGCGGCCTACCTGCACGCTCAACACCCCGAATGGCGCATCGCCGTCACCTTCAATACACGTTCACTAAAAGGCCATCTGGTCCGACTCATCAACCTCTTTGCTATTGAGGCAACCGGCGAGGAACCAGACTGGTCGAACCTGCGTGTAATAAACGCGTGGGGTGCCCGTGGCGGGTCAACCCGCGAAGGCATTTACTATGAATTCTGCAATGAGAACGGAACAGAATACCTCGATTACGGCGCCGCCAAAAACGCGTTCGGCCGAGTCGATGCGTTCAAGGGAGCCTGCCGCGCCGCCTTGGATGCGGTCCCAGATCCTAACCAGACATACGACGCCGTACTAATCGACGAGGCGCAAGATCTGCCTCCAGAGTTCTTGAACCTCTGCTACTTGATGCTCCGGGACCCAAAACGACTGGTCTACGCGTACGACGAGCTTCAAAATCTCTCGAACAGCAGTGTTCCCCCTGCCGAGAGTATCTTCGGGCTCGACGCAACCGGCCGTCCGAAGGTGAAGTTTGACGGAAGTGCTTACGACCTAGGGGCACGACGAGACATCATACTAAGCAAGTGTTACCGAAATTCCAGGCCAGTGCTAGTCACCGCCCACGCCTTAGGGTTTGGCATTTACCGGAAGCCCGCTGGGAACGAGAAGACTGGACTTGTGCAGATGTTCGATGAGGCGGACCTATGGAAGGACATCGGGTATCGCGTGAAGGAGGGCGCGCTCCGGGACGGGCGTGCGGTTACGCTGGAGCGAACTGCTGATACCAGTCCGGGTTTCCTGGAAGCGCACTCGCTGATTGACGACCTCGTTCAGTTTCATGTCTTCAATGACACCCGCGAGCAGGCCGAGTGGATCGCCGCACAGATCCAAGAGAACCTAACAATGGATGAACTTCGCCCAGACGACATTGTCGTGGTGAATCCCGACCCCCTGACGACAAGCGGCGCAGGCGTTGGCCGAATCCGAAAGCTCCTATTTGATAAGGGTGTAACCAACCACCTGGCCGGCGTAGACACAACAGCGGATGTCTTCTTCAGGCCAGAGTTAGAAAAGAGCGTGACCTTCTCCGGGATCCACAGAGCCAAGGGCAACGAGGCCGCAATGGTTTACGTTATAAATGCCCATGAATCATATGGCGCTCAGAGAAATTTGGCGACAGTACGAAATCGCCTCTTTACAGCTATCACCAGAAGTAAGGCCTGGGTTCGGGTGGTTGGAGTTGGCCCAGACATGGTGCGCCTAAAAGAGGAGTTCGAAGCCACGCGGAGAGCAAACTTCGAGCTGCGCTTTACGTATCCCACGGAGTCAGAGCGCAATCGCCTACAGGTCGTTCATCGTGACTTCTCACCCGAGCAAGCGAGGCTGGTCAAGCAACATGACCAAGACTTGGCTTCCCTGTTGCAGAGTATCCGCGCTCGAAAGATCTTGCCAGGCGACCTTGACGATGGTGTTCGAGCGGAGCTTCGCTCCATTCTTGAGCAGGACGATGAGTAGCTCCACCCACCCGCACAGGCGAGTCGCCAGAGAGATCCAGGATCTGACCGGCTTCTTAATCGAGCAGGGATTCTCACAGGACCAAAACTATCCGGTCGAGGTCCAAACAGGCAGAGACGCCTTTGTCGTCAGCTTCTCCAACACAACCTCGTTCGCTCCCATGCTTAAGGATCGACCATATCCGGAGATGCACAAGGAGCTGCAGGGGGATCGTGCCTTCAACGTCCTCATGATTGATGGCGCCATGCTCCAGCTGACCTACTCATTCGGCGGAGGGATGCTTGTGCAATCACGCCTGGCCTTTCTTCCCTCCCCAAGTCTCCTCGACTATCAGAACGATCCAGAGCTGTATGAAGAGGACATCCTCTACGCCGACGTGATCGACAAGAAGGCGGTAAGCGTGCCGCTTCGTTTTGACTATGACGCCCGCCCCGGCGTTGCGTCTAGTTTGTTGCACCCGGTTTCGCACCTCACGCTCGGGCAGTATACCAACTGTCGCATTGCGACCACGGCACCGCTCACGCCATTCCTGTTCGTCGAGTTCATTTTGAGAAGCTTCTACAACACGGCAATGCGTCCCGTCGCCTCGAAGCTTCCTGGCGGTAGTTACCAGCTAACTCGGTGCATAACGACAGAAGAAGAGAGTCTCATACACGTTGGCGTGCCCTCCACGATTAATTAGCCACGAACATCCGCTAGATGTTGGGCGCGGGCAAAACCTTCCGTCTCGTCTACCCTGATGCCATCTGTCCGCCGCCGACCCGCACAACCGTGGATCGGGCCAGGGCCATGGCGACAAGGTGGAGTGCCCTATCCGACCTACGATTTATCAGTCCGGCGAAGCGTAACGAAAGGCCGATTTGGTCGAAGATGCACAAATAGCGGCTTATCTTATAATTCAGAGAGCCAGGTGAGGGCCCCGACCACTGTGGAGCAGTCGGCCTGGGCCGTGGGGCAGGATCAGGCCGCTGCAGACGGCATCAAGGTCACAGCTGTAGGTCGCAAGCAAACACGGCCAGCGGTGCGAGGGCCGCCGAATTCGGTCAACCCATCACCGGCCCTGAACCTCGTGACAGCGCTACCTCACGTAGATCACTCAGGCAACAGCGTCTGCCGGCCATCACTATATCGGCGAGAGCGCACTCGATCTGGCTGGATGGCCCTGTCCGAATGGCGGCCCACACCGTCTCACTGACTGTCGATGCGCCGGTCCACGGAGCCTGGAAACCCCCATAACATGAAGTCGTTGAGGTCCGGCATGTGCCTCCCGCGAGAGAGCGCGGGCCGCCAGCCACTGACCTTCATTGCCCAGAGGTCACCCGATACCGTTCGGTCCGGGTGATGGTCCACCTCGACCGGCCAGCCTTGTCCGGCCGCTACTTCGCGGACCCGGCGGTACATCCGGTCGGCGACACCCCTCTTACGGAACTCCTTGCGCGTGTCGACACGCTTGACCTCCCCTACCATCAGCCCGGCTTCAAGGCCGTCGAGGCGCCCGCCTGGCCGGATAATCGTCCATGCAAGGTGACCGATCCAGGCGAGGGTGTCGGCCGCGAGCGCCACGACGACCGCGCTGCCCTCGCGGTGGAACACGATGTGCACATCCTCCGCCGCCGAACTTCCGTCAACTAGATCGACGATCGGATCAGGTTGCCGCGTGCTGATGGCGTCGGCATCCTGCAACGAGCACACTTCGTCCTCACTGTCCGGGACCGCCAACCCCGTCCAGATGTCAACACCGACCAGTTCCCGCGCGGCCCGGCACAGGACAACGCCGATGCCGCGCTCCGTCCTGTCCTCGCGGACCCAGGCGTCCTTGACCTCACCGACGTGATCGTTTGAGCCAGTAGTCCAGGTAATGTGCCCCATGACGGTCAGCGCGTCCGGGTCAAGGCCGAGGATGGTCGAAAGTCGGCCACGCCGGACCAGCACGACGAGCAGCTTGGCTCGGCCAGCGTGACCGATGACCTCCCAGGGCTCGTCATCAATGGCCACCACCGGCGGCGTCGATTCCTCGATTGTCATAGTGGTTGCCCCTCCACTGCTCTGTCGCTCGAGTAGCGAGACGCCGATCGATCCGGTGGTGGCTCTCCGCACTCAGACGGCACGCGATGCGACGCTCAGGGCACCGCCTTGCGAAGACTACGTCGAAGCGTCGACTGACGTCACCTTCCCACGTCCTCGCTTCTACGGGCGCCTTCGTCGTGTCACGCGATGAGCATCACCAGTCCCTGCTCTGATGACCCCGTCCGCTGTCCAACCCCTCAGGAGGGGGATTGAAGACGAAGTCTCGGTACGAGCGATCCGGGACGAGACGCCGGCCCGCCTGAGCCTTTTTCAGCCAGTCGACAAGCTCGACGATGTCTTGCTCACGCATGCCTTCGCTCCGGAGTTTCCCGGCGAAGGCATCAGGCGCGACCCCGTACCAGCGGCGGCGGACGTTCATGAGATCGGCCTTGAACATGGCCTACTCGTTCCACTTCAGGTGGTTGTCGTAGCCTTTGGCCTTCAGGGCGAGGTACTCGGCGATGCTGACGACCGCTGGGTGGGAGGTCTTCGGTGTTGGCCATGGGCTAGTTGTACCGGTCGGAGGTGACACCCATCGCGACGCGGCTGCCCTACCGCGATTCGGCCGAACCGGGGTCGTCACGCACGTTACCTGTCGGTGGCCGCGTGTAGCGTGTGCGCAACCTGTTGCCGGCGGTGAGGAAGATCAGCTATGGGCGACGCTGCCGCATTTCATGATCAGCTTGTGGATTGGCTGTACGACAAGGCGAACGGCACCTCCACCGAAAATGTGCCGATCATGGAGTTCGCTGAGAGCGTCGGCCTAGATCTCGATGGCGCGTACACGCTGCTCTGGTACTGCCGCGACGAAGGGCTCGTCAGCGACAAGGGCTCGGGCATGGGCGACCCCTGCGGCATCCTTACCGCCTTCGGGATCGCCTATGTGCGAGAGCAGCGGCGCCGTCGGGCCGACCCTGCGCTACGGGCGCGCGCGTGCCGGTCGGGTCTGCTGAACTGGTTCTACCGGCAGCGGATCGCCCAGGTGCACATGCCGATCACCGGGGAGTTCGGCCAGGACGACGGGTCGGTCTGGAAGGGCGTCCGATTCACGGACGTCGAGATCCAGGAAGCGGCCGAGTACCTATCCGCCAAGGGGTTGATCGAGGGGATCGAGGTCGACCAGCTTCGCGGTCCCGTACGCGCCGAGGTGACCACTGACGGCATCGACTGCGCGATTGACTGGGAGGGTAATGTGGCGGACTACCTGCGCGACCAGAAGGGATACGGCCCGACGATCAACCATGGGCCGGTGTTCCATGGCGCTTCTCAGGGTGGCCAGTTCGCGTGGGGTAACCGCGATGTGACGCAGCAGCAGAACATCGCGGAGCAGGTCTCGCCGGAGTTCCAGCCGCTCGTGGAAGCGGTTGTGGCGATCCTTCAGCAGCTTCCCGGCTACGGGCTAACGCCGCGGGATCAGCAGGACATCGAGGCTGCGGCGAACGAGGTCCTCGCCGAGGTGCAGCAGGAGCAGCCCGAGCCGGGCAAGCTTCGTCGCGGCGTCGCCATGCTCAAGGGTTTCCTGTTCCCGATCGCGAAGGAGGCAGCGACAGAGGAAGCACGGCAGCTGGCGCAGCATGGCCTAGATCAGGTCACGGCGGCGATCGGCTCGGTTCTGTGATGCCCCCTTACGTAGCCTGGCCGGGGCGAGGGTGGCTCCTTGCGTAAACGGCCACCCGAGGCAATGTCGGTGAATCGCGCGAACGGCGGCTCGCTGAGCTTTGGGATCGAGCCGCCGGGGTCGACTGAGACGGCACCGCTGCGGCTGATCGAGGTGCTGCGCCCGCGCATGTTCGATGACTGCCCCATCTGCGGTGACCCGGCGACGACAGAGGAGCACGTACCGCCACAGCGGCTCGGCGGTACGCGGATGACCCTGACCTGCGCCCGGTGCAATAACAGCTTCGGGACTCTCCTGGAAGCCGACCTGGTCGACTGGTTCGACGAAGCCTGGTCGACGTCGTCCTTCCAATCGGCCGCGGTCCCCGGCAGGCGGCAAACGAGCCGGCTGTTGAGACGCTGGACATCCGACGGACAGTTCGTCCTCCTGCCGGAAGGGCGCTGGGATCCTGCCGTCGGCGAGATTCTGGCGGCTGGCGGTGATGTAACTCTGGAAGTCTCGCCACCGAATCAGAATCGCTGCCGCCTGGCGCTACTCAAGTCGATGTACCTCGCGCTGTGCATCAAAGCCGGCGTTCCCGAAGGTGAACCAGCGGATCGCCTGCGGGCCGAACTGCTCGCAGCGCGCGACGCGAAGCGCAAGGCGGACGTGCCGGTCAGTCCGATTGCGCTGGGACTGACCGTGCTACGGCACTGGGGAGACCCGATCACCGAGGAGTCTGTGGTGTTGGCTGAACTCCAGCCGAAGACCGGGCCAGCATTGGGGTTCCTCCTCGCAGGCCGGGTGTTCGTCTCCGCATCGTCCTCGTGGACCGAAGCGACGGTCACGCCGTCCGGACGTCTGGTCAACCAACTCCAGGTCGGCGCTTCGGTGCGCGGCGAAGTAGCGTCCGTTCATCCCCAGCCGTCACCACAGGCTCGCGACGTCGGGCGTAGCCATGCCGCTCACCAGTACCAGTCCGCTCCGCTTGAAGTGGTTGAGCCGGCGTTGACAGCGGGACGCCGTCCCAGCGCATTGTCATCGTCGCTGCTGGAGCTGCCCGAAGCCGATCGCCACCCGATCATGCGGGATATCGGCGGGTCGGACGGCGCGGGGTATGACACTTCCCCCGGCCGTCGAACGCCGCCCGCTCGAACGGATTGGCTGAACCGGCAGCGCGGCCGGGGGAGCTTCACCGACGACCGAGACAGCCACGCCTGAAGCCGCATCCGACGACGGCGCAGCCGATGCAGTCGATACTCTGCGAGGACCGTTTCTTCTCGATTCTTCGATACGCAATGGAGGCGAGCGTGGGGTACCAGGATCCAGGTGCAGCAGGGGTCATCAGACGCACTACGGTCCGAATGCCCTACCTGCCCGACGCTCAGCTGGCCAAAGCCGACCGCCTTGGCGACAGCATCGTCGTCGATCCGAGCAGCCCGATCGCGTTGCGGCGCGCTGCGGCGCAGATGGCAGTACAGTTTCGCCGTGAGACTGGCTATGACTTCGCCCCCTACGATGCCGGGGAGCCAGACGGCGTCGTCGTCCTGATCCCAACCCGTCGGTTTCTCATCGCCTACGGCAGCCTTATCGCTGGCGCGATCGGTATCGATCCAACCGCGTTCTACGAAGGTCTGCCTCAGCCCGTGCCTCGCGCTACCTGGGTCTACCTGCATCCCTACGAACGCGGCAGAGCGGCCGTCACCGATGTATGGCCAGCATTGGCTCAACGCTGGCCTGGGCTCAGTCTCGCCGGCCCCTTCACTCCCGCCGGGAGAGCCCTCGTCGACCGCCTCATCGAGCAGGGCCAACATCCAACCCATCTCGGCGAGACGCCGATCCACGATATCGTGACATAACCCATCGGATCCTCCTGAATTTCAGGAACCTTCGCCAGGTAGGCGTCAGACCCAGTCCCGGTGGACTACCTCTGGGAAGGGCTCGTAGTTCAGCCGGGCCTGCCTCTGCCCTCGGGGGTACACGCCAACCCCTTTCGTGCTTGTCGGCGGCCCGCCAGATGTGCTGTGGCTCCACGCATTCATCAATCCACTAGGTAGTGGGCTTCGATGTACGCGACGGTGGAGTCATACGGCTCCCCCACTGGCTTCAGCATGTACCGGCGGAAGACCGCAGCGGTAGCACGGCGGACGCCTCGGTTGCGGGCGTCGGCGTTGTCCCACGACTGGGCGAGGGTGCGAGTGACCACTTGGTCGATCTCCTCGGCCAGGTTCCTTTCCGTGATGGTGAGGCCGGCGGGTGCGTGGTCGTGGATAATCCGTGACAGGACGCCCACGTGGTCGTCGTCCAGTACGACAGCTTCTTCAGGATGCTTCCCGGCGTTGACGATGGCGCGGGCGATCCGGAGTGCCTCCGAGAGAAAGTCCAGGGCGTCCTGGGCGGTCTGGATGATCCGGTCCCGCAGGAGCCTGATCCGTTCCGCGAGGGCGGTGTACTTCGCAGACCCGGGTTCAACTCCCTTGTCGAGGGCGGCCTTGATCCGGTCCAGGATCTCCGCTGCGGACGGCGGCTTCTCGTCTTCACCGTCGTCCTTGCCAGGCTTGGAGCGGACGAGGGCCATCAGCTCCTTGAGGATGGCGATGCCCTGGGCGTCCAGGACAAGGGGTTCCTCCTGGGAGGCGACCACGGCGAAGGAATGGACGTGGGCGTTGATGATCTCCAGGACCATCGGCCCCAACTCGGCCAGCCGTTCCTTTCGCTCCTCGTCAGAGGACCTCTTGAACAGGGTCGTGTACACGGACCCGAACAGCCCAAAGCCGTCCCGGTACTTGGCGATCCGCTTGTCGGTGCTGATGAGGGAGTACAGGCGGGCCAGCAGGCGGTAGTCCCTGCTGAAAACCTCGGCGGAGCCGGGTTTGGCGTCCAGGAAGACGTTGATGGCTCGCACGGACTCATATCCGTGGACCGTGAGGTCTAGGTCGTCCACGTCGGCGAGGAGGTCTTCGATGCGGGCGAAGGTGGTGCGGAACTCGGCGACCAGCTCGGACACGTCGGTGACAAATCCGCCGCCCTTGCCGGACCCTTCCGGGGTGGGATCGACGACGGCCCGTTGGACCTCTTCGGCCAGCCCGATATAGTCCACGACCACGCCGGAGGTCTTCACGAACCCGGTCGGTGACACCCAGGTGCGGTTCGGGCGAGTGATCGTCTGGAACAGGGTGTGGGCTTTCAGAGGCTTGTCCAGGTAGAGGACGCCCTCGTTGGGGGCGTCGAATCCCGTCATCAGCTTCGCGGTCACCACCAGGAAGCAGAGTGGGTCGTCCGGGGTGAGGAACCGCCGCTTTTGCCCCTCTTCCTCGGCCTCCGAGAGCCGGTACGGCCGCATGGCCGGGTCTTCGTCCTTGGAGTCCGAGACGGAGATGTTCACCTCGGCCGTGATTCGGTCGTGTTTGCCCACTTCGGCGAGTACCTGCGATGCCTCGAAGCCGGCCAGCAGCTCGTTGATCTTGTCGGTGTATGCCACGGCCAGCTCACGGTTGTAGGCCACGACTTGAGCCTTCAGGCCGTTGCGGTAGGCACCAGTCAGGTAGTGGTCCACGATGTCCTGGCAGACCGTGTGGATACGGTCGGGGTTGGCGAACACCGAGGTCAGGCGCCCGAACTTGCGAGACAGTGCCTCACGGTCGGGGTCGTCGAGGTCGAAGTCGTCGGCGAACTGGTCGAACTCGGCCTGCAACTTCTGGTCGTTCATCTCGAAGGACACCGGGTGCGGGTCCAGCATGACCGGGACGGTCGCCTCGTCCCGCAGCGACCGGGACACCGAATACCGGTGTAGCACTCGCCCCGGGTCGGCCTCGTCGCCGAAGAGGGCGAAGGTGTCGGTGGCGAGGTTCCTCAGCGGGGTGCCGGTCATGCCGAAGAACTTCGCCTGAGGGATCGCGGCGCGCATCTGCCCGGCCAGAGATTCTGATTTGGCGGACTGGGTCCGGTGCGCCTCGTCAACCAGCACGATGATGTTGTCTCGCTTAGACAGGCTCTTGCCGGCTTCGGCGAACTTGTGCACGGTCGTGGAGATGACCCCACGCACGTCGCTGGCGAGCAGGGACCGCAAGTCTTGACTGGTCTTCGGCTGGTGGAAGTAGGCGTCTCCCATCGCGGAGGTGAACACCCCGGAGGTCTGCCGCACGAGATCGGTCCGGTCCGAGAGCAAGATGATCGTGGGTGAGTCGGTATGGGTATCGGCCAGCAGCAGCGAGGCGGCGAACACCATCAGCAGGGTCTTCCCGCTGCCTTGGTGGTGCCAGATCAGGCCCTTCTGGCCGCCGGCGAGGACTCTCTGGTGGATCAGGTGGGCGGCTTCCCGCTGCGGGTAGCGGGGCAGGTACTTCTTGTCTACCCCACCCCCTGCGGTGTCGAACAGGGCAAAGTTGGCGAGCATGTCCAGGACGGTCGCCGGGTTGAGCAGCAGCTCCACGGAACGCTGCATGTCAGCCTGCCCGGACAGGCTTTCGTCGTCGGCGGTGGACCGGAACGGCTGCCACAGGTTCAGGGGCGCACCAACGGCGCCGAATCGCAGCTTCAGCCCGTCGGAGGCCACGGCGAAGACGTTCGGGGTGAAGAACCACGGGTACTCGGTGGCGTATACATCATTGATCTCGCGCGCAGCCTTAGCCCACCCAGACTTCGCAGTCGGCGACTTCACCTCGACCACGACCAGCGGCAGCCCGTTGACCCAGTACACGAGGTCGAGCCGGCGGGGGGTCTTCCCGGGGACGGTGATGGTCACCTCGTCCGAAACGATCAGCGTGTTGGCGGCTGGGTGCTCGACGTCGATGACCCTCAGGGCGCGCCACACGCCGTCGGCGTCCCGGAACTCCTTATGCCCGCGCAGCAGGCGTAGCACCTGCTCATTGGCGCGGACCAGCCCACCTTCAACAGCGTTGACCGTGCCGATGATCTCTTCGACCACCGCGTCCACGTCGAACCCGTCGACTATCCCCGGGTTGAGTCGGACGATGGCATCCCGCAGCTCGCCAGCGACCACCGTCTGCGTTGTCTCACGCAGTAGCGACCTGCCCGCGGTGAACCCCCATCCCATCGGGAGGGACCACTGGATCATCAGGTTCTGAAGCTCACGCTCTCGAATGCCCTTCGCCACGGCTCAGACCCCTAGCTCAGCAGACTCAATCTCGATGGTTCGGTCCAGCAAACCGGACAGGAGAGTTGCACGCACGGCACGCAGTCGGTTGGCCTCGGCGCGAACAGCCATGACAGGCGCCTCTAGCGCCTGCAACTCGCAGATCGCCCGCTTCTGCTCTGAAGCCGAGGGAATGCCGACCGGTGACTGCATCAGACGCTTGCGGTTCAGGGTACGGTTACGTCCGGCCCCGCCGGGAGAGCAGATAGCTAGGAGCCGCGTGCCTACCTTGCTGGAGAAGAAAAGTCGGAAGAACTCGGCGTCTCCACCATCGAGCCGCCGATAGGTCGGGAACCGGTGCGATCCACAGTATCCCTTTATATGCGGAGGCACAATCGCGACCGCACCCTCCCAGGCAAAGACGATGTTGATTACTAGGTCACCGGGCTCGACCCAGAACACCTTCTTGGACCCCAGGGACTCTCCGGTCACCGCCTCCTTGGTGAAGAGCCCGCGTCCGTGGGACCTGATCCCGATCTGCCGGTACTCGGCCACAGGGTTGACGGTGATCGGGCGCTTCACCTCCTCCAGCACCTCGCCGATTGGCAGTGGAGTCCCTGTAGCCGCGTAGCGCGCGAATAGTTCTTCCTTACGCCCCCGAAGCAGAGCATCCAGCGCGTCGGCCTCTGCGTCGAGTGCGGCGATGTGATCATCTACCGCATCGATGAGCTCGATGATCCGCCTCTGGACAGAAAGCGGGGGCACGGGAACTATCCACGCCTCAAAGTCAGCTTCCTTCCATCGAGCGCGCCCTTCTGATCCCGCACGTAGCGTACTGATCTGATGCAAAACTTCTGGTCGCCGGAAGTTGAGGAGAAGGAAACGGGCTTCCGCTTCTTCTTCGTCCACTTCATAGAGGGGGAATTCATTCGTCGCCAAGGCGCCATCAAGCTCAGCTGGGACGACATCAAAAGCGCCGTTCTGTGTATCAATTCTATTGAATGTAAAATCCCCTTCCCGCGCACGATAGAGAGACTTCGCCTTGACTGTTTCTGTCGTAACGATACCCCTACCGTAGGCGCCTTTGCCATGCCACCGAACACCCATCGTGCGATACTCAATCCCTGGTTCGAGACGGACGATCTCCCGCCTTTGGCGGGCGATCAGCCTCGCGGGAACATGTCGCCAGTCACTCATCAAAGCCCTCGATCCCGGCTGCAGCCAGGACGGCGAGCATGCGTTGCTCGGCCTTCTGGCGCTCTGCTCGCGCAATGTTGTAGGCGTCGATGAGCGTGCCGAAATCTTCTCGCTCGGCGGCGGCCTGCTCGATATAGCGGCCGATGCTGAGGTCGCACCCATTCGCCATAATCTCTGCGGCAGGGACGAATCGCGCCGCAATTCCGCCCTTTCGGCCGGGGTCTGCCGAGGTGCCGTCGACGTCGAATTTCGAGTGGTAGGCGGTCACGACGTTGGCGATGTCGGCGTCGGTGAAGATGTTGCGGTTCTTGGCCTTAGTGAACTGCTTGGAGGCATCGATGAAAAGCACACCGTCCCGCCGGTCCGGAGCCTTGGTACCCAGTGCACGGAACACCAGGATCGCCGTGGGGATGGTGGTGTTGTAGAAGAGGTTGGCAGGCAGGCCGATGACCGCTTCGAGTAGGTCGTCGTTCAGGACTCGCTTGCGGATGACTGCTTCCTGGCCGCTACGGAAGAGGACGCCGTGGGGCAGAACTACGCCAGCGCGGCCCTCCTTCGGGTCCATGCTGGCAATCATGTGCTGGACGAACGCCCAGTCGGCCGACGACTGCGGGGCAACACCGCCAATGGCGCGCGGGTCTTTGGTCCAGGACTTCCACTTCAGGCTGTAGGGCGGGTTGGCGAGGATCACATCGAACTGTGCGATAGACCCGTCCGGCTTCTTGAAACGGGGGTCCTTCAGGGTGTCGCCGACCTCGACCTGAAACTGGGTGAGGTTGTGCATGAAGAGGTTCATGCGTGCCACACCGGCGGTGTCCGGCACTGCCTCCTGCCCGTACAGCTTGAGCGTGTAGCCACGCCCGCCGCGGGCCTTCAGGAGGTTCGCGGAGGCGATGAGCATGCCGCCCGACCCGCAGGTCGGGTCGTACACCGACTCGTAGCTCTTCGGGGCCAGGATCTCGACGATCAACTCGACGACCTCACGTGGGGTGAAGAACTGGCCGGCGCGGGTGCCGGACCCGTCGGAGAACCGCTTCAGCAGGTACTCGTACGCCCCACCGAGCACGTCGTGGGACATGTTGCCCTCGTGCATCTTCGGGGTTCGGTCCATCGCCTGCATCACTGCCGCCAACACCTCACCCGACAGCACCTCTTCCGAGGTCCATGTCATGGACCCAAACAGCCGGGAGAACTTGTCAGGGTTGGCCGTCTCGATGGCCTGCAGGGCGGCGCGGACCCGCTTGCCGAGGCCAGGCTGGGTAACAGTGGCGAGGATGGACGACCAGGAGGCGCGACGCTGCTGGACGGTGCCGGGGTGGATGAACGGGATCTCGAACGACTGGTAGTCGCGGTACTCGATCTCATGGGCTTCCTCGACAGAGAGGTCGCTCAGCTGATCCTTGTTGTCGTATAGGAACTCCTGGTGGTGGTGGTCCCAGGTGTCCGACAGGTACTTCCAGAACATCAGCGGAAAGACGACCGAGGAATACTGCGCTTCGGGCATCGCCACGCGCAGTTCATCGGCGGCGTCCCACAGCCGGTTCTCGATCTCCTGCTGAGTCACTGTCATCAGTCGGGGGTCCTTGCTAGTCAAAGGGCGGCGATCCGAAGGCCGCGCGGTGTTCCTGCTGCTCACCAGCTTCGGGCATGCCCGGTATGCACTTGCCGGACGCGCCCTGCCGGGTGGACGTACGCGGGGGATCTTAGCCGCCCGAGCTGACGGCTCACGCAACGTCCTATCTAGGCTATGTCTCACATTCGTTTTACAGTCCCCTGCGCCGTGACGAACTCCGTCACGGACGCCGCCTTGTGGGCGTGGGGCTGCATACGGCGGGTCAGCCCGGCGAAGCGTAGCGAGAGTCTGCCGGACCGGATGTCGCCGGCCGCCTCCGTCGCTGCGACCGCGATGCGACCGGCCTCGTCGAACTCGCCGGCATACAACAGCGCTTCGGCCAGGCTGAGCTGGTCGAGGACGCGGTTGCGGGCCAGAGACACGCCGCGTAGGTCCAGGGCTTCGTTGAGGCGTTCGATGGCCGCGTCGGCGTACCGGTGGTTGGTACGGGCCAGGTCGGTGTAGGCGGCACCGGAGAGGCTGTAAAGCTCCGCTTCGGTGACGTGCTGCGCTGCCCAGTTTGGCGTACCCGTGTTGTCGACACGCGTGAACGCATCCTCGGCGTCGCCCACAGCACGACGCACCATGTCGGCGTCACCGACCTGCGCGTACGCCCAGGCGCGGATGCACGACTGGTTGGCGCGGTCGCCCGGGGTGAACAGGTCACCGGCTCGCTTCGCGGCTGCGTCCAGCAGCGACAGCGTCTTCTCGGGGCGGCGCAGTTCGATGTTGTGGCCCGCCATCCGGACCACGGTGTGGCCGCCGAGCGCGGTGTTGCCGGCGGCGGTGGCGGCGGACAGGGCGAGCCAGGCGTGCTCGTCTGCACTGCGGTGGTCACCGATGTCGCGGGCGATGTATGCGCCGAGCCCGGCGAGGTCGGCGATCGCGACGAGCAGCGCGGTTCGGACCTTCGGCTCGGAGGCAGCGGTGTGCATGGCGGCGGCCCGATCGAGCAACTGCGCGGCCGGCTTTTGAACGGCGGCTCCGCCGTGGCGGGACACCCAGCCTCGGTAGACGGCGGTGGTGTCGGCGATGTCTGCGACATGGTCCATGCCGACCCTGCGGGGCGTGGCCGCCGAGGGGAGGGGCCAGCCGGCTACCGCCATGCCGGCCGCGCCGAGGGCACCCAGTACCGTTCGCCGCCGCACGTCCTCACCGCCTTCCTGTTCTTCGCCCGCCAGGGCGAACAGTGCGCCGTTGGCACCGAGGGCCTGGTCCAGGCTGGCCGTCATGTCCGGGCCGGGCCGTCGGTGGCCGTTCTCGACCTTGCTCAGGTACCCCTGGTCGCAGGGGACCAGCTCGGCGAGCTGGTGCAGGGAGAGGTTGGCTTCCAGCCTCCGGCGGCGCAGCTCGGTACGGAAATTGTCGCTCACGGTGCTTCGCTCCTTGGCGATATGCCTCGCTGCTGGCATGGGGCAACCCCGTGGGGATCTGATTGCGCACTCGTACGGTCAATCTACACAGCCCGCTACACCCTGATTGCCTCGTGTGACCGCGGGGTGGATGGGGTGAACGGTCTCGACCCCGGGAGTGCAGAGTGGATCTGATCGAAGTGACGGCGCTACGGCTCCGCTGCATCATCGGCGTACGCGCCGAGGAACGTCGTGACCTCAGCGACGTGGTCATCGACCTGGCCATCGGCACCGAAGCACGGCCGGCTGCCCTCGTCGACGACGTCACGGAGGTGTGGAACTACCGCACCGCCACCAAGGGCGTCATCGCCCTGGTCCAACAGTCCGAGTACCACACGATCGAGGCGCTGGCCGAGGCGATCGCGACGCACCTGATGGACGATCACCACGCCCCGTACGCCAAGGTGCGGGTGTCCAAGCCCGGCGCTCTGCGGTTCGCCGACGACGTCGCCGTGGTCATCGAGCGGGGCCACCGGTGACCGCCCCGGCCGTCGTCCGGCCGGCCCGGGACCTGGTCGCCGCCGAAGAAGCCGCCCGCGCGTTCCTGGCCGCCCTGGGCTGGGATCTCAACACCCCATCGACACGGGACACCCCCCGCAGGATGGCGAAGGCGTATGCGGACCTGGCCAGCCCGCGTCAGTTCACCCCTACCGCCTTCGACAACGAAGAAGGCTGCGACCAACTGATCGTGCAGCAGGCGATCCCGTTCGCCAGCGTGTGCGAGCACCACTGCCTGCCGTTCGTCGGCACCGTGGACTTCGGCTACTTGCCGGGTAACCAGATCATCGGTCTGTCGAAGCTGGCCCGCGGCGTTGAGCTGTTCGCCCGGGGCCCACAGGTGCAGGAGCGGTTGACCAGCCAGATTGCGAACTGGCTGGTGGAGACCCTCCAGCCCAAGGGTGTCGGGGTGGTGGTGCGCGCGGAGCACATGTGCATGCGGCTGCGCGGCGCACAGGTATCCGGCACGTTGACGATCACGTCGGCGCTGCGCGGGCTCGTGCTCGACGACCCGCGCACCCGGTCAGAGTTCTACTCCTTCGTCAACGCGGGGGCCGGCAGATGACCGCCGTCATCGTGCTGCGCGGCGGCGAGTTCAGCTTCTGCGCCGCCCACGCCGGCCTACACGCCGACGGCTACGAGCCCTTGCACGGGCACACCTTCGTCGTCACGCTGCGCCTGGCCGGCCAGCCTGACGACAACGGCATGGTCACCGACTTCGGGCCCGTGAAGACGACCCTGCGGAGGGTTATCGCACCGCTGCGACGGCGGACCCTGGTCGCCGGCCGGGCCTCGGGCGTCGACCTGAGCGTGCCCCACCAGGTGCGGTTCGGCGACTACACCCTGCCCGCCCGCGCGGTGGCCGTCCTGCCGGTGGTCAACACCACCACGGAGGCCATCGCCGGTCACCTCCTCGACCAGGTGCTGCTGCACGCCTCGGTGCCCGGACTGCACTGGGCGGAGCTGGACCTCGCGGAGGCCCCGGACGTCTCCGCGACCGTTCGCAGGCTGATCGCGTGAGCGCCCCGGCGTACCGCGCCAGGGTCGCGGCCCTGCTCGCCTACGTCACCGAGTCCCGCCTGGTCGGTGCGCCCGTCGCGCCGGTCCGCGCCGACAACCCGTGGGACATCTGGTGGGTCTGCTACCGCGCCCAGACACCGGCGCCCGACCTCGGCCTGAAGGTGTGGGCGCACCCCAGAGCATGCGGAAGGTGCTTCGACACGGCCACCGCCCTGACGCACGCCGGGCCGGTGCGGCACCCGGACTCGCTGACGCAGAGCCCCTGCACCTGCCTCGTCGACTGGGCGACGCTGATGCGCGCAGACGGCGGCGACACCGACTGGCCGCCACTGCGCGCCAGCGTCGCCATGGTCAAGCCCGGCGGCGACGCACCCGCAGTGCTGCGGGCGCTGAGCCGGGACCATCTGGTCACCGCCGTCAGCACGAGATCGTTGACGGCCTCCGATGCCCGCCGGCTCTACCCCGACGCGTACGGCGCAGAGTACGTCGCCCGGCAGGACGATTACCTCACCAGCAGCCCGGTCACCGTGTACGCCCTGCTGCTCAACGGCGATGCCGCCCGGAACCCGAAGGACCTCAAGCTGGGCATCCGGGCACAACTCGCCGACGGCGACGTGTTGCGCAACCACCTGCACATGCCGGACTCTCCGGGGGACGCGCTCTGCGACCTGGCCCACCTGATCAGCGACAACATCCGCGACGACCTGTACGGGAGGTACGACCGTGTCGCAGCCGAGCACCGGATTGCTCGCTACCGGGACTGTCTGGACTTCGGGTAGCGCCACGCTGGCGCTCGCCGCGTCCGACGGCACGATCCGCCAGCAGCCGCTCTCGCTCGGCCAGCTCGTCGGCTGGAACCTGCACGGGCCGCGCCGCTGCATCGGCACCTGGAACGGCGAAACCCGGCGGCAGCAACTGTGCCCCCACCGACACCCCATCGAGGTGGACGCCTCCGCCAGCCAGTGCCCGCCCTGCCAAGCAGCAGACCCCGGCCGCCGGTTCGCCAGGGGTGACGATCTGACCGACCCTCGCACCTTCGGGCTGTACCTCGCCTGGTTCGCGCCCGGCCTGATCAAGGTCGGTCTCACCGCCGTCGACCGCGGCAACGACCGGCTCACCGAGCAGGCCGCCGTCGCCTTCACCTGGCTCGCCGAAGGACCGCTGCCCGCTGTCCGTCGCGCCGAAAGGCTGATCTCTGGGCTCGGCGAGTTCGGCGAATCAGTCCGCCGAGACCGGAAGGTCAGCGCGTGGTGGCACCTCGGCGAGCCGCAGCAGCGCATCGCGCAGCTCCGCGACGCGTGGCACCGCACCGTGCCGCAGATCGCAGGGGACGCGCGGCTCACCGTCGCCAGGCCGCGCATGTGCGACCTGGCCGACACCTACGGCCTCAACACACGGCCATCCTCACCCGCCCGAGAGATCGGGCCGCTTCGCGTCGACGTGACGCTGGTCGGCCGGATCAGCGCGGTCGCTGGCAGCGACCTCATCCTCGACACGATCGCCGGACCGGGCCTGCTGAACACTCGCACGCTCGCCGGCTGGACCCTGACCAGCGCGGACGTACGCGGTGCCGCCGCACCCCCGATGCGCGCCCTGAACCTGGTAGGAACCCATGAGCAGAACGTTCCCGAGACGCTCTTCTAGCCATCACGCCCGACTGGGCCGGCTCGTCGTCCTGGAAGGCATGCCCGGCTCCGGAAAGACCACCACGGCGAACACCCTCGCGGCCGCCGGGTACGCCGTCGTCGGCGAGTACGTCACCCCCGGCGGGATCACGATTCCGGTCCCGCACCATCCGCACGTCGGCGACGACGACGCGCACCAGGCGAACTGGCTCCTCAAGCACCGCCACATCACTTCGGCGTCCCACGGCGGGCCCGTCCTCAGCGACCGTGACTGGCTCTCCGCGCTGGCGTACGCCGCGTCGCTCGGCGACCAGGCGCTCCTGGCCCGCCGCGCGTCATGGGCGTACGGGCACCTGGCCCTCGGCCATCTTGCCGTTCCCGACGCGTACCTCATCGTCGGGTGCAGCCCGGAGACAAGCCTGGCCCGCCGCGCCGAGCGGCTCACCCCCGACCACCCATGGAGCACCCCGTCCAGCCTCGCCCGGCTGGCCGACTTCTACACCGACCCGCCAGCGGCCATCGGCCGCACGCACCCAGCGCTCGCCGCGGAACTACGGGCCGCCTCGTGGCACCGGCTCCCGGCGGTCGACCTCGCCACGATCCGCCAGCACGCCACCAGCCTGCTGACGACACCATGACCCGCCGAACCCTCATCGTTTGCCTCCACGACGGCTTCTACGGAGCAGGCACCGGAGCCGGGTACGCCAACCGGGCATTCCTACGCGCAGTGATCCGGCACCTCGCCCCGGACGTGCAACTGGTGGTCGCCCCGGTCTACCTGAACCCCACCAGCACCGAGTACGACACGGCGTGGGCGGCCGACATCGCGCACACGCTCAGCAGCATCGGCGCGCACGTCGCGCCCCTGCACAACGGCTCCGGCGGCGTCACCCGCTTCGGTGGGCTGGCCGCATTCCAGCACCTCGCCGCCAAAGCCGGCCGGATCCTGCCGGAGATCGCCCCGCCGACCGGCGCACCCCCGGCGATCGTCGCGTTCGACGTGCCCTTCGCTGGCCTCGCGCTACACCTACCCGCGCCGTACCTGCCATGCCTGACGTACGTGCCCCGATCGAGTGCCCTCCAGCATGACCCCGGCAACACCGATCGCATCGACTACGAGCATCGCGGCGTGGCGGCGGCCATCGCCGGTGGTACCCGGATCGGGGTGATCTCCGAACACATGCGAAGGCACCTGAACGACTCCCTGGCGGTGCCGGCCACAGCGATGGTCGACCTTCCCGACGGGCTCACCGTCGACGAGCGCCGCCCACTGCCCCCAGCTGACGACCTGATACCCGCCACCGCCAGAGCCGACTTCCTGCTATCGCTGGGCCGAGCGGAGCCCTACAAGGGCTTCGACGACCTTCTCGACGCACTGGCCCTACTGCGTAGCGATCATCCCGGCGGCCGTCTCCCGCACCTGGTGCTCGCGGCGGTGACCGACGGCGACTCGACCAACGACCACCAGCGGCACCTCGCCAGGCGGATCGCCGACCTGGAACCCGAGGTCACTCTCTACACCCGGTTCGACACCCGGTTGCGCACCCTACTAGCGCATCCCGGCTTGAGGGCGGTGGTGGTGCCGTCGCGACAGGAGCCGTTCGGCCGCATCCCCCTGGAAGCGTTCGCGGCCGGTGCCGCGCCGATCGTGACCACCACCGCCGGCGGCCTGGCCGAACAGGTGACGGACGGGGTCACCGGGTTCACCAGCGAACCGAACCGCCCTGACGCCCTGGCAGCCGCGATCGATCGGGCGCTGGCCACCACCCCGAAGCAGCGGGATCGGATGCGCCAGGCAGGCCAGAACGCGCTGAACTCCCGCTTCAACCACGATGCTGCGGTGGGCCGGTTCCTGGGTGAGGTCGCGCCGTGGGCTGTCCGCTAGTCGATCACGGCCGCCGGTGCCGTCGGCGACCCAACAGGCAGACCCCACCTGGTCGCTGCGACCCGGGCCGCGGCAGCCGCCTGCTCGGCTCCCGAGTCGCCCCACCCGAGCAGGGGAGGAACGTCGACCACCGGAACCAGTCGTCGCCCGAGCAGCCGGCCGCCATCCGGGTCCGGACGGCGCGCGTCGAATCCAACGATCCGCGCTGCCATCCGCAGGTACGCGTGACCGTCGGCCAGCTCATGGCCGAGGAGCACCGGGTCAGTCAGGCGCACCTGGGACTCCTCGGCAGCTTCCCGATGCAGGGTGGCGGCCGGGTCGGCGTCGACCAGCTCGGGGCTTCCGCCGGGGAGGTTGTGGCCGTCCGGGGTGTCCTGCACGAGCACTCGCCCGTGGTCATCGAACAACCAGCCGTAGACCTGCACCACCGTTGCGGTTGGTGCTGGCCGGTCAGCGATCCACCGGAATGGGAGGGTGATGGACATGGCGGCAGGCTACGGGGTGGGCAGGCGCACGTCCTGGAGGCCCGCCGAACTGATCGTGCGGTGGGCGTGACCCGCTGCTCAGGCTCCCTCGGTCTTGAGTCTGCCGCTGACGTACGGCTGCGCCGGCCGCTGGAAGCAGGCACCCGATACCCGGGACTCAACGGTGCGGACGTGCTGGAAGTCCTGCCTGCGGTAGTAGTCGTGCAGCCGAGAGTTGGTCGTCCAGGCGTCCAACCGCAGCCACGTCAGCCCGGCCTCGTACGCCCGGCCGCCAGCCCAGTCCAGCATCTCGCCACCCAGCCCCTCGCCGGCATACCGCAGCGGGATCATCATCTTCGCCGCATACAGCGCGTCGGCCGGGTCGTCCTCCGGATACCACAGCGCCTCGGGATCCCGGTCAGGTTTCCACAAGCCGTCGACGTCGACGTACGCGGTCAGGGTGATCGTAGCGATCGGATCGTTACCGTCCCAGACCATCCATGTCTGCCCGGCGGAGACGGTCGACGCGACGGCGGAGCGCGGTAGGGGTATGGACCACTGCTCCTCGCCCCTCGCTGCGAGCCAGATGGCGCGCTCGCGTCGCCAGCTCATGATGACGTCGACATCGCTCAGTCGCGCAGGCGTGATGATCATCTGGGCTCTTCCTCCGGCCGGAATCGAGCGATGATGCTGGCATCGCCGTGAGTGCTGACGATCCGGTTTCGGTCGCCAGCGAACGGGGTCACGGACACCCGCACCGGCCGCTCCTCGGTGTACCCGGTGCGGATGTAGTGCAGCACCGGCGTGCCGGGCTGCAACCGCAGCAGCGTCGCCTCCTCCGGCGTCGGCATGCGCGAGACGTACTCGTCGTAGTACGCGACCTGCTTGTATCCGCGCTCGGCGAGCAACCTGGTGGTCCCTTGTGGGATATCCCTCGGCGACAGCAGCTCCGGCACCTTCTCGGCCAGGTCCATGGGGTAGTAGGTGTCCTGCACGGACGATGGCTGCCCGTTGACGAACCGGACGCAGCGGCGCAGTACCGCAGCAGACTCCGGTTCCACCTTCAGCCGTTCGGCAAGTTCCCCTGGCAGAACCTCGATGGTCAGCCGAAACTCCTGCGTCGCCTCGTATCCCTGCTGCTCTACTTCCGAGCGCCACGCATCAGTCTCGGCCGTCGGGCCCGGCATCTCCGCACGGTGGGCGTGGAAGGTCAGCGTGACCTTCTCACGGACCAGCATGCCGCCGCTGCGGCCCGGCACGCTCTCGACCAGCCCTTCGTGCACGAGTAGCGCGGTGGCGTCGCGGACGGTGTTGCGCGATACGCCGTACTGCTCCTGAAGCTGAGGCTCGGTCGGAAGCCGGTCGCCCACGCGCAGCGCTCCGGAGACGATGCGTTCCCGGAGCTCGTCTGCGATCTGGCGGTACTTCGGCTGCGCCACGCTCTCACCCTCCCTTATTTCGTCCCAACCAATCTAGCGGGATGGCCTTGACTGTGCCCCATCACACTGCAATGGTTGGTATGATTCCAACGTTACCCACGTTGGGTGATGATCGCCAGGGAGCAGACATGAGCGATGAGGGCAGGCAGGCTACGCCGGCCAGTCTCGAAGCTGGGGACTTCGCGCGGGAGATGGAACGCGTGAATCGTGCGCTCGACAACGTCGGTGTCCTGCTGGCCGGTCTCGACCAGGCCGACAGCGCACGTGCTCTGAGGAACCCGAGCTACTCGCCGCTGCGCACCCTCATCGAGCAGGCCAGAACGTCGGCCGCCCGGGTGACGGAGTACCTGCGGGCACAAGCCCGCCCGTGAGCCGGCGCAGGACCGGCCCCCGTCCCCGCGCGGGGCGGTCTCTGCGCCCATCGGTCAGGGTCCGCACCCCGCACCAGGGAGTGCTCGGACGCGAATCTCACACAGGGAGGTGATGGCATTGACCCGTATCAAGTGGTTCGTTCCTCGGGAGGGGCAGTCGTACCGGCCGTTCGGTATCGATCGGGAGGGCGCGGCCACGCTCTACGGTCACCGGGGCGGTTGGAGCCGAACCGCAGAGGCCACGGCCCAGGACGTGGCACGCGACAACCGCCGATTCTGGGCCAGCCTCAGCCTCCCGACGCAGACTCCCAACCGCCCGAAGCGACGCCGCTGGCGTTGGTGGCCACGCGCATGAACGGCAGCAACCATCCCCCACCCCGGGTCGACCCCGGCACCCTGCTGCAACTCGACGGCGACGACTGGTCCTTCGGCCGCAGCCTCACACCCGGAGTCCACGTCGATGTCGTCCTGGTACGGCTACGCACCGACCTCGCACATCTCAGTGACGAGTGGATGTGGGTCCTCGGCCACCGTCCACAGTGCGAGTACACGCACGTGGAGCAGCACCCGCCCTGCCTGGAACTACGGGTCCGCATCACCGCGCTGCGTCGTTACGGCCCCACACGATGACCGGCACCCACGAGAGCGACCACCCCGGCGCACGGTACGACTCAGCCCGCAGGACGGTCCTGGGCCACCTCGGCCGCACCTGCTTCGAGTGCCGCGACAACGGATGCGCGCAGCACCGCTGGGCCGTCGCGGAGCTGCGCGACCACCCGATCGGCCGTGGCCTCCTCCAACGTCACGGCCTCCTCGACCCCTCCGACGACCCGACCCAGGAAGGCCAGCAGCGGTGACCACCTCCCCCGCCGACGGCGACGAGCACACTCGGCCCGCCCACCACGCACCCGCCCACCGGCCGGCGCGCGCGGTCGCCACCGCCCCCCGTCAGCCGCCACTGATCGCCAACGACTTTTACTTCCTCGCCCACCACGATCAGACCGGGCAGCCCCGCCTGTTCCCCGCCGCGATCTCCCTCGGGCTGGCAGCCGGACTGCTCATGGAGCTGCACTACGCCGGCCGAATCAGCTTCTCCCAAGGCGCGGTCCACGTCTGGCGCGACGGCCCCACCCCGGCGGACTGGCTGCAACACAAGATCCTCGACCGGATGCTCACCGAGCCGCAGAACACCCCCGTACGGCAGTGGCTGTCGTACCTCGCCACCACCGCCGAGGAACAGGTCGCCCAGCGTATGACCCAGGCCGGTCTGCTCCGGGAGCAGACGACCGGCCCGAGGTGGCGACGGCGCACCGTCTACGTACCGACGGACATCAACACCGCCGCCTGGCCCTGGGCCCGGCTGTCCCAACAGCTCCGCAACCGCAGCGACCTCTTCGAGCACGACGTCCTCCTCGCCGGCCTGGTCCTACGCACCCAACTGGACATGGCGCTGCTCGACGGAGCCTCCTGGCTCGCCCGTGACTACCTGGCCCGCCTGGTCAGGCAGCTCTGGCCGCCCTGGCCGGAACTGCTCGGCGAACTCGGCGCCGCCGTCGGCGCAGCCGTGCTGAGCCACCGCACCTCCTGAGGGTGCGCGAAGCATCGCCTGCCGCCGATAGCCGGCAGCACCTCATCGATCTCAAGAGACGTTCCATGACCAACGGAGAACCACGCCCACCTCGGGCCTCCACCGGTCGAGACCGCCGGCCGCCGGGACAGGTGGGCGTCATCGTCGGTGTGCTGGTAGCAGCCGCCGTCGCCGCGGACCTCGCCGCGTGCGCCGCCCTCCTCACCAGGCCGTTCGTGGCGGAATCCACGGCCACGCTGGTTCGCCTGCTCCGGCCGCTGCTCAGGCTGTTCATCGACGCAACGGTCCTCACCGGCGGCGGAACCTAGCCCACCGGCCGAACCCCCTGCCCGCCATCCCGTCGCCTGTTCCTCATCGCCCCCCGGGGAGTCCCACCATGTCCGCTCCCGTTCTCCGTCCACCCGCGCCGGGCTCGCCAACGCCTCCGTGACTCGCGTCCTGGCCGCCGTCGCACCCGCCGCCGTTTTCCCGCCCCACCTCACCGCCTATCCCGCCCCGACCTCCCCCGCCCATCCCCCAATCCACCCGTATGGAAGAGGGCCCATGTTCCCCACCTCACCCGAAACCATCTCCGCGGCCCTGGCACGCGGTCGGCTCGGTATCCCCTCCGTCGTGTTCTTCGTGATCGCCGCCGCTGCGCCGCTGACCGTCGTCGCCGGGGGCGCGACCACCGGGTACGCCGTCACCGGTGTCACCGGCATCCCGGTGGCGTACCTGGTGGTCGCCGCCGTGCTCGCGCTCTTCGCGGTCGGCTACGTGGCGATGTCCCGACACATCGTCAACGCCGGAGCGTTCTACACCTACGTCACCCGGGGACTCGGCCGCCCGGCCGGCGTCGCCGCCGCAGCCGTCGCGCTGCTGGCGTACAACGCCATGCAGATCGGCTTGTACGGCGGCTTCGGCGCGGTCCTCGCCCAGTTCCTCCACGACCGGTACGGGTGGGGCGTCGCCTGGTGGCTGTGTGCCCTGGCCGCCTGGGCGGCGGTGGCGGTCCTCGGGGTGCTGCGTATCGACCTCAACGGCGCGGTCCTGGCCGTCATGCTGATCGCCGAGTGCGCGGTGGTGGTCGTCTTCGACGCTGTCATGGTCACCCACCCCGCCGGCGGGACCGTCACCGTCGACAGCCTCGCCCCGACGCACGTCTTCGCCGCCGGGATCGGCGCGGCGCTGGTCACCGCGATCACCGGGTTCGTGGGCTTCGAGGGCACGGTCGTGTTCTCCGAGGAGACGAAGGACCCGCGCCGCACCGTCGCCCGCGCCACGTACCTCGCCGTCGCGGTCACCGGCCTGCTCTACGGGCTGTCCGCGTGGGCGATGTCGGTAGCCACCGGCCCGGACCGGATCGTCGACGCCGCCCGCGCCGACGGCACGGACCTCATCTTCCACCTGGTCTCCCCGCACCTCGGCGCGAGTGTCGTGACCATCGGCCGGGTCCTCTTCGTCACCAGCCTGTTCGCCGCGCTGCTCAGCTTCCACCACACCGTGGCCCGGTACCTGTTCGCCCTCGGCCGGGAACGAGTCGTCCCCGCCCCGTTCGGCCGCACCAGCCGGCGCACCGGTGCGCCGAAGGTCGGCTCGATCACCCAGAGCGGCCTCGCCCTCGCCGTCCTCGTCGGCTACGCGGCAGCCGACGCCGACCCGATCGTGCACCTGTTCTTCTGGGTCACCGTCACCGGCGGGCTCGGCGTCCTGATCCTGATGACCGTCACCTCGGCCGCCGTCGTCGGCTACTTCGCCCGGACCAGCCACCACGAGGGCCACTGGCGGGGCACGGTCGCGCCGCTGACCGCCACGCTGGCGCTCGCCGCGATCCTCGCCGTCACCCTCCGCGAGTTCGACACCCTCCTCGGCGTCGACCCGCACTCCCCGCTGCGCTGGCTCTTCCCCGCGGCCTACGCCGCCGCCGCGCTGCTCGGCGCGGTCTGGGCGCTGACCCTGCGCACCACGAACCCGCCCGTCTACGCCGCCATCGGCTTGGGCGCGGACAGCCACACCCTGCCCCTGCGCAACGACCCGATCCGCCAACCGGCCTGACCCCGCGAGGGAGACACCATGCCCGACACCCACACCGTCGCCGTACGTCGAGCGACACCCGAGAACGCGGGGCCGCTGATCGCCGTCCTCGCCGAGGCCTTCCACGACGGACCCGTCGCCGACTGGCTGATCCCCGACCCCGCCGACCGGCGCGTGGTCTTCTACCGCTACTTCAGAGACGCGTTCCAGCACGGCCTGGCGCACGGCCACGTCGACACCACCGCCGACCTGTCCGCCGTGGCGATCTGGTATCCCCGGCTCGACCCACCCCAGGGCCACACCCGGGAACGCCAGGAGGCGCTGGAACGAGCCACCGGCCCCTACGCGCCGAAGTTCACGCTGATGGAGGCCATGTTCGACGCCTTCCACCCCGACGAGCCGCACCACTACCTCGCGTACCTCGCGGTCGACCCGGAGCAGCAGAACCGGGGCATCGGCGCGGCCCTGCTCCACGAGCACCACCGGCAGCTCGACAAGCTGGGCCTACCGGCGTACCTGGAGGCCAGCAACACCCGCAACCGGCAGCTCTACCGTCGGCTCGGCTACACCGCCGGCCCACCGCTGATCCTGCCCACCGACGGCCTGCCGATCTGGCGGATGTGGCGCGGCCGACAGACCCCCACCGGCCGGTCGCCGTTCCCGCCCGCCCCGCAGCCCCGACGGCGGACCCGGTGAACCCGATGGCCGAGATCCGACCCGCGCTACCCGGCGACGTGCCCACGATCACCGCCCTGCTCGTCGAGGCCGTCACCGACGACCCCGTCGCCGAATGGCTGGTGCCCGACGCCGCCGAGCGGCAGACGGTCTTCCACGGCCTGCTGGCCATGGAGGTCGACCACGCCGTCGAGTGGGGCCACGTCGACGTCCCCCTCGACTTGACCGCAGTGGCGGTGTGGCACCGCCACCCCGTCCCCGACACCGCCGTGCTCTCCGAACACCACCTGGGCGTCTTCGCCGGCCGCGCGCTGCCCCGCTTCCGGCAGCTGCACGCACTCGTCGGCAGCTACCGATCCGACGCGCCGCACCACTGGCTGTCCTGGCTCCACGTCACCCCTACCCGACGGGGACAGGGCATCGGCGGGCGTCTGCTCGACCGGCACCACCACCGTGTCGACCAGCTCGGCGACCCCTACGACACCGTGGTGACGACGGAGGAGGCCCGGGACTTCCTGAGCGGCCACGGCTACCGCGCCGGCCTGCCCCTGCACCTGCCCAGCGGACCCCGGCTCTGGCCGCTCACCCGCAGCGGCAACCCGGCCGCCACCACGGAGAGCACCGGGTCCGCATCACCTGAACTGACCGTTCCCTACGACCTCCGCGACAGGAGGCGCAAACCATGACCAAGGTCCGAACCATCGCCGGGTGGCAGCGGCCCACCCGCGCCCTGGTCTTCGCTCTCGTTCTCGCCGTCACCGTGCCCACCGCCTGCGCCCCCGTCCGCACTTCCACGCCATCCGCCGACATGGCCGTGCAGCCGTCTGCCTCGTCGACACCGCCGAACGAGCCGCGGACCGCGCAGGATCGGCTGCGCCTCCTGGCCGACGCGATCACACCGGTCGCGGCCGACGCCGAGCCCGGCCCGCACACCTACCTGCACATTCAGTCGTGGTCCCGAGCGACGACGGTCGTCAGCCGGTGGGACATCCGTCGCTGGAGCCAGCCGGACGGATCCGGTCGGGTCATCGAGCGCCGGTTACCCGACCGGGGACATCTCACCCGGCTACCGGACGGCAGCGACCGGGACGCCCTCGCGGCGGCACCCGTGGTCGCCGACGAGACATACGCACGCGGCGGCCTCGCGCGCCCCGGCTCCGAGCCGATTCCCGGCGATCGTGCCGGCCTCCAACAGCAACTCGGCACCATATCCCCGCCCGAGAACGGCCCCGGCTCGGTCATCACCGGCGTGGTGAGTCTGAACAACGAGCACTACCTCGGCCACCGACAGCGCCAAGCCATCCTGCTGATCCTGGCCGACCTGCCCGGCATCACGATCGACACCACCGCCGCCGACATCGCCGGTCGCACCGGGATCGCCGTGAGCCTCAACCGCGACGGATCCACCAAGCGCCTGATCATCCACCCGACGAGCGGGGAACTCCTCGCCTTCCAGGAAACCTTCAACGCCTGCCCGGCCCGAGGCAAGCCATGCCCCCGGCCCGGCCTGTTCGACTACCGGCTCTACCTCGAACGCAGCCGCACCGCACCGGCCGACGGGTCACCCACAACACAGCGTTGAACCCGGCACCGGGAAGCCGTCGACACCACCTCGCGGTGATGCGCGCCCCGGTAACCCCTCAGTCTCGCCGCGTTCGTCGCGGCGATCCCTGCGGCACGGTGCCGGAGGGGACGAGAAAGGAACCCATGAAGATCACCCTGTACCGGCCGATCGCCACCGGCGCGGCCGTGCTCGGCCTGCTGGCCAGCGCCGTGCCGGCCTCGGCAGCACCGCTCGATCAGCAGCCCGCGCCCTCGGAGGTCACGCCGTCCGTCGTCGGTGGACACGACGCCACCGAGGACTACCCGGGCATGGCGACGTTGCAGTACAACCGCAACGGAGTGTTCGGGCATCTGTGCGGTGCGACCCTCGTCGACCGCCGTCACGTCGTCACCAACGCACACTGTGTGACCGAACCCGACTCCGGCACCGTCGACCCAACGCTGTTGCAGGTCCGGATCGGCTCAGCCGATCGGATCAGCGGCGGCGTGGTCGTCGGCATCGAACGGGTCCTCCCACACGCCGAGTGGGACTGGGGCACCGGCACCGACCGGGTCGCAGACGTGGCCGTGCTCCGCCTGAACAACCGGGTCAACCTCAAGCCCTTCACCATCGCCCCTCGCGTCACCGGGCGAGGGGCGGTCACCCGCATCCTCGGCTGGGGATCGACCAAGGCATCGGGCGAAGGACCGCTCCCGGTCACCCTCCAGGAGCTGGACACCACCGTCACGGGCAAGACGGCGTGCGCGGCAGCGGGCATCACCGCCGGTGAGATCTGCATCGCGAACGTGAACGGCACCGACGGTGCCTGCTACGGCGACAGCGGCAGCCCCGCCCTCCAACGGCTCACCCCACGCACGTGGGCCATCGTCGGCGGCGCAAGCCGCGAAACCGAACCCACCTGCGGAACGGGCCCAACCGTCTACACCTCCCTGCCCTACTACGCGGCCTGGATCCACCGAGTGATCGCCACCGGCAAGGTCCCGCCGCGCACCACCCCCGCCGACACCACCCCCTCGGCAACCGCCCGATCGCTGCGCTGGACCAGCGCGGCGTAAACGCCTGCGGCCCGGCCCGCCCCGGCAACACCCTCGCCGGGGCGGGCTGGCAGCAGCGAACCTCTAATCCAAGACGCAGACCGTGATCGGCCCTCGTGATGGCCGTGTTCCACCGAGCCTCCGCGACCGATGGCCGAGAACTTCTCCCACTTGGAGCATGCCCCTGATGCCGCTGCGATGAGCGGAGGCTCGTCGTGATCGAGATGGTTAACGCTGCCCTCCCCGACCGGGCCCAGTTCTTGGTGGGCTCGATCGGGACGGTGTGATCAACGAGCACGCGCCCGAACCGGCGGGAGGTCCACCCGAAGGCCCGTTGACACCGGAGCATGTCCGGCTGTGCCCCGGCGCGGCTGACGCAGTGCGGGCGATCACCACATGCGGTGGCGTAGTCGTCGTGGCATCCAACCAGCCCGGCGTCGGGATGGGTCAGGTGACCGTCCGGATCCTGGCCCGTATACACGCGGCCGTGGACCGGCAACTCATTGCACACCGCGCGACCGTGCCGCTACCTCTACTGCCCGGACCACCTCGACGTCCTGCCCGCGTTCCTGCGGCAAAGGTGCTACTGCCGCAAGCCGGGGCCGGCCATGCTGCGCCGGGTGTCCCAAGTGACAGCCCGGCTCGGTGTCCGCTCCGGCTGGATGGTCGGCGACTCGGACACCGACATCCAGGCCGCCGACGCCGCCGGATTTCGGAGTGCGCTCGTACTCAACCCCGACTCGACACACCGCCGCAACGGAAGCGTGCACCCCACCACGTCGGTCAATTCTCTCGCCGAAGCCATCGATCAAATCCTGCGAGCCGAGGCCCGGTAAGCGACATAACGGCCATGTCGAGGGGCACTTGACGACCGGGGGCGCCGGGCTCATCAGAAGCAGCTCTCCCCAGACGCCGACGGCTTGTCGGTAGCGGGCCAGCAGTTGCACATCGACGATCCGGCCAGCGTCGCTCGGGCTATGGCGGACGTCGGCTATCACCACGGCCGGCCCGAGATCCTCGTCAACAACGCCGGCATCGCCATCGACCGAGGTCAGACCGCGGCTAGCTTCGAGCAGGTACGCACCACCCTGGACACCAACCTCATGGCAACCTGGCGCTGCTACACCGCCGCATCCCCGAGATAAGGAAGAACCAGTACGGCAGGTGAACGTCACCAGCCACATGGGCACCTTCGCAAAAATGGGAACGGGCAGCGTCTCCTACCGCTCGAAGGTGGCTCCCTACGAGGCACCGTCCTCATGAACAGACGTCAGGTCATGTGCGGGGCCGGCCACCGGCGACATCCTCGCCTCTTACCGCCACAATGCCGGCGGAGGACCTCGCCGTACTCGTTCAGGCAGCGCGCAGCGGAGCAGCCAGGCCCGGTGCCAAGCCCTGGAACGTACCCGCCTCTTCTATGCCCGGTTGGTCCCGGAAAGCCGGTTGGAGATGCCACGGCGGTTTTTGCATCATGTAACCCATGTCCCCTGTTCCCAGCACTCGATACGCGGGCTTCGTCGCTGCGGCCCGGCGCGTCGCGCCGTCGGTCATGCTGCCTGTGCTGGCGAACGCATCGATCCAGCAGCTCCGTGGCAGCAGCGTCTACCGTCCACGCGCGGACGAGATAATCCAGGCGTGGGTCATCGCGGCGGCGGCTCGGGAGAACATCGCGTACGGCAACGAGTTCCGGCAACGGACGGTGTCCCGCAAGGACCTGCTCCGGCTCCGGAACACGTACCAGGAAATGCACGATCCCATCCTCAACACGGCCGGTCAGCCCGGTGCCGTGGAGTCGCTGATGGTCCGCACGGTGTTCGAGCAGTTCCCGTTCGCTCACTCACGCTACGAGGATCTGTCGCGCATCCTGCTCCTGTTCGACCGGGACTACTCCTCGTTGAACTGCGAAGTCCTCTCCGTCACTGCGTGGGAGGAGTTGCTGGGCGCTCCCCTGGAGCGGTTCATGCGGTCGGCGTTCTTCATCCTGGTCGGTGCCCTGTGCAACGGTGGACGGTTCGATCCGGGCTGGCTGTCGATGCCTCACTTCGCACCGGTGTTCGACGCGTACGAGATGGTCCCGGCCGAGGTGGTGGAGGTCTTCGACCGGGTGTTCGTGGCCGACTTCGCCGATGTGCACGCCCTGGCGGCAGCGAACCGCAACCCCGATCCGCATCTGCGGCGATTCGACCCGAACCCTCTGTTGGGGACACCGTTCGTCCGGATGCCCGACGGCACCAACTTGGCCCCGTGCGTGCACCTGGTCGCGCAGCGGGTCAGCCCTGGCTCGCTGTATTACGTGGGCTGGAACAAGTGGAAGAAGAAGTTCACCCGGGACTTGGGCAAGGTCACGGAGGCGTACGTCGGCGAGCAGCTCGGCCTCGTTAACCCGCCCATCCTCCTACACGATGTCGAGTACAAGAAGGGCCAGCACGCCTCTGACTACGTGATCGGATACCCCGGCCTCACGGTCATTGTGGAGGTCAAGTCGGCCCGCGTGGCCCAGCCCGGACGGCTCGACGTGGATGGATACCTCGCCGACGTCGAGAAGGACGTCGGAGACGCGATGAAGCGGCAGATCAAGGTCACGGCGGACCTCATCAAGGCCGGGCATCCGGCCTTCCAGGGGATCGACCCGGCTGCCGAGATCCGCGGCATCGTCGTGACAGCGGAGCCTCACTACATGCTGAATAGCCGGATGTTCCGTTCCTTGCTGCCGGACTCGGGCTACCCAACCGTCATCCTGTCGTTAAACGAGCTGGAGTTCGCGGTGTCAGCCGCTCTGGTAGGTGATCCGGCGGGTTTCTTCCGCGCGTTGACCGACTGGGGCCCTGACGGCATTGACGCGAACGCAGTCGCAAGCGCGCACGCCGCCAAGCTCGGCGAGCCGAACCCTCGCAATCCACTCCTTCAAGCAGCCGCCGAACGCGGCTGGGCGAAGGTTCTGGAAGGTGGATCGGCTGCCTCCGGCGGAGCCGCCGTTGCAACTTGAATCCGCCACCAGTAGCGGATCTCGGGGACTCCGTCACGGCCCGGGTACGTAGCGCGAAGCGTCGCGTTGACAGCATCAGCAACTCGCTACGGGACATACATTGACCAGGACGCATTTGCGACGGCAACCGCTTCCGGGCCGCCCTGAGCCCGGTGTTCGGCCTGATCACCGTGTCCGGATGACGAGGCACCTTTTCTCCCCTCAGCCTAGCTTGCCAGCCCTGCCGACTATGCCACCGGCTATCAATACGCCCCACGTTCGGCAGCGACACGACTGACGGCAGACTGAAACCCCGGCCCACCTCAAAGAACCTACGAATGCACTGTCGGCGGCCTCTGGCCAACCTGCCGAGCTTCCGCCACCTCGGCTCCGCCACCCCGCCGCCGCGCCTGAGGGCTGAAGGCCGGCGTCCAGGTCAGTTCATGGTGTCGTGCGAGACAGGGATTCTGCTCTTCGTGGCCTGCTCGACTGACGCCTCAGCGACGAGGCGGATGCTTCGTAACAAGCGGCGGAGACAGCGCGGACATCCCGTGCCTAGCGTCGCGCTGCGCCGGTCAGGTAGGCTATTGCCAAGTAGGCAGCGCTTCACGAACAACCGTACTCTGTGCGATGGCAAGACCGGGCCTGCCCGCAGGGGCCGCCCGATGGCGAGTCGTATGGGAACGACTCGGTTCACCAGTCAAGTACTGGTCGAGCTGAATCGTGCCCTGCGCAGGTGTCTCTCGACCGGATAAGCGAGAGGCGAGATCGTGGGGCTCGTAGAACCGGGGCTCTGGGTGGCGCTCCCCAGCGCCATAGCTGTGATGTCTTCCTTGGCGTTTCGCCTGATACGCGACAAGATCCATGCCGATCGGGACAGGGCCATGCTGGAAGTCGCGCTACGTGATACGCGGCCTCGTGAGCGTCGAGAGATCATGGAAGGGCTGGCCGCCCTGCGTCCACTCAACCCCCGGGTCCCTAATCATGACGAAGGGCCGCGAGCTGACCATCCACTGGCCTCTCCTGTTAGACGGCGTGGGAGGGGGCACCGCTGACGGTGTGTGCTCAGCAACAACTTCAATAGGCGATCCTCCGAAGCCGCCTTCACCCGGCGACGACCCTCAGGTGCGGCGGTTCACCTCCGGTCCTAAGGAAGGCGACTGCCAGTTCGATCGCCGTTTCAGGCCGAAGTCGTAGGTGCTCGGCTGGGTATTCCGTGGGCACTCCGCCGAAGTCGAATCGGAGCGCCTCGGCCGGGGTTTCTACCGTGGGGTCCTCAATGTAGCCGCCGTCGTCGGCGATGTGCACCGCGAAGGCGTGGGTGGGATGGCCAAGGCCGATCTGCATTCCGGGTGGTAGATCATCGGGGTCATCGGCGGTGTCGCTGAAGATGGTCAGCACGACGGGTTCGCCGGCCTGCTGGATCTCGCGCAGGAGCGCCTCCAGTGCGTCCGGGTCGGTCAGTTCGACCTCGTGGTTGTCGCGCTGGTCGCCCCGGTCGTAGGTCCAGGTCACCTTCATGCGATCGCCTTTCCGTTTCCGGTGTAGGTGCGCCAGTGGCGGACCCGCCCGTCATCGTCGCGTACGTAGACCGCCAACTGCGTGCCGGCTGGCAGCAGCCGGGAGAGGATCTTCTCGCAGCCGTAGGGGGTGTAGTCGCAGGGCGGGTTGTTCGTCACCACCGCCGCCTCCGACAGGTGGTCGCGGCGCATCCGGGCGGCGAGTTTGGCCTCCAGGTGGTCGGTCGTGGTGGCGATGAGCTGGTAGGCCGGCTTGAGGTCGGCGGCGGCAGCCGGATCACGGCCGGACCTCACGGGTATCCACTCACCGCCGACGAACGCCATACCGGACGTGGGGTCCTTCGCTTGCCGTCGCGGCAGGCTGCGGGCGGCTTCCGCCAGTCCTTCGGGTGACAGCCCGAAGGGAGCCGGCGGTTCCGTTGTACTCTCGGACGTGTCACGTGTGGCGGGCGGTCGGCCGCTGTCGCTACCGCCGCCCGGGGTCAGTTTCCCAGCTCACCGACCTGCCGGGCCTGCGCCAACGCCGCCTCGACGTGCTGCCCCGCCTCAGTCCGGCGAGTCCGTAGGGTCGTCAGGAGCTGCAGCACCTGCTGCAGCCGTGCCAGCGTGGGACCGGGTTGTCCTCCATGCAACGCCGCCGCGAGCAGCCGTCGCGTGTCGTCAACCGCAGACCCCGCCGCAGAGACATGGCCGTCGAGAGCGGTCAGCGCGGCCAGGACCGGGGTGAGCGCGGCGATCGTCTCCTGCGGCGATGACTGCTGCGGCACGGCCCTCAACGACCGCGACGCCTCACCCAGCACCCCGTCCGCCTGCGCCAGCCGAGACCGGGCCTGCCCGAGCGTTTCCCGAGCGCGAGCCAAGCTCACCGCGATGCCGGCGAAGCCGGAAGCCACCGACCGTGCGCTGATCTGCTCGATCGCCTGGTCGACAGCCGCAGTCTCCTGCTGCCCCCGGTCCACACCCGCTGCCATCGCCTGCAAGTCAGCACCAATGGTGTCGGTCAGCGACATCACGCCACCCTCCGGCCCGGATTTACAGGGAACCGTGGCAGCGTAAAGACGGGTATCGGCAGGGCACAACTAATCGATCATGGTCCTCGCCATGGCGGCTCTGCGGCGGCATCAGGCGACTCCATGTGCGGTCGTCGCATCGATGGCTCCGGTCGGGTACGCTTCTTGCGTACCGCCACACGGCGGACCCAGGCCTAATTCGAACTATTGACGCCTGGTGCTAGATCCCGTTCACCGGCATCTAACTCGGCGACCCAAAGACGAATAAGGACGAATCAAGATCACGACCAACCCACCCTGGTTGGTCACTCTGAGAACCCCGCTCTGCCGGTAGCGCGGACTCAGCGAAAACCAGTCATGTCATTTGCGACTGGTCGAGCTGAGCCGTGCTGCGCACTCTCACTCGGCCGGAGTGGGAGAAGATAGGCCGTGGGACTCACGCATCTTGAGCCGTCCGTCGGCGCCGGCCCGTGGCTCGTGATCGCCTTCGCCGTCTCAGCCGCAGGAAGAATCATCATCACCGCCTTGGCCCTTCGTGGCACCAACCCGAAGGACAGGCCCAGCATCATCAAGGCTCTAGCCGAGCTGTTCCGGGGGCGTTGGCGAGGATCAGCCCCGCCTGACAACTGAGGATTCCTACCGAAACGAGCTATTAGCTAGAGGTAATCGACTCTCCTGAGTGATCAGGAGGTGACTTGAATGGGCATTCATGTTTGACTACCTGCGTGGGGGCGGGGGGAGCATGGCTGTCGATCGACTGCGGTAGCGCGAGCACCGTGGCCGTGTTGGCATGGGCCGACGGTGGTGCGTCGGTGTTGCCGTTCGATGGTCTTCCCTACCTGCCCAGCGGCCTGTTCCTGGCCGAGGGTGGGCAGGTATGGACGGGCCGGCAGGCGTGGCAGGCCGCCGAGGCGCAGCCGCACCGGTTCGTACCGAATCCCCACCGTACCGGCGATGGCGAGTCGGTCGTCGACGGTGTTGAGGCAGAGGCGGTGGAGCTGGCAGCGGCACCGTTGCGGCGGGCTGCTGCGGAGGCCGAGGGTGTTGTCGGTGAGCCGGTGCCGGATGTGCGGTTGGTGGTGCCGGCCGGGTGGGGGCCGCGTCGGCGTACCTGGATGCGGCGGGTCGCGCACCGGGCGGGTCTCGGGCAGCCGCGTCTGGTGGAGGCTCCGGTGGCCGTCGCGGAGCACATGGTGGCCACCGGTGTACGGCTGACGGTCGGGTCGTTCGTTGTCGTGTGTGATGTTGGCGCGGGTGCCGAGGTGACGGTGCTGCGTCGAGGCCCGGCAGGGTTCGAGGTCCTCGCCACGCTCGCCGACCCTGCGACCGGTGGCGCTGCCGTCGACCTGGCGTTGACCGCTGCTGTGCTCAATGGCCGGGAGGTGCCTGCCGGGGGTATGGGCCAGTGGGTGATGGCGGAAAGCGTCCGGGTCGCGAAGGAAACCCTGGGCTCGCACCCGGCGGTCACAGTGCCGGTCGCCGGCCACCACCCGGTGATCGCGGACCGCACAATGCTCGACGCCGCCGCCCAACCGGTCGTACGACGGGTCGCGGAGTTGACCCAGCAGTGCATCGCCGCCGCCGAACTGACCCCCGGCGACCTCGCGGGAATCTACTGCGTCGGGGGCAGTGCCCACCTTCCACGCCTGGACATCGCCATCGCCGAGCACACGGGGATCACGCCGGTGCTGGTGGCGGAGCCTCAACTCGTCGCGGCGCGGGGCGCCGCCGAGGTGGGTGCTCCCGCGGTCGGGGTGGGTGCGGTGGAGGTGCCGGTGCCGCCGATCCGGCGGGCCGTCGCCATCGCGGTGCCCGGCCTCGCCTCCCTGGCACTGCTGTGGCAGGCCCTGCTGACCGCCGAACGCAACAACACCCTCAGCGCGTACTACTACGTCCTGTTCAACCTCGGCGAGTTGACCATGGCGGCGGTGTTCGCTCTGGTGGCCTGCATCGCAGCGGGCACTATCCTCGGCTCGTTGATCGCCGCCCGCAGCCCCACCCCCGAACTACGCACCGAAGGCGGAAAGGTCAGCATCGGCATCCTCGCCGGGGTCTCCCTCGGCGTCGCCATCGCCGCCCTCTACGCCATCGTCATCAGCCAATACTTCGGCCTACCCCCGCGCGGGTTCCTCACCTGGGCGCTCTGGCCGATCGCCCCCACCGCCGTCCTCGCCGTGGTCATGGCGATGATCGCCGCACGACAATGGCGGACACCCTCCAGCGGCTGGTCCGCGCTCCTGGCCACACCGACCGGCTCGGTCGTCACCGCCGCCGTGGGCATGGGACTCATCCAGTACGCACGCACCGCCGACCGATGGCCCCACCTGGTGGTCTGGCTCGACCTCACCGCCCGCATCGGCGGACTCCTCCTCGGCATCGGCACCGTCATGGCCCTCGTGACACCCCTGATGTTCCGCATCGTGCTCGCCGCCCCGATAGCGGTGATCAGCGCCGCGATCGTCACCGGACAATCCACCGGCATCCTCGGCGTCAGCTACGCCATAGCCATCACCGTCTGGTGGGCAGCACGCGTCTGGACCCGCCTCATCCACCCCACCACCGGCCCCACCACCCTCAAACCACCAGGTCGAGGCGGATGACATGCGCTGGCCACGGCAACTGATGTCGCTGATCTTCGTCCTGGCGTTCCTGGTCGGCCCACCAGCGGTGCTCCTGACAGTGATCGGCCCGCCCCTTCGCGGATGGCCCACCACGGACCAGTTACGAGCCTGGTTGCAGCAGCCGTTGACCGAGGAAACCCTCACCGCCGGACTCGCCATCGGCGCGTGGCTGATCTGGCTGCTCGTCGCCTACACCGTTGCCGTCCGGGTCATCATCCGCCTCCGCGCGACCACGGCGTGGCTACGGCGGATGCCCCTTCCCACACCGTTACAGGCGACGGCCAGTGGAATGGCCGGTGCGGCCGTCTTCGGCGTCGCCACCAACACCGTCACCACCACCCCGCCGGAACCGCCACAGCCTCTAGCAACAGGCACCGCCACATTCCACGACGAGACCGCCCCGGACGACCATCGCGACCAGGCCGTACGCGAGGACGGGGTCACGGTTACCGGCGGTTGGCTGCCCCGGGACGTCGCCGAACAGGTCACCGCCGCCGCAGCACTGGTCTGGCTACGCCGCCGCCGCGACTACCAACCCCACCCCACCCACCCCGACGACACCGACCTCACCCCACTACCGCCCACCGTCACCGCCGTCCAAGCCGCTCTCGCCGATACCCCCACCGCACCGCCGTCGGACGGAAGCACGGCCTCCCTCGAAGCCCTGCCGGGCGGCGGCGTGGGTCTTACCGGACCGGGCGCACTGCCCGTCGGGCGAGGACTGCTGGTCACCGCCATCCTGGCCGGACAACGCCACAGCCCGACGACGTTGATCGTCACCAAGGCAACGCTGGCCCTCCTTCTCGGACCAGCTGCGGAGACGCTCGGGCGACGCCTACCACTAACGATCGCCGACACCGCTGATGAAGCAGCGCAGCCACTCCAACCCGCCGACATTGTCGCTGGTGCAGCCATCCCTGGTCAGAGTCAGGGTGAGACGCCGAGTGGACACGGCCATCGAAAGATCGTGCTGCTCAGCGACCACGACGGCAACGAGCAGCAGTTGAAGCACCTCGCCGAGACAGGCACCGCCACAGCTGCTCTCGTCGTCGTACTGGGAGAACGGCCGGACGGGCCAAACTGGCACGCCGACTCCACTGGTCACCTGCGCGACCCACACCACCCCGACAAGCCGGGCCCACGGCTGTGCGTCCTGGACCGGACGGCAACTACCGACCTGCTCACCGTCATCGCCAGTACCGGCCCGGCACCGCCCCACCCCGCCAGCGGACGCCCACCCCTCGCCCACACGGGACCACCGAAGCTGCCATTGCCACGACAGGTCGCCCGGCACGAACCTTCACGCCTGTCCACCACACCCCGGCAACGGCTTCATCTGCGCATCCTGGGTGACCCGCAACTGCTCATCGACGGTGAGCCCCTGGCCATCCGTCGCAGCGCCGGGCTTCAAGTCCTCGTCTACCTCGCTATCCATTCCAGCGGAGCCGACACCGCACAACTCACCGACGCCATCTGGCCAGGACTGCCCCGCCACTCCCTCACCGGACGCCTCTACACCGCCCTCAGCGACCTCCGCAGCACCATCCGAACCGCAACTGACCTACCCCTCATCGACCACGCTGATGACCGCTACCACCTCAACCCCACAAACATCGACGTCGACCTGTGGCAGCTCCACGCTTCCATCCACCAAGCCGCCGCCGAGCTCGCCCACACCACGGCAGCCTGGCAGGCCGTCCTCGACGCTTACCCCGCCGACCTCGCCAACACCCGCACCTGGCCCTGGCTCGACCCCCACCGCGAAGCGACCCGCCGCCGCGTCATCGACCTGTGCGCCAACCTCGCCGCCAAGGAGCCCGACCCACACCGCGCCCTGCAGTTGCTGCAGGACGGCATCCGCATCGACCCGTACAACACCGACCTACACAGGCTTGCCGGTCGTGCCCTCATCGCCTCGGGTAAGCCGGAAGCCGCCACCGAGCTCCAGCACCGCTATCAGCAGTCCCTCACACAAGTTGAGCTCGACAGCGAGTCCTCTCCTCGCTTCTCGTTTACCGACATCAGACGCCTATAGCTGATGCTCGCGCGGGCCATAACCGGCCATCCGCGCCGAGGGACGAGCGGCAGCGGGTCACTGCAGGTGCCCCAAGGGCAGCCGAGGCACCCGCCAAGCGAGACCAGCGCAACTAAGCGGCTGGATCCGAACCTACGCGAAAGCGAATAGAGACGCTGTCGCCGAGGGGCATTATCACATGAGGGCGATTCAGCAGTCAGGCACAGCAGGGTCGAAAGCAGTTTTGCCACCCTCCGGCGGGTCACCATTCCGGAATGTGTCTGATGGTGAATAAAGGCCCTCCCATGGACTTGTAGCGATTTTATAGAGGTAGGTGACGGACTTCATCCCGGTGAGGTTCTCGGCCTTGCACGTTACCATGACACGCGACCCCATCGGGATCTTCGGGATCCCATCCGGAGCTGGCTGTCCCATGTTGTTGCCGTAGATCGGCGACCCGAGGCGGTTGCCAGCGATTTCCTCAAGGAGGGCTCCGCTATGCAAGGGCGTGCTGGAGGCGGTCGATCGAGTTGGGGGGGCGGATTGGTTTGCGCTGGTCATTGAGGCGGAGCTTGAGGGGAGCGAGTTCAGTCCGCCTGAGCGCCCGGCGACCACAAAACCGACTACCGCGCCAACACTAAGGGCAAGTGCTGCTACAGCCGTCGCCAATACAGCAGGCCGGGCGATAGCGCGCTGGATGTGACCCCGTTTCCAGAGTTCGTCAATGCCAACAGCCATCAAGACCAGGGCCAGGGTGATCAGGGCAGACCAAACGATCAGCAGCTTCCCGCTGATGAATCCGCCGATCAATTGCGCAATCCCAGACACCGCACCAACGGCCGCCAAAAGGGAGGCGACTGACTTGCGCTGGAAGAAGGAAGCATTGTTTCCTGTCACCAACGGTTTCCCCTTCTACGTCTCGCGCGCGTTAATGATCGCAAATCATTTTCCGTAGAGCACGTCTATACGAACGGCCAGCCCCTCTCGGATGCCGCTGATCCGATCGGGCGTGGAGCACCGCGGTGGGAGCCCATCTGAGCGCGCAGGGCCTCGACGTCGCCCATGGACGTCCCTCATGGACGAAGTGTGCCACAGTGCGGCCACGATGCTCGAACGGAAAATAACCTTCACATTCTGGCCCACCAGGTTTATCAAGATCGTCGGCGCGACGTCGCATCGTTCCTCACCTAAACCTGCGCGTGAAGTAGTTCACATTCCCGCAACCCGGAGGGTTTCGGCGTTGATTAACCGGCCCACCGTGCTCACAATTCAAGAGACTAGTGCTACGTGATCGCCCGACTTCAAGATCGATTCGGGTGGGTCAATCGGAGGCGTGTTCGGAGCGACCGCCGTTACTAGGTGTCCGATACCGACCAAGAGGAGACGAAGTGCGAGCCATCAAAATCGTCGTGTTGGCGACACTCGGCCTCGCTGCTACTCTAGTTGCCCCTGGCGCCGCCATCGCCACGCCCAGTGATCAGGGAAGTGTAATCAGTTCTCCGGAGTCGGGCGGGGCGAACCTTCGAACCTGCCCCGGCCTGCCGAACCCCAACGACACTACACACGGCTGCCCTGTTATCGATTGGCTGCCAAGTGGAACCCATGTACTGATGCGCTGCTGGCGTGACAGTGCCTCACCTGTCGATAACGGATCCCCCCGCTGGTTTTGGGTGACCGTGGCCGAAGGGCCGAGGCTCGACTGGTCCGGATATGTCTGGTCGGAGCTGGTGGCTGGACAGGTCCGGACACCGCGCTGCGTAGACCCTCTCTTCCAGTATGAGCCCGAAGGCCGAGGGATCCTGCTCGAGCCGGGACCGCCGGCCCCGCATGGCTTCCGTTATGCCATCACACTGACTGGCTTCCCCGCCAACTCGCAGGTCGTCCTAACCTGCCACGACTCCGTATCACCGGAGGGCTTCTACTCGTTCTCACTGACCACCGACGAGTCCGGCTGGGCTTTCACGAGCCGGCACTGCTACTCCTCCGACGGGCCCGACCATTGGGTCTCGGCCGGCGGCCTGCAGTCCTCACCGATTTCGTGGTGATCAGCCACAGCTGCAACAGCTGGCCTGCGCCTGCCCCGAGCTATAAGTCCACGTCAAGGGTCGACCTTGAAGGCCGGCAGTCCACCAGCGCGATACGTTTTGGTCGCCACAGGGACGGCCGCTAAGAGCCCGCCGCCACTACATTCCGGCGCCGCCATCCCCAAGGATGGCGGCGCCGGCTGTGGATCTAGGGAGACGTTTACCGGGACCTTGCCTTGATACCCCAACGCCTTGACGTACTGACTCCTACGACGCCGTGACCTGCGGTTGTGAGGTCGTGTGAGGAAGTGTGAGGTGCTGTAAGGTCCTCAACTCGCCGTCGTCGCCCATCGTGCTCCTACGGTCTGTCTCACCAACCGCGGCAACGTCGGAGGGAGAGCAGGCCATGGCGAAACGGGTCTCGGCGGCAGCCGTACGTACCGTCACCGCAGTCTTCGCGTTGGCACCGCCAGCGCTGCTCTACCAGGTCGGCTGGTTCACCGTCCCCGTGCTGTCTACGGACCAGCTTCGGGCGTGGGTGCACCAACCGCTGACCGCAGGCTTCATCGCCATGCTGGGGTACGCCGGAGCCTGGGCGCTGTGGGTACTACTCATGGCCGCCGGCACCGACCACGCACACCGGTACCTCACCGCTCGCCTGCGGTGGCAGTTCACCCCGCACCTGCCCGGCCCTCTGCAGGCGCTCGCGGCGGCGCTGCTGGGTACTACCGCCGTCACGACCGCTGCCGCCCTTCCCGCCGCCGCGCACGACCACACCGCAGCCGATACCGACCCACCACCGGCCGACACAGCCACCCCGATCCGCGATGCCCCGACCCAACCGCCGCCAGCCGACCCTTTACCTCCCCGCCAGGAAGCCACTACCACCTCGACAACAGCGTCCGCCGCCCCACCACTGCCGACGGAATCCGCACGTCACGCTTCCCTGCCGGTCCTCAACCGCACGAGCGCCCATCCCCCACCTCACGCCTCGGGCGAGAAGGTCCGGGTCGTTGCCGGAGACAGCCTGTGGGACCTGGCTGCCGAGCATCTCGGTGACGCGACCCGTTGGCGGGAGATCTACGCCGTCAATCGCGGACACCGCCAAGCCAACGGCTACGCGCTTACCAATCCCGACACGATCCACGTCGGATGGAAACTCACCATCCCCTCCCACCAGGCCACATCAGCACCCGCTCCACCCCGTCCCGAGCCTCCTGCCGCCGGCAACTCCGGGCCCGCCACGCCCGAAGCAGAAACGAGTCCCTCTGCACCACCTACCCCTCAAACGTCGCCTGCCCCGCAGCGCTCGACGCCGCCCACCACCGCGCCGAGCACATCAGCCGTGACGACCGACGCCACGACATCGGCCGCGCACCCCGAGCGGCCCCACACCGAGCCGTACGACGAGACAGGGATCGTGCTGCCATTGCGGGGCTGGATCAGTCTCGGTCTGGCCGCCGCCATCGCCGCCGTGGCCATGCTGCTACGCCTTCAACGACGCCGCCACGCCCGGCTGACCTTCACCACGGCCGCGAGCGCCACGCCACACCCTGCCCCGGTGCCGCCGTCTCTCGCGCACGCCGATGCGATCGGCCGCCGCCACCTCGGCCTCACCAGCAACGACCAACAGCCCGCTCACCCCATCGTGCCGGCTCCCATCGGAGTCGACGGCAACGGCACCGAGGTGAGCCTGTTCCGCCTCCCCGGTTCCGGCCTCGCCCTGCACGGCAAAGGGGCAGTACCGGCCACCCGCGCCATCCTCGCCGCAGTGCTCACCACCGGCGCGGCCGATACCGCCTCCGTCCGCCCGATCGTCGTCACGACCGCCAGCCTCCTGGCGCAGCTCCTGCCCGAAGCCCGCCCGATGGTGGGGTTGGACCCCGACGGCACCGCATACGACGGCGAACGTCTGATCGTCCTCGCCGACACTGATGCCGCCGTCACCCATGCCGAGGAGGAGATGACCAGCCGACGACGGCTGCTGGACTCCTTCGACACCACCACCATCGCCGATCTGCACGCCCGTAGTGACCACGCCGAGACCCCGCCGCCGTACGTCCTGCTCATCGAACCGACCACTCGGCACGCGGGCCGTGTGCAGGCCATCGCCGTCCACCGCAGCGCCCTGGACCTCCACCCGATCGTCCTCGGCCCCCACGACGGTCTTGCCACGGTCGAGATCACCCGCGACGGCACCACCCGCAGTGACCAACCGCACCCCCTGAGCCGGATGTCCACTCTGAGCGCAGAGGACTTGGCCGCCGTCCTGGCCATGCTTACCGACGCCCAGGCCCGCCCGGAGCCCGGCGTCGACATCGACGATCCGGCCGCCGCCGGCACACCGAGCGTGCCGATCGTCGAGCCCTGCCCGGTCCCGCCAGAGAGCCCGACAGCTCTGGTGCACCTTCGGGTCCTCGGCCCGGTCACCGTCACCACCGCCGCGGGCCCGGTGACCACCGGGATGCGCAGCGGCTCCTACACGGTCCTCGCCGTCCTCGCCGCCCAACCCGCCGGCCGCACTCTCCACCAGCTCACCGCCGACCTGCACCCCGACGTGGACCCCGCCTCCGCCGTCAAGCGCGTCCGGACCGACATCACCACCGCCCGCCGTGTCCTGCGTACCGCGAGCGGCCACGAGGAGCACATGTTCATCGTCTTCGACCCCGCCTCCGGCCGGTACCACCTCGACCCGCAGACCGTCACCGTGGACCTCTGGCACATGCTCACCGCCATCAACCACGCCACCACCAGCGACAACGACGACGAGACGCTCGCCGCGCTACGCCGCGCGACCGACCTGTACGCGGGTGACTTCGCCGAAGGCCACGATTACCCGTGGGCCGTCGACTACGCCACCAGCTACCGCCATCAGATCCTCACCGCCTACGCCCGCATCGCCGAGTTCCTCGAACCCGACCATCCCGACCGCGCGGTGGCCGCCCTCGAACGTGCCACCGACCTGGACCCGGTCAACGAGGAGTTGTACCAGCGGATCATGCGGATCCACGGTCGGCAGCAACGCCCCGACGCCGTCCGGCGCACCCTGCGCCGTCTGGAGGAACGCCTCGCCGATCTGGTCGACGCCGAACCGTCGCAGGCCACCCGCCGCGTCGCCGAACGCCAGCTCCTATCCGCCGCTTCCAGGGCGGGGAGGGCGTCGTGACCGAGACCCGGCTGCGTCGGATGCAGTGGGCGGTGCGCGCCACCCTGACTCTGGGGGTGGCAGCGTCGGTCACCGCGAACATCCTGCACGCGCAGGCAAACCCGATTGCGCAGGCCATCGCGGCATGGCCCCCTCTGGCCCTGCTGATCACCGTCGAGCTGGTCACTCGCATCCCCGTGCACCAGCGGGCGCTCGGTGCGATCCGGGTCATCGCCGCCTCGACCATCGCCGCCATCGCTGCCTGGATCAGCTACCACCACATGGTCGGAGTCGTCGCCCGCTACGGCGAGACCGGCACCGTGCCCTACCTCCTGCCGCTCTCCGTCGACGGGCTCATCATCGTCGCCTCGGTTTCCCTGGTGGAACTCTCCGCCCGCCGGCGCGAATCCGAGAACCCCCGACCGGCACCCGCCACAGCGACGCCCACACCCACACCCACCACCGCCCCCACCGCAACAGCGCAGCCGCCGGTTCCCGATCACGCCGCACCAACCCACCCGAATCCCGCACTCGAATGCCATGACGACGATGTCGATCGGTCGCGCCCAGAGGTCATACCCGTCCCCGAGCAGCGCCCGGCCACCCACAGCTCGGAGGGCCCCCGGCTCCAGAATGATCGGGACAGTGGGCGGCCTGCGAATGGAGTCTCCGTCGGGGAGATCGATGCGGACGATGACGTGGGCCTGTCTGCGGATCTCGTGCCGCTGTTGCCCGCCGCTCGTACTGCCCGCGACGAGCTGATCCGCGAAGGCCACACGGTCAGCCGTGATGCCCTCGCGCGCCGGTTACGCCGCAACGGCCATTCCCTCCGCAACAGCGGGGTGTCGGAACTTCTCGCCGCCATCCGGCCGAAGACCTCGTCGGCCGTCGGTTCCCGTTCGCCGTCCGCAGCCAGTGAGCCTCACCTCGTGGCTTCGCTCGCGCAGAGGCCGGTGTCCCCGGCCCCGGTTCGCCCTGACCGGCGGTCTTGATCGGGGCGTGGAGGTCGACGTGGATAGGCATGGCTGCCCGGCCGGGCTGCCGTGCCGAACACCGTCAGGAGGCACCAGAGATGACCGACCATCCACCCACGCGCCGCACCGTTGAGGTCGACGCTGACGTGTACGACGTGTTGGCGCGCACTGCAGCCAGTCGAGACACCGACGTCAACGGCGCGCTGCGCTACCTGATCGAGGCGCCGACGCCTCGGACCGTCGCGGACGACGACGAAGACTGAGTCGGCAGGAACACGTCGGCGGCAGCGGCGAGGAGTCGTTGCGCGGTGCGCGGGGTGATGCCGAGTTGTTGAGCAAGGATCACGCCGAGCCCTCGCCGGTCCTGCCCGGCGGCGTCGGCCTCGGCGAGGAGCGTGACGGCGGCCTGGAGGCGAGGGTCGTCGGCGTACGGGTGCGGCTGGCGGGCACCGGTCGCGCCGATGGGTCGGCCGGTGGACTGCCGGCCGGTGCGGGCGTCGGCGACGGCCCACACGGTGCGGCGGAACCACAGGCGGCGGACCCGTCCGTCGGGCAGCGTCTCGACCCGGTCGGGATGGTGGAGCAGGGTGTCGGGCAGGTTGCGGTACGAGCCGTAGCCGAGGACCCTCGCCGCTGCGCCCGAGCCGAGGAGATCCTCCGGGTCACCGCGGCGGTCGACCTTCGTCAGCTCAGCGCGTTTCGCTCTCAGGTGGGCGGTGTGGAACGCCTCGATGTCGTCGAGCCAGAACCACTCCCGGCCGTCGTGGGCGAAGCCTTCGGGGAAGCCGAAGCGGGCGCGGTGGCTGCGCCAGTGGATGACGGTGGAGTAGGCCGCGCCGGTGTGCGCGGCGACTCCGGCCCGGTCGAGGGCGGTCCGTCCGTCGATGACCTGTCGTGCCACGCCGTTCATCTTCCTCTCCGGCCAGCGGCTGCCGCTCGCATGGTCGAGGTGGCGGTGGCTCGGCCGGAGGCTCGGGTACGTCCTGGCTCGATGGGCGGCCGTGTGCTCAGCGGCCCCGCAGCGGGCGAGATGACCGGTCGGGCGGTGCCCGCACTTCCGGGTCCGCCCGCCGGTCACCGTTCCCACCCGGTCACGTGCGTGGGCGTAGCACCTTCCAGGCCACCTGCGCCATGCGGTCGATGCGCAGCGCGGCCAGTTTCGCGCGGGTGGCGGGCTTGAGCGCGTCGTACACGGTCAGGATCGCGGCGGCGGTGGTCGCGTCCACCAGCACCCCGTCGATCTTGCGGCACGCGCCGCCCTTCGCCTCGCGCAGCAACTCGATGACACGGGGGTCACCTGCGGTGGCGTCGTCGGGGAGCGCGTCGATGTCGGCCAGCCCTTCGCAGTCGGGGCAGGTGACCAGGTGCGGGTCCTCGGTGATTCGGCCCACCTGCACGGGCTCCGCCCCGCACACCGGCCCGACCCGGCGGCGGGCCTTCGCGTGGGTGAGCACGCGCCACCCGTGCGTCCCCGTGGCGTCGGTCATGATGCCTCCCCCGTCGGATGGGTCCAGATGCCGAGCGGTTGGCCAGGCGCGATCCGTCCTCGGCCGGGGACGAGGGTTGCGAACACGTCGGAATACCGTTCGTGGAGTTGGCCCCGGGTGCGCATGAGGTGTTTGCCTCGGGTGAGCTTCGCGGGCAGGGCCTCGACCACCCGGCCGATCAGGCCGTACAGGTCCCGGGCCTCGATGAGGTCGGCGCACCCGTCGCACGCCGACCATCCTTCGCCCCATGCCTGGGTGAAGGCGTGCTCGGCGTCGGTGCGGCGTACCCGTGCCGCGTGGTGTCGCGTCTGGTAGTCGCCTACGGCGATGACCTGTGCGGTGACTCGGCGGGCGTCGGTGATCTGGTTGGCGCACCGATAGATCCAGGCCGCGTCGGGTGCGGAGCAGAAGTCGCAGTCGATGATCGGATCGGGGATCTCGGTGAGGGGTGCGGGCTCGGGGCGGTGGTCGCTGGGCTGGCCGCGCTGCTCGGCCGCGTGCAGGTACTCGACGATCAGGCCCCGGTTGTTGAGGCGGACGTTGAGCGCGCGACGGCAACGGCGGCAGTAGAACGGCTCCGGGACCGGCGCCACACTCGCGCTGACTACTACCGCCTCGGGGAGTCGGGCGGATTCCTCGTGGTGCGGGGAGTGCGGTGGCATTACTGGTTGCCTCCGTCCTGGTTGTGGGTGGGCTGCGGTGGGGTGGGGTGGGCGGGGCCGAGGGTCAGGCCGAGGCGCAGGGTCGCGAGGTCGACCAGGCGTCGCAGCAGGCTCGCCGTGCCGGTGCTGAGGTCGGCGTCGTAGTCGTGGGCGATACGGCAGGCCTCGCGCACCGCCACGCACGCGGAGGTGAGGGCGGCCTCCAGGGCGGCGCGGTCGTCGTCGCGGGTGGCCCGCCTGACGTTCTCCGCCGGGTAGGTGCGCTCGTCACCGGTGGGAAAGCGCAGGGTGTAGCTGCGGGCGTAGGTGGTGTGCGGGGTGGAATAGCGAACATCGGTGACGGTGCCGAGGCGGTACTCGACCGGGTCGGCCGGGTTGACCACCCGGGCGGTGTCGCCGTACTCCAGAGACCGGTACATCAGGACTCCGTTCAGGGGTGCCTGCTGGTGGGATGGCCGTTCTCGGGGTTGCCGCGCGGCCCGGGGTGGGACCGGGTCGCGCGGCTCCCGTCGCGGCGGTCAGGGTTGGGCGGCCGGTGCGCCGTCGGCACCGCCGGGCGTGGTCGGTGGCCAGGTGGTCCCCTCGGTGGGGAACGGCGGGGCGGCCTTCACGTGGGGCAGGCCGGGGTCGAGTTTCTGGCCGATGCGGTCGAGGCTGACCGCTCCGTACGCGGTCAGGTGCGCGCCCACGGCGAGGGCCTGCGCACCGGTGAGCAGGACGACGAGGCGGCGGGCGTGGGTGTCGTGGACTCGCAGCTCAACATGACCGGTGGTCAACGGCCGGACCGGGAGGAACCGCTCGACCTGCGCACCACCGGGTGCCGTCGCCCAGATCGCCCCGCACAACGCGTTCCACTGCTCGTTGACAAGGCTTTCCCAGTGCTCCGCGCGAGCGGTGAGGGTGGCGTGTTCGGCCTGACTAGTGGAGTGTTCGGCGAGCGCGCGGGCGACCTCGGCCGCCGCGAAGTTCGCGCACACCCGGTTGGCCAGCGCGATCATGGCCCCGGCGGTGTGTTCCGACGTCGGCAGCGTCGTCACGGGAGACTCCGGTGGAGGCGGGGGCGTCGAGGCAGGCGGGGTGGGGGCGGTATCGGCGGCGGGGTGCACGCCGGTACCGGAGCCGGGCGGGGTGTTCCCGCGCCGGCCCCAATGCCGGCCCACCTCAGACCGCCAACAGCTCGAACGCGCGGGCCTTGAGGTCCGCTCCGGCACCGGTCAGCGCCCGGCTCGCCCGGACGAGGTTGGTCTTGGCGGGGGCGAAGTGGTCCACGTACTCGGTGATGGCCTGGTAGCCGGCCCACCGGGTGCCCTTGATCGCCTTCTGCGTGTCCGCGTCGCGGATGAGGTAGCGCAGCGTCGCGGTGCGCTGCTTCGCGTTGTTGCGCGCCGTGTCGGAGGCGTCGTCGGCGAGGGGCCACACCTGCGCGACGATCTTCTCGAACTCGCCCATCGTCAACGACTCGTTGATCATCTTCTCGGCTTCGGCCTCGAATGCGTCGAACGCCGTCCACATCAGCCCGAGAGCCTGCCGCGCCTCGGAGATCTTGCTGGTCACGTTCGAGGTGTGCCGGAACGTGTACGAGCTGCGCGACCGCTGGTAGGCGAGGGCCTGGGTGTTCGCGCACACGATCCGCACCGGGGTCGCGTCGAGGCGCAACGAGGCGGTGCCGTCGTGGGAGGTGGTCGCCGCGAGGTACAGGTCCATGTCGTCCACCCCGGCAATGCGCATCGCCGTCGGCAGCTTCATGGTCACGAACACCGACCGGCCCTTCCGCATCGAGCCGGCGGTCTCGAAGTGCGCACCGGAGGCGTCGACCAGGAGGTTGAGGGTTTCGGCGACCTGCTCGTTCTGCACCACCGAGTAGTCCTCGCCGACCACCCCGAGGTACTCGGTCTGCCCGGTGGCCGGGTTGGTGCGCACGGTCATGTACTTGTCGGGGCAGTCGACCTTCGTCACCCCGCGCTCGGTGACCTCGATGCCCTGAAGGGCGATCTTGCGGACCTCCCAGCCGCCGAGCCACGCCTTGCTCATGACCTCCTGCGCGGTCATGCAGGCATCGGTGACGGTGCCGAGTTGGTGCCAGGCGGTCAGCCGCGCGGAGGCGAAGGCCGTCTGGCCGTTGGCGAGGGTTTCCAGTTCGTGTGCCACGGTGGCACCCCTTCCCTGTCGTGTGGTGTTCGGGTGGGCGGCGGGCCGGGGTGGCAACCCCGGCCGCGCCGTCAATATCAATGTTTCCTACCTCCACGTGTCGATCAAGGCGATCGGTTCGAGTCGATGGAGGTTTCTGCGGCGAATCTGACGCCTGCCGCCGGGCGTGGCCTACCGGGTGTCGGTGGCCGGGCGTAGCCGCCCGTCCGGCCCATACACGTAGGTGTGCACGGTCTTGAACGGGGCCGGTAGGTACACGGTGAACCCGTGTTCGGGGATGAACCGGGTTCGATACGCGCGGGTGGTGCCCAGCAGGTACCGGTCGGGTTTGTCACCGTGCGACCCCGGCGGGATGATGCCCGCCCCGGGCCGGTCGGCACGGGCGCGGCGGTGCCGACCGAGCGCGAGGTGCGGGCACAGCGACAGGGCGGCGGTCATGCACTCGGGGTGCCCCGGCGGGTCCGCGTAACGCATCAGCTCCGCCGCCCGGGGACCGCCGAGAAACGCCACCCAATAGCCCATCGACTCACCGCACAACGAGCACCGCCGTTCGACCGCGAGGCGGGTCGAGACGGTGGTGTTGATCATGGTGAAGTCCACATGCGACCCTCCGCCCGTCGAGTCCGGGTGGATGTTGACCGGCGGGATGGGCAGGCCGCGCCGCGCGTCGTGAGGACGCGCGGCCAGCGAGGGCGGGATGCCGGGCCGATCGACGGCCGGGCCGGTCACGGGGCACCGTTCGCGCGGGTGGGCCGGGCATCGGTCACGGTGACGTGCGGTAGCTGCGCCCGCAGTACGGCGTGTGCCTGTTCCCATTGCGCCTCGGTCAGACACCGGCTTACCGGTTCGAGGTGCGCGGCGGTCATCGTCACGGCCATGATGTCGGCCTCGTCGGCCGAGTCGAACACGGCCACCATGTCGCCCCCGGCCACCACGTAGACGCGAGGGTCATCGGCGGGTGGGGCCACCGGGGCGGCACGGCGGTGCTCGGCCAGCCACCGCTCGACCACCTCCGCCGGGTCGCCGGCCAGGCTGCCGGTGTCGTAGTCCTCGTCATCGAGCCACCCGAGGTGATCGGCGATGGTCCAGTCAGGGTGGATGAGCCACGATTGCCGTACGGCCTGCCACACGGTCAGCCGTGCCGGGACGCCGATCGGGTCCGCCGGTCGCGACCCGTTCGGGCCGGGCACCGGGCATAGCGGGGTGCCGTCGTGGTGGGACGTAGCCGGGCGTGAGGCGAACCCGTCGAGGGGCCAGTCACGCGGCGGCACGGTCCGGGCCGGTTCCCCGCATTCGGGGCAGCGCAGCGACCCCGGCGCGTGCATCAGGCCGTGGGGGTGGTCGTCGGGGGTGGTCATGGTCTGTTCCTTCCGTGGCGCTGGTGGGTGGGCGTGCGGGTGCCGGGGCCGGGCGTGGTGCCCGGCCCCGGCGGGGCGGTAGGTCAGGCCGCCACCGGCACGGCGGCGGCCTCGTCGGTGGCGGCCTCGTCGGCGCTGGTCTCGTCACCGGCGGGCGGGGTGGTGTCGCTCTGGGGCGCGGCCATGAATGCGCGAACCTCGGCGGTCGGGGCGGGCGGGTTGTCCGCGAGGGCGTAGGTTTCCGGGGCCTCACGCGTCAGGACCAGCACCCCGAACCCGGTCAGCTTGTCCATGCCGTTGCGGACCGCCCCGGGGCTCCGTCCGCCGATCTCCCGGGCGACGGTGCCGGGGGTGACATCGTGGCCGGGACCGAGGTCACGCATGAACGCCTCGACCCGGTTACGCAACTCGTTCTTGCCCAGCTTTGCCGACCCGTCGCTGTTGACCTCACCCGTTCCACGACCGGTGCCGGCCACCCGCCGCGCGGACGGGCGACGAATCTTGCGGGCGTGCCCGCACGTCGGGCACGTGGAGTGCGTCGGGGCGTTGGCCGGGTCCACCGTGGCGAGGTCACCCTCGCCGATCACCCACAGCTCATCACCGTCCTCGGTGACCGGCAGGCGACGGGCAGCCCCGGCAACCTCCATCGCAGCGAGGATCGTGTCACCCATCGCCACCGACAGGCCGCTCTCGTTGATCGCCGCGTCGGCCATAATGCCGTCCGGGTGCCCACCGAGCACCCCCGCCATGATCAGCACTTTGAGGTCGGGCTGCGCCCCGACCGGTGCCCCGGACACGGGCACGCCGGATACCGGGGCGGGCACCCCGGACACCGGAGCCTCCGGCAGCGTCGGGTCAGCCGTCGGGGCGTCGCTCGTGGGCGTCGGCGCATCGCCGTCGGTCGGGGCGTCGTCGGTGACAGCCGCATCGGGCGTGGTCACCGCGTCAGCCGCCGGGACGTCACCGGTGGGCGACGGCGCGTCGGTCGGGTCGGACGTCGCGTCATCGGCCGCCGCAGCGTCGTCGGTGAGGGCGGCGGGCTCGATGGCCGCATCCGGCGTCGTGTCCGGGGCCTCCTGCTCGGGTGCGGTGTCCGGCGACGCGTCCTCGGCCGCCGGGGCGTCGGGAACGAGGTGCCAGACGTCAGCGCTCTTACGGTTGCCCTTGGCCGGGTCGGAGGTACAGGCGGCGGTACCAGCGGCCTCCATGGCCGCGAGCGCCTCGGTCACCACCGACAGCGGCAGGTTCCCCTGTCCGGCCAACTTACGGGCGGTGACGCCCGGGTGGCGACGCAACTCCTCGGCGACGGCGGACCGGGCCTCGTTGGTGCCGGGGGTGAGACTGATGTTTGCGGTCATGGCAGAACACCTCCACAAAAAGGGGTCGACAATAGCGATTCCGCATGCGCGGCGCGCATCCTTTTCTGCGGTTTCGCTGGGGCGGTTTTTGTTGCCCACGTCCATGGACGCTCGACGCCCGATAGTTGTCAACCCCACCCACCAAGACTCTTTAAATGGTTCGCGTCGCGCTCCATTCGGGAATCCGTCACCACGCCCCGCAATGCCATTTGACGGCCCTCACATCGCCGCCACGCCCCCTGCCGCGCCACCCCCGACTGCTGCACAGGGGCGGCGGTGACACGTCGGCAGGGCGGGTCGGCAGCCTCCCCACTGTCGCCGACACTCCCCGTACCCGTGGCCGGAATGCGCGGCGGACGGCGGCCGTCGTGGACACTTTCGTATGGTGCGGAAAATCACTTCGCCGCTTTACAGGGGCACCCCTTTGCGTCGCATAAGCGGAATAGGGTCAACGGCATTGTCCTCGGTGGCGGGATAACCTTCGTGGGCCTCGTAATGCAGGTGCGGGCCGGAGGAGTTTCCGGAGCTGCCGACGTAGCCGATCGGCTGTCCCGCCGTCACCGGCTCGCCTACCGTCACGGCCGGCTGTCGGATCAGGTGGCAGTAACGCGTCACCACGTCGCCCGGATGGCGGATCTCCGCATACCAGCCGCACCCACCGAGGCCGGGGTATCCGTCGCTGTCGCACGGCATCGGTTCACCGGTGGGTTCCCACGAGTCACCGCCGACGTTGCAGCGCACCCGCACGACGACACCGCCCGACGCTGCCCGGACAACCGTCCCTCTCGCCGCCATGATGTCGACCCCGTCGTGGCCGGGCCGGTCACCAGTACGGAAACCGGAGCCCGCCTCCCCCACCACCGGACGAGTCCACCCGCCGACCGGCACCTCCGCGCAGACAGGCGACATCGCACCGGTCGTTGTCGCCCGCGTCTCGTGTGTGGCGTCCGGGTACGCCGCCCGTCGCGCCACCCCAACGCAACCGCCTCCACCCCCGCCGCCGAACACCGACGAGACGACTCCGGCGGTGGCGGCGGCGACCAGCAGCAATGCCCCGGCGAGTCCCACCGCGATCGCCACGGCTACCCGTCCCACGGCACACCGTCGGTGATCGGTGCGGGCAGCTCGGCCAGGCTCACCCGGTCACGGCGGCCCGCCACCCGCCAGACCGGCCCCGCCGGGCCCCGGGGGTCGGCGGTGGCGGTGGCGGTGGCGACGCTCACCCCGTCGGGTAGCCCGACCCGGCGCAGGTGGGCGTGCAGGTTGGCCTCACGGGCGGCGGTGGGCAGCCAGAACAGCACCGGATACGCACGGCGGGGCGGCAGCGCGGCGTAGCCGCCCAGCTTGCCCACAACCCGGCTCAGGGACTCGGTGCCGAGATCGACCTCGACCCAGAACGGCACCACCGCGCCGTGGTCCGCCCACACGCCGTGTCCGTCCGGGCGGACCAGGTTGCCGCACGCCTCCCGGCAACGCGCCTCGTTCCACCACCGCACCAACCGCGCGCCGGGGTGTGCGCGGGCATGGGCGGTGAGCGCGACGAAGAACCCGTTCACCGTGAGCAGGTGCGCCAGGGTCGGGGACATGGCGAGTCGGGCGGTGGCGTCGCGTACAGCGGCGGGGCGGGGCAACGGCCCGCCTCGTCCGGCGGCGAGCAGGGCCGCGCCCACCGGGCCGAGGGTCCACCTCCACGCTTGCGAGCCGGGCCGCTGGTAGTGGCGGAACCGATCGAGGATGTCTCGATCGTGGAGGGTGTTGAGGCGGTTGCGGGCTCTGCCGACCGAGCCGAACGCGAGGTCGACGAGCTGGTCGGTGGTGAAGGTCCGGTGCTGGTCGAGCAGGTCGAGCAGGAGCCGGTCTCGGGGGGTGAGCCGGCCGAGTTCGGCAGCCACGACGGACGCCGTGAGGCGGGAGCTGCCGGTGGCTGACGTGCGGGTGGGAGGGATATCTCTTATCAGTCGGTTCCGGTCCACCAGTCCTCCTCACCGCCGTTGACGTGCCCGTACGACGTGTTCATGGGGGCGTGTTCACCCGGCTGGTCACGGTCGTTGGAATGCTCGTTGGATCGCTCGTTGGAGGTCTCGTTAGACCGCTCGGGGTCGACGAACGTGTTGTGGCCGACCAGGTCGGTGACGGCAGGATCGGCGGGCCCGGGTGGCTCGACGCGGGCGCAGGAGGTGGCGGCTTCGCCGAGCAGTCGCCGCCGCTCGGCGACGGTGAGGCCGGTGTGGTCGCGGGCGGCACGGCGTAACGCGTGCGCGCGGCCGGGTTGCGCCGGTGGTGGTGGCTCGGTGTCGGCGGTGACCGGTGGAAGGACCCGGCCGCCGGCGACCGGTCGCAGGACGACCTCGTAGCCGCCGAGGCGGATCAGGTCGCCGTCGTCGAGGTACGGGCGCAGGTGGCGGGCCTGGTCGATGGCGTCGCGGGGTGCCAGGGCGAAGTACACCTTGTTGCGGGCGTTGGCGTCGATCGCGGCCACCATGTCCGCCGACAGCTGCCCGAGGTACTGGTGGGCCAGGACGAACGAGGTGTGCAGGCCGCGGGCCTCGGCGAGGGCGTCATCGATGCCGATGGGCAGGTGCAGGAAGTTGTGGCACTCGTCGAGCACGATCATCGCGTCCGGGCGGTCTTCTTCGGGGATGCGGGCGCGGGCGGTGGTGGCCTGCCACAGCCCGGCAAGGAGAAGGGAGCCGACCAGTCGGGTGCCGTCCTCACCGAGGATGCCCTTGGGTAGCCGGGCCAGCAGGACACCACCGTCGAGGATGTCGGCGAAGGAGAACGTGGTCGCCGGTACGCCGAACAGGCTGTTCGCCATCGGGTGCGCCATCACCAGCCGCAGCCGGGACAGCAGCGGGGCCACGAGACCGGAGCGTTGTGCGGCGGGCAGGTCGTTGAACCCTTCCCAGAACTCGCCGAGGGTGTTGCCCTCCCACGCGTTCAACCTGCTGACGACCGCGTTTACCCGGTCGGTCCGCCACGAGGCGTCCGACAGCAGCCTGGGTAGGTGGGCGAGGGTGGCGTCGTCGAAGTGGGCGAGGGTGAGCAGGCCGTGGTAGCAGATGTCGGCGGTGCGGTGCCCCCACCACCGCGACCACACCTTCGCCATCACCGCCGTCAGGTTCGCGGCCACGTCATGGGCGCTACCGCCGTGCACGCTCGGGTCGAGCAGGTTGATCGCCGGTGGCGCAGCCCGCTCATCGGGGTCGATGAGCACCAGGCGGTCACCACACGACGCGGGTAGCCGGGCGAGCAGGTCACGGATCAGGTCACCCTTGGCCGGGTCGAACGCGGCCACGCCGCGCCCGGCGTCGACATCGTCGAGGATCATCCGCATCAGCAGGGTCGTCTTGCCGGTGCCGGTCGGGCCGAGGGCGTGCACGTGGTAGCGGCAGTCGGTCAGGGAGATCCCGACCCGCATCGCGGGCCCGGCGTTGGCGACACCGATGACCTTGCCGCCCAGGCCGTGCCGCTGCTCGCGCGGCACCAGATGCAGCCGGCGGGAATCGGGCGGGGTGCCCTCCTTACGAGTCGTGGTCATGGGCTGCTCCAGACGGTGGGTGCGTCGGCGGCGGTCGTCTCCGACGGTGTGGTGTCGGGGCTGGCCGTGGCGTGGCCGGTGGGGCGGAAGACCTCGCGGGTGGCGGCCCTGCGGCGGGATGCCGCGCCGGGCAGGCCGTAGGCGGAGGGTTCCGCGGGCAGACCGGCGAGCGCGGCGGCGTCGCCGATGCCGGCCAGGCTCATCCGGGACGCCGGCACCCACCGGTCGACAACGGCACGGGTGCCGCGCCGGAGCCGACGGCGGGTGAAGTGGGGCGACAGCAGCCCGAAGCCGGAACTGACATCGGCGGCGGCAGCCGACGCGGCAGCCCGGGTCGGGCCGACCGCGACCGCCTGCACGGCCACCAGCAGATGCGGCGCGTCAGTGAACTTCACCCGCGCCTGCCGCGCCAGCTCCGCCGCATACGGGTCCAGCCGACCGGTGGGCTGCCGACGGATGCCGGGACCAGGAGTGATCAGGTCAAGCGTCGCCTGAAGGACGGCGCGGGCGAACCCTCGGGGATAGCGGGCATGGTGCGGATGGGTCATCGCCCGGCGGAGCTGCCGCAACCGGTGGGCCGGTGCCCGACCGAGGTGGACCTGCAGCAGCGCGCCGCCGGTGCGCCCGGCGGAAACCAACCCGCCGTAGACGGCGCGCAGCCGATCGTCCTCCGGGGCGGCGACGTCCATCCCCCGCCGGGACGCCGGGGTGGTGTCCTCGACCAGCGGCAGCCACTCCGGTCGGGTGGGCCGCACCGCGAGCGCGGCCACCGCCCCCACCGTCGGCACCGCCGGAGGTACGCATTGGGCGGCGCGGACGCCGGGCCAACCTCGTTGCAGCAACCGCACCACCGCAGTGGGGTTGACCCCCGGCGGGAGCCACAGCCCGCAGCGCAGCCCGTCCGGGTCAGCGGCGACCTCCCACACGATCCGGGCTGGCCGCCACGCCCACCGGTGCGGGGCGGGTAACACGGTGGCGAGCAGCCGCCACAGGCCGACCGTCGCGGCCGGAGTCGCGGTCACCGGCGGGGTGATCTCCAACCACCGCGCCCGCGCGGCATGCCGACGCCAGACCTGCCGCCGGCACACCGCCCACCCCAACCGCACGGCGGCGAGCGCGGTCAGGGCGGCGAGGAGCAGCGGCCACCGATCCCGCACCAGGTGCCATCCGGCGTCGGCGGCATCGGTGCCCCGGGAGGCACACCACAGCTCACCGACGAACGACCCGGGCACCCCCTCACGGCCGGGCACGCACACACCGGAAGGAGCCGGCACCGACACACGCAGAACGACGGCGGAAACCATGGACACCTCCGCGCGAGAAGGGCTCACATGTCGGTCGGCGACGGACGGGATCCGGCGGCCGGGCCGGTGAGGATCAGCTCGTGTTCGGTGGTCGAGGCGTGGCTGTGGAACGCCACCCGCGCCGACCCGGCCGACAGGAGCGCATCTCCCCGCTGGCAGGACAGCAGGAACGCCCGCTCGCCGTCGGTGAGCCCGAACGCCTCGGTCACGGAGTCGATGGCCTGCGGCGCCTGCCGCAGCAGGATCTGCGTGGCGGCGTTGGAGACGACAGCCCGGCCGGTGGTGGTGGCGAGCACGTCGGCGGCGTCCTGGGTGACGACGGTCAGGCCGGTGCCGTACTTGCGGGCGGACTTGGCCAGGGTCTGCAGGAAACGGCCGCCACGGCCGCCGGACAACAGCTTCCACGCCTCGTCGACCAGCACCATCCGCAGCACGTCCGGGCGACCGCCACGGGAGGTGGCTCCCCGTACGGTGCGCCAGATCGTGTCCAGGGTCAGCAGCGTGCCGACCGCATGTAGCTGCTCGGGCAGGTCCTTGAGGGCGAACACCACCAGGTGCCCCTCGGGGGCGGTGGTGGTCGGTCCGTCGAACAGGCCCTTCATGCTGCCCATCACGTACGGGTGCAGGCGGGCGGCGACCCGCCGGCCGGCCTCATCGGTGTCGTCCAGGGTTGCCATCACGTCCCGCAGCAGCGGTGCGGGACGTCTCCAGGTCTGCGGATCGGTGGTGATGCCCTTGGCCCGGTAGGCGGCCAGCACCGCCACGTCGAGGGAGCGGGCCTCGTCGCCGGGCAACGGCGCGTCGACAGCGGTGTCGCCGCTGGCCATGACCGCGACAAGGGTCTGCAGGAACCGTGCCCGATCGTGGAGGGCGTCGTCGTCACCGGCCGGCAGGTCGAGGGGGTTGATGGTCACGCCGGCCGCGCCGAGGCGGACGACTGTCCCGCCGACCGCATCGGCCAGCCGCAGGTACTCGTCCTCAGGGTCGATGACGAACGCCTCCACCCCGAGGCACAGGTTGCGCAGCAGGTCGAGCTTGGCCAGGTACGACTTGCCTTCCCCGGAGCGGGCAAGGATGACGGCGTTGTAGTTGGACTGCGCCCACCGGTCCCACACGACCACCCCGGCCGAGTGCAGGTTCAACCCGAACAGCACCCCCATGCCGGTGTCCCCGGCGGTGTCGGGCAGGTCGGGGCTGGTGAACGGAAACGCTGCGGCGAGGGCATCGGTGTCGAAGACCCGCTTCATCTCCAGCGCGTCGTACGCGAGGGGGAGGCCGCTGATCCAGCCCTGCAACTGCCGCCACGTGACCGGTGCGGTGTGCAGCAGCAGCGACGCGGCCAGGGACCGCACCTCCGACACCCGGTCGGCGAGATCGTCCGGGCTGCGGCCGTGGACGGTCAGGTACAGGCCGAGACGGAACAGGCGGGCCTCACCTCGGGCAACCCGGGTAGCCAACTCGGCGGCGTCAGCTGCGGCGGCATCGAGGTCGGGATCGTCGAGTCGCCCCTTGGCGGCATCCTGGCGGCGGGAGGACTCGAACCGGCCCCGCTGCTTACGCAGCCGCTCGGCGGCCACCACCGGCGGGACGGGCTCGATATGGAAGGTGACGTCGACCAGGCCCGGATAGGCCAGCAGCGGCTCAGCCCAGCCGGGGCCGACCTCGGCCGGGTAGCCGACCACGGCGAGGGTCGCCAGGTAGCCGTCCCCCACCCGCACATGGCGTCCGTCGACATCGACAGCGTCCGGCGAGCCGGGCAGGACCGTGGCCGACGCGGGCGTGGCACGCCGCCGCGTCGGCAGCAGCGCGGAGAACAGGCTCACCGGTCGTCACCTCCGTCAGATGGGGCATACGGGATGTGGGTCGGGGCGGTGGGGTCGAGGCTGGTCGCGAGCCGCGCCACGACGTCCCGACCATCGAGCACGCGGGCGGGGACCTCGCAGCCGCCCAACGCGCGGACCGTCTCGGCCGCCTGATGCGCGGCGTAGTGCGCGCCTCGCCGGCTGCGCACCGCCACGGTGATCTGCCGGTGCAGCAGCTCCCGCTGCCCGGCCAGGTCGGCGAGGAACGCCACGTGCACGCGGGCGGCCTCCTCCAACGCGGGATGCGGCAGCCCCGGGGCAGCGGTGAGGAACCGGTCAGCGAGGTAGGTCAGGTCGACCCGCTGCGCCCGGACACCGATCTGCACCGGGCAGTCGAGGCTGTGCAGCCACCGGGCGAACCCGGCCACCAGACCGTTCTGCTCGGCGGGGGTACGCAGCCCGAACGCCACCGTCGACGCGGCCACCAGACCAGTGGTGCCGTCCTCGCCGAGATCGATCAACCCGTCGCCGGTGACGCCTCTCGCGGGCAGACGCAGCGGCGCGGGCAGCGGTATCCGGTCCCCCGGGCCACGTGTGGTGGTCACCCACGCCGGGGCCGGGATGATCGGCCTGTCTGTCGGCACGAGGCGACGTGGGTCGTGGCGCTGCCGCAGCGCGGCGAGGACCCAGGCGTCGAGGCTGATGCCGTCACGGCGGCCCACCGCGAGGAGGAATGCCCCCGCCGCGACAGGCGTCGCCCCGGCAAGGAACACCAGCGGATGCACCACCGTGGCCACCGCCGTCCACACCGCGTAAAGCAGCAAGCCCGTGACCGCCAGGATCACCAACTGCCGTCCGGACAGGCCGAATGCGATCCGGTCTGGCCGGTCGATGTCTGCGGGCACCCGAGCCCGCATCGGCGCCTCCTCGTCGCGGCGACTCATCACTGATCACTCCTCGGGCTCGATGACCGGCGTCGCGCCGGGGCGGACGGACGGGCCGGCGGCGGGGACGACTCGCTGCGGACGGCACCCGTACCCGCCGCTGTCGCACCGCCCGCCGGGAACGGTCGTGACGGGGTGGGGACCGCTGCGCCGCCCCCGTCCGGGGACGGTGTTGCGGACGAGGCTGGTGGACGGGGTCGGCGCGGGCCGGCAGACGAGGCTCGCCGGGCGGTGGACGGGCCGGCCGGACTGGCGGCGGCCGAGCCGCTTGGGGTGACGCGTCGCGCCGCCGTGGGCCGTGTCCGAGGGGCCGAGGCTCGTGGGCCGCTGGGCGCCGGGGCGGCGGAGAACACCGGTGTGACGGGGCCAGGTGGCCGGCGCGGCGCAGCCTGCGGCGTGGGTGCTGACGAGAACGTCACCACCGGTGCCGGGCTGTTGGCTGCGGGCCGCGCGGTGGTGGTCGTGGCGTCGCTGAACGCGACTCGGGCCGGTGGGAGGGCCGGGGACGGCGGACTCGACTGGGGCGATGCCGGGTGGGAGAACCGCACCGGCGGGACAACGCCGGATGGCGCGGCCATCGGGGTGGACGGGTCCGCCGGGTGGCTGAAGGTGGGGGCGGCGTTCGTCCCGGCCGGTGCGGGCAGCGGCGTGTGCGTGACCGGGGCATGGCTGAAGGCGACCGGCCCTGCCGGGGACGGCGGACGGGGAGTCGGCCCCGGACGGGACGGGCGCGGCGGACGGGACGGACGAGGGCCACCGGGTGATGGACGGCTCCCGGGCGGACGGGGAGGCGTTCGTCTGGCGGCTGGGGACGATGGTGCCGTCCGTCCCAGGATGCCGGCCGCCGCACCCAATGTCTTGGTCATCACGAAGGCGCGGAGGATCTGTCCGAGCAGCCCTTGGCCGTTGCTCTGTCCGAGCGGACCGAGTACGAACTGCCGCATCCAGCCCGGCAGCTTGATCAGCAGCCACAACATGGTCAGGCAGACCACGACGCCGAGGAGCCCGTTGCCGGTGGAGGGGACGCCCAGCACGGTCGGGCCGGTGGGGGTGAGGAACACCTTGACGGTGGCCATCACGACGACGGCCTGAGCGAGCTGCAGACCCAGGCAGGCCAGGAATGCGCGCCACCACAGCTGGGCCAGGCCCTCGGTCAGCGGGCTGGTGTGGCAGATCAGCGCGGCCGGGGCGATACCGAGCAGGATGACCAGCGCGGCCAGTCTGAGCACGAACGTGAACTCCAGCAGGAGGCACATCACGACCACCGCGATGACCAGCAACACCATCAGGAACCCCTGGCCCCGTAGTGCGTCGTCGGTGATCTGCCGGATCGCGGTCGCGGCAGCTGGGCCGTCGACGCTGTTGCCCGCGAGGGCCACCGTCAGCGCGTTGGTCGCCTCGATGGCCTTCTGGCCGATGATCAAGCTGCTGTTGGCCAGCACCACGCCGACGGCGATGCGGGGTAGGACCTGCTTGAGGCCATGCCGGGCCTGCAGGGTTTCCCGGGTCGTGACCAGGAACCCGTTGGCCACGATGAACAGGACGAAGACGCCGTTGGCGGCGATAAGGCTGGTCGTCCAGAACGCCTTGACGTGTTCGTTGGCGGTCAGGTCTGGGGTGGACAGCCACGAGTTGCCCAGCGCTTCCATCACTGGCTGGAGGGCCTGCTCCGCCGCCCACACCACCAGGTCCACCACAGCGGTACGGACCTGGCCTCCGATGTCGTACCACGCCGGATCGTCGTCGTACGACGGCCGCCCGAGAGCCGGGCCGGGCGTAGGTGCCGGCGTTGCGGACGGAGCCGGTGCCACTCCCGGCGGGCGGACGCCGGGATCAGGCACGTCCGTCGTCGGTGGTGCGGCAGGCACGGCCGGAGGTGGGGTCGGCTCGGCGTGCGCCGGCCCGGCCCCGGCGACGGCCAGGCCGGCGAGGAGCACCACGCCGAGCAGCAGCACGACCGCCGGATGCCCCGTGCGGCGTAGGGGATCGGTGACGGTAGCCATCAGGCCACCCACCTACCGACGATGGTCACGAACAGCGGTGCCAACAACGCGAGGCCGTAACCGATCGCGGCGGACCGCATCGCGAGCTTCGCCTTCTCGATCTCGCCGGGATCACCGTTCGCGGCCAGGTAGCGCAGACCTCCGACGGTGAGGAACAGGGTGGCGACGGAAACCAGGATCCCGACGAGCCAGACACGAATGTTGTTGGCCACCTGCTGAATCGACTCGACGGCCAGCACCGGACCGGGCTGCGCCGCGTACGCCGCGTGGGGAGTGAAGATCAGTGCCACCGTCACCACGGCGGCCCCGCACAGCATCAGCGCACCCACCGTCAGAGGACGGGGACGGAGGCAGCAGACGATCGATCGGCCGTATGTGCCGGCCCCGAGGCGACGGGTCGCCGCCTCGGGGCACGGGAAACGGGCACTTTCCATGGTTAGGCACCTCCGGAGCGCACGCCTGAGCAGCCCGCATCGGGGCGTAGGCGCGAGTGGGCTTGGCGAAGACGCGGGACCGGGCGGCGCGCTCATCGGTGACCTGTAGTGCCGACCGGCGCGGCCGTCCTCCTCACCAGAAGCGACGGGTGGGCCAGGGACCGTACGGGTGTCAGCGCCGTCAGCGGTCCGGTCGGAAACAAGGTCACCTACGCGGAAGAGTCCCGCACCAGGGGATTACACATCCGAGCCCCGGATTGGAAACCCGCAGCTCAAGGCGGGTACTTACGGGCGCTTACGGGCCGTCGGCGCGTCGAGAGCCACCGCCGAGGTGGCCTCGGTGACCACCTCGGCGTATGCATCAGACAACGCGCCGGATTCGATCGCGGCCCTGAGCCGGGCGACGGCAGCAGACCGCCGCTTGTAGAGGTTCCAGCGGGGCTCACCGGTCCGTTCGGCGTAGGCGGTGAGGCTGGCGTCTTCCAGGTATGTCGCACCGATCAGCTCGGCATCGTCGGCGCTGATCACCTCGGCGGCAACCGCGCGAGCCAGAATGACATCCGGATGCCCGTACGCGGCCGGCGACGACACGGCCCCCGGGGCGCGGCTCGGCGTCCCGGACGAGGCCGGCTCCAGGCCTCGCAGCTCGGTGCGGGCCTTGGAGAACGCCGTGGACAGCAGGTTCCCGACCACGCCCGACCTGTCCAGGTCGACCGTGCCGAGCGCGCGGAGGAAGTGCTCGACGATGGCGGCCTGCACATCCCCGGTGAACAGCTTCGCCAGCAGGTATGCCTTGAACCGCAGGCCCGGCAAAGCGACGCCCACCGCACCGGCACGCCACGCCGGGTCTCCGGTGCGGGCGTGCTGCACCAGCAGCCGCCATACAGCGTCCCGGGCGGCATAGCCGCAGGACGGATGCATCAGGATCGCCGACAGCTCCGGCAGGGCGATGATCCGGCGGGGCAGGCCAAGGCCGAGACTGCGGCCATCGACCGACAGCGGGCTCGGCCCCTGCCCCATCAGCCGGAACCGGTACTCGATGTCGTTAAGCAGCGTCTCGCCACGTCGCCCGGCGGCCGAGCCGGTGGCAGGGATACGACGGTCCATGGTGGTGCTCCCTCGTGGTGACCATGTGCCGGTCGGCGGGAGTGCCGATCGGCGCTGTGCCACCACGCCACCAGGGCCTTTGCACAAATCATGAACACTGCTGATCTTGTTCTAGGCATCTCGACGCGTGTTCAACCCCGAACCTCGCCGTCACTCGTCAACGCACCGCGGCATGAACCGGAGGACGTCATGCTCCACGGTGTGCAATGCGTGGCCAGGCCGTTCACGGGCCACAGTGCCAGCCGTACCCGCGTAGAGGCTGCGCCCTTTGAACACGTGCCGACCATGACCCAGCCATGGCATCGCGGAGGACGGCGACCAGGACCTCCTACCGCGCCCATGGCGATTCTGTTCAAGGCCGAGACGATCAGCGAGGTCTTACGATCGCGCGTTCGCCGCGGGCGCGGATTGTCGCGTGGGCGCGGTTGACGGTCTTCTGTCGGCGTGACAGCTTCGGCCGGAAGCGGCGTCGCTTGAACGGGGTGCGCACGCTGCCGCGAGCACCCTGGTAGCCCTTATCGGCGAAGGTCATCACGTTCGCGCTGCTCAGCGCGTTGATTATGCCGTGGGTTCGGGCTGCGGTCAGGTCATGGACCGAACCGGGCAGCGCCGGTGAAGCCCAGACGAGGCGGCCAGCGGCATCGGTGATGACCTGCACGTTCACGCCATGGTGCTGGTGTTTCCCGGAGTAGTACGGCTTCTGGTCGGCGACCCGGTCGATCGGGATCAGGGTGCCGTCCAGGATCGCGTACGCCAGTCGGCGGATCCGGTGCATGGTGGTGGCCAGGTTATCGGCGGCCGTCGCGAGCAGGGCTATCGCTTCCTGGACATACCGCCATGCGGTGCTCACGCCGACGGTGAATCCGGCAGCGAGACGGGTATAGGTGTCGCCGTTGCGCAGGTGAGCCAGGGCGAGCAGTGGCTGCCGCCCCGCGTCGAGGCGCCGCCACCTGGATCGGCGCTGGTGGCGGTGGCTTCGGATGCGATCGGCCAGGTGGTTCAGGGTCCGGCTGGACAACGAGATCGTGGACGGGTAAGACAGCACAGGCGAGGCTCCCGGTCGGGGCATCGGGTCTTGGTCGATTTGCTGTCTTACCTGGAGCCTCGCCCTCATCGATCGGCGGCCCAGAGCTACCAGCCTGACCTGCAAGATCAGGCTGGAAAGGGCTCAGTATTAGTCGGCTGCTGGCCTCCAGGTGCGCACTGACCGCGCGGCACCGATGCCGCAAATAATGGTGAGAATCCCAGCCATCACCGCCACAGAGGTGACCCCCGCGCCGAGGACGGACAGAGAAATGCCTCCGACTCGACGGATATGGAGCGTCATCAGCCCCAAAAATGCTGCGACTCCCGAACCGATGGCACCAGCGAGAAGCAGAGGGACGCCAAGATTCCACATCGCAATCCCCAGGTAAAGGGAAGTCCGGTTGCTGTAGGTGCCGACCACGCCCACTGAGCGAGCGTTAGTCAAGAACATGCCGCTGGCGGCAAGGGCACCCGCTGCGGCAAGAATGATGAGACCAACTGCACCTAGAGCGAGAACCCAATCAAATACGGCAGCGCCGGCAAGTCCGCCAGTTATCCATTCCTGCCCTGGAGTGGATACATAGGGCTTGGTCAGATTTGCGTAGGCCGCCCTAGTGATCCTCTCTACACCGGCCTCCCCTTCGCTATTAAGTACGAAGTATCCACGGGTCGTGCCACCGATGCCGAGGTCAGTGGAAATACTTAGATCGGGGGCCGAGATGAGCGTACCACCGACGAGGAGACCACCTCGCCGATTGAGCTGCGAAAATACGCCGACGATATCCTGCGGCATGCTTCCGGGGCAGGTCTGAAGACTGCCGAATTCCTTCAGTGCTTCGCAGGTGCCGACGAGGACTGGAGTGTTGTTCTGCTCGACAACTCGCAAAACTTTGTCCTGGCCGATCGCAACACTGAAATGTTGACTCTCTTTTTCGCCGACGCTCGATCTGAGGATAACAAGGCTATTGCCGACGGAAAGCGCCTGAGGGGCAACGCCGTTAGCTAGTCCCCGTGTTTGTTGAACTATCCATTCCTGCTGCACTTGAACCTGGACCAGCAAGCCTAGGCCCACGACAAACGCCGCACACAAGCGGGCAACCATCATGGGCCTCTGATTCAACCAGCTCCCACCGATAATTAGGGCAGGGGAGCTTGTTTTTCTTCCTGTGCGTGCCAGGATACGGCCGAGCAGCGCAGCTCCACTCCCTAGGACCGAGGGGAGTGAGATGAGTGTGCCCAACAGGGCGATCACGAATACGATCAGACCCGGTGAATAGCGGGCTCCTCCGTCACGAGCGGTGGCAGCGCCCCATATCGACAGTGCAATGAAGACGGGAAAACTTGATTGCAGCCATCTTCTAAAGCGCGGATGCAATTGACTCGGTCTTGTTTCACCCTTGGCCGCGCGTCGCAGTTGCGCGATGACGACGAGCGCCATCGTGACGACGATAGAGCATGCGGTGACTACGAGAAGCCACCGCTGCGCCGAGATCATGTCACCAGATTGAAGAAAATACCCGGTGAGGGGGACGCGAATGTCGAAGCACGTCATAGCGAATGCTATTGCAGACCCGAGGACGGCACCGACGAATACGGGCACTACGGCCTCGCCAATGAGCACCGATGCTCGAGCCGAAGCGGGGGCGCCTAAGGCGTTGAGCATGGCCAGCCGGCGATCGCGGCGTTCGGAATTGCTACGAACCGCGAGGAAAATGAGCAGGGCTGATGGTAGCGCAACCACGACAAGTAGGAGAATATAGATATCTGAGACCCGCCACTTGTCGAAGCCGTCGACAGTATTAGGAAAATACTCCGATCCCAGAGCTGCTCGATCGACACCGAATTTGGATATCGCAACGTCGCCATCGCGTTGGTCGAATGCCCTGTCGGTCGGTGGACGGTAGTAGACGAGCCGCTCTGTCGCGGTAGCTAAACCCGAATATTCGATCGCGCCGCCAAATGTTCCGTACCTCTGAGTTAGTTCGTGGGCGCGTGATGTTCTGAGTAGTTCTGGAGAGAAGAATGCCTCGCCGGGCACGGGCCAGCGGGTCAATCCGGGTGGAGGTGTGGCATCGTCACGCAGCGGGGAGATATAAAGGACGAGGAACTGCCTGTTGTCCGCAGTGTCGGCATGGATCATCCATTGTGCTGCTGCAGAGCCTTCATTGCCCGGGGAGACAAAGACTGGTTCCCGAGCCGCAATTCGATCATTGCTGGCAGATGAAACGGTTGCCGCGATGACGAAAAGCCAGGCCGCGAGGATGATAACAGCTGTTGCGACAATCAACGAAAATCGGTGTATCGTCGCGCTTAGGCCTGCGCGCCGCCCTGCCCCGTGACCCACCATGAGCAGTGGCAGAAAGGCGGGAATCAACTGTTCACCGCCATTTCATCCTGCGTAGCGCCGATTTCGAGAATATGGTCTGCCTGTACTGCCACCTGATTGTTGTGTGTCACCACCACGAGTGCACAGCTATGGTTCTTCGGAAGCTCGAAGAGCAGATTCGCGACGAGTTCTGTGGCTGCGGAATCGAGTGACCCCGTCGGCTCGTCTGCCAGCACCAAGGACGGCTCGGTCACGAGCGCCCGCGCTACGGCAACCCGTTGACGTTCACCACCGGACAGCGCGGCAGTGGGCGTCTCTGCCAGTGCTTCCACCTTCAACTCGGCAAGCAAAAAGCGGGAGCGATCGTAGGCCTGCTTGCGGCGAATTCCCGCGAGTAGTGCCGGAAGTGCAATATTGTCGATCGGACTCAGTTCGGGAAGAAGTTCCCCGAATTGGTAAATGAGGCCAATCTCGCGAAGGCGTGCGGCGGCGCGAGCGGCTGGTCTCATGGCCGTAATTTCATGTTTACCGACGAAGATCGAGCCGGCTGCGACTTCAAGGATGCCAGCCAGGCACATGAGTAGGGTGGTCTTTCCCGTCCCACTCGGACCGACGATCGCTGTCGATGTGCCCTTGCTGACCGCCAGATTGACCTCATCTAGGATGACTCGACCCGCCACCTCATAGCGGAGACGTCTTGCCTCTACTGCCAACACCTCACTCACTGGTCCCCCCTTGATCCGCCGTGAGCGCGGACCGGCTGCCGGCCCGCGCTCACTGTAGCGGTTCTAGTTGCGGTCAACGAGGACCGAACCGCTAGCGGTAGACAGTTCCGCTGCAGGTGTTGGGGCCCGCATCGTCGGTGCAGGAGTTGAAGCGCGCCACCTTGTTGCTGGACGTGCCGCTGTCTTCGCTCGTGCCGTTCCCCCGAGAGTTCCGGAGCACCTGTGGTGTACCGCTGTCTCGCTTCCAGTCAGCGTAGACATCGTTGCTGTCCGCGCTGATGTCGGAGACGGTGATGCCTCCCCAGGTGTCGTACTCGGCGGTTCTCGAACCGTACGTGCTGACGTTGACGGCCATAGCGGCGGTTGGCGCAGCGAACGCGAAAGCGGCTAGTGCCGCCCCGATGGCCAGGTAGGACTTCTTCAAGACTCCCCTTCCTTTGCCGAAGCTGCCCTCACTGACGGTGATGGATCATGTGCACTCCGGCATCAAGAGTCCATCATCGATTCGTTCGCTCGTCAATGCTTAGAACTCCAGCCGTAGTTGCCCGATCTTAGTTTCAGCAGCTCATCGGCATGATCGATATTCGAGTCATGTCAGCAGGGCAGGTGCGGGCATCGATGCTATTCGGCGTACAGGTTGCATGGTCGCACCGTCTGTCTGTTGTGTTCGGTCGGAGAGCGGGCAGGCTTCCGTGCTTGTGTTGATCGATGAGATCGTCGGCTGGCGGGCGGGTCTGGATGATCTGCGGGCGCGGTTCGCGCACCGTCTCGGGCGGGCGGAGCCGCGTCGGCAGGCGTTGACCTACCTGGTCGGGTTGCTGTCGCCGTTGGCGGCCAAGAACGGCTGGACCTTGGCTGAGGCCGCCGGCGATGCGACGCCGGACCGGATGCAGCGGCTGCTGAACAGGTCCGCGTGGGACCCAGACGCTGTCCGTGATGACCTGTTCGCCTACGTGTCCGAGCACCTCGGTCACGACGACGCAGTGTTGATCGTCGACGAGACCGGGTTCCTGAAGAAGGGGATTAAGTCGGCCGGGGTGCAGCGTCAGTACTCGGGCACGGCCGGGCGGACGGAGAACTGCCAGCTCGGTGTGTTCCTGGCCTACGCCAGCCCGGCCGGACGCACGCTGATCGACCGGGAGTTGTATCTGCCCCGTGGCTGGTGTGACGACCCCGCCCGCCGCACCGAAGCCGGCATCGCCGCCAGCGTCGGCTTCGCCACGAAGCCCGCGCTGGGCCTGCGAATGGTCGAACGCGCCATCACCGCCGGCCTGCCGGCGCGGTGGGTCACCGCGGACGAGGCCTACGGACAGGACTCCAAGTTCCGGACGTGGCTGCAGCAGCAGCGCATCGGTTACGTCCTGGCCGTGCCCCGCAACCAACGGGTCCCGACCACGGCCGGCAACTCCCGCCCAGATGTTCTCGCCGCGAACGCGCCGGTTCTGGCGTGGAAGCGCCGCAGCTACGGCGACGGTGCCAAAGGGCCGCGACTCTACGACTAGGCCGTGGCATCCTTGCCGGGCACCGACGACGGTTACGGCCACTGGCTGCTGATCCGCCGCAGCATCACCGACCCCAAGGACCTGGCCTACTACTTGTGCTTCGGCCCCGCCGGCACGCAGGACGAGGATCTGATCCGGGTGGCAGGGACCCGTTGGGCTATCGAGGAGTGCTTCCAGACCGCCAAGACCGAGGTCGGCCTGGATCACTATCAGGTGCGTCGGTACGACGCCTGGTACCGGCACATAACTCTCGTTCTGTGCGCCCACGCCTACCTCGCCGTCACCGCCGCGCAGGCCAAAATGGGGGGCGCCGAATCCGATGACGGTCTCATCCCGCTCCCTCGGCGAGGTCCGCCGTCTCCTGGCACACCTGATCACCACCAACCGACCCTTCGACCATATACATCGATGGTCACGATGGCGATGCCGACACCAACACCGCGCCAGAACAGCCCACTACCAGCGAAGACACCGACTTCACCAGGCGCGGCTGGAGTATTAGGGCTCCAACAGGTACGGCCGGAGCGCTACTCCGGCCGTACCTGCTTTTGCATCTGGACCGGTATGCCGGCAGGAGGCCGGGTATCCAATCCGAGGTCCGGATTTGTAATCCCTTGGTGTCAGCGCTCGTCGGCGGACGTGGCCCACACGCCATGCCGAAGCCCAGCCCCACCGCTCCCGACGACCGGCAGCAGCCGGTACCGGTCGGGTTGCTCCTCCCCCACACCCGCACAGCGCGCACGCACCGCCCGGAAGTGCCGGACTGGCACGGACTATCCCCGAACCACCTCGCCTACCTCATCCGCCGCTACACCGACGCCGGGGATGTGGTTCTCGACCTCGACGCACACCCCGCCGTCCTCGCCGCGACCACCGACCTGCACCGAATACCAGCTCAGTTGCACACCGACCCTCACGGTCTGCATCGGTGGCTCCCGCCTTCCGCACGCCCGAACTTCGTTGTGCCTCACCAGCCCGATCAGGGTGTCGACCTGATCCTGGCGGCGCTACCACAGACGATCGAGCAGCACGACGATGTGAACACCGCAATGAGCACCTGGCGGCCACTGCTGCGCCCCGGCGGGTTCCTGATCGCCGGACTCACCACCGCGCCACCCCCACCCGGCGGGTTCAGCTACCGCGCGACGGTCATCGCTGCCGCCCGCGCCGCCGGCCTCTTCTACCACCAGCACATCCCCGCCGTCCTCGTCCCGCTACCCGAGCACGAACCGCACACCGCCCCGCAACGCCCCAACGAAGGCGACGACGGACGGCGCCTACTCGCCGGCCGGCACCTTCCGACCTTCCGGGACCTGGTCGTGTTCGGAACCACCGCCACCGGTGAGGAGAACACCCATGCCTGAGCCTCGTCCGTCGGCGCTGACCACTGGTCTGCACGACTCCACGCCGCCGTACCCTGACGGGCCCGATCTGGCGGCCCTGCTCGCCGAGGGCTACCTCGGCACAGTCTGGCTCACCGGTCAGCACCCGTCTCGCGACCTACGTCGCGGCCGATACACCCCCGAGTCGCTGGCTCATCCCGGCAAGATGCTGCCCACCATCGCCCGGTACGCCATCCGTACCTACACCAGCCCTGGCGACGTGGTCCTCGACCCCATGGCCGGCATCGGCACCACCGTCATCGAAGCCATGCACCTCGGCCGCCACGGCGTCGGCGTCGAGTACGAAGCCGAATGGGTCACCAGAGCAGCCGACAACATCCACCACGCCCTCCGAGCCGGCGCACCGGGTCGGGGCGAGATGTACCACGGAGATTCCACCGCCCTACCGGCCCTACTGCCGGCAAGCCTGCACGGACAGGTCTCCCTGGTGATCACCTCACCGCCCTACGGGCCATCCACCCACGGCCACGTCCGCACACCAGGCCCGAGACGCGGACAGCTCCGCAAGATCAACCACAGGTACGGCAGCAGCGACAACCTCGCCTACCGCACCCCCGGCCAACTCGCCGACGGGTTCACCGCGATCCTCACCGGCTGCCGCCAACTCCTGCGGCCCGGCGGACACGTCATCGTCACCGCCCGCCCCTACCGCCGCCACGGCGAACTCATCGACATCCCCGGCATGGTCGCCGCCGCCGGCACCAATGCCGGCCTCGAACTGGTCGAGGAGTGCATCGCCCTCATCTGCGGCGTCCGCGACGGCCGGATCATCCCCCGCGCCTCGTTCTTCCAGCAGAAGAACATCCGCGACGCCATCGCCACCGGCGACCCGCAATGGCTCCTGCAACACGAGGACGTCGCCGTTTTCCGCCGCCCGACGAACTCCAGCGCACACGACGCCGAGAGCCGGCCAGTCGGCACCACGGTGCACGCTGACCAGCTTGATGCCTTCGCCCCGCACCGCGTGGATCGACGTGCACAGGCGGTGCCCCCCGGAAACGCCAATCCCGGCGGCAGCGCCATCGATCCCCGGTCCCACCCGGACCGGGACGATGAAAGGACACCCGATCCGTGCCCGCCCCATCTGCACCCCACGCCAGGGAACGTACGACCCGCCCCTACCGACCACCAGTGGTCCGACGATCCCCCCAGGCCACACCCCCAGCCCGGCCCACCCACCGCGACGGGTCCGCAGTGAGCGCCCCGGCCGTCGAGTGGCGGCCTGACCCCCTCCTGACCATCGACGACGTCGCGGCCTGGCTGGGCAAGCCGAAGAACACCCTCTACGCCTGGCACAGCCGAGGCAAGGGACCGCGTGCCATCCGCGTCGGCAACACCCTGCGCTACCGGCGCAGCGAGGTCGAACGCTGGCTCGACGCCCACACCGACCCGGAGCGCTGAGCCATGGCCCGACCTCCGCTGCCCATCGGCACCTGGGGCAACATCCGCACCGAGAAGCTCGGCCCCAACCGGTACTGCGCCCGAACCCGCTACCGCGATCACGACGGCAAGACCCGCGACGTCGAGGCCACCGACACCACCGGCCCGGCCGCCATTCGCGCGCTGAAGATCAAGCTACGTGACCGGGTGGCCCCCAACGACGACGAGATCACCCGGGAGACGCACGTCAGCACGCTCGCTGCTCGGTGGCTGGAAGAGATCACCGCAGAGGAGCGCGTCTCGCCGCAGAGCATCAGCAGGTACGAGATCAGCGTGCGGGTCTCCATCGTGCCCGCCCTGGGCGACCTACGAATCCGGGAGGCCAGCGCGGGCCGCATCGACAAGTTCCTGCGCAAGATCGCCGAGGATCGCCCCTCGGCCGCCAAGAGCGCGAAAGTGGTCCTCGGCCAGATGCTGGCACTGGCCGTACGTCGCGGCGCGCTCACCACCAACCCCATCCGCGACACCAGCCGCCTACGCAAACCACGCAAGACCGTCGTCGCCCTCGAACGGGAACAACTCGACGACGTCCGCGTGGCGATCCGGAGATGGCAACAGCCGACCCCCGGCAAGTCAGGCCCTCGCCCGACCAGCGACCTGGCCGACATCGTTGACCTCATGCTCGCCACCGGCGCCCGCATCGGCGAGATCCTGGCGCTGCGGTGGGAAGACCTAGATCTCGCCGTCGAACACCCCGTCCTGACGATCTGCGGCACCATCATCTACGTCAAAGGCCAGGGCTTCTTCCGCCAGGAGTGGACGAAGACCGACGCGGGCTTCCGGTCAGTGGTCCTGCCCCGCTTCGCGGTCGGAATGCTGATGGCCCGCAAACTCGACGCCGCCGACAACCCCCACGACGCGATCTTCGCCTCCCGACGCGGCACCTGGCTCTCCCCACCGAACGTCCGCCGACAGTGGCGTGCAGCCCGCGCCGACACCGGCCTCGAATGGGTCACCCCGCACACCTTCCGCAAGACCGTCGCCACCCTGATCGACCGGGAGGCCAACACCGACAGCGCCGCCGCCCAGCTCGGGCACGGAAGCAACGAGATCACCAAAAAGCACTACATCGTCAAGGCCGCCCTCGCCCCGGACAGCTCCGCCATCCTCGAACAGCTCGGCGGAAGGCCAACGTCAGGCGACCCGGAGAACCCCGGCCCTGGCCCGCAGCCGACCGCATAGACGGGCAGCGTCCGGCAGCACCACCCGCCCCGTCGAATGTGATCGCCCCACGGCGTTACTGAGGGGTTTACGGGGGACGGTTCAAAACTACATAGATAAACATCAAGGCCCTGTCCAGCTATACGCTGGTCAGGGCCTTTTTGTGGTGCGCCGCCAGGGACTCGAACCCCGAACCCGCGGATTAAGAGTCCGCTGCTCTGCCAGTTGAGCTAGCGGCGCTCGTTGGCAACGGAGAGAACACTAGCACGGGCCATGAGCGGGGTTCCAATCCGATACCCGGCTCCACCCTTCGGGCGAGCTTATCGGGCAAAAGTGAACACATCCCCCCGACAACACACGTCCGGCATCGAGCTGGTGGCCGACATGGGGCACGATGTCCGCCAGGCACGCGAGAACAGAGGTGGGGATGGGCAGGTTCACGCGGGGCGGGGCGATGGCGGGCGCTCTTGTCCTGGCGGCGTCGCTGGCTCTGGCCGGTTGCGGCGGCGACCAGAAGAAGGAAGCCGAGTTCGTCGGCGGCACCGTGGCCACGCCGAGCGCCGGGGAGGCGACTCCGACGCAGCCCGGTGGCGCGTCGCCGTCCGCGCCGACGGCGGCCGACCTGACGGTCAGTCCGGCGAACGGGGCGAAGGGCAGGCCGGTCAGCACCGAGATCAGCGCCGACCTCCCGGACGGCGGAAAGATCTCCTCGGTCACCCTCACCACGGGTGACGGCAAGCAGGTCGGCGGGAAGATGCGTCTGGACGGCAGCTCCTGGGTGCCGTCGTCGGCCCTGAAATACAACACCAGGTACAAGGCCACGGTGACCGGCACCGGCGCTGACGGCCAGCCCCGGCAGGGGGTGAGCACGTTCACCACGATGGCCAAGCCGAACTCGATGATCGGCTCCGGCCTGTACCTCTTCGACGACCGGACGTACGGCGTGGCCATGCCGGTGGTGGCCGAGTTCAGCCCGGGTATCCCGCAGAAGGACCGGGCGGCCGTCCAGAAGCGGATGTTCGTCAAGACCGATCCACCGCAGCCGGGGGCCTGGCACTGGGTCTCCAACGGCACGCAGGCGTACTACCGGGCACCGGAGTACTGGCAGCCGGGGACGACGTTGAGCGTCCGGATCGCGCTGGCCGGGATTCCGTTGAGCAACGGCCGGTACGGCAACGTGGACCGGTCGGCCACCGCCAAGATCGGGCGGGCCTTCGAGATGAAGGTGGACAACGCCACCAAGCAGATGGAGGTCTTCCAGGGCGGCCAGCTGATCAAGACGCTGCCGGTCAGCCTGGGCAAGAAGAGCACCCCGTCGTCCAGCGGCACCATGGTGGTGATGGAGAAGAAGGAGAAGACCGTCTTCGACACCATGGACGAACCGGACCCGGCCAACCAGTACCGCACCGAGATCGACTTCGCTCAGCGGCTGACCTGGGGCGGCGAGTACATCCACGCGGCACCGTGGTCCGAGGGGGTGCAGGGTCGGCGGAACGTCTCGCACGGCTGCGTCAACGTGTCGATGGCGATGGGCAAGTGGCTCTTCTCCCAGACGAAGGTGGGTGACCCGATCACGGTCAAGGGCACCCCGCGCAAGCTCGAACAGGGCAACGGGTGGACGGCCTGGAGCCTGACCTGGGCGGAATTCGTCAAGGGCAGCGCGGTGCCGGTGCCGCAGGGCGGTTCGGGTCCGCTGGTCTGACCGCCGTTCCGGGTCGGCGCAGGTCGCCGACCCGGAACGGTACGGGCCGGTGACCGATCGTCATCGCACCCCGCCCGGCGGCGTGTTTCAGTTCACCCTTCGCAACCGACGGGCGCGCCGCCGCGTCTGTGAGGGACGATGGGACATCGGGGACCACGACTGTGAGGGAATCATGCGAGTTGTCCAGGACCACCTGACCGGGCGCACCGGTCGTCGCCGGGTGCTCGCGGCGGGGGTCCTCGCCGCGGCGCTGGCCCTCACCTCTGCCTGCACCGGTTCGGGCGGCGACAAGCCGTCGAGCTGGCAGGGCGGCGGCGAGGAGGCCGCGCCGAAGGCCAGCGCGACGATCACCGAGCCGAAGGCCGACGCCACCGACGTCCCGGCCTCCACCGGCATCGTCTTCACCGCCAAGGACGCGAAGGACACCACCGTCGCGCTCACCGACGCCGCCGGCAAGGCCGTCGAGGGCAAGCTCGCCGCGGACGGCGCGAGCTGGCTGCCCGACGGCACGCTGGAGTACGGGGAGAAGTACACCGCCACCGTCACGGCGACCGGTGAGGACGGCAAGCCGGCCACGGCCACCAGTGCCTTCACGGTGATGGCCAAGCCGGACAAGCAGGTACGGGTGACCAGCTTCCTCGGCGACAACCAGGTGGTCGGCGTGGGCATGCCGCTGATCGTGAAGTTCGGTCGGGCCGTCCCGGAGGACTACCGCGACGACGTACAGCGCCGGATGACGGTCACCAGCACCCCCGCGCAGGAGGGCGTCTGGCACTGGGTCAGCCCCACCGAGGTCCGCTACCGGCCCAAGGAGTTCTGGCAGTCGGGCACCACGATCTCGTACCGGGTGCGGGCCGGTGGGCTGCCGATGGGCGGCGGCTGGTACGGCCGCTCCGACCTGACCGTGGACGTCAAGGTCGGCCCGTCGGTGGTGATGCAGGTCGACAACAAGACCAAGCGGATGACCGTGACCAGGGACGGCAAGGTCGTCAAGACCATCCCGGTCAGCCTGGGCAAGAAGAGCACCCCCTCGTCCAGCGGCACGATGGTGGTGATCGAGAAGCTGCGCAAGACGGTCTTCGACACCATGGAGGAGCTGGGCCCCGAGGAGGGCTACCGCACCAAGATCGACTATGCCCAGCGGCTCACCTGGGGTGGCGAGTTCATCCACGCCGCCCCCTGGTCGGAGGGACAGCAGGGCACCACGAACGTCTCGCACGGCTGCGTCAACGTGTCGATGAAGGACGGTGCCTGGCTGTTCGCCAACACCAAGATCGGTGACCCGATCACCGTCAAGGGCACCGAGCGCAAGCTCCAGAACGGCAACGGCTGGACCGACTGGAACATGAGCTGGGACCAGTACGTCAAGGGCAGCGCCCTGCCGTACGAGCCGGACGCCGGGCAGCCGGACGCCGGGAACACGCCGACGCCGAGCGCTGAGCCGACGCCCTGACCCCTGCGGCACACCGTACGAGCCGGCCCCCGCCTGAAGGTGGGGGCCGGCCCGTCTTCGACGGCACCCCGACCCCTGGGCGGCGCGGGCCCGGAACGACTCGGGCCCGGAAACGACTCAGGCCCCCTCGGATGAGGGGGCCTGCGGTGGAGAACATCCACTAACCGGGTGACTGATGGGAATTGAACCCACGACAACCGGGACCACAACCCGGTGCTCTGCCAACTGAGCTACAGCCACCATGCCGTCCGCGCCGGTTTCCCGGGCGGGTGCGGACTAATAATAGCCACACCCGGGCGGGGCCCGTCCAGCGGGTTGCGCCCTTCGGCGGGCACCGGCCTAGAGCTGCGCCGCGATCGACTTCGCCGTCTCGACGTCCGGGCCGGGCAGCGGCACGAACAGGGTGCGCCGGTAGTACTCCAGCTCGCGGATGCTCTCCCGGATGTCGGCCAGGGCCCGGTGCGCCAGCCCCTTGCGCGGCTGACCGAAGTACACCCGGGGGTACCAGCGCCGGCACAGCTCCTTGATCGACGACACGTCGATCATGCGGTAGTGCAGGTGGGCGTCGAGCCGGGTCATGTCCCGGGCGATGAAGCCCCGGTCGGTGGCGATCGAGTTGCCGCACAGCGGCGCGGTACGCGGGTCCTTCACGTGGCTGGTGACGTACTCCAGGACCATGTCCTCGGCCTCGGCGAGGGTGACCGTGGAGCGGCGCACCTCCTCGGTGAGCCCGGATTTGGCGTGCATGGTGCGGACGATCTCCGGCATCGCCTCCAGGGCCGCCTCGTCGGCGTGGATGACCACGTCCACGCCCTCCCCCAGCACGTTGAGGTCGGGGTCGGTGACCAGTGCGGCCACCTCGATCAGCTTGTCGCTGCCGAGGTCGAGCCCGGTCATCTCACAGTCGATCCAGACGAGAAGGTCAGCCACCGCAACAGACTACGCGCAGCCCAGGTACCCGCGCCTCGGCACTGTCGCGGGGTGGGACCGCTAGGGTTTCCCCGTGCCCGCCGAATCCGTCGCGTCCCCCGTCACCACCCCGGAGGACCAGCGAAGTCGTACGGCCCGCCGGGTCGTCACGGTGCTGGCGCTGGCGGCCGTGCTGCCGGCGCTGTACCTGCCGGGCCTGGTACACGACTTCTTCGACCTGAAGATCTACATGCGGGCGATGGACTGGTGGGCGTCCGGGCACCCGCTCTACGACTACGTGCAGCCCGACCGGGTGCAGGGTGAGTTGTATTTCACGTACCCGCCGTTCAGCGCCCTGTTGCTGCGGCCGTTCGGGGTGCTGCCGCTGGGCCTGACCATCGTCATCTTCACCGCACTGACCTGCGTCGCCGTCGTGGTCACCACCCGCTGGCTGGTGCTGCCGGTGATCGAGCGGCACGGCCTGCACCGGACGTACGCGCTCACCGTGGCGGTGCTGCTGGTCTTCGCGGTGGAGAGCACCCGGGAGACGATCACCTTCGGTCAGATCAACATGCTGCTGGTGGTGCTGATCCTGGCCGACCTGCTCTTCGCCGTACCGCAGGCGCGGCGCTGGGCCGGGGTGGGCGTCGGGCTGGCCACGGCGCTCAAGCTCTTCCCGGGCATCTTCATCGTCTACCTGCTGGTGACCCGGCGGTGGCGGGCGGCGGTGGTGGCGAGTGTCACGGCGGCGGCGGCGACGCTGCTGGCCGCCGCGGTGGCCCCCCGCGACTCGTGGCGGTTCTGGACCCACGAGCTGTGGGCCACCGACCGGGTGGGGCGCACCGACTACACCGGCAACCAGTCGCTGTTCGGTCTGCTCAGTCGGATCGACGCGCCGCAGGAGCCGAACCGGCTGCTCTGGCTGGTGCTGGTCGTGGCGATCCTGGGGTACGGGTTGTGGCGGGCGGCCCGCGCCGCCGGGGCCGGTGACTGGCTGACCGGCCTCACCCTCACCGGGCTGGTCGGCGGTCTGGTCAGCCCGATCACCTGGACCCACCACATCTACTGGTTCATCCCGGCGGTGGTGGTGCTGGTGGACGCCGCGCTCGACGCCGACCCGCAGACCCCGGCGGGGGCGCGCCGTCGGCGGCGGCTGCTCGCCCTCGCCACCGGCACCGGCCTGGTGATCGTCTACGGGGTGGTCTCGTTCTACGACTGGGGGGTGGCCCCGGCCCGTACGGACAACCCGTGGGAGTTCCTGCTGCGCAACGAGTACGTGCTGCTGGCGCTGCTGCTGCTCGTGCTGCTGCCGGTCCGCCGGGAGCGCAGGCGGGAGCGGGAGCCCGTGCCGACCGCCGGCCGGCAGCACCAATAGGACAGATATTCCCTTATTCGACCTTTGGCGCTAATCTGGGGTCAGTCGGTCACGACCCACAGCCCACCGATCCCCCGGTGAGACGGCCCTCCGCGTCGGCAGCGCGGAGGGCCGTCACCGCGTCCGGGCCCGTCCGGCACCGCGTCGGGGCGGCGACGCGACCGGCCCGCCGGACGGGTCCGACGGGCCGGTGCGGGTGGTACGGGTCACGACCTCGGCGTCGGCTCCCGCCGGGTCCGGGCGAAGGCCAACCCGCCGAGGGCCAGCCCACCGAGCCCGGCCAGCAGGCCGGCGACACCCAGCACGACCGCCGTCGAACCGGCGTCGTCGTCATCGTCGTCGTCCTTCGCGGCCGGCGCACCCGCCGCCGGGGCCGCCGAGGGGGACGCTGCAGCCGCCGTCAGGGTCAGCACCGGCGCCGGGTTCTCCGGCTCCTCCGCACCCGGCGTGGGCTCCTCGATCCAGCGCGACACGTTGCCGTCGGAGTAGGTCTGGAGCGTCTTGAAGACCATCTTGTCCACCTGCGGCAGCGGACCGAGCGAGATCGGGAACTCCTGGAACTCGCCCGGCTTGACGCCCCCACCGGCGGCGGCCGTCCAGGTGAGCTTCGACACCGCCTCGGTGAGCTGGCTGCCGTGCACCTCGATCGGCGGGTCCACCTTGCGCTTCTCCACCGCGACCGTCCACCCCGGCACCGGCATCGTGGAGACCGAGCCGACCGGGGCGTTCTCCGGCAGGTTCACCTCGATCTTGACGGTGGAGGCGGTGTCGCTCTCGTTGGGCACCCGGACGGCGAACCGGCCGTAGCTGCCCTGGGTCGCCTCCTTCGGGTTGACCGTGACGTGCGCCGCGGCCGGCCCGGCGAGGCCGAGCACCGTGGCGGTGACGGCGGCGAGGGTGAGCGCGGCGGCGGATGCGGAGCGCCGGAGACGGATCATCGGGGACGGGCCCTTCTTTACTTGATCGGCACGGTGGCGGTCACCGTGGCCTGGTCGATGTCGGACGTACGGACTGTGAAACGCAGTTGCCACTCACCCGCCGACGGGAAGCTGAACTCCCCGGTCGCGTGGTTGTCGGTGAGCTTGAGCAGCGGGATGTCGATCGCCTCGATCCCGGCCGAGGGCAGCGCGGCGGTGGCCTTCCACTCCACCACCGGCTGCGGCCGGTTGTCCGGCGTGTAGGCGTACAGGTGCATCGAGTTGTTGCCCCGTTCGGCCGGGTCCAGCTCCACCTGCAGCGAGTAGATCGGACTGGTCAACGTGGTCGAGTAGTAGCCGGCGTCGGCACCGGAACCGCCGTCGACGGCGGTCCGGGCCGGCGGGGTCTGCACCAGGGTCGCCGTCACCCCCAGGATCACCGCGGTGATCGCCAACTCCACCCAGACCGCGCGTCGCACCGGCACCGGCCGGGCCGCCGCGGTCCGCCGCCGCACCAACTGCCGGGAGTACGCGGCCACGGCCACCACCAGCGCGAACAGCCCGATCTTGGCGAGCAGCAGCCGGCCGTACGTGGTGCCGGTGAGCGCCTCGACGCTGGCCACCTCGATCAGCCCCTGCACGACGCCGGCCAGCAGCAGCGCCGCCACCGCCAGCGCCGCCCAGCGGGACCAGATCGGCAGGATCGCCCCCAGCTCCCGCTCGTCGGCCCGGCGCAGCAGGAACCCGGCCAGCATCACCAGGCCGCCCAACCAGACCGCCATGCTGCCCAGGTGCACCGCGTCGACGAGCACCGACACCGCCGGGGCCGGGGAGGCCGCCGGGTGCCCGGCCAGCGGCCAGGTGAACAGCCCGGCCACCCCGAGCCCGGTCAGGATGATCCCGTCGGTACGCCCCACCGGCCCCCGGGTCAGCGGCCGGAGCAGGAACACCGCCGCCACGAGCAGGCCCAGCCGGATCAGGTGGGCGGTGCCGTACCCGCTGCCCAACACCTCGGACAGGCCCTCCCCGGTGACGTCGAACAACCCCCCGCCGGCGGTGTACGGCACCTGCAACCACACCTCGGCCACCGTCGCGACGGCCAGCAGCCCCACGCCGGACCAGAGCAGCCGGGCCGGGCCCCGCCGGGACAGCCGCAGCGGCCAGAGCGCGGCCAGCACCAGCGCCGGACCCACCACCAGCAGCAGGCCCGCGTACCCCAGGTACTTGGTCACCTTCACGCCCGCGCCGACCACCGGGTCGGCCCGGCTGTCCGAGCCGGAGTCGGTCGGCGGCGTCGACGGCGCCCCCACCGAGTAGGTGAACGCCCCGGACACCGGGTGGCTGTCGGCGGAGATCACCCGGTAGCTGACCAGGTAGGTGCCCTGCGGCCCGGCCGGGTCCACCCCGATCGTCACCACCGACCCCTCGAAGCGGGGCTCACCCCGGTCGGCGCGGGAGCCGTCCGGGGCGATGACGCGTACCTTGTCGGGCACCTTGCGGACCGACTCGCTGAACGTCAGCACCACCTCTGACGGGGCGCTCGGCACCACGGACGAAGCCACCGGGCTGCTGCTGGAGAGCACGGCGTGGGCGCTCGCCGGCCCGGCCGGAGCGAGCAGCAGGGCGACGAGGGTGACCAGCAGGCCGGCGGCGGCCCCCAGCCGGGCCAGCCGGCGACGATCGACTGCGTTCATCCCGCCATGCTCGCTGACCGCAGGCCGGTATGCCCACCCGGCCACCCCGTGACGGCAGGGGGTAGCCACGGCGGCCGGGGCGCCTGCCGCAGGTGGTGGGGCGTCATGAGCAGGTAGTCGTACGGCGGCGGGGAAAAGTTCCCGGCGTGAGCGGGACCATGGAAAGGGCCGAACGACCCTGCCCGCCCGCGCCACGCCGCGTAGCCTGGCTTGTCGTGATCCCCGCTCACCGCGACCCCTCCGCCACCGGCCGTAGCGGCCCGCCGCCCGGCCCCGACCGGCCCCCGGTGCCCCGGCCGGCGACCCGGCGACCGGTCACCCCGGGGAACCCACGGGCCGGGCGGGACGACCAATGAGGGTGACCACCGCGCGTACCCCGGCCGGCCGCTGGCCGCTCGTCCGCCCCTGGCTCGGCGTCGCCGCCCGGCTCGGCCTGGCCGCCGTCTGGCTGTACGCCGGCGGGACGAAGGTCGGTGACCTCGCCGCCTCCGGCCGGGCCGTCAACGCGTACCAGGTGATGCCCTACGAGGTGGCGACGGCGATCGGGGCCGCGCTGCCGTTCGTCGAACTGGCGTTGGGCCTGCTGCTGCTCGCCGGGCTGGCGACCCGGCTGAGCGCCGGGATCTCCGCCGCGCTGCTGGTGGTCTTCATCGCCGGCATCGCCTCGGCCTGGGCCCGTGGCCTGGCCATCGACTGCGGGTGCTTCGGCAGCGGCGGGCAGCTCGCCGCCGGCCAGTCCCCGAGCTACCTCCCGGAGATCCTCCGGGACCTGGGATTCCTGGCCCTGGCCGGATTCCTGCTGATCTGGCCCCGCACCCCGTTCTCGGTGGACGGCTGGCTCGCGGGCGACCCATCCGTGGAGGACGACGATGAGTAGTCGTAAGGGACGCAACGAGGCCGCGCGGGTCGTCCGCGAACAGCTCGCCCGGGAGAAGCGCCGCAAGCGGACCCTCTGGACCTCCGTCGGGGCGGTGGTGGTGCTGGTGATCGCCGGCCTGATCGGGTGGAGTGTCTACTCCAGCCAGAAGTCGGACACCTTCACCGCACCGCCCGGGGCGAACGACGCCGGCACCGGTGTCGTGCTCGGCACCGGGCCCGTCACCATCGACCTCTACGAGGACTACCTCTGCCCGGCCTGCAAGCAGTTCCAGCAGACCAGCGGGGAGACCATCAACCAGCTGGTCAGCTCCGGCAAGGCCAGGGTGGTCTTCCATCCGGTCGCCTACCTCAACCGGTTCTCCACCACCGAATACTCCACCCGGTCCTCGGCCGCGTCCGGCTGCGCCGCGAAGGGCGGCAAGTTCAAGGAGTTCACCGACGCGCTGTTCGCCCAGCAGCCGCCGGAGGGCAGCGCCGGGCTGAGCAACGACCAGTTGATCGACATCGGCGCGGGCGTCGGGCTGAACAAGGACGACTTCGGCTCCTGCGTCAAGGACGGCACGTACACGGCGTGGACCGAACACGTCACCGACGACGCCAGCAAGGCCGGGGTCACCGGCACCCCGACCATCAAGGTGAACGGCACCGCCGTGTCCGACCGCAGCCCGGCCGGCATCACCGCGGCCGTGGAGGCGGCCGGCAAGTGACCCCGGCACCCCTGCGGCGGGCCGTCCTGCTGGTCACCGCCGTACTGCTCGGCCTGCTCGGCTGCGCCGCACCGGCGTACGCGCACGGGGCGGACGCCCCCGACGGCACCGACTACCGCACCACGGTGACCGGGATCACGCCCGCCCGGCCGGGGCTGACCGTCCGGGCCGTCGAGGCCGGCGCCCGGCTGGAACTGGTCAACCACACCGGCCGGGACGTCGAGGTGATCGGCTACTCCGGGGAGCCGTACCTGCGGGTCGGGCCGGGCGGGGTGTACGAGAACGTCCGCTCCCCCGCCACGTACCTCAACCGCACCCTCGCCGGGGACACCGCGCTGCCCGCCACCGCCGACCCGGCCGCCGCCCCGCAGTGGCGTCGGATCGGCGACGACAGGCGGGTCCGCTGGCACGATCAGCGGGCCCTGTGGCGGGAATCCGGGGTGCCCGCCCCGGTGGCCGCCGACCCGGGCCGGGAACACCGGGTCCGGGAGTGGACCGTCGCGCTGCGCATCGGCGACGAGCCGGCGGAGCTGCGCGGCGCCCTCGACTGGGTGCCGCCGCCGGACCCGTACCCCTGGTGGGTGGCCGTCACCCTCGGCGCGCTGCTGGTCGGCGCGGCGGGACTGCTGCCGGCCGGCACCGACGCGGGCAGCCGGGCGCTGCGCGGCGTCGGCGGGGTGCTCGCCCTCGGCGGGGCCGCCGCCGTCGCCCTCGTGCTCGGCCGCGAACTGGACGCCGGGGCGCAGGGCGTCGGCGGGGTGCTGCTCGGGCTGGCCGCCGGGCAGCTCTGGCCGCTGCTGACCGGGCTGGGTGCGGTGGCCGCCGGGGGGTGGGCGTTGGCCCGCCGGCCCGCCGCCGACTTCGTGCTCGCGCTGGCCGGGGCGTGCCTGGCCCTCTTCGTCGGCGTCGCCAACCTGACCGTGCTGTCCCGCGCCGTCGCCCCGGTGCCCTGGTCGGGCGGCGTCGCACGGGTGCTGCTGACCGGGGTGCTGGTCGCCGGGGTGGGGGCGGTCGCCGCCGGCCTGCTCCGGCTGCACGCCGCCGCCCGCGCCGCCGCGCCCCGGCCCGCCGCCGCGCCGGCCCGGACCTGACCCGTCTGCGGTCACGGCCCGGCGCAGGGTGCCCGGTCGTCAGCCGATCGGCCGGGGGTGGAAGCCGTAGGGCAGTTCGAGGCGGTGGCGGGAGAGCAGGTCGGCGTCGGCGAGCAGGTCGACGGTGGGGGCGTCGGCGACGATCCGGCCGGCGTCCAGGATGACCGCCCGCTCGCACAGCTCCGCCGCGTAGGGCAGGTCGTGGGTGACCATCAGCAGGGTCACCGGCAGGGCGCGCAGGATCCCGGCCAGCTCCCGGCGGGCCGCCGGGTCCAGGTTGGACGACGGCTCGTCGAGCACCAGGATCTCCGGGCGCATCGCCAGCACGGTGGCCACCGCCACCCGACGCCGCTGCCCGAACGACAGGTGGTGCGGGGCGCGGTCCCGGTGCTCGGCCATCCCCACCGCGGTCAGCGCCTCGTCCACCCGGGCGGCCAGCTCGGCACCCCGCAACCCCAGGTTGGCCGGGCCGAACGCCACGTCCTCGGCGACCGTGGGCAGGAAGAGCTGGTCGTCCGGGTCCTGGAAGACGACACCCACCCGACGGCGGATCTCGGCCAGGGTGTCCCGGTCCCGGGACACCGTCAGCCCGCCCACGCTCACCGACCCCCCGGTCGGGGTGAGGATGCCGTTGAGGTGCAGCACCAGCGTGGTCTTGCCCGCGCCGTTCGGGCCGAGCAGGGCCACCCGCCCGCCGCGCGGCACGGCCAGGTCCACCCCGGCCAGGGCGACGTGACCGTCCGGGTACGCGTAGCGGAGGCCACGGACGTCCAGGGAGACAGCGTTGGGCACGTCCCCGATCATGTCAGGACGACGGCGGTGGCGGCGATCGCCACCGCCGCCAGCGGCACGGTCGCCGCCGCCACCCACTGCCCGGCGGTCGCCGCGCCGGCCCCCTGCCAGACCGCCGGCATCCGCCCGGTGTAGCCCCGGGAGAGCATCGCGAGGTAGACCCGCTCACCGCGTTCGAAGGCCCGCAGGAACAGCGCGCCCACCCCGGCGGCGAAGCCCCGCAACTGCCACAGGAAACGCGGGTCGTCACCCCGGGAGATCCGGGCCACCCGCATCCGGCGGGCCTCACCGACCAGCACGTCGAGGTAGCGCAGCATGAACGTGGCGATCTGGGTGATGATCTGCGGACAGCGCAGCCGGTCCAGGCCGACGATCAGGTCCCGGGTGGTGGTCGTGGCGGCCAGCAGCAGCGACGCGAGCACCCCCAGGGTGCCCTTGGCGACGATGTTCCATGCCCCGTGCAGGCCGTCCACCGACAGGCTCAGCCCGACGAACTCGGTGCGCGGGCCCGCACCGAGGAACGGCAGGGCGACGGCGAACAGCACGAACGGCACCTCGATCGTGGCGCGCAGCAGCAGCCAGCGCGGGCCGACCCGGGCCAGCGCGGCGACGGCGGCGACCAGCAGGGCGTACCCGCCGAAGGCCCAGAACGCCTCGCGCGGGGTGGCCACCACGGCCACGGTGAACAGCACCATCGCGGCGATCTTCACCTCGGGTGCCAGCCGGTGCACCCGGGAGGGGGTGTCCCGGTAGAGCACGTGCGCGTGTCCGGCACCCACGTCGTACCGCCGGGTCAGCCGGCGGTGCCGGCGGACTGCCGGTCGCCGGCGTGCCGCCCGTCGGCCGGGGACCGCCCGGTGCCGGGGGCGTCAGCCGGGCCACGACGGCGCAGCAGCCAGAACACGCCGCCGCCGACGGCGAAGGTGAGCAGCACGCCGACCACCCCGGACAGGCCGGTGGAGAGGAAGCCGTTGTCCACGCCACGGATTCCGTAGTCGGCCAGCGGGCTGTCGGCCAGCTCGTGGTCCCTGGCCTGCTGGGCCGGGCAGGAACCGCCGGTGATCTCGTCGTCGGCGTTCACCGTGCAGCCCCTGAGCAGCGACGAGTCCAGACCGTCGGGGTGCGACGAGGCGTAGTTGCTGACCACCCCGGCCAGCACCAGGGCGACCAGCAGGCCGACCGCCACGAAACCCCAGGACCGCTTCCTCACCGGGCACCTCCGACAGCCGGGACGGGGGCCGGCGCGGTCGCCGGCTTCAGCGCGCGCAACGCGTACACCAGGTCGGGTCGGACCTTGGCGACGGTCGCGACCGTGGTCGCGGTGATCAGCCCCTCACCGATGCCGATCAGCAGGTGGACGCCGGCCATCGTGCCGGCCAGGCCGGTCAGGTTGCCGCCCAGGTCGGTGGTGCCGCCCAGCCAGTACTGCACGACGAACCCCTGGGAGGCGACGACCACGCTGACCAGCGCCGAGACGAAGGCGGTCACCGCCAGGCCGGTGGGGGTACGGGGCAGCACCCGCAGCAGGCCGGCGATCAGCAGGTACGCCGCCGCGGTGCCGAGCAGCGCCATGTTGGTGATGTTCAGGCCGAGCATCGCGACGCCGCCGTCGCCGAAGACCAGGGCCTGCACGATCAGCACCACCGACACGCAGAGCGCGCCGACCCACGGGCCGACCAGCAGGGCGGCGAGCGCGCCACCGAGTAGGTGCCCGGAGACCCCGGCCGTGAAGATCGGGAAGTTGAGCATCTGCACGGCGAAGATGAACGCGGCGACCAGGCCGGCCATCGGCGCGAGCCGGTCGTCCAGGTCACGTCGGCCGCGCAGCACGCAGAAGGTCAGGGCGGCCAGCGCGACGGCGGCGAAGATCCCCGCGACCGGACCGTTGATGATGCCGTTCGAGATGTGCATCGCCAGGGTTTCCACGGGACCTCCAGTCGGCTGGCGGGACCAGACTATTTCCCGATGCGGGTTGTTGCCAAGACGCGGCAACAAGGCATGGCGTTGTTCACCGCCGGGACACCGCCGGTCCCCCCAACGGGCCGCCGTACCGCACGCTGCGGGAACGCCGGGACGGGCGCGCGCCGCACCGGGCAGGACCGCGCGGCGGGGCAACGTCCCGGGTGTCCCGGCGGGGATCGGCCGGGACGGCGCAGCCCGACGGTAGGGTCGTCGCCATGACCGCGCCCGACCGGCTCACCCCCGGCGACCCCGCACCTGACTTCACCCTCCCCACCGACACCGGGGAGACGCTCTCCCTCGCCGCACTGCGCGGTCGCCGGGTCATCCTGTACGCCTACCCGGCCGCGATGACCCCCGGCTGCACCAAGCAGGCCTGCGACTTCCGTGACTCGCTCACCTCGCTCCAGGCCACCGGTTACGAGGTGGTCGGCATCTCCCCCGACCAGCCCGCCAAGCTGGCGAAGTTCCGCGAGCGCGACGCCATCACCTTCCCGCTGGTCGCCGACGTCGACAAGGCGGTGCTCACCGCGTACGGCGCCTTCGGCGAGAAGCAGTCCTACGGCCGTACGGTGACCGGGGTGATCCGGTCCACCTTCGTCATCGACCCGGACGGGAAGATCGAGCACGCGTTCTACAACGTCAAGGCCACCGGCCACGTCGCCAAGCTGCGCCGCGACCTCGGCCTCGACTGAACGCGTCCGGCCGGCGGCCGAGGGTGTCGGACCTCGCCGCCACTTTCTGCGCATGACTCGTTACAAGTACACGCCGGAGATGCTCGCCCAGGCGGCAGCGGAGTCCCGCAGTGTCGCCGACGTCCGGCGACGCCTGCGTCGTCAGTCACGGGACGGTATCGAACATCCTGCGCCGGGCCGGGCTCTCCACCGTTTCCGCGCGACGCTCTAAACTCTGACCCGAGCGGGAGTGGCGGAATGGCAGACGCGGTAGGTTTAGGTCCTATTGTCCGAAAGGACGTGGGGGTTCAAGTCCCCCCTCCCGCACCACACGGCCCTGTCGGGAGGGTCACGATCGCGGGCGCACGACGCGTCGGCGCAGCAGGATCGGCAGGGTGAGCCTGCGTTTCGTTCTCGACCCCGACCTCACCCCCGCACTGCGCGAGCAGATCGTCGACCTCTGGGTCGAGGTCACCAACGCCGGCGGCGCGGTCGGCTTTGTCGCCCCGGTCACCACCGCCGACGTACGTCCCGTCGCCGAGGCCACCTTCGCCGCCGTCACCGACGGTCCGGACCGGATGCTGGTCGGCTACGAGGCTGGCCGACCGGTCGCGGTGCTGTTCCTCGCCGACAACCGGTTCGGCTTGAAGGCGCACTGGGGCATCCTTAAGCGGGTGATGGTGCACCCGGCCACCCAGGGGCGCGGCCACGGGCAGGCCCTGATGCGGGAGGCCGCCCGGCGCGCGCCCGAGCTGGGCTGGCGGGCGCTGCACGTGACGGTGCGCGGCGGGCTGGGCCTCGAGAGGTTCTACGACCGGCTCGGTTACCGCGAGGTGGGTCGACTGCCGGGCGCGCTGCGGGTGGCAGCCGACGACGACCGCGACGAGATCCTCATGTGGCGGGACCTGGACACCCCGGACTGACCATCCGACGGACCGCACTCGACCGCCGCCGGGTCGACCCGGCGGCGTTTGGCCGGTCCGCGCCCGACGGACGGGCCGCTCCGACGATCGGGCGACGCGCGGCTGGCCCCGTCGAGCCGAGGCGGGCAGCGGCGGTGGAGGGCCGGCGGGAGTCAGCCCCGGGACGTGCAGTCGACCGGCCGGCCCGCGCCCGGCTCCGCCTTCGACGCGGCGAGCGCGGGTGGGTCGCTGACCTGCGGTGCGCCTGGCGAACCGGCGGAGGCGACCGCCGACGGGCTGGCGGTGGCCCGGGTCGGGCTGGCACTGGGGCTCGGGGAGGACGGCCGGCTGGTCGGGTTCTTCCGCGCGGCGGGGGCGCTGCCGCCGTACATCTTCACGGTGCTGCGCTGGACCCGGCCGGGGGACATGGTGACGCCGCTGGCGGTGACGCGGTGGCCGTACACGTCGGTGACCCGGACGGCGTACGGGCCGGGCCCGGCTCCGGAGTCGATCTGCCAGTAGTTGTAGTCCTGTCGGGCGGCGGTGCGCCAGGCGCCGGAGCCCTGGCGTACCTCGACGGCGCGCAGCGGGTTGCCGTGCTCGGCGACCAGCACGGCGAACCAGTACTGCGACGCGCCCTCCTTGATCCGGAAGGTGAGTGGGCCGGACAGCGGCGGGTCGACCGCCGCGCGGTAGCTGACGTTGACGATGCCCTGTACGGGGTCGGCGATCCGGGCGAACGCCTCGCGGGAGAGGTCGACGTGCCCGGGGGCGCACTCCGGGCACTGGTCCATGATCAGGACCCGGACGGTGCCCCGGGGGCCGGTGACGTCGAGGTGCCCGCCGCAGGCCGCGCCGGCGCTGTACTCGGTGGGGCCGAGGGCCACGTACATCCGGTCGGCCGGCGCGGAGGGGTAGGAGCAGTTCCCGCCGGCCCCCTTCGAGTCGTAGAAGGTGGCTTTTCCCTTGTGGACCGTGCTCCCGGTGGGTGGGGCCGCCAGCGGCAGCCGCCCGGCGGCCACCGGCCCGGCACCGGCCAGGCCGACCGGCGGGGCGGCGCAGGCGGGGGCGGCACCGGAGCGCAGCGCGAGGCTCAGCCCGAGCACGGTGGCGAGCGCGGCGACGCCACCGGCGGCCAGCCAGCGGCGACGCCCGCCACCCCGGGCGCGGCGACGCCCCGGCCCGGGACGCCCGGCGGGGGCGCGGCCGTCCGGCCCGTGGTCGGGTTCCTGGGACAGGCTGCCGTCGGTCACGCCGACCGATGCTGCCGCAGCCGACGACCCGGGGACAAGCGGGCTAAGCGAAAGCTAAGCCGGTCAGCCGATCCGGTTGCGGTGGAGCCCCGACGCGATCACGGAGAGCGACCGTAGCGGCTCGGCGATCTCCGGTCGGGTACGCAGCAGGTCCTCCAGGCGGACCCGCCAGCGGCCGGCTTCGACGGCGGCGGCGTCGGGTGTGGTCCGGGCCCAGGGCTGGAGCCGCTGCCGGGTGTCCTGGAGGGAGCCGGCGTGGTCGGGGCCGAGCAGCGCACCGAGCTCGGTGCGCAGCCAGTCGAACAGTTCGTCGTCGGGGACGCTCGCGACGATCAGGCGGGCCATGTCCCAGGCCACGCGGGGGTGGTGGAGAACCTGCATGCCGACTCCTCCGTCGATGGTGGCGATTCGGCCATCATCGATCCGGCACCGTCCCGGGGGCAACACCCGGGCGGCGGACTACGGCTCGGCCGTCCGGCACCGGTCGGGCATGGCGGCCCGCCCCGAGCCCCCTCCGGTCGCCCCGGCTCCGCGGGGCGGGCAGCTCACCAGGCGACACCGATGCCGTCGCCGGGGTACCAGTGGTCGAGCGGGGTCTCCCGGTAGGCGAGGAACCGGCGGCCGGTGCGTTCGGCGTGTTCGGCGAGCACCCCGGTGGTGGTGACGTTGTCGGTGAGCAGGATCGCGCCGGGGGCCAGCTTCGGCTCGACGGCGTCGAACTCGCGGCGTTCGTGGTCGTGGCTGTGGTCGCTGTCGTGCAGGAACAGGTCGACCGGCCGGTCCAGGGCGGCGATCGCGGTGACCGAGTCGCCGACCACCAGGTCGGTCACGTCGGCCCAGGGGGCGCTGCGGGCCAGGTAGCCGGCCTCCGGGTTGACGTCCAGCGAGGTGAGCCGGCCGGGGTGGCCCTCGGCGGCGTTGCGCAGCAGGGCGGCGGCGAGGACGCAGCTACCCAGCCCCTTGTCGGTGCCGGTCTCGACGACGTGGGTGGGCCGGGTGGCCCGGACGATCGCGTACCAGCCGACCCGGCGCGCGTAGCGGACCCGGCGGTCGGCCAGGCCGCGTCGGGCGGACCGGGCGGTGGCCTGTTCGATGTGCCGGCGCAGCGCCGCGTCGCCGGTGATCTCGGCGAGGTGGCCCCGGACCCGGGCCACCGGGACGTCGCAGACCACGCTGACGAACCAGGTCAGGTGCTCCCGGCTGAGCCGGGTCAGTTCGTAGGTGTAGTTGTGGTGCTCCCGGGAGGTGGCCAGCCAGCGGGCCGAGGTGCGCAGCACCTTCGCGTCGTACCGGGCGACCCGGGCGAGCCGCCCGGGGAAGGCGGCCACCGGTGCCAGCGGGGTACGGGCGATGGCCCGGCGCAGTCTCGTCGCATCCACGGCGCGGTTTCTACCAGCCGCAGGTGACGGGCGGCTGAACGTCCAGCGTACGGCGGCTTTTCGGGCCTCGGGCCGTCGGGCGAACGCGGGCTGCCGTACTGGGTGACGGATCAGTAACATGCGGCCGTGCCAGCAGCTGAGAACGTTTCGGAGCCCGCTCCCACCCCGTCGGTCGACACCCCGGGGCCGGCACCGAAGCGTCGGCGGGGCTGGCGGATCGCGCTGGTGGCGCTGCTGGCGCTGGCCCTGCTGGGGGCCGGTGGCGTCGGCGCGGGCGCGCTCTATCTGCGCTCGGTCGAGAAGGACGTCGAGCGGGTGGACGCCTTCACCGGCGTGCCGACGCAGGACCGGCCGCCGGTGGTGGCCCGGGACGCCATGAACATCATGATCCTGGGCAGCGACTCCCGGGACCCGGAGCGGACCGAGGGGTCCCGCACCGACACGATCATCCTGGCCCACCTGCCGAAGGACCGGAAGAGCGCCCAGCTCGTCTCGATCCCCCGGGACACCTGGGTCCGCGTACCCCGGTCGGCGGACGGCCGGCACGGCGGCCGGACCGCGAAGATCAACGCGGCGTACGCCTGGGGTGGGATTCCGCTGATGGTGCAGACCGTCGAGCAGTTCACCCGGGTCCACGTCGACCACGTGGCGGTGGTCGACTTCGCCGGCTTCCAGGAGATCATCGATGCCCTGGGCGGGGTGGACATCACCGTCGACCACCGGTTCACCTCGATCCACCCGCCGCTGCGCACCTTCCCCGCCGGCCGGCAGACGATGGACGGGGCGACGGCACTGGACTACTCCCGCCAGCGCAAGCAGTTCCCGGACGGCGACTTCGCCCGCATCCGGCACCAGCAGCAGGTGATCCGGGCGATCCTCGACAAGGCCGCCACCGGCGGCATCCTCACCAGCCCGGGCAAGCTCAACGACTTCGTCCGGGCCGCCTCGTCGTCGGTCTCCGTCGACCGGGAGATGTCGCTGCTGGATCTGGCGACCGAGCTGCGCGGCCTGCGGGGCGGCAACCTCACCTTCGTCACCAGCCCGTCGCGGGGCACCGGCCGGGTGGGCACCGAGAGCGTGGTCTTCGCCGACGAGCAGAAGTCCGAGGCGTTCTACGACGCGGTCCGCCGGGACGCCACCGCCGAGATCGTCCGCGCCGCCCGCTGAGCCCGGCGTCGTCGCCGGGCGGGAAGCCGTGCTTGCCCCCGGGCGGGAAGCCGTGCTTGCCTCTGAAATTTTTCATGCATAGAGTCGCGGCATGAATGACGGAGCCGTCGCCGCGCCGCCGGACCGGCTGCTCGACCTGTTCCACGGTGTCCGGCTCACCCCCACCCAGCGGCGCATCGCACACTGCCTGGTGCAGCACGCGGCCACCGTGGCCTACCTGTCGGCGGCCGAGGTGGCGGAGCTTGCCGGGGTCAGCCAGCCGTCGGTGACCCGGTTCGCCGTGGCGCTCGGTCACGACGGCTACCCGGCGCTGCGTCGCCGCCTTCGCGAGCTGACCACCGGCCCCGACGGCCGCGCCGACGACGGCAACGAACTACAACTCGCGGTACGCGCCGAGATGGCGAACCTGGACCGGCTGGCCGGCGAACTGGCCGACCGCACCAGGATCGCCACCGCCGGTCGGCTGCTCGCGGCGAGCCGCCCGCTGCCGGTGCTCGGCCTGCGGGCCGCCGCGCCACTGGCCGCCTACTTCGCCTACTTCGCCGCCAAGGTCCTGCCCGACGTCCGGGTCCTCGACGACGGTGGCAGCCTGCTCACCGACCGGCTCGAACAGGCCGCCTCGGCCGGGGCGGACGCGCTGCTCGCCTTCGTGCTCCCCCGCTACCCCCGGGAGACCCTCGACGCGCTGCGCGCGGCCCGCGACGCCGGCCTCACCGTCGTCGCGATCACCGACTCCCCGGTCAGCCCCGCCACCGAGTACGCCGAGTTGGTGCTCCCCGCCGCCGTCGGCACCGACCTCGTCTTCGACCTGCACACCGCCCCGATGACCCTGGCCATGGTGGTGCTCCAGGCGATCTGTGACGCCGCCCCGATCCAGACCCAGCGTCGCCTGGAGGCGTTCGAGTCGTCCGCCGCCCGTCGTCAGTTGTTCCTCGGCTGAGAGGAGTACGCCATGCACCAGCCCGTCCGTGCCGCCCGTGGCACCACCCGTACCGCGCAGGGGTGGCCGCAGGAGGCCGCCCTGCGGATGCTGATGAACAACCTCGACCCGGAGGTGGCCGAACGCCCCGACGACCTGGTGGTCTACGGCGGCACCGGGAAGGCGGCCCGGGACTGGCCGTCGTACCACGCGCTGGTGCGTACCCTCACCGGGCTGCGCGACGACGAGACGATGCTGGTGCAGTCGGGTCGCCCGGTCGGGGTCATGCGCACCCACGAGTGGGCCCCCCGGGTGCTGCTGGCCAACTCCAACCTGGTCGGCGACTGGGCCACCTGGCCCGAGTTCCGCCGCCTGGAATCCCTCGGCCTGACCATGTACGGGCAGATGACCGCCGGCTCGTGGATCTACATCGGCACCCAGGGCATCCTCCAGGGCACCTACGAGACGTTCGCCGCCGTCGCCGCGAAGTGTTTCGGCGGCAGCCTCGCCGGGACGCTGACCCTCACCGCCGGCTGCGGCGGGATGGGCGGGGCGCAACCCCTCGCGGTCACCATGAACGACGGCGTCTGCCTGATCGTGGACGTCGACCGGACCCGGCTCGACCGGCGGGTGCACGACCGCTACCTCGACGAGGTGGCCGACTCGCTCGACGACGCCGTCGCCCGGGTGCTGGCCGCCAAACGGGACCGGAGGGCGTTGAGCGTCGGTGTGGTCGGCAACGCCGCCACCGTCTTCCCCGAGTTGCTGCGCCGGGGGGTCGCCGTCGACGTGGTCACCGACCAGACCAGCGCGCACGACCCGCTGTCGTACCTGCCGGAGGGGGTGGAGCTGGCCGACGCCCGGGACTACGCGGCGGCCAAGCCGGCCGAGTTCACCGACCGGGCGCGGGCGTCGATGGCGAAACACGTCGAGGCGATGGTCGGTTTCCTCGACGCGGGCGCGGAGGTGTTCGACTACGGCAACTCGATCCGGGGCGAGGCGCAGTTGGGCGGGTACGCGCGGGCGTTCGACTTCCCCGGTTTCGTGCCGGCGTACATCAGGCCACTGTTCTGCGAGGGTAGGGGGCCGTTCCGCTGGGCGGCGCTCTCCGGCGACCCGGCCGACATCGCCGCCACCGACCGGGCCATCCTCGACCTGTTCCCCGAGAACGAGTCGCTGGCCCGGTGGATGCGGCTGGCCGGCGAACGGGTCGCCTTCCAGGGGCTGCCGGCCCGGATCTGCTGGCTGGGCTACGGCGAGCGGGACGTCGCCGGGGTGCGGTTCAACGACATGGTCGCCGCAGGGGAGCTGTCCGCGCCGGTGGTGATCGGCCGGGACCACCTGGACTGCGGCAGCGTCGCCAGCCCGTACCGGGAGACCGAGGCGATGGCCGACGGCTCCGACGCGATCGCCGACTGGCCGCTGCTCAACGCGCTCGTCAACACCGCCAGCGGGGCGTCCTGGGTGTCCATCCACCACGGCGGCGGGGTGGGCATCGGCCGGTCCATCCACGCCGGCCAGGTCTGCGTCGCCGACGGCACCGCGCTGGCCGGGCAGAAGATCGAACGGGTACTCAGCAACGACCCGGCGATGGGTGTCATCAGGCACGTCGACGCCGGCTACGACACCGCCCGCGACGTCGCCGAGCGCACCGACGTCCGCATCCCCATGGCGGAGAGTGGGGCGTGACCGGGCGGTTCCGGGAGTTGTGGGACGAGATCGCGCCGGTCGGCCGGGACGCCGACAGCGGCGGCTACCTGCGGTACGCGCTGACCGCGCCGGAGCTGCGGCTGCGGGAGTGGTTCCGGGCGCAGGCCGAGCTGCGGGGCATGCCGGTCAGCGAGGACGGCAACGGCAACCTGTTCGCCTGGTGGGGCGACCCGGACAGCGGCGGGCCGGCCACCGCAGGGCCGGCCACCGGCGATCGGGCGGGCACCGGGGCGGTGCTGACCGGCAGCCACTTCGACTCGGTGCCGCACGGCGGGGCGTACGACGGGCCGCTCGGCATCGTCAGCGCGTTCCTCGCCGTGGACGAGCTGCGGGCCGCAGGCGTCACCCCGGTCCGGCCGGTGGTGGTGGCCGCGTTCGTCGAGGAGGAGGGCGCGCGGTTCGGCGTACCGTGCCTGGGGTCGAGGCTGCTCACCGGCGAGATCGACGCCGACCGCGCGGCCGGGCTGCGCGACGCGGCCGGGGTGAGCTTCGCCGAGGCGCTGGGCCACCGCCCGGCGGGGGCCGACCCGGCGCTGCTCGGCCGGTTCGCCACCTTCGTGGAGCTGCACGTCGAGCAGGGGCGGGCGCTGGTCGACGCCGATGCGCCGGTCGCGGTGGGCAGCGCCATCTGGCCGCACGGCCGGTGGCGCTTCGAGCTACGCGGCGAGGGCAACCACGCCGGTACGACCCGGATGGCCGACCGCCGCGACCCGATGCTCACCTTCGCGTTCACCGTGCTGGCGGCGAACAAGGAGGCCCGGCTACGCGACGCGCACGCCACCGTCGGCCGGGTGTCGGTGGAACCCAACGCCACCAACGCGATCCCGTCGCGGGTGACCGGCTGGCTGGACGCCCGGGCCGCCGCGACGGAGACCCTGGACGGCCTGGTCGAGGCGGTCCGGGCCAAGGCCGCCGAGCGGGCCCGCCGCGACGGCACCGAGCTGACCGTGACCCGGGAGTCGGCCACGCCCCTGGTCACCTTCGACGGCGGGCTGGCCGACCGGTTGGCGGGGCTGCTGGCCGCCCCGCTGCTGCCCACCGGGGCCGGCCACGACGCCGGGGTGCTCGCCGCGCACCTGCCCACCGCGATGCTGTTCGTGCGTAACCCGACCGGGGTGTCGCACTCCCCCGCCGAGTCGGCCACCGACGACGACTGTGCGGCCGGGGTGGTCGCGCTGGCCCGGGTGCTGGAGGAGCTGGCATGCCACTGACCCGTTGGCTGGCCGAGCAGGCGTGGCTGCCCGATCATGCCGCGCCGACCCCGGACGTGCTGATCGAGGCCCAGGACGGCCGGTTCACCGCCGTCACCCCGCTCGCCCGGGGCACGTCGCCGCAGACCGGGGTCGAAGTGCTCGCCGAGGCGGTACGGCTGCCCGGGCTCACCCTGCCCGGCCTGGCCAACGCCCACTCGCACGCCTTCCACCGGGCGCTGCGCGGGCGTACCCACGGGGGTCGGGGTGACTTCTGGAGTTGGCGGGACGTGATGTACGACGTCGCCGGCCGGCTCGATCCCGACTCCTACCTGGCCCTGGCCCGGGCCGCGTACGCCGAGATGGCGCTGGCCGGGGTCACCTGCGTCGGCGAGTTCCACTACCTGCACCACGGCCCCGACGGCCACCCGTACGACGACCCGAACGCGATGGGCGCGGCGCTGGTCGAGGCGGCGGCGCAGGCCGGGATCCGGATCACCCTGCTGGACGCCTGCTACCTGACCGCCTCGGTGGCCGGCGAGCCGCTGGCCGGGGTGCAGCGGCGCTTCGGCGACGGGGACTCGCTGCGCTGGGCGCAACGGGTCGACGGGTTCCGGCCGACCGGGCCGCACGCGCTGCGCGGGGCGGCGATCCACTCGGTACGCGCGGTGCCCGCGGAGCAGCTCGCCACCGTCGCCGGCTGGGCGTACCGGCAGGGCGCCCCGCTGCACGTGCACCTGTCGGAGCAGCCGGCCGAGAACGACGCCTGCCGGGCGGCGCACGGGCGTACCCCGACGGGGCTGCTCGCCGACCGTGGCGTGCTCGGCCCGGACGTCACCGCCGTACACGCCACCCACCCGACCAGCGCCGACCTGGCCCTGCTGGCCGAGCACCGGACCGGGGTGTGCCTGTGCCCCACCACGGAACGGGACCTGGCCGACGGGATCGGGCCGGCCCGGCTGATGGCCGACGCCGGCATCCCGCTGAGCCTGGGCAGCGACAGTCACGCCGTGGTCGACCTGTTCGAGGAGGCCCGCGCGGTGGAGCTGGACGAGCGGCTGCGTACCCGGCGGCGCGGGCACTTCACCGCCGCCGCGCTGCGCGACGCGGCCACCGTCTCCGGGCACGCCGCGCTGGGCTGGTCCGACGCCGGCCGGATCGCCGTCGGGGAACGCGCCGACCTGGTGACCGTACGGCTGGACAGCCCGCGTACCGCCGGGGTGCCGCCGGTGGGGGTGTTCTTCGCGGCCACCGCCGCCGACGTCGACCAGGTGGTGGTCGACGGCCGGCAGGTGGTGCGCGACGGCCGGCACCTCACCGTGGACGTACCGGCGGAGCTGCGGGCGGCGGTCGCGGCGGTGACCGGTGACTAGCCGTGCCGGGCCGGCGGCGGTCGGGACGCGGCGGTCGGCGGCGGGAGGTGTGTCGTGAGCAGTCTGCTGGTCGACGACATCGGCGAGCTGGTCACCAACGTGCCGACCCCCGGCGGCGGGCCGTTGGGCCTGCGGCGCGATGTCGCCCTGCTGGTGGAGGCGGGTCGGGTCGTCTGGATCGGGCCGGCCCGCTACGCGCCGGCCGCCGACCGGCGGATCGACGCCGGGGGCGGTGCGGTGCTGCCCGGGTTCGTGGACAGCCACGCGCACCTGGTGTTCGCGGGGGACCGGGCGGCCGAGTTCGCGGCCCGGATGGCCGGTGAGCCGTACACCGGGGGTGGCATCCGGACCACGGTCGGCGCGACCCGCGCGGCCTCCGACGACGACCTGCGGGACACCGTGCGCCGGCTGCGCGACGAGGCGATGCGGCAGGGCACCACGACCATGGAGATCAAGAGCGGGTACGGCCTGACCGTCGCCGACGAGGCCCGCTCGTTGCGGATCGCCGCCGAGGTGACCGCCGAGACCACCTTCCTCGGCGCGCACGTCGTCCCCGCCGAGTACGCGGGACGGCCCGACGACTACGTGGGCCTGGTCTGCGGACCGATGCTCACCGCCGCCACGCCGTACGCCCGCTGGGTGGACGTGTTCTGCGAGCGGGGCGCGTTCGACGCCGACCACGCGCGGGCCATCCTCACCGTCGGGCAGGCCGCCGGACTGGGGCTGCGGTTGCACGCCAACCAGCTCGGCCCGGGGCCGGGGGTGCGGCTGGGGGTGGAGTTGGGCGCGGCCAGCGTCGACCACTGCACCCACCTGTCCGACGCCGACGTCGACGCGCTGGCCGGTTCGGCCACCACCGACGATCCCACCGTGGCGACCCTGCTGCCGGGGGCGGAGTTCTCCACCCGGTCGCCGTACCCGGACGCCCGGCGGCTGCTCGACGCGGGGGTGACCGTGGCGCTGGCCACGGACTGCAACCCCGGGTCGTCGTACACCTCGTCGATGCCGTTCTGCGTCGCGCTGGCCGTCCGTGAGATGCGGATGACCCCGGCGGAGGCGGTGTGGGCCGCGACGGCGGGCGGCGCACGGGCGTTGCGCCGCACCGACGTCGGGGTGCTGCGCCCCGGGACGCGGGCCGACCTGATGATCCTCGACGCCCCGTCCCACCTGCACCTGGCCTACCGGCCGGGTGTTCCCCTGATCCGCCAGGTTCTGCACAACGGAGTGCCGCAATGTCGACTGTGACCGTCCAGCCCACCGGAATCACCCCCGCCGACGTGCTCGCCGTGGCGCGCGGCGACGCCCGGGTCGTCCTCGCCCCGGCGGCCGTCGACGCGATGGCCGCCAGCCGCCGCATCGTGGACGGCATCGAGGCCGCCGGCCGCCCGGTGTACGGCGTGTCCACCGGCTTCGGGGCGCTGGCGAACACGTTCGTCGCCCCGCAGCGACGGGCCGAGTTGCAGCACGCGCTGATCCGCTCGCACGCCGCCGGGATCGGCGCGCCGATGCCCCGCGAGGTGGTCCGGGCGATGATGCTGCTGCGGGTCCGTTCGCTGGCGCTGGGCCGCTCCGGGGTCCGGCCGCTGGTCGCGCAGGCGCTCGTCGACCTGCTCAACGCCGACGTCACCCCGTGGGTGCCGGAGCACGGGTCGCTCGGCGCGTCCGGTGACCTGGCGCCGCTGGCGCACTGCGCGCTGGTGCTGCTCGGCGAGGGGTGGGTGGCCGGTCCGGCCGGCGAACAGGTCGACGCCGCCGAGGCGCTGCGGGCGGCCGGGTTGACTCCGATCGCGTTGGCCGCCAAGGAGGGGCTGGCGCTGATCAACGGCACGGACGGCATGCTCGGCATGCTGCTGCTGGCCATCGCGGACGCCCGGCACCTGTTCGCCATGGCCGACGTGACCGCCGCGCTGGCCATCGAGGCGATGCTCGGCTCGGAACGGCCGTTCCTGCCGGAGCTGCACGCCATCCGGCCGCACCCGGGGCAGGCCGCGTCGGCGGCGAACATCCACCGGCTGCTGCAGGACTCCCGGGTGATGGACTCGCACCGCGACGACCTTGCGCACGCCGTGCAGGACGCGTACTCGATGCGGTGTGCCCCGCAGGTGGCCGGGGCGGCCCGGGACACCCTCGACTTCGTCGCGACGGTGGCCGGCCGGGAGCTGGTCTCGGTGGTGGACAACCCGGTGGTGCTGCCGGACGGGCGGGTCGAGTCGACGGGCAACTTCCACGGCGCTCCGCTCGGCTTCGCCGCCGACTACCTGGCCATCGCCGCCGCCGAGGTGGGGGCGATCGCCGAGCGGCGGGTGGACCGGCTGCTCGACGTGACCCGCAACCGGGACCTGCCGGCGTTCCTGTCCCCGGACGCCGGGGTGAACTCCGGGCTGATGATCGCCCAGTACACGGCCGCCGGGATCGTCGCGGAGAACCGTCGGCTGGCCGCGCCCGCCTCGGTCGACTCGCTGCCCACCAGCGGCATGCAGGAGGACCACGTCTCGATGGGCTGGGCGGGGGCCAAGAAGCTGCGTACCGTGCTGGACAATCTGACCAGCCTGCTCGCGGTGGAGCTGCTGGCGGCCGTACGGGGGCTGCAACTGCGCGCGCCGCTGGAGCCGTCACCGGCCGGGCGGGCCGCGCTGGACGCCCTCGGTCCGGCGGCCGGTGCGCCCGGCCCGGACGTCTTCCTCGCCCCGGTGCTGGCGGCGGCCCGGTCGGTGCTGGCCGGCCCGGACCTGCGCGCCGCCATCGAACGGCAGATCGGGCCGCTGAGCTGACGGTGACGGTGACGTCGCCGTAGCGTTCAGTAGTCAAGGCCGACCCGTCGCGACAGGTTACCGAGCGTAGGCAAATCCCCGAGAGCCACCACCCCGGTGCAGACCCATTGCTCTGCTGCCACGAACGCGACAGTCGCTTGAACAGCGAAAACCTATATGCAAGTGCCAAGCACAGCAATCCTGGCGAACACTCGGTGTGTCTGTCGCCTGGAAAGCAGCAGAGCAAAGGATGTCGGGTGGGAGGGTGGGGGCCTAACCGAGACTACTTTCGGTGACAAGCTACGGCGCCGCTCCTTACTCGACGGCCGGAAGTCGGCGAATAAGGAGCGGCGACGACGAGTCGGTCGACGGCCGGGCGTCGTCGCACCCGCCTGCAGGGCGACGGGTCGGTCGACGGTTGGCTCAGCTGGCCGGGAGCACCTTGGCGGCGAGCTTCGCCAGCTCGCGCAACGCCTTGCCCCGGTGGCTGATCGCGTCCTTCTCCTGCGGGGTCAACTCCGCATTGGTCCGCTCCTGGCCGTCACCCACGAAGATCGGGTCGTACCCGAAGCCGCCCTCGCCGCGCGGGGCACGCAGCAGCCGGCCGGGCTGGCGGCCGTCGACCAGGTGCTCCTTGCCGCCGGGCAGCACCAGCGCCACGGTGCAGACGAACGACGCCCCCCGGTGCTCGTCGGGCAGGTCGGCGATCTGGTCCAGCACCAGTTGCAGGTTGGCCCGGTCGTCGCCGTGCCGGCCGGCCCAGCGGGCGCTGAACACCCCGGGCATGCCGTTGAGCGCGTCGACGGCGATGCCGGAGTCGTCGGCGATGGTGGGCAGGCCGGTACGCCGGCAACCCTCCCGCGCCTTGATCAGGGCGTTCTCGCCGAAGGTGAGGCCGGTCTCGGGCAGCTCCGGGTACTCCTCGACGTCGTCGAGGCCGAGCAGGGCGATCCGGTGCGCGCCGAGCGCGCCGTCGAGGATGCGCTGCAACTCCACCAGCTTCTTACGGTTGCGGGTGGCGAGCAGGACCTTGTTCATGATGCGAGAGCCTTCCGCTGCGCCTCGGCCAGTTCCAGACAACCCAACGACGCGACGTCCAGCAACGCGTCGAGCTGTGCCCGGGAGAAGACGCCGTCCTCGCCCGTGCCCTGCACCTCGACGAAGTCGCCCTCGCCGGTGCAGACGACGTTCATGTCGACCTCGGCCGCCACGTCCTCGACGTAGCAGAGGTCGAGCAGCGGCTCGCCCGCGACGATCCCGACGCTGACCGCGGCCACCGACCGGTGCATCACCTTCTCCGGCTTACCGGCCAACGACTTGCGGCCGGCAAGCCAGCTCACCGCGTCGTAGAGGGCCACGTACGCGCCGGTGATGGAGGCGGTACGGGTGCCGCCGTCGGCCTGGAGCACGTCGCAGTCGAGCACGATCGAGTTCTCGCCGAGCGCCTTGAGGTCGACGCAGGCGCGCAGGCTGCGGCCGATCAGCCGGGAGATCTCGTGGGTCCGCCCACCGATCTTGCCGCGCACGCTCTCCCGGTCGGAGCGGGTGTTGGTGGCCCGGGGCAGCATCGCGTACTCGGCGGTCACCCAGCCGAGCCCGGAGCCCTTGCGCCAGCGGGGCACGCCCTCGGTGACGCTCGCCGTGCAGAGCACCCGGGTGCCGCCGAACTCGACGAGCACCGAGCCTTCCGGGTGGGTGCTCCAGCCCCGGGTCAACGTCACCGGTCGGAGTTGGTCGGGCCGCCGCCCGTCAGGTCGTGCCATCCCTGCACCCTATGCGGTCGCATGATCGGCGCATGCCCGGGTGGGCTCAGACGTCGTAGCTGGCGCCGGCCCGCACCACTTCCAGCGGCCCGGTGAACGCCCCGGCCGCCGAGGCGATGGTGTGCGACTCGCTGCCCCAGGCCACCACCAGATGGGTCAGCAGCAGCCGGCCCACCCCCGCCTTGGTGGCCGTCTCGCCCGCCTCCCGGCCGGTGAGGTGCAGATCCGGCGGGTTGTCCACCCCGTCGAGGTAGCTGGCCTCGCAGAGGAAGACGTCGGCGTCCTGGGCGAGCCGCAGCAGCGCGTCACAGGGTGCGGTGTCCGAGGAGTAGCAGAGCACCCGGCCCTCGTGCTCCAGCCGCACCCCGTACGTCTCGATGGGATGGTTGACCCGGTCGACGGTGACGGTGAACGGGCCGATCGGGAAGGTGCCCGGCTGGAGGCCGTAGAACTGGTAGACGTCCTCCACGGTGCTGTCGTCCTGGCCGTAGGCGGTGGCGAGCCGGTCCGGGGCGCCCGGCGGCGCGTAGACCGGCAGCGGCGGGTAGGGGCCGTCCGGGGCGTACCGGCGGACCACGACGTACGACGCGGCGTCGAGGATGTGGTCGCAGTGCAGGTGGGTCAGGAGGATGGCGTCCGGGGCGTGCAGGCCGGCGTACCGCTGGAGGGTGGACAGCGAGCCCGGCCCGAAGTCGACGAGCAGCCGGAAACCCTGCGCCTCGACGAGGTAGGCGGAGCAGGGGGATTCGGGGCCGGGGAAGCTTCCCGCACAGCCCAGCACGGTCAGCCGCATCCGGTCGCCCCACAATTACGGTACGTAGTCGACACGCCGGAGTCAGCACCGATTATGATCTCTACCGACGCGTACGCCACGGTGGGCAGCCTACGCGCAGCGACCGCAGGGCAAGAATCATCTTCTGGAAGTTGTCATCAACGTGACACCCGCGGGGGCCGGCCGACGCCTCCGCCGACCGGCCCCATGACGGGTCAGGCCCAGAGCTGCCCCTCCAGGGCGCTCTCGGCGTCGGCGAGGGTGCCGCCGTACGCCCCGGTGGAGAGGTACTTCCAGCCGCCGTCACAGACCACGAAGGCGACGTCGGCCCGCCGGCCGTCCCGGACCGCCTCGTGCGCCACCGACAGGGCGGCGTGCAGGATCGCTCCGGTGGAGAAACCGGCGAAGATCCCCTCCACCTCCACCAGCTGCCGGGTACGCAGCACCGCGTCCCGGGTGCCGACGGAGAAGCGCCGGGTGAGCACCGACGCGTCGTACAACTCGGGGACGTAACCCTCGTCGATGTTGCGCAGGCCGTAGACGAGTTCGCCGTAGCGCGGCTCGGCGGCCACCACCTGGATGCCCTCGACCTTCTCCCGCAGGAACCGCCCGGTGCCCATCAGGGTGCCGGTGGTGCCCAGGCCCGCCACGAAGTGCGTGATGGTGGGCAGGTCGTGCAGCAGTTCCGGGCCGGTGGTCTCGTAGTGGGCGCGGGCGTTGGCCTCGTTGCCGTACTGGTAGAGCATCACCCAGTCCGGGTGGTCGACCGCGATCTGCTTGGCGGTGGCGACCGCCTGGTTGGAGCCGCCCGCCGCCGGCGAGAAGATGATCTCCGCGCCGTACATCCGGAGCAGTTGGACCCGCTCGGTGGAGACGTTCTCCGGCATCACGCAGACCAGCCGGTAGCCGCGCAACTTGGCCACCATGGCCAGCGAGATACCGGTGTTGCCGCTGGTCGGCTCCAGGATGGTGTCCCCGGGCCGGAGCCGGCCGGACTGCTCCGCCGCACGGACCATGAACAGGGCCGCGCGGTCCTTGATGCTACCGGTCGGGTTCCGGTCCTCCAGCTTGGCCCACAGCCGCACCGGCGGCGCCCCGTCGGGCACCGTCGGCGAGAGCCGGGGCAACCCCACCAGGGGGGTGCCGCCGCAGGCGTCGAGCAGGCTGTCGTACCGCGCCATGACGCCCGCCCTCAGCGGGGGGCGACGGCCGCGCGCCGTGCCGCCACCGCCGCGGTGGCCGCACGGTGCTGGCTGATCGCCGCCGCGGCGGCGAAGCCGAACGCCCCACCGGCGACGGCCGGCAGGACGGTGACGCTGTCGCCGTCGTTGAGCTTGGCGTCCAGCGCGCCCAGGAAACGGACGTCCTCGTCGTTGACGTAGACGTTGACGAAGCGGTGCAGCGCACCGGCGTCGGTGACCAGCCGGGCCTTCAGGCCGGCGTGCCGGGTGTCCAGGTCGGTGAGCAGGTCGCCCAGGGTGTCCCCGGCGCCCTCGACGACCTTCTCGCCGCCGGTGTAGCTGCGCAGGATGGTGGGGATGCGAACCTCGATGGCCATGACGTACTCCTTGGTCGGGTGTGCCTCGGTGCCGGACGGAACAGGGTGAGCGGAGCTGGGAGTCAGCTGCCGGAACACTCGTAGTCGACCGTCGCCGGGCTCTGCCCGAACATGTAGGACTGGACCGCGTGCGGATCCACCCCGGCGTCCACGATCCGCACCGGCTCCTCGGTCACCACGCCGTCGACGATCCGGAAGGAACGAATCTCCTCGGTGTCCGGTTCGCGGGTCGAGACCAGCAGGTAGTGCGCGCCCGGCTCACCCGCGAAGGCGACGTCCGTGCGGGACGGGTACGCCTCGGTGGCGGTGTGCGAGTGGTAGATGACGACGGGTTCCTCGTCGCGGTCGTCCATCTCCCGCCACACCCGCAGCTGCTCCATCGAGTCGAACTCGTAGAAGGTCATCGAGCGGGCCGCGTTGTCCATCGGGATGTGCCGGGTCGGGGTGTCACCGCCGACGGGTCCGGCGACCACCCCACACGCCTCGTCGGGGTGGTCCCGGCGCGCGTGGGCGACGATCGCGTCGACGATCGACCGGTCGATGCTCAGCACGTCGCCCAGCCTAGCGCCCACCCGCCGCGCCCGGCGAGGCGGTGACCGTCACAGTTCAGTCGATCATGGCGTTGAGCAGGGATTCCTGCAGATAACCCAGATAGGCGTAGACCGACAGTTGGAACACCCTTGACGACGTGGGATCGTCGGCGACCGCGTCGTCGAGCTCCTCGCCCAGGTCGGTGCCGTCCTTGATCTCCAGCCGGACGCCCATCGCCAGCCGGGCGTCGTTGAGCGCCCGCAGCCACGCCTCGGCCGCCTCGGCGTCCAGCCGCACCTCGCCACCGGCCGACTCGGGCAGCGCGGCCAGCACCGCGCCCGCCTGGTCGATCTTGGCGGTCTTCAGGTCGCCCTCGGTGTACCGGCGGAACTCCGCCGTGCCGGCCGGATCGTCCGGGTAGGCGTCGGGGAAGAGCCGCCCGACGACCGGGTCGGTGTGGTCGAACCCGTCGGTGAGCAGGCCGACCACCTCGGTGGCGACCTTGCGCAGCACCCGGACCTCGTCGACGGCGAAGGTCGCCACGTAACAGCCGCCCTGGCGGCGGAACATGCTCACCCCGTCAACCTCCATCGCCACCGCCGGAACCGCGGACCCGGCTCGCTCCGCGCACTCATGAACGGTCCACCGTCGCCCAGAGACCGTAGGCGTGCAACTGCGACGCGTCGTGCTCCATCCGCTCCCGGGCGCCGCTGGAGACCACCGCCCGGCCCTTGTGGTGCACGTCCAGCATCAGCTTCTCGGCCTTCTCCCGGCTGTACCCGAACAACTTCTGGAAGACCCAGGTCACGTACGTCATGAGGTTGACCGGGTCGTCCCAGACGATCGTCACCCACTGCCGGTCCTCGACCGGCACCTCGTCGGTGTCCGGCGTCTCGACCGGGGCAACCTGTGGAGCGGCCATGCCCCCCATCGTGCCACCGGAAGTGGCGATCCGATGAACCGGAACGCCGGGGCAGCCCCGATCACCCTCCCGAGCTGCACAAACCGGGCGGACTGCGGACACGGCGGGGACAGGCACCGGGAGGCTCGGTTTCAGGCGAGCAGGATGCCGTGGTCGAGGGCGTCGGTGAGGACCGCGTCGAGCGCGAGCCGGAACGCCTCGAACCGCCGGGACACCTCGCGGGACAACTCCAGCTCGACCTCGCGCAACGCCCGTTGCGCCCAGGAGCGGGCCGCGTTCGGATCGTCGTTGCCGGGGCTGCGCCAGTGCTGCCAGCACCCGCCGGACAGGGCGACCCCGATCCGGGGCAGCACCTCGGTGCGGGGCGCGCCGGGATGACCGAGCAGGGCGTCCAGGGCGCCGGCCCCGGGCAGCGTCGCCACCCCGGCGGTGCCGGTGACCAGGAGCACCCGGTCCAGTTCCTGACCGGACGGATGGTCGGCCAGCCCCCACCGGACGGCCGCGGCGATGCGCTGGCGTACCCCCTCGGCCAGCGGTGCGCCGAAGATCCGGACGGTGGCCCCGTCGAGGATCTCCCGCACCGCCCGGTCCTGCTGCTCGGTCGCGAGCAGGGAGAGCGCCTCCAGCTCCCGGTCGAGCAGTTGCGGCAGGCCCGCGCAGCCCACCCCGAAGACGATCTCCTGGACGGTCCGCAGGTGGATGTTGGCCAGTTCGAGCGCGAGCTGCTGACGGATGCCGCGGGCGCAGAGCCGGCTCTGCCGCTCCAACCCGTCGGCCCAGTCGTCGCCCGGCGCGTCGGGGGCCACCGGCACCCGCCCGTACGCCCCGGGCGGCACGGGTGGCCGGGAACTCGCCCGGCGCAGCCCCTCGATGGCCGACCAGCCGACCAGCGCCCGGCGCAGGGCCGGGTGCTCGGCCCGGTGCACGGGATACCAGTCGGCCTCGGCCAGCCCCGGCACCGCGGCCAGCAGGGTGGCCCGGTGCGCCGCGACGGTCACCGCCACCGGGTCGACCGGGTCGCCGGCCGGTGGCCCGTCGGGCGGGGACGGGAGCGCCACCCCGGTGTCGTCGGTCGCGGCCGGCTCCGCCGCCGCCCAACCGCCCGCGCCGGGGGTCACCACGAAGAAGACCCGTACCCGGGTACGCGCGACCTCGGTGAGCAGGTGCAGGTCGGCGGCGGTGAAGGTCTGGTCGGCGCCGATCACGAACAGCAGCGCGCCGGACCGGACGACCGCGTCGAGCAGAACCCGGCCGCCGGCCACGCCGAGGGTGTCGGTGTCCGGGGTGTCGAGCACGGCGAAGTGCCGCAGCAGCTGTTCCGGCAGGCTCAGCTCGACCCGGCGTGGCGCGCGGGCCAGCGCCGGGCCGGCGGCGGCCTGGTCCGCGCCGTAGGAGTGCGGCTGCCGGTAGCCGGGCACGTACGCCGCCCGGGTCGCCACCCGGGCGTGCCGGACCAGCAGGTGGCTGCCCGCCGGGGTGACGAGCATCCCGGCGGGGACCCCGAGCAGCGCGGCGAGCACCTCGCGGCGGGCCGCCCCGGCGGGGCCGGCGGCCACCACGGCGAGCGGCTCGTCGGGATCCACCTCGGCGGCCGGCGGGTCGGCCGGGAGCGGGCCCCGGGTCGGCAGCCCGACGGCGTCGGGATGGTCGGACGGGTCGTCGGTCATGTCGACCCCGGGGAGTGGACCGGGCTGCATTCGGCCTCCGCTCGACGCGGGCGGCTGGCTGCGCCCGCGGTAGGACGTCCGATAGGTGACGATGGGCTGCGGGAAGGTTACGGGCAGCACCCGGCTTCACCGGAACATCTCGGGTACTCAGCAGTAACTGCGACATTACTCAACTTCACAGCGTCACCGGGTGTCTCCGGACCGATTTACATCGATATGCTGCTCGGATGAGTCGGTGGAGTTTCGTCGGCCGAACGGATGAACTCAACCGTCTGTTGGCAGCGGTGCACGAGGGTCGGGGGCACGGGCTCTTCTTCAGCGGCAGCGCGGGCGTCGGTAAGAGCCGGTTGCTCCGCGAGGCCGTGGCCGCGCTGCCTCCCGAGCGGTACGCCCTGTCGTTCGTCGCGGCCAGCGCGGCCACCGCGGCGCTGCCGTTCGGCGGGCTCGCCCCGGTGCTGCCGGCCGAGCAGCCACCCGGGCTCTCCCCCGCCGGGGTGCTGCGCTGGGGCGTCGACGTGCTCCAGGAGCAGGCGGCGGGGCGACGCATCGTGCTCGCCATCGACGACGCCCATCTGCTCGACCCGCCCTCGGCGGCGCTGGTCCACCTGCTCGCCCGCGCCGAGAACACCACCGTGCTGGGCACCCTGCGCAGCGGCGAGCAGATCCCGCTGCCGATCCGTGCACTGTGGACCGACGACCTGGTCGCGCACGCCGAGCTGGCCCCGCTCGGCCCGGGTGAGACCACCGGCCTGCTCGCCGCCCTGCTGGACGGCCCGGTCGACGCCAGCTCCGCCGAGCGGCTGTCCCGGCTCTCCGCCGGCAACCCGCTGCTGCTGCGGGAGCTGGTGCTGGCCGCCACCACCGGAGGTGAGTTGGTCCGCCCCTACGGGGTGTGGCGGTGGACCGGCCGGCTGGAGCTGGCCCCCAGCCTCACCGACCTGATCGACACCCGGATCGGCCGGTTGGACCCGGAGGTCCGGGCGGTGGTGGAGCTGGTCGCCTTCGGCGAGCCGCTCGGCCTGCGCCTGCTCGACCGGGCCGCCGACCCGGCCGCCGTGGAGGTCGCCGAGGAACGCGGGCTGATCACCGTCGTACCCGACGACCGGCGGATCGACGTCCGGCTCGCCCACCCGCTGTACGGCGAGGTGATCCGCCGTCGCTGCCCGGTCAGCCGGACCCGCCGCCTGAAGGCCCAGCTCGCCGAGCGGGTGGAGTCGGCCGGTGCCCGCCGCCGCAGCGACCTGCTCCGGGTGGCGGTGTGGCGGCTCGACTCCGGCACCGCCCAGGACCCGGCCCTGCTGCTGCACGCGGCCGTGCAGGCGTTCACCCGGTACGACGTGCCGTTGGCCACCCGGCTGGCCCGGGGCGCGCTCGTCGCCGACGGCGGCTACGACGCCGCCGAACTGCTCGCCACCATCCTGATGTTCGGCGACCGGCCGGCCGAGGCGATCGGGGTGCTCGACGCGGTGGCCGACGACATCGTCTGCGAACACCGACGCAGTCGCTGGCTCACCGTACGGGGGATGGTCAGCTACTGGGGGCTCAGCGACCGGTCCACCGTGGACACCCTCGCGGCGGCCGGGCACGCCCTGACCGACCCCGGGCACCAGGCCCGGGTGCGCGCCTTCGAGGCGATCATGCGGCTGCACGGCCTGGAGGTCGACACCGCCCTGCGGCTCGGCCGGTCGGTGCTGGACCGGCCGGCGGCCAGCGTCGCCGCCCGCGAGCTGGCCCGGTGCACCATCGCCCACGCCGACGCGGTGCGCGGCCGGTTCCGGGCCAGCGCCGCGGCGATCGACCGGGTGCAGGCGGAGGCGGCGAACTGGCGCGCCGACATGCCGTACCTGCAACTGGCCATGGAACTGGCCCGGGGCACCCGGCTGGCGCTCTCCGGGGACCTGGCCGGCATCGACGCCATCGTGGCCGACGAGTTCGCCGACCAGGCCGGTGCCGGGGACTTCCGGCTCGGCACCGGCTACCTGTCCATCCTCCAGGCGTACGCGGCGCGGCTGCGCGGTCGTGGCGACGACGCGCTCAAGGCCAGCCTCGGCGCGTGCGCGGTGCTCGCCACCAGCCGGGTCTTCGCGGGGCTGGCGCACGCCGAACGGGCGCAGGCGGCGGTGCTGCGCGGCGACCCGGCCACCGCCGTGGAGGCGATGGCGGAGGCCGACCGGACCCAGGCCCCCGGCATGGCGGTGCTCCAACCGTGGCTGGAGCAGGCGCGGGCCGCGGTGCTGGCCGCCGGGGGTGACCTGGCCGGGGCGGTGCGGCACCTCGGCACGCTGGTCGACCGGTTGCGCGCCGACGGGTTCGCCGGCCACGAGGTGCTGGTGCTGCACGACCTGGTACGGCTCGGCCGGGCCACCGCCCCGGTCGGGCCGACCTGCACCGACGGCAGCCGGCGTACGGTGGCGCAGCGGTTGACCGAACTCTCCGAGACCGTCGACGGGGCGCTGACCCCGTTGCTCGCCCGGTACGCGCGGGCCGCCGCCGCCCGGGACGGGGAGGCCCTGCTGGAGGTGGCGGACGGCCTCACGAAGCTGGACCTGACGGTCTGGGCGGTCGACGCCACGGCGACGGCGCTGCACGGATGGCGGCGGGACCGCTCGACGTCGGCCGCCGCCGCACACGAACGGCTCGCCGCCCTGCTCACCCGCTGCGACCAGATCCGTACCCCGGCGCTTACCGCGTTGCGGCCCACGCTCAGCGACCGGGAGCTGGAGGTCGCCGCGCTCGCCGCCGCCGGGGTGACCAGCCGGGCCATCGCGGGCCGGCTGTTCCTGTCGCCCCGGACGGTGGAGAACCATCTCCAGCGGGTCTACAGCAAGCTCGGCATCACCGGCCGGGCCGAGTTGGGGGCGGCACTGCGGGCGATCCCGGGCCACGGCGACGCTCCGACCGGCTGAACTCTAGGCTGGGCCGGTGAGCCACCTTCGCCCCGCGCTGCTGACCGACCACTACGAGCTGACCATGGTCAGTGCCGCCCTGCGCGACGGCACCGCCGACCGCCGGTGCACCTTCGAGGTGTTCAGCCGACGCCTGCCCACCGGACGCCGGTACGGGGTGGTCGCGGGGACCGGCCGCCTGATCGACATGGTCAGGGAGTTCCGGTTCGCCCCGGAGGAGGTCGAGTTCCTGCTCCGCACCGGGGTGGTCGACGAGCCGGCCGCCCGCTGGCTGGCCGACTACCGGTTCACCGGCGACATCGACGGGTACGCCGAGGGCGAGCTGTTCTTCCCCGGCTCCCCGATCCTCACCGTCTCCGGCGGCTTCGCCGAGTGCGTGGTGCTGGAGACGCTGGTGCTGTCGGTGCTCAACCACGACTGCGCGGTGGCCGCGGCGGCGGCCCGGATGGTGACCGCGGCCCGGGGCCGGGCCCTGATCGAGATGGGTTCCCGGCGGGCCCACGAGGAGGCGGCGGTGGCCGCCGCGCGGGCGGCGTACCTGGCCGGGTTCCGGTTCACCTCCAACCTCGCCGCCGGCCAGCGCTACGGCATCCCCACCGCCGGGACCGCCGCGCACGCGTTCACCCTGCTGCACGACGACGAGCGGACGGCGTTCGCCTCGCAGGTCGCCACGCTGGGCCGGGACACCACGCTGCTCGTCGACACGTACGACATCAGCCAGGGCATCCGGACCGCCATCGAGGTGGCCGGGCCACAGCTACGGGCCGTCCGGATCGACTCCGGTGACCTCGCGGTCATCGCCCAGCAGTCCCGGGAGCTGCTCGACTCACTCGGCGCCACCGAGACGAAGATCATCGTCTCGGGGGATCTCGACGAGTACGCCATCGCCGCGCTCGCCGCCGAACCCGTCGACATGTACGGCGCGGGCACCGCCGTGGTCACCGGCTCCGGCGCCCCCACCGCCAGCCTGGTCTACAAGCTGGTCGAGGTGGACGGGCGGCCGGTGGTCAAGCGTTCCGAGAACAAGGGCACCATCGGGGGCCGGAAGGTCGCGGTACGCCGGCACAAGCCCACCGGCACCGCCACCGAGGAGGTCGTCGTCTCGCAGGGGGTACCGGACCGGCAGGCCAACGACCGGCTGCTGCAGCACTCGTACGTGGTCGACGGCGAACCGGTCGACCTGCCGGGCATCGAGCAGTCCCGCGAGCACCTGCGCCAGTGCCTGATCTCGATCCCGTGGGAGGGGTTGAAGCTCTCCGCCGGTGATCCGGCGATCCCGGTCACGGTCGTACCGGCCGGTTGAGCCGCCGGGGCAGACTGGGTCGTGCCGCAGGTGGATCACCGGTGGCGAGCGGAGAGGAAGGGCACCGATGGCCAACGCGCTGATCATCGTGGACGTGCAGAACGACTTCTGTGAGGGCGGTTCCCTGGCCGTCACCGGGGGCGCGGGCGTCGCCGCCGGCATCTCGGGCCTGCTGGCCGGGGAACCGCGGCGGTGGGACCACGTGGTCGCCACCAAGGACTACCACATCGACCCGGGGGCGCACTTCGGCGACCCGCCGGACTACGTCGAGTCGTGGCCCCGGCACTGCGTGGTCGGCACCCCGGGCAGCGAGTTCCACCCCGACCTGGTGACCGACCGGGTCGAGGCGATCTTCCACAAGGGCGAGCACGCCGCCGCGTACTCCGGGTTCGAGGGGCACGCCGACGACGGCGAGTGCCTGGCCGACTGGCTGCGTCGGCACGACGTGGACCGGGTCGACGTGGTCGGCATCGCCACCGACCACTGCGTGCGGGCCACCGCCCTGGACGCCGCCCGGGAGGGCTTCGCCACCACCGTGCTGCTCGACCTGACGGCGGCGGTCGCGCCGGCGACGCTGGACGTGGCGCTGCGGGCGATGGACGGCGCCGGGGTGACCCTGCGCGGGGAGCCGGTGATCAGCGCCGCATGAGCCGGTAATCGCTTGCCGATGTCGTACCCCCGGTCCAGGATGACCGCCGGAGGTACGGAGCATCATGACGTTGACGCCTTACCGGCAGGCCCTGGCCCAGCCCGGCCTGCGGGCCCTGCTGCTGGTGGCGGTGCTGGCCCGCATCCCGCTCACCGCGACGGGGGTGACGCTCACCTTCTACGTGGTGCTGGAGCTGGGCCGGGGTTACGGTGCCGCCGGCCTGGTCGGTGCCGCGTCGGTCGCCGGCACCGCCATCGGTTCGCCCCTGCTGGGCCGGTTGGTCGACAGGCGTGGTCTGCGTCCGGTGGTCGCGGTGACCACCGTGGTCGAGGCGGCCTTCTGGGCGAGCGCCCCGACGTTGAGCCTGCCGCTGCTGCTGCCCGCCGCGTTCGTGGCCGGGCTGTTCGCGCTGCCGGTCTTCTCGGTGGTCCGGCAGTCGATCGCCGCGCTGGTGCCGGTCCAGCGCCGCCGCCCCGCGTACGCGCTGGACTCGATGTCGATGGAGCTGTCCTTCATGATCGGGCCGGCGCTGGCCGTGGCGCTGGCCACCGCCGTCTCGCCCCGGGTCACGCTCTGGGCGGTGGGCGCGGGCATCGTCGGCGCGGGCATCGTGCTCTGGCTGCTCGATCCGCCCATCCGTAGCGTGGACGAGCCGGTCGGTCCGCAGCCCCGGGTGCCCCGGCGGCAGTGGCTGACCAGCCGCCTGCTCGCGGTGTTCGCGGTGAGCACCGCCGCGACCCTGGTGCTCGGCGGCACCGACGTGGCGGTGGTGGCGGTGCTGCGGGCCGGCGGCGAGGTCGGCTGGACGGGCGCGGTGCTCACCGCCTGGGCGATCGCCTCGCTGGTCGGCGGCTTCGCGTACGGGGCCGTCCGCCGCTCCTTCTCCCCGCTGGCCCTGGCCGCCCTGCTCAGCCTCTGCACCATCCCGGTCGGGTTGGGCGGCGGCCACTGGTGGCTGCTCTGCCTGACCCTGCTGCCGGCCGGCGCGCTCTGCGCCCCCACCATCGCCGCCACCGCCGACGCGGTCAGCCGGCTCGCCCCGGCCGGGGTCCGCGGTGAGGCGATGGGCCTGCACGGCTCCGCCACCACGGTCGGCATCGCGCTCGGCGCTCCGCTGGCCGGCGCGGTGATCGACGCCTCGGTGCCGCTCTGGGGCTTCGTGGTCACCGGGGCGGTGGGGCTGCTGGTGACCCTGGTGGTCCTGCCGACGGAGCTGCGTCACCGCCGCCCGCCCGTCGCCCCGGCATCCACCCTGTCCACGCCGGCACCAGAACCGGCACCGGCCGCCTGAGCCCGCTGGCCGCGCTCGTGGCCGTGTGCGGGCCGGCGGCGTAACCGGGTAGCCGGCGGCGGCGCACTGCCGGTCGCGTCCGACCCTGCCGGACCCGTGGCCCGGAGCCGTCCTCAACCGCGATGCCTGCGCCGCCGGGACACGTACCTCTGCGCGTGAGCGGTATGCCTGAGCGTCATAAATATGCCTCTCAGGCATACCGCCCATCGAGAGTGGGTCACCCTGAGGCTTCGCACCTGGGGAGGCGCACCCAAGGCGTGATCGCCGCCAGCCCCTCCACCTCAGTCATCCCGAGGACGAGCCGAGGGGCACCGCGTGAAGCGAAAGGCAGCGCGCGAAGCGAAGGGCACCGCGCCCCGGTGGGGTGCGGTGCCCTTCGGTGGTTCGTGCCGGGCGTCAGCGCCGGTCGAGGTTCCCGGCGGTGTCCTCCTGGTAGCTGGCGCCGCCGTTGACCTCGCTGGTCAGTGGCTTGGCACCACCCTCCGGCGGGCCGGCGAGGCTCTGCCCGGCGGCCAGCTCGGGGAACTTCGCGTCGAACGCCGGCCGCTCGGAGCGGATCCGGGGCATCCGGTCGAAGTTCCGCAGCGGCGGCGGAGAGCTGGTCGCCCACTCCAGCGAGTTGCCGTGGCCCCACGGGTCGTCCACCTCGACGACCGGCCCGGTCTTGTACGACTTCCAGCAGTTCCAGATGAACGGCAGGGTCGAGATACCGGTGATGAACGCGCCGATCGTGGAGATCATGTTGAGCGTGGTGAAGCCGTCGCCGGGCAGGTAGTCGGCGTACCGGCGGGGCATGCCCTCGGCGCCGAGCCAGTGCTGCACCAGGAAGGTGGTGTGGAAGCCGATCATCGTGAGCCAGAAGTGAATCTTGCCCAGGCGCTCGTCGAGCATCCGGCCGAACATCTTCGGGAACCAGAAGTAGATGCCGCCGAAGACGGCGAACACGATGGTGCCGAAGAGCACGTAGTGGAAGTGCGCCACGACGAAGTAGTTGTCGTGCAGGTGGAAGTCGAGCGGCGGGCTGGCCAGCAGCACCCCGGTCAGACCACCGAAGAGGAAGGTCACCAGGAAGCCGATGGCGAACAGCATCGGCGTCTCGAAGGTGATCTGGCCCCGCCACATGGTGCCGATCCAGTTGAAGAACTTCATGCCGGTCGGCACGGCGATCAGGTAGCTGAGGAAGCTGAAGAACGGCAGCAGCACCTGGCCGGTGGCGAACATGTGGTGCGCCCAGACGCTCATCGACAGGGCGGCGATGGCGATGGTGGCGGCGACGAGGCCCTTGTAGCCGAAGATCGGCTTGCGGGAGAAGACCGGGATGATCTCGGTAATGATGCCGAAGAACGGCAGCGCGATGATGTACACCTCGGGGTGGCCGAAGAACCAGAAGAGGTGCTGCCACAGCATCGGGCCACCGGTGGCCGGGTCGTAGACGTGCGCGCCGAGCAGCCGGTCCGCGGCCAGCGCGAAGAGCGCGGCGGCCAGCAGCGGGAAGACCAGGATCGCCAGCAGGCTGGTGACCAGCATGTTCCACGTGAAGATCGGCATCCGGAACATGGTCATGCCGGGGGCGCGCAGGGTCAGGATCGTGGTGATCAGGTTGACCGCGCCGAGGATGGTGCCCAGACCGGAGATGGCCAGGCCGACGACCCACATGTTCGCGCCGACGCCGGGCGAGTGCTCGATGCTGCTCAGCGGGGTGTAGGCGGTCCAGCCGAAGTCGGCCGCGCCACCCGGGCTGAGGAAGCCGGCGGTCGCCATCGTGCCGCCGAACAGGTACAGCCAGTAGGCGAAGGCGTTCAGCCGGGGGAACGAGACGTCGGGGGCACCGATCTGCAGCGGCACGACGTAGTTCGCGAACGCGAACACGATCGGCGTCGCGAAGAACAGCAGCATGATCGTGCCGTGCATGGTGAACAGCTGGTTGTACTGCTCCGGCGACAGGAACTGCATGCCCGGCCGCGCCAGCTCGGCTCGCATGATCAGGGCCATCAGGCCACCGATCATGAAGAACACGAACGCGGTGACCATGTACATGATCCCGATCTGCTTCGCGTCCGTGGTGCGCAGCAGCCGCGCGATGGCCGACCCCTTGACCGGCTCTCGGACCGGCCATGGCCGGGTCACGACCGGCTTGGGTGCGACGGTGGTCACGAATGGCCTCCGGTTCTCGGTTGTCCCGCTCGGCACGCCTCGTCAACTGCGGGCCGTCATCCGAAAGGATGTTAGTCCCCGGCAGGTGGCAGCACCGCTCGGGGTGCTCTGGCACCATGTCCGGTCACCCGACGCGCCTACAGCGGGTCGACCAGGAGCCGGTAGTGCTCGCCGAAGATCCGCCCGCCCCGCCCGCGCAGCAACGGGTCGCGCAGCGCCGGCGGCACGTCCCGGGTGCGGTTGCGGTCGCGGGTCCGGTCCCGCACCCATCGGGTACGCGGACGACGGCGGCTCTCGTACGCGACCAGGGCCGCCTCGACGCTGCCGGCGGCGCGCAGCGACTCGGCGAGGACCACCGCGTCCTCCAGCGCCATCGCGATCCCCTGGGACAGGGTGGGCGCGGTGGCGTGCGCGGCGTCGCCGACCAGCAGCACCCGGCCCCGGTGCCAGCGGCCCAGCTCGACCTCGTCGGTGAGCCCGACCTGCACGTCGCGCCAGGCGGCCAGCACCGCCGGGACCGGCCCGCCGTAGCCGCCGAAGAGTTCGTGCAGCCGGGCGACCGGGTCGGCCGGGGCGACGGTGCCGGCCTCGTCGGCGTAGCAGTAGAGCCGCCCGGCGCCGAGCGGCACCACGAGGAAGCCGGCCCGCCGGCCGAGCAGCGCCGTCCAGTCGGGCACGTCCGGGCCGTCGCGCACCACGCCCCGGTAGACCACCTGACCGGCGGGGCGGGGCGGGCCGCCGAGCGCGGCCAGGGAGCGGACCGCCGAGCGGGGGCCGTCGGCGCCGATCACCAGGTCGTACTCGCCGCCGGTGCCGTCGGTGAAGGTGACCGCGACCCCGGCGGGCAGCAGCTCGACGGTGCTCACCTCGGCGCCGTGCCGCACGGCGCCCCCGGCACCGCTGAGCAGCACCTGGTAGAGGTCGCGGCGGGGCAGCGCCCGGCACTCCCCCACCTCGGCCCAGAGCGTGTCGAGGTCCACCTCGCAGAGCGGGTCGCCGGCGGCGTCGAGGAACCGTTGGCGGTGGATCACCTGCCCGAGCGGGCGGACCGGGCCGTCGAGGTCGAGCCGGCGCAGCGCGCGGGCGGCGTTGCCGGGCAGGTAGAGGCCGGTGTCGGCCAGTTCGTTCGGGGGGAGTTTCTCGGTGACGTCCGGCCGGAACCCGGCCAACCGCAGGGCCCGGGCGACGGCCAGACCGGCGATGCCCGCGCCGACGACGAGGATGCGCAGGGGGGAGCCACGCATGGTGGTGTACGCCTCCGGAGGGGATCGGTACGCGGTGAAGGCAAGACACTACTCCGCGCGATCGGCGCACACCAGAGCCGATGATCCCCCTGTCCGGCACGCTCCGAACCGGACAGAAAGTTGTCCAGCCCACTGAACGGGGTTCGATCGAAGAATACCCATCGGCCGGATGTCGTTCGTCTCACTACAGTGACGGCGTGACAACGGAAGAGTCATACCGCTCGGTAAAGTCGGCGGGTCGGGCACTGGACGTGCTGGAGGCGCTCGCCACCCCGGACGGCCCCCGCTCACCGGTGGAGCTGAGCCGGGCGCTGGGCATTCCCAAGAGCAGCCTGCACGCCATCCTGCGGACCCTGCTGGACCGTGAGTGGGTGGCCGCCGATCCGACCGGCACCCGGTTCTCGGTGGGGTTGCGGGCGCTGGAGGTCGGCGCGACGTTCCTGGCCGGCGCGGACATCGCCGCCCTGCACGAGGTGACCCTGGACCGGCTGGCCGAGTTCTCCGGCGAGACGGTGCAGCTCTACCGGCTCGACCGGGGCGCGGTGGTGCTGCTGGCCCGGCGGGACTCGGCGCACGTCGTCCGGCCGGTCTGCGCGGTGGGTCGGCGGCTGCCCGCGCACGCCACCGCGGCCGGCAAGGCGCTGCTCGCCGCGCGGTCCGACGAGGAGGTGGACCGGCTGTTGCAGTGGCCGCTGCCGGCGGTGACCGGGCGGACGGTCACCACGCCGGAGGCGCTGCGCGCCGAGTTGGCCGCGGTGCGGCGGCGGGGCTGGGCCGAGGAGTGGGAGGAGTGCGGTCCGGGGCTGGCGGCGGTGGCGGTGGCCGTACCGCTGCGGGAGCCGGCGGTGGACGCGATCTCGGTGGCCGCGCCGGTGGACCGGCTGGGTCCGGAGGTACGGACGCGGCTGGCGGCGGTGTTGCGGGAGGCGGCGGCGCAGGTTCGGACGGCGCGCACGCTGCTCTCGCCCAACCTGTAGAACGCGGTTCACGTACGGGGACGAGATCGGCCGCCCACTTAACCGGTTCAGTTGCATAGCAGTTTCAAGTATGTAAATGTGTTCGGGACCGTGGGAGCGCTCCCGGTCATGTCCGACACACCTCCGGCGCCCCCGCGCCGCAGCCAAGGAGCATCATGAAGCGTCCATTGCGGGCCCTCGCCGCCGCCGGCCTCCTGGCCGTCGGCACGATCGTGGCCGTCGCCGTCGGCGGCACCGCCTCCGCCGACACCCAGATCTGTGAGCAGTACGGCTCCACCGTCATCGGCGGCCGGTACGTGGTCCAGAACAACCGCTGGGGCACCACCGCCCAGCAGTGCATCAACGTCACCGGCAGCGGCTTCAGCATCACCAGCCAGCAGGGTTCCGCGCCGACCAACGGGGCCCCGGTGTCGTACCCGTCGATCTTCGTCGGCTGCCACTACACCAACTGCTCGCCGGGCACCAACCTGCCGGCCCAGGTGAAGTCGATCAGCAGCGCGCCGGGCAGCATCTCCTTCAACTACGTCGGCGGGGCGATCTACGACGCCGCCTACGACATCTGGCTCGACCCGTCGCCCAAGCGGGACGGCGTCAACGCCATGGAGATCATGATCTGGTTCAACCGGCAGGGCAGCATCCAGCCGATCGGCTCGCCGGTGGGCAACACGAACATCGCGGGCCGCAGCTGGGAGGTGTGGCGCGGCAACAACGGCGGCAACAACGTCATCTCGTACGTCGCCCCGTCGGCGATCCAGAGCATGAGCTTCAACGTGCTGGACTTCATCGCCGACACCCGCAACCGGGGAGCGATCACCAACGACTGGTACCTGACCAGCATCCAGGCTGGTTTCGAGCCCTGGCAGGGCGGTGCCGGGCTGGCCGTCACCAACTTCTCCCAGACCGTCAACACCGGCGGCAACCCGCCGCCCACCACCGCCCCGCCGACCACGCCCCCGCCCAGCGGCGGCGGCTGCGCGGTGAAGTACACCTCCAACTCGTGGAACAACGGCTTCACCGCCGACGTGACCATCACCAACCGAGGCTCCAGCGCCATCAACGGCTGGACGCTGACCTACAACCTGCCCAGCGGGCAGCAGGTCACCAGCTCGTGGAACGCCACCGTCAGCCAGAGCGGGTCGACGGTGACCGCACGCAACGCCGCGCACAACGGCAGCATCTCCCCCGGTGGCACCGCCACCTTCGGCTACCAGGGCTCGCTGAACGGGACGTACTCGGCGCCGACCAGCTTCTCGCTCAACGGCACCGCCTGCGCCCGCGCCTGAACCCCACACCACCCACCACCACGCGGGGGGCGTGACCCACAGGGTCACGCCCCCCGCACCCCGTCCGGGCTCAGCCACCCAGGGCGTCGATGTCGCGCATCTCCTCGGCGGTCAGCGAGAAGTTCCAGATGTCGACGTTGGCGCGGATGCGTTCCGGGGTCACCGACTTGGGGATCACCACGATCTCGTGGTCGACGTGCCAGCGCAGCACCACCTGCGCCGGGGAGACGTCGTGCGCGGCGGCGATCCGGGTCAGCACCGGATCGGCCAGGTCGCTGGCCTTGAACGGGCTGTAGCCCTCCAGCACGATCCCCCGGTCCCGGTGCTCGGCGTGCCGCTGCCGGTCGTACAGCGACGGGCTCCACCGGATCTGGTTGACCGCCGGGTTCTCCTCGGTCGCCTGGATCAACTCGTCGAGCTGGGCGGTGGCGTAGTTGCTCACCCCCACCGCCCGGGTGAGGTCCGCGTCCCGGGCGGCCAGCAGCTCGCGCCAGACCGGGATGCTGTCCGCGGGCGACGACGGCGGCCAGTGGATCAACCAGAGGTCGACGTGGTCGGTGCCCAGCGCCCGCAGGCTCGCCTCGATCGTCTCCCGTTCCCGGCCGACCCGGTCCGGCGGCAGCTTGGTGGTGATGAAGACGTCCTCGCGGCGCAGCCCGCTCTCCCGCACCGCCCGGCCCACCTCCTCCTCGTTGCCGTACATGGTGGCGGTGTCGATGTGCCGGTAGCCGGCGTCCAACGCGGCCAGCACGGCGTCGTAGCCGGCCCGGCCGGTCGCCTGCCAGGTGCCGAACCCGAGCAGCGGCATCCGGACGTCACCGGGGAGCAGGACGGTGGGTTGGTCGAGATCCATGTCGACGGTTCTACCCATGATCGGCGCGAGCATGCCGGGCGAGCGGCGAACCCGGGCCGATTGCCGGAGAATGCCGGTGTGCCGAGCACCGACCGGGCCGACGGCGAGGAGCATCGTGTACCTGACCCACCTGGAGTGTCCCCGCTGCGGCCGGGAGCACGACGCCCACCGGCTCACCAACCTGTGTGACTGCGGGTCACCGCTGCTGGCCCGCTACGACCTGGCGGCGGTGGCCGCCGCCGTGACGCCCGAGCGGTTCGGGCTGCGCCCGGCCGACCTGTGGCGCTACCGGGAACTGCTGCCGGTGGCCGACGAGCGGCACGTCACCACGTTGGGTGAGGGCTGGACGCCGCTGTGGCGCGCGCCGGCGTACGGCCACGAGATCGGCGTGGCCGACCTGATCGTCAAGGACGAGGGGCTCACCCCGACCGGGTCGTTCAAGGCCCGGGGTGCCGCCGTCGGCGTGAGCCGGGCCCGCGAGCTGGGCGTACGACGGTTCGCCATGCCCACCAACGGCAACGCCGGAGCGGCCTGGGCGACGTACGCGGCGCGGGCCGGGATGGCGGCGACCATCGTGATGCCGCTGGACGCCCCGACCATCTGCCGCCGCGAGTGCGTGGCCGCCGGTGCCGACCTGCTCCTGGTGGACGGGTTGATCAGCGACGCCGGACGACGGGTGGCCGAGCTGGTGGCCGACGCGGACGGGGCGGTCTTCGACGCCGGGACGCTGCGCGAGCCCTACCGGCTGGAGGGCAAGAAGACGATGGGGTACGAGATCGTCGAGCAGCTCGGCTGGCAGGTGCCCGACGTGATCATCTATCCCACCGGTGGCGGGGTGGGCCTGATCGGCATCCACAAGGCCCTGCACGAGCTGCGGGAACTCGGCTGGGTGAGCGACCGGCTGCCCCGGCTGGTGGCGGTGCAGTCGACCGGCTGTGCGCCGATCGTCCGGGCGTTCGCCGCCGGTGAGGAGCGGGCCCGCCCCTGGGCCGACGCGCACACCGTGGCGTTCGGGATCACCGTGCCGGCCCCGCTCGGCGACGAGCTGATCCTGACCGCGCTGCGGGAGAGCGGCGGGACGGCGGTCGCCGTCGACGACGCGGAGATCCTCACCGACCTGCGGGAGTTCGCCGCCCGGGAGGGGCTGCTGCTCTGCCCGGAGGGGGCGGCCTGCCTGACCGCCGCCCGACACCTGCGGGCCGGGGGCTGGATCCGCCCCGACGAGCGGGTGGTGGTGCTGAACACGGGGTCGGGGCTGAAGTACCCGGAGACGGTGGACGTCTCCGCCGTACCCGTGGACTGACCGCCGCCAGGCCGGCGTCCCGGTGCGCTGGACGCCGGCCGGCGGCGGCTGCGGGTCAGCAGCCGGGGGTCAGGACGTCGGCGGTTCGTCCTCGCCGGCGGCCTCCGCCGCGTCGGCCTCCTCCTTGGTGTGGTGCACCACCTGGTCGGCGTGCTCCGGCGGGCCGTAGACCGTGTAGAGCACCAGTGGGTTGGGCCCGGTGTTGACGAAGTTGTGCTTCGTCCCGGCCGGTACCACCACCAGGTCACCCTGGGCGACCTCCCGGGTCTCCCCGCCGACCCGGGCCTCCCCGGTGCCGCTGACGAAGGTCAGGATCTGGTCGATCCCGTCGTGGACCTCCGCACCGATCTCCCCGCCCGGCGGAATGGTCATGATCACCAACTGGGTCTTCTCGCCGGTCCACAGCACCCGGCGGAAGTCCGGGCTCTTCTCGGCGACCGTCGCGATCGTGAAATGCTCCATGTTCCGCTCATACCCGCAACGGCAACGGATCACGCCGGGTCGTGCAGATGAGGCAATTCCCGGCCCCGGGCAGGTTTGCCTGCCGTCAGATCGGGCAACGAGCACCCCAGACCGGAGCGGGGGACCGCACCGGTCGCACCAGGTCCCCGCTGGCGTACCGCCGGAATGGCTGCGGTGGTGGGAGACGGTCGGAGCGCGGCGACGGACGGCCGGTGTGCCGTACGGCGCCGTGCGCCCGTATCCGCCGACCTCAGGCCAGGACCGCCAGGTGGAACGGACGGTCCGAGACACTGCCGTCGGTGGCGAACGTCCTGACGAACACCCCGTTCGGGATTCCCGTCCGACCGACCACGCTGATCCCACCGGGCGGCGCGAGCCCGGCGCTGCCCGCCAACCCGATCGTGCCCACGTAGCCGGCGGTGCTCACGTCCTGGTCGAAGACGACCTGGTACATGCCGGGGGCGAGCCGGGTGGCCGACGCCGCGCCGAGCCCCCGGGCCAGGGTGCCGTTGGCGTGCACCACGGCGTAGAGCATCCGGGCCGAGGCGGGCAACCCCACCCGCCGGTCGCCGGCCAGTTGGGCATCGGCCAGGTCCAGGTCGGTGCGGCAGGGGACGGGCTGGCTGACCGGACGACGCCGGGAACCGGTGCTGGACATCGTGGTGCTCCTGCCTGCCGGCCACCTGCTCGGGCCGGGAGCGATGAGGGATGGTGATCCGCGCCGACCGAGCGGATCCGTACTTCGAAAATATGTCGGTTACACCTTTTGCGACCACACGCCCGACTGTCCGTTACCTGACACCCAACCACCTTGAGCTGCGGAAACGTGCCCGACACGGGTCGTCGCCCACCGACGGCGGTGGCGGCACCGGCCCGACCGGCCGCTCCCGGACCCCACCGCCCCCGCCCGGACGACGGCCGGGGCCGACGCCCCGGGGCTAGCCTGCTGGGGTGGCCCGCCTGCTGCTCGTCGAGGACGACCTGACCATCCGCGCCCCGCTGGTCCGGGCGCTGCGCGACCGGGGGCACGCGGTGGCCGCCGCGTCGACCGCGATGGAAGGGCTGCGGCACACCCTCGACGACCGCCCCGACCTCGTCGTGCTCGACCTCGGCCTGCCCGACCTCGACGGCGGCGAGCTGCTGCGGATGCTGCGCGCGGTCAGCGCCGTGCCGGTGATCGTGGCCACCGCCCGGGACGACGAACGGGAGATCGTCCGGCTGCTCGACGCCGGGGCGGACGACTACCTGGTCAAGCCGTTCACCGCCGCCCAGCTCGACGCCCGGGTCCGGGCGGTGCTGCGCCGGGGCGGGGCCGAGCGGCCCGACGGCGAGCCGGTGCTGGTGGTCGGCGGGCTACGCATCGATCCGCGCGCCCGCCAGGTCACCCTGGACGACACACCGGTGGAGCTGACCCCGCGCGAGTTCGACCTGCTGCACCACCTCGCCGCCCGCCCCGGCACGGTGGTGACCAAACGGGAACTGCTCACCGAGGTCTGGCAGATCCCCTACGGCGGCGCGGACAAGACCGTCGACGTGCACCTGTCCTGGCTGCGCCGCAAGCTCGGGGAGAGCGCCCAGCAACCCCGCTACCTGCACACCGTACGCGGGGTCGGGGTGCGGCTCACCGCGCCCGGGACGTAGCGCGCGGGTGGCCGCGCCCGGACGCAGCGCCCGGGTTGCGGTGCCCCGGGGCCGGTTGACCGGCCCGCCGCCACGGGCGGACCGGCCAACCGGTGGTTCACCGCACGGCGCAGGTGGCCACCGTCGGGGGCTGGTTGTCGCCGGTGACGACCATCCCCCAACTGGTGGTCGCGCCGGGGATCAGGCTCCCGTTGTAGGCGGCGTTGGTCGCGGTGACCTGCCGGCCGGACTGGCTGACCGTGGCGCTCCACGACGAGGCGACCTGCTGGGTTCCGGCGAAGGTCAACGCGGTGCTCCAGCCGGTGATGGCGCTGACGCCGAGGTTGCGCACGGTGACCTCCGCCTGGAAGCCGCCCGACCACGAGCCGGTCACCCGGTAGGCGGCCGAGCAACCGGTCACCGGGGCCGGGGTGCCGGTGGGGGTCGCGGTGGGGGTGACCGGCGGCGTCACGGTGGGGGTGGCCGTGGGGGTGCCGGTCGGGGTCGGGGTCGGCCCGTCGGAGGTGGTGTAGTCGACCCGGGTGTACGCCGCCGAGCACGTCCCGCCGCAGGAGGCGGGCAGGGCGAACCGGTAGACGCGACCGTTGTTGATCAACGCGCCGGCCGCGTCGCGGACCCGGATCTGGAAGTCGGTGCCCCCGGCGGCGGTCGCCCCGATCACGTACGACTGTCCCATGTCGCTGTTCATCGTGGCGGCCGTCCACACCCCACCGGCCAGGTACTCCACCCCGTGGATGCCGTTGGCCAGGTGCGAGACGGCGATCGCCGGCCAGTACCGCTGGGCGCCCTTCATGAAGCCGATCCGGATGTCGCCCGTGTAGTCCGGGGCGGGCACGAACGACCAGGAGACGTGCCGGTTGTTCCAGTGGGTGGGGTTCATGTCCCCCACCGGCGTGCCGTTGCGCACGAAGCGGTTGAGCGAGGCGGTGGAGAGGTCCAGGTGGTAGGGGTCGTCCCGGCACCAGGCGTTACCATCGCCGCAGCTGTCCGCCACCACCATGGTCAGGGTCGCCCCGCTGTACGCGTCGGCGGTCCACGAGCCGTTGCGGCAGAACGGCTGGCCGGGCGCGCCGTCGTTGACGCCGGTGCAGTAGTCGCCGACGGTAACCCGGACGAACCGGCCACAGTTGAGGCCGTTGTTCCACAGCCCGATCTTCGCCGCCTGGCTGGCCGGGATCGGCCGCACCGGGTACGACGAGTAGTCGCCGGGCAGGTCGTAGGCGTTGAGCGCGACGAAGTCCGGCGCGTCCAGCTCCGCCTGGGGCAGGCCGCAGCCGCCGTACGGTGCGCCGAGGGCGTCGAAGTGGGTGGCGTTGCCGGTGACCGGGGTGGTCGGCTCGGGTACCGCGAGCGCCCCGGCGGGCAGCGGGACGACCAGCAGCAGTACGGCGGCGGCGGTCAGCGCCGCGAGCAGGCCGGCACGGTGACGCGAGAAAGTCATGAGGGGGTACGCCTTCCGGGCAGCATGAAGCGGGGACATGGGTCTTCGGATGCCCTTCCACGCCCGGCGTACCGCCCACCCATGCCACCACCGGCACCGACCACTGTCAATGTCCAAGGTGGACGTGACCGGGGCCGTGGCCGTCGACGGGACCGGGTGGTCGGTGACGCGACCGCCGTAACCCCTGTGGCGGGGGCGTCCGGCCCGGTAGATTGAGGTATGGTGCCCGCCCCCGGGGGTCGGGTGGCGGAGCCGGTCTACCGCCCCATCCTCACCAGCAGACGCGGTGAGCTGGAGGCGCTGGGTCATCTGGACAGCGCCCACGCTCCCCTGGTCGTCCCGGTCCTCGACGTGTCCCCGGCCGACACCGGCCTGCCCCAGGTGCTGCGCCGGCTGCCCGCCGGGCTGGTGCCCGCCGTCGACGTGTGCGCGCTGCCCGACGGGCCGGGCGGCGAGCTGGCCCGGTGGGGCGTACCCGTGCAGCCGGTGATCGGGTTGACGTGTGGCGACGGGCGGCTGGCCGCACACGGCGCGGCGTGCCGGGCGTACGCCCGGGGGGCGGTGGTCCGGCTGCGGCCCGGCCGGGACCGCACCGGCCCGCACGCCACGACGGCGGCGGTGGAGCGGGTGTGGCGGCGCACCGGACTGGTCCCGGAGCAGTGCGACCTGCTGGTCGACGCCGCCGACGTCTGCTGCCCGGCGGACCTGCGCGTCGCCGAGCCCCGGGTACGCCGGGTGGTGGACTGGGCCCGACGGCACGCCTGGCGCACGGTGACCGTGGCGGCCGGCGGGATGCCGCCGTCGCTGTCCCGGCTGCCCACCGACGAACCGGTCCGGGTGGACCGCTGGGACTGGCTGTTCTGGCGTCGGCTGGCCGACCTGGGCGTCGGGTACGGCGACTACGGGGTGTCGCCCGCGCCGCCGGGCGGGGTGGAGTCGGGCGGCGTGGAGCCGGGCGACCGGCTGCCCACGGTGCGGTACACCACCGAGGACGGCTGGTGGATCTACCGCTGGTCGCGGCGGGGCGGCCGGGGCGACGAACGGTTCGCCGACCTGTGCCGCACCCTGGTCACCGCCCCGCACTGGCCGGTTGCCGGGGCGGGCCTCTCCTGGGGCGACCACGAGCTGCTACGTCGGGCCCGCCGGGTCACCGGCGCGGGCTCACCGGCGAACTGGACGGCGTGGAGCACGTCGCACCACCTGGCGCACGTGCTGGCGGCGCTGACCGGCCCGGCCGACGGGCGTCGCGGCCCGCCGACGCCCGTCGAGGACCGCACCGGGTTCACCCGCCCGCACCGGGGCGGTGAGCACCGGCGGGGCCGCTGACCGGGTCACTCCTGCTCGGTGAACCCGAACTGCACCACGCCCTCGTCGTCGACGGAGGCGTCCACCGAGCTGTCGTTGAGCAGTTCGGCGGCATCGGCGTCGAGGAAGATGCGCGCCCCCTCCGTGTCGACCACCTGGTCGCCCTGCGCCGGCACCGGCACCAGCTCGATGGTGAGCGCGCCGGCCTCGGTGTCGGCGGCGATCCGCAGCCCACCGTCCTGGGCGACGTCCTGCTGGGCCGCGAGGTCACGGATCACGAGCACGGCGTTGTCGGTCATGGTGAGCATGATGGGACTCCTCGGGAGTTGTCGGGCGGAACGTGGCGCGACGTCAGATGCGCGCCCCCTGCGGCGGGCCGGTGCCCGCCTGGCGGTTCCGGGGTGCCGCCGCGCGGCCCTCTCCCCCACCGTGCCCCCCTGACCAGGGGTTCGTCAAATAGAGCGGGGTCTGTCGGAGATCCCCGTTTCCGCTCCTCACGGCCCCGCGGCTTTCTACCCTGAGCCCATGGACGCTGCCCGACGGTACGCCGCCGAACTGATCGGTACCCTGCTGCTGGTCTTCGTCGGGGTGGGCACCGCCGTGTTCGCCCAACTCCAGGGCGGCGTGGTGGTCGTGGCGCTGGCCTTCGGGTTCGTCCTGGTGGGGCTGGTGTACGCGATCGGCCCGCTCTCCGGCGCGCACCTCAATCCGGCGGTGACGTTGGGGGTGCTGCTCTCCGGCAAGATCTCCGTGGTCGGCGCGGTGGCGTACTGGCTGGCGCAGTTCGTGGGGGCCACCGTGGCCGGCTTCGCCATCTGGGGGCTGGTCCGCTGGGGTGGCGTGGCGGACCAGACCGGGGTGTTGGGCACCAACGGTTACGGGGTGCACATCAACCAGGGCGGTACGGCGGTGCTGGAGGTCGTCCTGACGTTCCTGTTCGTGCTGGTGGTGCTGGTGGTGACGAGCCGGGTCGAGCACGCCGGCTTCGCCGGCCTGGCGATCGGCCTCGCGTTGGTGGCGGTGCTCCTGGTGGGGATCACCCTGGACGGCACCTCGATCAACCCGGCCCGGTCGTTCGGCCCGGCCGTGTTCGAGGGGGGCGCGGCGCTGCGCCAACTGTGGGTGTTCATCGTCTTCCCGCTGCTCGGCGGGGCGCTGGCCGCGCTGGCCGCACCGCTGCTGGTGAAGCCGAGCCGGCACTTCCGCGCCGAACCCGACGCGCCCGACCCGGCCGCGCCGGACCCGACCTGACCCACCGGCGGACCACTGACAAGGGGCGGCCAGCCACGGAAGAAAATCTACGGCACCGAGGCTTGCCCGACGGAAACCTTCGTGGCAGCGTCGGCGCATGCATCGTCGTCTCTTCCCCCGGACGCTCGCGCTGGTGGCGCTGGTCGCCACCGTGGCCGCCGCCGGCGCGCTGCCGGCGACCGCCGAGTCACCCACCCCGGCGGCCACCCGGCTGCACGCCACCATCGACGCCGTCCTCGCCGACCCCCGGCTCGCCGGGGCGCAGGCCGGGGTGGTCGTGGTGGACACCGCCACCGGCCGGACCCTGTACGACCGCAACGGCGACCGTCGCCTGGTGCCCGCCTCCAACACCAAGCTGTTGACCTCGACGGCGGCCCTGGCGCTGCTCGGCCCCGGGCACCGGTTCGGCACCGACGTGCTCACCGACGGCCGCCGCCGGGCCGGCCTGGTCTCCGGCAACCTCTACCTGCGCGGCGGCGGCGACCCGACGATGCTGGCCGCCGACTACGACGCGCTGGCCGCCCAGGTCGCCGGAAGCGGGGTACGGATGGTGACCGGCAACCTGGTCGCCGACGACACCCGCTACGACGCCACCCGGCTCGGCCCGGAGTGGGCCTGGGACGACGAGTCGTACTACTACGCGGCGCAGGTCTCCGCGCTGACCCTCGCCCCGGACACCGACTACGACGCGGGCACGGTGATCGTGCGGGCCGCCCCGGCGGGGAAGGCCGGGGCACCGCCGGTGGTCACCATGACCCCGCCCAACGGCTACCTGCGGATCGACAACCGGGCCGAGACGGTGGCCGACGGCGAGACGACGCTGTCGTTCGAGCGGACGCACGGCGGCAACACCATCGTGGTCACCGGCCGGATCGCGGCCGGCGCGGCGGCGGTCAGCGACTGGATGACCGTCGGGGAGCCCACCGGCTACGCCGCCGACGTCTTCCGGGACGCGCTGCGCCGCCACGGGGTACGGGTGCTCGGGCGCACGGTGCCCGGCCGGGCCACCCCGGCCGACGCCACCCCGGTGGCCCGGCACGACTCGATGACCCTGGCAGAGCTGCTGGTGCCCTTCCTCAAGCTGTCCAACAACGGGCACGCCGAGGTGCTGACCAAGGAGATCGGCCGGGTCGTCTCCGGGTCGGGAAGCTGGCCGGTCGGGCTGGCCGCGATCAGCGAGTACGTCGCCGACACCGGGGTGGACACCGGCGTCCTGCGCCAGCTCGACGGCTCGGGGCTGTCCCGGCGCAACCTGATCCCGGCCGGCGAGTTCGTCGCGCTGCTCGCCGCCGTCCGCCGGGAACCCTGGTTCGACACCTGGTACGCGGCCCTGCCGATCGCCGGCAACCCGGACCGCCTCGTCGGTGGCACCCTGCGCAGCCGGATGCGCGACACCCCGGCGGCGGACAACGTGCACGCCAAGACCGGCAGCCTGACCGGGGTGTCCGGCCTCTCCGGCTACGCCACCGACGCCGACGGCCGGCTGCTCGCCTTCTCGGTGGTGTTCAACAACCACCTGACCTCGTCGGTCAAGGGGTTGGAGGACCAGATCGCCATCGCCCTGGCCAGCTACCGCGAGAGTGACGGCGGGTCGGCTCGGGCCACCCCGCCGGTGGCCCCGGAGGCCCCCCGGGTGCCCGAGGGTCGGGAGTGTTCCTGGGTCAAGCCGATCGTCTGCTGAGCCGGTCCGGCCCGGCTCAGCGCCGCTGCAGCACCACCACCGGGATCTCCCGCTCGGTCTTGCTCTGGTACTCCTCGTAGGCGGGCCAGATCGCGGTCATCGTCGGCCACATCCGGGCCCGCTCGGCCGGCTCGGCGGTGCGCGCCCGCACCTCGAACGTCTCCGGGCCCACCTGCACCCGGGCCTCGGGGTCGTCGAGCAGGTTGAGGTACCAGGAGGGGTGCTGGGGCGCACCGCCCTGGGAGGCGACGACCAGGTAGTCGTCGCCGTCCCGGCCGTAGATCAGGGCGGTGCGGCGCAGTTTGCCGCTGCGCCGGCCCCGGGTGGTCAGCAGCAGGGTGAACACGCCCGGCTGCCACTCGTGCCCCTCCGCGCCGCCGGTGGCGACGTACCGGCGGATGTGGTCGGCGACCCAGCCCTCGGGGCTGTCCAGCACCTGTTCGTCGGTCGGCATCGGCATCTCCGGTGACTCGTGGGCAATCGACCCGGACACGCTAACCCGACCCGACGCCCGGAACCGGGTGAACGACTCAGCGCACCGCCGCCGCCTGGAGGTTCACGTTGCCGCAGCTGTTGCGGAAGGTGCCCTCGACCGTCCAGCGGATCAGCAGCTTCTCGCCCCTCGGCACCCGGAACTTGATCACGAACTGGGCGGTGTGCGTGGTGTGCGGGTCCTCCAGCCGCAGCGTGCGGGTCGACCCGCCGGTGGACAGCCGCACGTCCAGCCGCCCCTGGGCCATCCAGATGCCGGCGAACAGGTGCACCGTACGCGGTTCGCCGTCGCCGGCCACGGACAGCGCGAACCCGTTGCCCGCACCGCAGACGAACACCCCGGTGGCGGTGGCGGGGACGACCGGCACCGGTGCCCCGTCACGCCATCCGAACAGCTCGGGGTTGGTGTCGTAGCGGTCGCGGGCGCCCCGGCCGCCCTCGTCCCGGATCTCGCCGGTGCCGCCGCCCTTGCGGATCACGGTCTCCGGCCGGTTGAGCCCCCAGTGCACCCAGTCCCGGGTGCCCAGCGCGGTCAGGTCCACCTCGGCCGGCACGTCGGCCCGGGAGACGCTCAGCGTCGGTGCGGCCGGCGACGAGGACGCCACCGGGGTGGCCGGCGGTGTCGGCGGCACGCTCGGCGGCGGGGTGCGTTCCCGGGGCTGCAGGCCGGGTTCGACGACCCCGGCCTCGGCCGACACACCCACCCCCGCCGCCCCGGTCGGATAACCGGCCGGGGTCGGGGCGCCGGCCGGCAGCACCAGGTCGGGCTCCGACGGGTCCGGGTCCGGGCCCAGATAGGTCACCAGCACCGCGAGGCAGGCCAGGGTGGCCACCGAACCGATCGCCCAGCGGCGGCGTTGCCGACGACGGGCCTCCCGCCGCTGCGCGCTGCGCGTCGTCGGGCCCGGCCCGATCCGCCAGGTCTCTTGGTCGTTCACGCGTGTCCCACTCCCCAGCCCGACGCCCGCGACCGGTCGGGGAGGGGGTTCGGTCGCGGCGTGAGCGTTCTCACGTTTTCATTTCAAGGCCGTGATGCGCCATATGCCAGCGGGAGGGCGTTTCCAGTTTGTTACCAAGTGATCCCGATGGAAAGTTTCCTACTTGTTGGAAAACCGCAGCTCAGGGCCGAAATGGTGGGGAGATCGACAGAGGGCGTTCCGGTCAGCGGATCTCGAAACCCAACGCCTGCGCCAGCACCATCGCCTGCTGCGGGTCGATCACCGCGCCGACCCGCTCGACCGCCGTCGGGTCGAGCGCGGTCAGGTCACTGCCCCGCAGGTCGGCCCGGGTGAACCGTGCCCCGCGCAGCTGGGCGGCCGAGAGGTCCACCCGGGCCAGGGTCGCGCCGGTCAGGTCCGCCCCGGACAGGTCGGCCTCCCGCATCCGTACGTCGCTGAACCGCGCGCCGCGCAGGTCGGCACCGGGCAACCCGACGAACGACCAGTCCCCGCCCGAGACCCGCAGCGGACGCAGCGCGCACCCCTCGAACGTGCTGCCGACCAGCTTGCAGCCGGTGAACTCGGCCTCGAACAGGTTGCACCGGCGGAACCCGCAACGGACGAAGGCCGAGTCGGTGTGCCGGGAGGCGTTGAACGACACCCCGCCGAAGTCGCACCCGGTGAACGAGGCGCCCCGGCTGACCGCCTCGGTCAGGTCGACGTCGGTGAAGACGCAGCGCACGAAGTGCCTGTCGGTCAGCTCCTCGGCGTACCAGTCGGTGTGGCGGAACGTCTCGTCCTCGATGGTCTGCGGCACCGCCCCACCCTAGGTGCGAGCACCGACACCACCACCGCACCTTTCGTCCGACGCGTACCGGCTAGTAGTTTCGGCGGGTGAGCGTGGCACCCAGTACCGACCCGGCCCGTACCGGCTTCGACCCGGCCCGGCTGGCCCGCATCGACGAACACTTCGGCAGGTACGTCGACGACGGGCGGCTGGCCGGTTGGCAGATCGTCGTCACCCGCCGCGGCGAGGTCGCGCACTCCTCGGTCTACGGGATGCGCGACGTGGAGGCCGGCACCCCGGTCGAGCCGGACACCATCTGGCGGATCTACTCGATGACCAAGCCGATCACCTCGGTCGCGGCGATGATGCTGTGGGAGGAGGGCCGGTTCGAGCTGACCGACCCGATCAGCCGCTGGCTGCCCGAGTTCGCCGACGTCCGGGTCTTCGACAAGGGGTCGGCGCTCAAGCCGTACACGGTGCCGGCGGTCGAGCCGATCCGGGTGTGGCACCTGCTCACCCACACCGCCGGGCTGACCTACGGGTTCGCGCAGACCTCGGTGGTCGACGCGCTCTACCGGGCCGCCGGCTACGACCTCGACGTCCCGCCGGGGCTCGACCTGGCCGGGGCGAGCGCCGGGATGGCGAAGCTGCCGCTGCTGTTCCAGCCCGGCACCGGCTGGAACTACGGGGTCTCCACCGACGTGCTGGGTCGGCTGATCGAGGTGGTCTCCGGGCAGGGTCTGGCCGACTTCCTCACCGATCGGATCCTCACCCCGCTGGGCATGACCGACACCCGGTTCTGGGTCGACCCGGCCGACGCCAAGCGGCTCGCCGCCCTGTACATGCCGCACCCGGGCACCGGCCGGGCGGTCCGCGCCGACCAGCTCGGTGCCGCCGCGCTGACCCGCCCGCGGTGCTTCTCCGGCGGGGGCGGGCTGGTCTCCACCGCCGCCGACTACCACCGGTTCACCCAACTGCTGCTGCGCGGCGGCGAGCTGGACGGCGTACGCCTGCTCGGGCCCCGCACGGTGCGCTACATGACCCGCAACCACCTGCCCGGCGGTGGCGACCTGGCGTCGCTGCAGCCGCAGGGGTTCGCCGAGACGGTGCTGGACGGCATCGGTTTCGGCCTGGGCTTCGCCGTGGTGCAGGACCCGGTGCCGGCCAAGGTGCCGAGCAGCGTCGGCGAGTACTACTGGGGCGGGCTGGCCAGCACCGCGTTCTGGGTCGACCCGGCCGAGGAGATCACCGCCCTGCTGTTCACCCAGCTGATGCCGTCGAGCACCTACCCGCTGCGCTCCCAGCTCCGCCAGCTCGTCTACGCCGCCCTGGTCGGCTGAGCCGGCGGGCCGCCACCACCGGGGCGACGGCCCGGTCGCGGCTCAGAGCAGGTGCTGGACGCGGGTGGCCCGCACGGTCGCCGGGCCACCGGCCGACAGGCCGGAGACGAGGTACGCCCGCACGGTGCCGTCCGGGCGCACGGCCCACAGGTCGGGGACGCCGTCGGCGTTCAGGTCGGCGACCGAGATCGTGGTGATCGTCGTGGCGGTGTTCCAGTTGCTGGCGACGTGGTACTGGGTGTGGGTCAGCGAGCCGGTGCCGTCACCGTTGTCGACCAGGGTGACCCCGGTCCAGAGGAAGAGGTCGCCGGTGGCCGCGTTGCGCAGGTACATCGCCACCCCGGTGGCCGTCTCGGTGCTGGCGACGGTCCAGTTCTGCCAGTCCGTTCCCCCGGTCGGCGTGGCGTCGGCGAGCGCCACCCGGAAGAGATAGCCGCCGGGCATGCCGAGGTTGGGGTGGTAGACCAGCCGGTGGCCGTTGGTGGCGTCGCCGGTGACCGAGATCAGATCCGGGTACTCCGGGTTGACGCCGTCGGCCCCGTAGGCGTTGGCCACCTGGAGCGGCGTGTTGCCGTTGTCGTCGACGAGCTGATCGCTGAAGACGGACATCTGGTTGCCGCTGAGGTTCGGGTCGAGCATGGTGCCGTCACCGGCGCCCCGGATGATGCTGGCGTTCCCGGCAGCGGGGCCGCCGGGGTAGTAGGCGAGGAAGTCCTGCCGGTCGCCGCCGAAGAAGCGCCCCGTGATCACCTGCGCCCCGTCGAACTCGGCGGGCGCGTTGGTGCCGCCGACGCCGTTGCCGAGCAACCCGATGTTGTCGGCCGGCGTGCGCACCCGGCCGGTGCCGACGCCGGTGCGGCGCGAGGTCAGGCCGGTCGCGGACCAGACGCCGGAGCCGAGGCCGGTGGTGCCGCCGACGGTGACCAGGTCCGGCACGCCGTCGCCGTCGAGGTCCCGGTCGACCGGGCCGACGACCGCCGGCGTCGGGTGCCGGTCGGCCGGGGCGGCCAGGGCGGGCGCGGCCGGCACGGGCGCGGCGAGGGCGAGGGCCGCCGGAGCGCTCCAGGCGAGCAACCGGCGTGGTACGGAAAGGACGGCCATGGTGTTTCCCCCGTGGTCGATGGATCAGAATCAGACCGACCGTAGTGGATGTCCGCCACGCTCCCCCGTACCGGCCGGATCGTCCGTTACACCACCGCGACGGCGACCCGCTGCCTAGCCTGGACGGCATGGGCAACGTGGTGGTGTACGGCGCCGGGGGCACCGCAGGCTCACGGATCGTCGCCGAGGCGGCCGGCCGGGGACACCGGGTCACCGCGGCGGTCCGCCGCCCGGAGGCGGTCACCTGGCTGCCGGCCGGGGTACGCGTGGTGACCGGGGACGTGACCTCGGCGCGTAGCGTCGCCGAGTTGGCCCCGGAGGCCGACGTGGTCGTGGTGGCGGTCGGCGGCGGTGAACGGGCGCTGTGGCGTACGGCGGCGGAGAACCTGGTCACCGTCCTGCGGGACCTGCCCGATCCGCCCCGGGTGATCCACGTCGGCGGCGGGGCGACCCTGCTGACCGCGCGGGACACCCCGTTCCTCGACGAGCCGGACTTCCCCGACGAATACCGGGAGGCGGCGCTCGGGCAGGCCGACGCCCTGGCCCTGTACCGCTCCTCGGCCGACGGGGTGACCTGGACGTACGTGTCGCCGCCGCCGGTGGAGTTCCACCCCGGCGAGCGGACCGGCCGGTACCGCACCGGCACCGAACACCCGGTCACCGACGGGCAGGGCCGCTCGGTGCTCAGCTACGAGGACCTGGCGGTGGCGATCGTGGACGAGATCGAGGAGCCCCGCTTCGCGAACATGCGCTTCACGGCGGCGTACTGAACCGGGCGGCGCGGCGGCTTGTGTCGTACCGGAGCGGGTCAGTCGGCGAGGCGGGCCGGGAAGCCGCCGGTGGCGATCGGGCCCCAGCCCTCGACGGTGATCCGGATCAGCGACTTGCCCTGCGCCACCATGGCCGCCCGGTACTCGTCCCAGTCCGGGTGCTCGCCGGCGATGCTGCGGAAGTACTCCACCAGCGGGTCCAGCGCCTCGGGCAGGTCGAGCACCTCGGCCACGCCGTCGACCTGCACCCACGGGCCGTCCCAGTCGTCGGAGAGCACGCAGGCGGAGACCCGGGGGTCACGCCGGATGTTGGCGACCTTGGCCCGTTGCGGGTAGGTGGAGATCACCAGGCGTCCGGCGGCGTCCACGCCGCAGGCGACCGGGGAGGACTGCGGCCGGCCGTCGGCGCGGGTGGTCATCAGCAGGACCCGGTGCCGGGGCCGGACGAAGTCGAGCAGGGCGTCCCGGTCGACCCGGGTGTTGGTTGCGACGCTGCGTGCCATCCCCCGGTTCTACCAGGTCCGGCGGGCGTCAGCCGGACCGGCCGCCGACCCGGCCCGGCTGGGCGGGGACCCGGGGCCGGGCGACGGGCCGCCAGGCGCGGCCGTTGGCGTAGATCACCCGGAAGCCGAGGTACGCCGCGAGCGGCGCCCAGTGCGCCGAACCCATCCGCAGCTCGGCGGCATTGTGCCGCTGGCCGTTGGCGAGCACGTCGAGCAGCACCGTCTCGAAGGCGGCCGACTCGACCCAGTCGACCTCACGGGTGAAGCCGCAGATCAGGGCCGCGCCGGTGACGTCGAGGAAGTCGCGCAGGGTGGCGTCGGAGGCGCGCAGCACCGAGCAGCTGCCGAAGTAGAGCCGCCGGCCCTCGCCCCGGCCCGCCATCCGCTCGGCGACGTCGGACAGCTCGACGGAGTCCCAGTCGGTGAGGCAGAGCCGGCTGGGTTCACCGTGCATGGCGAAGAAGCCCACCCGGTGGTCGGCGTACTGCTTGAGCAACCACCGGTCGAGGAAGTAGAACAGCTCGTCGCGGGTGGCGGCGTCCTTGTGGATGTAGCGGATGCGACCGAGCCGTTCGAGCAGGTCGAGGGTGGGCAGCACGGACCCGCGCTCGTTGAGGTCGCGGTGCCACTGCCCCTCGACACAGAAGACCCCGCCCCGCGCCACCGCGTCACCTCCCCGTCCCCGCCGGGTCGACGTTACCGGGTCCGGGCCACGGACCGACGTCACCCTCGGTGCCCGGCTGATCCGTTTCAGGACACTTCGCCGGTGTCGGAATTGGCGTCCCTCCCGTCACCGGCTGGCACCTACTGCCCGAATCCCCATTCATCGCCATTCACAGGCAATACCCAGCTATCACCGACTGTGAGGACGATTCCTCTTTATTGCCGCGAATCAGCCGGGTAGCTGTCAGGGTGGAAGTTGCAGGACGTCCCGGGCGATGCCCTGTTCACCACCCCATTCACTTCCAATCGGGAGGACTTCTGTGCGCCAGAACACTGTGAAGCGGGCACTCGTCGCGTTCGCCCTGGCTCTGCCGGGAGCCGCGATCGCCACGGTGGCCGCCGCGCCAGCGGCCCACGCCGACGGCTGCTACACCTGGAAACGCGACCTCTACCAGGGGCGCTCCGGAGACGACGTCCGCCAGTTGCAGATCCGGGTCGCCGGCTGGGCGGCCCGCGGGGGGACCGTCCGGATCGACGGCGACTTCGGCCCCGAGACCGCCGCCGCGGTCAAGCGCTTCCAGACCGCGTACGGGCTGCGCAGCGACGGCATCGCCGGCAAGCAGACCTTCAGCAAGCTCTACCAGTTGCAGGACAACGACTGCACGCCGGCGCACTTCAGCTACCGGGAGCTGGACGGCGGCTGCGGCAAGGGCGGCTGGAGCGGTGGTCCGCTCTCCGCCACCGAGACCAAGGCCAACGCGGTGCGCACCATGTGGAAACTGGAGGCGCTACGGCGTGGGCTGGGTGACAAGCCGCTCAACGTCACCAGCGGGTTCCGGGACGAAAGCTGCAACAAGCAGGTCGGTGGGGCGTCGGACAGCCAGCACCTCTACGGCAACGCCGCCGACGTGACCTCGCAGACCAGGTCGCTCTGCGAGATCGCCCGCGCCTCCCGCGACCACGGGTTCAGCGGCATCTACGGCCCCGGCTACCCGGGGCACGACGACCACGTCCACGTGGACTCCCGACGGGAGAACAACCGGGACAACACCACGAACCGCACCAGCTGGGCGGCCCCGGACTGCGGCGTCAGCCGCTGACCGACGCGACGGCCGACGCCGGCCCGGCCCCACGGGATCACCAGGGCCGGGCCGGCGTCGGGGCACCGGGGCCGGGCGCTCAGCTCGCCCGGGGCCAGCGCGGCGCGGCAGCCGGGGGCGTCCCCGGCCGGCCGGGGACGCCGGAGCGCACGCCCGGCCGCATCCCCGCCGCAGCGGGCCGCGCCGCGGGCACACCGGGCCGACCGACCTGGCCACGGGCCGGGTAGCCGGCCGCCGGGGCGGTCCGCGCCGGGGCCGCGCCGGGTCGGGGTGTGGTGTAGGTGAACGGGAAGGGCACGTGCACGAACGGGTTGCCGTGCCGGATCAGCGCGTCGATCTGACGCTCGTTCAACCCGTGGTTCTCCAGCACCCGCCGCCCCCAACGGTGCAGCCGGCACGGGTACGACGCCCCGTCGTTGCGGCACAGCGGGCCGTTGGGCCACTCCTCGGCGGCGTGCACCACGACCGCTCGCACCGCGAGCCGGACGTCCTCGGGTGTCAACGAGGCGGGCACCGGCACCTCGCCCAGAACCTGATCGATGGGGTCCGTCGACTGCTCACCAACTCGCACGGCAGGCCTCCCGCAACTCGGCAGCGACTGCGGCTGAATCGCCACAACGCATCCTCGCGCAGTGGTACGGGCGGTGACCGGCGGCGGTTCAATCCCCCCACGCGGTGAGCAGATCCTCCGGCGTCAACACCCGCGCCCCGTCCACCACCGCGCCGGCCCGGGTCACCGCCAGCAGCGGCACCTGTTCGTCGGCACCGGGCAGCCGGGACCGGTGCAGGGTGAGCCGTCCCAGGTCGTGCCCGTCGAAGGGCCGGTTCTCCAGCCACTTCACCGAGCCGACGACGGTGATCCGCCGGGCGACCGGTCCACGGTCCGCCCCGACCAGGTCGATCTCCGGGTCGTTGGTCCGGGTCCAGTAGCCGCCCACCACGCCGGTGTCCTCCGGCAGGTGGCCGGCGGGCAGCCGGCGCAGCGACTCCCGTACCACCGGCTCGATCGCCCGCCCCCGCCAGGACGTCCAGGAAGTACGCAGCCGGGCCAGGGTGAGATCGCCCCGCCCACGCTCGATCTCGGGCAGGTACGGGCCGAGAAAGGTAAGCCAGAAGCGCAGGTACGGGTCGGCGACGGTGTAACGGGTCTCCCGCGAGGGGCGGGTGGACAGCGGGGTGGTCACCTCGACCATGCGCTTGTCGACAAGCAATCGCAGCGCACGGCTGAGCGAGGCCTGGGGCAGGTCACCAGCGGCCCGGGCGATCAGCGAGAACGTCCGCTCCCCGGAGCCGATGGCCCGCAGCACCAGTCCGGCCTGCGACTGGGTGGGGAACTCGGCCGCCAGCGCCCGTTCCGCACTGACCAGCAGGGCGGAGGTCGGGTCGGTCACCGCGTCGGCGAGGTAGTCGGCGAGGCTGGCCCCGCTGGGCCACTCGTCGAGGATCAGCGGCAGGCCACCGGAGACGAGATAGGCGTCGAAGGCGTCGGCCGGTGCCGCCCCGAGCATCTCCCGGACGTCGGCGGGACTCAGCGGCGGCACCACCAACTCCGTCGCCCGCTGGTGGAACGGCCGTCCGTAGGCGTTCAACGCCTCCATCATGGCCACGTCGGAGCCGATGCCGATCACCAACACCGGTAGCCGGGACAGCTCCCGGTCGAACACCTTCTGCAGGGTGCCCTCCAGCCCGGGGTCCGTGGCGATCAGATAGGGCAACTCGTCGAGCACCACCACGGCCGGCCGGTCCGTCGGCAACGCGGCGACCAGCAGGGTGAGCGCGGCGTCCCAGGTGCCCGGACGCTGAGCGGCGAACAGGTGCGCGCCGGGCAGGCTGGACCCGACCACCGCCTCGACGAACAGCGCAAGATCGGCAGCCACGGTGGGCTGGGCGGACGCGGTGAAGAACAGGTGCGGCACCCCGGCCCGGTCGACAAACTCCTCGACCAGGCGGGACTTGCCGACCCGACGCCGTCCCCGCATCAGCAGTGCCCGCCCGGGGCGACCAGCCCGCCCTCCCCGGCTGACCTTGGCCAGCATGCCGTCGAGCAGGGCGAGTTCCCGGTCCCGCCCCACGAAACCGTGCATACCCCACTCCGATACACTCAGATCTGATACCACCAAAGATGAGGGTATCAAGTCTGGGTGCTTCAGATCGTCAGACCAGGCCCGCGTCGTGGACCAGCAGCGCCACCTGGACCCGGTTGTTCAGCGCCAGCTTGGTCAGCAGCCGGGACACGTACGCCTTCACCGTCGCCACGCTCATGAACAGCTCCGCCGAGATCTCCGCATTGGTCCGGCCGTGACCGAGCGCCACCGCGACCTCGTGCTCCCGCTCGGTGAGCCCGGCCAGCAGTCGCAGCGCCCGGTCCCGACGCTGGTCCGGACCCGGCGTAGGCCCCACGGTCAGGTGGCTGATCAACTGCCTGGTCACCGTCGGCGACAGGGTGGCCTCACCGGCGGCCACCCGCAGCACCGCCCGGACGATCTCGGCGGGCGGGGTGTCCTTGAGCAGGAAACCGCCCGCCCCGGCCCGCAACGCCCGCAGCACCTGCTCGTCGGCGTCGAAGGTGGTCAGCACCAGCACCTCCGGCGGGTCCGGCAGCGCCCGTAACGCCTCGGTGGCGGCCAGCCCGTCGACCCGGGGCATCCGGATGTCCATCAGCACCACGTCGGGCGTGCACCGGGCGACGGCGGCGGGCACCTCGTCGCCGTCGGCGGCCTCGCCCACCACCCGCACCTGCGGCACACCCCCGAGGATCATCGACAGCCCGGCGCGGACCAGCGCGTCGTCGTCGACGATCAACACCCGCACCGGGGCGGCGTCGCCGTCGGTCGTCACCGGGCGCCCCCTCGCCACCGGACGGCCGGGCGGCTCACGCCGGCCACGCCGACCGGGCGGCTCACGCCGGCCACGGCAGCCGGGCCGCCAACCGGAAGTCGCCGGTCGCCCCGTCCCGGCCGTGGGTCAGCCGGCCGCCGGCCAGGGTGACCCGCTCGGCGATGCCGACCAGCCCGGTGCCGGCGCCCGGCAGGGCCGGTGCGGAGGTGCCCACCGGCCAGGGGTTGCGGATCTCCACCGCCAGCTCCCGTCCCGGGCCGCCGGCCAGCCGGACGCCGACCGTCGTGTCGGGGGCGTGCTTGCGCGCGTTGGTCAGCCCCTCCTGCACGATCCGGTACGCGCTGCGTCCCACCGCCGTCGGCACCCGCGTCGGGTCGGCGACCTCGTCGACCAGGGTGACCCGGACCCCGGCGGCCCGGGACTCGGCGATCAGCGCCGGCACGTCGGCGAGGGTGGGCTGGGGGCGTTCCGGTGCGGCGTCGCCGTCGGCGGTGTCGGCCCGCAGCACCCCGATCACCTCGCGCAGATCCTGCAGGGCGGCGTGGGCGCTGCCCCGGATCACCCCGGCCGCCCGCGCCACCTCCTGCGGCGGGGCGTCCGGGCGGAACTCCAACGCCCCGGCGTGCAGGCTGAGCAGCGAGATCCGGTGCGCCAGCACGTCGTGCATCTCCCGGGCGATCCGGGTGCGCTCCAACTGGCGGGCCTGTTCGACGCGGAGCTGCTGCTCGGACTCGGCCCGGTGGGCCCGGTCCCGCAGCGACAGCACCAACTGCCGGCGGGCCCGGACGAACAGCGCCCACGCCACCACGATCCCGACGAACATCACCGTCCAGGCCACCGTCGCCCAGTAGGGCAGCGACGGGTCGGGGCGCACGACGGTGTAGAGCGGGATGACCGCCAGGTGGAAGCCGACGAGCGCCGCGCCGATCGGCAGCGGCCGGTGGACCAGCACGGTGAAGACCACGACCAGCAACGCCACCCCGGCGGTCACCGAGAACAGCGCCAGCGGCAGGCCGGCCACGGCCAGCCCGACCGGCCAGCGGCGGCGCAGCCACAACGCCGCGCAGAAGGTCAGACCCGCCGCCAGGTCCACCCCGACCAGCCAGGACGGCCCGGCGTTGTGGGCGAACTGCGGGTCGGGCGACACCGCGTCACCGAAGCCCACCAACGCCCAGCCGACGGCGAGCAGGAAGGCCACCGTGTCGACCAGCCAGTCCCGGGGCGTGCGCCGGGGCGTCCTGGCCTCGGGCGTCAGCGCCCCCGGCAGCAGCCAGGGATGATCGGGTACGACGGCAGCACTCACCCACCCATGCTAGAAAGCCGAACGGCGCCCCGGACACCAACCAAAGTCGAGGTCTACGGGTAGACCGAGGTAGGGGCGGCTCTCGACGGTCGGCCGCAGCGCCCGGCCGGGTGGTCGGGACAGGCTCGACGGCATGATCGCAGTCGACCACCTCACCAAACGGTACGGCCCGCACCCCGCCGTCGACGACGTCTCATTCCGCTGCGAAGCGGGCACGGTGACCGGTTTCCTCGGCCCGAACGGGGCGGGCAAGTCCACCACCATGCGGATGCTGTGCGGGCTGACCCGCCCGACCTCCGGCACCGCCACCGTCGCCGGTCAGCCCTACCGCGAGCTGCCCAACCCGGGCCGCGAGGTGGGCGTGCTGCTGGACGCCTCCGCGCAGCACGTCGGGCGCAGCGGGCGCGAGACGTTGTTCCTGGCCGCCCGGACCATGGGCGTGGGGGCCGACCGGGTGCCCGCCGTGCTCGACCGGGTGGGCCTGAACGCGGTGGCGGCGAAGCGGCGGGTCGGGGCGTACTCGCTGGGGATGCGGCAGCGGCTCGGCCTGGCGCTGGCGCTGCTGGGCGAGCCCCGGGTGCTGGTCCTCGACGAGCCGGCCAACGGCCTGGACCCGGAGGGGATCTTCTGGATGCGCGGCCTGCTGCGCGACTTCGCCGACCGGGGCGGCACCGTGCTGCTCTCCTCCCACCTGTTGCGGGAGGTGGAGGCGGTCGCCGACCGGCTGGTGGTGATCGGCGGCGGCCGGGTGGTCGCCCAGGGCGGCAAGGACGAACTGCTGGCCGGGGCCGGCACCCTGGTCCGGGCCCGCGACCCGCACGCGCTGCGGCTCACCCTCGACCGGGCCGGGCTGGACGCCACCGCCGGCGCCGACGGCGGGTGCGTGGTCCGCGCCGAACCCGACGTCGTCGGGCAGGCCGCCGCCGACGCCGGGCTGGTCCTCACCGAGCTGCGGCCGGCCGGCGGCGGTGGCCTGGAACAGCTCTTCCTCACCCTGACCGCCGGCGCGAGCACCAAGGAGGCCGTGAAGTGACCACCATGACGACCACTCCCCCCACCACCGTCCGGAAAGCGGTCCCCGGGCCGTCCCTGGCCCGGCTGATCGGGGTGGAGCTGCGCAAGCTCGGCGACACCCGGGCCGGACGTTGGCTGCTGGCCTCGATCGGGCTGATCGCCGCCGCGATCGTCGCGCTGCAACTGCGCTTCGTCGACGACACCGCGCAGACCTTCACCAACTTCTTCACCGCGTCGCTCGCGCCGGTGGCGCTGCTGCTGCCGGTGCTGGGCATCCTGTCGATCACCGCCGAGTGGTCCCAACGCACCGCACTGACCACGTTCGCCCTGGTGCCGCGCCGGGAACGGGTGATCGTCGCCAAGCTCGCCGCCGTGCTGCTCGCCGCGTTGGCGTCGGTGCTGGTGAGCCTGGCCGTCGCCGCTGTGGGCACCCTGCTCTCGGGGATCACCGGCGGGGCGGGGAGCTGGGACTTCGACCCGACGGTGGCCGGGCACGCCGCCGTGTTCCAGTCGATCAACGTGCTGATCGGCGCGGGGTTCGGGTTGCTGCTGCTCAACACCCCGCTGGCGATCGTCACCTCGCTGCTGCTGCCGACCGTGTGGGGCATCCTGTCCGCGATGATCGCGGCGCTGCACGGCCCGGCCCGCTGGCTGGACACCTCGATCACCATGGAGCCGCTGCTCGGCCCGGACATGACCGCCGGGCAGTGGGGTCGGCTCGCGGTGTCCCTGCTGGTCTGGGTGGTCGCGCCGCTCGCCGTGGGAATGGTGCGCACACTGCGGCGCGAGGTGCACTGACGATGCGGGCGCGGGAGCCGGGCGTCGCGACCAGGGTCGGTGGCGACGTCGGGGAGCTGCTGGTGATGTGGGTCGGCTTCCCGCTGCTGGGCGGTGCCCTGGGCGGGCGGCTGCCCGTGGTCGCCGACTGGGTGGCGGGGCTGCCCTGGGCCCCGGTGCAGGGCTGGTTCGAGCTGGTCGCCGGGTTGCCGTACCGGCGGGCGCTGGCCGGGGGCCTGCTGCTCGGGATGCTGGCCGGGCTGCTCCTCGCCTACGTCGGCACCCGGGAACGGTTGATCGTCACGGTGGACCGGGACGGTGTCCGGCTACGCCGCGACGGCGTCGACCGCGAACTGGCCCGGCGCACCGTCGCCGCCGTCTTCGTCGACGGCAGGGAACTGGTGCTGCTCGGCCCGGCCGGTGCGGAGCTGGCCCGGGAACGCTCCGACCTGAGCCGGCAGCGGCTGAAGGACGCCTTCGACGGGCACGGGTGGCCGTGGCGGGACGCCGACCCGCACCGGGACGCGTACCGGCGGTGGGTGGAGGGGTTGCCCGACCTGCCGCCGGGGGCGGACCCGCTGCTGCGCGCCCGCCAGCGGGCCGTCGACGCCGACCGGGCGCGCGACGTCCGGGAGCTGGGTGGGGAACTGGCCCGGATCGGGGTGGTCGTCCGGGACGAGGGTGGACGGCAGTACTGGCGGGCGGCCCCGCCCCCGGGTGGGCAGGCCCCGCCGCAGCCGTAGCCAGGTGTCCCCGGTCCGGCCACCCGGCAACCTCATTCGAGCGTGACCGGGTCGTCGCCGATTGTGCATCCGCCGCCCAGGGAGTATCAACCTAGGTGGATGCATTCCCGGCGGAAGGGGACGACGATGGCCTCCACAGTCGACCGCGGCGGGATCTTCCGCCGCAAGCCGGTCGAGGAGATCGCCGACGAGACCGACCAGGGGTTGTCCCGCTCGCTGGGGTTGTGGCAACTCACCGCGATCGGCGTCGGCGGCATCATCGGCGCCGGCATCTTCGCCCTGGCCGGGGCGGTCGCCAACGAGACCGCCGGTCCCGCAGTGCTGGTGTCGTTCCTGATCGCCGGCCTGGCCAGCGCGGCGGCGGCGCTGTCGTACGCCGAGTTCGCCGGCATGATCCCCAGGGCCGGCTCGGCCTACACCTACGGCTACGCGGTGCTCGGCGAGGCGGTCGGCTGGTTCATCGGCTGGGACCTGCTGCTGGAGTACACCGCGATCGTGGCGGTGGTGGCGATCGGCATCTCCGGCTACTTCGGCTTCCTCGTCGGGCAGCTCGGCGTCGACCTGCCGGCCTGGATGCTGGGCGCCCCGGGCACCGGCGACGGGCACGTGGTGGACCTGTTCGCCGTGCTGCTCTGCCTGCTGATCGCCTTCCTGCTGACGTTGGGCATCCGGACCGCCGCCCGGTTCGAGACGGTAGTGGTCGGGGTGAAGGTGGCCGTGGTGCTGCTGGTGGTCGTGGTCGGCTTCTTCCACGTCCGCACCGCCAACTACTCGCCGTTCTTCCCGTTCGGGCTCGGCGGGGCGTTCACCGGCGCGGCGACGGTCTTCTTCGCCGTCTTCGGGTACGACGCGATGAGCACCGCCGCCGAGGAGTCCCGCGACGCCCGCCGGCACATGCCGAAGGCGATCGTCTGGTCGCTGGTCATCTCGATGGTGCTGTACGTGCTGGCCACGCTGGTGCTCACCGGGATGCAGAACTACCGGGACATCGACCCGGAGAGCGGCTTCTCCTCCGCGTTCGCCTCGGTGGGCCTTTCGGGCCTGGCCAGCGTCATCGCCGTCGGGGCGATCATCGGCATCCTGACGGTGATGTTCACCTTCATGCTCGGGGTGACCCGGGTGTGGTTCTCGATGAGCCGCGACGGCCTGCTGCCGGCCTGGTTCGCCAAGGTGCACCCGGTGCGCCGGGTGCCCACCCGGGTCACCTGGATCGTCGGGGTGGCCTCGGCGGTGATCGCCGGCTTCCTGCCGATCCGGCAGGCCGCCGAGCTGACCAACATCGGCATCCTGCTGGCTTTCGTGGTGGTCTGCGTCGCGGTGATCGTGCTGCGCTACCGCAGCCCGGACGCCCCGCGCACGTTCCGGTTGCCCGGGATGCCGGTGGTGCCGGCGCTCGGGGTGGTCTTCTCGGTCTGGCTGATCAGCTTCCTCGACCACGTCACCTGGCTGCGGTTCGCCGCTTGGTTCCTGCTCGGCGGGCTGATCTACGCGTGCTACGGGTACCGGCGCTCCGCGCTGGCCGGCCGTGCCGACCCACCGGCCGGCGGTGCCGGGCGGTGACCGGGCCGCCCCGGGACGCCTGCCGCCCGGGTCAGCACCAGCGCGGTGCCGAGGCCGGCGACCAGGCCGGTCAGCGCGGGGAGCACTTCGGGGTCGCCGCCGCCGACCGGGCTGTTGCCGGCCAGCACGGTCAACGGCGCACCGGGTGAGAGGACCGCGCTGACCAGCAACGCGACGTGCCACAGCGCGAGCGGGGCGAGCAGGACCACCGGGACGAGCACCGCGTACCGGTTGGCCGGCAGGGCGGGGCGGGTCAGCAGCGTCACCCCCAGCAGCAGGACCGCGCCGAGCAGCGCCACCGGCACGAGTCGGCCGGCTGGCCCGACGAGCCGGACCAGCGGCAGGCCGATCCCGCCGGTCACGGCCAGGCCCACCGCCGCGGCGAGCCGACGTCGACCCCGGGCGGGGGCGGCAGCCGCCGCGCCGGCCACGGTCACCGCCAGCAGGAGCAGGGCGGTGACCAGGGCCGCCGGGTCGAGCGCGGGTTCCCGGCCGGTAGGCGACCGGGTCAGCACGGCGGTCAGCGCCAGCACCGCCGCGACGGCGGCCACCCCGGCCAGGACGGCCCGGTCCCGGCCGCCCGTCCGGTGCGGGCCCACCCCCGGGACGGTACGGTCCGGCCCGGCCGCTCCCACCGCGCCGGCCCCGGCCGTCCGACGGTGCGGACCGTCCACACCGGTCGCGCCGTCCCGGCGTACGGCGAGCAGCACGGTGACGCCGACGGCCAGCCAGCCGGCGGCGACGAGTGACACGGTCGCGCCGGGGCCGGTGAGGTCGGCCCGGTCGACGGCGATGTCGGCGGCCAGCGCGCCGCCGCCGAGCAGCACGGCCGGCGTCAGCCACGGGCGCCGGCCCGCACCGGCCAGCACCAACCCGCACACGACCGCCATCAGTGCCAGGAAACGCAGGTCGCGGGCCCAGTAGGTGGACGCCTCGGGGAGCCGCTCCGACCACGGGCCGACCGGTTCGGTGAGCGGTTGCCACCGGGTCATGCCGATCGCCCAGAGCGGCACGGCCAGGGCCGCGAGCCCGATGCCGGCGGCGGCGAGCCGGCGGCCCGATCGCGGAGCGTGACCGCTCGGAATGGGCATCATGGATGGTCAGACGCCATCCGGGCGGCTACGGTTCCCCCTCTGGGGAGGTGCCGTCGGTGTACGTCGTGTCCGTGATCAACTACAAGGGCGGGGTGGGCAAGACCACCGTGACCGCGAACCTCGGGGCCGAACTGGCGAACCGGGGGATGAAGGTGCTGCTGATCGACCTCGATCCGCAGACCAGCCTGACGTTCAGCTTCTACGACCCGGACGACTGGCGGGAACGGCTGCGCGACGGCCGTACCGTGAAACGCTGGTACGACGGCCTGCGCGGGGACACCCCGGCGGTGACGCTGGGTGAACTTGTGGTCTCCCCCGGCCCGGCCAACGCCCACCTGACCGGGGCCGGCCGGCTGGACCTGATCGCCTCGCACCTCGGCCTGGCCGACATCGACCTCGCGCTGGCCCGGGGCGTGGCCGACGGGGAGGACTACGACCGGGAGCTGTTCCGGGTCCGGGGCGCGCTGGCCGAGGGGCTGCACGACGCGGCCCTCGACGGCTACGACCTGGTGCTGATCGACTGCCCGCCGAACTTCAACGTGGTCACCCAGTCCGCCGTCATCGCCAGCGACCACCTGCTCATCCCGGCGAAGGCCGACTACCTGTCCACCCTCGGCATCGACCACCTCTGCGGCAGCGTCCGGGAACTGGTGGACCGGTACAACGCCGACGCCCGCCGGTTCGCCACCAGCCGCCGGCACCACAAGGTCGCCCCGGACGTCGCCGGGGTGGTCTTCACCATGATCCAGTTGACCGCGCAGCGGCCGATCGCCGCCCACCAGGGCTACCTGGACCAGGTACGGGCGCTCGGCCTGCCGGTCTTCCCCACCGCATTGCGGGAGAACGTCACCCTGTTCGCCGGGAACACCCCGCGCGGCGTCCCGGTGGTGCTGCGGAACCGGGTCACCTCGCCGGTGGTGCAGGAGGAGCTGCGGCAGATCACCACCGAGTTCATCGCCCACCTGCAACCCCGCGAGGTGACGGTGTGAGCGGTCCGGAGTCGACGGGGGACGTCGCGGTCGGCGTCCTGGCCCGGGTGGACGAGCTGCTGGCCGGGCTGTCGGCCGCCGACGCCGCCGCGCTGGCGCAGGGGCGGGCCCGGCTGGTCGTCGCCCCGGTGACGCCGCCCCGAAATGGTGCGGACCGGCCGGCTGCACCGACGCCGTCCGCCCCGTCGGGCGTCGACCTGGCCGCCGCGTCGGCCACCCTGGACGCGTTCGCGCACCGCCGGGACGGCACGGAATACCTGACACCCTGGGCGGTGCGGGACCTGCGGGCGTTGGCCGCCCGGCTCGGCCTGCGCGGGGTGACCGGCCTACGCAAGGCGGAACTGGTGGAGCGGCTGGTCGACCGGACGATCGGGTTCCGGGTCGCCTCCGCCGCCGTGCGTGCCCGCTGAGCCGTCCCGGCCCGACCGCACCGGGCGGGAGCAACGGGCACCGGCGCGCCCTGCGGCGTCGGCCCGCAGTCGGGGGAAGCCGGCCTGACCGGCCCGGACCTGCTCGTCCGTCCGGGCGGAGCCGGCTGTCTCGATCTTGTGTGGGGCCGGGGCGGTGGATACGCTCCCGCGGCTGTCTCCACCCGAGAAAGGACCGCAGTGACCGCTCCTGTCACCACTCAGAAGTCCTGGGTCGTCGCCCTGCTGCTCTGCTTCTTCGTCGGCGTGCTCGGCGCGCACCGGTTCTACACCGGCAAGGTCGGTACCGGCGTGCTCCAGTTGATCACCATCGGCGGGTTCGGCATCTGGACGTTCATCGATCTGATCATGATCCTGGTCGGCGCGTTCCGCGACAAGCAGGGCCAGCCGCTGGTCAAGTGAGGCACCGGGCCGGGGCCCGCGCGGCCCCGGCGTCGCCCGGCCCGCCGGGCACCGGCCGGTGTCCGGCGCAGCGTCGGCGAGACGGTCGACGGGAATTCACCCCGGCGACCTCCCGCCGGGCGGGTTCCGGCCGATAACATCGCCGGGCATGGATATGAAGAGCAGCATCCGCCCGCGAACCGGGCGGCTGGTCACCGTACTCACCGCCGCCGTCACCCTGGCGATCCCGGTGACGGTGGTCGCGACGTCGGCGTCCGCGGCGGCCACGTCGACCGTGGCGCAGGCCCTCGCCAGCCAGGACGGCCGGACCGCCACGGTCACCGGGTACGTCATCGGCCAGCCGACCGCCACCAGCACGGTGCTCACCTCCGGCTACACCGCCGACACCGCCATCGCCCTGGCCGACACGGCCACCGAGACCGGCACCAGCCGGATGCTCTACGTCCAGATCACCGCCGACTACCGCAGCACGTTCGGGCTGTTGACCAACCCGTCGCTGCGCGGCCGGCAGGTCACCGCGACCGGGACGCTGACCGCGTACTTCAGTCACGGCGGGTTGAAGAGCCCGACCGCGATGAGCCTCGGCGGCGGCACCCCGACGCCCACCGCCACCGCCTCCCCCACCCCCGGGCCGACCGGCTCCACCGGGCCGTACGACTCGACGTACTACGCGAACGCGATGGGCAAGACCGGCAGCGCGCTGCGCACGTCCCTGCACACCATCATCAAGACCCAGACGAAGCTCAACTACGACCAGGTGTGGGAGGCGTTGAAGGACACCGACCAGGACCCGGCGAACGCCAACAACGTGGTCCTGCTCTACAGCGGGCGGTCGCAGAGCAAGAGCAGCAACGGCGGTGGAGCCAACGACTGGAACCGGGAGCACGTCTGGGCCAAGTCGCACGGTGACTTCGGCACCGCCACCGGGCCGGGCACCGACGTGCACCACCTGCGCCCCGAGGACGTGACGGTCAACTCCACCCGCGGCAACAAGGACTTCGACACCGGCGGCAGCGCGGTAGCCGAGGCCCCGGGCAGCTACAGCGACGCCGACTCGTTCGAGCCCCGCAACGCCGTCAAGGGCGACGTCGCCCGCATGATCATGTATATGGCGATCCGGTACGAGGGCGACGACGGCTGGCCGAACCTGGAGATGAACAACTCGGTCACCAACGGCTCCGCGCCCTACCTGGGCCGGCTGCCGGTGCTGCTGCAGTGGCACCGGCAGGACCCGCCCGACGCCTTCGAGCAGCGCCGCAACCAGCGTATCTACGAGCGCTGGCAGGGCAACCGCAACCCGTTCGTCGACCACCCGGAGTGGGCCACCGCGATCTGGGGCTGAACGGGCCGGTTGTCTCAGATCACCCCGGTCGGGCGGTGAGGAAACCGCCCGACCGGGTAATCCACCGGCATGGCCAACACCGTTCCCGACATCAGCCTCAACGACGGCAACACCATCCCGCAGCTCGGCTTCGGGGTCTACCAGATCGAGCCGAAGGACACCGCCGAGGCCGTCGGCCGGGCGCTGGAGATCGGCTACCGGCACATCGACACCGCCGAGATGTACGGCAACGAGGCGGAGGTCGGCGAGGCGGTCCGCGCCTCCGGGCTGGACCGGGGCGAGGTCTTCGTGACCAGCAAGCTGAACAACGGCTTCCACCGCCCGCAGGACGCCCGCAGGGCGTTCGAGTCGACACTGTCCGCGCTGAAGATGGACTACGTCGACCTGTTCCTCATCCACTGGCCGCTGCCCACCCGCTACGACGGCGACTTCGTCTCCACCTGGAAGGCCCTGGAGGAGTTCCAGCGCGACGGCCGGGCCCGCTCGATCGGGGTGTCGAACTTCCAGGTGCCGCACCTGGAGCGACTGGCCGCCGAGGCCGACGTGGTGCCGGCGGTCAACCAGATCGAGGTGCACCCGTACCTCACCAACGAGCAGGTGCGCGCGTACGGCGGCGAGCACAACATCCTCACCGAGGCGTGGTCCCCGATCGCCCAGGGCCGGGTGCTCGACGACCCGACGATCGTCGACGTCGCCGAGCAGCTGGGCCGCACCCCCGCCCAGGTGGTGCTGCGCTGGCACGTGCAGCGCGGCGACATCGTCTTCCCGAAGTCGACCACCCCGAAGCGGATCGAGGAGAACTTCCGGATCTTCGACTTCACCCTCGACGACACGGCGATGGAGCGAATCAGCGGGCTGGACAGGGGGGAGGCCGGCCGGACCGGCCCGAACCCGGACGAGTTCGACTACATCCCCGCCTGAGCGGGCGCGGTTCAGCCGGCGATCCGCTCGCCGAGACGGCGGAAGACCTCGCGGGTCGGTGAGCCGGGCGCGGCGGTATAGACGATCAACCGCTGGTCGCTCTCCGGCACCAGCAGCACCCGGCACTCGAACTCCAGGGGTCCAAGCTCGGGGTGGGCCACCCGTTTGACCACCGGCCGGCGGGTGGCCACGTCGTGTTCGGCCCACAGGGCGGCGAATCTCGGCGAGACGCCGAGCAGCTCGGTGACCAGCTCGGCCAGCTCCCGGTCGCCGGGGTAACGCCCGTAGGCGGCGCGCAGGTCGGCCACCGAGTCGCGGGCGAAGCGCAGCGTCTCCGCGTCGGTCCAGGGCACGGACGCCTCCTGCCGGAACCACCACCGGATCATGTTGCGGTCGTCGGTCGGCAGGTCCCCCACGAAGTGCCCGGCCAGCCGGTTCCAGGCCAGTACGTCGTACCTGGCGTCCGCCAGGTAGGCCGGGGTCTCCGTCATCGCGTCGATCAGGTGCCGCATTCCCCGCGCCACCACCGCGCTGGGGCCGGCCACCGGCGGCGGCCCCTGACCGGCCAGCCGGAACAGGTACTCCCGTTCGTCCCGGCCGAGCAGCAGCGCGCGGGCCAACGCACCCAGCACCTGCCCCGACGGGTGCGCTCCCCGGCCCTGCTCCAACCGGACGTAGTAGTCGACGGAGATGCCGGCGAGCTGGGCGACCTCCTGCCGGCGCAGGCCGGGCGTGCGGCGGCGTACCCCCTCGGGGAGGCCGACCTCGACGGGACGTAACCGCACGCGGCGGCTGCGCAGGAAGGTGGCCAGTTCGGCGCGGCGCAACGTCATGCGTACAGCCTGCCGCAGCGTGCGGCGCGCAGGGTGGTACCGCCGGTACCAGGCTGCGCCGACCTCTCCCGCGCCCGCCGTGGAGCCGGCACGCTCGACACCATGACGACGACGCCACTCGCCCTGGTCACCGGGGGCAACCGGGGAATCGGGTACGCCACCGCGCGGCAACTCGCCGCGCGGGGGATGACGGTGCTGGTCGGGGCACGGGACGCCGACCGGGGCGCGGCGGCGGTGGCCGCGCTGCGCGACGGCGGGGCGGACGCCCATCCGCTGCCGCTGGAGGTGACCGACCCGGTGTCGGTGGCCGCCGCGGCGGAGCAGGTGGAGCGGGAGTACGGCCGGCTCGACGTGCTCGTCAACAACGCCGGCATCGTCCGGGCCGACGGGATGGCGCGGCCCAGCGAGACCACCCTGGCCACCCTGCGCGAGGTGTTCGAGACGAACGTCTTCGCGGTGGTCACGGTGACCAACGCGTTCCTGCCGCTGCTGCTGCGCGCCCCGGCCGGACGGATCGTCAACGTCTCCAGCGAGGTCGGCTCGATCACCGCGATGACCGACCCGGAGAGTTTCCTGTGGCCGTTGACCTCGGTGCCGTACCCGTCGTCGAAGGCCGCGCTGAACATGCTCACCGCGATGTACGCCAAGGAGCTGCGGGACACCCCGGTCAGGGTGAACGCGGCGAACCCGGGCTACTGCGCGACCGACTTCAACGGCCACTCCGGGTACCGCACCGCCGAGCAGGGTGCCGAGGTGAGCGTGCGGCTGGCGACGCTTGCGGCGGGCGGGCCGACCGGGCAGCTCTGGGGGCACCGCGCCGCCGACGACTCGTACGGGGTGCTGCCCTGGTGACGGGCGTCCGCCCTGCGGGGCCGTTCCGGGTCCTCGGTGGTCGGCGGTGCCGTGAGGTGATGCGGATGCTGTCGAGCTGATGACGCAAACGAATCACCAGTCCTGTCATTGATGAGTGTGCATGGAACTCCGTACCATCCGGGGTATGCGTGCCCGTCGTGTCACCGCCACCGCCGCTGCCGCCGTGCTCGTCAGCCTGGTCGCGGTCAGCGCCGCCCGTGCCGACGACACCCCGGCGCTGACCACCCCCGGCGCACCCGTGGTGGTCGCCAACGACCCGCACCGGCTGAGTCTGACCTGGACCCCGTCGACGTGGAAGGGCGAGCCGGGCGGCCCGATCACCTACGACGTGCGCTCGCCGATCGGGCCGAACGCCTACCGGGGCCTGGGCAGCACGCAGACCAACGCCGTCACCCTGACCGACCTGGCCCCGGGCACCGACTACCGGATCGCGTTGCAGGCGTACGCCATCGGCGGCTACTCCGACACCTCGGCGGTCACCACCGTGCGCACCGCGTACGGGCGGGCGAAGGTCGACTACCTCAACCTCGACTGGGCACCCACCGACAACCAGGCCCAGTTCCGCCTCAACATCACCAACACGGGCGGCCGGCCGCTGGACCTGACCACCGTGCGGGTCCGCTACCACCTGCGCTTCGAGAACGGCAACGCCGCCCTGACCACCGAGTGCGACTGGGCGACGCTCGGCTGCGACCACATCCGGCGTACCCTCCAGTATTTTCCGCCGCCCGCGCCGCCGCCCGGCCCCGGCCCCACGCAGACCCCGACCGTCTACCCGGTGCCCGGGACGCCCTTCCCCGGCTGGGTGGAGCTGACCTTCGACACCGGCGTGCTGGCCCCCGGCGCCTCCTCCGGGCCCATCCAGCTGCGGCTGCACCGGCCCAACTGGACCACGATCGACGAACGCGACGACCCGAGCTGGCAGGCGGCCACCGGCGCGTGGACCCCCAACAGTCGGATCACCCTCGACGTCGACGGGGTCCGCGAGTACGGCGACAACTGGGGCTGACCGCCGTCAGGCGCGGGCTTCCCCGGCGACGGCGCGCTGGGCCGCGACGATCGTGTCGACCGGCAGGCCCAGGCCGCAGAGCACGGCGGCCAGGTAGTCCAGCACCCGCCAGTGCTGCTCGTCGGTCAGCCCGAGCCGCCGCCACGCCCCACCCACGGCCCGCCCGCCACCCGGGCCGCCCAGGGCCGAGGCCAGCTGGGCGGTCAGGCGACCGGCCAACCGGGGCCGGTCCAACCCGATCAGGTACGGGGCCAACTCGGCGTCCGCCGCGACCAGGCGCAGCCAGCGGATCACCACCGCGCGCACGCCGGCCGGGCCGAGCCAGTCGAACACGCTCCGGGGGCAGGTGACCAGTTCCGTCGTCCGCACACCACTCAGTACGGATCGTCGCGTACCCACAGTTCACCGTCCCGGCTACGGCCGGTGCCCCGCCAGGAACGTCATGGTGGTCTGGTTGGCGGCCCAGCCGTCGGGGAACTTCACCGGCACGTCCAGGTGCACCGACTCCGTCGACGGGTGGGCGTCCAGCAGCTCACCGATGCCGGCGCGGGCCACCACGATGCAGGAGTGCCGGTGCCGGGAGGTCAGCACGCACAGCCGCCCCGACTCCAGGTGGAAGTTCGTCGCGTCCCGCCGGCCGGACAGCGGGTGCAGCACGATCGTCACGTCGTACTCGCGGCCCTGGAGCCGGTTGGCGGTGTCCACCGTGACGTCCGCCCCGGCCGGGCCGAGGTGGGCGCGGATCGCGGCGACCTGGTCGCGGTGCGCCGCGCCGACGGCGATCCGGTCGGCGGTCACCGGCGCGCCGGCCGGCGCGTGCTCGGAGACCGCGACCGCGCCCCGGTGCAGCACCCGCAGGGCGAGCGCGGCGCACGCCGCGGCGGCCTCCGCATCGGTACGCAGGGTGTGCCGGGCCGGCAGCTCGTGCAACGCCCAGCCGGTGCCGGCGGCCAGCTCCACCGCCGCGTCGAGCACGTCGCCCGGCCCCGGCCGGGTCAGCGTCAACGCCCGGTCGGCCGGGCCGGTGCCGGCGCGGAAGCCGGTGAACGGGTAGAACGCCGCCGCGACCACCGGGGCCGCCGACGCGGGCAGCCGCCAGGACACCGGCAACCGGTGCACCGGCAGCTCCGGGTTGTGCCGCAGCAGCACCGCCACCGCCGCCTGCATCGGGTCCCAGCTCAGGCCCGTCCAACGCAGCGTCTCGACGGTGGAGAACGGGTCGAGCTGCCCGGGATCGCCCACGAACAGCGCCCGCTCGAACCGCCCGGCCACCCGCAGCAGGGCATCCGAGCGCATCTGGTACGCCTCGTCGACGATCGCCCACGGCCACCGCCCCGTGGTGACCGTGGCCCACTTCGCCGCCGTACCGATGGTGACGGCCGGGTCGCCCAGGTCGGCGACCTTCGACGCGACCCGGACCGTGTCGTGCCCCCGGACCCGCTCCGACGGCCGGTAGTCGGTCGCCGACAACCGGCCGATGCGCAGCTCGGGGGCCTTGGTAGCCAGCCGGTCGATGAGGTCGTCGACCTGCTCGTTGGTCTGCGCCACGATCGTCAGCGGCTCACCGGCGGCGGCCAGCTCGACGGCGGCCCGCACCACGAGGGTCGACTTGCCGGCCCCGGGCGGGGAGTCCACCACCACGCCCCGGTGGTCGCCTGCGCGCAGATCGGCCAGGACGGCCGCGACGACCCGTTCCGCCTCGACGGCGGGCGGCACCTCAAGCCCGATCATCGGCCTCTCCTCCCCAGCGTTCCCGCACCCTACCGGCCTGCGCCGACAGGGCGTCCACGTCACACCCGGCTGGTACGACAGCAGCATCAGGAAGGGGCACGAATGATCGTCTGGAGCGACGGTGACCTGCTCACCGCCGACGCCGAAGCGCTCGTCAACGCCGTCAACACCGTGGGGGTGATGGGCAAGGGGATCGCCCGCCAGTTCAAGCACGCCCACCCCGCCAACTACGCCGCCTACCGGGCCGCCTGCGCGGCGGGCGACGTGCGGCTGGGCCGGATGTTCGTGGTCGACTCCGGCCGGGCCGGTCGCCACCCGCTATGTCATCAACTTCCCGACCAAGGGACACTGGCGGGCCAGCGCGAAGCTGCCCGACATCGAGTCGGGCCTGTCCGATCTCGCCCGGGTCGTCCGGGAGCGAGAGATCCGCTCGCTGGCGGTGCCCGCCCTCGGCTGCGGCGCGGGCGGGCTCGACTGGGATGTGGTCCAGCCGATGATCACGCGGGCGTTCGTCGACCTGCCCTACGTGCGGGTGCTGCTGTTCCCCCCGGCCGGCGCTGTTGTCCGGTCCTGAGCCCTGCGACCGGCAGACCTGCTCTCCTGCTTCACCACGGGGCCTACGGGGCTGCCGGATCGGGCAGGTGGAGGTGGTCGACGGGCACCCCGGCCAGGGGCAGCCAACGGCGGGCGTCGTCGAGCATCGCGGGCGGGCCGCAGACGTACACCTGCTGGTGGGGTCGGTGGTGGCGCAGCGCGGTGGTGAGCGCGTCGCCCTGCTCGGCCGGGTGTGCCTCGGGGTCGTCGGAGAAGACGGGCACGATGGTCAGCCAGTCGTGGGCACACTGGAGCTTGTCGAGGGCGACCGGGTCGTAGAGGTCGACGAAGGTGCGGGCACCGACGACCAGGGTGACCCGGCGGCCGTCGGGGGCGGCGGCGACCTGTTCGATCAGGGCGCGCAACGGCGCCAGACCGGTGCCGCCGGCCACCAGCAGCAGGTCACCGCCGCGCAGGTGCTGGCCGGTGTCGCGGGGCGGCCCGAGCCAGACCACGTCGCCGGGGTTCATCTCGTGGGCGAGGCTGACCGAGACGCTGCCGGCGGGGATGGCACGAACGTGCAGTTCGACGGTGCCCTCGGGGCGGGGCGCGTTGGCGGGGGAATACCAGCGCCACCGACCGGGACTGCGCGTCGTGCTGACGGCGACGGCCTGGCCCGGCCGGTAGCGCAGCCGCCGCCACGGCCGTACCGTCAGGACTGCGATGTGGTCGCCGGGGTTGTCGCGGGCGAGCACCTGGGCGGGCCGCCACGGCGGATCGTCGTCGGCCCGCGCCGCCGCCTGCCGCAGCAACTCCACCGGCACGTCGGCACCGGCCAGCGCACTGATCAGCTCCGCGTGCGGCAGCAACGCAAACCGGCGGAAGGCATGGCCCAGCACGGCCAGCGTCACCGCCTGCGCCGCCGGCTCCGGGTCGGTGGCGAGCCGGCGGAGCGTGGCGATCAGCAGCTCGGCATCGTGGGCGGCGAGCCGATCCGGCAGCGCCGACCGCAACTCGTCGGCCTCCCTCACCGGGCCACCGCCCGCCGCACCCGGGCGATCCGTTCGTCGGGCAGGTCGGCCGCCCAGCACACCCCGACCAGGTAGTCACCGATGCGCCGGTGCTGCTCCTCGGACAGGCCGAGCCCACCCCAGGCGTCCGCCGGCTCCCCGGCGAGCGCGGCGGCCACGCTCGCCGTCAGGTGCGCGGCCAGCCGAACCCGATCCACCCCGATGAGGTACGGGGACAACTCCGCGTCCGCCGTCACCAACCGCAACCAGCGGTGGACGATCTCCTCCGGCGTGACCTGCACACGATCGGACAGCCGACCCGGGGCCGGGATGTGCGCTCCTTCCTCCTGGTTGGTGGCCGGGACGGGGAGGTCTGCTGCGGCGGTGTTCATGGTGTCTGCGGCCCCTGTACGTCGGCGGGAGGGTGACGGGCACCGGGGCGGGCGGGGGCGAGGTCGCGTCGTTCGGGTCGACACGCCCCGGAGCCCAGCACCCGCCCCGGGCCATGCATCAACCCTGTTCAGACGGCCCCGCTGACGACATGACCACGGACTGCACCTACGCGGTCACCGTGCTGCACCAACTGTCGATACAGTGCACGTTGACCTAACTCGACATGAGCTGAGGCGGCACCATGACGACCGTGCAGCGATGGAGCGGTCAGGAGAGCAGGACCCTCCGCCATGCCCTCCGCATGAGCATCCGCGACTTCGCGGCACATCTCGGTGTGGCCGAGCGGACGGTGTCCAAGTGGGAAGCCGGTGGCGCTGGCGTCACTCCGCGCCCTGAGATGCAATCGGCCCTCGACACCACGTTCGGCAAGGCTCCGGTGGAGGCACGGGACCGCTTCACGGCCGCGCTGCGAGCCGCAGCGCCATGCCCCACCGCTACGCCTGATGCGCCGGTCAGCGACGCGACGCAACTCGGTGACCTCGTCGCCGTCTTTTCGAGCCGATCAGAGTTCTCCACCCAGATCTCGCCCGACCATCTTCTGGGCGGCGCGAAGACGGTTCGTGCTGTCGGGCTCTCGCTCAACCTGCTTGCTCAGGGCTTCGCGGACAGCCAGTGGCGTGACCTCCTCGACGCAGGTGGCCGGGCCCGCTGCCTGTTCCTTGATCCCGCAGGCTCGGCCGTACAGGCACGCGAGGCGGAGGAAGGGTTCTCTTCAGGTCAGCTCTCCGGCCTGACCAAGCTGAACATCGAGACGTTGATGCGGGTCCGGGAGCGGCTGCCGGAAGAGCTGCGTGATCGCCTGGAACTGGCCGTCTACGACGACACGCTACGTTTCAACGTGGTCTTGGTGGATGACCTCTGTGTCGCGCAGCCGTACCTGCCGGTGAGCCGAGGTGTCGATTCCCCGACGTTCGTGGTCAGACGGCAGGAAGACCGGTCCTGCCTGTATCCGGTCTTCGAGCAGTTCTTCGAGGCACAGTGGCAGCGAGGGCGGCAGTTGTGAGCGACTACCGACACCTGCTTCCGGTGGCCGAGGAGGCAGTGGCACGGGCAGCCGAGATGATGCGGCGCCGCTCCCCCGGCCCGCTCACCGCCAAGGGTGAGCGGGACTTCGCGTCGCAACTCGACTACGAGATCGAGCGGGAGGTTCGCGCCTTCCTCCGGGCCGCCACTCCCGAGATCGGCTTTCTTGGCGAGGAAGACGGCGTCCAGGGCACCGGCGAGATGCAGTGGGTGCTCGACCCGATCGACGGGACTGCCAACTTCGTACGCGGCATTCCGCTGTGTGCGGTGTCGCTGGGGCTACTGCACGGGGATGACGCAGTCGTCGGCGTCATCGAGGCACCCTTTCTGAGCAACCGGTACGCCGCTGCCCGTGGCAACGGTGCGACGGTCGACGGCAAGCCCATCCGGGTGAGCCATACCAGCAGGCTGAGCGACGCTGTGGTGGCGATCGGTGACTATGCCGTCGGCTCGGACGCCGCCTCCAAGAACCGGTCCAGACTCTCCTTGACGGCACGGCTGGCCGAGACGGTGCAGCGAGTGCGCATGACTGGGACCGCCGCACTGGACCTGGCCTGGCTGGCTGAAGGCCGGATCGACGCGGCACTTACCCTGTCCAACCACCCGTGGGACATGACGGGAGGAACGGCGATCGCTCGGGAGGCGGGTGCCGTCGTCGTCGACCGCGACGGAAGCAACCACCGCCCCCGCTCGTCCATGACCCTCGGCGCAACTCCCCGCCTGGTTGAAGAGGTGCTGACGCTGGTCGGCGCAGCCTCGCCGAACGATTAATCGGCAGCGGGGATCTGCGCACGGAATCCACACAACACGGCGGCGCTCGGTCGACGATAGATCCATTCATCCAGAGCACTGCTGGCGATGGTCAGCGTCCATTATTCGGTAACTTTCTGCCGGATCAGCTCACTCAAGGCGCATTCTTCCGGAACGCATATGAATCGTAACGTCACGGTTCATCTCGTCGGCACCGCTCTTTTCGGAGAGCACCGCAAATCCTTCGAAGTACCCCAGATAGTAGCCAACTTCTCGCAATTCGCGTTCAGCAATGATGCAGGGCTCTAGCTTTCTCCACAATGCTGCGCAGCCGAATCCAAAGAAGGAGATCATTGGCCTGGCGGGTACCAGCCGATGCCCCACAAGGAGGCCGACATGATCGAAATAATGGGCGACTCGTTCGCAAGGAACCCTAAGGTCGTCAGGTAGATTGCTCAGTGCAGGTGCAGTGCCAGCCGGAAATTGCCCCATCCGAAAAACCGCTCGCCGCGCCAACCTCAGCTCGTCGGCCCGATATTCTTCAAAGAGCTTCAAAACTGCCGCTACAGCGTTCGCATTCCTCGCGGACCGCCATTGTCTCTGCCCGGAGACTACAGCCACTATCAAGGCAGCGGACGAAATTATCACGGGAAGTACGCTTAAAGCAACATCGACCACGGCCACGAAGTGTGCCTTACGACAAGGACGAAAATGCGAGCCTGTCGGATTCCTGACAGCGGCCTACGCCAGCGCTATCGCATGACGGGTGCGGCGTGGACTGCAGAGAGCTTCCCAGCACTCCCAGGATTCGCCTCGAACGCCATCGGATAAGAACAAATCAGTTGCACTTCCGAAAAGTCTCTCAACAACGCACTCAACCTGGCATGACCGCGCATTGAGTATGGGCGCGCTACTGTAACCTCCACCATCATGGATGGGCTTGAGATGGGCAGCTACGAGCATCTGATCACCCATCAACTCGCCGCTCAACTCCGCCACCTCGACCCGGCTCACGTCCAGCACCACCCCCTGGACCCCGCCGACTCCCACCAGCCCCTCACCCGTCACCTCGCCGCCCTGATCGGCCGTGCCCTGCAAGCTGTCCCCAACGGCGAGGACAAGCTCCGCCACCAGGTCGAGTTGACCAACCGGATCGCCGAGGCCATCGCCACCCTCAGCCCCGCCGCGACCGACCAGCACGACCAGATCGCCGACGCCAGAAACCTCCTGCACGCCATCGCCGCCCCACCCACGCCCCCGGCGCAGCCGACCTTCCCGCAGCGCCCCACCACCCCGCTCTCCACCGGTGCGCTGCTGGTCAACGGCAAGCACCAGCCCCGCATCGGCCACGAGGTCAGCCACGAGATGGCTTCGGCGCAGCGCGTCGACCTGCTCTGCGCGTTCATCAAGTGGCACGGCCTGCGCATCGTCGAACCCGCCCTCCGTGAGCTGATCGGGCGCGGCGGCAAGCTACGCGTCATCACCACCACCTACCTGGGCGCGACCGACCAACGCGCCCTCGACCGGCTCGCCGAACTCGGGGCCGACATCAAGGTCTCCTACGAGACCAGGACCACCCGACTGCACGCCAAGGCGTGGCTGTTCCGCCGCCACCACGGGCTGACCACCGCGTACGTCGGGTCGAGCAACCTGTCGAAGGCCGCGTTGGTCGACGGGGTGGAGTGGAACGTCCGGATCTCGAACGTCGAGCAGCCGCACGTCATCGACACGTTCACCGCCACCTTCGAGGACTACTGGAACGACCCGGCGTTCGAAAGCTACGACGCTGCGCGGGACGCCGAGCGACTGCGCAGCGCGCTGCGCGGGGAACGGCGCGAGGACTCGCCGACGCAGATCGCCAACCTGGACGTGCGGCCGTACCCGTACCAGGCGGAGATCCTGGCGGACCTGGACGCCGAGCGGCAGGTGCACGGCCGGCACCGCAACCTGGTGGTGATGGCGACCGGCACCGGCAAGACGGTCGTCGCCGCGCTGGACTACCGGCGGCTACACAGAAACAAGACCGTCGACTCGCTGCTCTTCGTCGCCCACCAGGAGCAGATCCTGCGGCAGAGCCTGTCGACGTTCCGGCAGGTCATGGGGGACGGCAGCTTCGGCGAAACGCTGGTGGGCGGCCAGGTGCCAACGCACTGGACGCATGTCTTCGCCTCCATCCAGTCGCTGCACCGGCGGGAGATCGACCCGCAGGCGTACGACATGGTGATCGTCGACGAGTTCCATCACGCGGAAGCACCGACGTACGCCCGGTTGTTGGAGCGGCTGGCACCGCGCGTACTGCTGGGGCTCACCGCGACGCCCGACCGGGCCGACGGCGGCGACGTGCGGCGGTGGTTCGACGGCCGCGCCGCCGTCGAGCTGCACCTGTGGGAGGCGCTGGAGCGGCAACTGCTCGCGCCATTCCAGTATTTCGGGGTACACGACGACACGGATCTGTCGCACCTGCGCTGGCGGCGCGGCCAGGGGTACGACCTGGCGGATCTCGACGGCGTCTACACCGGTGACGACGCGCGGGCGCGGATCATCCTCCGGGCCGTGCGGGACACCGTGGACACCGGCCGGATGCGGGCGCTCGGGTTCTGCGTGGGTATCGGGCACGCCGAGTTCATGGCCGACTGGTTCACCCGGCACGGCGTACCGTCGGCGGCGGTCACGTCGCGGGCGGACCGGGCGGAGCGCGACCGGCTGCTGCGGGAGTTCAAGGCCGGGAAGCTGCGGGTGCTGTTCACGGTCGACCTGTTCAACGAGGGTGTCGACCTGCCGATGGTCGACACGATCCTGATGCTGCGGCCCACCGAGAGCGCCACCATCTTCCTCCAGCAGTTGGGCCGTGGGCTGCGCCTCGACGACGACAAGCCGTGCCTGACCGTGCTCGACTTCATCGGTGGGCAGCACGCCAACTTCCGTTTCGACCTGCGGTGGCGGGCGCTGACCGGGGTCAGCCGCCGGGCCATCAGCGCCGCCGTCGAGCAGGACTTTCCGTCGCTACCCAGCGGCTGCCACGTGCAGCTCGACCGGGTCGCCAAGGAGATCGTGCTCGCCAATCTGCGCACCGCGCTGCCCACGTCCAAGAAGGGTCTGGTTGCCGAGCTGCGGCAGCTCGGTGACGTCAGCCTCGCCGAATTCCTGCGGGAGACGGGCCTGGAGGTGGAGGACGTCTACCGGTCGGCCTCTGTGGGCGGGTGGACCGGGCTGCGGCGGCTCGCCGGCCTGGACACCTCGGCCCCCGGCCCGGCAGACCGGGAGTTGGGCCGGGCGATCGGGCGGATGCTGCATCTCGACGACGTCGACCGGCTCGACCTGCTGGCCCGGGTCGCCGCCGGTGACCCGCCGCCGGTCGGGCGGCTGTGGGACATGCTGCACTTCGACCTGTGGGGACCCAACGTGCCGCTGACCTCCCGGGACGAGCGGCTGAACCGGCTCTGGGCAACGCCGGCCCGCTGCACGGAGTTGCGCCAGGTCGCCGAGGTGCTGCGGGACCGCATCCACCGGGTCACCGCCCCGGTCGGCACGCTGCGGGTGCACGCCCGCTACAGCCGCAACGAGGCGTGCGCGGCGTTCGGGATGCCGAATCCCGGGTCGCTGCGGGAAGGCGTGAAGTGGCTGGAAGCCGAGCAGGCCGACCTGTTCTTCGTCACCCTGGTCAAGTCGGAGCAGCACTACTCGCCCACCACCATGTACGCCGACCGGGCGATCACCGAGCGGCTGTTCCAGTGGGAGTCGCAGAGCACCACCTCGGAGTCGTCCCCTACCGGGCAGCGGTACATCCACCACGCGGCGCTGGGCTCGACGGTGCACCTGTTCGTGCGGGAGACCCGGGTACCGGACCGGGACCTCGGCGCACCGGCCTACCTGTACGCCGGCCCGATGACCTACCGGCAGCACAGCGGGGAACGGCCGATGCGGATCGTCTGGGAGCTGGCGACCCCGCTGCCTGGTGACCTGTACGCGGCGGCCCGCACCATCGCCGCCTGAGGGGCGATGACAGATTGTCCGCTTGTGTCGAGGAACCATGGATCGTCTGCCTCGCGGCGGAGGGGACCCGCCGGCGGCACCGGACGCCCACGCCCGTGACGAGGTGGGCTGCCCGGTGCCAGCCCGGATCAGCTGTGTTTTGCCCGCTCGAAGAGTGGGCGGGTGATCGCCGTGCTGAACTGCGGCCCCACCAGGTAACGCTTCCCCGGGATGTAGCCGTGGGAGTTGTCGCCGACGACGGTGCCGAGCCCCGTGTACCGGTCGAAGTGCGCGAAGCGTGGGCCGCCGCTGGAGCCGCCGCCCATCACGCACTCGGTTCCCCACTGGCCGGGCGGCTCCGGCCAGTCCTCGGTGGACTGTTGCTCGACCGCCCGGCCGGCGCAGTAGGCGAGGCGTTCACCGGTGTACTCGGGCAGCCCTTCGCGGGCCTCGTCGGAGCTGGCCCGGGGGTAGCCGAACTGGTGCACCACCCGCGCGCCCGGCACGTCGTAGCCGATCCGCTGGGCAGCGCCGACGGCGTCCTGCACCCGGCGGCCGTCGCTGTTCGGGTGGAGCACCACGAACGCCTGGTCGTACGAGTCGTAGAGGCTCTCGATCTGGTCGTTGAGCAGCCACGTCGGGGAGACCACCGACAGCCGGGCGACGAACCTGCCGTACGGTGCCCGGCCATCCCGGTAGCCGGGGATGAACAGCACGTTGGCCGACCACTGGTTGTCCTCACCGATGAGATCGGTGTTGTTCACGCAGTGCGCGGCGGTCACCACGGTGCTGCGGTTGGCGCTGTCCAGCACGGTCGCCGTGCAACTGCTGTCCTCCCCGTGGTCGGTGAAGAAGAGCCGGCCGACGGTACGCGACACGGCGTCCGTCCGGGTCCAGGGTGCGCCGTCGGGCTTCGCCACGGGCGGCACCTGCGCCGACGGGGTCTTCAGAGCCGCGATCCGCTGCGGCGTCCAGTACGCCAGCACCGCCTGCCGCTCGGCGTCGGTGACGGCCACGGCGTGGGTGGCGACCGTTCCGGGCGTGGCGGTGGCGGGCTGCTGAGCGAGCCCGGTCAGAGTCGTCGTCACGAGCGCGGTGACCGCTCCCGCGACACCGACGCGACGACGCAGACCGGGGGTTGGCTTCGATGTCATGACGGGAAACGTACGGCCGGATTGTCAGGAAATCGTTGGCGCGCCTTCCCCGGATCGGTCGCGACTCAACGTGCTCCGATGCGAGGAGGGTCGGCTCTCAGGCCGCGTCGGCGTTCGGCGTGAACCTGACATCGAGCCGCATGTCGAGGGCGCCGGCCAGCCGCTCCAGGACGGGCAGAGTGGGTATCGTCCCGCCAGCCTCGAACCGCGCTACGGCGGACTGCGTCATCCCGGCAGCTCGCGCCAACTGACTCTGGCTCCAGCCACTTCGCTCACGCAGATGCCGAACCTCCTGGCCCAGCTCGTAGGCGATTCGGGTCGCCTCGTACGCCTCGGCTGCTCCGGGTTCGGCCAGCCGGCGGTCACGCAGGTCGTTCCAGTCGACGCGATCACTCATCGTTCTGCCCCCTCGTTCACGGTGTGCCGCTCCGCCATGCACCGCTCAAGCGCCCGGCGAGCCCGCTGGATCTCCCGGTCCTCCCGCATCCGCGTCTTGCGGAACACCGTCAACAGGATGGTCCTCCGCTCGGAAGCTATCCAGTACGTCACGCGTACCGCGCGGTGCTCCAGGTAGAAGCGCAGTTCTCTACCCCAGGCCATAGCGTCGATGCTATAACTTGAGGCAGTCACTCACCGTTAGCGCAACTCGCGTGTCGGGTTACCCATCAAGCTCAGGGCACGGGCTGAGAGCGGTATCAGCAGCCAGCAGCGACCGTTCAGGACGGGTGCTCCTCGACCTTCCGATGGCCCTCGATGCCCAACTCCTCGACGCGCTGCCACAGCGGTGCCAGCGCCGCCTCCGGGTCCCGGCTGAACACGCTGCCCCGGATCCGCACGAACACGCAGTTGCCGACCCGTTCCAGCACCGCCTGCCGGCGCATGTCGCTCTCCCACTGCTCCGGCCCGTGGTAGGCGTCCCCGTCGCACTCGATGGCGAGCCGCCGCCCGTCCGGCGCGGGCAGCACGAAGTCGATCCGGTACGAGCCGACCCGGAACTGCGGCAGTGGCCGCAGCCCCCGGCGCAGCATGCGTCGCAGCACCTCGCGTTCGAAGTCGCTGTCGCAGCGCCGCTCCAGGTCGTCGTACGCCTCCTCGGCGGTGGTGACGTTCTGGCAGTAACGCAGCAGCAGGCCCCGGGCGTCGTCGGGGCGCAGGTCGTCGGGTTGCACGGAGTGGAACACCCAGAGCTGGTCGCGGGCCCGGGAGGCGGCGACGTTGACCCGACGGTGGTGGTCGCGTTTGGTGAACGGGGCGACCGGTCCGTGGTGCGGGGAGACCACCGTCGACACCAGCACCACGTCGCGCTCGTCGCCCTGGAAGGTGTAGGAGTCGCCGACGCGCAGCCGGCGGCGTTCCATCTCCTCCTCGCCGATCTCCTCGCGCAGCCGGGCCAGCAGGTAGAGGGCCTGCCCGCTGGTGCTGAGCAGGCTGACCACGCCGACGCTGCGGCCCGCGTACGCCGGGTCGGCGACGATCGCGGCGACCCGGGCGACGAGCGCTTCGGCCTCGGCGACGTTGACGTTGCCGTAGCCGGACAGGTCCTGGCGGACGCCTTCGGGCACGTGCACGGTGACGACCGGGTCGCCGATGCCGGCGGGCCGGTCGGTGCGCAGCGGTTCGATCTCGCCGCCGTAGTAGGTGTCGCTGGAGAACCCGATGATCGCCGGTACGGACCGGAAGTGCTCGGTGAGCAGGATGCGCTCGGGCGAGCGGCGGACGGCGTGGTCGTAGAGGCTGCTCTCCGGGTCGAAGTGCTCGGCCGACGGCACGTCGACCAGGTGTGAGTTGATCAGGCCGGTGACGCTGCCGACGAAGGAGAGCTGCGGGCCGATCTGCTGGTCGTCGCCGACCACGACGGCCCGTTCGGCGAGGGTGAGGACGGGCAGGGCGAACAGGTCGGCCTGCGACGCCTCGTCGACGATGACCACGTCGAAGCGCGCCCCGCCGGCGAACTGTTCGATGGCCCGGTCGACGGACATCACCCACACGGGCACGGCGTCCACGGCGGCGGTCATCGCCTTCTGGGCGTGGCCCTGCCACTGGGCGGCGTTCTTCCCCGTCCCCTTGCCGATCTTGCGCAGGGCGGTGGTCCAGTCGGCGAGGGCGGCCCGCCGCCGGTCGTCCAGCGCCAGCGACACCTCCAACCAGGCGGACGCGACCACGAGTTCCCGGGTGAGCTGGCGGATGCGTTCCCGGGTGCGGTCGACGCGCCGGCCCAGGGCGACCGGGTCGACGCTGCCGACGACCTGGTCGAACCAGGTCTGCGCGCGCCGCCACCGCCACCGGTCGAGGCAGTCCGCGCCGGTGCCGTGCAGGGCGGCGGCGGTGCCGTCCTCGAACTGGGCGGTCCAGTCCGGGGCGACGGGCCGCAGCCGCGCGGTGAGCTGGGCGAAACGTTGCGCCTCGGGGCGCAGGGCGGCGAGCCGGCGCACCTCGTCGAGCAGGGCGTCCCAGCCGTCGAGGTCGCCCTGGTAGGCGTGGTCGAGCAGCCGCCACAGGTCGCTGGCCTCCACCCCGGACATGCCGCGTTGGAGCAGCGCGTCGAGCCGGTGCTCCTCGGCCACCAGCTCGTCGTGGACGAACACCGCCGTGGCCCGGCCGAGCAACGCGATCAGCGCGGTCAGCCGGCGTACGTCGACGGTGTGTTCGGCGCGCGGCAGCACCCGGCGGACGGTGCGCAGCAGCGTCGGCCAGCGCCGCCGGTCCCAGTCCAGCGCGGTGGCGGCGGCGGTGAGCAGCTGCCCCGTCCAGTATTCCGGATCGTCGCCGACCTCGGCGGGCAGGCCGAGCGGCGCGCGCCACTCCGCCCACCGGGTGGCCAGCGCCTGCCGCAGCCGACGCCGGGTGACGTACGCGACGACGATGTCGACGTCGTCGGCGCTGCGCAGCACCTCGCCGTCGATCCGGCAGTCGGTGGCGATCCGGGCCAGGGTGCCCTGGAAGAGCTTGTTGACGCCCTTGCCGGCGGCGAAGCGTTGCCGCAGCTCGTCGAGCAGCGCCAGCAGCCGGCGCGGTTCGGTCAGGTGGATCTCGGCGACGGCGACCTCGTGCCCGGCGATGACCCGGGCGGCGGCGGCCAGGTCGGCGAGCGCCTGCTGGCTGGCGGCGACGTGGTCCTCCCACCGGATCCGCCAGTTCGCGTCGGCCTGCAACAGCGCGCCGAGCCGGTCGGTCCACGCGCCCTCCCGCTCGGTGAGCAGGGTCAGCGCCTCGCGGAGCTGCCCGCCGAGCTCCTCCAGGGCGGGCTGCCCGACGGCGCGTACCTCGGCGATCAGCACCCCGGCGTCGGCGAGCCGGTCCAGTTCGTGCCGGGTCGCGGCCAGCTCCCGGCGGTCGTCCCGGATCGCCTCGGCGGTCGGCAGGTCGGCCGCCGTCGGCAGCTCCCGCAACGCCTGCGCCCGGTCGGCCCGCCGGGTACGCCTGGCGATGTCGAGCAGGTCGCTGAACTCCTCCCCGGTCAGCGGGGCGTCCAGGTCGGCCGCGAGCGGGTCGGGGATGTCGCCGTAGCGGTCGGCCCGTTCGCGCAGCCACACGCCGACGTCGCCGGGGGACAGCCGGATGCCGTCGATCTCGTACCGGGCGGACTCGTGTTCGGCGAGCGCCCGCAGGCCGGCCAGGGCGAGCCCGAGGTCCCGCTCGGCCTCCTCCAGTTGCCGGCGCAGCCGGTCGACCCGCTGCTGTTCGGCGCGACGGTCCAGGGTGGCGCCCCGGTCGGAGAGTTCCCGGGCGGCGAGCTGGAGCTGCACGAGCTGGTCGGCGGAACGACCGAGCACGGCCAGGCAGAGCGGCTGGATCTCCGGCGGCAGGCCGTCGCGCAGCACCCGCAGCGGGTCCTCCTTCTGCGCGACGACCAGCACCCGCTTGCCGTGCGCCATCAGGTGGCAGATGAGGTTGCGGATGGTGTGCGTCTTGCCGGTGCCGGGTGGCCCCTGCACGGCGACGTTGCGGTGCTGGGCGAGCCGGCGGGCGATGGACTCCTGCGCCTCGTTGGTGGGCAGCGGCATGAGCAGCCGCTCCCCCAGCGGCTGCCACCGCTGCGGCTGGTCCTGCGGCATCTCCAGCCGGCTCGGCTCGTGGGCGAGGACGGCGGCGAGCGCGCCGATGCCGGTGGTGTCGCCGGCCAGCAGCCGGGCCCGCAGCTCCTCCAGGAAGCGGCGCAGCATCCGCTGCCGGGGCCGGACGAACAGCACCCCGGTGTCGTGCACGTACGGGCCGGTGGGGGCGGGGGCGTCGGCGTCGCGCAGCACCGGGTCGTGGCCGAGGCGGCGCAGCGCGCGTTCGAAGAACTCCCGCCTGTCGAACTCCGCCCAGACGTCGAGGTCGAGCTGCCCGCCGGATCCGGCCAGGGCCAGCAGTTGCCGCAGGTACCGTTCGTCGAGGCCGGTCAGCGGATCGGTCTGCAACCGGGCCGGCCCCTGCGGCACCACCCGTACGACCGACCGGTCCGGGTCGTACTCGACGGCGACCGGGGTCACCACCAGCGGGTACCGCACCTGGTGGCCGGCGACCTCGACGCGGATGACGCCGTGGCCCCAGACGAGTTCGTGGCTGGCGGCGGTCATGTCGACCCGGTGCATCAGGTCGAACAGGGCGCGGTGCAGCTGGCGTACCCGGTCGGTGCGGGCGGCCTGCTCGGCCCAGGGCCGCCAGTCCTGCTCCCGCCACTGCTCGAAGCGGGGTCGCAGCCGCGCGATGGTCTCCTCGTCGCCGGTCAGCCTCGGCTCGGCCGGGTAGGGCGGGGTGTCGGCGAGGTGCGCGACGAACTCGACGGGGGTCTTCAGTCGCCGGGGTGCCGCCGGCAGGCCGACCTGGAGCCAGCTCACCCCGTCGGCCGAGACGCCCACCTGGCAGTCGGGGTGCTCGGGCAGGTCGTGCTGCCAGAACACGTCCGCTGTGGGCACCGTCCGGGCCGGCTTCTCCAGCTGGGCGCGGACGGCCATCAGGTAGTCGACCAGCGCGGTGGTGCGCTCCAGGATCAGCGCGGGCGATTCGATGTCGGACGTGGCGCGGGAGAGCATGCGGCACCTTTGCTGGCTGTGGCGGTCCCCGGCACCCTACCGGCGAATTCCTCCCGGACGGGACCTCCGGTCGGCATTCTTCACCTCCGGCGGCGGTCAGCCGGTTTCGGCGCTCGCCCGCGCCAGGTTCTCCGGCACGTCCCGGTCGTGATAGACCCGCTCGCTGGGCTCGATGCCGGCGAGGAACATCGCGTACACCGCCGCCATGCGCAGCCACGCCACCGGCCGCAGCAGCGCCACCGCCCGTTCCGGCCGGCAGCCCGGCACGTCGGCCCGCCAGCGTGCGCACCAGTCGGCGACGAGGGCGGCGGCCGACCCGGCGGGTAGCTGCTCGGTCAGCCGGAGGATGTCGAAGGCCGGGTGGCCGACGAACGCGTCACCCCAGTCGATGATGGTGTGTCGCCGCCCGTCGGCGCGGACGTTGCCGGGGTGCAGGTCGCCGTGCACGAGGGTGTCGGGCAGCCCGCACCGGGTCACCTCGTCGAGCCGCGCCTCCAGCCCGGCGATGAGCGGGTCGGCGGCGGGATGTGGGGCGAGCGTCGCGCGCAGCCACCGGGTCAGGGCGGGGCCGCGCAGGTCCGGCACTCCGGCGGCGACGAGCCGGTCGGCGGCGGGCAGCGTGCGGATCTGGAGGGCGTGGTGCCGGGCGGCGATGGTGGCGCGTTCGGCGGGGTCGGCCCCGTAGCGGTCCTCCCCCGGCACGTGGTCGAGCAGCATCCGCCCCTCGTCGTCGGCGGCGAGCAGCCTCGGGGTGGCCGGGTCGTCGGCGAGCAGCCGCAGCACCGCCGCCTCGTGCCGGAAGAACACCGGCACCTGTTTGAGCCAGGCGGTGCCGTGCGGCCCGTCGAGCCGCCAGACCGCCGACAGGTTCCAGGTGCGCTCCTGGGCCGACACGTTCGCCGGCCGACCCAGCCGGTCGAGCTGCGCGGCGGCCCAGGCCAGGCTCGCCGCCGGTCCGCCCGGCTGCGCGTAGGGCGCGCGCAGCGGATGCGCCGCCGGCTGCACCGCCTCCGCCGGCAGCAGCGGTACGCGCACCGGGCCGGCCGCCTCGGCCAGGTAGCTGACGTGGCCCCCGGGTGGCCGGCCGCGCCGCCCGGTCAGCAGCCGCAGCACGGTCACCTCGACGTCGTACGCGGCGCGGGCGCCCGCGACGACCGCCGCCGCGTCCTGCCACCAGGGCACCGGCACGTCGAAGTCGGGTAGCGCGCCGAGCATCCGGCCGGTGGCGTCGACCAGGACGAGGCGGACGGTGCGGACCATGGCCGGACGGTAGCGAGCCGCCCGGTCGGCGCGCGAGCCGAATACCGGCGGCGGTCAGCTCCCCGGGGCGGTGGCGAGGATCGCGTCGAGGCCCCGGACGAAGAGGTCGTCGTCGCTCCACCGGCCGTCGTCGAGGTGGCCGGAGGCGGTGAGGGTGGGGTAGGCGGCGGCGTTGGCCACGAGGTGCCGGCGGGCTTCGGCGCGGGCCCCGGGGTCGTCGGTCTGCCGCCAGGTGGCCTCGGTGAGCGCCGCGCCGATCACGTAGTTGGCCACCAGTCGGGTGACCACGGCGAGGTGCCGGCCGGTGAGCCCGGCGCGGACCAGCGCCGCCTGCAGGAACTCCGTCCGGGCGAGGACGTGCGGGCCGAGCATGGGCCGGCCGATCAGGCCGGGTGCCCAGGGATGGCGGAGCATGGCCGCCCGCCAGCCGCAGGTCAGCGTGCGCACGTCGGCACGCCAGTCGGGGCCGGCGGCCGGCAGCGGCACCTCGCCGAAGATGTGGTCGACGGCCAGGTCGAGGACGTCGTCCCTGGTCGTGACGTGCCAGTACAGGGCGGTGGGGGTGACCGCGAGGCGTTCGGCCAGCCGGCGCATGGTCAGCCCGTCGACGCCGGTGCGGTCGAGCAGGTCGACGGCCGCCGTCACGATCCGTTCCCGGGTCAGCGGGGTGGTCCGGCGGTTGCGGGCCGGCTCGGTCCGCAGCCAGATGGGGGCGGGTCGGCCGTCCGGTCGGCCACTGAACTCGGTCGCGTCCACCCGCAGCAGCCTAGTACCGTGCACAGTTAATTTAACGATGTTAGATTAAGGTCCGCCGACCGCGTCCCCGGTGGACGGTGGGTACCCGCGGAAGGGCGGTGGCGACCGTGCCGCTGATGCGCATACAACTGGACAGCGACCGGTACACCGCGCGCCGGGTGGTGGAACTGCACCGGGCCGGGAAGGTCCACCGCGAATCCCGGGACGCCGCCCGCGCCGAGGTGTGGCGGCGGGGGCGCACCCCCGCCGCGGAACCCGTCTTCGTCGGCACCACCAACGGCGAGCCCGTCCGGCTCATCTACGACGTCGAGGTCTACCGGGACGTCGTCGCCTAGACCCCGCCTGACGGTCAGCGGACCGGGTCGTGGGTGCCCCGGGGAACGCCCGGCCGGCACCGGCGCAGCCGGTCCGCCGCCATCCGGCCGCCGACGGCCAGGCCGTGCCGTTCGACGGCGGCCAGCCCGTACGCGCTGCACGTCGGGGTGTAGCGGCACTGCCCCGGCCAGCGGTGCGACAACCACCGTCGGTAACCGAGGATCGCCGCCCGGCCCGCCCGGTCCACCACCGGCGCGCGGCTGACCCGGGCGGTGGTCGCACCGAGGGTCAGCAGGAACGAGAACAGGCCGAAGTCACAGCAGGGCAGGCCGTCACAGTCGCAGACGTCGCAGTCGGCGTCGCACCAGTCACGCTTCTTCTTGCGCTGCTTACGCTTGAAATGGATCACGCCGTACATGATGCGACGGCCCCGCCACCACCCGGACGGCCAGCGGCACACCCGTCCACTCCTGCACGACGCACCCGGGGCCGCCCACGGCTGGATACCCTGGGCGGCCCGGATGCGGAGCAGATCAGCGGTCAGCCGCTGCGACGACGTACAGCGACTCGGATCAGCAGAAGGACCGCCACCAGCAACGCGAACACGGCACCCGGCCACCATCGACCGGACAACCCGATTCCGCTGGTTACCAGCAACAGCACGATGAGTACGGTCTCGGGCCGACCGCCCGCTTTCCTGACGCCCTCTGCCATGCTGCTCTCTCGTCTCTCTCGTCAGCCCAAGCCCCGGGTGGTCATCTCCGCCGCGTGACAAGCAGCGCGAGCGCCACCGGGACGGCAGGAGCGGCCACGATGGCGAGCACGACCGCAACCTGTGACCTTCTCACCCGCACCGGTCTTCCACCGGCCTGCTGACGGCCGTTCCAGCCCTCGAACATGGAGACGGCAGGCCACGCCGATGGGGCACTCCCCCGTGGCAGGAGTGCCCCATCGCGCTGGGAAGCGACCGATTGGACCTGAAGGCTAACGCCGTCGCTTGACGATCATCAACAACCCGAGCACGAGGCAGGCGGCACTGAGCGCGATTGCCACGTATCTCGCTGCAGGGTCGATGCCATCAGCCAGGAGAGCAACCCCGGCAGCAGAGAGTGCGCCGAGAAATGGCGTTGCCGTTGCCGCGCCGACCCTCCAGTCAAGGCGGCCCCTGTCACGATTTCCCACAAATTCCTCCATACCTTTAACACATGTCCATAACTGCGTCGATACCAAAAGGCAGCGAGAATACGGAGACTTCGAAACCTACCAGGGTTGCCGCCACCTGAATAGCTGCAGTGCTGGCAGTGATTCCCACCAGCGCAACCGAGCTTGCAGCAAGCCCAACGACTCCGACCGCGAGAAGCATGCCCGCCACGAAACACTCTGAAGCCGCTCCAGTGGGATCGATATTGTTGGTCGGATTGCAGGCAGCGTAGGCGTACCGGTTGCCGTGCTTCGGGTTGCCGATGAAGCTGAGGTTGTCCTGCTGGGTGAAGCGGCCCTGACCCGGGTTGTACCAGCGCTGTCCGAACTTGGTGAAGCCGGTCTGCGAGTCGTACGTGCCGCCTGCATAGCGGACCACGTTGGTGGCCGCGCCGAGGTAGTACTCGTCGGTGAGGGTGCCGTTGCCGTAGGGGTCGTACTTGTAGGTCGCCGCCACGGTGCCGTCGGCCTTGACGATCGCGACGGTGGAGCCGAGTGCGTCCAGGACGTACGCGTGGTCGGTGGTGCCGACGCGCAGGCCCAGCGGGGTGCCGATGCCGTCGCGCTCCACGTAGGCGGTGGTGCCGCCCGCCGTCCAGGACTGCAGCGAGGCCATCCCGTGCTGGTCCTCCAGGCCGTACTGCATGGTGGTGGTGCCGGCCCGGACCAACTCGACCTGGTCACTGCCGGCGTAGCCGTAGGTGGTGGCGTTCGCGCCGGTCATCTGCTTGGCCGGGTTGTACGTCACCGGGTTGACCGACGGCGTGCTGACCCGGGTCTGGTTGCCCCGCCCGTCGTAGGTGTTGTTGGTGGTGGTGATCTGGTTGGCGGAGTTGTAGGTCAGGGTCTGGGTGGTGCTGCCGTCGACCTTGACGCTGGTCCGGTTGCCGTTGCTGTCGTACGCGTAGTCGTAGGTCTTGCCGTTGTAGTTGGTGGCCTTGGTCAGCCGGTTGCCCTTGTCGTAGGTGAACTGGCTGACCGCGCCGCCGACCTCGTCCTTCTGCCACTGGCGCAGGCCGGTGTCGTCGGCCGTCGCCGTCGAGCAGGGCTGACCGGCTGTGTACTTCGCGTAGCAGTAGGTGACGTCGAAGACGGTGGCCGGGCTCGCCGAGTTGCGGGTGGCGGTGATCCGGGTGGGCCGGTCCGACTTGTCGTACACCGTCTTGATCCGCATGGCGTACGCGCTGTTCGTCTCGTCGCTGGCGAAGTACGTGTTTAGCCGGTTGCCGTTCTTGTCGTACGAGAAGTTGTAGCGGGTGTTCCCGGCGGTGTCCATCCGGACCAGCCAGCTGCGGGTGTTGTAGTAGTACTTCGTGGTGCCCCGGCCGTCGGTGAGCTCGGTCAGGTTGCCGGCGACGTCGTGCGCGTACACGAACGTCGGGGTGCCCGGGTTGGTGCGCCGACGCAGCCGGTTGAGCAGGTCGTACTCCCAGGTGGTGGTGCCCGAGGAGTCGACCCGGCTGATCACGTTGCCGGCCCGGCCGTACTCGAAGGTGACAGCGGTGAGGGTGCCGCAGCCGGAGTAGCTGATCTTCTGGACCCGGTCGTCCTTGCTCCACTGGTAGGTGGTCAGGCAGCCGTCGTCGACGGTCTCCAGCCGGCCCAGGCTGTCGTAGGTGAAGTTCTTCACGGCCAGCCCGTTGCCGGTCGGCGGGGTGACCTTGGTGACCTGCTTGTTCGAATCGTAGGTGTAGTTGGTGGGGTTACCGGTGTTGGCCGGGTCGGTCGAGGTCTTGACGGTGCCGTCGGTGTTGTAGTCGACCTTGGCCTCGGCGGCGAGCGCGTCGGCGGTCGAGGTGCGGTTGCCGGCGCCGTTGTAGGTGTAGGTCGAGCTGTTGCTCTGGGTGTCGATCGACGACGACGGCTGGAAGTTCGCCGTCGGGTTCGTCGAGGTCGCCGCGTTGGCGTACGCGGCGGACGCGCTGGCCCCGGTGGGCGAGGCCGACTTGGTCAGCGACTCGCCCGCGTTCGCGCCGTAGGTGTTGGTGACGGTGCCGTCCTCGGGGCTGACCGAACTGGCCACGTCGCTGAACGGCGTGTACGTCTTGCTCCGGCTGTTGCCGGCCGGGTCGGTGACCTTGGTGACCCGCTTGTCGCTGTTGAGGTCGTAGGTGGTGTTCGGCACGTTCGCCACCGGCTGGGACAGGTCCTGACGGGGGTCGGCCACCAACGTCCGCGACGACGTCGGGTACGCCAGCCGGGTGGTGGCGCCCTGCCCGGTGGCGTTGTTGGTGACCTGGGTGAACGAGGTGACCCGGTGCTGACCGTCGTAGGTGACGGTGCTGTAGGTGTCGTCCTTGGTCCAGATCTTCACCAGGTCACCGGCGCTGTCGTACTCGAACGTCCAGCGGCGGGATGACGCAGGTGACTGGATGGCGCTGAGCCGGTTGTTGGCGTCGTACTCGTAGCTGACCTCGCGCAGGACGCCGTAGCCGTCGCTCTGCTGGTACTTCGTCAGCCGGTCGCCGGTGTAGACGACTGTGGCCTTGCGGGCGTAGGCGCCACCCCGGTCGGAGGTCACCTGGGTCATCTTGCCGGCGCTGTAGACGAAGTCGGTGACGTTGCCGTTGCGGTCCTCGGTCTTCTCCAGCACTCCGGCGGAGGTGAAGAAGAGCACCCGCCCGCTGTCGTGCTCGGTCAGCTTCCAGCCGCTCCCGTCGTGGGCCAGGCCGGCCTTGAACTCGCCGGGCGAGGAGTATCCGGAGCCGGAGACGGTGAACTTGCCGACCACCCCGTCGGCGGCGGCGTAGGTGACCGATCCGTCGTCGGCCGGGTAGAGCTTGACGTCCACTCCGGAGCGGGTACGCCAACCGGGGCCGTGCGCCCCGACGGCCAGGTCGCCGCCGACGAGCAGGCTGTTGAAGCTCGCGCCGAGCGTCACGTTCTCGGCGACGCCGGGCAGGGTGAGGTCGGTGCTGCTCACCATCAGGTTGCCGGAGCCGACGTTGACCTTCGCCTCCAGCCGGTCGGTCAGCGAGAACGACAACTGCGTGCCGTTGCGGACCGGGCCGGTGCCCTTGGGCACCACGGGCGCTGCCCCCGCGGCAGCACGGGCGGTGCGTCGGGTCGGGCTGTCGTAGAGCCAGACGTTCTTGCCGGACCTGGGCGACACCAGCGAGGTGTCCGTCCTGGGGGCGGCGGAGGCGGGCGGGGCGGCGGACGCCGGACCGCCGACCGGGGCGATGACCATCGAGGCGGCCAGCACGGTGGCTGCCACTCCCCCGGTCGTGGTGCGTTTACCCATCAATTCTCCCTATGTTTTCCACGGGAGGGATTCCCGTGGTCGAAGCCATGCGGTAATTGCGCCCGACCGGCCGGGAAAACGGCCGGAAATGGGCGCGCGGAAATGGTGCCGATCGTCGACTGAGCGACGACGACGCAGGGTACGGTTATGGGGCGACGGATGATGTCGGCGAAAGCGGGCCGGACCTGCTCAGGACGGCGTCGAGCCGCCGCCCCCGGAGAGGGTCAGCAGCGACGGTCCGGTGCCGGAGGCGTACGGTGCGGCCTGTCGAGCAGGCCATTGGCGGGTCGGGCTGCCGGCGTCATCCCCATGGCGACGCTTTCGGTAGCCGGTCGTAGGCGACGCCGGCCCACGACGGGCAGCGGGCGGCCACCCGGCAGCGGGCAGCAACGCCATTATTGACGGCGATTGTCCTGTGCATGATCGACTCCCCCGTGAGTCAATTGCCGTTCGACAAGCTTCTGCCCAAGAAACTATCCATCGATTGAATAAGTGTCAATGAAAAACACAACCAGGTAGGAGTAATGCCTGAATTCCCACACAATCGGACACCGATGTGACGATCCGTGTTCGTGCGGTGGGGCCGACCGTCACCCACCCACCGGCGGCAGATCAGTCGCGCACCCACAGGCGGCAGATCACCAGTGGGCCGAAGTGGCGGCATCGACCAGGGCCCGACACCGCTACGTCGGCCCACCTGCGACGAGCACCCCCGGAAGGCGGAGCGGCGGTCAGCGGTCGACGGTGCGGCGGACGCCGTCGTGGCCGGCGCAGGGCTTCGGCTGCCCCCCGGTCAGGCTGACCGCGCCGTCGCGGCACAGCACCAGGTAGCCGCGCCCGGCCCAGAACTGCGGCACGCAGTCGAACCAGTCGCAGATCCGGTGGTCGGGTTCCCGGACGCGTTCGCCGCCGCAGTAGTCGTACCCCATCGGGTTGGCCGGCGCCCCGCAGCGCCGCTCCCGCACCACGGACGGTGACGGGGACGGCTGTGGCGGCCGGGTGACGCCCGGACCGGGCGCGGCGGTGGCCGCCGACGCCACCTCGGGGGTGACCGGCGGATCGGACTCGACCAGCACCGCCGGCACCACCAGGGTCAACGCGGCGGCCACCGCGACGGTCCGCCGACCGCCGGGGACGCGGGCGCTGATCCGGGCCTGCGCCGGGGTGGCGATCGCCGGCCGGAACGGCGCGCTCTCGGCGTGCAGGGCGATCAGCTCGTCGAGCTGGGCGAGGACGGCGGGCCGCTGCTCGATGGCGTCGGCGAAGGCCAGGGTCAGCACGAACCGGAACTCGGCCGCCGCGCCCGGCGGCAGCAGCACGCCGGAGGTCTGCCGCCGGTCCAGGACCTGGATCAGGGTGACCGGGGCCGCCGGGTCGTGCAGCAGCCCGGTCATCCTCCCGTACGCCCAGTCGCGCCGGCCACGCCCGCCGAGCAGGACCAGCCGGCGGTTGGTGACCACCGCGATCCCGGCGTCGGTGATCCGGACCCCGTCGGGCAGCCGGTGACGCAGCGGCCCCGGCTCCGCCTCGACGACCAGGTCGGGGGCGGGTAGCACGGTGGTGTGGCGGACCTCGACCAGCTGCGCGCCGGGCACCGCCCGGAGGACCGCCTCGCCGGGGCCCAACGCCAACGGCAGGCCGACCCCGGCCGCCGCGGTGCCCTGCAGACCGACGGCGAGGGCCCGTAGCCGTCGCAGTTCGTCGTCGCGGCGTCGCCAGGCCCGCTCGACCGTGCGGTAGGCCCGCCGTCGTCGCTCGTTCTGCTGACGTGCCCAGGTGTAGCGCCAGGTGGAACCCGTCGAATCAGTCATCGCCGCGCCGACCCCTCCGCCGTGCGAGCCACCAACCGGGGTGTTCACCCGGCTCAACGGCAGGAACAAGACCGACGGACCCGGCATTACGGATTTACCACCCGATCGGGGGAGGGAAATCCCTCGGACCACGACGAACCGCACACCGGCTCACCTTCCGGTTCTCCGCCGTGCGGGGTGCTGCCGACGTGGGTAACGTCAGCCGCAGCCGGGCCGCGACGCCCGCACCGCCGATGCGAAGGGGGGCCCGTGACCGGTCCGGACCAGCGCCGCCGCGTGGTGCTCGGCGTCGACATCGGCACCACCAGCACCAAGACCGTGGCGTACGACACCGACGGCCACCAACTCGCCAGCCACTCCGTCGGCTACCCCCTCGACGAGCCGCACCCCGGCTACGCCGAGCAGGACCCGCAACTCATCTTCGACGCGGTGGTGGAGACCATCCGCGCCGTCGTCACCGAACTGGGCGACGGCATCGCCGGCCTGTCGTTCAGCACCGCCATGCACAGCCTGATCGGTCTCGACCCGGACGGCGCACCACTCACCCCGTCGGTGACCTGGGCCGACTCCCGGGCCAGCAGCCAGGCCGAACGGCTGCGCGCCGCCCCGTGGGGGCTGGCCCTGCACCGGCGCACCGGCACCCCCGTGCACCCGATGGCCCCACTGCCGAAGATCCTCTGGTACGCCGAGCAGGAGCCGACGCTGCACGCGCGGGTCGCCCGCTGGGTCGGCATCAAGGACTACGTGCTGCTGCGGCTGACCGACACACTGGTCACCGACCACTCGGTCGCCTCGGCCACCGGCCTCATGGACATCCACCAGCTCACCTGGGACGCCCAGGCGTTGCGCGTCGCCGCCATCACCGAGGAACAGCTCCCCCGGCTCGTGCCCACCACCACCGTGCTGCCGGGGCTGACCGCCCGCGCCGCCATCGCCACCGGCCTGCCCGCCGACACCCCCGTCGTGGTCGGCGCGGGCGACGGTCCGCTGGCCAACCTCGGCCTCGGTGCCGTACGCCCCGGCGTCGTCGCCTGCTCCATCGGCACCTCCGGGGCGATGCGGGTGGCCGTCGAACGTCCCGCCGTCGACCCGCTCGGCGGGGTGTTCTGCTATGCGCTCACCGAGGACCGGTGGGTCGTCGGCGGGGCGATCAACAACGGCGGGATCGTGCTCCAGTGGGCCGGCGACACCCTCGCCCCCGAGTTCGGCGAGCACGGCGAGGAGGAACTGCTCGCGCTGGCCGCCACCGCGCCGGTCGGCTCCGGCGGGCTCATCATGCTGCCGTACCTGCTCAGCGAGCGCGCCCCGCACTGGAGCGCGCTCCCGCGCGGGGCGTACGTCGGGCTCACCCACGGGCACCGCCGCGAGCATCTCGTCCGGGCCGCGCTGGAGGGGGTCTGCCAGCAGCTCGCCCTGGTCCTGGCGTCGGTCCGGGCCGCCGGCAACGAGGTCCGTGAGGTACGCGCCAGCGGCGGCTTCGCCCGTAGCCCCCTGTGGCGGCAGATGCTCGCCGACGCGCTCGACATGCCGGTACGGTTCCCCGCCGGCCACGAGGGCTCCAGCTTCGGCGCGGCGCTGCTCGGCATGCAGGCCCTCGGCCTGATCGACTCCATCGACGTCGCCGCCGACCTGGTCCGCATCGACGAGACGGTACGCCCCGAACCGGCCTCCGCCGCCACCTACGCCGCCCTGCTCCCCCTGCACTCCGAGCTGTACGACGCGCTGGTGCCCACCTTCGCGTCGCTGCGCCGGCTGGCCCCCAGCCTGCCGGCGGAGCCACCACCCACCCCCGCACCCATGTGACCGCCCGCCCCTCGTCGGGTCGGACCCCGTCCGAAGGTCGTGATCGCCGTGCTCACCCTCCTCGCCGCACCCGCGGAACCGGCCACCAGCGCCGGTGACGCCCAACTGGTCGTGGCCGCCCTGCTGGGCATCGCCGCGGTCGTAGTGCTCATCGCCTGGGGCAAGGTGCACCCCTTCCTGGCGTTGATCCTCGGCGCGGCGGTGCTCGGCGTGGTCGCCGCCATGGCCCCCGACACGATGATCGAGTCGTTCAGCGCCGGGGTCGGCTCCACGGTCGGCGGGGTGGGTCTGCTGATCGCCCTCGGCGCGATGATCGGCGGCCTGCTCGCCGAGTCGGGCGGGGCGGACGGCATCGTCAACCGGGTCGTCGGGCGGGTCTCCGGCACCGCCCTGCCCTGGGCCATGGCCGGGGTCGCCGCGCTGATCGGCCTGCCGCTGTTCTTCGAGGTCGGCGTCGTGCTGCTGGTGCCGATCGTGCTGCTGGTCTCGCTGCGCACCGACGTACCGCTGATGAAGATCGGCATCCCGGCGCTGGCCGGCCTGTCGGTGCTGCACGGCCTCGTCCCGCCGCACCCCGGCCCGCTGGTGGCGATCTCCTCGCTCAACGCCGACCTGGGGCTCACCCTAGGGCTGGGCCTGATCATCGCCATCCCCACCGTGATCGTCGCCGGCCCGGTGTTCGGCAACTTCATCGCCCGTTACGTGCCGGCCACCGCGCCGGCCGCGCTGCTGCCCACCCGGCAACCGGCCACCACCGGCGGTGGCCGGCGCGGGCCGGGCAGCCCCGCCGCCGGCCGCGACCGGGAGTCGGACGGCCGGGACGCCGAGCGGGGACCGGCCGGCGACGACGACCTGCTCACCGACGACGACCTGGTCAACCCCGGCTCCGGCCGGCCGGGCGCCCCGGTCGACGACAGCGGCACCGAGACGGCCCGGCGTACCCCCAGGTTCTGGCCGGCGGTGCTCACCGTGCTGCTGCCGGTCGTGCTGATGCTGCTACGCGCGGTCGGCGAACTGACCCTGGCCGACGGCACCGTCGCCCGGCAGACCCTCGACATCGCCGGCGCGCCGATCGTGGCGCTGCTGGCCGGGGTGATCGTCGCCATGTTCACCCTCGGCTACCAGGCCGGATTCAGCCGCAGCCAGGTCTCCTCGGTGCTCGGCGGCTCGCTGCCGCCGATCGCCGGCATCCTGCTCATCGTCGCCGCCGGTGGCGGCTTCAAGCAGGTGCTGGTGGACGCCGGGGTGGGCGACCTGGTCGCCGACGCGGCCAAGGACGCCAACCTCTCCCCGCTGCTGCTGGGCTGGCTGGTCGCCGTGGGCATCCGGGTCGCCACCGGCTCGGCGACGGTCGCCACGATCACCGCCGCCGGCATCGTCGCCCCGCTGGCGGCCACCCTGGACCGTCCCGGGGTGGCGCTGCTGGCCCTGGCCGTCGGCTGCGGTTCGCTGTTCTTCTCGCACGTCAACGACGCCGGCTTCTGGCTGGTCAAGGAGTACTTCGGGCTGACCGTGGGACAGACGATCAAGAGCTGGTCGGTACTGGAGACGATCATCTCGGTGGTCGGCTTCGCCGGCGTGCTCCTCCTCGACCTGCTCCTGTGAGCCCCTCCCGCCCGCGCCCGCAGGTCGGGTCGACGTTGATCAACTCAATGTCGCCACAAGAGCGGTATCGGAGCGCGCGGATACCGCAGTTGTGGCGACATTGCGAGCCAGCCCCGCCGGGCAGGCGGGCAGGGGCGGGCAGGGCGGGGCGGGGCCGCCTGGGCGGGGCGCGGGGGTCAGGCGCCGGGGATGTTGCGGGGCGGGTCCTCGCCGATCAGGCCGGCCTCCGGCTGGTCCGCCGACACGGGCAGGCCGAAGTCCGCGTACGTCAGGTCGAGCGCCGAGGTCTTGCCCGGCTCGCCGGACAGCTCGATCCGGTAGCGGACCAGCCGCCCCTGCGCGTCCACCGTCGCGGTGAACGGCACCGTGGCGGCCCGCTCGCCGAGCACCCCACCCACCCCCTCGCCGAGCACCTCGGTGCTGCGCCGCAGGTCCAGGGTCCCGGCGTAGGCCCGTTCGCCGGTGGCGCGCACCTCGGTGGCCGAGCCGAGGGTGCTGGCCAACCGGGTGTTGTCCAGCCCGGTCCGCTTCGCGGCGGCCGCCTCGACGGTGCCCAGGTGCCACCAGGTACGCCCGTCCCAGACCGGCACCCGCCGGTCCGGGGCGGTCACCTTCACGTAGACGTCGGTGCCGGTGACGAGCCGCTCGATGACCACCTTGCCGTTGGCCACGGCCAGCGTCGTCGTCTCCCGCCCGCGCCGGCCCCTCGGGTCCCAGACCAGGGTGGTGGTGTCCCCGCCGCCCGCGCCGTCGCCCAGGGTCAGCCGGTAGGACTGCTGTTCGACCCGCTGCGCGGCGGTGGCCAGTACGGCGGCCGGCTCGGTCGGGGCCGCTGCGGTCGTGGCCGACCCGGCGGTCGGTGTCGGTCCCGCACCGCTGTCGTCCGAGGTGCAGCCCGCAGCCGTCACCAGGGCGACGAGGGCGGCCGTGGCGGCGGCCAGCTTCGGGTGCTTCACGGCGGTCTCCCCGGATGGCGCGCCCGCCGGCCGAGCCGATCGACGCTGGTGACAGAGCGGTCGCGCCAGCCTAGCCCGGCACCCGGCCGCCGACCGGGCACCCCCGACCGCACCGACCGGCCCGACCACCCCCGACCAGCTCGCCGCCGACCGACCACCCGACCGGCGGCGGTGACGGCGGGGAACCACGACCGCAGGCCCATCGACGGCAGGTCGGGGCCGGTCAGGGGGCCTCGACGGCGGAGATGCGGTAGCGATGCACCTCCGCGCCACGGATCGCCGCGACCTGCTCCTGCTCCGGGCCGGACCCCCGGAACGCCAGCAGCTCGTCGTCGGACTCCCAGCGTTCGTAGACGTTGATCCGGCCCGGCTCGACCAGGTCGGCGCCGATGGCGAAGTCGACGCAGCCGGGCGCCGAGCGGGCCTGCCGGACCACCTCCACGCAGGAGGCCAGGTAGGTGTCCCGCTCGGCGGGGTCGACGTAGAGACTTCCGGCGACGATGAACACGGGCGACCTCCGGTGGGTGGGCGGGACGACCCCCATCCTCACCCACCGCAGGCGGCACCGCTCAGGCCCGGCTGATCGCGTTGGCGTGGATCGCCTCCGCCAGGTACTCCGCCAGCCCCGGCGCGATCTTCTCGTAGAAGGCGGTGAACCGGGGATCGGCCAGGTACATGTCGGCCAGCCCGGTGTGCACCTCGTACGAGCAGTCGTAGAACCAGCGGACGATGAGCTGCCGGTGCTCCTCGGCCAGCGCCATCACCTCCGCCGAGTCGGCGGGCGTCCCGGCGGTCAGCGCCGCCACGATCCGCCGGCCCCAGTCCTCCTGCTCCCCCTTGATGCGCAGCCAGTCCTCCTTCGAGTAGTTCGCCGCCCGCTGGGTCGACACCCGGTACGCCTCGGTGTCGCCCCAGCGCTGCCGCGCCTCCTCGGCGTGCTCCTCCGGATCGACGTCACCGAAGACCTCGAACCGTTCCTCCGGGGTCAGGTTGATCTCCATCCGTCTCGCCTCCATCGCGATCTCGATCGCGGCGACCATCTCCTGGAGCTTCCCGATCCGCCCGCTCAGCAGGTCGTGCTGCCGGCGCAGGTGCGCCGCCGGGTCGGCATCCGGGTCGTCGAGGATCACCGCGATCTCCTCCAGCGGAAACCCCAGCTCCCGGTAGAAGCGGATGTGCTGCAACCGCTCCAGGTCCGCGTCGTCGTAGCGGCGGTAGCCGGCCGGCGTCCGGCCGCCCGGCGAGAGCAGCCCGATATCGTCGTAGTGGTGCAGCGTCCGGACCGTCACCCGGGCCGCCTTCGCCACCTGACCCACCGTGTACGCCATGGTTTCCTCCCTTCGGCACCAAGGCTCCGGCCTGCCGCGACGTGAGGGTCAAGCCCGATTCTGCGCCGGTGGACCCGGCCGGGCCGGCACGACTCCCGGGTCGGCGGGCGGCCGGAGTGTCAGCGGGGGGCGGCGGGGGCGGACAGGGCGGACAGGCCGCCGGGACGGCCGTACCGGTAGCCCTGGCCGTGGACGCAGCCGATCGCGGTGACCGCCGCGTGCTGCCCCTCGGTCTCCACCCCCTCGGCCACCACCGCCAGGTCGAACGCCCCGGCCAGCCGGGTGACCATCTCCACCGTGGCGTACGCCCGCGCGTCGGTGTCCAGCCGGGCCACGAACGACCGGTCGATCTTGAGTTCGGTGGCGGGGATGCGGTGCAGGTAGCTCAATGACGAGTAGCCGGTGCCGAAGTCGTCGATGGCGATGCGGATGCCCAGCTCACGAAGCTGGGCCAGCCGTTCCAGCACCGCCTCGCTGCCGTCGATGAGCGCCGACTCGGTCAGTTCCAGGGTGAGCGCGCGGGGGGCCAGGCCGGCCGAGGCGGTGGCCGCCGTGACGGTGGCGATCAGGTCGGGGCGGCGCAGGTGCGCGGCGGCGATGTTGACCGCCACGGTCGCCTCGGGCACCCGGGCCCGCCAGGTCGCGGCGGCCCGGCACGCCTCGTGGATCACCCACCTGTCGATCGGCACGATCAGCCCGGTCTCCTCGGCCAGCGGCAGGAACGCCGCCGGGGCGAGCAGTCCGAGCCGGGGGTGCCGCCAACGCACCAGCGCCTCCGCGCTGCGGACCACGCCGGTGGCGAGGTCGACGATCGGCTGGTACTCCAGGTGCAGTTGCCGCTCGTCGACGGCCCGCCGCAGGTCGGCGATCAGCTCGGCCCGGGTCACCGCCGACTCCCGCAGCGCCGGGGTGCAGGTGCGGTACGCGGACTTCCCGGCGGCCTTCGCCGCGTACATCGCGATGTCGGCGTCGCGCAGCACGTCGGTGTGGGAGGCGTGCTGCGGGCCGAACTCGGCGATGCCGATGCTGGCCGACGGGTGGACGCCGACGTCCTCCTCGCCCGCCGACGGTTGCAGGGCGGCGAGCAGCCGTTCGGCGAGCCGTTCCGGCACGACCGTCCGGTCCCCGGCGACCAGCACGGCGAACTCGTCCCCGCCGAGGCGGGCGACGGTGCCGTCACCGCCGACGGCGGCCCGCATCCGCAGCGCGATGCTGGTCAGCAGGGTGTCGCCGGTGGCGTGCCCGAACCGGTCGTTGACCTGCTTGAAGCCGTCCAGGTCGAGGAGCAGCACGGCCACCGGCGGCCCCTCGCGCAGGGCCCGACGGAGCTGCCGGTTGAACATCAGCCGGTTCGGCAGGCCGGTGAGCTGGTCGGTGTAGGCGAGCCGTCGCAGCCGGGCCACCAGCCGCAGGTTCTCGTTGGCGGCCAGCCCCTGCCGCAGGGCGAGCACCCCGAGCAGCGCCATCATGCCGCCGAAGACCAGCGGCGGGGTCTGCCCGGTGGGGCGACGGGCCAGCACCACCGCGATGATCGCCCCGCCGACCGGCAGGTACGGCAGCGCCACCCGCCACCAGGACGGGAGCGGGGACTCGCCGATCTCCTCGGCGCCGTCGCAGGTGGGCGGCGGTGGCCGGGTGGTGGCGATGCCGATCAGCAGGTAGCTCAGCGGCCAGCAGACGTCGATCGGGTGCCCGGGGGTGTAGCTGCCGTGCGCGACCAGCGAGACGTAGACCGCGTCCGCGCCGGCCCGGGTGACCAGGCTCGCCCCGATCAGGGTCAGCGGCGGCCACACCGAGCGGGCCGGGCCGGCCACCGCCACCAGGATGGTCAGCTGCATCAGGTCGATCATCGGGTAGAGCAGGCCGAGGGTGCGCAGCGGATCGTCGAGGTCGGCGGCGGCGACGTCGCGGAACACCACCACCCAGCCGATCGGGATCAGGGCCAGCCCGACGATCACCCCGTCCAGCACGGTACGGGCCCGGCCCACCGCGCTGCGTGGCGCGGTCAGCGAGGTCAGCAGCGCGGCCGTGCCGGTGACGATGCCGGCGGTGAAGACCGCCCCGATCAGCGGGGTGTGCGGCAGCTCGTCGGCGCGCAGCCGGTCCACCGTCCACAGCAGCCGGCCGGCGGCGGCCAGCCCCATGGTGAGCGCGAGCAGCGCCCAGAACCGGCGCAGCGGGGCGGGGTGCCGGCGCATCGTGCGGACGCAGGCGTAGCTGGCCCAGCTCGCCACGGCGGTGGCGGTGACGTCACTGACCAGGGCCGCCCTGGGCAGCGCGGCGAGCAGCCAGAACAACTCCAGCACGACGGCCACCGCGGCGACGACCGCACCCACCCGGGGGAGGGTCAGCGGTCGGGTCGGCGCGCCGGAGACGGCGTCCTGGGGTAGCACGGTGATCGCTCCGGCTCTCTCTCCAACGCGCACCTCGACCGTGCGGACGGATCACGGACGGCGAACCATCGAAGCCTAGCCAGCCGGGCGGGTCACCGCCACACTCACCGGGTCGGCTATCCGACCACTGAGGACAGCGCCTCGGGCAGTTCGTAGGTCGGCGGTCCCCCGTGCGTCCACGGTGTCTCCTCGGCCGTGGGGAACGTCCCGGCGGGCAGGTACGCCTCCGACAGGGTGGTCAGGCAGAGCCGCTCCCCCACCTGCGGCACGCTGCCCGGCGGCGCGGTCAGCCCCCGTCCCATCCCGCCCGACAGCTCCAGCACCACCTCGGTCCGGCCGTCCGCCGCCGGGGTCACGAAGACCACCGTCGCCTTCTGGGCCGGCCGCGCCGTCGACCACAGGGTCGCCCCGACCGGCATCCGCACCGGTTCGGTGGTCACCACCTGGATCCTCGGCCGCAGCACCGGCCGCTTGCCGCTGTCGTCCACCCGCCCCGGGTCGGCCAGGGTCACGTCGGCGACGAACGCCTCCCCGGCCAGCCGGTGCTCGGCCATCACCAGCGGGTCGTCATAGGCGCGCTGCACGGCGTAGCTGGTCGCGGCACGTTCCAGCCGGTGCAGCCGGACCGCCGCCGCGACCGCGCCGTCGTGCCGGGGTTGCGGCCCGCCGTCGGCGTCGAGGTGCTCGGCGTAACCGGTGAAGGCGTCCCGGTCACCGGCCCATCGGGCCGCCACCCGGGCACCGGGCGGCAGCCCGTCGAGCAGCCCCAGGCCGCGCCACATCAGCTCCCAGGTGGGCGCGAGCTGCCCGCGCAGCAACCGCACCAGCTCCGCGTACGCCTCGTCGCGGGCGGTCGGGTCGTCGTCGGCCGCCGCCCAGGCCGCCATCACCGGGGCGAGCGCCACGTTGTCGAACTCCGGGTCGGTGGCCGGGCCGGCCGGCGGGCACACCGCCGGGTCCTCGGCCCGCGCGGCGGCCTCGGCCCCGGTCGAGCCGGCCGGCGGGTCGATCCAGCCGAGCAGCGCCGGCAGGTGCTGGTCCTCCACCGCGCTCTGCCCGGTCGCCCAGTGCAGGGTGAGCGCGTCGGTCATCGCCAGCAGCGCCGACGAGCCGGGCTGCTCGGCCCGCTCGGCGAAGAACGTCAGCCAGCGGCCGAGCAGCGGGACGGCCGGGTGCACCGGATACTCCCCGTCGGGGCGGCGGAACCGGGTGGAGCGGCCCAGCAGCCGCAGGAAGGTGATCCCGGCCGGGTTCGGCACCCACAGCTGCGGGGCGTCGGCGTACCGGTAGCGGACGTCGCGGCCCCGGTCCACGGCCACCGCCTCCGAGACACCCCGGAAGCCGTCGAGCCAGGGCAGCACGGTCGCGGCCAGCTCGGTGACGAACCGGAACCGCTGGTCCCGGTTGCGGGGCTGCGGCACGACCAGCAGCCGGGCGTCGGCCGGGTCGGTGCCGACCAGCGCGGCGAGCGGCGCGTGCGCCTCACCGGCCATCGCCAGCGGCACCAGCACCAGCGGGCGCTGCGCCAGGTGCAGGTGCCGGACGGTGGCGACCGGCTGGGCCACCCCCGCGGCGAGCGCCTGCGCCTTCGCCAGCGCGCGCAGCGTACTCATGACCGGTGGCCGGCGAGGGCGTCGGCGCGCAGCCGGGCGGCGGAGCGCAGCAGCGCGGCTGCCTCCTCCCGCTCCGGGTCGACGGCCGGCCCGCCGGCCGCCAGGGCCAGCACCTCGGCCACCTCGGCGATGCCGCCCAGGGCCTCCCGCACCGGCCGGCCCAGCGCCCCGGTCTGCCCGCGCGCCTCGTCCCGGCAGAAGTACGCCAGCTCGCAGCCGGCCAGGCAGTCCGGCGCGTACCGGGCCGGCACGGTGTGCAGCGCGGCGGTCAGCGTCACCGGGTCGACGGCCGGGTCGACGGTGAACCCGGCCGGCACGGCGGTGAGCAGGTCGTCCAGCCGGGCCATCCGCTCCAGTTGGCGGCGCAGCACCAGCAGTTGCTTGCGGACGTCGATCAGGCTGGCCATCGGCTGGTTGGCGAAGTCACGCGGGCAGACCAGCACCACGTCGTGCGACACCGACTCCGGGTCCCGCCCCTCGGCGGCGAGCAGGTCGCGCAGCGCCAGCACGTAGACGGCGGACTGGACGGCCGCGGCGGACACCTTCGCCGGGTCGGCCTGCCCGTCGATCACCGGGAACGACTTGATCTCCACGACGTGGAACCGGCCGCCGAGCCGGGCGGCGACCAGATCCGGTTCCAGGTGCACCCGCTGACCGGCCACGTCCAGGCCGAGCAGTGGATGGTCGAACAGCGCCGCGTCCGGCCCGGTGGCGGTCAGCGCGGCCCGCGAGCGTTCCCGCCGGTCGGGCAGGTCGTCCGCGCCGCCCAGGTCCGTCCAGCTCGCCCGCTGCGGCACCGGTACGCCCAACCGCTGCGCGACCAGCCGCAGCAGCTCCGCCCCACCGTCGGCCTTGACCTGCGCCTCGAACGCGTTGCCCCGGGTGATGGCGAACCGGGACTGGCCGAACCGGGCGGGGAACCCGACCCGCTGCGCGAGCGCCGACTTGTCCACCCCGGCCCCGTCCAGCACGGCCCGGCGGGCGCAGCCGGGGTTTCCGGTGAGCGCGGCGATGGTCCGGGCGTTGTGCCGTTTCGGGGGCACGTCGCCCCGGATCGCGGCCAGGCGTTGCGCGGTGCTCGTCACGACAGGCCACGATAGCCGCCCCGACCGACCCCGGCCGGCAGCCGACGCCCGCTGCGGGGCGGCCGGGTCAGCGGCCGGCGGACCGGTTCCAGGGCGAACGGGGGGAACGGGCACCGGCGGCCGGCCGCCGGCGGCGGCGCGACGGGCGACGACCGGGGGTGCAGGGCGGGCGGGAGGCGGTGTGCACCGGCGCGGTCGGCGGACCTGGCGGGCGGCCGATCAGCCAGCAGAGGAAGCGGGCCACGGTCAGCCGACCGGGAGGCGACGGGCCTCGTCGGCGTCGACGACGGACTCGACGCCACAGAACGAGCACTGTTGCACGTACTTTGTTCGGATCGGGATCAGCGGCACGAAGAACAGGGTGAACTTCGTCGACCGGCGGCTGATCACCTGTGCGGCCTGGTTGCCGCAGTGCCGGCAGACGGCGGTCACCACCCCCGACCGGGTGACCCTGGTACGGAGTCCGAAGATGAGGAACATCGCCCGGCAGTACCCAGCCCGACGCCCCGGGAACCACCGGCGAGAAAAACCTGCCCGCTGTTGTCCGGAACCGTGCCTCCCGAACGTCACCCTGGTGACGACAACGACACCGAGGAGCGTTCGATGAAGTACCTGATGCTGGTCTGCACCGACACCACACCGGACACCGACCCCGAGGCCGCCCCCGACATCGAGGCGTGGGTCGCCGAGCGCGACGGCAGCGGGCAGCGGGTGCTGGGTAGCCGGCTGGCGGACGTGTCGGCGGCCACCACCGTCCGGGTACGCGACGGTGAACTGCTGCTCACCGACGGGCCGTTCGCCGAGACCAGGGAGGTGATCGTGGGCTTCGACCTGCTGGAGTGCACCGATCTCGACGAGGCGGTGGAGGTGGCCCGCCGCCACCCGATGGCCCACGAGGGGCGGCTCGAACTGCGTCCCCTGATCGACCTCTGAGAACCATGGACGTCGACCCGGTCGGGTCCGCCGGCCCGCACCACGGGGCCGGACCGGCCGGACAGGTCGGCGGGGACCCGGTCGGCGCGGTCGCGGTGGCGGGTGCCGAGGCGTACCCGCGGATCGTGGCCGCGCTGATCCGGGTGACCGGGGACTGGACGCTCGCCGAGGACTGCGCCCAGGAGGCGCTGGCGGCCGCCGTGCAGCGCTGGCCCCGCGACGGCGTGCCGGGCAATCCGGGCGGCTGGCTGATGACGGTCGCCCGGAACCGGGCGACGGACGTGCTGCGGCGGGCCACCGTAGAGCGCCGCAAGCTACGCGAGCTGGCGTTGCTCACCGACCCGCAACCCACCCCGGACGACCTGGAGGAGGACGTGGTGGACGACCGGCTGCGGCTCGTGTTCACCTGCTGCCATCCGGCGCTGTCGCTGGAGGCCCGGGTGGCGCTGACGCTGCGTACCGTGGCCGGGGTGCCGACCGCCGACATCGCGCGCGCCTTCCTGGTCGGCGAGGCCACCATGACCCGGCGGATCACCCGGGCCAAGGCCAGGATCGCCGCCGCCGGCGTGCCCTACCGGGTGCCGACCGGGCCCGCGCTGGCCGAGCGGCTGCCGGGCGTCCTGGCCGTGCTCTACCTGCTCTTCACCCGGGGGTACGACGCGGACGGCGAGCCCGCCTTCGCCGACGAGGCGGTCCGGCTGGCCCGGCTGCTCGACGAGCTGATGCCGGCCGAGCCTGAGGTCGCCGCCCTGTGCGCGCTGCTGCTCTTCCAGCACTCCCGCCGGGCGGCCCGCCGCGATGCCGCCGGTGACCTGCTCACCCTCGCCGAGCAGGACCGTTCCCGGTGGGACCACGCCGCCATCGCCGAGGCCCGGGCGGCCCTGGCCCGCGCCGAGCGCCGGTCGGCACCGGCCCGCGCCGATCGCACCTCGACCACGGCCCAGGCCGGGAGCCCGCCAGCCACGGCCCAGGCCGACGGCCCTTCGGATACGGCCCGCACCGACCGGCCCGGCCCGTATCTGCTCCAGGCGCGGATCGCCGCCTGCCATGCCACCGTGCCGGACGCCGACCGTACCGACTGGCCGACCATCGCCCACTGGTACGACGAACTGTCCCGTCTGCGGCCCACCCCGGTGATCGGGTTGAACCGCGCGGTGGCCCACGGCTACGCCTACGGACCGACGGCCGGGCTGGCCCTGCTCGCCGGGGTCCGCGCCGGTGGGGCGTTGGACGGCTACCCGCCGGCGCTGGCGGTGGAGGCGGAGTTGACCGCCCGCCGTGGCGACCCGGTCCGGGCGGCCCTCCTGTTCCGGGCCGCCGCCGACCTGGTCGGCTCGGCCGCCGAACGCCGGGCCCTGCTGCGCCGCGCGGACGACCTGGCCCCGCCCCGCTGACCCGCCCGCCTCAGTCCTGACCGGGAAGCGGGGCTGGGCGGGTCAGTTCGCGGTCAGTCGGGTGACGACCTGGCGGACGGTGTCCACCGGGATCGCGAAGCCGAGGCCGACGCTGCCCTCGTCCTCTCCGGCGGTGGCGATGGCGACGTTGATGCCCACCACCCGCCCGGCGGTGTCGACAAGCGCGCCGCCGGAGTTGCCGTGGTTGATCGCCGCATCCGTCTGCACCAGCCCGGACAGGTCGTCCACCGACCGGTGGAGGGCCGACACGATTCCGGAGGTGACCGTCCCGGCCAGCCCGAGCGGACTGCCGAACGCCAGGACGGTGTCCCCGACGGTCAGGGTCGAGTCGTTGCCCAACGTCGCCGGGGTGAGCCCGGTCAACCCGGTCGCCCGCAGCAGCGCGATGTCCGCCGTGGCGTCCTGCGCGACCACGGTCGCCGGGGCGGAACGGCCGTCGGAGAGGGTCACGGCGACCTGGCCGCCGGAGTCCACCACGTGCTGGTTGGTGAGGACGAGTCCGTCGGTGTCGAGAATGACGCCGGATCCGAGGCTGGACTCCCGGGTCCCGGTCACCTCGACGGTGACGATGCTGGGCGACACGACGGCGACCACCGTGGCGAGGGAGTCGATGGTGGCGGCGGAGACCGGGGCGACAGACGTCGTAGCGGTGACGGACGAAGCCAGCCCGGCGAACCGGTCCACGACCAGCGCGCCGGTGCCGCCGCCCGCGAGCATCAATGCCATCGCCGCGCCGCCGGCCACCAGCCTTCGACGCCATCGCGACGAGGGCGGCGACGATTGCGGTGGCGAAAGCGGCGGCGGTGCGGACGGCGAAGGCGGCCCGGAGACCGGGACAGCCGGTGGGATCGGGTCGCTGGGTGCCGGTGCCGGGCGCAACATGGTGTCGGACACCAGGGTCACCGCCCCTCGACGAGGATCGACCGGCCGAGCCGAAGGCGGTCGGGTCGGTGGCTGTCGGACAGCTGGCGGCGGTTGTCGGGGTGCGGCATGGGCCCTCCTCGGTACGGCGATGAAGACACCGTGCCGCGCCGCGCTGAGGCCCCCTTGTGGCGTGCCTGTGCGTCCGCCGTGCATGGCTTGCGGTGACCCGGCGACCCGGCGCCTGCCCGGGTCTCCACCTCTGTGCGGCGTCCTTTCGCGCTGAGGACGTTGGCGATTCAGCCGGCATCACCAGCGCGGACACCCGCACCCGGACCTCGAAGACCGGCCCGGGTGCAGGTGCGGGGGTGGTGGTTCAGGTGCCGGGGGCGCCGGTGTGGATCTCCTCGGCCACCCAGATCGGCTGCCAGTCGGCCATCTCGTGGAAGCGGCGCAACTCGGACAGGCCCGCCACCGACCCGCTCCACGCCGCGTACGGCGGGTTGCCCTCGTCGAAGCCGCTCTGCACGAAGGTGAGCCTCGTCTTTCCGCCGGACTCGGCCAGCTCCCAGGTGGTGACGCCGACCGGCCCCCAGTCCACCGACATCTTCCGGCCGGGCTCCAGGTCGATCACCTTCGCCGGGTACCCGCTGTCGAATCCGCCCATGGCGTACCGGCCACCGACCCAGGGCTCGATGCCGATCGGGTAGCCGAACCAGGCGCTGGCCTGCGCGGAGTCGGTCAGCGAGGTCCAGACCCGGTCGATCGGCGCGGCGATGGTCAGCTCACCGCGCAGGTCGGCGGAGGTGAAGTCGGTCCTCGGCAGCAGCGGACGCCCCTCCAGGTGCGCGGCGAGGTTGGCGATCGACAGCGACCACCAGGTCTGCAGGACGCCACGGATGCTGCTGCCGTCCATCGCCTCGGCGAAGTCGAAGTGGCTCTGGCTGAGGGTCAGCGCCGTGGTGTCCGGCCCCTGCGCCGTCAGACGCAGCTCGCTGGTCGTCTCGACCCCGTCGAGCAGCCAGTCGAAGCGCAGCGTGTACGGGTCGGCGTGCCGCAGCCGTTGGTGGGGCGCGTCACCCTCGGGCGTGTGCCGGCCCCAGAACTCGTATCGGCTGGGCAGGTCGACCTCGGCGTGCTCGGTCAGCCAGACGCGCAGCTCGGCCGGGTCGGTGAGCGCCCGCCACACGGCCTCCACCGGAGCGGCGAGCCGGACGCCCAGCGTGAGTGGTTCAGTCACGGTCTTCCCCCTTGGGGTAACAGGCCACGGCGAGCTTGAAGGCGTCCCCCTCGACGCCGCCGTAGCGGGTGAACAGGTCCTGCAACGTCGACTGCAGGTCGTGCAGGAACTCCTGCCGGCGCTCGGCCGGCACCCGGATCTCGCCGGAGACCCCGATCGAGGGCAGCTCCGGCGCGTCCCGGTCGAGCGCGGCGACGTCGGCCTGGACCTCCTCCATCAGGTCGAGCAGGTGGCCCAGGCTCAGCTCGTCGGAGACCCGGCGGGCCCCGCCGATCCGGCCGACCAGCCGGGGCGAGAGCCAGTACGACCGGGCGACGGCCTGCCAGATGCCCTCGCTGATGCCGCGCACCTTCCGGCTGGCCACCTGTTCGACCAGGCCGGCCGCGGCGAGCTGCTTGACGTGGTAGTAGACCCGCTGCGGGGTCTGCTCCAGCCGGGCCGCCACCTCGGTGCAGGTGCGGGGCTCGGCCAACTGCCGCAGCACGTCCACGCGCTGCGGTTTGAGCAGGGTCTCGGCCTGCTCGATCTGCTCCAGGTACAGGACGTCTCTCATCTCAAAAACAATCCTGTACGTAAAAATTCTCCTTTTCAATCGGATCGACGAAAGCCGCGCCGAGGTGGCGCGGCTTTCGTCAGGGCGTGCGGCGCGTGCGGTCAGGGCATGCCGCGCAGGTTGGTCAGGGCGTCCAGTTCGGGCGCAGCGGGTAGCCGTTCACGCCGTCCGGACCGTTGCGGGTGGCCAGCACCTGGTGCAGTTGGATGCCGTTGCGTTCGAAGGCCAACCGCGACCCGGCCATGTAGAGGCCCCAGACCCGGGCGGTGCCCCGGCCCACCTCGTCGACGCAGAAGTCCCAGTTCGCCACGAGGTTGCGGCACCAGGCGGCAAGCGTCGACGCGTAGTGCTGCCGCAGGTTCTCCTCGTGGTGCACCTCGAACCCGGCGTCGTGCACCTCGCTGATCAGGCGGCCCGGCCCGGCCAGCTCACCGTCGGGGAAGACGTAGCGGTCGATGAACGCGCCGGAGCGGTGCGGGGCCCGGTTGTCGGCCCGGGTGATGCAGTGGTTGAGCAGCCGGCCGCCGGGACGCAGCCGCTCCCGCAGCGCCCGGAAGTAGGCCGGATAGTTGCGTACCCCGATGTGCTCGGTCAGCCCGATCGAGGAGATCGCGTCGAACTGCTCGCGGGGCGCGTCGCGGTAGTCGAGGTGACGCACCTCGGCCAGCCCGGTCAGCCCCTCCCGGGCGATGGCCTCCTGGGCCCACTGCGCCTGCTCCCGGGACAGGGTCACGCCGAGCGCCGTGACGCCGTACTCGCGGGCCGCGTGCCGGACCATGCCGCCCCAGCCGCAGCCCACGTCGAGCAGGCGCATCCCCGGCTTGAGCGCCAGCTTGCCGGCGACCAGGTCGTACTTGGCCGACTGGGCCTGCTCCAGGGTGTCGGTCGGGCTGTGGTAGACCGCGCAGGTGTACGTCATCGAGTCGCCGAGCACCTTCTCGTAGAAGGCGTTGGACACGTCGTAGTGGTGCGAGATGGCGGTGCTGTCCCGGCTGCGGGAGTGCCGGAGCCCGCCCATCACCCGCCGCCAGCGGGGCAGCGCCTCCTGCGGCGGGGCCGGCGGCGGCCGCAGCCGCTCCCAGCCGAGCCCGCGCACCAGGGCCAGCCCCTCGGCCAGCGAGGGGATCCGCAGCCGCAGGTCCGTCAGCACCCGCAGGGCCTCGTACGGGTCACCGGGGTGCACCCCGCCGAGCCCGAGGTCGCCGCTGACGTAGGCCCGGGCCATACCCAGGTCGCCCGGGGCGGTGAGCAGGTAGGACAGCCCCCGCTCGGAACGGATGTCGAGGGTGATCCCGGCGTCGGCCGGGCCGATCGCGCTGCCGTCGTAGCCGGTGATGCGGACCGGCAGGTCCCGCGTGGTGACCGCGCGGACGACGTCGGCGACGGTCGGTGCCCGCCGACCCCCCGCCGGCGGGCTGGCCGGGGCGCTCGCCGCCCCCTGTTCTCGGTCGGTCAGGCTCATTCTCGTGCAACCGCCTTCTCGTAGAGTCCGGTGAGCCGATGGTCCGGGTCGTAGCGGTCCTTCACGGCACGCCAGGTCTCCCCGCCGTAGAGCCGGTCGAAGGCCGCCCGGTCGTAGTACGCGTCGGAGTAGAGCGACTTGTGTCCGCCGAACTCCGACACCATCCGCTCGATGGAGCGGTTCACCTCGCCGTCCGCGGCGCCCTCCGCGATCGGCACACTGCCCCAGAAGCCGATGTTGACGTACGTCTGGCCGGGGCGTAGCGGATACAACGGCCAGGCGCGGGCGGAGCCGGGGCCGGCGGGCTCGCGCAGCCGCAACGGGCACAGCCACACCGGGGTCATCCCCACGTTCCGGTCGAACCAGCGCAGGAAGTCGGCCGTGCCGTCCAGCGGGATCTCGACGTCCTGCACGACGCGTTCCCGGGCCGGCCGGCCACGCCACCGGTCCACCCGGGCGGCCACCTGGTGACGGTGTTCCAGCCGGACCAGCCGGTGGTAGACGTCGCTGCGCCGCCAGCGGGCCGGCCAGAGCCGGCGTACCACCGGGTGCTGCACCCCGAACGCGGCCGAGCACCAGAACCAGTCGGTGTCCCACCGCCACAGGTAGTCGTGGCCGCTGAGGGTGTCACGCACCCGGCGGCGCAGCGAGCGGTAGTAGATGTCCTGGCCGGTGTAGTCGCTGGGCCGCTCGGGCTCGTCGGTGAACGAGCCGAGCACCAGGTAGGACTCGCCGGGGCTGAACATGACGCCGTCCATCGCGTCGACCGGCCGACCCTCCCACTCGCCCTTGGCGACCACGTCGGCGACGGCGGCGGTCAGCTCCTCCAGCCGGGTGAACCGGATGTTGCGCAGGGCCACCGCCCGCCCGACCGGTTGGAGTTCGATGCGCAGCCGGGTGGCGTACCCGAGGCTGCCCAGCGAGTTGGGGAAGGCGGCGAACAGCTCGGCGTCCGGACCGTCCGGGCGGGCGGTGACGATCTCCCCCGCGCCGGTGAGGACGTCCAGCTCGATGACCGACTCGTGCGGGAGCCCGTTGCGGAACGACGTCGACTCGATGCCCAGCCCGGTGACCGCGCCACCCAGGGTGATCGTGCGCAACTGCGGCACGACCAACGGCATCAGCCCGTGCGGGAGGGTCGCGTCGACCAGGTCCTCATAGGTGCACATGCCCTGCACGTCGGCGGTGCGGGCCACCGGGTCGACCGACAGGACACCGTCCAGACCGCTGACGTCGAGCCCGGGGGTGCCGGTGGCCGATCGGGGCCGGAACAGGTTGGAGGTGCGTTTGGCCAGGCGTACGGGATGCCCGGGGGGCACGGCGGCGTACGACCGTCGCAACGCGTCCACCGCCAGCTCATGATCACGCAGCGCGCGCATGAGATCACCTTACGCGTGATGTGCCGTTCCGGGGGGACCGCACCGCTGACCGTTTCGGATCAGGCGGCAACCTCCGACGTGGTGTCCTCGCCGGGCTGCTCAGCGGGGTCGGCCACCCTGCCCGGCACCGGCGGAGGGGACGGTCCACGAGGGGCCCGCGACCGGGGCCCACCGGGGGCGTAGCGTGGTGACATGCCGAAAGCCGTGTGGAACGACCAGGTCGTGGCCGAGAGCGACGACACCGTCCTGGTGGAGGGCAACCACTACTTCCCCCGAAGCACCCTGCGCGACGACCTGATCACCGAGTCGGCGACGCAGACGGTCTGCCCCTGGAAGGGCACCGCCTCCTACTACTCCCTCACCGACGGTGAGCACACGAGCGCCGACGCCGTCTGGTACTACCCGGACCCGAAGCCCGAGGCGGAGCAGATCCGCGACCGGGTGGCGTTCTGGAAGGACGTCCGGGTCGTCGACTGATCCCGCCGGCCCGCGGGCCGACTGGCCGTCGGCCCGCCCGGTGGGTCACCATGCTGGCATGGCCGTCCCCGATCCCCACCACGATCCGTCCGGCACCGTGTACGGGGCCCGTCGGGCGGCCCGCCCCGGGCTGCCCGGTGATCCGCTGATGCGGTTCGCGCTGGCCGCCGGCCTGGCGGGCGTACTGCTGGGGGTCTTCTTCGCCACCGGCGTGCTCGGCGGTGGCGGCTCCCCTCCGCCGGTGGTGCCGGCCGCCGCCGCGCCGACCCCGGCCGCCCCGACCCCGGCGGCCCCGACGACCAGCCCGCCGGCCGCGACCACGCCGCCGCCCAGCCCGACCCCGCCACCCACCACCCCGGCCACGGTCACCGGGCCGGTCGTGTTGCGGGCGGTCACCTCCGGCCTCTGCGTCGGCACCGACGGCGCGGGCGAGACGGCCACCGCCGAACTGGCCGTCTGCACCGGCGGCGCGGAGCAGCAGTGGGTCGCCAACCCGGTCGCGCCCGATCTGGTGACGCTCACCAACGCCGGGCACGGCCAGTGCCTCGACGTCGACAGCGGCAGCGGCGACGACGGCGCCCGGCTCCAGCAGTTCGGCTGTCACGGGCAGGCCAACCAGCAGTGGCGGGTGACCCCGGTCGGCACCGGTCCGGTCCTGCTGGTCGGCGTCGGGTCGGGCAAGTGCGCGCAGGTCCGCGACGACGGCACGGCCCCCGGCGACGACCTGGTGCAGGCCACCTGCACCGCCGCCGCCGGCCAGCAGTGGACCCTCGGCTGAGCACGTCCGGCAGGCGGGGGCCGGCCCGCGCCGGTCAGCCCCGGTAGCTCCAGGCCCCGGCGGGCCGGGCCGGCGTCAGGACCGGCACCTGCGCCGCGCGACGGCGGCGCAGCAGCAGCGACAGCAGCCCGGCGCCGATGGACAGTGCCCCGGCCGCGTACCAGGCCGGCGCGTAGTCACCGAGCCGGTCGCGGACCAGGCCGGCGGCGGTCGCCGCGAACGCCGCCCCGAACTGGTGCGCGGCGAACACCCAACCGAAGACCACCGCCGCCGAGTCGCCGAAGTACTCCCGGCACAGCGCCACCGTCGGCGGCACGGTCGCCACCCAGTCCAGGCCGTAGAAGACGACGAAGACCAGCATGCTCGGCCCGGTGCCCCCGGTGAACAGGGCGGGCAGCAGCAACAGCGACAGCCCGCGCAGCCCGTAGTAGCCGGCCAGCAGCAGCCGGCTGTCCATCCGGTCGGTGAGCCAGCCCGAGGCGATGACGCCGACGATGTCGAAGAGCCCGACCAGGGCGAGCAGGCCCGCCGCCGTGGTCTGCGGCATGCCGTGGTCGTGGGCGGCCGGCACGAAGTGGGTGCCGACCAGACCGTTGGTGGTCGCCCCGCAGATCGCGAAGCCCCCCGCGAGCAGCCAGAACGGGCGGGTCCGGGCGGCGGCGGTGAACGCGGCCACCGCCCGCGCGGCGGCCCCGCCGGCCGACGGCGGCCGGGGCGTCACCTCGGTCGCGCCGTAGGCGGGCAGGCCGAGATCCGCCGGGTGCTCCCGCAGCCACCGGGCCACCAGCGGGACGACCGCGAGCGCCGCCCCGGCCACCACCAGCGCCGCCGCGCGCCAGCCGTGGTCGCGGACCAGCACCGCGAGCAGCGGCAGGAAGACCAGCTGGCCGGCGGCCCCACCGGCGGTGAGCACCCCGGTGACCAGCCCCCGGCGGTGGACGAACCAGCGCCCGGTGACGGTGGCGACGAACGCCAGCGCCATCGACCCGGTGCCCAGCCCGACCAGGACGCCCCAGCAGAGGATGAGTTGCCAGCTCGCCGTCATGAAGACGGTCAGGCCGCTGCCGAGCGCCACCAGCGCCAGCGCGCCGGCCACCACCCGGCGGATGCCGAAGCGGTCCATGAGAGCGGCGGCGAACGGTGCGGTCAGGCCGTAGAGCAGCAGGTTGACCGAGACGGCGGCGGAGATGGTGGCCAGCGGCCAGCGGAACTCGGCGTGCAGCGGGTGCAGCAGCACCGACGGGGTGGCGCGGAAGCCGGCCGCGCCGACCAGCGCGACGAAGGCGACGGCGGCCACGGTCCAGGCCGGGTGGAGACGACGGGCTCGGGTCACGCTCCGAGTCTCGGACATGCTCCGGCGGGCGACGAGTGGCCGGAAAGCCATGGTGCGCAATAATCGGGCCATGACCATCAGGCCGCACCGGATCGGCGTGCTCGCCCTCGACGGCGTGGTCGGCCTCGATCTGGGCACCCCGGCCCAGGTCTTCGGGGCCGCCCGCACCGCCGACAGGCTCCCGCTCTACACCGTCGACACCTGCACCCCGGGCGGGCGGCCGGTCCGCAGCTCCGCCGGCTTCCGGGTCCTCCCCGACCACGGGCTCGACCTGCTGGCCACCGTGGACACGGTGGTCGTGCCCGGCCTGCACGCCGGCCCACCGATGACCGACGGCACGATCGATCCGGCGGTCTCCGGCGCGCTGCGCGACGCCCACCGCCGGGGCGTGCGGATCATGTCGATCTGCACGGGCGCGTTCGCGCTGGCCGCCGCCGGTCTGCTCGACGGGCACCGGGCCACCACCCACTGGGCGCACGCCGACCGGTTCCGCCGGCTGTACCCGCAGGTCGACCTCGACCCGGACGTGCTGTTCATCGACTCCGGCCGGGTGCTCACCTCGGCCGGGGTGGCCGCCGGCATCGACCTGTGCCTGCACGTCGTGCGCGGCGACCACGGCAGCGAGGTGGCCAACCGGGCGGCCCGCCGGTGCGTGGTGCCGCCCTGGCGCGACGGCGGCCAGGCCCAGTACATCGAACGGCCCGTACCGCGCACCCCGGCCAGCGGCACCGCGGCCACCCGGGAGTGGGCCCGGCAGCGGCTGCACGAACCGGTCGCCCTGCGGGAGCTGGCCGCCCACGCCCGGATGAGCGTGCGTACCTTCACCCGGCACTTCCGCTCCGAGACCGGGCTGAGCCCGGCGCAGTGGCTGCTCCAGCAGCGCACCGACCACGCCCGGCTGCTCCTGGAGACCACCGACCTGGCCATCGACCAGGTGGCCCGGCGGGCGGGCTTCGGCACCACCGCCGCCCTGCGCCAACACCTGAACACCCGGATCGGCGTCTCCCCCTCGGCCTACCGGCGCACCTTCCGCCGTACCCCCGCCGCCGGAACGTCCGGGGCGGAGTCAGGCGGGCTGCGGCTGGTCGCGGAGCATCCGTAGCTGTGCCAGGTGCCGGGGCAGGTGCACCCGGGCGTGCAGGTCGAGGGTGCGCGACCACGGCAGCGGCTCGTCGACGACCAGGTCGAAGCCCTCCCGCAGGTGCGTCTCGACCGGGGTGTCGGCGGCCGGGCCGAGCCGGTCCACCAGGCCGCAGAGCCGGCCGCTGGTGGCCCGCAGCAGGGTGGCCAGGCCGGGCAGCCCGCCACACTCGGCGACCAGGGCGTCCAACTCGGGCCGGTGCACCCCGGTCAGGTCGTAGTAGGCGAACGGCGCCCCGGCCAGCACCGCCTCGGTCGCCTCGCTCATCAACTCGTCGTTGGCGACCAGGTGCGCCACGATCCGCTCCGCGTCCCACCCGCCCGGCGGGGCCGGCCGGAACCCGCCCGCCTCGACCTCGGCGAGCAGGCTCCGGTAGACCGCACGCAGCTCCACACCCCCAGTCAACCCCGTACCGCCGGGTCGGGTGGACGGTTGCCGCCCGGGTCCCCCGGACGGACGGCCCGCCCCCACGGACCGGGCGCGGTCAGCGCCCGGAGCTGCGGCGGGAACGGAGGTAGTCGGAGACCACGTACTCGCCCAGGTCACCCAGGTCGGGGGTGAACAGGCGGCCCCGGGAACGGCGGGCCACCGCGTCCATGAACCGGCGCAGGCCCGGGTCCTCACCGAGCAGGAAGAGGTTGAGCGTGACCCCGGCCCGGGCCAGCCGGTCCACCTCGTGGATGGTCGCCTCGACCGTCTCCGGCAGCGACGGCCAGTGGAAGTACGCCTCACCGTCGTCCGGGTCGAGGTGGGCGGTCGGCTCGCCGTCGGTGACCACCAGCACCACCGGCTCGGCCCCCGGATGCCGGCGCAGGTGCCGACCGGCCAGCCGCAGTGCGTGCTGAAGGTTGGTGCCCTGCCGCAGGTCCGGCTCCACCGCCGCCAGCTCCTGCTGGGTCAACGGCACCGCCTCCAGGCCGAACCCGACGATCTGCAACGCGTCCTGCGGGAACCGGGTCGCCATCAGGTGCGACAGCGCCAGCGCCGTCTGCTTCATCGGCCCCCACCGCCCCTGCGACACCATCGAGTACGACAGGTCCACGCACAGCGCCACCGCCGCCGACGCCCGCCGTTCCGTCTCCACCACCTCGAAGTCCTCGACGGCGAGTTGCAGCGGCACGGTGGGGCCGGCCCGACGCACCGCCCGGGTGAGCGTGCGCACCACGTCCAGGGGCTGCTCGTCGCCGTACTCCCACTGCCGGGACGCCCCGCTGACCTCGCCGGCCGCCCCGGCCGTACGCAGGTCGTGCTGGCCGCGCGGGCCGGCGGTGAGGTCGGCGAAGACCCGGCGCAGCGCGGTGCCGGCGAGCCGGCGCAGCGCCTTCGGGCTGAGCGTCAACCCGTCGGCGTCCCGGCTCACCCAGCCCTGCCGGCGCAGCTCCCGCTCCAGCTCCCGCAACCGGCGTACGTCGTCGGCGGCGTCGCGGCCCAGCGTCCGGGCGACCGCGTCGACGTCCACGTCGTCCAGGGTGGCCCCCGGGTGCTCCTGGTCGAGGGAGTCGAGCAGCTCGTCCAGCTCGGCGATCTCGTCCAGCGCGCCGGTGGCCTCGCCGTAGCCGAGCGGCTGATCGCCCCGGATTCGCTCGCCGCGCTGCCAGTTCAGGTCGGGGCGCAGCGCACGCAGATGGTCGTCGAGCGCGGACAGCTCACCGGCGAGCCGGTCACCGAGCGACTGCCGCATCAGCCCGGCCAGCTCCTCGCGCTGCCGGTCGGACAGCGACCGCATCAGCCGCTCCCCCGCCGCCGCCCGCCGGGCCAGCACGTCGACCAGCTCGTCGACGGTGCGCGGCTGCTCCGGGAAGAACTCGCCGTGCCGGCGCATGAACTCGGCGAACGCGTCGGTGGTGTCCTCCGCGCGGGCGTGCCGGGCCAGCAGGTCGTTGAGGTCGCGCATCATCTCGGCGAGCTGCGCCTGCACGGCCGGGTCACCGGCGGCCCGCGCGGCGTCGCGCAGCCCGGCGAACCGCTGCTCCAGCACCTCGCCGCGCAGCCCGTCGAGAATCCGCTGGTACGCCTGCCGGGCCTCGTCGCTGGTCCACCGGTAACCGGCCAGTTCCTGCACCGCGCGGGCGGTGGAGCGGGGCAGGTTGTCCAGCACCGTCTCGGCGAACCGGGCGTCGTCGTCGGTGCGCCCGCGCAGCGCGTCCCGTTCCGCCGCGAGGGCCTGGTCGAGCAGTGCCCGGGACCGGGTCACCGCGCCGTCCAGGTCGCCCCGGCGAAGCGCCTCCCGCCGCAGCCGGCGGGCGCGGGCGGCCAGGTCGTCCAGGCCGCCCCGGTTGTTCGGGCCCCGGCGCAGCAGGTCACGCAGCGCCTCCCGGAGGCTGCCGCCGGCCAGCACCTCCGCGCCGACGGAGTCCACGGCGGCACGCACGTCGTACGGCGGGGCGAGCGGGTCGGGGCCGCCCTGCCACTGGCCGTACCGGAACCGGTTGCCGGCCATGCTCAGCTCCGACCGCCGTAGACGGTACGACCCGACTCGGTGACGTCCTTGCCGAGCCGGCGGGTCAGGTGCAGCCCCTCCAGCACGAACTCGACCCCGGCGGCGGCCTGCTCCGGGGTGGGCGCGTCGCCCAGCCCCAGCCGGTCCAGCGCCTTGGCCAGCCCCGGCACGGTGCCGACCTGGCGCAGCAGTTCCGCCGAGGCGACCAGCTCACCGGTCTCGATCACCGCCCCCTCGGCGACCAGTGCGGTGAACCCGGAGAGGTCCAGTCCGGCCAGCCGGGCCCGGAACGTCTCGGCGGTGGCGGTGCGCAGCAGGTGGGCCAGGATCTCGGTCTCCCGCCCCTCCTCGCCGCTCTCGAACTCGACCTTGCCACGCAACGTCGAGGTCACCGACACCGCGTCGCCGACCCGGGCGACCGGCGCCTCGGGCCGTGCCGTGGCGTCGGCCGGCGCGGTGCCGGCGGACGGCCCGGTCCGGGTGCCGCCGGGCCCGGCGAGCAGGCCGGCGCGGCGCAACGCGGCGGCGGCGACGGTCTCGGCGGCGGCGATGGCGAACCGGGCGGAGACGCCGGAGCGCGGGTCCACCGACGACGACTCGCGCACCGCCCGGGCGAACCGGGCCAGCACCTCCAGCACGTGCTCCGGCACCTCGGCGACCAGGTCGGCCTCCTGCCGGATCAGCGCCAGCTCCAGCTCCAGGTCGACCGGGTAGTGGGTGCGGACCTCCGCGCCGAACCGGTCCTTGAGCGGGGTGATGATCCGGCCCCGGTTGGTGTAGTCCTCCGGGTTGGCGCTGGCCACCAGGAACAGGTCCAGCGGCAGGCGGAGCTGGTAGCCGCGGACCTGGATGTCCCGCTCCTCCAGCACGTTGAGCAGCGCCACCTGGATGCGTTCGGCCAGGTCGGGCAGCTCGTTGACGGCGAAGATCCCCCGGTTGGTGCGCGGCACCAGCCCGAAGTGGATGGTCTCCGGGTCGCCGAGGGTGCGCCCCTGGGCCAGCCGGATCGGGTCGACGTCACCGATCAGGTCACCGACGCTGGTGTCCGGGGTGGCCAGCTTCTCGCCGTAGCGCATCGAGCGGTGCAGCCAGCCGACCGGCAGGTCGTCGCCGGCCTCGGCGACCAGCGCGCGGGAGGCCGGGGTGAGCGGGTGCAGGGGGTGCTCGTTGAGCACCGAGCCGGGCAGCACCGGGGTCCACTCGTCGAGCAGCGCCACCAGCGAGCGGATGAGTCGGGTCTTGCCCTGGCCGCGTTCGCCGAGCAGCACCATGTCGTGGCCGGCGAGCAGCGCCCGCTCGACCTCGGGCAGCACGCTGTCGTCGTAGCCGACGATGCCGGGGAAACGGTCCTCGCCGGAGCGCATCCGGGCCAGGAGGTTGTGGCGGAGTTCCTGCTTGACGGTCTGGTACCGGTGTCCGGCGGCGCGCAGTGCGCCGAGGGTGCCCGGCAGGTCGGCGGGCGGGACCGGGAGAGCCTGGTTGGGCGCAGTCACCCGACCCACGCTAGCGCGGTCCCGGCCGCGCCGCCCCCGGCACCGGAACCGACCCCGACCGGCCCCGGACCGACACCTCACCGGGCGAGGCGGGCCCGGATCAGCTTCGGCAGCGCGGCCAGGCCGGTGACCGGCCGGAACCGCCGGGCGGCGGCGGCCAGCGCGGCGTACTCGTCGGCGGGCAGGTCGATCTCGGCGGCGGCGGCGTTGCGTTCCACCTGCTCGACGCCGGACGCACCCGGGATGGCCACCACGTTCGGGTGACGCAGCAGGTACGCCAGGGCGATCTGGCTGGGTGTGGCGTCGTGCGCGTCGGCCACCTCCCGCAGGATGTCGATCAGCGCACCGCCCCGGGCCAGGTTCTCCGGCAGGAAGTACGGGTTGGCCCGGCGCACCGCCCCGGTCGGCGGGTGCGACGCGTCGTACCGGCCGGACAGGAACCCCTGGGCGAGCGGGCTGTACGCGATGACGATCCGCCCGGCCTGCTCCGCGTACGGGATCAGGTCCTCCTCGGGACCACGGTCGACCATGCTGTAACGGACCTGGTTGCTCAGCACCCGCCGGCCCAGCGCGGCCTCGGCGAAGCGCCACCGGCGCAGCGGATAGTTGCTGACCCCGACCTCGCCGACCAGGCCGACGTCCTGCAGGGCGCGCATGCCGCGCATGGTGTGCGTGTCGGCCACCACCGGGTTGGCCTGGTGCACCTGGTAGAGGTCGATGCAGCCGACGCCGAGCCGGGCCGCCGAGGCGACCGCCCGCTGCTGCACCACCGGGGCGACCGGCAGCAGCGGGAAGATCTTGCTGGCCACCACGGCCCGGTCCCGGTCGCCGTCGAGCGCCGCACCGAGGATGCGTTCGCTGCGGCCGAAGCCGTACAGCTCGGCGGTGTCGAAGAGGGTCACCCCGAGGTCGAGGGCCCGTCTGACGATCTGCGCCGCCCGCTGCGCGTAGTCGGGCCCGTAGCCCCACTCGGTGGACCCGAACTGCCAGGTCCCCAGGCCGATCTTGGAAATGGGACGGGGGGTGTCGAGCGGGACGTAACGCATGGCTCGAAGCTACCCCGGTGGCAGGCCCGCCGGGCGGGTCCCGCCAGGCCCACCGACGGTGGCCCGCCGCCGCAGGTCGGGGCCGGGTTAGGGTCGGGGGCGTGACCTACCTCGCCGCGGCCGACCGCTACGACCGGATGACCTACCGCCGCAGTGGACGCAGCGGCCTGCGACTGCCCGCCCTCTCGCTCGGGTTGTGGCACAACTTCGGGCCCGACCGGCCGTTCGACAGGCAGCGGGACATCGTCCGCCGCGCGTTCGACCTCGGCATCACCCACTTCGACCTGGCCAACAACTACGGCCCGCCGCCCGGCGCGGCGGAGGAGGCGTTCGGCCGGCTGCTCGCCACCGACCTGAAGCCGTACCGGGACGAGCTGGTGGTGTCCAGCAAGGCCGGCTACCTGATGTGGCCCGGCCCGTACGGCGAGTGGGGTTCCCGCAAGTACCTGATCTCCTCGCTGGACCAGTCGCTGCGCCGGATGGGGCTGGACCACGTCGACATCTTCTACTCCCACCGCTTCGACCCGGACACCCCGCTGGAGGAGACGATGGGGGCGCTGGACGCCATCGTCCGGTCCGGCCGGGCGCTCTACGTCGGCATCTCCAACTACGACTCGGAGCAGACCCGGCGGGCCGCCGAGATCCTGCGTGACCTGGGTACCCCGCTGCTGATCAACCAGCCGTCGTACTCGATGGTCAACCGGTGGACCGAGGACGACGGGCTGCTCGACACGCTCGCCGAGGTCGGGGCGGGCTGCATCGCGTACAGCCCGCTGGCCCAGGGGCTACTCACCGACCGTTACCTCGACGGCATCCCCGCCGACTCCCGGGTCCGCACCAGCGTCTTCCTCGACGAGAGCGACGTGACCGACGAGAAGCTCGCCACCGTCCGGGGCCTCGCCGGGATCGCCGCGCGGCGGGGACGGACGCTGGCCCAGCTCGCCCTGGCCTGGGCGTTGCGCGACCCCCGGATGACCAGCCTGATCATCGGGGCGAGCAGCGTGGCCCAGTTGGAGGGCAACGTCGCCGCCCTGGCCCACCCCGACCTCACCCCCGACGACCTGACCGAGATCGACCGCCTCCTCCCCTGACCGGCCCCGCCCGTCCCGGGCCCGGCCGGGCCGGCGGGTCAGGGCTGTTGGGTCGGAGTGGGGGCTTCCGGCTCGGGTGATGCCGCCGTTGGGCCGACATTGCGTTGGTCGTGCCGCAAAGTTGATCTTGCTGGGCGGGTCGGCCCGCCGGGAGTCACCAGACGCGGCGGCGGCCGGCCCGGTGGTTGCGGACGCCGCAGGGGCGGCCGGGCGGGACGGGTGCCGGGCGGCGCAGCCAGGTCGCCACCAGCGCCACCAGCAGCACGGTCACCACCACCGCCGCGCCCACCACCAGTCGGAGGTTGCCGCCGCCGACCTGGGTCACCGACGCCACCGGTACGCCCGCCTCCTCGGCCGGGCCGGCGGACCCGTCACCGACCGGAGTCGCCCCGGCGGGGACGGCCGGATCCGGGCCGGCGTCGGCCGTCGTGCCGTCGGTCGGGTCGGCGGCGGCCGGGGCGGGGTCGACCGGGGTGGCCGCCAGCACGCCTTCCGCCGGGCGGAACAGCACGTCGGAGCAGGAATAGTAGGTGTCCGGGGTGTCGGAGTTCTGCCACACCGTGTAGATCAGGTGCCGCCCGGTCAACCCGGCGGGCAGCCGCCCCGGGATCTGGTACGACCCGTCCCGCAGCGGCGGGTCGGTCACCGACAGGAACGGGATCGTGTCGAGATCGGACCAGCGCAGCGGGGTTCGCGGGTCGTACCCGGAGCGGGTGGTGTAGAGCCGGAAGGTCCCCTTGTGCGGGATGGTGCCCCGGTAACGGAACGTGTACCTCGCACCGGGGGTCAGCTCGGTCGCCGGCCAGTCCGCCCGGGCCAGGTCCAACCCCCGGTAGGCCGACAGCCCGCCGCTGCACAGCTCGCCGTCCGGGATGCGCTGCCGGTCGCGGCCGTTGACGCCGTACACCCGGATGTTGTCCCACTCGCGCACCGCCGCGCCGGCCGACACCGCCGCCAGGCAGGCGGGCGTCGAGACGTGCGGCCCCTCCGGGCCGCAGGCCGCCGAGCGGCTCAACGGGCTGGTCGGTGCGCCGTGCGCGGCGGCAGGGGCCGCGTCGAGCAGCACGGTCACCGCCACGACCGCGAGGGCGGCGAACGTTGCGCGTACGGTCATCTGGTCGACCTCCCGCCCTTGGTACGGACGCGGGCGGGCAAAGGTTCGACGGTACGGCGTGCGGGCCGGCGGCGGAGGGCCGGTTGCCTCTACAGTGACCGCACTTCCCGCATCAAGGAGTGCACGTGTCCGAGCCGGAACCGACGTCAGACTCCCCCGGGGGCAGCCCGCCGCCCGAACCCCCGCCCGCCGGCGGGATGCCGTACCTGTTGACCATGTCCGCCCGGGACGGGATGCCGCCGGCGATCAGCTGGCCCGGTCGGGCGGACGAGCCCGGCTGGGCCATTCCGGTCCAGGTCCCGGACGGCACCCTCGGGTACGCGATCTTCCTGCCCCTGGTGCCGGCGACCACCGGCACCCCGCCCGGCGCCGCCGGACCGGTCGCAGCGCCCCTCCCCGCTGGCGACACCCCGCCCGGCACCGCACCACCGGTGCCCTCGGCCGGGCCGGCGGCAGCCACCGACGGGTCACCGTCGGCCACGGCAGCGGCCGGCGCGGCACCGGCCGGCCCGGCGACACCTGCGGGGACGGCGACCGGCGCGGTGGCAGCGGCCCCCGCGACGGCCGGTGCCACGGAGGACAGCGCCAGGCCAGCCGGTGCCACGGAGGGCAGCGCCGCATCGGCCGGCGTCGCGAAGCCCGGCTCGACGAAGACCGCCCCGACGACGACCGACCCGGCAGCGCCCGGCCCGACGGCGGCCGAGGTGGCACCGACCGGCCAGGCGGCGGCCGACGCGGTGGCAGCCGGCGGGTCCGGCCGCTCGGTGGGCGTGCCGGCACCGCGTACCGCGGCGGGCTCGGCGGACGACGCGCCGACCCCGGCCGGCCGACCCGCCCCGGTCCCGGCCACCGCCCCGGCGACGCCCGGCCCACAGTCCGGCCCGGGTCGGCCCGTACCCCCCGGCCAGCAACCGCCCACCGGGGCCGGCGTGCCCGCCCCCGGCCGGCCGGGGCCCGGCGGGTTCGGTACCGACGGGCGACCGGTGCAGTGGGGTGGGCCACCCGGGGCCTGGGCCCCGGTCCCGCCCCCGCCGTCGTTCCTGAGCACCCGGTGGCCCGGTCCCGCACCCGCCACCGGCTGGGCGGTGCCGGCGGCGGTGCTCGCCGGGGCGTTGGGCGTGGCGTTCTTCGTCCCGCTCACCCGCACCGGCATCGGCTGGTTCCTCGGCTGGCTGGTCCTCACCGTCGGGGTGGTCGCGGCCGTCCGGCGCAACGCCGACACACTCACCCGCACCGACCGGCTGATCCGGGGCGGCTGGGCGGCCGCCGCGCTGGCGCTGCTGGCCGTGCTGGCGTTCCGCAACGCCTGGTGGCTGGTGACCTTCTGCGTCCTCGGGGCGCTGGGCTGCGCGACGTTGGCGATCGTGGGCGGAAGACAGGTCCGGTCCATCCTGTTCAGCCTGGTCGCGGCCCCGTTCGCGGCGCTACGCGGGCTGCCCTGGGTACGGCGGCACGTGACCGCCACCGGGGGCGGCCAACTGGTGCCCCGGGTCGTCGGCTCGGTCGCCGCCACCGCCGTGGTGCTGCTCGTCTTCGGGCTGCTGCTGTCCTCCGCCGACGCCGCGTTCGACCAGGTGCTCGGCGCGGTGGTGCCCGAGGTCAACGTGGACACCGTGTTCCGCTGGCTCTTCCTGGCCGCCGTCGGTGGGTCGATCGCGGTCGCCGCCACGTACACCCTGGCCGCGCCGCCGGACCTGTCGACCGTCGACCGGGAGGGTCGGCGGCGACTGGGCATCCTGGAGTGGGCGCCGGCCATCGCCGCCCTGACGCTGCTCTTCGTCGGTTTCGTCGCGGTGCAGTTCACCGTGCTCTTCGGCGGTCAGCGGCACGTCCTGCGTACCGCCGGCCTGAGCTACGCCGAGTACGCGCGCAGCGGGTTCTGGCAGCTCACCGTGGTGACCCTGCTGACCGTGGCCGTGCTGGGCGGGGTCAGCCGCTGGGCGCGACGGGAGAGCCGGGCCGAACGGGTGCTGCTGCGGGTCCTGCTCGGGCTGCTCAGCGCGCTCAGCGTGGTGATTGTGGTGTCGGCACTGTCCCGGATGTACACCTACCAGAAGGTCTACAGCTTCACCGGGGAACGGATCTTCGTGATGGCGTTCGAGCTGCTGCTCGGCGCGGTCTTCCTGATGGTCCTGGTGGCGGGCGTACGGTGGCGGGGTCGCTGGATTCCCGGCGCCACCGTCGGGCTGGCCGTGGTGATGCTGCTCAGCCTGGCCGTGCTCAACCCGGAGGACTACGCGGCCCGCCGCAACATCGCCCGGTACGAGCAGTCCGGCAAGATCGACGCCTGGTACCTGCGGGCGCTCTCCGCCGACGCCACCCCCGCCCTGGCCAACCTGCCGGACCGGATCCGCCGCTGCACGCTGAGCTGGATCGACGACGACCTCGCCGAGCCCGACCCGTGGTACGCCTGGAACCTGGGCCGCAGCCGGGCCCGTGCGGAGTTGCAGCGGCTGGGCCCGCGCGCGGTCGGCGGGCAGAAGGACTGCAAGGCCGCCGACCAGTTCGACCTGCCGAAGACCCGGCGCACCCCGCGCTGACCACCCTGCGCCGCCCGGCCCCGGTTTCCGACCGGGCCGGGCGGACCTCGCTGCCCGGCCCGGTTGCCTGCCGGGGCCGGGCAGCGGCGTCAGGGTGGCGGGCGGCGACTCCACCCCGGCGGGCAACCCCCGGTGCCGGACCCCGCGTGACTATCTCGACAAGGGGATCGGAGGCCCGGATGGGTGATCGCGACACGGCGTTCGCGGCGTACTTCGCGGCACGCTCGGAGGCGATGCGCGGCACCGCGTACCTGCTCTGCGGCGACTGGCACCGGGCGGAGGACCTGGTACAGACCGCGTTCACGAAGCTCTACCTGGTCTGGAACCGGGTGTCCCGGCACGAGGTGCTCGACGCCTACGTACGCCAGATCCTGGTGCGGACCTTCCTCGACGAGCGACGGCGCGGCTGGTGGCGGCGGGAGCGGGTGGGTGGCGAGCAGACCGACCGGCCGGCACCGCCGGACTCGCCGGAGAACCGGCTGGTGCTGCTCCAGGCGCTGGCCGCCGTGCCGCCGCGCCAGCGGGCCGTGCTGGTGCTCCGGTACTGGGAGGACCAGTCCGTCGACGAGGTCGCGGCGGTGCTCGGCTGCTCCACCGGGACTGTCAAGGATCGTTAGAAGCTATGGTCGATGTTGCCGACACGAACGTCGATCTAGGGGGACGGTTCTGATGGTACGGCGGAAGGCCCGGTCGGGGAACCGGGGCCGGTTCGACAGCAAGGACGCGCTGCTGGCCGGTGGCGTAGAGGTGCGGGCGTTGCGGTATCAGCGCGCGAGTCAGGACAAGAAGGAGCAGGGCAAGAGTGTTCACGACCAGGGTGTGCTCAACCTGGCGGAGGTCACGAAGCGGTCCTGGACCGACGCGGGGTCGTTCACGGACAACCACCGCTCGGCCAGCCGGCGCGCGACAAAGGAGCGGGAGCAGTTCGAGTTGTTGATCGAGCAGATCCGCGCGGGCAAGGGTGACGTGCTGGTGGTCTGGGAGATCTCCCGCAAGGAACGGGATCTCGCGGTGTTCGTGAAGATCCGGGACATGTGCCACGAGGTGGGTCTCTACTTCTGGTTGGTCGGCGGGGTGCTGTATGACCTGCGGGACAAGAACGACCGGATGATGCTCGGTTTCCAGGCGGTGCAGGCGGAGTGGATGGCCGACTCGATCCGGGACAACGTGCTGCGTGGGATCGTCGGCGCCGCCGAGGCGGGCCGCCCGCACGGGAAGGTCACCTATGGGTACCGGCGGATCTACGATCAGCGCACCAAGGCGCTGCTGCGGCAGGAGCCGGACATCGAGATCCGCAAAGCCGTGGCGGCGGACGGGACGGTGACGGAGTATTCGCACGCTCAGGTGGTGCGGGACAACTTCCGCAAGATCGCCGAAGGCATGCCTCTCACCGTCCGGGAGGCCGAACTCAATCGGCTCGGGATTCCGGCCTCGCAGGGTGGGGTCTGGCGTCGGGGCATCCTGCGCAAGCAGGTGATGAACCCGGCCTACATCGGCAAGCGGGTGCTTCGTGGGGAGATCGTCGGCGATGGGATCTGGCCCGCCCTTGTGGACGAGGAGGCGTACTGGGCGGTGGTGCGGATGCTTCAGGACCCGTCCCGCACCACGACTCGACCCGGCCGTGCCGTGCATCTGCTGTCATACATCGTGCGATGCGGCGTGTGCGACGGGCCGTTGTCGTCGCAGCGGCTGAACCGCCATGGCTGGACCGGGCAGGTGTATTCATGCCTGCACAAGCGGTGCGCGGCGGTGAAGGCCGAGTTCCTCGACGAGTACGTGCAGCGGGCGGTGGTGGCGTGGCTGTCCCGCCCTGACGTCTACGACGTCCTCACCGCCGCCAGCGCGAGCGACGAGGAAGTCACGCACGCCCGCGCGGAGGCACAACGGCTGCGCGGAGAACTGGAGGAGTGGCGCAAGCTCGGAGAGGAGGGCGAGGTCACCGCCATCGCCTACGCCCGCGCAGAGAAGGGCCTGCTGACGCAGATCGCCGAGTACGAGCAACGCGCCGCCGACGCCGGGATCCCCGCCGTGCTGCGCGGACGCATCGGGGACCAGGCTGTGGCAGCGTGGCAGGAACTCGATGACGATGTCGCGGTCAAGCGAGAAATCATCCGCCTCGTCGCTGACATCAAGCTCCTGCGCGCCGGGTTCAAAGGCGAACGCCGCACGTTCGGCCGCCACCGCCTCGGCTGGCGGTGGAAGTTCGGCCCGCAGGACCAGCGGGTGGCCTGACGACTTGACCTTCAGGCAGAGGTGAGCGTCGATCGTGTCCGTCGTCCCGCCGTGATCGGGCGGGGCGGCGTGACCCGTCGACGGAAGGTTCCTCGCCGTGCCCCGCGAACGACTCAGTGCTCTCGCCGCCCTGCCCGATGATGTGATCGATCCGCTGTTGTGGCGGCTCGCCTTCGATGTCGCCGCCGCGCACCAACCGAACGAGCGCGGCAACTGCCGGAATCTACAGTGTGCCGGGCAGCGGGGCATGTGCGCCGCCGCGCGCGCTGCCCGCCGCGCGATGGCCCTCGCACGGTCTTCCCGAACGAGCGCCTCACGTACCCGACCAGCCCGGGGGCGCGCGACGGTGGCCGGGTCTTCCCAGCGCGATTTCGCCGGCTGGTTCGCGACCCGGTCACCACTTGAGGTGACGCGTCCCGTCAGCCGTTCGGCAACCCTCCCGCGCTGGTCACCTGTGAGGAGCGCCGTCGCGTAGCCATCCGCATCGGCGCGGCCACACCCCTTGGCAGTCGGGGCACGTGGTGAGGTGCGCCTGCCGGGCCTGCTGACACGCGATGCTGAAGGGCACGTGTCGGCGTACGGGCTTCGGTGCAGAACCAGGTACGAGACGTACGTACCCCCGGGAGGTCTGCCGCTTCGGCCCCGTCGGCCGCCTGCTGACCCAGTGACCTTCAAGCCGCTGCTCACGCTGGATGACCACTGACGTCGGTCGGCGCCCGGATCGCGGCATGAGCGGATACCTACGTGCGTGGATCTGGCTGCGGTCGTGGTCGACTGCCGCGACAGCAGCTACCGCATGCGACAACGGGCGTGCCGCGAATTCGCGGTGAGTCCACGCCCGAGCGCGTCGTTCCGGTCAGGCCGATGCAGCCGCTCGCTAGCCTGCCGCCTCGGTGTCATCCTGCGTCTCCTCGGGATCGGTCCGTCCGCTCGCAGGGCCGGTGTAGCCCATCGCGAGTAGGTGGCTGTCAAGGATCTCGTACATGAAATGATCCTTGCCAACCCATAGTCGGCGCGTGCTGCCATCGGCTCGCGCCACGACAAAATGGATCTTGTCGGCCTGGTTCTTGTGTCGCCAGGCGCGTAGCACCACGCGATGTGCGATGACCGGCACGGTAGGTCCTCTCTGTAGACGTGGGAGAGTGCCACGACTCGATCCAAGATCGGTACCGGCCGGGAAGCCGATGAGTCTGACCACACGGCGCCTGTCGCATCACGTCGGCCCCCTTGCCGCGTGCTACAGATCTTGAATGGTCAGGTTGTGTCGGGTTCGAGGGTCAGGCCGGTGTGGGCGAGGAAGCCGTCGAGTAGGTCGGTGCGGTACTGGATGCTCTTGAGTCGGTTCTTGATGATCGCCTGGAGGTGGTCGACGCCGGTGACGGCGAGGTTGCCGATGCTGCGTTTGAGGTGTGACCAGACGGCTTCGGTGGGGTTGAGGTCCGGGGCGTAGGCGGGTAGCCGGATGACGGTCAGCCAGTCCCGGGCGTCGATCATCTGCCGCACGGCGGCGGAGACGTGGGTGTTCAGGTTGTCCCAGACGCACACGATCGGCCCGTCGAGCTGCTGGTGGGCGGCATCCAGCAGGGCGATTAGTCGCGTTCGCTGAAGCTGCGCCGTTCGTTCTTGCGGCCGCGGTGCACGATCGTGCGGTAGATGAACCGGGACCGCTGTCCGGGCCGGTAACAGGTCAGCCCGGCGATCGAGACGCGGCCGGATCCTTTGCCGGTGACCGGGACGACCGGGGTGTGTCCGCGTCGTCCCCAGGTGCGTGCCTTCGGTGGGCGCAGCGTCTGACCGGCCTCGTCTTCGAAGACCAGCCACGCCTGATGCTGCGCCGCTACCGTGTTCCCGCCGGCCACGTCTCCCGCCGCCAGGTGGTGATCGCCGCCTCGTCCCGCTCGACCGCACGATGCGCGGGGACCTGCACCGACTAGGTTCTGTCTCGCGGATCTTGGTTGTCGGGGACGGCGCGTAGCCAGTCGAGGGTTTCGACCAGATCGAGGGTGGCCTGGAAGTTGGCGGCCAACTTGTCGTAGCGGGTGGCGAGTCCTCGCCAGTGCTTACGCCGGTTGAAACCACGTTCGACCTGGTTGCGGCGCCGGTAGGCGACCGGGTCGAACGTCGGTGGTCGGCCGCCGCGTCGCCCCCGCCGCTTCCGGTTGGCGATCTGGTCGTTGGGCTCGGGGATGACCGTGGTGATGCCCTTGCCCCGCAAGGCGGTCCGGTTCGCGCGAGAGGAGTACGCCTTGTCACCGGTCAACGAGTCAGGCCTCGTACGAGGCCGGCCCACCCCACCGGGACGGGGCACCCGGACCTGGCCCAGCAGCGGGATCAGTTGGCGCGTGTCGGCTGCCTGACCAGGGGTGATCCGGGTGGCCAGGGAACGGCCACGTCCATCGGCCAGGGTGTGGATCTTCGTGGTGAGACCACCCCGCGACCGGCCGATGGCCTGCGCTGCCCGCGACTCCTCCCGGCTCAGCCCCCTTTACGGGCACCGGCGGCGTGCTGGTGGGCACGCACGATGGTGGCATCGACCTGCACGTTCCAGACGATGCCGTCATCGAGTTCGGCCAGGGCGATGACGTGGGCCTTCAACCCGGCCCACGTCCCATCAGCCGCCCACCGGGAGAACCGTCCGTGGGCGGTCTTCCATGACCCGTACCGTTCGGGAAGGTCCCGCCATGGCGACCCGGTGCGTTTCACCCAGCAGATCGCGTTGATGATCTGCCGATGGTCCCGCCACCGTCCACCCCGAACGGGCTGCGCCGGCAACAACGGTGCCAGCACAGCCCACTCGTGGTTCGTCAGATCACCTCGCGCCATACCAGGCTTAACGAGCGACACTCATGATCCGCAAGACAGAACCTAGCCGAGCCGGTACATAATGTTCGCCGTGCCGCCCAGGGTGTAGCGGGTGCGGAACATCCGCGCGATCAGGTCCGACACCCGCGCCAGGGTCCATCGCTGATCGGCGCCGAACCCGTGCGCCGCCGGCCCCTGCTCCAAGGCGTCGGCCAGCCGCCGCAGCCGACCCTCATCCAGCCGGCACCGAGACCCACCAGGCCCCTTCGAGGCCAGAGCCTGCTCACCACCGGCCTGCCACCGCTTGCGCCAGCCGTACACCGCGGTCTGCGACACCCGCAGCCGGCGCGCAATCTCCGGCACCGACACGTCCTCGGCGAACCATCCGGCCGCCTGCCGCCGTACCGCCTCACGCCTGGTCCGCCCCCGCGCGGACAACCCACCTCCATCGGGATACCTCATCCCATCGATCTACCCCAACCCAACGTCGTCACACAGACCACATCGGACGAACCTGACCATTCAAGATCTGTACCTACGACGCCAGGAGAGAGGACATGAGGTCGGGCAAATGCGAGCCGCCGCCGCGCTGACCTTCAGATACGGACGCTTATGGCCGACGGCCAGCAGCATCAGGCACGCACCGCTTACGGCATGTCCGAGTCCACGGTTGTTCGCTGGCGGCTTCGTTGGTCAACAGAGTTTCACTGTCCGGCGAGCGTGACCAACGACCGATCAGTCACAGCGACTCACTGCTCAACTCGCCGCCAACGACGTCTGCGCCGAACCGTACGGTCCGCACAAAGTCTTCAAGACCACTGGCGGGGTGCACGAAGACGTATTCGTGGGCCGCACGAACCTGGAAGGTGTTCAACTCCGCCACGATCTCGGCAGGCACCACGCCGGTGGCTGAAGGGCCGAAGGCGATCAGCGTTCGTGGGGTCAACGGCATGAGTATCTGAATTGCGTTACCGATTGCTACGCCATTCTCTGGTCCGAGTCGGCCGAGGTGATCGACGGAGATCACCGGCGAATCACCGATGAGGAACATTCCGCCCTCCGGATGCAGCAACTGCACCGGTTTCTCGACCATCCACTGACGACATCGCATGAACATACGCTCTACACTCGCCCTGAACAGCAGGCCGGAACGGAAATCCGAGTCGGTCTTTCGGGCTAGCACCTCAAAATAGGCATCATGGTCTTCATCATCACGTAGCGCCCGGCGGAACTGACGACGAAAACCCTGCTCATATCCTGGCATGTTTCGGGCGTTCCGCCGCAGCTCCGCCCGGATCTGCTCATACCCGCGCTTATGAATCGTCAACAGACCGCGATTACGGATATAGTGCAACGCCACAATATCCCGGACAACCGCGACCGCAGCTGGATCGTCGTGCAGGCGATCCTGTTGGCATAGCTTGATAACTCGCGGTATAAGGTTCTCGGTCCTACCCCACAGTTCCTCGGCCGACCTCGACGCCTGCGGTACGAAGTTGGGCACCTTGCCCACGCCGCGGGGGCCTTTTATGAGAATCATTGCGTTGCGATCGATGACACTGACCGCATGAAGGAGGTGTCTATCGTCAGTAAACTGCTTCAAGATTACTCTTGATAGAACGTGTTGCTCTTCGATATTGTTGCTTGCTTCGGCTCGGAGTTCTTCAACCCGACGGGCTAGGGCACTCCGATTAAGGGGACCCAGGTCGCTCACGCATACATTGTCGCAGCCTTGTCAAAGGCAATCTGCGACGTGGCTCGACAGCCGTTGAGAGCGCCATGACCGGCAGCCTTGCACAGATCATCGTCGTGGCGCTCCATTGCGAGAACCGAATGGTGCTGCCACGGGGACCACTCCTCACCCCAGGCGTCCGCTTACCTGCATGTCCGCGAGCGGGGCGGCGGAACTCGTCATGACGTTCCGTAGCGCACGGATTGCGGGCAGATCGGTGCGCCCGGACGGTGCTGAGGCCGCCGGATGAGTTGGCTGACCAGCTGGTGGTTCCATCTGACTTGGTCTCTGTTCACCGAGATGACCCCCCGCGAAGTCGCAGCCGCCGCCGCTATCAGAGCATCCGCTACGGAGCGTTCCTCCTTACCTACGGGCCATTCGAACGCTTCTTCAACCGGCTGATCGCACTACATGGCGGGTCAAGCCAAGGTTTGTCGTTGACCACGGACAAACTGGCTCTTGCCGAGATTGCCTCGCTACCTCCCGCACAGGGTGCAATCAGAAGAGAGAATCGTCTGGCTCTTTCTCGAAGGCTTCTAAGTCGCCGCGCTCAAATCCATCATGGCGGTCCACCTGCGTCAGCGCATTGAGGCGTCGCCGGGTTATCTCCTCAAGTCTTAGTGCCTGCGTCGCGAGCGTCCTTCGCAGCCCCAGCGAGACTTTCCGCTCACTGATGAAATTGGCGAGCTGTGACATTGTCTGCACACGGCGCGCGATGCGGACGTCCGGATGATTGCGATTCGGAAAGACTTCGTCCGGAACGATTACCCCGACGAGAGGCTCAGGAAGATCGACGATCGTTGACGGCGGAACGAATCCCTCATTCAGAAGCGCGTGGAACGAGCTTTCACTCACTAGTCGCTCGAAGACGGTGTACTCATATGGATCCAATGCCGCCTTTCGCTCCCTAGCTGGCATATCGCCAATGTGAGGTAGCGACCAAAGCGCTACTTCGCGGACCTCGAATGGATCCAGAATTGACTTCGCCACGGCATCTGAGCGGCCAGACATGAGGTGTCGCCCCAAGCGAATCGCGAACCCCACAGCCGTCTGGCCAACATAAATGGGTTCCCTATCGTAATCATAAAATGCGTAGACGCCAGCCTTTGATCCGCCTATAACCTGCCCAGGTCGCTGCGGATCCGGACTTTGCATTAGCGCAGAGATGGCCTCACGAATTAGTTGTGCGTCCGGGGGCAATAATGCGCTTGTCATTGCTGCATCGGCCGGAAGTGACACGACCGGCGCTACCCGAGAATGCCGATTGTGGTGAGCGGGCCCTAGGGGAAGTTCAGGCGTGAGGCTATTCTGACTAGGCACGACACTCTCCCTCCATTGCCGAGGAAACTGATCTCATATATTCCTCATAGGAAGACGCCTTCCATATTTTCTCGAATGCGGACCTGCCCTCTGCCTCGCCCATGTCCGCAATCTTGAAAAGAAGCAGGTACAAGAGCGGCGTTGTGACGGTCACGGCAGGGGTTTCCCCCCGATCGCGTGCTAGCAGGTAACGCATTTCTATAAGTCTGTAAAGAGCCTCAAAGTGACTCGAGAAAAGATGTTCTAGATCGGCCACCGAGCGAACACCCAGTGAATTTAGGTTCACCACGAGGCGGTTAAGGGCCGCCGGTTCGAACGGGCCGAGTTCGACCGCGTGAATGCGCGCAAAGCGCTCGTTGAACCGAAGCAATGTCGAGCGCTCGACGTAGGCGGCCAGCGACACCGAAGAGATCGACTCATCCGTAAGAGCGACCTCGTCTGATGGTCCATCAAGTGCTCGAGGACCCGCCAGTTCACTCCGCAACGCACAAAACTGCTCGTCCACCAATTCCAACGTGCCTGCTAGCCGTGAAAACTGGCGCCTATACATACTGGGCACGTCCCTGACAGACTTATAGCCAAGGTCGTGCTCCACTTCCGCCCAGGCGTGCTGCAACACCGACCTGATCTGCACTTCGAATGAAACATCAGCGTGCTGGCGGTACTCGGGCATCGTCGCGCGCGCAGGACTGAGGCCGAGAACGTAGTGCAGTGACATATATCCAAACCGGTCCGCCGCAAGCGACTTCCGCTTATCAATCGAGTTCAGCTGATCAACGATAAATTCGCCACTTAAGGCCGCCGCGATGTGGTCTACCTCATCGCTAAAATATGTAATGACACGGACCCCGAGAACGTCAGTTAAACTGGACAGATCATACGTGGGATTCGTTTCGCGCTTCTTGGCAATTTTCCTGGCTGCGCTGTTTCTGTCTTTGACCCTATGCGTTATCGAATGAGGGGTCACGCCAACCTCGCTTGACAAGGTCGCGATGATCTCCTCGACGCGCAGTCCAAGATCCTTTAGACCACGGGAACATTCCGCCCACTCCTCGTCGCTAAACATGATCATTTCGAACTCCGTGCGCCGATGAAGACAACCACGACTGTTCGGATTATCCAACACGCACTTTCTAGGCGACTCGGCAGGGGGCTCAATACTGCGGTGCGGTGTTGACCAGCATGATATGGCAGGTCGAGTCGGGACGATGGCGGCGCACGCATTGAGGTGATCTCAGCGCGGAGTCCGGGTCACACGTGCGCTGACCCTGCTTCTACCAGGCAATTCTGGTCTTGGTCTGGTTCCGTGAGGCCGAGGACAAGCCCCTGCTGGGCATCGGGTTCGGAATTTCCCGAGCTATCGCCTACCGGTACGTCGCCGCAGGCGTCGCGGTCTTGTGACCGTCGCGAACCGCTGAGACGGCGGCATGGCCTACGTGGCGCCTCTGTCCATGTCGGGTGCGGGTGACTGCGAGTGGTCGCTCCCCGCTACATGAGATTCATGTCGGTTGTTTACCGGCAGGAGCCGAGGGCGTCGGCGAGCTTCAGGCGCGAGCCCTCGCCTCCACTGTCGACCGCCAGTACGCCCTTGCCGGTGCCGATGGCTGCTCTGTACATAGCTGGCGTACGCGGCCATGTACTGGGACTCGTACCCCGACAGCAACGTCGCAGAAGTACTCGCGGCACGGCGGCGTGCGTCTGCCGATCTTGGCGCAGACGGCGATCAGCTGCTGCTCCCCCCACTGGGCGCCCTGCCACTCGTCCGAGACCCAGCGACGCTTGATGGTGAGACCGTAGCGACCTTAATCTCGCTCGTGACGCTCGTGGCGCGTGCGGGGGTCGCCGGTGCGGCCCACCTTGATGACCCCGTTGTCGAACTGCAGGACGTAGAGGTGTTCCCCGCCCGGGCGCATTGATGTCGACTGACCTCTTACCACGGCCGGGGAGTGTAGCGGTTGCCTCTGACAGCGGCCGGCAAGGATCGGCTGCCATCGCCATTCGACGATCTTCGCCACTGCACCCGTACTCCGTGGCGCCACCACAGCCGCGGAACACGGAAGGCTGCGAACCAGCGGCTGAGGCCAGAATGACCATCCGGCTCGCGTTCCGGCATCCGCCTACAGAGATCGACGTCCCAGCATGCGAGACGTTACAGAAAGATTTTCGACCGCGATCGCGTGGACGGACAGGGACCGTCACGGACGCGGGCGACTTCCATAGCACTCAGCCGGACTGGCGGCAAGACTCGGTGGCTGATCTGTTGGAATCGGTGGTTGACTCCATCGGGTTTCCGGGGCGTAATGGAGAGACGTTCCCGCGGCGCCGGCTGGCGCGGTCGACCACAGACACAGCGGGCAGGCACCCCCGAGTGGGGGTGCCTGCCGTTGCTGGTGCCGACCCTGTCGGGGTACGTCGAGTGATGGGAGGACCCCATGAAGGATCGTCTGTCGGCGAGTTGAGCCGCCGCGCCACCTGAGCGCCTGCGCGCTGTCGGTGGTGGGTCCTGATCATCTGTGGCTCGGCTTGGCCGTCCGCCCTGTGTCCACGCTGTTGACCACATCCTGCTGTGCGGGCTGCGGCGACGCCTGCTTGCCCTGCTGCCTGCCCCTGCGTGGGGTCTGGCGTGTTCCTTGACTCAACCATAGTGACTTCGCCGTCCCCCGCGCCCACGTGAGGGGTCCGCCCGGCCGGGCGTCACCCGGCAGGGTCGCGCCTGCCCGTACCCGGCGGGCAGGCGCGACCCGCGCGGGCGATCCCGCCCTCGTGCCGCACCTGGAACCCACAACCCCAGCCTTGGAGAAGATCGTGACTTCACTCGACAACATCGTCTCTACGGGCCCGGCCGTCACGGCCGCCCTCCCGGTCGTCCACATCTGGGCGACGACGCCCCACCAGGTGTCACCCGGGCCAGCCGACCGTAGGTGGTGGGCCCTTGGCGACACATGACCAGCGACGCCGCGACCCGCCCGCTGCGGCGGGGCCGGGGCGGCAGCGGCTGGAGGACCGCGCCCAAGTGGCGATCATGCTGCTGATCGGCGGGGCGGCCGGCGCGGCGTCGTTCACCCACGTGCATGACGTCGCCGCCGCGCACGGCCAGCCGGGCTGGCTGGCCTGGGCCGACGCGATCGTCCTGGAGCTGACCTCGATCGCCGCCGGTCTGGAGCTGCGCCGCAACCGACGCTTGGGCAAGAGCATCGTCTTCCCCGCCACCATGCTGACCGCGGCAGTGCTGCTTTCGCTTGCCGCGCAGGTCGTCGAGGCCGAGGCGTCGGTGATCGGCTGGATCGCCGCCGCCCTGCCCGCCCTGGGTTTCCTGGCGATGGTGAAGATCGCCCTCGGTCGCGCCGACCCCACCCCACCCACCTCAACCGCCCGGCCCGCGCCGACGGAGCCCGAACCACCGCGGACCGTCGACACGTCGGTCCCGGGCAACCGCCCGCCGGTCCGCGTCACCGCCGCCGCGGTCCCGGACTCCGCAACCGTAGTCCCCGCCGTCGCGGACCAACCATCGGCGGTCCCGGACCACCCGGACCACCAACCACCGACCGACGACAGCGGTCCGGAAGTCGCCGCACTGGTCCCGGCCGCCCGGACCGCCGCCCACACCCTCACCGCCGAAGGGACACCCCTGTCCCGCAAAGCCCTCGCCCGACAGCTCCGCGCGGACGGACACCAACTGTCCAACGCCACCGCCTCAGCCCTCGTGCGCGTCCTGCGCGCCGAGACCACCCCGCCGACTACGGATCTGTCACCTCGGGAGGCCGCGTGACAGAACCTCACCCACGGCTTCTGTCAGCCCGAGCCGACGCTGTCAGACCAGCGTGCGCGCCTGTCAGCAGGCCCGCGAGCCGACACCTGCCGACCGGAACTGTCCAATCCGCTCCCGCCCCCTGCGGCGGCGGGCGCACCAATCTCACACCCACCCGCACCTCTGACCTTGGAGCACCAACGATGATCACCCCGCACCGCGAACCTCACCAGCGCAACCGACCCGACTCACACCCACTCTCACCGCACCATCACGCCGAACCGGGTGTGCCCGGCAGTGTCGCAGTCAGCGCCGATCCCCGTTCAACCGTCCGCCTTGATCCTGACCCCCAATCTGACCCCTCACAGCCGCTAACAGCCCAGGTCAAACCCGCTCTCAGTGCTCCGACGCCGCTCCAGACAGACCCTCCACTCTGGGGTCTCCCCCCTGGGGCTGCCCATGCGTAAACCCATACACAGCGCGGATCCGCTGCTGCGGCTGCAAGCCAGCATCACCGCCCGCGACGACCAGCTCCTCGACTGGCTCTACGACCACGGCGTCCTCACCACCGACCAGATCGCCACCGCCCTGTTCCCATCCCTGGACTTCACCCAACGCCGCCTACGCCGCCTCACCCTCCTGCGGGCAGTCGACCGGTTCCGACCCAACCGGGCCTACGGCGGCTCCTACCCCTACCACTACGTCCTGGACCAACTCGGCTACGACCACGTCCACGCCCAACGCGGACTCGGACGACCACGCCGGGACCAGGCCCGCCGCCGCAAACACTCCCTCACCCGCCGACCGGACCTGCCGCACCTGCTCGGCGGCAACCAGGTCTTCACCGACCTCGCCGCCCACGCCCGCACCCACCCCGACACCGAGCTGACCCGCTGGCAGCCCGCATCCACCTACCACGAACCCGGCACCCTCTACCGAAAAGGCGGCGACCCCCAGATCATCACCGCCGGAGCGACCGGGTTCCCCCGCCCCGACGGCGCCGGGGTGTGGACCGAGCACGGACGCTCCGTGCCGTTCTTCCTCGAGTACGACACCAGCGGCGAACACCTGCGGGTCCTCATCGACAAGATCGCCAAGTACGAACGGCTGTACGTCATGAGCACCTGGGCATGGCCGGTGCTGTTCCACCTGCCCTCCGCACGACGGGAGGCCAACCTGCACCACCGCCTCGCCGGCATCGACCTGAGGGCGGTCATCGCCACCACCACCGCCGAACTGCGCACCGCGCTCGACGTCAGCCCCGCCGACCAGGTCTGGCAACTCGCCGCACACGGCGGTCGTCACCGACTCATCGACCTGCCCTACACCGACACCGACCACGACGACGAGTTCTCCACCCACACCGCGCCCGACCAGGACGGCCGGGCCGCCTGATGGGGTCGGGGCGGAGCGGGCGGCGCGTGCTGGCGGCCTGGCCGCCCCACACGCCGACCGGGTCCACCATATCCGCCCCAACCTCTGGCGCGGCGATCGTCGCCCACCGTGCGCGGCACTCACGGGCAAAGCCGGACCGGACCGAACGTCGTGTGGCGCGGGCAGCAGGGCTCACGAGCTGTCAACCGCTGTCAGCGGCACCACTCGGCGACAGACAGACCTCGACCGCTACTTACGCGAGCGACTCGGCTCCGTGAGTTGCTGTGAGTGGCGCACGTCTTCACTTCCACGGCCACCGGAGTTACAGTCCGCGGCCCCTCACCGACGCCGAACCGCCGTCGACTCCCGCCGGCGAAACCCGGCGATCGATCTTCAGCGAGTTTCCACCAACCGAGAAGGAGATGCCCATGGCCCCACACGTCGACCTCACGCCACGAGCCGTCCTGGGAGGGACATGGCCACACGCCGTGACCAGCCATCACGCGCGAACACACCACACCCGTCGCCGCCGACCCCGCCCACGCGGACAACCGGCGGTGAGGCCCCGACCGCCCACCCCGCGGGAGCGGACGCTCCTCTCCTGCCGGGGACGCTGTCGATGGCCCGTTACCTGACCGACCCCGCCACCGAGACTGAGATCCAAGCCTTGGCCGCTGAAGCCGGCCTCCCGACCGTCGACCAAGCCGCCACCCTCGCCCGCCTGCTCCGCATTCACCAACCTGCCCCGCCACGCGCCGCGTGACCTGCGCCCGCCCTGCCTCGGGGCGGGCGCAGCCTCCTTCACCCGAACGCCGGCCGAGTGAGCACCCTTCGAAGACGGCAACCCCTGCCGTCCGCGACAAGGTGCGGAGCAAGGAAACATGAGCCTGGCGATCACCAGGGGGTGACATGGCGGAAGTTGAACAGGATTCAGGAACCGAGTTCTACCGTGGCATACGGCTCCCATACGTACATGCCCTCGTCCCGATTAAGGACGATGAGCTGGCACGAGGTAATCAGCGCGCCGGCGCTGATCTTCGGCGCGGAGGAAAGCGCCTCGATGAGCGGCGCCGCGGGACCGTCGGTGTTGGTGTAGGCCAAGCTGAGGTGAGGGTTGTATGGCTCGGCGGCCTCGGGCACGCGGTCCTGGCCCCAGACGTCGGCGATGGCGGCACGGATGGCGGCGCGGAGTTGCCGCACCGGCTCGATCGGGTCGACGGCGATCTGGATGGACTCGGGATCGACGTGGGGGGTGCCGATGGTGAGCTCGAATGGTGACAGGCGCGAGCACCGGTCGGTGGCGGCTGCCACGATGGCGTCGACGTCGTCGGCGGCGACCTCTTGGACGAAGCCGATGCCCTGCATGGTGAGGTGAAGCCATCGGTTCGGAATGACGTCGAGGCTGGGCTGCGAGGACAGTAGGGACCGGTACTGGTCAGCGAGCTTCTCGACCTCGGGCTGCCCGTCGAAGGTGATGTGCCAGGTGTAGAAGCGGGAGCCGATGCCCCAACCCGGTCGCCAGTACCAGTGATCACGGATATCGGTGGCGTGCGGGACTGCCATGGGTTCTCCAGGTTCAGGGAAGTTGCCGGGCGGCGCCGGTGGCGCAGAACTCGGTGATGGCTGCTTGGACATTGCGGGCCTCGATGCTCGCGCGCAGTGACGGGTTGCCGGCGATGTTGCGCCCGACGCCACGCAGGCGGTGCACCAGCGGGTCGAGCCGCTGTTCGGTTGGCAGAGCGAGCACTGGTGACAGGACCGAGACCGCGCCGTCGAGGCTGCCGGATTTGAGATGTGCCGCAGCCGCCCAAATGCGGATCTGGGCGAGCGTGCCGTACGCGACCGAGGGGTCCGCGGCGGCTTCCGTAAGTGCGTGCTCGGCGTGCTGAATGGCGTTGGCGGCATCGCCGATGCGGAGAAGCACTGAACCAGCGTAGTTGTGTTGGCGTACCGTGCCGCAGGCGAGGAGGCCACCCACCGGGTCGCGGCTTGCCTGTTGGCGGGCCTCTTCGGCCCGTTGCAGTGCTGCCCGTGCCGGCTCGACGGCGCCGATCTCCGCCCACGCGTCCGCTTCCTGGCAAGCCAGCATGACCGCCGCGCTGCCCTCGGCGGCATGGCCGAAGCCGCGCGCGGCGGCGTTGGCTGCGTCTTCGAACCGCCGCTCCCACAGGTGGGTCTTGCTGATCGTCGAGAGAACCCAGGCGCGGAGGGTGTTGTCGCGGACGGTCTCGGCGCACATCCACGCGGTGCGTGCCTGGGACTCGGCCGCGGCCGGGTGGCCGAGATCGCCGGCCATCCAGGCGAGCAGCGTGCAGAGGTAGCCCGCCCAGGTGTAGAGCTCCCGAGACTGATCAGGGTTCTGACGCCCGGTCTGCAGAAGGCGGAAAACACGGTCAGCCAGGAGCCCGGCCCGCGCGTAGACGACGACGGGCGGCTCGGTCAGGTAGTCGATGGCGATCCTGCGGGTGGAGGCAGCGACATCGTCGAGGGTGAAGGGCCCGACGTTGGAGGCTTGCGCCCATGTGCCGAAGCTCGCCGTACGTTCTGCCACCGCTATCACCAGTTCCGTCTCGTCCTGCAGAGCGCCGAGGTCCCACCGCAGAGGCTCAGCCATCGCGCCGGGCGGTGCTGAGGATGCGATCGATGGCGCAGGCATCGGGGCGGCGTTCCTGCCGCTCAGCGCCTCTCGGTCTGCTTCCGGCATAGCGGTCAGGTCATCGAGGTCGACCAGACTGCTCGGTCCGGTCCCGAAGACCTGCGCCAGTGCGTTCAAGGCGGCCAAGGTGGGCCTACGACCGCCGAAGGGCCACCGCTCGTAGTCGCTGATCCGCGCCCCGGTGAACGTCGCCGAACCGTTTCCCTTGGCGTTCAACCGCTCGGCTACCGCGTCCTGGGTCCAACCATGGGCTTGGCGGAAGGCATCTCGGGGGCGTAGCCCGAAGCGGCGCTGCAGCTCGGCAGCGATGGCGGGCGGGGTCACTCCGAAACCGGCCAGTGTCTGGCGTACATGATCACGCTGCGCCTTGGTGCCCGTCGTCCTTGCCATCGCGGTCACCCCCTGCGTGCGGCCTCTTGTCGCACGGTATCGCCCCTCTCATCGGAATCGGTACGGGGCGCGACGAGGCCAGCGGCCCCAGGGTGGGTAGCTCGCCGGTAATTGATCAAAGTATCCGCAGTTCTTGGGCGTGCGCGGGTGGGGAAAAATCTCACCACCACTGGGGATCCACTCACGTAGATGCGCTTGGCAAGCTTGCTGAGCCGGATCACCGTCGGTCCGGATGTAGCCACCACCAGTGACGAGTGGAGTGGCTGCCATAGCAACGTCAACCGCGGATGCCCGTTCGCCGTCGGGTCGCTGACGACGACCACCCGGCAGGCGTCTCTCCACCCCCTGCTCACGCTTCTCATCCTCGTGAGGATTACCGATGACAACCTCGAACGACCTGGCCCGCTACGGATATCGGCAGGAACTCAGCCGCCAGCTGCGGTTTCGGGACCTGTTGGCGTACGGCCTGGTGTACATGGTGCCGATCGCGCCGATGGCGATCTTCGGCAGCGTCTACGCGGGCTCTGGCGGCATGGTGGCCCTCGCCTATGCCATCGGTGTGGTGGCGCTGGTGTTCACCGCGTTCTCGTACGCGCAGATGGTCAAGGCGTTCCCCATGTCGGGCAGCGTCTACAACTACGCCGGTCGGGGCATCAGCCCGCCGGTCGGGTTCCTCGCCGGCTGGGTGATCCTGCTCGACTACGTGCTCGTGCCCGGTCTGCTGTACCTGGTGGCGTCGGTGGCGATGCACTCCACCGTGCCCGCGGTGCCGGTGTGGCTGTGGTTGCTCGGGTTCGTCGCGGTCAACACGGTCGTCAACTCGGTGGGGATCCGGATGACCGCGATGGTGACCCGGGTGATGCTCGTCGGCGAGCTGATCGTCCTGGCGATCTTCCTCGCCGTCGCCGGTTGGGCCCTCGCAACGGGCAGCGGCCGGTTCAGCTGGGATGCGTTCTACAACGCCGACACCTTCACCTGGTCCCTCGTCGCGGGGGCGGTGTCGATCGCGGTGCTGTCGTTCCTGGGCTTCGACGGCATCTCCATGTTGGCGGAGGAGACCCGTGACGGCGCCCGGCAGATCGGCCGGGCGATGGCGGCCGTGCTCGTCCTGGCCGGGGTGTTGTTCATCGCGCAGACGTGGTTGGCGGCGATGCTCGTGCCCAACCCCGTCGGGCTGCTGGCCGAGGGCGACGTGAACGGCACCGCCTTCTACGACGCCGCCGCGGTGGTCGGCGGAGGCTGGCTGGCGACGGTGTGCGCGGTGGCGACGGCGATCGCGTGGGGGCTGCCGAACTCGATGGTCGCGCAGGTCGCCACGTCTCGGCTGCTGTACGCGATGGCCCGCGACCGGCAACTCCCCGCGTTCCTGGCGAAGGTGTCGGTGCGCCGCAGCGTGCCGATCAACGCGACCTTGCTCACCGGCGTCGTGTCCCTCGCCCTGGGCTTGTACATGGCGACGCGGGCGGATGGGATCATGCTGTTGTCGTCGCTGATCAACTTCGGGGCGATGGTGGCGTTCCTGGTCCTGCACGTCTCCGTGGTTGTGCACCACCTGATCCGCCGGCGCAGCGGCAACTGGTTCGCGCACCTGCTCATGCCCGGAATTGGGTTCGTGATCCTCGCCTACGTGGTGGTGAACGCCAACATCGCCGCCCAGCGCCTCGGCCTGGCCTGGCTGGGCCTCGGCGTGCTGGTCCTGGCCGGCCTGTACCTGACCGGCCGCCGGCCGGTGTTGTCCGGCCTGGCCCCCACCCAGGCCGTCGGGCGTGACATGGAGCGGGTGTGATCGCGATGAGTCACTTCACCTACCGTCCCGCCCGTGACGAGTTGGCCTACACCTTCGGTGGACGACTGCCGGTGGCCCACGTCCGCTCCGGCGACCTGCTCACCGTGCACACCGAGGACTGCTTCGGCGGCCTGGTGCGGGGGCCTGCGGACCTGCCGTCGCAGGTGTGTCAGATGCCGTACCTGAACCCGGTGTCGGGGCCGTTCTTCGTCGAGGACGCCGAGCCCGGCGACACCCTCGCCGTGCATCTGCTGTCGATCGAGCCGGCCCGCGACTGGGGTGTGTCGGCGACGTTCCCCTACTTCGGGGCACTCACGTCGACCTCGCACACCGCCACCCTGCAGCCGCCGCTGGACGAGCGGGTGTGGGTGTACGACATCGACGGGCACGCGGGCGTCGTCCGGTACCGGGCCACCGCCAGTGACCACATGGTCGAGCTGCCGCTGGATCCGATGATCGGCACCATCGGCGTCGCCCCAGGTGGCATGGAGTCCCGGTCCACGATCGTCCCGGACTACTACGGCGGGAACCTCGACACCCCGGAACTGCGCGCCGGGACCACCCTGTATCTCGGAGTGAACGTGCACGGGGCGATGCTCGCCCTCGGCGACGGACACGCCCGCCAAGGCCACGGCGAAGTCTGCGGTGTCGGCGTGGAGATCGCCACCGTCACCACCCTCGCCGTCGAGGTCATCAAGGGTACCGACACCGCCTGGCCGCGTCTGGAAACCGACACGGCGATCATGTCGGTCGGCTGCGCCCGCCCGCTGGAGGACGCCTACCGCATGGCCCACCAGGACCTCACCGGCTGGACCGTCGACCTGTGCGGCCTGCACACGCTGGACGCCTATCAGCTCATCTCGCAGGCCGGGCGAGCGCCCATCGGCAACGTCTGCGACCCCAACTACACCGTTCTGGCGGCCATCGACAAAGCCGTGCTCCCGCAGCGGCAGGCTGCCTACCGCGACGCGCACGCCCGGCTGCGGGCCCTTGCCGCCGTGCAGGGATAGGGGCCTGGGATGACCGCGTCGATACCCCACCTGTCGCTGCGCGACGAGCTGTTCCTGCTCGGGCACCACGACGACACCGGCCAGCCGCACCTGCACCGCCAAGCCTTGGCCCTCGGCATGGCCGGCGCAGTGCTGATCGACCTGTTTCTCGCCGGACGGATCACCCTCGACTCCTACGCCGAGCATCCGGCTGCGGACTGGTGGCTACGCCTGAACTCCGACCAGCCGGTCGGTGACCTGATTGCCGACACTGCCCTCGCCGCGATCCGCTACTCCCGTGCGACTCCGACGGTGAAGGCATTTCTGCGTAGCTTCGCCGACGACCTGTATGAGCGCACCCGCGCCGGACTCGTCGCCGCTGGGATCCTGCGCCACACCGCCCGCCGCCGCCTCGGCGGCCTGGTCCGCGCCGACGCCTACCTCGCCACCGACACCAAATGGGCCGTCATCGCCCGCGCCCGCCTGCGCTACCTCGCCGCCGGCCGCGAACAACCGGACAACCACACCGCCGCCCTCGCCGGACTCGTCGCCGTCCTCGGCCTCGCCGACCACCTCTACCTCGACGACGACACCGCCACCCTCACCGCCCATCTGAAGACCATCGCCGCCCAGCACCACCGCCCCGTCCGGGAAATCACCGCCGCCGTCGACGCCGCGATCGGTGACCTCGCCACCGCCACCTACCGATAATCCGCCGCGAGGGACGACAACACCGTGGACTCCAGCATTCGTATCCGCGCAGCCCGCTGGACAGACAGACAGACCGTCGCCGCGTTGATCACCGACACGCTGCACCCCAGCCCGCTCGCCGGCTGGCTCGTACCGGACGCGGCGCAGCGCCGCCGGGTGCTGACCGACGTCGTGGCGGTGTGGGTGGAACACGCGATGGTCTTCGGCGACGTACACCTCACTGACGACCTCACCGCCGCCATCGTCGGCTTTCACCGCTACCGACCGATCCCACCACCGGCCAACTACCCGACCCGCCTCGTGGAGGCCGCCGGAGCACACGCTGAGCGCTTCACCGCCCTTGAGGGCCTGATCGCACAGCAGCAGCCCACCGAACCGCACTACCACCTGGCGCTGCTCGCCGTATCCCCAACGCGGCAGAAGACCGGCTGCGGCAGCGCCCTGCTCAGCCATCACCGCGCCCGCCTCGACCGCATCGACCTGCCCTCCTGGACCACCGTCCCCGCCGAAGCGGAACGCCTGCTCACCCGCTACGGGTACACGCTTCGCCCGCCCCTCACCGTGCCGAACGGGCCGAGCCTGCACCCCATGCGCCGCAACCCACACCACGCCAGCAGAACCATGCCGACCAACTCCGCGCGCCCGATCGGTGACCGCTGGCATGACCAGCACGCCTAACCCGTCCACCGCATAGGACAGATCATGGCCTTCCCCAGCAGATACCCGCCCGACCTCGTTGACGCTGTCGTCCAGCGCGTCGCCGACGCCCGCATCGTCAAGGCCTACGGCGCCGTCACCACTGTCGCCCGCCAGATGGACCTCGATCCCCGCATCGTGCAGAAATGGGTCACCAAGGCCACGGCTCCGCAGGCGCAGCAGGCGGACCGAGGGGCGGACGGCACCGGACCGCGGCACGACTACCTGGTCCCCGGACTCCTGCGCTGCAAGTTCTGCCATCAAGCGGTGGCTCTGGCTGAGACGGCCGCCGCGGCACCGGCGTACCTCTGCGGAAACGACTGCTGGCCCAAGCCACTCGACGCCGTCGTCATCGCCGATCATGTCGGTCGAGCGGTCCTGCGACACGCGCCACGGATCGTCCCTCTCCCCGCAGGGACACCGGCACGCCCACACCTGGCCGCCATGCACGCTCACCGCATTCTGACCTGTGTCACCGTCGGCGCCGCCGCTCACGATATGACTCTGACCTGGCGCGCGGCACCGTTGGCCAGCCCAAACCGCTGGGAGACCGAACGCGCGAAGCGTGTCGCCGCTGCCCGCGACCTCGCCGCCCGCGATCCCCTACGTGCCCGGCAACTCCTGCACGGCAGCCTCACTGGCATCGACCCCGCGACCGCCGCACCCCATGCGGTGCATGCCGAAGCCGGCACTCTTCTTGCCGCACTGAACCTGCGGCTCGGCGAGCTCGATACCGCCATTCGCTGGGCCGGGTACGCCCACCACAGCGCCAACCACCTGTACGGCCCCACGCACCGGCGCAGTCTGCACGCCCTGCACCTGTTCGCCGCCGCTCACCGCAGTGCCGGTCACCATCAGCGCGCCTACCACCTTTATCGGCAGCTCGGCGAGCACTTCGCGAGCAGCGACGGCCCACGCGGCCACCGCACCCTCGCCGTTCACGCCACAACAGCCCTCGTCCTGCACGACCTCGGCCACTGCCAAGCCGCCCAGGACCTTCTCGCCGACACCATCGCCACGCAGCGCCGTGAGTACCCCGGAAACCCCACCACCGCCCGCATGACCCACCACCTCGCCCGCATCCGACAGGACTGCGCCACCAAGGGTCACCGCCACGAGCACGGTGAGAGCTGACCACCGCTCTCGGCACCGACCGCGCCCCGTAGCAAGACCTGCGAAGGATCAAAGGAGGCCCACCCAATGCCCCTCCGTTCCGTCGGTGACCCACCACTCATCCCTAACCAGCAGTCTGGTACACCGCTGCCCAGCTCAGACCTGATCATCAGTACGTTTGGCGGCCGTCCGCGGGTTCTGCCAGAGGTTTGGACGGTGCCCCTTCACGCGGCGTCCCGGCTCGCCTCGCACCACGGCGAACAATGGGCAGCGGAGACGATTTCCCGCGATCCGGCCGCTGACGACCACGTGGTGGCTGCTGCCAAGAGATCGATCGACCGTCTCAACGCCACTCGCGTGGCTCTCATCGGGGAGATCGACTCTTGGGTTGAGCAGGTGATTCGGCCTCCGGGCGGGGCACCGTTGCACACCGAGACGATCGGCTCCGTGGTCGACCGCTTGGCCATCGCGTGGGTTCGGTGGAGGCGATTCTCGGAGACCGCCCAGTTGGGCTCGAGCGAAGTCGATCCTTCGGTGGCGCTCCAGCAGTACACCGAACTCACCGAAGCTTTCGACACCCTTGTGCTCGACATTCATGAAGGTCGCCGCCGCATTCCTCACTGGCGCACGCTCAAGAGCTATCGGGAGCCGCGATGAGGACCGCCGTCACCCTCAACGGCGCCGACAACGTCGGCAAGACCACGAACGCCCGCTGGTTGGCGTCGGCGATGCCAGATGTCGAGTTCACCGGGACAGTCGATCGGTGGGACCGGCGATGGGCCGAGGTGTCGCGACGAGACTTCAGTCAGTGGTGGTTCGTCGACAGCACCACCGACGAACACATCGACCTCGTTTTCCGCTCCCACGCCGCACGGTGTGCCGGCGGCGGCTCCTTGGCGTTGGAGGACCGCGGTTGGCCGATGCTTGTGGCGACCTGCGCGGCGACAGCAGCGGTCAAGAACGGCACATCCACCGCCGAGGCGCTCGCCCACGTTGAGGCCAGAGCACGCCACTACGCCCCCGCGCCACGCCGTGAGCTGCACCTACTGCTGCGCCACAGCGACCAGCCGGTAGCCGAGGCGCACCACGCCGTGGCACGCGAGCCTGTGCCGACCACCGAGCGCTACGTCGAGTACCAGCAGCGACTGGCCGAGGCGATCGATCTCCAAGTCGATGACGGGGAGTACCAGGCCATCGTGGTGCGCGGGCACCGCCCACTCCTCGACGTGCAGCGTGAAATCCGTGAGGCCCTGACGCAGCTCGACGTGCCCGTCGTTCCGCTGCCGCCAGACCGGATCCAGCACCTGTGGGTGCTCGCTGGTATGTCCGAGAGCGGCAAGAGCACGGTCGGCGAGTTGCTGCGCACGGAGCACACAGCCACCCGGCTGAAGATCGGCTACCTCATGCAGCTCGCCGCCGATCGGCTCGGGGTGGCCGATCCGTATCGCGAATGGGACGAGCTGACCCAGGCGCAGATGCTCACAGAAGAGATCCTTCGGTTCGCCGCGCTGAACCCGGGCTCGCACCGGATCAGCCTGGAGAGCGCGCACCGCTTCGAGGCCACAGCACACCTCCGCAGGATCTGGGGCGAGCGCTGCGAGATCGTGTTCCTCCGCCTCCCGGACAGGCTTCGCGCGCAGCGCGCCACCGAGACCATGGAGTCGCTCTCCGCCCGCGACGCGATCAAGCGAAGCCGGGGTGGAGACCGCATCGCGTCGATCGCCGATACGGTCATCGATAACGGCCACAGCCTCGCCGCGCTGAAGAGGGCGGTTACGGAAGTTGTTCACCGCAGGTCCGAGGTCAGGGTTCCACCGCGTGCGAACACGGCCATCCCGGAGGCGCTACAAGCGGTACTCGCGGAGTGCGTCGCCAGACTGACCGATTCTGAGACCGCGCTCGTCGCCGCCACGGGGAGCCTCGCCCATCAGGGCTGGCAGTCCGGGTGGAGCGACATCGACCTCCTTGTCGTACGCGACACGCTGCCGCTGCACTGGCTTCAGACCAGGCGTGTCCCCCAGAGCGGACCGGCGGGGGAGAAGATCGCACTGTCGTCGTTCACCACCCGGGAGATGCTCGCCGGGTTGGTCCCACCCCGAGTACTGCACGCGGTGCGGCAGATAGCCCGCGATGGCTGCGGACTGCTCTACCGCCGAAGCGATCTCGTCCTCAACGCCTTCGACGCACCAGCCGACGACCGCGCCTCACGCAGCGAGCTGCCGCTCGTGGCGATGGTGCTGCGGCGACTCGCCGCGAAACCCGAGCCCGATGTCCGCGCTGTCTACAAGCACGTCGTGCTGATCATGAAGATCATCCTGCGCGCCGACGGGGTGAACCTCGACGCCAGCGAGGAGGTCCGTCTCGCCTTCACCACCAGCCATCCGGACACCGCCATCGACCTCCCGGCGGTGACCGAGGTCAGTGACGACCGGTGGCGACAGGACGAATCCCTCTCCCACCGGGTCCGCGGAGCCGCCGCCAAGATCCTCGCCTACCACGACGCGCTCGGCTGCTCGGTCGCGTCCAACACGCCCCAGACGGAAGGATCCGATCTTCGATGACCACCGCCTTTGACGAGGTTCTGCACGCCGATCGGGTGACACGGCTCGGGGTAGGAGATACCGCTCGTCCGATCCGCGTCGTCCACGGCCTCGATGGCATCCGCACCGACGTCGCCGCTGAACAGGTCCTGGCGACGGGACGCAGCTTGTGGAAGCGATGGAGCGAGCACCCGGCGTATCGGCCGCACGATCTTCTCCTGGGCCTGGACGCCGGCGGCATCGTGCCGACAATCGCGGTGGCCTGGGCCAGCGGTAGCCAGTATCGGCTTGCCTGGAAGGTCAACCTCGACCTACCCGGGAAGCTCGTGTTCCACGAGCCGCATGCCCGGCGTCTCGAGGTCTTCGCCTACGGCGACTTCGAAGGACTGCGCGTCCTCATCGTGGACGACGAGATCACCACCGGACTCACTCTGGCCAATCTCGTCAAGGCGTTTCGCGCGGCCGGCGCCGACATCACCGGCGCGCTCTGCCTCGTCGAAGACACCGCTGGCGAGGGCCGACAGCTACTCGAACGCAATGGGGTCCCGCTGTGCGTACTGACAACGCTGTGACCCTCATCGAGGAACCGGTGCGCCACCGCGGCGGACGGTACCTCGTCCGACGCGAACAGGCACCGCTCGGCCGGCTCCTGCCGTATCGCCGGGCCAACGGACAGACCCCACCCCGGCGGGCACGCCTCGACGCGGTTCGTGAGACCGGGTGGCGCGTCGACTTCGGCTCTCGCGGACTCGGTGACCTGCTGCTCGGCCTCGCCATGGCACAGGCGCTTCACGACGCCACACACGATCAGTTCGGAACGCTGGAGTACGTCGGCAGCCGGGCGGACCTGATCGCCCGGTGCACCCTTCCAGTCACGGTCGCGGGCGGCGACGGGCACCAACTGGGCACGCTCGGCAGCGACAACGCTTTGGAATTCGACGCGGTACCGGAATCGCCTCCAACGCTGCTCGACCTCATCGACGCCGACGTTGTCGAGGTCCATGCGGCCCTGCCTATGCGCTACTACCTCGACATCGAGCAAACCCTCGGCATCAGGCTCCCCGCTTCCGATGACCCATGCCCCAGGTTCCGGGCGGCCGTCGCAGCCCCGGAACCACTCCACGTGGTCTTCGTGGCCACGACGAGTCGCCCCGACCGCAAGGACTACGGCATCGACAACTTCGGCGCCCTCGCCGAACACCTGTCGGCCCGCCACCCGGGTACCTGGCGCTTCAGCCTGGTGACACCACCGGGCCACCAGCCTCCGGCATCCGTAGGGCAGATTGAGGTGATTCACGAACCAACGGCGGTCGAGTGCATTGACCTGTTCGCCGCTGCCGAGCTGGTCATCGGCAACGACACCGGCCTGACCCATCTCGCCGCACTCACCATCCGAGCGGACGGCACCCAGCCGAATGTGGTCGGCCTCTACGGACGGCACGGCTACGCCAAGTGGATCACCGGATCAGCAGGCCACCACGCGGTGGCCACCCCGTTCTCGCACCTGATGTCGGTCGCCGACGCGTGTCCCGTGCGGGACCGCTACGACGACACGCTCTGGTCCACCGCGAGCGACCTTCGCGCCATCCCCGCCAAGGTCATAGCCAACTTCGCGGGGCAGTGCGCGGGCTGGTGGATTCGATGATCCGCTTCGGCCGCTACCGCCGCTTCACCATGAACCGCACCTTCCACCTCGACATCGGCGCACACCGCCTCTTCGCCAAGGTGAACCCGAACCCCGTGGAGGCTGCGGCCGAAGTCGCCGGGTACCACAGAATCCGCCACCACTACCGGCTACCGAGGCTGCATTCCCAACACCGCGTCGGGCACTGGACCCTCACCCTCTACGACCGCCACCAACCCGATCTTCCGGACACCGGCCTGCTCCTCGACGCTCTCACGGCCACCGGCCCCGGCAGCGCGGCCAACCTCGACCGCGGGCTCGACGCGATCCTCCAGCACTACCGCCGAACCATCGACGCGACCATCTGCCGAGTCCCCGCCTCACGCGCCAGCAGCAAGCTCTACCGCGACCGGGCCCAGCCCGGCGGCAGGCTGGACCACTACTACGGCCACAACCCGATCGTGCTCAAACTGACCGAGGCCGACGGTCTCCGGCCCTCCGACCTGCGGGAGACCACCCTCATAGTCAACGGACGGCCCCGACGGCTCGACCTTCCTGCCCTCGTCAGCGAGCTACGCGACGCCTTCGACCCGGACGAGCAGGTCTGGGCCGCGATGACCCAGGGCGACCCCACCGACTTCAACGTCGGCCTCGACACCGCCAACCAGCCCGTCTGGTTCGACTACGACACCGCAGGCCTCAACGCCCTCCCCGGCGAGATCGCCTGCTTCCTCTGGTACCAGAGACTGCACGGCGCCTGGCTCGTCCCGCACTACAACACCGACGCCTACGCCGACCACAGGAAGGCACTCGCCGAAGCTGTCGAACCCACCGTACGGCTCAGAAGACTCTCCCACCGGGCCGTCGGCATCGACTACCAGCACCAACCATCGCCGGCCCGGCAGCAGGCCATCACCCGATACCTCACGACGCTCGCCCGGCCGCTCGCACGCTCCGCCGCCACCGACCTACTCACCTGGATACGCCCATACCTCGCCATGCGAATCCTCGCCGTCTACCCACTACAGCTCCTGGAACCCCGCGACGCCGCTCTGTCGCTGGGCCTACTCGCCGACCTCTACGCACCCGACGCCGACTTGGAGCAGATCCTCAGACTCACCACCCAGACGCCAGCGGAGCCGCCCTCATGAGCCGCCCCATCGCCGTCATCACCGGAGCAGGCACAGGCATCGGAGCGGCCATCGCCGCCCGTCTGTCAGTCGCCTTCGACCTCGTTCTGACCCACCGATACGACGACACCAACCTCGACGCGGTCGTCGAGGCCGTCCGCCGCCACGGCGCACAGACCCACACCGTCACCGGGGACCTGACCGCCGCTGACACCCAGACCGCACTTCGCGCCGCCATCGAGCAACACGCCACCCAACTCGCCGTCCTAATCAGCAACGCCGGCGCGTACCCCCGCATCCCGTGGAGCCGGACGGACCTCAACGTCCTTCGCGACCAGCTCGAACTCAACCTCGTCACGCACGCCACCGTCATCCGCGCCGCCACACCGGCCTTCATCAGCAACAACTACGGCCGCATCGTCGCCGTCTCCTCAGTCATGACCCAACTCGGACGCATCGACCTCGCCGGCTACATCGCGGCGAAAAGCGGCCTGGAAGGACTCGTCCGCGCTCTCGCCCGCGAGCTCGGCCCCCACAACATCACCGTCAATACCGTGCGGCCCGGCTCGATAGAGGTCCCCGCAGAGCACAGCGTCGTACCCGATCACGAGGCCATGGTCCGACGTCAGCTCGACCGACAGTGCATCAAACGGCGCGGCCAACCCTCCGACGTCGCCACCGCCATCGCCTTCCTGGCCACCCCGGAAGCGGGATTCATCACCGGCCAAGCGATCAACGTCGACGGCGGCTGGCACCTGTCATGACGACCCTCTGGATCCGTCACGGAACCAGCCTCGACGGAATCACCCGTCCCCACGCCCACGCCCGCCCGGAGACGCCTCTCACCGCGCGCGGCGCGGCCCAGATCGCCGCCACCGCCCACGCACTTCGTGACCGCGGTGTCCGGCCTGCAATCGTGTTGACCAGCCCGCATCCGCGCGCCGCCACCAGCGCGGAGATCCTGGCTGCGCTGCTCGGCGTGCCGCTCGCCGCCCCCAACCCGCTGTACGCCGAGTGGCGCGCCCCCGACTGCGTCCTCGGCAAAGGACCGGACGACTACCCAGCCGAGTACCAGACCTGGCGCACGAGCCGGCTCCGCGACCCAGACTCGGCCCTGACCGGAGGCGAGAGCCTTGCAGCACTTTGCGAACGGGCAATGGCCGCTTCGGCAATCCTCGGACACCCGGTCGAAGGACACACTGCCTTGATCGTCTCGCACCGAGTGCTCATCGGTGCCGTCGCGGCGATCACCGCTGGCCTGAGTCGTCCTGTGGACGTGTTCCAAGCCGCGCGCCGCTTCACGCTCGCACCGGCAGGGATCTGGCCTGCCTTAGCTGAACTCCGATAGCAAGGCATCGGCGTTCGCGAGGATGAACTCTTTCAGGGCCTCAGGCTTCAGGTCCACCTCAGAAAGGCGGTCGACAGCCACGCGGTCCAGGGCATAGCCACCACGGCCCGGATCAGTGAACTCCGCACCCGTACGGGCGCTCTCGTCTACCCGGGTGAGCCGACAGGAAACGAAGTGCTGTACGGACACTCCCTCGCCCGACGGCGAGCTGAACAAGAACACCTGGCTAAGCCGCTCTGCCTCCGCGCCCAACTCCTCCCGCAGCTCACGTCGCAGGGCTGCATCGAGGGATGCGTCCGTCGGCTCAAGGCCGCCACCGGGCGCAGTCCAGTAAGGGGTTTGGCCGGGCTTCGTTCTCTTGATCAACACGAGCTGATCGCGTTCGTCCCACAGGATTGCCCGTACCGACCGACGCACAACCTCACGCATATAGACCCCTATCAGCACTTGCTCAAGGCACGGGCGATCTGAAGTTACACCGTGACGTAGTGCAAGCACAAAGTGCTCAGATTGCGTACCGTGAGCGTGCCTTGGTCTCGAGAGTGGCGGGGCAGACGGCCCGAATTCAGGCGAGGATGAAACAGTTCCCGTGCGACGACCATAGCTGCAGATGGCAGTGGCTCTCGCCTAGTAATGCTCATCGAACGTCAACCCATCCATAGTCGGGCACCGGCGCCGAGCAGATCGGACTTGCGGCGTTCGTAGTCGGGCATAGCCCGTTCCACCATCGCCCAGAACGCGGGTGTGTGCTGCGGGTGCGCTACGTGCGCGAGTTCGTGCACTAGCACGTAGTCGATCAGCGACGGCGGTAGCTGCAAGGTTGCCCAGTGGATGTTGAGCCGACCATTGGCGCTCAGGGATCCCCACCGATAGCCGAGGTCCCGCACGTCCAGCCCGGTCGGAAACAGCCCCATCCGGTCGGTCCACGGACGGATCCGACCCGGCAACCACTGCCGGCCCCGAGCGCGATACCAGCGGACCAGATATCCGCTCGGGTCTGGGCCGGCCGCCGCCTTTCGGGGAAGAAGCAGCCGACCGCGCTCCATCCGTACCTCATCGGTGTCTGCGAGGAGCAGGCGGTGGCTGCGGCCCAGGTAGGCGAACCCCTCCCCGCTGACAAACTCCTTTGCTGGCCGGGCGGATAGCAGGAGGTCCTTCTCGGCCAGCTTGCGGTAGACCCACATCCGTTTGGAATACGCCCATGCGGCCAACGCATCAGGTGGGCATCCGGTAGGTGCCTGTAGGTATAGCGACCCGTCCCGGTCGACGGTGATGCCGACGGTGGCACGGCGCGGCGACTCGCGGACCGCGAAGTGCAGATCACCGATGAGCATTGTGTCGGGTAGCGCTTCGGTCACGCTCATGCCGACGACGCCAGCCGGTGGTGGTTGTGCTTGGCTAGCTCGAGCAGCCGGTCGGCGAGCGGTCGCAGCATGGCGTACTTGAACAGGTCGCTGCCGTCCTCCAGCCGGCTGTCGTCCAGTCGCGCGATGATCGCCCGGCGGAGCTGTTCGCGCTTGTGCGGGTTGTCCCAGAACCCGACCAGACGTATGTCGTCGCGGATGAGGTGTACGACGTCGATAGTGGCCTGCCGTAGCGGTCCGGCGATCTCGGCGGTGACCGGTCGGCCGTAGTCGGCTAGTTCTTGGGCGATGAGGTCGTGGAACGGTGCCTCGATACCCGGGTCGAGTCCGTTGCTGTCCTCGGTTCGCCCCGAGGTCACTACCGGTAGGAAGTTGGCCAGCGCCAGTGCCAGCTGCTCCCACTGGTCCCGCAGCTGACTGATGATCTGCTCCAGGTGCTCGGACAGCCGCTGGTAGTGAGCTGGGTCGGTGTCCATGCGCTCGCTGATGTGGTGCCGGATGGCATGCTCCATCTCTGATGCCTTGGCTCGCGGGCTGGTCAGTCCGCTGACCTTCTCGGCGTAGTCGGCCGAGGTGATGGAGATCGGTGGGATCTTCTGGGTAATGCCCAGCGATTGGACGTGCGCGTCGATCAGCGCTCGGACCTTCTCGCCGTAGACCCGAACGTCGAACAGCGTGTGGTCGCGGTAGCGGCGGCGGGCCAGCAGCGCGATCGTGCCGAACGCCTTCGCATCGGCCACATACGGCAGGGCCTTATCCGACGGCAAAACGATCTCCATGCTGCGGTTGAACGCCTTGAGTGCTGCCTCGAACCTGGCCCGCAGCCGCTCCTCGGCCAGCGCCTCCACGCAGGTGTCCTGCGCCGCCACAGTGCTGAAATCGCTGATGCCCGCGAAGAGCTGACGCACCGCGGCGTGAGCGGCGGCCAGCCTCGGTACCTCGTCGTTGAGGCTGGTCAGCGCGCCGTCGATGTCGTCGTCTGCATACGCTTCCAGCGCCTGCGCCAGGTGGTGCGCGACGCCGTAGTAGTCCACGATGTAGCCGACGCTCTTGCCCGAGGTGGTGCGGTTGACCCGTGCGATGGCCTGTAGCAGGTCCGCCTCTCGAATCGCCTTATCCAGGTAGAGCACCTGCTCGCGAGGTGCGTCGAAGCCGGTCAGCAGCATGGCGTTGACGATTAGCATCGCCACCGGGCTGGTCTGGTCGGCGGGCACGCCCGGCATGGGCAGCTTCTTCTTCTTGAAGTCGTCGACTACCTGCTCGTACCCGCTGGTCCACTCCAAGATGGGCGACTTGTCATTCTGCCGGCTGGAGACCACCGGTACGAAGTCGAGCTGCGCGACGACGTCCCGATAAGGCCACGCCCGCACCAGCAGGGACCGCTTGGCCGTCAGCCGATCGACCCGCTCCAGCGCGTCTGCGGTCTTCCACGCCGGATCGAGCGCATCCAGCTCAGCGATCAGGGCGTCCCGGGCAGCCAGGAACGCGGTCCGGTAGCGGACGGTGGCGAGTCGGCTGGTGGCCACCACCTGCGCCTTGAAGCCGTTCGGCAGCACCACTTCGACATAGTGGCGCAGCATATTTGCCGCCTTCGCGGCGATTAGCTGCTCGGCCTCGGCGACGTGCCGCTTGGTGGCGTACCGCTTCTTCAGCTCCTCGGTCTGCTCCTGGGTGAGCCCGTACAGGTCGATGAACTCGTCGATGTCGTCAGCGTCGTTGATACCGCCGCGGGTGGTGCGGCCCTCATACAGGATCGGCACGGTCGCCCCGTCGGCCTCCGACTGGCGGATGTCGTACCGGTCCAGGTACTCACCGAAGATCGTATGGGTCTTCTTCTTTGCACCCATGATGATCGGCGTACCGGTGAACCCAACCCTGGCCGCGTTGGGCAGTGCCTTTTGCAACGCCGCATGCAGCGCGTTCGAGTGCGACCGGTGCGCCTCGTCGACCAACACCAGCACCTCGGCGGACTTGTCCAGCTCACCAATGTTCTTCAGGGCAGCGTCGTCGGTCTTCTTGGCCTGCGGGTTACGGTACTTCTGAACCATCACGAAGATCAGCGCCTTGCCAGGAATGGTCAGCAGTTCCTTGGCCTTGGCCACCTTGGTCGCCGTACGGACCGTCTCACCGGTTAGCTCCGCCGTCTCGGCGAGTTGCTTCTGCAGGTCCTTGCGGTCGGTCACCACCACGACCTTGAACCCGACCAATTCCGGGTGCGATCGCATGGCCCGGACCAGAAACACCATTGTCAGGCTTTTGCCCGAACCCTGGGTATGCCAGATGATCCCGCCGCGCCTATCGTGCTCGCCATCCTGCGCCCGGGTCGGGCCGGTCAGCAGCCGCTCAATCGTCGTCCGGACGGCGCGGTACTGCTGGTACCGCGCGACAACCTTGATCTTGTGATCCTCCGGCTGCATAAACAACGTAAAGTGCCGCACCAGGTCCAGCAGCCGAGCCGGATGCAGCATGCCCGCGACCAAGCGCTGTTGCGGCGACAACCGCGTCACGCCGAGGTCGACCTGGACGGCTTCTTCGGGTACGGGGGCCGTGGTCTTCCACTCCGCGTAGTGCTCAGCCAAGGAAGTGAAGGTGCCGACTCTGGCCTCGTCGAAGGATGTGGCGACGACGAACTGGTTGGTGTGAAACAGCCGCTCACTGCCCTCCGGCTCGACCGAACCACGCTGGTTGGCGTACCGGCGCAGCTGCTCTATTGCGGCGTTGACCGGTCCCGGCACGGTCGGAGACTTAGCCTCCACCACTACCAGCGGGATGCCGCTAACGAACAGTACGACGTCCGGATAGAGCGGGGCACGCCCGCCGGGCGGGTCGACTCGGATTTGGTTGACTACCAAAAAGTCGTTGCGCTCCAGCGGGTCGGCGCTCGCCCAGTCGATGAAGTGGACAGTACGGTCTCGACCTCCGCCCCAGCCCGGTACACCTTCAACCGTGACCCCACGCAACAGCTTCTCGGTCAGCTCTTCGTTGATCTCTAGCAGCGAAGTGGCCTGGGGCCGGGTGAGCTGGGAGACCGCCTGACTGATCCGCCCGTCGTCAAGCCACTCGCGGCCGTCGTCGTCGAGGTTGATCCGGCGCAGGGTGGCTCGGAGCCTGTCGAGCAGGATGGTCTCGCGGAAGCTCTCGCGCCCGGTCGCGCCTGGCGGGTCGGCCTTGGTGCACTCGATGTGCTGCCAACCCATGCGTGTCAGCTGGTCGACCAGAGGCCGCTCCACCCACTCGTACTCCGATCCCACCCGCTACGCCCCCTCCGTCGGAACCCGCACCCGCCCCGTCAAAAGATCCTCCATTAGCCCATCCTTAAGGCGTCGAATTTTTGCTAGCTTGATCTGCTCCGCTCTGATGCCAGTCTTGGCAGACTTACTCGCCGATACTATTTTTCGCTGTTCGCCTAATGACGGGACAGGTATCTCGAAAGCAAGCACATCAGCCCGGGTGATATTGGGATCCTTCCGGGTGCTTGCTGCGATCCTCTTCCAAAGGTGACGCCGAATTTGGAGTGCCAATTGAACATAAAGAGGATCGACGCTTGGATCTTGCACTTCGACCGCACTGATGGCTTGATTGATCGTTGCGGTGCGTCCAAGCACCGCCGTGCGACCGATCTGCGCCCATCCTCCATACATCGCAATAAGGACTGTCCCCGGACTTAGTACTGGGCAGGAGTAGTCCGCTACGGCAGCATCCGTGACCCACTCATCCGTTGACGTAACAATATCCTCATTGAGATCCAAGGTCTTAACCCAAGGCAGGCTAGGGTTGAGATAATAGCGGGGATAGAGCGCACGGGATGGCGTCGAGCCCGAACGGATGCGGCCAATTGAGCCGAGCGTGCGCATCAACGCGGGGGGCTGACTGTTGGCTGCCTGCTCTAGCATGCTGAATAGCGCGCCTTGAGTGGTAGTAGTGAGCTTGGCGAGCAGGCGTTCGGTAGCGTCGATCGAATCGTCTACCGAGTCTAAGATATCCGCGACCCTCTGCTGCTCACGTTCAGGTGGCATGAGGATTGAGATATTCTTGAACGATGAGTACTTCAAATTCCAGGTATCGCTGACAAGGCCCTGTGATCGATTCTTGAACTCAGTAATGAGGCGCGGGAGTCGCAATAGATGAGCGACGAATCGCGTGTCTACCCCTTTGGCTGGCCGACACACGGTATATGCGGGACTAACAATTCCCGAGAGGTTGGATCTAGCCGACACTCCCTGCCACATCCGCATAGTGTTGTAAACGATGTCTCCGCTATGGACGCGGCGATATGCTGTCTTGTCGGCGCTCGAGATGTCTCGCCGGCCACTCTCGTGCTGCGGCACAACGCCGCGACCGGCAAGCACGGAAAGAAGAGGGTCCCCCGCAACGCCTCTCTCCGTTCGGAGCTGGAGCACTTCGCCGAGCGTGCAGAGCTGCCATCCGTCATTCGCGTCACGCATAGCTCAATTCCTTGAGGTAAGTGGCGAGCTGAGCGGTAGCGGCATCGCGTTGGAACTCGATGTCGGCTAGCGAGACAGCGTACTTGTCCCACCAGTTCTCCAGCGCAGCCACCACTTGGCGGCGATGCGCGGCCACGTAGCCGTCCAGGTGGGCCACCAGGTCCTCGTGCCAGATGCCCGTCACCAGACCCTGTTCGCGTGGGCCAGTCAGCGCCGCTCGCGCCCGGTCCAGCGTGGCGACGAACTCCGCTTTCAGCTCGCGCTGACGCTTGCGTATTTTCGTCAGGTCTGCCTTGAGGCGCTTGAGCTCCGCCGGGCTGACCGCCTCTTCGGCATCGTCATCCACTGTCTCGTCGTCCTCGCCGACAGGCGTCGTCGCTGCCTTGAGCCGGGCGTCCAGCTCAGCACGCTGTGCCTCGACCGCGGCTAGCTCCTCCAGGTAATCGGGCACAAGTTTCGGCACCATTCGGTGCTCCAGAGGATTGGTCGTTGACCGCTCATCCTCCAGTGCCGTGCCGATGGTGGTAACCCAGCCGTCCACCACTCCACCGAAGCCGTGTGTAGCCAGGGTGCGCAGGTCGTATTGGTTGGCGTCCCACCAACGCACGATCACTCCGGCGATCTGGAACCGGTCGAGCAGCCCGACCGGCAGTAGCGCTGTGGTGAACGAGTCGATCAACTCGGCGCGGGCCGCCATCAATCGTTTTGTGGCTGGCAGTTCGATGATCAGCTTGCGATGCTCGCCCCACCACTCGCGTTGGGCGGCGGCCAGCGCGATCTCGCGGTCGCATACCCCAGCATGCTCGGTGACCCGCGTGGCGAGCGCCGGACGGTCGACGCCCGGATGGAAGTCGAAATAGGTGTCGTCCCGGTCTATGAACACAGCGTCGGTGGTGAAGCCGTGCGCGGCCAGAAGGTCGGCCTTGTTGGCGATCTCGGCCTTCGGTACGCCGCCGTGCAGGTGGGCACGCACGTCGTGCGGTTCCGGCGGCGGGGCGTTGTCGGCGTACCGGCGGATATTGAGATTGTCGTCGTTCTTGCGCAGTTCCTCGCGGGTCACGACGCGCGCGTAACCGGGGATGTCGGTGAACGCCTCGTACGCGTACGCAATTTTTTCGATGTGCTCGGGCACCAGGTAGTTCTGGGCGCGTCCGGCGGCGTACTCGTGGTCGGCGTTGATGAAAAGCACTCGACCGGCCCGTCCTGGCGGCTTGGATCCGGGCGCGCGCAGCACCAACACGCAGGCGGGGATGCCAGTGCCGTAGAACAGGTTCGGAGCAAGGCCTATAACGGCCTCGATGACATCGTCGTTCAGCAGGTTGGTGCGGATATCGCGCTCGGCGCCCCCACGGAAGAGCACGCCATGCGGCATGACGGTGGCCGCGACGCCGTTGGCCTTGAGCACGGAAACCATGTGCTGAACGAACATCAGATCGGCTTTTTTTCCGCCCTCCGGTGCCCAGCCCCAGCGGAAGCGGTTGCTGTAGCGCATGCCGTCGCTGGAGTAGTTCAGCGAGAACGGCGGGTTGGACAGCACCCGGTCGAACAGATCGATCTGGCCGCCGTGAGCGTGGCGCGGGTTGGCCAGGGTGTCGTCGTTCTCGATCTTCGCGTCCGGGATGCCGTGCAGCAGCAGATTCATTTTCGAGATCGACCAGACGCTGCCGGAATTTTCCTGCCCGGCCAGCAGCAGGTTGCGCGGGTTACCGCCGTGCTCCTCGACGTACTCCTTGGCGTGGATCAGCATGCCGCCGGAGCCCGAGCACGGGTCGTACACGCTCATGCCTTCGGCCGGCTTGACCAGCCGGACCATCATCCGGACCACCGCCCGGGGGGTGTAGAACTCGCCGCCCTTTTTTCCGGCCGAGTCCGCGAACTCCTTGATCAGATACTCGTACGCGGCGCCCAAGAGGTCCGGGAACTCGAAGTCCTCGGTGCGCAGCCGGTGGCGGCCGAAGTGTGCGATCAGGTCCCGCAGCTTCTTGTCTGGGATGCGTGAGTTGCCGACCTGGCGGTTGAAGTCGATGTGCTGGACGACTCCCTCCAGCGAGTCCGGGTTGGCGTCCTCTAAGGCGGCCAGTGCTTTGTTGATGCCGTCGCCGACGTTGTCGTGAAGCCGGCGAAGATGGCCCCAGCGAGCGATCTCCGGGACGAAAAACGCCTCCCGGTACGACTCCGGCTGTTCGGCGCGGTACTCGGCCTCCTGCGGACCACGGTCGGCGTAGCGGGCCACGACCCGTTCCCGTTCGGCGTCGAACATGTCCGACGCGCGCTTCAGGAACAGCATTCCGAAGATGTACTCCTTGAACTCCGAGGCATCCATCTTGCCCCGCAGGATGTCTGCCGCCGCGAACAGATGCCGCTCCAACTGCGGCAACGTCAACTTCCGCACCCGCTCCACCCTCTCCGCTCGCCCATGGTCGTGCAACCGCCCAGCCTAGGCCCGCGCAGGCCGCTGCCCGTGCCGGGATCACCCGCGCGTTGCATATTTCCGTCAGAACACCGAGCGTGACTGCGTGAACCAAGCTCGTGTCCGCGCAGGTTAGGGCGAAGGCGGCGCTGTGCCGTAGGCCTTGTCAGCGGCGGCCCACCCTGCGAGAACACCAGCGCCGAGGACGGCGGTGATCATGGCAGCGGCCGTACTCCGGCCTGGTGACGAGGAAGCGCAGGTCTACCTCGAGGTCGAGCGGGGCCGCTACGGCGAAGTAGACCACTTCCTGCACCCGGCTGTCGGTGTCGATAGGCAGGTCCATTGCCCGGTACGCGTGGTCCTCGTCCATCCAGTTAGGCCGGCGATCAGGGCATCCTCCCGGATCGGCTTGGCGGCCGACAGCTTGCCATTTGCCGCCGTCCGGTTGCCCAGTGGTGCGAACAGCACTGTCTCTAGGCTAGTTCGGGATCAAGAAAGCAGGCTCGTAGCCGTTCTCGCAGAGGTCCTCGTAGGTTCTCGTGGTAGGTACTCGATCCCACATGCCGCCGAGGAGGACGGCGAGAGCTGCGGGCATGGCCATGAACAGGTGCAGTACCGGTGGGTTGAGCGTGCGACGCATACTGCGGGCGAGGTCGCGGATGGCGAGGGCGACGGCGTAGGCGTGACGGCTTCCCGTGATGCTGGTGTTGGTGACCCCATCCGGTAGCCGCACGGTGACGATCGGCATGTGCTGCCCGTTCGCGGCGAGGTAGCGGGTCACGTCGTCGGTGAGGTCGGCGGAGATCGCGAGGGCCAGCGCGACGTCAATGCCGGGGGGAAGATCCGCCACTGGCTGAGAGAGCTGCAAGGGGGCGGGTCTCACGGCGGTGGCTGGCTTAGTCCAGACTTCGCCGTCCTTGATTTTCGCCGGAGTGAATCCGGCAGTCTCCGAGAGCATCGCCGCAGCCGTGAACCAGGTGGGCAGCCGCATCGTGCCGGTGAGCAGGATCCGTCGTGCACCGATGCTTCGTAGCGTGCGCTGGGTCGTGACAAGCTCGGGTCGCAGGGCATTTTCCCACTGCCTCGGGTCGATGAGCCCGCGCCGGTCCCGGGCTTCGGTGCCGCGGAAGCGGGCGACCCAATTGAGGGTAATGCGGGCGTCGGGTGCGATGACGTGCTCGTCGAGGGCGTTGATGGCGACGATCGTGAAGGGTTCGTGGGCGCGCAGACCCAGCCGGTCGATGACGGCGTCGATGTCGTCGGCGTGCTTTGCCGTGCGATCGATCTTCACCCATTCGCGGACCTCGGCGATTCCAAGCCGGAAGGCAGTGCCGTCGGCGCGCACGCCGGCGGCGTGGCTGATGTCGCAGATCTGGTCGCGCCACGCGGCCTCGGACGCGTCGGTGCGCAGCCGCAGATGAGAGAGCAGCTCGTGCAGGTCCTCGTCGGTGCAGCGAAGATGATGCAGGAGTGCGGTGCGCGCGTCGACCGTGGCGCGGGCGGTGGCGTGACGAAGCCGGTCGGCGAGGCGGTCGTTACGGTCGCGCAGCGTCAGAACCGGGTCCTGCGGGTCGATCGAGCGGTTGGTCACCAACGTCAACTGCGGATGTGGTCCGGCACCACGCAGCAATCGACCGGTCTGGTGGAAGCGTTGCAGAATGCTCAATCCGCCGGTGCGTGTGAGTTTGGTCAGCCATTCGATCGTCGCTGGCCGCTCGGCGCTGACGGCGGCCTTGACCTGGATGTAGTCGGCCGGCGCGACCGTTCGCTCGACGACAACGTCGTCGACGTTGCCGACCTTGAACGCTTCGACGGTGACAGCCTTGACGTCGGCGTGCGGGACGAGGGTACGCAGCGCGGCGTGCCAGGCGACGGCGTGCTGCACGTCGTCGCCGGTGAGCCGGGCTCCGCTGGGAGCAGGAGTTTCCGCCGTGCCCGCCATCGGCTCACCGGCGCTCGGTGAACGGGCGGGTGGGCGGGTGCGCCTCGATCTGCTGCGCGATCAGCTCAGCAGTGAGGGGACGGTCCGGGTAGGCGGCCAGACAGGCGGAGGCGAGGACGCGGTCGACCAAGTCGGAGTAGGTGTAACCATATCCGCGTCCGTTCGGCCCGGTCAGCGCGACCAGATCGGTGATCTCCCGCTCGGTGAGCCCGACGCCGTCGAAGACGGCGGTCAGCACGGCGGCGCGCTGTTCGTCGTTGGGCCGCGCGAAGTCGAACTCGGCGGCGGCGCGACGCCGGATGGCCGGGTCGAGCGCGTCGGCGCGATTGGTGCACATGATGACCAGCACGGGCAGACGTTCGGTGGCGACCTGGCTGATGCCGCGAATCAGGGCGTTGACGCCGGCACGGTCCTCGTGGTGCATCTGCGCGGCCTCGCGTGACTGGGCGAGCGCGTCGGCCTCGTCGATGATTAGCACCACGGGCCGGCGGCCGCCGGCGGCGCGGGCCTGGTCGATTAGAACGTCGAAGGCGGTGCCGATCAGGCGGGTCATCTCGCCGACGGCGCCGCTGCCGCGGGTTCGCAAACTCAGCCGCTTAACCCGCACGCCGATCCGGTGGCGCCGGGCGATCGCGTCGGCGAAGGTCTCGGCCAGGGTGGTCTTTCCGGTGCCGACGTCACCAGCGAAGATGATCAGCGGCGGGCGGGCCGTCACCCGGTCGATCGCGGGAAGCACCGCGCCGTGATGGCGCACGCTCCACTGCTGTAGCAGCTGCGGCTGCAAGATCAGCTCGGCTTCCTTCGCCAGCCGGGTCTTGATCTCGTCCAGACCCACGAGATTGACGTACCGCTTCTGCGCGTCGGGGTCGGGCAGGTCGAGGTCTTCCTCGAACAGGTCTTCGCTGATAGTCGTCATAGCGGTCGGTAGCTGCTCCTAGTGAACCCCGTCCCAGAGGCGGAGTAGGTGCGGTCGAGGGTGAAGTGTCCGCCGATGTAGCCGGGTGAGGTTCCGGCGGTGCGGGTGAACGGCAGCGAGGCGTTGACCGCGTCGCGGCCCGTCTCGCCCAGGTTCCACCACGCTTGCGCGCGGGTGAGGTAGCTGTGGAAAGCGGCACCGGAGACGTCCGCATGCCGGTACACCCCGCCGGCGCGCTCGTCGGCGGTTAGGGTTCCGCTCACCGCGGTGTACTCCATCGTGAGGATCCAGCTTCCGGAGCGCTTGAAACCGTAGATGACCTTTTCGACGTACCCGCCGTACGCGAGGACGGCGATCTCCTCCGCGTAGGCGGTGATCTCCGAGTCGCTGGGACGGCCGTAGTAGCGCTGCATCTGGCGCAGGTCGGTGGCGACCTTGGAGGCGACGTAGCGGGCTGAGGACAAGCTGAAGGTGTTGCTGGCGGAGTAGCTGTAGGAGACGGTCACGCCTGCCCCCGGAACCGGCTGCCGAGGACGACCTGCCAGCACGCGACGGCCTGCGCCTTCGTGGTGGCGTACCGGGCCTCGGTGATGGCGTCCAGGGACTCCTCGGCGGCGTCCACGATGCGCTTGCGGTCGATCTCGTCGTAGAGCCGGGCCGCGTTGTTGGCCGGGTTGACCGGGTCGAAGATCTCGATCGCGTCGGTCCGGACGCTCGGCAGTTCCGTAGCGCGATAGTAGTCGGCGAACGCGATCCGCTCGGCCAGGCCGGTGCGCACGATGTAGTCAAAAAACCCTTCGAGCGCTGCCGGGTAGTCGGTGAACGTGACGGCGCCAGTGTCGAGCAGGTGCGCGCACAGCAGCTCGGCCATGAACGACTTGAACCGGAACTGTCCGTCGCGCTGCTTCTGCTCGCCGATCCACCACTTGACGAACCGCACCACCTGCACCCAGTCCTGCGGGCAGGTCCGCTTGCGGTCGGCAACGAAGTCAAGGTGTAGCCGCACGCTGGTCAGCAACCGGTCGCCGGTGCTCTTCGCGAGCAGGTATCCGCGATCGCCGGGGTCGCCCTCGTACAGCACCGGTACCACGTCGATGTCGATGCCGCTGGACTTGAAGTGGATGTTGACGCAGTGCGTGCTCACCTCGATCTGCGACGGGTCGATCAGCGCGCCGTAGGCCGCCCGCAGTCGCTCGGCGATCCACTCGAGCAGCTCCCCCTCCTGCTCGGGGGCCTCGTCGTTGCGTACGTACACCGCAACGTCGAAGTCGTTGACCGTGCGCAGCGCGGTGCCCTTGGCCACCGATCCGGCGTGCAGCATCTTGACCAGCGAGAAGCCGGGATTCTCGGCGATGTGGCTGGTCAGCTTGTCGCGCAGAGTGTTGACCTGCTGGCGTCGGCTGTCAGCCACTGCCTTTGGCAGGTTCACCGCCCGCTGTGCGAACGCGGCAAGGTCGTCGTGCGTCACTTTCTGCTCCGCCATGTTACCTCCGTGTGACGGTCCCCTCGATCGACCAAGACGCTAACACGAGAGTTGGCGTGGATCGCAAGAGCAATTAGGATGTTCGGGTGGATCACAAAGATGGCACCGGTCAGGCGAAAGCCGATAACCCAGTCGAGCCGGCGTACCGCGAGCTTGGCGACACGTTGTCGCGCATTCGGCGCGCCGCCGGGCTTACTCAGCGTGAGGTTGCCGACCGGGCTGGAGTGGGCCGGCCGACGCTGGCCAACATCGAGAAGGGGCGCCAGCGGGTGCTGTACCACCAATTGCTCGACATCGCCGACGCGCTCGGCACCGATCCGCGGGAGCTGCTGCCGCCCCCGGCAGCCACGTCGCCAGCACTGGATCGCCTCGATGATCTACAGTCACCCGCCGATGTGATTGACTGGGTTCGTCGAGGACTAGCGCGAGGTGGCGGACACGACCGTGGCGACGAAGGCTGAGCAGGCAGCTCAACGACTCCTGGCCCGGCACGGGGTGACGCAGGGGCCTTCACCGATCATGGAGCTTGCCGACGCCGAGGGAATCACCGTCGTCCGGGAACCGTTCCGCGACGATGGAGTATCCGGGGTCCTGCTGCGCGAACCCGACAAGACAGTGATCTTGGTCAACGCGGCCAACGCTCCCACGCGGCAGCGATTCACGATCGCTCATGAGATCGGCCATTTCCTGCTGCATGACGGTGCTGTTTACCTCGACGGCCGAGCCCGAGTGAACTTCCGCGACGGTCTCTCGTCGATGGCCACCGACCACGAGGAGATTGAGGCCAACACGTTCGCGGCGGCGCTGCTCATGCCCGCGCGTTGGGTGAGGGTGTCGTTCGAGACGGTGGTCCGTGACAGCGCGATAGGCAGCGAAGATGAACTGGCCGATGTGCTGGCCAGCCAGTTCGGTGTGAGCCGTCAGGCGATGTCGTTTCGGCTAATCAATCTGGGTCTCATCGCTTCTCCATGAGGTGCCATCGCGCCGCGATCATTCCCAAGAGGTCGAGGCGCTTCGCGCGACCGTCGGAATGCTGGCCTGCAACGCCGGTCGCCAGGTGGGTTGAACGGCACCTCACAACGGTACGCCCGGACGGGCTATTTCAAGAAGGATCTTGGCACCTATCGGCCCTTGACTACGGTGAAGAGCCAGTCGGCGCGCGGCCTGGAGACGTTGCGTGGCCTCCTGTCCCCCACCCTCAGCGGCACCCGGAAGGGACAACCATGAACGGCGAAGAACTGCGTGAGGCACTACGGGCCGAGATGGCCGCCACCGCCCGGCCACCGTCGTTGAGCGTGGACACCGCACTGCGGACCGGCCGCCGGGCCCGGGTACGCCGTCGTGCCGTCTGGGCCGGGGCCGGCGTCACGGCGGCGCTGCTCGCGGTGACCGGGGTCGGGGCGGTCGGCGCGGCCGGCTCCGGGGGGTTCACCCCGGCGGCGCCGGGGGTCGGCACCGTCCCGCCGCCGTCGGTGCACGACACCAAGCCGGTGTGGCCGACCGGCCCGGACGGCCAGCCCCAGGAGGACCGGACGGCACGGGCCGGCACCCGGTACGACCGGGCGGCCCGGCTGCTCGACGACCTCGTCGCGGTGGTCCCGGCCGGCTACACCGTGCCGTCGGACCCGGCGAACCCACCCGCCGGCCAGCCGCCGTCGCGCGATCACCAGGCACAGTTCGACGACAGGGTGGACGGCGTCGAGGTGTGGAGCTACACGTCCTCGGCCTCCGTCCGCCAGGGCCAGCGGACGGGCCGGTTGCTCGTCGAGGTGCACAGCGCCGGCAACCGGCTGCCGACCGAACCGTGCCCGCTGGCCCGGCAGTTCTGGGTCACGGCGGGCGCGTGCGAGGTGGTGACCGTCGGCACCACGCGGATCGGTGTGGTGGTCCGCGCCGCCGCCGCCGACGACCGGTTCGACCAGTGGGCGGCGTACCGGCATCCGGACGGCACGGTGGTCTTCGTGGCGCAGTCCCGACGGCTCGGCGACGGGCAGCCGGAGCTCGCCGCCCTGCCGTTCACGCCGGAGCGACTCGCGGTCCTCGCCACCGACAGCCGGTTCCACCTGCGCTGAGCGCGGTTCCCCGGCCCGCCGGCCGGACCGGGACGGCCCGGTCGCGGCGACAGGGTGCCGTCGACCCGGACGGGCGCGGGCGGCGGGCCCGGTCGCGGCGGTACGGTCAGCGGCCGGTGCCCGCCGCGCGGATCGGCTGGGCCCGCCACCCGGCCTCGTCCCGGGGCGGGTGCGGCGGGCGGGCACACAGGACGTACGACTCGGGGGCCATCGCGCCGTGCCGGCCGCCGAGCGTGGCCATCACCGCCGCGTGCAGTTCCCGGGGGCCGACGCGCGGGTCCGCCGGGGCGGCGTAGCCGACGAGCGACCGGGTGCCGCCCGGCCCGCCACGCAGGATGATCCGGGCGGTCGGGTCGCCGGCCGCGGCCCGGAGCACCTGTTCGCTGGCGGTGACGTCGATCCAGGCGGCGTCGATCTCCACCCACTCCGGGCCGCGTACCACCGGGTCGAGGTCGACGAGATCGCCCAGCCGGGCGAGGTCGACGTCCCGGTCGGCGGCGGTCAGCAGGATGCGTTCCATCGACCACAGCAGTGCCGCGGCCTCGTCGGTGCTCACGTGCCGGACGTCGTGGGTGAGACCGACCACGACGGTGGGCCTGGTGTGCAGGATGGTGAGCCGGACCGGGTCGGTGGTGGTCGCGTCCAGGCCGCTCTCCACCTCGGTGCCGTGCACCGGTGCCCCCGCCCGCCCGTCGAAGACGCCGCCCCGGGTGCTGCTCATGTCGTTGATCACCAGGTCCCGGTGCCGCTGGCAGCCCCGCTGGGAGCCGATCGACTGGACCGACTCCTCCACGGCGGTCGCGTCGAAGTAGGCGTACTGGTAGGCGTTGAAGATGGCCAGGTGGGTCCGGCGCAGGGTCTCGTGGAACGACGGGGCGGGGCTGAACGGGACCAGCGCACTCTGCGCGATGCTGCCGACGAAGTTCTGCATCCGGGGCAGCGCGCGGTTGCTGTAGAGGGCCTCCAGTGCGGCCAGTTCGGTGCCCGTCCACCAGGACAGCAGGGTCGCCGTGGTGGTGACGAGAACGCTGGCCGGGGTGACCCTGGTCCGCCTGGCAACCGCGTCGATCGCCTCGGCGACCGGCCCGGAGCGCAGGGTCGCGAGGCGGAACTCCGGCGGCCCCTCCCGACGGGCCGGCACCGAGAGCAGGCAGGGCGGGATGGTGTGCAGTTGCTGCCGCCAGTAGGCGAGGGTCCTCGCCATCCGACGCCGCGCCTGCGGGGTCCGCTCGTACTCGGCCTGGTCGGCGGGCTGCCAGACCGGGGGGCCCACCGTGCGGTCGGCGGGGGACGCGACGAGCCCGACGAGTTCGTCCAGCACGAGGTTGGCGGTCACCAGGTCCGCGACGGCGTGGGAGAACTCGAAGACGGCCCGGACGGGCACCCCCGCGTCCGTGGTCACCGCCATCCGGACGGGGAACTCGGCGCCGTGGTCGAACGGGCGGGGCGGATCGCTGATCCAGGTCCGGTCGTACGCCCCGGACCCGAGTTCGAGCAGCAGCAGGTCGACGTGCCCGTCGCGGGTCACCACCTGGGCCCGTTCCACGCCCGGGCCCACCTCGTACACCGTGCGTAGTCCCTCGTGGCGGGAGACCAGCACGCCGACCGCCGCGCGGACGTCGTCGACGGTACGCCCGGCGGGCAGGTCCGCGTACCCGACGAACACCGCGCCGCTGCCCTCGTACGGCAACCAGTCGAAGACGTTGCTCTGACCGTGGGGCATCGGCCACCGGCCCGAGCGGAGCCCGGCGAAGGGCACCCGCACCGTCCGTACGGCGGTCGACGTCTCGGCTGTGGTCATCTGGCTACCCCCGGGTCGGAATGGGTCGGGCGGACACGGGACCGGTCACTCCCGGCGACCGGGCACCACGCCGCCGGGCACCGCGTCCCGGTCGGCTGCCGGTCCGCCGGCCGACGCGGCGTCCCGGTCGGCTGCCGCGTCCCCGTCGGGTGCCGGGTCGGCGTCGGTGGCGACGGGTTCCGGGGCCGGCTTCGGGTGGGTCAGCAGGCGCAGCCCGGCCAGCAGGATCACCAGCGACAGGACGGCGAGCAGGAGCCGGTGGTCGACGACGACGATGAGGGCGGCGGCGACACCGATGGCCGCCGTCTGCGGGATCGTCACCAGCATCCCCGCCGTGGTGAAGGCCCGCCCCAGCAGCCGCGACGGGGTGTGCCGCTGCAACAGGGTGTTCCAGCCGATCGAGAACCAGGTGACCGCGAGCCCGATGCCCACCGCCCCGCCCAGCACCACCGCTGTCGCGCCGACGGCCAGGGCGGCGCAGCCCACCCCGAGGCCGATCAGGGCGCCGCCGATGGCCCTCGCCTCGCCGACGCGGCGCAGCAGCCACGCGCCGGTGAAGCCGGCGACGATGGAACCGATCCCCTGGACACTGACGATCACCCCGAAGAACGCCGCCGGCCGGTGCAACCCGTCCTCGACCACCACGAAGATGATCGGTTCCAGGAAGCCCACCGCCCCGAACGCGACGGCGCTGACGACGGTGACCTGGGACAGCAGCGGAACCGACCGGATGTGGCGCAGGCCGGCGAGCAGTTCGGTGCCGAACCGTTCCCCGCTGCGTTCCGGTGGCGACTCGGCGACCCGCACCGTGGCCAGCGCGATGATGGCGGCGAGGAAGGTCAACGCGTCGATCAGCGCCAGCAGGTGACCGCCGAACGCGGCGTAGATGCCGGAACCGACGAGTGGCGCGAGAATCCGGGTGAACCCGAACAGGGTGCCGAACGCCGCGTTTGCCGAGCCCAGGTCACTGTCGGGCAGCAGGTCCTTGAGCAGGGCGTTGCGCCCCGCCATGAGCACCGTGGCGACACAGCCGTGCACGATGGCGACGCCGTAGATGATCCAGGTGTGGTCGGCGGTCCGGACCAGCAGCAGCGCCAGCACCGCCAGCCCGGCGATCGCGTTGGTCGCCATCAGCAGCGGCTTGCGGCGTACCCGGTCGATCTGCCGTCCGGCCAGCGGGGCGAACAGCACCGGCAGGCCCATCGCCAGGAACACGGCACCGGCGGCCGAGTTGCTCCCGGTGAGGTCCTTGACCCAGATGCCGAGGGCCAGCAGCAGCGCGGTGTCCCCGAAGCCCGACAGGGCGTCGCCGACGTACAGCCGACGGAACCGGGCGTCCCTGAACGCGGTCACTCAACTCAGCGCCTCTCGGTGGTTGGTGGCACGGCCCACGGGTTCCAGCCGTACCTGCAGGTGGCGGTAGCCGTGGACCAGGTTGGAGCGCAGCGGCACCGGCTCGCCGACCACGGACACCGAGTCGACGAACTCGGCCAGCGCGAGCAGCAGCGCCCGCAGTTCCAGCCGGGCCAGCGCGGCCCCCAGGCAGTGGTGCGGGCCGTAGCCGAACCCCAGATGGTTGGCCGGGCGGCCGGGACGGAACTCGTCGGCCGCCGCGAAGTGCCGGGGGTCGCGGTTGGCCGCCGGCAGCCAGGCCACCACCGCCTCGCCGCTGGCCACCCGCTGACCGGGCAGCTCGACGTCCTCGGTGGCGACCCGCAGCACGTGCATCGCGGGTGAGGTCCACCTGATGACCTCCTCGACGAGCGGCCCGACGAGGTCCGGGTCGGTGCGCAGCCGGTCCAGGGTGCCGGCGGCGGTGGCCAGCGCGTGGAAGCAGCCGGCGATCGCGTGCCGGGTCGTCTCGTTGCCGCCGACCAGGACGTTGTCGCAGTTCAGAAGGACCTCACGCAGGTCGAACCGGGGGTCACCGGCCAGCGCGCTGATCAGGTCGTCACCCGGGCTGCGTCGCCGCTCGGCCACCAGGTCGGCGAGGTAGAGGATCATCTCCGAGTGCGCCGCCTCCGGGGGCATCCGGTCGAAGGAACTGTCCGCGCCGCCGAAGGCGTGGCTGGTCAGCTCGATCAGCATGTCCCGGTCTGTCGCCGGCACGCCGAGCAGGCGGCAGACGACGCTCGCCGGGATCACCGGCCCGAGGGAGGCGGCGACGTCGAGGCCGCCCGCCGACACGGCGTCCGCGACGAGCTGGCGGACCTCCTGCCGGACGACGTCCTCCAGCGACTCGGCCATCGCCCTGGACAGGAAGGGCATGATGACGCTGCGCAGCCGGGTGTGCCGGGGGCCGTCGGCGACCACCAGCATCCCGCCGCCCGCCTTGTCGGGGTGGTCACGGTCGAAGCCGATCATCATCCCGTACTCGGAGGTGAACGCGGCCTTCGGTGCCAGCACCGCGCGGCACCCGGCCAGCGAGAAGACCGACCAGAAGCCACCCGGTGAGGTGCCGGCGTCGCTCCACAGCACGGCGTCGTCGGCGGCGTACCGACGCCACCTGGCGAACCGGCCGGGGTCGAGGTACAGGTCAGGGTCGCCCAGGTCCATCGCCGTTCCCCCTCTGCTCGGTCCGCACCAGGTCGGCGATCTCCCGGGCCAGGTCGGCGAAGGACGGCCGGCGGAACACGGTGACGATCCGCAGGTCGACACCGAACCGCCGGTGCACCGCGCCGACCAGGTGCAGGGCCTTGATCGAGGTGCCGCCGAGCGCGAAGAACTGGCTGTCCGCGCCGAATTCCGTCACCCCCAGCAGGTCCCGCCAGATGTCGGCGAGCCCGGCGGCGACCGGGTCCCCCGGCGGGGAGGCGGCGTCAGGGACGGGCGGGTCGGCGGGGACGGGCGGTTCCGGGTCCGGGTCGCGGCCGAGCGCCGCCAGCAGCGCCGCCCGGTCCACCTTGCCGTTGGGGGTCACCGGCAGGGCCGGCAGCCGGTGGCACCGCGCCGGCACCATGTAGGGGGGCAGGTTGGCCCGCAGGAACTCCCGCACCTCGGACGGCTCGGCCGGGCCCGTCGACACGGCGACGAGTTCCACCGGTTCCGCGTCGGTGACCGCCACCACCGCGTGGTCACCCACCTGCGGGCAGTCGCCGAGCACCCGTTCCACCTCGCCCAACTCCACCCGGAACCCACTGATCTTCACCTGGTCGTCGCGGCGGCCCAGGAACACCACATCCCCGTCGGGCCGCAGCCGTACCAGGTCGCCGGTGCGGTAGAGCCGCTGGCCGGGCGCGTCGGCGAACGGGTCCGCGACGAACGCCGTGCAGGTACGCCCCGGATCGCCCACGTAACCGTCGGCCAGCCCCTGCCCGCCGACGTACAGCTCACCGGTGCCGCCGGGGGTGACCGGGGTCAGCCGGTCGTCGAGCACCCGCAGGTAGCCGCCGTCGATCGGGCCGCCGATCGGGATGACGCCCCCGTCCAGGTCGGCGGGGACGACCTCGTGCGCGGCCGAGAAGGTGGTGTTCTCCGTCGGCCCGTACGCGTTGACCAGGTGCTGCGGCGCACCGGCGGCCAGCATCCGGCGGATCTGCGCCAGCGCGTACTGGTCGCCGCCGATCAGCAGCACCCGGAGCCGGGCGAAGGCGTCGGGCACGTGCGTGACGATCGCGTTGAGCAGGGCGTTCGTGGTGAACATGACGCTCACCCCGGTCTCGGCGAGGAACCGCCCCAGCCGGTACGGCGACAGGGTGACCTCGCGGGGCACCACCACCAGCGTCGCGCCCGCGCACAGCGCGCCCCAGATCTCCAGGGTGGCCGCGTCGAAGGCGGTGTTCGACAGGTGCGCGACGACGTCGTCCGGCCCCAGCCGCAGGAAGTTGGAGTGCGGCACCAGCCGCAGGATCGCCTCGTGCGGCACCACCACCCCCTTCGGCGTACCGGTGGACCCGGAGGTGTACATGACGTACGCCGGGTGCCGGACCGTCACCGGGACGTGCGACGACCCGACCGGTCCGGAAGCACCGGCCGCCCCCACCGCAGCACCGACCGCCCCGGGCAGCTCGATCGTCGGCACCCCGGGCGGCACGTGGTCCTCGCGGCCCCGCTCGCACAGCGCCAGCCGCACCCCGCTGTCCCGCCCGATCGCCCGGCTGCGGGTCGGCGGCTGGGCCACGTCGACGGGCACGTACGCCGCCCCGGCGCGCAGCACGGCCAGGAACGCGGTCACCGCGTCCGCGCCCCGTGCGGCGGCGACCGCCACCCGGTCCCCCGGTCGTACGCCCGCCGCGACGAGCCGCCCCGCGAGGCCGGCGGCGGCGGTGTCCAGCGCGCCGTAGCTGAGCTCCCGGTCGCCGTGCCGGACCGCGACCGCCTCCGGGTGGGCCCGCGCCCGCAGCGCCACCACCTCGTGCACCGGCCGCTCGGCGGGCTGACGGACGTACCCGTGGGCGACCGCCGGTGCCACCGACGGTCCCGACACCACCGGGGTGTCCGGGGCGGCGCTGAGCCGGGCGAGGTCGGCCAGCAGGGTGGCGTGCAGTTCCCGCGCCCGCTCCGGGGTGAACAGGTCGGCGGCGACCTCCAGGGCGGACGTCGCCGACGTCGTCCCGGTGGTGACGGTCCACAGCAGCTCGAACTTGGCGGTGCCGGTGGACAGCACCTCCCGCACGGCCGGTGCGCCGGCCGGCGCCCAACGCCAGTCGCGGTCGTCGACGTGCGAGATGCCGACCTGGGTCAGCGGGTTCCCGTCCGGCCCGGCGGCGTCGGTCAGCTCCGCCACCAGCTCCTGCAACGGCGTCCACTGGTACGCGAGCGCCGTACTGACCTGCGCACGGACCTGGGTGACGAGGTCCCGGAAGGTGGTGTCGGCGTCGATCCGGGCCCGGACCGGCAGGACGTTGACGAACATGCCGACGGTGTCCTCGTCGTCCACCGTCCGCCCACCGAACGGCGCGCCGACCACCACGTCGGACGCGTGGGTCGTGCCCACGGGCGCGGCGACCCGGCTGAGGAAGGCCGTGTAGGCGGCGAGCAGCACCATGAACTCCGACGCCGCGCAGTCCCGCGCCAGGTCGGTCAGCCGGGTGACGAGCGCCGGGTCGAGCGGCGCGGTCACCACCGCGCCCGCCGGGCCCACCACCTCGGGTCGGGGCCGGTCGGTCGGCAGCGCCAGCCGACCGCCCAGCCCGGCGAGCTGAGCCCGCCAGTGGGCCAGTGACTCCGCCGTGTCGGGCCGGTTGGCCAGGCCCCGGCGGCGTACCGGTGGCAGCTCCCCGGCGAGGCCGACCCGGGCGCCGTACGCCTGCTGGAGCTGGCTGTCGAGCAGGTCCAGCGAGTGCTGGTCGGCGATCAGGTGGTGCAGGGTGAGCAGCAGCACCGCGTGGTCGCCGGGCTCGGTGACAAGGCAGGCGCGGGCCAGCGGCGGCACGTCGGTGGGGACCGGGCGGCGGGCCTCCGCGTCGAGGTGCCGCCGGGACTCGGCGGCGGCCCGGTCCGGTTCCTCCCCGGACAGGTCGACGACCGTCCACGGCAGTGTGGCGGCCGTCCGGACCAGTTTCCGCCCGTCCGCCGGGAAGCAGGTCCGCAGCGCCTCGTGCCGGTCCACCAGCTCCTGCAGGGCGGCGCGCAGCGCCTCGGCGTCGACCGTACCGGCGAACTCGTACCGCACCGGGACGCAGTACAGCGGCGAGTCCGGGTGCATCCGGTCCAGGAACAGCAGCCGCTCCTCGGTCGGCGAGATCGGCACCCGGCGGGCCGGCGGCGCGAGCCGGGCCAGGTGCGCCACCAGGTCGACCGGCCGTCGGTAGCGGAACAGCAGGTCCATCTCGACCGGTACGCCGATCCGCCGACGCAGTTCGAGCGCCACCTCCACGGCCTGTAGGGACTGCCCGCCGAGGTCGAAGAAGTCGGCGTCCGGGGCGATCTCCGCCCGCCGGAGCACCTGACCGAAGGCGGCCCGGACGATCTCCTCGTACGGCGGGGTGTCGACCGCCGCCGGCTCGTGGTCGACGCTCACGCGGGCCCCCCGGCGGTGCGGCGGACCAGGTGGCCGTCGAGGACGAGGGCGTCCAGGGTGGACCGGGCGAAGGTGGCGACCGCCTCGGCCGGGGTCCGGACGATGGGCTGACCGCGCAGGTTGAACGACGTGTTGACCAGCACCGGCAGCCCGGTCCGCCGGCCCATCTCGCGCAGCAGCCCCCAGAACAGCGGCGCGTCCTCGCGGTGCACCACCTGCACCCGGGCCGACCCGTCGACGTGCGTGACGGCGGGCAACCGGTCCCGGTAGGGCGCCCGGACGCCGGTGACCATCAGCATGTGCCGGAACGCCGCCTCCGTGCCCGGCGGGATGTCGAAGTACCTGGCGGCGTCCTCCACCGGCACCGCCGGGGCGAACGGGCGGAACTCCTCACGCTGCTTGACCACCGTGTTGAGGTGTTCGCGCATGGTGGGCGAGCGCGGGTCGGCGAGGATGCTGCGGTTGCCCAGGGCACGCGGGCCAAACTCCATCCGGCCCTGGCACACCGCCACGGTGGCCCCGCCCTCGATCAACGCGACCGTCTCGCGGACCAGGTCCGCCTCGGCGTACCGGCGGATCTCGAAACCCGGACCGAGGTCCCGCAGCGCCGCCGCGACGTCGTCGGCGGTGCACCCGTCCCCCCAGTACGGCATCCGCATCCCGGTCGGCGTCGCCGGCCGCGCCTCGCGCAGCGCGGCCAGGGCCGCCCCGAGCGCGGTGCCGTCGTCCCCGGAGGCCGGCTGGACGAACACCTCGTCGAAGAGGCCGCTGCGCAGGATCACCCCGTTCGCCGAGCAGTTCAGCGCGACCCCGCCGGCCAGGCAGAGCCGACGCAGCCCGGTGCGGCGGCGGTACTCGGTCAGCACGTGCAGCAGGGTGCGTTCCAGCGCGTCCTGCAGGGCGGCGGCCACGTCCATGTGGTGCTGCCCCAGCTCCGCGTCGGGCTCGCGGGCCGGCCCGAGCTTCTCCTCCAGCCGGCGCAGCACCCCCTGGTGCGTCTCGCGTTCCATCGGGGACTTGTTGGCCGACAGCAGCGGTACGGCGTACCCGCCGTCGGGGTCGAGCCGGACGAACTCGTCGAGGGTGGCCCGGTAGCGCTGCCGGTCGCCGTAGGGGGCCAGGCCCATCACCTTGTACTCGTCCATCCCGGGTTGGAAGCCGAGATAGTGGGTGAAGACGCTGTAGAGGATGCCCAGCGAACTCATGATCGGGTAACTGCCCTGCGGGTCGAGCACCGCGCCCCGCCCCGCGAACACCGTCAGCGACTCCTGCTCGCCCATGCCGTCGGCCACCATTACCAGCGCCTCGTCGAACCCGCTGAGGTAGTAGCTGCTGGCGGCGTGGGCCACGTGGTGCCCGACGTGCACGAACCGGGGTTCGCCGACGGCCGGCGGGTAGTGGGCGGCGAAGACCTCCCGCTGGACGCGCTGCGCGTACACCTCCTCGTACCAGCGGGTGGAGAGGTGGTCGAGCTGCCAGACCGGGGACGGTTCGTAGCGGAAGCCGTGCGCGACGACCGCGACGTCACGCATCGTCGCCCCGGCCGCCCGCAGGCAGGCGTCGATCGCGTCCCGGGGGAAGCGGCCGGTGCCCTTGTCGCCGTCGTAGCGTTCCTGGGCGGCGGCGGCGATCACCCCGGTCTCGTCGACCAGCGCCGCCGCGGAGTCCAGGCCCTGGACGATCCGTTGTTCCCGCCGCCACCCGTCGCCGAGTATCGCGCGCTTGAGCGCCGTGCCGCGGTCGAGGCCGCTGAATCCCAGCGTCAGCATTGTCGTCAACCTTCGTTCGCAGGGGTGGGGTCGGCCGACGGACGGCCGCTGGTCGGTGGGAGGGCGGCCGGGTCAGTCGGCGGCCGGCACCGGTTCGGGCAGGCGCGCGGCCAGCCGGGCGGGGGTGGGGTGCGCCATCAGCTCCACGACCTCCAGGTCGACGCCGAGCGCCGCCTCGACGCCGTGCACCAGCCGCATCGCGGTCAACGAGTCCCCGCCCAGGTCGAAGAAGTCGTCGTCGACCCCCGCCGGCACCCCCAGCACCTCGCTGAACAGCTCGCACAGCCGGGCCGGCAGCCCGTCGAGCGGCGCGGCGGCGACCGGGTCGGCCGTGGGCACCGGCGGCGCGGGCAGGGCCGCCCGGTCGAGCTTGCCGGTCGGCCCGAGCGGCAACGCGTCGAGCGCGACGAACGCCGCCGGCACCTGGTGCGCCGGCAGGCTCGCGGCCAGTTCGTCGCGCAACCGGACCGGATCGAACGGGGCTGCCGGCGTCGGCACCACGTACCCGACGATCCGGCGGATGCCCGGCACGTCCTCGCGGACCGCCGTCGCCGCCGCCAGCACCCCGGCGCAGCGGGCCAGCGCCGCGTCGATCTCGCCCAGTTCGACGCGGAAGCCCCGCACCTTGACCTGCTGGTCGTCGCGCCCGTGGAAGACCACCTGGCCGGCGGGGTCCCAGGCTGCCCGGTCCCCGGTGCGGTACATCCGCTCCCCCGGCCCGCCGAACGGGTCGGCCAGGAACCGCTCGGCGGTCAGCCCGGGGCGGTCCAGGTAGCCCCGGGCCAGGCCGACGCCGGTCAGGTAGAGGTCACCCACCACCCCCGGGGGCACCGGACGCAGGAAACCGTCCAGCACGTGCACCCGGGTGTTCCAGATGGGCCGCCCGATCGGCACGTACGCCGCCCGGCTGCCCGCCGGCACCGGCCAGTGGGTGACGTCCACGGACGCCTCGGTGGGCCCGTACAGGTTGTGCAGGTCCGCGCCGCAGGTGGCGTGGAACCGGTGGGCGAGTTCCGGGTCCAGTGCCTCGCCGCTGCAGATCACCCGGCGCAGGCCGACGCAGTGCGCCGCGACCGGCTCGGCCAGGAAGGCGGCCAGCACCGACGGTACGAAGTGGGCGGTGGTGACCCGCTGCCGCTCGATCAGCCGGGCCAGCCTGGTCGGGTCCCGCTGGTCGTCCGCGTCGGCGACGACGACCGCCGCGCCGGTGGACAGCGGCCAGAACATCTCCCACACCGACACGTCGAAGCTGAGGCTCGTCTTGTGCAGGACCCGGTCGGCGGCGGTCAGCCGGTACCGGTCCTGCATCCAGGCCAGCCGGTTGACGATGCCGGCGTGCGGCACGACGACGCCCTTGGGCCGGCCGGTCGAGCCGGAGGTGTAGATGACGTAGGCGGGATGGGCGACGCGCAGCGGCGTGGACCGGTCCCGGTCGGTGGGGGCGGTCGCCGGTTGCCGGGCGAGCAGTTCCCCCACGGCCGGGGCGTCGACGTCGAGGCAGCGGTCGGCGGGGCAGCCCGCGGCGACCCACTGCCCGACGGTCCCCCCGGTCGTCAGCACGCAGTCGGCCCCGCTGTCGCTGACCATCAGGGCCCGCCGTGCCGCCGGATACTCCGGGTCCACCGGCAGGTACGCGGCACCCGCCTTGACCGTGGCGAGGATCGCCACCAGGCTGGCCGTGGAGCGGGGCAGCGCGACGGCCACCACCCGTTCCGGGCCGACGCCGCGCCCGATCAGCAGGTGGGCCAGCCGGTTGGCGGCGGCGTCCAGGTCGGCGTAGCTCAGCTCCCCGTCGCCGTCGTGGACGGCGACCGCGTCCGGGGTGCGTCGCACCTGCGCCTCGAACCGGCCGACCAGCGTGTCCGGGTCGGTCCGGGCCGGCGGGACGGTCGTGTCGTTGGCCTCGGCGAGCAGCCGCCGGTCCGCCCCGGTGAGCGGGGACAGCCGGGCCACCGGGATACCCGGGTCGGCGACGACCGCCGCCAGCAGCGCCCGCAACCGTTCCAGCACCGCGTCGGCGGTCGCCGGGGAGACCAGATCCGGCTGGTGGCTGAGGCGGATCCGCATCCGGGCCCCGGGGAGCACCACCACGGCGAGCGGGTAGTGGGTGGCGTCGCGGCCCTGCACGTCGGTGATCCGGGCCTCGCCCAGGGCCGGGGTGCCGTCCAGCGCGACCGGGTAGTTCTCGAAGACGTACAGGGTGTCGAAGAGGGTGCCGGGGGTGCCGGCGAGCCGCTGCACCGCGCCCAGCCCCAGGTACTGGTGCGGCACCAGCGCGGACTGCTCGCCGTGCAGCCGGGTCAGCAGGTCGCCGAACGCCTCCCCGGGGCCGGTCCGTACCCGTACCGGCAGCGTGTTGAGGAACAGCCCCACCATCGTCGCGACGCCGGGCAGCTCCGGCGGGCGGCCCGCCACCGGCATCCCGAACACCACGTCGGCACGCCCGGTCAGGTAACCGAGCAGCACCCCCCAGGCGGCCTGGAGCACGGTGTTCACCGTGACGCCCCGCTCCCGGGCCAGGGCGGTCAGCGCCGCCGTCAGCCCCTCGTCCAGCTCGACGTCGAGGTCGCGGGGCAGCGCCGTCGGGTGGGCGGCACCCGGCCCGGCCAGCAGGGTCGGTTCGGCCAGCCCGGCCAGCGCCGTCCGCCACGCCTCCTCGGCGGCCGGCCGGTCCTGCCGGGCCACCCAGTCCAGATAGGTGCGGAACGGCACCGGCGGCGGCGGGGCGGCGGCCCCCCGATGGTGCTCGTAGAGCGCGATCAGGTCGCGGACGACGAGCGACAGCGACCAGCCGTCGAGCAGGATGTGGTGGTGGGTGAAGTCGAGGCGGTACCGTTCGGCACCCAGGCGGACCAGGCTGAACCGCAGCAGCGGCGGCCGGGCCGGGTCGAAGCGTCGACGCCGTTGCGTGTCGGCGATGCGGGCGGCCTCGGCCTGCGCCTGCCCGGCGGGCAGCGCCGACAGGTCGACCTCCTGCCAGGGCAGCTCGACGCCGTCGCCGATCACCTGCACCGGGGGGCCGGTGAGCCGCTGCCGGAACGCCGCACCCAGGTGCGGGTGCCGGGTCAGCAGGTCCCGGGCGGCCCGACGCAGGGCCGCCGGGTCCAGCCGGCCGGTCAGCTCCAGGGTCAGCTGGGCGGTGTAGACGTCCGCGCCGGTCCCGGCGTACGTGGCGTGGTAGAGGATGCCCTCCTGCAACGGGGCCAGCGGCAGCAGGTCGGTCAGCCGGGGATGCTCGGCCGAGATCGTGTCCAGCTCCCCCTGACCGATCGTGACCAGCGGAAAGTCGGAGGGGATCCGGCCCACCGCCGGGGTCGCGGTGCTGTCCGCCAGCACCTCCAGCGCGCGCAGCCACCCGTCGGCCAGCTCGCGGACCCGGGCCTCGGGCACGGCGTCGCCGGCCCAGGTCCAGGTGGCCCGCAGCTGCGGCCCGTCGGCGAGGTCCACGGTGACGGCGTTCAGCGACACCGCGTGCGGCAGCGGCATGTCCGCGTCGACGTCACCGCCGAGGGCGTCCTGCGGTACGGGGGTCCAGTCCGCCTCGGCCGTGCCGCCACCGAGCCGGCCCAGGTAGTTGAAGCCGAGCTGCGGGCGGCCCAGTCCGGCGAGTTCGGGGCCGGTGGCCAGGTTCAGGTAGCGCAGTAACCCGTACCCGATGCCGTGGTCGGGCACCGCGCGGAGCTGCTCCTTGACCCGCCGCACGACGGTGCCGACGGCGGGCCCGGCGGCCCACACCTGCGCCCAGTCCACCGCCCCCGGGTCCAGTCGCACCGGGTACAGGCTGGTGAACCAGCCGACGGTACGGGCGACGTCGACGTGGTCGGCCAGCGGCTCCCGGCCGTGGCTCTCGACGTCGACCAGCAGCCCGCCGGGCCGGCCCGACGCGACCGCGACGGTCAGCGCGGCCAGCAGCACCTCGTCGACCCGGGCGTGCAGCGCGTCCGGCACCCGGCGCAGCAGCGCCGCCGACAGCTCCACCGGGACGGTCTGCGCCAGCGAACGGGCGGTCCGGGCGGTGTCCCGGGCCGGGTCCAGGGCACGGACGCCGACCGGCGGCGGGGGCGCGGCCAGCATCCCGCGCCACAGGTCCAGTTCGGCGCTGCGGGCCGGTCGGGTCGCCTCCTCGCCCAGCAGCGTCGACCACCGCCGGTACGAGGTGGTGACCGGGGCCAGCTCGGGCCGTCCACCGGCGGACACGGCCGCCCACGCGGCGGCCAGGTCGGGCAGCAGGATCCGCCAGGACGTCGCGTCGACGGCGAGGTGGTGGGCGGCCAGCAGCAGCCGGCCCCGGTGCCCGGGTCCGGCGTCGAACCAGACGGCCTGGAGCATCATCCGCGCACCCGGCGCGAGCCGGGCCTGGGCCGCCGCCGCGTGGTCGGCGACGATCCGGCGGCGGTCCGGCTCCGGCGTGTCCGGGTCGACGGGCACCCGGGTCAGCACCGACGCGGCCGGTACGCTGCCCGGTGCCGCCACGTCCAGCCGCCACGGGCCGTCGGGGCAGGACGGCCGGTCCAGCCGCATCCGCAGCGTGTCGTGCCGGTCCAGCACCGCCTGGAGGGCGGCACGGAGATCCGGTTCGGTCAGGTCGGCGGGGACCCGGACCACCATGGACTGGTAGTAGCCGTCGACCGGTCCGCCGGCCGCCCGCAGCCACTCCATGATCGGCGTCGGCTCGAACTCGCCCACCCCGTCGTCGGCACGGCTGACGGCGGCGTCCCGGCTGTGGTCGGCGGCCAGGTCGGCGACGGCGGCGAGCCGGGCGACGGTCGGGTGCGCGACGACGTCCCGGGGCCGGATGGCCAGCCCCTCGCTCTGCGCCCGGCTGACCAGCTGGATCGACGAGATGCTGTCGCCGCCGAGGCCGAAGAAGCTGTCCGTGACGCCGACCGTGGGCACCCCCAGCACCTCGGCGAACAGGTCGCACAGCAGCTTCTCGGTGGCGGTGCCCGGCTGGTCGGCGGGGGTCGTCGGCTCCTGGTCGGGTGCGGGCAGGGCCGCCCGGTCGACCTTGCCGTTGCGGTTCAGCGGCAGGGCCGCCAGGGGCACCAGGACGTTCGGCACCATGTACTCGGGCAGGTGGCCGGCGACGAAGGCGCGGACCGTGGCCGGGTCGGGGGCGGGGCCGTCCGGCGGGCCCACCAGGTAGCCGACGAGTTGCCGCCCGCCCGCGCCCACCTCCCGGACGACCACCGCCGCCTGGGCGACCGTGTCGTGCCGGGTCAGCACCGCCTCCACCTCGCCCGGTTCGATCCGGTGGCCGCGCACCTTCACCTGGTCGTCCACCCGGCCGACGAACTCCAGCTCGCCGTCGGGACGCCAGCGCACCAGGTCACCGGTGCGGTACATCCGCTCCCCCGGCCCCGCGTACGGGTCGGCCAGGAACCGGGTCGCGGTCAGCCCCGGCCGGCGCAGGTAGCCCCGGGCCAGGGCCCGGCCGGAGACGTACAGTTCACCGGCCACCCCGGCGGGGACCAGCCGCAGGGCGTCGTCGAGGACGTACACCTGGCAGTTGCGGACCGGACGGCCGATGGGCACGGCGGCCCCGGACCCGGCCCGGTCGGCCCGCAGGTCGGCGCTCATGGTGGCGCAGACCGTCGTCTCCGTCGGGCCGTACGCGTTGACCATGCGGCGGCCCTCCGCCCAGCGGGTCACCAGTTCGGCGGGGCACGCCTCGCCGGCCAGCACCAGGGAACGCAGGGTGGGCAGGGGCTGCGCGGCCAGCGGGGTGAGCACCGCCGGGGGCAGCGTCGCGTGGGTGATCCCGTGGGCCCGGACGAAGTCGGCGAGCAGGTCGCCGACGAGCAGCCGTTCGGTCGGCACGACGAGGGCCGCGCCCGAGGTCAACGCCATGCACAGTTCCCAGAACGAGGCGTCGAAGCTGGGTGAGGCGAACTGGAGGACGCGGGCCCGACCGTCCACGCCGAGCCGGTCGGCCTGGGTGGCGGCGAGGCTGCTGACGCCCTGGTGGGTGACGACGACGCCCTTCGGCCGGCCGGTGGACCCGGAGGTGAAGATCACGTACGCCGGGTGGGTCGGCAGCAGCGGGGTGCGGCGGTCCCGGTCGGTGGGGTCGCGGTCCGGGTGCCCGGACAGCTCGGCGAGCAGCGCCGGGTCGTCGAGGTCGATCCGGGGCAGGTCGGCGGCCACGGCGGCGGCGCGGGCCGTCGGCGCGGCGTCCGCCCCGGCGAACACCACGCCGGCCGGCGCGGCGTCGGCGAGCATCTGCGCGACGCGCGGGCCCGGGTACTCCGGGTCGACCGGCAGGTACCCGGCTCCCGCCTTGGTCACCGCGAGGATCGCGGTGACCAGGTCCACCCCGCGCGGCAGGACCAGCGCGACGAGCTGCTCCGGGCCGATCCCCCGGGCGATCAGCGCGTGGGCGAGCCGGTTCGCCCGCGCGTTCAACCCCCCGTACGTCAGCCGGTCCGCCCCGCAGCGGACGGCGACCGCGTCGGGCGTGCCGGCCGCCCACGCCTCGACCAGGGCCGGCAGGGTCGCCACCGGCACCGGGTCGGGGTTGCGGCCCTGGGTCGACAGCCGGAGCCGCTCGGGCACGTCGAGCAGGTCGAGCCGGCCGGTACGCGTCCCGAGCAGGGTGGGCAGTTCGGTCAGCAGCCGGGTGAACCGGCGCAGCAGCCCCCGGGCGAACCCCACCGGGAACAGGTCGGGCCGGTACGACAGCCGCATCCGCAGCCGGGTGCCGGCCGCCGCGTTCAGGCTCAGCGGGTAGTGGGCGGCGTCGGCGGCACCCGCCTCCACCCGCAGCGGCCCGCAGCGCAGCTCACCGGAGTCGGGGAAGTTCTCGAACGCGACGCAGGTGTCGAACAGCTCGCCGGTCCCGGCGACCTTCTGGATGTCGGCCAGGCCCAGGTGGTGGTGCTCGATGAGCTGCGCCTGCTCGTGCTGGAGGCGGGTCAGCAGCGCCGACAGGGGTTCGTCGCGGCGCAGCCGGACCCGTACCGGCACCACGTTCATCAGCAGCCCGACCATGTTCTCGGACCCGGGCAGCTCGGGTGGCCGGCCGGAGACCGCCGCGCCGAACGTCACGTCGTCGCGTCCGGTGAGCTGGCCGATCAGCAGCGCCCACGCGCCCTGCACGAGGGTGTTGACGGTGAGGTCGTGCCGCCTGGCGAACGCCACCAGGTCCGCCGTGGCCGCCGGGTCGAGTTCGGCAGGCAGGTCGCCGGGCCAGACCGGGACGCGGGTCGGGTCGGCCGGGGCGACGAGGGTGGGCCCGGCCAGGTCCGCCAGCGCCGTGCGCCAGGCCGCCTCCGCGCCCGGCCGGTCCCGCCCGGCCAGCCAGCCCAGGAAGTCCCGGTACGACGGGGCCGGTGGCAGCACGTCGCCCTGCTCGTAGAGGGAGCACAGGTCACGGATGAGCAGGGCGGTGGACCAGCCGTCGAGCAGGATGTGGTGGTAGGTGACGACCAGCCGGTGCCGGTGGCTGTCGACCCGGATCAGCCGGAACCCGATCAGCGGGGCCCGCCGCAGGTCGAACCGCCGTCCCTGGTCGGCCTCGGTGTGCCGGGCGAGGGCGGCGTCCGGGTCCTCCTGCGGTGCGACGGTGACCTCCGTCCAGGACAGCTCCGGCTGGCGGACGACCACCTGCACGGGTGGGCCGGAGCGGCGTTCCCGGAAACTCGCCCGCAGGTTGGGGTAGCGGCGCAGCAGCGCCTCCGCCGCCGCCCGCAGCGCGGCGACGTCCAGCGGACCGTGCAGGTCCAGGATCAGCTGCGCGGTCTGCACCTCCGGCCCGCTGCTCTGGTGCCAGGAGTGGAACATCATCCCGGCCTGCAGGGGTGCCAGCGGCAGAATGTCCTCGATGCTCGACGTGGTCATGACACCGCTCCCTGTTCCGCCGCCAGTTCCTGCTCAAGGTCGTCGATCTCGTCCTGGCTCAGCGTGACCAGCGTCAGGTCCGACGGCGTGGGACCGCCGGCGGCGGGTGCCGTCGCGCCGGCCACCACCGCCTCCAGGGCGGCGTGCCAGTCGTCCGCGAGGTCGGCCACGTCGGTCTCGGCCAGCAGTTCCGCCGGCCACGACCAGGTGGTCCGCAGGTGCGGGCCGGTCGGGCCGTCGACGGTGACGGCGGCGACCTCCAGCACGTGCGGCACGGGGTGCCGGGGATCGGCCCCGCCCCGCAGCACCGCGCCCTCCTCGGCCGGCCCCCAGTCGTCCGGTGCGGCGGCGGGGAACCGGCCCAGGTAGTTGAAGGCCACCTGGGGGGCCGGCATCCCGGCCAGCACCGGGCCGGTACGCGGGTCGAGATAGCGCAGTACGCCGTACCCGCCGGCGGGTGGCAGGGCGCGGAGCTGCTCCTTGATCCGTTTCACCGCGGCGCTGACCGCCTGACCGCCGGAGCGGACCTGCGCGGCGTCCACCGGACCCGGGTCGAGCCGGACGGGGTGGATGCGGGTGAACCAGCCGACGGTGCGGGACAGGTCGGCGTCCGGCACCAGACCGTCGCGGCCGTGCCCCTCCAGGTTGACCAGCACCCCGTCGGTGCCGCCCCGGCCCCGCCGGGCCAGCCACGGCGGCAGCGCCAGGGCCAGCGCGGTCAGCAGGATCTCGTCCACCCCGGTGCGGTACGCGGCCGGGGCGGTGGTGAGCACGGCCGAGGTGCAGTCCGTCGAGGCGCTGCGGGAGAGGCTGCGCAGCCGGGCGAAGACGTCGACCCGGGGGTCGAGGGGGCGCTCGCCGAGCGGCGTCGCCGGCCGGTCCAGCAGCCGCGTCCAGCCGGCCAGTTCGTCCTCGCGGACCGGTCCGTCGGTGAGCGCCGCGACCTGCCGTGCCCAGCCACGCAGGGACGTGCCCACCGGCTCCAACGTCGGCGGTCTCCCGTCGCCGAGCGCGGCGCAGGCGGCCCGGAGGTCGGCGAGCAGGATGCGCCACGACACCCCGTCGACGGCGAAGTGGTGGACGACCAGCAGCAGCCGGTTGCCGGTCTGCGGGCCGGCCGGGAACCAGACGGCCTGCACGAGCACCCCGTCGGCGGGACGCAACCGGTCCCGGGCGGCCTGTGCCTGGTCGGCGAGGGCCGTCGAGCGCCCGGCCGGGGTGGCGTCGGTCAGGTCGACGGTGTGCAGGCAGTCCTCGGCGCGTACCGCCCCGGCGGGCGGGATCTCCAGCTCCCACGGCCCGTCCCCGGTTCGGGCCCGCATCCGCAGCGCGGGATGGTGGTCGAGCAGCGCCTGCAGCGCCTCCCGCACCTGGTCGACGGTCGTCGCGGCGGGCACCCGGACCAGCATCGACTGGCTGAACGCCTCCAGTGGGCCGCCCAACTCCTCCCGGGCCCAGGCCAGGATCGGCGTCACCGGCACCGCGCCGGTCGCGTCGTCCGGGCGTTCGACGGTCCGGTCGTCCACGGTGGTCGCCACGGCGGCCAGGGCGCGGACGGTGCGCTGCTGGTAGACGTCCTTCGGTTTGAGGTGCAGGCCGGCGCGACGGGCCCGGCTGACCAGTTGGATGGACATGATGCTGTCGCCGCCGAGGCCGAAGAAGCTGCCGTCGATGCCCACCTCGGGCACGCCGAGCAGTTCGGCGAAGAGGTCACAGAGGAGGCGTTCGGCCGGGGTCCGGGCGGCCGGGCCGGTGACCGCGCCGTCGAGGTCGGGTTCGGGCAGCGCCGCCCGGTCGACCTTCCCGGTGGGCGTCAGCGGCAGCGCGTCGAGCACCATGAGCCGGGCCGGCAGCAGGTACTCGGGAAGCTGGTGGCGCAGCCACTCGCGTACCTCGGTGGCGGTGAGGGTGGCGGTGCCGGCCGGCGTGACGTAGCCGACCAGGGTGACCCGGCCGGGCCCGTCGGTGCGGGCGGTCACCACGGCCGCGCCGACCGCCGGGTGCCGGGCGAGGGTGCCCTCGATCTCGCCGGGCTCGACCCGGAAGCCCCTGATGTTGACCATGTTGTCGACCCGGCCGGCGTACTCCAGGTCGCCGTCGGGGCGCAGCCGCACCCGGTCACCGGTGCGGTACAGCCGCCCACCGGGCCGGCTGCCGTACGGGTCGGCGACGAACCGCTCGGCGGTCAGCGCCGGCCGGCCGGCGTACCCCCGGGCCAGCCGCGCGCCGCCGACGTACAGTTCGCCGACCGCGCCGATCGGGACGGGGACCAGCATCGGGTCGAGGACGTGGGCGGTCAGCCCGGCCACCTCGCGGCCGATCCGGCTCAGACCGTCCCCGACGTCGTCCGGCCTGAGGGTACGGGCGGTGACGTGCACGGTGGTCTCGGTGATCCCGTACATGTTGACCAGCCGGGGCCGGTCCCAGCCGTGCCGCGCGGCCCAGCGGCGCACCGACGCGTGTTCCAGCGCCTCGCCGCCGAAGATCACCCAGCGCAGCGCGTGCGGCTGGTCCGACCGGGAGTCGACCTCCTCGAACTGGGCGAAGGACGAGGGGGTCTGGTTGAGCACGGTCACCCCGGCCCCGGTCACCAGCCGGTGGAAGTCCTCCGGGTTGCGGGAGACCCAGTAGGGCACCACGACCAGCCGGCCGCCGGTGCTCAACGCACCCCAGATCTCCCAGACGGAGAAGTCGAACGACATGCTGTGGAACATCGACCAGACGTCGTCGGGGCCGGCGTCCAGGAAGTCCCGCCCCCAGTGCAGCAGCCGGGTGACCGCGGAGTGCGGGACGGTGACGCCCTTGGGCCGGCCGGTCGAGCCCGACGTGTAGATCACATACGCCGCACTGTCCCCGCTCACCCCCGGCGACGCCGGCACCCCCACCGGCGCGGCCGGCACCCCCACCGCCGCACCCTCGGCATCCACTTCCACCACCCGCCACGGACCCGACGGCAACCGCCCCGCCACACCCGAACCCCCCAACACCACCGACACACCCGAATCCACCAACATCAACGACAACCGCTCCACCGGATAATCAACATCCAACGGCACATACGCCGCACCAACCTTCAACACCCCCAAACACCACACCACCGCATCCACCGACCGCCCCACACACACCCCCACCAACCCACCACCACCCACACCCAAACCCCGCAACAACCCCGCCACCCGATCCGACAACACCCCCAACTCCCCATACGTCAACACCACCTCCCCACACACCACCGCCACCGCACCCGGCGACACACCCACCCACCGACCCACCAACTCATGCACCAACTCGCCTGCGCCCGCGTCCGCCGGGTCGGTCCACGCCACCGGCCCCGCCGGACCGGTGACCCCCGGGCCCGCCGCCGCCACGTCGACCAGGGCCGGCACGCCGGTCGGGGCCGGCCCGGTCGTCAGCGGTCCGCGCAGGTAGTGACGGTCGGGGGCGGTCACCATGTCCCAGAGGGCGGCCACGAACCAGTCGCGCAGCAGCCGGACCTGCTCGGCCCGCACCGCGTCGGTGTGGAAGTCCATCGCCAGCAGCACCCGGTCGGAGACCGGGTCCCGGACGACCCCGATGTTGAGCGGGAAGTTCGTCGGCTCGGCCCGGACGGTGGAGAAGCTGCCGATCTTGCCGTCGAGGATCTCGGTGCCCCGGTCGGACAGCATCTCGGCCATCACGTGGAAGTGGTTGTAGACGAAGTTGACGTTGACCGGCTGGTCCATGCCGAGCCGGCGTTGCATCTCGGCCATCGGGAAGCGGCGGTGCGGCAACATGTCCCGTTCGGCCGCGAAGACCTCGGCGATCAGGTCGGTCCACCGGCCGTCCGGCAGCACCAGCCGGAACGGCAGCGTGTTGAGGAACAGCCCACGGACGTCGTCGCCGCCACGCTCCTCGGGGCGGCCGTTGGCGGTCACCCCGACCAGGACGTCCGTCGCGCCGGTGGCGTAGCCGACGGTACGCAGGCAGGCGGCGACGAAGAGGGTCTTCAGCGAGGCGCCGCACCGGGTGGCCAGCTCCCGCAGGGCCGTGCAGAGTTCCGGGCTGAGCACCGTCTCGACCGAGCCGTACCGTTGGCGGGCGTCGGTGGCGTACCACCACTCGCCCGTGAAGCGGGACTCGGCGGGCAGCTCCGGCACCGGCCCGTCGGGCCAGCGCAGCAGCCGGGTGTCCGGCGGGTCGGCCAGCCGCTCGCGCCAGAACTGCTCGGTCTCCGCCGACGTCAGCGCGGCGCGTTCCAGCTCGACGAAGTCGCGGTACTGCGCGCTCAACGGCGGGTCGGTCGGCTCCACGCCGGCACGTAGGCCCTGGTAGACCCGCATGATCTCGCTGAGGGTGGAGTGCAGGCTCCAGCCGTCGAACACGGCGTGGTGCTCGGTCAGCGTCCACTGGAACACCTCGTCCGAGCGGCGGTGCACGTGCATCCGCAGCAGCGGCGGGCGGTCGTGGTCGAACGGGGTGACCCGCTGGTGTTCCAGGTAGGACCGGACGATCTCGTCCTGCGCCGCCTCGTCCAGGTGACGCAGGTCGTCGACGCCGACCGGCAGGACCGCCTCGGCGTGCACCAGTTGCAGCGGCTCGCTGTGGTCGGTCAACGACAGCGCCGTGCGCAGGATCGGATGCCGGCGTACCACGTGGGCGACCGCCCGGGTGAAGGCGTCCGCCTCGAACGGTGCCCGCACCTTCATGCTGTCGACGTTGTGGTACGGCAGCCGCTCCAGGTCGCGGGTCATCTCGTAGACCATGCCCACCTGCAACGCGGTCATCGGGTACGCGTCGACGAGACCGTCCGGCAGGTGCGCCCGGTCGGTGGCGGCGACCAGTTCGAACGGTCGACGTACCGGGGCGTCGGGCAGGTCGACGACCGTGCAGACGGTGGCGAGTTCGGCGACCGTCGGCCGGTGGAACAGCTCCTGCAACGCGAAGGAGATGCCGCTGGCGCGGGCCGCGCCGAGCACCCGGATGCTGCGGATCGAGTCCCCACCCAGGTGGAAGAAGTTGTCGTGCCGGCCCACCTGGACCGGGCCGAGCGCCTCGACCCAGATCTCGGCGAGCCGCCGCTCGACCGGTCCCTGCGGCGCCACGTAGTCACCGCTGCCGGCGGGGCGGGCCTCGTCCGGGTCGGGCAGCCGCCGGTGGTCGGTCTTGCCGCTCGGCGTCAGCGGGATCGCCGCCAACTCCACGAACCGCCCCGGCACCATGTAGTCCGGCAGCCGGTCCGCCAGCCACTGCCGCAGGTCGGCGACCGGCACCGCCGACCCGGCCTCCCCCGACACGTACGCGATGAGCTGCGGTGCCCCGGCGTCGTCGGGGCGGATGGTGACCGCCGCGGCGGTGACGCCGGGGAACTGGTGGGCGGTCGCCTCGATCTCGGTCAGCTCCACCCGGAAGCCGCGGATCTTGACCTGGCTGTCGGCGCGGCCCGCGTACTCCAGGGTCCCGTCCGGACGCCACCGGGCCAGGTCGCCGCTGCGGTAGAGGCGGGCCCCCGGCTCGGCGCCCACCGGGTCCGCTACGAAACGTCCCGCGGTCAGGCCGGGTTGGCCGAGGTAGCCCCGGGCCACCCCCGGACCGCCGACGTACATCTCCCCGGTGACGCCGACCGGGCAGGGGCGCAGGTACCGGTCCAGGACGTGGATCGCCAGGTCCGCCAGGGGGCGGCCGATCTGGGTGAGCGCCCGGTCCAGGTCGTCCGGCACGATCTCGCGGAAGGTGTCGTGCACGGTGGTCTCGGTGATCCCGTACATGTTGACCAGCCGGGGGCGGTCCGCGCCGTGCCGCTGCGTCCACCGGCGTACCGAGCCGCGTTCCAACGCCTCACCGGCGAAGATGACGTAGCGCAGCCGCAGCGGGTCGCGCAGGCGGGCGTCGACGGCCTCGAACTGGACGAACGCCGACGGCGTCTGACTGAACACGGTCACCTGCGCGTCCCGGACCAGCGCGTACAGGTCCTCGGGGCTGCGGGAGACCCAGTAGGGCACCACGACCAGCCGGCCGCCGGTGCTCAACGCACCCCAGATCTCCCAGACGCTGACGTCGAACGACATGCTGTGGAACATCGACCAGACGTCGTCGGGGCCGAACCGGAACTCCCGGGCCGCCGAGGCGAACAGCCGGGCGGCGTTGCGGTGGGTCACCGTGACGCCCTTGGGTCGGCCGGTCGAGCCCGACGTGTAGATCACATACGCCGCACTGTCCCCCGTCACCACCGGAGCCGGCACCTCCGCCCCCTGCCCAGCCTCCGGCTCCGGACCGTCCACACCGATCTCCACCACCCGCCACGAACCCGACGGCAACCGCCCCGCCACACCCGAACCCCCCAACACCACCGACACACCCGAATCCACCAACATCAACGACAACCGCTCCACCGGATAATCAACATCCAACGGCACATACGCCGCACCAACCTTCAACACCCCCAAACACCACACCACCGCATCCACCGACCGCCCCACACACACCCCCACCAACCCACCACCACCCACACCCAAACCCCGCAACAACCCCGCCACCCGATCCGACAACACCCCCAACTCCCCATACGTCAACACCACCTCCCCACACACCACCGCCACCGCACCCGGCGACACACCCACCCACCGACCCACCAACTCATGCACCAACTCGCCGTCGGGAAGGTCCACCGGGGACGGTGTGGTCCAGGACCGCACCAGCTCCCGCTCGGTGTCGTCCATCGCCGCGAGCTGCCCGATCGCCAGGTCAGGCCGGTCGAGGGCGCTGCCCAGCAGACTCGACCAGTGCCGGAAGAAGTGTTCGACCGTGGGGCGCAGGAACAGGTCCGTGCAGTACTCGATCTCGACGTCGTACCGGCCGGCCACGTCGTAGACGGTGAACGTGAGGTCCAGCTTCGCGGTGTCCGTCGGCACGAACTCGCGGCTCAGGAACGACCCGCCGACCGCACCCGGCCCGTTCTCGTGGAACGCGAACAGCACCTGCACGAGCGGGCCGTGGCTCGGCACCCGCTGCGGCACCAGCCGGTTGACCAGGTGGTCGAACGGCACGTCCAGGTGTTCCAGGGCGGCCAGCACCGACTCCTGGGTACGCGCCACGACGGTTCCGAACGTCGGTTCGCCGCTCAGGTCGGTACGGGACACCATTGTGCCGGCGAACAACCCGACCACGTCCAGGAACCGGCTGTCCCCCCGGCCGGCGACCGGCGAACCGACGACCACGTCGGTCTGGCCGCTCTGCCGGTGCAGGAAGACCGTGAAGGCCGCCAGCAGCACCACGTACGGCGTGACCCCGTGCTGGCCGGCCAGCTCCCGCACCCGGTCGCGGAACTGCGGCGGCACCGTGAACCGCAGGGTCTCCCCGCGATAGCTGAAGTCCCGGGGCCGGTTGCGGTCCCGCCCGAGTTCGAGCAGTTCCGGCGCGCCCCGCAACTGCGCCACGCGGCTGTCGAGTTCCCGCTGCGCCTGCGGTCCGGCCAGCCACCGCTGCTGCCGGAGGCAGTGCTCGACGTAGGCCGGCACCGCCGACCCGGCGGTGTCCCCCGACCCGCCGGCGGCACCGGCCCCGACGGCGTTGCTCGATCCGGCGGCGTCGCTCTGCCGCGGGCCGTCGCCGAGGCCGGCGGCGTCGCTGAGGCCGACGGCGAGTTCGCGTTCGATGATCTCCAGGGAGAGGCCGTCGACGGCGATGTGGTGGAAGGTCAGGTGGAGCAGCCCTACCTGGCCGTCGACCGTGAAGACGGCTGCCCGGACCAGGGGCCCGACGCGCAGGTCGAACGGGGCGCGGGACACCTCCCGGACCACCTCGGCGCTGCGCGCGTCGCGCTCGGCGGCGGGGTGGTCGGTGAGGTCGTGGACCGTCAGGGGAACCTCGCGGGTGGACACCAGCCGCTGCACGGGCTCGCCGTCGACCTCGTCGAAGGCCAGGAACAACGCGTCGTGCCGGGCCAGCAGGCGCCCGACGGTGGCGACGACCGCCGGCAGCGGCACGTCGACCCGCAACCGCCACGAGACCGGGACGTGGTACGCGGCACTCGCCGGCGTCAGCCGGTCGAGGAACCACAGCCGCTGCTGCTCGCTGCTCAACGGCCAGCGCCGATTGTCCTCAGCCATACGAAACTCTCCTGACAGAAGGTGCACCTGCTGCGCCACGGCGAATGGGTGCAATTACTCGGTACGAAGGGCGGCGTCATCGGCCCGAGCCATCGCGAGAGCGAGGCTTCTCGGCCGCATGTCCTGCCAGTTCTCCTCCACGTACCGGAGTGCCCCGTCCCGATCGCCCGGCCCCCATGCCACGGTCCAGCCCGCGGGCACCTCGGCGAATTCCGGCCACAGCGAGTGCTGCGACTCCGCATTCACCAGCACCAGAAACGTGCCGTCCGCATCGTCGAAAGGATTCATGTCCGCCTCCGGTCCATATCGATGGCCGCAGGAGTCCACAAAGCCTCCGGAAGCGGCGTGGAGAATCCTGCCCGGCGGTGCGGACGGCGGCCAGAAATTGCCACTTTCCTAAACTGACAGTTGGGGCCCGTGACCGGCGGGGACCTCAGGCGCGCCGGACCGGCCGGGGTGCAATTCACCGACGGCGGAGGGGATGCGGGAACGGCGGCTACGCGGCTTCGGCCACCGGGATCAGCGACACGATCTGCAGGTCGCTCGTGCTCGGGTCGGTGAGGGTGACCACGTCGACCAGGGTCGTTCGGTGGTCGCTGGCCAGCCGGATGCCGCGCCGCGACCGCAGGGTACGCCCGGACGGGGGGTGGGCGGCCCACAGGCAACGGGCCTCGGGACTGGTCTGAAGGCAGGCGTCGACGAGCGCGGCGATCCCGGTGTCCTGCGGGTGCAGCGCCTGGGCGATGCGCATCTGGGTGAGCAGCGGCGCCGCCCAGTCGGTGTCCCAGTTGACCAGCCGCCGCCGGGCGTCCGCGTCGGTGAACAGCCAGCGTGGATAGCTGGGATCGGTGCGCAGCCAGGGATAGTAGGACTCGCACACGTCGTTGTGCAGCACCACCCGCGCGTACCGGTCGAGCACGTAGGTCGCCCAGCGTTGCCCCTCGACGAACTGGCGCAGGGCGGTGCCGAGGACGGTCGGGGAGGCGCCGGCCGGTGCGGGTGAGGGCATCCGGCCGATCGCGAGGAGGTACAGCAGTTCCCGCTCGTGCCGGTCGAGTCGCAGCGCCCCGGCGACGGCGTCGAGGAAGGCGTCGGAGTAGTTGGCGCGTACGCCGCGTTCGAGGTTGCTGTACCAGACGACGCTCACCCCGACCAGTTCCGCGACCTCCTCCTGGGTGACGTTGGACCGGCGTCCCCGACGCCTCCGGGCGACCTGGTGGTCATCCGGCGGAAGCCGGTGCCGCCAGGCTTTGACGCAGGCGGCCAACTCGCTGTTCTGGTCCGCCGAGACCTGCCGGATGGCAACCATTTCTCCCTCGTTCTGGCGCAGCCGCCATGAATGTTTGTTTCCAGATCGGGGCCCGGCCGAATCGGGGCACCGGCCACCGTTCACACGGCTCCGCGGCGAGCCGAAAGCGGGACGGACCGCTCGGCCACAGTTGCCCGGTACCGGGGCCGGCAGATCCTGGGCAGCATTCGACCAAATGGTCGACAGCCACTCGTGACGCCGCCGGCACAATGCCGTCCAACGGCTGTCACGAATATGGATGCTACCGGCTCCGGACCTCGCCACCAATAGTCATGTTTCGATTGCATCACTGTCTGGTCACTCAGCAGGAAAAATCGCGCGGATCGCGCCGGCATATCGGACACCTGTCCGTATTGCGCCCCTTGGCCGCGTCCACGCGGCGGCGCACTAATTGCCCTTGATCACCGCGTTGGGTGGTTAGCAACCCATCCGTAATCCGTGGAGCCGTCACCCCCGGTAGTGCGAAGCCTCCGCTCACCGACAGCGACCGCACCGATTCTCCGGGGCCCGTTCCACCGATGTCCACGACCCCCATCGCGCCCACGCCCCGCCCCTTGCGGGGCCCGGAAACGCACTGCGGAGAAGGCCGGGGCCCTACGTGTCAGAGTTGCCGCGAGAGTGCCGCCGTGGGCGCATATCCCCTGGTAGGACTGTATTCGATCAGCCGGAAAACGGCTGTCGACGGAAACCTCGGAGAAACGAGGGCTGGTTAGCGTTCGCGACCGTTGAACGCTCAATCTCGCTCCGAGGAGAAACCTTTGAAGGTACGAACATCGAGGAGCATGCGCGTGCTCCTCTCGGTGATCGTCGCGGTGACGGCCCCGGTGGCCCTGGCGGGGCCGGCCACCGCGGCGTCACCCACCGCGGTCACGCCGCCCCCGGCGTCCACGACCGACCTGCCCGACCCGACGGCCCGTGGCCCCTTCGGCCACCAGGCCGTCCAGGAGGCCAAACTCGGCCTCGCCAGCATCCAGGAGCCGAACTCCTCAGGCGCCGACCCGACGGCCGGGACCGCACAGGCCCCGGAACGGATCGAGATCCGGGGCCAGCTGTACACACCTGACTTCACCCGACGCACCACGCCGTCGCCGGTGCTCGTCCTGGTGCACGGCAACCACGGCTCGTGCGACTCCGGTCAGGACACCGCCCAGCTCACCTGCGCCCAGTTCAAGCACAACGAGAACGGCTACGCCTACCTCGCGGAGAACCTCGCCACCTGGGGTTACACCACCTTCTCGGTGTCCCAGGACCAGCTGATGATGCGGCAGGACGGCAACAAGGGCAAAGGCATGCACAGCCGCCGGATGCTCATCGCCGCGACCCTGGACGCGCTCAGCGCGGCGAACCGCCCCGGCGGCCTGCCGGCCGACGCCCACACCACCATCGGCACCACGCTCGCCGGCCGCCTCGACCTGACCCGCATCGGCCTGATGGGCCACTCGCGTGGCGGTGACGCGGTGTCGAGCTTCATCGACTACAACCGCATCCGCACCGACGGCCCGCGCTACCCGCTGCGCGGGGTGATCTCGCTCGCCCCGGTGGACTACGAGCGCAAGGCCCCGTACGGGATGCCGTACCTGACGATCCTGCCGATGTGCGACGGTGACGTCTCCAACCTGCAGGGCGCGCGGTTGTTCGAGCGCAGCCAGTACGTCAACCCGGGTGACCCCTTCCCCCGCATCCAGGTGGAGCACCTGGGCGCGATCCACAACTGGTACAACACCGTCTGGTACGCCGACGGCGGCGCGGACGGTCAGGCCAACAACGACGCCGCCTGCGGCAACTCGGCACCGTTCGCGACCAACAACATCCACCCGAACAACCTGCGGCTCAGCGGCGCGGCCAGCTACACCGACCCGGACCTGAACTACAAGATCGACAACTCCGACCCGCTGAACCCGGCCGTGAACACCAAGTTCTCCGGTGACGCGGCACGGATGGGTGACCAGGAGAAGCTGGGCCTGGCGACGATGGCGGCGTTCTTCCGGCGCTACGTCGGCGGCGAGGGCGCGTTCCAGCCCTACCTGACCGGCGAGCTGGCGAACACCCCAGGTGGGCTCCAGGTCCCCGCGTCGGCCTGCCCGGCCAGCCCGTCCGGCACGGCGATCCCGTGCAACGAGCGGGTCAACACCAGCTACTTCGCCGCCCCGCAGGAGCGGGTGGACGTGATCCGGCCCGAGGTCAACAACCCGCTGACCCGTAACGCCCTCGGCGGCACCCTGACCGGCACCGGCTTCGCCGACCCGTACGCGCAGGCCGCCGGGGTCACCCCGAAACCGGCGAGCACCCCCGGCGGGTACGACTGGTGCAACCCGGAGCCGCAGGACTTCGCCCCGGCACAGCTCGGCAAGACGGGGCTGCCGACCGCCGCCAAGCCCTGCCCGCTGCCGGCGGCGGGAGCGCCCGGCGGGCAGAACGGCACCCGGGAGAACAGCCCGGTCAACCACTCCTACGGCCGTCAGCTCACCCTCGCCTGGGAGCCGGGTTCGACCGCGTCGCTGACCGCCGCGATCCCGGCCGCGTCCGCCGACGTACGGCACCTGAAGGCGTTGGCGCTCAGCGCCGCCGTGAACTTCTTCGACACCCGTAACCCGGGCGCCGACAACCGGGGCGACAACACCCGGGACACCACCGTCAACGGCACCCCGACGAACCCGGTCTGGCCCAACGAGAAGCCCACGTCGTACGACCCGGCCTCGACCACCCAGCGGTTCGTCATCGCGCTGCGCGACGCCGCCGGTCACGAGGGGACCGTCGACGCCGGTGATCCCCGCTGGGGCAACGCCCTGCACATGTCGACCGGCACGAACACCCCGAACACCCACATCGTCCTGGACCAGATCCGGGTCCCGCTGGCCGAGTTCGCGGCGCAGGGCGTCGACGTCGGCGCGCTGGCGAAGCTGGAACTCCGGTTCGGGGTGGGTGACCTGCCGAAGTCCGGTTCGATCGAGCTGGCCGACGTACGCTTCCAGGAATCCGACGCCGGGGCTTCCCTGTTGTCCGACGGCGACCGGGCCGACGGCGCGGGTCACGGCCCGTCCGCCCTCGGCGGCCCCGACCCGGCGACCTACCTCGCCGGTTACGACAACACCCCGGGCACCGTCGCGCTCGTCGACCCGGTGGCCAACCCGCAGGGCAACACCACCTGGACGGTCGACGACGACCGCAAGCAATGCCCGACGGCCGACTTCACCTCCGTCCAGCGGGCCGTCGACTTCGCCTCGCCGTGGGACACCATCGTGATGTGCGCGGGGGTCTACCGGGAGTCGTCGACGCCGGTGAACCACGCGTCCAACCCGGTGCAGACCGGTGCCCGCAACGGCCTGACCATCACCAAGCCGCTGAAGATCAAGGGGGCCGGCGCGGACAAGGTCACCATCATGCCGGACCCGTCGCTGGGGAACCTGGCCGGCGACCAGCCGTACCTGCGCGACGGCGGCGGCAACGTGATCACCGTGTCCCGGCAGTCGCTCGGCTCCACCGACACCAACGAGATGTTCCTCGACCTCTCCGGCGTGACCGTGACCTCCGGCGACGTCTGGGCCGAGGCGGGCATCGCGTTCTTCGGCGCGGCCGGCCGGGTCGCCGACAGCGTCGTCGGCCCGCTGCGGGTGGCGACCACCGACGAGGAACTCGCCGCGCACCCGCACGGCTGGGGCATCGTCAAGGCCGGCATCATCCGGGGGGCGGGCACCGGCACCGTCGAGAGCGAGGTGACAGTCACCGGCAGCGTGGTCAGCGGCTACCAGTCGGGCGGCATCCTCTTCGACGGCGCGCGGGGCCGCGACGGCACCCCCGAGACCACCGTCCGCAGCAGCATCAGGCAGCACGGGTACGTGACCGACACCGTCGTCACCGGCCAGCCGAACAGCCGCTTCCCGCAGACCGGCATCGCGTACACCAGCGGGACTGACGGTTTCGTCAACACCAGCCGGATCACCGGGAACTACTTCGCGCCCGCACCGTCGCGGTCGTACGGCATCCTGCTGACCGACGCCGGCACCGAGACGGCCGGGGCGCTCACCGGCACCCGCAACGTGCTCACCGGCAACGGGTTCGCCGTCTACAACGCCAACGCCGACAACACCGCCGTACGCGAGGGCGCCCCGTTCGCGTTGACCGGCAGCTACCTCGGCAGCGGGCAGCCGGTGTCGGGCGGGCCGGCGGTCCCGGCCACCAGCGTCGAGGCGATCTCCGGAGTGGACGGCACCGGCGCGGCCACGGTCACCGTCACCAAGCGCCGGCCGACCCCGCCACCGGCGGTGCCGACCACGGTGGGTCGGGTCGCCGACGCCGCCCCCACGGCCGAACTGGCCGACCCGGGACGCGGCGCGGTGCTCCAGGTCGGGTCGACGGTGCACCCGCTGGTCCGGGGCACCGACGACTTCGCCATCGCCTCGACGAGCCTGTTCGTCAACGGCACCCTGGTCGGCACCAGCACCACCGCCCCCTACCTGTTCGACTGGACACCGGCGGCGAAGGACGCCGGCAAGCAGGTCAAATTCCAGGCGATGGTCGTCGACTCGTCCGGGCAGTCGACGCTGTCCAAGCCGATCGTCGGTACGGTCGACCCGGCGACCCCGGCCCCGGCCCCGACCGTACGGATCGACTCGGTGCAGGCCGACCCCGTCTCGGGAACGGCGACGCTCACCGCGACGGTCAACACCGCCGGCACCCTCACCCTCAGCGGGGAGAAGGTGGCGACGGTCAGCCGGCAGGTGGCGAAGGCGAACACCGTGACGGTGACCGTGACGGTCGCGCCCGCGTACCGGCAGACCCTGGTCAAGACCGGTCGGCTGGACGTGACGTTCACTGTCGGGTTCACCAACACGGCAGGTCAGAGCCCAGGCGAGACGGTGCAGGTGACCCTGATCAGGACCTGACGGTCCGGCACCGGAAGGACCCCGATGGTCCTTCCGGTGCCGTCAGGTCGGTTGCCGCCCCTCCTGCGGGAAGGAGCAGGCCTATTCGCCGTTCCGCTCCCGCGCCGACAGCAACAGGGCGTCGGCCAGCTCCGCCGCCACCTGCTCCGGTTCGGCCAGGCACCGCCACGCGGGCACCCGGCGTACGGGGTGGGACCCGCCGGTGACGTCGAGCCGGGCGAGCACCTTACGCAGCTCGCGCCCTTCGGGATCGCCAGCCGGATCGTCGACTACCACCGCCAGCTCGACACTTTCGCGCCGCACCACGATGTCGACGGTCTGCCCGGCCACGGGGACGTCGCGCCGCACGGTGAGTCCCACCTGCCGGAGGGCGCGGTGGAGCCGGTCCGCCGCTACGGAATCCACGTCCGACCGGGTGCCGGTAGCATCGCCGCCCAGCGCCAGAGCGGTCAGCAGACCCCGTTGCGCCGACCACCACGACCGGTCACCGACCACCACGAGCTGGGACCGGGCCCGGGTGATGGCCACGTTCCACAGGTTGGTCTGGTGGACCAGCCAGCCCCGGGTACGGTCCGGCACCCCGTGCGCCCCGATCGGCGACACGACCATGATGTCCCGTTCGCTGCCCTGGAACTTGTGGATCGTCGCGCAGAGCAGGTTGTCGGTGAGGCCGGCGGCGTTCAGGGCCGCCGACAGTCGACGCTGGTGCGCGGCCAACGGCGTGACCACCCCGATCGAGACGTCCGGGTACGCCCCCCGCAGGTCCCTCACCTCGGTGACGACCGCGTCGAGCTCGACCTGGTTGTACCCGGACCCGGTCGCTCCCGGGCTGTACCGTCCGGGAACGTCGCGCCACCGCACCGCCGGATCGGCCGGCGCTGCCAGCCGGGCCGGATCGGTCAGCACCGTGAGCCGGCCCTGGTAGACCTCCCGGTTCGGCACGTTGACGATGTCCGGGTGGCACCGGTAGTGCTCGTCGAGCAGGTGCGTGGACTTCGCTGCGGCGGCGAACGCGTCGTAGGCGGAATGAGCGGTATAGGTCAGCCGGCGAGAGGTCAGCCAACCGGTGCTCAACTCGGCCCGGGCCCGCTCGGTGACATCGTCGGCCTCGGGCAGGTCGACGACCGGCGCGAGCTGACGTGGATCGCCGATGATCAGGGCCCGCTTGGCGCGGTAGAGCATGGGCAGGACTGCGGGGATGGTGCACTGCGCCGCCTCGTCGATCACCACCAGGTCGTACAACGCAGGGCTTCTCTTCAACCGCCGGGCCGACAGGGCGGTCACCGCCCAGCCGGGCAGCACCCGCAGCAGCTCCGGAAAATAGGCCCAGCTGTCCGACTGTGGCCGGGCCATCTCGTCGGCCCGGTCCTGTAGCAGGCGGGCACCCGCAGCCACCCGGCGGGCGATCTGCGCCCGCAGCAGATCGATGCTGAGGGCGGGCCGGGTGGTGCCGATCAGGTCGACGAGCCGCCGCCAGGTGACGTCGGCGTCGGGCAGCCCGGCCAGTCGCCGCAGGCTATCCCGCCAACGCAGTTCGAACACCGCCTGCTCGGCGAGCGCCTCGACACCGTGCCGGTCGACGACCCGGTACGGCCGCAGCCGCCACCGGTACCACCAGCCGAACCACCTGCTGGCGAGCGCCCGATCGGTCATTCGGACAAGTTGCGCCAGCGCCGTGTCGTCGGCTGGCAGCGGGACCGTGCCGAGGCCGGCCTCCACGCCAACCCGGTCGGCACCGCGCTCGGCGGCCAGGTCCGCGAGGTCGCGTTCGAGCAACCGCCGCTCGTCCAACGTGGCGCGCAGGCGGGTGGCCTCCTCGGCCAGCATCCCCAACTCGCGCAACGGCGTCCGGTCGTCGGGCGGGGTCGACCGATCCACCGTCGGATAGGCGGCCATGATGTCGGCGAGGTGCTTCGGCTCCTGCTGACGGTGTTCCTGGTTGCCCGTCCGCATCAGCAGGCCCGGGCCGACCATGTCGGTCACCCGGTGGAGCACCGAGTCGACGGCCTGGTTGCTGGTGGACCCGATCAGCACGCTCTGCCCGGCGGCGGTGGCGGTGGCCAGTAGGGCGGTGACGAGCTGACTCTTACCGGTGCCGGGCGGCCCCTGGGCCACGGTCAACGGCTGCGACATCGCCGCCTGGATGATCTCTTCCTGCGCCTCGTTCACCACGCTCGTCGCCACCGTCACGACCGGCGGTGTGGCTGCCTCGTCCGGGCTGAATGCCAACGCACCCAGCGCCGTCCCCGCGATGAGCCTCGGGTTCTTGATCATGCCGCGCAGGTCGTCGACGAGCTGCCGCTGCGGTGAGTCAGCGGCGTCGACGGTGTATAGGATCGCGGCGTTCTGCACCCCGTTGAGCGGTCCCGGCCGGATGGTGCCGCCGAGCGTCGCCGGATCCACCTCCGTCACCGGACGCAACCCGAACGTCTGCACGAGCACGTCGACGGTGGCGGTGAGGGACGTCGGGTCACCCGGCACGAAAGCCTGCTCGACGCGCTGCACCAACTCGTCGGCCTCCACCTCGGAGAGCTGGAGCAGGTCGATGAGGGCGGCGCTGGGACGGGGTGGGAAGGAGGCGTGCAGGACGTCGTCCGCGCCGACGGTGGCATCACAGACCAGGAGCGGTGCGAGCCGGGGTCGCTTCTGCCGGGCCGGCCTGACGACGACGACCGGATAGCCGTACTGCACCTCCCGGCCGTCGGCGCGGGCCCGGCCGGCGAGTCTGGCCGCCGTGCCGCCCAGCTGGACAGGGGTCTGCGAGGTGAAAACGGCCTCGCGTCCCGGAGGGGCCGCCACGTACGTCCCGGTCGCCTGCGGGTCGATGAACGACTGCAGCACGGTCGACCGCTGCATGCAGTTGACGTAGTAGGTGACCAGGCGACGCCACTGGTCCGTGTCGAACGGCGCCTCGTCCGCCGGGCTCGCCGTGACGGCGGTGGCCTGCCTCGCCTCGGCGGCGGAACCCGGTGCCGCGACCAACCTGATCGGCTCGGTGACGCCCTCGCTCGACTCGACCGGGGTGTGCTGACGACGCCGGGCCATCTCGGTCAGGGCCCAGCGGGACAGGTCGTTGCTGGTGATCCAACCGTCGTCGGACGGCCCTTCGGCCGCACCCCGCAGACCGTCGAGAAGCACCTCGGTGAAGACCGACGGACGGTCCGGCCCCTGTGCCTTCGACGCCTTCAGGTGGGTGCTGGAGGTCAGGATGAAAGTGCCACGCTCCCGCTTGAGACGGCGTGGCTCCTCGCGTACGCCGCCCTGGAAACGGTTGCGGGCGGTGAACGCTCCGGAGAAGCAGCAGTCGAGCAGCACCACCTTCTGCGCGGCCCTGGTGTTGTTGAGCAGGTGCCGCAGGGTGCCGTCGGTGTCGAACGCGGTCGCGTGCAACTGCCCACTGGCCGTGTCGCTCGCGGCCAGGAACAGCGACTGCCCGTCGCCGTGCAGCACGCCGTGGCCGGAGTAGTAGAGCAGCGCCAGGTCGCCCCGGCTTCGCGCGCCGTAGAACTCCTCGACGATCTGTCGCAGGTGCGTCGCCGGCAGGTCCACTTCCGTGCGTACGGAGTCGAACTCACCCGCGCCGTCCAGCAACGCCTTGAGCTGCGCCACGTCCTGGCGTACCGAGGGCAGGGGCGCGAGTTCACGGTCGACGTGGCAGGTGGCCGTGCCGAGCAGCAGGGCGTGCCTGCCCATCAGGGGCGGGTCCGTTCGATCGCCGCCCGCACCGTAGCGATCAGTTCGTCGGTCTGGCCGTGGGTGGGCCGGTCGATGGTCAGCTCGATGTCACCGACCCGCAGGTGCACCCGGCGCCCGGTATGCCGTTGCAGGAACGCCAGCACCACGTCGACGAGCGCCTGCACATAACCGGGGTCGGTGCCCGCCAGCACGGTGACGACGCCGAGCGCCAACTCGGCCACGCCCTTCGCCTCCGGATCGGTCACCGGCCGCTCGACGCGCTCGACCTCGCCGACCTCGCGGAGGTCGTCCGCCAGTTCCTCGGTCAGCTCCCCGAGGACGAACTCGTCGTCGTCGGCAAGGGGGGTGAAGTCGATCCGGATGCGGGCGTGGGACATCCAACCTCCTGGCTGCGCGGTGCTGACCAACCTACGGAAATCGGTAGGCGTCGGGCAGTGTCTGTCGGCTAGCCGATCGAACCGACAAGCCGACGAGTCCCATGTGGATCATACGTACGTCCAACGTAGATTGTGGTTCCTGTCTGCCCTCTGAGCGCCTACATCCCCGGAACGCTCGACGGATCAGGGACGACGCCCACACGGGCCGAAGGAGCACACCGATGGTTCGAGCCGGATGACCACGGCGATCGACAGCCCTCCGGCTCCAGGCCAGCTCGTCACGGTACGCAGCCGGCGCTGGGTCGTCGCCGACGTGGTCCGTAGCGAGGTGACCAGCGGCGACCCGCACGTCTTCACCGGTATGGCCCCGCACCTGGCCACCCTGGTCAGCGTCGAGGACGACGCCCGCGACGAGGAGTTGCGGGTGGTCTGGGAATTGGAGCCGGGGCGGCGGGTGCACGACAGCGCGACCCTGCCGGACCCTCGGCACGGATTCGACGATCCCGGTCAGTTGGCGGCGTTCCTGGATGCAGTGCGTTGGGGTGCCATCGCCTCGGCCGACCGGACCGCCCTCCAAGCTCCGTTCCGCTCCGGCATCGAGATCGAGGACTACCAGCTCGACCCGGTGGTCCGGGCGCTGTCGATGCCGCGGACCAACCTGTTGATCGCCGACGACGTCGGCCTCGGCAAGACCATCGAGGCCGGGCTGGTGATGCAGGAGCTGATGCTGCGGCACCGGGCCCGCACCATGATGATCGTCTGCCCGGCCGGGCTGACCCGGCAGTGGCGCGACGAGATGCGCGACAAGTTCGGTCTCGACTTCCGCATCGTCGATGCGGCCCTGCTGCGGGAGCTGCGTCGCGCCCGGGGGCTCTACACCAACCCGTGGACGCACTACCCTCGGTTGATCGTCAGCGTGGACTGGCTCAAGCGGGACCGGCCGATGCGGTTGCTACGCGAGGTGCTGCCGGCGACGCCACGCTATCCGCGCAGCTTCGACCTGCTGGTGGTCGACGAGGTGCACACCTGCGCGCCGTCCGGCCGGGGTCGGTACGCGGTGGATTCGCAGCGTACGAGGGCGATCCGGGCGCTCGCCCCGCACTGCGAGCATCGGCTGTTCCTCTCCGCCACCCCGCACAACGGTTTCACCGAGTCGTTCACCGCGCTGCTGGAGCTCCTCGACGACCAGCGGTTCGCCCGGGGCGTCAAGCCGACCGACGAGCAGTTGGCCCGGGTGATGGTGCGGCGGCTCAAGAGCGAACTGCCGCCGAAATGGGACGGCACTCCCCGGTTCCCGGTGCGGCACCTGGGCTATCTGGAGGTCGACTACCCGGCTGCCGAGCGGCACGCCCACGCCCAGCTCAGCCGCTATGCGGCGAGCCGCCGGGCGAACGCCGACGGCCGGGCCGGTGAGATCGCCGCCGACTTCGTCACCACTCTGCTCAAGCGCCGGCTCTTCTCGTCGCCGAAGGCCTTCGCCGAGACGGTGGAAACCCACCTGGCGACGATGACCACCCGGGACGCCGCCCCTCCCGGTGACCCGGTGCGTGGGGCGGACCGGGCAGCCGGCGAGAAGGTCCTACAACCGGTGATCGACCGGCTGGCCGAGACGGCCGAGGACGACGCCGCCTACGGCAGTGCCGAGGCGGATGCCCTGACCACCGTCCGGCACTACGCGGCCCCGCTGTCGGCCGAGGAGCGGGAACTCCTGGGTGAGCTGCGCACCTGGGCGCGTTCGGCGCAGGACCGGCCGGACGCCAAGCTCGCCGCGCTGCACCGCTGGCTGGACCCAATCGTGCGACCCGACGGTGAGTGGTCGGCCGAGCGGGTGATCATCTTCACCGAGTACCGCGACACCCAGCGTTGGTTGCACGAGCGGCTGCTCAGCGCCGGCTATCCACCGGAGCGGATCGCGCTGCTCTACGGCGGGCAGGACCCCGACGAGCGCGAACACGTCAAGAACGTCTTCACCGAGCATCCCGACCTCGACGACGTGCGGGTCCTGCTCGCCACGGACGCCGCCAGCGAGGGCATCAACCTGCAACGGCACTGTCACCGACTATTGCACTGGGAGATCCCCTGGAATCCCAACCGTCTCGAGCAGCGCAACGGCCGGATCGACCGGCACGGTCAGCGCGCCGCCCGGGTGGAGGTGCTGCACTTCGTGCCGGCCGGGTGGCAGCAGGTCGACTACACCACCGGTTCGTTGGAGGACGAGCTGGCGTTCCTGCGGCTGGCGGTGGAGAAGGTCGAGGCGATCCGCACCGACCTGGGCAGCGCGGGTGAGGTGATCGCCGCCCAGGTCGAGCAGAAGATGACCGGCAGGCAGACCGACTGGCGGGTCACCGACGTCGAGATCGACAGGCGGGCCAGCCGGGCCCGGCTGCGGGTGGAACGGGACCTGGCCCGGGACCTGCAACGGCTCACCGACACGCTGAAGGGGAGCCGGGCGGAGCTGAACCTCACCCCGGCCACCGTGGAACGGGTCGTCCGGACCGGGCTGCGGCTGGCCCACCGCCGGGACCTGCTCGACGCGCCGACCCCGGCAGGCGCGTCGGGTGCCTGGTTCCGGCTGCCCGAGCTGCCCGGCGCCTGGGCCACTGCCCGCAACGACGGTCTGCTGCACCCGGTCACCGGCCGGGAACGGCCGATCACCTTCGATCCGGACGCGGCGGTGGGGCGCACGGACGTGGTGCTCATGCACCTCGGGCACCAGTTGGTGCAGATGTGTCTGCGTCTGCTCCGGGCCGAGCTGTGGGCGCAGGCCCGGGGTGGGGCCGGGTCGGGCGACGCGAAGCTGAGCCGGGTCACCGCCCGGGTGGTGCCGGGTGACCTGCTGCGTACACCGGCGTTGGTCGCCCACGGTCGGGTGGTGGTCACCGGCGCGGAGGGCACCCGGTTGCATGAGGAGATCGTCACCGCCGGAGGCCCGATCGAGGGTGGCAAACTCACCCGGGCCCGCCAGGAAGAGTTGGAGGCGCTGCTCGCCGCCGCGACCGACGAGGTCCCCGCCGAGCAGGTCCGGCAGAGCCTGACCGAGCTGTGGCCGACCCTCGCCGACGCCCTGGGCCGGGCTCTCGGCACCCGTGCCGACCAGCGTGCCCGCAGTCTGCGCGGGCTGCTCGCCCGACGTTGCGAGGAAGAGGTCACCGCGATCGGCGCGGTGTTGACCGAGCTGGAGACCTCGATCCGCAGCAAGCTCGCCGACGAGCCCCACTGGGAGCAGCCCACCCTGTTCACTGTCGAGCGCGACCAGTTGCACGCCGACCGGGATGCGCTCCAGGCCCGACTGCGCGACATCCCGGCGCAACGCGAGCGGGAGAGCGACGCACTGCGCCGCCGCTACGCCGACCCGACGCCCCGCTGGTTCCCGGCCGCCGTCACCTTCCTGGTCCCCGCGTCCCTGGCCCGAGGTGCCCGCTGATGCCCGCCATCCCCCGCCAGTCCCGAGGAACGTCCCGCCGTGCCGGCACCGGCCACCGGTCGGTTGGACCGCCCACGCGACGGCCCCGACCGGCCGCGCTGAGCATCGACGAGCAGCACGCCGAGTGGCTGGGCCTGCTGCGCCCGGAGGGGCCGTTCCTGACGGTGCCGGTGCTCGTCGAGGTGCTGCCGCACGGCCTCGACACCGTGCCGGACGACGTACGCGACCGGGTCCGCCGGGGCTGGGCCGAGGTGCAGGACGCCCCGGACCTGCTCGGTCCGGCCTGGGTCGAGCTGATCCTCGGCGAGCTGCTGCGTTATCCGGCCAGCACCCGTGCCGACGGCCCGGTCGAGGTCACCGGCGTCGACGGTTTCCGGCCGGACGTGGTGCTGTCCGGCCCGCAACCCGGCGGCGGCCGGGCGGCCCGGTTGCACGTACACCGGCTGCCCTTCGATGCCTCGCTTACCGCCGCCCGGGGTGACCGGCCGAGCGCGATCGAGCAGGCCGCCCAGGTGTGCCGGGACACCGGCGTGCCGCTGGCGTTGGTGACCAACGGACAGCACTGGGCGTTGGTGCACGCCCGGCGGGGGGAGCCCACCGGCGTGGGTGTCTTCGACGCCGACCTCTGGCTGGAGGAGCCGGCTCTGCTGCGGGGCTTCGCGACGCTGCTCGCCGCGTCCCGGGTGCTCGTCCCGCCGACCGACGTCGACGGCCGTCCGTCGACCAGCCTCGCCGGGTTGTTCGTCCGCAGCGCGGAGGCGCTCACCCAGATCACCACCACCCTGGGCGACCAGGTCCGCCGGGCGGTGGAACTCTTCGTCGGCGAGCTGGCCCGGCTGGACCGGGAGTCCGAGGGGATGCTACTCGGCAAGGTCAGCCACCGGGAGATCTACCGGGGCTCGCTGACCGTGCTGATGCGGCTGGTCTTCCTGCTCTATGCCGAGGAACAGCGGCTGCTGCCGGTGGCCGATCCGCTCTACGCGCGGGCGTATGCCGCCTCCACCCTGCACGGTCAGCTCGGCGCGGTCCGTGACCTGCACGGCGACGAGGTCGGCGACCGTCGTACCGCCGCCTGGCCCCGGCTGCTCGCCCTCTTCGCTGCGGTGTACGACGGCTGCGAGCACCCCGACCTGCGGATTCCCGCCCACGGCGGTTCGTTGTTCGACCCGGGGCGGTTTCCCTGGCTGGTCGACGCGGCGGTCACCGACCGGGTGGTGCACGAGATGCTGGACGCCCTGCTGGTGCTGCGGCACCAGGGCCGAGCCGCCGAGCAGCTCAGCTATTCCAGCCTGGGCGTCGAGCAGCTCGGCCACGTCTATGAGGGCCTGCTGGAGTTCTCCTGCGTGCGGGTGCGGGAGCCGTACGTCGGTCTGCTCGGCAAGCGTGAGCCGGAGCTGCCACTTGCCGAGTTGGAGGCCGCCGCCGCCCGGGGCGAGGCGGAGCTGCGGGTCTGGCTGGTCGCCCGCTGCGACCTCACCGTCCGGCAGGTGGCGAAGGCCCTGGCCGCGACGCCCGCGCCGCACCAGCTCGCCGCGCTGCACGCGGCCTGCGACAACGACGCCGACCTGACCGATCGGGTACGCCCGTTCTGGGGCCTGCTCCGCACCGACCTGCGTGAGCTGCCCACCGTCTTTCCCGCCAACTCGGTGCTGTTCACCCAGGCCGGCGACCGGCGGAACACCGGCACCCACTACACCCCGCGCCCGCTGGCCGAGGAGGTCGTCAGGCACACCCTCGCCCCACTCTGCTTCTCCCCCGGCCCGGCGCAGGGCGTCACCGACGAGAAGCTGTGGCAGCCCAGGACCGCCGACGAGCTGCTGCGGCTCAAGGTGCTCGACCCGGCGATGGGCTCCGGGGCGTTCCTGGTGGCGGCCTGCCGCTACCTCGCCGAGGTGCTGGTGCGCGCCTGGCGGCGCGACGGGCTCCCCGCCGAGTTCGCCGACCTGGCCAACGGCAACCCGGACCAGGAGGATCTGCTGCTCGCGGCCCGTCGCCTGGTCGCCGCCCGGTGCATATACGGGGTGGACCGGGACGACATGGCGGTGGAGCTGGCGAAGCTGTCGCTGTGGCTGGTGACCCTGGCCAAGGGGAAACCCTTCGGCTTCCTCGACCACGCACTGCGGTGCGGCGACTCACTGGTCGGCATCACCTCCGTCGACCAGCTCACCGCCTTCCACCTCGACCCGCAGATGGGGCGTTTCCAGCACAGCCGCCTCTTCGGCGACCTGGTCGACCGGCTGCACCGGACGGTCGACGAGATGACCGCGCTGCGCGAGTCGATCGGTGCGACCGTCGTCGAGGACACCCGGGACGCCGCCGACAAGGCCGCCACGCTCGCCCAGGTCGAGCAGCTCGGCCACGGGCTGCGGCTGGCCGCCGACGCGGTGGTCGGCGCGGCGCTGTCCACCGCCGTCCGCCCCCAGCGCCGACCGTGGGATCCGGAGGACGACACCGACGACCCCGAGACGAAGTACGACGGCCGTCTGCTCGCCATCAGCGACGACGTGTACGGCCTGCTCGACGGGCCGTACGACGCGGATTTGGAGCAGCGGGTCACCCTGACGGTCGCCGGGTGGCTGCGCGGTTCCCGACCGGAGCCGATCCGGCCGCTGCACTGGCCGTTGGAGTTTCCCGAGGTGGTCAACCGGGCCGGCTTCGACGCCGTCATCGGCAACCCACCGTTCGTCGGCGGCCAGCGCCTGACCGGTGCGATCGGGCCAGACGTCCGCGAATACCTGGTCGAGCGGGTCGGCCGGGGGAAGCGGGGCAGCGCGGATCTCTGCTCCTACTTCCTGCTGCGCAACCTCAGCGTCACCGGCAAGGGGCGGGTGGGCATCATCGCCACCAACACGATCGCCCAGGGCGACACCCGGGAGGTCGGCCTCGACCAGGCTGTTGACATGGGCTGGACGGTTTACCGGGCGAACAAGTCCCAGCCCTGGCCGGGCACTGCCTCGCTGGAGGTCTCCCTACTCTGGGTCGGCCACGCCGCCGCCGACGAGCAGCCGATCCTGGACGGCAACCAGGTGCCGGGCATCACCCCGTCACTGGACGCCCGCTCTCGCGTCACCGGTAACCCGTACCGCCTGGCCGCCAACGCTGGTCAGTCATACATCGGCTCCTACGTCCTGGGAAACGGGTTTCTGCTCGAACCCGAGCAGGCGCAGGCGCTGATCGCCAAGGACCCGCGCAACAAGGATGTCCTCTTTCCCTATCTCAACGGGGAGGACCTGAACGGCAGGCCCGACTGCTCCGCGCGCCGCTGGGTCATCAACTTCCATAACTGGTCACTCGAACGCGCCCAGGAATACCCCGACTGCTTCGCCATCGTCGAACGGGACGTCAAGCCTTTCCGAGCCACCAACAATCGAGTAGCACGGCGAGAAAGATGGTGGCAATTCGCAGAGCGTGCTCCGGCCCTGTACTCGGCGCTTGAAGGACTCGATCGGGTGCTTGTCATCGCCCGAGTCAGCAAGACTGGACTACCGGTATTCGTGCCAACTGGGCAGGTCATCAGCGAAGCAACAGTCGTCTTCACCACAGAGCAAAACCTGATGCTCACCCTTTTATCTAGCAACTTCCACTTCTCATGGTGGACAACAAAGGGAGAGTCAAGCCTCCGGTCTGACCCCCGCTACACCCCATCGGACGGGTTCGAGACGTTTCCTCAGCCGGAACCGACCGAGCGGATGGAGCGGGTCGGGGCGGAGTTGGATTCGAATCGACGGTCGGTGATGCTGGGGCGGGAGTTGGGGCTGACGAAGCTCTACAACCTGGTCCACGACGAGCAGGTCACCAGCGCCGACATCCAACGCCTGCGGGACATCCACGTCGAGATTGACGAGGCGGTGGCCGAGGCGTACGGCTTCGACCTCACGTTGGGGCACGGTTTCCACCAGACCCGCCAGGGCACCCGGTTCACCATCGCCCCGACCGTCCAGGTCGACGTGCTGGATCTACTCCTCGAACTCAACCACCAGCGCCACGAGCAGGAGAAGCCCCACCAGGCCACCACCCGCCGCAGGTCGCAGAAGAGGACCAAGGCCGTACCGCGCGCCAGGTCCGAGGCGGCCCCGGCGGCGATGGGGTCCGCATCTGACGACGGCCTGTTCCCCCTCCCCGACGCCCTCTTCTGAGCGAACGAAACCAGTAAGGAAAACTGATGGCTACGGCGACTCCACGGGTATGGCTGGTGCGAGCGGGTCGGCATGGCGAGCGCGTGAGCTGGGCCCTCGACAACCAGGTCGCCGGAGGCGGGTTCAGGGAAGTCAACGACCTCACGAAGGCAACTACCCGGGAGTCGGTGGGCGACCTTGTGCGAGCTGGTTTTCCCGAGGCCAAGGCAAACCTGGTGGCCAACTACACAGGCCAGTTGTGGGCGCTACGGGAGCGCATAGCGGTGGGTGACATCGTCGTGTTGCCCATGAAGATGACTGGTCAGATTGCCATTGGCAAAGTAGTAGGTGGCTACCAGTATCTGTCCGATCCGGACCCGGAGCGACGTCACGTCCGACCGGTGCAATGGCTGCGTACGGATGTGCCCAGAACCGCGATCAAGCAGGATCTGCTCTACACACTCGGCGCGTTTCTCACCATCTGTGAGGTCAGCCGCAACGATGGCGCCTGGCGTATGGCCAAGGTGTTGGAGTCAGGCCATGACCCTGGCGCTCGGCCCACCCTTGGCAAGGCGGCACCAGTCGCGCCCGACGTGCCCCAAGCGGGCGATGTTGAGGCAGACGCCTCACCGGCTGTCGATGTGGAGCGCTACGCGCGCGACCGCATCACCAGCACGGTGATCGAACACTACGCCGGGCACAAACTCGAACACCTGGCCGCCGCTGTGCTCACTGCGGAGGGTTTCACCTGCACGGTGACGAAGGCATCCAGCGACGGAGGCGTAGATGTCTTCGCCGGCCGGGGGCCGTTCGGCCTGGACAGCCCCCGCTTAGTCGTTCAAGTCAAGAGCGACGCCAACCCGGTCGGCGTCGACGTGGTGCAGAAGCTACAGGGCGCCTTGGGTAGCCACGGTGCGGATCAGGCGTTGCTTGTGGCCTGGGGTGGCATCAACGGGAACGCCCGCGCGTTGCTGATCAACCAGCACTTCCGCATCCGCGTTTGGGACGCCGACGATCTCATCGACGCCGTGTGCCGAAACTACCTCCAACTTCCGGACGAGCTTCGCGCGGAGCTACCCCTCAAGCAGGTGTGGGTGCTGGTCGAGGAGGAGACGCCCTAACGTACCGGGTCGGTCTTGGAGTCGGGAAGCTGGCTCATGAGCGGCCGTCGAACCAAGACAGCGGTGCTTCCTGGCACTAAAATGCGACTATGAATCACTTCCGGGATGGTGGCGAATGCCCAAGAAAAAGATGTGGGTTGAGTACGACGACGGATCACATCTCTCGAAGTCGCAGAAGAAGCCCGGCGGTTACAGCCCTCTGACTCGCGAAGACAAAACTAACAAGCTCGGCCAGGTCACACTGAGCGACATCGACGACGAGGACGAGGACGAGGACGAGGACGACGATCCGCCGGTGGTGTTCGTTTACCACATGGGATCGAGCCCCTCAGGCGGACCGGTGAAACGCGAGGAGCCGTCGCTGTCGGACCACGCAATCGGCCTGCTCGGTGACCTACTTATCGCCGGCGCCACCGCAGCCGCGGACAAAGCCAGGCCGCACCTGGCGAGATGGCTAGCCGAGCAGGCGGCACCGGCTGTGATGTCGGGATGGAGTCGGCTCAAGTCCCGCATGCCCGGACAACCGGACGGAGGTGCCGAACAGTCCGCAATGACAGAGCCAGCACCTTCGAACGAGAGGCAAGAAGTTGTCGCCGCTCTCCAGGCATGCCAGGCTGGTATCAGCACCAAGGAAGCGCGCAACCGCTTCCTTGCGGCCCTTGTGACTCGGCTCTACAGCGAGGAGCAGCTAAGAATCCTCCGGGAAGCCCACATCGAAGACGTCAACGGTCTTCTGGGGGTGGGCAGCATGGTGGAGGCGCTCACCGCGGAGCAACTTTGGTCTGCCATCACGGCATTGCTTGAGGAAGATCCGTCTCTACTGGGAGACGGAATGCAGGCTGAACTCGGAAGAACTCTCGGCGGAAGCCACCCCGCAGCCACCCGCGAAGCCTTAGCCGGCGAACCACCCTCAGAGCTGCTCCATAGCGACCGCAGGCTGAAGCCGCCGCGAGCCGGGAGAGCGTGAGCCCAAGGCTGTCAGCTTGCCGGGTCGGCCTTGAGGCTGGTCAGGAAGTTGACCCAGGAGCGGACGTCGAAGGCGAGCAACGCCTTCTTCGACGCCACCTACCCGGCCCAGCTGCTCGGCATCCGGGAGATGCCGCCGCTGCTGTTCAGCCGAGGCGACCTTCGGGTGCATGACCGGGCGGTGGCCGTCGTCGGCAGCCGCAGGGCGAGCAGTGACGGGCTACGGATCGCCCGGGCAGTCGCCACCACCCTCGCGGCGCGTGGGGTGACCGTGGTCAGCGGGCTCGCCAGCGGCATCGACACCGCTGCTCATTCCGCCACGTTGGAGGCAGGGGGCTCACCGTCGCGGTCATCGGCACCGGCGTCCGCCGCTACTTCCCGGCAGACAACAGACGCCTCCACGACCACATCGCCGACGTAGGGCTGGTGATCTCCCAGTTCTGGCCCGACGCCCCACCGAGCCGGCAGAGCTTCCCCATGCGCAACGCCGTCATGAGCGGATATGCCGTCGCGACTGTCGTCATCGAGGCAGGGGAGACCAGCGGAGCACGAATCCAGGCCAGGCTCGCCCTCCAGCACGGCCGCCCCGTCGTCCTGACCCGTCAGGTCATGCGATGCGACTGGGCCAAGGCGTTCTCGCCGAGAACCCCGGCGTCTACGTCGTGCACGGCACCTCGCAACTCCTGGAAGCTGTCGACGACATCCCTAGTTACCAGCCCACCGAAGCCGTTCGTCAGCGGACCATAAGTCTGTTCATTGGGGCGGATTCCGGGGGCCCCTAGCACGAATTATGCGCCCCGTAACGAAAATTCCGACGAGGGAAACTGCTCCTGAAATCATTAAGGCGGCGCCCTGCATGGCTGCGTCTGACCTGACGTAGTCACGCGCCAATTCAGCCAAGATAAAGACGGAGGCGAGCGCACACAAGTATCCCAAATATCTCGCGATAAGGTCACCTCGATCCATCAACCTCTGATGAGAACGAGCGCGGGAATCCTCTATACGAAAATGCTCAACCAAGGCTGCTTGTTGCGCGCGTGGGAGATCTTCGAACTCCCATGGAATTTCGAAAGAAGGAGTCCCCTTCGCAACGCGACGACGGGCGGGTCGAGTGTCAGGCATCGTCACCGCCACCCTCTCGCGCACGCGCCACAGCAACTCCCTTACGCCTCAGGAAACGAGTTACTTGGCCCTGAAATCTCCACCACTCGCCTTTACCGTCAAGGAGCACGCGCTGCTGTCGACCCACAAGCCCTCCCTTAATGAGCACCCAGAAAGGGCTCCATACTTTCTGAACACATCGATAGAGAGCGCTAGAATGGCCGTTCGTCGGAAGCGAATTCCCGTCCTTCAGCAACACATTAGCCAGCAAGCTCGTGGCTTGATCATCAAGTTCAGCGACTTCCGTGTCGTGGTTTTCGCTGCTTATTGAGATCCTGGTACGAGTGACAGGAACACCACCTGAAGGCGTGCTGGGAACCGGGCGAATCGTGATTTTCACAATTCCCAGCAGAGCATTGGAAGCGGGAAATTCCTCGATCACGGTGGCCTGCATCTCTTCACGTTCAGCACTCATCCAGCCCATCGGGTTAGCCGTTCCTGCCGGACGACACCCGAGATAGTATCTTGTCGACAATCAAAGCACTTACTTCAATTGACCCATCTTTGTTTATTTCCAGAAAGGCGAGAGTCTTGCCAGCCTGTATCCCCTTGATAACCTCCTGAAAGATAAGCTCAGCCACCCGTTCACGATCCGCGGGGCTCAATTGGGGGTAGCGACGCTGCAGTGCTTGCTGAAGGGGTGTTTGGTCAATTCGCAGATCTGACTTCCGCTGCACATTTCGCGCCATAGGAATCCTCTGCAACTCGGGCCATTGCGGCTAGCCGTTGCGACCCTGGCAGGATAGAGTAGCTGCGCTTTCTCCGGCTTGTCGGATCAAGGACAGCACCAGTGCTGCCCCCGTCGGGCGAGCTTGGCTCCGATGTAGGCGACGACGAGCTGCCCTGCCTCGGCCATGCGCAGGTGCAGTCGGCCCGCACCTGACGCGAAGCGCGGCCCAGTCGAAAAGTCGACGCAACTAACGCGGATGCGGGACACCAGCAGGTCGACGCCGGTCCGCGCCAGCCAACGGATCGAGGCCCTCCAACGTGCAGAGCCGACCGCGCCCTCCGCGGTCGCAGGGAACCGCTACGGTCACTTCCGTGACTGGGCAGGGCGTGCTCGCCGTACCGGATGAGCGAGCGATTCGCGACGAGCTGCAACGGCTGGTCCTCGCCGACCTGCTCGGGCCGCTCGACGGGCCGGCGGAGGAATTCTCCACCAGGGAAAACCCGCTCGACCGCTACATTCTCGGGCGGTTGGCCCCCAACGGCACGTCGGTCGATCCGGCCACTGAGGACACCTTCGCCGAGGCGACCGCCTCGGATGCCGCCGAGGGTGGCGCCGAGCCGACCGCGCCGAGCGTGCCGAGCCTGGCCCCCTCCGCGCTCGGCTTCACCGCCAGCGTGCCGTCGTCGGTCACCGCGCTGCGGGTCACCGCCTCCTGGGGCAGCTACGACACCGCCGTCGGCGAGCGCGACGGGCACGCGGGCGGCACGGTCTGGCGGCGGCACCAGCGCGGCGGCCCGGTCACCGTGCCGCTGCGGGAAGGGTTGATCACACCGCTGGAGGCCGACGCTGCGCAGCCGAAGGTCGTGGTGCGGGGTCGGGTGCGCCGGCTGGGTGAGGTGTGGCTGGTCTCGCTCTTCTTGGAGAACCGGGAGCACAGCGAGTCGGCGCGTCAGCCGAAGCGGTGGATCTTCCAGGTCGGGTTGACCGCGACCGGCCCGACCGACGGCGAGCCGGTCTTCCTGCCCCGGCCGGAGCAGGTCACCGGCGGCGACGCCGCCGACCAGTCGGAGCGCCGCCGGCTGGCGATGGCCTACCGGTTCCACCCGGAGTTCGCGGTGGGGCACGGCACAGGAGTCGATGCCGAGCCGTCCCCCACCGACCCCCTACGTGCCCTTACGGTACGCACCGCGACCGTCCCCACGCACGAGATGCCCTTCACCGACGTGCCCAGCAGCGAGCGGGACGACGACCTGCCCGAGCTGGCGGACGTCGAGCTGGACATGCGGCGGCTGGCCGAGCTGGCCGACGGCCCGGTCGACGCCCTCACGGCGGCGTTGCGCCCCCTCGTCACCGGCTACCGGGCGTGGATCGACCGCAACGAGGCGACCGCCGGTGACCCGCCACGGCGACTCGACGACTACCACCGCCAGGTGCGCGAGGCGCTGCGCGACGCCCGGGAGGCCGCCGAGCGGATCGCCGCCGGCATCACGCTGCTCGCCTCCCCCGACCCGTCGGCCCGCCAGGCGTTCGGCTTCGCCAACCGGGCGATGTACCTGCAACGTGTGCACAGCCTCGTCGCCGCCCGACGGCGGGAACACCCGGGCATCCCGCTGGAGCAGGCGGTCGCCGACGCCGACCGACCGGAGAACCACCGGTGGCGTCCGTTCCAGTTGGCCTTCATCCTGATCAACCTGCCGGCCCTTGCCGACCCCCGGCACCCGGAGCGGGGTGACGACGTCAGCAAGGCGGTTGCCGACCTGCTCTGGTTCCCCACTGGTGGTGGCAAGACCGAGGCGTACCTCGGCCTCACCGCCTTCACCATCGCGGTACGCCGTCGCCAGCCCGACCAGGGCGGGTTGACCGGTGCGGTCGGGCTGACGGTGCTGATGCGGTACACCCTGCGATTGCTCACCATCCAGCAGTTCGAGCGGGCCTCGACGCTGATCTGCGCGGCCGAAACCCTGCGCCGCGCCGACCCGCAGACCTGGGGCAGCACGCCGATCCGGATCGGCCTCTGGGTCGGCGGCCGGGTCACCCCCAACCGCACGCAGGACGCCAAGGACTGGCTGGACGAGCGGCGGCGGGGCCGCTCCAACCGTGGCATCGGCTCACCGCACCAGCTCACCAGTTGCCCGTGGTGCGGCTCAAAGATCAACCCTGGCAAGGACATCGTGGTCGAGCGCGACCACTGGCGCACCCTGGTGCTCTGCCCCGACGTCGAGTGCCCGTTCAGCGAGGTGGGCAGCCTGTCGGCACGCAAGGACGAGGCGGGGCTGCCGGTGATCCTGGTCGACGAGGAGCTCTACCGTCACCCACCGGCGCTGGTGATCGCCACCGTCGACAAGTTCGCCCAGCTGCCGTGGAAGGGCGAGACCGCTGCTCTCTTCGGCCGGGTCGGCAAGCACTGCGACCAGCACGGCTATCTCACCGAGGATCTCGAATCGACCGACTGGGAGCGCAGGCGACACCGGCCGGGCAACAAGGTCGTCGCGTGCGGACGGCTCCGTCCACCCGACCTGATCATCCAGGACGAGCTGCACCTGATCTCCGGGCCGCTCGGCTCACTGGTCGGGCTGTACGAGACCGCGGTGGACCGGCTGGCCAGTTGGGAACCGGTCCGGGGGCACTGGTCCCGGCCGAAGGTGATCGCGTCCACCGCAACCGTGCGCCGGGCACAGCAACAGATCGGGGCGCTGTTCAACCGGCGGACCCGGGTCTTTCCCCCGTCAGGGCTGGACGCCTCCGACAGCTTCTTCGCCCGGCAGCGCTCGACCGAGGATCGTCCGGGCCGTCGTTACGTCGGCATCTGCGCGCACGGCAACCGACTCCGGGCCACCCTGATCCGGGTCTACGTCTCCGTGCTCGGCGCGGCGCAAAAGCTCCACGAGACATACGGCCGCAACCCGGTGACCGATCCCTACATGACGCTGGTCGGCTACTTCAACAGCCTGCGCGACCTGGGCGGCATGCGGCGGCTCGTCGAGGACGACGTCTCCAGCCGTCTGATCAAGGCCGACGAACGCGGGCTCGCCCGACGGTACGACCCGTACCTGGAGGAGTTGACCTCCCGGATGCCCTCGGACGCCATTCGGCCGTTGCTCGACCGACTCGCGGTGCGCTTCGACGCCACCCGGGCCAAGGGCGCACCCCGGCCGATCGACGTGCTCCTGGCCACCAGCATGATCGCCGTCGGGGTCGACATCGAACGGCTGGGCGTGATGGTGGTGGCCAACCAGCCGAAGTCCGCCGCCGAATACATCCAGGCGACGAGCCGGGTCGGGCGTAGGGCGCCGGGCCTGGTGTTCACCGTCTTCAACTGGGCACGGCCACGCGACCTGTCGCACTTCGAGCGGTTCGGCCATTTCCACGCCACCGCCTACCGGCAGGTCGAGGCCCTGTCGGTGACCCCGTTCGCCGAGCGGGCCATCGACCGGGGGCTGACCGGGGTGCTGGTGGCGCTGGTCCGCGATCTGGAGGGCACCTACAACGGCAACCTGCGGGCACGTGAATTCGACCGGCACGGCCAACTCGCCGACCACGTGGTGCGCTATCTCAAACGCCGCAGCGAGGTGGCCGCCGACAACACCGTCCGCCAGCGGGTGGAGGACGAACTCGAAGCCCGCCTCGACCTGTGGGCGCGGGAACGCGCCCGGCCCGCCCGGCGGCTGGCCTACGACAAGCCGTACCACAGCGATGACGTCGCCGGGCTGCTGCACCGCCCGGAGGAGGGCCGGTGGGTGCAGACCACCTGCCCCACCTCGCTGCGCGACGTGGAGCCGGGCATCCAGCTCCAGTTGCAACTCGGTGCCATCGGGGACGATCCACCGCCGTTCGTTCCGCCCCTCGGCGGCGGCGTCGCAGGGGCATCCTCATGAGCGGGCCGCAGCCGCGCAACCTGCGGGTCGGTGCGTTGCGTCCCAACCAGTTGCTGCACACCTACGGCGTCGGCTCGGTCGCCGACCTGCCCAGCCTGTCGGTACTGACCCTCGGCCTGGCTCACTGGGACCTCACCCACTCGACGCCGGTCACCGAGGACCGGCTGTTGACGGCGGTCCGGCGCAGGCTCGGCGACCAGGTGGAGAGCCTGCGCCTCCCTCCGCACCTGCCGGAGACGTCAGACCTGTTCGCCGACTGGACCAGGGTGGGCGTGCCGGTGGCCCTCTTCCCCACCTGGCTGCGCTGCTCGGATACCCGGTGCAACCGGCTCGCGCCGGCCGATTCCGGGCTGTTCGAGCTGCTGACGTCGCCCTACCAGCCGGACCGGATCCGTTACGTGCACAGTTGCCGGGGCAACGGAAACTCCCGCCCCACCGCTGTACCGGCCCGTTTCGTGCTGGCCTGCGACAACGGCCACCTGGACGACTTCCCCTGGTCCTACATCGCGCATGGCGGCACGGACCCGGGCGCGGGCCATTCGCTCACCCTCACCGAGCGCGGCAGCACCGGCGAGGCGGCCAACATCTTCATCTCCTGCGAGTGCGGTTCGCGCCGACCGATGTCGGTGGCGATCGGTCTTCTCGCCGAGCGGAGCCTGCCCGCCTGCCGCGGCCGTCACCCCCACCTAGGCGTTTACGGGAACTGCGACGCGCCTGCCCGGACGCTCGCTCTCGGTGCCACCAACAGCTGGTTCGCCATGCAGTTGCGGGTGTTCAGCATTCCCCGGGCCGAGCATCCGGTCGATCAGGTGGTCGACGACCACTGGCGGGACCTGGGCGTGCTCGCCGGGCTGGACGAGGCCACCGCGAAAAAGATCATGCAGACCCAGAGTTGCTGGGCCGAGCTGAAGCCCTACGGCGTGGACCGGGTCTGGGCGGCTATCCAACGCCGCAACAAAGCTGAGCCTGGCGATGCCCCGGATGACAGCGGTGACCTGCGCAAACCCGAGTGGCGGGCGTTCACCGCCGGCACCAGCACCGAGCTGCCCGACTTCACCATCCGCCCGGAGCCGGTGCCACCTCAGCACCGGAGTTGGCTGCGGGAGGTGGTCCTCGCCCCCCGCCTACGCGAGGTTTCCGCGCTGTACGGCTTCACCCGGATCGACGCACCCGAGTGGGACGTGCTCGACACCCCGGAGCGGAGGCGCGCTCCGCTGACCGTCGGCAAGCCGACCTGGCTGCCCTGCGCCGAGATGCGGGGCGAAGGAATCTTCCTGCGCCTCGACGAGGAGCGGGTGGTCGAGTGGGAACACCGACCGGAGGTCAAGCAACGCGAAAAGCTGCTGGTCCGGGCCCATGACCGCTGGCGGGCACAGCGCAGGCTCGACCCGGAGGAGCACCCCGGCGCCCGGTACGTCCTGCTGCACACCCTCGCCCATGTGCTCATCCGCGAGTTGGCCCTGGAATGCGGATACAGCGCCGCCGGTATCGGCGAGCGTATCTACGGCCGGATGGACGACACCCTCGGCGCTGGGGTGCTGCTCTACACCTCGGCACCCGACAGCGAGGGCACCCTCGGCGGTCTGGTTTCGCTGGGACGCAGTGACCGGCTGGGGGGCCTCGTCGAGCGGGCACTGGAAGCCGCCCGGTTGTGCAGTTCCGATCCGCTCTGTGCGGAGCTCGATCCGACCGTGCACGCCCGGCTATCCGCCGCCGCCTGCCACGCCTGCCTCTTCGCCGCAGAAACCTCCTGCGAGCGGGGAAACCACTACCTCGACCGGGCACTGCTGGTCGACACTCTCAACGACCCCGGCTCCGGATTCTTCGCCCGGTGAGCCACGAGCGGTTCGCGGCGCTGATCGCCGACCTAACCACCATGCTCCCCGCCGACCATCTCGACGTCTGGGCCGATGTGCTGGTGAATGTGGATGCTCCCGGTGACGGTGCGATGGTCGCCGAACTGGCCGATGCCCGACCCGGGTTCTCGGTCGGCACTCATGCCGAACGGCTGATCCGGAGCTGGCGTACCGAGGCACCCGACCTCTCGGGCGCGGCCGTCGCGCTCGCGTTGCGCAGCTCCGCCCTGCTGCAGCGGCGCACCGAGGCCAGGCGGACCGAGTTGGCGGTCAGCGGGCCAACCACCGTCGCCGGGCCGGTGCGGCTCACCAGTTCCGTGGTCGTCGAGGTCATCCGGGGCGCCCGGAGCAGGCTGCTCGTGGCGAGCTTCGCCGCCTACGGGATCGCCGAGGTGATCAACGAACTGCTGTCCGCGGCTCAGCGGGGCGTACACATCGATCTGATTCTGGAAAGCTCTACCGAAGACGGTGGTGCCTTACGGGGGTCCGGGGCCGCAGCGACTTTCGCCGCGCTCCGGCATCAGGCGACGTTCTGGCACTGGCCGGCCGCACGACGGGCCGCCAGTGGGAATCCACGCGCCGCGTTGCACGCAAAACTCATCGCTGCTGACGACGAGGTAGCGGTGATCAGCAGCGCCAACCTCACCGACCGAGCGCTGTCGCACAACATCGAGGTCGGCGTGGTGCTCCATGATCCAGCGGTGGTGCGTAGGCTCGTCGCGCATTTCCGGGCCCTTACCGATCCACGGACCGGCGTGTTGAAGCGGCTCCTCTAAGCAGACGGCTACCTACTACCAAGGTCCAGAACCTGCCTCTGCCGACTCCCGATGCGCTTGAGCAGCAGAGGCACACGGAAGGGCGGGACGGGCCTCTCCCGAAAGGCCCGTCCCACCCGTAAGCCGCGTCGACGCGGCCCGGTCACCCGGTCAGCTCGGCTCCCCCGACAGGGAGGTCCGCCGCTGCGAGGCCATGACCAGGGAGTACACGTGTTCGCGGAGTTCACCGAAGAGCGGGGTCTGCTTGGTGGCGATCTGGTCGCGGGGCCGGTCGAGGGTGACCGGCAGGTCCGCCACGACGACGGAGGGGCCCTGCGACAGCACGACCACCCGGTCGGACAGGTACACGGCCTCGTCGATGTCGTGGGTCACGAACAGCACGGTCGTGCCGGTCTCGGCCCAGACCTTGAGCAGCAGGTCCTCCAGGCTGGCCCGGGTCTGGGCGTCGACCGAGGCGAACGGCTCGTCCATGATCAGCATTTCCGGTCGTACGGCGAGCCCCCGGGCGATGGCGACCCGCTGCTGCATGCCGCCGGAGAGCTGCCACGGGTGCAACCCGGCGGCGTGGGCCAGGCCCACCATCTCCAGCGACTCCTGCACCCGCTGCCGGATCTCGGCGCGGGGCAGACCCCGGTCCCGCAGCGGGAGGGCGACGTTCTTCTCGACCGTCAACCAGGGGAACAGCGAGCGGCTGTAGTCCTGGAAGACGACCGCCACGCCGTCACGGGGACCGGACATGCGTTCCCCCCGGAACATGACCGCGCCGCCGGAGATGGGCAGCAGCCCGGCGATGCACATCATCAGGGTGGTCTTGCCGCAGCCGGAAGGCCCCACCACCGACACGAACTGGCCGGCGTGGACGGCGAACTCGATGCTGCGTACGGCGGGCACGTCGCCCTTGCGGGACCGGTAGGACTTGCTCAACTCCTGCACGTCGAGCACGGGGGTGTCGAGGGCGGCACCGGGCTGGTGCGGTCGGGTCGTCACGGGGTTCATCCGGGGCTCCTACGTGGTGTCGGTCAGTGGCTTTCCGCGCTGTCGGGGCGCACGTTGCGGTGCCACCGCAGCAGCACCCGCTCGACCAGGGCGAAGACGGCGTTGAAGAGGATGCCCAGCAGCGCCAGCAGGACGATCGCCGACCACAGCTGCGGGAACTGGAACAGCCGCTGCTGGCTCACGATGTAGAACCCGAGGCCGGCCGTGGCGGCGTACAGCTCTGAGATCACCATCAGGACCAGCGCGATCCCGATGCTGATCCGCATCCCCGCGAAGATCGCCGGGCTGGCGCCGGGCAGCAGGACCCGCAGGAAGTAGCGCCGCCGGGTCAGTCGCAGGCTCCGGGCGGCGGTGACCACCGTACGGTCGATGCCCCGGACGCCGTCGTAGGTGTTGATCAGGATCGGCCAGAGGCAGCCCAGCGCGATGAGGAAGACGTTCATCCCGCTGGTGATGCCGAACAGCACGATGGCGATGGGCAGCAGAGCGGTGACCGGCACCGACATGCCCAGTCGGATCAGCGGGTTGAAGAACGCGCCGGCCGGCCGCCACACCCCGATCAGGATGCCGAGACCGACGCCGAGCACCGTCGCCGCGCCGTAGCCCAGGCCGAGCCGGACGAGACTCGGCAGGACGTCGGCCCGGAACTGGGAACTGAGGAACAGCGACGACGGGGACGCGGACAGCCAGGTGTCGACGAACGCTCCGAAGATCTGCGACACCGGCGGTACGAACAGGGAGCCCACCATCCGGGCGGCGACCTCCCACACCACCAGCAGCAGGGCGAGCAGCCACAGCGACCGCACCCCGCGTCCCACCGCCAGCGCCGACGTGACCACCGGCCGGCTCAACCCCTGCCCGCTCATCGTCCACCCTCCCGCTGTGCCTGGCCCCACGGCACCACCAGGCGCTCAACCAGGTTGAAGCCGTAGTAGAGGCCCATTCCGAGCAGGCCGACGAGCAGGATGCCCGCGTAGACGAAGTCGGGTCGCTGCGCCTGCTGGTACGTGGTGATCACCGTTCCCACCCCGTTGGTGGCACCGAGCAGTTCGGCGGAGAGCACCACGATGAGCGCCGTCGAGCTGGCGACCCGCAGCCCGGTGGCGATGGACGGGGCCGCCGACGGCAGCACCACCCTGGTCAGCAGCCGGGTACGCGTCCAGCCCATGCTCCGCCCCGTGGCCAGCATCAGCGGTTCGGTGTCGCGGACGCCGTACATCGCGTTGAGCAGGATCGGCCAGAAGATCGCGTAGATCGCCAGGGACACCTTCATCTGGGTGCCCAGGCCGAACATCAGGATGGCGATCGGCAGGAACGCCGAGGAGGGGATCGACCGGCCGGCGTGCACCACCGAGGACGACGGCCGGTAGAGGGCGGAGAAGTAGCCCAGGGTCAGCCCCAGCGGAATGCCGACGGCGCTGGCGACGAGCATGGCGAGCAGCCACGCCCACAGGGTCTGCGCCACCTCGGTCAGGAACGTCGCGTCGACGAGCAGTTCGCCGGCGCGTTGCAGGGTGTCCACCGGGTACGGCAGGGAGTCCACCGAGACCGTCCCGGTCCGGACCACCAGGTCCCACAGCACGAACATGGTCACCACGCCCGCCACTCCCAGCACCCAGTCGGGTGTGGGGCCCCACCGGCGGGCCGCGACGGGCCCGCCGGTGGGTCGGGCGTCCGCCTCGACCTGGTCAATCACGTGGACGTCCGACGCCATGTCACGTCCTCTCCCCTCATGGTGGCCCGCCTACCGCGACGACAGGACAGGTCAGGACCGCGCGAAGTCGGTGACGAAGGGCCCCAGGTCGGGCTTCTTCTGGAGCATCTTCAGGTCGACCATCTGCTGGGCCATCCGGTCCAGCGCGGCGACGTCGACGGCGGCTTCGAGAGCGTTCTGCGGTTGTGCGGCGAGGGTCTCCGCCGGCACCTTCTGGCACTCGGAGAGCAGCCGGAACGCCTCGTCCTTATTGGCCGGGTCGCTGAGCTGCTGCGCGGTCTCGGCGATCGCCTCGTGGAAACGCTTGGCGGCGTCGCCCTTGCCGACGAAGCTCTTGGCGGCGACGTAGGTCGCGATGTAGATCTTGTCGCTGCTGGCGAAGGGGTCGGCCAGGCTGCGTACGTTGTCGTTGTTGTTGCCCAGCAGCGAGTAGCCCAGTTGCGCGGCGTCGACCCGTCCACTGAGCACGGCGGGGATCTGCTCGGTGAAGGGCAGCGCCACGAAGCTGACGCTGTCCGGCTCGACCCCGTTGGCCTTCAGCCAGCTCGCGGTGACAATCTGGTTGATCCCGTTGATCTCGTTGACCGCGATCTTCTTGCCGGCGAGGTCGGCGGCCGCCTTGATCGGGGAGTCCTTGCCGACGAAGACGCCCTGCGCGGGCTTGGCCGGCGGCAGCGCGTTGACGTTCACCCCGGACACCATCTGGATCGGGAAGCCGGTGTTGTAGGCGTTGATCGCGGTGTAGCCGTTGACGTAGCCGAAGTCGGCCGCCCCGGAGAGCACTGCGGCGACCGCCGCCGAGCCACCTCCGGAGCGGACCAGTTCGACGTCGAGGCGGTGCTTGCCGTAGACGCCCTTCCCGATCGCCCAGGTGTTCCAGATTTCGCAGCCGAACGTCGTGACGGAGACCTTCGTGGTGCCGTCCGCGTTGTCCGCAGCGCCTTCGGCCCCGCCGCAGGCGCTCGTGAAGAGCAGCGCGGCGAGGGCGACCATCGCACCGGTACGTCGTGTGTTCATCGTGATGCTCCTATGTGCTTCGCGCGTGGCCCCGACGTCTCCCGCTGCCGGTGCCGGTTGCGGGAATGAGGGCGTTCGGTGGATACGAAGGGACGGCTCTGCCGCGACGGATACGACCGCCTGGCTGCTGCGGTGCGGTTCCGACGCGAGCTGCATCGACTTGGTGATGGTGCTGAATGCCTGAATTGCCGGTTCGAGGGAATCAATCAGGGCCGCGAGAACCGCAGACGGCGTCACGGCATGGCCGGGCAACGCTGGTCACGGTCGGTTCGGGCGGTCGGGCTGCACCCCAGCAGCACCCTGACGCCTCGCCGACTTGCAGCGAAGGTACGGGGCCCGAAAACCTCTGTCAAGATGCGGAACGTTATCTCGCATTGCGCCATAACGCAGACTGCCGGCACTCCGCCCAACCCGGCGAACACGCAGGTCGGCGGGCAGATAACGATACGTCTCCCCTGGTTGACCGGGCCCGTGACGGCGGCTAGCTTCTCCACCAGATGCCGCCGGCCCCCGGGAGTGGACATGAGCGTGGAAGAGCCCGTCGCGGCCGTTCCCGCCATCACCCGCGCGCCGATCGGCCACTGGAAGGGACCGGAGTTCCCCGCCATCCGCCCCGGCACCGGCGCGGGCAAGGCCCTCGTTCCGTTCTGATCGGCAGCTCCGCGCCTCGGCGCACCCTGCCCGGATCCGGCCACACCGTCCGCGTCGGCCGCTCCTGTCCACACCGTGGCGGAGCAGACCGTCGTCGGTGACCCCAGCACCCCGGTATCTGCGGCAGTCCGTCGCCCGTACCCGTGACGGTCCCTCCGTCGTCGCGGCCGGCCCCGGCGCAGGAGACCACCCACCCCCGCAACCCCAGCCGGGCAGGTGGGCCGGTCCCCACACCCCAGCGCGCGGGCGGCCGGCCCGGTAAGGGCGGAGTCAGGACGACCGGCCACCCCGCGCCACCGACCCCAGCCGGCGTCGGGGTGTCCGGCATCGTCAGCCCGTCGACGCACACTGCCCCGGCCCGGGTGGCGTAGCCAGCCGGGCCGGATACGGAAAAGCGGCCCGGTCGATGCTCGACCAGGCCGCTGACCTGTTGCCTCAAGGGTGGAGCCGAGGGGACTCGAACCCCTGACCCCCACACTGCCAGTGTGGTGCGCTACCAGCTGCGCCACGGCCCCTTGCGGTCGTCCCCGGTCGCCCGGGCACGGAGAGAACTATACACACGCGGCCGAGCATGGTCATCTCGCGGGGGTCCCCGGCGGATCAGTTCAACGCCACGTCCGGCGGGAAGTGCGCGACCGCCGCCATCATGCCGCCCTGCCGGCGCAGCACCATCGGCCAGAGGTCGTCCGGACGGTCGACGAAGGCGTCCCCGGGCAGCGCATCGAGCACGAACCAGGAGCCGTCCTCGATCTCCTGCTCCAGCTGCCCGGAGCCCCAGCCGGAGTAGCCGGCGAACACCCGGATGCCGCCGATGCTGTCGCGCATCCGCTCCGGATCGGACGACAGATCGACGGTGCCGACCGCACCGGAGATCGGCTGGAAGCCCTTCAGCCGACGCATCGGATGACGCATCCGGGCCAGGCAGATCGCCGACTCCGGCTGCACCGGGCCGCCCTCGAAGAGCACCGCCGGATGCCGGGCGAGATCGCTCCACTCGCCGAGGACGTCCGCGACGGCCACCTCGGTGGCCCGGTTGAGCACCACCCCGAGCGCCCCGTTGGCCTCGTGGGCGACCAGCAGCACCACCGTACGATCGAAGTTCGGATCCTTGAGGGCCGGCGTCGCGACCAGCAGCCGCCCGGTCATCGACTCCACGGCACGACCGCTGATCGCCGGTCCCTCCCCCTGCGTCTCGGACATCGTCAGCCGCGCACCGGGTCCGACAACCGGGCACCACCGACCATCTGTGCTCTCACCGCCATGCCTGGCACCATAGCCTGCACCCGGTGCGGTGGCTAAGGTCTGACCGACAGGTGATCGAGGGCGGTCGAGGGAGGATCGATGGGTCCGACGGCGGACATCGCGGTGATCGGCGGTTCGGGGCTGTACGCGCTCCTCGACGACGCCACGGAACACCAGGTCGAGACCCCCTACGGCGCCCCCTCGGACGTGCTCACCATCGCCACCGTGGACGGCCGGTCGGTGGCGTTCCTGCCCCGGCACGGGCGTGATCACCGCCACCCCCCGCACCTGATCCCGTACCGGGCGAACCTGTGGGCGCTGCGGTCGCTCGGGGTACGCCAGGTGCTCGCCCCCTGTGCCGTCGGCGGGCTGCGCCCCGAGTTGGGCCCCGGCACGTTCGTGGTGCCCGACCAGCTCATCGACCGCACCAGCGGCCGGGTGCAGACCTACTACGACCAGGGCGCGGTGCACGTGGCGTTCGGCGACCCGTACTGCCCGGTCGGGCGGCGTACCCTGCTCGACGCGGCGGCCGGGCGCGACGTGCCGGCGGTCGACGGCGGCACGGTGGTGGTGGTCGAGGGGCCACGCTTCTCCACCCGTGCGGAATCCCGCTGGTACGCCGCGATGGGCGGCACGGTGGTCAACATGACCGGCCACCCGGAGGCGGTACTCGCCCGCGAACTGGCCCTCTGCTACACCTCCATCGCCCTGGTCACCGACCTGGACGCCGGGGTGGAGGCGGGCGACTCGGTCACCCAGGAGGAGGTGTTCCGGGTCTTCGGCGAGAACACCGACCGGCTGCGCGGCGTACTGCTGGACGCGGTGGCCGCCCTGCCCACCGACCGCGACTGCCCCTGCGGGCACGCGCTGGACGGCATCCGGACCCCGTTCCCCCTCCCCTGACCCGTCGCCGCTCGGCCCGGACGGCCTCCCGGCAGCCCCGGACAGGGCAATAGCCGGCAAAGCACGCGGAACGCCGGCTGCCGCCCGCTAGATTCGGCAGGTCAGGGGTCCGGTCCCGGCGGACGCCGGACGGGTCGGGGACACGGAGGCGGAGGGCGATGGCGACCGTCCGGGAGACCACCTACGACCTGCTCCGCGCCCTCGACCTGACCACGGTCTTCGGCAACCCGGGCTCGACCGAGGAGCCGTTCCTCCAGGACTTCCCGGCCGACTTCCACTACGTGCACGCCCTGCACGAGGCGTCGGCCGTCGCCATGGCCGACGGGTACGCCCAGGCCACCGGCCGGCCGGCGCACGTCAACCTGCACACCGCCCCGGGCACCGGCAACGGCATGGGCAGCCTGGTCACCGCGTGGCACAACCGGACGCCGCTGATCGTCTCCGCCGGGCAGCAGAGCCGGGAGATGCTGCTGATGGAACCCCGGCTGGCCAATCGGCACCCCACCGAACTGCCCCAGCCGTACGTGAAGTGGAGCCACGAGCCGGTGCGGGCGCAGGACGTCCCGGCGGCGTTCATGCGGGCGTACGCCACGGCGGCGCAACCGCCGAGCGGCCCGGTCTACCTCTCCCTGCCGTTGGACGACTGGCACCAGCCGGCGGACCCGCCGCCGCAGGTGCGGACGGTGGCCACCCGGTTCGCCCCCGACCCGCGTCGGCTGCGGGAGTTCGCCGCGCTGCTCACCGCCGCCCACAACCCGGTGCTGGTGCTCGGCGCGGCGGTGGACCGGGCCGCCGCCTGGCCGGTGGCGGCGGCGGCGGCCGAACGGCTCGCCGCGCCGGTCTGGTCCGCGCCGGCACCGGAGCGGGCCGCCTTTCCGGAGCACCACCCGCACTACCGGGGGGTGCTGCCGTACGCGATCGCCCCGCTGGCCGAGAAACTCACCGGGCACGACGTGGTGCTGGTGGTCGGCGCGCCGGTGTTCCGCTACTACCCGCACGTGCCCGGCGACCATCTGCCGCCCGGGGCCCGGCTGCTGCACGTCACCGACGACGCGGACGAGGCCGCGCGGGCCCCGGTGGGCGACAGCCTGCTCGGCGATGCCGGGCTGACCCTGGCCGCGCTGCTGGACCTGCTGCCGGCGGCCGACCGGCCCCCACCGGCGGCCCGTCCGACGCCGCCACCTCCGCCGGCGGGTGACCCGCCCGACGCGGACGCGCTCTTCGCCGCGCTGGCCGCCTGCTGGCCCGCCGACGGGGTGCTGGTGCAGGAGTCGCCGTCGAACCTCGCCGCGCTGCGTCGTCGGCTCCCGGTGACCCGCCCGGCGTCGTACTTCACCATGGCCAGCGGCGGGCTCGGCTACGGGCTGCCGGCCGCCGTGGGTATCGCCCTCGCCGAGCGGGACACCGGGCGGGGCCGGCCGGTGGTCGCGGTGATCGGGGACGGCTCCTTCCACTACTCGGTGCAGGCGTTGTGGACCGCCGCGCGGCTGCGGCTGCCGGTGGTCGTGCTGGTCCCGGTGAACCAGCAGTACGCCATCCTCAAGTCGTTCGCCGAGCTGAAGTCCACCCCGGGGGTGCCGGGCCTGGACCTGCCGGGCCTGGATCTCACCGCCATCGCCCGCGGCTACGGCTGCGCCACCCGCGTCGTCGACGCACTGCCCGACCTGGCCGACGCACTCACCGAGGCGCTACGCGCCGACGTCCCCACCGTGCTCCCCACCCCGATCAGTACCACCATCCCCGCCCTCCTCTGAACCCCTCCCCCGCCCGCGTCGAGGTCGGGGTCGGCGGTGATCAAGAGGTTTGCGTCATCCTCGACCGGGCGGGGTGACGCAAACCTCTTGATCACCGGCCAGCGGGCGACGTTCTGACGGGGGACCCGAGTGCGGGAACGGCTTGGCGGGTCAGTGGGCGGTGAGGGTGAGCACCCGGCCGGTGGCGACGTCGAGCACCGGACGTTTCCCGAGCGGGGCCGCCAACGTCACGGTGACCGGCTTGAGCACCGCCAGGTCGATGCACTCCCCGGTGCCCCGGACCACCCCGCCGCCGACCACCACCACGTCGTCGGTCTCCCGAACCAGGGCGGTGGGTCCGCTGTCGCAGGCGCCCATACCGACCGTGTACGTCAGCCGGGCGCCGTCGACCCGGCGGAGCTGGTCGGCACCGGCCACCCCGCCCGGCAGGGACCGGTTCGGGGCGGCGGGCTCCGGGGCGGCGGTGACCGACCGGGGCGCCACCGCCAGGCGGGCCACCGGGCTGGTCAGCTCCGCCACGGTGAAGATCCAGGCGGGTACGGCGGCGACCCCCCGGCTGGTACGAACCTCGGCGGTGCCCAGAGTGACCCCGGTGACCGTCAGCGGGATGCAGGCGGCCTGGGTGGAGACCGGATCGTCCGGCCGGGTACCGGCCGTGGGTTCGGGGGGCCGTGGCCCCCGGGGCCGTCCCTCGCACGGCGGCGGGTCGCCCTGGTCCAGCTGCCGGTACGCCTCGGCGGCGCTGATCAGCGGTACGGTCAGGGCACCGTCGGGGAACCGGATCGCCCCGTCGGCGGGTACGGCGGTCGGCAGCTCGATCTGGTCCCGGTACCAGCCGGCGCGGAAGGCCGCCTCGGTGCCGGCGTCGAAGCCGGGCTGGCCGGTGAGCACCGTGGCGTCCTGCAACGGCAGATACCCGCTCGACCACTCGGGGCCGGGCCGCCACGCCCCGGCGACCTCGGCGGCCCGCTCGTCGAACGCCTCCCGCTGCCGCCCCGGATCACTCCCGACCGCCCCGCCGGGCACCGCACCACCGGGCACCGCACCACCGGGCACCGAGCCGGCGGCCGCACACCCACCCACCGCCACCAGAAGCCCCAACCCCCACGTCAGCCCTACGAGTCGCCGCATCCCCCTGAGACGCCCACCCACCGTTCCCGGTTCCCTCCCTCTCGACGCCTCACCCCGCCCTCCCACCGCGCACACCTGGTTGATCAAGAGGTCTGCGTCAAGTTGATCTCCAAATCTGACGCAAACCTCTTGATCACCGCACGCCATCCGTCAAGGCCGGGTGATCAAGAGGTTTGCGTCATTCGCCGCGCCGGGTCTGACGCAAACCTCTTGATCAACGAGGCATGGCGGGGCGGGACAAGGCAAGGCGGGGCGGGAGGGGGAACAGTGATGCGCCCCGGTCCGTGGGGACCGGGGCGCATCATCGAGGTGGTGGAGGTGCCGGGAATCGAACCCGGGTCCTTCGCCGGTTTGTCAGGGCTTCTCCGAGCGCAGCTCGCTATGCCTCTACTCGGCCCCACCGCTCACGCGAGCAAGTTGGTGTGACGGGCCCAGTCGCTGATTGATCTCGCCGCACGGACCCCGCGACCGGGTCCGATTGGCCAGCCTTCTAGCTGATGCCGGCTAACTGGGACGAAGGCGTTCCCAGGCCGACAGACTCACTACTCGCCTCAGGCGGCGAGAGCGAAGTCAGCGCGATTTTGCTTGGCGCTTATTGGTTTCCGACGACCGATTCTCGAGACGACGTCGGCTTCCTCGGCTCGCTTCCCCTGTCGCTGCGTACGAAGTCGAAACCAGTCACCCCCTCGACGGGCCGCCGGATGTGGCGGCACTGTCCAGACTAACGCCTGCCGCAACGGGTTTCATCCCGAGCCCCGGCCCGGCGTGCCGACCCGGACAGAAGGGGCGAATCAGTCGTCCATCCCCTTGCCCCGGCGACCGGACACCCGGGCGATCTCCCGGTCGGCGTCCCGCTTGGCGAGGTCCTGCCGCTTGTCGTACGACTTCTTGCCCTTGGCCAGGGCGATCTCCACCTTCGCCCAGCCGTCGGAGAAGTAGACCTGCAACGGGACCATGGTCAGGCCCCCCTCGCGGGTCTTGCCGATCAACTTGTCGATCTCCATCCGCTTCAGCAGCAGCTTGCGGGTACGCCGGGGCTCGTGGTTGGTCCAGGTGCCCTGGGTGTACTCCGGGATGTGCATGCCGTGCAGGAACAACTCGCCGTCACGTTCCTGGGCGAACGCGTCGACCAGCGAGGCCCGCCCGGCACGCAGCGACTTGACCTCGGTGCCGGTCAACGCCATGCCCGCCTCGTACGTGTCGAGGATGGCGTAGTCGTGGCGGGCCTTCCGGTTGGAGGCGACCACCTTGCGGCCCTTCTCCCGTGGCATCCGGCGCCACCTCCCTTCCACTACGCTCACCGACCACCCGGCCGGCGAGCGGGGATCATGCTACCCGAACGACAAGGACCCTCCCGCGCCGTTTCTTCCCGGCCCGGGAGGGTCCCCACGGAGAGCGCTGCGGCGACTAGACCCGCAGGTAGAAGCGGAGCGTGACCCAGGCGGTGGCGGCGCTGATCAGGCCACCGACGCCGGCCATCAGCGGGAACATCAGGAAGATGTCCGACCACTGGACGGGCGAGAGCAACCCCTCCAGCGCCTTCAACGATCCGCTGAACAGCAGTTGTTTCGCCCCGATCAGCGCGACCAGGCCCAGCAGCGAGCCGATCAGGCCGGCGACCACCGCCTCCAGCACGAACGGCGCCTGGATGAACCAGTTCGACGCGCCGACCAGCTTCATGACCGCGACCTCACGCCGCTTGCTGTACGCGGCCACCTGGATGGTGTTCGCGACCAGCAGCAGCGCGGCGATCGCCATCACCACGGCGGCGGCCAGCGCGATGTTCTGGATCGCGGTGAGCACGTTGAAGATCTTGTCGAGCAGCCGGCTCTGGTCGACGATCACGTCGACGCCCTCGGTGCCCTGGTACTGGTCGTAGATGTTCTTGTACTGCTCCGGGTTGACCAGCTTCAGCCGGAACGACTCGGGCAGCAGGTCCGGCTTCACGGCGTTCACCAGGTCGGGCGCGTCCTGGTACATCTCCTTGAAGGTCTTGTACGCCTCGTCCTTGTTGACGTAGAGGACCTCCTTGACCAGGGGGTCGCTCTTCAGCTTGGCGTCGAGGTCGGTGCGCTGCTGCTCGGTGACGTCGGTCTTGAGGAAGATCGAGACTTCGACGTTCTTGTAGTAGAGGTCCTTCATGTCGCCGACCTGCTTGTACATCAGGCCACTGGCGCCGAGCATGGTCAGCGAGACCGCCATCGTGATGATCATCGCGACGGTCATGGTGACGTTGCGCCACAGTCCGACCAGTACCTCGGACAGGACGTACTTCATCCGCATCGGGTGTTCCTCCGGCTCTCCGGCGTGAGGTGTTCGTCGTCAGGTCGTACGGCAGGGGTGGAGCGCCGGCTCACCCGTAGACGCCGCGGGCCTGGTCGCGCACGATGCGGCCGCTTTCGATCTCGACGACGCGACGGCGCATCTGGTTCACGATGTTGGAGTCGTGTGTGACCATCACGACGGTCGTGCCGGTGCGGTTGATCCGGTCCAGCAGGCGCATGATCTCGATCGACGTGTCCGGGTCCAGGTTTCCGGTCGGCTCGTCCGCCAGCAGGATCAGCGGGCGGTTCACGAACGCCCGCGCCACCGCGACCCGCTGCTGCTCGCCACCGGAGAGTTCGTGCGGGTACCGGTGCTCCTTGCCACCGAGCCCGACCAGCTCCAACACCTCGGGCACGACCCGGCGGGCCACCGCCTTGGTCTTGCCGATCACCTCCAGGGCGAACGCCACGTTCTCGTAGGCGGTGCGGTTCGGCAGCAGCCGGAAGTCCTGGAAGACGCAGCCGATGGAGCGCCGGAAGTGGGGTCGCTTCCAGGAGCGCATCGACGTGACGTCCTTGCCGTTGACGATGACCCGGCCCTTGTTGGGGGCGACCTCGTGCAGCAGCATCTTGATGATCGTGGACTTGCCGGAGCCGGACGGTCCGATGAAGAAGACGAACTCGCCCTTCTCGATCGAGACGGACACGTTGTCGAGCGAAGGCCGGGACGCCTTCGGGTACGTCTTCGTCACTTGCTCAAGCTGAATCACGGGTCGTGAGTCTACGCGGTGTAACCGCAGAGCCAAGTGGCACGCCCCGCCGATGCGGGGCGCGTCATCGATTCGCCCGGTCAACCCGGGATCGACGACGCGCCCCGTTCACGTTCGATCACGCAGCGTCGTTGGCGAGCTGCTGCTGCTTACGCCAGCGGATGCCGGCTTCGAGGAAGCTGTCCAACTCGCCGTCGAAGACCGAGGACGGATTGCCGGTCTCCTGCTCGGTTCGCAGATCCTTCACCATCTGATAGGGGTGCAGGACGTACGAGCGCATCTGGTCGCCCCAGGAGCTGGTGCTGCCGGATTTCAGGCCGGCCAGCTTCGCCTCCTCCTCCTGCCGCTTGCGCTCCAGCAGCCGGGACTGGAGCACCCGCATCGCGGAGGCCTTGTTCTGTAGCTGGGACTTCTCGTTCTGGCAGGTCACCACGATGCCGGTGGGGATGTGGGTGAGCCGCACCGCCGAGTCGGTGGTGTTGACGCTCTGCCCACCTGGCCCGGACGACCGGTAGACGTCCACCCGGATCTCGTTCTCCGGGATGTCGATGTGGTCGGTCTGCTCGGTGACCGGCAGCACCTCCACCCCGGCGAAGCTGGTCTGCCGGCGGCCCTGGTTGTCGAACGGGCTGATCCGGACCAGCCGGTGGGTACCCGACTCGACGCTGAGCGTGCCGTAGGCGTACGGCACCTTGACGGTGAAGGTGGCGGACTTGAGGCCCGCCTCCTCGGCGTACGAGGTCTCGTAGACCTCCGTCGGGTAGCCGTGCCGCTCGGCCCAGCGCAGGTACATCCGCAGCAGCATCTCGGCGAAGTCGGCCGCGTCGACCCCACCGGCGCCCGCCCGGATGGCGACCAGCGCCTCCCGGGAGTCGTACTCGCCGGAGAGCAGGGTGCGGACCTCCATCTCCTGGATGGCCTTGGTCAGCGTGGCGATCTCGGACTCGACCTCGCCCAGCACCCCGGAGTCGGCCTCGTCCTCGGCCAGCTCCAGCAGCACCCGGGCGTCGTCGAGCCCGGAACGCAGGCTGCCCAGCTTGCTGATCTCGCCGTTGACGTACGACAACTGCGAGGTCACCTGCTGTGCCTTGGCCTGGTCGTCCCAGAGGTCCGGCGCGGACGCCTGCTCCTCCAGCCGGGCCTTCTCCTCCCGCAGACGGTCGAGGTCGAGCACCGCCTCGATGTTGCGCAGGGTCGCGTCGAGTTCCTTGAGCTGTTCGGCGTAATCGGCAGCGGTCACGACAGACAAGGGTACTGTGCGTGCGGCGGTCCGCTCACGTCACACCACCTACCAGGGCGGATGATCAGCCGACCGGGGCGGTCTTGAGCCAGGACAGCGCGGCCTTGTGGTAGGCGACGGCGAACTCCAGCGCGCTGGCGTCGTACTCGTCGCCCTCCTTCTTGGCGGTCTTGACCTGTTCGCGGACGTACGCGAGGGCCTCGGTGTGGTATTCGTTGGCTGAGGTGTAGAGGTTCTTGAGCTGGCTGGCCGAGTGCAGGTTGCCGAACGCGATCCGCAGGGCGATCGGGTTGCGGATGGTGTCCCGACCGGGATTCTCCGCCAGCCAGCGGGAGAAGGTCCGCTTGCCGGCCGCGGTTATCGCGTAGGGTTGACTCATCCGCGGCCCGGGCTTGCCCAGCCGCACGAAACCACGCTCAGCCAGCACCGGCAACTCACGGTAGACCTGGCTGCGTGTCATCGACCAGTACGGCGCCAGTCGGCGCTCAGCGGCGGCCATCAGTTGGCCACCTGTCATCGGCCCCTCGTGCAACAGACCCAGCAGGGCCGCCGCGGTGGGGTTGACTCCGGAATCCGCCATGCCCTCTAAGCTGCCACTTTGCCGTCCCGGCGTCCAGGATTTCCGGATTTGCCACCCGGGAGGATTTCCAATGTGCACTGTCGGCCGACGACAGTGCTCCCAGGACCACCCCCGACCGCCGCCCCGGACCCGACCGCGCAGGGTGTGCCGGCCCGTCGCCGGGTCGGGCGGGCCCGGCCGGCGGGGACGTCGTCGCACGCCACCGCCGGCCGTCGCCGGTTCAGCCCATGTGCGGGTACGTGTGGTCGGTCGGCGGCACGAACGTCTCCTTGATGGTCCGGGGGGACATCCAGCGGACCAGGTTGTGCCACGAGCCGGCCTTGTCGTTGGTGCCGCTGGCCCGCGCACCCCCGAACGGCTGCTGCCCGACCACCGCCCCGGTCGGCTTGTCGTTGACGTAGAAGTTGCCTGCCGCGTACCGCATCTTCTCGGCCACCGCGTCGATCACCCGGCGGTCGGTGGCGAAGACCGACCCGGTCAGCGCGTACGGGGCGACCGACTCGGCCTGGGCGACCACGTCGTCGAACCGGGCGTCGTCGAAGACGTGCACGCCGAGGATCGGCCCGAAGTACTCGGTGGTGAACGTCTCGTGGGCCGGGTCGGCACACTCGAACAGGGTCGGTCGGACGAACCACCCGACCGTGTCGTCGGCGGTGCCGCCGGCCAGCACCCGGCAGCTGTCGTCCCCGCCGATCAACTCCAGCGCGGCGGTGTGCCTGTCGAACGCGCGGGCGTCGATCACCGCACCGCCGAAGTTGCCGAAATCGGTCACGTCGCCGTAGGTCAACGCGTCGGCGGTGGCGGCCAGCCGGTCCCGCAGGCCACCCTCCCACAGCGACCGGGGCACGTACGCCCGCGAGGCGGCCGAGCACTTCTGGCCCTGGTACTCGTAGGCGCCCCGGATCAGCGCGGTGTGCAGGGCGTCGACGTCGGCGCTGGTGTGCGCGACGACGAAGTCCTTGCCGCCGGTCTCCCCGACCAGCCGGGGGTAGCCCCGGTAGGAGGCGATGTTCTCGCCGACCGTGCGCCACAACTGCTGGAAGACCTTGGTGGAGCCGGTGAAGTGGATGCCGGCCAGGTCCGGGTCGGCGAGCACCACGTCGGAGACCTCCTCGCCCCGCCCGGTGACCATGTTGATCACGCCGGGGGGCAGGCCGGCCGCCTCGAACAGCCGCATGGTGAAGTGCGCCGCGAACTGCTGGGTGGGGCCCGGCTTCCAGACCACGGTGTTGCCGAGCAGGGCCGGCGCGGACGGCAGGTTGCCGGCGATCGCGGTGAAGTTGAACGGGGTCACCGCGTAGACGAAGCCCTCCAGGGGGCGGTGGTCGAACCGGTTCCACACCCCCGGCGACGAGTTCGGCTGGGCGGCCAGCAGCTCCCGGGCGAAGTGCACGTTGAACCGGAGGAAGTCGATGAACTCGCAGGCCGCGTCGATCTCGGCCTGGACGGCGGTCTTGGACTGGCCGAGCATGGTGGCCGCGTTGAGGGTGTCCCGCCACGGGCCGGCCAGCAGCTCGGCGGCGCGCAGGAAGACCGCGGCGCGTTCCTCGAACGGCAGCGCCCGCCACATCGGCGCGGCGTCCTTGGCGGCCCGCACGGCGGCGCGGGCGTCGTCGTGGGTGGCGTGACCGGTGACCCCGAGGACGTGCGCGTGCCGGTGCGGCTGGACCACGTCGATCGGGTCACCGCCGGCCATCCGCTGCTCACCGGCGATGGTCATCGGCAGGTCGATCCGGTCGGCGGCCAGCTCGGTCAGCCGCCGCTTCAGCCGCTCCCGGTCGGCGCTGCCCGGCTCGTAGGTGCGTACCGGCTCGTTGCGCGGCTCGGGTACGGAGAACACGGCGTCCATCACAGGCTCCTGGGCGATCTCGACAGCGGCGGCGAAATCGGACCCGCGGGCACCGACCGGACGGCCGGACGCCGGACACCGCGCGGAGTAGCTGATCGCGGCGGCGGGACCTCCGGCGATTCTCCCACGCCCGGCTCGCGGGACTCACGCCCCGCCCGCCCCACACCGTGGATCACGAGGCGGACACCGGCTGTTCGGTGACGATTCCCCACCAGAAGTGCCATCCGAACGAAGAAAGACAGGGTGGGTCGGTACCGGCCGGCCGGGTCGGTCCGCCGGCACGCCCCGGCTCGTCGGCGCGGCGTCCCGGGCGACCCCGCCCGCGCCCGGCTCCCGGGCCGGCCGGGAGCCGCCACGCCCAGCCCGGGGCGGTCCGGCCCGTCCGCGTACGCTGGTTCGCGCGAGGGTGAGGCCCGTCCCGGTGCCGGGGTGGCGCGGTGTCGAAGGGGAGACGATGAGCAACCAGCCCGGCAGCTCGACGGCCGAGTCCATCGACCGGTCGCCGGAGCAGCCGGCCGGGCGCACCGGGTACGCCCCGGGCACGCCCGTGCTGGCGGTGCTGGCCCTCGGCTGGCTGGCGGCGATGCTCTGGTCCACCCGGGAGGCGATCCACTCGGCGGCGGTCGGGCTCACCGCGATCACGCTGTCCGCCTTCGCCCTGCCCGGGGTGATCTCCGCCGCCCTGGTCGCCGGGGCGGCCGTCGCGCTGGCCGCGAGCGAGTTGGCCGCCCGCCGGCTCGGCGACCGGGCCGCGCTGCGCTTCGCGGCGGCGATCGGAGCCGGCATGCTGGTCGGGCTGGGCACCGCACTGGCGATCAACCTGACGTACGCCGACAACGCCACCACCAACACCATCGCCGGCACCAGCGCGGCGGCGGCCATCATCGGTGGGGCGCTGGCCGGGGCACGTACCCCGGCCCCGGTCGGCGCGGTGGTCACCGCCGCCCTCGGCACGCTGCTGTTCGTGGTGCTGTTCAGCCAGGCCCGGGACCCGCTGTTCGACCTGTTCGGGGCCGGCGACTCCCAGGCGTCGCTGGTCGGCGCCGCGAAGTGGGTCTCCCGCACCGAGTCGCTGCTCGGCGGGCTGGTGGCCGGGCTGCTCGCCTTCGGCTACCTCACCTGGGCCCGCCGCCGGGCCGTCCGGCACGCCCCGGACGCCACGGCCCCGCGCTGGCCGGCCTACCTGCTCGCCGGGGCCGGGCCCGGTCTGCTCCTGCTGCTCACCGAGGTGATCATCCGGATCGGCGGGCGGACCCTGCTGGACCTGGCGGGCGCGCTGAGCGAGGCGGACGCGGTGGCCCAGACCAGCATGGGCACCTCGCGGATCGACAACGGCATCTGGGTGCTCTTCGTCGGCGCGTTGACCACCGTCGTCCTCTTCGGCCGCACCCTCGGCCCGACCCCGCGCGACGACGACCCGGAGGACCCCGCCGAGGACTGATCCGGCCCGGCCCCGCTCAGGACACGCTACGCAGCAGCAGTTCCCACTCGGACGGGTCGTACCACTCCAGCTCGTGGTCCTCGGCCCCGTCCACCGTGAACTGGGCGTCCGGGTCACCGCCGAGCGCCTCGACCACCACGTCCACGGCGGCGGCCACGTCCCCGACCGCCTCGGCCCCGTCCACGTGCAGCGCGGCCACCGCCGACGCCGGCAGCGGCCCGTCGAGGTCGACCACGCTGGAACCCAGCTCACCGTCACCCCGGCCGACGAGGCCGGCGGGCAGGTCCACCGACACCACGACCCGGCGACGGGGCGCGTCGGCGTCCTCCCGCAGCAGTTGCAGGGCATCCTGGGCGGCCCGGGTGAAGGCGACGTACTCCAGCTCCTCCTCGTCGCCCTCGGCGTACCACTCGCGCAGGGCGGGGGTGACCGCGTGGCCGCCGCTGGCTGGCAGCCCCCGCTCCCGCAGCAGGGCCAGCATCGGCACGGTCGCCGGCACGTACACCCGGACCAGCTCGTCGCCCACCGTCGTCTCCCCTGGTCGTCTCCGCTCACCGGGGCGGCGGACGGCCGCCCCGAACGCCGATCATGCCGTACGTCCAGACCGTCATACACCGCGCACCGCCCCGGGGGAAGCCGCCGCACCAGTCGACGGGCGGTGCTGGGCGGGGAAGGCTGTCGGTGGCAAACTGGGCCGAACGACGCCAAGCCGAGGGGTTTCCGTGGAGCCGAGGTTTCTCCTGCTCTCCGACGTGGCCGCCGAGCTGAACGTGTCGGACTCGCAGGTCTACCACATGGTACGCAGCGGCGAGCTGCCCGCCATCAAGATCGGCGGACGGGGACAGTGGCGGGTCGAGCGGGCCCGGCTGGAGGAGTACATCCAGCTCAAGTACGCCGAGACCGCCGAGTGGGTACGCGGCAACCCGCTCACCGACCGCGACCCGGAGTGACCGGACCATCCCGCTGAGCCATTGACCCTGGGCGTTGCCGTGCCCGACAATCGACGCTGTCGGAAGCAAACGAAGGCAAACGCAGAGAACGAGGGGGCAACGATGGCCGACTCCCGCCGTCCGGGGCCGACCCGACCGCCGATCCGGTTACGCCCGGCCCCCGTCACCGACCCGCCCTACGTCGACGAGGTGCCGGATCTCTGGCCCCGGCCACCCGGCCAGCTCGCCCTCGACCTGTTCGGCACGGGTCGGCCCGCCGCCGGCCGACCCACCGGCCGGCGGCCCGATCCCCGACCCCGCCCCGGGCACCCGGCCGCCCCGCCCCTGCCGCCGCCCGCCACCACCACCCCCGAGGCGACCCGGGCCGCCCACCGGTTCGTCGGCACCTGCCTGGAGATCCTCAACGGCTACCGGCCACCCGGCCAGATCCGGGCCCTGGTCGAGCCGGGGCGCACCGTCGAGGTGGCCGAGCAGCTCGCCCGCGCCGCCGCCCGCACCCCGCCGGTACGCCGCCGCTCCACCCGGCCCGCCGTGCACCTGCGCCGGCTGCGGGTGTGCCAGCCGCGGCCGGCGGCGGTCGAGGTGGCCGCCGTGGTCACCGGCGGCAGCCGGAGCTGGGCGATGGCCCTGCGTCTCGAACACCGCCGGGGCAACTGGCTCTGCACCACCCTCCAGGTCATCTGACCCACCCGGGCCGGGTGGGTCACCCGGCCACGCGGGGTCAGGCTGGCCCGGTGGGGCCACCCGGTCGTGTTGATCAAGAGGTTTGCGTCAATTTGATCTTCGAAGCTGACGCAAACCTCTTGATCACCGCACAAAGGCAGGGGCGCAAAGGCGGGGGCGGCAGGGGACGGGAACGCCCTCCCGCTCGACAGAGCGGGAGGGCGTTCCCGGATCAGGCTGGGGTGGTGGGTCAGGCGCCGCCGTTGGGGGCGCCGTGGCAGCGCTTGTACTTGCGGCCGGAGCCGCAGGGGCAGGGGGCGTTGCGGGACGGGCCACCCTCGGCGGCCCGGTCGACCGGGCCGGTGTTCCGCCGGGCGCTGCTGGCCGCGGCGGCCTGACCGCTCGCCCCGGCGGCAGCCGGCCGACGCGACCCACCGGCGGCCGGACGGGCCTGCGACGGAGCCTGCGGCTGCCCACCCCCGATGCCGAGCGCCGGGGCGGACGGCTCGGGCTCGGGCCGCTCCACGGCCACCGCACCCGCGCCCGCCTCACCGTCGATCGTGGGGGCGGAGTATTGCAGCCCCTGCTGCTGCGGTGCCCGGTTCAGACCCTTGGCCCGGATCTCGACCGGCTTCTCCAGCAGCTGGACCTCCTCGGCCTCCGGCTCCGGCTCCTGGACCTGCACCTCCAGGTTGTAGAGGAAGCCGACCGTCTCCTCCTTGATGCCCTCCATCATCGTGGCGAACATGTCGAAGCCCTCGCGCTGGTACTCGATGACCGGGTCGCGCTGGGCGTACGCCCGCAGGCTGATGCCCTCCTGGAGGTAGTCCATCTCATAGAGGTGCTCGCGCCACTTGCGGTCGATGACCTGGAGCAGCACCATCCGCTCCAACTGGCGGGTGGCCTCCTCGCCGAGGTTCTCCTCGCGCCGGTCGTACGCGGCGTTCGCGTCCTCGCGGAGTCGGGCCAGCAGGAAGTCCTGGTCGAGGCCCGCCCGGGAGCCGACCTCCTCCTCCAGCTCCTCGATGGTGACGCCCACCGGGTAGAGCTGCTTGAGGCTGGCCCAGAGCTGCTCGAGATCCCAGTCCTCGGCGTAACCGTCGCTGGTGGCGCCCACCACGTACGCGCCAACGGTGTCGTCGATCATGTTGCGGACCTGGTCGGAGAGGTCCTCGCCGTTGAGCACCCGCAGCCGCTCGGCGTAGATCACCTGGCGCTGCTTGTTGAGCACCTCGTCGTACTTGAGGACGTTCTTACGGATCTCGGCGTTCTGGCCCTCGATCTGGGCCTGGGCGTTCTTGATCTGCCGGGTGACCATCTTCGACTCGATGGGCACGTCCTCCGGGATGTTGAACCGCTCCATCACCGCCTCGACCGCACCGGCCCGGAACCGCTTCATCAGCTCGTCCTGGAGCGACAGGTAGAACCGGGACTCGCCCGGGTCACCCTGCCGGCCGGCCCGGCCGCGTAGCTGGTTGTCGATCCGGCGGGACTCGTGCCGCTCGGTGCCGAGCACGTAGAGGCCACCGGCGGCGGCCACCTCCTCGGCTTCGGTCTCGCACGCCTGCTTCCAGGTGGGCAGGACCTCCTCCATCGCTTTGGCGTACTCCTCCTCCTGCTCGACCGGGTCGAGGCCGCGCTGGCGCAGCTCGCTGGCGGCGAGGAACTCGGCGTTGCCGCCGAGCAGGATGTCGGTGCCCCGGCCGGCCATGTTGGTGGCGACGGTGACCGCGCCCTTGCGGCCGGCCTGGGCGACGATCTCGGCCTCGCGGGCGTGGAACTTCGCGTTCAGCACGGAGTGCGGGATGCCCCGGCGGCGCAGCAGCGTGGACAGGATCTCGGAGTTCTCCACCGAGACGGTGCCGACGAGCACCGGCTGGCCGGCCTGGTGCCGCTCGGCGATGTCCTCGATGACCGCGTTGAACTTGGCCTTCTCGGTCTTGTAGATGACGTCGGCCTTGTCCATCCGGACCATCGGCCGGTGCGTCGGGATGGTCACCACGCCGACCTTGTAGACCTTGTTGAACTCGCCCGCCTCGGTCTGGGCGGTACCGGTCATGCCGGAGAGCTTCTCGTAGAGGCGGAAGTAGTTCTGGAGGGTGATGGTGGCCAGGGTCTGGTTCTCCTGCTTGATCTCCACCCCCTCCTTGGCCTCGATCGCCTGGTGCATGCCCTCGTTGTAGCGGCGGCCGTGCAGGATGCGCCCGGTGAACTCGTCGACGATCAGGACCTCGCCGTCGCTGACGATGTAGTCCTTGTCGCGCTTGTAGAGCTCCTTGGCCTTGATCGCGTTGTTGAGGTAGCCGACCAGCGGGGTGTTCACCGACTCGTAGAGGTTGTCGATGCCGAGCCGGTCCTCGACCTTGGCCACACCGCGCTCGGTGACCGCGATGGTGCGCTTGGCGTAGTCGACCTCGTAGTCGCCCTCGCCGTCCTTGCCGGCCTGGAGGCGGGCCACCACCCCGGCGAACTCGCCGTACCAGCGGGCGGAGTGCTCGGCGGGGCCGGAGATGATCAGCGGGGTCCGGGCCTCGTCGATCAGGATCGAGTCGACCTCGTCGACCACGGCGAAGTTGTGCCCGCGCTGGACAAGTTCCTCGTGGGACCAGGCCATGTTGTCGCGCAGGTAGTCGAAGCCGAACTCGTTGTTGGTGCCGTAGGTGATGTCGCACTCGTAGGCGGCCTTGTGCTCGGCGGCCGGCCGGTTGGGCAGCACCACGCCGACGGTCAGGCCGAGGAACTCGTGCACCTGACCCATCCAGGCGGCGTCGCGCTGGGCCAGGTAGTCGTTGACGGTGACCACGTGCACGCCCTTGCCGGAGAGCGCGTTGAGGTAGACCGCCATGACCGAGGTCAGCGTCTTGCCCTCACCGGTCTTCATCTCGGCGATGTTGCCGAAGTGCAGCGCCGCGCCACCCATCACCTGGACGTCGTACGGCCGCTGGCCGAGCACCCGGGCGGCCGCCTCGCGCACCGTGGCGAACGCCTCGGGCAGCAGGTCGTCGAGGGTCTCACCATCGGCGAGCCGCTCCCGGTACTGGTCGGTCAGTGACCTCAGCTCGTCGTCGGTGAGGTTGACGTAGTCGTCCTCGATCGAGTTGACGGCGGCGGCGATGGCCTTCAGCCGGCGCACCATACGGCCCTCGCCCGCGCGGAGGACCCTTTCCAGAATCGACACGGATCAACGCTCCCCTAGACAGTCTCGAACCATCGTAGGCGCTCAGTCGGCGCAATGGTCACTGGTGGCGGCGGTCCGACCCGACCAAACCGACATAACGCTCGGCTCAACCCGCCGCCCGGTGGTTATCCGGTTACGCCCACCGCGAACGATCCGGCACGATGACCCGCATGGAGCCTGTGGAGATCATCGAGGACGGCCTGCTGCTGCGTCCGTGGCTCGCCTCGGACGCGGACGACGTGCACCGGGCTTGCCAGGACCCGGACATCCAGCGCTGGACCACCGTACCGCGTCCGTACCGGCCTGAACACGCCCACGGGTTCGTCACCGGGATGAGCGCCCGCGCCTGGGCCGACGGCAGCGGTGCGCCGTTCGCGGTCTGCGACGCCGCCACCGGCGAACTGCTCGGCTCCTGCGGCCTGGTCACGATCGACCGGGAGGTCGAGACCGGCGAGATCGGCTACTGGACCGCCCCCTGGGCCCGGGGCCGGGGGGTCACCGTGCGGGCCACCCGGGCGGTCGCCCGCTGGGCCTTCGACGCCCTGGCGCTGCGTCGGCTGATCTGGCAGGCCGAGGTGGGCAACCACGCCTCCCGGCTGGTCGCCCTGCGGGCCGGTTTCCAGATCTCCGGTGAGCTGCGGCTCGCCCGGCCCGCCGGGAACGGCCGGGTCGAGGGCTGGGTCGGCTCGCTGCTGCCCGGCGAGGTGCCGGCGGCCGGCGCGGACGGTCCGGCCGGGCCGGGCACCCTGGACGCCCGGCGGGCCGCCGTGTTCGGCCGGCCGCAGCCCGTCCTGTTCGCCACCGCCGGGGACACCGAGTTGCGGCTGCGGCCGATGGAGGAACGCGACCTGGACGGGGTGGTCGCCACCTGCCAGGACCCGGACACCGTCCGGTGGACCAGCGTGCCGCACCCCTACCAGCGCACCGACGCCGAGGGCTACCTGACCTACGGCGGGCTGGCCTGGGCGCGGGGCAGCAGCGCGTGTTTCGTGCTGGCCGACCCGGACGACGCCTTCGCCGGCACCGTCGACCTGCGGTTGAACCCCGTCGACCCGCTGCGGGCCGAGGTGGGCTTCATGACCGCGCCGCAGGCCCGGGGCCGGGGCTGGATGCCGGCCGCGCTGGGCGCGCTCGCCGCCTGGGGCGTCACCGGCCTCGGCCTGGTCCGGGTCGAGTGGAAGGCCCACGTCGGCAACACCGCCTCCCGGCGGGCCGCCGAGAAGGCCGGCTTCACCGTCGAGGGCACCCTGCGGGGCGGCGTGTCGCACCGGGGTGAGCGGGTCGACGCCTGGGTCGGCGCACTGCTCGCCGAGGACCTGACGTGACCCCGGAGGTCATCGAGGCCGGACCGGTGCGGCTGCGGCCGTTGCGGCCGGACGACGCCGAGGACCTCGCCGCCGGCTGCGACGATCCGGTGAACCTGCGGTTCAATCCGGTGATGCCGCAGCCGTACACGGTCGCCGACGCGCACTGGTGGATCGCCGAGGGCGCCCCGGCGGCGTGGCGCAGCGGCGGCGCCGCGTACGCGATCGCCGATGCCGGAACCGACCGGCTGGTCGGCGGGGCCGGGCTCAGCCAGGTGGTGCCGGGTCGGGGGCAGGCGGAGCTGGGCTACTGGGTGGCACCGCGGGCCCGGCGGCGCGGGATCGCCACCGCCACCACCCGGGCCCTGGCGACGGCCGCGTTCCAGGCCGGCCTGGCCCGGCTGGAGCTGCTGATCAGGGCCGAGAACCCGGCCAGCCAGCGGGTCGCGCTGGCCGCCGGTTTCCACCCCGAAGGGGTACGCCGGGCAGCCGGCGCGGGCCGCGACGGCGACCGGTACGACCTGCTCGCCTGGGTACGCCTCGCCGACGACCCGCCCGGCCCGGTCCCGCGCCTGCTGCCGGACCTGCCCGACGGGCGGCTCACCGACACGGTGGTGACCCTGCGCCGGCTCACGCCTGCCGACGCCGAGGTGCTGCACCGGTTGCACACCCGCCCCGAGGTGGTGGCGACCCGGGTCCGTCCGGTTGCACCAACCAGGGCGGACATCGACCGGCGCTGCGCCGTTGCCGAGAGCGACTGGCTGACCGGCCGGGCGGCCGACTTCGCGCTGTGCGACGCGGTGACCGGCACGATGGTCGGTGGTTGTGCACTGATCTACGACGAGCCGGCCACCGGCCAGGCAATGATCGGCTACAGCCTGCTGCCCGAGGCGCGGGGGCGGGGGCTGGCCACCCGGGCGGTCCGGCTGCTGGCCGGCTGGACGTGCGGCCCGGTGGGCCTGGCCCGCCTCTGGGCCGGTACGGCCCCCTGGAACACCGCCTCCCAGCGGGTGCTGGACCGGGCCGGTTTCCACCGGGAGGGCGTGATGCGCGCCCGCCTCCCCGCTCCGACGCCGGACACCCCCCGCCCCGACACCGTCCTCTGGTCCTTCCTCCCCACTGATCCCCACCCCCTCCCGCCGCGGTGATCAAGAGGTTCGCGTCAGATGGATCTTCGAAGGTGACGCGAACCTCTTGATCGACACCGCCGGGTGGGCGGGGAGAGCGGGGCGGGTGGGTCAGGTGTCGAGGGAGATGATGCCGTAGTCGTAGGCGTGGCGACGGTAGACGACGCTGGGGCGGCCGGACTCCTTGTCGTGGAACAGGTAGAAGTCGTGGCCGACGAGCTCCATCTGGAACAGGGCGTCATCGACGGTCATCGGGTCGGCGGGGTGCACCTTCGCCCGCGCGATGTGCCAGGGCTGGTCGTCGTGCTCCTCCGGGCGCTCCTCGACGGCGGTGGCCGTGCCACCGGCGGACACGTTCGCGTCGTCCAGGCCGGCCACCGGCAGACCGGCGGTGGCGGCGGCGACCGAGATCGGCGCGTGCCGCCCCCGGTGTACGCGGCGACGGTCGGCCGCCCGGCGCAGTCGGGTGTCCAGCTTGGCGATCGCGGCGTCCAGTGCGCTGTAGAAGTCGTTCGTGCAGGCCTCGGCCCGGATCACCGGACCCCGGGAGACGCAGGTGATCTCCACTCGCTGGCAGGTGTCGGACTGCCGGGGATTGCGTTCGTGGAACAGCTCCACATCGACCCGGATGAGCTTGTGATCGTAGCGTTCGATTTTTGCGAGTTTCTCCGCTACGTGTACCCGGTAATGGTCCGGCACTTCGACGTTTCGACCCTTGACCACGATGTCCACGTGACCTCCCTTTTCCGGATGGCCGGCTGATCTTTCGAATCCGGCCGCGCGACCTCGGGAGGGCCCCTGGGAGCGTCGACCGGTCAGGTACGGCTACGCCTCCTTCCACCGTCGGGGGCTGGTGGGAAACCTTCCTACCCCCGACACGAAAACGCTAACTCCTGTACGGGCGACAGTCACCCCCGGTTGCGGGAAACCCTCAGAGAATTAACAGCAACCAACACCATGGGGTGAAACGGAAACACGAAGCGTCACCATCACCGCCGTTTTTGCGTTGCACCCAGCACGGCCGCGCCGTATGGCGTCATTCCCGCCGCACGCAAAGTCCGACTCACCGCCGCCAGGGTCGCCCCGGTGGTCAGGATGTCGTCCAGCACCACCACCGCCCGGCCACCGGCACCCCGCCCGGCCCAACCGGGCCGCAGCCGGAACGCCGACTGGGCCGCCGCGGCCCGCCCCGCCCGGTCCAGCTCCACCGAATCCGGCCGGGGCAACGCCCGCACCGGCACCGCCGTCCGCACGTCCCAGCCGGCCCGCCGCAACCGGATCGCCGCGTGCCGGGCCAACCGGGTCAGGTGGTCGCCGTAGCGCTCCCGGGCTGCCGCCGCCCGGTCCGGCACCGGCACCAGCAGCACCGGCCGGGCCTCGCCCACCGAGGCCGCCACCACCTCCGCCAGCAACCCGCCCAACGGCCGGGCCAGCCCGTGCCGACCCCGTTCCTTGTACGCCAGCAGCGCCTCCCGCAGCGGCCCCGCGTACGGACCGAGGGCGTGGCACGGGGGCAGGTCGGGCGGGGCCGGGGTGGGGCGCGCCGGCACCGGGCGCAGCGCGGCGAGCCCGCGTACGCACTGCGGGCAGCAGCCCTGCCGCAGGCGCGCGTCCCGCCGGCCGCACCCCGCGCACCCGGTCGGGAAGACCAGATCGCTCAGGTCGGCCCAGAGCCCGCCCACGTCCGGCACGGCCGGCTCAGAACAGGAAGAACGGCGCGGTCGGGCTGCCCGCCCGGCCACCGGCGGGCGGGGGCGGCACGTCGAGCACCTGCTCGCCCCGGATCGTCTCCGCCGACGACGCCCGGAAGCGGTAGGAGACCCCGTTGGCCTCGTACATCATCATCACCGTCGGCAGCACGTACGTCGGGTTGCCCGGGTACACCGCCAGGTGGGTCACCCGGGCGCCCACGTCGGTGACCAGCGGAGTCTGCTGCACCCCGTCCACGCCCACCTCGTACACGGCGGAACGGTTGGTGGAACCGGCCACGGCCAGCGCGTTCTCCTGCGCCCAGTCCACCGCCGACAGGTCGGTCAGCGTGGTGGCGACATGGCGTACCGGGCCGAGCGAGACCACCCCGCCGTCGAGGCTGGCCGTGCTGAGACAGAGCCGCCCACCGACGATCAGCGCGATCCGGTGTCCGTCCAGCGAGGCGGCCACCGCGCTGACCGGACCCGCCACGCCCACCGGCACCGGCACCATCCGGGCCCGGTCGTCGAACCGGTAGAGCCGCCCATCAGCCACCACCAGCCCGTACGGCTGGGCCGCACCGAGCGGGCGCAGCCAGACCGGCCGGCCGATCGCCGCGAAGGTCTGCGCCCCCGGGGTCATCACCTGCACCGGCGCCACCCCCGACCCGGTGACCAGCCGCTGCCGGCCGCCACCGGCGGTGGTGACCAGGGCCGCGAGGGTCTTCTCGGCGGTCCGCCGCACGGCGGCCGAGACGACGTCGTGGTTGTCCTCGGTGCGGACCGGCACGGTGCCGATCGCCTCGGCCTCGAAGGCGAGCGGGTGGATCGCCCCGGCGTAGACGGTGAACCGCTGCGGCCCCTGCGTGAGCGGGTAGACCGGGTTGGCCAGGCGGTGCGCGGCGAGGTCGTCGATGGTCACCCGGGACTGGTTGCGGGTGGTGAGCTGGAGCGGCCCGTCCAGGTCGGACAGCGACCAGGCCAACTGGATGCCGAGCTTCTCCAGCTTGCGCCGGTCGTCGCCGGGCAGGTCGAGGTTGACCTCCCACCGGCCGTCGGTCTTGACGGCGTTGTTGATCAGGGCGGTGCGGTCCGGCAGGCCGCTCACCCCCTGCCGCAGCCACTCCGACGGTCCGGCGATCAGCCACTTGACCGCCTCGCTGACCAGCCGCTCGGCCGGCACGGCCAGCGGCAGGTAGCGCTGGTCGGCGACCAGCCGGGTGGCGTCGGAGTTCCAGAAGTAGACCGTCCGGGTCTGGTAGTAGTCCCGCAAAGACAGCGTGTCGAGCAGCAGCACGGAGGGCGGATCGGTGACGTAGTAGCCGCCGGCCTCGGTGCCCTCCTGGCCCGGCTCGGCGGAGCCGCGCAGCGAGAACTGGTATTCCGTGTCGGTCACCACCGGCGGGCCGAGCACCCCGTTGGCCCGCAGCACCCCCACCTGCTGCACCGGCACCCGGACGGTGAGCAGGCCACTGGCGTTCTCGGTGATCACCGGATTCTCGATCAGCCGGACCACGTTGATCGCGACCTCGCTGCCCTGCTTCTCGGCGAGCCGGTTGCGGTCCTCCCGGGCGATGAACTGCTTGACCCGGGCGTACGCCCGCTCGGGCTCGCCGGCCGCGGCGGCCAGGAAGTTGCGGACGAACGCTTCCCGGTCGGCGCCGCTGGCCGTCCGGGTGGGGGGTTCGCCGCGAGCGAAGCTGGACGAGCCCGCCGACGCGGCCGGCCCGGAGCCGTCGACCTGCACGTCGGTGCGGTCGGGGATGCCACAGCTGGCGACGGCGGCCAGCAGTGCGGCGCAGAGCAGCCCGGCCAGGGCCCGGGGCCGGTTCACGACCGGGCCTCCGCCCGCTCGTCGGCACCGGTGGCGGACCCGGGGCCGATGGCCAGCACACCCCCGCCGGCCGGTCCGATGGCCAGCAGGTCGCCGTCGCGGGGGCCACCGAACGGCAGGGTGGCGTCGGCGGGCACCAGCCGCAGCGGTGAGGTGGTGAGCCGGTCCCCGGAGCGGACCGGCAGGGTGAGCCGGAACTGGGCGCCCTGCCCGGGAGCGCCCCACGCCTCCAGCCAGCCGCCGTGCAGCCGGGCGTCCTCCAGGCTGATCGACAGGCCCAGCCCCGTGCCGCCGGTCTGCCGGGCCCGGGACGGGTCGGCCCGCCAGAACCGGTTGAAGACCAGCTTCTCCTCGCCCGGCTTCAGCCCGACGCCGTGGTCGCGGACGGTGACCGCGACGGCGGTCTGGTCGACGCCGAGGGTGATCACCACCGGCTTCGCCTCGCCGTGCTCCACGGCGTTGCCGACCAGGTTGCGCAGCACCCGCTCGACCCGGCGCGGGTCCACCTCGGCGATGACCGGGGTGGTCGGCACGGCCAGCTCGATGGTGACGCCGACCCGTTCGGCCAGCCCGGCGAGGCGGTCGGCGACCCGGTGCACCACCGGCACCAGGTCGGTCGGCTCGGAGTCGAGCATGGCGAAGCCGGCGTCGAAGCGGCTGATCTCCAGCAGGTCGGTGAGCAGCTCCTCGAACCGGTCCAGCTCCGCCTGGAGCAGCTCGGCGCTGCGGGCCACCGCCGGGTCGAACTCGTCACGCTCGGCGAAGATCAGGTCGGCGGCCATCCGGACGGTGGTCAGCGGGGTCCGCAGCTCGTGCGAGACGTCGGAGGTGAACCGGCGTTGCAGGCGGGACATCTCCTCCAGGCGGAGGATCTGCCGTTGCAGGTTGGTCGCCATCTGGTTGAACGAGGCGGCGAGCAGGGCGAGGTCGTCCTCGCCGTCGACGACCATCCGCTGGTCGAGCAGGCCGGCGGAGAGCCGTTGGGCGGTGCGCGCGGCGACCCGGACGGGGGTCACCACCAACCGGGTGACCAGGGCGGCGAGCAGGCCCAGCAGCAGCACCAGGGCCACCCCGGTGGCCAGCACGGTGGCCCGCGCGTCGGCGGCGGTGGCGTCCTGCCGGTTGAGCGGGACGAGATAGTACAGCTCCAGCTGGCCGAAGCGGGTCGGCACCGGCGAGCCGTAGACCAGGTACTTCGTCCGTTCGCCGGCGAGTCGTCCGGTGCGGATCTGGTGGGCCACCTTGCCGTCGGCGACGGCGGCCCGCAGCTCCCGGCTGACCAGCGGGCGCACGTCCATCGCCGGCGAGGTACGGGTCTCGATGATGCCGGCGTAGTTGTCGGCGGTGATGGCGACCACCACCCCGCTGGTCTGCTGCGGGTCACCCCCGGCCAGGTAGTTGACCGTGCCCTCGATGGTGTCCTGGAGCTGCGCCTCCTGCGGCTGGCTGTAGAGGAAGAACTGCTTGGCCGAGTAGTCGCTGCCGTTGCGCAGCCGCAGCAGCACGTCGGTCTCGGCGTTGTCGAGCAGGATGCTGGTGATCTTGTCGGCGATGAGGTAGGCGAAGCCGCCGACCAGCAGGCTGGACACCACCAGCGTGATGGTCACCACCCGGACCTGCAACGACCGTCGCCAGGTCTGACGCAGGCCGGCGGTCACCCGCAGCGCGCGGCCCACCAGCACGCGCCGCAGGGCCCGCGCGGCGGGGCGCCAGCCGGCGGTGTGCTCGGGGGTGGGGGCGGGTGCACTGGTCACGGTGCAACCCAGGCTATCCGGTACCCGCCTTGTAGCCCACGCCCCGCACGGTCAGGATGATTTCCGGCCGCTCCGGATCCGGCTCGATCTTGGCGCGTAGCCGCTGCACGTGCACGTTGACCAGCCGGGTGTCCGCCGCGTGCCGGTAGCCCCAGACCTGCTCCAACAGGACCTCCCGGGTGAAGACCTGACGCGGCTTGCGGGCGAGCGCGACCAGCAGGTCGAACTCCAGCGGCGTCAGCTTCACCTCCTCGCCGTCGCGGCTGACGGTGTGCGCCGGCACGTCGATGGTGATCTGGTTGCCGGGCGGGCCGATGGTCAGCATCTCCGGTGCGACGTCCTCGCCCCGACGCAGCCGGGCCCGCATCCGGGCCACCAACTCCTTGGGCTTGAACGGCTTGACCACGTAGTCGTCGGCACCGGACTCCAGGCCGAGCACCACGTCGACGGTGTCGCTCTTGGCGGTCAGCATGACGATCGGCACGCCCGATTCGCCACGGATCGCCCGTGCCACGTCGATGCCGCTCATTCCAGGCAGCATCAGGTCGAGCAGCACGATATCGGGGCGACTGTCCCGGAACGCGGCCAACGCCCGTTCCCCGTCGGCGACGAAGGAGGGCAGGAAACCCTCGCTGCGCAGGACGATGCCGAGCATCTCGGCGAGCGCGGGGTCGTCGTCGACCACCAGTACCCGGGCTCTCATGGGGTTTATGTTTCCATCCCCGTTCAGTTGGTGGGATCGGCGTCTGGATGGCACGGTACTGCCGGACGAGGTGCCTCCGCACGTCCCACGCGCGATATCTCCCCCGATGACCGCATCGCGTGAGCCGCACGGTGGGTCCGCCCGGCCGGTCGTCCCGTGTCACCATGATCCCCGGGCAGGTCGCCGCCCGCCAGCCACCATCCGCAGGAGTACGCGTGCCCGACGTCGGCCCGACCGCCGTGCTTCCCCGGCGTCCGCTCACCGTCGGCGAACTGCTCGACTCCGCCGTCCTGCTGCTGCGCGACCAGGGCCGGGTGCTGGTCCCGCTGGGCGTCCTGCTCGCCGCCGGTGAACAACTGCTGCTGTATCCGCTGCGCCGGCTCGCCGACGCGCTGCCCCCGGTCTGGTGGAGCGACAGCGGGGTGTTCCCGCTGTGGTGGCAACTGCTCGCGGTGGGCGCCGCCGCCGAGGCGGTGATCGTCCTACTGCTCGGCAACCCGGCAGCGCGGGCGGCCGGCGCGGCGCTGCTCGGCCGCCGGGCCACGGTGGCGGAACTGCTCCGCCCGGCCGGCGCCCGCTGGGGCGTCACCCTGCTGCTCGCCCCGGCGGTGGGCCTGCTGATGCTGATCGCGGCGCTGCTCGGCCCGGCCTGGCTGGTCGGCTACGGGCTGCTCGGCTCGGTCGCCGCGGCGGTGGTGCTGGACCGGGTGCCCGGGGTGTCGGCGGTGCCCCGGGCGGCCCGCGTCGCGGTGCGGGGCCGGGCCGCCGCCGTCCGGCTGCTGGGCTACCTCGGCTGGTGGGTGCTGCGGGTCGGGCTGGCCCTCGGTCTCTTCTTCGGCGTCGAGTCGCTGCACCTGGTCGACCTGGCCGACCCCGGCGTACGGGTCGCCGCCACCATGCTCGCCTTCGGCGCGGTGAACAGCGTCGCCTACCCCGCCCTGGCCTGCCTGGACGCGGTGATCCACCTGGACGTCCGGATGCGCACCGAAGGGCTGGACATCCAGCTCGCCCGTACCCCCGCGGGGCTCGTCGCGGCTCACCTGCCGGCGGTCGGCAGGTGAGCCGGTGGTGGACCGAGGCCGTCGCCGCGCTCGGCGACGTGCTGCCGCTGCCGCTGGCGGCGCTGCTGGTGGTGCTGCTGGCCGGGGTGGTGGCGCTCGCCTGGTACCACTTCCCGGCCTGGGTGCCCCGCCGGCTGCCCCGGCTGCGGCTGCCCCGCCTGAGGATGCCCCGGTGGCGGCTGCCCCGGCAGCGACGCCGGACGGCCGACGGGCCGGGCGCGGTGGCGCTGCCCCGCCCCCGTAGCGCCGACGACGACCTCCCGGCCGACGCCGCGCGCTCCCTGGCCGACCGGCTGGCGGCCGAGGGCCGGTACGCCGAAGCCGTCCGCGAGCGGCTGCGCGCCATGGTCCGCCGGCTGGTCGCGGTCGGCGCGGTGGCCCCCCGGGCCGGGATGACCGTCACCGAACTGACCGACGCGGCGGCCCGCGCCCGGCCCCCGGTCGACCCGCCGCTGCGCGCCGCCGGGGCCATCTTCGCCGAGCTGTGGTACGCCCAGCGCCCGGCCGCCGCCGACCACGACCGGCGGATGCGGGAACTCGCCGACGACCTGGACCGGGCGCTGTCCGCCCCACCACCGGACGGGGGCACCCGGTGACCGGCCCCACCACCGCCACGGTCGACGGTCCACCGCCGGCCCCGCCGGCTGCGGGCGGCCCGCCACCGGCCGCGCCCGTGCGGCGACGCCGCCGCCGGCACCGGGTGCTCGTGCCGTTGGCGCTGGCCGCCGCCCTGCTCGCCGGCACGATCGCCGCCCACGAGCTGGACCAGCCCGACCCGGGAGACCCCGGCTTCCTCTCCCCGGTCGCCACCGACGACGACGGGGGCAGCCGCCTCGCCGACGCGCTGCGCGCCCGGGGGGTCACCGTCGCCCGGGAGACCGACCTGCTACCGGCCCTGCTCGGCCTCGACCGTGGCCCGGCCACCCTCTTCGTCCCGGCGGCGGAGCTGCTGCACCCGGACACCCTCGGCGCGCTGGGCGAGCTGCCGGCCGGCCGACGACTCGTCCTCGTCGACCCGTCCCGCCGGGTGCTCGAATCCGCCGGCCTGCCGCTGGTGCCGACCGACCGCCGCTGGGCCACCCGGGCGTTCTCCCCGGAGGCCGGCGGCCGGCCCTGCGCGGTGCCCGAGGCGACCCGGGCCGGGGTCGCCGCCGCCGGACTCCAGCGGTACGCCGCCACGCCCGGCACGGCGGCCGCCCTCGACCGTTGCTACGCCGACGGCCTGGTCCGGCTGCCCGGCCGGGCCGAGGTGATGGTGATCGGCGCCAGCGACCCGTTCCGCAACGACCGGATCGCCGAGCACGGCAACGAGGCGCTCGCCACCGGCCTGCTCGGCGTCCACGGGCGGGTGGTCTGGTTGGACCTGGACGGCCCGGCACCGGCGCCGACGTTCGGCCGGCCCGGCGGCACCGGCGAGCCCGCCTGGTCACCCACCCCCGGCGGGTCCACCGGATACGACGGCGACGGCAGCGGCGAGGCCGGCCCGGGAGGCCCCGGCACCGCCACCGGTGACGGCGACGGTTCGGGTGACGCCCCCGAACCGGCCGGTCCCCCACCACCTGACGACCATCCGCTGCTGGACGCCTTCCCGCCCTGGTTCTGGGCGCTGCTGCTCCAGCTCGCCCTGGTCGCCCTGCTGATCGTGCTGTGGCGGGCCCGCCGGCTCGGCCCGCCGGTGACCGAGCCGCTGCCCGTCGAGGTCCGCTCCGCCGAGACCGTGCTCGGTCGGGCCCGGCTCTACCAGCGGGCCCGCGCCCGGGGCCCGGCCGCCGCGACCCTGCGTACCGCCGCCTTGGGGCGGCTGCGCGGCCGGCTCGACCTGCCCGCGACGCTCGGGCCGGCGGAGGTGGCGGCCCGGGTGGCCGGGCCGGCCGGCGGCAGCCCGGAGCAGATCCACGAGCTGCTCTTCGGCGCGGCCCCGCAGACCGACACCGAACTGCTGGAGCTGGCCCGGTCGCTGGACCGGCTGACCCGTACCGTGGCGGCAGCGCCCGGCCGTCCGACCGAAGGAGACCCCCGGTGACCCGACCCGCCACCACCGCCGAGCCCACGGCCGGCCCGGACGACGCCCGGGCCGCCCTGCACCGGCTGCGCACCGAGGTGGCCAAGGCGGTCGTCGGTCAGGACTCGGTGGTCACCGGCCTGGTGATCGCGCTGCTCTGCCGGGGCCACGTCCTGCTGGAGGGGGTGCCCGGGGTGGCGAAGACGCTGCTGATCCGTACCGTCGCCACCGCACTGGACCTGGACTCCAAGCGGGTCCAGTTCACCCCCGACCTGATGCCCGGTGACGTCACCGGTTCGTTGATCTTCGACCCGCGTACCGCCGCGTTCACCTTCCGGGAGGGGCCGGTCTTCACCAACCTGCTGCTCGCCGACGAGATCAACCGGACGCCGCCGAAGACCCAGTCGGCGCTGCTGGAGGTGATGGAGGAGCGCCAGGTGTCGGTCGAGGGCGCCCGCCGGCCGCTGCCGGACCCGTTCATCGTGGCCGCCACCCAGAACCCCGTCGAGTACGAGGGCACCTACCCGTTGCCCGAGGCGCAGCTCGACCGGTTCCTGCTCAAGCTGACCGTGCCGCTGCCCAACCGGGACGAGGAACTGGGGGTGCTGCGCGCCCACCACGCCGGCTTCGACCCACGTGATCTCGGTGCGGCCGGCGTACGCCCGGTGGCCGACGCCGCCGACCTCGCCGCCGCCCGGGAGGCCGTCGGTCGGGTGCACGTGGCCGAGCCGGTGCTCGCCTACATCGTGGACCTGTGCCGGGCCACCCGGGTCACCCCGGCGCTGGAGCTGGGCGCCTCACCCCGCGGGTCCACCGGGCTGCTCAGCACGGCGAAGGCGTGGGCCTGGCTGGCCGGCCGCGACCACGTCACCCCCGACGACGTGAAGGCCACCGCCCGGCCGACGCTGCGGCACCGGCTGCGGCTGCGCCCCGAGGTGGAGTTGGAGGGGGTCGGGGTCGACGCCGTGTTGGACACGGTGCTGGCCACCGTGCCGACCCCGCGATGACCTGGCGGGCGGCCGTCCTGCTGCTGGCGGGCGTGCCCACCCTGCCGTTCTGGCCGGATCCGGTGCCCGCCGTCGCCGTGATGACCGCCGTCGTGCTGCTGCTCACCGCCGTGGACTGGGCGCTCGCCGCCCCGCTGCACGGGCTCACCCTCGACCGGGAGGGCGACCGGGCCGTCCGGATCGGCCACCGGGCGACCGTCACGCTGCGCCTGGCCAACACCTCCGGCCGTACGCTGCGCGCCCAGGTGCGCGACGGGTGGGTGCCGTCGGCGGGGGCCCGTCCGGACGTACCACCGGACCGGGTGTCCCGGGTCGGACCGGGCGGAGTGTTGGTGCTGCCCAACCGGCTCACCCCCACCCGGCGCGGCGACCGGCCGGCGGTGACGGTGACGGTGCGTTCGCTCGGGCCGCTCGGGTTGGCGTTCCGGCAGCGGGCCGGGCGGCCCGCCACCCCCGGCTGGACGCTGCGCGTGCTGCCCCGGTTCGACTCCCGGCGGCACCTGCCGGAGAAGCTGTCCCGGCTGCGGGTCATCGACGGCACCCAGGTCACCCGGGGCCGCGGCCAGGGCACCGAGTTCGACACCCTGCGTGAGTACGTGGTCGGCGACGACGTGCGCTCCATCGACTGGCGGGCCAGCGCCCGCCGCTCCGACGTGCTGGTCCGCACCTGGCGGCCGGAGCGCGACAGGCGGTTGGTGTGCGTGCTGGACACCGGCCGCACCTCGGCGGTGCGGGTCGGCGACGTACCCCGGCTGGACGCCGCCATCGACGCGGCGTTGCTGCTGACCGCGCTGGCCGCCCGGGCCGGCGACCGGGTCGACCTGCTGGCCGCCGACGCCACGATCCGGGCCACCGTCACCGGCACCGGACGGCGGGACCTGCTGCACCGGCTGGTCGACGCGCTCGCGCCGGTGCACCCGGCGCTGGTGGAGACCGACTTCGACCTGATCGTCGCGGAGATCCTGCGGCGGCACCGGCGGCGCAGCCTGGTGGTGCTGCTGACCGCGCTGGAGCCCGGCGCGCTCGCCGAGGGGCTGCTGCCGGTGCTGCCCCGGCTGGCCGCCCGGCACCGGGTGGTGGTGGCGGCCGTGCACGACCCGGTGCTCACCGCGTTGACCACCGGCCCGCCGGTACGCCCCGAGGACGCCTACGCCGCCGCGGCCGGCTGGCGGGCGCTCGCCGAGCGGGACCGGGTGCGCGCCGCCCTCGGCCGGTACGGCGTGACCGTGGTGGACGCCCCGGCGGACCGGCTCGCCCCGGCCCTGGCCGACACCTACCTCCGGCTCAAGGCCCTCGGTCAGCTCTGACCCTGGCAGGTCAGCGGGGTGGCCGGGAGGTGGGATGCCAGGCGCGGGCCGGGTCGGTGCTGGGCCAGAGTTCGGCGAGCCACGGGTCGACCCGTTCGGCAGGTGCCCGTTCGGCGGCGACCGCCCGCCGGCCGAGCAGCACCACGTAGGCGAAGAAGCCCAGCCAGACCGCCGCGCCGACGCCGACCCGCAGCGCCACCGGCACCGGTGCCGGGGTGACGAACGCCTCCAGCAGCGCGGAGACCGCGAACAGCCCGACCAGGCCCACCGCCACCAGGATCGCCGACCGGCCCGCCTCGGCGACCGACCGGCCCCGGCCCAGGTGCTCCGGCGGCGAGATCCACGCCCAGGCGGTACGCAGCCCGACCCCGGCGGCGACGAAGACCCCGGTCAGCTCCAGCAGCCCGTGCGGGGTGATCAGTCCGAAGAAGACGTCGGAGCGGCCGTAGGAGACCATCACGCCGCCCACCACCCCGATGTTCAGCGCGTTCTGCCACAGCAGGTAGAGCACCGGCACGACGAGCACCCCGGCGGCGAGGCACTGGGCGGCGATCCAGGCGTTGTGGGTCCACAGGTGGAAGGCGAAGGTCGGGGCGGAGAACTCGGTGTAGTAGCCGGCGAAGCCGGAGTCGACGAGGTCGGCGGCGGCGTCCGGGCCGATGAACGCGGCGGCGGTGCCCGGGTTGCCGGCGACGTACCAGATGAGGAAGCCGCTGAGCAGGCTGAACCCGGTCGCCACCGCGCACCACCACGGCCAGGCCCGGTAGACCGCGGCGGGGAACCCGACGGTGAGGAACCGCCCGAGGGCCGACCAGGAGGCCCGCTGCCGGCCGGTGATCCGGGCCCGCGCCCGCAGCACGAGCTGGGAGAGCCGGCTGGCCAGGGCCGGGTCGGGTGCCCGGCTGCGCAGCGCCGACAGGTGGGTGGCGGTGCGCTGGTAGAGGACGATCATCTCGTCGATCTCGTCGACGTCGAGCCGGCGACGGTCGCAGAGCAGCTCCAGCCGTCGCCACTCGTGGCCGTGCTCGGCGACGTACGCGTCGAGATCCACTGGTCCTCCCCCGTCCCGCGACCATAGTGTTCACTGTCCGGGTGAGCGCGCAACCACCGGTGCCGTCCGGCACCGTCCCGACCGGCGTCGACCCGGCGGGGCACTGGGCGGACGCGGGTCTGGTCAGCGGCGAGGCCGTCGCGCTGGACGTCCGGGCGGCACGGCTCGGCTCCCGGGTGTTGGCGCTGCTGATCGACATCGCCGGTCAACTGTTCTGCGCGGCGTTGCTGGCCCTGACGTTGACCCCGCTGGTGCTGATCGTGCTCCCCGACCAGGTGGTGGACCGGGCCCTCACCGGCGCGTTGGAGACCCTCGGCCTGGTGCTGGTGGTGGTCGGCTACCCGGTGCTCTGGGAACGCCTCAACCATGGCCGGACGCCCGGCAAGCTCGCCGTGGGGCTGCGGGTGGTCAGCGCCGACGGCGGCCCGGTGCAGTGGCGTCAGTCGCTGACCCGGGCGCTGGTCGGCGCGGCCGTGGAGTGGCCTGGGCTGGTGCTGCCGCTGCTGAGCTGGGTGGCCGGGGCGACGGTGATGCTGACCGACCCGCGTGGCCGACGGCTGGGTGACCTGGTGGCCGGCACGATGGTCGTGCACACCCGCACCACGCACCCCTGGCGGCCGGCCCCGGCGATCGTCGCGCCGCTGGTCGGCTGGGCCACCACCCTGGACCTGACCCGGCTGGACGATGCACTGGCCCTGGCGGTGCGGCAGTACCTGACCCGGGGGCAGCAGATCGTCGAGCCGTACCGCAGCCGGCTGGCCCGGGAGCTGTGGCGCGAGGTGGCGGCGGTGACCGCACCGACGCCGCCGCCCGGCGTACCGGAGCCGTTGCTGCTGGCGGCGGTGCTGGCCGAACGCAACAGGCGCGGCTCGCTGCGGCTGCGCCACCAGCGGGCGCTCACCGCCTCCCTCTGGCCCGACCCGGCCACCCCCGCCGTCGTCGCGCCGGCCGCCGACCCACCGGCCCCGGCCAGGGTACGACCGGCCGTGCCGGTGCTCCGGTCGGCGTCGCCGGACGGCCCGGCCTGACCGGTACGCCGCTCAGCCGAACAGGGTGCGGCCCCACCAGTCGGCGGCGTCGCAGACCCCGGGCGGGCAGGCGAACAGCCCGCTGGAGACGTGCCGCAGGTACTCGTTCATCGCGTCGTTGCGGGCCAGCCGGGTCTGGATCGGCACGAACTGCCGGCGCGGGTCCCGCTGGTAGGCCATGAAGAACAGCCCGGCGTCGAGCCGGCCCAACCCGTCCGACCCGTCGACGTAGTTGTAGCCCCGGCGCAGCAGCCGGGCGCCGTCGTTCTGCGTGGGGTGGGCGAGGCGCACGTGTGAGTCCACGGCGATCACCGGCTGGCCGTCGTCGCCCTTCGCGGCGAAGTCCGGCTCGTCGAACTCGTCGCGGCGGCCCAGCGGCGCGCCACTGCCCTTGGTCCGGCCGACGATCTGCTCCTGCTCGGTCAGCGAACTGCGGTCCCAGGTCTCGATCTGCATCCGGATCTTGCGGGTGACCAGGTAGGACCCGCCGGTCATCCAGTCCGCGCCGTCCTCCGGCTGGGCCCAGAGCTGCTCGCGCAGCAGCCCGGCGTCCTCGGCCTTGAGGTTGGCGGTGCCGTCCTTGAAGCCGAAGAGGTTACGCGGGGTCGCCTGGTCCCGCGACGTCGACGAGGTACGCCCGAAGCCGAGCTGCGACCAGCGGACGCTGACCACGCCCATCCCGATCCGGGCCAGGTTACGGATGGCGTGCACGGCCACCTGCGGGTCGTTGGCGCACGCCTGCACGCACAGGTCGCCGCCGGAGATCTCCGGGCGCAACGCGTCCCCGGCGAAGTGCGGCAGGTCGGCCAGCGCGGCGGGGCGGCGGCCGGCGATGCCGAACCGGTCCCGGCCCTGCGCGTCGCGGAACAGCGTCGCGCCGAAGCCGACGGTCAGGGTGAGCTGCGACGGGGGCAGGCCCAGCGCCTCGCCGGTGTCGTCCGGCGGGGCCTCCGGCATGCCGCCGACGGCACCGATCACCCCGGCGTCCTTTCCGCCGGTCATCCGGGCGGCGGCGGCCGTCCACTCCTGGAGCATCGCGACCAGCCGGTCCCGGTCCTTGGTGATCACGTCGAAGGCGACGAAGTGCAGCCGGTCCTGCGCCGGGGTGGTGATTCCGGCCTGGTGTTCACCGTGGAACGGCACCGCACCGGCGGCCCCGTCGTACGCGGCGGCCCGGTCGCCGTCGCGGGTCAGCGCGCCCGCTCCGGCGGCCACCCCGGCCACCCCGGCGACCCCGACCCCGGCGAGGGTGATCGCCCGCCGCCGGGACAGCCGGCGGCGTCCCCGGCCGGCGGTGCTGCTCTGCTCGCTCATCGACTCTCCTGGGAGGGACCGGCCGCCGTACGACGACCGTGCTGACCCGTCGTCACCGGGCGACGGCGGCGGCGACCTTGCTGACCGGCTCGGCGAGGGCGTTGATGCTGTCCGACAGCTCCTTGAGGTCGGTCTTGCTCAGCTGGGTGTGCAGCTTCCAGCCGTCGCCGTCGCGGTGCTTGCCGAGCGCCGCCTCCACGTTGGCGAACTCCTTGTCGAGCTGGGCGACCAGCTCGGGGGCGCGCTGCTCCAGCGCCGGCCGCAGTGCGGCGACGGCGGCCTTGGAGCCCTCCAGGTTGGCGTTGAAGTCCCAGAGGTCGGTGTGCGAGTACCGCTCCTCCTCGCCGGTGATCTTGCCGCTGGCCACCTCGTCGAGCAGAGCCTTGGCACCGTTGGCGAGCTGGAGCGGGGTGAGCTTCTCGGCGTTGGCCCGGGTCACGATCTCCTTGACGTCGGCCAGCAGCCGGTCGGCGATCGGGCCGTCCTTACTGATGTCCCCGGTGGTCCAGAGGTCCTTCTCGATCCGGTGGAAGCCGGTGAACTCCATGCCCTCCTCGATGACCTCCTCCCGACCGTCGATCTTCGGGTCGAGGTCGCCGAAGCTCTCCGCGACCGGCTCGATCCGCTCCCAGTAGGTGCGGGCCACCGGGTACAGGGCCTTGGCCTTCGGCACGTCGCCGGCCTTGACGGCGGTGACGAACTCCTCGGTCTTGGTCAGCAGGGCGGCGGTCTGGCTGGTCACGTACCGCTGGTAGCTGGCGGTGGCCTCGGTCAGCGCGGCGTCCGGGGCCACGGTCGCGGCGGTGCCGCTGACCTTCAGCGCGCCCCGGATGCCCCGGCCGCTCATCCCGGGCTTGCAGGCCGTCTCGTACGTCCCCGCCGGCAGCTCCACCCGCAGTTCCCGGCTCAGCCCCGGGGCGATGTTCTCCACCTCGCCCATCACCCGGTCACCGGCGGCGTAGACGTAGAACTCGTTGACCTTGCTGCCGGAGTTGGTCACGGTGAAGGTGGCCTGGCCGGCGTCCAGTTCGGTGACGTCGACCTCGCACACGCTGTCGGTGGCCTTCACCTTGACCGTGTTGCCGGCGCCGGCGTCCCGCTGGTCGTCCTTGCCACCGCAGGCGGTGACACCGGTGACGGCGAGTGCGCCGACGGCGGCGAGCACCAGGAAACGGGTGGTACGCATCGTTGCTTGTCTCCTTGCAGAGGGCGGTGGATCAGGCGCGCCGCGACCCGGCCGGCTGCGCGGTGGCGGGGCCGTCCTGCGCGGCGGTGGCGTCGCCGTCGACGGCGGTGGCCTCGGGGTCGTCGACGGCGGTGGTCGTGGGGCCGTCGGTGCCGGTGGCCTTGGGGTCAGCGGCGGTGGTCGTGGGGCCGTCGGCGGCGGTGGTGGGGGCCGGGGCAGGCTTCGCCGGGGCGGCCGGTCGGCGCAGGAACAGCACCAGCACCGGTACGGCGTACGCGACCCAGGCGAGCATCTCCAGCACGCTCGGGGCGGCGGTGACGTTGAACATCCCGGCCAGCAGGGCGGCGTACCAGGTGTTCGGATCGAGCACGCCGGTGATGTCGAAGGCCAGGTCGTTCAGGCCGGGCAGCACCCCGGCCTCCTGGAAGTCGTGCACCCCGTACTTGAGGATGCCGGCGGCGACCAGGATCAGCAGCGCGCCCGTCCAGGTGAAGAACGTGGACAGGTTGATCCGCACGGCGCTGCGGTAGAGCAGGAAGCCGATCCCGACGGCGGTGGCGATGCCGCCGACCAGGGCCAGCAGCGGCCCGGAGCCGGTGCCGCCGGTCGCGCTCTGCGCCGCCGAGTAGAAGATCAGCGCGGTCTCCAGGCCCTCCCGGACCACCGCGAGGAAGGCCATCCCGGCCACCGCGAGCGAACCGACCGCGAGTGCCTCGCTCAGCTTGCCGCGCAGCTCACCGGCGATGGTCCGGGCGGCCCGACGCATCCAGAAGATCATCCAGGTCACGAAGACCACGGCGGCGACGGAGGTGACGGCCTCGAACAGCTCCCGGTCCTCGGAGCGGGCCAGCAGCGAGGTCGAGGTGTACTCGATCAGCCAGCCGAACAGGACCGAGAGCGCCACGGCGAGCCCGACGCCGGCCCACACCTGCGGCAGCCGGTCCCGGCGCTGCGACTTGACCAGGAAGGCCACCAGGATGCTGACGACGAGCGTCGCCTCCAGGCCCTCCCGCAGGCCGATCAGGTACGTGGCGAACATCGGTGCTCCGTGTCGTGGTAAGGCTTGCCTCAGGCAACTTAGGGCAGCCATACCTTCCTCCTGATCGGGGCTTCCGTCAAGTCGTTCCTGACAGCTTCACCCTGGTCGGAAGGGTCGGCCGGACCCGTCGCCAGGGGGTGCCGACCCGCCGCCCGACGTGGCAGGATGCGGCATACCCCCAGGACAGGACGCCCCGTGGACGACGCGCCCCGCAGCCCCACCCTCCGCCCCGCGGACACCCCCGCACCAGGGACTTCCGGCCCGTGTGCGCTACACCACCGTCGGTCGGGCAGGCACCGGTGAGGGGCTTCGGCCCGTGGCTGGCCGTCCTCGCGCTGGTGATCGTCCTCAACGCCCTGCGGCTGCGCCCGCTGGCCGTGGCCGTCTCCCTGGCCTGGCTCGCCTGGTGCGTGTGGACCTGGGTCCGCCCGACCCGCCGCGGCCCCGGCCCGTCCTGACCCGGCCGCCCCGGCTCCGGCTGCCCTGATCCCGCCGGCTCCGGCCCGACCCGCAGACGCAGGAGGGGGTCGGCCACGTCGTGGCCGACCCCCTCCTGCGTACGGGTTGCTCAGTAGCGGTAGTGCTCCGGCTTGAACGGGCCCTCGGGCGAGACGCCGAGGTAGGCGGCCTGCTCCTTGGTCAGCTCGGTCAGCCGGGCGCCGAGCGCGTCCAGGTGCAGCCGCGCCACCTTCTCGTCCAGGTGCTTGGGCAGCACGTAGACGCCGACCGGGTACTCGTCGGTCTTGGTGTACAGCTCGATCTGGGCGATCGTCTGGTTGGCGAACGAGTTCGACATCACGAAGCTCGGGTGGCCGGTGGCGTTGCCCAGGTTCAGCAGGCGGCCCTCGGAGAGCACGATGATCGCGTGGCCGTCGTCGAAGCGCCACACGTCGACCTGCGGCTTGATGTTCTCCCGGGTGACGTCCGAACGCTTCGCCAGGCCGGCCATGTCGATCTCGTTGTCGAAGTGGCCGATGTTGCCGACGATGGCCTGGTGCTTCATCCGGGCCATGTGCTCGTTGGTGATGACGTCGAAGCAGCCGGTGGCGGTGATGAAGATGTCGGCCTGCTCGACCACGTCCTCCAGGGTGGCGACCTGGTAGCCGTCCATCGCCGCCTGGAGCGCGCAGATCGGGTCGACCTCGGTCACCACGACCCGGGCGCCCTGGCCGCGCAGCGACTCGGCGCAGCCCTTGCCCACGTCGCCGTAGCCGAGGACGACGGCCATCTTGCCGCCGATCAGCACGTCGGTGGCCCGGTTGATGCCGTCGATCAGCGAGTGCCGGCAGCCGTACTTGTTGTCGAACTTGCTCTTGGTCACCGAGTCGTTGACGTTGATGGCCGGGAAGAGCAGGGTGCCGGCCCGGTGCATCTCGTAGAGCCGGTGGACGCCGGTGGTGGTCTCCTCGGTGACGCCCTTGATGCCGGCGGCGATCCGGGTCCAGCGCTGGTTGTCCTCGGCGAGGCTGCGGTGCAGCACCTGGAGGATGACCGCGTACTCCTCGGAGTCGGCGGTCTCGACCGCCGGGACCGTACCGGCCTTCTCGAACTCGACGCCCTTGTGCACCAGCAGGGTGGCGTCACCGCCGTCGTCGAGGATCATGTTCGGGCCCTGCCCGTCCGGCCAGGCGAGCACCTGCTCGGTGCACCACCAGTACTCCTCGAGGCTCTCGCCCTTCCAGGCGTAGACCGGGACGCCGGAGGGCGCCTCCGGGGTGCCCTCGGGGCCGACCACGATCGCCGCGGCGGCGTGGTCCTGGGTGGAGAAGATGTTGCAGGACGCCCAGCGGACCTGCGCGCCGAGGGCGACCAGCGTCTCGATCAGGACGGCGGTCTGGATGGTCATGTGCAGCGAACCGGTGATCCGGGCGCCGGCGAGGGGCTGGGCGTCGGCGAATTCGCGGCGGATCGCCATCAGGCCGGGCATCTCGTGCTCGGCGAGGCGGATCTCCTTGCGCCCGAACTCGGCGAGCGACAGATCCGCCACCTTGTAGTCGCCCTCGGCGAGGGTGCTCGGCCGGGCGTCGCTGGATGACGCCGGGAGGGTGCTGGTCATGAAGGCTCCTGTCGAACGATGGCTGCGCGACCATCCACCTTACGCCCGCCTCCTCGCGGCGCACTGTGGGCCGCCTCGAGACAGCGCACGGGGCGGTCGGCATGGGACGAAACCTCGTCCACCTGCCGGCCGCCCCGTGCATCCCCCCGGTTTGGTTACCCCCGCGCGCCGCCGGACCTTCATCGCGACAACGCTGCGTACTCATGAGATTACCGTGAGACACGGATCAGTCAAGCAATTCGGGAAAGTCGGACTTGCGGCGTGGCGCAGGTCGCTGCGCGGTGCCGTCAGCCGCCGCACGTGGCGACGAACGCCGTGCCCGTACCGGACAGCACCAGCGCCGCACCCGCGGCCGTGCCCACGGCGGCCTGCCCCGGGCCGAGCATCACCGCCCCCTGGCCGTCGTCCACCCCGACCTTGCCCTGGTGGCAGAACACCACCCGGGGGCCGGGCAGCGGCAGCCGGACCTCCGGCCCGGCCGCGTCCACCGTCACCCGGTGCAGCGCGAAGTCGTCCACCGGCACCGGCCAGCAGACCACCCCGGGCGTCACCGACCGGGCGACGAGGACCGGCTCGTCCAGCACCTCGAACCGCAGCACCCGCAGCAACTCGTCGACGTCCACGTGCTTCGGGGTCAGCCCGCCGCGCAGCACGTTGTCACTGGCCGCCATGATCTCCACACCGGTGCCGCTCAGGTAGGCGTGCAGGTTGCCGGCCGGCATCCAGATCGCCTCCCCCGGCGTCAACCGCACGTGGTGCAGCAGCAGCGCCACCAGCACCCCCGGATCGGCCGGGTAGCGGGTCGCCAGGTCCCGGGCCAGCTCCGCGTCCGGCCCGCCGGCGTCCGCCGTGCGCACCGCCTCGACCAGCCCGGCACGGTCGGCGTCCGGCCAGCTCAGCAGCGCGCGTACGGCCTCCCGCAGCCCCGCCGGCCCGGCCCGCAGCGCGGCCACCACCGGCGACAACTCCGGTACGCCGAACCCGGCCAACGCCGTCGCCGACACCTGCGGATCCCGGAACCCGCAGAGCGCGTCGAACGGCGTCAACGCCACAAGCAACTCCGGCTTGTGGTACGGGTCGACGTAGTTGCGCGGCCCCCGTGCCCGCCCCACCACCCCGTCGACCCACCCGTCACCGGCCTGCCCTGCCCCGGCCTGCCCGGCACCTGCCCGCTCGACGTCAGCCTGCTCGGCGGCGTAGCCGGCGCGGGCCTGCTCGGCGTCGGGGTGGGCCTGCAGGCTCAACGGGGCGTCCGCGGCGAGCACCTTCAACAGGAACGGCAGCCGGGTGCCGAACCGGCCGACCACCTCCGTGCCGAGCCAGTGGTCCGGCTCGGCGACCAGCAGGTCGGTCAGGCTCACCCGCGCACCGTCCCGGTCGACCATGGCCGGGCCACCCGGATGGGCGCCCAGCCACAGCTCCGCCTCCGGGCCGTCGGTCGGCGCCGGTCGCCCCTGCAACTCGGCGAGCGCCGAGCGGGACCCCCAGGCGTAGTCGCGGATCGACCCGTGCAGCAGTTCCACGGTCAGCCTCCGGCCCGCCCGGCCACCTCACTCGCCCCACCCGCCGGTGCCGCGGCGGTCGGCGCGGCCGTGCCGGTGCCCGCCCGCTCGGCGGCGACGCTGTAGATGTCCGGCTCCAGATAGATCACCCGGGCGATCGGCACGGCCGCGCGGATGCGCGCCTCGACCGCGTTGATGCCCCGGGCCAGTTCCTCGGCGCTCTCCCAGGCCGGCACGCCGATCTTCGCGGCCACCATCAGCTCCTCCGGGCCGAGGTAGAGCGTCTTCATGTGGATGATCCGCTCGACCTCGGGGCCGTCGGTGACGGCCCGCTCGATCGTCGCCAGGTCGCCCGGGTCGGCACCCTCGCCGAGCAGCAGGCTCTTCGTCTCGATCGCCAGCACGATCGCGATGATCACCAGCAGCACACCGATCATCGCGGTGCCCGCGGCGTCCCACATGCCGTTGCCGGTGATCAGCGTCAGCCCCACACCGAACAGCGCGAGCACCAGACCGACCAGCGCGCCGAAGTCCTCCAGCAGCACCACCGGCAGCTCCGGCGCCTTGGCCCGACGGATGAAGTTCACCCAGGACTGGCTACCCCGGGTGTGGTTCGACTCCTTGATCGCCGTACGGAAGGAGAAGCCCTCCATCACGATCGCGGCCAGCAGCACCGTCACCGGCACCCACTGCCACGCGGTGATCGGGTGCGGGTCGGCCGCCTTGTGCCACGCCTCGTAGAGCGCGAACAGGCCACCGAGGCTGAACAGCACGATCGACACGATGAACGCGTAGATGTAGCGCTCCCGGCCGTACCCGAAGGGGTGCTCCGGGGTGGCCGCCCGCTTGGCCCGCTTACCGCCGAGCAGCAGCAGCGCCTGGTTGCCCGAGTCGGCCACCGAGTGGATCGACTCGGCCAGCATCGACGACGAGCTGGTCAGCAGGAACGCGATGAACTTGGTGATGGCGATACCGACGTTCGCCATCAGGGCGGCGATGATCGCCTTGGTACCGCCATTCGCGCTCACTGGTTCGACAGCTCCTTCATCTCGGTGACGGCCGGCACGGCCATCGGGTCCAGCCCATGGGCCAGGGCCAGATAGATCGACGCGAAGTCGGGCACCGCGACGAGGGAGGCGAGCCGTTCCAGCGCGGAGCCGCCCTCGGCGGTGACCACGTCGCAACGCACCCCGCGCCGCTCGGCGAGGGTCTGCACCGCGTCGGCGCGACGCTCCTCGACGGCCAGCGGCTCGTCGGTGTCGTCGTCGGCGTTGAGGCCACCGTCGCGCAGCAGCACCAGCCGCAGCCGGGTCGGATCGGGCTCGACCTCGTCGGGGTCGGCGAAGATGTCCCGGGTCGACTCCACCAGGCCGCCGAAGACACCGTCGAGCAGGCCGACCCGGCCCCGACCGGCCTCACCCAGCGCCCCGGCGACCACCGGGTAACGGGCGTTGGCCGACAGCGTGTCACCGAAGCGGCGGGCCGCCACGGTGGCCAGCGGGGACGAACCCCAGACGATCGGAATCGACCCGGCCAGCCCGAGGGCCAGCGACTTCGCCGGGTTGACGAAGGACTCGGCGGTCGACCGGCACCGGTCGGCGTCGGCGTCCAGCCGGGCCGCCGTCTCGGCCAGATCCGCCTCGTTGACCTTCACCAGGCCGAGCGTACGGGCGGCGAGCAGAACCGGCACGGTGAGCGCCCAGAGACTGGCCCGGGCCGGGGCGCGGCGGGGCACCGGGATGAACGGCGCGCGGGCCCGCTCGGCCACCGACTGCAACTGCGAGTCGGGCGCGCCGACCGCGACCAGCCGGGCCCCCCGGCGGTGCGCGGCCTCGGCGGCGCCCAACGCCTCCGGGCTACGGCCGGACGCGCTGACCGCGATCACCACGTCGGCCGCGCCGACCCAACCGGGCACCCCGGCGCTGCGGTGCGGGATCACCGGCACCGGGCAGCGCGGCCCGGCGACCGTGGCCAACACGTCCCCGGTCCGCCCGGCGGTGCCGATGCCGGCGATGACGACCGCACGCGGGCGGCCCTCGTCCTCCAGCAGCGCCAGGTTGGCCTCGGCGGCCAGCGCGGCGGACTCCCGCACCTGTGCCCCTGCCGAGGCGGTGAAGCGCAGCATGCCGCCCGGATCATGGGCGGCGACCGCGTCCGGGTCGTCCAGGATCGACTCGTCGGCCACCCGCCGGCCGCTGACGCCGGCCGTTCCGTCCATCACCGCTGCGCCTCCGGCCCGCCACGAGCCTCGTCCAGCAGCAGCACCGGCACGTCGTCGCGCACCTCGAAGATGCGACCGCACTGCGTGCAGGTGAGGGTCTGGGCCTGAGCGTCGTAGTCCAGCGGTGCGTGGTGTGTGTCCGGGCAGGCGAGGATTTCGAGCAACTGCGGGTCCAGGGCCACGGCGCGGCTCCTTCCACGTGTGTGGTCTGTGCCGGTCGGCGGTGCCGACCGGCGGAGGGGATCTTATCGGCGAACCCGCTCCAGCACCTCGTCGCGCAGCGAGGTCATCCGCTGCTCGGTCGGACCTTCGACGTTGAGCCGCAGCAGCGGCTCGGTGTTGGACGCGCGCAGGTTGAACCACGCGCCGTCGGGGAACCGCAGGGTGAGCCCGTCCAACTCGTCGGCCTCCGCCTGCGGGTACGCCGCCCGCACCGCCGCGACCCGGGCTTCCTGGTCGGTGACCGTGGAGTTGATCTCGCCGGAGGCGACATACCGTTCGTAGACGCTGGCCAGCAGGGACAGCGGCTGGGACTGCTCACCGAGGGCGGCCAGGGTGTGCATGGCGGCGAGCATGCCGGTGTCGGCGAACCAGAAGTCCCGGAAGTAGTAGTGCGCCGAGTGCTCCCCACCGAAGATCGCGTTGGTCCGGGCCATCTCGGCCTTGATGAAGGAGTGCCCCACCCGGGCCACCACCGGCACGCCCCCGTGCTCGCGGATGATCTCCGGTACGGCCCGGGAGGTGATCAGGTTGTGGATCACCGTGGACCCCGGGTGCTTGGCCAGCTCGCGGGCGGCGACCAGGGCGGTGATCGCCGACGGGGAGACCGGCTCGCCCCGCTCGTCGATCACGAAGCACCGGTCGGCGTCGCCGTCGAAGGCCAGGCCGAGGTCGGCGGAGTGGGTCACCACGGCCCGCTGGAGGTCGACCAGGTTCCTCGGGTCGAGCGGGTTGGCCTCGTGGTTGGGGAAGGTGCCGTCCAGCTCGAAGTAGAGCGGCACGATCTCCAGCGGCAGGGCCGGCAACGCCGCGTCGCCGAGCACGCTCGGCACCGTGTAGCCGCCCATCCCGTTGCCGGCGTCCACCACCACCTTGAGCGGACGGATGGTCGACAGGTCGACCAGTTTGCGCAGGTGGGCCGCGTAGTCGGGGAGCAGGTCACGCCGGTCGACGGGGGCCGGCGACGCGGCGGCCGGCCGGGTGCCGGCGTCCAGCAGCGCCTGGGCGCGGGCCCGGATGTCGGCCAGGCCGCTGTCCTGGCCGATCGGGCGGGCACCGGAGCGGCACATCTTGATGCCGTTGTACTGCGCCGGGTTGTGACTGGCGGTGAACATCGCCCCGGGCAGGCCGAGCGCGCCGGAGGCGTAGTAGAGCATGTCGGTGGAGGCGAGCCCCAACTCGATCACGGCCCGCCCCTCGGCCCGCACGCCGTCGGCGAAGGCGGCGGCCAGCCCCGGGCCGGTGGCCCGCATGTCGTGCGCGATCAGCACGGCACCGTCCGGCTCGCCGGCCTCGTCGAGCACCCGGGTGAGGGCGGCACCGAGGGCTTCGGCGACCCGCTCGTCCCACTGGTCGGGCACCGTCCCACGGACGTCGTACGCCTTCACGATCTGGGACAGGTCAGACACCGGTTTCAGCTCCTCGACAGGGGTCGTCAACGACCCTGAGCGTATCGGAGCGGTGGCGTCCGTCCCCTCCTAGCCGGGGAGCTCGGGCATGATCGTCGTCGCTTCGCCGCCGGTGGCGGGCGGTGACGCCGGCCGGCCCGGTGCGGGCGGCGCGGCGGCCGGCGGGGCCGGGGCGGCGGGCGGCGGGGCCGGGGCAGCGGGCGGCGGGGCCGGGGCAGCGGGCGGCGGGGCCGGGACGGCGGGCGGCGGGGCCGGGACGGGGGCCGGCGGGGCCGGAGCGGGGGGCGCGGAGACCGGACCGCCCTGGGCGGGTGGGGCAGCCGCCGGGCGGCTGCCGTACACCCCACCGGCCGGGCGCGGGGTGGGCGTCACCGTCGGATAGGCGGCGGGTGCCCCGTACAGGCCACCCGGGCGGGCGGACGCGGACGGCTGCGGCTGCGGCTGCGGCTGCGGCTGCGGCTGCCCGTACACCTGGCCGGCGGGGGCCGGGGTCGGAGCCGCCACCGCGCCGCCGGAGCGGTAGGTGGTCGGGCCGGGGTTGCGGGGTTGCGGCAGGACCGGAAGATCGACCGGGTCGGCGGCCCGGGCCGGGTCGACCGCGGCCCGGTCGGCGCGGGACCGGAAGATCAGCAGGGCGATGAGCCCGGCACCCAGGATCACCAGGGCGATGCCGGCAAACATGGTCATGGATCCTCCGGAGGTCTCTGCGGCGGCGGTACCGGCCGGGCCGGCCGCCGGGGCGGCGAGCGCGGCCCCGGTGGTCGCCGCCGTCGGGGCGGGCGCGGGCGTGGTCGCCTCGGGGGTGGGGGTGGGCTTCCTGGTCGGGGTGGGGCTCGGCGTCGGGGAGCCGGCGGCCCGTCCGCCGACCCGGGACGTGTCGGCGGCACGGCCGATCAGCCGGCCGACCGCGGTCGTCGCCTCACCGACCACGTCCAGCCGGCCCGCCGGCGCCCCGGCGAGGAACGCCACCCGGTAGCGGACGGTGCTGCTCTTTCCCTTGCACAACGGTGGACCCGCCGACGAGGTACGGGAGACCTGGAGCACGCCGCCGCCACCGGTGACGGGCACAGTGGACCATCGCCCCCCGACACTCACCTCTACCCGAACCTGGTCCGCGCCAACCCCGGCCAGGCTCAACCCCAGCGCGGTCCGCAGCAGCACACACCCGTCGGTGCGTTTGCGCACCTCGATCGCGACCCCGCCCGGGGAACCACCGGCGGAGAAGCCACCCGAGGCCCGCACCCGTACCCGGTCCCCGTCCGCGTGGGCGGGGAGCGCACCGAGGGTCACCAGCCCGGCGAGCAGCGCACCGACGGTCACCACCCGCGCCGGCTGCCGACGCACGGACATCTCCCACCTCACCCTCCGCCCCGGCGGGGGCCGCCGGCCAGGTTACTACCAGCGCGACAGGGCACCCGGTGACAGAGCGCCCCGCCTGTGGGCCGCGTTACCCCTCGACCCGACCGCCCGGGTCGGCCGGCCCGCGCCCCTCAGCCGGCGGTGCGGGCCGGGCCGGTGGCGGCGGCGAGGGTCTCGCGGCAGAGCCGGTCGGCGGTACGGGTGGTCTCCGGCAGCCGGAACCGCGGGGTCAACGCGAGCACCTGCGCGACGGCGTTGTCCAGTCCCATCCGGTGCCCGACGCTGACGAACACCGGCTTCACCCCGTCCCGGGTACGCAGCACCCGGCCGACCACCTCACCGGCGTCGACCAGCTCGGCGGCGTCCCCCCGGCGCGGACCCGGCCCGGTCCAGCCGCCGACCAGCGGGGTCTTGCCCACCCCGATCGCGGGGAGCCCGGTCACCACGCCCAGGTGGCAGGCCAACCCGAAGCGACGCGGATGGGCCAACCCGTGCCCGTCGCAGACCAGCAGCTCGGGGCGAGTGGTCAGCCGGTCCAGGGCGGCCAGCAGGGCGGGCAGCTCACGGAAGGCGAACAGCCCCGGCACGTACCCGAACGCGGGCCGGCCCACGCTGACCGCGTGATCCACCACCGTCAGGGTCGCGGTGTCGAGCACGGTCACCGCCGCAGCGAGCAGGTCGCCGTCCGGCGCGTACGCCACGTCGAGGCCGGCCACCGTCGCGGGCCGGCGCGGACCCGGCCCGACCAGGTCCACCCGGGGTCGCAACCGGTCCTGTACGGCCACCGCCTCGGCGACCGTCAACCCGGGCGACCCGGTGTCCCCGTGCTCCGGCCGTCCCACGGTCTCAGCCGGGCTCACCGTCGCGTCCACCCTCCTTCTTCTTGTCGAAGGCACCGAAGGCTATGGCGAAGGCGATGCCGATGGAGATCCCGAACGCCACACCGACGGCGTCCCGGAACATGATCAGCCCGATGACGATGCCGATGGCCATGCCCGACACCCAGGCGCTCGTCTGACGCTTCTTGGCAGCAGGGTCCGTCATCGCCCCACCCTAATCGGGCACCGCCGGTCACACGCTCCACCAGTCACCGACACCGGCGCCCTCAGGCACCGACATCCGGATCAGCCGCAGGATCTCCGGCGGAGTGCAGCGCCTCCTCGAACATGACGAAGGTCTTCCGTCTGATGCCGCGCACCATCGCCTGTTCCCCCGGGGTGGGGTTGCGCCGCTCGCGCCGAGCTGAATCGAGAATCGCCGCCGCAGTCTCATAGAGGGCGAACACGGGACCGTCGCCGGACAGGTAATTCGACCGGTATCTCTCCACGTCCTGCACGAACTCCTCAGCCGAACGCTTCGCAACCTCACCTGAAGCGGCGAAGAGCAGTTCGCCGAGGAGGTCATCCTCCCGGCTCCAGCCGCCCGTCTCCATCACGACGCGCCACACCTGCGGCACCCCGCCCTCCGCAGCGACGACCTTCACAGGAGAGTCGTAATAGGAGTAGTAAGCGGGCAGATCGATGCCCACACCCGCGCCCGACATCACGTCTCCCCGATTGTCGACACCAACGCGTGCCAGAACAGCCGTTGCTGCTCACGCAGGATGCCGGTCACGAGGGCCCACTCCACCCCGGTCATCATCCTGCTGTCCTGCCGAGCAAGGCTGTCCAGGTCGCGACGAACCTCGTACAGGGCATGCTCCCAGACCGCTACCTCATCAAGGGCAGCCAGGTGCAGCCGGAACTCGGCGAGATGGCCGTTCGACATTTCCAGAACGAGCTGCACATCCCGGTAGCCGCTCTCCTGCGGGACGACGAACCTGTCCTCGCAACGCACTATCCGAATTCCAGGGCGATCGCACAGGCGATCGAGTGCCCGATAGAGATCACCCAGGGACCGGAACTCGACCTTCGCGCCGGCAAGGTCCCGGAGGAGGGAAACGTCACCCCGGTACTTGCGGACCTTGTCCTCGGCCCGTTGGCGGTCCTTGGGATGTCGCCTCCAACCGGCCGAGCCGACGACCGTATCGCCCTCATGCGCCAGGTCCACGGCGAGCCCGTTCAACTCTTCCTGCGCCACGACGGCGGCGGCATAGAGCGAGTCGAGGTATGCGGAGCGGTAGCCAGGGTCCGCCACCCGTCGACTGTCGAATCCTGGTTGCCGCACGTTCTCACCGGGCGTGGCAGCACGTTCACTGATCCGCAACTGCTCCGCAGAGAGCGGTGTCGGCAGCGGCACCGGCGGCTGCTGGGTGGCGATCTTCTCCGCGCCCTGTGCTGTCATCTCCTCGAGCACCGATCCGAGGGCGTCGATCGCCGCCGGATGCGAGGCCAGGTGGTGCAGCGTCAACGGACGGGCGGTCAGCGAGGTGGCCAGTTCGGGCGCGGCCAGGATCATGCGGGCGAGGTCCGGCCGACGCGCCAACTCCTGTAAGAGGGTGCCCGCGAGCGCCCGCTGCTGTCCGATGGGAGGGTCACGCCAGCTTTCGTCCAGCATCCGTACGACCCGCCGATCGCCGAGCAGCCTCGCCACGTCCGCCGCGTCCGCCTCGTTCAACTGCGGCACGAGCCGTCGGAGCATCGGGGCGTCGACGTGTGCACAGATTTCGGCAGGGGACAGACCGGCATCGAGGAGCCCGCCGAGATCGGCACCACCGGACAACAGTGTCGCGATCTCAGTGGGGCGTCCAGGCGTGGGCCGCTGCGGTTCATAGTCCTGGCGGGAGCCGGCAGGTCCCGGTGGTCGACCGATGTCTTCCGACGCCTGTCCCGCCTGGTCGGCAGATCCCGGCCCGTCGAGGAGGTGGACGCGGTTGAGATAGGGGTCGCCGTAGCCCTGCTCGTCGTCCGGCACCGCAGGGTGGTCGGGCAGGTCGGGACGGACGCTGAACCGTCCCCGCGCCAGCCCGCCCAACGGCATCGGTCGGCCGTCCCCGCCGAGGATCAGCGCGTCGATGCCGACGACGTTGTCAGGTCGCCGCCGGCCCGTGTGTCCGTAGAGCGGGCGGTCATGCACCGTGCCCGCCTGTGGGTCGAGATAGAGCACCGTGCCGTTCTGGTTGAGCGCCACCCAGGCGTGCGAACCGCCGTTCTCCCACTCGGTGATCAGGAAGGCGTAGCTACCGTGGCCGCCGAGGACGAGTTGGTCACGCAGGTTGCGGTAGCCGCGCTCGACCGACGTACGCAGGGCTGCCGGGCCCGGCCGGACACCCTCGTCGACAGCGAACAGCTTCTGGAACCGCCCGCCGGTGACCTCCTCCACCCGGCCGGGTCCACCGGTCTCACCGTTGACCGGACGCCGGACGTCGCCCTGCAGGTAGCCGTCGAACGTACGGGGTGCGGCCACCCTGGGCCGGCCGTGCAACCACGTCTCGTAGAGGGACAGGGTGCAGTCCAGGCAGTTGATGCCCCGGGTCGGATCGGCCTGCGGGCCCCCGTCGTTGGTCAGCGCGAACCAGCCGCCCTGCCGGGGGTCGGCGGTACGCACGACGCCGCCGTCCGCAGTGCGGGGCATCTGCCGTTCGAGGTCGGTCTGGTGCAGCGCGAGGGGATGGCGCAGCCCGCCGAACTCCCCGTACCGGCGGGAACGGTCGATGGGCGGTGGATCGTCGTCGCCGGTCAGCGCCGACCTGTCCCCCGTCTCGACCCCACCACCGGCCAACTCGGCCACATCGTCGTTGATGCGGCGGAAGTCGTCTGGATCATCGACAGTGACATCTGCGGGTGAGAGTCGGCCGTCGATGATCGCCGAGGCCCGGTCCAGTTCCCGATAGCTGTCGGCCTGCGCGCGGTGTGCGATCTGCTGATACCAGTTGGCCAGGTGGGAGCGGCCTTCGCGGTGCGCCTGGACGGCACGCCGGGCGGCACGATCTGCCCTCGCCTCGTGCTCACGGGCGACCTGTCGTCGGAGGTCGGCATCGTCCGTGCGTCGCCGGTCCTCGAACCAGTGTCGCTGTGCTTCGAAGTAGCCCTGGTAGCGACGCCGCTCCAGCGCCTCCCGCTCGGCCGCCCACCTGGCCGCGTACCACCGTGGGGTTCGGGGGCGGGGTGGTTCGTCGTTCGCCGATGGTCCCGGGTCGTCGGATCGCCCGGTGGTCGGGGAAGCCACGGGTCCGGGTGCCAGCGCCGCCAGGAGCGGAAACCGCCCGACCCGCTGCGGCCCGATGTCACCGTCGGCGGTGCCCGGTCGCTCCGGGGCGGTCGACGGGCCGTGCGGCCCGATGACCGGCACGCTGCTGGGCGATGGGACGGTCGTCGGAGCCGGTCCCACCGGCGCACCAGCCGTCGATCCGGGCGGGACGCCGGTCGTCGGGCCGGGCGGTACACCGACGGTCGGCACCGTACCCACCACGGGTGCCGGTGCCGCAGCGGCTCCTGTCGGTGGTCCGCCCGCCGTCGTCACGCCCCCGCCCGGATTGCCCTGGCCGGGGTCGGCAGCGTGGGGCACCGCCGTGTTGACCGCCTCCACGGGTCGACCTGCCGTGGCGGGGGAGGCAGCCTGATCCACCGCGATCGACGACAGGGTGGGGCTGTCGGACACCGGGCCGGCGGAGACCGACGGTGTCGCAGCGTCGACCGCGTGCGGGGCGACGGGTTCGGGTCGGGCCGGAGGTGCCGGCGAGGTCGGCTCGGCCGGCGAATCGACCTGGCCTGCGGCAGCGGCCCGGTCGGGGCCGGCCGGCCCCGGTGGGTCACGGGGTGGCAGCGGATCCGTTACCGCACCACCGGTCACGACGACCGGATCGGCCGGCGTTGCCGGCCTCGGTGCGAGGGTGTCAGCGGGCGACCGTGCGAGGACGTCGGCGGACGGCGTCACCTGGTCACCGACCGGCGGCGGAACGGGAAAGGCGTCGGACGGCGGGGAGGCGGAACCGGCGAGCGCGGTCAGCCGGGCGCGCAGCGCGGCGTCCGCCTGCCCGGTCGCCGAGCCGGCGACCCCGGACACGGCGGCCCGGCTGGCGTCCTCCAGCGACGGCATCCCCTGCCCGGTGGCCAGACCGGCCGCACCCTCCGCCAGCACCTCACCGGTCATCTCGCGGCCGACGTGTTCACCGACCCGGGCTGCACGCCCGCTGGCGTGCCGTCCCAGGCCCGCCAGCGGCGCGACCGCCCCGCCGGCCAAGCCGCCGAGCGCCGACGCACCGAGATCGGCGAGGTCCAGGCCGTGCCGACGACCGGTGGAGTTCTGGTACGCCTGCGTCGCCAGGCTGACCCCGGCCTCCTGCCCGGCCTCGAACAGGCCACCCTTGACCGCCCGCCTGCCGAGCCCGCGCATCCCCTCCCGGGCGACTTCCTTCGCGGCCCGCTCGCCGGCCTCCTTGAGGCCCTGCCGGAGCGCCTTCTTGGCCAGTTGGGCCAGTAACCGGCGGAAGATCTGCTGGATCACCAGCCGGCTGGCGGTGACCGCCGCGCCTGCTGCGGGTGAGGCGGCCCCGGCGGTGAGCGCGGCGGCGACGGCGAGCGCGAGCAGTTCCGCGACCAGGATGCCGAGTTCGATCCACACTTCGATCTTGGCGGCCTCGATGTCGCTGCCGCACTCCTCGACCAGACGCCCCAGGTCGGTGCTGACCGCCAGCAGTACCGGCAACGGGGCCTCGTCACCCTCGGCCAGCCGCCGCCACGCCGCCTCGAACGCCTCCGGCACGGCCCCGGTGCCGCCGTAGCCGCTGCGGACCTCGGTGGCGGCGGCGATCGCGTCGGCCCGGGGGCCGGTCAGGGCACCCGCCACCGCGTACCACTGGTCGGCGAGGTCCCAGACGGCGCGTTCGTTTCCCTCCGGCCACTCGACCCCGACCACCCAGTCGAGCGCCTCGTAGGCCCAACCCGGCAACTCCCAGGGGCTGTAGTCGAGCGGGTGCGGGATCGGGCTCGGCAGCACACTCACGGCTTCCCCCGCAGGTCAGCGCTGAGGGCCGCGCGGATCGGCCACCCCGTCGAGCCGCCGTCCGCTCGCCGTGTCCGTCCGGACGTTAGCGTCGACCGAGGTGACCACGTCCGTGCCGAGCCGTTCGAGGGACCGGCCGAGCCCGGCCCAGGCGCGCAGCAGGCTCTCCTCGTAGGCCCGGTAACTCCTGTCGAAGGCCGCGCCGATGTCGTCCCGACCCCACGGACGGCCGGCGCTGGCCCCGGCGATCTGCCCACCAAGCGCGGTCCGACGCGCCGACACCGACGCACCGGCCAGGTGCAGGTCCGCCCCGGCCCGTCGGGCCCGGTCGGGATCGAGCCAGAGGTGCCCCTCACCCATGCCGTTCCGCCTCCCGTCGGAGCACCGCGTCGGCGCGCCCGAGCAGTGCGCCGAAATCGCCGGTACGCAGGAACTCCACCGATCCCGAACCGGCCGGCAGGTGCGCGGCGACCAGTTCCTGGGTGGCCGTGGCGGCACGGGCGCAGGCCCGCTGCACCGTCGTGGTGATCTTCCGGCTCAACGCGTGGTGATCGCGGTCCCGGTAGACGGCGGCGTCCAACTCCACCGAGATCAGCTCGCCGCGCGCCCCCACCGTGGCGGTGACCTGGCCGTCGTCCGAGCGTTCCGTGACCCGCAACTCCGCCAGTTCGGCACGCAGGTCGTCCACACCGGACCGTAACCGCTGGTACTGGCCGTACACCTCGTCGAACCGCGCCCGGAGCGCCTGGTTCGCGTCCCGGTCCACCCTTTCGGCCAACGCCATCCTCCCCCGTCACCGTCAGTCAGGCGAACCATACCGGGCGCCACGATCCGGTGGGGTCCGGTAGTTTCGGGCCGTGATCGATCGACAACAGGCCGAGCAGCTCGCCGAGGTGTGGGCCCGACGGGATTCGCAGCGCCTCGGCCACGAGTGCCGGCCCACGCTCGACGAGTTCGACCTGGGCTACGTGATCCGGTCGACCGTCGACCGCGCCGTCGACACGAACCCCGGCGACCTGCCGACCACCGTCGTCGACAAGCAGACCGGCGAGGTCACCACCTGGCCCCGGGTGCCGGCGGCGGTGGTGCAGCAGATGTACCGGCGCAGCCGCCCCACCGGCACCCCGGCACCCCGCACCGTCGACCCGGCCAGCCTGCTGCTGCGCGAGATCCGGCGGCTGCCGACGCCCGCCGCCGTGGCCCACCTGACCGTCGAGGGCCGCACCTACGTCGGGCACGGCGTCAAGGGGGACGTACCGCCGCTGCGGCACCACCCCCTGGTCCGGGCTTACCTGGACGAACTGCCCGCTGGGCACCTGGTCCGTGGCGGCGACCGGCACGCCGAGCTGGTCGTCGTCTCGGACGTCCTGCACGAGTACGACCATCGACGCGCCGCCGCCGGTCTACCCCCGCTGACCATGCGCGAGGCGGAGTCGCTGCTGACGGCGACCGGAATCGACGTGTTCCTGGTCCGCGAACCAGGCGATCCGGACGCCGGCCCGGCGGAACGTCCCTGCGACTCCTGCCTGAACTTCCTGGTGCACTTCGCGGTCGTCGGCTGGTCGGAACTGGCGTTCACCAGGCAGTGGCGACCCGACAGGCAGGCCGTGCCAGAGGTGGGACGGTTCCCACCGGAGGTCGCCGACGCGCTGGTCAGTGCCGGATGGCGTCCGGGGCTCGGTGACGACGGGCTCGCCGAGGAGGCGATCGCGGAGGCGCGGGAGATATCCCACCGGCATCCTGACCTCACCTCTGCACTGGACGCCCTCACCAGATTCCCGGGGCTGGTGTCCGGCCGGCGCGGGCCCGGTCGGGAGGTGTGGATCTCGCGGTTCTCCGTCGATCCGGTGCACGCCGCGTACACCGCCGACACCCTGGCGGACTTCGGTGCCGTGCTCGGCGTGCGGCTCTTCCCGATCGGAGCGGGGCATCCGGACGCGATCCTGGCGGTGGACGACCGCGGCCGGGTCTTCGCGCTGGACCAGGCGGGCGAGTGGTTCCTCGGCGACGACATCGACGCCGCGCTGACCACCCTGCTGCTCGGCCTCGCCCCGCCCCGGGTCCGGGACGACGGCACCTGGTGACGAGGGAGGCGCGTGGGCTACAGCGGCATCCCGGTCAGCACCAGCACCCTCGGCTCGGTGTAGTCGTCCATCGCCGACCGCACGCCCTCCCGGCCGACGCCGCTGCCCTTGACGCCCCCGTACGGCATCTGGTCGGCCCGGTACGACGGCACGTCGCCGACGATCACCCCGCCCACCTCCAGCACCCGCGCGGCGGTGAACGCCACGTCGAGCCGGTGGGTGAACACGCCGGCCTGCAACCCGTACGCCGAGTCGTTGACGGCGGCGAACGCGGCGTCGTCGGTCTCCACCGACGCCACCACCAGCACCGGCCCGAAGACCTCCTCCGCGCAGACCTTCGCCGACGGCGGCACCCCGGTCAGCACCGTGGGTGGATAGCTGGCGCCGTCGCGGCGGCCCCCGACCTCGACGGTGGCCCCGGCGGCGACGGCCTCGTCGACCCACGTCTCGACCCGGCGGGCGGCCTCGACGGAGACCAGCGGCCCGACGTCGGTCGACTCGGCGGTCGGGTCGCCGGTGCGCAGCGACCGCACGGCGGCGACCAGCCGGGGCAGGAAGTCGGCGTAGCGTCGTTCGTGCACGAGGACCCGTTGTACCGCGATGCAGGACTGCCCGGCCTGGTAGTTGCCGAAGGTGGCGATCCGTCGGGCGGCGAGATCCAGGTCGGCGTCGGACGACCAGTCGGCGCAGATCACCGCCGCCGCGTTGCCGCCGAGTTCCAGGGTGACGTGCTTGTCCGGCACCTGACGGCGGATCTGCGCCCCGACCGGCCCGGAGCCGGTGAACGACACCACCGGCAGCCGGGGGTCGTCGACCAGGGCGGCAGTGCGGTCGTTGGGCAGCGGCAGCACCGACACCATGCCGGCCGGCAGGTCCGTGCCGGCGAGGATCTCCCCGAGCAGCAGCGCGGACAGCGGTGTCGCCGGGGCCGGCTTCACGATGATCGGCGCACCGACCGCGAGGGCCGGGGCGACCTTGTGGGCCACCAGGTTGAGCGGGAAGTTGAACGGGGTGATGCCGAGCACCGGCCCCCGGGGCACCCGCCGGACCAGGGCGATCCGGCCGGTCGCGGCGGCGTCGGTGTCGAGCCGCTGCAACTCGCCGGAGAACCGTCGGGCCTCCTCGGCCGCCCAGCGGAACGTGGACACCGCCCGGCCCACCTCGGCCCGCGCCCAGGTGACCGGCTTGCCGTTCTCGGCGGTGATCAGGTCGGCCACCTCGGCCGCCCGTGCGGCGAGTTCCCGGGACACGTGGTCCAGGGCCGCCGCCCGGACGTGCACGGGCAGCGCCGCGGCCTCCGCCGCCACCCGGGCCGCCGCGGCGACGGCGGCCTCGACCTGGTCGGGCGTGGCCCAGCTGGTACGCCCCACCACCCGACCGTCGTACGGGTGGGTCACGGTCACCTCGTCGTCGCCGTGGACGGCCCGACCGGCGACCCAGCACGCTCTCGGTTCCACGTCGGCAGCGTAGACGACAGGCAGTCGCACGGAAACAGTCGCCCAAGCCCTTGTCTGCCGCGAATTCAGTAGCCAAGATGGCAGTCAGACTGCGATTACGTCCGCTGACTTCACTCCCAGCCACCCCTGGAGAGACCTCACCATGAGCGACCAGCAGCAGCTACGCAACTTCGTCGACGGCGCGTACGTCGACCCGGTGGACGGCGGTCACGCCGACCTGATCGACCCCTGCACCGGTGACGTCTTCGCCCAGGCCCCCGTGTCCGGCGCGGCCGACGTGGACGCGGCGATGCGGGCCGCCGCGACCGCCTTCGAGACCTGGCGGGACACCACCCCGGCCGAGCGGCAGCGGGCGCTGTTGAAACTCGCCGACGCGGTGGAGTCCCGGGCGGCCGAACTGGTCGACGCGGAGGTGCGCAACACCGGCAAGCCGCGCCAGCTCACCGCCGAGGAGGAGCTGCCACCGGCGGTGGACCAGTTCCGGTTCTTCGCCGGGGCGGCCCGGCTGCTGGAGGGCCGCTCTGCCGGGGAGTACCTGGCGGGGCACACCTCGTACGTGCGGCGGGAGCCGATCGGCGTCTGCGCGCAGGTCACCCCGTGGAACTACCCGCTGATGATGGCGGTGTGGAAGATCGCCCCGGCGCTGGCGGCCGGCAACACGGTGGTGCTGAAGCCGTCGGACACCACGCCGGTGTCGACGCTGCTGCTGGCCGAGATCGCCGCCGAGTTCCTCCCGCCCGGGGTGTTCAACGTGGTCTGTGGCGACCGGGACACCGGCCGTACCCTGGTGGCGCATCCGACGCCGCAGCTCGTGTCGATCACCGGCTCGACCCGGGCGGGCATGGAGGTCGCCTCGGCCGCCGCGCCGGATCTCAAGCGGACCCACCTTGAGCTGGGCGGCAAGGCCCCGGTGGTGGTCTTCGACGACGCGGACGTGGCGGCGGCGGCCGAGGCGATCGCGACGGGCGGCTACTTCAACGCCGGCCAGGACTGCACCGCGGCGACCCGGGTGCTTGCCGGTCCCGGCGTGCACGACGACTTCGTGGCGGCCCTCACCGAGCAGGCCCGCAACACCCGCACCGGGGCCCCGGACGACGCCGACGTGCTCTACGGCCCGCTGAACAACGCCAACCAGCTCGCCCGGGTCAGCGGCTTCGTCGACCGGCTGCCCGACCACGCCGATCTGCACACCGGTGGCGCACGGGTGGGCGGGCGCGGCTACTTCTACTCCCCCACCGTGGTCTCCGGGGTACGCCAGGCCGACGAGATCATCCAGCAGGAGGTGTTCGGCCCGGTCATCACCGTGCAGCGGTTCACCGACGAGGACGAGGCGGTGCGCTGGGCCAACGGCGTCGACTACGGCCTGTCCGCCTCGGTCTGGACGCGTGACCACGGCCGGGCGATGCGGATGACCCGCCGGCTCGACTTCGGCTGCGTCTGGGTGAACACCCACATCCCGTTCGTGTCGGAGATGCCGCACGGCGGTTTCAAGCACTCCGGGCACGGCAAGGACCTGTCGGTCTACAGCCTGGAGGACTACACCCGGATCAAGCACGTCATGCACCACATCGAGGGCTGATCCCGTGAGCGCGAGGAGTGAGCCGGGTTTGCGAGCCCCGCAGTCGCGAACGAAAGACGGCACTGTGGTTTCCAGCGCGGAGCTGCACCGGCGGCGGGAGGCCGCCGTGGCCCGGGGCGTCGGCAGCGTCATCGACTCGTACGTGGACACCGCCAGCGGCGGCACGATCGTCGACGTCGACGGGCGGGAGTGGATCGACTTCGCCGCCGGCATCGCGGTCACCAGCGTCGGCAACGCCGCCCCGCGCGTTGTCGAGGCGGTACGGGCCCAGGTCGAACGGTTCACCCACACCTGCTTCATGGTCGCCCCGTACGAGTCGTACGTGGCGGTCTGCGAGCAGCTCAACGCGCTGACCCCGGGCACCTTCGCGAAGCGGTCGGCGCTGTTCAACTCGGGTGCCGAGGCGGTGGAGAACGCGGTGAAGATCGCCCGGCACGCCACCGGACGGCAGGCCGTGGTGGTCTTCGAGCACGCCTACCACGGCCGGACCAACCTGACCATGGCGTTGACCGCGAAGAACATGCCGTACAAGCACCGGTTCGGGCCGTTCGCCGGGGAGATCCACCGGGTGCCGATGTCGTACCCGCTGCGCGACGGCGGGCTGTCCGGGGCGCAGGCGGCGGCGCGGGCGATCGAGCTGGTGGACAAGCAGGTCGGGGCCGAGAACGTGGCCGCGCTGCTGATCGAACCGATCCAGGGCGAGGGCGGTTTCGTCGTACCGGCGACGGGTTTCCTGCCGGCGTTGCGCGAGTGGGCGACGGCGGCCGGGGCGGTGTTCGTCGCCGACGAGATCCAGACCGGCTTCTGCCGTACCGGCGACTGGTTCGCCTGCGACCACGAGGGCGTGGTGCCGGATCTGGTCACCCTGGCCAAGGGCATCGCCGGTGGCCTGCCGTTGGCGGCGGTGACCGGCCGGGCGGAGCTGATGGACGCGGTGCACGTCGGCGGTCTCGGCGGCACCTACGGCGGCAACCCGATCGCCTGTGCGGCGGCCCTGGCCAGCATCGCCACGATGCGGGAACTGGACCTGGCCGCCGCCGCGCGACGGATCGGGTCGGTGCTCGCCGACCGGCTGCGGGCGATCGCCGCCCGCGATCCCCGGATCGCCGAGGTACGCGGCCGAGGCGCGATGCTGGCCGTGGAGCTGGTCCGGCCGGGCGGCCTGGTTCCCGACCCGGCCGCCGCCAGCGCCGTCTCGGCGGCCTGCCACGCCGCCGGCCTGCTCACCCTCACCTGCGGCACCTACGGCAACGTGCTGCGGTTCCTGCCGCCGCTGGTGATCTCCGACGACGAGTTGGCCCGTGGGCTGGACATCCTGGACGCCGCCTTCGGCTGACGTCCACGCCCCCGACCGCCGGTACGCTCAGCGCACCAGCTCGACGAGGTTGCGCCGGATCACGTTCTTGCCCGGCTCCCGCAGCAGCTCCATCGCGGCGGCGTTGAGCAGCACGCAACTACCCGACGGCCCGCTCACCGACACCGTCGCCACCTTCCCGTTGTCCAGGTTCGTCACCCGCAACCGTGTCCCCACCGGGAACCGGTCACTCGTCGCGGCAGGCGCACCGGCCTCGGCGGAGAACGTGACCGAGCCGCTGCACGCGGTGGCCGCCACTCCGGTCGCCGGTGGTGTCGGCCGCTGGGTCACCGGAGGCTGGGCGGCACCGGGCCGGGTCTCACCGGGAGCCGGGGCTGCCGGCACGTCGGCACCGACCCGCTCGACCACGTTGCGCCGGATCACGTTCTTGCCCGGCTCCCGCAGCAGCTCCATCGCGGCGGCGTTGAGCAGCACGCAACTGCCCGACGGCCCGCTGACCGAGACCGTCGCCACCTTCCCGTTGTCCAGGTTCGTCACCCGCAACCGTGTCCCCACCGGGAACCGGTCACTCGTCGCGGCAGGCGCACCGGCCTCGGCGGAGAACGTGACCGAGCCGGAGCAGATGCTCGGCCGGGCGGACGTGGTGTCGGCGAACCCGAATCCGGTCCCCACCGCGACCACCGCCATGGCGACCACCGCCACCCCCGCCGCCAGTACGTGCTTGCGCTGCACCTTCACCACGCCTCCCGTCGTCGCCGTTGCCTGCACCGCCTGGTACGTCCCGGACCCGCCCCCCGTTCAACCCAACCCGCCGCCATCCCGCACTTCCGCTGTCGATCAAGGAATTGTGATGGCCTTTCCCACCCTTTGATGCCGATTCCTGCCCGCCACGACTCCAAGATCGACTGGCCAGGGGCGGGGTCAGGGGTGGAGGAGGTGGGCTATCTGGGTGGTGATCACGGAGGGGTGGCGGTAGAGGTCGTGGGCGGTGAAGTGGCGCATGCGCCAGCCGTGGGCCGCCAGCCAGTTCATCCGGGCGCGGTCGTGGTGGAGACGGTCGCGGTCGAGATGGGACAGGCCGTCGTACTCGATGCCGACCCGGGACCGTCGGTAGCCGAGGTCCAGTCGGTAGCGCCGGAAGCCCTCGTCATCCGACACCCAGATCTGCGGTTCCGGTGCCGGCAGCCCACCGTCGATCAGGACGAGCCGCAGTTGGCTCTCCTGCCGGCACTCCGACCTGGGGTCGGCCAGCCGTACCAGTTGCCGCGCCTGGTCGACGCCCCGCAACCGCGCGTGTCGGGCAAGCTCGACGGTCAACCCCTCGGGGCGACAGGCTCCCACCCGCAGGCACAGGTCGAGAAGTGGCAGTGCGTCCAGCCGGGCGACCGTGCGGGCCAGGTCCACCGCACACCGGTCCGCGGGTGCGCACGGCAGGCCGGCCACCAGGACCGGCTCGGGTACGGCAAGCACCGCCTGATGCACCACGACACCCCGAATCTGCGGCACCCTCCCGCCGGCGGGCACGATCACATGGAGATCGTCGCTGGGTACGGCCCCGAACCCGTGCAGTCGAGCGCCCGTCTGGAAGCCGACGACCACCCCCTCCGGAAGCCGACTCAGGAGCGCCTGCCACCGCACCACCTGCTCACCCAGCACCCCACCGACACCCCTCGAACGCCGCCCGCTCCCCGCCGCCCGGACCCTCCCCCACCCACCACCCTCCCCCGCCCCACTGACCTCCCCAGCCATACCGACGTCTCCCGGCCCGTAGACACCCCGCGCCCACCGGCGCAGTTCACCCGCACCGACCGCCCGCCGAACCCCCTCCCGACTCCACCCAGCCGACAACAACTCCGAGTACCGAATCAGCCGCCCCGCCACACCCACCCACCCTGCCCACCACCCCACCTCCCCACCACCCCCTGTGGATAACCCCCACCCCCTTCCACAACCCCCACCCGCCCCACCCAGCCCCGTCGATCATGGAGTTGTGGTGCTCCGCAAAAGTCATGGAAACCAACCAATCGCCCACCACGACTCCATGATCGACGGGCAGAGCGGTGGGCGCGAGCCCCAGGCAGGGTGGTGGCCGCGAGCCTCGGGCAGGGAGGGCGCGAGCTCTCAGCGGGGAGAGGGCCGCGAGACCCACACGGGGGGGCGTGAGACCCGGGCGAAACCGGGTGGGGTGGGGGTCAGCGTTCTTCTATTGCCCAGGGGGAGCCGTAGGCGGTGAGCAGGTCGAGGAAGGGGCGGGGTGGCAGCGCCTCCGGGCCGAGCACCCCGACCCCGGACCAGCCGCCGGTGGCGAGCAGTTCCAGCGCCACCACCGGGTTGACCGCGGTCTGCCAGACCACCGCCTGGTGGCCGTACTCCCGCATGGACCACTCGTTGTCGACCACGTGGTAGAGGTAGACCTTCCGGGGCCGACCGTCGACGCCGGTGCCGGTGACGTACGTGCCGGCGCAGGTCTTGCCGCGCATCCGGTCGCCGAGGGTGGCCGGGTCGGGCAGGCTGGCGGCGACCACGTCGCGCGGCGAGACCTGCACACCGCGCACCGAGACCGGGGTGGTCGAGTCGAGGCCGACCTTGTGCAGGGCCCGGAGCACCTCGATGAACTCGTCGCCGAGGCCGTACTTGAAGGTGACCCGCCGGGCCCTGACCCAGCGCGGGATCAGCAGCACCTCCTCGTGTTCGACGTTGACGCACTCGACGGGGCCGATGCCGGCCGGGAAGTCGAAGACCTCCGGTTCGCTGAACGGTTCGGTGGTGAACCAGCCACGGTCCCGTTCCCAGATCACCGGCGGGTTGAGGCATTCCTCGATGGTGGTCCAGATGGAGAACGACGGGGCGAAGTCGTAGCCGTCGACGGTGAGGTTCGCGCCGTCACGGATGCCGATCTCGTCGATGTCGGTGAACAGTTCGTCGGCGGCGTACCTGGCGAACACGTCGGACAGGCCCGGTTCGATGCCGATCCCGCACAGCGCCAGCCGACCGGCGTCCGCCCAGGTGGTGGCGGCGGCGAACTGCTCGTCGCCGAGCTTCACCCCGGTCTGGGTGTAGGGCCGGGCCGGGTGCGGGTGGGACAGCGACATCGCCATGTCCAGGTAGTCGGCCCCGGCGGCGAACGCCCCGTCGAAGATCGGCATGACGAAACGCGGGTCGACCGCGTTGAGCACGTGGGTGATCCGGTGTTCCCGGCAGAGCGCGGCGACCGCGTCCGCCGAGGCGGCGTCCACCCGGGCGGCGACGAACCGGTCGCCGTACCCGGCGACGGCCCGCTCGGCCCGGATCAGGTCGTAGTCGGCGACGACGACGGTGTCGAAGAAGGAACGGCGGGCGGCGATGGCGACGGCGGCGGAGCCGACCCCTCCGGCGCCGACGAGCAGGATACGCATCAGGAATCGAACCCCAAACCAAGACGATCGAGCGTACGGAGCCAGTGCTGACGCCGGTCGTCGTGCGCGTGCGCGTCGGCGCGGGCCGGCGACCGGCGGGTGAGGTTGGTGTCGGCGGCCGGACGGGGCAGGTCGGGGCGGTGGTGCGCATACCGGCCGGGCGTCGCCTCGGCGAGCGACCGGCCGGTATGCGGGAGGATCATGACGGGCCGGTCGCCCGTCGGCCGGGCGCGTCGGCGACCGGGAGCGCGGCCCGGCGGGCCCGTCGACCGCGCAGCATGCTCAGCCCGACGAGCAGCAGGGCGATGCCGAACATCGCCGTGCCGATCACGTTGACCTGTGGGGGGATGCCCCGCTGGGCGGCACCCCAGACGTACATGGGGAAGGTGACGGTGGTGCCGGCGTTGAAGTTCGTCACGATGAAGTCGTCGAAGCTGAGCGAGAAGGCCAGCAGGGCGGCGGCGACGATGCCGGGCAGCACCAGGGGCAGGGTGATCCGCCGGAACGTCTGCCACTCGCTGGCGTAGAGGTCCATCGCGGCCTCCTCCAGCCGCCGGTCCATCCCGGCGAGCCGGGCCTTGACCGTCACCACCACGAACGACACGCAGAACATCACGTGCGCGATGACGACGGTCCAGAAGCCCTGCGGCACCCCGGCGGAGACGAACAGGGCGAGCAGCGAGGTGCCGAGCACCAGCTCCGGCGTCGCCATCGGCAGGAAGATCAGCAGGTTGATCCCGCCGCGCCCCCGGAACCGGTGCCGGACCAGGGCGAACGCCATCAGCGTGCCGATCACCGTGGACCCGACGGTGGCGAGGAACCCGATCTGCACGCTGCGGACGACCGCGTCGCACATCTCGGGGGTGGCGCAGGGCTGTCGCCAGTTGTCCAGGGTGAACTCGTTGAAGTCGTACGACAGCCGGCTGGACGGGCGGTTGAGGGAGAGGCCGGCGACCACGGCGATCGGCAGGAACAGGTAGCCGAGCACCAGCAGCGCGACGATCATCACCCACCGGTCGGCCAACCACCGCGACACCCTCATAGCACTTCCTCCGTGCCGGCCCTGCGCAGGTAGACGAAGACCACCGCGAGGATCGCCGCCATCAGCAGGAAGGACAGGGCGGCGCCCTGCGGGTAGTCCAGCCGGACCAGGAACGCCGAGTCGATGACGTTGCCGATCATGTACTCGTTGGGGGTGCCGAGGAGTTCGGCGTTGATGTAGTCACCGGTGGCCGGGATGAAGAACAGCAGCGTGCCGGCGATCAGGCCGGGCATCGACAGCGGCAGGGTGACCCTGCGGAAGGCGCGCAGCGGGCCCGCGTACAGGTCGCTGGCCGCCTCCAGCAGTCGACGGTCGAGCCGCTCCAGGCTCGCGTACAACGGCAGCACCAGGAACGGCAGGAAGTTGTACGTCAACCCGAGCACCACCGCGACGGGGGTGGCGAGCAGCCGCCCGTCGGGGCCGAGCAGGTGGACGTCGCGCAGCAGCCCGACCAGCGCGCCGTTGTCCGACAGGATGGTCTTCCAGGCCAGGGTACGCACCAGGAAACTGGTGAACATCGGGGCGACCACGCAGACCAGCAGCAGGTTCTTCCACCGGCCGGCCTTCTGCGCGATCGCGTACGCCAGCGGGTAGCCCATCAGCAGGGCCAGCACCAGCGCCGCCCCGGCGTAGCCGAACGACCTGGCGAACTGCGGCGCGTACGCCTGCAACGCCTCCGGATAGTTGCCGAACGCCCAGGTCAGCGCGTACCCGGTGGAGAGCGAACCGGTCGGGTCGTAGAGGCTGGCGGCGGCGAGCTGCACCAGCGGCACGACGAAGAACAGCAGCAGCCAGGCCGCCCCCGGCAACAGCAGCAGATACGGCAGCAGCCGGTGCCGTCCGGGCCGGGCCGGTGGCGGTGCCCCGGTCGTCGGTGTCCCGCCGCCCAACTGGGCCAGTGCGGTCACGACGGTGCCCCGACCGGTTCGTCGAGCAGCGGGGTGGTGCGGTCGTCCTGGCCCGGCGCGCGGGGCAGCAGGAAGGCGTGCCGGGGGTCCCAGTGCGCCACCACGGACGCGCCGACGGGGTGCTGCCGGCCGACGCCGCTGTTCGCCGCGAACGCGGACAGTTCACTGCCCCACCCGGTGCGCACCAGGTACTGCGTGCTCACCCCCACGTACGACGCGTCGGTGATCACCCCTTCGACGTGCTGGTGGCCGGCGGGCACCTCGTCGGCGGTCTCGGCCAGGTGCAGTTTCTCGGGACGTACCCCCAGGTAGACCGGACCCCGGTCGACGCGGGCGCGGTCGACGGGCACCGAGAAGCGCGCGCCGTGCGCGGTGACCGGCACCTCGGGCCCGGCCGGGCCGGCGGCGTCGGCGGCGAGCAGGTTGGACTGGCCGAGGAAGTTCGCCACGAACGGGGTCGCCGGGTACTCGTAGAGTTCGGCCGGTGCGCCGAGCTGCTCGATCCGCCCGGCGTTCATCACCGCGACCGTGTCGGCCATCGTCATGGCCTCCTCCTGGTCGTGGGTGACGTGCACGAAGGTGATGCCGACCTCGGTCTGGATGCGCTTCAGCTCGATCTGCATCTGCCGGCGCAGCTTCAGGTCGAGCGCGCCGAGCGGCTCGTCGAGCAGCAGCACCTGCGGGTGGTTGATCAGGGCGCGGGCCAGCGCGACCCGCTGCTGTTGGCCACCGGAGAGCTGCGCGGGGCGACGCCTGCCGAACCCGTCGAGCTGGACCAGCGACAGCATCTGCCGGACCTGGCCGTCGACCTTGCGGATGCCGCGCCGCCGCAGCCCGAAGGCCACGTTCTCGGCGATGTCCAGGTGCGGGAAGAGCGCGTAGCTCTGGAAGACCGTGTTGACCGGCCGCCGGTACGGCCGCAGCCGGCTGATGTCCCGGTCGCCGAGGAGCACCTGCCCGCTGGTCGGTTCCTCCAGCCCGGCGATCATCCGCAGGGTGGTCGTCTTGCCGCAGCCGGATGCCCCGAGCAGGGCGAAGAAGGACCCCTGCGGGACGGTCAGGCTGAGGTCGTCGACGGCGGTGAAGATGCCGAACCGTTTGGTCAGGTGGGTCAGCCGCAGGTCACCGGCGGGTGCCTCGTTCGCCATCCCGCTCACGCCCCGATGACCTGCTGGAACTTGGACTCGTATTCCTTTTCCTGTTTCTCGTCCAGGGCCATGAACACCTTGGACTTCGCCAGCAGGGCGTCGTCCGGGAAGATCAGCGGGTTGGCGGCCAGCTCCGGGTCGATCTTCTCCATCTCGGCCTGGGCGCCCTTGACCGGGCAGATGTAGTTGACGTACGCGGCGAGCTTCGCCGCCACCGCCGGCTGGTAGTAGTAGTTGATCAGCTCTTCGGCGTTGCCCCGGTGGGTAGCCTTGTTGGGCACCAGCATGTTGTCGCTGAACAGCATCACCCCCGAGTCCGGCGCGACGAACCTGATTTTGGGGTTGTCGCCGGCCAACTGGATCACGTCGCCGGACCAGCCGACACACGCGGCGATGTCGCCCTTGGCCAGGTCGGGGGCGTAGTCGTTGCCGGTGAACCGGCGGATGTGCTTCGACTCGACGGCCTTACGCAGCTTGGTGAGGGCGTCGTCGAACTGGGCGGCGGTGAAGTTCGACGGGTCGTGCCCGTTGGACTGGAGCAGCAGGCCCATGGTGTCCCGCATCTCCGACAGGGCGGTCACCTTGCCCTTGAGGTCGGAGCGGGTGAGCAGCTCGTCGACGGTGCGGATCTCCCCGGTGACGCTGCCGTTGTAGGCCAGCCCGGCGAGGCCGGACTGCCACGGGATGGCCACCCGGTTCTCCTGGTCGAAGGAGCGCCCGCGCAGCGACGGCAGCAGGTTGGCCGCCACGTTCGGCAGCTTGGCCGGGTCGAGTTTCTGGATCCAGCCGAGCCTGATCATCCGGGCGGCCATCCAGTCGGTGAGGACGATGATGTCCCGCCCGGTGCTCTGACAGCCGGCCAACTGGTTCTGCACCTTGCCGAAGAACTCGTTGTTGTCGTTGATGTCCTCGGTGTAGGTCACCTGGATGCCGCTGGCGGCGACGAACGCGTCGAGGCTGGGCCGCTTCGCGGCGTCCTTGTCGTCCACGTCCATGTACTGCGGCCAGTTGGAGAAGGCGAGGGTCTTCTCCGTGGCGGACAGGTCGTCGCTCTTGCAGCCGGCTTCGGTCTGGGTGGCCGCCTTGGTGCCGCAGCCGGTGAGGCTGCCGCCCGTGGCGAGCAGGGCGGCCGATCCGAGGGTGCCGGTGAGCAGTCCACGCCGGGTGAGGGGCCGGAGGGGAGTACGCATATGACGACTCCTAGGGGTCGTCCGACGGCGGCGGGGACGGGGGTGCGGCGCCGGCGGGAGGGTCGGGTGCCTGAGACGACTGATCCTGGCATGAGGTCACCGCCCCCACAAGGGATTCCGTTGCTGGAATAGGCTGTGACGACGAATTACGCCAGCATGCGCGGGTGGCACTAGGCTCGACCCGGGGGAAACGGACATGGGGAGCGAACGATGACGATCCGGCAGCAGGAGCACGGCACCGGCGGGCGACGCGTCGCGGTGCGTGAGGGGGCCAGCCACGCGCTGTTGGACGACGTGGCGAAGCAGATCATCGAACAGTTGCAGGAGGACGGCCGCCGGCCGTACGCGACGATCGGCAAGGCGGTCGGGCTCTCCGAGGCGGCCGTCCGCCAGCGGGTGCAGCGGCTGCTCGACGCCGGGGTGATGCAGATCGTCGCGGTGACCGACCCACTCCAGCTCGGCTTCCCCCGCCAGGCCATGATCGGCCTGCGCACCGACGGCGATCTGGAGGCCGTCGCCGACCGGCTGGCCGGGTTCGACGAGATCGACTACGTGGTGATCACCGCCGGCTCGTTCGACCTGCTCGCCGAGGTGGTCTGCCGCAACGACGCCCACCTGCTGGAGATCCTGCAACGGCTGCGGTCGGTGCCCGGGGTGCTCGCCACCGAGGCGTTCGTCTATCTCAAGCTCCGCAAGCAGACCTACAGCTGGGGTACGGCCTGAGCCCCACCCCTTGATCCACACCCGTGGGCCGCACCAGCGGCATCCCCGCACCCGGACCCCGCCACGGGGCCGACATCAAGTCGGTCACCCGACCCGACCGGCCACGAGACCGGCCACGAGATCAGCGAGTGCGGAATCCGTCGCCTTTAAACCACACTCCCGCCGAATCCGTCGCCACCAACCCGAACAAGGCTTGCATTTCGCGGCGAGGCTGTGGGATAACCGAGGGCAGAGCGGCCGGTGTCCCCTCCTGACCCGGCCCGAGACCCGATGGGGCTGACATGGCCGACGCCACCGACCACCTCTGGATGCACTTCACCCGGATGGCCAGCTACGCCGCCGGGGAGGTGCCGACCATCGTGCGCGGCGAGGGCGCGTACGTCTGGGACGCGCAGGGCCGCCGCTACCTGGACGGGCTCGCCGGGCTGTTCGTCGTCAACGCCGGACACGGGCGCACCGAGCTGGCCGAGGCCGCCGCGAAGCAGGCCGGCGAGCTGGCGTACTTCCCGCTGTGGTCGTACGCCCACCCGAAGGCCGTCGAGCTGGCCGAGAAGATCGCCTCGCTGACGCCCGGCGACCTCAACCGGGTCTTCTTCACCACCGGCGGCTCGGAGGCCGTCGAGGCGGCGTGGAAGCTGGCCCGCGCCTACTTCAAGCGCACCGGCAGGCCGACCAAGCACAAGGTGGTCAGCCGCTACCTCGCCTACCACGGCACCTCGATGGGCGCGCTGTCGATCACCGGGCTGCCCGGCATCAAGACCGACTTCGAGCCGTTGGTGCCCGGCGGGATCAAGGTGCCGAACACCAACTTCTACCGGGCCCCCGAGCACGGCGACTCGCCCGAGGCGTTCGGTGCCTGGGCCGCCGACGAGATCCGCCGGGCCATCGAGCGGGAGGGGCCGGACACCGTGGCGGCGGTGTTCTTGGAGCCGCTGCAGAACTCCGGCGGCTGCTTCCCGCCGCCGCCCGGCTACTTCCAGCGGGTACGCGAGATCTGCGACGCGTACGACGTGCTGCTCGTCTCCGACGAGGTGATCTGCGCCTGGGGGCGGCTCGGCGAGTACTTCGGTGCCGCCCGGTACGGCTACCAGCCCGACATCGTCACCACCGCCAAGGGCATCACCTCCGGCTACGCCCCGCTCGGCGCGATGATCGCCAGCGACCGGCTGATGGAACCCTTCCTCACCGAGACCGGCATGTTCGCCCACGGGGTGACCTTCGGCGGCCACCCGGTGTCCTGCGCGGTGGCCCTGGCCAACCTGGAGGTGTTCGCCCGGGAGGACCTGATCGGCCACGTCCGGGCCAACGAGGACGCCTTCCGGACCACCCTGGAGAAGCTCACCGACCTGCCGATCGTCGGCGACGTCCGGGGTGACGGCTACTTCTACGGCATCGAGCTGGTCAAGGACAAGGCGACGAAGGCCACCTTCGACGAGGCCGAGTCGGAGCGGCTGCTGCGCGGCTTCCTGTCCTCGGCACTGTTCGCGGCCGGGCTCTACTGCCGGGCCGACGACCGGGGTGACCCGGTGGTCCAGCTCGCCCCGCCGCTGATCGCCGGGCAGGAGCAGTTCGACGAGATGGAGCAGATCCTGCGCGCCGTCCTCACCGAGGCGTGGTCCCGCCTGTAGACCACCGGCGCTCTCCCCCGGAGCCGCACATGCGCTACCAGGAACTGTCCCACTGGCTGTCCACCGTGGACGACCCGTTGACCCCGCGGCCGGCGTTGCCCGGCGACACCGACGCCGACGTGGTGGTCGTCGGTGCCGGCTACACCGGACTGTGGACGGCGTACTATCTCGCCCGCGCCGATCCGACGCTGCGGATCGTCGTGCTGGAGGCCGAGATCGCCGGCTACGGCGCGTCCGGGCGCAACGGCGGGTGGTGCTCGGCGCTGTTCCCGACCGCGCTGCCGGCGCTGGCCCGTCGGCACGGCCCGGCGTCGGCGCTGGCGATGCAGCGGGCCATGCACGACACCGTCGCCGAGGTCGGTCGGGTGGTAGTCGCCGAGGGGATCGACTGCGACTGGCGGCACGGCGGGACGGTGCTGCTGGCCCGGACCGACGTGCAGCTCGGCCGGGCCCGGGCCGCCGTCGCCGAGGCCCTCGAACACGGGCTCGACCCCGACGACCTGGTGCTGCTCGACGCCGCCGGGGCCGCCGCCCGGTGCGCCGCCGAGGGGGTACGCGGCGGCACGTACACCCCGCACTGCGCGGCCGTGCACCCGGCGAAGCTGGTCCGGGGGCTGGCCCGCGCGGTGTGCCGGCTCGGGGTGCGGCTGCACGAGCGTTCCCCGGTCACCGCGATCCGGCCCGGCGCGGTGGTCACCCCGCACGGCACGGTACGGGCGGAGGTGGTCGTACGGGCCACCGAGGCGTACACCCCGGCGCTGCCCGGCCACCGCCGCACCGTCGCCCCGGTGTACTCGCTGATGGTGGTGACCGCGCCGCTGCCCGAGTGCACGTGGGAGCGGATCGGGCTGGCCGGCCGGGAGACCTTCTCCGACTACCGGCACCTCATCGTGTACGGCCAGCGTACGGCCGACGGGCGGCTCGCCTTCGGCGGGCGGGGTGCCCCGTACCATTTCGGCTCCCGGGTCTCCCCCGGCTACGACCGGGAGCCCCGGGTCTTCGCCGCGCTACGTCGGACGCTGGGGGAACTCTTCCCGGTGCTCGGGCCGGACGTGCCGGTCGAGCATGCCTGGGGCGGCCCGCTCGGGGTGGCCCGGGACTGGTCCGCCTCGGTCGGGCTGGACCGGTCGACCGGGCTGGCCTGGGCCGGCGGCTACGTCGGCGACGGGGTGGGGACGAGCAACCTGGCCGGCCGTACCCTCGCCGACCTGGTCCGGGGCGTTGCGTCGGAGCTGACGGCGTTGCCGTGGGTGGGCCACCGCTCCCCCCGCTGGGAGCCGGAACCGCTGCGCTGGCTGGCGATCAACGCCGGCCTCCGGGTGATGTCCTCGGCCGACGAGGTCGAACGCCGCACCGGCCGCCCGGCCCGCCGCGCCACCGCCCTCTCCCCCCTCCTCGGCCACTGACCCCCGCCCTGCCTCCCCTCCTCACCCGCCCGCTCCCCCACCGCTGACGCCCCGGTGATCAAGAGGTTCGCGTCACGGTCGAGCATCAGACTGACGCAGACCTCTTGATCACCGGGGAGAGCCGGGGGCGGAGGGGGCCGGGGCAGCGGGGGGAGGGGGTTAGTGGTTGGGGGGGATTACGCGGAGGTGGCCTCGGCGGCCGGTGGGCGGGGTCTGGGGGTTGGGGTGGTGGGGGTCGTGGTCGTCCTGGGGCGGGCGGGGGGCGACCGGGCGGGCCGCCTCGCGGACGGCTTCGGCCAGGGCGACCAGGTCGTCGGTGGTGGGCGGCGGCGGTTCGAACTCGCCCTCGTGCCGGACGACGTCCCAGCCCCGGGGGGCGGTCAGGCTCCGCGCGTGCTGCTCACACAGGTCGTACGTGTGCGGCTCGGCGAATGCCGCCAGCGGGCCCACCACCGCCGTCGACTCGTTGTAGACATAGGTCAATGTGGCGACCGCTTGCCGGGGGCAGCCGTTACGGGAGCAGCGCCGTGGTGACCTCACGTGCGGCAGGGTATCCCCATTACCGGGTCCGGCGCACCGGTTCGCTTTGCGACACGCCCGTCACCGTGATCACAATTCGCACCTGGTGCTTCCGCCGCGCCCGTCGGCGCGCGCCGCCACGGGCCGGGGCGGGCCGAGGGCTACCCTTTGGCTCATGACGAGCCCGGAACACCGCCGCCCCGGCTCCGGCCGGCGCAACCACCGCGACCGCCACGGACGTGGCCTGCGCGGGCGGCTGGTGCCGGCGACCGTGCCGCTGGCCCGGACCAAGGCCGAGATCTTCGACGACCTGGTGCTGGACACGGTGGAGACGCTGGAGCGCCGGTTCGCCACGGAGCTGGCCGGCGTCGAGTTCGCCGTCGAGGACGTCCCCCCGGACCTCAACGTCTACGACTCCGACGTGCTGGAGGACGGCGAGGTGCCGCTGGCCCGGTTGCTGCCCGGCCGGCCGGGTCGGCAGGAGGTGCCGCCCCGGATCGTGCTCTACCGCCGGCCGCTGGAGTTCCGGGCGATGGACCGTGAGGACCTGGCCGACCTGGTCCATGACGTGATCATCGAACAGGTGGCGAACCTGCTCGGGGTCGACCCGGACGAACTGGCCTGACCGCCGGGCCGACCGTGCCCCGGCCCCACCCCGACCGGTAGTTCCCCCGTGGACACGGTCCCGGCCCTGCTCCGCCGGCCCGACGTCGGTCACCCCCGCGACCCCCGTCGGGCGTGAGCCGGGCGGCCCCCACCGCCCCGGCTCGACCCGTCGGCTCAGGCGGCCCGCCGCTTGAGCTTGCGCCGCTCCCGCTCGGAGAGCCCACCCCAGATCCCGAACCGCTCGTCGTGCCCGAGCGCGTATTCCAGGCATTCCGTCTTGACCTCGCACCGCGAACAGATCCGCTTCGCCTCGCGGGTCGAGCCGCCCTTCTCGGGGAAGAACGCTTCCGGGTCGGTCTGCGAGCACAGTGCCCGCTCCTGCCACTCCGGCGCGTTTCCGAGCAGGTCGGCCACCTCAAGCTGGCCGTCCATCAGATGCCTCCTTGTCGCGCACCGACGTCACCGCCGCTGCAACCCCCCACGCGAAAGGCGTGCTTGTCCGTCCGGTCCCTATTTGTTGCGTTCCGCGCGAACAACCCCATCGAAATTACACGCGTGTAATGCGTGCGCCGTCAAGCCGAACTTGATAATGGAGTCGCCCTCCCGACACGCCGCCGGACGGTCACCGGACCACCCGGCCCTCGCAACCTGCCCTATCGATTCAGACCCCGGGCGAGTAACGCCCCCTCCGGCGAGTTGCCCCAGATTTCTGCCGTGGCGTCGCCGCCCCGGACGACACCCGGGAACGCCGTCGGACACTCCGTCCGACCGTCTCGCCAAGATCATGAGCATGGTGGGGGACAGGTTAACGCGGTTGGCCCCGGACCGCCCGTCCAGCCGGAAATGCCGACAGCGCCCCGTCCACAATGTGGACGGGGCGCTCGGGTCGGGATGCCGTGACGGCGCTCAGGTCGACCGGGATGGGCTGCTCGGCCAGACGAACTCGGCGATCGCCCCACCGTTGACGGAAATCGTTCCGGCGGGTGTCTCCTCGTCCCACCAGACGGTATAGAGACCCGCGGTCAGATCCGGGTAGACGGCACTGTGGAACACCCCGTCCCGGACGATCCGCTCCCGGACGGCGGAGTGCGTCCGCACCGCGCCGTCCTGGTCGACCCGGCTGATCTCGATCTCCCGACCGTGCAGGTCACGTCCGGTGTAGATGATCAGGGCACCCATCTCCCCGCCGACGTCGAGCATCACCGTGCCGCTCTCCGTCGGCCCGTACTGGTGGTGATGGTGGTGGTGTCCGTTCACGCCACGCTCCGTCCGCTCAGGAATCCGCCGCGGGCGGGTTGTTGAACCCGTCGTACGGCGTACCGAGGAAGGGGAAGTCCCGCAGGAACGGCGCGGTCACGTCGGCGGCGCTCAACCCGGGGGTCACCGCGCCGGCCGCCGCGTCCGGCTTGAACTTCTTGTCCACCAGCGGCACGGTCACCCCGGCCACCGCCCGCAGCGCGATGCTCACCACGTCGTCGACGACCCGGCGGCCGTTGGGGAACCCGGCCAGGTCCCCACCGAGCAGACCGAACTGGTTCGGCTTGCTGCTCGGCCTGATCGCCGTGTTCAACCGCAGCATGTCGGCCTGCACGTCACCGGTGAGGTTGGTGAAGCCGTCGATCAGCCCGGACGGGATGCCGGTCAGCAGGATGGCGAGCAGGTCGGCCCGGGGCTTCTTGGACTTGTTCAGCGCGTCCAGGTTGGGGAACACCCCCGGGTAGAGCACCGGCAGCAGCGCCGCCAACTCCGGCTGCTCGACGAACCGGGCGAACCGCTTGTCCTCGGTCGGCGGCAGCGTGTTCCACAGGTCCTTCTTGGACATCGGCACGATGACCTCGTTGAACAGCGGGTTGCCCAGCCGGGACACCTGGGTCCACGGGCCGACCGCCGCGTCCGCCGCGACCTTGTCGCCGAGCACCCGCACCTGCTGCCGGGAAGCGGTCGTCCACACCCCGATCGTCGAGGCCCGGTCACCCACGCCGTACCGGTTGGCCCGGCGACGAACCTTGCTCAGCGGCACCTGCACCGCGATGCTGTGCACGTTCATCCGGTCCACCGCGTTGACCGGCTCGCCCTCGGCCTTGAACAGCTTCTTGCCGGCCACGTGCAACTGCTGGAACGGCCGCAAGGTGCCCAGGTCGAAGATCGCGCCCAGGTCGACGAAGAAGCCGTCCGCACGCTGACCGGCGAACACCTTCTCCCCCGTCGACAGCTTGAACGTCGCCTGCCGGACCAGGTCGTTGTACTTGGGGATGGACAGCGGCCCGACGTTGCACGGCGGGCAGGGCAGCTTGTGCGCGAGCACGTGCTCCTTGCCGTCGGTGACCCGGGTCAGCTTGTAGAACTGCCGCCGGTTCCAGTTCTTGCTGTCCAGCGAGTCGATCGGGCCGGTGTTGTAAAGAAAACTGTTCTGGTTCGTGATCTCGGTACGGAATTCGAACCGGTAGGTCACGTCGGGATGGCCGTCACCGTCGTTGTCGATATGGATCTCGTACCGCACGTCGTCGCCGAACTCGAAGAAGTTCGGGCCGCCCGAGGGGAGCTGCAACGGCACGTAGTTGGCGATCAACGTCACCGAGTCCGGCCGGTCGGGGCTGACGAAGGCGTACAGGTCGGAACTGTCGGCGACCGGGTCCTTGCTTATTTCCGGTGCTTCGCGGTGGGACGACATGGCGGACCAACCTTTGCGGAATCTTGAGGAATCAGGGCATGACGGACCGGGCGCGGGACCTGCGCCTGGCGGTGAAGGGGAAGGAACGCGGCCGGTCGACGCCGCGCGGCGGAAGCGGACGGGTCAGGCCGCCCGCTGACAGCGGTCGGGGCGGCCCGTCCGGACGACGGACAGGTCAGCCGCGCCCGGCGGCACGGCGCAGCCGGTCGGCCAGCCCCCGGTCGCGTACCTCGATCCGGGACGAACCGACGAAGACGTCCATCGTCCCCGACCTGGCGTCCCGCAGGTGGACCACGATCGGGCCGTCCGCGCCGGCCGCCGCCGGGGAGTTCTGCGCCACCGACACACCGGTGACCGTCAGGGCCGCCGCACCCAGCGTGGCACTCGCCGCGGCGGTCAGTGTCTGCCGGCGGGTCAGTCGCGGCCAGGAACGCTTCCGCACTTCGCTCGTCATGGGGAACCTTTCCTCCGGCGGCGCGTGAGCGCGCGCGGTGTGGAGCGCGAGGTTGCCGGCGGCGGCCCTCGCCTCAACCGCCGCCGACGAACACTGGTACGGCCCGCACGCGCGAAAGGTTCGATGTCATCGCGACGGATGACCGTAAGCGGTCGTCCGTCTGCGCGCCGGCCGTCCGGCGGCGGCGGCGATCGCCCGCAACTGCTCCTCGGTACGCGCCGAACCGTTGCCCGAACCGGCCATCCGGGAGATGGTCTCCTCCATCAGGGTGCCGCCCAGGTCGTTGCAGCCACCCTGCAACATCGCCACGGTGCCCTCGTCGCCGAGCTTCACCCACGAGCACTGGATGTTGTCGATCCGGCCGTGCAGCAGCAGCCGGGACATCGCGTGCACCACCCGGTTCTCCCGCCAGGTCGGGCCGGGGCGGGCGATGCCGGCCAGGTAGATCGGGGCGTTGGTGTGCACGAACGGCAGCGCCACGAACTCGGTGAACCCGCCGGTGCGGTCCTGCACGCCGGCCAGCACCCGGAAGTGCGCCAGCCACTGGCCGGGGTGGTCGACGTGGCCGTACATCATCGTGGAGCTGGAGCGGATGCCCAGCTCGTGCGCGGTCGAGACCACCTCGACCCAGGCGGCGGCCGGCAGTTTGCCCTTGGTGAGCACCCAGCGCACGTCGTCGTCGAGGATCTCGGCGGCGGTGCCCGGGATGGTGTCCAGGCCGGCCTCGCGCAGCATCGACAGCCAGTCCCGCACCGGCACGCCCGCCTTGGCGGCGGCGGTGGCGATCTCCATCGGGGAGAACGCGTGCACGTGCATGCCGGGCACCCGGGCCTTGATCGCCCGGACGATGTCGGCGTACCCGGTCACCGGCAGTTTCGGGTCGATACCGCCCTGGAGGCAGACCTCGCCGGCACCGGCCGCCCACGCCTCCTCGGCCCGGTCGGCCACCTGCTCCACCGACAGCCGGAACGCGTCGGCGTCCCGCTCCCGCTGGGCGAACGCGCAGAACCGGCAGCCCACGTAGCAGACGTTGCTGAAGTTGATGTTGCGGTTGACCACGTAGGTGACGTCGTCGCCGACGGTGTCCCGGCGTACGTCGTCGGCGAGCCGGCACAGCTCGTCCAGGGCCGGACCGTCCGCGCCGAACAGCGCCAGCGCCGCGTCGGCGTGCCGGGGCTCCAACAACGCCGCCGGATCGTCGGCCGCCAGCCGCAGCCCCGCCCGCAGGTCACCGTCGGCACCCGCCGCCGGTCCGGCCGACGCGGCCGGGCTCACCTTGCCGGCGACCTCCGCCCAGTCACCGTAGACGCTGTCGAAGTCGCCCCGCCGGTCGTCGGTGCGCCCGGCGGTGTCGATGGTGGCGTGCAGGTCGGTCCGGCCGCCGCCGAAGACCTCCTCCGGCTCCTGCCACGGGCGGCCCACCGGCCGGGCCGCCTCGACCGCCAGCCCGGTCGTCGGATCGGCGAGCGCGCCGACGTGCGGCGACAGCCGGGGGTCCAGCCACGGGTCGCCCGCCCGCACGTACTCCGGGTAGATGGTCAGCCGTTCACGCAGGGTGAAGCCGGACTTCTCGGTCTGCCGGGCCAGCTCGTCGAGCTGCGGCCAGGGCCGTTCCGGGTTGACGTGGTCCGGGGTGAGCGGGGAGACCCCGCCCCAGTCGTCGATGCCGGCCCGCAGCAGCAGGTCGTACTCGTCCTCGATCAGGTTGGGCGGGGCCTGGAGCCGGGCCTTCGGGCCGAGCAGCAGCCGGGCCACCGCCACGGTGGCCGCCAGGTCGTGCAGCTCGGCGTCGGGCAGGCCGCCCATCGCCGTGTCCGGCTTGGCCCGGAAGTTCTGCACGATCACCTCCTGGAGGTGGCCGTACTCCCGGTGCGCGCGGCGGATCGCGAACAGCGCGTCGACCCGCTCGGCCGGGGTCTCGCCGATGCCGATCAGGATTCCGGTGGTGAACGGCACCCCCACCCGGCCGGCGTCGTCGAGCACCCGCAGCCGCACCGCCGGCTCCTTGTCGGGCGAGCCGAAGTGCGGGCCGCCCGGCTCCGACCAGAGCCGGGTGGCGGTGGTCTCCAGCATCATCCCCATGCTCGGCGCGACCGGCTTGAGCCGTTGCAGCTCCGACCAGGAGAGCACCCCCGGGTTGAGGTGCGGCAGCAGGCCGGTCTCCTCCAGCACCGCCACCGCGCAGGCCCGCAGGTAGTCCACGGTGGAGTCGTAGCCGCGCTCGTCGAGCCAGGCGCGGGCCGCCGGCCAGCGCTCCTCCGGCCGGTCACCCAGGGTGAACAGGGCCTCCTTGCAGCCCAGCGCCGCGCCCTGCCGGGCGATCGCCAGCACCTCGTCGGTCTCCAGGAAGGCCGCCGGCAGCCGGTGCGGCACCGTGGCGAAGGTGCAGTAGTGGCACCGGTCCCGGCACAGCCGGGTCAACGGAATGAAGACCTTCTTCGAGTACGTCACCACGCCGGGCCGGCCGGCGTCGCGCAGCCCGGCGTCCCGGACCTCGCCGGCGATCCGGAGCAGTTCGTCCAGTTCGGGGCCCCGGGCGGTCAGCAGCGCGGTGGCCTCGTCGACGTCGAGCGCCCGCCCGGTGGCGGCCCGGCGCAGCGCCCGACGCACAGCCGCCGGGGTCGGGCCGGAATCGGTGCGGTCAACCATCCGCCCAGCCTAGGCGCTTGCGGCGGCGATCCGGCAGGCACGCGAGCCGGGTGTGACATCTCCCCGGCGTCGCACCGGCCGGGTCGGCGGCGCGCCGCAGCGCGTCGACCGACCCGGCCGGGCGGTTCAGTGCGGGGTGTTGGGGTCGTCGCGGCGGAAGGTCTGGGTACGGTCACCGTCGGTGTCGGTCGTGCCGGTGGTCGGCTCGCCGGGCTGCCGGGGGATCGCCTGGGTCGGGTCGGCCGACGGGGGCTGCCCGAACGGCGGCCCGGCCTGCGGCGCACCGAACGGCGGAGCCGACTGCGGGGTGCCGAACGGCGGAGCAGACTGGGGAGCGCCGAACGGCGGGGCCGACTGCGGCGCGGCACCGGCCGGCGGGGCGGACTGAGGGCCGCCGAACGGCGGGGCGGACTGCGGCGGCGGGGCGAAGCCGGGCTGGCCGTACTGCCCGGCACCGGGCTGATCCGGGTAGCCGGCACCCGGGTAGCCGCCCTGCTGCTGCGGCCAGCCGGGCTGGGGCTGACCGTAGACGCCGGGCTGCGGCTTCGGCTTCGGCACGTGGTAGAGCGTGCGCCAGATCCGGTAGACCACGAAGGCGGCCACCCCGAACAGCGCGAACCAGGCGGCCCGGGTCAGCATGCCGAGCAGGGCGTCCAGCACCTCCGCCTCGGCCAGCCGGCCGACCAGCCAGATCAGGAAGGTCAACACGCCGAACAGGGCGGCGAAGGCGTACTCGCCGACGGCGATCTGGGTGAACTGCCGGGCCCGGCCGGACACCGGCGCGAGGTGGGTGACCAGCAGCACGGCCAGCAGCGGCAGCACCGTCGACTCGACGCCGACGAAGGCGAAGAACTCGCTGCCCGCCCGCCCCGAGAAGGTGCTGTAGTCCGATGTCGGCACGAGCAGCCGGACGAACCCGACGAAGAGCAGCACGGCGTTCGCGCCGAGCAGGACGAGCGCGGCGAGTTCGCGCAGGGGTGCGGTGATCTGGCGGGCCTGCGACGCGTCGTGCGACGCGGGCTCGGCGGGGCTGGTCACGAACTCTCCCTCGGGGCGAAACGGACAGAGGCCGACGTGAGCCTAGTCTCCCGGGCCGCCCGGCGGCGGGACACGTCCCGTACGGGAGGATGGACGACATGCGCATCGTGGTTCTGACCGGCGGAATCGGGGGTGCCCGATTCCTGCTCGGCGTCCGGGCGTACGCCCGCGAGGTGGGTGCCGAGGTGACCGCCGTGGTCAACGTCGGCGACGACCTCTACCTGCACAGCCTCAAGGTCTGCCCCGATCTGGACAGCGTCCTCTACACCCTCGGCGGGGGCGCCGACCCGGAACGCGGGTGGGGACGGGTCGGCGAGAGCTGGACGATCAGGCAGGAACTGGCGGCGTACGGGGCCGAGCCGAGCTGGTTCAACCTCGGTGACAAGGACGTCGCCACCCACCTGGTGCGCACCACCATGATCAACGCCGGCTATCCGCTGTCGCAGGTCACCGAGGCGCTGGCCGCCCGCTGGCAGCCCGGCGTACGGCTGCTGCCGGCCACCGACGACCGGCTGGAGACGCACGCGGTGGTCGACTTGGACGGCGAGCGGCGGGCCATCCACTTCCAGGAGTGGTGGGTCCGGTACCGGGCGGGCGTGCCCACCGACCGGTTCGTCTTCGTCGGCGCGGACACCGCCAAGCCGGCCCCCGGGGTGGCCGAGGCGCTGGCCGCCGCCGACGTGGTGCTGGTCGCGCCGAGCAACCCGGTGGTGAGCATCGCCCCGGTGCTGGCGGTGCCCGGCCTGCGCGACGCGGTCGCCACCGGGCCCGCCCGGGTCGTCGGGGTGTCCCCGATCATCGGCGGCGCACCGGTGCGCGGGATGGCCGACAGGTGCCTGGAGGTGCTCGACGTCGAGTGCAGCGCGGCCGGGGTGGGCCGGCTCTACGGCGGGCGCAGCGAGGGTGGCCTGCTCGACGGCTGGCTGGTCGCGCCGGAGGACGACGGGGTGGCGGTGCCCGGGGTGACCGTCCGCGCGGTCCCGCTGCGGATGACCGACGAGGCGGCGACCACGGCGATGGTCCGGGCCGCGATGGAGCTGGTGTGAGACTGGAGATCCTGCCGGTGCCCGGCATCGGCGACGTGACCGAGGGCGACGACCTGGCGGTGCTGATCGGCACCGCCGCGCCGTGGCTGCGCGACGGCGACGTGCTGGTGGTCACCAGCAAGATCGTGTCGAAGGCGGAGGGCCGGCTGGTGGACGTGCCGGCCGACGGGCCGGAACGGCTCGCCGCCCGGGACGAGGTGCTCGCCGCCGAGACCGCCCGGGTGGTGGCGACCCGGGGGGCGACCCGGATCGTGCAGACCCACCACGGCTTCGTGATGGCCTCCGCCGGGATCGACGCCTCGAACGTCGACAAGACCCGGCTGGTGCTGCTCCCGGTCGACCCCGACGCGTCCGCGCGGGCGCTGCGCGCCGCCCTGCGGGACCGCTACCGGATCGACGTCGCGGTGATCATCAGCGACACGATGGGCCGGCCCTGGCGCAACGGGCTGACCGACGTGGCGCTCGGGGTGGCCGGGATGGCCGCGATCCGCGACCACCGGGGTGAGGTCGACCCGTACGGCAACGAGCTGCAACTGACCCAGATGGCCGTGGTCGACGAACTGGCCGGCGCGGGCGAACTGATCAAGGGCAAGTGCGACCAGGTGCCGGTGGCGGTGGTCCGCGGCTACCTGCCCGCACCGTCCCCGTCCACCGACGGCACCGGACCGGCGGCGACCCGCCCGGCCGAGGACGGCGTCGGCGCGGCGGCTCTGGTCCGGGAGAGCGACCTGGACCTGTTCTCCCTCGGCACCGCCGAGGCGACGGCGGCCGGCCTGCGGGCCGCCGCGACCCTCGCCGACGGACCCGGCGCGACGCCCGCCGACCCCGCCGCCGTCGACCGGGCCATCGCCGCCGTGGCGACGGTGGTCGCCCCCGGCACCACCTTCACGCACGTCACCGACGACGAGGTACGCGACGGTCTCGCGGCGACCGTCGACGGCTGGCCGGCCGGGGCCACCGGACTGGTGCTCGGCGCGGCACCCACCCCGGTCGACCAGCCCGACCTGGTGCGCTTCGGCGCCGACCTGTACCGGCTGCGGATCGCGCTGGCCGCCGAGGGCGTCCCGTCCACCCTGCTGCCACCGCCGACGGGCAGCATCGCGAGCGCCTGCCTGGCCCTGTGACCGGCCGGGCCGACCTGTCGGGGCGGCCACCCCGACGGCCGGGCCGGCGGCCGATGGCCCGACGGTGATCGACACGCGATCGCGGAAGTTGCGGTATCCGCTCCACGGGATACCGCAACCTCGACACCATTGCCCCGCCCGCCCGCCGGCCGGCGGGGTCAGGCGTCGAGCACGGCCCGGCCGAGGGGGGTCAGGGTGTGCAGGACCGTGTTGCGGTCCCGGCGGCTGACCAGCAGGCCGGCGTTGCGCAGCACGGCGGTGTGCTGGCTGGCCGCGGCGGCCGAGATGTGCAGCCGGCGGGCCACCTCGCCGGTGGTCGCGCCGTCGTCGCTGACTTCGAGCACCGCCGCCCGGGTGCGGCCGAGCAGCGCCGCCAGCGCCTCCCGGCCGCCCTCCCCGGCGGGCCGGCCGCCCTCCCCCGGTGACGGGTCCAACCCGCCGAGCCGGTCGGCCGGGTAGACCAGCACCGGCGGGAGCGCCGGGTCGAGCAACGCGACCGGGGTACGCGCGCAGAAGAACGACGGCACCAGCAGCAGTCCCCGACCGTCCAGGTGCAACTCCCGCCGGTTCGGATAGTCCAGGACCTGGAGCACGCCGGAGTCCCAGCGCATGCCCGGCCGCAGGCTCGCCAGCAGCCCCTCCGCGCCACCGTCGAGCAGCGCCCGGGCCCGTACCGCGCGGTCGGCCTCCACGGCGGCCCTGATCCGCCCCCAGTACGGGTCGATCGCCACCGACCGGTACTGCGTCATCGACTCGGTCAGGTGGCGCAGCACCTCCGGCTCACCCCGGGCCAGCGCGGCGGCCGACGACGGCAGCGGGTTCGCCCCCGCCAGCAGGGTCAGGTCCCGGCGCAGCAGCTCCGTCGGGGTGGACCGGACAGCGTCCAGGCCCGCCTCGAAACCGTCGAGGCTCTGGTAGGGGGTGAGGAAGTCGGGGAAGTAGCCCCGAGGCGGGTTCAGCGCGAACAGCAGCCGGAACTGGTCGGCGGCGGTGTCCCGGCGCAGCCCTGCGGCGACCCCCTGACGCCAGCGCGCCATCAGCGGATCGCGGGTCCGCCCCTGCAGCAGGTGCAGGCTGAGGACCAGCTCCCACACCGGGTCGGCGGCGGGGGCGACCCGGGTCCGGAGGATGTCCTCGCGGGAGAAGTGGATGGTCAGCATGGAGCGCTCCTGGGGCGGGGCAGGGGGAGGCCCGCCGACCCACTGAACTGTACCGGGCGGCACTTATCTCCACTTTTAAGCGTGGGCTGAAAGACCTCGACGCCCGTCCCGCCGGTTGGCATGCTCCTACTGCCCGGTACGACACGCGGGGTTCTTCCCGCTGCCGGTCGGGCGGGCCGGGGCCCACGAAAGGTGACGCCCGGGAGGCACCACGAGGGTCTGCGGCCCTGGTTCCGCAGAGGTGTCACCCGGGCCTCACCGCCCCTGTGGTGGGTGGGGTCAGCCGATCCAGAGCGCCACCCGGTGGTCCTCGTCGGTGACGTAGAAGCTGCGTCCGTCCATCTCGGCCACCCCCTCGACGTGCCGGAATGGTGCCAGCTCCGCCACCACCTCGCCGGCGATCCGACCGTCGTCGGCCGGCTCCCACCGGAACCTGACGTGCCGCGAGGTGACCTCGCCGCCCGTGGGGTGGTCGTCCAGCAGCACCGATCCCTTGCCCAGCGCGTCGATCGAGCCGACCACCGCCGCGTACCCGCCGTCGGCGGTCGGGGTGACCGCGCGGAAGCCGACCAGCGCGCCGGGCGGGGTCACCCCGGTCAGCACGTACGCCCGGCCGGCGCGCGGCCAGCCGCCGCCCGGGGTGAACATCTCCGGCACCCCGGCCAACTCGACCAGGACCGGTTCCCCGTCCACGGTCACCGGGAAGCGCAGCCCCAGCAGCACCGTCCCCTCCGGGGTGAACGCCGCCGCCTCCACGTTCAGCGGCAGGTCGTCGTCGGCGAGCCGACGTACCCAGGACTTGGCCCGCGCGGTGCCCCGGGACACCGTCTCGCCGATGAACCGCTGGCGCACCCGCTCCCCCGGCGGCAACGGGGTGAACGCCGCCTTCACCAGCGCGTCGTTGACCGCCCGGTGCACCCGGAACCGGTTGCGGACCACCTGCACCGGCAGCGTCCCGGTGGCCGCGTCGTCCTCCCGGAAGCGGGCCACGAACGCCCGGCGGGGGCGCAGCGGGCCGGCCTTGGACCCGAAGTGCGACCCGAAGACGTACACCCAGCCGTCGTGCGCGGCGAGCGCCTCGCCGTCCTCGGTGCGGCCGTTCTCCACCCCGGCGTCGGCCCGCACGTGGTGGGCGACCCACTCGCCGTCGGTACGCTCCAGCAGCAGGGCCAGGCAGTGTTCCACCGGCCCCTCGTCGAGCACCGTCCAGAAACCACGTACGGCGTCGTGCGCCCGCAGCAGGGACCGGGAGTGGACCGGCAACAGGTCACTGGCCTCGTTGCCGGCGACCACGAACTCCAGAAGTCTCAGGTTCACCGCGCCAGGGTACGGAGCGCGCGCTCGTAGAGTGTCGGAATGCCCGACGCCTTCCCCACCCCACCCCCGGCCGCCGCGACCACCCCACCCTACCCCGCCGGGCCGGACGCTGCCGGCGGGAACGCGACGCTGCACGCGGACGCGGTGGCGGTGCTGACCGGCTGGACGCCGGCCGGGCCGGCCGCCGCCGGGGCCCGGGACCGCACCCTCGACCTGCTCGCCGACGGCCCGGTCGCGCTGACCCGCCACCACCTGCCGGGTCACCTCACCGCGAGCGCGCTGATCCTCGACGCCGCCGGGGAACGGGTGCTGCTCTGCCTGCACGGGAAGCTGCACCGTTGGGTGCAGTTGGGCGGGCACTGCGAACCTGGTGACGCGACGCTGGCCGGGGCGGCGCTGCGCGAGGCCACCGAGGAGTCCGGCATTCCCGGGCTGGTCATCGACCCCGTACCGATCGACGTGGACATCCACCCGGTGCGCTGCCAGGGCGGCTCGCTGCACCACGACGTCCGGTTCGCGGTCTTCGCCCCGCCGGGCGCGGTCGAACAGGTCAGCGACGAGTCGGAGGCGCTCGGTTGGTTCCCGACCGACCGGCTGCCGGAGCCGCTCGCCGGGGGCACCGCCAAGCTCGTCGCGCCGGCCCTGGCCGTGCACGCCCGCCGGCCCCGCTGACCGCGCCGCGACCCCCGCCCGGGTGCCGACCCGCCCGGCGGTCGGCGCGGGCCGCCGCCGGACGGGGTCAGGCCGTGCGGTGGTTCAGATCAGTCCGTCCTCGCCCCGGGCCTTCAGCTCGTCGACCAGGGCCTTGACGTCCTGCGCCCGGTCACGCGGGCACACCAGCACCGCGTCGGGGGTGTCCACCACGATCAGGTCGCGGACCCCGACGGCGGCCACCAACCGACCCGACTGCGGCACCACCACCAGGTCGTGGGCGTCGTGCAGCAGCACCCCCGGCTTGGCGTCGGCCCCCAGCACCACGTTGCCGTCCGGGTCGGCCGGCAGCACCTCGCCGAGGGTGTGGAAGTCGCCGACGTCGTTCCAGCCGAAGTCGCCCGGTACGGTGGCGACCCGGCCGGCGGTGGCCGCGCCCTCCATCACCGCGTAGTCGACGGAGATCTTCGGCAGCGTCGGCCAGACCGTGCCGAGGACGTCGTCCTGCTCGGGGCCGCCCCAGGCCGCGGCGATCGCGGTCACCCCGGCGTGCAGGTCCGGCTGCTGGCGGGCCAGCTCGGCGAGGAAGACGTCCACCCGCCAGACGAACATGCTGGCGTTCCAGAGGTGCCGACCCGAACGCAGGTACGCCTCGGCGACCGGCGCGGCCGGCTTCTCCTTGAACTCGGTCACCGGGCGCAGCGGGCCGTCACCGGTCGGCTCCCCGGTCTCCAGGTAGCCGTAGCCGGTCTCGGCCCGGGTCGGGGTGATCCCCACCGTCATCAGCAGACCCTGCTCGGCCCCCTGGACCGCCGCCCGGACGGTCCGCACCCAGGCCGCCGGGTCCCGGATCAGGTGGTCGGCGGCGAACGAACCCATCACCGCCGACGCGTCGCGCCGGGCGATCACCGCCGACGCCAGCGCGATCGCCGCGCAGGAGTCCCGGGGGGACGGCTCCACCAGGATGTTCTCCTCGGGCACCCCGCGCAGTTGCCGGGCCACCGCCGCCGCGTGGGCGACGCCGGTGACCACCAGGACACGCTCCGGTGTGGTCAGCGGCGTCAGCCGGTCGACGGTCGCCTGGAGCAGCGACGCGTCGGTGCCGGTGAGCGGGTGGAGGAACTTGGGGTGCCCCGCGCGGGACAGCGGCCACAACCTCGTGCCGCTGCCACCCGCCGGGATGACGGCGTAGAGCATCAGCACATCATGCCCGAACCGCCCCAGGTCGGATGGCGGCTCGGCCGTACCGTCAGCGACCACTCAGGAACGGGCCCGGCTCCACGCGGCGATGTGCACCTCGGCACTGGACGCCCAGGTGAACTCCTTGGCCCGGTCGAAACCGGCCTTGGCCAGCGACGACCGGCGCTGCTCGTCGTCGAGCAGGGCGGCCAGGTCGGTGGCGATCTGGTCCGGGTCCTCGCTGGTGTAGGCGACCGCGTCGCCGCCCACCTCGGGCAGCGAGAGCCGGGGGGTGGTGAGCACCGGCGCGGCGCAGGCCATCGCCTCCAGGATCGGCAGGCCGAACCCCTCACCGTACGACGGGTAGGCGGCGACCAGCGCGCCGCCGAGGAAGCCGGGCAGGTCGGCGTAGCGCAGGTAGCCGGGGCGCAGCAGCCGCAGGTGCGACGGGACCTCGGCCACCGCGCGGTCGATGTCGTCGTCGTGCCCCTGACCACCGGCGACCACCAGGGCCGGCGGGTCCTTCCGGTCGGCCACCGCCCGTGCCCAACCCCGGATCAGGTTGGGTACGTTCTTGCGCGGCTCCTTCGCCCCGAGGAAGGCGACGTAGCTGCTGCCGCCGAGCCCGAGCCGGGCCCGTACCCGTGCCTTCTCCTCCTCGCCCGGAGCGTGGAAGGCCTGCTGGTCGACCCCGTGGTAGGCCACGTCGATCCGGGTCGGGTCGGCGTCGAGCAGCCGGATCAGCTCGTCGCGGGTGGCCTTGCTCGGCACGATCACCCGGCTGGCCCGGCGCAGCGACGTCTTGATCGCGCTGCGGAAGAACGTCCGGCGGGACTTGTCGTAGTGCTCCGGCTCGGTGAAGAACGTCGCGTCGTGCACGGTCACCGTGACCGGGCAGCCGGCCCGCAGCGGGCAGGTGTAGAACGGCGAGTGCAGCACCTCGGCACCGACCTGCTGGGCGAGCAGCGGCAGGCCGGTCTGCTCCCAGGCGAGCCGGGCCGGGCGGTGGGCGACGGCGGCCGGGGCCGGGATCACCTCGGCCTTGGGCAGCATCCGGGTGTAGCGCTCCAGGTCGGTGCGGAGGCTCACCACGACCAGGTCGACCGTCTGACCGCACACTTTGCCCAGGGCGCCGAGCAGGCCATCGACGTATCTACCGACGCCGCCTCGGTCGGCGGGGACACTCGTGGCGTCGATGAGCACGCGGGGCGGGCGACCGGCGGTCACGGGGCGACTCCTTGCAGTGGCGGGTCTGTGGGGAACAACACTCCGGGCAAGCCTACGCCGGAGCGCGGCACGGACGCTGACTCCGACCCGACCGTACGCCGACTTGTCATCGCCATCGAATACGGACGGCAGGGGCGTATCGTTCGCGCCGATGGCCGACAACATTGCCCGGGTGTTCGCCGCCGCGATCGCGGCCGACCCCGCCCGCCCCCTGCTGACCTGGTACGACGACGCCACCGGCGAACGCACCGAACTCTCCGGCGCGACCCTGGCGAACTGGGTGGCCAAGACCGCCAACCTGCTCGTCGACGAGCTGGCGCTGAGCCCCGGCGACCCGGCCGGGGTGCTGCTGCCGCCGCACTGGCAGACCGCTGCGGTGCTGCTCGGCTGCTGGTCCGCCGGGTTGACGGTGCGTGACGAGCCGGGTGCCGTGGACGTGCTCTTCATCGCCGCCGACCGGGTTGCCGAGGCAGACGCCTGGCCGGCCGGCGACCGCTACGCCCTGGCCCTCGCCCCGTTCGCCGCACCGCTGCGCGAGGTCCCCGCCGGGTACGCCGACTACGTGGTCGAGGTACGCACCCAGGGTGACCACTTCACCCCGTCCGGCCAGGGTGGCCCCACCGACGCGGCCCTGCTGGCCGAGGCGGACGCCCGCGCGACGGCCCTCGGTATCTCCCCCGGCGACCGGCTGCTGGTCGACGCGGCGGTCCACCCCGACCCGCGCGACTGGCTGCTCGCCCCGCTGCTGCGGGGGGCGACGGTCGTGCTGACCGGCAACGCCGACCGGTCCCGCCTCGCCAGCCGCGCCGACACCGAACGCACCACCCACACCCTGACCTGACCCCCGCCCCACCGCGCGGCCTGGCCCGGTGATCAAGAGGTTTGCGTCAGGGATAGCGGGTGGGGTGACGCAAAGCTCTTGATCACCGGGGCAGGGCGGGGCCGGGTGGGGGTGGGGTTACGGGGTGGGGCGGGTCTGGGCGAAGGCGACGAAGGCGGTCAGGGACTCAGGGTTGGCCAGGGCACCCTTCGCGGCGGCCGACTCCACCGGGGTGCCGGTGAGGATCTTCTTGACCGGCACCTCCAGCTTCTTGGACGACAGGGTGCGCGGCACCGCCCTGACCTGGTGAATTTCGTCGGGGATGTGCCGGGGCGACAGGGCGGTACGCAGCTCGCGGGCGATCTTCTTCCGCAACGCGTCGTCGAGTTCCAGGCCCTCGGCGAGCACCACGAACAGCAGCAGCTCCCCCGCACCGCCCTCGTCGTCCTCCAGGTGCACCACGACCGAGTCGACCACCTCGTCGAGGCCCTCCACCACCGAGTAGAACTCGGCCGTGCCGAGCCGTACGCCACCCCGGTTGAGGGTGGCGTCGGAACGGCCGGTGATCACGCAGCCGCCCCGCTCGTTGATGGTGATCCAGTCGCCGTGCCGCCACACCCCGGGATAGACGTCGAAGTACGCCTCGGCGTAGCGGCTGCCGTCCGTGTCATTCCAGAACCCCACCGGCATGCTCGGCATCGGCGCGGTGATCACCAACTCGCCCAGTTCGCCGAGGACCGGGGTGCCGTCGGAAGAGCGGGCCTCCACCTTCGCCCCGAGCGCCCGGCAGGTGATCTCCCCGGCGTGCACCGGCAGCAGCGGCACCCCGCCGACGAAACCGGTGCAGACGTCCGTCCCGCCGGACAGGGACTGGAGCTGAAGGTCGGTGCCGACCGTGTCGTACACCCAGGTGAAGCCCTCGGCGGGCAGCGGCGCGCCGGTGGAGCCGACCCCGCGCAGCGCGGACAGGTCGGCGATCTGCTTCGGCACCAGGCCGGACTTGCGGCAGGCCAACAGGAACGGCGCGGACGTGCCGAAATAGGTGGTGCCGGTCTCCTCGGCCAGCCGCCACAGCGCACCCAGGTCAGGGTGGCCGGGGTTGCCGTCGAACAACACGATCGTCGCCCCGACGGCCGGCCCGGAGACCAGGAAGTTCCACATCATCCAGCCGGTGGTGGTGAACCAGAAGAACCGGTCGGCCGGGCCGAGATCGTGGTGCAGGGCCAGCATCTTGAGGTGTTCGAGCAGGATGCCGCCGTGCCCGTGCACGATCGGCTTCGGCAGCCCGGTGGTGCCCGAGGAGTAGAGCACGTAGAGCGGATGGTCGAACGGGACCGGGGTGAAGGTCAACGACTCGTCGGTCTCCGCCGCCAACTCGGCCCAGCTCAGAGCATCCTGCGGTACGTCGGCGGTGCCGCTCGGGTGCAGATAGGGGACGTGGACGGTGCGGGTCAGCGACGGCAGGGCGGCCCGGATGGCGGCCACCTCGGCCCGCCGGTCGACCGGCTTGTCGCCGTACCGGTATCCGTCCACGGCCACCAGGACCTTCGGGGCGATCTGCTGCCAGCGGTCGACGACACTACGGGTGCCGAACTCCGGGGCGCAGGACGAGAAGATCGCCCCGAGGCTGCTGGTCGCCAGCAACAGGACGTACGTCTCGGGGATGTTCGGCGCGTACGCGGCCACCCGGTCCCCGGCGGTGACGCCGAGCCGGCGCAGCCCGGCCGCCACCCGGCGGACCTGCTCCCGCAGCTCGGCGGCGGTCAGGGTGACCGGCGGGCGGGTCTGGGAGTGCGCGACCACCACCGGGTCGTCGTCGGCCCGGCCGGGCATCCGCAGCACGTTCTCGGCGTAGTTGAGCGTCGCGCCGGGGAACCACCGGGCACCGGGCATAGCCGCATCGCTCAGGGTCGCCGTCGGCGGAGTGTGCGCCACCACCGCGAAGTAATCCCAGATCGAGCGCCAGAAGGCGTCCAGGTCGGTGACCGACCACTGCCACAGCGCGTCGTAGTCGGCGAAGTCCAACCCCCGGTGCTCCCGCAGCCACCGCAGGTAGCCCCCGATCCGGGACCGTTCGCGTACGTCCGCCGGCGGCGTCCACAGCACGTCACCCACCGCTCCACCCTCCCTGAGGCCCCACACGGCACTGTGCCCGGCCATGCCGCCATCTTGCCTACCTCGCAGCGCCATCATCCACACCGGGGCCCGACACGGAAACGTGCCCCGCGCACACAATCCGTCCCCACCTGCACACACAGCCCTCCCGAGCCGGGCGGGCTCGGGCCGGGAGCCGGACCCGACTCGCGCCGGGCTCGGGCTCAGGCTCGGGCTGGGCTGGGGCTCGGGCTGGGCTGGGGCTCGGGCTGGGCTCGGTGATCAAGAGATTTGCGTCAGTCTCGCGTCGGATGTTGACGCAAACCTCTTGATCACCGGGACGAGGGCGGGCGGGGAGAGCGGGAGGGGAGGGCCGGGGAGCGGGTGGAGGTCAGGAGGCGCGATGGGCTTGGATGGCGCGGCGTTTGGCGAGGCGGTGGGCGCGGCGGATCTCGGCTTCCTTGTAGCGGCGTTCGTCCTCGGCGGTCTCCGTGAGCACCGGCCGGACCGCCCGGGGCGCGCCGCCCACGTCCACCCCGACGAAGACCAGGTACGCGGTGGCCACCCGGACCGGTTCCTCCTCGGCCGAGTCCCACCGCTCGGCGACCACCTTCACGCCCACCTCCATCGAGGTGTTGCCGGTCCAGTTGACCTGGGCGTGGGCGTGCACCAGATCGCCCACCCGGACGGGTTCGGAGAAGACGATCTCGTCGATCGAGGCGGTCACCGCCGTACCGCCGCTGTGCCGGGCCGCCGCCGCCCCGGCCACGTCGTCGACGAACTTCATCAACACCCCACCGTGCACGGTCCCGTACAGATTGACATCGACAGCGGTCATGATGCGACTCAGCGTGACCCGGGAGTACGACGTCGGCTTGCCGGCAGGGGTGGTGGGGTGCTCGGTCATGGCAGAAACGGTACGGTGCGCCAATGCGACATCTCTGGAGCTTCCTCGCCGGGTTGGTGGTGGCGCCCGTCACGTGGGTGTTGATCACTCTCGGGCAGGACGGGTCGGGCCGCACCGTGGACCGCTGGGTGGAGATCGGTACGTACAGCACGGCCAACCTGATCGAGCCGGCCGTCTACCTCGGCGTCGCCGGCATCCTGCTCGGCCTGGTCGGCACGTTGCGCACCTCGCCGGTCGGCCCGCTCGTCGCCGGGCTGCTGCTGGTCACCCCGTACGTCGGGATGTTCATCGCACCGTTCACCGTGCTCGACCGGATCCCGAGCGACTGGAAGGTGCTCGGTGACCCGCTGCCGCTGCGTCAGCCCGTGCAGGACGGCACCCTGTTCCTGATCGGCCTGCTGCTGCTGGTGGCCGTGTTCAGCGCCCAGCGGTGGCGGCGCTGGCCGCAGCCGGCGACCGGCGCGGAACCGGCCCCGGCCGACGACGACGCCCCGCCGCCGCCCAGTTTCGCCACGAGCGACTGGCCGCCGCCCCCGCCGGCCCGCAGTGAGCCGGACACGGCCCCGCTCACCCTGGGCTACCCCGATCTGGACACCCCCACCGAGCCGCTGCCCCGGCGGACCAGCAGCGAGTCGCCGTGGTCCGCGCCGCCGCGCTACGGCGCGAAGCCGGAGAACAGCACCGACAACCGTTGACGTCGCCGGGTGGGCCGGACTGGAGCCGGCCCACCCGCACCACGATGATCACGGCCGGGTCGCTGTCAGGATGGCCCGGCTCCAGTCCGGCGCCGACCACCTGCGCGGCAGGCGTCCGCCACGGAGGAGTTACGCGTCCGCCCGTCAGTCCTTGAGGAGTTGGCGGGCCATGACGATGCGTTGGACCTGGTTGGTGCCTTCGTAGATTTGGGTGATCTTGGCGTCGCGCATCATGCGTTCGACGGGGTAGTCGCGGGTGTAGCCGTAGCCGCCGAGGAGTTGGACGGCGTCGGTGGTGATCTCCATGGCGGCGTCGGAGGCGAAGCACTTGGCGGCGGCGCCGAAGTAGGTGAGGTCGGCGTCGCCGCGTTCGGACTTCCCGGCCGCCGTATACGTCAACTGGCGGGCGGCTTCGAGTTTCATGCCCATGTCGGCGAGCATGAACTGCACCCCCTGGAACTCCGCGACCGCCTTACCGAACTGCTTGCGCTCCTGCACGTAGCCCTTGGCGTAGTCCAGGGCGCCCTGGGCGATGCCGACGGCCTGGGCGGCGATGGTGACGCGGGTGTGGTCCAGGGTCCGCATCGCGGTGCCGAACCCGGTGCCCTCCGCGCCGATCATCCGGTCGGCGGGGATGCGCACGTTGTCGAGGTAGACCTCCCGGGTGGGGGAGCCCTTGATGCCGAGTTTCTTCTCCGGCGCGCCGAAGCTGACCCCGGGGTCGGACTTCTCCACCACGAACGCGGAGATCCCCCGCGACCGGGCGGCCGGGTCGGTGACGGCGAACACGGTGTAGAACTCCGACACCCCGGCGTTGGTGATCCACCGTTTCACCCCGTTGAGGACCCAGTGGTCCCCGTCCCGGACCGCCCGGGTGGACATCGACGCCGCGTCACTGCCGGCCTCCGGCTCGGACAGGCAGTACGAGAACATCGCCTCACCCGCCGCCACCGGCGTCAGGTAACGCCGCTTCAACTCCTCCGACCCGGCCAGCAGCAACGGCATCGTGCCCAGCTTGTTCACCGCCGGGATCAGCGACGACGAGGCGCACGCCCGCGCCACCTCCTCGATGACGATCGCGGTGGCCAGGGCGTCCGCGCCGGCCCCGCCGTACTCGACGGGGATGTGCGGGGCGTGGAAGTCGGCGGCCCGCAGCGCGTCGTACGAGGACTTGGGGAACTCCCCCGTCTCGTCGGCCTCGGCCGCGTGCGGGGCCACCTTGGCGGCACAGACCTCGCGGACCGCCTCGCGGACCGCGTCGTGCTCCTCGGGCAACCGGTAGACGTCGAACGTCTGTTCTGCGGCCATGTCGGCCCTCCCCTTTCACCGCTATCATGCGCAGTCTGTGTGCCGTCTCCAGGCCGCCGACTGCCGCAGACTGAAGGATAGCCATCGTGGTTCCCCACCACGTTACCGGCCGGTAGGATCGTGCCGGGCAGGCGTCGACAGCGCACAACTACGCTGACCGAACGACAGGTTTTCCATCGGTGCCCGGCCAGGCGCCGCAGCCGATTGCGACGCAGTGAAGCGCCGCCAGTGCGAGCGGAGAAGACAGGCGTGACGATCCCGTACCCGAACATCCAGCCGGCGCCGACCATCTCCCCGGTGGCGCCCCCCTCGGGTGCGCCGCGTCCCCGGGTGACGTTCCTGGGCACCGGCTACCTCGGCGCGACGTACGCCATCTGCTACGCCGAACTGGGCTACGAGGTGCTCGGCTTCGACGTCGACGCCGACAAGATCGCCAAGCTGAACGCGGGCGAGGTGCCGATCCACGAGCCGGGCCTCGACGAGCTGCTGCGGCGCAACCTGGCCGCCGGCCGGCTGCGGTTCTCGACCGACATCGCCGAGACCGCCGAGTTCGGCGACGTGCACTTCATCTGCGTCGGCACCCCGCAGCGGGCCGACGGCATGGGCGCCGACCTGTCGTACGTCGAGGCCTCGGTGACCGCCCTGGCCCAGCAGCTCACCCGCAAGGCGTTGATCGTCGGCAAGTCCACCGTGCCGGTCGGCACCGCCGAGTGGGTGGAGCAGCTCGTCGGCAAGCACACCCCGGACGACCTGGGCGTCGAGGTGGCCTGGAGCCCCGAGTTCCTCCAGGAGGGCTTCGCCGTCGACGACGTGCTGCGCCCCAACCGGATCGTGGTGGGCGTCAAGACCGAGTGGGCCAACGCCATGCTCTACGCCGCCCACAAGGGCGTCTTCGACCTGGCTGCCACCGAGGACCGGGAGGTCCCGCTGGTGGTCACCGACTTCGCCACCGCCGAACTGGTCAAGGTCGCCGCGAACGCCTTCCTGGCCACCAAGATCTCCTTCATCAACGCGATGGCCGAGGTCTGCGAGGCCAGCGGCGGCGACGTCACCCAGCTCGCCCGCGCCATCGGCTACGACCCCCGGATCGGCAACCGGTTCCTCCAGGCCGGACTCGGCTTCGGCGGCGCGTGCCTGCCCAAGGACATCCGCGCCTTCCAGGCCCGCGCCCAGGAGTTGGGCGCCGGTGAGGCGCTGCGCTTCCTGCACGAGGTCGACCTGATCAACCTGCGTCGCCGCACCCGGGTCCTCCAGCTCGCCGCCGACCTGCTCGGCCGCCGGTCCGGCCCGGCCGGCCCCGACTTCTCCGGCACCCGGATCGCGGTGCTCGGCGCGACCTTCAAACCCAACACCGACGACGTCCGCGACGCCCCGGCCCTCGCCGTCGCCGCGCTGCTCGCCAAGGCCGGCGCCGACGTGCACGTGTACGACCCCCAGGGCACCGAGAACGCCCGCCGGGTCGCCCCCGAACTGGTCTACGAGTCCAGCGTGAACGACGCCGTCTCCGGGGCCGACCTGGTCTGCGTACTCACCGAGTGGGCCGACTTCCGCAACGCCGACCCGGTCGCCCTCGGCGAGCTGGCCGCCGGCCGTCGGGTCGTCGACGGCCGCAACTGCCTCGACGCGGCACTGTGGACGCAGGCCGGCTGGGAGTACCGGGGCATGGGTCGCCCCTGACGACACCGCGACGCGCCGGCGCGGGAGGTGATCCTCCCCGCGCCGGCGCGTTTTTTGTACCCCTAACGGAGCGGCAGGTGTCGAAATCCACGCCCGCTCAGGGCATGCTGCGTGGGGGCGGCGTCCACAGTGCGTCCGGCCGGGTGGAGGGATGTCGTGGAGAGCTTCCAGTGCTCCTCGTGCGGGCGGCAGATCAAGCCGGCGGCCCGCTGCCCCAACTGCGGGGCCGAGCAACCGCAGTGGCGCGAACACCTGGCCGAGATCGAACGCTCCATCGCCGAGATGAAGGCCCGCGACGCCGAGATCGCCCGGGAGCAGCGGCAGATCGCCGCCAAGATGCAGGCCGCCCTCTTCCAGCGGGACATCCTCGCCCACGCCGGTGAGGAACGCATCAAGCAGGCCACCCGGCCGCGCCGGGTGCTGCGCCGCAAGGCGGACCGGCGACCGCCCACCGCCACCGCCGGGGCACCGCCCCGGGTGCCCCGGCAGGGTGCCCCCACCGGGCCGGCCGGCCCCGACGAACCACCGCTCCCACCGCCGTACCGGACGGCCACCTGGCTGGGTGCGGACAACCCGGAGCACCCGGCCGAGGCGTCCTCCCGCGAGGTGCAGAACATCCCGCTCGGGCTGGGCGCGCTGGTGCTGGCCGTGGCCGCGGTGGTCTTCGCCGCCGTCGCGACCAGCTCGATGGACGCCCTCGCCCGGCTCGGCATCCTGCTGGTCGCCACCGTCCTGCTGCTGCTCGCCCCGCCGGTGCTGGCCCGCCGGGGGCTGACCTCCACCGCCGAGACGATCTCCACGGTCGGCCTGTTGCTGGTGCCGCTGGCCGGGTACGCGCTGTGGGCGGTCGACCGGATCGGCGCGTCCGGGGCGGTCTTCTCCGGGGTGATCTTCGCGCTGACCACCGGCGTCGCCCTCGCCTACGCGCTGGGCACCGGCCTGCGGGCTCCCCGGTTCGCGGCGGTGCTGGCCGCCCAACCCGTGGTGCCGCTGCTCGTCTACGAGTGGATCGGCGGCCCGACCGGCTGGGCGGTGGTGCTCACCGTGGTGGCCGTGCTCGACCTCGCGCTGGTCCGCTCCGGCATCATGCGGGAACGGCCGGCCGCGCCGGAATCCACCCCCGACCGGCCCGCCGGGCCGCCCCGGCAGCGGGTCGCCCCGGACGGCCGGCCGGAGGGGGCACCCGAGGAGTCGGGCGAGGTGCTCGACGCCACGGCGGCCACCCCGGACAGCGTCCCCCGGCCGGTGCCGTGGCTGGCCCAGACGACCTGGCTGCTGCACGGGGTGGCGGTGGCCCTCGCCCTGGCGTACGCGGTCACCGCGCTGCTGCGGGCGCAGACCGTACCGGCGGCCACCGCTGCCGGCGCGGCGCTGCTGCTGGCCGCGGCGGTGGGCCTGGCCGGCACCCTGCTGCTGCGCCGCGCACCGTTGCCCGACGTGGGCGCCGGCATCCTCACCCTGGCCGTGATCGGCGCGCTGGGACGGGTCGCGTCGGTGGCCTTCCCGGGCCGGGCGCTGCTGCTGATCGCCGCGGTCATCACGGTGACCGGGCTGGCCGTGCGGGCCGTACCGGAAGCCGCCCGGCGGGGGCCGCAGCTCGCCTCCGCGGCGGCGCTGACCGTCAGCGGCCTGGTGGTGGCCGGCGGTGCGCTGCGGGCCGGGCTGGCACCGGTCCAGGCGGCGCTGCCCGCCTGGCGGGCCGACCTGACCGCGTTCCCCGGCGAGGTGGCGGCGGCGGCCGGTCCGTCCGCCGGGCAGCTCGCCGCCAGCGCCCTGCTGCTCACCATCGCGGCGGTGCTCGCCCTGCCGCCGGAGATCCGCCGCGAGTTCGCGGTGGTCGGCGCGGGGCTGACCGCGCTGGCGGTGCCCGCCTCGCTGGGTCTGGGCTGGGCGGCGGCACCCTGGCCGATGGTGCTGGCGGCGGTCGCGATCGGCGTCGCCGGGCTGTGGGCCGGCACCACCCGGGCGGCCGTGGTGCACGCCGGAGCCGCCACCGTGGTCGGGTTCCTCGGGGCCGGTGCCGCGCTGAGCCGACCGGCGCTGACCGCCGCCGCCCTGGCCGTGCTGATGCTGGCCGGCGTGCTGGTGGCGCTCGCGCCCCGGGTCCGGATCGCCCCGGCCGCCGCCGACGTCCTCTCCGGCTGGGCGGCCGGCGGCGCGTCGCTCGCGCTACCCGGCGCGGTCACCGCGTTCGTCGCGGCCACCGAGCCGTCCGGGCCGGTGCTCACCCCGGCGGTGCTGCGGGAGCTGACGGTGCCGATCCTCGCGGCGGGGTTCCTCGCCGTCTGCGTCACCCTCGGCTATGCGGCGATGATGCAGGTGTCGCAGCGGCACCTGAGCCTGCCGCACGCCGTCGGCACCGGGCTGGGTGCGCTGGCGGTGATCGGGGCCGCCTTCTTCGCCCCGGGCCGCACGGCCGCCGACGCCTGGCTCGGCGGGCTGGTGCTGATCGCCACCGTGCTGCTGCTCTTCGCCGGCCGGATCGACGCACGTCGCCGCTCGGATCTGGCGTTGGACGGCGCCGACCTGGCCGCCGCCGCCGTCACCACGGCGCTGATCGCCACCCTCGCCCGGATCACGGCGGTCATCTCACCCGGCGGGCAGCTCGCGGTCGCCGCCGTGCTGGTGCTGGTGGTCGCCGTCGCCGCGCGGGCGATGCCCGAGGAGTGGCGGCGCGGGCCGGTGCTCGGCATCGCCGTCGGCGCCGCCCTGATCGGGGTGCTGGCCGGCTGGTCGGCGCTGCGCGGCGGGGTGGGTGTGCTGGCCACCCCGGGTCCGATCTGGGCCGGTGACCTCACCGGTTGGCCGGCCGCGCCGACCGGCGGCTCGACCTGGCAGGCTCCCGTCGCGCTGGCGCTGCTCGCGCTGGCCGCCGCGATCCTGCTCCCCACCCCCTGGAAGTACGACGTAGCCGGGGTCGGCGTGGTGCTGGCCACCGTCGGCGTCCCGGCCGCCTTCGACCTGCCGTGGTGGTCGCCCGTCCTGGTGGGGCTGACCGTAGCCACCGTCTTCGGTACCGCCGCGGTGGCCTCCGCCGACCCGCGTGCCGGGCTGTCCCGGGCCACCGTGGCCGGGGTGGTCGCGCTGCACGCCGCCGGGGCCGGGCTGGTGCGCCCGTGGACGACCGCGCTCGCCCTGGGCGGCATCGCGCTGATCGGCCTGACCGTGGCGGCGATGGCCCGGTCCCTGGCCCCCTCGCTGGTCGAGGACGTCGAGACCGAGGGGATGCCGCCGCACCTGGTGCAGATCGGTGGTCTGGCGACCGCCGCCGCGCTGCTCGCGCTCCCCGGCGCGGTCGCCGCGCTCGCCGCCGAGTTCGGCCACGGGGCGCAGGTGGTGCTGACCGCCGCGCTGGCCGCGTCCAGCTTCGGGCTCGCCGCGGTGGCCGCCGTCCGCCGGCAGGTCCCGCAGTATCTGCCGTACGCGAGCGCGGCGGTCGCCGGCGGGGCGACCGTCAGCGCCGTGGCCGCCATCTTCGTCGACCTCCCGTCCGGGGTGTTCGCCGCCGCGGCGGCGCTGCTCGGGGTCCTCGCCGAACTGGTCCGGGCGGCGACCGTGCCACCGGTCGGGTCCGCCCAGCCGGTACGTCGCTGGGCGGTCCTGCTGGACGGCGCGCTGCGCCGGCTGCCCGACGACGGCACGCAGCGACGCTGGCGGATCGACCCGGCCGCCGGGGCGCTGGCCGCAGCGGCCGTGCCCACCGTGCTGGCCCTGATCTCCCTCGCGCCGCTGCTGTTCGTGGCGCTGGTCGAGCCGCACCGGATGCTCGCCCACGTCTGGCAGGGGCCACCGCCGCAGTTGCGGACCCCGCCACCGGAACTGGTCGACCCGACACACGTGCTGACCGCGCTGCTGCTCACCGGCACCGCCGCGCTGGCCGCCACCGGCCTGGCCGGTGGCCGCCGGTCCCGGGCGGTGCCGGTGGTGCTGCCCGGTCTCGCGGTGACGCTGCTGATCACCCCGATCGCGTTGGGCATGGCCTGGCCGCAGAACGCCCTGGCCGCCCTCGCCGTCTTCACCATCTCGATGCTGGGGCTGGCGTTGACCCCGCCGCCCCCGCTGGCCGAGCGGGCCCGGTCGCTGCGGCTGGCCCGGGTGCTGGTCTTCGTCATCGGGTTGGCCGGTGGTGGCGCGGGGCTGGCCGGCAGTCTCGCCAGCGAGGGGCTGACCCTGTTCACCCTCGGTGGCGCGGTCGGCGTCGGGGTGGTCGCCGCGCTCTTCGGCACCACCGGGCGGGCCCGCATCCTCGGCTGGCTGTTCGCCTCGCTGATGGCGCAGCTCTTCGTGCTCACCGCCGGTCTGGTGGCCGGTTTCCCCGCCGTCTGGTCGGCGTTCGGTGTGCTCGCGGTGGGCGCGGCGTTGCAGGTGTTCGCCGCGACGCTGCCCCGGCTGCGGCGACCCGAGGCGCACCGGGAAGCCGCCACCGTCGAGTGGAGCGGGTACGCCGCAGCGCTCATCGCCCTGGCGCTGGCGTTCGACTCGCCCCGGCACATCGCCGCCCTGCTCGCCGCCTGGGGCGCCGTGCTGGGGGTGGCCGCCGTCCGGCCGGGGCGGCGACCGGTGGAACGCCGCATCCTGTTCTGGGCCGTGGTCGCCTGCGAGATCGTCGCCTGGTGGATCATGATGCGGGTCGCCGACGTGGCGCTGCCCGAGGCGTACACGTTGCCGTTCGCGGCGCTCGCCCTGCTGGTCGGCATCCTCGAACTGCGCGACCGCCCCGACCTGTCGAGCTGGGTGGCGTACGGCCCGGCGCTGGTCGCGGCGTTCGTGCCGACGCTGGCGATCGTGCTGGCCACCGACTCCAGCATGCTGCGTCAGGTGCTGCTGCTGCTCGGCGCGGTCGCGGTGCTGGTGTACGGCTCGACCAGCCGGCAGCAGGCCCCGGTCATCGTCGGCGCGGCGGTGACCGCGATCGCGGCGGTGCACGCCCTGTTCAGCCTCGGCCCGTGGCTGGTGCTCATCCCGGTCGGCCTGGTCCTGCTGGTGCTCGGGGCGAGCAACGAACGCCGCCGCCGCGCCCAGGACCGGCTCCAGACCGCCCTGCGCTCCATGCGTTGAATCGGAGGGTCACGGCGGGGTCGGACGTGGTCGGGCTCGGTGAGCCAGGTGGTCGTGGGCGGGCGCATCGCGGCCAGGGGTGGACCGGGCGGTCACGCCCCGGCCGGAACAGCCCGGGGCCGGGCACGGTGATCGACTCGCCTGGGACGACGTTGCGGTATCGACGGGGCCGGATACCGCAACATCGGCCCCATTGCGCGGGCTGCCTGGCCCGAAGGGCGGCCCCGCCTCGCGGGCGGTCCCGCCTCAGGGTCAGGTCAGGGAGGCGCGGAGGGCGGCGTCCTTCTCGGCGACCAGGTCCTCCAGATCGGCCTGGAAGGAGACCATCCGGGCGCGCAGGGCCGGGTCGGTCGCGGCCAGGATGCGGACCGCGAGCAGGCCGGCGTTGCGTGCGTTGCCGATCGACACGGTGGCCACCGGGATCCCCGCCGGCATCTGCACGATGGACAGCAGCGAGTCCATCCCGTCCAGGTGCTTGAGCGGCACCGGCACCCCGATCACCGGCAGCGGGGTGACCGAGGCGACCATGCCGGGCAGCGCGGCGGCTCCGCCCGCCCCGGCGATGATCACCTTGAGTCCCCGGTCGGCGGCGTCCCGGCCGTACTCGATCATCTTGACCGGGGTGCGGTGCGCGGAGATCACCGCCACCTCGTACGGGACGTCGAACTCGTCCAGGGTGGCGGCGGCGGCCTTCATCACCGGCCAGTCCGAGTCGCTGCCCATGATCAGCCCGACGGTGCTCACCCGTGCCCCTCCCGCAGCCAGCGGGCGGCCCGCGCCGCCCGCGCCCGTACGTCGTCCAGGTCGTTGCCGAGCACCGTGACGTGCCCGATCTTGCGGCCGGGTCGGACCTGCTTGCCGTACAGGTGGACCCGGGCGCCCGGTTCGGCGGCGAAGAGGTGGTGCAGCCGCTCGTCGAGGGAGATCCCGCCCGGCTCACCGCCGAGCACGTTCGCCATCACCACCACCGGGGCGGTCAGCGAGGTGTCCCCCATCGGGTAGTCGAGCACCGCCCGCAGGTGCTGCTCGAACTGCGAGGTCCGGGCCCCCTCGATGGTCCAGTGCCCGGAGTTGTGCGGGCGCATCGCCAGCTCGTTGACGACCAGCCCGGTGTCGGTCTGGAACAGCTCCACCGCCAGCAGGCCGACCACGCCGAGCGCGGTGGCCAGGTCGATGGCGAGCTGCTGGGCGGCGACGGCCGACTCCTCCGGCAGGCCGGGCGCGGGGGCGAGCACCTCGACGCAGATCCCGTCCCGCTGCACCGTCTCCACCACCGGATACGCGGCGACCTGTCCGAACGGCGAGCGGGCCACCTGCACGGCCAGTTCCCGGCGCAGCGGCACCCGCTCCTCGACGAGCAGCGAGGTGCCCCCGGCGAGCAGGGTCGCGGCCAGTTCGGCGGCCTGCCCGGCGTCGTCGACCAGCCACACGCCACGCCCGTCGTAGCCGCCCCGGGCCGCCTTGAGCACCACCGGCCAGCCGTGCTCCGCGCCGAAGGCGAGCAGGTCCGCCGGGTCCTCCACCGGCCGCCACGCCGGGTTGGGGGCACCGAGCGCGCCGAGCCGTTCCCGCATCACCCGCTTGTCCTGGGCGTGCAGCAACGCGTCGGCGGGCGGGAACAGCTTCACCCCCTCGGCGGCGAGGGTGCGGATGTGTTCGGTCGGGACGTGCTCGTGGTCGAAGGTGACCACGTCGCAGCCCTTGGCGAAGGTGCGCAGCGCGGCGACGTCGGTGTGGTCGCCGTACTGCACGTCGGCGGCGACGAGCGCGGCACCGTCGTCGGGGGCGAGTGCCAGCACACGCAGTGACTGGCCGAGGGCGATGGCGGCCTGGTGGGTCATCCGGGCCAGTTGGCCGCCACCCACCATGCCGACGACGGGCAGACCGGTACGGGAGTCCATAGCGCCGCCAGCCTAACCGGGCCGGCCCGCCGGTCGACCCGAGGGCCACCCGTCCCTGGCCGGCGGCCGTCACCCGGCAGCCCGGAGCCCGGCCGGACCGGGGCCAGGTGGATCATCAGCGTGGAACGGCCGCCGGACGACGCAGGCTACTCCGGCGGCCGACGGCCCGCCGGAGTAGCGCCGATCAGTCAGGTGAGCTGGGCGACCAGGTCCTCGACCGAGGTCACCGGGCGCTGGCAGACGAACCCCCGGCAGACGTACGCGGTGGGCCGCCCGTCGAGCAACGGCCGGTCGGCGAGCAGCGGCACGCCGGGCTGGTCGGGCCGGCCGGCGACCACCACCGCGCCGGGTGGGGCGTGCCGGTGCGCGGCGGCGACCAGCGGGTCCCCGGTCGGGTCGTCGGTGACCACCGCGATCTCGTACGGCCCGGACAGCAGCGCCTCCCCGGTGGTGGCCGCGTACCCGGTGAACCGGGCGTGCCGGCCGACGATCGGCGCGACGGTCGACAGGGCCGCCTCGGCCGCCTCCCGGTAGCGGGTCTCCCCGCTCAACGCCGCGTACGCGGTCAGCGCCGCCGCGATCGCCGACCGGCCCGACGGGGTGGCGTTGTCGGTTGGGTCGGCCGGCCGGGCGACCAGCCGTTCGGCGTCGTCGGCGGTGTCGTAGAACCCGCCGTCGGGCGCGGCGAACCGGGCCAGCGCGACGTCGAGCAGGCCGCCGGCCAGTTCCAGCCAGCGTCCCTCGCCGGTGAGCTGGTGCAGCGCGCAGAACGCCTCGGCGACGCAGCCGTAGTCCTCCAGCACGCCGGCCGGTTCGCCGACGACGCCGTCCCGGGAGGCCCGCCGCAGCCGACCGTCGACCAGGTGCACGTCGGCCAGGTGGGTGGCGGCGTCGCGCAGCGCCCCGTCGGCGACGATGGCGATCCCGTCCATCAGGTTGGCGTCCTCGTCGTCGGAGGTCACCCGGATCGCGACGACCTGGAGGAACTCGACGAGCGCGGTGATCGCCAGGCCGTTCCAGGCGGCCACCACCTTGTCGTCGCGGGCCGGTTGGGGGCGGGTGTCCCGGGCGGCCAGCAGCCGGCCCACCACGCTGCGCCAGCGGTCCCGGATCTGCGGGTCGGCGTCGTCGACGTCCCGGGCCAGCCGCAGCACGCTGGTGCCGGCGGTGCCGTGCCCGGCCGCGTCCGCGCCGCCGTCCGACGCGGCGGCCGGGCGGGGTTCGAAGGTGCCGACCTCGGTGACGTCGAACAGGTCGGCGGCGAAGCGGCCGTCGTCCTCGCCGAGCACCTCGACGAGCTGCGCCGGGGTCCAGACGTAGGTGAGGCCCTCCACCCCGTCGGTGTCGGCGTCGAGCGCGGAGGCGAAACCCCCGCCGGGGCGGTGCAGTTCGTCGGCGAGGAACCGGGCGGTGTCCCGGGCCACCCGGCGGGCCAGCGGGTCGCCGGTGAGCCGCCACAGCTGGGTGTAGACCCGCAGCAGCAGGGCGTTGTCGTAGAGCATCTTCTCGAAGTGCGGCACCGTCCAGTGGGCGTCCACCGAGTAGCGGGCGAACCCGCCGGCGAGCTGGTCGTGCAGGCCGCCCCGGGCCATCGCCTCGGCGGTGTGCCTGACGATCTCCAGGCTGCGCGCCGAGCCGGTCCGTTGGTGGTGCCGGAGCAGGAACAGCAGGTTCATGTGCGGCGGGAACTTCGGTGCGCCCCCGAAGCCGGCGTTGGTCTCGTCGTACTCGGCGGCGAGCTGGTCGGCGGCGGCGTCGAGGAGTCCGGCGGTGAGCGGGGCGGTGGGGCCGCCGACGGCCTGGGCGCCGCCGATCGCCTCGACCACCGCGGCGCCCTGCCGCAGCACGGCCTCCCGCTGCTCCCGCCACGCGGTGCCGACCGACTCCAGCAGCCGGACAAAGTTGGGCTTCGGGAAGTAGGTGCCGCAGAAGAACGGGGTGCCGTCGGGGGTGGCGAAGACCGTCATCGGCCACCCGCCCTGGCCGGTCATCGCCTGGGTGGCGGTCATGTAGACGGCGTCGACGTCGGGCCGTTCCTCACGGTCCACCTTGACCGCCACGAAGCCGGCGTTGAGCAGCGCGCCGACCGTCTCGTCCTCGAACGACTCGTGGGCCATCACGTGGCACCAGTGGCAGGCGGCGTAGCCGACCGAGATGAGCACCGGGACGTCGCGCCGTTTCGCCTCGGCGAACGCCTCGTCGCACCACGGCCACCAGTCGACCGGGTTGTCGGCGTGCTGGAGCAGATACGGCGAGGTGGCCTGGGCGAGTCGGTTCACCCGACGACCCTATCCACCGCCGGGCGCACCCGCCGGGGCAACCGTCCCGCCGGAACCGGGCCTTCCCTCGTTCACATTCATCGTCTTTGATCTGTGCGGGTGCGGTGACCGGCACCGCCCTGCGAGGAGGTATCCATGCGCGGTTCCCGTCTCCTGTCGGCACTCACGTCGGTCGCGGTGGTCGCGGCGGTGTTCAGCACCGCCGCCCCCGCCTCGGCCGCCGTGGACCCCGGCACCCGGGTCTCGGCGACCACCGTGGTCGGCACGCACAACGCGTACGAACGCGGGACGTACACCTATCTGGCGCAGGCGCTCGACGCCCGCCCCGGAATGATCGAGCTGGACGTCTGGCCGGACATCATCACCAAGCAGTGGCGGGTCAGCCACTCCAACCCGCTGGGCAACGACAACAACTGCGTCGCCGCCTCCACCCCCGCGCAGCTCTACACCGGCACCCGCAACAAGAACCTGGAGCACTGCCTGGACGACATCCGGCTCTGGTTCGACGCCCACCCCGACACCGGGCCCCTCCAACTCAAGCTGGAGCTGAAGACCGGCTTCAGCAGCCGTACCGGGCAGGGGCCGGTGCAGCTCGACGCGGTGCTCGCCGCCCGGCTGGGCAGCCGGGTGTTCCGCCCCGCCGACCTGCGCGGCGGGTACGCCACCCTGGATGCCGCCGCCCGCGCGAACGCCTGGCCGACCCGGGGGCAGCTCGCCGGGAAGGTGATCGTGGAGCTGATCCCCGGCACCGTCGAGGAGGGCAACCCCACCGACACCCTCTGGACCGACATCGAGTACGCCCAGCACCTGGCCGGCCTGGCGGCGGCCGGCACCCTCGGTCAGGCGCAGGCGTTCCCGGCGGTGCACCGGGCCCAGTCCGGCGACCCGCGCACCAGGTACGCGGACACCGGCCTGCGCCCGTGGTTCGTCCTGTTCGACGGCGACGCCAGCGCGTACGTCACCGGCGGCATCGACACCTCCTGGTACGACACCAATCACTACCTGCTGGTGATGACCGACGCGCAGAACGTCCCCCCGGCGGTCGGCAACACCGACGTCACGGCTGCCCGCGCCCGTCTCGCCCAGCTCGCCGCCGCCCACGCCAGCGTCGCGTCGGCCGACTGGGCGGCGATGCCGACCGTGGTCGGCGAGGTGGTCTCCCGGGGCTGACCGACCCGCCACGCCCGCCCCGGACCGGCCGGCGTTGCTCACCATGTCGTCGATGTAGCGGTATCCCGGTGCCGGGATACCGCTACATCGGCACCCTTGAGTCGATCACGACCGACCGACCGACCGACCGTGCCGGCGGCCGGGCGGGGCCGTGCCGGGCCTGCGGGGTACGGCGCGGTCAGGAGACGCCGTCGGCGCGCAGCGGGAAGACGTTCGACTCGGCGGAGTCGCGCAGCGAGCCGAGCACCGCGCCGATCTTGTCGGCGGGCATCGGCTTGAAGAAGTGGTAGCCCTGGGCGGCGGTGCAACCCAACGCCACCAGCGCGGCCCGCTGCTCGGCCGTCTCCACCCCCTCGGCGACCACCCGCAACCCCAGCTCGTGGGCGAGCCCGACGGTGGCCCGGACGATCGCCGCCGCCTCCGGCGAGTCGGCCATCCGAATCACGAAGGAGCGGTCCACCTTCAGCTCGTCCACGGCGATCCGGGTCACGAACGACAGCGACGAGAAGCCGGTGCCGAAGTCGTCGACGGCCAGCTGGACGCCCATCCTGCGCAGGTTCGCCAGCACCTCGTCGATCACCTCCAGCTCGCTCATCACCACCGTCTCGGTGATCTCCAGGACCAGCTTGTGCGGCGGCACCTGGTGCCGGCGCAGCGCGTCGGCGATCTCCGCCGGCAGCCGGGGGTCGAGCAGGCTGCGCGCCGACAGGTTCACCGAGATCGGCACGTCCAACCCGTCGCGGGCCCACCCGGCGGCCACCGACAGCGCCTTGTCCAGCACGTACCGGGTGAAGGTGCCGAGCTGTTCGCTGTTCTCCACCGGGCGGATGAAGTCGGCCGGGCCGAGCCAGCCCCGCCGGGGATGCTGCCAGCGGATCAGCGCCTCCACCCCGGTCGGCGCGCCGGTGGCCAGGTCGACCGCCGGTTGCAGGGCCAGCACCAGCTGGTCGTCGGCCTGCAACGCCTCCCGCAGCTCGGCCAGCAGGGCCAACTGGTCGGTGCTGGCGGCGTCCCGGGTGCTGTCGTACGCGGCGACGCTGCCGCCGCCCTCCTTCGCCTGGTACATGGCGATGTCGGCCCGGCGCAGCAGCTCGGTCAGGTCGGCGCTGCCCGCCCCGGCCACCACCACCCCCACCGAGACCTCCACCGACATCCGCACCCCGGCCACCTCGGTCGGCGCGGCCAGCCGCTCGGCGATCTCCCGGGCCTGCCGCAGCGCGTACGCCATCGGGGCGGCCCGGTCGCCGATCACCGGGACCGACGTCAGCAGCAGCGCGAACTCGTCGCCGCCGAGGCGGGCGAGCAGGTCACCGGGACGGGCCAGGGTGCCCAGCCGGTTGCCGGTGAGCCGCAGCAACTGGTCACCGGCGGCGTGCCCGAGGGTGTCGTTGACCTCTTTGAACTGGTCGATGTCGAGCAGCAGCAGGGCCACCGGGTGATCGTGGGCGAGCTGCCGCAACGCCTGGTCGCCCTTGCTCAGCATGGCCGTGCGGTTGGCCAGCCCGGTCAACGCGTCGTGCACCGCGTCGTACGACGAGCGGGCGCTGACCAGCCGCAGCTCCCGGTGGGTGGCCGCGTCGTGCAGGGCGGCGGCCAGGGCGTCGGAGTACGCCGCCAGCGCGTCCCGTTCCCGGTCGTCGGGCGGCCCGGAGACGGGGAACCGGACCCGGATCTGCCCGACCTGGACGTCCCCGACCACCAGCGGCCGGACGAGTTCGTGGGCGTCCGGGGTCGCCGCCGCGGGTGGCCCGGCCTGCCGGTCGCGGACGCGGCCCGACGAGTCACCCCGGTAACGCCGCCACCGGCCGTCGCCCCGGGCCACGTCGACGTCGACCAGGTCCGCGCCGAACAGGGCCAGCGCCCCGGTCACCGCGGCGGTGGCCACCCCCCGCTCGTCGAGCTGGTTGAGGGCGGCGGTGGCCTCCGCGAACGCGCGCCAGGTGCGCTGCTCCTGGTCGGCGCGCAGCCGGTGCCGGTAGGTCTGCTGGAGCAGCCAGAGCAGCGGCGGGAGCAGCAGCAGCCACCGCGGGTCGATCTCCAGCAACGCCACCACGACCAGCCCGACCAGCACGTTGCCGACGAACATCAGCACCTTGCCCCGCAGCGCGACGAGCAGTGCCGGGCCGACCGCCACCCCGTGCCGCAGGGCCAGGGTGGCCCCGCCCAGCCCGGCGGTGGTGAGCAGGTAGGTGACCGCACCGGCGACGAGGGCGGGCACGAGCGTCGGGGTGGGACCGGCCAGGAACGGCTCACCCAGCGCGGTGGCGACGACCACGGCGAGCGCGGTGGCCGCGGTCAGCGCGGCGGCGATCCGGACCAGCTCCACCGGGGGACGACGGTCGGCGGCCAGCGACATCGCCGTCCAGGCCGCGCCGGTGCCGAGCAGCGCGGCGGCCGGCAGCCAGCCGGCCGGCGCCAGGTAGAGGCAGACGATCAGGGCGGCCTCGCCCCAGGTGATGCTCACCATGCCGGTGGCGGTGCGGAACCGCAGCCGGGCGAGCTGGGCCAGGGCGAACACGGCGGCGACGATGCCGAACCGGGCGACGGCCGGGAGCGGGTCGTCGGCCGGCAGGGCGGTGGGCAGGCGCAGGCCGACCAGCACCGCCACCAGGGCGGTCACCGTCACGGCGAGGGTGAGGACGCGCACCCGCAGCGGAGTCTCCGGCGGCGTCGACCCGTCGTCGGACGCGCCGGCCCTGCCGGAGGTCACCGCCCGGCTCCGTCCGCGGGGCCGTCGACGGCGCGACGGACGAACGCGGCTACGACGGTCATGGCACCCCCTCCCGCGCACGGCTCAGGGACTTACGTCCCCCGGCGGAAGGCTAAGCCAATCCGGGTGGCCGCAACAGGGGGCGACGACCCGGATCGGCGTGATTCACGCTTCGGTCACCCCTCTCAGGGCTGCTGGTGGCCGCTGGACGGGTTCGTACGTGATTCCTGCCCCGTCGTCCCGTCCGACGGGCCGGTTGCCGACGAATCGGTCCCGACCGGACCACCCTGGTGGGGGAACCGCTCGGGCAGCCGGCGCAGCCGGGCGTTCATGTTGCGGATGAGCAGGACGGTGGCGGTGCCGAGGAGCACGATGAGGAAGAGGCCCATCGGCCCGGCCAGGCCGCCCGTGCGGGTGTCCCCGAAGTTGTTCTCCGCGAGCACCTGGACAGCGTTCAGCATGGTGTCTTCTCCGATGTGCGGTGGAGTGTCAGCGTAGCCCCGCACCCGGGTCACCCGGCATGGACGGCTTCGCGTACCCCGGCGAACAGGTCGGATTCCGGCAGCGGGGAGTCGACCGTCGAGCGGACGAGCTGGAAGTCCTCGGTCGGCCAGGCGCGCTGCTGCAGCTCCATCGGCACGTGGAACCAGAAGCCGTCCGGGTCGACCTGGGTGGCGTGGGCGCGCAGCGCGTCGTCACGGACCGGGAAGTACTCGGCGCACTCGACCCGGGTGGTGATCCGGGGGCCCTTGTCCGGCCGCTCGTCCCACCGCTTGAGCCAGTCCTCGTACGGCGAGGTGAGGCCGGCGGCCAGCATGCCCTCGTGCAGAGCGGTGATCTTGCCCTTGGAGAAGCCGATGTCGTAGTAGAGCTTCAACGGCTGCCAGGGCGTGCCCAGCTCGGGGTAGCGGTCGGGGTCGCCGGCCGCGTCGAACGCCGCCACGCTGACCCGGTGGCACATGATGTGGTCGGGGTGCGGGTAGCCGCCCTCCTCGTCGTAGGTGGTCACGACGTGCGGACGGAACTCCCGCATCAGCTTCACCAGCGGCCCGGCCGCCACCTCGACGTCCTGGAGGGCGAAACACCCCTCGGGCAGCGGCGGCAGCGGGTCGCCCTCGGGCAGGCCCGAGTCGACGAAGCCCAGCCAGGCCTGCTCGACGCCGAGGACGGCCCGCGCGGCGTCCATCTCGGCCCGCCGGATCTCGCCGATGTTGGCCCACACCTCGGGGCGGTCCAGCTTGGGGTTCAGCACACTGCCCCGTTCACCGCCGGTACAGGTCACGACCAGCACGTCCACCCCCTCGGCGACGTACTTCGCCATGGTGGCGGCGCCCTTGCTGGACTCGTCGTCCGGGTGTGCGTGCACGGCCATGAGACGCAGCTTCTCTGCCAACGTGGGCGCTCCTCGTCTGTGCCCGTCGGCGGCCCGCTCCGGGTCGCTCGCCCGACCTGCCGTGGTGACCTGCCGGCGCGGTTGCCGACCTGCCGGGCCGGGCTCGGCCCCGGGCTGGGAAGATGGACCCTGTCATTCTTGCCGATGCCGCCGACAACAACGCCAGGAGATACCCGCCGGTGACCGAGACGCACGCCACAGTTCCCTCGGCCGCGCCGGTGTTCCCGCCCGGCCGGTACGGACGCCGACGGGAGCCCGAGCGCCGTCGCCCCCTGCTGCGCTGGGTGCTGGCGGCGGTCCTGATCGCCGGGTTGGTGCTGGCCTCGACGCAGCTCTACCAGCGCTACGGCGACCCGGAGTACAAGCCCGAGGTGATCACCTACACCGACGTCGACGACACCGGCGTCCGGGTCGACTTCCGGGTGACCGTGCCCGCGGGCGGCGCGGCGGTGTGCCTGGTCCGGGCCCGCTCGCACGCCGGGGCCGAGGTGGGCCACGAGGAGGTCACGGTGACCGCGGCCCCCGGCCAGCGGCACGTCACCACCCGGCACCGGGTCACCACCACCGAACGCCCGTTCATCGGCGAGGTCGTCCGCTGCCGTCCGGCCGGCTGAACGGCGACGGGACCGGGTCCCGCGTCCCGGCGGGCCGCCGGTGCCGTCGCCCGACCGGGTGATCGACGACGCCCCGGAGTGCGGCCCACTGGTAGGTTGGTAAGTCACCTGTCAGCCAGCACGCACATCCGAGGAGTACGCCTGTGTCCACCAATGACCACAAGGCGCCCGCCACCTGGCTGTCCCAGGACGCGCACGACCGCCTCCAGGCCGAGCTCGACGAGCTGATCGCCAACCGGCCGGTCATCGCCGCCGAGATCAACGCCCGGCGGGAAGAGGGCGACCTGCGGGAGAACGGTGGCTACCACGCCGCCCGCGAGGAGCAGGGCAAGGCCGAGGGCCGCATCCTCTACCTCAAGGAACTACTGCGCACCGCCCAGGTCGGCGAGGCGCCGACGGCCGACGTGGTGTCGCCCGGCATGGTCGTGACGATCTACTTCGACGACGACGAGGGTGACACCGAGACGTTCCTGCTCGGGTCGCGGGAGATCGCCGCCACCACCGAGCTGACGGTCTACAGCCCCGAGTCGGCGCTCGGCAAGGCCATCCTGGGCGGCCGCCCCGGTCAGGCGTGCACCTACACCGCGCCCAGCGGGGCGGACATCAAGGTGACCATCGTCAGCTTCGAGCCGTTCTCCGGCTGAGCCGCACCGCCGCCGGGTCCACCGGGCCCGGCGGCGTCGTCCTCCGGTACACCGCCGCCGCTCACGCCTCGGCCGTGAGGACCACCTGGTAACCGCTTGCCCGTAGGGCGCTGATCAGCGTGTCGGAGTGTTCGACGCCCCGGGTCTCCACCGACAGGGCCACCTCCACCTCGCCGAGCCGCAGGTGCGGGTTGGCCCGCTGGTGCTCCACGTCGACCACGTTCGCCCGGTGCTCGGCGATCTCGGTGAGCAGCGAGGCGAGCTGACCGGGCCGGTCCGAGCAGCGGACGGTGACCCGCAGGTAGCGGCCGGCGGCGGCGAGACCGTGCTCGATCACCCGCATCATCAGCAGCGGGTCGATGTTGCCGCCGGAGAGCACCGCCACCGTCGGGGTCCGTACCTGCACCGCCCCGGCGAGCAGCGCGGCCACCCCGACCGCCCCGGCCGGCTCGACCACCTGCTTGCCCCGTTCCAGCAGCATCAGCAACGCCCGGGAGATGTCCTCCTCGGCGACGGTGACCATCTCGTCGACGAGCTTGCGGACATGGTTGAAGGTGATCTCCCCGGGCCGGCCGACCGCGATGCCGTCCGCGATCGTGGCGAACGCCGGTAGCCGGACGGGTTCCCCGGCGGCCAGGGAGGGCGGGAAGGCGGCGGCGCTTTCCGCCTGGACGCCGATGATCCGCACGTCGGGCCGCAGCGCCTTCGCGGCCACCGCCATCCCGGAGATCAGGCCGCCACCGCCGACCCCCGTGATGATCGTCTCGACCTCGGGACACTGTTCGAGGATCTCCAGCGCGACGGTGCCCTGCCCGGCGATCACGTCCGGATGGTCGAACGGGTGGATGAACACCGCGCCGGTCCGCTCCGCGAAGGTCTGCGCGGCCACCAGCGACTCGTCGACGGTGTTGCCGATCAGCTCGATCCGCGCGCCGTACCCCTTGGTGGCGGCCACCTTCGGCAGCGGCGCGTTGACCGGCATGAAGACGGTGGCGTGGGTGCCGACCAGGCCGGCGGCGAGCGCCACCCCCTGGGCGTGGTTGCCGGCGCTGGCCGCGACCACGCCCCGGTCCCGCTCCCGCGCCGACAACCGGGAGATCCGCACGTACGCGCCACGCACCTTGTACGAGCCGGCGCGTTGCAGGTTCTCGCACTTGAGCCACACCGGCCCGGCCAGTGCCGCGCTCAACGGCCGGGACGGCTCCAGCGGGGTGGTCCGGGTGACCCCGGCGAGCAGCTCCCGGGCGGCCCGTACGTCGGCGAGGTCGACCAGTTCCGTCATGCCCCGATCGTGCCACCAGCCCTCGGCCCGACCGCCGGGGAGGGCGTGTCGACCCGGGGGTAGCCGGGGGCGTGCCGGGCCCACGGGGCCTGCATCTCGAACTGCCCGGCCACCCCGAGCAGCAGCAGCTCCGAGCCGGGCGGGCCGACCAGTTGCGCGGCGACCGGCAGGCCGTCCGGGCGGCGGCCCACCGGCACCACGATCGACGGCAGGCCGGCGACGTTCCACGGGGCGGCGAACGGGGCGTACCGGATGTTGGTCCTCATGTTCGCCAGCCAGGAACGGCCGGACCAGGAGGTGGCCTCCGGCGGCGGCCCGGCCAGCGCCGGGGTGAGCAGCAGGTCGATCCCGTGGTCGGTGAAGAAGCCGACGGAGCGGTCCCGCCAGGCGGCCCGGTCGGCCTCCCGCACGTACCCCCGGCGTTGCGCCCACTCCCCCAGCGCGACGTGCCGGCGGCTGCGCCGTTGCAGGCCGCGCCGGTCGATGCCGGCGGCCCGGACGTCGGACGCGGCGGCGGCGAGCCAGGTGGCGATGCCCTGGAGGCCGAGCGCGGTCGGGTAGACCGGGTCGGCGGGCACGGTGTCGTGGCCGGCGGCGGCGAGCAGCCGGCCGGCGGCGGCCACCGCGTCCCGGTTGGGGGCGTCCGGCGCGACGCCGCGCACCGGGGAGCGCAGTGACACACCGACCCGCAGCCGGGGCGGCGGGACGAGTTTGTCGGGGCGACGCCCGGCGAGCACCTGGAAGCCGACGGCGGCGTCGGCGACGGTGGTGGTGAGCATGCCGTGCTCGGTCAGCCCGAACCAGTCCTCCGCGCCGAGCTGGCACGGGACCACGCCCCGGCCGGGCTTGAGCCCGACCAGGCCGCAGCAGGCGGCCGGGATGCGGATCGACCCGAGCCCGTCGTTGCCGTGCGCGATCGGCACCAGCCCGGCCGCGACCGCCGCGGCGGCCCCGCCGGAGGACCCCCCGGGGGTGTACCGCAGGTCCCACGGGTTACGGGTGACGGCGGTCGCGTCGTCGGTGATCGCCCAGAGTCCCAGCTCCGGCATCCGGGTCACCCCGAGGATCACCGCGCCCGCGCCGCGCAGCCGGCGCACCACCTCGTGGTCGGCCTCCGCCACCGCGGTACGCGCGGCGACCGACCCGTTCCAGGTGGGCAGGCCGGCGACCGGGGTGTTCTCCTTGACCGCCACCGGCACCCCGGCGAGCGGGAGGTTGGCCAGCTCCTCCTGCTCGTCGACCTTCTCCGCCTCCGTGATCGCCTCACCGCCCCGGACCACCCGGAACGCGGACAGTGCGCCGTCGACCCGGCCGACGTGGTCCAGGTGGTCGGCGACGACCTGGGTGGCGGAGACGTCGCCCCGGCGTACCCCCCGGGCGATCTGCTTGGCGGTCGCCCCCACCCAGGTCGGCATGATGTCCTGCACGGCCACCTCTTCCCAGCCCGCGGTCAGCCCAGCGCCTGCTCCAGATCGGCGAGCAGGTCGTCGACCGTCTCGATGCCGACAGACAGTCGCACGAGATCGCCGGGAACTTCAAGCGGCGAGCCGGCAGCACTTGCGTGTGTCATCCGGCCCGGGTGCTCGATCAGCGACTCCACCCCACCGAGCGACTCGGCGAGGACGAACAGCCGGGCCCGGTTGCAGACCTGCACGGCGTGTTCCTCGCCGCCGGCGGCCCGGAAGGAGATCATCCCGCCGAAGCGGCGCATCTGCTTGGCGGCCACCTCGTGCCCCGGGTGCGACGGCAGGCCGGGGTAGATGACCTGGGCGACCTTCGTGTGCCCGTCGAGGAAGGCGGCGATCCGTTCGGCGTTGTCGCAGTGCCGGTCCATCCGTACCCCGAGGGTCTTGATGCCGCGCAGGGTGAGCCAGGCGTCGAACGGGCCGTTGATCGCGCCCATCGCGTTCTGGTGGTAGCGCAGCTCGTCGCCGAGGGTCGGATCGGCGACGATCAACGCGCCACCGACCACGTCGGAGTGCCCGCCGACGTACTTGGTGGTGGAGTGCACCACCACGTCCGCGCCGTGCGCGAGCGGCTGCTGCAGGTACGGCGAGGCGAACGTGTTGTCGACCGCCAGCAGCGCCCCGGCCTCGTGCGCGATCCCGGCCAGGGCGGCGATGTCGGCGATGCCGAGCAGCGGGTTCGTCGGCGTCTCCACCCAGACGATCTTCGTCTCGGGGCGGATCGCGGCCCGGACCGCGTCGACGTCGGAGACCTTCGCCGGGGTGTACGTCAGCCCCCACCGCTCGGCGACCCGGGCGAACAGCCGGTACGTGCCGCCGTACGCGTCGTCGGGGATCACCACGTGGTCGCCGGGCGAGCAGACGGCCCGCAGCAGGGTGTCCTCGGCAGCCAGGCCGCTGGCGAAGGCGAGCCCGACCCGACCTCCCTCCAGCGCGGCCAGGCACTCCTGGAGGGCGTCGCGGGTGGGGTTGCCGGAGCGGCTGTACTCGTAGCCCTGCCGGGGCGCGCCGACGGCGTCCTGGGCGTACGTGCTGGTCTGGTAGATCGGGGGGATCACCGCGCCGGTGCGGGCCTCCGGGTCCTGGCCGGCGTGGATGGCGAGCGTCTCGAAGCCGTGACTCATCCCGCAGACGTTAGTCCGCCGCACCCACCGGTCGACCGGAACCCGTCCCGGCTCACCCCGCACCTGCGCCCCGGTGCGTGGCGGGTGGGCGCGCGGGACCTTAGGCTGCGCGGGTGAGCGGGTGTGTGTTCTGTCAGATCGTGGCCGATGAGGTGCCGGCGTTCCGGGTGGCCGACGAGCCGGACGGGGTGGCGTTCCTGGACACCCGGCCGGTGTTCAAGGGGCACGTCCTGGTGGTGCCCCGTACCCACCTGGTCACCCTGACCGACCTGCCGACGGCCGACCTGCCCGGCTACTTCGGCCTGGTGCAACGCCTGGCCGCGGCCGTGGAATCCGGTCTGGGGGCGGGTGGGACGTTCGTGGCGATGAACAACCGGGTGTCCCAGTCGGTGCCGCACCTGCACACCCACGTGGTGCCGAGGACCAGGGGCGACGGCCTGCGCGGCTTCTTCTGGCCGCGTACCCGCTACGCCGACGACGCCGAGGCCGACTCCTACGCCGGGCGGGTCGCCGCCGCCCTGGCCTGAGACCCGCCGATATTCGGCGGGGCCCGGGGGCGAGAGCCGGGACGCAGCGGGTAAGGAAGCCGGGCCCGCCGGTGTTGCATGCGGGGAGAGGTACGAGAGGAGTTCCACCGTGTTCCTTCGCCGCATGAAGGCCGAGATGATCAGCCCCGACCAGGCCCTGCCCGGCCGCCCGATCGCGATGCCGATCGGGGACCGGCACGAGGTGCTGCCGTCGTCGCTGAAGGGCCCGTTCCCGCAGGGCGCCCGGGTCGCCGTGTTCGGCATGGGGTGCTTCTGGGGTGCCGAGCGGCTGTTCTGGACCCTGCCGGGGGTGCTCACCACCTCGGCCGGTTACGCGGGCGGCTACACCGCCAACCCCACGTACGAGGAGGTGTGTTCGGGGATGACCGGGCACGCCGAGGTGGTCCAGGTGGTCTACGACCCCGCCGTGATCAGCTACGAGGACCTGCTCAAGGTGTTCTGGGAGAACCACGACCCGACCCAGGGCATGCGCCAGGGCAACGACGTCGGCAGCCAGTACCGCTCGACGATCTACACCACCAGCGACGAGCAGTTGGCCACCGCGCAGGCGTCCCGGGACGCGTTCGCGCCGATCGTGGCGCGGGCCGGCAAGGGTGAGATCACCACCGAGATCGCCCCGCTCGGCGACTACTTCTTCGCCGAGGACTACCACCAGCAGTACCTGGCCCCGACGAAGAACCCGAACGGCTACTGCAACCACGGCCCGAACGGGCTGAGCTGCCCGGTCGGGGTGGCCCGTACCGCCGGCTGACCCTGGCGCGGTGACCGGGTCTGCGGTGTTCTTCACACCGTGGGCCCGGCGCATTTCCGGCATCCGTCACCGGGCGGGCAGCAATCGACACCATGACAGGCAACCACCGTCGGTGACGGCGCATCGTAGCAAGCTGTCACACGTTCGTCATCGTCTCAACAGGCGAACTGCAACAACCTCTGGCAGCATTGGCTGGCATGTGCGGACTTGCGGGAGAGTTCCGCCGTGACGGTTCCCGGGCCGATGTGTCGGCGGTGGAACGCATGGCGGCCACGATGAGTGACCGGGGGCCCGACGACAGCGGAGTGTGGTCACAGGGGGCCACCGCCCTCGGGCACCGCCGCTTGAAGATCATCGACCTCTCCGCCGCCAGCGGGCAACCGATCGTCGACCCGGCCGCCGGGCTCACCGGAGTGTTCAACGGTTGCATCTACAACTACCGCGAGCTGCGGCAGGAGTTGCAGGGCAAGGGACACCACTTCTTCTCCTCCGGCGACAGCGAGGTGGTGGTCAAGGCGTACGCCGAGTGGGGGCTCGACTTCGTCGACCACCTGATCGGCATGTTCGCCGTCGCGATCACCGAGCGGGACACCGGCCGCCTGGTACTGGCCCGGGACCGGCTCGGCATCAAGCCGCTCTACCTGGCCGAGACGCCGGGCGTGGTGCGCTTCGCCAGCACCCTGCCCGCCCTGCTGGCCGGCGGCGGGATCGACACCACCATCGACCCGGTGGCGCTGTCGCACTATCTCAGCTTCCACAGCATCGTGCCGCCGCCGCGCACCATCCTGCGCGGTGTCACCAAGCTCCCCCCGGCCACCGTCCGGGTCTACGAGCCGGACGGCCGTACCCACGAGCGGGTCTACTGGGACCCGTCCTTCACCCGGGACGCGTCACGCGCCGACTGGTCGGCCCGCGACTGGGAGGACGCCCTGCTGGAGTCGCTGACCACCGCCGTACGCCGCCGGATGGTCGCCGACGTGCCGGTGGGGGTGCTGCTCTCCGGCGGCCTGGACTCCAGCCTGGTGGTGGCGCTGCTGGCCGGTGAGGGGCAGACCCGCTCCGGGCTGTCCACCTTCTCCATCGGTTTCGACGCCGTCGGCGGCCGGGAGGGCGACGAGTTCGTCTACTCCGACCTGGTGGCGCAGACCTTCGGCACCGACCACCACCAGCTCAAGGTGGCCGCCGGTGACCTGGTGCCGCCGCTGGAGGCGGCGGTGGCCGCGATGAGCGAGCCGATGGTCAGCCACGACTGCGTCGCGTTCTACCTGCTCAGCCAGGAGGTGTCCCGGCACGTCAAGGTGGTCCAGTCCGGCCAGGGCGCGGACGAGATCCTCGGCGGCTACCACTGGTACCCGCCGCTTGCCGGCATCGACCGGGAGCAGGCCCTCGACTCGTACGCGAAGGCGTTCTTCGACCGGGACGCGGCCGGGCTGGCCCGGGTGCTCAACCCGGCGTGGCTGGCCGACGGCGACCCGGCGCGCGAGTTCGTCGCCGCCCACCTGGGCCGGGCCGGGGCGCAGACCGCCGTCGACGCCGGCCTGCGGATCGACACCCAGATCATGCTCACCGACGACCCGGTGAAGCGGGTCGACAACATGACCATGGCACACGGCCTGGAAGCCCGGGTGCCGTTCCTCGACCACGAGTTCGTGGAGCTGGCGGCGAGCTGCCCGCCCGAGCTGAAGCTGGCCCAGGGCGGCAAGGGCGTGCTCAAGGAGATCGGCCGCCGGGTCCTGCCGCACGAGGTGATCGACCGCCCCAAGGGCTACTTCCCGGTGCCCGGCCTGACCCACCTGGAGGGCAAGCTCCTCGACCGGGTCCGCGACGCGCTCACCGCGCCGCAGGCCCGCCGCCGCGACCTGTTCCGTGCCGACTACGTCAATGCGCTGCTCGCCGACCCGAACGCCGAACTGACCCCGTTGAACGGAAACAAACTGTGGCAACTGGGACTCCTGGAAATGTGGCTCCAGAGCCACGGAATCGACTGACCGTGAACGAGACCCTCGCGACCGGCACGGCCCGAACCGACCGGGAGCGGGTGCTCGGCCGCCGCCGGGAACGCATCGGCCCCGGTGGCGACCCGGTCGCCCCGGGGGTCGCCCCGGAGCAGCCGCGCCGGGAACCGGCCGGGCCGTCCGACGTGGTCCTCGACTGCGGCTGGGGGCGGCTGGTCTTCGGCCAGACCTTCGACGAACAGGTCGCCGTGGCCCACGTGCTGCGGTCCGAGGCGGCCGGCGCCCGGGACATCTGCATCTACCTGCGCGACCCGCACGTGCTGGTGTCCCGGCTGCCCGACGAGCTGTTCATCGACCCGTCGCTTACCTACCGGCTGCCGCTGGGCGAGCGCCGCCCGGAGGCCACCGGGCGGATGGAGATCCCGGGGTTGGTCGTCCGGCCGCTGCGCGACGCCGACGACGCCGACGCGGTGAACCGGATCTACGCCCGCAACGGCATGGTCACCGCGCCGGTGGAGGTGCTTGTCGACAACGCCGGCACCGACCGGTTCCTGCACCTGGTGGCCGAGGCGAGCACCGGGGAGATCGTCGGCACCATCACCGGCGTCGACCACGTGGCGGTCTTCGGCGACCGGGAGAACGGCGCGAGCCTGTGGTGCCTGACGGTGGACTTCAACACCGCCCCGCCCGGCACCGGCCAGGCTCTGCTCACCGAGCTGGCCGACCGGCTCGACGAGCGGGGTCGCGCGTTCGTCGACCTGTCGGTGCTGGCCGAGAACTCCGGCGCGATCCGGCTCTACGAGCGGCTGGGCTTCCACCGCACCGGGACGCTCTGCGTCAAGCGGAAGAACCCGATCAACGAACGGCTGTTCCTGCCCTCCGCCCCGGCGGGTTACGACGAGCTGAACCCGTACGCGAAGATCGTCGCCGACGAGGCGATGCGACGCGGCATCCGGGTGGAGGTCACCGACGCGCGCTGGGGTGAGCTGCGGCTGACCAACGGCGGCCGGACGATCGTCACCCGCGAGTCGCTGTCCGAGCTGACCTCGGCGGTGGCGATGAGCCGCTGCGACGACAAGCGGGTCACCCGGCGCATCCTCACCGAGGCGGGCCTGTCGGTGCCGCGCGGCCGGACCGCCACCGGCGACCCCGACGACCTGGCCTTCCTCACCGACGTCGGCCCGGTGGTGGTCAAGCCGGCCCGCGGCGAGCAGGGCAACGGCATCACCGTCGGGGTACGCACCGCCGAGGCGCTGGCCTCGGCCGTCGAGCTGGCCCGCCGGTTCTGCCCCGACGTGCTGATCGAGGAGCTGCGCGCCGGCGAGGACCTGCGGGTGATCGTGATCGACCACGAGGTGGTGGCCGCCGCCGTACGCCGGCCGGCGCAGATCACCGGCGACGGCGTGCACGACGTCACCGAGCTGATCGAGCGGCAGAGCCGGCGACGGGCCGCCGCCACCGGCGGTGAGTCCCGCATCCCGATCGACGAGATGACCCGCGAGGTGGTGGCCGAGGCCGGGCACCGGATGCACGACGTGCTGCCCGAGGGGCAGGTGTTGGCGGTGCGCCGGACGGCGAACCTCCACACCGGTGGCACAATCCACGACGTGACGGCCGAACTGCACCCGGCGATCGCCACTGCCTGCGTGGCGGCGAGCCGGGCCCTGGACATTCCGGTGACCGGGCTGGACCTGCTGGTCCCCGCCCCCGACCAGCCCGAGCACGTGTTCATCGAGGCGAACGAGCGGCCGGGGCTGGCCAACCACGAGCCCCAGCCGACTGCCGAGCGCTTCGTGGACCTGCTATTCCCGGGCACCCGGGCCCCGCAGCGCCTCTGGAGCCCGGCCGGGCCCGGAGGGGTCGCGTGAGCCTCAAGCCCCTGGAGATCGACCTGGACTACCTGCGCCAGGTGCTGGTGGAACTGTTGGACATCCCGAGCCCGTCGGGGCGGACCGACCACGTGCAGCAGTACGTGGGGGAACGGCTGTCCGCGCTGGGCATCCCGTCCACGCTGACCCGGCGGGGGGCGCTCAGCGCCTGCCTGCCCGGCCCCCGGCAGACCGGTGCCGACCGGGCGATCGTGGTGCACACCGACACCATCGGCGGGATGGTCAAGCGGCTCAAGGAGAACGGCCGGCTGGAGCTGAAGACCATCGGCACCCACTCGGCCCGGTTCGCCGAGGGCGCGCACGTGCGGATCTTCACCGACGACCTCGACCGGGTGGTCACCGGGCAGGTGCTGCCGTTGAAGGCCAGCGGGCACCGCTACAACGACGACGTCGACCTGCAGGGCGTCGGTTGGCAGCACGTCGAGGTCCGGGTCGACGAGCCGGTCGAGGACATCGCCGGCCTGCGGGCGCTCGGCATCGACGCGGGCGACTTCGTGGCGTTCCTGCCCAACCCGATGGTCACCCCGTCCGGGTACGTGAAGTCCCGGCACCTGGACGACAAGGCCGGGGTGGCGGCGGTGCTGACCGCGTTCAAGGCGGTGGTGGACGCCGGCATCACCCCCACCGTCACCGCCCATCTGCTGGTCACCGTCACCGAGGAGATCGGCCACGGGGCCAGCCACGGCCTGGACCCGGACGTCGCCGAGATCGTCTCGGTGGACGCGGCGGTGGTCGCGCCGGGCCAGCAGTCCCGGGAGAACGCGGCGACCCTGGCGATGGGCGACGGGGTCGGCCCGTTCGACTACCACCTGACCCGCAACCTGGCCACCATCGCCCGGGAACACGGGGTGGACCTGGTCCGCGACGTCTTCGACTACTACCGCTCCGACGTGGCGGCGGCGGTCGAGGCGGGCGCGCACGCCCGGGTGGCGCTGCTCGGTTTCGGCGTGGACGCCACCCACGGTCACGAGCGCACCCACCTCGACGGGCTGCGTCACCTGACCCAGTTGCTCTGTCTCTATCTCCAGAGCGACCTGGTGTTCCCCGAGTGGGACGCCGAGCCGGAGGGCGACCTGGCCGACTTCCCGTCGCTGGCGGTGCAGCCGGCCAGCGAGGACGGCCCCCGCGAGGGCCCGATCGGCATCGACTGACCGGCTGGTGGCCGCACTGCCGGGCACCGCTGAACGGCGGGCACGACATCACGCGTCGTGCCCGCCGCCCACCGGGCGCCCCGGCCCCTCACCGTGGCGTCGGTCCGCACCGTCGGGTCACCGGTTGCGGCGTTCCGCCGCGTCGAGCAGGGCGATCAGCGCCTCGGTCACCCGCAGCACCGCGTCCCGGGCGGCCGGGTCACCGGTGATCCGCTGCCGCGCCCGGTCGGCCAACTGCCCCAGCAGCTCACCGGCGCGGGCCGCGTTGCCTGCGGTGCCGGCCTGCTCGGCCCGCTGGAGGCGGTCCTCCAGCCGGGCCGCCACGTAGTCGGTGATCCGGCCGGCGGCGACGTACTCGGTGATGAGGTCACGCAGGTCGGAGTACCAGGCGGGGTCGCGGGTGAACGACGCGGGCAGGTAGCCGGCGTCGGCGGCGGCGAGGGTGGCCGCGACGCTGGCGTCCACGTACGCCCCGACGGTCGGGTGGCGGGCGGCGAGCTGTGCGTCGGTCAACGGCACCGAGCTGCCGTCGAGGAAGCAGAAGCCGGGCCCGGTGTTGCTGCCGCTGTTGACCCGTAGCGGCACGTGGTGCTGGGCGAGCCGGATGCCGTCGAGGGCGAGCCCCAGGTCGTCGCGGGCGACGGCCGGCGGGGTCGTCGTGGTCGTCCGGATCGGCGGCGCGCCCGGCGGGGCCACGCCCTGGGCGACCCAGGCGACGGTGTGGTCGTAGACGGCGTTCTGCACCATGTGCTGCGGGATCCGCGACAGCGAGGGCAGCGTGCAGGTCTGCGGTTCGCCCGGGTAGCCACCCGGGTAGCTGCCGATGTCGCGCTTGCGCAGCGGACCGTAGTCGGTGATCAGCTTCCAGTCGCCGTGCGACGCGCCGGCGACCTCCCAGGACCGCAGGACCGGTGAGTCGGCCTGGGCGCGGGCCGCCGCGGGCAGGATGCCGCTGGCCACGTCCCCCTCGGAGTTGATCCGGAACACCGGTGTGGCCAGGTCGGTGCGCAGCACCCCGCCACCGCCGTGCAGGACGACCGCGTCGAGGACGTTGGCCGACTGCTGGACGCCGTTGTAGTAGTTGGCGAGCCGACCGGCCGACTGCGAGTGGCCGGTGGCGATCACGTACTGCGGGGCGGGCAGCTTGCCCAGCGGGTCGACGCCCGTCGGGTTGCGGACCGCCTTCACCGCCTGGCTGAAGATGTCGTACGAGAGGCTGTCGTCGGTGACGGTGCCGCCCACGGTGACGTCCAGCGGGCCGTACCGGGCGGGGCTCCACGCCTTGAGCCCGGTGGCCGAGTGCAGCCCGGCCCGCTGGGCGGAGACCCCGACCCAGGCGTAGCCCGAGCGGATCAGGTGCTCGTGCGACTGGAACCAGTCGACCTCCTGGTCCCACTGGTTGCTGACGTTGTTCCACTCGGCGATCACCACGCCGTTGAACTTCCTGGTGTTGGCCGGTCGCCTCACCACCAGCCGGGTGCCGTACGGCTGGTCGGTGGCGATGGTCGTGGCGTTCTGGGTGCCCTGCACGGCGTACCGGGTGGCGGTGCCGAAGAGGAAGAACTCCTCCTCGACGTAGCCGGCGGCGGCCAGGTTGACGTCGGTGGCGAGGAACGGGTAGCCGTGGCCGGGGTCGCCGACCGGGGTGGTCCGGGCGATCGGCCCGGCGACCACCGGGTTCGCCACGGTCGCGCCGGTGGCGGTGGACGGCCGGGTGGTGGCCGGCGTGGCGGCGCCCGCCTCGGGGACCGGGCCGGCGGTGACGGCCAGCGCGCCGACCAGGCCGAGGGTCAGGGATCGTCGGATGGTCGTGGATCGTCGGGGGGTCCTGCGGGTGGTGGACGAAACGGGCACGGTTCACCTCACGGGGGAGCGACCGAGGGGACGACTCGGGCGGACAGCGGCGGGAGGTGGCCGCTGTGGAGCAGACAGTAATGCTCACTTCAGGCGAAATATAGGCCAGATGAGCACGAACTTTCGCTTCGTTGAGCAAAAGTCGATCCGATCCTCCGGGCGGCGGCCGGCGGTCCCCCGGCCGCAGGATCGCGCGAAAAATCACTACCGGCACCCCGGGTGCAGTGGGTAGCGTGGCGGTACACGGGAAAGGAGGTGGTCCAGACTTGTATAGCAATCGGACTCGTGAGGTGGCTGTCCGCTAGCCGCTGTCCTCGACAGTGAACGACCAAGCATGATCGTCGAGACCGTGTGGCAGCGGTGCGGCGAATCCACGACAGCCACCCGACCCCCGGGGTGCCGACCCAGTCCAGTCGGCCCGTGCGCGAGCACGGAAGCCCCGGGGGTCGCTTCGTCTCCGGGGGAGGTCCGGCCGTGTCCATGCGGGAGCTGACCGTGCTCGGCACGGCCAGCCAGACCCCCACCCGGCTGCGCAACCACAACGGCTACGTGCTGCGCTGGGACGACGAGGTGATCCTCTTCGACCCCGGCGAGGGCAGCCAGCGGCAACTCCTGCACACCGGGATCACCGCCACCGACCTCACCCGGATCTGCGTCACCCACTTCCACGGCGACCACTGCCTCGGCCTGCCCGGCACCATCCAGCGCCTCTCCCTGGACCGGGTGCCGCACCCGGTGGCGGTGCACTTCCCCGCCGGTGGCGCGGAATACTTCGCCCGGCTGCGGCACGCCAGCAGCTTCCACGAGACCGCCGAGCTGGCCGTCGAGCCGATCACCGCCGACGGACAGCGGATCACCCTGGGCGTCGGCACGCTGGAGGCCCGCCGGCTGCGGCACCCGATCGAGACGTACGGGTACCGGCTGGTCGAGCCGGACGGCTGCCGGATGCTGCCGGAGCGGCTGTCCGCGTACGGCATCGGTGGGCCGGCGGTCGGCGAGCTGCTGCGCGTCGGACACCTGGACGTCGACGGACGCCGCGTCACCCGGGACGAGGTGAGCGTGGTCCGGCCGGGGCAGCGGTTCGCCTTCGTGATGGACACCGGCCTCTGCGACGGGGTGTACGCCCTCGCCGAGCACGCCGACCTGCTGGTCATCGAGTCGACGTTCCTGGAATCGGAGGCCGCGCTCGCCGCCGAGGTCGGCCACCTGACCGCCGGCCAGGCCGCCCGGGTCGCCACCGAGTCGGGGGTACGCACCCTGGTGCTCACCCACTTCTCCCAGCGGTACGCCGACCCGCGCCGCTTCCACGACGAGGCCCGTGAGCACTTCGCCGGGGAACTGGTGATCGCCGAGGACCTGACCACCGTGCCGGTCCCGCCCCGGCGGGTAGCCTCGGCCGGGTGACCGTCACGCTCCGTCCCGCCGTCGCCGACGACCTGATGTCGGTGGGCGCCCTGCACCAGCGGTCCCGGATCGCGGCGTACTCGTCGTTCCTGCCGCCTGCGGCGTTGGCCGAACCGACGCCCGAGGCGATGGGCGCCTACTGGGTCGAGCGGTGGACGTGGGAACGCGACGAGCACCTGATGACCGTGGCCGAGCGGGACGGCCGGCTGGTCGGGTTCAGCTATCTCGGCCCGGACGACGAGGGCGACCCGGCGACCGGGCTGCTCAACGCCATCCACCTCGACCCGGCCGAACGGGGCCGGGGCACCGGCCGGGCACTGATGGTGGACGCGCTGGACACCATGCGGGCCCGGGGCTGGCGGCGGGCGGTGCTGTGGGTGCTGGAGAGCAACGCCCCGGCCCGGCACTTCTACGAGCGCGGCGGCTGGCAGGCCACCGGCGATCGTCGGGAGGAACGGATCGGCCCCACCCGCACCCCACAGCTGCGCTACGCCCGGCAGCTACCCGGCTGCTGACGCGGGCGGGTCAGGTGCCGTCCTGGTCCGCGTCGACCGAGAAGTTGATCACTGAGAGATACCCGTCGCCGTCCTCGACCACCTTCATCAGCATGGTCTCGGCAAAGATGTTGTCGTTGTCGTTGAAGGTGTCCCGCCCGGTGTGCGCGGCGTACGGCGCGGCGGCGTACACCCGGCTGTTGAGGGCCTCGTCGAACATCATCTGGGTGGTGAGCACCCGGTCGTCGCCCACGTGCACCATCGCGTGGATGTGCGTGGTGCGGCCCCGGTACCAGCCCGGCCAGACGGTGGTGAACTCGACGATCCCGTCGGCGTTGGTGACCTGCGCGCCGCGCAGGTAGCGCTTGTCGTCGGTCGGCGTCAGGTCCCCCGCCGACCCCGCGCCGCCGCCACCCGGGGCCGCCCCACCGCCGGGCGGGCTACCGGTGGGCGGGTTGCCACCCGACGCGCCGCCTGGCGGATTGCCGCCGGACGGAGCGCCGCCGCCCGAGGCCCCGGACGACTGCGCCTCGGCGCCCGAGTACAGGCCCTCGGCGTCACAGTGCCAGATCTCCACGACCGCGTTGGCCAGCGGCCCGCACTGCTCGCTGTCCTGCACCCGGATCGCCACCCGCAGCCGGGTGCCCGCCCGGTCCTCCCGGATGTCACTGCGGATCCTGTCGGCGTCGAAGTAGTACGGGCCCTGGGTGGTGCTCGCGGTCAACGTGCAGGTGTTCGCCGCGCCGAACAGCGCGGCCAGGTCCGCCGACGTGCCGGCGGTCGCCTGCGGGGACACGGTCTGACCGGTCGACGTGGTGACGGTGCCGCCGTCCCGGCCGCAGGCGGCGAGCAGACCGGCCAACCCGATCGAGCCGACTCCGGCGATCAACCGGCGGCGGCTGACCCGCTGCCCCTCGTGGTGGTCGAGGTCGTGGCGCATGTCGTTCCTCCCGTGGGTCGGTGCCTCTCGGCTGGTCCCGACGGTAGGCAGGCTGCACGGACGCCCTCTGTGCCGCTCCTGTGCCACGACTGTGAATGGTCACCCCGGACGCACCTGCGGGGCCCCTCCCGGTGGGAGGGGCCCCGCAGGTGCGTCGGGTCAGTGCGCGCCGAGGTGGGCGAGCAGGTCCTGCCGGGTCAGCACGCCCTTGGGCTTGCCGTCGACCAGCACCAGAGCCGCGTCGGACTTCTCCAGCATGCTCACCGCCTCGCTCACCGGCTGACCGCCTCCGATCATCGGCAGCGGGTCGGCCATGTGCCGCTCGATGGTGTCGTGCAGGTGCGCCTGGCCGGTGAACAGGGCGTCCAGCAGATCCCGCTCGGCGATCGAACCGGCCACCTCGCCGGTCACCACCGGCGGCTCGGCCTTGAGCACCGGAAGCTGGGAGACGCCGTACTCGCGCATGTAGTCGATGGCGTCGCGGACGGTCTCGGTCGGGTGCACGTGCACCAGCTCGGGCAGGCCGCCCGGCTTGCTGGCCAGCGCGTCGGCGACCGTCGGCTCGGTGCCGGAGTGGTCCAGGAAGCCGTACCGGGCCATCCACCGGTCGTTGAAGATCTTGGACAGGTAACCCTTGCCGCTGTCCGGCAGCAGCACCACGACCACGTCGTCCGGGCCGGCGGCGCGGGCCACCTCCAGCGCCGCCACCACCGCCATCCCGCAGGAGCCGCCGACCAGCAGGCCCTCCTCGCGGGCCAGCCGCCTGGTCATCTCGAAGGACGCCTTGTCGGAGACCTCGACGATCTCGTCGGCGATCCCCCGGTCGTACGTCTCCGGCCAGAAGTCCTCACCGACCCCCTCGACGAGGTAGGGCCGGCCGGTGCCGCCGGAGTAGACCGACCCCTCCGGGTCCGCCCCGATCACCTTCACCCGCCCCTCGGACGCCTCCTTGAGGTAGCGCCCGATGCCGGAGATGGTGCCGCCGGTGCCGACCCCGGCAACGAAGTGGGTGAGCCCGCCCCCGGTCTGCTTCCACAGCTCCGGCCCGGTCGTCTCGTAGTGCGAACGCGGGTTGGCCGGGTTGCTGTACTGGTCGGGCTTCCACGCGCCGGGGATCTCCCGGGCCAGCCGGTCGGAGACGTTGTAGTAGGAACGCGGGTCCTCCGGGGCGACGGCGGTCGGGCAGACCACCACCTCGGCCCCGTACGCCCGCAGCACGTCCTGCTTGTCCTGGCTGACCTTGTCGGGGCAGACGAAGACGCAGTGGTAGCCCTTGAGCTGGGCGACCAGCGCCAGCCCGACCCCGGTGTTGCCGCTGGTCGGCTCGACGATCGTGCCCCCGGGCCGGAGGATCCCGGCGGCCTCGGCGTCCTCCACCATCCGCAGGGCGATCCGGTCCTTCACCGAGCCGCCCGGGTTGAGGTACTCCACCTTGGCCAGCACGGTCGCCCGGATGCCCGCGGTGACGTTGCGCAGCCGCACCAGCGGGGTGTTACCGATCAGGTCGACGACGTTGTCGTAGTACTGCACCTCGTTGTGCCCTTCGTTGCGGCGCCGGGGACGGCGGCCTGGCAGACGGTCCTTCGTCGCTCAGCGTACGTGCCCTCAGAGGGTCACATGACCGGGGATGACGGAGGCCCGGCGGGCCTCCCACTCCAGGAAGCGCTCGGTCTCCGACAGCACGCTGCCGGCCAGCCAGGTGACCATGACCGCGTCGTCCACCAGACCGAGCACGGTCAGGAACAGCTCCGGCACCAGGTCGACGGGCGACACGACGTAGACCGTCGCCGCCGTCATCATCGCCAGCCGCAGGCCGCCGTCGTACTCGCCCCGGGCGGTGGCCCGGATCATCCGGGGCAGCGCCGCCAGCCGGGCGCCCAGCGACGGACCGCCCCGGGCACCGGCCGCCAGCGACCGGGCCAGCGCCGTGAAGGCCGCGGTGCGCTTCAATGTCCTACCCATCTCATCCAGCCCCTCTCCACCGACCAGCGTGACTGGCCCGCGCAAGTCGTCGCCACCTGCGGCGGGCGACCACGGATGGGCCCCGCCCCCGGATCAGGTACCCAGAACCGTCGCCGCCCAGCCCCGAAAACCGGCCGTCCCGACGGAAGCGGGGTGACGCTGCGGCGCGATAATGTCGCTGTATGGGGGTGGCAGGTTCCGTCGTACCGCCCGGTCCGCGCTGGCACCGCGCCCGGCAGGTGGCCCGGCTGGCGGCGATCGGCACGGGTGCCACCGCGGCGGCCGTCGCCGCGACCGGCGGCGTGCTGCTCGGGCAGGCCCGGCAGGCCCGGCGCACCATTCCGATGGCGCAGGCCCCTCCCCCGCGCTGCGACGGCGTCTACGCTGCCAAGATCCCCGGGCCACCGCTGACCATGGTGATCCTCGGCGACTCCTCCGCCGCCAGCTACGGGGTGGCGCGGCGACGCGAGACCCTGGGCTCGCTGCTGGCCACCGGGCTGTCCCGACGGCTGCACCGGGCCGTACGGGTGCACCGCTTCGCCGTGGTCGGCGCGCTCTCCGCCGGGCTGCGCCCACAGGTCGAGGCGGCCCTGGAGTGCACGCCGGACGTCGCGGTGATCCTGGTCGGCGGCAACGACATCACCAACCGCACGCCCTACTCCGTCGCGGTCCGCCACCTGGTCGACGCGGTCCGCACGCTGCGCGCCGCCGGTTGCGAGGTGGTCGTCGGGACCTGCCCCGACCTGGGGGCGATCCGGCCGATCCAGCCCCCGTTGCGCTGGCTGGCCCGCCGGTGGAGCCGGCAGCTCGCCACCGCCCAGACGGTCGCGGTGGTCGAGGCGGGCGGGTGGACGGTCTCCCTCGGTGACCTGCTCGGCCCCCGGTTCGCCGCCGAGCCGACCCGGATGTTCGCCTGGGACCGGTTCCACCCCTCCGCCGAGGGTTACGCGATGGCCGCCGCCGCGCTCCTGCCGACCGTGCTGTCGGCGCTCGGTAGCGGGGAGCGCCGGCCGACGCTGGCCCCGGGCGAGGGCGTACGGTCGCTGCCCCAGGCGGCCCACGAGGCGGCCCGCAACGCCGGCACGGAGGTCAGCGGCACGCAGGTCCGGGGCCGGGACCACGGCCCGGCCGGCCGCTGGGCGCAGCTACGGCGGCGGGCCTTCTTCGGCGTCGGCCCGGTGCCGCAACCCGGCACCGCCGCCGACTCACCCCAACTGGAGGGACTGGCATGAGCGAGCACAGCGAGCGAACCACCGGGTGCCGCGGGTGCCCCGCCGGGCCGGTCACCGCCGCCGTGGGCACCCGGGCGGTGACACCGTGACCGGCCGCTCGCTCGGCGGCGAGCTGGCCGTACGCCTCGGCAAGGCCGCGGCGGTCTCCCTGGTCGCCGGGACGCTCGGCGGCGCGGCGGTGCTCGCCGGTCAGGCGGTGGCGGCCCGTAACCGCGACTACGCCCAGCCGGAGCTGGGGCTGGCGCTGCGGGCCACGGTCGGCCGGGTCGGTGCCCCGCTGCTGCGGCTGGTGCTGCTCGGTGACTCCTCGGCGCTCGGCGTCGGGGTGGCCCGCTTCGACGAGACGGTCGGCGGTCAGCTCGCCCACCTGCTGACCGAGGGGCCGACCGGCCGTCGGGTGCACCTGTCCAGCGTGGGGGTGTCCGGGTCCCGCTCCACCGACCTGTCCACCCAGGTGGCCCGGGCGCTGCTGGGTGACCGGCCGGACGTCGCGGTGGTGCTGATCGGGGCGAACGACGCCACGGCGATGAGCCGGCCGGCGGAGGCGGCGGCGTACCTCGCCTCGGCGGTGCGCCGGCTGCGGGAGGCCCGGGTCGAGGTCGTCGTCGGCACCTGCCCGGACCTGGGCGCGGTGCGCGCGGTGGCCCCGCCGCTGCGGCAGGTGATCGGCTGGTCGGGCCGGCGGGTCGCGCGGGCGCAGACCGCCGCCGTGCTGGAGGCCGGCGGCACGGTCGTCGACCTGGGTACGGAGACCGGCCCGGTGTTCCGGGCCGACGCCGGGACGCTCTGCCACGACGGCTTCCACCCGTCCGCCGACGGGTACCGGGTCTGGGCGCACGCCCTGTTGCCGGCGGTCGTCGCCGCCGCGAACGTCGCCTCCCGGCACTGACCGGCGTCGATCCCGTCCCGCCGGCTGCGACGTGTCGCGGCCGGCGGGCGGGTCCGGCCGGGCCGGCACGGGTGACATTTCCCGCTGGTCGGCGTCCTTCCGCGCCAAGTTACCGTCAAGTTAACGTTGGTTCATGCCGATTGAGTCGTCCCGCGACGCCGTCATCGTCGCCACCGCCCGGTCCCCCATCGGCCGCGCGTTCAAGGGTTCGCTGCGCGAGGTCCGCCCGGACGACCTCGCCGCCACCATCGTCCAGGCCGCGCTGGACAAGGTTCCCGGGCTCGACCCGACCACCATCGACGACCTCTACCTCGGGTGCGGGCTGCCCGGCGGCGAGCAGGGCTTCAACATGGCCCGGGTGGTCGCCACCCTGATGGGCCTGGACGGGCTGCCCGGAGCCACGCTGACCCGCTACTGCGCGTCGTCGTTGCAGACCACCCGGATGGCGATGCACGCGATCCGGGCCGGGGAGGGCGACGTCTTCGTCTCCGCCGGGGTCGAGATGGTGTCCCGGTACGCCCGGGGCAACTCCGACACCCTGCCACCCGAGGCGCAGGCGCTGGTCGGCGGCGGTTGGGAGAACCCGCGCTTCGCCGAGGCGCAGCAGCGGTCGGCGGCCCGCGCGCAGGGCGACGCCGAGGTGTGGACCGACCCGCGCGAGGTCGGGCAGCTCCCCGACATCTACCTCGCCATGGGGCAGACGGCGGAGAACCTGGCCCAGGTGTACGACGTCACCCGGGAGGAGATGGACGCGTTCGGCGTCCGCAGCCAGAACCTCGCCGAGAAGGCCATCGCCGACGGCTTCTGGGCCCGGGAGATCACCCCGGTCACCACCCCGGACGGCAGCGTGGTCGACACCGACGACGGGCCGCGTGCCGGGGTCACCCCGGAGGCGGTGGCCGGGCTGAAGCCGGTCTTCCGCCCGGACGGCCGGATCACCGCCGGCAACTGCTGCCCGCTCAACGACGGGGCCGCCGCCGTGGTGGTGATGAGCGCCCAGCGGGCCGACGAGCTGGGGTTGACCCCGCTGGCCCGGATCGTCTCCACCGGCGTCACCGCCCTGTCGCCGGAGATCATGGGCCTCGGCCCGGTCGAGGCGTCCCGGCAGGCGCTGCGCCGGGCCGGGATGACCGTCGACGACGTCGACCTGGTCGAGATCAACGAGGCGTTCGCCGCCCAGGTGATCCCGTCGTACCGGCAGCTCGGCATCCCGCAGGACAAGGTCAACGTGATGGGCGGGGCGATCGCCGTCGGCCACCCGTTCGGGATGACCGGTGCCCGGATCACCGGCACCCTGCTCAACGCCCTGCAGTGGCACGACGCGACGATCGGCCTGGAGACCATGTGCGTCGGCGGCGGTCAGGGCATGGCGATGGTGCTCGAACGGCTCAGCTGAGCCCTACAGCGCGCCGCGGGTCGCCGTCACCAGGGCGGCGGCCCCGGCCAGCACCGCCTCCGGCGGACCGGCCGCGACCAGGTCCGCCGCGACCACCCGGAGCTGGTCGGGCAGCGCCATCGGATGCGCCAGCCGGGGCACGTCCCGCCGTGGCCCGCCCTCCGCGTCGGCCGCCAGGTCGGCGACCTCCTGCACCAGCTTGTGCACCAGGTCGGCCCGGGACACGTTGCCGCCCGCGGCGACCGCCGCCCACCGCGGCTGCTGCCAGTGGCCCACCTGACGGACCAGCGACGTCACCGCCCGGTCCAACTCCGCTGCGCTCATCGTCGGCGAGTCTACGCACCACCGGCCGGCCCCGGGCCGGCCGCGCAGACGACGACGCCCGCCACCGCAGGGTCGCGGTGGCGGGCGTCGGGTGCGACAACCGTCAGTCGTCGCCCTGGAAGTAGCTGATCAGGCGCAGCATCTCCAGGTAGAGCCAGACCAGGCTCACCACGATGCCGAACGCGGCGGTCCAGGAGTAACGGGCCGGCAGCCCCATCCGGACGCCGTCCTCGACCTCCTTGAAGCTGAGCACGAAGCTCAGCGAGGCGACCACGATGCAGACCAGGCTGAACCCGATGGCCAGCGGGCTGCCGTCGCGCAGGCCGGTGTTCACGCCGAACAGCGCGAGCACCAGGTTGATCAGCATGACGGCGAACAGGCCGGCCATCACGGCGATCATGCCCTTGACGAACTTGGGGGTGGCCCGGATGACGCGCGCCTTGTAGAGCATGGTCATCACGAAGAAGACGCCGAAGGTGGCGACCACGGCCTGGAGCACGATGCCCTGGTAGGCCGTCTCGTAGACCTTGCTGACCAGGCCGACGAACGCGCCCTCGACGATCGCGTACGCGACGACCAGGGCCGGGTTGGCGACCCGGGAGAACGAGATGATCAGGCCGAGGACCAGGCCGACCATCGCGGCGCCGATCCAGGCGACGCCGAGCACCGAATCCGGCACCACGATCCAGGCGGCGGCGGCGGAGACGCCGAGGATGGCCAGGAGCGCGACGGTCTTGACGACGACGTCGTCGACGGTCATCGTGCCGGACACCGTCGGGGCGACCGGGGAGCCCGGCTGGCCCGGGTACTGCTGCGGAATGCCGGGCTGTCCGTAACCGTACGGCCCGGGCTGGGCGTACCCGGCGGAACGCTCCCGCTCGGCCGCCTGGCCGAGCCGGGCGAGCACCGGGTTCGAGGTCTTCACTGTCTCAGGCCTCCCTCAGGGGGTCAGTCGCACGCAAACGTGCTCTTCCAGGGTAAACGGCGGGGCACGACCGCCGCCGGTCGGGAGGCTGTGGGAAAGCTGAGAGTGTGGTGCCCGGGGCGGGTCTCGAACCCGCACGCCTTGCGGCAGCCGCTTTTAAGGCGGCCGTGTCTGCCGTTCCACCACCCGGGCAGGGGCGCGTCACGTCGATGCGCGACGGTGCAGTCTCACGGTAGCCGTTCCGCGTCGCCCCGGCGTACCCCGTCGACCCGTGCCGGACGGTGAACGCCGGTCGCCCCCACCCGGGAGCGGGCGGGGGCGACCGGCGCGTCGGTGCGGCGGTCAGGCCGCCCTGCTGGTGATCGGGATCGGCTGCGACGCCTCGGCGAACTCCTCGCGCGGGTCGTGCAGCTGGCCGAGCGCGACCACCTCACGCTTGAGGAAGAAGGCCAGCGACCAGTCCACCACAACCCGGACCTTGCGGTTGAACGACGGGATCCGGCTCATGTGGTACGTCCGGTGCATGAACCAGGCCGGCCAACCCGTCATCTTGATGCCGTACACCTGGGCGACGCCCTTGTGCAGACCGAGGCTGGCCACGCTGCCGGCGTGCTTGTGCTTGTAGTCGACAGGCTCCCGGCCCCGCACCACCAGCGCGATGTTGTCGGCCATCCGGGCGGCCTGCCGCACCGCGTGCTGGGCGCTCGGCGAGCAGTAGTTGCCCGGCTCCTTGGTGAGGTCCGGGACGGCCGCGCAGTCGCCGGCGCTCCACGCCCCCTCGACCACCCGGTCGCCGTCGACCACCTGGAGGGTCGGCAGGCAGGTGACCCGCCGCCGCTCGTCGCGGGGGAAGTCGGTGCGGTCCAGCATCGGCGACGGCTTCACCCCGGCCGTCCAGACGATGGTGTCGGAGCGGAAGCTGTCGCCGTCGGAGAGCTTCACCACACCGTCGACGCAGGACTCCAGCCGGGTGTCCAGCCGGATGTCCATGTTCCGCTTGAGCAACTGCTGCACCGTGTACGCGCCCATGTCCCGGTCGACCTCGGGCAGCACCCGCTGGGTCGCCTCGACCAGCACCCAGCGCATGTCGTCGGGCTCCAGCTCCGGGTAGTAGCGCAGCGCGTCGCGGGCCATGTCCTCCATCTCGGCCAACGCCTCGATGCCGGCGTAGCCGCCACCGACGAAGGTGAAGGTCAGCGCGGAGCGACGGACCTCGGGGTCCGGCGTGGCGGCGGCCACGTCGAGCCGGTCCAGCACGTGGTTGCGCAGGTAGATGGCCTCGCCGATGGTCTTGAAGCCGATCCCGTGCTCGTGCAGCCCGGGGATCGGCAGGGTGCGGGACACCGAGCCGGGAGCGACGACCACGTGGTCGTAGGGGATCTCCCGGGTCGGGCCGGAGATCGGCTGCACCACGGCGGTCTTGCGACTGTGGTCGATCCGGGTCACCGCGCCCGCGACGACCTTGCACTTGCGCAACTCCCGCCGCAGCGGCACCACGGAGTGCCGGGGCGAGATGTTGCCGGCCGCCGCCTCGGGCAGGAACGGCTGGTACGTCATGTGCGGCTGCGGGTCGACCACGACGACCTCGGCCTCACGGGAGCTCAGCTTCTTGGACAGGCGCAGAGCGGCGTACAGGCCCACGTGCCCGGCACCCACGACAAGGATCCGCTTCGGATTCACGTATCCATCTTTCCCCGGGCGGCTGCGGTAATACCCCTCGAGACCCCCATCTGTGACGGAGCACAACACCTGTGAGCTGCGCAACGTCGCGCTATCTGCGGCGCAGCAGCCAGCCCAGCAACCCGGTCAGACCCACCGCCACCAGCAGTCCCACCACCGTGGCGGTCTGGAAACCGTCATCCGGGCCGAGTTGCCCCGAGCGGGTCAGCAGCACCCCGATCACCGCCGAAGCCAGCACCACCGCGCCGGCCCGGATGAGCCAGCGCAGCACGACGTCCGGGTCGATCGCCCCGTCGTAGGGCAGCACGGCCAGCAGGGCGCAGAGCGTGTGTCCGAGGTAGAGCAGGGTCGCGACCGCCAACAACCGCCACAACGTGATCGGCCGGTCGTAACCGGCCGAGGCGAACACCCAACCGCCGACCGTGACCAGCGCGGCGAAGGTCGGCCAGATCCGGCGCGGGGCCACCGCCGGCAGCACCGCCACCACCGTCAGCGCGAGCAGCGACCGGGCCTGGAACAGCTCCACCGGGTACGCCAGCAGCAGCCCGGCCAGCACCACCAGGAAGGCGAGCCCGCGCACCAGCAACGGCAGCAGGGCCACCCGGCGTACCGCCGTGCGCGCCGCCCGGACCCGCTCCCGGGCCGCGTCCACCGGGCTCACCGGCCACCCACCCGGGGTGCGGTCGCCAGCCGGGCGACGTCCCGCAGCACCTGGTCCAGGCTGCCCGCGCCCGCCCAGCCCACCACCGGCACGCCGTGCTCCCGCAGCTGCGTGATCATCGTGTCCCGGTCCAGCCGCCACAGCCGGTACGCCACCGGCGCCCAGCCCCGCTCACCGGGCGGGGCGAGATCGGTCGGCAGGGTGTCCACCGCCACCACGAACCGGCCGCCCCGGGCCAGCCGGGCCAGCATCTGCGCGGACCGCTCGTCGAGCAGCGGGGTCAGCACCACCACCAGCGCGTCGGCGGAGAGCACCTGCGGGCCGAAGACCTGGTCGTACGGCTCGTGCGGGGAGGACTCGGCGTGCACGTCGAGCAGCCACTCCAGGACGGTCAGGTACTGCCGGCGGCCGGTGGCGGGGCGCAGCCGACGGGCCGCCGGGCCGTACTCCAGCAGGGCCACCCGGTCACCCCGGTGCAGGTAGTGCTCGGCGATCGCGGCGGCGGCCCGGACCGTGGTGTCCAACACGGACGCCGCCCCGGCCACCCCGCCGGAACGCCCCGCCTCGGCCAGCACGTCGAGCAGCACGACCACCTCGGCGTCCCGGTCGGACAGGGTCGACGCCACGTGCAGTTGCCGGGTGCGCAGCGACACCCGCCAGTCGATGCGGCGCAGCCGGTCCCCCGGCCCGAAGACGCGTACCCCGGCCAGTTCGCCGCCCTCCCCCGGCCGCCGCGAGTGGTGCGCGCCGACCAGCCCGGCGGCCCGGGGCATCGCCTCCACCGCCTCGAACGGTTCGGTCTTCGGGTACACCCGCATCCGCACCGGCTCGGTGAGCACCGCGCGGGAGACCAGCAGCCCGTCGGCGGCGGCGGCGCGGGCACCGGCCGGCCCGATCGGGTGCCGCCCCCAGCGCAGCGCGGTGCCGGTCAGCTCCAGGTCGACGGCGGTGCCGCTGGACAGCGCGGTGACGAACGGGCGGTCGGCCCCACCGGCGCGGCTGACGTCCAACCCGATCCCGCCGAAGTCGGCCCGGCGTACCGACAGCCACGGCGAGACCCGGGTCCGAACCACCACCACGTCGTACGGCACCGTGTCCGGGTTGCCCACCACCACCGCGCCGGCCAGATCGCCGCCCTCGACCAGCTGGGCGTCCCCGGCGGTGATCTCCAACTGCGGGGCGGCGGTGGGCCGGCGGCGCAGCGCGTACGCGGTGCCGAGCGCGAACGGGGTGGCCAGCACGACCAGGTCGACCCGGCCGAGCAGCACCGCGGCGATCAGCAGCAGCCCGGTGAGCAGCACCGCCCGGCCGAGCGCCCAGGTGGGCGACCAGCCCGCCGCCGGCTCCTGACGGTCAGGCACGACGATCAGCGCCCGGCCCGGCCGGCCGCGTAGCTGGGCAGCGCGCCGCTGGCCGGCGCCGGGGTCTGCTCCAGCACCTCACCGACCACGAACGACGGGTCGACCCGACGCAGCCACATCTCCGGGCGCAGCGTGATCCGGTGCGCCAACGCGGGGGCCGCCACCTCCTTGACGTCCTCCGGCACCACGTAGTCGCGGCCGGCGAAGACGGCCCGGACCCGGGCCAGCAGCAGCAGCGCCAGCGAACCCCGGGGGGAGGCCCCGACCAGCACCGACGGGTGTTCCCGGGTGGCCGCGGTGAGGTCCACGATGTACTTGCCGACGGAGTCCTCCACCACGACGTCCTCCAGCGCGGCCTGCATGGCCCGCAGGGTGCCGGCGTCGACCACCGGCTCGATCTGCGCCTCCTCGCGGCGGCGGTCCATCCGGCGGCGCAGCACCTCCCACTCCTCGTCGCGCTGCGGGTAGCCGAACGACACCCGCAGCAGGAACCGGTCGAGCTGCGCCTCGGGCAGCGGGTACGTCCCCTCGTACTCGATCGGGTTGGCGGTGGCCAGGACGTGGAACGGCTCGTCGAGCCGGTAGGTGACGCCCTCGACGGAGACCTGCTTCTCCTGCATCGCCTCCAGCAGCGCCGACTGGGTCTTCGGCGGGGTCCGGTTGATCTCGTCGGCGAGCAGCAGGTTGGTGAACAGCGGGCCGGCCCGGAAGGAGAAGTCGCCGCTGCGCTGGTCGTAGAGGAACGAACCGGTGACGTCGGCGGGCAGCAGGTCGGGGGTGAACTGGAGCCGGCGGAAGTCCAGCCCGAGGGCCTGGGCGAAGGAACGCGCGGTCAGCGTCTTGCCCAACCCCGGCAGGTCCTCCAGCAGCACGTGCCCGCCGGCCAGGATGCCGGCGAGCACGAGTTCCAGGGCCTCCCGCTTGCCGACCACGACCGTGCCGACCGCGTCCAGCACCGCCCGGGCCAGGTGGCCGACCTCCGTGGCGGGAATGCTGCGGTCCACGTCGTTCATCAGATCTTCTCCAGTTCGGCGACGATCGCCGCGAGGTCGCGCGGCGACGGGGGACGGCGGGAGGGGGTGTCGAGGAAACTCCACAGCGGCTCCCCGAGCAGGGCCCGGGCCCGGGGCGGGTCGGACTCCCGGGTCAGGCCGTGGCGTTGGCGCAGCCGCTCGTCGGCCAGCTCGCCGAGGCGGGGCAGGATGCGTTCGGTGAACCGTTCGGCGTTGTCCGAGGACCAGTCCAGCGGGCGTTCCCAGCCGTTGATGGCGGCCCGCAGCGCGTCCCGGGCCGCCCAGTTGTAGGTGCCCGGCTCCTCACCGGCGGGGGCGCGGGCACCGCCCCGGGGCGGGGGCGGTGGGGCCAGCGCGGCGGTGACCCGGCGGACGGCGAGCACCGCCAGCACCCCGGCCACCACGATCCCGAGCGACAGTTGCAGGCCGACCGCGCGCAGCCCGACCACGACCACGGCGGTCACCCCGGCGGCGGTCAGCAGCAGCCGGAACACCTGCCGGGCGCGTCCGCCCCGGGCCCGGCCCGTCCGGGCCGGCGGCTCCTCCTCGAAGGAGAACAGGTCGTCGAGGCCGGTCGACTCGCTCACCATGCCACCTCACCGGGTGCGCCGTGGCGGGCGGTCACGCCGGCACCTGCGGGTCGGCCAGGGCGGTGAGTTCACCGCGCAGCCGGCGCAGCGCCCCCCGGGCCTGGTCCCGCATCCGGGCGTCGACGGCCCGGGTGGCGTAGCGGGCCTCGCGGTAGACGTGGGCGAAGCCGTCCAGCACGTCGGCGCTGGCGATGGCGGGCACGCCGGCCGCCGGGTCGCCGCGCAGCAGCCGGGTGACCAGGTCGGTCGGGGTGTCCCCGGTGAGCCTCGGCACGCCGGCCTCGGTGGCGGCCTCCTCCAGCCGCACCCAGCAGGCGATGACTGCGGTACGCGGGTCGGTGTCGGCGTCGTCCAACTCCTCCAGGCCGGCGTCGAGCGCGGCCACCACCTCCCGCGCGGTGCCCTCGGCGGTACGTCGGGCCCGCGCCACCGGCACCGTCCGGGTGGTCCGCCGCAGCGCGCCGCGCAGCAGGGTGAAGGCCAGGTAGCCCAGGGCGGCCAGGATCGCCGTGGCGAGCAGCCCGATCGCCGCCGTGGCGATCCACTGCGGGACGCTCGGCCGGGTCTGCGCGGCCTCGGTACGCGGCTCGACCGGGATCGACCGGGCCGGCTCGGCGGAGGGGTATTCCGGTACGTAAGGGATGTTGTCGGCGGCCGGAGGGATGCGGCTGGCCCCGATCGACGAGTGCCCGGCGGCGAGCGCGGCGGCCAGCAGCAGCAGCGTCACCAGGGCGACGGGCCACCACCTGCGCAGTACGCCGAGGTCCATCGCCACCGTCCCACGCTGCTCAGTCCACCCCCGCGAGCTGTTTCGCCCGGGCGAACACATCGTCAAGCATCTGTGTGGTCAACCGCCCGGTGAAGGTGTTCTGCTGGCTGACGTGGTAGCAACCGAGCAGATCGGGAGCGGCCGACCCGGACCAGTGTGCCCCATGGCCGAAGACCGGTCGCGGGCTGGGCGGCCGGACGCCGTACACCTGGCGTAGCACCGGCCACCACGCCGCCCAGGCGAACGCGCCGAGCGCGACGACCACCCGCAGGGTGGGTCGGATCAGCGCCACCTCCCGGTGCACCCACGGGGCGCAGGTGTCCCGCTCGGCCGGCGTGGGCTTGTTGTCCGGCGGGGCGCAACGCACGGCGGCGAAGATCCGGACGCCGGTGAGGGCGAGGCCGTCGTCGGCGGCGACGCTTGTCGGCTGGTTGGCCAGCCCCGCCCGGTGCAGGGCGGCGAAGAGCACGTCGCCGGAGCGGTCGCCGGTGAAGACCCGGCCGGTCCGGTTGCCGCCGTGCGCGGCCGGGGCCAGGCCGAGGATCCCGATCCGGGGTTCGGACACCGGGCCGGGCGGGGTGGCCGGCGGGCCCGCGCCGCCGCGCCCGGTGCGGTTGTCCGGGGCGCCGAAGCCGGGCACCGGGCGGCCCCAGTAGTCCTGGTCGCGGAACGCGGCACGCTTGGTCCGGGCGACCTCCTCCCGCCAGTCGACCAGGCGCGGGCAGGCGAAACAGTCGCTGACCGCCGCGTCGAGGTCGGCCAGGTCGGTCGCCCGCGCGGCGCGGGCGACCACCTCGGCGGGGGTACGGGACTCAGCCAAGCTTGGCCCGGAAGAGTTCGAGGGTACGGGCCCAGGCGGTGGCGGCGGCCCGCTGGTCGAAGTTCTCCGGCCGGTCCTCGTTGAAGAACGCGTGCGCGGTGCCCGGGTAGTCGTACGTCTGGCAGGTGCCGCCGGCGTTCTCCACGGCCCGGCGCACGGTCTGTACGCCGTCGGCGGCGGACAGGCCGTCGGCCTCGGAGCAGTGCACGACGGCCGCCTTGCCCGCGTAGTCGGTCCACTCGGTGGGCATCCCGTCCCACGGCAGCCGGGGGTAGAAGGCGGCGGTGGCGACGATCCGCTCGGCCCGGGTGGCCGCCCACAACGCCAGGCTGGCCCCGGCGCAGAAGCCGGCGCAGCCCACCTTGCCGGTCACCTCGGCCCGGCCGGCGAGGTATTCCGCCGCCACGGCGATGTCGGCCGCCGCCTCGTCCATCTGGACGCTGTTGAGCATCTGCCGGGGCTCGCTCGGCTTGCTGGCGGGCTGGCCGTGCCGGAAGTCGGGGGCCAGCGCGACGAAGCCGGCGTCGGCGAACCGGTCCACCACCGAACGGATGTGCGGGACGAGGCCCCACCAGTCCTGGATGACGATGACCGCCGGGCTGGCCGTGCCGCTGGACGGTATCGCGAGATACCCCTCGCCGGTCCCCGCGTCGCGGCGGTAACGCACCATCTCGCCCATCGGCCCGTCCTCCTGTCGGTCAGTCATCGTTGGCTGGTCGCAGGGCGTTCCTACGTGTCGGTAGCCTGCCACGCCGTACGCGTGCCGGGAAGATGCCGGAACAGTGGCATATACCTCCCGTTCACCGAACGGTGGCGTGCAACACGCCGACGGCGGCGCGGGAATCCCGCGCCGCCGTCGGCGGATCGTCGTACCGGCCCGGTCAGGCCCTGCCGGCCGACCCGGTCAGGCCCTGCCGGTCACGCCTTCTTGGTCAGGCAGAGCAGGTAGCCCTTGCCGCCCGGGGCGATGTTGTAGAAGACGTAGCCGTCCTCACCCTCCTTGATGTACTGCTCGCACGCCTTGCCGGTCTTGGCCTGCGCCTCGGTCTGCTCCTCGACCCGGCCGACCACGTTGTATACGGCCTCGGTCGAGGTGCACTTCACCACCTTGGCGTCGCTGACCGACTTCTCCTGCGTGCCGGTCACCTCCGGCAGCTCGGCGATGCAGTCGCCGGCCTTCGCCTCGGCCGTCTCGTCGGGGTTGAGGAAGTTGCCGATGGCGCTGGCGACGCCGAACTTCAGCGCCGCGATCACCAGGAAGGCGACGATCGCGCCGATGATGCCGAGCGCCTTCTTCGCGCCGCCACCCTTCGGCTCCTCCGGCTGCGCGGCGGTGGCCGGGGTCACCGGTTCGGGCTGGCCCACCTGCTCTGCCTGCGGCGCGGGGGACGATGCGACCTGCTCTGACACTGAATTTCCTTCCGAGGGGTGAATGAGCAGACGACAACGTAGCGACGAAGATCAGCGCGTGCTGCCCCGCCCCCATCGTCCGTTCAGCTATTTCCCAGGAACGACAGGTCAACCGGTGACGGTGGGCAGGGGTGCCCCCGCCGGCCCGGACACCGAGGGCGACGCGACCGGCACGGATCCGGTGGGCACCGGGGTGCCCGGTGCGGTGGCCGTCGGCAGAGGGGTACCCGGTGCGGTCGGCGACGGCGACCCGCCGGGGTCCACGCCGGACCCGGGCGGGAGCGGGGCGACGGCCGGCGGACGCGGCCGGAACGGCGCCTGCTGCGGGCAGTACGGGTAACCGCGCTGCACCGGGTTGACGTCGGGCAGGGCGGGATCGTCGCAGGCCGGCCAGCCCAGCCGGATCGGGGTGCCGTTCTGGTCGAAGAGCCGGGCGTTCTCCACCAACCGCCCCTCGCTGTCGTAGACGTAGACGTCCTGCACCTCGTTGTACGGGTTGTCCACCGAGGTCGACTCGTAGCCGTACTCGTAACCGGAACGGGCGTGGTCGTCCACGTTCGCCACCGCGCCGATCGCGAACATCGCCAGCACCGCCGAACTGGCGTGCAACGCCCAGCGCCGCCAGGACCGCAGCTCGGGGGTGCGCCGACCCAACCAGACGGAGCCGTAGAGCAGGCCGGCGAACATCAGCAGGCCGACGAACTCGTTGCCGTCGAGCCGGGGCAGCAGGCCGAGCGGGCCGTCGGTGCTGATCCCGGTGAGCAGCATCGCGGCCAGGTAGGCGCGGGCCACCCACCACGCCGGGCGCAACAGCCGCAGGAACTCCCCCGCCGTGGCGTGGCCGAACACGGGGCCGAACCGGCTGTCGAGCCGGTCGATCCGGGCCCGGGCCCGCCCCAGCACGGCGGCGATCCGCCGTTCCAGCACCCGCCGGCCGGCCGCCGGGTCACCCGCCCCGGCGGCGGCGCGCAGCTCCGCCGCGTACGCCTCGGGGGTGCCGAGCCGGTCGACCAGCGAACCGTCGGCCTCGGCGGCGACCTCGGCGAGGTGTTCCGGGAGGTCTTCCGTCAGCTCCTCGCGGACCTGCGGTGGCAGGTCGGCCAGTGCCGCCCGCACCCGCTCGACGTAGTCCGTTATCTCCTGCCCAGTGACGGTCATGCCGCCATCCCCCGATCGTCGAGCAGCTGGTCCATCGTCGTGGCGAACGCGCGCCAGGTCTTGCCGGAGCGGGTGAGCTGGTCACGGCCGGCGGCGTTGAGCGCGTAGTACTTGCGGTGCGGGCCGGCCTCGCTCGGCACGACGTAGGTGGTGAGCAGGCCGGCGGCGAAGAGCCGGCGCAGGGTGCCGTAGACCGAGGCGTCGCCGACCTCCTCCAGCCCGGCCTCGCGCAGCCGGCGCAGGATGTCGTAGCCGTAGCCGTCGGAATCCCGCAGCACGGCGAGCACGGCCAGGTCGAGCACACCCTTGAGCAGTTGTGTGGTGTCCACGCATCACACACTACTGTGCAATGCGCACTACCGTCAACAACGCGATACCAGGCCCGAACTCCCGCCTCACCCTGCCCCCTGCTCCCGCTCCGACCCCTGCTCCCGCTCCGCCCCAGCTCCAGTGATCAAGAGGTTCGAGTCATCCCCGCCCCAAATTTCGGCGCAAACCTCTTGATCACCACACCCTTGCCCCGGTGATCAAGAAGTTTGCGTCACCCCCGACGGGGTTTTCTGACGCAAACCTCTTGATCACCGGGCTCGACGTCGAGCGGGCGAGGGCGGGGAGAGGGCCGGGAGGAGAGAGAGGGCCGGGGGAGGGTGTTGGTCAGGGGTCAGACGGGTTGCTGACTCCAGGCGATGCCGTCGAGGATGTCGTGTTCGGAGGCGACCACCGAGGACATCCCGGCCCGCTCCATGATCACCTTGAGCACCAGCGCGCCCGCCCCGATCACGTCCGCGCGGCCCGGGTGCATCACCGGGATCGCCAACCGCTGCGCGGCGGTCCGGCCCAGCAGGTCGGCGGTCACCCCGGCAACCCGCTCGTACGGCACCCGGGCGTGGTGGATGCGCTGCGGGTCGTACTCCTGCAGGTCCTGGGCGATGGCGACGACGGTGGTGACCGAACCGGCGAGCCCGACCAGCGTGGCGGCCTCCCGGCCGGGGACGGCGGCGAGCGCCCGGTCGACGGCGGCGGCGATGTCGGCCTGCGCGGCGGCGACCTCGTCGACGGACGGCGGGTCGCCGTGCAGGTGCCGTTCGGTCATCCGGACGCAGCCGATGTCGACCGAGATCGCCGCCTGCACCCCGGAGTCGCGGGTGCCCACCACGAACTCGGTCGAGCCGCCCCCGATGTCAACCACCAGGTACGGCGGCTCCGCGTCGGCGGGCAGCCCCCGCACCGCGCCGGTGAACGACAGCCGGGCCTCCTCGTCGCCGCTGACCACCTCGGGCGCGACCCCGAGGGTCTGCTCCACCATGGCCCGGAAGTCGGCCGCGTTGCTGGCGTCCCGGGACGCCGAGGTGGCGCACATCCGCACCCGGTCGACGCCCAGCTTGTCGATCTCGGCGGCGTACCCGGCCAGCGCCACCCGGGTCCGCTCGATCGCCTCCGGGGCCAGCCGACCGGTCCGGTCGACGCCCTGACCGAGCCGGACGATCTCCATCCGGCGGGCCAGGTCGACCAGTGGGGCCTGCGGCCCGGCCGACGGATCGGGCAGGTCGGCGACCAGCAGACGGATGGAGTTGGTCCCGCAGTCGATGGCGGCCACACGCGTCGTCACGGCAGCAACCCTACGGCAGCCGCCGGCCGCCCACCCCGGCACCGACCGCGCACGCGCAGCCCCCGACCGGGCACGGGGGCACCGACCGCGCAGACCCAGCCCCCGACCGGCCACGGCCGGCACCGACCGGCGGCGGTCACCGACGCCGGGACAGTCGTCGCAGCAGCAGCCACGGCACCCAGGCCAGCACGGCGAGCAGCACCAGCAGCGCCACCAGCGGCGCCCGCCACCACGGGTCCACCGTCGCCGGTGGCGGGTCGGCGGGCGCGGACACCCACGGGCGGGCGGTCTTCGACCAGGCCAGGAAGGCGTCGCCGATCGGGAGCAGGCCGAAGGCGTACCGGCGGGTGTGCGGGGTGTCCAGCGGAAAGCCGACCAGTTCGCCGTAGTTGGCCAACGCCCCGGCCAGCGCGTCGTCGCCCTGCACCTGGGCCGCGCCGAGGGTCACCACGGTGGCGGAGAAGCTCACCCCGAGCGGCAGCGGCCCCGAGTCGACGTCCCCCGGACCGTCCAGACCGCGTGGATACTCCCGCACGGCCGGACCGAGCCCCAGCGGCGACACCACGAACCCGGTGCGGAAGCGCAGGTACTGCTCGCGGGCGAAGGTCGGGTCGATCTCCGGCAGGAACCGCTGGATGACGCTCTGCGAGGTGCCCCGGGCCACCTCGGCCGGTGCGCCGGTGCCCGGGTCGACCCGGTGCGGCAGCAGGCCGGTACGCGGGTCGAGCCGCTGGCGTACGCCGTCCAGCCAGCGTGCCACGGTCCGGTCGAACCGGGGCGGCAGCAGGTGGTCGTGCAGCCGCAGCGAGGCCACCGCCACCGTCGAGTCGACCGGCCACGCCTGCCCCGGGTAGGCGGCGAGGTACGGCGTGGCCGAGGCGTCGAACGCGGCGGCCAGCGTGGTCGACGCCTCGGTGAACCGGCGTACCTCGTCCGGGTCCCGCTCCGACACCGGTTGCAGGGCGAGCACCCCGCCGCGCAGCCAGTTGGTCCAGCCGGCGTGGAAGACGCCGTACGCCGGGGTCAGGTCGGCGCTGAACGGGGCCGTGCCGGCCGGGGACTCCAGCCGGGCCAGCGCCCACCGGGCCTCCCGTAGCGCCTCGTCGCGCCCCTGCGGTGGTTGCCGCAGGCCGGTCTCCACCCGGGCCAGCCCGTACAGCGCGTGGGCGAAGAACCAGCCCTCCGGGAACATCGCCTGGGCGTCCTCGCCGGCACCGTCGTCCAGTTCGGTCCGCAGGTAGTCGAGTTGCCGGTCCACCCCGGGCGGTTGGCGGTCGACGCCGCCGGTCGCGGGGGCGATCAGCCGGGCCACACTGACCAGCGCGAACAGGGTCACCAGGGCGGCGGGGACGGCAACCAACCGGCGCAGGATCGTCACCGGCCCAGGGTGCCGGGCCGGGTCAAGACACCGCGACCGTCACGGGCTAGAGGCGCAGCAGCATCCGGGTGTTGCCCAGGGTGTTCGGCTTGACGCGTTCCAGGTCGAGGAACTCGGCGACGCCCTCGTCGTAGGAGCGCAGCAGCTGCTCGTAGACGGGCTGCGGTACCGGGGCGCCGTCGATCTCGGTGAACCCGAACGCGCCGAAGAACGCCGTCTCGAAGGTGAGCACGAAGATCCGGGCGATGCCGAGTTCCCGGGCGGCGTCGATCAGCTCGGTGACGATCCGGTGGCCGAGCCGCCGCCCCCGGCAGGCCGGGTCGACGGCCACGGTACGGATCTCGGCGAGGTCCTCCCACATCACGTGCAGCGCCCCGCAGCCGACCACCCGCCCGTCGCCGGTGACCGCGACCCGGAACTCCTGCACGTCCTCGTAGAGGGTGACGGTGGCCTTGCTGAGCAGCCGTCGGTCGTCGGTGTAGGTGTCGACCAGCCGGCGGATGCCGCGTACGTCGCCGGTGCGGGCCCGGCGTACCACGATCTCGTCGGTCATCTCACCCGGCCGTCGGCACGTCCACGCAGGGCCCGGCCGCCCACCACTTCTCCACCAGGGCGAGCGTCTCGTCGCCGAACGGGTTGACCCCGGGGCCGGCACCGAGCGCGTGGCCCAGGTGCACGTGCAGGCACTTCACCCGGCCGGGCATCCCACCGGCGGAGATGCCGGCGATCTCCGGCACCTCGCCGATCGCGGCCCGGCGGGCCAGGTAGTCCTCGTGCGCGGCCCGGTAGCTGTCGGCCAGCTCCGGGTCCTCGGCGAGCCGCTCGGCCATCTCCTTCATCAGCCCGGCCGACTCCAGCCGGCTGCACGCCGCCGTCGCCTTGGGGCAGGTCAGGTAGAACAGCGTCGGGAAGGGGGTGCCGTCGGCGAGCCGGGGGGTGGTCTCCACCACGTCGGGCAGGCCGCACGGGCAGCGGTGGGCCACCGCCCGGGTGCCGCGGGGCGGGCGTCCGAGCTGCGCGGCCACCGCGGCCAGGTCGGCCTCGGTGGCCGGCTGGTGCTCCGGCGGGGGTACGGAGTCCGCCGCCGGCTCCTGCGGTGGTACGACAGTCACGGTGCCCATCTCTCGTTCGGTACGCGGGTGCTGCTCACTGGTCGGCGGCTTCGCCGTTCGCCGCCCGGACGCTCGACCACAGGGTGTCGTACCAGGGGGCGGGGGCCTTGGGTGCGGCCGGCGGCCGACCGCCGTTGGCGTCGCGGGCCGCGCCGTCGGCGTCGTTGAGCACGATCACCGGGGTCTCGCCCGGGGCCACCATGTAGAACCGTTCCCGCGCCTTGATCTTGATGTATTCGGGGTCCTGCCACTTCGCCGCCTGGGCGGACAGCTCGGCGATCTGCTCGCGCTGGGCGGCCTGGCTGGCCTCCATCCGCTCGATGTCGACCTGCTGGTCGAGGTAGACCCGGACCGGATAGGTGTAGGCCAGGGCGAGCGCGAGCAGCACCGCGAACAGGACGGTGGCCCGCCCGGTGAACCGTCGGGGGTGGGGTGCGGCGAGCCGGCGGATGGTGCCGCCGGCCGCCGTGCGGCGCGCCGCAGCCGGGCGGTTGGCCGACCGGACGCCGTCGACACCGCGCGAGCGGGCCGCGGTGGTCCGCGTCTCGGCGCGGACCCCGCCGTCGCGCAGCGGTGTGCGGGCGCCCCGGGCCCCGCCCGGCCGGCCGGTCGGCCGGCGGGCCGGGCGTTGGCCACCCGGTGTGCGGCGCTGCTGCATCGTCACACCCCTCCCCCCGAGGTTCGCCCGGGTCAGGCCGAACGGTAACGCGGGAACGCGCCGACGCCGGCGTACCGCGCCGCGTCGCCCAGCTCCTCCTCGATCCGCAGGAGCTGGTTGTACTTGGCGACCCGGTCGGACCGGGCCGGGGCACCGGTCTTGATCTGGCCGCAGCCGGTGGCGACGGCCAGGTCGGCGATGGTGGTGTCCTCGGTCTCGCCGGAGCGGTGGCTCATCATGCACTTGAAGCCGGCCCGGTGGGCCAGGTCCACGGCGTCCAGCGTCTCGGTCAGCGAGCCGATCTGGTTGACCTTGACGAGCACCGCGTTGGCGGCCTTCTCGGTGATGCCCCGGGCGATGCGCTGCGGGTTGGTGACGAACAGGTCGTCGCCGACGATCTGGATCCGGTCGCCGACGGCGGCGGTCAGGGTGGCCCAGCCGCTCCAGTCGTCCTCGGCCAGCGGGTCCTCGATGGAGACGATCGGGTAGTCGCCGATGAGCTTGGTGTAGTAGTTGCTCATCTCCTCGGCGCTCTTGGCCGCGCTCTCGAACGTGTAGGTGCCGTTGTCGAAGAACTCGGTGGCGGCCACGTCGAGGGCGAAGACGATGTCGGTGCCCAGCCGGTAGCCGGCCTTCTCGACCGCCTCGGCGATCAGGTCCAGCGCGGCGGCGTTGCTGGGCAGGTTGGGGGCGAAGCCGCCCTCGTCGCCCAGGCCGGTGGAGAGGTCCTTCTTCTTGAGCACCGACTTCAGCGCGTGGTAGACCTCGGCCCCGGAACGCAGCGCCTCGCGGAAGCTGGACGCCCCGATCGGCGCGATCATGAATTCCTGCACGTCGACGTTCGAGTCGGCGTGCGCCCCACCGTTGAGGATGTTCATCATCGGCACCGGCAGCAGGTGGGCGTTCGGGCCGCCGAGGTAGCGGAACAGGCTCAGCTCGGCGCTGCCGGCCGCGGCCTTGGCCACCGCCAGCGAGACCCCGAGGATCGCGTTCGCGCCCAGCTCGCCCTTGTTGTCGGAGCCGTCGAGGTCGAGCATCTTCTGGTCGATCAGCCGCTGCTCGCTGGCTTCGTAGCCGATGAGCTGGTCGACGATCTTGTCCTCGATGTTGGCGACCGCGTTCTCGACGCCCTTGCCCAGGTAGCGGCCCTTGTCACCGTCGCGCAGTTCGACCGCTTCGAAGGCGCCGGTGGAGGCGCCGGAGGGTACGGCGGCGCGGGCGATCGTGCCGTCGTCCAGCCCTACCTCGACCTCGACCGTGGGGTTGCCCCGCGAGTCGAGAATCTCCCGGGCGACGATTCCCTCGATGGTTGCCACTGAGTCGCTCCTCGTTCGTGTGTGCGAATCCGGTTCGGGCCGCGACGGTGCGGCTGAGGCAGGTGTGTTGAACGCAGCGTATCGGGCGACGCCGGACGGCACGGCGTCCGGGGACACGTAGCCCACCCCTAATCGGTACGCCGGGACGGACATTCCCGGATTCTCACCCCTGAACCGGCAACCGGTTTGCGCCGGGTGGACCCGATCGACCACGCTGGTCGCCATGCCCGCCGTCTCGACCACCCTCCGCGTGCTCGCCGTGTCGGTCATCGCGTCGCTCACCGTCACCGGCTGTCAGACCCTCGACGACGCCGGTCGCACCCTCGGCCGCGCCGATCTGATCAACGATCTCGCCACCCGGCTCGACGAGTCGCTGGTGCGGACCTGGACCGCCGAGTACCGGCTCGCCGGTGGCCGGGACTTCACCATCGCCCAGACGAAGGAGCCGGCCCGCTCCGCGTACACCTGGACCGCCGGCAAGATCACCGTCTCCGAGCAGGCCATCACCAGGTGCGGGACCACCGCCGGGCGGACCACCTGCACGGTCGAGCCGCCGGTGCTGATGTCCGGCAAGGCCGCCGTGCCGCTGTTCACCGAGGCCCGCAAGGCCGGCCTGGTCACCCCGCCGGCGGTGATCGGCCTGCTCACCGAGGCCGCCCTCGACCCGGCGGCCCAGGTCAAGCAGACCGACACCACGATCACCGGGCACCACGCCACCTGCGTCGAGGTCCGCCGGGCCGCCGGCGACTTCGACACCTGCGTCACCAGCGAGGGTGTGCTCGGCAGCTTCACCGGGATCCTCGACGGTCAGCCCGTCGAGTTGACCCTGGACCGCTACACCGACTCGGTGACACCGACAGCGTTCGACCTGCCCGCCGGAGCCGGGGTGACCGACCGCCGGCCGGCGACGCCGTGACCGTCCCCCCGCCCGCAGACCCCACCCCCGACCCGTCGCCCGCGCCCGGCGACCTGGGCCTGCTGGTGGCCGGCCACCGGCTCCTCACCACCCCCGGCGGGGGCCTGCCGCGGGTCGGCGAGCTGCCGGCCGGGACCGACTGGGTGCCGGTGGGCACGCTCGACGGCGTGCCGGCCTGGGCGGCGGCACCGGACGGGGCGACCCGACCGGCCGGGCGCTGGCGCAGTTGGCGGGCGCTCGCCGCCGAGCTGCCCGAACCGCTCGCCACGCTCGCCGGGCGGGCGGTGGCCGTGGTCACCTTCCGGCGTACCCACCGCTGGTGCGGGGCCTGCCGGGCGGAACTGGCCGACGTGCCGGGCGAGACGGCCCGCCGCTGCCCCGCCTGCGACCTGTACGTGCCGCTGCGGCTCTCCCCGGCGGTGCTGGCGGCGATCACCCGCCCCGGGCCGGCCGGCGGCCCCACCGAGCTGCTGCTGGTGCGGCACGCGTCCGGTCCGACCGGACTGTGGGCGCTGGTCGCCGGCTTCGTCGAGGCCGGCGAGTCGTTGGAGACGGCGGTCCGCCGCGAGGTCACCGAGGAGGTCGGGCTGGCCCTCGGCAGCGTCGACTACTTCGGCAGCCAACCCTGGGCGATCTCCGGGCCGGGGGTGCTGCTCGCCGGCTTCACCGCCACCGCCGCCGACCCCACCGCCGAGCCGGAGGTGGACGGGCGGGAGCTGGTGCGGGCCCGCTGGTTCCCGGTGGACGCGCTGCCGGCCGAGCTGCCGCCGGCGTACTCGATCTCCCGCTGGCTGGTCGACGCGGTCGCCGCCCGCGGTTGAGCCGGCCCCGGTCGGCTCAGACGCCGAGCAGGGTGCGCAGGTGGCGTGGCGGCGGGCAGTCGTGGGCGAGCATCGCGTCGTGCCACCGGCGCAGCGGCACCCCGGCCGGGCGGGCGGCCGCGATGTCGGCCATCTCGCTGTAGCCGACGAAGTACGTGGAGAGCTGGGTCGAGGTGAGCAGTGCCCGCCGCCACTTGCCGGCCGCCTCGCCCTCCTCCTGGAAGCCGCGTTCGGTCATCAGCGCCAACGCGTCCGCCTCGGTCATCTGGTCACAGTGGACCAGCTGGTCGAGCAGGGCGTTGATGGTCATCCGGAGCTGCATCTTGAGCTGCTGGAGGCGGACCGGCAGGCCGCCGAAGCCGAGCCCGGCCATCAGCTCCTCGGTGTAGACCGCCCAGCCCTCGATGAACACCCCCGACTCGGTCAGCGCCCGGACCCGGGTGGGGCCGGCGTACCGGCGGGCGTGGGCGAGCTGGAGGAAGTGCCCCGGCATCGCCTCGTGCACGGTCAGGTTCCGGATCATGTGGTCGTTGTACTCGCGGTAGAACGAGTCGACCCGGTGGGCGGGCCAGTCCGCCGGGGTGGGCGCGATGCAGTAGAAGGTGGGCAGGTCGGCCGGCTCCAGCGGGCCCGGCGAATCGCAGTAGGCCACCGCGACACCCCGGGCGAACTCCGGCATCTCCTGGATCACACACGGATCGTCGACCAGGCCGACCAGGTCGTGCGCCCGGACGAAGTCGACGGCCTCGTCGAGGGTGACCGAGGCGAGGTCCACGATGGAGTGGTCGTCGGGGTGCTCGGCGGCGAGCAGGTCCAGCGCCCGTCGTACCGTCGCGTCGTCGGCCGGGCCGCCGACCAGCTCGACGGCGGCGGCGCGGATCTCGGCGGTGACCCGGTCCAGGTTGGCCCAGGCGCGGCGCTGCACCTCGGCCGCGCCCAGCTCGGTGTCGAGGGTGTGCCAGAGCCGGGCCTCCCAGCGGCGGCGGCCCAGCCGGGGGTCGCGGCCCGGCCCGGTGTCGGCGGCCAGCCCGGCGCGCAGCCAGCCGACGAACTCGTCGAGCGCGGCGATCGCCGCCGTCGCCGCCGGCTCCACCGTGCCGGCCAGCGCGGGGGCCTGGGCGAGCAGCAGCGGCACCTCGTCGCGGATCAGCGCGGCGCTGCCGGCGAACTGCCCGACCGCCGTCTCGGCGTGCACCCGGGGCATGTCCCGCAGCGTCGCCCGCGCGGTCGCCATCGCGTCGGGTACGGCGGTCAGCCGCCCCACCAGGTGCGCCAGTCGCTGCTCCACCGGCGCGTACGGCCGGGCGAGCAGGGCGTGCAGCAGCGGGCCGGGGTTGTGCACCAGCGGGTCCCACTCGAAGGCCCGGATCTCGCTGCGCTCGAACAGTTCCCGGTCGACCAGGGCGGCGAGCAGCGCGTGGTCGACCTGCTCCTCGACGTCGAGGGAGTCCGCGTCGACCTCGGCGAGCGCGTCGGCGGCCTCCCGCAGCATCGCCTGGTCGGCGGCGACCGCCGGGGCGGACAGATCGGGCAGCCGGTCGTCGTAGCGGTGGTCCCCGGCCGACGTGGCGAACCCGGGCCGGCTCTCCAGCACGGCCTCGACGATCCGCTCCGCCAGCGGCACGAATGCACCCATCCCCCGACCCTACCCACTCCCCACCGCCCCACCCGCCCCGCCGATCACGAGGTTCACGTCACCGCACCCCGCCCCGGCCTCGTGATCAAGAGGTTCGCGTCACCGGAGCGCACGGGGCTGACGCAAACCTCTTGATCAACTCGACGAGGTGCGGGGTTCGGTGGTGCGGAGGGTGGCGGTGTGGGTGAGGGTGGCGCGGCGCAGGGCGGCCTCGGGGTCCAGGCCGGTGTTGCGGGCCTCGGCGACCAGGGCCAGCAGGGTGGCGCCGAGGCGGGACTCCGGGTCGGGCTGGGCGTCGGGGGACGGCAGCGGCACCGTCAGGCCGGCCCGACCGGCGCGGTCCAGCACCTTGGCCGCCAGGGCCAGGGCGGGTTGACTCAGCGCGATGCCGTCGAGCACCGACGCACGAGCCTTCTCGGCCTGCTTGATCCGCTCCCAGTTCGCCTCGATCTCGGCGAGCGAACCCGCCTGCGCACCGGAGAAGACGTGCGGGTTGCGGCGGACCATCTTGTCGACCAGGGTGCCGGCCACGTCGTCGACGCTCCACCGCTCGTCCTCGGGCAGGTTCTCCGCGAGGCGGGCGTGCAGCAGCACCTGGAGCAGCACGTCGCCCAGTTCCTCACGCAGCGCGTCGGTGTCGCCGTCGCTGATCGCGTCGTACGCCTCGTAGCACTCCTCGATCAGGAAGCCGGCGAGGCTGCGGTGGGTCTGGGCCCGCTTCCACGGGTCGCCGCCCGGCGAGGCGAGCCGGTCCATCACCTCGACCGCGTCGAGCAGCCGGGCCCCCGGCGGGTCCCACGAGCCGTACATCAGCTCCAGCTCGGCCAGCCCCGGCTGGCGGGCCAGCCGCAGGCCCACCTCCCGGGCCAGGGTCTCGTCACCGGTCGGGCCGGCCAGCCAGACCGCCGTACCGTGCGCCGCCGCCGCGTCCAGCAGCGCGTCGCCGGCCCCACCGGAGACGACGGTGACCTCGACGCCGGCCGCACGTACCGCCGTGACCTGGGCGCTCTCCGCGCCGGTCAGCACCGGTGCGGAGCGCAGCGTGTCCCAGGCGGCGGCAGTCAGCAGACCGGCCGGCAACCGGGGCGAGGTGACCAGCAGGACGATCCGGTCGGACATGCTCAGGAGGCCGCCGGCCCCTGCTCCGGGGTCGGGCTGGCGACCGGCTCGGGCGTCGACACGTCGGTCACCGGGCCGCTCGCGTCGATGTACGGCAGCGCGTAGAAGACCAGCTCCTGGCCCTTGTTGACCCAGGCGGGGACGCCGAGCGGCCGGTACCGGGGGTTGACCTCGACGTCGACCTTGTCGGCCTGCTCGCCCAGCGCGGCGCTCAACGCCGAGGAGGTGCGCACGAAACCGCCGTCGCCGAAGAGCTGCCGCACCTGCGCCACCGACAGCCCCTTGTCGATGCCGCCGGTCTTCTCGATCGCGTGGTAGACCGCCATCACCGACTCGTCGCTCAGGTCGGCCGGCGGCAACTGCTGGCTGAGCACGACGAACAGGTCGGCCCACTCGCCCCACAGCTTCGCGAACTCCGCCTGCGGCGGCATCTGGAGCTGCTGGGCCAACTGGTCCGGGGTGATCTGGTCGGGGACCTGGAGGTTCTTCTCGGCCGCGACCCGCTTGCCCAGGTCGATGCTGACCAGCAGGTTCACCACGTCCTGCCGGGTCAGCCCGGCCCGCAACTGCTCCGGGCCGGGGGTCTGGCCGGACTGGGCCGCGCTCTGCCGCACCGCCTCGGCGTACCTCGTCTGCGCGTCGGTGTAGATCGCGTCCACCCGGGCCACCGAGTAGCGACTGTCGCCGATGTATGCGGCCACATCAGGAGATGCCTTGCCGCAGGCGGTGAGGGAGAGGACACCCAGGGCCGCGACGCTGGCGGCGGCGATGAGACGGCGTGCACGCATGACGGTCACTCTCTCATGCCTGCCTGTGTACGGTGACGCCGCCCACCGTGCGCCCGGCCCGCCCGACGCCCCGCGCCGGGCGGGCGACGGCCCCCTCATCCCCGCGCCCCCGCCAACCCGGCCGGTTCGCCGAGGACGTCGGAGAGCAGTTGGGCGCACCACTCCAACAACGCCTGGTCGCGCAGCGGCTCGCCGCCGACCCGGCGGGTGCTCGGCCGGGGCACGCTGACCTGGTCGGTGGCCTGCTTGTAGACCGAGTCCGGGTGGTAGCGCTTGAGCCGCAACTGCTTCGAGTCGGGCAGCGGCAGCGGGCCGAACCGCAGGTGCTTGCCCTGCATGCTGACGTCGGTCAGGCCGTACCGGCGGGCCAGCAGCCGGAACCGGGCCACCGCGACCAGGTTCTGCACCGGGGCGGGCGGCTCGCCGTACCGGTCGGTCATCTCGGCCACCACCTCGCGCAGCCGCGCGTCGTCGCGCGCCTCGGCGAGCTTGCGGTACATCTCCAGCCGCAGCCGTTCCACCCCGACGTAGTCGTGCGGCAGGTGCGCGTCGATCGGAAGGTCGATCTTGACGTCGGTCTCCTCCTCGGTGCTCTCCCCCTTGAACGCCGACACCGCCTCGCCGACCATCCGGACGTACAGGTCGAACCCGACGCCCTCGATGTGCCCGGACTGTTCGCCGCCGAGCAGGTTCCCGGCGCCCCGGATCTCCAGGTCCTTCATCGCCACGTACATGCCCGCGCCCAACTCGGTGTGCTGCGCGATGGTGGCCAGCCGCTCGTGCGCGTGCTCGGTGAGCGGCTTCTCCGGCGGATAGAGGAAGTACGCGTACGCCCGCTCCCGACCCCGGCCCACCCGGCCCCGGATCTGGTGCAGCTGGGCCAGGCCGAGCAGGTCGGCCCGCTCCACGATCAGGGTGTTGGCGTTCGGGATGTCGATGCCGGACTCGACGATGGTGGTGCAGACCAGGACGTCGAACTCCTTCTCCCAGAAGCCGACCATCACCTTCTCCAGGGCCTCCTCGCCCATCTGCCCGTGGGCCACCGCCACCCGCGCCTCGGGCACCAGCTCGCGCAGCTTGCGCGCCGTGCGGTCGATCGACTCCACCCGGTTGTGCAGGTAGAACACCTGCCCGTCGCGGAGCAGCTCCCGATGGATCGACGCGGCCACCTGCCGGTCGTCGTACGCCCCGACGAAGGTCAGCACCGGGTGCCGCTCCTCGGGCGGGGTGGCGATGGTCGACATCTCCCGGATGCCGGTGATCGCCATCTCCAGCGTCCTCGGGATCGGGGTGGCCGACATGCTCAGCACGTCGACCGAGGCACGCAGCGTCTTGAGGTGTTCCTTGTGCTCGACGCCGAACCGCTGCTCCTCGTCGATGATCACCATGCCGAGGGACTTGAACCGGGTGGCCGTCTGGAGCAGCCGGTGGGTGCCGATGACGATGTCGACGGTGCCGTCGGCGACCATCTCCAGCGTCCGCTCACTCTCCTTGGCGGTCTGGAAGCGGGAGAGCTGCCGGATGGTCACCGGGAACTGGTTCATCCGCTCGGCGAACGTGTTGTAGTGCTGCTGCACCAGCAGCGTCGTCGGCACCAGCACCGCCACCTGCTTGCCGTCCTGCACGGCCTTGAACGCCGCCCGGACGGCGATCTCGGTCTTGCCGTACCCGACGTCGCCGCAGATCAGCCGGTCCATCGGAACGGTCTGCTCCATGTCCCGTTTGACCTCCTCGATGGCGGCCATCTGGTCGGGCGTCTCCTGCCACGGGAAGGCGTCCTCCAGCTCCCGTTGCCACGGGGAGTCCGGGGCGAACGCGTGCCCCTTGGACGCCTTGCGGGCGGCGTAGAGCTGGATGAGCTGGGCGGCGATCTCCCGGACCGCCTTGCGGGCGCGGGCCTTGGACTTCTGCCAGTCCGAGCCGCCCATCTTGTGCAGGGTGGGCTGCTCGCCGCCGACGTAGCGGGAGAGCTGGTCGAGCTGGTCGGTGGGGACGAACAGCCGGTCGCCGGGCTGGCCGCGCTTGCTGGCCGCGTACTCGATGACCAGGTATTCGCGGGACGCGCCGTTGACGGTGCGCTGCACCAGCTCGACGTACCGGCCGATGCCGTGCTGCTCGTGCACGACGAAGTCGCCGGCCTTCAGCTCCAGCGGGTCGATGGTGTTGCGTCGCCGGCTCGGCATCTTGCGCATGTCCCGGGTGGTGGTGCCCCGGCCGCCGGTGACGTCGTTGCCGGTGAGCAGCACGAACTTCGACGCCTCGTCGACGAAGCCGGCGGTCAGGCGACCGCAGGAGACCAGCACCTCGCCGGGGGCGGGCGCGGCCGGCACCTGCTCGGTGAGCCGGGCGCCCAGCCCGGCGTCGCGGAGCACCTCGACGGCCCGCTGGGCGGGACCGTGCCCCTCGAAGACCAGCGCGACCGACCAGCCCTCACCGGTCCAGCGCTTGAGGTCGTCGACCACCCGGTCGGTCTCACCGTGGTAGAGCGGGGCCGGCTGGGCGGCCAGGTTCACCGCGATCGCGTCGTCGGGGGTCACGTCCGTCCCGGCCGGCGCGTCCTCCCAGGGCTGCCGGGCCGGTGCGGTGGCGTCCGCCTCGACCAGTCCGAACGGGGCGAGGGTCCACCAGGGCTGGCGCAGGGCGCGGGCGGCGGCCCGTACCTCGGCCAGGGACTTGAAGGCGGCCGCGCCGAGGTCGACCGGGGCCTGGCCGCCGACGGCGGCCGCGGCCCAGCTCGCCTGGAGGAACTCCTCCGAGGTACGCACCAGGTCGTGCGCCCGGGTGCGGATCCGCTCCGGGTCGCAGAGCAGCACGTGGGTGCCGGCCGGCATGGTGTCCACCAGCAGCTCCAGGCTCTCGCTGCCGAGCAGCGCCGGCACCAGCGACTCCATCCCCTCGACCGGGATGCCCTCGGCCAGCTTGTCGAGGATCTCGACCAGCTCCGGGTGCTCCCCGGCGAGCGCGGCGGCCCGCCGACGCACCGCCGGGGTCAGCAGCAGCTCCCGGCACGGCGGAGCCCACAGCTGCGGTACGCCCTCGATGGTGCGCTGGTCGGCGACGGCGAAGGTGCGGATCTCCTCCACCTCGTCGCCCCAGAACTCGACCCGGGACGGGTGCTCGTCGGTGGGCGGGAAGACGTCCAGGATGCCGCCGCGTACGGCGAACTCGCCGCGCTTGGTGACCAGGTCGACCCGGGCGTACGCCAGGTCGGTGAGCCGGCGGGCGACCTCCTCCAGGTCGGCCTCCTCACCGGCGGAAAGCTGCACCGGCTCCAGGTCGCCGAGGCCCTTGAGCTGCGGTTGCAGCAGCGAGCGCACCGGTGCCACCACCACCCGCAGCGGGCCGGCGTCGGCGGCGGCGTCGGCCCGGACGGTGTGCGGGCCCGGGGCGTCCGGGTGGGCGAGGCGGCGCAGCACGGCCAGTCGCCGGCCGACGGTGTCGGAACGGGGCGAGAGCCGTTCGTGCGGCAGCGTCTCCCAGGACGGGAAGACCGCGACCTGCCCGGCCGGGAGCAGGCTGCCCAGCGCGGCGGCCAGGTCGTCGGCCTCCCGGCTGGTGGCGGTCACCGCGAGCACCGGCCGGCCGGCCCCACCGGCGGCCGGGTCGGCGGCGACGGCGGCCACGGCGAACGGGCGCAGCGCGGTCGGGGCGGTCAGGTCCAGCCCGTCGACCTGGGCGGCACCGGAGCGCGCCAGGTCACGCGCCCGGGCCAGCCCCGGGTCGGCCAGGGCGGCGGAGAAGAGTCCGGTGAGCATCAGTGATCACTTCCAGGAAAGCCGCCGGTCGGCCCGGGGCGCACGAAGATGCCCCCACGCCCGGCCGGGCCGGGGGGTGCATGGCCGCCAGCCTATCTCGCGAGGGAGACAATCGAGCCCGCAGCGGCGGTGCCGCAACGGGGGAGGACCAATGCCACAGCAGTGGGGCGCGGACCCACGCCAACAGACCGCCCAGGGACGATGGCGGGGTCTGGGCCTGCCCGACGGAATGACCTTCTACGAGGTGCGCTGCCTGATCGACGAGCCGGGCTGGGTCGGCCCGGTACCCAACCTCGGCTACCGGGTCTACCTGGGGCGCTCCGGCGGCTACCTGCGCCGGGTCAACGGTGAGATCGCGTTCGCCGATGCGACGTCGGTGCTGCTCACCCGACCCGGCGACGAGATGAGCGTGGCTCATCCGCTCGGCTGCGGCGACGTCTACTCGTGCCTGGAGATCCGCCCCGAGGTGCTCGAGGAACGCCCGGACGCCCGCGACTGGTTCACCCGGCGCAGCTGGGACGGTCAGCTCGACGCCGCGCTGGATCTGGAGCACCGGATGCTGGTGGCCCGCAGCCGGCGCGGTCTGGACGGCTTCGAGCTGACCGAGCACACCCACCAGTTCCTGGCCACCCTGCTCAGCGGCAGCCCCCTGGGCCGGGGCGCCCCGGGTGCGGACCTGGACCGTGCGGTGGGGCGGCGACCGGCCACCCTGGCCGCCCATCGACGCCTCGCCGACCAGGCCCGCCAGGTGCTCGCCGCCTCGGGTTTCACCCTGGGGCTCACCGAGGTCGCCCGGCTGGTCGGCTGCTCACCGCACCACCTGAGCCGGGTGTTCCAGCGGGTCACCGGGCGCAGCCTCACCGCCTACCGCAACGAGCTGCGGGTCCGGGCGGTGCTGGACCTGTTGGGCCGCTCCGATCCGCCCCGGCTGGTCACGATCGCCGCCGAGTACGGCTTCGCCGACCAGGCGCACCTGAGCCGGGTCGTCCGGGAGCGGGTCGGCCACCCGCCCGCCCGCCTGCGTCGGCTGCTCGCACCCGCCGACTGACCGCCGCTGCCCGGCCCCCGAGTCGCGGGGCGCTGGACGCTGGACGCGGGTCGGGGGTGCCTGTCGCGGCGGGGCCGTCGGCCGGCCGAACCGCGCACGAATCTTCAAGATTTCGACCCCCGTGCCGACCGAGGATGGAACAGCCAGCCCGGTCGGTCGGCGTTGCGCCGGCCGAGGGAGACGCGGACCTGTTCGGGGAGGCCCGCGTACCCCCCAGTCGGGCTGACCGGGGATGCCGTCCGGCACCCGGTGGAGGTGCCGTGCCCCGGTGCGGCACCTCCACGCCCGGCCGCGTTCCGTTCAGTAGCGCACGGTGATGCGTCGTTCGACCGCGTCGACCCGGATCTCCCCGCCGTACGGGATGATCAACTGCGGGTCGGTGTGGCCCAGGTCGACGTCGAAGACCACCACCGCGTCCGGGCGGTACGCGGTCAGCGCCCGGACGACGGCACCCCGCTGGGCGGCGCCCCACGCGAGCCGTTGCGCCACCGGCAGCGGTCGTTCGAAGTCCCACGCCTTGGGCCGGCCGACGACGACCGCCGGGAAGGCGGCGAGCAGTCCCCGCTCGCCCATGTTCCGGATGATCCGGAACACCTCCTGCGCGTCGGGCAGTTCGTTGGAGGTCTCGACGACCAGCACCGAGCCGGCCAGGTCGGCGGCCGACGGGACCCGGTCGGCGGCCATCAGCCAGTGCAGGATCTCCAGACACCCGCCCCAGGTGCGGCCCTCGACGACCGTCGACGGGCCCCGCCAGCGCCAGCCCTCGCCGGGCAGCATCGGCGGTTCGACCGCGAGCGTGGCCGGGTCCCGCCAGTCGCCCGGTTCGTCACCCCACTGCCGCGCGGGGGTCAGCTCGTACCAGTCGGAGGTGAACAGGGCGGCGCGCAGCGAGTCGAGGGTCAGCGGGTGCGGCGCGCCGGGTCGGCCGAGGTGCACCAGCACCGAGCCGCCGTGGTAGGCCACCATCCCCAGCCGGTAGAGGTGGTTGAGGACGTTGGTGTTGTCCGAGTAGCCGAAGTAGGGCTTCGGGTTGGCCCGCAGCACCGCGTCGTCCAGGTGCGGGGTGACCGTGATCAGGTCGTCGCCGCCGACGGTGGCGAGCACCGCGGTGACCGTCGGGTCGGCGAAGGCGGCGGTCAGGTCACGCGCCCGGTCGCGGGGGTCGGCCCGGGTCTGTCGGGTGGTGGGGTACTCCACCGGCTCCAGGCCGAACTCCTCGCGCAGCCGGCGCAGGCCCAGCTCGTAGACGTGGGGGAAGAGACCCGCCAGGCCGGCGGAGGGGGAGACCACCGCGACCCGGTCGCCCGGCTTCGGCTTGGCGGGGTATTCGGGAAGGGTCACGAGCGGAACCTACCGCCCACCACCAGCGACTTTCACCTGACAAAGCATCGCAGGTCGGGCATTGCGGCCATAGGCTGGGCCGGTGGACGAGGAGCCGCGCACCCGGCACTGGCTGCCCCGCACGGCGGCGCTGCTGGTCGGCACGCTGGTGCTGGCCACCGCGTTCATCGCGGCCTACGTCGGCGCGCTGCACCAACCGCACCCCCGGGACGTGCCGGTCGGCGTCGTGACCGGCGACCAACGCGCCGAGGCGCTGCTGAGCGCCGTGCGGGAACGCACCGACACGATCGAGCCCGTCGGGTACGCCGACCCCGGCGCGGCCGACGACGCCCTCACCGCCCGCCAGGTGTACGCCGTGCTCACCTCCGCCCCCGACGGCACGCTCACCCTGGCCACCGCCAGCGCCTCCGCCCCGGCCGCCACCGAACTGGTCACCGGGGTCCTCACCCCGGCCGCCCAGCAGGCCGGACTGCCGCTCACCGTCACCGACCAGGTGCCCGTCTCCCCCGACGACCCGCGTGGGCTGGTGCCGTTCTACCTGGCCGTCGGGCTGGTGCTCGGCGGCTACCTGGCCTCGACCGCGCTCGGCGTCTCGCTCGGCACCGCCCCGCGCGGGCTGCGCCGGGCCGGGCTGCGGATCGGCTCGCTGGCCGTGCACGCGGTGCTGCTCGGGACCATCGGCGCGGTGCTGGTCGGCCCGGTCCTCGACGTCTGGGACCACGACCTGGTCACGGTGGCGGCGGTCGGCATGCTCACCGTCTTCACCGCCGCGATGGTCGCCGCCGCCGTGCAGGGCTGGCTGGGTCTGCTCGGCACCGGGCTGGTGATCCTGCTGCTGGTGGTGCTCGGCAACCCCGGCTCGGGCGGCATCTACGCGCCCGAGTTCCTGCCCGCCGCGCTGCGCGGCATGCACCGGTGGAACGTCCCTGGCCTCGCCACCGACCTACTCAAATCGGCCGTCTACTTCGACTGGCGGTCGGCCCGCTGGCCGCTGGCCGGGCTGCTGGTCTGGACCGTCCTCGGGCTGGCCGGCCTGCTCACCGCCGCCCGGTTCCGGGGACGCCGGACCGGTCGGGCAGGAGTCGGGGGCGACGCGCGGTGATCGTGGGGAAGGTGACACACCGAACCCCTTCCTCCCGGACCGGGCCACGCAGATACCATCCAGGGAGTCGGACAGCGCTGTCCTTCGTACTCACGTAAGGAGCGCACGGTGACCGACCAGCATGATCACGACGGGCCCGACGCCGCACTGCGGGCCGACATCCGTCGACTCGGCACCCTGCTCGGCCAGACCCTGGCCCGGCAGGAGGGTCGACCGCTGCTCGACCTGGTCGAGGAGATCCGCGCCCAGGTCCGCTCCGACGCACCGGCCGCCGCGCAGCGCCTCGGCGGGCTGGACGTGACCACCGGCACCAAGCTGGCCCGCGCCTTCTCCACCTACTTCCACCTGGCCAACATCACCGAGCAGGTGCACCGGGCCCGCGACCTGCGCCGCCGCCGGGCGATCCAGGGTGGCTGGCTGGACCAGGCGGCCAAGATGATCGCCGAGCGCGGGGTGCCGGCCGAGGAGATCGCCGCCGCCGCCCGCCGCCTCGCGGTACGCCCCGTCTTCACCGCCCACCCCACCGAGGCGGCCCGCCGGTCGATCCTGTCCAAGCTGCGCGCCATCGCCGACGAGCTGGACGCCGAGACCGCCAACGCCATCCTCTACGGCGCCAGCGACGAGGCCCCGGCCAACCGCCGCCTCGCCGAACTGCTCGACCTGATGTGGCAGACCGACGAGCTGCGCCTCGACCGGCCCGACCCGACCGACGAGGCCCGCAACGCCATCTACTACCTGCGCGACCTGTACGCCGAGGCCGCCCCGCAGGTGCTCGACGACCTGGCCGACACGTTGCGCACCCTCGGCGTGGAGACCTCGCCGACGTCGCGCCCGCTGACCTTCGGCACCTGGATCGGCGGCGACCGGGACGGCAACCCGTTCGTCACCCCCGTGGTCACCCGGGAGGTGCTGCGCATCCAGCACGAGCACGGCATCACCGCCACCGAGGCGGCGATGGAGCACCTGGTCAACGAGGTCTCCGTCTCCCGCCGGCTGCGCGCCGTGTCGCTGGACCTGTCGGCCAGCCTCGCCGCCGACCTGGACGCGCTGCCCGAGGTGGCCCCCCGGTTCCGCCGGGTCAACGCCGAGGAGCCCTACCGGCTCAAGGCCCGCTGCGTGAAGGCGAAGCTGGCCAACACCCGGGAGCGGCTGCGCGCCGGCACCCCGCACGTGCCGGGCCGGGACTACCAGGGCTCCGGCGAACTGATCGCCGACCTGGAGCTGCTGCGTGCCTCGCTGGCCCGCAACTCCGGGCAGCTCACCGCCGTCGGCCGGCTCGCCTCGACCATCCGTACCGTCTCCGCGTTCGGCCTGCACCTGGCCACCATGGACGTCCGGGAGCACGCCGAGAAGCACCACGAGGTGCTCACCCAGCTCTACGCGGCGGTCGGCGAGGTGTCGGACTACCCGTCGCTGACCCGGCTGGAGCGCACCAAGCTGCTCGCCGACGAGCTGACCGGCCGTCGGCCGCTGTCCGCCCTGGACACCCCGTTGACCGAGGCGGCGCGCAAGACGTTCGACGTGTTCGGGACCATCCGCGAGGCGCAGGACCGGTTCGGCGGCGAGGTCATCGAGTCGTACATCATCTCGATGACCCTCGGCGTGGACGACGTGCTCGCGGCGGTGGTGCTGGCCCGGGAGGCCGGCCTGGTCGACGTGCACACCGGGCGGGCCCGGATCGGCTTCGTCCCGCTGCTGGAGACCCCGGCCGAGCTGAACGCCGGCGGCGAGATGCTCAACGAACTGCTCTCCCTGCCGGCCTACCGGGCGCTGGTCGCGGCCCGGGGCGACGTGCAGGAGGTGATGCTGGGCTACTCCGACTCCAACAAGGAGGCCGGCATCACCACCAGCCAGTGGTCGATCCACCGGGCCCAGCGGGCGCTGCGGGACGTGGCCGCCCAGCACGGCGTGCACCTGCGGTTGTTCCACGGCCGGGGCGGCACCGTCGGGCGCGGCGGCGGCCCCACCCACGAGGCGATCCTGGCCCAGCCGTACGGCACCCTGGACGGCGCGATCAAGGTGACCGAGCAGGGTGAGGTCATCTCCGACAAGTACACCCTGCCGGCGCTGGCCCGGGAGAACCTGGAGCTGACCGTGGCCGCGGTGCTCCAGGCGACGCTGCTGCACACCGCCCCCCGGCAGCCCGCCGAGCAGTTGGAACGCTGGGACGCGGCGATGGACGTGGTCTCCGAGTCGGCCTTCCGGTCGTACCGGGACCTGGTGGAGGACCCGGACCTGCCGGCGTACTTCTGGGCGTCGACGCCGACCGAGCTGCTCGGCGCGTTGAACATCGGCTCCCGACCGGCGAAGCGGCCGAACACCGGGGCCGGGCTCGGCGGCCTGCGGGCCATCCCGTGGGTGTTCGGCTGGACGCAGACCCGGCAGATCGTGCCCGGCTGGTTCGGGGTCGGCTCCGGCCTCGCCGCCGCCCGCGCCGCCGGCCTGGAGGACGTGCTGGCCGAGATGCACCGCAACTGGCACTTCTTCCGCACGTTCCTGTCGAACGTGGAGATGATGCTGACCAAGACCGACCTCAGCATCGCCCGCCGGTACGTCGAGACGCTGGTCCCCGAGGAGCTGCACCCGATCTTCGACAAGATCCAGCAGGAGTACGAGCTGACCAAGCAGGAGGTGCTGGCGGTCACCTCGTCGCCGGCCCTGCTGGAGAACTCGCCGGTGCTCCAGCGCACCCTGGCGGTGCGCGACACCTACCTGGAGCCGCTGCACCACCTCCAGGTGGCGCTGCTGCGGCAGTACCGGGACTCCGGTGCCGCCGGCCGGGCGGTCATCACCGCGCCGGGCGGCCGACGCGCCCCCAGCGACGGTACGGCCCTGGAACGCGCCCTGCTCACCACGGTCAACGGCATCGCCGCCGGGATGCGCAACACCGGCTGACGACCCCGCCCCTGCCGCCGCCCCGGGCGGTGGCAGGGGTCCAGCCGGGCCCGTACCGGCGCGGGCTCACCGCCGACAGGCGGCACCGGATCAGAAGTCGCCGCCCCCGAAGTCCCCACCACCGAAGTCGCCGCCCCCGAACCCACCGCCGCCGAAGTCGCCCCCGCCGAAGTCACCGGCGGTGCCGAAGTCACCGCCGGGATCCCCGGCCGTGCCGAAGTCGCCGCCGAAGTCCGCGCCGTCGCCGAAGCCCTCCTGGTAGCCGGCGTCGTACCCCGGGTCGGCGAAGGCCGGCGAGAAGAGCGCGTCGGCGATCAGCATCCCGCCGACCACCCCGACGCCCGCCCCCAGCGCGGTCTTCCACCACGGCGTCGAGTACCAGCCGGCCGGCACCGGCCGGCCCTGGTAACGCCCGCCCGGGTAGTAGTACGGGGTGTCCCGGCCGGGCTGCGGGCCGGCCCTGAACGTCTGCCCCTGCACGTCCACCTGACGTTCCCGGGTGATCTCCCCGGCCCCCTGCGCGGCGGCCAGCGGGGGCAGCTCCGGGCCCGGGTCCAGGCCGAGCGCCACCCGGGCCGCCCGCGCGTAGGCGAGCCCCTCCAACGCGGTCTCCCGGGCCAGCCGGAACTGGTGCACCGTACGGGCCTGCTCCAGCTGGCTGCCCGCCGCGTTGTACCGCTCACCCGCGTCGACCAGCGCCTGACGTACCGCCGGGTCGTCGCCGTGCAGGTTCATCACCTGGCCGCCGAGGCGTTCGTACCACCGTTGGGCGTCGGCGCGGACGTCGGCGAGGCTGCGCGCCTCCCGGGCCGCCTTCTCCCGCCGCCACCAGACGAAACCACCGGCCAGCATGGCGACCAGGATGAGCACGAGCAGAAATTCCATTCTCCGAACGTACCCGGGGGCGTCGAGTCGTACCCGTTTGGCAAGCTCTGGTGATGGACTTCTCGACGCTGGCCGTGGTGGTGGTGTGCCTCGCCGCCGGCGGGGCGGTCGGTTGGTACGCCGCCCGCGCCCGGTCGGCCACCGAGATCGCCCGGCTGGAGGCCACCCTCGCCGCCACCCGGGAGGGCGAGGGCCGGCTGGAGCAGTCGATGCGGGCGCTGAGCTACGAGGCGACCGCCCAGTCCCAGGAGGCGGTGGCCCGTGCGGTGGCCCCGCTGCACGACACCCTGCGCCGCTACGAGCAACGCGTCGGCGAGCTGGAACGCGACCGCGTCGACGCCTACGCCGAGCTGCGCGAACAGGTCCGCTCGATGGGGGCCGTCTCCGGTGAGCTGCGCACCGAGACCAAGCAGCTCGTCGCCGCCCTGCGCGCCCCGCAGGTGCGCGGACGCTGGGGCGAGCACCAGCTCCGCCGGATCGTCGAGGCGGCCGGCATGCTGGAGCACTGCGACTTCAGCGAGCAGGTCACCGCCGCCACCGACCACCAGGGGGTCCGCCCCGACCTGGTGGTCCGGCTGCACGGCAAGCGGACGGTGGTGGTGGACGCGAAGGCGCCCTTCGACGCCTACCTGACGGCGATGGAGGCACGCGACGAGCGCAACCGGGACACCCACCTCGACCGGCACGCGAAGCACCTGCGCGGGCACGTCGACGCGCTGGCCGCGAAGACCTACTGGGCCGCGTTCGACGACAGCCCGGAGTTCGTGGTGCTGTTCGTGCCGGCCGACCCGTTCCTGGACGTGGCGTTGCAGCGAGACCCGACGCTGCTGGAGCACGCGTTCGCCCGCAACGTGGTGCTCGCCACGCCGGCCACCCTGGTCGCGCTGCTGCGTACGGTGGCGTACTCGTGGCGGCAGGAGGCGTTGGCCCGCAACGCGGTGGCGGTGCACTCGCTCGCCCGGGAGCTGTACGGCCGACTGTCCACCCTGGGCGATCACGTCGGCAAGCTCGGCAGCTCACTCGGTGGCGCGGTGACGGCGTACAACCGGGCGGTCGGCTCGTTGGAGGCCCGGGTCCTGGTCAGTGCGCGCAAACTGGCCGAGCTGGGCGTCTCCGACCAGGAGCTGACCGTCCCGGCCCAGGTCGAGCTGGCCCCCCGCCAACCTCAGGCGCCCGAACTCCTCCCCACCGACGACCGCCCCTGACCCACCCCGGGCGGACGCGCCCCGCCCCGGCCCCGCCGCCGGGCGTCCGGCGGCTGAGGGCGCGATGTCGGCTCAATGGCGGTATCGAAACGGCCGGATACCGCCAAATCGGCGAAAGTGCGTCGACCCGGCGGGCCCCGGACGGGCGCTGGTCCCGGACGGGCGCGGGCCGACGGGCGGCCAGGCGGGCACGGCCCGACAAGCGTCCGGGCGGGCGCGGCCCGACGAGCGTCCAGGCGTGCGCGGGTCGGCGGGCGTGCGGGTGGGTGGGTGGGTGGTCAGGAGCGGCGGGCGGATTCCACCAGGAACGGGACACCCTGCTGGCAGGTGCTCATCAGGTCGGGTTGGGCCCGGCCGGTGACCGTCACCCGGGCTCCCGCCACGAGCACGTCTTTCGGGCCGCCGACCAGTTGGTGGCCGTCGAGCAGCACACACCCCGGCTCGACCCCCGCCTCGACGGTGCCGGTCAGCTCCGTCGCGCCCGGACCGGGCGGCAACCGTGGGCCGCCGGGCGGCGGCTTCAACCCGCCGGGCGGCGCCGACCCGGCCGGCGGTGCGGACGGGGCCACCGAGGCCGGCGGCGTGGACGGCGGCACGGTGCCCGTCGGGGTGACCGTGTCCGTCGGGACGACCGTGGGGGTCGGGGAACTGGTCGGCGTGGCCGGCGGGCCGGTGACGTCGGCACCGTCGCCACAGCCGGCGAGCGCCACACCGGCGGCCAGCAGCACGACGACCGCCATCCGAGGAGTTCTCATACCACTGGGACGCGCCCCACCCGTGATCCGTTCCGTCCGGCGGGAACCCACCGACGAGGGGCACCGGTGCCGGCAGGCCACCGACGGACACGCCGACGCCGACCTGCGGCCGGCGCGTCACCCCGGTGCCCGGGTCGGCGCGAGGCTTCCGTGCCGGGTCAACCCCGCCGGAGCCGGTCCCCGGTCGGCGCGCGGAGCGGGTCCCCGGCCGGAGCGCGGAGCGGGTCCCCGGCCGGCGCGCGGAGCGGGTCCCTGGTCGGCGGGCCCGCCCGGGGTCAGCCGCGGGAGGCGGCCTTCATGTCGCGCTTGAGTTCCTGCGGCAGCGAGAAGGTCAGCCGCTCGTTGGCGGTGACCACCTCGTCGACGTCGGTGAAGCCCCGCGCGGCCAGGTGTGCCAGCACCTCGTGGACCAGTTCGTCGGGCACGCTCGCGCCGGAGGTCAGCCCCACCGTCCGGGCGTCGGCCAGCCAGGCGTCGTCGATCTCGTGGGCGAAGTCGACCAGGTGCCCGGCACGGGCCCCGGCGTCCAGGGCCACCTCGACCAGGCGTACCGAGTTGGACGAGTTGCGCGAGCCGACCACGATCACCACGTCGCAGTCGGGGGCGATCTCCTTGACCACGTGCTGCCGGTTGGAGGTGGCGTAGCAGATGTCGTCGCTGGGCGGCGACTGGAGCAGCGGCAGCCGGGTCTTGAGCCGGGCCACCGTCTCCAACGTCTCGTCCACCGACAGCGTGGTCTGGGAGAGCCAGACCACCTTGTTCGGGTCGCGCACGGTGATCCGGTCCACGTCGTCGGGGCCGTCGACGAGCTGGATGTGGGCGGGGGCTTCCCCGGCGGTGCCGATGACCTCCTCGTGCCCCTCGTGACCGATCAGCAGGATGTCGTAGTCCTCGGCGGCGAACCGCTTGGCCTCCTGGTGCACCTTGGTCACCAGCGGGCAGGTCGCGTCGATCGCCCGCAGCGACCGGGCCCTGGCCTGCTCGTAGACCTCGGGGGCGACGCCGTGCGCGGAGAAGATGACGGTGGCGCCCTCGGGCACCTCCTCGTTCTCCTCCACGAATATCGCGCCCCGCGCCTCCAGGGTCTGCACCACGTGCTTGTTGTGCACGATCTGCTTGCGGACGTAGATCGGCGCCCCGTAGAGCTTCAGCGCCTCCTCGACGGTCTGCACCGCCCGGTCCACCCCGGCGCAGTAGCCGCGGGGCTTGGCCAGGAGCACGCGCTTGCCGGTCTTTGGGGTCGCCTCAGCCTCGGTCACCCGCCCATCGTACGTGTCGACATCTCCCCCGGCAGGAGCTGCGACCCGTACCACAGCGGGGGTACGGGTCGCGGCGGGCGGCCCGGCAGCGCCGGGTCGTCGGAGGCGGACCGTAGGGTGGGCGGGTGACCGACGCCCCCCGCAGCACCCCCGAGGAACCCTGGCCGGTCCGGGTGGTCAGCCAGAAGGTCGGCGCGTGGATCGCCAAGCTCGGCTGGGTCTGGGTCGACGGGCAGGTGGCACAGATCAGCCGTCGCCCGGGGGCGGGCACGGTCTTCCTGACCCTGCGCGACCCGTCGGCCGACCTCAGCCTCACCGTCACCACCAACCGGGACGTCCTCGACTCGGGCGCACCGGAGCTGCGCGAGGGCGCCCGGGTGGTGCTGCACGCCAAGCCGGAGTTCTACGCGGCGCGGGGCACGCTGAGCCTGCGCGCCGACGAGATCCGCCAGGTGGGGCTCGGTGAGCTGCTGGCCCGGCTGGAGAAACTCAAGAAGCTGCTCGCCGCCGAGGGGTTGTTCGACCGGGCCCGCAAGCGCCGGCCGCCGTTCCTGCCGCAGCGGATCGGCCTGGTCACCGGCCGGGCGTCCGCCGCCGAGCGGGACGTGTTGACCAATGCCCGGCGGCGCTGGCCGGCGGTGGAGTTCCGCACGGTCAACGTGGCGGTGCAGGGGCCGGGGGCGGTGCCGCAGATCGTCGACGCGCTGCGGGTCCTCGACGCCGACGAGAGCGTCGACGTGATCATCCTGGCCCGGGGAGGCGGCGGCATCGAGGATCTGCTGCCCTTCTCCGACGAGGCGCTGTGCCGGGCGGTCTTCGCCTGTCGTACCCCGGTGGTCAGCGCGATCGGCCACGAGACGGACGCCCCGCTGGTCGACTACGTCGCCGACGTCCGCGCCTCCACCCCGACGGACGCCGCCAAGCGGGTCGTGCCCGACCTGGCCGACGAGGTACGGCTGATCGGTCAGGCCCGTTCCCGGCTGGAGCGGGCGGTCCGCAACCTGGTCGACCGGGAGTCGCACCGGCTGACCCTGCTGCGGTCCCGGCCGGTGCTGGCCCGCCCGCAGGTGATGGTCGAACAGCGGGCAGCCGAGGTGTCCGCGTTGCGGGACCGGGCGGGGCGCAACCTGCACCACCGGCTCGACGCGGCCACCGGCGACCTGCGGCACACCCTGGCCCGGCTGCGGGCGCTCTCCCCCGCCGCCACCCTCGACCGGGGCTACGCGATCGTGCAGCGGGCCGACGGGCACGTGGTCCGGGCGGCCGGCGAGGTGGCCGGGGGCGACCCGCTGCGGGTCCGCCTCGCCGAGGGCGAGCTGACCGTGACAGTGGACGCATGAGGAGGACGAGATGAGCGACCGGAAACCCGAGGATCAGCTCAGCTACGAGCAGGCCCGCTCCGAGCTGGCCCAGGTGGTGGAGCGGCTGGAGGCCGGCGGCACGTCGCTGGAGGAGTCGCTGGCGCTGTGGGAGCGCGGCGAGCGGCTCGCCGCCGCCTGCCAACGCTCCCTCGACGGCGCCCGCGCCCGGATCGACGCCGCCCGGTCGACCACCGACGCCTGACCCGGGGTCAGCTGACCAGGCGGATGCGGACCCGGCGGTTCTGCTTGCCCTTGCTCTCCACCTTGACCACCTGGATCCGCCCGACCTGCCCGATGGACGCGACGTGGGTGCCGCCGTCGGCCTGCACGTCGAGACCCTCGATGTCGACGATCCGGACCTCCTGCTCGTCCGGCGGGATGAGGTTGGTCTGGGTGCGGACGATGTCGGGGATGGCCAGCGCCTCGTCGCGGGGCAGCACCCGGACGGAGACCCGCCGGTCGGTGGCGAGTTCCTTGTTGACCGCCTCTTCGAGCAGGCCCTTGAAGCCCTCGGGGGGCTGCGGCAGGTTGAAGTCCATCCGGGCCTCGCCCGGCTCCATGTTGCCGCCGGTCACCAGCGCGCCGAAGTCACGGAACACCACGCCGCAGAGCACGTGCAGGCCGGAGTGGGTACGCATCAGGGTGAACCGGCGCTCGTCCTCGATCGCGCCCCGGACCTCGACGCCGACCGGCGGCACCGGGTCGCCCTCGGCGGGGATCAGGTAGAGGTCGTCACCCTTGTGGGTGCCGACGATCCGGGTCTGCACCCCCTGCCACAGCAGCACGCCGTGGTCCGGCGGCTGGCCGCCGCCACCGGGGTAGAAGGCGGAGCGGTCCAGCACGATGCCCCGTTCGGGATCGACGTGCACGACTCGGCAGGTCCACTCGCGCAGGGACGGGTCGGCGAGGTCGAGACGCTCGGTGCGTCCGTGGTGGGAGATGCCCATGGGGGCGCAGCGTACTACCGATCGTCGCGCACCGTGAGACTAGCCACGCCCGGCCTCGGCCCAGTAGCCGGCCAGCCGTCTGACCACCTCGACCAACTCTGCCTCGTCGAGGGTGAAGGGGAGGCGGACGTGGTCCAGGTAGGAGCGTGCCCCCACGGCGAAGTGCGAGCCGAGCATCAACTGCATGCCGTGGTGCTGGGCGACGTGGTTGAGCTGTTGCAGCGGCCGGGGGGTGGCGCACCAGACGCTGAGTCCGCCGTGGGGCGGCTCGTGCCGCCACTGCGGCAGGTGTTCGGCGAGGGCGGCGAGCAGGGCGTCGCGGCGGCCGAGCAGTTCCCGCTGCCGTTCGAGACGGATCTGCGGCAGGTCGTCGAGGAGTTCGACGGCGAGCAGTTGGGTGGGCAGCGGGCAGCCCAGGTCGTACATGGCCCGCAGGTGGACGATCCGTCGCAGCTCGCGGCGGGGGCCGATCAGCCAGCCGATCCGCAGGCCCGGCCAGCAGACCTTGCTGAGGCTGCCGACCGTGTAGATCTGCGCACCGGGGGCGTACGCGCCGATCGGGGGTGGCGGGAGCGGGCCGTCGATCCGGGTGTCGGCGAGGGTGAGGTCCTCCACCAGCGGCACCCCGTACCGGCGGGCGATGGAGGCCAGTGCCGCGCGCCGACGCTCGGTCATCGTCCACCCGGTCGGGTTGTGGTATGTCGGGATGACGTAGATGAAGGAGGGTTCGTACCGGCGGACGGCCACCTCGACCGCCTGCGGGTCGGCACCCTCCCGCTCGATCGGCACGACGACCAGCCGCAACCCGGCGGTACGCAGCGACGCCAGCACCGTGGGGCAGGTCAGCTCCTCGACCAGGACGGTGTCGCCCCGCCGGGTCAGCACCCCCGCCAGCAGGGACAGCGCCTGGGTCGCGCCGTTGGTGACGATCACCTCCTCGGCGGCGGTGACCCGGCCGTCGGCGGTCAACTTGCCGGCGATCCGCTCCCGCAGCCCGGGGTAACCGGCCGGTTCGTACACCCGGCCGGGCAACGCGGCGGCGGCCAGCGCGGGCAGCCGGGACATCGCCGCCATCAGCCACGGGCCGGGCGGCGGCGACGGGACCGTCAGGTCGACGGTCCGGACCCGGTCGCGGACCACGTCGGCGATGAAGCCGCTCGCCGCCGCGCCGTAGTCGGCCAGGGGCGCGACGGCGGGTTGGGCGTGCGCCACCCGGGTCCCGCTGCCCTGGAGGCTGACCAGCCAGCCCTCGTCCTTGAGCAGGCTGTACGCCTGGGCGATGGTCGTCCGGCTGACGGCCAGCGCCACGGCGAGCCGGCGTTCCGGGGGCAGTTCACTGCCCGGGGGTAGCGATCCGAGCCGGATCAGCAGCCGCAGCTGCTCGGCCAGGCCGCGGTAGAGCCGGGTCTGGTCGTCCTTCCACGCACCGATCTGAGCGGCCAACTCTTCCGCGTTCATGCTCTCCCCCCAATGGACTGAGGATTGGCTATTTCCCTCAGCCACTGACTTGAGCAATATTCCATCGTCACGTTAGCGGGGGGCTGTGACTACGATCTGGCACCGCACCTGCCCGCTCTGCGGCCAGGTCCGCTTCCGACGCGTGACGTCGCACCGAGTGTCATCTCACTCGAGCCGCCGAGGGAGACGGTTCCAAGCAGAACGGGGAGCGGGAGCCGCATGGAGTCGTCCTTGCACGCAGCCGCGGGCTCGAACGGCACGGGGCAGCGCGTACCGGCCCCCCGCGCCGCGTCCGGACCGGCCACTCCCCCGGGCGGCCCACCGCCGCCGGCCGACCCGGCGTCGACCGAGGCCCTGACGCCACTGCTGCGCACGGAGATCGTCCGCCTCGTCGAGGCCGAGGCGTCCCCGGCGGTGACCCAGTCGCTGCTGACCCCGCAGCGGCTGCGCGCCATCTGCGAGGTCGCCTCGGAGGACCTGCTCGCGCTGGCCCGCCGGGACCCGGCCGCCGGCGGCTCGTGGCAGTACGTCTGGGACAGCTACGTCGCCTACCGGGCGACCCTCGCCTACCGGGTGGCGCACGCGGTCCACCGGGCCGGGGACACCCCGCTGACCCCGGACGTCCGCCTCGCCGTGGCCCGCCGGGTCTCCGAGGCCGCCAAGGTCCGCACCGGCGTGGAGATCCACCCGGCCGCCAGCATCGGGCGACGGCTGATCATCGACCACGGGCTCGGCACGGTGATCGGCGAGACCACCGAGATCGGCGACGACGCGTACATCCTCCAGGGGGTCGTGCTCGGCGCGCGGGGCATCGCCGACAACCCCAGCGGCCGGCGGCACCCCCGGCTCGGCGACCGGGTCGAGGTGGGCGCGTTCGCCCGCATCCTCGGCGCGGTGACGGTCGGCGACGACGTGCTGATCGGGCCCGGGATCATCGTCACCACCGACGTGCCGAGCCACCGCCGGGTCCGGCTGCTCAACCAGTACCAGGGCGCCTCCGGCGAGTGCAACGTCCGGGTCTTCGGCGTCGTCCCGGTCTGCGAGGGCGTGGTCGAGGTGCACGGCACCGGTCTCGCCGCGATCGAGGTCGACCTGGTGACCAGCACCGGCCAGCACCGTCCGGTGGTGGTCCTGGAGCGCGACGACCGGCGGGTCCGGTGCGCGGTGAACCGTCCCGGCACCGACGAGCGGCTCCGGATCATCGACACCTGCGGGAACGAGACGGTCCTCTACAACCTCCAGCAACTCTGGCGGGCGCTCGACGAGTTCGGCTTCGCGTGACCAGGAGATGAGATGACGAACCACACCGGCGCCCGCGCCGGCCGCTGGCAGCTCGGGCTGCTCTACCTGCTGGTGTGCCTGATCTGGGGCACCACCTGGTACGGCATGAAGATGAGCGTGGAAACGCTGCCGCCGATCACCGCGGCCGGGTTGCGCTTCCTGGTGGCCTTCCCGTTCCTGCTCGCCGTCTGCCTCGCCGCGCCGGGGGTGTCGCTGCTGCCGCCGCCGGGCCGACGCTGGGTGGTGCCGTTCATCGCGGTGGTCTACATCGCCGTCCCGTACGCGCTGATCAACTACGGCGAGCAGCACATCAGCTCCGGCCTGGCGGCGTTGATCTTCTCGTCGGTCGTGGTCTTCCTGCTGCTCTTCTCGGTGCTGATCTCGCGGATCTCGGTGAGCTGGACGCAGTGGGCCGGCGTGGTGGTCGGGCTCGGCTGCCTGGTCGGCATCGTCCAGCTCACCGCCGGGATCAGCGCGCGGGGCGTGCTGGCACCGGCCGCCGTGCTGCTCGCCGCGGTCATGCATGCCCTGACGTACGCGGTGATGGCCCGATACGGCGGCACCGTGCACGTGCTGACCCAGGAGACCCTGCCGATCGGGCTCGGGGCGCTGGGGCTGGTGGTGCTCGGGGCGTTCGTCGAGCGGCCCGACCTGGGCGCGATCTCCGGCCGCTCGCTGACCGGGGTGCTCTACCTCGGCCTGGTCGGCTCGGTGATCGGGTTCGCCGCCTACTTCTACCTGCTCCAGCACGTCGACGCGGTCCTGGTGTCGTACGTCTTCGTGCTCTTCCCGGTGGTGGCGCTGTTCGGGTCGGCGCTGCTGGAGAACGCCACGCTGCCGGCCCTGGCGGTGGCCCTGGCGGTGGTCATGCTCGCCGCGTTCGGGCTGACCAAGAAGGCCACCGGGGACGGTTCGGCGGCCACGCCCGCGCCGGTGGTCCCGGACGACGGGGCGACGCTCGACGGGTCCACCCTCGACACGATCTTCGAGCACGCCCGGGTCGCCTACCCGGGCGAGGCGTGCGGTTTCGTGCACGCCAGCGGGCGGGTGCACGAGGCCCGCAACACGGCCGACGAGATGCACCGCAAGGACCCGGTCCGGTTCCCACGCACCGCCGCGACCGGCTACGTGCTGGCCCCGGCCGACCTGATGTACCTGGAGGACAACCTCGACGTGGACGACCCGGTGGTGGTGCTCTACCACTCGCACCCCAACGGGCGGGCCTACTTCAGCGACGAGGACCGGCGCAACGCGCTCGTCGACGGGGTGCCGCTCTATCCGACGCTGGAGCAGTTGGTGGTCGGCATCGACGACACCGGCGTCCGGGAGGCCCGGTTGTTCCGGTGCGTCGACGGCGAGTACACCGAGCTGCGTTTCCTGCCCGGCCCGGACCGGCGTACGGCGGAGGTGGGCTGAGATGGGCATCCGTGACTCGATCCTGGACACCGTGGGGGGCACCCCGCTGGTGCGGCTCAGCCGGCTCACCGCCGACCTGCCCGGGGAGATCCTGCTCAAGCTGGAGTTGAACAACCCGGGCGGCAGCCACAAGATGCGCATCGCGCTGAACATGATCCGGGCGGCGGAACGGGAGGGTCTGCTCAAGCCGGGTTCCGGGCAGACCATCCTGGAGCCGACCGGCGGCAACACCGGGATGGGGATCGCGATCGCCGCCGCGGTGCTCGGCTACCGGGTGGTGCTGGTCATCCCGGACAACTACAGCGAGTCGAAGCGTCGCCTGCTGGCCAGCTTCGGGGTGGACGTCCGGCTCTCGGACAGCACCCGGGGCAACAACTCACACGGCGAGCTGGCCACCGAGATCCAGTTCGAGCACCCCGAGTACGTGATGCTCAACCAGGCGGCCAACCCGGCCAACCCGGAGATCCACCGGCTGACCACGGTCCGCGAGATCATCGCCGACCTGGACGGCACCCGGGTGGACGCCTACGTGGCAGGCATCGGCACCGGCGGCCACCTGACCGGCATCGGCGAGGTGCTCCGGCAGCACCAGGGCGGGCTGCGCATCCTCGGCGTGCAGCCGCAGGGGTGCGACATGTTCGCCGACGTGTTCGTCCCGCACCGCATCCAGGGACTGTCCATCGGCATGATCCCGCCGGTGCTCAACACGGAGATCATCGACGAGATGGTCACGGTGAGCGAGGCGGACGCGATCGACGGGATGCGCCGCCTGATGGAGTGCGAGGGCATCGGCGCGGGGCCGTCGACCGGCGCGAACATCGCCGCGTGCCGCCGGCTGCTGGCCGCCTCGGACGAGCCGCTGACGCTGCTGACGGTGGCCTACGACCGGGTCAACGACTACCTGGAACTGCTCTGAGCCGGGGCTGACCGCAGCACCGGTGCTGCGGCGGAGACGACGACGGCGGGGTGGCCCCGGGGCCACCCCGCCGTCGGTACACACGCTCAGCTGAACAGGTTGTAGAACTCCTGCGGCGCCTCGACCACCTGGTCGGCGGCGGGCTTCTGGGCGGCGGTGGCGTTGCCGTAGTCCGAGTAGGTGATCTTGATGTCCTGCGCGGCGCTCTGGCCGGCGGCCGGGATCTGGACCACCAGCTCACTGAGCCGGCCCTGCGGGTCCAGCTTCGCGGTGAACGGCACCGACTGCGCCTGCGCGCCCAGTGCGCTGATCACCGTCTGGTCGACGGAACCCGCCTCGGCGGCCTTCGACACGTCCAGGGTGCCGGCATAGCTGCCCTCGCCGGTCTGCCGGACCTCGGTGATGCCCTGGGTCAGCACGGCGCTGCCGGCCGGGTCGACCTTCTCGAAGTCGAACCCGAGCGACTTGTTGCCCTTGATCCGGGTCTGGTCGAGGTGCTGGTACTTGCCGAGGTTGAGCTTCTGCGCGCCGGGGATGCTGCTGGCGGACTTGCCGCCCAGGTCGAGCTTGACCCAGCTGTCCGGCTTGGCGTGGATCAGGTCCAGGTTCATCATCAGGTCCGACGACGCGTCCCCGATGCTCAGCTTCATCTGGGCGCTCTGGCTGGGCTGGTGCACCTGCCCCTCGGCGGTCGACCCCACCCCGCTCATGGTGAACCGGAAGTTGCCGTTGCGGATCTCGTTGGTGGAGTCCAGCAGGGCCTGCTTGGCCTCGGAGGTGCCGGGCGAGGCGCTGCCCGGGGCGACGCTGCCGGAGACCGACGGGGACGCGGAGGACCCCGCCTCACCGGTGCCGGAGTTGTTGCAGGCGGCCAGGCCGGGGGTGAGCAGCGCTGCGGCGAAGACCGCCGTACTGAAACGTCGAATGGTCACGTCGGGTTCTCCAGTCGGGTCGTCCGACCCCCGGCGGGCACCGGGGGCGTGCCGGCACGGGCGTGACACTTCCCGCGCGGCGCACGGCCCCCGCCCGGTCGGGCCGGCCCGGGGTCGTGTCCCTTCTGTTCCCGGACGTCGCCTTCCGCAATCCCCCCCCGGCCCGGTCCACCCGTACCGCCGCCGGTCAGCGCAGTGCGCCGGCCAGCTCCCGCAGCTCGTTGTCGCGGGCGTCGCCCACCACGATCACCGTACGGTTCGGTTCGAGGAGCACCAGCGCCTGCTCGTTGCCCCGCCCGGTGTACCGCTGCCAGTTCGCCCCGCCCAGGTCGGCCGGCCCCTGTGGCTGCCCCTGCGCGGTCAGCTCGGCGGGGATCAGCCGCTGCGGCGGCACGGTGCTCTGCACCAGCTGGGCACCCCGCCCCTCGGGGGTGAGATACCCCACCCGCAGGGTCGCGCCGTCGTCGACGGTACGGAAACTGGCGCTCACCGTGCGCCAGCCGTCGCCCAGCCCGGACGGCTCGGTGACGGGGAAGACGTTCGCGGCGCGGGCCTGCTCGTAGGCGGGGGCGGCGTCGACCGTGGTGGGCTGCTCGCCGCCGAGGAAGCCCCGGTAGAAGGCGAGCAGCAGGGCGATCGGCACCAGCAGGACCAGCAGCGACAGGGCCATGTCCTTGGGCGAACGCTCGGAACGGGGCCGCTCCGGGCGCCCGGGACGCGCCGTCGCCGCCCGGTCCGGCGACCCGGCCCCGGCGACCAACGCCGGTTCGGGCTCCCCGGCGACGGGCGTCGGCTCCGGGTCGCCGCCGGCCACGAGGGCCGGCTCGGGCTCGCCGCCGGCCGGCGTACCCGCGCCGCCGCCGGGCGCGGACCCGGTGGGAGCGTCGTCGGCGGCCGGTGGCACCGGCGGCCGGCCGTCCGGCGGGGTCGGGTCGGCGGGTACGCGGTCGGCAGGCTGTGCGGCTTCCACCGGCCCATTCTCGCAGCCGCCCGGTGGGGCGATCCCGCCCACCATCGCCCCGCCCCGCCCCCGGACCTGGCATCGTGTGAGGATCAGCGACACAGCCGGCAGGGGGCGACCTGCGTCCCCGCCTGCCCACCCCGCACCGTCGCGAGGAGGAAGCCGCCATGACGAACACCAGGACGCGGGTCCCGCAGGACCTCGACCGTAACCTCGCCCTCGACCTGGTCCGGGTCACCGAGGCCGCGGCGATGGCCGCCGGCCGGTGGGTCGGCCGGGGCGACAAGGAGGGTGGCGACGGGGCAGCCGTCGACGCCATGCGCAAGCTGATCAACTCGATCCAGATGCGCGGCGTCGTGGTGATCGGCGAGGGCGAGAAGGACAACGCGCCGATGCTGTTCAACGGCGAGCAGGTGGGCGACGGCACCGGCCCCGAGGTGGACGTGGCGGTGGACCCGGTCGACGGCACCACGCTGATGAGCAAGGGCATGCCCAACGCGCTCGCCGTGCTGGCCGTCTCGGAGCGGGGGGCGATGTTCGACCCGAGCGCCGTCTTCTACATGGAGAAGCTGGCCGTCGGCCCGGATTACGCCGACGTGGTGGACATCGAGGCCGGCCCGGCGGAGAACATCCGGCGGATCGCCAAGGTCAAGGGCACCGAGGTGGCCGAGGTCACCGTCTGCGTGCTGGACCGGTCCCGGCACGACGACCTGGTCGGGCAGATCCGGCGGACCGGGGCCGGCATCCGGTTCATCTCCGACGGCGACATCGCCGGGTCGATCGCCGCCGCCCGCGGCGAGTCGGGGGTCGACGTGCTGATGGGCATCGGCGGCACCCCGGAGGGGATCATCTCGGCGTGCGCGCTCAAGTGCATGGGCGGGGCGATGCAGGCCAAGCTCTGGCCGCAGGACGCGCAGGAGCGGGAGAAGGCGCTCGCCGCCGGGCACGACCTGGACCGGGTGCTCGGCACCGACGACCTGGTCACCGGGGACAACTGCTTCTTCGTGGCGACCGGGGTGACCTCCGGTGACCTGCTGCGCGGGGTGCGGTACCAGGCGGGCGGGGCGTACACCCAGTCGATCGTGATGCGGTCCAAGAGCGGCACGATCCGGGTGATCGACTCGTACCACCGGTTGGAGAAGCTGGCCCTCTATTCGGCGGTGGACTTCGACGGCAGGCCCCTGGCAGAGCAGGAGTGACAGTTTCCGGCACCGCCGCCCCTCCCGTCCTGTCCGCCGCCCGTCGGGTCGCCGGCATCGGGTTGGCCACCGCCGCCGGCGTCGGCGTGGCCGTGCAGTCCCGGATCAACGGCGAGCTGGGCGTACGCCTGGCCGACGGTATCGCCGCCGCGGTGGTCTCCTTCGGCGTGGGGTTACTGGTGCTGCTGGTGCTGGTCCCGGCCCTGCCCGGGGGGCGGCGCGGGCTGGCCGACCTGCGCGCGGCGCTGCGGTCCGGGGCGCTGCGTCCCTGGCAGTTGCTGGGCGGGGTGTGCGGCGCGTTCCTGGTCGCCACCCAGGGGCTCACCATCGGGGCGCTCGGCGTGGCGGTGTTCACGGTGGCGGTGGTGGCCGGGCAGTCGGCCAGCAGCCTGGCGGTGGACCGGGCGGGCATCGGGCCGGGCGGGCGGCAGCCGGTGACGGGCTCCCGGCTGGCCGGTGCGGTGCTGACCGTGCTGGCCGTGCTGCTGGCGGTCGGTGACCGGCTCGGCGACCCGGGCACCCTGGTGCTGGCCCTGCTGCCGTTGCTGGCCGGGTTGGGGCTGGCCTGGCAGCAGGCGGTCAACGGGCTGGTCCGGGCGGCGTCGGGCAGTGCGCTCGTCGCCACCGGGGTCAACTTCGCCGTCGGTACGGTGGCCCTGCTCGTCGCTTTCGGCGTGGACCTGGCGGTCCGGGGTGCTCCCGGTGGCGCGCTGCCGACCGAGCCGTGGCTGTATCTGGGTGGCCCGATCGGCATCGTCTTCATCGCGGTCGCGGCGGCGATCGTCCGGTTCACCGGGGTGCTGCTGCTGGGGCTGGCCACCATCGCCGGTCAGGTCGTCGGGGCCGTCGTGCTGGACGTGGTGCTGCCGACGTCGGCGTCGCACCCGGGCCCGGCCACCCTGGCCGGCGCGCTGCTGACCCTGGTCGCGGTGCTGGTGGCGGCGCTGGGCCCGGTCCCGCGCCGCTGACCCGACCCGACCGTGCCTGCGCTCCACGCACCGGGGCGGCGGTCAGTGGGTCGCGCCCGCCGGGGTGGGCGTCCCGAGGGTGGCGGTGAGGGTGCGGACGGTGGCGGTCAGCGCCTCGTCCAGCGGGGTCGGGGTGATGCCGAGGACGGTGGTGGCCCGGGTCGAGTCCATCACGAACGGCCGGGCGAACTGGTGCGCGGTCTCCCGCAGCTCACGGGCGAAGGGGTCGGTCAGGCCGCCGAGCCAGAGCAGCGGGTAGGGCAGCCGGGTCAGTTTCGGCGGCGGGGCGTCGGCCAGCTCGGCCGCCCGGACGGCCAGCTCGCGAACGCTGGTGGGCGCGGGGCTCGGCACGTGCCAGGCGTGCCCCCAGGCCCGCTCGTCGGCCGCGGCGGCGACCAGGGTACGCACCACGTCCCCGACGTACGTCCAGGTGTGCGCGGCGTCCCAGTTCACCGGCAGGAGGACCCGCTGGCCGGCGAGCACCTTCGGCAGCACCAGCGGCAGCAGGGAGTTGCCCTCGGCACCGAGGTAGTCCGAGCCGCGTACCTCGGTGGTCCGGATCCGGCCGGCGCGGTGGGCGGCGAGCGCCTCGGTCCACATCCGGTTGCGGATCCGTCCTTTGGTGCCGGTGGCGGCGAGCGGGGTGTCCTCGGTCATCGGCGCGTCGACCGGGCCGTAGCCGTAGAGGCAGCCGACGGTGGCGAGCACCGCGCCGGTGCGCTCGGCGGTGGTGAGCAGCGCGTCGGCCAGCGGCGGCCAGTCGGTGGCCCACCGGTGGTAGGCCGGGTTGGCGCAGTTGTAGAGCGCGACCGCCCCGTCGGTGAGGGTGGTCAGCCGGTCGGTGTCGGCGGCGTCGGCGGCGATCCGCTCGATCGCCGGGTCGACGGGGCCGGTGCCCCGCCGGGTGACGAGCCGGACCTGTTCGCCCCGCTCGGCGAGGTGGTGTGCGGTGGCGGTGCCGACCGGGCCGGCGCCGACGATCACGTGCAGCGACATGGGAGAGCCTTTCGAAGCAGTAGACCGGATCGAGAGCACTGCTCTCGTTGAGCTGCGTCCAGCATGACCGGCCCCCACCCGCCGAGTCAAGAGCAGTGCTCTCTATTTTGATTGGCGCTCTGTTCCGTGGCAGAGTGGCCGTATGCCGGCTTCCTCGATCCGCGCCCGGGTCCGCGCCGAGATGATCGACGAGATCAAGGCGGTGGCCCGCCGCCACCTCGCCAGCGACGGGGCCGACCTGTCACTGCGGGCGGTCGCCCGGGACATGGGGATGGTCTCGTCGGCGATCTACCGCTACTTCCCCAGCCGGGACGACCTGCTCACCGCGCTGATCATCGAGGCGTACCAGGCGCTCGGCGACGCGGTGGAGGCCGCCGACGCCGCCGTCGACCGGGCCGACCTGCGTGGCCGCTGGCACGCCGTCTGCCGGGCCGCCCGCACCTGGGCGCTGGCCCACCCCGCCGAGTACGCCCTGCTCTACGGCAGCCCCGTGCCCGGGTACGCCGCCCCCGTCGACACCGTGCTCCCCGCGCAGCGCCCGCCGCTGACCCTGCTCGGCATCCTCCGCGACGGGGTGGCCGCCGGCCGGATCACCCCGCCCGACGACGACCTGCCCGAGCCGGTCCGGGCCGACCTGGCCGAGATCGCCGCCGGACTCTTCCCCGGCCTGCCCGAGGCCCTGCTCGCCCGGGGCATGGCCGGCTGGACCCAGCTCTTCGGGCTGATCAGCTTCGACCTCTTCGGCCGCCTCGACCCGGTCGTCCCGCACCGGGACGCCTACTTCGACCACCAGACCGCCCTGATGGCCGACCTCGTCGGCCTGCCCTGACCCCGCCCGCCGGGCGTCACCGCCCCTGACCGGCCCGCACCCGGGCCCGGCCTGCCCGACCCGGTCAGCCGGCGTCGGAGGAGTGGCCGGGGAAGAGGTGGGCCGCCGGGTCGATGGCGACGGCCGCGTTGTTGACGGCGGTGGCGGCCTCGCCGAAGCCGGTGGCGATCAGCCGCACCTTGCCGGGGTACTCGGTGATGTCTCCGGCGGCGAAGACCCGGGGCAGGTTGGTCGCCATCGCGCTGTCCACCACGATGTGCCGGCGGTCCAGCCGTAACCCCCACTCGGCCAGCGGCCCCAGGTCGGCGGTGAAGCCGAGCGCCGCGACCACCGTGTCGACAGGCAGGGTCTCGGCCGCCCCGCCCCGGACGGTGATCTCGGCGGCGGTGACCGTGTCGTCGCCGTAGAGCCGGGTCACCTCCGCGTTGACCACGACCCGCACCGGCAGCGACAGCACCCGGGCCACGGTCGCGGCGTGCGCCCGGAACCGTTCCCGGCGGTGCACCAGGGTCACCGAACGGGCCAGCGGTTGCAGGGTGGCCGCCCAGTCGAACGCCGAGTCACCGCCACCCACGATCAGCACGTCCCGGTCGGCCAGCGCGGTCGGCTCCGGTACGAAGTAGACGATCCCGCCGCCGACGAAGCTGTCCGCGACCGGCAGCGGGCGCGGGGTGAAGCTGCCCAGCCCGCCGGTGACCAGCACCGCGCCGCAGCGCAACTGCTCGCCGCCGGCCAGGCCCAGCACCGGTCGGCCGTCGGTGTGGGCGAGCTTCTCGGCCCGGGTGCCGAGCAGGTACTCCGGGTGGTAGGGCGCGGCCTGGGCGAGCAGGTTGGCGACCAGGTCCCGGCCCTTGACGGCGGGAAAGCCGGCGACGTCGAGGATCAGCTTCTCCGGGTACATGGCGGTGATCTGCCCGCCCGGCTCGGGCAGCGCGTCGACGACCGCCACCGACAGCCCCCGGAAACCCGCGTAGTACGCGGCGAACAGCCCCGTCGGGCCGGCTCCGATCACGGCGACATCGACCTCGCGCATGGGCGTACCGTCGCTTTCCGCTGGCGATCAACGTGCGCCGCGCCGGTGGCGGGGCGACGCGTGCTGCTGCCGACGGTAGGCCCGGCGCGCGGTCCGGGCAAGCATTCCCGCTCCGCCACGCGGGTCGTCCGCTCAGGGGGTCAGGGTGGACTCCACCCGGTACTCCCGGTACGGGTCGTAGGGGCGGCGACGCCGGAACAGGATCGCCGCGACCACCCCGCCGAGCAGCCCGAACAGGTGCCCCTGCCAGGAGATCCGCTCGTCGGTGGGCAGGATGCCGAGCAGTTGCCAGCCGTAGAGCAGGCCGACCAGCAGCACCACCCCGAAGTTCCACCAGCTCCGCTCGACGACGCCCCGGGTGAACAGCAGACCCAGGTAGCCGAAGATGACCCCGCTCGCGCCGACGACCACCGAGTTGGGCGAGCCGGTGAACCAGACGCCGAGCCCGCTGACCAGGATGATGACCAGGGTGGACCAGAGGAAGCGGCGGGTGCCGGCGGCCAGCACGAAGGTGCCGAGCAGGATCAGCGGGATGCTGTTGCTGTAGAGGTGGTCGAAGCCGTGGTGCAGGAACGGCGAGAAGAACACCCCGTCGAGCCCTTGGACGCGCTGCGGGATGATCCCGGCGGCCACGTCGAGCCCGAAGCCGAGCCCCTGGTCGAGGGCCTCGATGAGGAAGAGGAACGGCACCACCGCGCACATGGCGACGAAGGCCCGGCCGAGGGATGCGTAGAACGCCTCGGTGCCGAACCGGTCGGGGTCGCCGCCCGTCGGGTGCAGGGTCACCCCACCATGGCTATCAGCATTCTTCGCCGACCGCCACCCGGGTCCCGCGCCACCGGGGGTACGCAGACGGCGGGGCGGGTGGTCGCCCACCCGCCCCGCCGTTGCGGTCGTCGCTCAGTACCAGCCGGAACTCTGGCTCTTGGCCCAGGCGCCGCACGGGCTGTCGTACCGGCCCTCGATGTAGCCGAGGCCCCACTTGATCTGGGTGACCGGGTTGGTCTTCCAGTCGCTGGCGACCGAGCTCATCTTGCTGCCCGGCACGGCCTGCGGGATGCCGTACGCGCCGGACGAGGAGTTGCTGGCCTTGGGGTTCCAGCCGCTCTCCTTGTTCCAGAGCTTGTCCAGGCAGGGCATCTGGTCGATCTTGAAGCCCGCCTGGAGGAGCATCGCGCAACCGGTCTTGCGGTGCCCGCTGTACGAGCTGCACGAGGCGGGGACCGGGCCGGCGAAGGACTTGATCTTCCCGTCCTCCTCCTTTGCCTTGGCCTCGGCCTCGCGCTCCTTCTTCCGCGACGCGGCGGCGGCCTCGGCGGCCTTGGCCCGCTGGGCGGCTTCCTTGGCCGCCGCGGCGGCCCGCAGCTTCGCCTGGTACTCGGCGGACCGCTGCTTCGCGGACTCCCGCCGGTGGTCGGCCTGCCGGTCACGCTGGTAGTCGTACTCGGCCTGGTCGACCTGGAGGCCGACCTGCGCGGTCAGGCCCTGTTGCTGGGTTTCCCGGTCTTCGCCCAGATAGAAACCGCCGGCAACGCCCACGGAGAGCAGTGCGACAGCGGCCGTACGGGCGCCGAACCGGCTCCACAGCCGACTCACGAAGTGTCCCTTCGTCGGGGGCAAGGACGCGGCGCGGACCGGCCCTCGACGGACGCGGTCGTGCCACGAGCGCCCCGACCTGAGCCGGTCGCCACCGACGCACCGGCAGGGGGTGGCTGTGCGCCCCCAGGGGGGACGAACGGTCACCAACACCCCCACCGGGACGTGGACGCTCGTGGGACACGATTGCGCACAGTGAGGCTGATGGGAAACCCACCGGCCATTTTGTGACCTGTGCCACAAAGTGAATGCGGACGATGAGGGGCGACCCCCTCCCCGCGACGGTCAGCCCGGGATGTCCTCCAACAGATCCGTCACCATCGCCGCGATCGGGGACCGCTCGGACCTGTTCAACGTGACGTGCGCGAAGAGCGGGTGCCCCTTCAACGCCTCGATCACCGCCGTCACCCCGTCGTGCCGCCCGACCCGCAGGTTGTCCCGCTGGGCGACGTCGTGGGTGAGCACCACCCGCGAGCCCTGCCCGATCCGGGACAGCACGGTGAGCAGTACGCCCCGCTCCAGCGACTGGGCCTCGTCGACGATGACGAAGGCGTCGTGCAGGCTCCGGCCCCGGATGTGGGTCAACGGAAGGACCTCCAGGATGCCCCGCGAGGTGACCTCCTCCAGCACGTTCTCGTGCACCACCGCCCCGAGGGTGTCGAACACCGCCTGCGCCCAGGGCGACATCTTCTCCGACTCGGACCCGGGCAGGTAGCCCAACTCCTGCCCGCCGACGGCGTAGAGCGGCCGGAAGACCACCACCTTCTTGTGCCGGCGGCGCTCCATCACCGCCTCCAGCCCGGCGCACAGCGCGAGCGCCGACTTGCCGGTGCCGGCCCGGCCGCCCAGCGACACGATCCCGATCGACTCGTCGAGCAGCAGGTCCAGCGCGATCCGCTGCTCGGCCGAGCGGCCGTGCACACCGAACGCCTCGCGGTCGCCCCGCACCAGCCGGACGGTCTTGTCGGGCAGCACCCGCCCCAGGGCCGACCCCCGGGCGGAGTGCAGCACCAGGCCGGTGTGGCAGGACAGGCCGGCGGCGGCGTCCAGGTCGAGGCAGTCCCCGGCGTAGAGCCGGCCGATCTCGTCCTCGCCCAGCTCCAGCTCGGCCATCCCGGTCCAGGTCGGGTCGCTGGCCTGGCCGTGCCGGTACTCGTCGGCCCGCAGCCCGACCGAGGCGGCCTTGACCCGCAACGGCATGTCCTTGCTGACCAGCGTCACCTCCCGCCCCTCGGCGGCCAGGTTCAGCGCCACCGACAGGATGCGCGCGTCGTTGGACTCGTTGCGGAACCCGGGGGGCAGGACGCCGTCGTCCGAGTGGTTCAGCTCGACGGTGAGCGTGCCGCCGGACTCGTTGGCGGGCACCGGACGGTCCAGTCGACCGTGCCGGACCCGCAACTCGTCGAGCATGCGCAGGGACTGGCGGGCGAACCAGCCCAGCTCCGGGTGGTGTCGTTTGCCCTCCAACTCCGAGATCACCACGAGCGGCAGGACCACCTCGTGCTCGGCGAAGCGGTGGAAGGCCGCCGGGTCGGACAGGAGCACCGACGTGTCCAGAACGAACACCTGGCCGGCTGGGCCGGGCTCCTCGGGGCCGGGCGGGGCGGCGGCCGCCGAACGGCGGCTCCGGGTGGCTCGGCGGGTCGTGGCAGTCGCGGCCGGGATCTGGTCGACACCGGCGGGCGTACGGCGAGTCGTCACAGGCCTGCTCCGACGGACGGGCATCCGCCATCCGCGTTCCGCCTCCTCCGGTGCCCGGGACACGGGGTCGGATGCGGAACCCCGTGCGCGAGGTCGCAGATCCGGGCGGCCGGCTGACCCGGGAAAACCCCGGGTCATGCCTAGACGCTAGCGGCGCCGGGCCGCCTCGGCTAGAGGGCGGACGAGGATCTCCCGCGCAGCGGGCGCGCCCCGCCCGGTGGGCGGCGCGGACCGGCCGGGATGCCTGCCCCCTGCGCGCATCCCGGCCGGTGCGGCCGCGTCACCGGGCGACGCGGTCGGTGTCGGTACGCCGTACCGACGCTTGTCGGCTCCTGTGGGTTCAGCCGGACCGGCGGACCAGGGTGCCGGTCGGGTGCCGACCCGCGACCGGGCCCGACGGGCTGGCGAACGAGGAGCCGGTGTACGTGGTGCCCTGGCGGACCGCGGGGGCGGGACGCCACGTTGCGTTGGGCGGCACGGCCGGGGCGGTGAGCGCCGAGGCGAGCACGGCCTGGGCGTCGCGCCGCCGCCGGTTCCAGGCGCCCCGGTCCCCGTCGAAGTAGCCCTGCCGGTAGCCGAAGCGGTACCCGATCCGGTAGCTGAGCTGGCCGTGCAACCGGCCGGCGGCGTAGCTGGCCGCCCCGAGGACGAGGACGAGGAACAGGGCGAGCAGGGGGCTCATCGGGCGGCTCCGGTGGGCTGCGGTGGCCGGGTCACCGGTCCTCCGGCTCGGCCGGGCTCGGGTCGACGACCAGCAGCCGTTCCAGGTCCTCGGTGCTGACCTCCTCGACCAGTTCGACGCTGATCCGGCAGCCGTCCAGCACGACCTCGGCCATCGAGGAGCGGCGGATCTCGCCGCCGGCGTCGTAGACCCGGACGCTCATCTCCGGGCAGCCGAGATGGGTCCGCCAGGCGTTCCACTCGTCGCGGTCGCCGACGCTCAGTGACAGGTAGCGGCAGCCCCGGGCGAGGTAGAGCCGCCAGGGCGCGCTCAGCCCGGCGGCGACCCCCTCCGCGATCAGGCCGAAGGCCTGGGCACGGGTCGCGAGTTCGGTCACCGGATCCCCCTCGCACCGGGAGCGTGACGCATGTGAGCACTGATCGTCTCAAGCACGTGACACACCGTAGGTTGTCCCATGAGCGTGACAGTATCAGCTTTTCGTCCGGTTCCCGATCGCCTCGCCTGACGGTATTATGCCCAGGTGAGACCCCTTCGTACCGGTCCCTGAGCGGACACGGTCAACCCGGTGAGGCCGTCTCATATGCGTGACAAAGATCCGCCCCGGGCAGCCCGGACGGGCACTACGGTCGTACGGTTTCGGGGTGACCGAGACCGCCCCCGCCCGGAAGATCGCATTCGCCACCTTCGTTCGTCGGGCGCTCGACGATGCCCGGGCGATGCGCGCCTGGACCGGCACCGAGGTCTCCCGCCGCACCGGCGTCTCCCGCCAGACGATCAACAGGTGGGTCCGCGGCGACTGGGCCAGCGACCCGGAGGCGGAACGGGTGGTGGCGTTCTGTGAGGGGCTGGGCCTCAACCCGGCCGCCGCCTTCGCCGCCCTCGGCTGGGACCGCACCGCCACCCCCCGGGGCGCCCCCGGCACTCCCCCGATGGACCCGGACGTCGAGGCGCTGCTGCGCCGGCTGGTCGATCCCGCCGTGTCGGACGCGGAGAAGTTCCACATCCGAGAAACCATTCGTTACCTCGCATACCGCCCCACTCTCCCGCTCGATGTCCGAAAGGGTGGAGAGCAGGCCGGGTAGTTCCTCAGATGGCGAAAGAACGCCTGAGCAGACCCGATCGTTTCGCTCCGGGCCGGCAACGGGCACGCTAGCGTCCCTATTCGTACTGCTTGGGCTCGTCGTCGGCGGGGGGACGGGACAAGGCCGAACTCAGCCCTGCGGGACAGAAGGAGGGGTCTGTCCATGACCCTGAAGTGGTGGGCAGTCGTGGTCGCGGCAGTCTCCCTGACCGCGTGCGTGACCGCGAACCTGGTGGTCGGCGTGGGCGGGAGCGGGCAGATCCCGCTGGTGTTCAACCTCTTCGCCCTGACCGTCGCCGGCACCGCCGTCGTCCTGGCGGTGGTCGCCGAGCTGCACGACCGGCTCGACGACCGGGTCAGCGCGCTCACCGAGTTCCTGGTGGCGCGGCTCAACGAGATCGAGACCCGCACCGGCGACCGGAACACCGGTTTCGTCGAGGGTTACCTGCTCAACCAGGGCCGGGAGGCCACCGTGGTGCCGTTGGGACGGCGGGGACGGGGAGCCGCCGAACGCTGAGCGGCATTCAGAGACCACACACCCCGGCGGTGTCAAGAAGCCACTCCGAAGCCACGAATCAGCCGCCGCCCCCGGGGTACGCTGTCGCGCGTGCCGCCGTTGAATCTGGGTAACCAGCAGCCACAGACCCCGCTGGATGCTGAGCACGCCTGGCGTACCACCGCCGAGCGGGCCGCCGACACCGTCCTCTTCTTCGACTTCGACGGCACCCTCGCGCCGGTCGACGACGACCCCACCGCGGTACGCCCCGCACCCAAGGTGCTCGCCGCCCTGGAGGCCCTGGCCCCGGTGGTGCAGCGGGTGGCGATCGTCTCCGCCCGTCCCGTCGACTTCCTCCGTGACCACCTCGGCGGCCTCACCGGGATCGACCTCTACGGACTGTACGGACTGGAGCACAGCCACTCCGGCGGCGAGACCGTCACCGAACCCGCCGCGCTGCCCTGGGTGCCCACCATGGCCGAACTGGCCGACCGGGCCCGCGCCGAACTGCCCGCCGGGGCGCTCGTGGAGTTCAAGCGGCTGAGCGTGGCACTGCACTGGCGTACCGCGCAGCAGCTCGGCCCGGCGGTCGAGCAGTGGGGGCGGGCGCAGGCCGAACGGCTCGGGCTGCGGGTGCAGGCCGGCCGGATGGTGCTGGAACTCAAGCCCCCCGTCGACCGGGACAAGGGTCTCGTCATCGGTGAGGTGGTCCGGGACGCCGGTGGCGCGTGGTATTTCGGCGACGACGTCTCCGACATCAAGGCGTTCGCGGCACTGCGCGCCCGGTCCGCCGCCGACCCGGGGTTCCTCGGCATCTGCGTGGCGGTGGCCAACCCGGAGACCGGCCGGGAGGTGGCCGAGGCCGCCGACCTCACCATCGACTCCCCCGCCGCGCTGGGCGACTTCCTCACCCGGGCCGTGGACCACCTGACCTGACCGCGCCCGCGCGGGCGTCGACCGGGCTGCCGGGGGCGGGGCGCGGCGGCGGGTCAGGTGCCGTAGCGGCGTTGCCGGGTGCCGTAGGAACGCAGTGCGCGCAGGAAGTCGACCCGCCGGAAGTCGGGCCAGTTCAGCTCGCAGAAGTAGAACTCCGAGTGCGCCGACTGCCAGAGCATGAAACCGGACAGGCGCTGCTCGCCGCTGGTCCGGATGATCAGATCCGGGTCGGGCAGGCCCCGGGTGTAGAGGTGCTCGGAGATGTGGTCGACGTCCAGCGTGCCGGCCAGTTCCTCGATGGTTCCACCCTTGGCCGCGTGCTCCACCAGCAGCGACCGCACCGCGTCGGTGATCTCGCGCCGGCCGCCGTAGCCGACGGCGATGTTGACCTGCGCGCCGCCGGTGCGTTCCCGGGTGCGTTCCTCGGCGGCCTTGAGCGCCTGGGCGTGCTGGGTGGGCAGCACGTCGAGCGCGCCGACCATCCGTAGCCGCCAGGGGTTGCCCTCCTCGGCCAGCTCGGTGCTGAGATCCTCGATGATCTGGAGCAGCGGGTCGAGTTCCTCCGCCGGCCGGGACAGGTTGTCGGTGGAGAGCAGCCAGAGCGTGACGTGGCCGACACCGGCCGCGTCGCACCAGCGCAGCAGCTCCTTGATCCGCTCGGCACCCATCCGGTGCCCGTCGTTCGGGTCGACGAGGCCCATCTCCCGCGCCCACCGGCGGTTGCCGTCGCACATCACGCCGACGTGGCGGGGCACCGGTCGACCCGCGAGCCTGGCCGTCAGCCGGCGCTCGTAGACGGAGTAGAGGAGTTTCCGCAGAGTCATCACCTTGCAGGGTAGCGACCCACACCGAACATCAGTGCCTCGGTGGCGCACTCCGTGCGTGATCAAGAGAAATACGTCGTCGGCGGGCCGTCCACTGACCGAAATCTCTTGATCACCGGCGCCGGGGCGGGGGCGGGGCGTGCGGTCTCACCGGGGCGGGACGGTGGGGGTGTCGGGGGCGCGGTGCAGGGCGTAGAGGGCCAGGGTGGCCGCGGCCAGCAGGGGTGCGCCGTCGCGGATCAGGCCGTCCAGGCCGAGCAGCCACCAGCACAGCGGCAGGTTCACCGCGAGCACGCCCAGGGTGATCGTCACCAGCAGGCGGCGGGCCCACCGCCTGCCGCGCAGCAGGAACGCCGTACAGAACAGCACCAGGTAGCTGACCACGATGCCGGCGGCGAACCAGGCCAGCACCACCGGGACGACGGCGAGCCGGCCGTCCAGCACCGCACCGCCGGCCACCAGCGCCGGCACCAGCATCAGCGGGCTGTACGTGAACGCGGCCACCCGGCTGGTCAGCAGCCAGGCGGTGACCTGGGGGCGTTTCGGGGCGACCTCCCGCCAGGTGATCGTCCCGCCCTCGACGACCAGGCCCTTGCGGTGGCGCACCAGGTGCCCGGCGACGGCGTCGCTGCGGTAGAGCAGCACGACCACGGCGAGGCAGAGCGCGGTGAGCACGGCGAAGCCGACCAGGCCGGGCAGCGGTGGGACTCCCTGCCGGGGCACCACCAGCCGGCCGACCGCGAAGACGGTGGTCACGGCGAGGATCAGCCCGAACGGCCTCGCCCCGGCCCGCCCCCGGTTCACCTGCCCGATCAGCACCAGGAAACCCAGCGACCGCAGCATCGCCCAACCGGTGCGGACCGCCAGGCCGAACTCCTGCTCCGGGGCGTACCACCAGTTGAGCAGCTCGACCGCGACGGTGGCGGCGGCGGTCGACGCGAGCAGGGTGGTCAGCACCCGGACGGCGGACGGCCGCCGGACCGGTGGGGTCACGGCGGCCGTCCTCATGACTTGCGGTCTTGCCCGGTACGGGCGACCGGCACACCTGTTACCGGGGCTGCTCCGCGTCGAGCCGGGCGCGCAGCGCGTCCAGCTCCGACCAGAGGACGGCCGGCAGCTTGTCACCGAACTTCTCGAACCACTCGGTGACCAGCGGCAGCTCGTTACGCCACTCCTGCGGGTCGACCTTGAGGGCGATCCGGACGTCCTCCGGGGTCATGTCGAGCCCGTCGACGTCCAGCGCGTCGGCGGTCGGGACCATGCCGATCGGGGTCTCGACCGCGTCGGCGCTGCCCTCGATCCGCTCGACGACCCACTTGAGCACCCGCGAGTTCTCACCGAAGCCGGGCCAGAGGAAGTTGCCCTCGGCGTCCTTGCGGAACCAGTTCACGTAGTAGATCTTGGGCAGCTTGGCGGCGTCGCCGTCGACGCCCTTGCCCATCTCGATCCAGTGGTTGAAGTAGTCGCCGGCGTGGTAGCCGATGAACGGCAGCATTGCCATCGGGTCGCGGCGCACCACGCCGACCGCGCCGGAGGCGGCGGCGGTGGTCTCCGAGGACAGCGTCGCGCCCAGGTACACCCCGTGCACCCAGTCGCGGGCCTCGGTGACCAGCGGGATGGTGTCCCGGCGACGGCCGCCGAACAGGATCGCGTCGATCGGTACGCCGTTCGGGTCGAAGTAGTCGTCGGCCAGGATCGGGCACTGGGTGATCGGGGTGCAGAACCGGCTGTTCGCGTGGGAGGAGAGGTTCTCGCTCTCCGGCGTCCAGTCGTTGCCCTTCCAGTCGATCAGGTGGGCCGGCGGCTCGCCCATGCCCTCCCACCAGATGTCGCCGTCGTCGGTGAGGGCGACGTTGGTGAAGATCGAGTTGCCCCGGTCCAGCGTCCGCATCGCGTTGGCGTTGGTCTTCCAGTCGGTGCCCGGGGCGACGCCGAACAGGCCGTACTCCGGGTTGACCGCGTAGAGGCGGCCGTCGGGGCCGAACCGCATCCAGGCGATGTCGTCGCCGATGGTCTCGACCTTCCAGCCGGGGATGGTCGGCTCCAGCATGGCCAGGTTGGTCTTGCCGCAGGCGGACGGGAACGCGCCCGCCACGTGGTAGACCTTCCCCTCCGGAGAGGTGATCTTCAGGATCAGCATGTGCTCGGCGAGCCAGCCCTCGTCGCGCCCCATCACGCTGGCGATCCGCAGCGAGTAGCACTTCTTGCCGAGCAGCGAGTTGCCGCCGTACCCGGAGCCGAAGGACCAGATCTCCCGGGTCTCCGGGAAGTGCGAGATGTACTTCGTCTCGTTGCACGGCCAGGCGACGTCGGACTGGCCGGGGGCGAGCGGGGCGCCGATGGAGTGCAGTGCGTGCACGAAGTCGGCGTCGTCGCCCATCGCGTCGAGCACACTGGCGCCCATCCGGGTCATGATCCGCATCGAGGCGACCACGTACGGGCTGTCGGTGATCTCGACGCCGAACATCGGGTTCTCGGCCTCGACCGGGCCCATGCAGAAGGGGATGACGTACATCGTCCGGCCGCGCATCGCACCCCGGTACAGCTCGGTCATCGTCCGCTTCATCTCGGCCGGCGCCATCCAGTTGTTGGTGGGGCCGGCGTCCGCCTCGTCCACGGAACAGATGAAGGTGCGTTCCTCCACCCGGGCGACGTCCGTGGGGTCGGTGCGGGCGTAGAAGGAGTTCGGCTTCTTTTCCGGGTTCAACCGGACGAGGGTGCCGTTGTCGACGAGTTCGTCGGTGAGACGCCGCCACTCCTCGTCGGACCCGTCCACCCAGACCACCCGGTCGGGGGTGGTGAGTTCCGCGATCTCCCGGACCCAGGCGAGCAGCTTGGGGTGGGTCGTGGGGGCCTGATCGATCCCCCGCACAGTAGCCGGAGCAACCATGACTCATCTCCTTGTGGTCGACGCTGACCGATTTATGGGATGCACGAGTCTCGGCGGACGCGGGCCGCGTCGCCTTCGTGGAAACCTGGGATTGGCCTCAGCGTAAACCGGGCGGACCCGCGAGTCAGTGGGACTGGTTGTGAAGAACTGCACAAGGTGCGGCCCGGCTGCGGTAACACGAGCTGATACCCGCTTTCACGCGCACTTTCACGCAAATCCTTCGACGAACTGTCGACGGACGCGGGAACGCCCCGCGGACGGCGGGGGACCCGGGTCGACCCACGGCGCGGCGGCGGCTCGCCGGTGGCGCCCCGTCCGCGACGCCGGTTACCGGTACGCTCGCGAGGTGGCCGCGACGATGACCGGGGACCAGCCGGGTGCCCCGCAGACCCGCCCGGGTCTGGTTCGTACGCTGCTGGACAGGTTCGGCCACCTGCTGCGTGAGTTGAGCAAGTTCGCCACCGTGGGCGGGGTGGCCTTCCTGGTCGACTTCGCGCTGTTCAACTACCTCACGCTGGGGCGCGGCGTCGAGCCGGTGACCGCGCGGGTCGTCTCCACGGTGATCGCGGCGACCGTCGCCTTCGTGGGCAACCGGTTCTGGACCTGGCGGCACCGGGTCCGCTCCAATCCGGCCCGCGAGTACGCGCTGTTCTTCTTCTTCAACGCGGTCGGCCTGGGCATCGCGGTGGCCTGCCTGGCGGGCAGCCGGTACGGGCTGGGCAGCATCTGGCCCGGCGTGTTCCGCACCCCGCTGGCCGACAACATCGCCAGCTACGTGGTGGGCACCGCCCTCGGCACGCTGTTCCGGTTCTGGTCGTACCGACGGTTCGTCTTCGTCGAAGCGGGAACTCCCGCCGTCACGGAGGCGACCAGCGACCCGTCGTCCGGGTCGTGACCGGTCGCCCATCCCGTCCAGCCGGAGTTCCCGGCACCGTCCTCAGCCCTAAGGTGTTGCGCATGCGTCTTGTCCGTCTGCTGCCCGAGCGCTGGCAGAAGTTCATCCGCGAGGCGCTCAAATTCGGCATCGTCGGGGGCGTCAACACCGTCATCAATTACGCGGTGTTCAATGCTCTGGCACTCACCGTTTTTGTCGACGGTCAACTGAAGGCGACGGTCATCGCCACCATCGTGGCGACGATCACGTCGTATCTGATGAATCGTCACTGGACGTACCGGGATCGACCGAAAGCGGCACTCCAGCGCGAATACGCCCTGTTTTTCCTGTTCAACGGTGCCGGTCTGATCATCGAACTCGGCGTCCTCGCCGCCGCCAAGTACGGCCTCGGGTTCAACAGCCTGCTCGCGCTCAACGTGGCCAAGACCGGCGGCGTGCTGCTCGCCACCCTGTTCCGGTTCTGGTCCTACCGGACCTTCGTCTTCCAGCCGGTCCCCAAGCACGCCGAGGAGACCTGGCACTCCATCAAGCGCGACGAGTGGGACACGATGGCCGAGCTGGACCCGGTCGCCGAGCTGGCCGAATCGGTCAGCGAGCTGGAAGAGGCCCAGAGCCAGGCCGAGGACCACACCACCCCGGCCACCGGGACGCCGGCCCCGACCGCCGAACCGGTGTTCAAGCAGGGCCGGGGCGGCACCCTAGGCCCCGCCGCCGCCGGCGGTGACCTGGGGGCGGAACTGGCCGCCGAGCTGCACGCCGGCACCACCCCCCGCACGCCGCGCCCCTGACCGGCCCCGGGGGACACCCGGGCCGGCGGGCCGCCGAATCAGCCGGTGGTGTCCCGCAACGGCTTGCCCTCGCGCATGTCGGCCAGGATGTCGCGCATCTCCCCGTCGCCCAGCGTGTGCTTGTCGTGCTGCGCCTCCACCAGCTCGTAGAGGGTGGTCTGCACCCGGTCGACCCGGGGCACGTCGACGAGCACCGACTGCCCCCGCTCGCCGGCCGACTCGATGGTGAGCGTGCCGCAACCCAGCAGCCGTTCGGTGAACCGCTGGGTCATCGAGTGGTCGTTGATCCGGGCCAGCGGCAGGTCCCGCCGGTGCCGGGAGAAGACACCCTCCTGGAGCAGCACCCGCTCGTTGGTGAACAGGTAGTGCGTGCTGCGCCAGACCAGGAACGGCCACAACCCCAGCCAGAGCACCGCGATCAGGAACAGACCGGCGAGCACGGCGAGCACGAGCGCGCCACCGTCGCCGTCGGGCAGCAGGAGCCAGCCCGCCACCACCGCCGCGACACCGAGGACCAGCACCAGGACCGGCCGCGACAGCGCCTTCCAGTGCGGGTGCAGGTGCAGGACGACGTGCTCGTCCTCGGTGAGCACGTCTTCGGGGAACGCCACGGGAACCTCCTCGGCGACAATCGGACGCGCTGACCGTAACCGGTCGGGGCGACCCACCGGATCAGCCGGGCGGACCGCCGTGCATCCCGCGCACGAACCGACCGTGGGCCGCCGGTCACCGCAGGTGCAGCACGTCCCCGGCGGCCAGCCTGCGCTGTCCGGCGGCGGTGTCGACGAGCAGGTGCCCGTCGGCGTCCACCCCGGTGGCGAGCCCGGTCAGGTCGGTGCCGTCGGGCAGCAGCACCCGAACCCGGCGGCCCACGGTGACGCAGGAGGCCAGGTACGCCGCGCGCAGGCCGCACGCGTCGGCGTCCCCGCCGGCCAGCCGCCACCGGGCGTACCAGTCGGCGAGCGCGCGCAGCAGGGCCCGCAGCAGCGGGTCCCGGTCGGTCGCGGTGGCCCCGGCGAGTTGCAGCGAGGTCGCCGGCAGCCCGGTCGGGTTCTCCGGCAGCTCGTCGGCGCGCAGCGTCACGTTCAACCCGACTCCGAGCACGATCGCGGGGGGTTCCGCCGCACCGGCGGCCGGCACCGCCTCGGCCAGGATGCCGGCGCACTTGGCGTCCCCGATCAGCAGATCGTTGGGCCACTTCAGACCGGCGTCCAGTTCGGCCAGCCGGGAGACCGCCTCGACCAGCGCGACCCCGGCGAGCAGCGGCAGCCAGCCGTACCCGGTGGGGGCGGCCGGCGGCCAGTCGCGGTCGGCGACGGGCTCGCCCGGCCGCAGCAGCACGCTCGCCGCGAGACCCGCCCGGGGCGGCGACTGCCAGGCCCGGCCGCGTCGGCCCCGGCCCGCGGTCTGCCGCTCGGCGACCACGACCAGGCCCTCCGGCTCGCCGGCCCGCGCGGCGTCGGCCGCGTCGGCGTTGGTCGAGCCGGTCTCCGGCCGCAGGTCCAGCCGACGCCAGGGGCCCGACGGCGCGGTCAGCGCCCGGGACAGCCGCGCCGCCGACAGCGGCGGTCGGTCCAGATCGGTGTACGGCGAACCCGGCATCCCGCCAGCCTACGGGCCCGGTCGACACGCGCGCCCGACCAGCCTCCGGCGGAAGCTACTGAGGCGTACTGCACAGCGGCGTCGGCCTGAACCATCGTTATATTCCCAGGGTGACTACCGAGACCGGGACCAACATCCACAGCACCGCGGGCAAGCTGGCGGACCTGGAGCGCCGGGTCGACGAGGCGGTGCACGCGGGCGCACGCGGCGTCGAGAAGCAGCACGCGCGGGGCAAGAAGACCGCCCGGGAGCGGATCGACATGCTCCTGGACGAGGGCTCCTTCGTCGAGCTGGACGAGTTCGCCCGGCACCGGTCCACCAACTTCGGGCTGGACCGCACCCGCCCGTACGGCGACGGGGTGGTCACCGGCTACGGCACCGTCGACGGCCGGCAGGTCTGCGTCTTCGCGCAGGACTTCACCGTCTTCGGCGGCTCCCTCGGCGAGGTCTTCGGGGAGAAGATCGTCAAGGTGATGGACCTGGCCATGAAGATCGGCTGCCCGGTGGTCGGGATCAACGACTCCGGCGGGGCACGCATCCAGGAGGGCGTCGTCTCGCTCGGCCTCTACGGCGAGATCTTCTTCCGCAACGTGCGGGCCAGCGGGGTCATCCCGCAGATCTCCCTGATCATGGGCCCGTGCGCGGGCGGCGCGGTCTACTCCCCGGCGGTCACCGACTTCACCGTGATGGTCGACCGCACCTCGCACATGTTCATCACCGGCCCGGACGTCATCAAGACGGTCACCGGCGAGGACGTGGCGATGGAGGAGCTGGGCGGCGCGCGTACCCACAACACGCGCAGCGGCAACGCGCACTACCTCGCCACCGACGAGGACGACGCGGTCGACTACGTCAAGGCGCTGCTGTCCTACCTGCCGTCGAACAACCTCGACGAGCCGGTGGTCCTCGACGCGCCGACCGACCTCGACGTCACCGACGCCGACCGGGAACTGGACACGCTGATCCCCGACTCGGCCAACCAGCCGTACGACATGCACCGGGTCATCGAGCACGTCCTCGACGACGGCGAGTTCCTGGAGGTGCAGCCGCTCTACGCGCAGAACATCGTGGTCGGCTACGGCCGGGTCGAGGGCCGTCCCGTCGGGGTGGTCGCCAACCAGCCGATGCACTTCGCCGGCACCCTGGACATCGCCGCCTCCGAGAAGGCAGCCCGGTTCGTGCGCACCTGCGACGCGTTCAACATCCCGGTGCTGACCTTCGTGGACGTTCCCGGCTTCCTGCCCGGCACCGGCCAGGAGTGGGACGGCATCATCCGCCGGGGCGCGAAGCTCCTCTACGCGTACGCCGAGGCGACCGTCCCGAAGGTCACCGTGATCACCCGCAAGGCGTACGGCGGGGCGTACGACGTGATGGGCTCCAAGCACCTCGGGGCGGACCTCAACTTCGCCTGGCCGACGGCGCAGATCGCGGTGATGGGCGCGCAGGGCGCGGTGAACATCCTCTACCGGCAGGAGTTGGCCGCCGCCGAGGACCCGGCCGCCGTCCGCGCCGAGCGGATCGCCGAGTACGAGGACACCCTGGCCAACCCGTACGTCGCCGCCGAACGCGGGTACGTCGACGCGGTGATCCCGCCGCACGAGACCCGGACCCAGATCGTCCGGGCGCTGCGGGTGCTACGGACCAAGCGGGAGACGTTGCCGCCGAAGAAGCACGGCAACATCCCGCTGTAGCCGCCCCGCCGCGCGGGATCGGGGCGTCCCCACGCATCAGCAGGGGGTGTCGGCGGCCGGGCAGAGGCGTTTCGCGGCAGTTCCGCCCAGCGCGAGCAGGTCGGGCTGGCTCATCCCCGGCCCGGTGCCGTCGAACCGGTCGGCGACCGTGTCCGGGGCGGGCACCACCACGGTGACCAGGTCACCGACCCGGACCACCAGGGTGGTCTCGATGCTCGCCGCCGCGCCGACCGGTCGTCCGCCGGTATGCGCCCGGGGTTGCTGCGCGACGTGCCGCAGCAGCACCGACTGGTCACCGGCGAAGTCCCGCGCCGCCGGCTCCCAACGGTGCTTCTGTTCGGTGGCCACCGGCTGCTGGTCGGCGGCGAGGGTGGACGCGTTGAGGGTCCACTCGGCGCAGGCGTTGAGCAGCCGGTCGATCTCGCCGAACAGCCACCGCCCCCGGGGCAGGTCGATGCGGTAGACGTCCTGGCTGAGCACGGGCGTGGCCGGCCGGCCGGCCCGGGTCGTCGGGCGGAGCAGGGTCTGCGACCGGGAGGCGCGGGACACCGACAGTTGGGCGCTGACGTCGCGTTCCCGCCCACACGATTCGAGCAGCGGGTCGATCCGGACGGCCTCCCCCAGGCCGGTGTCGCCGAGCCGCTCGCCGGTCTTGGTGGGCAGGTCGGCGGGGGTCAGCAGGGCATCGAGAGGGATCTCCGTCCGAACCGGGGCGGACATGGGGGCCGCGACCGGGGCGGTGGGCGTCGCCGGCCCGGTGGGCCGCTCCCGTGCCACCACGGCGGCACCGGCCAGCACGACGAGCACCGTCACCGTCGACAGCACCGCCGTACGACGGCTGCGGCGGCGGGCGCGGGCCCGCAGCTCCGCCGGCTCGGGCCAGCGGACCTCGCGCAGGTCCCGGTGCAGCCGGTCGACGAAGGTCAGCTCCTCACTCATCGGACCTCCTCCAGATCGCCACCGGCGAGCAGCCCGGCGAGCGCGGTACGCCCCCGGGAGAGCCGGGCCTTGACCGTGCCCACCGGGGCGGCGGTCTCCCGGGCCACCTCGGCCACGGGCATGCCGAGCAGGTAGTAGAGGGCGAGCGCGGTGCGCTGCTCCTCGGGTAGTTGCCGCAGGGCGGCGACCACCTCCAGGGTTTCGGTGCCGGGGCCGGGCACGCTCTCGGTCGTCACCCCGTGCCGCAGGTAGGCGCGGGCCCGGCTGCGCAGGCTGCGCCACCGGCTCACCGCGATCCGGGAGGCCACCACGCGTACCCAGGCTTCCGGGTCGTCGTAGCCGCTCACCGTCGACCAGCGTTGCCAGGCCCGGATGTACGCCTCCTGCACGGCGTCCTGCGCCTCGGCCAGGTTGCCGGTGAGCGCGTAGACGAAGCCGAGCAGCCGTTGCCGGCTGCCCCGGTAGAACTCGTCGAAGCCGTCGACGTCCGGCACCCTGGTTACCTCCCCCGTGGCGGTCAGAGGTGACACGCGTGCCGCGCCCCGGTGGGTTGCGTGCTCAGCCGGTCATTCTGCCCGCTCCAGCAGGTCGGTCAGCTCGGCGAGCGGGAAGGTGCCGGCGGGGCGGCGTTCCCGGGCCAGCCGCCGGACCGCCGTCTGCACGGCGGCGTTGGCCGGCGTGGGCACCCCGTACCGGCGGCCGAGCAGCACGATCTCGCCGTTGAGGTGGTCGACCTCGGTGGTGCCGGCCGCCCGGGTCAGGCTCTGCCAGGTGGAGCTGCCGCTGCGCGGTTGCCCGTCGACCGGCCGGGTGCCGACCCGGTCCCCGCGTTCGGCGCGTTCCTCCTCGTCGGAGGGGTGGGCGATGCCCGCGGCGGCGAGCACGGCGGCCCCCTCGGCCCGGACCCGGTCGAGCAGCCAGTCCGGCAGGCCGGCGCCGAGCAGGGCCTGCACCCCGTTGCCGAGGTTGTTGAGCAGCTTGCCGTACTTCCACCGCATCACGTCGTCCCGGACGGGGGCGAGGAAACCGGCGGCGGTCAGGTCCGCCGCCACCGCCGCGTCGACGTCGTCGGCATCGCCCGGGTAGCGGCCCACGTGCAACATCCCCGGGTACGGGTGGCCGCTGGCGATCACCACGCCCGGGTCGAGGTGGGTGGCCGGCAGCCACACGCAGACCGGATGTACGTGCGCGAACAGCCGCAGCGCGGTGGGCTCGTTGGCCACCCCGTTCTGCGCGGTGAACAGGGGCAGCCGCTGTCCCGCCGTACCGCCGCCGGCGACCGGGGCGTCCGCCCAGGTGTCCAGGGCCGCCCAGGTGTGCTGCGACTTGACCGTCAGCACCAGCACGGTGTCGGCGGGCAGCGGCTCGGTCCCCGGCCCGTCGGTGGCCGGCCCCCGCCAGGTCACCGACCGTTCGGGGGTGCGCAGGGTGAGCCCGTCGCGCCGGATCGCCGCCAGGTGCGGCCCGCGCGCCACCAGCGTCACGTCCCGGCCGGCCTCCCCCAGCAGTACGCCGATGGTGCCGCCGACCGCGCCCGCTCCGATGATCAGGTATCGCATCCGACCGATTCTGCCCGCATCCGCCCAGGTGGGCGACCCGACGCCGGGGTGCCACCGGTCACCCCGGGTTCGGCGCGGGATGCGCGTCCCGGGTCAGAGCGGGATGCCCGCCTCGGCGAGCAACGGACCGGCGAGCAGGACCGCGCCGACGGCGAGGGCGAACAGGTTGACCAGCCCGAAGACGAACACCCAGAGCAGCGCCGGGAAGGGCGTCAGGTGGGCCAACTGGTCGGCGTCGGATTCGGGCATCCGGCCCCGGCTGCGCAGCCGTTGCAGCTCGAAGACCGGCCGGACGCCGCCGAACAGCAGGAACCAGACCGAGGTCCAGGCGAACACGGCCTGCACCTGCGCGGTGGCGTACCAGGAGACGACGAGCACCACCCCACCGGTGACCAGCAGGGACAGCACCCCGAAGACGTTGCGGACGAGCAGCAGCATGGCGAGCAGCAGCGCGACCGCGACCCAGAGCAGCAGGGTGATCCGGTTGCCGCCGAGCAGCCAGGCACCGCCCAGGCCGACCAGCGACGGCGCGACGTACCCGGCGAGCAGGGTGAGGATCATGCCGGGGCCGGTGGGGCGGCCGGCGCTGAGGGTGAGGCCGGAGGTGTCCGAGTGCAGCCGGATGCCGTGCAGCCGCCGTCCGGTGAGCAGCGCCGCCAGGGCGTGACCGCCCTCGTGGGCGATGGTCACCGCGTTACGGGCGACCCGCCAGGACGACCGGACCGCGACGACCACCAGCGCGGCCACGGCGGTGAGCACCACCAGCAGGGGCGGCGGGTCGGGTTGGGCGCTGAACAGCCGGTCCCAGAGGTCGCCCAGCCCGTCGATCGACACCATGGCCGGGGAGCCTACCCGGCCGGTTCGTGTCGCTCGACGGTCGTCGCCTCGTATCGTGTGAGACTGACCGGGCGGCGAGCGGAACGGGAGGTGAGGGCCGGTGAGCGCGACTCCCCTGGAACACCACGTCGGCCGGCGAGACGCTGACCCTGGCCGAACCGTTCCGGTGGCAGCTCGACCCGGCCGCGCTGCGCTGAGCCAGCCCGCCGTCTGATACCACCTCCGACCTGCCCTGACCGGTTCGGATCACCGCACATCGACTCGACCGTTGTCGATGAAAGTTTCCTTAGGGCCCCTTGCGATCAAGGGCAGGAATCTCCAAAGATTGGCGTCAATCGATTGGCGTCCCTGGAGGAATCCATGACCCGTACCAGATTGTCGTTGCGCCGGCTGTTCGCCGCCGGTCTCACCGTGGCCGCCACCGCGGCCGCGGCCCTCGTCGTCACGGCCGGACCCGCGGCCGCCGCCACCACCGCCGGCGTCGACGTCTCCCACTACCAGGGCTCCATCAACTGGACCAGTGCCCGCAACGCCGGAATCGAGTTCGCCTTCATCAAGGCCACCGAGGGTACGAGCTACAAGGACCCGAACTTCAACGCCAACTACGTCAACGCCTACAACGCCGGGGTGATCCGGGGCGCCTACCACTTCGCCCGGCCGAACATCTCCTCCGGGGCCACCCAGGCCGGCTACCTCGCCAGCAACGGCGGGGCCTGGTCGGCGGACAGCCGCACCCTGCCGGCCGCGCTCGACGTCGAGGCCAACCCGTACAGCGGCGGCACCTGCTACGGGCTGTCCACCACCGGGATGCGCAACTGGATCCAGGACTTCCTCAACACCTACCGCTCCCGCACCGGCCGGTACGCGGTCATCTACACCACCACGAGCTGGTGGAACCAGTGCACCGGCAGCTGGACGGGCCCGTGGGGCAACCACCCGCTCTGGCTGGCCCGCTGGTCGAGCTCGCCGGGCACCCTGCCGGCCGGCGCCCCGGTCTGGAGCTTCTGGCAGTACACCAGCACCGGCAGCGTCCCCGGGATCAGTGGCGGCGTCGACCGCAACTACTGGAACGGCGACCGCTCCCGGCTGATCGCGCTGGCGAACAACACCTGATCGCCCCCGGACACGGCTCGGCGGCAGCGGGACCGGTCATCACCGTACGGTCGATGGCTGGTCCGGCTGCCGCCGTCGCGGTTCGTGGACCCCGTCGGGTCAGGCACTCTTCCGGCTGGTCAACGGCATGGTCACGGCATCCGTGGCGGTGGGCATCGCGGTCCGTCGGCTCAGCCGCCAGGCGGCGACCCCGGCGGCGGCGACCGTCACGACGGCGATCGACACGACCAGCGCGGCCACGCCGGCGCTGAGCAGCAGCAGGACGACATCGCCGAGGGCGACGAGCATCCACAGTGCCAGTCTCGGCCGGGCATCCCTGCGTCGGTAACTCATCTCGCTACCTCCTTCCGTCGTCCCGGGTCAGATACCCCGGATGACGGAAAGTCATGCGAAACGATTTCACCCCGGGCGGGAATCCCCCGGGTCAGTTCTTCCGGTCCGGCACGAACCGGCTGGTGATCAGGGCGAAGTTGGCCAGGTTGGCGTTCCAGTCCTTCGCCGCCACCTCCCACCGGATCGCGTACCCCCGGTTGGTGGCGGTGACGAAGCCGCGGTTGCGGACGTGGATGCGGGTGTTGTCCCGGCTCTCCAACCAGTCCCAGTCGGCGCAGGTGCGGTAGCCGCCGCACGCCTTGATGTCGAGGTACTGGTAGTTGTTGACGTAGTTGCTCCGGTTAGGTTCCTGCTCCTTCCAGTCGGCGACCGCGTCCTTCTTCGGGCTGGGCGTCCACTGGATGAACAACTCCCGCACCCCGTTCGGCTCGGTGATGACCACCGCGTCGGAACGGACGCTGCGCCGCCAGCCCTTCGGCACCGGGACCTTGAACGTCGGCCCCTGGTACATCTCCCAACCCTCAGGCAGCGCGTTCGGGTCGGTGGAAGGGGTGGCCGACGGCGTCGGGCTGGGCGCGGCGCTCGTCGGGGGCGGGGGTGCCGGAGCCGACGTGGGAGCGGCGGAGGACGCGGCGGCGCTCGTCGGGTCGGTGGCCTGCGGCGTGCCGTTCCCCGGGTCGTCGGAGCGGGTGAGCAGCGGGACGGCCAGCGCCAGGCCCACCAGCAGCACCGCGACCAGCGCGCCGATCAGCAGGTTACGGCGCTTGTGGTCCGGCGGCGTCCCGTCGTACACCGGAACGGAGGCGACCCCGGCGGACCCGGCGGGCGGGCTGACCGGCGCGTCCAGCACGGCGGTGGGGTTGGCCGGCGCGGGCTGGTCGGCCCGGACCGGAGGGTCGATCTTGCTGGTCGGTGCGGCGTCCGCGTCGGCCGGTGCGACCGCCTCGCCGCTCGACGCAGCGTCCTCGCCGGTCGCAGGAGCATCGGCCGAATCTCCCGGGCCGGTCGACGCGGCGTCGGCTCCGGTCGGCGGGGTGACCTTCGTGGTGGGTCCGGCGTCCACCCCGGCCGGCACCATGGCGGTGGCGTCCGTACCCACTGTCGACGCCCCGGTGACGACCGTCGGCTCCGCCGCGCCACCCGTCGTGGTGGCGCTGTCCGCCGCCGCCTTGGCGGCTGCCGCCTTCGCGGCTGCGGTGCCGGTGGCGGCGCCCGCAGCGGCGGCCAGGGACGACGAGGTCTTCGCGCCGGTCCCGCCCTGCGCCGGTCGGGGCGCCGGCACCACCGGGGTACGCGGCTCACGCGGGCCGTTCGGCCCCGGCCGGCGTACCCCGTCGAGTAGGGAGATGCCCCGGGCCCGCTTGCCGGCGGCGCGGCGCAGCATGCGCTCGGCGACCTCGGCGGTGATCCGCTCGGTCGGGTCCTTGCGGAGCAGGCCGGTCAGCACCGGCTTCAACGGGCCGGCGTTCTTGGCCGGCGGCAGCGGCTCCGTGGCCAGCGCGGCCAGGGTGCCGATCGCCGACGGCCGAGCGTACGGCGACTTGCCCTCCACGGCAGCGTAGAGCGTCGCCCCCAACGACCAGAGGTCCGCCTCCGGCCCGGCGGTGCCGTCCCGGGCCCGCTCCGGCGCGATGTACGCCGGCGAGCCGAGCACCATGCCGGTACGGGTGACGTTCGGGTCGCCGGGGATGGTGGCCAGTCCGAAATCGGTCAGCACCACCCGGCCGTCGGTGCCGAGCAGCACGTTGCCCGGCTTGACGTCCCGGTGCATCACCCCGGCCTTGTGGGCGGACTTCAGCGCGCCCAGCACGCCCAGGCCGATCTCCACCGCGCGGGCCGGCGACACCGGACCGTCCTCGGCGAGGGTGTCCTGCAACGACTTCGACGCCACGTACTCCATGACGATCCACGGGTCGCCGTCGGTGCGCAGCACGTCGAAGATGCGGACCACGTTGACGTGGTTGAGCCGGGCGATCGCCCGCGCCTCACGCAACGACCGCTCCCGCATCTCGCGGCGCTCGTCGTCGGTCAGGCTCGGCGGCGGGACGAGTTCCTTGATGGCGACGTCCCGGTGCAGCACCTCGTCGCGGGCCTTCCAGACCCGGCCCATGCCGCCCTGACCGAGCGGCGAGAGCAGCCGGTACCGGTCAGCGACGAGTTGGGAAGGCACGTCAGACATCGGTGAGACGGTACCCGGCCCCACCAACGCGTACACCGCCGGCACGCCACTGTGCGACGTGGGTCAAGTTGTCGACGCGTACCCTGGCGTCATGTCTGCCGAAGAGCCGCTGTTCCGGGTCGTCAGGGGAGTCCCGACCGCCGAGGAACTGGCCGCGCTGGTGGGCGCGATCGCGCTCCGTTCCCGGCCGGCCGGTCCGCCCCCGCCGGTGGCGAGGTCCGCGTGGGCGCGCAGCGCCCGCCCGGCCGGCGCGGCCCCCGCGCCCGGTCACGGTGCCTGGCGCGCCTCCGGCCTGCCCCGCTGACGCTCTCCCCCGCTGCGCGGCCCGGGTACGCCCAGCCGCCCCGCTGCGCGGGGCGGGGCTGCCGAGACCGACACCTTGCCACTAATCTCACTCTGGGAGATGGCGTCGTGACGGTCGGGAGGGCCAGTGATCCCAGAGGAGGGCCGCCCAGCTTCCGGGGTGGGTGACTACGGCGGCATCGAGGCCGACATCCGACAGATGAGGGAGTTCGCCGACCGGCTCCAGAACGAGGTCGACCGGAACTACACGCCGCACCTGCGCTACATCGCCGACGACATGACCGCCGCCGTGCCCAACCCGTGCGACGCCTTCATCGAGCTGGTGCACTTCCTCCAGGCGCACTGGGAGACCCAGCAGGCCACCTCCGACCTGGTGCACGGGCTCGCCGGCAACACCGGCCGGCTGGCCGCCGCAGCGCACCGGATCGCCACCGACTACCAGGGCTCCGACGCGTTCGCCGACGCCCGGGTGGCCGACGTCGAACGCGCCCTGCACAACCCGCGGATCGCCGCGTCCGCCCTGCTCACCGACCGTTCCTCGTGGACGGCCCCCGAACCCAACAGCCCCGAGAATCCGGGCCCGGTGGTGCTGCCGTGATCGAACGGGGCAGCGGCCGGACCTCCGGCCTCACCGACTGGCAACTGATGGACGTGCTCAGCATGTGGGCGTGCCTCCAGGACCAGGAGACGCCGGGGCACTGGAAGCACGTCGCCGGCTGGCGCAAGGTCTGTGAACTCGCCCAGAACCACCTGCGGCAACTCCGGCAGTACCGCGCCGGCCTCGCCGAGGCCTGGCCACCGGCCACGAACGCCGCCGCCAGGACGTACCTCGGGGAACTCGACGCGCTGATCAACAAGGTGCAGCGCACCCACGACACGGCGGCCGCCAACCACGACGCCCTCGCCGCCGTCGCCCGCGCCATCGACAGCACCAGGCCCGAACTCAAGCGGATACGCGACGACTACGCCGAGAAGCTCGCCCGCAAGCGCGGGTACGAAGCGACGTTGGCCGACCCCCGGGCGGCGGCGGGCAGTCGGGTGGTGGACCCGCCGGTGACCGACGCGGACCTCGAACGGCTCAACGTACAGGCACGGGGGTTGATGTTCGGGCTCAGCGGCGAACTCCAACAAGCCCAAGCCATGCTCCAAAGACCCCCTGTTGCTCGACCTGTTCCAAAGGTTGACGATGAGGTGCGCACAACTAGCCCCGACGGCCAGCCGGGACCCCTTATTCCTCCGATCGTTCCCGCACCTGTCACGCTTACGACAGAGGCTAATAGTTCATCATTAGGTAGGCGATCCGCTCCCCCTTTGGCAGCGGCCAGCGCTGGGCCAGTGCTGGGTGGGGCTGGCGCGCCGGGCAGCTCTCAATTGACGAATCCAGTCCTACCTAGCACCAGCTCGACAACGCCGTCCAACAGCAACTTGGGTCCTCAGATAAATGGGTCCTCCATATTGCCCCCGCGACTCCCGACTCAGATGCGCGAGCCCGGAATACCCACAGCATCCGGTCCGAAAACAAGGCCGCATTCCGCACCTCCCCAACCAACACCCCCCAACGGAATAATCGGCAGCCCTTCTAGCGTTAGCCCATGGTCACCACGCAGCGCAGCCTCAACTAGACGCGTGAATCCGATCGGCGGCGTGATCGGAGGCGGGTCGGCCGGCACTGCCCCAACCGGCGCAGCCGGCACTCGGCCCGGCATCGGCCGCACCGCCCAATCCGGCGGTATCCACGGCCTACCACCGTTCGGAGGGGCAGCCAATTTTGGAACAAACGCTGGTACGGGGAGCAACGATAACCGATCCCACCGACGTAACCCTAGCGAGGCTGGGCCACGCGGCTGGGATAGGGATCATCCATGGGAGACAGATGAAGGGGTTGCCCCAATCGTATTACCACCCGAAGATGACGGACCGATCGATCCCGGCCCAGTAATCGGCTTCAGTCGGTGATGCTAAGAGCATCTTTTCTCGCGGCAGCCTTCATAGCAACTGCGGGACTAGGCACCCCACCACAAGGCTACGAAAGTGCCGATCGCCACCGCAAAGAACAATGGCATACTTCGTATCTGAAAACTGCAGCAGCACAAGAAATAAGTCAAGGCTCCGGGGTCGTGATCGCAGTTCCGGATAGCGGAGTTGATCGTCACCCCGACCTCGCCAGGAACATCCTGCCCGGAATAGACTTAGTCCCCGGAGGCAGCGGCGACGGCAGGGGTGACCGAGATGGTCACGGTACGGGAATGGCGGGCCTAATAGCCGCCCACGGCCAAGGGCGCGGCCACGGCATCATTGGAATTGCCCCGAAAGCAAAGATACTCCCCATATTCTACTCACCACCCCACGAGGACGGAGATATCGATAATCTAGCCGCAGCAATCGAGTACGCGACCGCAAAGCACGCAGACATTATTAGCATCTCCGGCGTAGCGTCAATAAGTGTCCGCCTCCAACAGGCCGTTAAGGCTGCACTTGACGCAGACATCATCGTCGTAGCCGCTGCGGGAAACCAGCCGAATTCATCAGTGGTTGGGTACCCAGCCAGCGAACGCGGAGTTTTGTCGGTCGGAGGAATTGGACGCGACGGTAAGCATGCACCGATTTCTGTGAGTGGGCCGGAGATTGATGTCGTCGCTCCGGCGGTGGACATCTACAGCACCAGCATCAACGGCAGATACCGCAAGGGCACCGGGACGTCCGATGCCACCGCCATTGTGGCCGGGGCTGCGGCGTTGGTCCGGTCGAAGTACCCCTACCTCCCCGCCGCCGAGGTCGTCCACCGGCTCACCGCGACCGCTGTCGACAAGGGGCCACCCGGCCGGGACGACGAGTACGGCTACGGCGTCATCGACCTGGTGGCCGCGCTCACCGCCGACGTACCCCCGGTGGGTTTCGAGGGTGCGACGGTGACCCCGCCGAGCGGCGCGACGAGTGCCGCCGCGCAGCCTGCCGGCGGTGACGGCGACGGCGGTGCCACCGTGCGGGGGTGGGTCACGCTGGGGGTGATCGCGGCGACCGGCGGTGGATTCCTGGTGTGGCGTCGGCGTCGACGTGCCGGCGACCCGCCGCCGAGAATCAGCCGGTAGCGTCGGCCCCGTGTCGAACTCCCTGCCGCTCCGTCTCGTGCTCGCCTCACAGAGCCCTGCCCGCCGCAAGTTGCTCCAGGCTGCCGGGATCGAACCCGACGTGCTGGTCAGTGGCGTCGACGAATCCCTGGTGGTCGCGGAACGGGCCGAGGATCTGTGTCTGGAGTTGGCCCGACGCAAGGCGCAGGCCGTCGCCGACCGGCTGCGTTCCACTCCGGACGCGCGGATGCTCGTGTTGGGTTGTGACTCGGTGCTCGCGTTCGACGGCGACATCCTCGGCAAGCCGGCGGACGCGGCTGACGCGACCCGCCGGTGGGAGCGGATGCGTGGACGCAGTGGGGTGCTGCACACCGGCCACCACCTGGTCGATGTGGGGAACGAATCGCAGGTCGGGGCGGTGGCCTCGACGGTCGTGCACTTCGCCGACGTCACCGATGCGGAGATCGCGGCGTACGTGGCCACGGGCGAGCCGTTGGCGGTGGCCGGCGCGTTCACCATCGACGGGTTGGGTGGGGCGTTCCTGACCGGGATCGAGGGTGATGCGGGCACGGTGGTCGGGTTGTCGTTGCCGCTGCTCCGTCGACTCCTGCACGATCTGGGGCTGAGCATCACGGACCTGTGGACGAAGGTCGCGCCGGGCGCCCAGGAGGTCGAGCCGCTCGGCTAACGTCCGGTCATGACCACGAAGCCGTTGCCGCTGACGCCGGAACTACAGGCCTACATCGTCGCCCATGGTTCCCCGCCGGACGAGATCATCCGTGACCTGGCAGAGGAGACGCGGGCGGTGCTGCCGGCGCACGCCGAGATGCAGGTGGCGCCGGAGCAGGCGGCGTTCCTCACCTTCCTGACCCGGTTGCTGGGCGTCCGGCAGGCCGTCGAGGTGGGCACGTTCACCGGGCTGTCGTCGTTGGCGATCGCCCGGGGGTTGCCCGAGGACGGCCGGTTGACCTGCTTCGACATCTCGGAGGAGTTCACCGGCATCGCGCGGTCGTACTGGCAGCGGGCGGGGGTGGCCGACAGGATCGAGCTGCGGATCGGCCCGGCTGCCGAGACGCTGCGGGAGTTGCCGCACGAGCGGCACCTGGACTTCGCCTTCATCGACGCCGACAAGGTCGGCTATCCGGTCTACTGGGCGGAGTTGGTGCCCCGGATGCGGGCCGGCGGGGTGATCGCGGTCGACAACACGCTGCGCGCCGGCCGGGTGCTCGCCCCGCGCGACGAGGCCGACCGGGCGATCGCCGCCTTCAACGACGAGGTGCTTGCCGACGTACGCGTCGACGCGGTGCTGCTGCCCCTCGCCGATGGCGTCACCCTCGCCCGGGTGCGTTGATCGGCCGGTCGGGGGAGCCCGGCACGATCGACTCCCCTGGGCCGATGTTGCGGTGTCCACCTCGCACCGATACCGCTACATCGGCGACATAAAGTCGATCACCTCCCCGGGACGGGGCGCCGGTCCGACGCGACGGGCGCGTGACCGGGCCCCGCCCCGGGGTGGGATCGTCAGCGGACGCTGCGGGCGAACTGGCGGGCCGCCCAGAAGACGCCGGCGGCGGCGAGCACCGCGATGATGGCCAGCCCCTGCCACACCTTGTCGTTGGCGAGGTCACCGGCGAACAGCGCCCGGGTGCCGTCGACCGCCCAGGAGAACGGGTTCCACTCGGCGACCCCCTGCAGCCAGCCGGGGGCGAAGGTGAGCGGCAGCAGGATGCCGGAGAGCAGCAGCACCGGCTGGGCCACGGTGTTCATCAACGGGGCGAGCGCGTCCTCGCTCTTGACCTTGAGCGCGACGCCGTACGAGACGGCCGAGGTCATCAGCGCGATCAGGGCCAGCATCAGGTATGCCAGCAGCAGGTCCCCGATGAAGACCCGCAGGTCGAACAGGAGCGCCAGCAGGGTGATGATGACCGCCTGCACGATCAGTGAGACGACGTCGCGCAGGGAGCGGCCGAGCAGCAGGGCGAGCCGGCTGATCGGGGTGACCCGGGACCGCTCGATGACCCCGGCGCGCAGCTCGGCGATCAGGCCGAAGCCCTGGAACAGCCCGCCGAAGATGGCGAGCAGCACCAGCAGGCCGGGTACGAAGATCTTGTACGCGGCGGCCTGGGTGGGCGCGTTCAGTGCCGGCTTGAGCAGCGGGGCGAAGAGCAGCAGGTACATCACCGGCTGGAAGACGCCGACGAAGACCCAGACCGGGTTGCGCAGCAGCAGTTGAAGTTGGCGTTGGAAGATCAGCCAGGTGTCGCGGGCGAATTTCATCCGTGGTCTCCGGTGTCTCAGGACTCGCGCAGCGAGCGGCCGGTCTTGGTGAGGAAGACGTCGTCGAGGCTGGGGCGGTGCAGCTCGATGGAGCTCATGACCAGCCCGGCGTGGTCGAGCCGGCGCAGGACCTGCGGGATGGCGGTGGCGCCCTCGTCGACGTAGAGGCGCAGCCCGCCCTCGTCGACGGTCTCCAGCTTGTTGAGGTATTCCTCGCTGTCGAGGAGTTGGGCGGCCTGCGGGGTGCTCGCCACGTCCAGGCCGACGAGCACCACGTCGCCGGAGATCTCCCGCTTCAGCTCGGCCGGGGTGCCCTCGGCGACCACCTCGCCGTGGTCCATGATCGCGATCCGGTCGCAGAGCGCGTCGGCCTCGTCGAGGTAGTGCGTGGTGATGAAGACGGTCATCCCCTCGGTACGCAGCCGACGGATCTCGTCCCACATGTGCGCACGGCTCTGCGGGTCGAGGCCGGTGGTCGGCTCGTCGAGAAAGACGATCTTCGGCTCGTGGATGATGCCGAGGGCGATCTCCACCCGTCGCCGCTGGCCGCCCGAGTAGGTCTTGCACTTGCGGTCCGCGTACTCGGTGAGCTGGAAGGCTTCCAGGGCGCGGACCGCGCGGCGGTGCGCGTCGGCCTTGCCGATGCCGTACATCCGGGCGTGCAGGACGAGTTCCTCGCGGGCGGTGCTCTCGTCCCAGGTGCTGCCGCCCTGGGCGACGTAGCCGATCCGGCGGCGTACCTCGGCCGGGTCCTTGCGCAGGTCGGCGCCGGCGATGGTGGCCTCGCCGCCGTCCGGCTCGATCAGCGTGGCGAGCATCCGCAGGGTGGTGGTCTTGCCGGCGCCGTTGGGGCCGAGGAAGCCGAAGATCTCTCCCGCCGGGACCTGGAGGTTCACCCCCCGGACGGCGTCGACCGTTTTCGTCTCCCGACCCTGCCGGGAGCGGAACGACTTCCGCAGCCCTCTGGTCTCGATCATCTTTACTCCTGGTCGTCCGGGCCGGGTGGTGCCGGCCGTCGTCTGCCCCCGTGACGCCATGCGGCGCGCTCCCGCCAACGGGCCGGAAGCAGGCTAACGCGATATAGCTTTTCTAGTCAACGTTGATTATTGCTTTTCTCGCCTGGTGACGGAGCGTCGTCGGTCGTGTCGCCCTGCGGAGCGCCGTCGGTAAAGCCGGGCCAGACGTCCGCCCCCGTCAGCCCAGCAGGCAGGTACGACACCCCGGAGTCGATCCGCTCGGCGATCCGCCCGCACCACGCCATCTCCGCCTCGGCACGGGCCAACCACAGCTCGAACATCCAGGTCACGTGCACCGGTTTGCTGTTGCGCACCCAGTCGGAGTCCAACGAGGCACGCATCGCCTCGACACCGGCACGCAGCAGATTCGCCCGGTTGCGCAGCGCCGCCGCCGCCTCCTCGCGGGGCATCGCCGGCAGGAACGAGAAGGCCGACGCGAACGGGTCCGGCACCTCGTGCAACTGCCACCACTGCGCCCGCAGCAACGTCTCGAACTCCTCGTCCCCCTTGGGCGTCACCTCGTACGTGGTGCGCGCCGGACGGGCTCCGACCTGCTCGGTGGCGACCGTCCGCAACAGGCCCTCCTCGGTCAGCTTGCGCAACGCGTGGTAGATCGAGCCGGGCTGCACGTTCGCCCACTTGTCGGCACCCCAGCTCAACAGCTCGCGGCGCACGTCGTAGCCGTGCACGGGCTGCATCCACCGGACCAGCCCCAGGATCATCAACCGAGTCGCAGACACCACACAAGCGTAATAACCAAGTTTGACTAGTCGAGCACCCCACAGTGCGACATCCCACACTGAGTGATCGTTAGGGGGCCTCCGGGCTGCCGATACACTCCCGAGGCAACGACCCCGGGAGGAGCACCAGGTGCGCAAGGTACTCATCGCGAACCGTGGCGAGATCGCCGTCCGTGTCATCCGGGCCTGTCGCGACGCCGGCCTGGGCAGCGTCGCCGTCTACGCCGACTCCGACCGGGACGCCCTGCACGCCACCCTCGCCGACGAGGCGTACGCCCTCGGTGGTGACACCGCCGCCGACAGCTACCTGCGCATCGACAAGCTGATCGAGGTGGCCCGGCGGGCCGGCGCGGACGCCGTACACCCGGGTTACGGCTTCCTCTCCGAGAACGCCGACTTCGCCCAGGCCGTGCTGGACGCGGGCCTGACCTGGATCGGACCGACCCCGCAGGCGATCCGCGACCTCGGCGACAAGGTCACCGCCCGGCACATCGCCCAGCGGGCCGGCGCGCCCCTGGTCCCCGGCACCGCCGATCCGGTCGCCGACGCCGACGAGGTGACCGTCTTCGCCGTGGAGCACGGCCTGCCGGTCGCCATCAAGGCCGCCTTCGGCGGGGGCGGGCGGGGCCTCAAGGTGGCCCGCACCCTGGAGGAGATCCCGCACCTCTTCGAGTCGGCCACCCGGGAGGCGGTCGCCGCGTTCGGGCGCGGCGAGTGCTTCGTCGAGCGCTACCTCGACCAGCCCCGGCACGTCGAGGCGCAGGTCCTGGCCGACCGGCACGGCAACGTGGTCGTCGTCGGCACCCGGGACTGCTCCCTGCAACGACGGCACCAGAAGCTGGTCGAGGAGGCCCCCGCGCCGTTCCTCACCGACGCGCAGCGCCGCCAGATCCACGACAGCGCCAAGGCGATCTGCCGGGAGGCCGGCTACCACGGCGCGGGCACGGTGGAGTACCTGGTCGGCGCGGACGGCACCATCTCCTTCCTGGAGGTCAACACCCGGCTGCAGGTGGAACACCCGGTCACCGAGGAGACCGCCGGCGTCGACCTGGTCCGCGAGCAGTTCCGGATCGCCGACGGCGAGAAGCTGCGGTTCACCGCGGACCCGACCCCGCGCGGGCACGCCATCGAGTTCCGGATCAACGGCGAGGACCCGGGCCGCAACTTCCTGCCCGCCCCCGGCACCATCACCGCGCTGCGCCTGCCCACCGGCCCCGGCGTCCGGGTCGACACCGGGGTGGGCGCGGGCGACGTGATCGGCGGCAACTTCGACTCGCTGCTGGCCAAGGTGATCGTCACCGGCGAGACCCGCGCCGAGGCGATCGAACGGGCCCGCCGGGTGCTCGACGAGATGGTCGTCGAGGGGATGGCCACCGCGCTGCCGTTCCACCGCCTCGTCGTCCGCGACCCGGCGTTCACCAGCGAGCCGTTCACCGTGCACACCCGGTGGATCGAGACCGAGTTCGACAACACCGTCCCGGCGTTCACCCCGACCGCCGGCCCCGCCGAGGCGGCGACGGCACGCGAGACCGTCGTGGTCGAGGTGGGCGGCAAGCGGCTGGAGGTCACCCTCCCCGCCGGCCTCACCGGGGGTACGACCACCGCCGCCCCCGCCGCCCGCAGGCCGGCCCGCCGGGGTGGCGGCACCGGCACGGGTACGGCGGTCAGCGGCGACGCCCTCACCTCCCCCATGCAGGGCACCATCGTCAAGATCGCCGTCGCGGACGGGGACACCGTCGCCGAGGGGGACCTGGTCGTCGTCCTGGAGGCGATGAAGATGGAACAGCCGTTGCACGCGCACAAGGCGGGCACGGTCGCCGGGCTCGCCGCCGAGGTCGGTGCGGTGCTCACCGCCGGCGCGGCGATCTGCACCATCTCCTGAGCCGTACGACCCCCGCATGGGCAGGGTGGTGTGAGCCACCGACGGCGGCGGGACGGGCCGGAAGCGGGAATGATGGCGGGGTGAGGTTCCTTCATGGCGCGGTGCCCGCGCACGACCTGACCTACAACGACGTCTTCATGGCCCCGGCCCGGTCCGAGGTCGGTTCGCGGCTCGACGTCGACCTGTCCACCGGTGACGGCACCGGCACCACCATCCCGCTGGTGGTGGCGAACATGACGGCGGTGGCCGGCCGGCGGATGGCCGAGACGGTGGCCCGGCGCGGCGCGATCGCGGTCATCCCGCAGGACATCCCGATCGAGGTGGTCGCCACCGTGGTCGAGTGGGTCAAGCAGCGGCACCTGGTGCACGACACCCCGATCACGCTCGGCCCGACCGACACCGTCGGCGACGCCATCCACCTGCTGCCCAAGAAGTCGCACGGCGCGGTGGTGGTGGTCGACGAGGCCGGCCGGCCGGTGGGGGTGGTCACCGAGGCGGACACCCACGAGGTGGACCGGTTCGCCCAACTCCAGCACGTGATGTCGACCGAGCTGCACACGGTGCCGGCTGACGCGGACCCGCGTACCGGATTCGAGCGGCTCAACGCGGGACGACGGCGACTGGCCCCGGTGGTCGACGACGACGGCCGCCTGGTCGGGGTGCTCACCCGGCAGGGTGCGCTACGCGCCACCCTCTACAAGCCGGCCGTCGACGACCGGGGGCGGCTGCGGATCGCGGCGGCGGTCGGCATCAACGGTGACGTCACCGGCAAGGCCGAGGCGCTGCTCGCGGCGGGGGTCGACACCCTGGTGGTGGATACCGCGCACGGGCACCAGGAACGGATGATGTCCGCGTTGCGGGCGGTCCGCAAGCTCGACCCCCCGGTCCCGGTGGCGGCCGGCAACGTGGTCACCGCCGAGGGGGTACGCGACCTGGTCGAGGCGGGCGCGGACATCATCAAGGTCGGGGTGGGGCCGGGCGCGATGTGCACCACCCGGATGATGACCGGGGTCGGCCGGCCCCAGTTCTCCGCCGTGCTGGACTGCGCGGCGGCGGCCCGCGCCCTCGGCCGGCACGTCTGGGCCGACGGCGGGGTACGCCACCCCCGGGACGTGGCGCTGGCGCTGGCCGCCGGGGCGTCCAACGTGATGGTGGGCTCCTGGTTCGCCGGCACCTACGAGTCGCCCGGTGACCTCTACACCGAGCCGGACGGCCGACGCTACAAGGAGAGCTTCGGGATGGCCTCGTCCCGTGCGGTCAGCGCCCGGACCGCCGAGGACAGCGCCTTCGACCGGGCCCGGAAGGCGATCTTCGAGGAGGGCATCTCCACCGCCCGGATGTACCTGGACCCGGCCCGCCCCGGCGTCGAGGACCTGATCGACGAGATCGTCTCCGGGGTACGCAGCGCCTGCACCTACGCCGGCGCCCGCACCCTGGACGAGTTCCACGAGCGCGCCCTGGTCGGCGTCCAGAGTCACGCCGGCTACACCGAAGGCATGCCCCTCCCCACCAGCTGGTAACTCCCCCTACCCCCTCTCCTGCCCCCTGTCCGGCCCCCGTCCCGGTCTCTGCCTCGCCTCGGCCTGACCCTGGTGATCAAGAGGTCTGCGTCACCCACACCTCCCCCGTTGACTCTTTCCTCTTGATCACCGCACCGGCCGCCCCGCCGGCCCCGATGATCAAGAGGTTTGCGTCAACTCGGAGCGGTGATCTGACGCGAATCTCTTGATCACCGGGGCGAGGGAGGCGGGGCGTGGGGGGCGGGGGCGTGAGGCGAGACGCGGGGCTCGGGAGGAGGTCAGGGTGGGGGGAAGAGGCGGCGGATGACGGTGCGGGCGGCGGTGCGGGGGTCGGCCTCGACGTCGGGGGGTAGTGCGCCGGAGAGCCACAGGGTGGCGAAGCCGTGCACGATCGACCAGGCGGCCAGCGCGTCCGTGCGCGCCTCGCCCGGCTCGGCCCGGTCCGGCGGCAGGGTCGCCACGCCGGTGTGCAGCGCCGCGCCGGACCGTTCCCGGGCGGCCCGGACCTCGGGGGCGTCGGCCCGGTAGAGGTCGGGTCGGAACATCACCTCGAAGTGCGCCCGGTGACGGACGGCGAAGTCCACGTACGCCACGCCCACGTCGAGCAGGTCGTCGCCGGCTGCGGTCAGGGCGGCGGCGAGCAGGTCGAACCCCTCGACGGCGAGAGCGGTGAGCAGTCCCGCCTTGTCGCCGAAGTGGTGGGTCGGGGCGGCGTGGGAGACGCCGGTGCGACGGGCGAGGTCGCGCAGGCTCAGGGCCGCCGGCCCGGCTTCCTCGATCGCCGTCACCGCCGCCTGGAGCAGGACACGGCGCAGGTCGCCGTGGTGGTAGGGCCGGGTGACGGTCATGACACCAGGATAACTTTGCATTGACAAGAAGACCATCGGCGATCAAATCTTGTCAGCATAAAGATTTGCCACCGAGGAGGCATCCATGGTTCCGTTTATCGCTCTGCTCGCCGGAGCCACCGTCGCGCGCCTGGCCGGACTGGCCGGCGTGGACGCGCTCGACGGCTGGCACCCCGCACTCCGCGTCGGGCTGGCACTACTGTTCGTCATGACCGGTTTCGCCCACTTCGCGGCACCCCGTCGGGAGGATCTGATCGCCATGGTCCCGCCCCGGCTGCCCCGACCCGCCATGCTGGTCACCGTCACCGGGGTGCTGGAACTGGCCGGCGCGGTCGGGTTGCTGATCCCGGCCACCGCCCGCCCGAGCGCCGCCGGGTTGGCACTGCTGATGGTCGCGATGTTCCCCGCGAACGTCTCGGCGGCCCGGCGACGCCTGACGCTGGCGGGCCGCCCGGTCACCCCGCTGGGCACACGTACGGCGATGCAGATCCTGTACGTCGGCACCGCTCTGACCATTCTGTTTGGCCCCTGACGGTTTGGGGGCTAACATACTCAACGTGCAGAGGGAACCACTCATCGTCTTCCCCGCCGTGCTCCGTGACGTCCCGCTCGGGCGACTGCTGTCGGTCGCCGGCCACCTCGTCGACCAGCACTGGGGTCGTTACCTGGCCGAACACCACGGCCTCACCCCGGCCGGGATGCGGGTGCTGTTCACCCTGAACCACCTCGACGACGCCACCCACCGGGACGTCGCCGACCGCTGCTTCGTCCGGCCCGCCACCCTCACCGGGATCGTCGACACCCTCGAACGGGACGGCTTCGTCGAGCGTCGCCGCGACGAGGCCGACCGGCGCAGCGTACGACTGGCGCTGACCGACAAGGGGCGGGAACACATCCGCTCCCTGGTCGACCGGATGCGCACCGACACCCCGCTCACCTCCGTCGACGCCGACCCGGCCCGACGCGCGGTGATCCGGGATTTCCTGATCGAGGTCATCACGACCATGTCCGACGGGGAGGACAAGAGGTTGTCAACACAGCACCAGGACACGACCGACCACCCGAGGCCCGGGAGCCATCCGTGCTGATCAGTCTGTTACGCCGCTACCTGCGGCCCTACCACCGGCCACTGGGCGCGGTGGTGCTGCTCCAGTTCGTCGGCACGATGGCCTCGCTCTACCTGCCGAGCCTCAACGCCGACATCATCGACCTGGGGGTGGCCCGGGGCGACACCGACTACATCATCCGTACCGGCGGTTGGATGCTGCTGGTCAGCCTGGTCCAGATCGCCTGCGCGGTGACGGCGGTCTACTTCGGCGCGCGGACCGCGATGGCCTTCGGCCGGGACGTCCGGGCGGCGATCTTCGGGCAGGTCAACCGGTTCTCCGCCCGCGAGGTGGCCCGCTTCGGCGCGCCCTCGCTGATCACCCGCAACACCAACGACGTGCAGCAGGTGCAGATGCTCGTGCTGATGAGCTGCACCATGCTGGTCGCCGCGCCGATCATGAGCGTCGGCGGGGTGGTGATGGCGCTGCGGGAGGACATCGGCCTGTCCTGGCTGATGCTGGTCAGCGTGCCGGTGCTCGCCGTCGCGCTCGGCCTGGTCATCCGCCAGATGGTGCCCGGTTTCCGGCTCATGCAGACCCGCATCGACACGGTCAACCGGGTGCTCCGCGAGCAGATCACCGGCATCCGGGTGGTCCGGGCGTTCGTCCGCGAGCCGTACGAGACGCAGCGGTTCGGGGTGGCCAACGCCGACCTGACCGCCACCGCCCTGCGGGTCGGCCGACTGATGGCGCTGATCTTCCCGGTGGTGATGCTGGTGCTCAACGTCTCCAGCGTCGCCGTACTGTGGTTCGGCGCCCAGCGGGTCGACTCCGGGCAGATCCAGATCGGCGCGCTCACCGCCTTCCTGGCGTACCTGATGCAGATCCTGATGGCCGTCATGATGGCCACCTTCATGCTGATGATGGTGCCGCGCGCGGCGGTCTGCGCCGAACGCGTCACCGAGGTGCTGGACACCGAGTCCTCGGTGGTCCCGGCGGCCAACCCGGTCACCCGGGTCGAGGGCCACGGTGAGCTGGAGCTGCGCGGCGTGGCCTTCCAGTACCCGGGGGCCAGCGCGCCGGTGCTGCACGACATCTCGTTCCGGGCCACCCCGGGGCGGACCACCGCCGTGATCGGGTCGACCGGCGCCGGCAAGACCACCCTGCTGACCCTGATCCCCCGGCTGGTCGACCCGACCGCCGGCACCGTGCTGGTCGACGGGGTCGACGTCCGCGAGCTGGCCCCGGAGGAGCTGTGGCGGCGGATCGGCCTGGTGCCGCAGAAGCCGTACCTGTTCACCGGCACGGTGGCGAGCAACCTGCGCTACGGCAATCCCGACGCCACCGACGAGGACCTGTGGACGGCGTTGGAGATCGCCCAGGCCCGCGACTTCGTGGCCCAGATGCCCGGTGGCCTCGACGCGGCGATCGCGCAGGGCGGCACGAACGTCTCCGGCGGGCAGCGGCAACGCCTCGCCATCGCGCGGGCACTCGTCCGTAAGCCGGAGATCTACCTGTTCGACGACTCGTTCTCGGCGCTCGACCTGGGCACCGACGCCCGGTTGCGGGCCGCGCTGCGCCCGGTCACCGCCGACGCGGCAGTGGTGATCGTGGCCCAACGGGTCTCCACGATCATCGACGCCGACCAGATCATCGTGTTGGAGGACGGAGGCGTGGTCGGGATGGGCCGACACGACGAGCTGCTCGACACCTGCCCGACGTACGCCGAGATCGTGGCGTCGCAGCAGACTGCGGGGGTGCCGGCATGACCGCCGTACCCGAGCAGAAGAAGGCCCCGGAGGAGACCACGCCGAAGCGGCTGCCGGCGGCCGGCCGGCGCGGCGGTGGGCCGCCGTGGATGAGCGCCGGCATGCCGGCGGAGAAGTCGATGAACTTCGGGCCGTCGGCCCGCCGGCTGCTCGGCCGGCTGCGACCGCACCGGGTGACGCTGACCGGCATCATCGCCCTGGCGGTGACCAGCGTGGGGTTCAGCGTGATCGGGCCGAAGATCCTCGGCCACGCCACCGACATCATCTTCGCCGGGGTGATCGGCCGGCAGCTTCCCCCCGGCACCACCGTCGACCAGGCGGTGTCCGGGATGCGGGCTGCCGGCAACGACAACCTCGCCGACATGGTCGCCCGGATGGACGTGGTCCCCGGGGCGGGCATCGACTTCGACGCCCTCGGCCGGACGCTGCTGTTCGCCCTCGGCCTCTACGTGGCCGCCAGCCTGCTGATGTGGTGGCAGGGTTGGCTGCTCAACGGGGTGGTCCAGGCCACCGTGCTGCGGCTGCGCGCCGAGGTGGAGGAGAAACTCAACCGGCTGCCGCTGCCCTACTTCGACAGGCAGCCACGCGGCGAGCTGCTCAGCCGGGTCACCAACGACATCGACAACATCTCGCAGACCCTGTCGCAGACGCTGAGCCAACTGCTCACCTCGCTGCTGACCGTGGTCGGCGTGCTGGCGATGATGTTCTGGATCTCGCCGCTGCTGGCGCTGGTCGCGCTGGTCGCGGTTCCGCTGTCGGTGATCGTGACGCAGCAGATCGCCAAGCGGTCGCAGCAGAAGTTCATCGCCCAGTGGACCCACACCGGCGAGCTGAACGGCCAGATCGAGGAGGCGTTCACCGGCCACGAGCTGGTCAAGGTCTTCGGGCGCTCCCCGGAGGTGGAGGCCAGCTTCCGTGCCAAGAACGAGGAGCTGTTCCGGGCCAGCTTCGGTGCCCAGTTCATCTCCGGGATCATCATGCCGGCGATGATGTTCGTCGGGAACCTCAGCTACGTGGCGATCGCCGTGGTCGGTGGGCTGCGGGTGGCGTCGGGGGCGATGAGCCTCGGTGACGTGCAGGCGTTCATCCAGTACTCGCGGCAGTTCACCCAGCCGCTGACGCAGGTCGCCTCGATGGCGAACCTGCTCCAGTCCGGGGTGGCCTCCGCCGAGCGGGTCTTCGCCGTGCTCGACGCCGACGAGCAGAGCCCCGACCCGGCCACGCCGGCCCGGGTCGTCGAACCGCACGGGAGGGTCGAGTTCGAGAACATCTCCTTCCGGTACGACCCGCAGACCCCGCTGATCGACGACCTGTCCCTGGTCGCCGAGCCGGGTCACACCGTGGCCATCGTCGGCCCGACCGGCGCCGGCAAGACCACCCTGGTCAACCTGGTGATGCGCTTCTACGAACTGGACTCCGGGCGGATCACCCTCGACGGGGTGGACATCACCACGCTGCGCCGCGACGACCTGCGCGGCCGGATCGGCATGGTGCTCCAGGACACCTGGCTGTTCGGCGGCACCATCCGGGACAACATCGCCTACGGCCGGCCGGACGCCACCGAGGAGGAGATCCTCGCCGCCGCGCGGGCCACCTTCGTGGACCGGTTCGTCCGTAGCCTCCCCGACGGGTACGACACCGTCATCGACGAGGAGGGCAGCAACGTCAGCGCCGGTGAGAAGCAGCTCATCACCATCGCGCGGGCGTTCCTGGCGGAGCCGTCGCTGCTGATCCTGGACGAGGCGACCAGCTCGGTGGACACCCGCACCGAGGTGCTGCTGCAACGGGCGATGGCGGCGCTGCGGTCCGACCGGACCAGTTTCGTCATCGCGCACCGGCTGTCCACCATCCGCGACGCCCACCTGATCCTGATGATGGAGAACGGGCGGATCGTCGAGCAGGGCACCCACCAGCAACTGCTCGCCGCGCGGGGGGCGTACCACCGGCTCTACCAGGCGCAGTTCGCCGCAGCGGTGGTCGAGGACGAGGCCGCACCGGCAGCGGCGGCACCGGCACCGGCCCGGGGCTGAGTGACGAAGCGGTGCGGGGGCCGGGGGCATCCTCCCCCGACCCCCGCACCGTCAGCCGGCGGGAAGCAGTTGCGCCGAGCGGGCCGCCACCACCGCGTCGATCAGCCGCACCGCGTCCGCCGCCGGCATCGGGTCGAGGCTGCGGCCGTCGCGCAGCCGCAGGGCCACCGCGTCGTCGGCGGCCTCCCGGGCACCGACCACCCCGACGTACGGCACCCGGCGGCGGGCCGCGTCGCGGACCCGGGCACCCAGCGAGCCGCCCGCGTCCACCTCGACCCGCAGCCCGGCGTCGATCGCCCGCCGGGCCACCCGGGCCACCGCGTCGGCCTGCCCGGCGTCGACCGGCAGGAGCAGCAGCTGCACCGGGGCGTACCAGGGCGGGAAGGCGCCCTCGTGCGCCTCGATCAGGTAGGCGAACAGTCGCTCCATGCTCCCGACCAGGCTGCGGTGCACCAGCACCGGCCGTCGCCGGGCACCCGCCGCATCGGTGTACGACAGGTCGAACTTCTCCGGCTTGTCGAAGTCGATCTGCACGGTGGAGATGGTCGACTCCCGGCCGGCCGCGTCGACCACCTGGATGTCGATCTTCGGGCCGTAGAAGGCGGCCTCGCCGGGCGACTCCACGTGGTCCACCCCGTCGAGGGCGGCCCGCAGCAGCTCCTCGGCCCGTGCCCAGGACGCGTCGTCGCCGACGTACCTCGCGCCCGGCCCGCGCAGCGACAACCGGAACCCGGACGGGCGGACGCCGAGCGCCGCGTGCGCCTGGCGGATCAGCCGCAGGATCTCCCGCACCTCGTCGCCGACCTGCTCCAGGGTGCAGAAGTTGTGCGCGTCGTTGAGCGAGATCGCCCGCACCCGGGCCAGCCCGCCGAGCACCCCGGACCGTTCCGCCCGGTACATCCCGCCCAGCTCGCCGACGCGCAGCGGCAGCTCCCGGTAGGAGCGGCCCCGGGCCCGGTAGACCAGCGCGTGGTGCGGGCAGAGCGCCGGCCGGAGCAGCAACTCGTCGTCGCCCATCCGCATCGGTGGGAACATCTCGTCGGCGAAGTGGCCGAGGTGCCCGGAGAGCGCGAACAACTCGCGCCTGCCCAGCGGCGGGGAGTACACGTGCTGGTAGCCGGCCCGGCGTTCCAGCTCGCGGACGTACTCCTCGACGGCGTGCCGGGCCGCCGCGCCGGCCGGCAGCCAGATCGGCAGCCCGGCGCCCGCCAGCGGGTCGGAGACGAACAGGTCCAGTTCGCGGCCGAGCCTACGGTGGTCGATCATGTCGCGCTCCTTGATCGGGTACGACCCGGAGGCGACCGTGCCCGCGACGCCACGAGGCCCCGGGCGGATCGCCCGGGGCCTCGTCGACGGAAGACGTCAGTGCGGCGCGCCGGGATCTCCCGGCGTCGTGGTCACCACAGCACTGCGCATGCGGTCACCGTACGACCTCCGCGATGACCCGGGCGAGCGCATTTTTCAGCGCTTCTCGCAGGCGACCTTGTCCTTGTCCCGGTCCAGGTGGGTGTTCTTGGCATAGACCGAGTCGGACACGGTGAAGTTCGTGACGGGTTTGGTGCTGCCCCGGACCTTGTCCTTCGCCCCCTTCCTGCCCACCCCGTGCTTGTACTTCTTGTTCAGCGCGGTGCAGTTCTTGTACCTCGTCGCCCCCGCCTCGACCGGGCCGGTCACGACGACGAGGGTGCTGCCGAGCGCCAGGGTCACGACGAGCGCACCCCGCACCAGCGTGGAAAGCATCTACGAGCCTCCGAAAGAATGTCGGTTGGGCCCGGGACGCTATCCGAGCGGCACCCGTGGGCGGAGCCTGCTGTCCGCGTGCCGACAACCGCTGTGCCCGAACGGCGATCATCCCTCCGCCAAATTCGGCGCGGATGCGCCGCACCGGCAGTGACACGCGTACCCGTCGTGGTGGCGGTACCGGAAAGGGGGAGGGTCGCCGGCACGGGACCTGCCGGCGACCCTCGGCGGCCCGCTCGTCAGGAACGGGGGACCTGACGGTGTGGGGACCGCGTACTCAACGGTACGCCGACGCCCTCCGCTTCGCCGACCCCCTCCCGACGGCCGCGCCGGGCGGCAGCCGCCGTGCGGCGGGCGGCACACCACCCTGGTATGCGCAGCCACGCGGTCACCGAAGGTGGCCGTGGTCAGCGCGACCGGCCCGGTCTCCGGTACGGGAAACCTCGGCAAGCCCATAAGGTTCGCTTATATTGGGCAGGTGTGGGACGTCAGGCTGCATCCCGAGGTGGAGGCGTGGTTCCTCGACCTGTGCCGCGTCGATCCGGCCAGCGCGGATCTGGTGGGTGAGGCCATCGACCTGCTCGCCGAGCACGGCCCGGCACTGGGCGTCCACTGGTGGACCGGCTCAAGGGCAGCTCGTTCCATCACATGAAAGAGCTGCGACCAGGGTCGAGTGGCACCACGGAGATCAGGATGATCTTCGCCTTCGATCCGCTACGTGAGGCGGTCTTCCTGGTCGCCGGCGACAAGTCGGGTCAGTGGCAGAGTTGGTACCGGAAGGCCGTGCCACTCGCCGACGCAAGGTTCGAGGAACACCTGATCGCACCGAAGGAAGCGCAACGATGAGCAACGGTTCCGATTGGCGTGAGGTCAGGGCCAAGGCGCGTGAGATCGACCCCTCCTGGGACGACCCCGAGCGGGTCGCCCGTCGTGGTCGATTCCGGGAAAGGATGCTCGCCTCCGTCAGCGGCGCGCAACTGGCCGACATCCGCCGGCAGCTCGGCATGACCCAACAACAGCTCGCCGAGGCCGCCGGCCTGTCCCAGGCCCGGATCAGCCAGATCGAGAACGGCGAGCACACCAGCCTGGAATCGCTCCGCGCCTATGTCACCGGCCTAGGCGGCCAGGTGGACGTGGTCGCCCGCATCGGAAACATCCGGCTCAACGTGGCCTGACCACACGCCGTCCCGGCCCGGGTCGGATATCGGCCGAAGCACGACCGACGCCCGACCCGGGTCAGGGGGTCATTCGAGTTCGTGGAGCATGAGCTGACGGGCGGCCTCGGTGATCGAACCGGACAGGCTCGGGTAGATCGTGATGGTCTGGGCCAGCTCGTTGACGGTGAGGTTGTTCTCGATCGCCATGGTGATCGGCAGGATCAGCTCACTGGCCTTGGGAGCCACCACCACGCCGCCGACCACCTGGCCGGTGGACGGGCGGCAGAACAGCTTGACGAAGCCGTCCGCCAGGTCGTCCATCTTCGCGCGGGCGTTACCGGTCAGCGGCAACATCACCTGGCGGGCCAGGGTCCGGCCGGCGTCCGCCTCATCCTGGGAGACGCCGACGGTGGCCAGTTCCGGGTCGGTGAAGACGTTCGCGGCGACGGTACGCAGCCGCAACGGCCGGACCGCCTCACCGAGGGCGTGCCACATCGCGATCCGACCCTGCATGGCGGCGACGCTGGCCAGCGGCAGGACCCCGGTGCAGTCGCCGGCGGCGTAGATGCCGGGGACGTTGGTACGCGACACCCGGTCGACCGTGACGTAACCGCCCTTGGCCAGCTCGACGCCGTACTCGGCGAGGCCGAGGTCGGCGGTGTTCGGGATCGAGCCGACGGCGATCAGGGCGTGCGAACCGGTCACCACCCGGCCGTCGGAGAGGACCACCTCGACGCCGTCGCCGACGCGTCGGACCGCGTCCGCCCGGGAGTTGTTGAGGATGGTCATGCCCCGGCTGCGGAAGACGTGCTCGATGGCCATCGCCGCGTCGGCGTCCTCGTGCGGCATCACCCGGTCCCGGCTGGACACCAGGGTCACCTCGACCCCCATCGCCAGGTAGGCGCTGGCGAACTCGGCCCCGGTGACGCCGGAACCCACCACGATCAGGTGGGCGGGCAGCTCGGGCAGGTCGTACACCTGCCGCCAGGTGAGGATGCGTTCCCCGTCGGGCAGCGCGGTGGGGAGCTGACGCGGGGTGGCGCCGGTGGCGACCAGCACGGTGGAGGCGTCGATCGCGTACTCCGCGCCGCCGTCGGCGGGGGTGACGACGACCCGGTGGGTGTGACCGAGAGTGTCCTCACCCATCCGGGCGGTGCCCGCGACGAAGGTCACGCCCGCCTTGATCAGCTTGGCGTGGATGTCGGCGGACTGGGCCAGGGCGAGCCGCTTCACCCGCGCGTGCACGGCCGGCGCGTCGACCGTGACCGCCTCCAGGCCGTCGGAGTGGATGCCGAACTCGTCGGTGTCCCGGTAGCCGGTCACCACCTCCGAGCTGGCGATGAAGGTCTTCGAGGGGACGCAGTCGGAGAGTACGCATGCCCCTCCCGCGCCCTCGGCCTCCACCACGGTGACGTCGGCGTCCAGCTGGGCGGCGACCAGGGCCGCCTCGTAGCCGGCCGGCCCCCCGCCGATGATCACGATGTGGCTCACAGCCCTCGCCCTTCCTCGGTGCTCACAGTGACTTTCTTCTCCCGAACCCGTCCGACACGCACTGTCGTATTCTCCCCCACCCGTTCGCCGGGCTATCGTCATCGCCGTGCGTCACTACGCGGCCTACGGCTCAAACCTGGACCCCGCCCGGATGCGGGCCTACTGCCCGCACTCGCCCATGGTGGGCGTCGGCTGGTTGGAGGGGTGGCGGCTGACCTTCGCCGGTGAGGACGTGATCGGCTGGGAGGGTTCCGTCAGCACCGTGGTGGAGTCCCCGGGTGACCGGGTCTTCGTGGCGCTGTACGACATCGACCCGTACGACGCCGCCCAGCTCGACGAGCTGGAGGGCGTCACCGCCGGCACGTACCGCAAACTCACCGTGCGGGTCTCGACGCTGGACGGGGACGTGACCGCCTGGGTGTACGTCTTCGACGGCTACGAGGGCGGCCTGCCGACCGCCTGGTACCTGTCGGAGATCGCCAACGCCGCCGAGAAGGCGGGCGCGCCCGACGACTACGTCTCCGAGCTGCGGTCCCGCCCCACCGGCACCGCCTCGGCGTAACGCGTATCGCACCCGTCCAGTGTGCTCCCGGCGGCGGGGCCACCCGACGGCGACCCCGCCGGGCGTCGGCCGGCCCACACCGGGCCGGCCGACGGTGACCGGCCCGCACCCGGGCCGGTCCGCTCAGGCGGCGGGCACGCTGCGCTCGTACAGGTCGATCCAACGGGTCTCGTGCAGCCCGACCGACCGGTAGAGGGTGACCGGGGTGGTCGGGTTGGCCAGGTCGAAGCCGAGCCCGGCGTGTCCCCGGCCCTTGGCCGCGTAGACCGCGAACGCCCGTCGCAGCAGCGCCGCACCCACCCCGCGCCGCCGGTACGCGGGCAGCACCGACAGCGTGCGTACCCAGCCCGAATCCTGTTCCAGCGCCTGGTCCGACGAGTTGAGCGCGCCGGCCGGCTCGCCGTCGACCTCGGCGATGAACCACTCGTCCCAGACCCGCCCGCCGTCGGTGAGCCGGTCCCGCCAGCCCTCGAACCCGGCCGGCTCGTAGTCCGGGGTGTCCCGGAAGGCGGTGTCGTGGATGTGGTGGAACAGCCGCAGGTCGGCCTCGTCACCGGCCCGCACCGGCCGGACGGTCACCCCGGGCGGGGGCGGCGGCTCGGCGGGCAGGTCGGCCAGGGACCGGCTCATCCGCACGTACCGTTTGGCCCGGGTGAACCCGGCGTCGGTCAGCTCGCCGGCCCAGCGGGTCTCCGGCGCGCAGACGGCGGCGCGGACGGTCAGCGCGGGCCGGCCCCGCTCGGTGGCGCGTTCGGCGACCCGGTGCAGCATCCGGTCGAGCAGCACGGCCCGCAGCGCCGTCGCCCGCTCCGGGTCGACGAAGACGTCGAGTTGTTCGCGGCCCACCCCGGTCGGGTTGTCGACCACGCTCCAGCCGACCACCCGATGATCAGGATCGGTCAGCACCCAGGAGTCGTGCTGCGGGTCGAAGAACGGCGCGGTCAGCGCGGCCCGGACGTCGTCGGCGTCGAAGTCGGGGTAACCGATGGCGAACGTGTCGGCGGCGTGCACCACGGCGAGCAGCGCGGGCACGTCGTCCAGGGTGGGGCGGCGGGCGGTCCAACCGGCGGGAAGTGTCACGCCGCAGATCCTGGCAGCCCCGCCCGCCACCCCGCCGCCGATTTTCCGGGCCATCGGCCGGTCACGCCGGTACCGGGCCCGGCCACCGGCTGACCGGGCGGGCCGGGCCGCGTCAGACCGGCCAGCGCCAGACCGGGCCGCCGTCCGACCGGACCCGGTCGGCGGGTCAGCCGTCCGCGTCGGCGCGCAGCCGGGCCCGTACGTCGGTGAGCAACTCGATCAGCTCCCGGCCCTCCGCCGGACGCAGCGCCCGGAACCCGGCTGCGGCCAACCGGTCGGTCACCGCCTCGGCCCAGAGCCGACGCCGCACCAGCGGCCCGACCGGCGGATACGGCGGGGACCACCCGCAGGCCGCCGCCCCGGCCTCCCCCTCCGGCCCGGCCAGCACCGCCTCCAGCGGGGTCATCCCGGCGGCCCGTACGGCGAGCAGGTAGGCCCCGGTGAAGTGTTCCCGCAGCAGCAGCAGCGCCACGGCGGCCCGGGCACCCTCGGCGTGCGCGGGCAGCGGCATCGCCCGCCAGGCGGCGAACAGCGGCATGCCCGTCGCGTCGGCGGCGGCCACCACCCGTTCCAGCAGGGCGGTCAGCCGGGGTGTGCCGGGCAGGTCGTCGAGATGCTGGGCACCCCACCGGCAGCACTCGGTCAGGTGGGCGGTGGCCACCTCCAACGGCCGGACCACCCGCACGGCGGTGTCCCATCCGTCGGCGACCGCCTCCGGGGCGAGGAAGCCGAGCGCCGCCGCCACCGTCTCGGCCCGGATGTCGCCCAGTGCGCCGGCCCGCCCGGTGACGTAGAACGCCCAGCCCGGGATGCCCATCGTCCTGGCCCGGCGCAGGGTCCCCGGGCAGCGGGTGAACAACTCCCCCAGTTCCAGCACGGCGGGTTTGCTCCCGGCGGCCACCTGCTCCGGCGTCATCCCGCACGCCCGCAACACGCATTCATCGCGTTCAGTCTGCCTCCTCACCGCCCGCCGTGGGGTCCGCCTCCTCGGCATCCACCGCCTCGATCGCGCCCTGCACCTCACCGGTGCGGCGGCGGGCCACGGTCAGCGTCCGCTCGGCCGCCCGGCGGGCCAGTTTCGCCCGGCTCAGCTCCTGTTCGGCGACGGCCCGACGACGCTCCAGTTCGGCCAGTTCCCCCTCGATCCGGTCGAGCGCCGCGACGCTGTCCCGCTCGGCCGTCGTCGTGCCGTCCAGGTCCCGTTCGGCCTGCCGCTGGGCGGCCCGCGCGGCCGTCAGCTCCCGGTCCAGGGCGCGGCGGCGCTTCGCCCGTTCGGCCCGCGCGGCCCGCGCCGCCGCCTGCGCGTCCCGGGCCCGTCGCGCCCCGCCCCGGTCGGCCTCCCGCTGCGGTACGACGTCCGCCTCCCCGCCGCCGGCACGCTCCGCCCCGCCACCGGCAGCCGCCTCAGCGCCGCCGGTGACCAGTCGGAGCTGCGGGCGGGGCACCTCGCCGAAGCCGGAGTGGTGCACCGCCTTCAGCAGCCGTCCGGTGCGGACCTGTTCGGCGACCGTGGCGTCGGCGAGCGCCGCGTGCAGGGTGGCCTCGACCTCGGCCAGCGGGAGCCGGGCGGCGGGCGGCGCCTCGGGAAGGCCGGCGGCGATCCGGCGTACCTCGGTGACCAGGGCGGCGACCAGTTCCCGCCGCTGGGCGGACAGTTCCCGCAGCCGGGGGCCCTTGAGGTCACGCTGGGCGGTGCGCAGCGCCTCGGCCAGCGGCCCGAGGTCGGCGACCAGTTCGGGACGGTCCAGGGCGAGCAGGTTCACCAGCCAGGCCGCCACCGTGGGTCGTTTCCAGCCGGCGATCCGCCGGGCGGTGGCCGGGTCGCCGGCCTGGCGGGCCTCGGCGACGGCGGCGTCCCGGGCGGCGACGAACCGGTCGGGCGGGGTGCGGTAGAGCTGCCGGGCCAGCTCGGACTCGTCGACGGCCACGGTTCAGGCGTCGATCCGGCTGCCCGGCTCCAGCCGCTGGTAGTCGGTGCGGGACAGCGCCGTGTACTGCCGGTCGAGCACGCCGTAGCCGTTGTCGTTGAGCAGCGCGTCGTGCAGGGCGTACGCCCGGCGCGGGGCGACCGCCCGGATGAAGTCGACCACCTCGGAGAACTTCGACCAGGGCGCGTGGATCGGGGCGAAGAGGGTCTGCACCTCGACGTCGGTGGGGACGTGCAGCGCGTCGCCGGGGTGGTAGACCGTGTCGTCGAACAGGTAGCCGACGTTCTCCACCACCGGGATGTCGGGGTGGATGACGGCGTGCCGGCCGCCGACGGCGCGGACCGGGATGCCGGCGGCGGTGAAGGTGTCGCCCGGGGCGACCGGGGTGAGGGCCTGCGCCGCGTCGCCGAGGACCGCCCCGAGCGCGGCCGGCCCGTACACCGGCAGTGGTGCCCGGTCCAGCCGCCGGGTGAGCGCGGCCACGTCGAGGTGGTCGGGATGTTCGTGGGTGACCAGCACCGCGTCCGCCCCGTCCAGCGCCGCCGCCTCGCTGAACACGCCGGGGTCGACGACCAGCACCGCCCCGTCGCGTTCGATGCGGAGGCAGGAGTGCGTGTACTTGGTGAGCCGCATCGTGACTCCTCGAATATCGAATCGTGATGTCCTCAGCGCAGTCTGCCGGAACCGGAGCGGCCGTGCGCCGCGTCCGAGCTATCGCCCCGGAACCGGGGGGACGGACGACGACGGGAGCGGGGATGACACTGAGGACGGCGAGAACCGGGGCGCGGGCCCTGGCGGCGACGGGGCTGGCGGCGCTGCTGCTGGCCGGGTGCGGGGCGGCCGACCGCGACGGCAGTTCGGCCGGTTCCGCGCCGCAGGAGAAGGCGCCGGCGCAGGAGGCGCCGGGGGGCGCGGCACCGGACCGGGACGCGGCGGCGGGACAGGCCGGTACGGGCGCTGCCGACCTGCGCGTCGACCAGCGGGCGATCATCTACACCGGAACGATGCGGGTGCAGGTGGACGACGTGGAGGCGGCGGCCCGGCGGGCGGTGGCGGCGGTCACCGCCACCGGCGGGTTCGTCGGCGGCGACCAGCGGCGCAGCGTCTCGGCGTCCGCGCAGGCGGAACTGGAGCTGAGGGTGCCGGCGGCGAAGTTCACCGCGCTCGTCGACGAACTGGCCACCTACGGACGGCAGCAGCGCCGCGAGATCCGTACCCAGGACGTCACCGAGGAGACCGTCGACCTGGACGCCCGGATCACCACGCAGCGGGCCCGGGTGGACAGTGCCCGGCGGCTGTTGGCCCGCGCCAACACGGTGTCCGAGCTGGTCTCGCTGGAGAACGAGGTGAGCCGCCGGGAGGCGGATCTGGCCTCGCTGGAGGCGAAGAAGCGTCGGCTGGCCGACCTGACGGCGCTCTCCACGGTCACGGTGACCTTCGTCGGCCGGGACGCCTCGACGGCCGACGACGGGCAGAAGGAGGACCGGACCGGTTTCATGGTGGGCCTGCGCGGTGGTTGGACCGTCTTCCTCGCCTCGATGGGCGTGCTGCTCACCGTGCTGGGGGCGTTGCTGCCCTGGCTGCTGCTGATCGGGGTGCCCGTGACGGTGGCCGTGGTGCTGCTGCGTCGGCGACGCCGCCAGCGGCGGCCCGCGCCGCCGGTGGGACCGGGCGGCGGGGGACACCCGCCGATGCCTGGTGGACCGGGCGGCGGGGGCCACCCGCCGGTGCCTAGCGGACCGCCGCCAGTGCCCGCAACGCGGTCTGCACCATGAGCCGCACCCCGACCGGGATGGCCCGCTCGTCGACGTCGAACGACGCGCGGTGCAGGTCGACGGTGGGGCCGCCGACCCGGCCGACGCCGAGCCGGGCCAACGCGCCGGGGACGTGTTCGAGGTACCAGGAGAAGTCCTCACCGCCCATGCTCTGCGGCGTCTCCGCGATCCCCTCCGGGCCGAGCGCGGCGGCGGTGGCGGCGGTGAGGATGCCGATGGCGCGGGCGTCGTTGCTGACCGGCGGCCGGCCGCGCAGGTATTCCAGGTCGACGGTGGCGCCGGTGGGCGCGATGACGTCCCGGACGACCTGAGCGACGATCTGGGGGGCCCGCTCCCAGGTGTCGCGGTCCATCACCCGCAGGGTGCCGGCCGCGCACGCCTCGGACGGGATGACGTTGTACCGGGTGCCGGCCGAGGCGTGGCCGAACACCAGCAGCAGCCCGCTGTTGGCCGGCACCCGGCGGGTGACCAGGGCCGGAACCTCGGTGACCAGGCGGCCGAGCGCGTCGACCAGGTCGACGGTCAGGTGCGGACGGGCGGTGTGCCCGCCGGGCCCGCTGAGTCTCACGGTGACGTTGTCGGCCGCCGCGGTGATCGGGCCGACCCGCAGCCCCACCTTCCCCACCGGCTGGTTGGGGTCGCAGTGCAGCGCGAAGATCTGGACGACGTCCTCCAGGCCACCGGCCTCGATGACCTCCAGCGAGCCGCAGGGCAGGATCTCCTCGGCCGGCTGGAAGATCAGCCGGACCCGGCCGTCGAGCTGGCCCGCGTCGGCGAGCTGGGCCAGCAGCATGCCGACGCCGAGCAGCACCGCGGTGTGCACGTCGTGACCGCAGGCGTGGCAGACCCCCTCCACGGTGGACCGGTAGGGGACCTCCTTGGGGTCGGTCAGCGGCAACGCGTCGATGTCGGCGCGGAGCGCGACGACCGGACCGTCCGGCCGCCCGTCGATGTCGCAGATCACCCCGTTGCCCTTGGGCAGCAGTCGGGGGTGCAACCCGGCGAGGGTGAGTTCCCGGGCGATCAGCGCCGCCGTCTCGAACTCCTCCCCGGACAGTTCCGGGTGGGAGTGGAGGTGGCGGCGGGTGGCGATCAGACCGGGCACCCGCAGCGCGAGCAGGTGATCCAGATCGTGGGGCAGGGGCTGGGACCCGGACGGCGCCTCCGGCCAGGACGACGCCAGCTGGCTGCCGTTCGGCAGCGTCAACGCACTCGTCACGTCGAATTCTCGATCACTAGAAATGGATGGATCTTCAGGGAGGACAGCAGACAGCCTAGACCTCCGATGGTGACGCTGCGCAACCTCGTTACGGTAGCGATCAGAGCGCACAGCGTCACGTAAGCCCTGGTGGGAGGGCTCGAATATCTGCGGGACAGCAGGTAGATCGCGGTCGGACGCCGTCATCTGCCCCCCACCTCCTACAACGCGTAACCGATTGGGCGGTCGCGAAATCGGCGTCGATCCGGGGCCGTCGTATCCGAATTGTCGCATTGGTCGCCCCGGTTGGCCGCCGGTCCGACAATTAGCCGACGCCGCCGGGTGGTCAACCGGTTCCCGACGGTGACACGGCGTCTCCGGGCCCGCCCGGACATGCTGTCCGTCCCGTTCACCCGCACGGGTTTACCCACGAACCCCGCACCGCACGCCCCGGCCGCGCGGACCACCCACCAGCCGGACGAACCGACCGTCACACCACCGCCAGGTTGTCACCGACGGTAGCCCCGCCCCTCTCGCCTGGCGACCCCTAACGGCCCCGACCGGACGACGACGGCGACCCCTGCCGGCAGCGGGCTGCCGGCGGAGGTCGCCGTGTGGATCAACGTCGGGCGGCGGTGCGCCCGCCGGGTCGCGGGCGGCGCACCGGCCGGACCGCGGCGGTCCGGCCGGGATCAGAAGCGGTCGCTCGGGCGGTACGTCCCCCAGACCTGGCGCAGCGTGCCGCAGACCTCGCCCACCGTGGCGCGGGCCCGCAGCGCCTCCTTCATCGGGTAGAGCACGTTCTCGTCGCCCTCGGCGGCGGCCCGCAGCTCGGCCAGGGCCCGGTCGACCGCCGCGCCGTCCCGCTCGGCCCGCAGCCGGGCCAGCCGCTCCGCCTGGGTCGCCTCGATCGTCGGGTCCACCCGCAGCGGCTCGTACGGCTCCTCGGTGTCGATCTGGAAGCGGTTCAGCCCGACCACCACCCGCTCCCCCGCGTCGATCTGCTGGGCGAACCGGTAGGCCGACTGCTCGATCTCCCGCTTCTGGAACCCGGCCTCGATCGCGTCCACCGCCGAACCGTGGTCGAAGACCCGGTCCATCAGGTCGTTGACCGCCGCCTCGATCTCGGCGGTCATCGCCTCCACCACGTACGACCCGGCGAACGGGTCGACGGTGGCGGTCAGGTCCGTCTCGTACGCCAGCACCTGCTGGGTGCGCAGCGCCAACCGGGCGGCCTTCTCGGTGGGCAGCGCGATCGCCTCGTCGAAGCTGTTGGTGTGCAGCGACTGGGTGCCGCCGAGCACCGCGGCGAGCCCCTGGATCGCCACCCGGACCAGGTTCACCTCGGGCTGCTGGGCGGTGAGCTGCACCCCCGCCGTCTGGGTGTGGAACCGCAGCATCATCGACTTCGGGTCCTTCGCGCCGAAGTCGTCACGCAGCAGCCGGGCCCAGATCCGCCGGGCGGCCCGGAACTTCGCGATCTCCTCCAGCAGGGTGGTGCGGGCCACGAAGAAGAACGACAGCCGAGGGGCGAAGTCGTCCACCGCCAGCCCGGCGGCCAACGCGGCCCGGACGTACTCCACGCCGTTGGCGAGGGTGAACGCGATCTCCTGCGCGGGCGTCGCGCCGGCCTCCGCCATGTGGTAGCCGGAGATGGAGATGGTGTTCCACTTCGGCACCTCCTTGCGGCAGTACGCGAAGGTGTCGGCGACCAGCCGCAGCGACGGCTTCGGCGGGAAGATGTACGTCCCCCGGGCGATGTACTCCTTGAGGATGTCGTTCTGGATGGTGCCGTTGAGCGCCGAGCCGGACAGGCCGTTCTCCTCGGCGACGAGCTGGTAGAGCAGCAGCAGCACCGAGCCGGGCGCGTTGATGGTCATCGAGGTGGAGACCTTGTCCAGCGGGATGCCGTCGAAGAGCAGCCGCATGTCCTCGATGGAGTCGATCGCCACCCCGACCTTGCCCACCTCGCCGCTGGCGATGGCGTCGTCGGAGTCGTAGCCCATCTGGGTGGGCAGGTCGAAGGCGACCGACAGGCCCATCGTGCCGGCCTTCAGCAGCTGGTGGTAGCGCGCGTTGGACTCGGTGGCGGTGCCGAAGCCGGCGTACTGCCGCATCGTCCACGGCCGGGAGGTGTACATCGTGGGGTAGACCCCCCGGGCGTACGGGTAACGACCCGGCTCGCCCAGACGGGAGTCCAGCTCCGGGGGGAGGTCCGCAGCCGTGTACACACCCTTGATGGGGAACCCCGACTCGCTCGCCCGCGCTTCACTCATCCACGGATGGTAGGACGCGCGGCGGCATCGGTGGGGTGAGGGATGGCGCACATCTCGGTTCGGCATCGGTCGACGGGAGGTGAACGGCCAGGTACACACCGTTCGACCCGACGGTGGGTACGGTCGGATAGCACAAAGGTCCGCCGCGTCGGGTTTCGCATCGGGCGTCGGAACCAGCAAGATAGAGAGGTTGTGTCCCAGCCCCCTCGACTTTCCCGGTGGCTTTTCCTGTGACTCAGATCCCGACGTGGAGCGGCGGACCAGTGAGTCCCCCCAACGGACGTGCAGCACCCGGCACCACCATCGGCGGCCGGTACGAGTTGCGCTCCTCGGTGGGCAACGGCGGCATGGGCACGGTCTGGCGCGCGACAGACACCCTGCTGCGACGTGACGTGGCGGTCAAGGAGGTCGTCCTGCCGCCGGGGCTGGCCCCCAGCGACCGGGACGCGATGTACGAACGCACCCTGCGCGAGGCGCGCGCCGCCGCCGCGATCCAGCACCCGGCCGTGGTCCAGGTGTACGACGTGGTCACCGAGGGTGGCCGGCCGTGGATCGTGATGGAGCTGCTGGACGCCCGCAGCCTCGCCGACATGGTGATCGAGGACGGCCCGGTGGCCGGGCGCGCGGTCGCCAAGATCGGCATCGCGCTGCTCGGCGCGCTGGAGGTGGCGCACGCCAACGGGGTGCTGCACCGCGACGTCAAGCCGGCGAACGTGCTGATCTGCACCGACGGCCGCTGCGTGCTGACCGACTTCGGGGTGGCCCGGATGCCCACCGACGTCCAGCTCACCACCCCCGGGATGGTGCTCGGCTCGCCGCACTTCATCTCCCCCGAACGCGCCATGGGGCAGGATTTCGGCCCGCCCAGCGACCTGTTCTCGCTCGGCGTGACCCTCTACACGGCGGTCGAGGGGCGGCCCCCGTTCGACAAGGGCGACCCGATCGAGACGATGCACGCGGTGGTCGAGGACCCGCCGGCCACCCCGCAGCGCAGCGGCCCGCTGACCCGCGTGCTGATGGGCCTGCTGGAGAAGGACCCGGCCCGCCGGCTCGACGTGCACACCGCGCGGGCGATGCTGCGCGAACTCCTCGCCGGCCCGCTGACCAGCACGGCGACGGCGGTCAACTCGATCACCGACCCGTACTCGGTGGTGCCGGTGCAGCGCCCGTCGGGGCCGCCGGCCATCGCCGCTCCGCCGGCCGAGTCGAAGCCGAGCGGGCAGATCGGTGGCCGGGCGATGCTGGCCGCCGGTGAGTCGCTGACCGACCGGCTGGCGAAGCTGCGCCGGGGTGAACGCCCCGAGCCGGTGGCCACCTCCTCCGCCGGTGCCCTCGACGACACCAGCGCCGACGCGCTCGCCGGCCCGCTGCACACCCCGACCGGCGCGATGCCGCCGACCGGGCCCACCGCCGGTGCGTTGCCGACCGGCCCGACCGCCGGGACGTACGGCAGGACCGAGGCCACCCAGCGGATCACCCCGGACGCCACCCAGCGGATCACCCCGGGCACCCCGCCGGAGGCCACCCAGCGCATCGGTGGCGGCACCGCCGACGCCACCCAGCGGATCGGCACGGGCACCCCGGCCGGCCGGCCCGCCTACGGGGCGGCGGAGCCGACCCAGGCCATCTACGGCGGCGGCGGGAACGCCGAGCCGACCCAGGCGGTGTACGGCGGGCAGTGGTCCATCCCCGGCACCGGTCAGTCGTGGACGTCGCCGCCCCCGCCGCCGGGCGGGGACGGCGGTGGCGCGCTCGGCCGGGCGAAGGGTGCCGGCGGTCGCCTGGTCGGCACGGTGAAGGGCTGGCCGCGCAAGCTCCAGCTCGCGGCGGCCGGCGGCCTGGCCGTGGTGTTGCTGATCGGCGCGGTGGCGCTGTTCAGCGGCGGCGACCCGGAGTCGACCCCACCCCCGCAGGCCGGCCCGAGCGCACCCGCCGGTGGGGGGTTCGAGACGCAGGCGCACGACGCCAAGGGCATCCGGGTGAACGTGCCGAAGGGGTGGGCACGCAAGAGCGCCGGTGACTGGGTCGACTACATCGACCCGCAGGACGACACCCGCAAGGTCCGCATCCTGGTCGAGCGGGGCGGCAGTTCCTCGGTCCGCTGGGCCGAGGTGGCCGGCGACAACCTGCGTACCCGGTCCCGGTCCTGCGTGGAGCCCTACCAGCAGGTGGGGATCACCGAGAACACGCTGGCCGGTAAGCCGGCCGCCGAGCTGGAGTACACCTGCGGCAAGGGCGACACCAAGCGGCACGGCGTGTGGCGGGGTCTGGTGCACGAGGGCCGGATCTACTCGTTCTACCTCACCGCCAACGACGCCAGGTTCACCGAGAGCAAGCCGATCTTCGACGAGATGGTCAAGTCGTTCCAGCTCACCGGGTCCAGCTGAGCCGGTCGCGGGGCGGGCCGGTCCGGTCCGCCCGGCGAGGTGATCCGGGTCGACCGGGCCCGGCGAACCACCGCCGTGCTATCAAGGGGCAATGGCGGCGGAAACCACTGACCTCGACCGGATTCGCGACCAGGCTCGACGCTGGCTCGACGACGACCCCGACCCGGCCAGCCGGGACGAGCTGCGGGCCGTGCTCGACCGGCTGCCGGCCAGCGCGCCGGAGCTGGCCGACCGGTTCGCCGGCCCGCTGACCTTCGGCACGGCCGGGCTGCGCGGCCCGCTGCGCGCCGGGCCGAACGGCATGAACCTCGCGGTGGTCACCCGGGCGGCGGCCGGGCTGGTCGGCTGGCTCGCCGCCGAGGGCGGCGAGGGCCCGCTGGTCATCGGGTACGACGCCCGGCACGGTTCCCGGGAGTTCGCCGAGCGCACCGCCCGGGTCGCCACCGGTGCGGGCCGGCCGGCGCTGCTGCTCCCCCGGCCGCTGCCCACCCCCGTGCTGGCGTACGCGGTGCGCAAGCTCGGCGGGGTGGCCGGGGTGATGGTGACGGCCAGCCACAACCCGCCGCAGGACAACGGCTACAAGGTCTACCTGGGTGCCCAGCTCGGTGGAGCGCTCGGTGCGGGGGCACAGATCGTGCCGCCCGCCGACGCCGGTATCGAGGCGGCCATCCGGGCGGTCGGCCCGCTGGCGCAGGTGCCGTTGGGGCCGCCCGGCCAGGTGCTCGGCGACGACCTGGTCGCCGCGTACGTGGAGCGGGCTGTCGCGGTGATCACCCCGGGCGGGCCGCGTGACCTGCGGGTGGCGTACACCCCGTTGCACGGGGTGGGGGCGGCGGTGCTGACGGCGGCCTTCGCCCGGGCGGGTTTCCCGACCCCGGGGGTGGTGCCCGACCAGGCGGAACCGGATCCGGCCTTCCCCACCGTCAGTTTCCCCAACCCGGAGGAGCCCGGCGCGGTGGACCGGTTGGTGGCCCTCGCCCAGGCCACCGACGCCGACCTGGCGATCGCCAACGACCCGGACGCCGACCGCTGCGCGGTGGTGGTCCGCGAGCCGGCCGGCACCGGGACGGGGTGGCGGATGCTGCGCGGGGACGAGGTGGGGGTGCTGCTCGCCGACCACCTGATGCGCCGCGGCGTCGACGGCCTGTACGCGACCACGATCGTGTCGTCGTCCCTGCTCCGGGCGATGTGCACGGCCCGGGGCCGGGCGTACGACGAGACGTTGACCGGGTTCAAGTGGATCGTCCGGGCCGGAAGCGGGACGCCGCCGCTGGCGTACGGCTACGAGGAGGCGCTCGGCTACTGCGTCGCCCCCGAGCACGTACGCGACAAGGACGGCATCACCGCCGCGCTGACCGTCGCCGAGCTGGCCGCCGGGTTGAAGGCGCAGGGGCGCACGCTGACCGACCGGCTGGACGAGCTGGCCGCCGAGTTCGGCGTGCACCACACCGACCAGTTGTCGGTCCGGGTGGACGACCTGCGGATCATCGCCGACGCGATGGCCCGGGTGCGGGCGGCCACCCCGACCACGCTGCTCGGTGCGCCGGTCACCGGGGCGCAGGATCTGCTGCCCGACGCCGACGTGGTGATCCTGCGGACTGCCGCCGCCCGGGTGGTGATCCGTCCCTCGGGCACCGAGCCGAAGCTCAAGGCGTACCTGGAGGTGGTGGAGCCGGTCGCGGCCGGCGACGTGCCGGCGGCCCGGACCCGCGCGGCGGCGGCGCTCACCACGCTGCGCGCCGAGGTCGCCACCGCCCTCGGCATCTGACCCCGCCCCGCCTGCCGCGTCTTCCGCCGCGCGTCCGGCGCGTGATCAACTCGATGTGGCCGATATGGCGGTATCCGAACGGGGTGGATACCGCAATGTCGGCGATACTGCGGCGGCCTCCCCGCCGAATCGGCCGACCGGGATATTGCGCTTCCGGTCGGGATGCGGGGCAACCTGCCGCACGATCAACTCGATGTGGCCGAAATAGCGTTATCCGAGCCTGGGGATGCCGCTATTTCGGCCACATGGCGCGACTCTCCCCGAATTCCGCACACGACCCGGGAGGGTTGTCGAACGGGGCGTCCCGGCCCGGCCCGCTGGCCGGGAAACGGCAGCCCTCTGTGGTCGGGCGGGCGTGCAGGTCCTCCGCGCGATCCCGCCGTGGGGTCGGTGGGCAGCCTGCCGAGGGCGGCGGGGTGTCGCGCTCGTGACCGGCCAGCCGGGACCCGACACCAATGTCGCCCTGGGTCACCCCTTGCACACCAAACGCTCGCGCGATTAGCATCGGCGCATTGCCCTCGCCATTTTCCTGACGTCACCGGTATGCGTTCTCTCCGATGTTGCATCGGCGGCGACCCGTTGTTTCATTTCAGCCGGAAAGGTGTTGCACGGTGCGTGAAACAAACAGTTCGACCGTGCCGCGACGGCAGCTCGGCAGGCTGCTCACCCAATTGCGGGAGGACGCCCGGCTGAGCATCGAAGCAGCGGCCGGGGAGCTGGACTGCTCACGGCAGAAGCTATGGCGCATCGAGCGGGGTCTGACGTCGGCCAAGATGCCGGACGTCCGGGTGCTCTGCGAGCTTTATCGGGCCACCCCCGACCAGACGAGCGTGCTGCTGGGGCTGGCCGAGGTGAGCCGGGCCGAGGGGTGGTGGCACGCCCACGGGAGCGCCGTGCCGGCCTGGTTCTCGCTCTACGTCGGCCTGGAGAACGTCGCCAGCAGCATTCGCTACTACAACGCCGAGCTGGTGCCGGGGCTGTTGCAGACTCCCGGCTACGCCACCGCGCTCTTCCAGCACAACCGGCCCGAGCTGGGCGAGGAGGAACGAAGGAAGATCGTCAGCCTCCGCATTCAGCGGCAGGGGCTGCTGGCCCGGCGGCTCCCACCGGCCCCCGCGCTGACGGTGATCCTCAGCGAGGCGGTGCTGCGCCGCCCGGTGCCGGGCCGGTCGGTGATGGCCGACCAGCTCCGGCACCTGCTGGCCGTCGGCGAACGGCACAACATCACGATCCGGGTGCTGCCGCTGGCCGCCGGGCCGCCACTGGCGGCCGAGGCCGGCACCTTCGTGCTGCTCGACTTCCCGCCCTCGGCGCTCGGCAGCCCGAGCGAGCCGCCGACCGTCTACGTCGAGGGGCTCACCGGCGCGCTCTACCTCGACCAGCCGGCAGAGATCGCCGCCTACGAGCGGGTCTGGAAGGGGCTGGATTCCCTCGCCCTCGACGCGGGACAATCGACCGAGCTGATCGACGCGATCCGGGGAGAGTGCCATGAGTGACCTGACCGGCGCCCGCTGGCGCACCAGCACCCGCAGCGGCACCAACGGCGGCGAGTGCGTCGAGGTGGCCGACAACCTCCCCGGCATCATCGGCATCCGCGACAGCAAGGACCCGACCGGCCCGACCCTCACCGTCCCACCCGCCGCCTGGTCCGCCTTCGTCACCCACGTCAGGGCCCACCGGCTCACCCGCTGAAGACCGGCCCGCTCATCCACTGAAGACCGGCTCACCCGCCCAGAGCCGGTCCCCGCTCGTCCGCTGAGGCCGCCGTGCCCGCCCGGCTCAGCCCACGGCGCGCTTGCCGAGCGCCTGGTCGACGGCCTGCCCGAGGGCGGTGACCACCAGGGCCACCGACGGGCGGACCACCGACTCCTCCAGGCTGATCGTGCCGGAGAACCCGGCTCCGCCCGCGATCTCCTCCAGCCGACGCCGGGCGTCCTGCGCGGCGCTGCCGGTCAGGCCGAGCGCCGGTTCCATCCGCAGCACCGCCACCAGGGTGGCCAGCGCCGCCGTCCGCTCGTCGGGAAGCTGCTCGCCGGCCAACGCCTCGGCCAGCCGCCGCCGGCTGTCCTGCTCCACCGACGGGTCGGTGGTCGGGTAGCGGTGCACCACGATGAAGTCCAGCTCGGTCTCCTCGACGTCACGCACCACGCCCCGCTCGACGAGGTCGCCGAGGATGCGGTCACGCAGGCCGTGCCGCAGCCGCTGTACCCAGGAGGAGGGGCTGTGCGGGGTGTCGGCGGCCATCCGGCCCAGCACCCCGTCCAGGATCGGTTCGCCGACCGGCGTCGGGTCGGTCACCGCCAGGTTCCCATCGACGTACGCGATCCGGCCGGCAAGTGCCAGCTCGACCAGGACGGCGGCGGCCATCCCCAGGTCGAGGCTGATCCGGGGCATGGTCGCCTTGCCGGTCTCATCGTCATACGCGAGGAGCAACAACTCCTCCGCCAGCGCAACACCAGTCATGGCCCGAGACGGTAGCGCCTGAACGCACCCCGCGCTCACCGACTCGCTCGGGGTGGGAGGGCAACGCCCACGGCCGCTCCGACCGCTCCCCCGCGACCTGCCGGCCGCCCGCCTGCTCACGCCGGTCGCACCGACGGTGGGCAGGTGAGAAGCACCGGCGCTGGGCAGGTGAGAAGCACCGGCGGCGGGCCGGTCAGAAGCGGGGCATCCCGCCGAACTGGCGGTCCCCGGCGTCGCCGAGGCCCGGGACGATGAACATGTTGTCGTTCAGCCCCTCGTCGATCGACGCGGTGACCAGCCGCAGCGGCAGCCCCGACCGCTCCAGACGGGCGATGCCGACCGGCGCGGCGAGCACGCAGAGCACCGTGATGTCGGTGCAGCCCCGGTCGGCGAGCAGCCGGCAGCAGTGCTCCAGCGAACCACCGGTGGCCAGCATCGGGTCGAGCACCAGCACCGGCAGGCCGGCCAGCTCCCGGGGCAGCGACTCCATGTACGCGCGCGGCTCGTACGTCTCCTCGTCGCGGGCCAGGCCGACGAAGCCCATCGACGACTCCGGCAGCAGCCCGAGCGCCGCGTCGGCCATCCCGAGGCCGGCCCGCAGCACCGGCACCAGCAGCGGCGGGTTCGCCAACCGGGTCCCCTCGGCACCGGTGACCGGGGTCTGCACCGGGTACTTCTCGACGGGGAAGGTGCGCGCGGCCTCGTACACCAGCATGGTGGTGAGTTCGTGCAGCGCGGCCCGGAACGACGACGAGTCGGTCCGGGCGTCCCGCATGGCGGTCAGCCGGGACTGGGCGAGCGGGTGGTCAATGACGTGTACGTCCACGATCGCTCAACCTACCGGTCCCGGTCGGTCGGCAGTACGGGTGCGCGGCGGGCGGCGACGTCGCTCACCCCCGGCCCGGCGGGCCGGGCCGGTCACCCCGAGGGGTTGTGACCAGGATCACCCGACTCGCGGCTGCGTAGTATTCGGGGCATGACGGCGACAACGACGTCGGCCCGGTCGGACCTGTCCGAGCTGGGGCGATCCGAGACCGCTTTGCGGACCTTCCTGCACGGCCTGCCCGGGGTGGACCAGGTCGGCGCGGAGCAGCGGGCGGCACAGCTCGGCACCCGCTCGATCAAGACCACCGCGAAGGCGCAGGCGATCGACCTGGCCATCCGGATGGTCGACCTGACCACCCTGGAGGGGGCCGACACCCCCGGCAAGGTCCGCGCCCTGGCCGCCAAGGCACTGCGGCCGGACCCGGCCGACCCGACCTGCCCGCACGTCGGCGCGGTCTGCGTCTATCCGGCGATGGTGCCGCACGTGGCCGAGGTGCTGCGCGGCAGCGCCGTGCACCTGGCCAGCGTGGCGACCGCGTTCCCGTCCGGGCAGGCCCCGCTGGACGTCAAGCTCGCCGACACCCGGTCGGCCGTCGCCGCCGGGGCCGACGAGATCGACATGGTGATCAACCGGGGCGCGTTCCTGGCCGGCCGCTACGCCGAGGTCTACGACGAGATCGTCGCCACCAAGGAGGCGTGCGGGGACGCCCACCTCAAGGTGATCCTGGAGACCGGCGAGCTGGCCACCTACGACAACGTCCGGCGGGCCTCCTGGCTGGCGATGCTGGCCGGCGGCGACTTCATCAAGACCTCCACCGGCAAGGTCCCGGTCGCCGCGACCCTGCCGGTGACCCTGGTGATGCTGGAGGCGGTCCGCGACTTCCGGGCCGCCACCGGGCGGCAGGTCGGCGTCAAACCGGCCGGCGGGATCAAGAACACCAAGGACGCGATCAAGTACCTGGTGATGGTCAACGAGACCGTCGGCGCCGACTGGCTGAGCCCGGACTGGTTCCGGTTCGGCGCGTCCAGCCTGCTCAACGACCTGCTCATGCAGCGCACCAAGCTGACGACCGGCACCTACTCCGGTCCCGACTACTTCACCCTGGACTGAGCATGATGTTCGAATACGCCCCTGCGCCCGAGTCGCGCGCGATCGTCGACATCAGGTCGTCCTACGGGCTGTTCATCGACGGCGAGTTCGTCGACGGCGAGACCCTCGACAAGACGGTCAACCCGGCCACCGAGGAGGTGCTCGCCGAGGTCACCTGGGCCGGCACCCGGGACGTCGACCGCGCGGTCCGCGCCGCCCGCAAGGCGTACGAGAAGGTCTGGGGTCCGATGCCGGGCCGGGACCGGGCCAAGTACCTGTACCGGATCGCCCGGCTCGTCCAGGAACGCTCCCGCGAGCTGGCGGTGCTGGAGTCGCTGGACAACGGCAAGCCGATCCGGGAGTCCCGGGACGTCGACCTGCCGCTGGTAGCCGCGCACTTCTTCTACTACGCCGGCTGGGCCGACAAGCTGCCGTACGCCGGTTTCGGCGCGGAGCCGCGACCGCTCGGGGTGGCCGCGCAGGTCATCCCGTGGAACTTCCCGCTGCTCATGCTCGCCTGGAAGGTCGCCCCGGCGCTCGCCGCAGGCAACACGGTGGTGCTCAAGCCCGCCGAGACCACCCCGCTGACCGCGCTGCTGTTCGCCGAGATCTGCCAGCAGGCCGACCTGCCGGCCGGCGTGGTCAACATCGTCACCGGCGCGGGCGACACCGGCCGGGCGCTGGTGGAGCACCCGGGCGTGGACAAGGTCGCCTTCACCGGCTCCACCGAGGTGGGCAAGGCGATCGCCCGGTCGGTGGCCGGCACCGGCAAGAAGGTCACCCTGGAGCTGGGCGGCAAGGCCGCCAACATCGTCTACGACGACGCGCCGGTCGACCAGGCCGTCGAGGGGATCGTCAACGGCATCTTCTTCAACCAGGGCCACGTCTGCTGCGCCGGTTCCCGGCTGCTGGTCCAGGAGAACGTCGCCGAGCAGGTGCTCGACGCGCTCAAGCGGCGGATGGCGCTGCTGCGGGTCGGTGACCCGCTGGACAAGAACACCGACGTAGGGGCGATCAACTCGGCCGCCCAGCTCGCCCGCATCCGGGAGCTGTCCGACGCCGGGGCCGCCGAGGGCGCGCAGCGCTGGTCGCCGCCGTGCGAGCTGCCCGAGCGGGGGTTCTGGTTCGCGCCGACCATCTTCACCGGGGTCACCCAGGCGCACCGGGTCGCCCGCGAGGAGATCTTCGGCCCGGTGCTGTCCGTGTTGACCTTCCGTACCCCGGCCGAGGCCGTGGAGAAGGCCAACAACACGCCGTACGGGCTGTCGGCGGGGATCTGGACCGACAAGGGCTCGCGCATCCTGTGGACCGCCGACCGGCTGCGCGCCGGGGTGGTCTGGGCCAACACGTTCAACAAGTTCGACCCGACCTCGCCGTTCGGCGGCTACAAGGAGTCGGGCTACGGCCGCGAGGGTGGCCGGCACGGGCTGGAGGCGTACCTCAATGTCTGAGCGGGTCGCGGTACGCAAGACGTACAAGCTCTTCATCGGCGGGAAGTTCCCGCGCAGCGAGTCGGGACGGTCGTATCTCGTGCAGGACTCGAACGTGTCACTGGCCTCCCGCAAGGACGCGCGGGACGCCGTGGTCGCCGCCCGCGCCGCCGTGAAGGGCTGGGCCGGGGCGACCGCGTACAACCGGGGTCAGATCCTCTACCGGGTGGCCGAGATGCTGGAGGGCCGCCGCGAGCAGTTCGTCGCGCTCGGCGTGCCGGCCGACGAGGTGGACGCGGCGGTCGACCGCTGGGTCTGGTACGCCGGCTGGGCCGACAAGCTCCCCCAGGTGTACGGCGGCGCGAACCCGGTCGCCGGGCCCTACTTCAACCTGTCCGCACCCGAGCCGACCGGGGTGGTGGCGGTGGTGGCCCCCGAATCCCCGGCGCTGCTCGGCCTGGTCAGCGTGATCGCCCCGGCCATCGTCACCGGCAACACGGTGGTGGTGGCGGCCTCCCCGTCAGCTCCGCTTCCGGCGGTGACCCTGGCCGAGGTGCTGGCCACCTCGGACCTGCCCGGCGGGGTGGTCAACCTGCTCACCGGTCGGATCACCGAGACCGCGCCGACGCTTGCCGCGCACCTGGACGTCAACGCGATCGACCTGGCCGGGGTGACCGACTCCGAGCTGGCGACCGACCTGGAGGCCAGGGCGGCGGAGAACCTCAAGCGGGTGCTCCGGCCGGCCCCGGCCGACCACGACTGGACGGGCGACCCGGGCCTGGGCCGGATGACCGCGCTGCTGGAGACGAAGACCGTCTGGCACCCCAAGGGGGTGTGACGGCCCGGGTCACGGTGTCGGTCAGCGGCCCACCGCCAGCGCGACGACCGGGCGGTCGAACGTGATCGGGGCGGGGGCCGCACCGTTGGCCGCGTTGACCCGGTAGACGGTGCGGGAGCTGTTTCCCGACTGGCAGCCGAGGTAGAAGACGGACTCGCCGTCCCGGGCCCAGGACACCGGATAGCCGGTGCAGTAGTTGGCCGGCGTCAGGCTCCACAGCCGGGCGCCGGCCGGCGAGTAGCCGTACACCCGGCCGTTGACCGTGCCGAAGGCGATCGTCGCGCCGTCCGGCGACCAGGCGGCGGGGCTGAAGCCCTCGTCGCGGCCTCCGGTGTAGAGGGTCTTCTTCCCGCTGCCGTTGGGGGCGCTGGTGTAGAGCGTCGCCGGCTGGGTGGCGGTGGTCACCGCCCACCGGTCGCTGGTCGGGTTCCAGGACGGCGGCCCGTCCCACCGGTTGGCGCTGACCCGGGTCGGGGTGCCGCCACCGGCGGGGACGACGTAGACGCCGTCCGACGGGCAGGTGTAGTTACCGAAGCTGCTGCTGCGGGAGAAGCTGACGGTCGCGCCGTTCGGGGACCACACCGGGAACGTGTCGAACGTGTCGATGCCTGTGCACTTCGGGTCCTGCGCGGTGAGCTGACGGTCCTGCCCGGTCGCCACGTTGCGGACGAAGAGCGGCTTGCCCCGGCCGGAGAAGGTCCGCTGGTAGATCACCTCGGTGCCGGCCGGGTTGACCGCCAGGCCCATCACGCCGCCGGAGAAGGTCCCGCCGATCTGCCGCCGCGCGCCACCCCGGTCGTCGGTCTGCACCAGGCGCAGCGTGGTGTAGCAGTCGCTGCTCACGCACTCCACCGCGTAGAGGTGCTGCGGCCAGGGGGCGTGGGCGAGGGTCCGGCGGTAACGCAGGATCGACGGATTGCTCTGGTCGAAGCCGAGCGAGGGCAGGGCGATGCCCGCTCCGGCGTCCAGGCCACCGGTCAGCGTCCACCACGGTTCGGCCGCCGGATTCGCCGACAGGCCGACGGTGCCGTCCGCCGTCAGGTACGGGCCGGCCACCCCGTACAGGAAGAGTTCGAGCCGGGGGCCCACCCGCGCGGCCACCGACGCGCCGCCGGTCGGGGTGGGCGTCGTGTAGGTGAAGCTGCTGTTCGTACGGGCGATCGGTCGCAGGCCGTTGGCCCCGGACCAGGACAGCCCCAGCGTGCCCTCGGCGTGCTGGGTGGCACCGGCGGTGACCTGGGCGCTGACGGTGCCCTCGGCCGACAGGTAGAACTGCACCTGCGGGGTGACCACCACCGGCACCGGCCCGATGCTGAACGTGATCGGCGTGAACCGGATCGGCGTGGGCAGCAGCGGCACCGGCCCGAGGTGGCAGCCGCTCGCCGCCTTCGCGGTGGCGGTCAGCGCGGCGTCCTGGGAGAGGGTGCCGGTGAACGTCACCGACTGCACCGAGAACCAGCCCCACTCGACCGCCAGGTCGACCGACGGGCTGACGCTGACACTCCCCACCACCGCGACCGAGCCGCCCCCGGAGCAGCTCACCGTCCGGTTGATGCCCTGCCCCACCGGGCTGGTCGCCTCCCGACCGGCGAGCCTCCGCCGTAACCGGTCCGGGGTCAGGGCGGCCGGCCCCGCCCCGGCCGGGGTGCCGGCGGCCACGACGTCGTCGGCGGACAGCGGGGCCGACATCGCGAAGTGCCCGGCCCCGAACGCCTCCTGCAACGTCGCCGGTTCGGTGGCCAGCACCCGGTTGCCCTGGGCGTCGGTGCCCGTGTCGACGACCCTGACCAGCAGCCCGTCGGGGGTCGCCGCGCCGGGCCCGGCGGACAGCACCTCACCCGGTTGCGGCGTCGCCGCCGTCGGGGCCAGCACCACCTGGCGGTCACCGTCGGGTGCGCCGGTCACCGCGCGGACGTCACCGGCGCTCACCTGGCGGGTGCTGCTGGGCACCGCCGTGTCGCCGAGGAAGTAGCCGACCACGTCCACGACGACGTGGGTGGCACCGGCCGAGTTGTGCACCAGCGCGCCGCCGTCGACACCGAGCGGGGCGACGGAGAGGTTGGGCACCACCGCGCCCGGGGTGAAGTTGAGGTCCGAGGCGGTCGGTCGGGCGGTGACGGACGGATAGACGGTCAGGAACCCGGCGCTGGTCGGCTGGACCGCCGTCACGTTGGCGACCAACCCGGTGGGTGGCAACGCGGCGGTGGCCGCCGGAAGGCCGGCCCGGCCCGCCACGGCCACCGGGAGCGAGGCACCCCCGGTGACCGGCCCCTTCGCGGCCCCCAGGCCGCTGCGGGTGTCGACGATCCGGGTCGGTGGGACGCTGGCCAGGTAGGCCCCACCGACCGACGGGTCCGACCCGTCGCTGAACCAGCCGGTGACGTCGACGACGAGCGGGGTCGACCCGGCCCGGTTGTAGAAGCTCACCCTGCCGTCGGCCCCGACGGGCACGATGACCCGGTTGGCGAGGACCTGCCGCGCCACGAAGTTCAGCGTCGAGGCGGTCGGGCGGGGCTGCCCCGCCGGGTAGGCCGTCACGAAACCGGCGGTGTCGGCGCCGGCCACGGTGGTGTTGAGCACCACGGCCGACACCCCGGAGGCGGGCACCCCGCCGGCCCCGGTCACCTGGACGTCGAGCTGCCCGTCCGGGCCGGGGGTGGTTCCGCCGAGCCCGCTGCGGGTGTCGACCAGGCGGGCGGGGGCAAGGCCGTGGAACAGGCCGGCGGCGGGTGAGGCCGTACCGGCCGTGGAGAACCAGCCGGCGACGTCGGCCACGAGGTGGGTCGGGGCGGACGAGTAGAGCACGACGGTGCCGTCCGCGCCGACCGGCACCACGACCAGGTTGGCCACCGTCTGCCCCCGGGCGTAGTTCACGTTCGAGGCCGTCGGTCGGGCCGTACCGCCCGGGTACGCCGTGACGAAGCCGCCGCCGGCCGGGGCGGTGACCGTGACGTTCAACGCCACCGCCGCCACCGCCGTAGCGGGGACGCCACCCCGCCCGGCCACGGTCAGGGTCACCTGCCGGGTGGCACCGGCCGGCGCGCCCAGCCCGGCGCGGGTGTCCAGCAGCCGGGCCGGGGGCACCGCGACCAGGGAACCGCCCGGCGCGGTCACCGTGACGGCCCCACCGGCCCGGGTGGGGGTCGACTGCTCGGCCCCGGCCAGGGCGGTCACCTGGGCGACGTAGCCGGTGTTCGGGCGCACCCCGGCGAGCACGGCGCGGTGCGCGTCGGCCGGAAGGTCGAGGGAGAGCCCGGCGGGGACCGTGCTCACCCGGTAGCCGGTGATGCCGCTGCGGTCGGTGGGAGGTGTCCACTCGACCCGCAGGGCCAGCCCGTCGACCTCGGCCGCGACGGAGACGGGGGCGGCCGGCACCCCGGCGGCGGACGCCGGCACGGCCGGGAACGACCCGAGAGCCGTCGCGGCGAGGACGACGGTCAGCCGACGGACGTGAGCCTTCACGGTGCCTCCTTCACAGACTGGAGATCGTCTACCAGCCGGGGTCGGACCTCCGACAGTGGACGGTCCGGCAACGGACAGCGCCGGGCCGGATCAGGTCCGAACGGCCCCGGTCGGCCTCGATCGACCGGCGTCCGCACCGGCCCGAGGGGCCACCCGCCTCCGGGTCGTCAGGTGGTCCGACAACCGGTCGTACTACCGGGGGTAGGATTACCTGGTGACTCGGTTGGGCGATCTTGAGCGGGCGGTGATGGACGTGCTCTGGGACGGGGTCCCGGGCACGTCGGACGGGGTGACCGTGCGCGAGGTCGCCGAGGCGCTGGACGGGCGCGAGTTGGCGTACACGACGGTGATGACCGTGCTGGACCGGCTCGCCGGCAAGGGCATGGTGCAGCGCGAACGCGAGGGGCGGGCCTGGCGCTACCGGGCCGCCGCCAGCCGCGAGGCGCACATCGCCCAGCTCATGCTCGACGCCCTCGACCTCGGTGGCAGCCGGGACGCCGCACTGGTGCGTTTCGCCCGCTCGGTGACCGGCACCGAGGCCGAGGTGCTGCGGGCGGCGCTCGGCGCGGAGGCGGGGCTGACCGACCCGGCACCGGCCGGGCCCGACGCCGGGTCGACCGGGGCCGGGCTGACCGACCGGGTCGGGGATCCGCGCGCCGGCCGGGCCAGGGCCGTCGACGAGGCCACGGACCGGTAGGGCGGCCGCCGTGGCGTACGCCGTGCACTTCGCCGGGGCGGTCCTGGCCTGCTGGCTGACCGCCCAGGTGCTGGCCCGCGCCACCTGGACGTGGCGGGCCCCCCGGGTGGCGATCGTCTGCTGGCAGGCGGTCGGGTTGGCGCTCGGCCTGTCCGCGATGGGCCTGCCGATGGCGCTGGGACTGACCGCGTACGACCGGCCGACCGGCGGGGCGCTGCTGGCCCTCGCCGACGACCTGGCCCACGGCACCCTGCCGGCCGGGGTGACCGCCGTCCACCTGGGCCTGGTGGGGGTGGGTTTCGGCATCGGCGCGGTGCTGCTCGGCACGACCGTCCGCAGCGTGCACTCCACGGTGCGGGCGCAGCGTCGGCACCGGGACCTGCTCACCCTGGTCGCCCGCCGGGACCCGGCGATCCCCGGCGCGCTGGTGCTCGACCATCCCGGTGCCGCCGCGTACTGCCTGCCCGGGGTGCGGCCCCGGGTGGTGGTCAGCGCCGGCACCCTCAGCCTGCTGGACCGGGCCGAGTTGGCGGCGGTGCTCGCCCACGAGCGGGCGCACGCCCAGGAGCGGCACGACCTGGTGCTGTTGCCGTTCACCGCGCTGCGCCGCGCGCTGCCGTGGTTCCGCTGGGTGGGCGCCGCCCACGAGCGGGTCGCCCTGCTGGTCGAGATGCGGGCCGACGACAAGGCCCGTGCGCTGCACGCCGAGGCGCCGCTGGCGGGGGCGCTGCGCCGGTTCGCCGCCGCCGGGCACCGGATCACCCCGGCCGGCACGCTCGGTCTCGGTGACCGGGACATCGACGTACGGGTGCAGCGGCTGCTGGTCGCGGACCGGCCGCCCCGGCTGCTCGGGGCCACCGCGCTGGTGGTGACGACCACCCTGGCCGCTTTGCCGATCTCGCTGTTCCTGAGCTGACGCCCCGGGTACCGGGCGGCGCTTCCGCACGCGCCTATAGGTAGCCAAGCTACGTGTAGCATTGCTACGACAAGCGGGACTACCAGTGGAGAGGTTCATGGACACCCTGCTCCTCGCGCGCCTCCAGTTCGCCACCACCACCTCCCTCCACTTCCTCTTCGTGGCGGTCACCATCGGCCTGGTCACCCTGCTGGTCGGCCTCCAGACGACCTGGGCACTCACCGGGGACCCGAAGTGGGAGCGGATGACCCGCTTCTGGGGCCAGCTCTACGTGATCAACTACGTGCTCGGCATCGCCAGCGGCCTCGTGCTGGAGTTCCAGTTCGGGCTGAACTGGAGCGGGCTGTCGCGCTACGTCGGCAACGTCTTCGGGGCCCCGCTGGCGATCGAGACGCTCGTGGCGTTCTTCCTGGAGTCGACGTTCCTCGGCATGTGGATCTTCGGCTGGCACCGGCTGCGGCGCGGCGTACACCTGGCGCTGCTCTGGGGGGTCGCGCTCACCGCGTACGCCTCGGCCTTCTGGATCATGGTGGCGAACGCCTGGCTCCAGCACCCGGTCGGTTACCGGGTCCGGGACGGGGTCGCCCACCTGACCGACTTCGGAGCGCTGCTCACCAACCCCACCCTCGGCATGGCGCTGGGCCACGTGATCGCCGCCAGCCTGCTCACCGGCGGCATGCTGATGGCCTCCGTCAGCGCCTGGCACCTCATCCGACGGACCGCCGACTTCGCCCTGCACCGCACCTCACTGCGGATCGGGCTGGTCACCGCCGCCCTGTCGGTCAGCCTGGTGCAGGGGTTCGGCTTCGCCCAGTTCGGCCCGGTCGGCGAGCTGCAACCCACCAAGTTCGACGCCGGCCCGACCGCCGACGCCCGGATCGCCGAGTGGACCACCCGGTTCGGCCCCGGCGACTACACCCCGCCGGTGCTGTCCAACGTCGGGCTCGGCTTCATGATCCTCATCGGGTTCACCCTGGGCTGCGTCTGGCTGCTGCTGCCGCTGCTCTGGCGGGACTGGATGATCCGGCTGCGATTCCCGCTCTGGCTCGTCCTGCTCGCCCTGCCGCTGCCGTTCGTCGCGGTGATCCTCGGCTGGCTCGCCCGGGAGGTCGGCCGGCAGCCCTGGGCCGCGTACGGGCTGCTCCCCAGCGACGAGGCCGTCTCCCGCGTCGACCCGGGCCTGATGTTCGCCTCACTGATCGGCTTCAGCCTGCTGCTCGGCGCGCTCGCCGTCACCAACTGGACGCTGCTCGCCCGGCACGCCGCCCGGGGCGCGGTCGACCCGGCGCTCGGCCGCCCGCCCGGCACGCCCGACGACGCGCGTCACCCCACCCCCGCCTTCGCCTGACAGGACCCCCCGATGCCCCTGCTCTGGTACGCCCTGCTCGGCCTCTTCTTCGCCGGCTACCTCGTCCTCGCCGGCTACGACTACGGGGTGGGGTTGCTGCTCGCCCGGCGCGACACCCCGACCGCCCACCGCGCCCGGCTCACCGCGCTCGGCCCGTTCCTCCTCGGCAACGAGGTGTGGCTGGTGGCCACCGTCGGCATCCTCTTCGGCGCGTTCCCCACCCTGGAGGGCGAACTCCTCTCCGGCCACTACCCCGCCGTGGCCGGGGCGCTGGCCGGGGTGATCCTGGTCACCGTCGGGGTGCAGCTCCGCAGCCGGCCCGCCGGCCCGACCGCCCGCCGGGCCTGGGACCGGGTGATCGTGGCCGGCAGCGCGCTGGCCGCCTTCGGCTGGGGCGCCCTGCTCGCCGGGCTGCTCCAGGGCCTGCCGATCGACGCCACCGGCCACGTCGCCGGGCAGACCCACCTGGCCACCCCGTTCGTCGCCGCCACCGGGCTCGCCCTGCTCGCCCTGGCCGCCGCACACGGTGCGACGTTCCTCACCCTGCGCCTGCCGGCCGCCGACGCCCCGGCGACCGCCCGGCTGGCCCGTCGGCTGCTCGTCGGGGCGCTCGTCGCGGTCACCACGGCCACCACGCTGGGCCTGCTCTCCGACCGGGTACGCGCGGCGACCCGCCAGCCGCTGCCCGCCGTACTGCTGGTGGTGGTGCTGGTCGGGGCGCTGCTGGCGGCCCGCGCGGCGCTGCGCCGGGGTCGGCCCGGGGTGGCCCTGGCCGCCACCGGCGCGACCCTCGCGCTACCGGTGGCCCTCGTCGGTGCCGCCCGCTGGCCGGCGGTGCTGGTCTCCACGGTCGACCCGGCAGCCACCCTGACCGTCACCGACGCGGCGGCCAGCGGGCCGACGTCGCAGCTGCTGGGCTGGCTGCTGCTGCCCCTCCTGCCGGCCCTACTAGGCTTCCAGGCGATGTGCTGGTGGGTGTTCCGGGGACGGACCGACGGCAGGGCACCGGTGTACTGGTGAACCGCCGTCCCTTCGACCCGCGTCTGCTGCGCCGGGTCCCCGCGGCCCGGCGCGACCTCGCCGTGCTCGCGGCCCTCGGCGGGCTCACCGCGCTGCTGGTCGTCGGGCAGGCCACCGCCCTGGCCACGGTGCTCGCCGCCGGCATCGACGGCCGGCTGGACACCGGCGCGCTGGCCGGCTTCGTCGCCGCCGTCGGCGGCCGGGCCCTGGTCACCTGGGGGCAGGGCACCGTCGCCGCACGGGCCGCCGCCACCGTGAAGGCGACGCTCCGCGCCGACCTGCTCGCCGCCGTCGGCCGGCACGGGCCCGGCTGGGTCGCCGGCCAGCGGGCCGGACAGCTCGCCACCCTCACCGGGCGCGGCCTCGACGCCCTGGACGCCTACTTCACCGGCTACCTCCCCCAACTCGTGCTCAGCGTCACCGTGCCCGCCGCCGTGCTCGCCCGGCTGGTCTTCGCCGACTGGAGTTCGGCGCTGATCATCGTGCTGACCCTCCCGCTGATCCCGGTCTTCGGCGCGCTGCTCGGCTGGCAGGCGCAGGCCGCCACCGAACGGCAGTGGCGGCGGCTGTCGATGCTCGGCGGGCACTTCCTCGACATGGTCGCCGGGCTGCCCACCCTGCGCGCGTTCGGCCGGGCCCGGGCGCAGACCAGGGTGGTCCGCCGGATGGCCGACGGGCACCGCGTGGCCACCATGGGGACGCTGCGGATCGCCTTCCTCTCCGCGCTGGTGCTGGAGCTGGTCGCCACCCTGTCGGTGGCGCTGGTCGCGGTGCCGGTCGGCATCCGGCTGCTCGACGGCGGGATCACCCTGGCCACCGCGCTGCTGGTGCTGCTGCTCACCCCGGAGGCGTACCTGCCGTTGCGGGCCGCCGGCAGCCGGTTCCACGCCAGCATGGAGGGGCTGACGGCGCTGGACGAGGCACTGACCGTCTCCGCCGTACCGGCCGGGGATGCCCCGGTGGCCACCGGACGCGTCCGGACGCCGTCCGGCGACGGCGAGATCGTCTTCTCCGGCGTCACCGTCGCCTACGAGCGCACCACCGCCCTGCGGGACGTCACGCTCACCATCCGGCCCGGCGAACGGATCGCCGTCGTCGGGCCGAGCGGCGCCGGCAAGAGCACCCTGCTCGGCCTGCTGCTCGGCTTCGTCACCCCGACCGCCGGCCGGATCACCGTGGCCGGGGTCGACCTGGCCGACGTCGACTGCGACGACTGGCGTCGGCAGATCGCCTGGGTGCCGCAGCGGGCCCACCTGTTCGCCGCCACGCTTGCCGACAACATCCGGCTCGGCGCACCCGACACCCCCGACGCCGACCTGGCCCGCGCGGTCACCGACGCCGCGCTGGACGAGGTGGTGACGGCCCTGCCCGACGGGCTGGGCACGCTGCTCGGCGAGCGCGGCCACGGGCTGTCCAGCGGCCAGCGGCAGCGGGTCGCCCTGGCCCGTGCCTTCCTCCGGGACGCCCCGCTGGTGCTGCTCGACGAGCCGACCGCCCGGCTGGACACGGCGAGCGAGACGATCGTCCTGGACGCCACCCGGCGGCTGGTCGCCGGGCGTACCGCCCTGCTGGTGGCGCACCGGCCGGCCCTGCTGGCCGACGCCGACCGGGTGCTGCACGTCGACGCCGGCCGGGTCACCGAGCTGACCCCGACCGCGGAGGCCGGCCGATGAGCACCGCCCCTCCCCCCGGCGCGGGAGGCCCGCCGCCGAGCACCGGACCCGAGCGGGTGGTGCTGCGGCTGGCCCGGCCGTACCTGGGCCGGCTGGTCGGGGCCGGGCTGCTCGCGTCGGCCACCGAACTCGCCGGGCTGGCCCTGATGGCCACCGCCACCTGGCTGCTGATGAGCGCCGCCGGCCAGCCACCGCTGGACCGGCTCACCGTCGCCATCGTCGCCGTCCGGGCGCTGGCCGTCAGCCGGGGGGTGCTGCGCTACACCGAACGGCTCGCCGGTCACGACGCCGTGCTCCGCATGATCACCGACGTCCGGGCCCGGGTCTTCGCCAGCCTCGCCGCCCGTCGGGGGCCGGCCGGCCAGCGCAGCGGGGACGCCCTGAGCCGGCTGGTCTCCGACGTCGAGGCCGTCCAGGACCTGCTGCTGCGGGTGCTCGTGCCCGGGGCGGCGGCCGCCCTGGTCGGGGTGCTGGCCGTCGGCGGGACCGCGCTGGTCTCGCTGCCCGCCGCCGGGGTGCTCGCGGTCGGGTTGCTGGTCGCCGGGGTGGCGCTGCCGGTGCTGGCCACCGCGCTGACCCGCCGGGCCGCCGACGAGGTCGCGCCGCTGCGCGGCGCACTCGCCACCGACGCCGTCGACCTCACCCACGGTGCCGCCGACCTGGCCGCCTTCGGGGCCACCGGGCAGGCGCTGCGGGCCGCGACCCGGCGCGCCGACCGGTTGGCCCGGCTGGAGCGTCGGCTCGCCGCGACCGGGTTCGCGGTGGACGCGGCCGGGGTGCTGGTGGCGGGGCTGACCGCCGCCGGGGTGGTGCTCGCCGCGCTCCGCGCCGACGTGTCCGGGGTGCTGGTGGGGGTGCTCGCCGTCGGCACCCTCGCCGCGGTGGAGATCGCGTTGGCGCTGGTCGGCGCGGCGCGTCAGCACACCCAGCTCCGCGCCGGCCTGGCCCGGGTGGCCGCCCTGCTCGACGACGCCCCCGACGATGATCCCGCGGTCGGGCCCGGTCGGCAGCGGCCGACCCCGGAACCCGGCACCGACGCGGCGGACAGCGTCCCGGTGGACGCGACCACGACCGGGCCCGACGTGCGGTTCGAGGGGGTCGTCGTCCGGTACCGGGAGGGGGCCGCCCCGGCGCTGGCCGGGTTCGACCTCGACCTGCCCGCCGGACGCCGGATCGCGGTGGTCGGGCCGAGCGGGGCGGGCAAGAGCACCCTGGCCGCCGTGCTGACCGGGGCGGTACGACCCGACGCCGGCCGGGTCACCCTCGCCGGCCGGGACGTCTCGGCGTACCCGCCCGAGGAGTTGCCCCGGGCGGTCGGTGGCCTGCTCGCCGAGGCGTACGTCTTCCACGCCTCGGTCCGGGAGAACCTGCTGCTCGGCCGACCGGACGCGGGCGAGGCGGAGCTGGTCGACGCGACCCGCGCCGCCGGCCTGCTGGACTGGGTACGCGAACAGCCGGACGGTTGGGACACCGTCGTCGGTGAGGAGGGCGGTCAGCTCTCCGGTGGGCAGCGGCAGCGGCTCGCGCTGGCCCGGGCACTGCTCGCCGCGCCCGGCGTCCTGGTGCTGGACGAGCCGACCGAGGGGCTCGACCCGGTCGCCGCCGACGCGGTGCTCGCCGGGACGCTGGCGGCCACCCCCGCCGGACGCTCGGTGCTGGTGATCACTCACCGGCTCAGCGGCCTGGCCGGGCTGGACGAGATCGTGGTGCTCGACGCCGGGCGGGTCGTCCAGCGGGGACGGCACACCGAGCTGGTCGCCGCCCCCGGCTGGTACCGGGACCAGTGGCTGCTCCAGGCGGCCGCCGAACGCGGCTACCTGGCCCTGACGCCCTGACCCGGCGCGGCGTCCCGGGCCCCGGCCCCGGGGCGCGGGTCCGGGGATCTCCCCGACGCGCGGGCGCACCGGCACGTGACAGGGTGGTGCCATGCGTGCCTGCGACGGGACGGCGATCGACGAGCGGCTGCGGGATCTGGGGTCCCGGCTGCGGGGTCCGGCACGGCTACGGACCGAAATGCTCCGCGAGGTACGCGACGCGCTGGACGACGCCACCGAGGCGTACCGGGAGCGGGGGCTGCCGGCGCGGGAGGCCGAGCGGCGGGCCGTGGCCGACTTCGGCACACCTGCCGAGCTGGCCCCGACGTACCAGGCGGAACTCGCCGCCGGGGCGTTGCGCGGGCTGTCCCGGCGGGCGCTGCTGATCGCCGTGGTGCTGACCCTCGGCGGTGACCTGACCTGGCAGGGGTCGAGCTGGAGCGGCGGGCCGCCCCCGCCGCCGGGCTACCAGGTGCTCGCCGCTTCGGTGGACGGGATCTGGCTGGTCGTGGCCGGGTTGGCGCTGGCGGCCCTGCTGGGCGGGCGCTGGGCGGCCCGGCGGGGCCGCAGCGGCCCGCCGGCCGAGCGGCTGCTCGGGCTCGGGCTGGCCGGCACGCTGGTCGTCGGCGCGGTCGCCGGGGTGGCGCTGTTCGCCTGGTCGGCCGGGCTGTGGGACGCGGCCCTGACCTGGCCGCCGATGATCATCGGGTCGGTGCTGGCCGGTGCCGCCTACTTCACGCTCTTCCGGGCCACCCGGCTGTGGCTGGTGGCCACCCGCTGACGCCGCGTCCCCGGCGACGGCCCGGCCGCGGCCAAGTCGGGGCCGGGCCGGCGGTCAGGCCGGGCCGGGGGGTGGGGCGGCGGGGTCGAGGAACCGGCCGACGGTCGCGCTGAACTCGCGCCAGCCGGCCCGTTCACCGGCCAGCGACGCCCGGCCGGAGTCGGTGAGCCGGTAGGTGCGCCGCTCCCGACCGTTGACGGTGCTCCAGGAGCTGGCCACGTGGCCGGCCCGCTCCAGCCGACGCAACGCGGGGTAGATGGTGCCGGTCGGCAGGTCGAGCTGCCCGTCACTGCGGACGCGCAGTGCCTCGATGACGGCGTATCCGTGCAGCTCCCCCTGCTCCAGCACGGCCAGGAGCAGGGCGTCGAGGTGACCGTGCAACGCCTGAGCCTTCATGTGTAGTTACGCTACTTGTCGACCCGCCGGACCGCCAGCGGGACACGGGCCCCGGACGCCACCGGGGTGCGGGTTCACAGCGCCGCCGAGGTGCGGGTTCGCGGTGCCGCCGGGGTGCGGGGTCCGCCGACGCAGGGACGCCCATTAGGGTATGTGCCCAGAGTCACTCGGCGACCGCGCGGTCGCCGGATGGTTAAACCCGACGCACACGGAGGTCAGCGTGGCCCGCCAGTCGCCCCAACGGCCCGACGCCGACGAACCCGAGCTCGGCGACACCGATGGGCCGACCGGGCCCGACGTGGAGCCCGGCCCGGTCGACCGCTCGCTCTGGGACGAGCTGAACATCGATCCGGTCGAGATCGCCCTGCCCGCCGGCACCGGCTTCACGCTCCGGGCGTACCGGCCGGCACGCGAGCTGACCCCGACGGACGTCGTCGAGCGCGACGAGGACGACCCCTTCCTGGCCCGGCGTCAGGTCGTCGAGGCCGAGGACGACGACGAGGTGATCATCCTCGACGAGGAGTTCGCCGCCCTCACGGCCGAGGACGACGAGGCGGACACCAAGGCCGAGGGCGACGGCAAGCGGGCCGACCGCAAGCGCGACGCCGCCGACGCGGACACCGACACCGTCGACCCGGACGCCGATGCCACCGACGACGACACGGACACCGACGGCGACGGCGACGGCGACGGCGACGAGGAAGCCGACGCCGAGGGCGACGAGGAGGTGCCGGTCTTCCTGAGCCACAAGGGCCGGCTGCTGCTGTTCAAGACGCCCGAGTCGTTGGTCAGCTTCATCCGCTCCGGCGCGCCCAACGACCTGTCTCAACTGGACGGTTGGAATGAACTGTCCGAACGGGTGGAGCCCGCCGACATCGCCCCGCGCGACGAGGACACCTACGAGCTCGACCTGGTCGTGGAGAACCTGCGCGGCGGGCACGACACGTGGGACCCGACCCTGCTCATCGAGGCCGGTGAGGTCGCCCGCGACCTGTCGTACGCGCTGCGGCTACCCGCCGTGCTGGACATGCTCTCGGCCGGTTCGAGCCTGGACGACCTCGACGAGGCGCTCCGCGCTTCTGTCAACGGCGGAGTCGGTGGATTTCTCGGCCGTAGGCGGCTGAAAAAAATCGGGGCCCAGACCGCAAGCTTGGGATGGCGCACCATTGTCGGCAAGATCTCTGCCGTCGTGGACTGGCGCGACTGACCCCGAGCGGGGAGCATCAGTGGCTGGCAGTGAATAGACCGGTGTCCCGGGAGGAGGACGACGCCTTGGCGCTCGTGCGCGTGTACTGCGGTCTGGCCTCGGCAGATCCGACCGACCGACCGGCCTCGGCCGGATCGACGCTGACGTCCGCCGTGGTCGACGACGCAGGCCGTCTGCTGCATGTCCACGAGATCAGCGACGACGCGGCCGGTTACGCCCGGCTAGTCACGCTGTTCGTGGAGCGGTCGGGCGGGCCGAGCGGCGTGGCGATCGCGGCCGACAGCGACGACCACGCGGTCACCTCACTGCTGAGCGCGGCCGGCCGTCCACTCGCGATCGCCGACGACGACTCGGTCGACGACTTCGCCGAGCGGTTCGCCGACGACGACTCCCTGGAGGAGATGCAGTCCGCGCCGGCCGAGCGGCGGGCGGTGGGCCTGGCCCGTGCCCTCCAGGCGGGCGCGCTCTCCGCGGTCACCCTCCCGGCACCCCGGGACCTGGCCGGGTTCAAGCAGGTCCTCTCCGCCCACGCCGCCCTGTCCAGCGGCCGGCACTCCGCCGCCGTGGCCCTGCGCGAGGTGCTCCGCGAGCTCTACCCGGCGGCCCTGCGGGCCTACCCGGACCCGGCCGAGCCGGTGGCGCTGGCCGTCCTCGACGCGTTGCCCGAGCCGAACATGCTCACCGGCACGTCGGCCCGGGGCCGGGACATGTCGGTGGCCGCCGAGGCGGTCACCGCACGGCTCACCGCCGACGGGGTCGCCGAGGCCGGGGAGATCGAGGCGGCGGTCACCGCGCTGCGGGTGGCCGTCTCCGAGACCCCGCGCCGGGCCACCGTCAACCGTGCGCTCACCTCCGCCGTCGCCGAGACCGTCCGGCAGTCGGTCGCCGCGGTGCGCGCCTGTGACGCCGGATGCGAGGCCCTGGTGGGCGCGCTCGCCACCCGGGTCAGCGTCCCGAGCCCGTTGCCCGGTCGCCGCGCCGCCGCCCGTCGGGGCGAGCAGGTCGCCGAGCTGACCGGGATCAGCGGCACCGGCCCCGGGCTGCGTCCGGTCCGGCCCGCCGAGCCGGCGCCGCCGGTACCGACCGGCCGCCGTAGCCGTCCCGAGCCGGTCCCCGGCAGTGGCATGCCGGCCGCGCCCCGACCGCTCGGCCCGCCGCCGGTGGCACCCGCCCCGATCACGCCGCCGCCGGTAGCCCCGGCACCGGTCACCCCGGCCGCTGCGGCCGGCCTGCCGACCTCGGTGCCGCCCGCGCGTACCGACCCGGGCATGCCGGCGGCCCATCGCGGGTCGGATGCTCCGACCACCATGATCCCGCCGATCCGTCGCGGGATGGACGCCCCGACGAACCGGCCGGTCTCGGCTCCGCCGCCGCCTCCCCCGGGGATTACCCCGATCGCTCCGGCACAGCGCGGCACCGTGCCGCCCGCCGAGGCCGGTGAGCCGTTCCGGCCGACGCTGACCACCGCCGCGATCAACAACGCCCGCGCCGAGCGGCAGCGCACCGTGATCCCGCCCCGGCCGAAGACCGCCGGTGCGCTCTCCGCCCCCACCGGCGGATTCAGCGCCACCGACCTGAACGTCCCGGTGCCGGTCAGCCGGCCCGAGCCGGAGCAGCCCACCGCCCCGCCCGGCTCGCGGGCGAACTGGCCGCTGGTCAACAACCCGGAGGATCCGGCCGACAGCTCCGCCAACAACCCGGTGGTGCCGGCGTACGGCGAGCGGGGCGGCCGGTCGGCCGACGCGCCCACCGACGCCGGTGCCGGCCGTCGCATCACCCCGCCGTGGCTCGCCGACGACCTGCCGCAGGAGCCGCCGATGTTGCGGCTGGTGGAGCCGCCGCCGCTGGCCGACCGGGCCCTGCGCGACGGGCTGGACACCCCCGCCGACCCGCACCTGGACACCCCGCCGCTGCGGCTGGTGGACCGGGACGAGGCCGGCCGGGCCGGACGGCCCCACCGGGCCGACCGGGCGGAGCAGCTGGACCGCCCCACCCGGGCCGAGCGGCCGGGTCGGCTGGACCGCCCCGCCGACCGGCTGGACCGCACTGACCGCCCGGAACGTCTGGACCGGGCGGAGCGGCCGGAGCTGCTCGACCGGGTCGAGCGGCCGGCGCGGGGTGAACGGCCGGGCCTGGAACGGCGACCGGAGCCGGTCGAGCGCCGTCCCGCACCGATGGAGCACCGCCCGCCGCCCGTCTCCGACGAGGGCGACGGCGACCTGCTGATCTTCGCCCAGGCCAAGTCGGCCTGGTTCGTCGGGCACAGCGACGAGAGCGACCTGGAGTGGTCGTCGACCGCCGACACCGGCTGGCAGGCCGCCGAGAAGGTGGCGCAGCCGGCCGTCGGCGCGGAGACCTCCGCCGGGCTGCCCAAGCGGGTGCCGCAGGCCAACCTCGTGCCCGGGTCGCCGCTGCGCGAGGAGCGTCCGCTGCGGATCGTCCGGGACGCGGCGAGCCTCGCCGAGAACACCACCGGTTACTTCCGTGGTTGGCGTCGCGGCCAGGAGATCGGCGGTTTCGCCGTCGGCGGCCGGCCCGGCCGCGAAGCAGCCGGCGGCTGGGACTTCAGCCGCGACCCGACCGAGCGGGACGACGACCGGGAGTACGAGTTCCGCTCCGCCGGCTACCGGTCCTGACCCTCTGACGGCTCACCGCTGGCCCGACCGGTTCATCCGGTCGGGCCAGCGCCGTTGTGCGGCCCTCAACGCACCCGCCCCACCCCCAAGGGGTCCTCCCAGGCCTCGATCCGCGCAGCGGCCCGCAGAACCGGCCCGCAGAGCCAGGGCACCGGCTGGGGCGCCACACCTCTGCGCCCAGCCCCGGGCATCCCCACCACGCCATGCGGACACGACCGCCGGGGACCTGCCTCTCGTGGCGCGTGGGCCGCCAGCCGCGCGGGGCACGGAGAGCCGCCAGCCGGCTCCCGGCGTACCGGGCCGGGAAACACGGACGCGCCCGGTCGCGGCCGAAGCCGCCACCGGGCGCGTACGGAGTCGGTCAGGCCGGCGCGACCGCTCGCGAACGGCGCATGGTCAGCACATACTCGACCAACGAGATCAGCACGTGCTTGGTCGACTCCCGGTTACGGGCGTCGCAGGCGACCACCGGCACGTCGGTCGAGATCGCCAGCGCGTCCCGGACGTCCTGCGGATCGTGGTACTGCATCCCGTCGAAGCAGTTGATCGCCACCAGGTACGGCAGCCGCCGGTGCTCGAAGAAGTCGATCGCCGCGAAGCAGTCGGCCAACCGGCGGGTGTCGACCAGCACCACGGCACCGATGGCACCCCGGACCAGTTCGTCCCACATGAACCAGAACCGTGTCTGGCCGGGCGTACCGAACAGGTACAGGATCAGATCCCGGTCGATCGAGATACGGCCGAAGTCCATCGCCACCGTGGTCGTCGTCTTGCCCGGCACCTGCCGGGTGTCGTCGACGCCCACACCGGCAGAGGTCATGATGGCCTCGGTGGTCAGCGGCGTGATCTCCGAGACCGAGCCGACCAGCGTCGTCTTGCCGACGCCGAACCCACCGGCGATAACGATCTTCGCCGACGTCACGCGCCCGTTCGGGGCAGGCGGCCGCTGCGACATGTCAGAGCCTGCGAAGTCCACTCAGCACCCTCTCCAGCAGTTCAGTGCCCACCGCGTCGTCCGAGTCGTCCAAGATGGTCGGCTCGTGGACCGCGACCAGGCCGTCCGTCGCCATGTCGGCGATGAGCACCCGGGCCACGCCGAGCGGAAGCTGCATCCGCGCCGCGATTTCGGCGAGCGACTGCACACGTCCGTCACACAGCGCGGCGATGTACTGGTGCTCCCGGCCCTGACCGCCGTTGCCACCGGCAGCAGCGCGACCGCGCACCGTCGTCTCGACGAGCGCCTCCAAGGCGATGTCGAGCCGGGGACGGGTACGACCACGGGTCACGGCGTACGGTCGGACCAACGCCCCTGTCGGTTCGTCACGATCGACCATGTCGCCGCTCACCTCCTTCGTCCCCGGCACCGGCTCTCACCCGGTGGAACCCGTCGTTCTTGTCGTCCCGTGCCGACCAGGCGGTCAGCCCGGTCAGCCCATCATCCCGACAGCCGTACGGGCCTGCGGCGTGAGCGCGTCACCGACCCGGTCGACCAGTAGCGCCATCTCGTACCCGACCTGACCGACGTCGCAGCTGCGCGCGGCCAGGACGGCGAACGACGACCCGTCCGAGATGGACATCAGGAACAGGAAACCGTTGTCCATCTCGACGACGGTCTGCAACACCGCGCCGCCCTCGAAGCAGCGGGCCGCGCCCTGGGTCAGGCTGACCAGGCCGGACGCGATCGCGGCCAGCTGGTCGGCCCGGTCCCGGGGCAGGTCACGCGACGAAGCGAGGAGCAGGCCGTCGGCGGAGACCGCGACCGCGTGCGCGACACCCGGCACCCGGTCGGCGAAGTTGGCCAGCAGCCAACCCAGATCCTGCGTAGTTGTCATCCTTCATGCTCCTTCTGCCCGCTCCCGCCCGCCAGGCCGGAGCCAGACGACGAGGATTGCTGCCCGCCCGGAGTCGCGTCCGGGTTGGTGGGGTTGTCCGAGGTGGTCCGGCCGCGTTGCACACCTCGATGGTAGGCCGAGAGCAGACCCCTGACCGCTTCCGGCGTCCGCCGCTGCACCGACGTGGTCGGCTTCTCGATAGCCCCCGGCACGAGCTGCGCCATCGGCGTCCGCTTCGGCAGACCGGTCTGGGTGGTGCCGGAAACCGGTGCTTCGGTCGCAGCCACCGCGGCCCGCCAGCCCTCGTCGGCGGCGGTCTGCCAGCCGGCGGGCGGCGCGGCGGAACGTCGGTTCGCCGGGCCCTCGCCCCGACCGGGGAACCCGCCACCGTTCACTGTCGACCCGTTGTCACGCGGCACGCCCCCGGCCGGCGCAGTGTCTGCCATCGGTGCGCTACCTGTCGTCCCTGGTGCGGTGTACTGGGCCGGGTGACCGGCGGTGTCGACGGCTGCGTGGGCCGCCGTCGTGCCGTTGGCCGCCTGCTTGGCACCGGCCGCGTCCTCGGGGCCGGGCTTACGGGTACGGAACCAGGCCGACTCCAGCTCCCGGAAGATCGGCAGCTCCATCGTCTCGTCCGCGTACCGCTGCTGGGGAACCTGCTGCGGTGCCGACGGCCGGTTGGCCGGCGTCGTCTGGGCGGTCCGCACCGGCGGGGCGGGCTGCCGCGTGACCGGTGCTGCCGGCTCGGATCGGGGCACCCGGGGCAGCTCGGTGGTCATGTCCAGCGCGGCGGCGAGCCGCTCGGGAACCGGCGGGGTGGCCGTGTCCCGGTCCGGGTTCGCGACCGGCGGCCAGGCCGGCGGGGCGGCGGCGCCCGGCGCGGCCCCGCCCGAGGTGGGCCGGGACGGCAGCGGACCGGTGGGCGACCCGGAGACCGGCGCGACTGGGCCCGGCTGACCGGCGTACGGGGACGCCGACACCGGGTAGCCCGGGGCGGGCTGGCCCGACACCGGGTAACCGGACGTCGGCTGACCCGAGACGGGCTGACCCGAGACCGGTTGACCGGACACCGGGTAACCGGAGACCGGCTGGCCCGAGACGGGCTGGCCGGACACCGGGGCGACCGGGTACGCGGGCGGCAGCGGCGGGGCCGACACCGGCGGCACCGGCGGGGAGCTGTACGGACGGGCCTCGGGGCTGCTCGGCAGCTGGCGCGGAATGACCGGCTGCTGCCCGGTGCTGTCCGGGTCGTCGGTGCTCCGCCGCTGCGGCAGCGGGTCGATCGCGTGCCCGTTGGTGGCCCGTGGGTTGGTGAAGCCGTCGCCACCGTTGATCCCGCTGGCGCCGGTGAGGTCGGACCAGGCGGGCATTCCGCGCCCGCCGTTGGCGGGGGCGGGCGAACCGTTGCGCGGTGCCGGGTCGAAGGGCCGACCGCCGAGGGTGACCTGGTTGCCGGAGTCGCCCGCCCGGGGGGCCGGCGGCTGGCCGTTGCCGAGGGCGGGAAGCGCGCCGAAGGCCGGTGAGGTGCCGGCACCGCCGAAGGCCGGCGCGGCACCGGAGCCACCGAAGGCCGGGGCCGCACCACCGAAGGCCGGGGCGGACCCGCCGCCGAACTGCGGGCCGGCCGGCAGGCCCGGCGTGCCGGGGGCCCGGCCGGTGAGCGCACGGGGCACCAGCACCGACGTGGGCAGGACGACCTCGGCCACGGTGCCCCGGTCGGTGCCGGGACGCAGCTCGACCTTGACGCCGTGCCGGGACGCCAGCCGGGCCACCACGACCAGGCCCATCATCCGGGAGACGGCCACGTCGACCTGGGGTGGCGTGGCGAGCCGCTCGTTGAGGTCGGTCAGCTGCTCGGCGCTGATGCCGATGCCCCGGTCCTCCACGTAGAGCGACGCGCGGTCGCCGACCCGACGGGCCTCGACCATCACCTGGGAGTCCGGTGGGGAGAACGCGGTCGCGTTGTCGAACAGCTCGGCGACCAGGTGCACCAGATCGTTGACCGCGTGCGCGGAGACCTCGATGTCCCGGTCGATGACCCCGAACTCGATCCGGGTGTAGTGCTCGACCTCGGACTGGGCGGCGCGCAGCACGTCGATCAGGGCGGCCGGTTCGCGCTGCACGCGGGTCGAGTCGGCACCGGCGAGGACCAGCAGGTTCTCGTCGTTGCGGCGCATCCGGGTGGCCAGGTGGTCGAGCTGGAACAGCTCGGCCAGGCGGTCGGGGTCCTCCTCGCCGCGTTCCAGCCGGTCGAGGTGGCCGATCAGCCGGTCGACCAGGATCTGCGAACGGCGGGCGAGGTTGACGAACATCGTCGCGACCGAGGAGCGGAGCGCAGCCTGCTCGGCGGCCGTCCGGACGGCCTCCAGGTGGACGGCGTTGAACGCCTCGGTCACCTGGCCGAACTCGTCGCGGCTGCGGACCGGCAGCGGCTCGGCGATCTGGTTGGCCAGCTGGTCCGGGGACTGCTGACCGGTGAACTGCGGGTCGCGTAGCCGCGCCACGGCCTGCGGCAGGCCGAACTGGGCGATGGACAGGGCACCCTGGCGTAGTTCCCGCAGGGAGCGGGCCATCGACCGGGCGACCAGGTAGGCGAAGAGGATCGCCAGCAGCAGCATGCTCAGCAGCAGGCCGGTCTCCAGGAAGACCTGACGCTGCACGTCGGAGCGCAGCTCGTCGGCCTTGGCCACCACGTCGCTGTCCAGGCGCACCTCGACGGCCCGGTTGAGCTGGGCGTACGCGACCATGGCCGCGTCCCACTGGTCGGTGCTGAAGGTGATGCCGTCGAGCTTGTCGCCGTTGAGCGCGCTGACCTGGCCGGCGTAGATGTCGGCCTGCCGCCGGTCGGAGCCGGAGACGGTCTGGTCCTGGAACTCGCGTTCGGCGCGGCTCGCCACGGCCTGGAAGCTCTGCAGGGCCTGCTGCTCACCGGTGTTGCTGGAGATGTACAGCTCACGCAGGGCCGGGGTGTACGCCTTCTGGAGCAGCACCTGGTGCACCGCGATCCGGCGGACGGAGGCGTACTCCTTGGCGCGGGCCATCGCGGCGGCGGCGCGCATCTGGTCGCTGAGGTCGTTGTCGCCGGCGAGCTGGGTGGCCGAGTCACGGATGGTGATCAGATTGTTGATCAGGCCGGTGTACCGGCTGACCGCCTCGCTGAGCCGCAGCTTGCCGTTGTAGACCTGGCTGCGGATGCCGGGCATCTCGGTCAGGTCGCTGTCGATCCGGTCGAGCTGCGTCTCCAGGGAGGACGGCAGTCCCTCGATCTCGGCACGCTGCTGCGAGTACGGCGCCTTGGACTGGTCGACCCGCTGGTTGACCCGGTTGTACGCCTCCTGGTATTGGGCGCGGGCCTGCCCCTTGGGCGAACCGAGCAGGAGGACGGCGTTGGTGCGCTCGTCCTGGAGGGTGTTGACGAGGTCGCCTGAGTAACCCACCAGGTTGGCCAGGTCACCGGCCCGGTTGGCGTTGTTGAGCGTCTGCAGGTGGTCCACCAGTCCGCTGGTGCCCACGACGACCGTGGCGATGGTCGGCACGATCATGATCAGCCCGAGCTTGGACCAGATCGGCATGTCACGGAGCCGACCGGCCGGCCGACGCAGACGCGACAGGAAGGAGTTCGCCGTCGTTGGCCGTTTGCTCACGTCACCGCCCTCGCGATTACAGCGTCTCCGCGTTGCCACGGGCAACGCCCAGCGGCCGACCCGGCGGGTCGGACCTCCGAGATTCCATCACGCCTCCCCTGAAAGAGAAAGCCCAGGTTGTCGGTCGCCGGAGGTGTGATGAGATGTTGATGCAATTTGATCGCAATCCGTCTTTCCGGAGTTACCCAAAGTAATGGATTATCGCCACCGCGTCGTGCTCCTCGCCGGCCCCTCCGGGTCTGGAAAGTCGTACATAGCGCAACGAACCGGTCTTCCCGTGCTCTGCCTGGACGACTTCTACAAGAACGGTGATGACCCTACGTTGCCGAGACAGAACGGACTGGTCGACTGGGACGCGCCCGAGTCGTGGGACGCGGGAACGGCGGTGGAGACAATTGCCCGACTGGCCCAGCAGGGCCGGGCCGATGTGCCGGTCTATGCGATCGGTGCGGATCGACGGGTGGCCACCCGGCCATTCGAGGTGACCGGATCGCCACTCTTCATCGCCGAAGGGATTTTCGCCGCCGAGATCGTCGCGGAATGCCGACGCCGGGGACTGCTCGCCGGGGCGTACGCGCTGCGCCGGCCGCGCGGGGCGACCTTCGTCCGGCGGCTGGCCCGGGACCTGTCCGAACAGCGCAAGGCACCGAGGGTGCTGATCCGGCGCGGGCTGGCGCTGCTGCGCGCCGAACCGGCGGTGCTGCGCCGGCAGACCGGCCTCGGTGCCGAGGCCGCGCACGCGCGGGAGTTCCTGCGCCGGGTGGCCGACCTGGTCGCCGGCCACCCGCACCGCTGAGTCAGCCGATCAGCTTCGCGTACGCCGGCTTGATCACCTCGTCGATGATCGCCAACCGCTCGTCGAACGGGATGAAGGCGCTCTTCATCGCGTTGACCGTGAACCACTGGAGCTCCTTCCAGCCGTAGCCGAAGTTCTCCATCAGCAACGCCATCTCGCGCGACATCGAAGTGCCGCTCATCAGCCGGTTGTCGGTGTTCACCGTCACCCGGAACCGCAGCTCCCGCAGCAGCCCGATCGGGTGCTCGGCGATCGACGCCACCGCCCCGGTCTGCACGTTCGACGACGGGCACAGCTCCAGCGGGATGCGCTTGTCCCGCACGTACGCGGCCAGCCGGCCGAGCGTCGGCACCGGACCCGGGGTGATGTCGTCGACGATCCGCACCCCGTGGCCGAGCCGGTCCGCCCCGCACCACTGGATCGCCTGCCAGATCGACGGCAGCCCGAACGCCTCACCGGCGTGGATGGTGAAGTGGAAGTTCTCCCGCTGGAGATACTCGAAGGCGTCCAGGTGGCGGGTGGGCGGGAACCCGGCCTCGGCGCCGGCGATGTCGAAGCCCACCACCCCGGCGTCGCGGTGCCGGACGGCCAGCTCGGCGATCTCCTGCGACCTGGCGGCGTGCCGCATCGCGGTGAGCAGGGTGCCGACCCGGATCGGGTTGCCCGCCCCGGCGGCCTCCGCGCTGCCCTCCACGAACCCGGCGACGACCGCCTCGACCACCTCGTCCAGGGTGAGGTTCTGCTCCAGGTGCTGCTCGGGGGCGAACCGGACCTCGGCGTACACCACCCCGTCGGCGGCCAGGTCCAGCGCGCACTCCCGGGCCACCCGGCGCAGCGCCGGGGCGGTCTGCATGACCGCGACGGTGTGCGCGAACGTCTCCAGGTAGCGCTCCAGCGAACCGGAGTGCGCCGCCTCCGCGAACCACCGGCCGAGCGCCTCCGGATCGGTGCTCGGCAGCTCGTGCCCCACCTCGGCGGCCAGCTCGACGACCGTCGCCGGCCGCAGGCCGCCGTCGAGGTGATCGTGCAGCAGCGCCTTCGGGACCTTGACGATGTCCTCGTATCGGATTGCGACCATCCCCCGACCCTAGTCACGCCCCCCGACCGCCCGCGATCAGGCTCGCGCGGCCCGCGTTCGGCCCGCGGCCCGCGCCCCGGACGCGGGCCGGACGCGCAATGTCGCCGGTACAGCGGCATCAACGCGAACGGATACCGCTACATCGCCCCACCTGCGTCGGGCGGATGTGTCGACGGGCGGGCCGGCCGCGCGCCGTAGGCTGCTGCGGGTGACCGCGCCGCACCCGTTCGAGCAGCCCGTCGACGCGACGCACCCGCAGATCGTCGCCCGGCTGCGCTGCCCGGTCTGCACCCAGCCGCTGGCCGCCGCCACCGACACCCGCGCACTGCGCTGCCCCCGCCGGCACAGCTTCGACCTGGCCCGCCAGGGGTACGTCACCCTGCTCGCCGGCCGGGCCCCGCACGTCGGGGACACCGCCGAGATGGTCGCCGCCCGCGCCGACTTCCTGGCCGCCGGGCACTACGACATGATCTCGTCTGCCCTGGCCGAGGCGGCGGCATCCGCCCTGGCAACGCCCGCCGGCCCCGCCGACGCGAGCGGCCCGATCGAGGCGACCGAACCCACCAAGGCGAGCGAACCGGCCGAGGCGACCGGACCGGCCGAGGCGAGCGAACCGACCGAGGCGAGCGGACCGGCGGCCCAGATCGGATCGGCAGCCGCTGGCGAACCGGCTGAGGCGGGCAGGAGGGCGGACCGGGCGGCGGGCGGGTCGGAGGGGGTGGGCTTCGGGGCGTACCCGCTGGTGGTGGAGGCCGGGGCGGGCACCGGCCGGCACCTCGCGGCGGTGCTGGCGGCGTGGCCGGGCGCCGTCGGCCTGGCCCTGGACGTCGCCAAGCCGGCGCTGCGCCGCGCCGCCCGTGCCCACCCGCGCGCCGCCGCCGCGCTCGCCGACACCTGGCAGCGGTTGCCGCTGGCCGACCGGTCGGTGGCCGTGCTGCTCGACGTCTTCGCCCCGCGCAACGGCGACGAGTTCCACCGGGTGCTGCACCCGGCCGGGATACTACTGGTGGTCACCCCCACCGACGCCCACCTCGCCGAGCTGGTCGACGTGCTCGGGCTGCTGCGGGTCGACCCGACCAAGGCCGACCGGGTCGCGGACAGCCTCGCCGGGCGGTTCACCCCGGAGCACACCACCGTGCACACCGCCCGGCTCACCCTCGACCGGGCCGAGGTGGCCACCCTGGTCGGGATGGGGCCGAGCGCCTGGCACACCGACCCGGCGCGGCTCGCCGCCGCGATCGACGCGCTGCCCACCCCGGTCACGGTGACCGCCTCGGTACGTCTCACCGCCTGGCGACCCCGCTGACCACGGGGTAACAGGACGCGACCCCGCCGCCGGGCGAGGGACGCTCAGGTGGAGAGGTCGACCTCTTCCCAGCCGGGCGGCTCGTCGTGGTACGGGCCACGCAGCATCACCGCCCACTCCAACGCCCACCGGCGCTGGCCGATCGCGTTCGCGTCCACCAGGCCGGGCAGCCGGTGCCCCGACTTCTCCACCTCCAGGTACGCCCAGTCCAGGCAGTAGTGCAGGTCGAGCAGGGCGGCGGCGTCCGCCGGGTGCTGCGGGGCGGCCAGGATGCGGGCCCGCCACTGGCCGAAGGTCTCCCCCCCGGCCAGGTACGGCATCCGCTCCACCAGCCGTTCGTCCACCGGGATGGTCGGGTCGAGCTGCTTGCTCAGGCCCAGCACCCAGGACAGTGAGAAGAGCGCGTCGTGGTGCAGGACGAACGAGCGGTGGTCGCCCTTGCCGCCCACCACGAACTGCCACTCGGGCGGGGTGACCATGTCGACGAGGTGGGAGTCGAGCAGCCAGCTCATCGCCGTCTGCGCCGGCATCCCGAAGCACCGGGCCAGGATCAGGTGCAGCACCGCGATGCGGGCCTCGATCTCCACGGTGGGCCGCAGTTCGATCTCGTCGCCCGGCTCCCAGACCAGGGGAAACTGGGCCGGCGGCAGGGGCAGGCGCAACCGGGACAACTCGTCGAGGCTCGCCTCGCGGACCTCGCGGGGATCGGGCGCGGCTACCAGCACGATCGGATTCCCTGTCTGCTCACGCGGCGTCACCGCCGTTCGGTCCCCCTGACCAGGGAGGATAGCGTTCCGTCGCGACCGGCACCACGTCGGCCGGCCCCCGTCGCGCCGACCGCTGACCGGTGCCGCCGACCGTCAGCCGATCCGCTCGATGACCAGCGGCGACGCCGACGGCGCGGTGGCCGACACCCGGACCGCCAGGGCGGCCTCGGCGCGTGCGGCCGGCAGCCGTACCGTGTCGTCGGCGCGCAGCTCGTACAGCGGTTCGCCGACCCGGACCGGGTCGCCGGGCCGCTTGTGCAGCACCACCCCGGCGGCGGCGCTGACCGGGTCCTCCTTGCGGGCCCGCCCCGCGCCGAGCCGCCACGCGGCCACCCCGATCGCGTACGCGTCGACGGACTCGACGAAGCCGTCGGTGTCGGCGCGGACCACCTCCACCTCGTTGGCGGTGGGCAGCTTGGCGTCCGGGTCGCCGCCCTGGGCGCGGATCATCGTGCGCCAGGCGTCCATCGCCCGCCCGTCGCGCAGCGCGGCGGCCGGGTCGGCGTCGGGCAGGCCGGCCGCGTCGAGCATCTCCCGGGCCAGGGCCAGGGTCAGCTCCACCACGTCGGCCGGGCCACCGCCGGCGAGCACCTGCACCGACTCGGCCACCTCGACGGCGTTGCCGACGGTCAGGCCGAGCGGGGTGGCCATGTCGGTGAGCAGGGCGACCGTGCGCACCCCGTGGGCGTCGCCGAGCGCCACCATCGTCCGGGCCAGCTCGCGGGCGTCGGCCACGTTCTTCATGAACGCGCCGGAGCCGACCTTGACGTCAAGGACCAGCGCCCCGGTGCCCTCGGCGATCTTCTTGCTCATGATCGACGAGGCGATCAGCGGGATCGCCTCGACGGTGCCGGTGACGTCGCGCAGCGCGTACAGCTTGCGGTCGGCCGGGGCGAGCGCGGCGCCCGCCGCGCAGATCACCGCGCCGACGTCGCGGAGCTGGGCGATGAACTCGTCGTTGCTCAGCGACGCCCGCCAGCCGGGGATCGACTCCAGCTTGTCGAGGGTGCCGCCGGTGTGCCCGAGACCCCGGCCGGAGAGCTGCGGGACCGCGCCGCCGCAGGCCGCCACCAGCGGGGTCAGCGGCAGGGTGATCTTGTCACCGACGCCGCCGGTGGAGTGCTTGTCGACCGTCGGCCGGTCCACCGCCGACAGGTCCAGCCGCTCGCCGCTGGCGATCATCGCGGCGGTCCACCTGGCGATCTCCGGCACCGACATGCCGCGCAGCAGGATCGCCATGGCCAGCGCCGACATCTGCTCGTCGGCCACCAGCCCCCGGGTGTACGCGTCGACCACCCAGTCGATCTGGCCGTCGCTGAGCACACCCCCGTCCCGCTTGGCCCGGATGACGTCGACCGCGGTAAAAGCACTCACCGTTGAGTTCCCTCTGAAGTCGTTGCGGTAACCGGCGCGAGAACCGGACGGATCAGGACGTGGCCCAGCGGGCCGGGATCTCCACCGGCGGCTCGCCCTCGCCGGCCCAGAAGATGGTGCCCTCCGCGTCCACCACCACGACCCTCGGCGTCCGGGCCAGCCCCCAGGTGATCGCCTCCGCCGGGTCGCCCCAGCTCGGGCCCTCCTCCAGCACCCCGGGCCCGGCCTCGTCGCTGTCGCCCGCCGACCGTTCCCAGTACGCCGTCCAGACCTGTTGCCCGGCGGAGAGGTCCGGGTGTACGAAGACGGTGCCCCGCCCCCGCCAGGCGGCCAGCCGGTCCGGCACCACCGGCACCGGGTTCTCGCCGACGACCGCCTCGATGTCGGCCACGTCGAAGGCGTGCGGCAGCAGCTCCGCCATCCGCAGCGGGCCGGTCCTCGACTCGACCAGGCACTCCGGGCCGCCGTTCTCCCAGAGCAGTTGCCGGCACCGGCCGCACGGCATCAACGGCTCGCCGTTCGCGTCGACGCAGGACATCGCGACCAGCCGGCCGCCGCCGGTGGCGTGCAGCGCCGAGACCACCCCGCACTCGGCGCACAGGGTCACCCCGTAGCCGGCGTTCTCCACGTTGCAGCCGACCACCACCCGGCCGTCGTCGACCAGGGCCGCCGCGCCGACCGGGAACTTCGAGTACGGCACGTAGGCGTGCCGCATCACCTCGGTCGCGGCGGCCCGCAGGCGCTCCCAGTCGATCTCGCTCATCCCCTCATTCTGCCCAGGCCACCCCACCCGGGTGCGGGAAGGGTGCCGGTCGGCCGCCCGTCGCTTCCCGGCGGCCGGCCCGGGGCCGTACCCGGACGGCGTCCGTCGGGGACGACGCGGGCCCGGCAGGGAGGTCCCCGCCGGGCCCGCAGCGGGCCGGTCGTTCAGCCCTTGACGTACGGCTTGCCGTCGGCGGCGGGTGCCCGGACCCGACCGACCAGCCCCGCCACCGCCAGGATGGTCGCCAGGTAGGGCAGCATCGCCAGGAACTGGTTGGGGATGCTGCTGCCGATCGCCCCGAGGTAGGTGGCGAGCTGGTCGGCGAAGCCGAAGAACAGCGCGGCGAGCAGCGCGCCGGTCGGGCTCCACCGGCCGAAGATCAGCGCGGCCAGGGCGATGAAGCCCTTACCGCCGATCATGTTCTTGGTGAAGCTGTAGAGCGCCAGGGTGTACGACGCGCCGCCGATGCCGGCCACCACCCCGGCCAGCAGCACGTTGCGGTACCGCAGGCCCAGCACCTTGACCCCGAGGGTGTCGGCGGCGGTGGGGTGCTCGCCCACCGACCGGGTCCGCAGGCCCCACCGGGTGCGGAACAGCGCGAGGTGGATGACGAGCACCAGCAGCAGGCCGAGGTAGAGGAAGATGTTGCCCCGGAACAGCGCCGGGCCGAGCAGCGGGATGTCCTTCAGCAGCGGGATCTCCCAGTTGCCGAAGCGCGGCGCGCTGTTGTACTTGTCCGCGTCGGTCTGCATCAGCCGCTCGTAGAGGAAGCCGGTGACGCCGACCGCCAGCAGGTTGAGCACCACACCCATCACGACCTGGTCGACCAGGTAGCGGATGGCGAAGACGGCGAGCAGCAGCGAGATGAACGCGCCACCGACGGCCGCCGCCACCAGGCCCACCCAGACGTTGCCACTGAGGCTGCCGAAGAGCGCGCCGCTGAACGCGCCCATCAGCAACTGCCCCTCGATCGCGACGTTGACCACGCCGGACCGCTCGCAGAGCACCCCGGCCAGCGCACCGAAGATCAGCGGCAGGGCCAGGACGAAGGTGCCCCGGACGATGTTGACCATCGGCATGAAGTTGCGGCCCTCGGGGGCGGCGGAGACCTGCCAGCACAGGAAGCTCAGCACGAAGCCGACCAGCCCCACCCCGAGGACCAGGGTGAACCAGCGCTTCGGGACCCCGGCCAGCAGCGCGCCGCCGGCTGCGGCGGCGACGACCCCGAACAGGATCGCGCCGAGGGTGCCCTGGATCTCCAGCGCCGCGCCGCCCTCGGTCTCGCTGAGGGTGAACCGGGCCTGCTGGCCGGTGGCCAACGCCCCGAACAGCACGGTGGCGAGCACGCCCAGCGCCAGCAGGACCAGGCCCACCTTGCGGGGGCGGGTCCAGAAACCCTCGTCGACCGCGGCCACGGCGACGTCGGGGACAGCGGTGGTGGACATGCCTCACCAGCCCTTCGCGAGGCTCGTCTGCAACCGGGCGGCACGGGCGGCCCGGAGCTGGAAGATCGCCTTCACCAGGGCCGGCGCGGCGATGAAGATGACGATCAGCGCCTGGAGCACGGTGACCAGCTCCAGCGAGATCCCGGAGTACGACTGCATCCGGTTGCCACCGGCCTGGAGCGCGCCGAACAGCAGCGCGGCCAGCAGCACACCCCACGGCTTCACCCGGCCGAGCAGCGCCACCAGGATGCCGTCGAAGCCGATCTGCGCGATCACCAGCGGGGTGAGCGCGTTCGCGGTGGAACCCAGCACCATCTGGCTGCCACCGAGGCCGGCGAGCATCCCGGCGATCACCATCACCAGCACGTACGTCTTGGTGACGCTGATGCCGGCGGTCCGCGCCGCCTCCGGGTTGGCGCCGACGGCCCGCAGCTCGAAGCCGAGCGTCGAGCGGTTGAGCAGCCAGGCGATGGCCCAGGTGGCGAGTACCGCGAGCAGGATGCCGGCGTGCACCCGCAGGTTGTCGCCGAGCAGCCGGGGCAGCGCGGCCGAGGAGTCGACCGGGCGGCTGATCGCGTCCGCCCGGTCCGGGTTCTGCACGCCGTTCTGCACGATGATCCAGGACAGGAAGTAGACGGCGACGTAGTTGAGCATGATCGTGTTGATCACCTCGTGCGCGCCGGTCCGGGCCTTGAGGATGCCGGGGACGAACCCCCAGACCGCGCCGCCGGCCGCACCGGCGATCAATGCGACGACCAGGTGCACCACCGGGGGCAGCGGCAACGCGAAGCCGGCCACGGCGGCCAGGATCACGCCCATCGTCGCCTGGCCCTGGGCACCGATGTTGAACAGGCCGCCCCGGAAGGCGAGCGCCACCGACAGCCCGGTGAACACCAGCGGCGCGGTGTAGGTGAGGGTCTCCGAGATCGGGCTCATCGCGGCGGTGAAACCGGACGCCTCCGGGTCGAAGACCGCCCCCTTGAACAGGTTGGCGTACGCCTCGCTGACCACCGTCCAGCTCGCGTTCAGGGCGTCGGTCGGGCGGGCCGTGATGTAGCCGTAGGTGGCCAGCACGTCCGGGTCGGACACGATGATCAGGACCGCGCCGACCAGCATCGCCAGCACCAGGGCGAGGACCGTCACGGTCACCGTGTTGGCGGCCCACAGGTTGTCCAGGAAGAGCCGGCCCAGCGTGGGCCGGGGCCCCGGCGCGGGCTGCTTGGGTGAGGTCATCGTGGCGCCCCGGTCGGCCCTGCCGGTTCCGGCCAGCTCCGCCTCGGTCGCCGGTTCCTTGTCCGGGGAGCCGGACACCGGGTTGGGGTTGCTCATGCCTCGTCCTCGTTACCAGGGCTCTCGGGGGCCGGCGTCACACCGCCGGCCGTACCGCCCGGGGTGGCCGCGCCGTCGGTCGGGGCCGGTGCGGGGGCGTCGGGGGTGATGCCGGCCATCAGCAGGCCGATCTCCTCGCGCGGGGTGTCCGGGCCGACGATGCCGATGATCCGGCCCCGGTACATCACCGCGATCCGGTCGGCGAGGCCGATCACCTCGTCCAACTCGCTGGAGACGACCATGACGGCGGTGCCGACGTCGCGCTCGCGGATGACCCGGCTGTGGATGAACTCGATCGAGCCGACGTCCACGCCCCGGGTGGGCTGGGCGGCGATGAAGAGCTTCAGCGGCCGGGACAGCTCCCGGGCCACGATCACCTTCTGCTGGTTACCGCCGGACAGGGTGCCGACCGCCGCGTCCGCCGACGGGGTACGCACGTCGAACTGCTCGATCCGCTCCTTCGCCGAGGCGGCGATCGCGTCCGGCCGCAGCGCCAGACCCTTGCCGAACGGCGGCCGGTCGTAGATGTCGAGGACCAGGTTCTCGGCGACGCTGAACTCCTTGACCAGGCCGTCGACGCTGCGGTCCTCGGGGACGTAGCCGACCCCGGCGCGGAGCACCTTCTTGGTGGACCAGCCGTGGATCGGCTCGCCGTCGAGGGTCACCGTGCCGGCGAGCGTCGGGCGCAGCCCCATGATCGCCTCAATCAGCTCGGTCTGCCCGTTGCCCTGCACGCCGGCCACGCCGAGCACCTCACCGGCGCGTACGGTCAGGTCGACGCCGTCCACCGCGCGGACCTGCCGGTCGTCGTCGACGACCAGGCCGGCGACCTCCAGGATCGGCCGGCCCGGGGTGGCGGGCTGCTTGTCGACGGTGAGCCGGACGTTGCGACCGACCATCAGCGCGGCCAACTCGTCCCGGCTCGCCTCGGGGGAGGCGGTGCCGACGGTCCGGCCGCGCCGGATCACGGTGATCCGGTCGGCGATGGCCTTGACCTCGCCGAGCTTGTGGGTGATGAAGACGATCGACTTGCCGGCCGCCTTGAGCGACCGCATGACCGTGAGCAGTTCCTCGGTCTCCTGCGGGGTGAGCACCGCGGTCGGCTCGTCGAGGATCAGCAGGTCGACGTCGCGGGTGAGCGCCTTGACGATCTCGACCCGCTGCTGGATGCCGACCGGCAGGTCCTCGATCACCGCGTCCGGGTCGACCCGCAGGTTGTACCGGGCGGAGACCTCGGCCACCTCGCGGCGGGCCCGCCGCCGGTCGAGGAAGCCGACGATGCCGCCCCGGACCTGCTCCGCGCCGAGCATGATGTTCTCGGTGACGGTGAAGACCGGCACCAGCATGAAGTGCTGGTGCACCATGCCGATCCCGGCCCGGATCGCGTCCGAGGGGCCCTTGAGCTTCAGCGGCCGGCCGTCGACCAGGATCTCGCCCCCGTCGGGCTGGTAGAGCCCGTAGAGCACGTTCATCAGGGTCGACTTGCCCGCGCCGTTCTCGCCGAGCAGGGCGTGGATCTCTCCAGGCTCCACCGTCAGGTTGATGTGATCGTTGGCGACCAGATCACCGAACCGCTTGGTGATGCCGCGCAGTTCGAGTCTCAGCGCAACCTCCTGGAGTGCGAGCGATGGTGCAGCCTAGCTGCCGGTCGGCCGGTCACCGGGGTGCCGGCCGACCGGTGCGCGGACCGGCCGCCCCGACGCCGTGGGTTGCCCACGTACGCCGGGACGGCCGGTCGTCATGCCTGGTGCCCGCCGGCCGCCGCTGCCGATGATCCCATCGTGGCGGCCGACGCGGCGGTCACTTGGTCGGCTGGGCCTTCGAGGTGACCGTGATGGTGCCGGCGGCGATGTCCGCCTTGAGCTTCTCGACCTCGGCCTTGAGGTCCGCCGGGACCTTGCTGTCGAAGTCGTGGTACGGGGCGATCGAGACACCGTTGTTGGCGAGGTTGCCGACGAAGCCCGGGGTGGCGGCGAGCTTCTCGCCACCGGCGGCCTTGAGCACGGCGTCCTTGACGGCGTCCGGGATGTTCTTGACCACGGTGGTCAGCAGCGCCGCGCAGTCCGGGGTGCTCTCGCAGCCGTCGACGTCGACCCAGACGACCGAGTACTTGCCGCCCGACGCCTTCGCCGCGGCGGTGGTGCCGAGGCCCGCGCCACCGGCGACCGGCATGACGATGTCCGCGCCCTGGGCGACCAGCGCGTCGGAGACCTTCTTGCCCTCGTCCTGCTTGGCGAAGTCGTTGGTGAAGGAACCCTTCTGGGTCGCCTTGTCCCAGCCGAGCACCTGGACGTTCTTGCTCTTGGTCTTGTTGTAGTGCGCCACGCCGTCGGCGAAGCCGTCCATGAAGATGGTCACCGGCGGGATCGGCAGGCCACCGTAGGTGCCGACCTTGCCGCTCTTGGTCATCCCGGCGGCCAGGTAGCCGGCCTGGAAGGCGGCCTGGGCGGTGTCGAACTGCATCGGGTAGACGTTCGCCGTGGCCGGGTTCGCGTCCACGATGCCGAACTGCTGGTTCGGGTTCGCGGCGGCGATCTTCTTGGTGGCGTCCTGCATCAGGCCACCGACGGCCAGGATGAAGTCGCACTTCTGGTTGACGTACCCGGTCAGGTTGACCTCGTAGTCCGCCTCGGCCTTCGACGCGACGTACTTGATGTCGATGTTGTCGTTGGCCTTCTTGGCCTCCTCCAGGCCCTTCCAGGCGGAGGTGTTGAACGACTTGTCGTCGATGCCGCCGACGTCGGTCACCATGCAGGCGCTGTACTTCTTGTCGCCGCTGCCACCGGCGTTGTTGTCGTCGTCCGGCGCCTCACCACACGCGGCAGCACCCAGCACGAGCCCACCCGCCGCGATGGCAGAGGCGATCCGCATCCCACGCACAGAGCGCAAGACGTCTCCTTCCATTGCACACCGCCTCGTGCGGTGGCAGCCCTTGAACCGACGAGCGTTGTGCCGCCGGCATCCCACGTTACGGACGGGAGCGTAGCCCGACGTCCACCCACCGGCCGCCAATCGTGCACGACTGTTGAACGCTCGTTATCCCGGCGTAACCCTCGGGTGGGGCACATCACTCAGCATGCCGGTTCCGGCGGGCCGGGTGCGGCGAACGTCCCGTTCCCGGCGACCCCGACGGCTACCGCCAGAACACCGCCACAGCGGCCGTGACCAGGGTCAACCCGATGATCGCCAGGAAATGGCCACGGGCCACCTGCGCCCGCTTCCGGGAGAAGAAGACCATGACGAAGATGAGCAGGGCCAGCACCAACTTGGTAACAAGCTTGGCGGGGGCCGGCTCGTCGCCGTCGCGCAGCGGCGCGGACAGGCCCACGCCGGTCAGCAACTGGATCACCGAGCCCCAGAGCATGGCCGCGTTGATCCGCAGCCGGCCGCTGACGTACTGGGCGACGGCGCCGCCGAGCAGCAGCGCGAACCCGATCAGATGGACATAGAGAAGGACCAGTCGGAGAGCTTCCACGCCGGCCATCCTCCCCCATCAACGACAGTTTGTAGTAGGTGGCCCGCCGGCTGAGTTCAATCCGTGATCTCGCCGCCCCCGCCGACGGGCCGCCCGTCAGAGCCGCCAGACCTGGAAGGTCGGGCCGTCACCGGGCAGGGTGATCCCGCCGTCGGGGGCGGGCCGCAGGGCCGGGGCACCCCCGTGGAGGTTCTCCCCCGCCGGGCCGGAACCGGTGCTCCCGGTGGCCGGCAGGCCGGTCAGCCGCACCGGCGCGCCGGCCGCCCGGCGGGCCAGCACCAGCACCGTGCCGGTGGTCGCCTCGCGCAGGAAGACAAGCGTGTCGGCGTCGGCGTACACCCAGCGCAGGCCGCCGTGCCGCAGCTCCGGGGTGTCCCGACGCAGCGCCAGCAGCGCCCGGTACGCGGCGAAGGTGCCGGCGTCCCGGCGCTCCGGCCGGTGCCACGGCATCGGGGTGCGGGAGCCCTCGCCGTTGCCGCCGGTCAGCCCCCACTCGTCACCGGCGAAGACCACCGGGGTGCCGGGCAGCGTGGCGAGCAGGCCGGCGGCCACCTCCTGCCGGGCCGCGTCGCCGACCACGGTGCGGATGCGGGCCGAGTCGTGCGAGCCGAGCAGCTGCCACGAGTGGACGTACGACCGCCAGGAGATCAGCGACCGGAAGCTGTTCATGGTGGCGAGCACCGCGTGCGCGTCCCGCCGCCGCACCCCGCCCGGCGTGCCGAGGAAGTTCGGCAGCGGCGCGTGGTCCCCGGGCCCGGTGCGCAGCCAGGACCAGACCGGGTCGGTGAAGCCGACGTAGTTCATCGTGCCGTGCCAGCCGTCGCGGTCCAGGTCACCGGTGTGGTCGTGGCCGTGCTCGGCGAGCAGCAGCCCGTCGGCCCGGGTCTGCGCGACCACCTCGCGCAGCAGCCGCGCCACCTCGTGGGTGTACGCGTCCGCGCCCCGCCGCCCGGTCATGTTGGCCACGTCGACCCGCCAGCCGTCCAGCCCGTACGGCGGGCGCAGCCAGCGGCGCAGCAGCGAGTCCGGGTCGGTGGCGAAACGGCGGCGCAACTCGGCGCTGCCCCAGTTCAGCTTCGGCAGCGACCGCACCCCGTTCCACGACTCGTACGTCGGCTCCCCGCCGCCGGTGGGCACGTCGAAGTAGTATATCTCCCGCTCGGGGGCGTCGACGTCGGCTAGGGCGCGGGTGAACCACTCGTGCGCGTCTCCGGTGTGGTTGCTGGTGATGTCGCCGATCAGCCGCCAACCCCGGGCCCGGACGGCGTCGGCCAGCCGGACCAGGGCCGCGTCGCCGCCGAGCAACGGGTCGACGGTGTCGAAGCCGGCGGCGTCGTAGCGGTGGTTGGAGCGGGCCGGGAAGATCGGCGTCAGGTAGACGGTGTTGACGCCGAGCCGGTCCAGGTGGTCGAGGCGTTCGGTGATGCCGTCGAGGTCGCCGCCGTAGAACTGGCGGGGGGTCTGCGGGCCGTACCCGATGACCGGGGTGTCCCAGTCGCACGGGACCGCCCAGTCCGGCGGGGTGCGCCCGTCGGCGGCGGCGGACCGGGCGAACCGGTCGGGGAAGATCTGGTAGACCAGCGCGTCCCGCGCCCAGGCCGGCGGCGGGGCGTGGCTGACCAGCCTGAAGTCGCCGTGGTCGGGCACGTCGTGGTCGACCGTGCCGGCGGCGTTGAGCCAGCGGTAGCCGGTCGTCCCGGTGAGCATGAACCGGTAGTTGCTGACCGGGTTGCGGACCTCGACGTCGGCCCGCCACCACACGTCGTGGCCGTCCCGGCGGTCGACGGTGGCCTCGACGAAACGCGGCTCACCGTCGCCGGTGGTCCGCACGTGCACCTGCCGGACGTCGGTGCCCTCGGGCACCCGGACGAAGACCGGCACGGTCTGACCGAGGGTGGGTTCCTGCTCGGGTACGTAGAGTTCTGAGCCGTCGTGGTGCGGCGACAGGGACATGGGGTGCCTTCCGATTCATCCCTTGACGGCCCCGGCGGTGAGGCCGGAGACGATGTAGCGCTGGAGGAGCTGGAAGACCAGCACGGTGGGGATCGCGGTGAGCAGGGTGCCCGCCGCGAAGATGCCGAAGTTGTTGTTCCGCTCCCCCGCCACCAGGCCGAACATGCCGACCGCGAGGGTCTTGGACCCGGTGTCGGTGAGGAACACGTTGGCGATCATGAACTCGTTGATCGTGCCGATGAACGACAGCAGCGCGGTCACCGCCAGGATCGGCGCCACCAACGGCAGCATGATCCGGAAGAAGACCTGCGCGTGGCTGGCGCCGTCCATCGTGGCCGACTCGTCCAGCTCGCGGGGCAGGGTGTCGAAGAACCCCTTCATCAGCCAGGTGTTCATGCCCAGCGCGCCGCCCATGTAGAGCAGGAACAGGCCCCACGGGGTGTTGAAGCCGATCGACGGCCACAGGTCGGTGACCCGGGTGAAGATCAGGAAGATCGCCACGATCGCCAGGAACTGCGGGAACATCTGGATCAGCAGCAGCGTCAGCAGCCCGAACCGCCGCCCGGCGAAGCGCATCCGGGAGAACGCGTACGCCGCCAGCGAGGACAGGAAGATCGACGCGAAGCTCGCCCCGCCCGCGACGAGCAGCGAGTTGAGGAACCAGCGGCCGAACTCCGTACGCTCGAACAGGTCGCCGAAGTTCGACAGCGACGCCCCGGTGGGCAGCAGCTCGGTCGACGAGAGGGTGCCGAGCGGGTTGAGCGCGGCGGAGAGCACGAACAGGATCGGGAAGAGGCTGAACGCCACCGCCAGCACGCCGACCACGTGCCGCCAGCCGACCTGGGTGAACCACCGGCCAGGACGCCGGCCACCGCGTACCGCGGCACCCGGCCGACCGGCACGCGGGCCGGCGGCATCCGATCCGACGACGGGTGCGGCGGGGGTCGCCGGCCCGGCGGTGTGGGGACGGGTCGTCACGAGTAGACCTCCTCCTGCCGGCGGGTGCGCCGGAAGCTGACCGCCGAGACCGTGGCCACGATCGCGAAGATGAAGATCGACACCGCGGCGGCCAGGCCGAACTCGGCGCCCTGCGCGCCGAAGGCCAGCCGGTAGGTGTACGTGATCAGCAGGTCGGTGGCCCCGTTGGTCGGGTTGTCCGGCGCGAACGGGCCACCCTCGGTGGTCAACCAGATCGCGTTGATGTTGTTGAAGTTGTACGCGAACGACGCGATCAGCAGCGGCGAGAGCGCGACCAGCAGCAGCGGCAGGGTGACCGCCCGGAACGACTGCCAGGGCGACGCGCCGTCGACCGAGGTGGCCTCGGTCAGCTCCTTGGGGATCGCCTGGAGCGCGCCCGTGGTCACCAGGAACATGTACGGGTACCCGAGCCAGAGCTGCACCAGCAGCACCGCCAGCCGGGCCGACCAGGCCTCGCCGAACCAGTCGACGCCGAGCCCGAACAGGTTGTTGACCAGGCCGAAGTCGGTGTTGAACATGTCCCGCCAGACCAGCAGCATCGCGAACGACGGCATCGCGTACGGCAGGATCAGGAAGACCCGGTAGAGGTTGGTACCCCGCATCCGGGGCGAGTGCAGGGCCAGCGCGATCGCCATGCCGAGTCCGAAGGTGAACCCGGTGGAGCCGATCGCGAAGGCGAAGTTCCACAGCAGGGTGCCGAAGAACGGGCCGGAGATGTTCGGGTCGGTGAGCACCCGGGCGAAGTTCTTCAACCCCACCCCGACCTGCCAGCCCTGGGCGAGCCGTTCGCCGTCGGCGGCGACGAAGGAGCCGGTGTCCGGGTCGGCCGTCCAGGTCCTGCCGGTCTCGCCGTCGGTGACGCAGTCGCAGCCCCGGTCGTACGCCCGGACGGCCCTGCCCTCGTAGGCACGGGACAGGCCGTTGGAGCGCACCGCGCCCCCGGAGGTCGGCACCACCAGGGCGGTGATCTCCTCGCTGCGGACGCTGGCCTGGCCGACGTTGAGCACGGTGTAGCCCTTGGCGGCGGTGACCCTGCCGCTGCCGGCGACGGTCACGTCGGCGGCGTCCAGCGGGCGTAGCCCGTCGGCGTTCCCGGCGGAGACCCGACCGGTCGCCGGGTCGGTGAGCAGGAAGATCAGCGGCCCGGTGGCCGGGTCGCCGGTGGTGGCGATGGCGAGGGCGTACTCGGCGGAGCCAGGGACCTGCTTGACCGAGGAGGTCTCGATGGCGACGATCGCGTCGTCCTTGGAGCCCCGGTGGCCGTCGCCGAAGTTGGTGAACGCGGTGCTCGCGGTGTAGAGCACCGGAAAGACCTGGAAGGCGATCAGGAAGATCGTTCCTGGCACCAGGTACTTGGCCGGGATGTGCCGGCGGGTGAGGTAGAGGTAGCCCAGGCCGACGGTGGTGGCCACCAGGATGGCGAGACCGACCCAGAGCCGGGCGGCGATGAGCGGGAAGGCCGCCCAGATCGCGATCCCGGCCACCAGGCCGAGCAGGACCACCTTGACGACGAGACCGGTCGCGGTGATCGGCGCGTGGGAGCGCGCGGTACGGGAGGTTTCCGGGGGCCCGGAACGCGCAGGCCCCCGGCCCGGGGCCTGCGGGGCAGGTCCCGGGCCGGACAGCGTGCTCATTACTTGATCTGACCCGAGATCGTCTTGCCGGCGGCGGTGACGGTCTTCGCCGGGTCGGCCCCACCGATGACGGCCGCTTCCGCCTTGCCGAACGGGTCCCAGATCGCGGCCATGGCCGGGATCGCCGGCAGCACCTGCCCGCCCTTGCCCGCCTCGGAGAACTTGGCCAGGTCCGGGTCGGCACCCTTGACCTGGTCGAACGCGGCGGTCAACGCCGGCGGGCGGGGCTCGGCCTGGTAGAGCGCCACGGCCAGCTCGGGGGTGGTGACGTAGTTGGTGACGAACTCCTGGGCCAGCGCCTTGTTCCTGCCCTTGGCGGCGACGTAGAACGCCTGGACGCCGACGAACGGCTGGGCCTGCTTGCCACCGGCGAAGCCGGGGACCGGGGAGATGTCGTAGGAGATGCTTGCCTTCTTGGCGTCGGCGATCGCCCACGGGCCGGAGACCAGGAAGGCACACTTCTTACCGGTGAAGGTGGCGATCGAGTTCTCGCCGGTGATGGAGCGCTTGAGCGCGCCGTCGCCCTTCTCGCCGAGCTTGCCGATCTTCTTGAACGCCTCGATCGACTCCGGCTTGCCCACGCCCAGGTCCTTCGGGTCGTAGTCGCCGTTGGCGGCGGTGCCGAAGAGGTAGCCGCCGGCCGAGGTGTACAGCGGGTAGATGTGGTACGCGTCGCCGTTCTGTCCGGACTGGAGGCAGAGGATCTCGCTGGCCTTCTTGTCGGCCTTGAGCTTCTTGCCGGTGGCGACCAGGTCCTCGATCGTCTTGGGCGCCTCGGGGGCCAGCGCGGTGTTGCGGATCAACGCGACGTTCTCGGTGGCGTAGGGGACACCGTAGAGCTGCCCGTTGAAGGTGACCGCCTTGATCGCGGTCTCGTTGAAGCCGGACTTCTGCTCGGCGGCGAGCTGCACCGGGTCGATGGCCCCGTTCTGCACGAGGTTGCCGATCCAGTCGTGCGCGCCGACCACCACGTCCGGGCCGCTGCCCTGCTGGGAGGCCGTGACGAAGTTGGTCTGGAGGTCCTTGGAGACGGCCTGCACCTCGACGGTGACGCCGTTGTCCTGGCCGAACTTCTCGGCGAACGGCTTGAGCGCCGCGGTCCGCTTGTCGTCCGCCCAGATGACGAGCTTGCCGCTCGCGGCCGGGGAGGTGGCCTTGGCGGCCGGTTCGTCCTTGCTGTTGTCGCCGCCGCAGCCCGAGGCGGCGAGCGCCAGGCCGAGAACGGTGACCACACCCGCGGTACGGATGCGCATCGGTACTCCTGTCGTCATGACGGGTCGCCGGGGGACGGGCGACCACACCGGGGAAACACTGAAAGTTCTTGCCAACCGACGCCGGGAAGGCCGCGTCGCTGCTGTCACGTGTTGCCGGGACGTTAGCAAGAGGTTGCATGCAATGGAAGGGCTTGCAGAGGCGTACGCAAGAACTTGCCCGTGAGCTAGAGTGCCGCCATGCGCGCTCGACTGTCCGACATCGCCCAACAGGCCGAAGTCAGCGAGGCCACGGTGTCGCGGGTGCTCAACGACCGCCCCGGTGTGGCCCCCGAGACCCGACAGGCGGTACTGACCGCCCTCGACGTGCTCGGCTACGAGCGTCCGGCCCGGCTGCGCAAGCGCAGCGCCGGCCTGGTCGGGCTGGTGGTGCCGGAGCTGGACAATCCCATCTTCCCGGCGTTCGCCCAGGTCATCGAGTCGACGCTGGCACAGAGCGGGTTCACCCCGGTGCTGTGCACCCAGACCCCGGGCGGGGTCACCGAGGACGAGTACGTGGAGATGCTGCTCGACCGGCAGGTCTCCGGCATCGTCTTCGTCTCCGGCCTGCACGCCGACACGGCCGCCAACCACGACCGGTACCGCGCGCTGATCGCCCGGCCGCTGCCGGTCGTCATGATCAACGGGTACGCCCCCGGCATCGCCGCGCCCTTCGTCTCCTGCGACGACCGGGAGGCCACCGAGTTGGCCGTGGCGCACCTGGTCGCGCTCGGGCACCGGCGGATCGGCCTGATCACCGGGCCGGACCGGTTCGTGCCGGTGCAGCGTCGGGTGGCTGGCTTCCGGGCCGCGATGACCCGGCTCGGCACCACCGGCGGCGACCTGGACGCGCTCGCCGAGCTGTCGCTGTTCGGCGTCGAGGGCGGCGAGGCCGCCGCCGGCCGGCTGATCGGGCGCGGGGTCACCGGGATCGTCTGCGGCTCCGACCTGATGGCGCTCGGCGCGGTCCGGGCCGCCCGGCAGCGCGGCATGTCCGTGCCGGGCGACCTGTCGGTGGTCGGCTACGACGACTCGCCGTTGATGGCCTTCACCGACCCGCCGCTGACCACCATGCGGCAGCCGGTGGCCGCGATGGCGGTGGCCGCGGTCCGGGCCCTGGTCGACGAGATCAACGGGCACGCCGCGCCGCACTCGGAGTACCTGTTCCGCCCCGAGCTGGTGGTACGCGGATCGACCGCGGTCGTCCGACCGGCGGACGCCGGCCGGCAGCGCCCGGTGCCGCCCGCCCTCGCCGTCCCCGCCTGACACCCCCGCCACCTCCCGGGCCGCGCCGGCCCGTCGACCGGGTCCACCTCCCGGTGGACGGGACGCGCCCACGAACGACCTGCCCTGGCCACCGGTGACGGACGTCATTTCTTGCGCAAGGCATGCTTGACTCTTGCAGCATCTGGCCGGCATTCTCTCCACACACCCGCGTCGTCACCCACCGCCGCGCGGGTGCCGCCGTCCCGCCACAGAACGGGGATCTCCGCCGATGACCGCCACCGACCCCACGCCGCTGGCCTCCGACGACGACTGGTGGCGCGCCGCGGTCGTCTACCAGGTGTACGTCCGCAGCTTCGCCGACTCCGACGGTGACGGCGTCGGCGACCTCGGGGGCATCCGGCAGCGGCTGCCCTACCTGCGCGACCTCGGGGTGGACGCGCTCTGGCTCACCCCGTTCTACACCTCGCCGCAGATCGACGCCGGCTACGACGTGGCCGACTACCGCGACGTCGACCCGCTCTTCGGCGACCTCGCCGACTTCGACGCCATGATCACCGACGCGCACGCGCTGGGCCTGCGGATCATCGTGGACCTGGTGCCCAACCACACCTCCAGCGCACACCCCTGGTTCACCGCCGCCCTCGCCGCCGGCCCCGGCTCCCCCGAGCGGGAGCGTTACCTGTTCGCCGACGGCCAGGGCGTCGACGGCGAACTGCCCCCCAACGACTGGGAGAGCATCTTCGGCGGCCCCGCCTGGACCCGGCTGCCGGACGGCCAGTGGTACCTGCACCTGTTCGACCCGGCCCAACCCGACCTGAACTGGCGGCACCCGCAGGTGCGTGCCGAGTTCGAAGACGTCCTCCGCTTCTGGCTCGACCGGGGGGTCGACGGGTTCCGCATCGACGTGGCCCACGGCATGATCAAGGCCGAGGGGCTGCCGGACGTCGGCTTCAGCTCGATGACCACCGGCCGCCGCCAGTCGGAGCTGCTCGGCAAGGGCCGGCTGCCCTACTTCGACCAGGACGAGGTGCACGACATCTACCGCGCCTGGCGACCCATCCTGGACAGCTACCCCGGCGGCCGGATGGCGGTGGCCGAGGCGTGGGCGGAGACCCCGCAGCGGCTCGCCCGCTACATCGGCCCTGACGAGCTGCACCAGGCGTTCAGCTTCGACTTCCTCGACGCCACCTGGTCGGCCGACTCGTTCCGCAAGGTGATCGACACCGCGCTGGCCGAGGCGACGATCGTCGGCGCGCCGACCACCTGGGTGCTGTCCAACCACGACCGGCAACGGCACGTCACCCGGTACGGCGACGGCGAGGTCGGCCTGCGCCGGGCCCGTGCCGCCGCTCTGCTGATGCTGGCCCTGCCCGGCTCCACCTACCTCTACCAGGGCGAGGAGCTGGGCCTGCCGGAGGTGCTGGACCTGCCCGACGCGCTCCGGCAGGACCCGGCGTTCCTGCGGACCGGGGAGAGCCGGGACGGCTGCCGGGTGCCGATCCCGTGGGGCGGTGAGCTGCCCCCGTACGGCTTCGGGCCGCAGGGCGGCGAACTGAGCTGGCTGCCGGCCCCGGCCACCTGGCGGGCCCTCTCGGTGGCCGCCCAGACCGGAACGCCCGGCTCGACGCTGGAGCTGTACCGGGCCGCGCTGCGGGTCCGGCGCACGCACCCGGCGCTGTCGGCCACCGCCGGCCCGGTGCTCTGGCAGCAGACCGAGCCGGGGGTGCTGGCGTTCCGCCGCGACGGCGACGCCGCCGCGCTGACCTGCGTGGTCAACCTCAGCGGCGCCCCGGTCCGGATCGACGGGTACGGCCGTCCCCTGGTGGCCAGCGCCGACCTCACCGAGCAGGACGCCGGACACGTCCTGCCGGTGGACGCAGCCGCGTGGTTCGAACGGCGCTGAGCCGGGTAACCCGCCTTTGACCTGGTCGTCCGTTGTGCCCCGCGCCGACGGGCGACTGGGGCTGCCGACCCCTTGTGGTGGGGGGTGAAGGTGGCACCGGCGTCCCGGGAAGTCCGCTTCCCGGGACGCCGGTGCACCACCGCGTACCGGCGTCGCCCGACCCGTCACCGCCCGCGCAGCAGCCCCGCGATCCGCCCGAAGCCCGCCCGCACCTGTGCCTCGGTCGGCACGGGCGGCGGCTGCGGCCGGTCGGCCCCGACGGCGGCCTCGTCCTCCTGCTCGTCGAGGACGTCGTCGAAGTCCCCGTAGAGGTCGGCCGCCTCGATCCGGGCCTCCTCGTCGGCGGCGGCGAGCTGCGACGCGGCGATCTCGCCCCGGATCTCCTCGGCCGACAGCGCCGGCACCAGCGGCTCGACCACCGCCATGAACCGTTCGTCGGCCACCACCGCCTCGGCCAGGGCCAGCGCGTGCGGTCGCTCGTACGGGCCGCAGACCACGGGTTCCCACTCGGCCGGATCGGCGAGCGGGCCGAACGTGATGATCCAGGGCAGGGTGAGCAGCGGCGAGTCGTCCGGCAGGTCCAGCGTCACGAGTGCGCCCACCGGCTCATCATGGTCGTTCAGGCCGGCGCGACGGGCGGCATTTGCCCCATTCATCTTTTCCGACGACTGTCGGCATCCCGCTTTCCTCCCCGGACCGGTCCTGCCGTCAGCCGGCCCGACCGTCGTCCCGGCCCGGTGCCGGCCCCGGCCGGCCGGGGCCGGCACCGGGCCGGGCGGCGACGGTGCGGGCTCAGGCCGGGGGTGACCCGCCCAGGGCGGCGCGGACCAGGGCCAACGCGCGGTCCGGCGGCACGCCCAGCCGGGTCGCCTCCTCGGCGTAGCGGGCCGCCGCCCGCTGCAACCGGTCGGCCGCGTCGTCCCGCCCCGGGGCGACGAAGCTGCCGTGCCGGCCCCGGGTCTGCACCAGCCCGGCCGACTCCAGCTCCCGGTAGGCGCGGGCCACCGTGTTCACCGCCAACCCCAGCTCGGCGGCGAACTGCCGGACCGGGGCCAGCCGGGTGCCCACCGCCAGCCGGCCGTCACCGATCATCGCGGCGAGCTGCGCCCGCACCTGCTCGTACGGGGGCACCGGGGAGCCCGGATCGATCTCGACAGGCATCAGCCCGCCCCTCCCGGCGTACCTGGATCGGTCTCGGTGTCGACGTCGGCCTCGACGTTGACCTGCCGCATCACCGCCCCCTCCGACAGGTCGACCACCCGGCCGTGCCGGCTGGTGGCGGCCAGCGCCGCACCGAAGAGCACCAACTGGTTGAGCAGGTAGAGGTAGAGCAGCACGGCCACCGCGCCGGCCACCACGGCGTACGCCGGGTTGCGCTCGGTCCGCACGATGTAGAACCGGCCGACCGTGTTGAGCAGGGTGATCCCGACCGCGACCAGCAACACCACCGGGCGCAGCCGGCGGCGGCTCATCCGCAGCCGGGGCACCGCCACCAGCAGCGCCGTCGCCAGCACCGCGTTGACCAGCACGCTGAGCACCGCGCTGATGGTGGTCAGCCCCACCGAACCGGTGGCCCGCAGCAGGAACCGCAGCACCGACTCCAGTGCGTCCACCGCCGCCACCGAGATGCCCAGCATGACGAAGACCAGCAGCAGCACACCCAGGTCCACCAGCCGGCGGACCACCAGGTTGCCCGGCTGCTGGTTGAAGCCGTACATCAGCCGCTGCGACGACCGGATCGCCTCCACCCAGCCGATCCCGGTGAAGAACAGGATGACCAGGCCCACCACGCCTACCGCGTTGCTGCTCTCGGCGATCTGCTGCGGGTCGAGGAAGGGCAGGTTGTCCCGCAGGAACTCCGCCACCGCGTCGGAGACCTCGTCGTTGTCCTCCAGGATCGCCCCGAAGACCGAGTAGGCGACCAGGGCGAGGGCGAACACGGCGAAGAACCCGTAGTAGGCGATGGCGGCGGCCAGCCGGCCGCCCAGCACCTCGCCGTAGAGGTCGACCGCCCGCCAGAGGTGGTCGAGCCGGGGCCACCGGTGCCGGGCCACGGTGAACCGGCGGTCGATGCCGGCCGTCCACCGGCCCCACGCGTCCACCACGTCATCCTCGCCGATCTGTCGTCACCGGTGCCGGCCAACCGGCGGTCGGCGGGAGCGGGTGCCGGCCACCAGCGTGCCACCGGCAGGCGAGGTGCCGCGCCGGGGGCCCCTCCGACCGGCCACGGGACGGGTCAGCCGCCGAGCCGGAAGTCCCGGCGCGGCTGCCACCGGGTCGCGCCGCTGTGCGAGAAGAGGGTGAAGCCCTCCACCTCGAACATCGCCGAGAAGTCGGCGAGATCCTCGTACGCCCGGTCCAGCGCCTCCGGGGCGACGTCCTGCGCCACGGTGACGTGCGGGTGGTACGGGAAGCGCAGCTCCCGGTGCAGGTGCGGGGCGGCGCTGATGGCGGCGGCGAGCAGCTCGCACTCGCTGATCCCGGCCGCGACGGCGACGAAGACCACCTGGGTCACCGGCCGGAAGGTGCCGGTGCCCCGCAGGTGCAGGGTGAACGGCAGGTGGGCGGTGGCCACCTGCGCCAGGTGCGCCTCGACCGACTCCAGCGCGGCCAGGGGGATCTCGGTCGGGCCGAGCAGGGTCACGTGCGCGGGGACGACCTGCGGGTCACCCGTCTGCATCCGGCGTCGGGTCAGCAGCCCACCCCACGGCTCCGGGATGTCCACCGCGATCCCGATCTGGATGGTGTCGCCGGCCACCGGTATCCCGTCGCTGCGATCCACGCTCCGCGCCACCCCTCCGGCCATCGTCTCGACCCGTACCGCCGACCCGCCCACCGTTACGCCACGGGGGCCGACGCCAGGAACCCGACCCGCTCGTACGCTGTGCGCAGCGTCGGCACGGTCACCGCACGGGCCTTCTCCACCCCGACGGCGAGCAGCTTGTCGAGCTGCGCGGGGTCGTCGAGGTAGGCCCGGGTGCGTTCCTGGATCGGGGTGACGAACTCGCGGACCACCTCGCCCAGCTCCTTCTTGAGATCGCCGTAGCCCCGGCCCGCGTACGCCGCCACCAGGTCGTCGATGCTCCGGCCGGACAGGGCGGAGTGGATGGTGAGCAGGTTGGACACCCCGGGCTTGGTCTCGGTGTCGAAGACGATCTCCCGGCCGGTGTCGGTGACCGCCGAGCGGATCTTCTTGGCCGAGCGGGCCGGGTCCTCCAGCAGGTCGATGATGCCGGTCGGGGAGGACGACGACTTCGACATCTTCGCCGTCGGCTCCTGGAGGTCGGTGATCTTTGCAGTGTCCTTCACGATGTGCGGGGCGGGCACCGTGAAGGTCGGCCCGAACAGCGAGTTGAACCGCTGGGCCAGATCCCGGGAGAGCTCCAGGTGCTGCCGCTGGTCCTCGCCGACCGGCACCGCGTCGGCCTGGTAGAGCAGGATGTCGGCGGCCTGGAGGATCGGGTACGTGAACAGGCCGACGCTGGAGCGGTCGCTGCCCTGCTTCTGCGACTTGTCCTTGAACTGGGTCATCCGGCTCGCCTCACCGAACCCGGTGATACAGCCCAGCACCCACGCCAACTGCGCGTGCTCGGGCACCTGCGACTGGACGAACAGGGCGCTGCGCTCCGGGTCGATGCCGACCGCGAGGAGCTGCGCGGCGGCCACCCGGGTGCGCTGGCGCAGCACCGCCGGATCGTGCCCGGCGGTGATCGCGTGCAGGTCGACCACGCAGTAGAACGCCTCGTGGGTGTCCTGCAACGCCACCCAGTGCCGCACCGCGCCCAGGTAGTTGCCGAGGTGGAACGAGTCGGCCGTCGGCTGGATGCCGGAGAAGACGCGGGGGCGGGCGGGAGCGTCGGACATGCCGGCAATTCTGTCAGCAACCCCCGGCGCCCGTCATGACGGGCCGGCGGGTCGACTCGCCGCCGGTTGCGCCGGGGCGGTGACCTCGCGTACCGACACCCGCGCGGCGTCCACCGGTGCCGCGGCAGCGGCGGCCTCCCGGCGCGGCTCCGGCAGGCGGGCGGCGGACACCGCGACCCGGGACACCCGACGCCCGTCGAGGGCGAGCACCCGCAGCAGCCACCCCTCAGCCGGGGACGGCTCGTCTCCCGGGGTGACCGGCACCTCGTCGCCGGCCACCGGGAGCCGGCCGAGCGCCGCCATCACGTACCCACCGACCGTCTCGTACGGGCCGGCGGGCAGCGGCACCCCGGTCCGCTCGGCGAAGTCGGCCAGGTTGAGCCGGCCGTCGACCACGGCGGGCAGGCCGGCCGACGCCGGCTCGGGTGGGCCGGCATACTCGTCGTGGATCTCCCCGACCAGTTCCTCGATCAGGTCCTCGCAGGTCACGATGCCGGCGGTGCCGCCGTACTCGTCGACCACCACGGCGAGGTGGTGGCCCTCGCGGCGCATCTCGGTCAGCGCGGCGAGCACCCGCTTGCTGCCGGGCAGCCGCTTGACCTCCCGGCTCAGCCGGCCCACCGTGGTCGCCGGGTCCAGGTCGGGGCGGAGCAGCACGTCCCGCAGGTGGACGAAGCCGACCACGTCGTCGTGGGTGCCGTCGACCACCGGGTACCGGGTGTGCGGGTCGATCCGGACCAGGCGTTCGGCCTCGGCGAGGGTCAGCCCGGCGGCGAGGAAGACCACCTCGGTGCGGGGCATCATCACCTCGCGCACCAGGCTGGCCCCGGCGACCAGCACCTCGTCGATGATCCGCCGTTCGTCCGGGTCGAGGACGGTGTTCGCGGCGACCAGGTCGCGTAGCTCGTGCTCGCTGATCCGTTCCCGGCCGGCGGCCGGGCTGGCGCCGAGCAGGTCGGTGACGAGCCGGGTCGCGCCGTCGGCGGCCCGGACGACCAGCCGCGCGACACTACGGGCCACCGGCCCGGGTACGCGTCGGCTCCGCCCCGGCGCGCGTCTCCGGGGCCCGGGACCACCCGCTTCCCGCATGGAAGTGATGGTAGGGCCGGCGGACCCGGCCGGTGGGCAATGTGCGGATCTGTTCAATCATGAAGGTTCATGATGGAATAAGGGTGACCCCACGACGCACAGCGCGGCGACAGCACCCGGCCGTAGGGTGATCACGAACGGCCGCAGCGGGCGCGGCCAGGCAGGAGGACCGACGTGAAACTGCTCGTCACCGGCGGTGCCGGGTACATCGGCAGCGTGGTGACCCGGATGCTGCTCGACGCCGGCCACCGGGTGACCGTCCTGGACGACCTGCGTACCGGGCACCGGGCGGCGCTGGCCCCCGACGCCACCCACGTCGAGCTGCCCGTGCACGAGGCCGCCCGGGTGCTCACCCCCGACGCCGGCTTCGACGGGGTGCTGCACTTCGCCGCGCTGATCGCCGCCGGCGAGTCGATGGTCCACCCCGAGCGGTACTGGCACGCCAACACGGTCAGCTCGATCGCGCTGATCGACGCCGTCCGGGCCGCCCGGGTGCCGCGCCTGGTCTTCTCCTCCACCGCCGCCGTCTACGGCAACCCGGTCGAGCTGCCGATCCCGGAGACCGCCGTCAAGGCCCCCACCAACACGTACGGCGCCACCAAACTCGCCGTCGACCTGGTGCTCACCTCCGAGGCGACCGCACACGACCTCGCCGCCGTGTCGCTGCGCTACTTCAACGTCGCCGGGGCCTACCTGCGCGACGGCCTCGCCATCGGCGAACGGCACGACCCGGAGACCCACCTCATCCCCATCGCCCTCGACGTCGCCGCCGGCCGCCGGGAGAAACTCCAACTCTTCGGGGACGACTACCCCACCGTCGACGGCACCTGCGTACGCGACTACATCCACGTGGAGGACCTGGCCCGCGCCCACCTGCTGGCGCTCACCGCCGCCGTGCCCGGCCGGCACCGCATCTACAACCTCGGCAACGGCAGCGGCTTCACCAACCGGCAGGTCGTCGACGTGGTCCGCGAGGTCACCGGGCACCCGGTGCCGGTCGAGACCGCCCCCCGCCGCGAGGGCGACCCGGCCGAACTCGTCGCCTCCTCGGCGCTGGCCCGCCAGGAACTCGGCTGGGTGCCCGAGAAACCCACCCTCACCGACATGGTCGGCGACGCCTGGGCGTTCTACCGCGCGCACGTGCTGGAGCAGTCGTGACGGGCCGCCCGGACGTCGCCGACCGCGCCACCGCCGGCTTCTCCTGCGGGTACGACGCGACGCCCGCCGGACGCTGGGCGGCACCCGGGCGGGTCAACCTCATCGGCGAGCACACCGACTACAACGACGGATTCGTGCTCCCCTTCGCCCTGCCGCTGCGTACCGTGGTCGCCGCCGACCCGCAGCCCGGCGAACGCTGGACGGCCCGCTCGGAGATCGCCGACCGGCCCGTCGACTTCGGGGCCGCCGAGGCCGACTCCCCCGGCCGGGTCACCGGCTGGGGCGGCTACGTCGCCGGAGTGGTCTGGGCCCTGCGCGAGGCCGGGTACGCCGTCCCCGGCGCCCGGCTGGCCATCGCCTCGGACGTGCCGCTCGGCTCCGGGCTCTCCTCGTCGGCGGCCCTGGAGGCGGCGGTGCTCGCCGCCCTGGCCGACCTGGGCGGGCTGGACCTGCCCGCCGAGCGCCGGCCCCGGCTGGCCCAACGCGCCGAGAACGGCTACGTCGGTGCGCCGACAGGCATCATGGACCAGTCGGCGGTGATCCGCTGCCGCGCCGGCCACGCCCTGTTCCTCGACTGCCGGGACGAATCCGTCGACCACGTCCCGTTCGACCTCGACGCCGCCGGCCTGGCCATCCTGGTGATCGACAGTCGTGCGCCGCACCGGCACGCCGACGGCGAGTACGCCTCCCGCCGCGCCGCCTGCGAACGGGCCGCCGACCTGCTCGGCGTGCCCGCCCTGCGCGACGTGCCGGTCGCCGACCTCGACGCCGCGCTGGCGCGGCTGCCCGACGACGAGACCCGACGCCGGGTCCGGCACGTGGTCACCGAGAACCAGCGGGTGCTCGACACCGTCGCCCTGCTGCGCGCCGGCCGGGTCGCCGAGATCGGACCGCTGCTGACCGCGTCGCACGCCTCCATGCGGGACGACTTCGCGATCACCGTCCCCGAGGTCGACACCGCCGTCGAGGCGGCGCTCGCGGCCGGCGCGCTGGGTGCCCGGATGACCGGCGGCGGCTTCGGCGGCTGCGTCCTCGCCCTGGTCGAGGCGGCGGCTGCGGAACCGGTGGCGGCAGCTGTCCGGAGCGCCTACGCCGAACGCGGCTTCGCCGCCCCCGACACCCTCACCGCCCTCCCCGCCCCCGGTGCCACCCGCCTCCCCTGACCCGCCTCACCCCGGCCTACCCCGCTCACGCCCCGGGTCCGGCCTGCCCCGGTCCGGCCTGCCCGGGTCCCGCTCCTGCGCCCGGTGATCAAGAGGTTTGCGTCAATCCGCCAGCGAAACCTGACGCAAACCTCTTGATCACCGAGCAACAGCCGGGCGGCCGGGCGAGTGGGCGTGCTGGGTGGCGGTGATCAAGAGCTTTGCGTCATCCGTCGGGCGGAAACTGCCGCAAAGCTCTTGATCACCGAGAGCCGACGGGGCGGGGAGGGGCGGGCGGCGGCGGGAGGAGAAGGAGAGTGGGGTGGGTCAGGCGGTGTCGACGATCATGCCGGCGGCCACGGTGCGGTTCGTGGCCTCGTCGATGATGATGAAGCCGCCCGTGGTGCGGTTACGGCGGTACTCGTCGGCCAGCAGCGGGACGGTGGTCCGCAGCCGTACCCGGCCGATCTCGTTGAGCCGCAGTTCGCTGGCGGTCTCGTCCCGGTGCAGGGTGTTGACGTCGAGGCGGTAGTACAGGCCACGCACGATCGTCCGCGCCGAACGCGTCGTGTGCTTGATCGTGTACTTGCCGCCGACCTGGAGCGGGCGGGTCTCGTCCATCCAGCAGACCATCGCCTCGATGTCCTGCGAGACGGTCGGGGCGTTGTTCGGCCGGCAGATCATGTCGCCGCGCGAGATGTCGATCTCGTCGTCGAGGCGGACGGTGACCGACATCGGGGGGAACGCCTCGTCGACGGGTCCGTCGGCGGTGTCGATGGCGGCGATCCGGCTGGTGAACCCGGACGGCAGGACCATCACCTCGTCGCCGGGCTTGAGCACCCCGGAGGCGACCTGCCCCGCGTAGCCCCGGTAGTCGGTGACGGTGGTGGACTGGGGGCGGATCACGTACTGCACCGGGAACCGGACGTCGACCAGGTTGCGGTCCGAGGCGATGTGCACACGCTCCAGGTGGTGCAGCAGCGACGGCCCGTCATACCACGGCATGTTCTCCGACCGGGTGACGATGTTGTCGCCGCGCAGCGCCGAGATCGGCACCACCGTCAGGTCCGGCGCGTCGAGTTTGGCCGCGAAGGCGGTGAACTCGTCGGCGATGCGTTCGAAGACCTCCTGGGAGAAGTCGACCAGGTCCATCTTGTTGACGCACAGCACCAGGTGCGGCACCCGCAGCAGCGAGCACAGGAACGCGTGCCGCCGCGACTGCTCCACCAGCCCCTTACGCGCGTCCACCAGGATCAACGCCAGATCGGCGGTGGACGCGCCGGTGACCATGTTGCGGGTGTACTGGGTGTGGCCGGGGGTGTCGGCGATGATGAACTTGCGCCGGGGAGTGGCGAAGTACCGGTACGCCACGTCGATGGTGATGCCCTGTTCCCGTTCGGCCCGCAGGCCGTCGGTGAGCAACGCCAGGTTGGTGTACTCGTCACCCCGGGCCGCGCTGACCGCCTCCACCGCGGCCAACTGGTCGGTGAACAACGACTTCGTGTCGTAGAGCAGCCGACCGATCAGGGTCGACTTGCCGTCGTCCACACTCCCGGCCGTGGCGAACCGCAGCAGGTCCATCGGCCGGGCCTCGACCTCGGGCGACACCGTTTCGGTGCTCATCAGAAGTAGCCCTCCCGCTTGCGGTCCTCCATGGCGGCCTCGCTGACCCGGTCGTCGCCCCGGGTGGCACCCCGCTCGGTGATCCGCGTCGCGGCCACCTCGTCGATCACCTTCTCCACCGTGTCCGCGTCCGAACGCACCGCCGCCGTGCACGACGCGTCGCCCACCGTCCGATACCGCACCCGGGCCTTGAACTGCTGCTCGCCGGCCCGGGGCCGGAAGAACTCGTTGACGGCGTAGAGCATGCCGTCGCGTTCGACGACCTCACGGTCGTGCGCGTAGTAGATCGACGGCAACGGCACCCGCTCCCGGGCGATGTAGTGCCAGATGTCCAACTCGGTCCAGTTCGACAACGGGAACACCCGGATCGACTCACCCGGATGATGCCGACCGTTGTACAACGACCACAACTCCGGCCGCTGGTTCTTCGGATCCCACTGCCCGAACTCGTCCCGGAACGAGAACACCCGCTCCTTCGCCCGCGCCTTCTCCTCGTCCCGCCGCGCCCCACCGAACAACGCGTCGAACCGGTGCTTCTCCACCGCGTCCAACAACACCGGCGTCTGGATCCGGTTCCGCATCCCGTCACCCGACTCACGGACCGTGCCGGCCGCCAGGGCGTCGGGCACGCTCGCCACGACGAGGTGCAGACCCAGTTCCGCGACCCGCTGGTCGCGGTAGTCGAGCACCTCGGGGAAGTTGTGCCCGGTGTCGACGTGCATGACCGGGAACGGGATGTTGGCCGGGGCGAACGCCTTCTGCGCCAGCCGCAGCATCACGATCGAGTCCTTGCCACCGGAGAAGAGCAGCACCGGCCGCTCCATCTCGGCGACCACCTCACGCATCACGAAGATGCTCTCCGCCTCCAACTCGTCGAGGTGGGAGACCTGGTAAAAGCGGCCGGGGGCGGTCATGCCACGGGCTCGATCGGCGCGGATCCGTACATGGATTCCAGACCTTTCCGGTCGGACAAATCAAAAACAGCGCTCAGGTTACCCGGAATGCCTCTGCAGCGCTGCAAGCAACCGGCTGGCGAGATCCTTGCGGCAGACCAGCAGGTCAGGCAGGCGCGGATCCGCCTCGTTGTATCTCAGCGCAGAACCGTCGATTCGGGAAGCGTGCAGTCCGGTGGCCGTCGCCACAGCGATCGGCGCCGCCGAGTCCCACTCGTACTGGCCGCCCGCGTGGATGTAGGCGTCCACGTCACCGGTCACCACCGCCGCGATCTTCGCCCCCGCCGAACCCATCGGCACCAACTGTGCGCCCACGTCCTCGGCCAGCGCGGTCAGGAACGCCGGCGGCCGGCTCCGGCTCGCCGCCAACCGCAGCGTCCGGTCGCCCGTCGTGGCCGCCTCCACCGTCATCGGCGGGTACGCGGGCGGGTAGTCCGTGCCCAGCACCCGGTGCTGTGCCGGCAACCCCACCGCCCCCGCCACCAGACCGTGCGGCGTCGGCGCGTTACGCGCCCAGAGCGCGACGTGCACCGCCCAGTCGGCGCGCCCCTCCTCGGAGAACTCCCGGGTCCCGTCCAACGGATCGATGATCCACACCCGGTCGGCCGTCCGCCGGGACACCCCGCCCGTGGTGTCCACCAGCCGCGACCCCTCGTCCTCCTCGGAGAGGACCGCGTCACCGGGCCGCCACTTCGCCAGCTCGCTGCGGATCAGATCGTGCGAGACCTTGTCCCCGGCCGACTTCAACGCCGCCGCGTCCGCGAACCCCATCTCGGCGCGCAGCTCCAGCAGGGCCTGCCCGGCCCGGTCCGCCAACCAGCGGGCGAACGCGCCGTCGATCATCGGAGGACTGCCCACGAACTCGCTCCCGTCGCCTACCACGGCCCGCGCGCGGTCGCGCCACGCCAGAACGCGCAGACTACCGCCAACGCGGGCGCGCCACGAGTACGCCCCCGCGACTCAGACCCCGTGGTACGCGTTCTGGGTCGGCTCGACGCCCTTGGTGACCACCGACTCCACCACGTCAGCGGCCCGGTCCACCAGAAACTCCAACTCCTTGCGCTCCGCGGTGCTGAAATCCGACAGCACGAAATCCGCCGGATCCTGCCGCCCCGGCGGCCGGCCGATGCCGAAGCGCACCCGCACGTAGTCCTTCGTCCCCAGCGACTTCGACATCGACCGCAGACCGTTGTGCCCGCCCTCGCCGCCGCCCAGCTTCACCCGCAACTGCCCGTACGGGATGTCCAGCTCGTCGTGCACCGCGATCACCCGTTCGGCCGGGATCTTGTGGAACTGCGCCAGCGCGGCCACCGGCCCACCCGACAGGTTCATGTACGTCTGCGGCTTGAGCAGCACCAGCTTCGGCCCACCGAAACCGATCCGCCCCTCGGCGACGTCCGCCACCACCCGCTTGTACCGACCGAACCGCCCACCCAGCCGTACGGCGAGCAACTCGGCGACCATGAAGCCGACGTTGTGCCGGTTCCCGGCGTACTCCCGACCCGGATTGCCCAGGCCGACCACCAGCCACGGCCCCGTCTCGTCCGTCACGTCCCGTACCTCCCGCTCGCCGTCTGCGCGCCGACCGTGCCCCGATACGCCGGCAGGCGCCCCCGCGACGGGAGCGCCTGCCGTGAACGATGCGACCGGTCAGGCCTCGGTCTTCGCCTCGGTGCTCTCCTCGCCCTCGGCGGCCGGAGCCTCGGCGCCCTCGGCGGCCTCCGCACCCTCGGCCTCCTCGGCCTCCGCAGCCGGGGCCTCGACCTCCGGCAGGGTGGCCTCCAGCTGCTCGGCGGTCGGGGCGGCGGTCACCGAGGCGACCGTCTGCTCCGCGTCGGCGGCAAGCTCCACACCCGAGGGCAGCTCGACGTCGGCGGCGGTGACCTGGCTGCCGGCCTCCAGGCCCTCGATCGACGCCTCCAGGTGGTCCGGCACCTTGGTGGCGTCGGCGGTCACCGAGAGGGTGTCGTGGTCGTGCACGATCAGGGTGTCCCGCGCGGCCTCACCGGTCAGCTGGACCGGGACCTCGACGGTGACCTTCTCGCCCCGACGGACCAGCAGCAGGTCAACGTGCTCGAAGCTGTCCCGGATCGGGTCACGCTGGATCGCCTTCGGCAGCGCCAGCACCTGGGTGCCGTCGCTGACCTCGATCGCGAAGAGCTGGTTGGCGCCGCCCTTACGGATCGCGGCGGCGAACTCCCGCGCCGGGAGCGCGATGTGCTTGGGCTTCTCGCCGTGACCGTACAGCACGGCGGGCACCTTGCCGGCCCGACGGGTACGACGGGCACCACCCTTGCCGAACTCCGTACGGGGCTCGGCGCTGATCTTTACCTCGGACACGGGAAAACTCCTGATGCTCAACGCTACGGCGGCTTGTCGTCTGGCGGTGCTGGGGCGAGGGGCTCGCTTGGGGCTCATGCGTCATGAACGACTGCCCGGAGCACCGCGTCGATGACGGTGCCTCCGTGCGGCGCTCGATCAGCGGCCCGCCGGGCACCCTCGCCGTGGCAACCGCACCAGTCTACCCGAGGTCTTTCCGCGCCTTCCGGCAGTCCCCGCCATGCGCCGCCGCCCCGCGCGTCGGACCCGGCGACGCGCGGGCCGGTCGCACCCGACCGGCCCGCGCGTTCCCCGGGGCGGGCGTCAGCTCAGGCCACCGAAGAGGGTGGTCACCGACCCGTCGTCGAAGACCTCCCGGATCGCCCGCGCCAGCAACGGCGCGATCGACAGCACGGTGAGCTTGTCCAACTGCTTCTCCGGCGGCAGCGGCAGCGTGTTCGTCACCACCACCTCGGTGATCGGGCTGTTCTTCAACCGCTCCGTCGCCGGGTCGGAGAGCAGGGCGTGGGTGGAGGCCACCACGATCTCCGCCGCACCGGACTCCTTGAGGATGTCCGCCGCCTTGGTGATCGTCCCCCCGGTGTCGATCATGTCGTCGACGATCAGGCAGACCCGACCCTCGACCTCACCGACCACCCTGTTCGCCACCACCTGGTTGGGCTTCAACGGGTCGCGGGTCTTGTGGATGAACGCCAACGGACAACCACCGAGGCGGTCCGTCCACCGCTCCGCCACCCGTACCCGGCCCGAGTCCGGCGCCACCACCGTCATCGGCCGGCCGGCGAACTTGTGCTCCACGTACTCGGCGAGGATGTCCATCGCGAACAGGTGGTCCACCGGGCCGTCGAAGAAGCCCTGGATCTGCGCGGTGTGCAGGTCGACGGTGAGGATCCGGTTCGCGCCGGCCGTCTTGAGCAGGTCGGCCACGAGCCGCGCCGAGATCGGCTCCCGGCCGCGGTGCTTCTTGTCCTGCCGGGAGTACGGGTAGAACGGCAGGACCACGGTGATCCGCTTCGCCGAACCCCGCTTCAACGCATCGATCATGATCAGGGTCTCCATGACCCAGGTGTTGACCCCGTGCGTGACGGACTGCACCACGAAGGCGTCCGAACCACGCACCGAGTCCCGGAACCGTACGAAGATCTCACCGTTGGCGAACTCGTACGCGTCGGAAGGGGTCGGCGCTACACCGAGCACCTCACCGATCTCCTTGGCCAACTCCGGAAAGCCACGTCCGGAAAAGAGCATCAGGCTCTTGCGGTTTTCGGCGACGATGCTGCCCATGGGCCCGTCTGCTCCCGTTGGTCGGTGGTGCCCGGCGGCGGTGGGCCGGGGCTGCTCGGTTGCAGTATGCCCCGACCACGGCGACCCTCACACCGTCTCGGCACCCCCGTGGATTGCCTCACCTTCACTTGCCGACGCCGGCCCACCCGACGCATCCTCACCGGCCGTCCGGGCCTGCTCGGCGGCCCGCGCGGAGACCGTGCCCGGCCGGTTACGCAGCACCCACCCCTCGATGTTGCGCTGCGGCGCCCGGGTCACCCCCAACGCCCCCGGCGGCACGTTCTGACTCAACGCGCTACCCGCCGCCACGTACGCCCCCGCACCCACCTCGACCGGCGCGATCAGGTTCGTGTCACAGCCGACGAACGCACCGTCACCGACCACCGTGCGGTGCTTGTTCACCCCGTCGTAGTTCACGAAGATCGTCGCCGCGCCGATGTTCGCCTTCGCCCCGATCGTCGCGTCCCCCACGTACGACAGGTGCGGCACCTTCGCGCCCGGTCCGACCTCGGAGTTCTTCACCTCGACGAACGTGCCCACCTTCGCCTTCTCGGCCAGCCGCGCCGCCGGGCGCAGGTAGGCGTACGGGCCGACGCTCGCCCCCGCGCCCACCTCGGCGCCGGTGGCGTGGCTGCGCAGCACGGTCGCCGCCGGCCCCACCACCGTGTCGATCAACGTGACGTCCGGCCCGACCACCGCCTCGGCCCCCACCACGGTGGCCCCGCGCAACTGGGTGTTCTGGTCGAGCACCGCGTCCCGTTCGACGGTGGCGGTCACGTCGATCCAGGTGGTCGCCGGGTCCAGGATCGTCACCCCGGTCCGCATCCACGCCTCGTTGACCCGGTCGCGCAGCAGCCGGCGCAGCCCGGCCAGCTCCACCCGGTCGTTGCAGCCCAGGGTCTCTACGTGGTCGGCGGCCACGTGCACCCCCACCGGCTCGCCGGCCGAGACGAGCAGCCCGAAGACGTCGGTGAGGTACTCCTCGCCCTGGTCGTTGTCGGTGGAGAGTTTGCCCAGCGCGGCCCGCAGCCGGGCCAGGTCGAAGGCGTAGATGCCGGCGTTGATCTCCCGCAGCGCCCGCTGGGCGGGGCTCGCGTCACGCTCCTCGACGATCTGCTCCAGCCGGCCGGCGGTGTCCCGGACGATCCGGCCCAGGCCGGTCGGGTCGGGCACCTCGGCGGCGAGCACCGTGGCCGCCGCGCCCTCACCCTCGTGCGCCGCGACCAGCGCGTCCACCGTCTCGGTGCGCAGCAGCGGCACGTCCCCGTTGATCACCACGACGGTGCCGGTGGCCTCCGGCACCGCGTCCAACGCGATCCGTACGGCGTGCCCGGTGCCGAGCTGCTCGGCCTGGAGCACCGCGGTGGCGTCCGGGGCGACCTCGGCCAGGTGGGCACGGACCTGATCGGCCCCGTGGCCGACCACCACCACGGTCCGGTCCGCGCGCAACGGCCCGGCCGCGGCCAGCACGTGCCCGAGCAGCGTCCGGCCGAGCAGTGGGTGCAGCACCTTGGGCAGCGCCGACTTCATCCGCTTGCCCTCCCCCGCGGCGAGCACGACGACGGTACGGCGGTGGGGCTGGGACACGGGTGGGCTCCCGTCGGGGAAGGTGACAGTCTCGCCGCCATGCTAACCAGACTTCGGGGGCGGATCAGCGGAAGCTCCCGGGAGAGGACTCGAACCCCTACAATCAGGACCAAAACCTGACGTCCTGCCATTAGACGACCCGGGAAGGTCTAAAACGTGCAAACCGAATAGCTTGGCAGACCTCCTACACCTTAGCGCCCCTCGCCAGCCGCGCCATCGCCCATTCCCTTCATGATCCCCTCTATCCGCCAGTACAACTGCCGGGACCTGGGCACCTCGACGATCAGACAACCTCGATACTCCTCGCCCGTGTTGCGCCGCACCGTGGTCGGCCGGTGGCGCTTGAACGACGTGGGGCGGAACGTTTCGGCCGGAACAGCCACCCGCTCCGCCCACCACCGCACGGCTGCTTCAGCGTCGGCGGTCTCGTGGATGCTCACCCGGAAGCGCAGGGCCTCGCGGGACACACCCATCGCCTCGACGAAGCGGACGAAGATACCGACCAGCCCGGGATCACTGTTGATGAACCTGACCCGGCACTCGTGAGGCCGCCATGGCTTGGTCTTCTCCCCCTCCGCCCAGTAGAGCGCCGCCCCCACCATGACCAGCTCGCGGTGTTCCATCGACCCCACCCATGCCGCGGCGTCCGCCACAGCCGCCGCCCGGGCGGCGTCCCGTGCCTGCTGGTGGGCCGACCACCGGGCATCCGTCATCACCTTGGAGTGCGCCCGTCGACGCTCGCGGGCGACCTCCTCGTCCGGGTCGAGAGGGAGGTGGCGCACCCAGAGGTAGGCGGTGGACTTCGCGACGCCCAACCGGGCCGCGATGTCGCCGACCGAGCGGCCCTCGCCGCGCAGTGCCACCGCCGCCGCGCGCAGCTCGTCGCGGGCGGCGGGTCGGCGGGTGCCGGCCGGGGGCGCACCGACGCCCGGCCGGGGCACCTCGGCGGCCGTCGGATCGGTCATGACCGGCAGGTTAAGACAACCGTATGACACTTGACTCATTCACGTGCGCCACTGTTCACTCCACTGTGGCCGGACCGTAGGTTACGGTGACGTAGGCGTATCCGACCGCTGCGAGGTGCCATGTCGACCACCCTGCGGAACGCCGGTGCCGCCGGCCCGAAGCCGCTCACCCAGGGCCCCCAGTCGCGAGGCATCCTGATCGCCCTCTGGGCGTTCGTGGTGGTGCCGTTCCTGGCCCTGCTCGCCGCCGTGCCGGTGGCCTGGGGTGGCTGGCTACACCCGACCGACGTGCTCGTCGCGGCCCTCTGGTACGTGGTGTCCGGGCTCGGCATCACCGTGGGTTACCACAGGTACTTCACCCACGGCGCGTTCAAGGCCCGCCGCCCGGTCCGGGTGGCCCTGGCGGTCGCCGGGTCGTTCGCGGTGCAGGGCGAGATCATCCAGTGGGTGGCCGACCACCGGCGGCACCACGCCTTCGCCGACCTCGACGGCGACCCGCACTCCCCCTGGCGGTACGGCGAGAGCGTGCGGGGCCTGGCCAAGGGGCTGTTCCACGCGCACCTGGGGTGGTTGTTCGGCCGGGAGCTGTCCAACCGGGAGCGGTTCGCGCCGGATCTGCTCGCCGACCCGGACACCCGCCGGGTGGACCGGCTCTCGCCGCTGCTGGTGGCCGTCTCGCTGCTCGGCCCGGCGCTGATGGGCGGGCTGCTGACCTGGTCGTGGGCCGGCGCGCTGAGCGGGTTCTTCTGGGGCGGGCTGGTCCGGATCGCCCTGTTGCACCACGTGACCTGGGCGATCAACTCGGTCTGCCACGTCTACGGTGAGCGTCCGTTCGCGATGCGGCCGGGCGACCGGGCGGCCAACTTCTGGCCGCTGGCCCTGCTGTCGTTCGGGGAGAGCTGGCACAACCTGCACCACGCCGAGCCGACGAGCGCCCGGCACGGGGTGCTGCGTGGGCAGTGGGACCCGTCGGCCCGGGTGATCTGGTTGCTGGAGCGGGCCGGCGCGGTGCACGACGTGCGGTGGCCGAAGCCGGAACGGGTGGCGGCGAAGCGGGTGCGGGAGCCGCTGGGGCGCTGAACCCGGCGGTGCCCCGGGGTGCCACCTGGCAGGATGGCCGGGTGACCGAGACAGACGGGCACGACCGGAGCATTCCACGACAGGGCGTCACCGAGCGCCGGCGAGGTGACGAGATGGCGCAGCCCCCGACTGGGGAGAACACCGGCACACGACGGGCGGTGCCGGCGGCGGGCCCGAAGCCGGCCGCCCGGGTACGGATGTCGGCCGCGCAGCGGCGCGAGCAGTTGATCGCGATCGGCCGGCAGGTGTTCGCCGAGAAGGGCTTCGACGCGACCTCGATCGAGGAGGTGGCGGCGCGGGCGCGGGTCTCCAAGCCGGTGGTCTACGAGCACTTCGGCGGCAAGGAGGGCCTGTACGCGGTGGTCGTCGACCGGGAGGTGCGGGCCCTGCTGGACCGGATCGCCGCGGCGTTGACCGCCGGTCATCCGCGGGAGTTGCTGGAGCAGGCGGCGCTGGCGTTGCTGGGCTACATCGAGGAGGAGACCAGCGGGTTCCGGGTGCTGGTGCGGGAGTCGCCGTTGATGTCGGCGGCCGGCAACTTCAGCAGCGTGATGAACGACGTGGCGCACCAGGTGGAGCACATCCTGGGTGCCGAGTTCTCCAGCCGGGGTTACGACCCGAAGCTGGCCGAGCTGTACTCCCAGGCGCTGGTGGGGATGGTGGCGTTGACCGGGCGCTGGTGGTTGGAGGTCCGCCAGCCGGGCAAGGAGACGGTGGCGGCGCACCTGGTGAACCTGGCCTGGAACGGTTTGTCGCACCTGGAGGCGGGGCCGGGCCTGACCACCGTGCGTCCGGGCGGCTGAGCGGCGGGTCAGCGGGCCGGGTGGAGCCGGTCGGCGCGTTCCTGGGCGGCGTGCTCGTCGGTGCCGATCTTGTCGTAGAGACCGGTGGCGAGGAGCAGCAGGCCGAACAGCAGCGAGACGATCACCGTCGACATCGAGAAGTTGAGGATGTTGGCGCGGGTCTGGAGCACGCTCATCATCGCGATGCCGGTGACCATGAAGACCACCCCGGCGGTGAGGTTCATGACGTGCCCGAGGTTGCCGCGCCGGGACGCCCCGATGATCAGGACGACCCCGAAGACGACCGAGACCAGCGAGAACGCCAGGTTGGTGCGCAGACCCAGGGCCCAGTGGCTGCCCCGGGCGAACAGCGGTTCACCCCAGGTCTGCACGACGCCGAACGCGCCGAAGACCAGGATGTAGAGGCCGACGAGGCCGGCGAAGACCCGGTACAGCGGGCGGGCCGGGTGGTTGACCGGAAAGTGCGCCATGGCCCCTCCTGCGCGGACGACGTGTCGGGACGATTGTCTCCCGTCCCGCCGTACGGTGTCGGAGAAACGCCAGGTCACGCCACAGCCCGGCCCGCGCGCCGCGGAGCGGGTCAGAGCACCAGGCGGGCCTTCTGCCAGGCTTCCTTCTCGTCCTCGGTGCCGACCTTGCCGTACATGCCGACCATCAGCAGGACGAGGCTGAGGGTCATCAGCACGATCACCGTGAGGATGCTGAAGTTGGCGACGTTGGCGTCGGTCTGGAGGAAGGCCAGGCCGGCGAGGGTGATCACCATCAGGGTGTAGGCCAGCCACTGGTTGATCGCCACGTCGAGGTTGCGGCCGATCACCGTGCCGACCAGGATGACCACCCCGAACAGCACGGACAGCAGCGAGAACCCGAGGTTGGTGCCCTGGCCGAGGACCTTGGTGTCGTCCTGGGCGAAGATGTCGTTGCCGGCGCTGGCGATGACGCCGAGCGCGCCGAAGACCACGAGGTAGAGACCGATGAGCCCGCCGATCGCCCGGTAGACCGGCCGCGCGGGGTGGTTGACGGGGGTGTGGGCCATGACTGTGTCTCCAACGCCGTTCGAGGTGAGGGTCGCCGACGATTGTCCCGTACGGCGCGGTGTGACGCCGCACACGGGGTCGTCCCTGGTCTACAGGGGCGGGATCTCGTCGGCGAGGGTCAGCCAGGTCTCCTCGGTCCGTTCCCGTTCGGCGCGTACCTCCTTGAGCTGCGCGTCGAGGTCGGCGACCCGGGCGTAGTCGGTGGCGTGCGTGGCGAGCTGGTCGAGGAGGGTGGCCTCCTTCTGGTCGAGCTTGCCGATCTGCCGTTCCAGCCGGGTCAGCTCCTTGCGGGCCTGCCGGGCGTCGGCGGCGGACATGCCACCCGTGGCCGGGGCCTCGGGGCTTTCGGCGGGGCCGGTCGTGGTGCGGGCCGGACCCGGGCCGGCGGCGCGGGCCAGGTACTCGTCGACGCCGCCGGGCAGGTGCACCAGCCGGCCGTCGCCGAACATCCCGTACGCGGCGTCGGTGACCCGTTCGATCAGGTACCGGTCGTGGCTGGCCACGATGATCGTGCCGGGCCAGGAGTCGAGCAGGTCCTCCAGCGCGGCGAGGGTGTCGGTGTCCAGGTCGTTGGTGGGCTCGTCGAAGAGCAGCACGTTGGGTTCCCCGGCGAGCAGCCGGAGCATCTGCAGCCGGCGGCGTTCCCCACCGGAGAGGTCGCCGACCGGGGTCCAGAGCCGCCGGTCGTCGAAGCCGAACACCTCGGCGAGCTGGGCGGCGGAGATCTCCCGGTCGCCGAGCTGCACCCGCCGGGCGACCTCCTCGACGGCCTCCAGGACGCGCAGGTGGCCGGGGAGTTCGGCGAGTTCCTGGGAGAGGAACGCCGGTTTGACGGTGGAGCCGGTGTGGAACCGGCCGCCGTCGGCGCGGGTGATGCCGGCCAGCAACCGCAGCAGGGTGGTCTTGCCGGCGCCGTTGCGCCCGAGGATGGCGATCCGGTCGCCGGGGCCGACCTGCCAGGTGGTGTCGTGCAGGATCTCCTTGGGGCCGGCGTGCAGCCGGACGTGTTCCAGGTCGTACACCTGCTTGCCGAGCCGGGCGGTCGCCATCCGCTGCAACGACATGGTGTCGCGCGGCGGCGGCACGTCGTCGATGAGCGCGTTGGCCGCGTCGATGCGGAACTTCGGCTTGGAGGTGCGGGCGGGCGGGCCGCGCCGCAGCCAGGCGATCTCCTTGCGGAGGAGGTTCTGCCGGCGGGCCTCGGTGGCGGCGGCGACCCGTTCCCGTTCGGCGCGGGCCAGCGTCCAGGCGGCGAAGCCGCCCTCGTAGGCCCGGACGGTCTGGTCGGCGACCTCCCAGGTGGTGGTGCAGACCGCGTCGAGGAACCACCTGTCGTGGGTGACCACGACGAGCGCGCCCCGGCGGCCGACGAGGTGCCGGGCGAGCCAGTCGACGCCGCCGACGTCGAGGTGGTTGGTGGGTTCGTCGAGGATGAGCAGGTCGGATTCGCGGACCAGCAGGGCGGCCAGCGCCACTCGGCGGCGCTCGCCACCGGACATCGGGCCGACCGGCTGGTCGAGGCCGAGGTGGGGCATGCCGAGGCCGTCGAGGATGGCGCGGACCCCGGCGTCGCCGGCCCACTCGTGTTCGGCGCCCATCCCCTCGGCGAGCCAGGCGGTGCCGAGCACCACGTCCCGCACGGTGGCCTCGGGGGTCAGGGTGAGGGCCTGCGGCAGCCAGAGCACCCGCAGGTCGCGGCGGTGGGTGACCCGGCCGTCGTCGGGGTCCTCCTGTTTGGTGAGCATCCGCAGCAGGGTGGACTTGCCGGCGCCGTTGAGGCCGACCACGCCGATCCGGTCGGCGTCGTCGAGGCCGAGCGAGACGTCGGTGAGCAGCGGCCCGGCGGCGCCGTACCCCTTGGACACCCGGTCCAGGTTGACGATGTTGGCCACGGTCCCACCTTTCATGATCAAGGCGTCCCGGTGCCGGCGGGCACCTCGGGACGCCTGGGGCAAGGGTACGCGGACATCCGCGCCGCCCCACCCGCCCGTGCCGCAACCGGGGCCGGGCCGCCCCGGACAGCAGGTCGAGACGGGTTGATCAACTCATCGGGGCCGATGTTGCGGGTTCCCGGTCGCCGGATACCGCAACCCCGGCCCACGGGAGTCGATCTCCACCCGGGGACAGCTCAGCCGACGCGGGCCCCGGGCACCGGGCCGTGGGCGACCCGGGTCTCCCGGCACACCCCGGCGGCCTGCACCTCGGTGGCGATCCGCTGCGCGTCGGCGGCGTCGCGGGCGAGGAAGACGCAGGTCGGGCCGGAGCCGGAGACGATCCCGGCGAGCGCCCCGGCGGCCTCCCCGGCCTTCAACGTGTCGGCCAGGGCCGGGCGCATCGACAGGGCGGCGTCCTGCAGGTCGTTGCCGAGGCAGCCGGCGAGCACCCGGGGGTCCCGTTGGCGCAGCGCGCCGAGCAGGCCGTCGGTGCTGCCCAGCGGCGTACCGGCGGTACCGGCGGCACGCAGCCGGTCGAGTTCCCGGTAGGCGGCGGGGGTGGACAGGCCGCCGTCGGCGACGGCCACCACCCAGTGCCAGGAGGTGGGGCGGGCCAGCACCGGGCTGACCGCCTCGCCCCGGCCGGTGCCCAGCGCGGTGCCGCCGTGGATCAGGAACGGCACGTCGGAACCGAGGTCGGCGGCGATCCCCGCCAGTTCGTCGCGGGACAACCCGGTGCCCCACAGGGCGTCACAGGCGACCAGCGCGGCGGCGGCGTCGGCGCTGCCCCCGGCCAGCCCACCGGCGAGCGGGATCTGCTTGCGCAGGTGCAGCCGGGCGTGCGGCAGCACCCCGGCGTAGCCGGCGAGCGCGTGGGCGGCACGGATGGCCAGGTTGGAGTCGTCCAGGGCCAGTTCGCCGGCGCCCTCACCCTCCATGGTCAGGGTGAGGGTGTCACCCCGACGGGCGGTCAACTCGTCGTAGATCGAGATCGCATGGTAGACGGTGTTCAGCTCGTGGTAACCGTCCCGGCGCAGCGGGCCCACCCCGAGGTGCAGGTTGACCTTCGCGGGGACCCGGACCCGTACCGGGCCGCTGCTGCCCCGACGCTGGTCGTCATCGTCGTCCGGTCGCCAGGCCTCGGTCACCGGGTGACGTCCCACCGGCACGGGCGGATGTCGAACGGCATCTCCACGATCAGCTCCTCGGCGGCGTCGGCGGCCGGCGGCGTACCGGCCGGCAACCAGGTCGTACGCGCAGGTGCGGCGTGTTCCTCGGCGGGCACGGCGTCAGCCTACTGTGCGACCGGCGCGACGGTCGGAGCCGACGCGGCGATCGCGGCGAACTGCTCCACGGTGAGTGACTCCCCGCGTGCGCCGGGGTCGACCCCGGCGGCGGTGAGCGCCGCGGCGGCCCGGTCGGGGCCACCCGCCCAACCCGCCAGCGCGGCCCGCAACGTCTTGCGGCGCTGGGCGAACGCGGCGTCGACCACGGCGAAGACGGCCTGCCGGGGCACGTCGTCGCGGGGTGGTTCGCGGCGGGTGAAGGCGACCAGTCCGGAGTCGACGTTCGGCACCGGCCAGAACACGTTCGGTGGCACCCGACCGGCGGCGCGGGATCGGGCGTACCAGGCGAGCTTGACCGACGGGATGCCGTACACCTTGGAGCCGGGCCCGGCGACCAGCCGGTCGGCGACCTCCTTCTGCACCATCACCAGGCCGTGCCGCAGGGTGGGCAGCTCGGCGAGCAGGTGCAGCACCACCGGCACGGCCACGTTGTAGGGCAGGTTCGCCACCAGCGCGGTGGGCGGCGGGTCGGCCAGGGCGGCGGCGGTGATCCGCAACGCGTCGGCCCGGTGCACGGTGAGCCGGGCGGCGTCCGGGCCGGCGTGGGTGGCGGCGGTCTGCGGCAGCGCGCCGGCCAGCACCGGGTCGATCTCCACCGCGTGCAGGTGCGCGGCGGCCGGCAGCAGGGCCAGGGTGAGCGAGCCGAGGCCGGGGCCGACCTCCAACGCCACGTCGTCTCCGGTGAGCCCGGCCGCGGTGACGATCCGGCGGACGGTGTTCGGGTCGTGCACGAAGTTCTGGCCGAGCTTCTTGGTCGGGTTGACGCCGAGGCGCGCGGCGAGTTCCCGGATCTCCGCCGGGCCGAGCAGGCCGGTCACGCCCCGAAGCGTAGTCGCGGGTCGCGGGTCGGTCACCACGGCCCGAAGACCCGGTCGCCGGTGGCGGAGATGGCGGCGCACAGCTCGTCGAGGTCGGCCCCGGTGGTCTCGGCCAGCGACCGGACCGTCAGCGGGATCAGGTACGACGCGTTGGGCCGGCCCCGGTGCGGCATCGGGGTCAGGTAGGGCGCGTCGGTCTCGACGAGGATCTGGTCGATCGGGGTGAGCGCGGCGGCCTCGCGCAGCGCGGCGGCGCTGCCGAAGGTGACGGTGCCGGCGAAGCTGAGCAGGTGACCCCGGCGGACGCACTCGCGGGCGAAGTCGGCGTCGCCGGAGAAGCAGTGCAGCACCACCGTGTCCGGGGCGCCCTCGTCGTCGAGGATGCGCAGCACGTCGGCGTGGGCGTCCCGGTCGTGGATGACCAGGGCCTTGCCGTACCGCTTGGCGATGGCGATGTGGGCCCGGAAGCTCTCCTCCTGGGCGGCCCGGCCGTCGTCGCCGGTGCGGAAGAAGTCCATCCCGGTCTCGCCGACGCCCCGGACCCGGTCCCGGGCGGCCAGCGTCTCGATCTCGCGCAGCGCGGCGTCCAGGTCGGCCAGCCGGGGTGCCTCGTTGGGGTGCAGCGCCACGGTGGCGAGCACCGCCGGGTACCGGTCGGCGACGTCGGCCCCCCAGCGGGACGAGCCGACGTCCACGCCGACCTGCACGAGCCGGTCCACGCCGACGGCGGCGGCCACCTCGATCGCGGCGGCCACCGGGTCGGCGGCGTCGCCTCCGCCGGGCACGCCGGCCTCGCTGACGGTGATGTCGAGGTGGGTGTGGCTGTCCAGCACGGGGCGGGGCAGCGGCGGCGGGGCGGGCGGGAACTCACCGGCCCGGCGGGCGGCACGCTGCTTGCGGGATTCGGTCCGTTCGGTCATCGCGGCCAGCATCACACACCGGGGACGGCCGGGGGCACCGACCCGTACGGGGTGGGGTGTTCCCGGGCGGCCACCGGACGTTCACCGGGGTGGAACCTGGCCGGCCTAGCCTCGCCGGGATGAGCGTCACCGATCGGGCCAGCGGCGCGGCCTCCGGGCGGACCGCGTTGCGCGTGACGTACGGCGGGGTGGTCCACCCGGCGGAGGAGCTGGCCCGGGGCGCGGCCTACGAACTGTTCAGCGCCGAGGCGGCACCCGGTTTCGAGTGGGCGCCCCGGCCGGGCGTGAGCTGGCCGTGGCGGCGGTTCGTGCACGTGACCGAGGTCACCGAGGTGAGCGGGGGCGGGCCGCCGGTCGAGGAGCCGGAGGCAGCGCTGCTGATGCCGGTGCACCGCGACCGGGGCTGGTCGTACGTGCACCAGCTCAGCCAGCAGCCCACGGCCGCCGGCGATCCGACGCTGACCGCGGTGCGCGCCTCGGCGGTGCTGCGGCGCGGCACCCGGATGGTCAAGGTGCTCTCCGCCCGGCAGCTCGCCGGGTACGTGCGGGGGTGGTTGCCGCACGGATTCTGCTACCGCGAGCACGACGTGGCGCACCTGCGCACGCCGGCCGCGCTGGCGGTGCTGCGCGGCGACGGCACCAGCGGCGACGGCACCGACGTCGGGTACGCGCTGCGCTGGCGGGTCGCCGACCCGGGCGACTACGACGTGCCGGTCGGCGGGACGCACCGGGGCCTGCTGGAGCTGCCGCCCCGGGACCGGCTGGGCCCCCCGGTGCTGGGTACCGGGTTCGTGCCGAGTTCGGCGCAGTTGATCCCGGAGTTCGTCACCCGGGACTTCGCCGACCTGCCGATGCCCGCCAACGCCAGCCTGCTGGCGTACACCGCTGACGGGGCCGAGGTGGTGCTCTACAGCTACCAGGCGGAGCAGCGGGGCTGGTTGCGGATGGTGGGGCCGCAGTGGCGGCACCTGCTGGCGGCGGTGCCGGGGCTCTCACCCGACCAGGAGTACGTGCCGACCGGCGAGGTGCCGCGGTCGACGCAGCTGGTCGGCGGGTTGGCCGGCGGGGAGTACGAGGCGGTGGCGGACCTGCCGGGCGGGTTCCGGGTGCTGGCGATGACCCGGGCGGCCCGCTATCCGGTGGAGTCGGTCGGCCGGCGGCTGCGCCACGCCCGGTGGCGGGGCGTGGCGTGCCTGGTGCTCCGGGAGGAGGCCGGCTGGCTGCGGTTGCGCCTGCGGCAGCCCGATCCGGACGGGGTACGCGACACCGGGGCACAGTGCCACGAACGGGGCGTGTACGAGACGTGGGCACCGGTCGCCGAGGTGACCGACGACCGGGTGGTGGACCTGCCGTACGCGCTGTGAAGGCATGACGGGAGCCTGCCGGGGAAAGCGCGACGGGTCCGACACCGACGGATCAGGAGAAGAGCATGCCCTTCATCACCGTGGGTACGGAGAACTCCGCCCCGATCGACCTGTACTACGAGGATCACGGGCAGGGTCAGCCGATCGTGCTGATCCACGGCTTCCCGTTCAACGGGGCGACCTGGGAGAAGATGTCGGGTCCGCTGCTCGCGGCCGGGTACCGGGTGATCACCTACGACCGGCGGGGGTTCGGCAGTTCGGCCCAGCCGGCCATGGGCTACGACTACGACACCTTCGCCGCCGACCTCGACGTGCTGATGACCGAGTTGGACCTGCGTAACGCGATCCTGGTGGGCCACTCGATGGGCACCGGTGAGGTGACCCGCTACCTCGGCACGTACGGGTCGAGCCGGGTGGACCGGGCGGTGCTGATGGCGCCGCTGGCGCCGTACCTGTTGCAGACCAAGGACAACCCGGAGGGCGTCGAGAAGAGCCTCTTCGACGGGTTCCAGCAGGCGATCCTCGCGGACCGGTTCGCCTACCTGACCCAGTTCTGCGACGCGTTCTTCAACTACAGCGAGAACAGGGGCAGGTGGGTCAGCGAGGAGGCGTACCGGGCGCACTGGCAGATCGGCGCGCAGGCGTCGGCGAAGGGCACCCACGACTCGGTGGACGCCTGGCAGACCGACTTCCGGGGCGACGTGCCGAACATGGACGTCCCGGTGCTGATCATCCAGGGCGACAAGGACAACGTGCTGCCGTTTGCGAAGACGGGTCAGCGGTTGGCGTCGATGCTGCCCAACGGCACGCTGGTCACCCTGAAGGGGGCGCCGCACGGTATCCCGTGGACGCACCCGACCGAGGTGAACCGGGCGCTGATGGAGTTCATCGGCGCGCCGGCGATGGCCCGCGCCTGACGTACCGCGCACTGCGGCCCCGGGGGGTTCCCCCGGGGCCGCCCGCGTTTCGGTCAGCTCTCCAGCCGGGCGAGTTCCTCGTCGACGATCGACGGGTCGAGCTTGCGGAAGACCGGCTTCGGCGCGGCGAGCGGCCGGCCGGCCGGCAACGGTACGGACTCCCAGCGCGCGCCGACGGTGTAGTCCCCGGTGAGCACCGGGTAGCCGGGCCCGCCGTCGAGGTCGTCGACCTCCTTGAGGACCGGCATCGGGGCGTGCACGCCGGTGCCGCCGAGCAGTTCGTGGATCTTTTGCGCGGAGTGCGGCAGGAACGGGGTGAGCAGCGTGTTGGCGTCGCTGACCACCTGGAGGGCGACGTGCAGGATGGTGCCCATCCGGGGCTTGTCGGCCTCGGTCTTGAGCTTCCACGGGGCCTGCTCGGACAGGTAGCGGTTGGCCTCGGCGACGACCTTCATGGCCTCGCCGATGGCCTGCTTCTGCCGGTGCCGGGCGATCAGGTCGCCCACCGTGGCGAAGCCGGCGCGGGCCACCGCGAGCAGCGCCTCGTCGGCCTCGGTGAGCCCGGCCGGGTCGACCGGCGGGATCGCGCCGAAGTTCTTCGCCGCCATGGAGACCGACCGGTTGACCAGGTTGCCCCAGCCGGCGACGAGTTCGTCGTTGTTGCGGCGGAGGAACTCGGCCCAGGTGAAGTCGGTGTCGTTGCTCTCCGGGCCGGCGACGGCGATGAAGTAGCGCAGCGCGTCGGCGTCGTAGCGTTCCAGGAAGTCCCGGACGTAGATGACCACCTTGCGGGAGGAGGAGAACTTGCGTCCCTCCATGGTCAGGTACTCGCTGGAGACGACCTCGGTGGGCAGGTTGAGCCGGCCGAGGTCGCCGGGCTGGCCGTCGCGGCTGCCCGCGCCGGAGTAGCCGCCGAGCAGGGCCGGCCAGATCACCGAGTGGAAGACGATGTTGTCCTTGCCCATGAAGTAGTAGCCCGGGGAGTCCTTGCCCTCCCCGTCGGCCGACCACCACCTGCGCCACGCGTCCGGGTCACCGGTGCGCCGGGCCCACTCGATGGACGCGGAGAGGTAACCGATCACCGCGTCGAACCAGACGTAGATCCGCTTGTCGCCGCGCTCCTGCCAGCCCTCCAGCGGGATCGGCACACCCCATTCGAGGTCCCGGGTGATGGCCCGGGGCTGGAGGTCGTCGAGCAGGTTGCGGGAGAAGCGCAGCACGTTGGGCCGCCAGCCCTCCCGGGCGTCCAGCCACTGGCGCAGCGCGTCGGCGAGGGCGGGCAGGTCGAGGAAGAAGTGCTCGGTCTCGACGAACTCCGGCGTCTCGCCGTTGATCTTGGACTTGGGGTTGATCAGGTCGATCGGGTCGAGCTGGTTGCCGCAGTTGTCGCACTGGTCGCCGCGCGCGCTGTCGTAGCCGCAGATCGGGCAGGTGCCCTCGATGTAGCGGTCGGGCAGGGTCCGCCCGGTGGACGGGGAGATCGCCCCGGTGGTGACCTTGGGGACGATGTAGCCGTTGCGGTGCAGCCCGGTGAACAGCTCCTGCACCACCGCGTAGTGGTTGCGGGTGGTGGTGCGGGTGAACAGGTCGTACGACAGGCCCAGCGCCAGCAGGTCCTCGGCGATCACCCGGTTGTACCGGTCGGCCAGCTCGCGCGGGGTGACCCCCTCGGCGTCGGCCTGCACCTGGATCGGGGTGCCGTGCTCGTCGGTGCCGGAGACCATGAGCACGTCGTGACCGGCCATCCGCATGTACCGGGCGAAGACGTCGGAGGGTACGCCGAAGCCGGACACGTGGCCGATGTGGCGCGGACCGTTGGCGTAGGGCCAGGCGACCGCGGCGAGAACGTGACTCATGACCAGCAAGCCTAGTGACCCGGGTCGGCGGCCGGCGAACCAATAGGGTCACCGCGCCACGCCGACGTCGAATCGCCGTCGCCGGGAATTGCCCACCGACACGCGGAGTCAGCTCACGGACACCGACCGCCACCCGGTGTCCAATGGCTGACGTGACGGGCAGACGATCGGGGCACGACGAGTCGACGGCGGGCACCCGACGACCACGCCCCGGCCCCGGGGACGCTCCGCCGGCACGCGGCTCGGCCGTCGCGCCGCAGCCGCGCCCCGGCCCCGGCCCGGACGACGCGGCCGTGGAGGTCGAGCCGACCACGGGCGCGCCGGTCGACGCGGTGCCCCGGCGGGTGCCGGTCCGCCAGCCACGGGCCCTCCGGCGGGCCGGGGAGAAGCCGGACGACGACGGGTTCTTCTGGGCACCGATCGAACAGGTGCACTGGGACGGCACCCCGCTGCGCAAGGAACCGAAGCAGCGGCTGCGGACCCCGCGCCGACGTCGCCCCGCCCGTACCCCCGCCCCGCCGGACCCGATCCGGGGGCTCGCCGTGCTGCTGGCGTTGAGCCTGGTCGCGGCGTTCTTCGCCTGGGTGAGCGCGGGGCCGCTCTGGCTGGCCGTCGGGCACTCCACGGCCGGGACGGCGGTGGTCACCGACTGCTCGGGCGGTGGGCTGACCCAGCGCTGCCGGGGCATCTTCACCGCCGACGCCGACCGGTTCCGCACCCACGGGGTACGGGTCAGCGGGGTGCCGGCCGAACGCACCGCCGCCGGCTCGACCCTGCCGGCGCGGGTGACCGGACCGGACGCGGACACCGCGTACGCCGACACCGGGGTGGGCCGGCACCTGCGCTGGCTGCTCGGCCTGCTGGCGGTGGCCGGCTGCGCGGCGGGGATCGTCAGGTGGACCGGGGCGACCCTGCTGGCCGACCCCCGGCAGCGCCGCTGGGCGACCGGCGGCGGCTACGCCGGACCGGTGCTGATCACCCTGGGTTTCCTGGTCGCCGCCTGGTGAGCGCCGGCCCGGCCTACCGGTGCACGACGGCGTAGACGTCCCGGCGGCGCAGCCCGTACCCGGTGGCGACGTCGCTGATCGCGTCCCGGCGGGACATCCCGGTGGCCTCCCGCTCGGCCACCTGGGCCCGCAGGGTGTCGTCGTCGGGGCGTTCGGCGGGGGTCTGCGGCGCTCCGGCGACGACGAGGGTGATCTCGCCGCGCGGTTCCTCCCGGGCGGCCCAGTCGGCCAGCTCGCCGAGCGGCCGGCGGACGACCTCCTCGTAGGTCTTGGTCAGTTCCCGGCACAGCGCGGCCGGCCGGTCCGCGCCGAACGCGGCGGCCAGGTCGGTCAGCGCGGCGGCGATCCGGTGCGGGGCCTCGAAGAACACGAGGGTGCGGGGTTCGGTGGCGAGGGCACGCAGCCGGGCCCGCCGCCCGCCGGGCGAGCGGGGCAGGAAACCCTCGAAGCAGAACCGGTCGCAGGGCAGCCCGGACAGGGCCAGGGCGGTGGTGACGGCGCTCGGGCCGGGGGCGGAGGTGACCGGCACCCCGGCGTCGAGGGCGGCGGTGACCAGCCGGTAGCCGGGGTCGGAGACGCTGGGCATGCCGCCGTCGGTGACCAGCGCGACCAGGTAACCCTCCCGGAGCACGTCGACCAGTTCCGGGGTACGCCGTTCCTCGTTGCCCTCGAAGTAGGAGACGATCCGCCCGCCGACGGTGACGTCGAGGTCGCGGGCGAGCCGGGCGAGCCGGCGGGTGTCCTCGGCGGCGACCACGTCGGCGGTGGCGAGGACGTCGCGCAGCCGGGCGGACGCGTCGGCCGGGTTGCCCAGGGGCGCGCCGAGCAGAATCAGGCGCCCAATCTCGGACATTTCACCCACGTGGCGCGCTCCTTCATCGATACTCGTACCAATCTCGGGGACGACGGGCGCCACCGGGCACCTTCGCAGCCTACGATCGCCGGGTGACGAGTGCGTCGACAGCACAGAGTGCGAGCGCGGACCGGACCGACCCGGAGGCACCCCCTCCCGAGGGTGGAGGGGGCGGCGTGCCGGCGATCGTCCGGCGACGACTCGCCACCGTCGAGTCCCGGCTCGACGTGAACTCGTGGATCGCCACCGCAGTCGTGGTGACGATCGCCGCCGTCCTGCGGCTGCTCGGGCTCAGCAGCCCCAAGGGCAAGATCTTCGACGAGATCTACTACGCCCGTGACGGCTACGGCCTGATCGACAAGGGCGTCGAGTGGAACTACAAGGACAACGGCCCGTCGTACGTGGTCCACCCGCCGCTGGGCAAGTGGCTGATCGGGCTCGGCGAGTGGGCCTTCGGCTACCAGGACGCGGAGACCAACATCTCCGTGCCGGGCCACCTGATGACCACCGCCCCGGAGTTCGGCTGGCGGATCGCCTCGGCGGTCGCCGGCATCCTCACGGTGCTGATGATCACCCGCATCGCCCGCCGGCTGTTCCGCTCCACCACACTCGGCTGCGCCGCCGGCCTGCTGCTCGCCCTGGACGGCTTCCACCTGGTGCTCTCCCGCACCGCGCTGCTCGACATCTTCCTGCCGCTGTTCATCCTGGCCGCCTTCGGCGCGCTGGTGCTCGACCGGGACGCCCGCCGGCGGCGCTGGGCCCGCGCGCTCGACGCCGGCCTCGACCCGACCGCAGCCGGCCGGGCCGGTCGCCCCGCCGGTGGCTGGCGGAACTGGCCCTGGTGGCGGCTGCTCGCCGGGGTGCTGCTCGGCTGCGCATGCGCGGTGAAGTGGAGCGCGATCTGGTTCGTGCCGGCCTTCGGGCTGCTGGTCCTGTTCTGGGAGGTCGGCCTGCGCCGGTCGGTCGGGGTCCGCCGGCCGTGGCGCGACGCGCTCCTGGACGAGCTGCCCTGGCTGGTGCTCGCCGGGCTGCTGGTGGTCGGCACCTACCTGGCCACCTGGTCCGGGTGGCTGCTCTCCGACCAGGGTTACTACCGGATCGCGTCCCGGTACCCGAACGTGCCGGGGCTCAGCGACACCCCCGTCATCGGCGCGCTGACCAATCTGTTCCAGTACCACAAGGCGGCGTTCGAGTTCCACACCGGCCTGGAAACCGCACACAAGTACCAGTCGTGGCCCTGGCAGTGGTTGCTGCTCGGCCGGCCGGTGGCGTTCCACTGGTCCGGCGACGGCGCGTGCGGCGCACCCACCTGCGCGTCGGAGATCCTGCTGCTGGGCACACCGCTGCTCTGGTGGTCGTTCCTGCCGGCCCTGGCCGCCACGCTCTGGCTCGGCATCGCGCGCCGCGACTGGCGGGCCGGGGCGTTCCTGGTGGCCGTGGCCGCCGGACTGCTGCCCTGGTTCTGGTACGCCCTCGACGGCCGGACGATGTTCTCCTTCTACGCCGCCCCGGCACTGCCGTTCCTGGTGCTGAGCGTGGTGTACGTGCTCGGCGCGATCGCCACCCCCACCGTCGGAGAGCGCGCCACCCCGGCCGGTCGGGTCGGCACCGCACCGGACGATGCGGCGCGCGACGGCACGGGACCGGACGGCAGTCCACCGGACACCGGCGAGCCGGCCGAGCCGAAGGCCGTCGTGGTCGTCGCGGAGGCTGACGCGGCGGCGGCGGAACAGCTCGCCGACCGGCGACTGGTCGGCGGGGTCATCGTCGGCGCGTACGTGCTGCTGGTGGCGCTCTGTTTCGCCTACTTCTACCCGATCTTCGTGGGCAACATCCTGCCCTACGACGACTGGTCCGCCCGGATGTGGCTGGACGGCCGCTGGATCTGACCGGCCCCCGCACCCGCCGCCCGCCCCACCGTCCCTGCCGCCCGGGTTCCCAACCCCGTCGGCAGGAGCCGGTGGGGCGGACGTCTTTCCGGGCACCCCCGCCGTCGCGGCTCCCCAGTGGACGCGACGCGGGTTGCCGGCTCCGACCCGGGGCCGGGCAGGGGGAGCGGGAGCGGGAGCGACGCCGGCAGGGGCTCTCAGGGGGCCACGCTGACGGGGGCGGGGAGCCCGACCGTGGGCGGGGGATCGACGACGCCGGGAGGTGTCCCACGCGCGTGCCGGAACAAAAGGGCGCGCCCCGATCGCCTGCCACGGGGGAAGCGGGCGATTGGGGCGCGCAAGGAGAGCTTAACCACGTTGTGCCACCGGCACAACGGGTCGACTTGGGTCAGATTTCCGACCGATGCATCGCGCGGCAAATGGTTTACATCTAGCATCTAACGGACGGTCACGACCCTCGTCCGAACGACGGGCCGGGCGGTCGACCGAACACCCGGGGTGCCGGCTGGTTGATCCCGTCGTCGAGACTCCCACCGCCGCACCCCGGTGGGGCTCCACTATGGATCTCACTACACTTCGCCCGGTGATCAACACGAGACGACGATCGACGGCCGTCCTGATCGGAGTGTTGGCGGCGACCACGCTGACCGGCCCCGCACCCGCCCGCGCCGAAGGTGAGGAGCCCACCGAGCCGCCCAAGGTCGAGCTGGTGCTCGACGTGAGCGGTTCGATGCGGGCCAACGACATCGACGGACGCAGCCGGATCTCCGTCGCCCAGCAGGCGTTCAACGAGGTGGTCGACGCGCTGCCCGAGGAGACCCAGCTCGGCATCCGGGTGCTCGGCGCGACCTACCGGGGCAAGGACAAGAAGCAGGGCTGCCTGGACACCCAGCAGATCGTGCCGGTCGGTCCGGTCGACCGGACGGCGGCCAAGGCGGCCGTGGCGACGCTGCGCCCGACCGGCTTCACCCCGGTCGGGCTGGCCCTGCGCTCCGCCGCCAGGGACCTCGGCACCGGTACGACCGCCCGCCGGATCGTGCTGATCACCGACGGCGAGGACACCTGCGCCCCGCCCGACCCGTGCGAGGTGGCCCGGGAACTGGCCGCGCAGGGCACCAAGCTGGTGGTCGACACGCTCGGCCTGGCCCCGGACGAGAAGGTCCGCCGGCAACTGCTCTGCATCGCCACCGCCACCGGCGGCACCTACACGGCGGCACAGAGCGCCGACGAGCTGACCGGCCGGATCAAGCAGCTCGTCGAACGGGCGAAGGACACCTACACCGCCGCCCCGACCGTCGTCACCGGGCGGGGCGAGTGCGCGGACGCGCCACTGCTCGCCCCCGGCGTCTACGCCGACCGGGAGGCGTTCTCCGAGCACCGGTGGTACCGGGTGCCCGTCCGGCCGGGGCAGGAGCTGCGCGCGTCGGTCAGCGTGGCGCTCGACCGCCCGGTGAACCCCGACCACGCCGTGCTGCTGCGGGCCACCGCCACCGACGGGCGGGAACTGGTCCGGGGCGTCGACGCCGGCAGCGGCCGTACCGACGTCGTGTCGGCGGGGCTGCGCTGGTCGCAGACGGAGGACGGGGCGTCACCGAGCCCGTCGGCGACCGACACGCCGGTGCCGGCCACCACCGTCTGCCTGGTGGTCAGCAACGCCTTCGCGCCGCGTCCGGGAACCCGGGCCGAACCCGGCATGCCGATCGAGTTGACCATCGACGTGGTCGCCTCGTCACCCGCACCGACCGCACCGGACCTGGGGCGCGGCTGGGTGCTGCTGCTCCTGCTCACCCTGGCCGGCCTGCTCACCGGCCTGGTCGTCGGACTGCTCACCCGCTGGTGGGTGGCGACGTGGAGGACGAACTGATGCGTACCCCGATCATCCGGGGCGGCGCGGCGCTGGCCGCCGCCGGCCTGACCCTGCTCGCCGCCCCGGCCACGGCCACGGCCGCGCCCACCCCCTCCCCCGGGGCCACCCCGGTCACCCGGGCCGGGACGTCGTTCCTGACCGCCACCGGCATCACGGCCGGCCAACCGGTCCGGGTCGACGCCTCCACCGGCGACTTCCTGTACTGGTCGTTCCCCGCCTCGGCCGGGCAACGGCACGAGATCGTTGCGACGGTGTCGCTGCCCAAGGCCCGCACCGGCGCATCCACCTGGACGGTGGAGGTGTTCGACGGGCTGCGCCGCCGGCAGGCGTGCACGGCCGGGGCGCAGACCCCGACGGTCGCCGCCTCGGCGGGCAGCGTGGCGCTGGGCTGCACACTGCGGCAGGTGCGCTCCTGGGCGGAGCCGTGGTCGGCCGACCCGCTGCCGGGCACCTACTACGTCCGGCTGTCGGTGACCGACCTGCCCGAGGCCGACCTGGGGCAGCCGGTCGACGTCGAACTGCTGCTCGCAGCCGACGGCGAGGGTTCCCGCGACGACGGTGAGCTGAAGGCGCCGCTGGTGCCGAACACCCGGGCCGGTGCCGTGCTGACCGGCGACCCGGCGGCCGCCCCCGCCGAGGCCGACGACGACTGGTTCGACGGCGACTGGCTGCCCGCGCTCGGCTCACGCTGGGCGTGGAGCACCATCGGTGGCGCGCTCGCCGCCGTCGCCGGGGTGGTCGGTTTCGCGCTGACCCGCCGGCCCCGCCGACCCTGACCCGCCCGGTGCCCGGTCCCGTCGGGCGTGGCCGCCGCCGCGCCGGAGGGGACCGGGCCGCCACGGGACCCTGCCGTGTCGCCCGGTTGCGGTACGTTCACCAGCCATGGCCGTTGGTCCGCGCACCGGGCGGACCGGGCGTGGTCGTACCGGAAAGGGGTGGGTTCATGCGTGACCTGCTGCCGGCGGCCGTCTCGGTGGCGGTCGCCGGGACCGCCGACTGGGTCGGTGAGCTGCTCCCGGAGGAACGGGCCGGGCTGGGCGAGCGGGCGGTGGAGCGCCGACGGCGGGACTTCACCGCCGGTCGGGTCTGTGCCCGACGGGCGATGAGCGCCCTCGGCCTGGCACCCACGCCGGTCCCCTCCGCGCCGAGCCGGGCACCGGTCTGGCCGGCCGGGTTGGTCGGCACCATCACCCACACCCGGGACTACTGCGCCGCCGCGGTCGCCCGCAGCAGCGACCTGCGCGCGGTCGGCATGGACGCCGAACGGCAGCGCGACCTCGACCCGGGGGTACACCGGATGATCCTGCACCCCGAGGAGAAGGACCGGCTGGCCCGGCTCCCCGGCGGGGTGAGCTGGCCGATCGTGGTGTTCAGCGCCAAGGAGACCGTCTACAAGGTCTGGCATCCGGTGGTGGGCTCCTGGTTGGACTTCCTGGACGCCACCGTCGACCTGGACCCGGACGCGGGGGTCTTCACCGCCCGGATCGCCCCGGCCCGGGTGTCGGCGGCCACCGTGGCGGACCCGCCCACCGTGGTCACCGGCCGGTTCGCGGTCGAGGACGACCTGGTCCGCACCGCGGCCGTGCTGCACCTGCCCTGACCCGTTGCCGCCACCCCGCCTTCCCCGAGTGCCGACCGTCGAACGAGGAGTACGGTGAACCAGCCCCAGCCCCCCTACGGGCCCCAGGACCCGCACCAGCCGCCCCCCGGGGCTCCGCCGCCGTTCCCGCCGGCACCCGGGCAGTACTACCCGGTCGACCCGACCGCACCGCCGCCCCCGGTCCCCGACCCGTCCTACTCCGACCCGTACGCCCCGCCGTCGCCGTACGCGCCGCCGCCGGTGTCGGGGGCGCCGCAGCCGTCGTACGAGCCCGGGGGCACGCCGCCGGTCTCCGGTGCGGGCTACCCGCCGGTGTCGGGCGCGGGCTACCCGCCGGTCTCCGGTGGCGGCTATCCGCCACCGCCCGGCGGGGGTTACCCGCCGCCCGGCGGGGGATATCCGCCACCGCCCGGTGGGCCCGGTTATCCGTTGGGTCCGGCGAAGCCGGCCGGTTCGTCGACCAAGAACGTCTGGATCGTCGTCGGCCTGGTGGTCGCCCTGGTGGCGCTGCTCTGCTGCGGCGGCATCATCGCCCTGGTGGTCGCCGGCGGCAGGCAGGCCGACGACGCGGCCCGGGAGTACCGGCCCTCGGTGCCCACCCCCGGTGTCACGGCGGCGCCGGGGCTGCCCGGTGACCCGCCGTCGGCGGCGCCGTCGTCCACCGACCAGGCGTTCAACCTCAGGGCCGGCCAGACGCTGGTGATCAGCGACGACGACGGCACCATCGAGATCACCCTGCGGAGCTTCAGCACCTCGACGAAGGGCTGCCGCTCGTTCGCGCCGCCGCCCAACAAGGGCATGTACCTGATCGCCGACGTCACCGCCACGGTGACCAAGGGCACCTCGTCGATCAACCCGTTCTACTTCCAGTGGGTGGCCGACGACGGGACCACGGTGAACGGCCTGGCCGGCGCGTTCTCCGGCTGCGGTGGCGACCTGCTCGACTCGGGCAGCGGCATCCCGGCCGGCAGCAAGCGTGCCGGCTCCGTGGTGTTCGACGTGGCCGACAAGAACGGCGTGGTCGAGTACCAGCACAAGTTCAAGGCGGCCGGTTCCTGGAAGCCCTGATCACCGATCTGTCCGACGGGCCGGCCCCTGGCAGGGGGCCGGCCCGTCGGCGTCGCGGGGCCGGGATCGCTGCCGTGTCTTGAATCGGGTCCGGCACCGGCGGATGCTTGACGCATCGACCCACAGCGATCGATTTGGAGGTGGGGGATGCGTCGTCTCTCGCTCGTCGCCCTGACCCTGGCCGTCACCCTGCTGCCGGCGACCCCGGCCGCCGCGTACACCGGCGTCGACCACCAGGCTGCCGCCCACCCCGGCGTCAGCGGCCCACCCGTCCCGGCGGGGCTGGCACAGGTGCGCACCGTCGGCACCGCGTGGGGCCCGGACCCGACGACCGGGCGGCCGACGCTCACCGTCGACGACACCGTCGCGCCGGAGCAGCTACGCGCGCTGCGCGCCCTCGCCGCACGGGAAGGCGCGGACGTGCGCCGTGAACCCGGCCGGCTGCGCCTGCTCATCGCCGGTGGGCAGAGCATCTACGGTGGCGGTGCCAAGTGCTCACTGGGCGCGAACGTGCACAGCGGCAGCACGTACTACTTCCTCACCGCCGGCCACTGCACCGCCACCGCCACCACCTGGTACGCCGACAGCGGTCAGACGACCGCGCTGGGCACCCGGACCGGCAGCAGCTTCCCGGTCAACGACTACGGCCTGGTCCGCTACACCGGCAGGGTCAGCCACCCGAGCGCCGTCTACACGTATCCGGGGCTGCTCACCCTCAACGGCGTCGGCACCGCGTACGTCGGGCAGGCCGTCTGCCGCAGCGGTTCCACCACCGGCGTGCGGTGCGGCACCGTCACCGCCCTCAACCAGACGGTCAACTATGCCGAGGGCAGCGTGTCCGGGCTGATCCGCACCAACATCTGCGCCGAGCCGGGCGACAGCGGCGGCCCGCTCTACGTCGCCGCGACCGGGGTGATCATCGGCATCCTCTCCGGCGGCAGCGGCAACTGCACCAGCGGGGGCAGCACCTACTACCAGCCGGTCGCCGAGATCCTGGCCGCCTACGGCGTCACCCTCCCCTGAGCGGCCCCGTCGACCCGGGATACATGATCAAGGGCGGGCCCCCTGCTCGGAGACCCGCCCTTGATCATGAACTTCCTGGTGGAGCTGTGGGGATTCGAACCCCAGACCCCCTCGATGCGAACGAGGTGCGCTACCAGACTGCGCCACAGCCCCTCCGCCGGTGGACCGGCTTCGGTCCCACCCGGCTTTCACCGGGCGGGCCGGCGCCAAGACTAACAGCCCACCCGCCCCCCGGGCGAATCACCCCTCCCGCCACGTCCCCCGGCGGTCGGCCCGCGCCTGTGGGCCCAGGTAGCGGCATCCGACCGCCCGGAAGCCGCTGTTTCGGCCCCGGCGAGTCGATCATCCGGACGCCCGGTCGATCACCGGGGCAGTGGCCCGGGGCGGGGTCAGCGGGGGTCGCGGCCGGACTGGTAGGGGCGGCCACGCAGGCCGCCGGAGCGGCGGTACGACACCGAGCCGCCCCCGCTGGCCGCAGCCGGCAGGTCGGTCGGCCGGTCCAGGCCCATCGCGGTACGGCGTACCGCCTCGCGTTGCGCGGCGAGACGGCGCTGCGCCTCCCGGCGGGCCGCCGCCCGACGGGCCTGCTCCCGGCGCACCTCGGCCTGCCGGGCGGCCAGCCAGGCGGCCTCCCGGGCCCGGATCCGCCGCCGCCGACGCTCGGCCAGCGCCCGCCGCCGCAGGTGTACGACGTACACCACGAGCAGGGTGGCGGTGACCGAGAAACTGATCCAGAAGCCGGGGCTGACCACGACCACGCCGACCAGCTCGACGAAGTTGAGCAGCAGCAGCGCGGCGAGCACCCGACGCCGCCGGTAGACGGCCGGGGTGTGGTGCCGGGGCGGACGGCGGCGGGCCTGCCGGGCGGTGGGCGGCACGGCCCGCAGGCGACCCGACCGACGCTTGGCGGGCGGGGCGGCGCGGCGGGCCGGCGGCGCGGAGACGGGGACACCGAGGTTCCCGGTGGCGGCGTCCTCGGCCAGGGTGACCACGAGCGCGCGGGGCTGGTTGACCGGCCGCCGCCCGGGGACAGTACGACGCCGCCGGCGGCGCTGGAGCACCCGCGCCGTCGACTGCGCCCGCTCCGCCACCAGCCGCTCGGTGGCGTCGTACCGGCGGACCAGCGCCGGCGCGAGGGCGAGCAGACCGGCGGCGGCGAGGACGGCGAGGAGCACCGAGGTCGGCACCCTCACCCCTCCCGTCACCGAATTCGGGGCAACCGCCGTTCGACAGCAGGATCTTCCCCGAAATCTCGCCCTGGGCGCAGATCCTGCGGCCGGGCAGCGCTTGCCGCAGCTTGCAGTTACTTGAGGTTACGGGCCGCCGACCGGGATGCCGACACGCCGCGCCGCATCCCACGCGTGGGACGATTCACCCGGCGTCGTGACGCATCCGGTGCCAGCGGGCCAGCAGACCGCCCTCGGCGGCCACCTCCTCGCTGGTCATCGCGTATCCGATGTGGTCACGCCAGGCACCGTCGATATGCATGTAGCGGACGTGGTACGCCTCCTCACGGAAGCCCAGCTTCTTCACCACCCGCCGGGACGGCTTGTTCTCCGGCCGGATGTTCACCTCGACCCGGTGCAGTCCACCCGCGCCGAACGCGTGGTCGACGGCGAGCGCCATCGCGGTGGGGATCACCCCGCGCCCGGCCACCCGGGAGTCCACCCAGTAGCCGACGTACCCGGAGCAGAACGCCCGCCGGACGATGTTGCCCACGTTCAGGTGCCCCACCAGCTGCTCCCGGCCGTCCTCACGCAGGCAGACCGCGAACGGCATCCCCTCGCCGGTACGCGCCGAGCGCCGCTGGTCGGCGTGCACGTAACGGAACGCGGCAGGCGAGTTCGTCTCGTCCCAGTTGCCCGGCAGATGCGACTCCCAGGGTGCCAGCCAGGCCCGGTTCGCCCGGCGCACCGACGACCAGGCGCCGGCGTCGGATCGGCGGTACGGCCGCAGCACCACCGGACCGTCCATCAGCACCACCGGCCATCCCGGTGCCCGCCCGAACCAGCTCACCGCGCCGACCTCCCGTCCGCCACCGGGGCGTCGGCACGCCCGGGCCGGCTCACCGCCGCCGGTCCAGCAGCAGCACGTCCACGGTGGAGCCGGCCGCCGCGGTGGTCACCCGCTCGCCGAGCACCATCAGGCCGTTCGCCTCGGCCAGCCCGGACAGGGTGTACGGCCCACCGCTGAGCGGCTGCACCGTGTAGCCCCCGCCGCGCCGCTCGGCCACGTGCGCGGGCCGGAACTCGCGCAGCCCACCGGGGGACGAGATGGTCTCCAGCAGGTGCGCCCGCACGCTCGGCCGGAACACCGGCTCCGCGCCGGCCAGCAGCTGGATCGCCGGCCGGGCCAGCACCTCGAAACCGATCAACGCCGCACCGGGCTCACCGGGAAGACACACCACCGGCACCTCCTCGGCGCCGACGGTACCGAACCCGAGGGCCGTGCCGGGGTACAGCGCCACATCGGTGAACGTCACCGGCCCGGCCCGGCCGCCCTCCCGACGGGACAGGATCCGCCGGACCATGTCGCCGGGGCCGGTGCCGGTGCCGCCGGTGGTGATGATCAGATCGGCCCGCAGGGTCTGGTCCTCCAGCAGGCCGCGCAGCCCCTCCGGGTCGTCGTCGCAGATCCCCACCCGGTACGCCAACGCGCCCACCTCGGCGGCGGCGGCGGTCAACGCGTGCGAGTTGGCGTCCACCACCTGACCGGGCTGGCTGCCCCGGCCCACGTCGACGAGTTCGTCACCGGTGGCCACGATGACCACCCGGGGGCTGGGCCGGACCACCACGTGCCCGATGCCGGTGGCGGCGAACACGGCCACCAACGCCGGGGCGACGTAGGTGCCGGCGCGGGCGAGGACGGTGCCGGCGGGCAGTTCCTCGCCGGCGCGGCGGACGCCGTACCCCCGCTTGGGGGTACGGAAGATCTCCACCGCGGCCATGCCCTGGTCGGTCCACTCCACCGGCACCACCACGTCGGCGGCGATCGGCATGGGCGCACCGGCGGCCACCGAGAAGCACGAGCCGGGGGTGAGCCGGACCGGTCGCCAACTCGCCGCCCCCAGGTCACCGACCACGTTGAGGCGTACCGGACGGCCCGGCCCCTGCGTGGGGACCGGGCCGTACCCGACGAGGTCCTCCCAGCGCGCGGCGTACCCGTCCACCGCCGCCTGGTCGAAGGCGGGGAACGAGTGCGGGGCGACGACGTCCGAGGCGAGGACGTTGCCGTACGCCTGGGTGAGGTCGAGGTCGAGTGGAGGCAGCGCGCGCAACCTGCGCAGCACGCTGCCCAGGTAGTCGGCGAGCGGCGTCAACTCGTTCGCGGCCGCCTCGGCGTCGGCCGTCGAGGTCATGTACCGGAGCCGCCCGCCGCGTCGCGTACCCCGTTGAGGACCGCCGCCGTGACCGTCTCGTCGCCGTTGTTGACGAACTCGGTCAGCCAGGCGCGGAACTCGGTGCCGAGGTCCTCCCGCTCGGCGGCGATCTGCACGACTGTCTGGAGGTAGCCCAGCGGCATGCCGGTGTCGTAGCGGGTGCCCCGGTAGACGATCGCGTGCACCGGCACCCCCTCGCTACGCAGCAGTTCCATCGCGTCGGTCAGCTGGATCTCCCCGCCGCTGCCCGGTTCGGTACGCCGGATCGCGTCGAAGATCCGCCCCGGCAGGACGTACCGGCCGAGGACGGCCAGGTTGCTCGGGGCGTCCTGCGGCTGGGGCTTCTCCACCATGCCGGTGACCTTCACGACCTCGCCGATGTCGGTCAGCTCGGCCTCGGCCGGGGCGACCGAGGCGATGCCGTACCGCTTGGTCTCGGCCGGGTCGACCTCGAAGAAGGCCAGCACCACCCCGCCGGTGCGGGCCTGGAGCTCCAACATGGCCGGCAGCAGCGGCTCGGACGGCTTGACGAACTCGTCGCCGAGGAGCACCGCGAAGGGCTGGTCGCCGACGTGCGACTCGGCGTAGCCGACGGCGTGGCCGAGACCGAGCTGCTCCGGTTGGCGGCAGGTGTAGATCTCGGCCAGCTCGCTGGGGCGCTTGACCGCGGCGAGCCGGTCCGCGTCGCCCTTGGCCTCCAGCCGGGCCTCCAGGTCGGGGCGACGGTCGAAGTGGTCCACCATCGACGTCTTGCCCCGGCCGGTGATCAGCAGCACGTCACCGATGCCGGCCTGGGCGGCCTCCTCGACGATGTACTGGAGCACCGGGCGGTCGATCACCGGTAGCAGCTCCTTGGGCACCGCCTTCGTGGCCGGCAGGAACCGGGTGGCCAGGCCGGCGGCCGGGATCACGGCCTTGACCGCGCGGGCGCGACCGGTCGCGGCGGTCGTTGAGGGGTTCGCTGAGTGCTCCGACATGCCGCGAGACTATCGGCCACGGCTCTGCCGCGGCGGGTGAGGACCGGAAGACGCGCCGCCCGGCTGCGTCACACCGGGAGCGCCGACGGCGTGCCGACCCGTCGACCCGTCGACCGGCAGGCCGGTCGGCAGGTCGTCGACGGGAGCCCGGTCGGCGGGCGGCCGGCGGGCGGATGGCTCGTCGATGGAGGGCGGGTCGGTGGGAGGCGGGTCGGTGGGAGGGCCGGCGCGGGGCAGGCCGTCGGCCGGGCTGGTCGCCCCCGCCGGTACGACGATCTCCTCGACCGCACCGTCCCCGACCGGCGTCGGTCGGGGCCGCGCGGTCGCCACCCGGTAGCCGTCGCGGCCGGCGCCCTTGGCCGCGTACAACGCCTCGTCGGCGGCGTCCAGCACCTCCACACCGGTGCTGGCGTGGTCGGGATAGACGGCGATGCCGATGGAGACCGACACCGCGATCGTCGTCGGGCCGCCCGCATGGCCCGGCACCACGACCGGGGTGTCCCGCACCGCCGCGCCCAACCGCTCGGCCACGGTCGCCGCGCCCCGGGCGTCGGTCTCCGGCAGCAGCACCACGAACTCCTCGCCGCCCTGCCGGAAGGCGAGATCCACCTCGCGGATCTCGCCCCGCACCCGGCGGGCGAACTCGGCGAGCACCGCGTCCCCGGCGGCGTGTCCGTAACTGTCGTTGACGGTCTTGAAGCGGTCCAGGTCGAGAACGAGGATGCTGAGCATCCGACCGAACCGGCTGGCCCGCTCCACCTCCCGACGCAACGACTCACGCAGGTAGCGGTAGTTCCACAGCCCGGTCAACGGGTCGGTCAGCGACAGCCGCTGCGCCTCCTCGTGCACCCGGACGTTCTCCACCGCCACCGCCGCGTGCCCGGCGAAGGTCCGCAGGGTGGCCAGGTCGTCGTCGTCGAACTCGTCGCCGCCCAGCCGGTCGTAGAGGACCAGCACGCCGACCGCCGGCTCCCGACCGGTGGCGTCCCCGCCGGGTGCGGTGAACGGCACCGCCACGTACGTCTCGCACCACGGTTCGCCGGGCGGCGTCGCCCCGGGCGACACCCGGCCCCGCTGCGGTTCGCCCGTGGCGGCGACCGCACCGACCACCCCCGCGCCGACCGGCACCCGCAGCTCCTCCGGCTCGGTGCCCGCCGGGCAACGCCCGGCCAGCCCCTCCGCGCACCGCCCGACGAGCGTCGCCGCGTCGTCGCGCAGCAGCACCGCCCCGGCCCGCGCCCCGGTCGCCGCGATGGCGCTGTGCAGGATCACCCGCAGGATGCGTTGCAGGTCGTGGGTGCTGGCCAGGGTGTCCCCGAGCACCCCGAGATGCCCACGCAACTGGTCCCGGCTGCTGGTCAGCGCGGTCACGTACCCGGCGGTCTCCCGGATCATCCGGTTGAACGCGGCGGCGAGCCGGCCGATCTCGTCCCGGCTGCGCACCGGCACCCGGGTGGTCAGGTCACCCTGGGCCACCCGGTCCACCGCCCCGGCCAGCTCCACCAGCGGCCGGGTGGTGACCCGGGCCAGTCGCCACGCGGTCAGCACGGCCAGCACGGCGGCCAGCAGCACCGCCCCGACCAGCGCCGCCGGCAGACCCGACGGCCGCTCACCGGCGACCGAGAGCACCAGCGGCAGCGGCTGCCCGGGGGCCGGCCCGAGCCGCCTGACGTACCGGCCGTCGGGGGTCGCGGTGACCCGGTCGCCGTCGAGGGAGCCGGCGGCGGCGAGCACCGCCTCGCGTACCCGACGGGTCTCGGTGGTGTGGGTGATCCGGTCGGGGCCGTCGGTGTCGTCGAGCAGGGTGACCGCGACGCCGGTCGCGGCGGCCAGTCGGGCCACGAACGCCGGGTCGACCACCTCGGCGGCGGCCACTGTGCCGAGCGGCGTGCCGGCCGGGTCACGCAGGTCCACCCGGGCGCTCAGCGCCCGCACCGGTCCGCCGCTGCGGGCCGTCCCCGTGCAGTCCTGCCAGGGGGTCGCCGGTCCGCCCGGGGTGGCGTACGTGGTGCTGCCGGCAACGTCGGTGACCAGCACGGCGGCGGCCAGGCCCCGGCTGACCACCTGACCGGCCGTGCCCGCCCGGGTCGCCGGGTCGGGGCGCAGGGCCACCGCGTCGGCGGCGGCCCGCAACTGCTGGCAGAGCGCGTCGATCGAGGTACGCACGGCGGACGCGGCCAGGCCGAGGCGCTCGGTGGACCGGCTGCGGTCCACCGTCGACAGCGTGGTGCCGACGAAGACCGCGCCGAGCAGCACCGGGCCGAGCACCACCGTGAGGAAGGCCGCCGTCAACCGCCCGCGTAGCGTCAACGCTGTCCCCCCGGAAGTTCCAGGCCCGTTCCTGCGATGCTGACACAGAGCAACCGTGTTGACAGCGTTGCGTCAGGAGTGTTGCGTGCCCGATTTTTCTGATGAAGCGGAAGCCGTCCACGCGGCGAAACGCGAGACGCGGGTCGCGCTGCTCGCCCGCCGTCGGGCGCTCACCGCACCCCGGCGGGCCGCCGCCGCGGCGCGCGTCCAGGCCGAGCTGACCGCGCTGGTACGCCGGCTGCGGCCGGCCCGGATGACCGGGTACGTGCCGGTCGGCTCCGAGCCGGGCGGTCCCGACCTGCCCGACGTGCTGCGGGCTGCCCTGCCGGCCGGGGCGGAACTGCTGCTGCCGGTGCTGTGCGACGACCTCGACCTGGACTGGGCCGCCTACGCCGGGCCGGGCACCCTGGTCGCCGCCGGCCGGGGCATGCGCGAGCCGGACGGCCCCCGGCTCGGCCGGACGGCGATCGTCGGAGCCACCCTGGTGGTGGTGCCCGCGGTGGCGGTGGACCGGCGCGGCCTGCGGCTGGGGCGGGGCGGCGGCTCCTACGACCGGGCCCTGGCCCGGGTGCCGGCGGCCACCCTGACCGTGGCGCTGCTGCACGACGGCGAACTGCTCCCGGCGCTGCCCGCCCGGCCGCACGATCGACCGGTGGGTGCCGCGCTCACCCCGTCGGACGGGCTCCTCGCGCTTCCGGCACCGACCTCCGTTGATCATCCGGCGGGTTGACGCTGCGGTCCGGGGACGCCCGGTGGACGGAGGACGATCACGTCCGCTGGACGAATCCGGGTCCGATGACGCACCATTGGCACTCGAATACGTCGAGTGCCAACCGGCCGTACCAGATCCGGAGGAGAACGTGCCCACGTACCAGTACGCCTGCACCGCGTGCGGCCACCAGCTCGAGGCGGTGCAGTCGTTCTCCGACGAGCCGCTGACCGAGTGCCCCGCGTGCGAGGGGCGGCTGCGCAAGGTCTTCAACTCGGTCGGGGTCGTGTTCAAGGGCTCCGGCTTCTACCGCACCGACTCCCGGGCCTCCGGCAGCGAGGGCAAGAGCGGCGCGGCGAAGTCGCCGAAGTCGGAGGGTTCCTCGTCCGGCGGAGACTCCTCGGGTTCCGGCTCGTCGTCCAACTCGGGTTCGTCGTCCAGCTCGGGCGGGTCGTCCGGCTCGGGCGGGTCCTCGGCGTCCGGCTCGGGTTCGTCGTCCGGCTCGGGCGGGTCCCCGGCGTCCGGCTCGTCCAGCTCCACCAAGTCCCCCGCCACCAGCACCTCCTCCTGACCCCCACGCCCAGCACCCACCCCCGCCAGCCCGGGTTGATCAAGAGATTCGCGTCAAGTGGATCTCTGCGGATGACGCGAACCTCTTGATCACCGCCCCCGGGTCCCGGCCGGGGGCGGTCGGGGCGGGCCCGGGGCGGGTGGGTTTTCCACAGGGCGAGCCGTTGTCCACAGGCTGTGGACAACGGCTCGTAAGGTGTGTGGTTTCCGCCTAGCCTGCTGAGCCGGGACGCCACCGGGGCATCCCGGTGGAACAGGTGGAGGTGGGTCATGGCGGCCAGGGGCACGGGCGGCGACGGCTCGCTACGACCGTTCCGCTGGCCGCGTCGTCCGGGTGGGGCGACCCTGGTGCGCGCGGTACTGGTCGCCGTTCTGCTGGGTCTGGCGGTGATCGTCCTGGACGCGGGCCGGCCCGACCCCACCACATCCCACGGGCGTACGGCTGCCGACGGGATCGCCACCCCACACGGGCAGGACGCTGACCGACCCGATCCAGCTCGTGATCGAGCCGCCGACGGGAAGGCTCCAGGTGCGCTGCCACTGCCGAGCGGCTTCGTCGGAGTGCCCGTACGCCTGGCCGAGCCGGCCGCCCTCGCGGTCCTGCGCCCCGGCGCGCGGGTCGACCTGCTCGTGCTCCCGGCGGGACGGAACGCCGGTGAGACGGTCCTGTTGGCAGCCGACGCGCTGGTGCTCGACGTGGTGGGTGGGAACGCGGTCGACGGCTCGTCCGCGCTCTACCTGGCGGTCCGACCCGATCAGGCGCAGCGCTCGGTCGGCCAGCCGGAGGGCAGCCGCTTCAGCGTCGTCATCCGAGGATGATCCCGTCGTCGTCGTCGACGGCGGTTCGGGGCGCGCAGCGGGGCCGATGTTGCGGCATCGCCCACCCCGGATACCGCAACATCGGCACCCTTGAGTGGATCTTGCCGACGACCGTGCCCGGTCGGGCGGGCCCCGGGGGGTCAGCTCCAGTGCGGGGGACGCTCGGCGAGCAACCAGTCGTCGTTGCCGCCCCGGCGCTCACCCCAACCGAAATCGGTGTCGTCGGTGGTCTGCTCGGGCAACACCACGAAGTCGTCGCTGAGGTCGACCGTGCGGTCGTCGTCGCCGGGCACGCCATGCCCGGCCGGGTCCTCGGGGATCACGATCGGCAACACTACCCCGCGCCGGTCCCACCCCGGCGCACCACCGAAGGCGCTTCTCCGGCACCCACCCGGACCGCAGCGGGCGGGGTGCAGCCGACCGAACCGTCACCAGCGCCGGGGGATGCCGGTCGAAGATCGCCGCGTCGGACCGGCTGACGGGCTCCTCGCGTTGGTAGCGTCGGACGGCGTGACGACGCCCAGCGGTGCCAGCCCCGAGGACGAGTACTGGCGACGCCCGCCCACCCCCTCCCCCACCGGACCGACGCCCCCGTCGAGCGACGCGGAAACGGCGGAACAGGCGGACGCGGCCCCGCCACCCGCTTCCTCCCAGCCGCACCCGCCCGTCACGGACGGGTCGAGTGAGGCCGGCGCGGGAAGGGGAGCGGAAGCCGGCACGACAGAGACAGAGCCCGCAACCGGCCCGGGAGGCGTAACTGCCGAAGCCGGCCCGGGAGAAGGAACGGGAGCCGGGTCCTCAGCCGGCCCGGGGGAGGGAACGGAAGCCGGGTCCGCAGCCGGCCCGGGGGAGGGAACGGGAGCCGGGTCCGCAGCCGCGACGGATGCGAGGGCCTCGCCGGTACCGTCGCTCTGGGCCAGCCCGGCCGACGGGTCGGCGTCGGGCCTTCCGGCTCGGTCGTCCGCTGCACCGCCCACCCAACCCGGACAGCCCGGCCCACAGCCCGGCCAGCCCGCTCCGCCACCCGCCCAGCCCGGCCAGCACGCTGCGGGCGCGCCCTCCGGTGCGGGACCCGGCCCGGGGGCGTCCGGGCCGGCAGCAGGCCCGGCGGCACCGGAAACGGGCGGGCCCTTACGACAGACGGGCGGGCCGGTACCGCAATCGGGCAGGCCGGCGTCGAATACGGGCAGGGCGGCATCAGGCCCGGGGTGGGCGGGCGCGGGGCAGGCGGGGACGGCCGGTTACGCCGGGCCGCCGCCGACCACGCCCCCGCCGCCGGGCTGGCGTCCTCCCGTACACCTGGCGGCGACCCCGGCCCGCACCCTGCCGGCGCAGGACATGGAGGCGATGGACGCCGCGGAGCAGCAGGCGCAACGGATCACCTGGAGCGTCGGCGCGGTGGTCGGGGTCGTCCTGCTGGTGTTGCTCTGCCTGCTCTGCTCGCGGGCGCTGTTCTGACCGCCGCCCGACGGGGGTCACCGGTCAGAACGTGTTACTCCACACCGAGGCGGCACCGCTGTCCCCGGTGAGATAGACGTAGACCAGGGCGAACACGGCCAGCACCACGGTGATCGCGGTCAGCACCCAGGGCGTCCAGGCGGGCAGGTCCGGGGTACGCACCCGGTTGCTGGTCACCGCCAGCAGCAGCAACGCCGCCACGGCCAGGCCGATGGTGAACCACTGCAGCGTCTCGCCGTACTCGGAGTGCTCGTGGATCTTGGCGAGCAGTTCGGGCGAGTAACCCTTCGCCCGCAGCGCCTCCTCGAAGGCCTCCCCCGACTCGGTCGCCACCCAGGCGAGGACCGGGGTGATCACGGCCAGGACGGCCACCGCCCAGTCGAGGCGGGGCCGCCAGCGGGGCATCAGCCCGTAGGCGCTGGCGAGCAGCGCGAGCAGCGGCACGAAGACCACCACGGCGTGGACCACCAGGACGTGACCGGGCAGACCGTTGATCTCCTTGAACACCGACACCTCCGAGGGTGGAATGCGGGTTGCGGCAGACAGCGTACGTCGCGACGTGCCCCGCAGGAGTACACGCGGCGAAGACCGCTCAGGTTCATCCCGCCCGGTGGCGTCCCGGGCAGCGCCCCGACGACCGGCGGTTCCCGGCCGGGCGTGGCACTGTTGACGGGTGGACACCGACGATCTCGGCCTCTTCGGTCCCGGTTCGGTCACCTGGAAGGTGCACGACGAGCCGATCCTGATCGTCGCCGGCCTGCGTTCCCTCTACCTCCAGACCCTGCACCCCCGGGCGATGGCCGGGGTGGCCCAGAACAGCAACTACCGGTCGGACGCCTGGGGGCGGCTGGTCCGCACCGGCACGTACATCGACACGGTGAACTACGGCACCACCGCCGAGGCCGAGGCGGCCGGCCGGCGGCTGCGGGCCCGGCACGCCCGGCTGCACGCCACCGACCTGTTCACCGGGGAGCGGTTCCGGATCGACGAGCCGGACCTGCTGCGCTGGGTGCATGTCACCGAGGTCGAGTCGTTCGTGAGCACCGCCCGCCGGGCCGGCCTGGCGCTGACCGACGCCGAGGTCGACGGGTACTACGCCGAGCAGCGGCGGGCCGCCGCGCTGGTGGGGCTGGACCCGGCCGGGGTGCCGGGCAGCGCCGCCGAGGTGGCCGACTACTACCGGGCGGTCCGGCCCGAGCTACGGATGACGAAGGAGGCGGCCGAGACCGCGCTGTTCCTGACCGCCCCGCCGATCCCGTGGAAGCTCAGCCGACCGGCCCGCCTGGGGCTGAATCTGGGGCCGCCACGCTGGGCGTACTTCGGGGTGGCCGGCACGGCGCTCGGGCTGCTGCCGCCGTGGGCGCTGCGGCTCTACGGCGGCCTGGGGCTGCCCACCACCGCGCTGTCGGCCGACCTGAGCGTCCGGACGTTGCGGCTCGCCCTGGCGGCGCTGCCCCGCAACTGGCGGGAGAGCCCGATCCAGCAGGCGGCGAAGACCCGTGCCGCCCGCCGCACCGCCGCCGCCTGACCACCCCGGACGGGTCGCCCCGACGCGGACGGCCGGTCAGTCGGCCACCGGAGCGGCGGGACGGTCGATCGCCGACCACGGCTCACGGCCGGGGGTCTGCGCGCCGACTGGGCAGGTACGGCGGTAGTCGCACCAGCCGCAGCGGGGCCCGGCCACGGTGGGGAACGCCTCGTCCGGGTCGGCCCCGTCGGTGACCGCCCGCTCGGCGGCCATGATGTCCCGGGCGGTGTCCTCGGCGCGGCTGAGCTGCCGGGCCAGCGACTCCTCGCTGTGGTCGTGCCCGGCGACGGTGCCGGTCGGCAGGTGGTGCAGCTCCACCCGGCGGCAGGGCCGACGGAACGTCCGCTCGGCGGCGTACGCGTAGAGGGCGAGTGCCTGCGAGCCGCGTGCGTCGTCGGCGTCCAGCCCGGTACGGCCGGTCTTGTAGTCGACGATGACCAGTTCGGGGCCGTCCGGGCCGGGGCGGGAGTCGATCCGGTCGGCGCGCCCGTTGAAGGCCAGCACTGCCGTCTTGACGGCGACCACCCGTTCCACGCCCAGCGGGTCGTCGCCGGGGTCGAGGGTCGCGACGTAGCCTTCCAGCCAGCCCAGCGCCCGTTGGTAGGCCGCGCGCTCCTGCTCGTCGTCGCGGTAGCCCTCGCGGACCCAGGTGCCCTTGAGCAGGGCTGGCAGCGCCTCGGGACGCCGACGGTCGGCAGGCAGCGCATACCAGTTCTTCAGGGCGGTGTGCACGCTCGCGCCGAGCGAGTTGTGCGCCCACGGCGGGCCCTTCGGCGGGGCGGGCCGGTCGACGTAGGCGTAACGGTAGCGCCGGGGGCAGTCGGCGTACGCGCCGAGTTTGCTGGGTGTGCAGGTGAAGAGCCGTTCGGGCATGCCGGCGAAGCCGAGTTGCTCGGGTTGGCCGGAGCGGGACCGGGGAGTACCGGCGGAGGAGGCTCGTCGCACCCCGGTGATCCTGCCAGCCCGGTACGACAGCCCGCCGGCGGCACGACGGGCGGATCAGCTCATGTTCACGTACTGGGTGACAAAGGCGGCCACCGCGTCGGCGATGAGCTGCACGGCGATGGCGGCCAGCAGCAGGCCGGCGATCCGGGTCAGCACCTCGATGCCGCCCGGCCGCAGGATCTTGACGATCCCGCCCGAGAACCGCAGCACCACCCAGACCGCCAGCATCACCGCGACGATCGCGGCGGCGATCGCCGAGACCTGTCCCAACCCGTCGGCCTGCTGCACGAACAGCATGGTCGCCACGATCGCGCCGGGCCCGGCCAGCAGCGGAGTGCCCAGCGGCACCAGGGCGATGTTGGAGGTGGCCTGCTGGCTGGGGTCGTCGGCCTTGCCGGTGAGCAGTTCCAGCGCCACCAGGATCAGCAGCAGGCCGCCGGCCGCCTGCAAGGCCGGCAGGTCGACGTGCAGGTAGGCGAGGAGGGTCTGGCCGGCGACGGCGAAGACCACGATGACGCCGAGCGCCAACGCGACCGCCTGCCAGGCGGCCCGGTTACGGTCACGGGCCGGCAGGGGTCCGGTCAGGGCGAGGAAGATCGGCATCATGCCCGGCGGGTCGACGATGACCAGCAGGGTCACGAAGACCTCACCGAAGAGCTTGAGATCCACCGGACGAGGGTAGCGGTGCCGCTGGCAGGCGAAACGCGGATCACCCGGAAGCGACGCCGGTCACTCCGCAGGACGCCGCGACGATCCGCTCGTACGCCTCCGGCGCGGTGGTGTGCGCGCCCAGCCGGACGGTCTTGTGGCTGCCGTGGAAGTCCGACGAGCCGGTGACCAGCAGGCCCAGGTCGGCGGCGAGCCCCCGGACGTGCGCCGCCTCGGCGGGGGTGTGGTCCTCGTGGTCGGCCTCCAGGCCGGCGAGCCCCGCGTCGGCCAGCTCGGCGATCAGCGAGTCGGGGACGATGCGCCCCCGCCGGCTGGCCCGGGGGTGGGCGAACACCGGCACGCCGCCGGCCGCCCGGACCAGGGCGACGGCCCGGAACACGTCGATGTCCTCCTTGGGCAGCCGGTACCGCTGCCCCAGCCACTGCGGGCCGAACGCCTCGGTGGTGGTGGCGACCAGGCCGGTCCGGATCAGCGCGGCGGCGATGTGCGGGCGACCCACCGTGCCCCCGTCGGCGGCGGCCATGATCTCCGGCCAGCTCACGTCGATCCCGTCGGCCCGCAGCAGCTCGACGATCCGTTCCCCGCGTGCCTCCCGGGCCCGCCGTACCCGGGCCAGCTCGGCGACCAGCTCGGGGTGTTCCGGGTCGAACAGGTAGGCCAGCAGGTGCAGCGGCAGCGCCGGTTGGGCGCCCTGCCAGCGGCAGGACAGCTCCGCGCCCCGTACGAGGCTGAGCCCGGCCGGCAACGCGTCGACCGCCGCCGCCCACCCGGCGGTGGTGTCGTGGTCGGTGATCGCCACGACGTCCAACCCCGCGTCGGCGGCGGCCCGGACCAGTTCGGCCGGGCCCAACGTGCCGTCGCTGGCGGTGGAGTGGGCATGCAGGTCGATCAACGGGCGCGCGGGCATGATCCCGACGCTACCCGGGCAGGGTCACCCCGGGTCGGTGCCGGTCACCAGCACCGGCCGGACGCCGTCGGCGACCCCGGCGACCGGGGTCGAGGCAGCCCGCTGGCCCGCCAGCGCCTCGGCGGGGCGCAGCCGGACCAACGCGCCGTCCCGGTCGACGTACCCCGCCGTCCGGGTGTCCGTCCAGGTCACCACTCCGTCGATCACCGGGCCGGCGGTCCGCGACGGCGGGGCGGTGCCGGTCAGGTCGACCAGGACCGCGCCGTCCACCCCGGCGACCCGGCTGTTGACCAGCAACCAGCGCCCGTCGGGAGAGACCGCACCCCGGCCGTCGGCGGCGGGCGTCGGCGTTCCCCGGGTGGTGGCCGGGGTGAGGTCGGGGTCGAGCAGGGCCAGGTCGCTCCGTGCCCCGGCACGCACCCGGGCGGCCAACCGGCCGTCCGGCATGATCCCGTAGACATCGAGGACGTCCGGGGCGACGGGCCCGGGCGACCCGCCCGGCGTCGGCCGCCACCACCGGTGACCACCTGCGGCACCGGCCCGCAGCAGCACCCGGTCGCCGACGAACCGGACCGGCACCGCGTCGGCGGGCGGTCCGGTCACGGGGGCGATGAGCTGACCGGCGACGATCACGGCGGCGAAGAGCCGGCCGTCGTCACGCCAGGCCACCTGCCGCCCGTCGGGCGACAGGGCGATCTCGTCCGCCCCGGCGAGCAACGCCCGGGGCTCACCCCCGGCGGGCACCACCCAGAGGGTACGGCCGGCCGCAGTGACCGCCCCGGTCAGCAGCCAGCCGCCGTGGTCGGGTAGCCGCTGCGCGCGTTCGACCGGCCCGACGCCCAGCTCGTACCGTTGCCCGGCGGCGGTGACCAGGGTGCCGGCGACGACCAGGTCGACCCCGCCGTCGGCGGGTTGCTGCGGCGGGGCGGGCGCGACCGGCCCGGCGGACAGGCTGGCCACCCCGCGCGGGTCGCCGAGCACCACGGTCGGCGTGGTGGGGCGGTCCGGCTGCCCTCCGAGCTGGGTCATCCCCCCGGTGACCAGGGCGGTCGCCACGCCGGCCAGGGCGAGCCCGGCGACCGTACGCCGTCGTCGCACCCGACGGGCCCGCCCGAGCGCCACCCCGGCCGGGTCGGCGGGCAGCCGGTGCGGTACGGCGACCCGCTGGACGAGGGTCTCCCGCAGCGCCTGCTCCAGCGGCTCGTCGTGCGTCACGGCGAATGGACGCTCGGGGGCACCCGTCTGGTTGTCCGACCGGGGTGAGGAGGGTTTCATCGGCTCTCCGCAACGACCGCGGTGGTCGGGTTCGGTCGGGTGCCCGCGCCGACCGGCTGGGCCGTCGCCGGATCGTCGCCGGTCCCGGCGGGTGCCGCTCCCCGTGGGGAGGCTCCGACCCGGGTGGGCGGCCCATCGGCGAGGGCGGGCGGCGGGCCGGCGCGCCGCCCCCCACGGACCGGGGTCCGGCCCGGCGCGGGTGTCCGGGTTGTGCCGGTGGCCCGGTCGGGCGTCGGCGTACGGGCGGCGAGGGAGGGCCGGGCGGTGGCGGCCGGGCGGGCCGTCGGGACGGCCGGGGCGGGGCGGCCGGTCGGGTCGGCGGCGAGGTCGTGCAGCCCTTCGGCGGCGAGCCGGCGGCGCAGGGTGTTCAGTGCGCGCGACGTCTGGCTCTTCACCGTGCCGGGGGAGATCTCCAGCAGGGCCGCCGTCTGGGCCTCGGACAGGTCCTCGTAGTAGCGCAGCACCAGCACCGCCCGCTGCCGGGCCGGCAGCATGCGCAGGTGTCGCCAGAGGGCGTCCCGGTCGAGCTGCTGCTCGATCTCGTCCACCCCGGCCCGCTCGGGCAGCACCTCGGTGGGGCGCTCACCGTGCCATCGACGCCGCCACCAACTGGTGGACGTGTTGACCATCACCCGTCGGGCGTACGGCTCGACCGCCTCGATCCCGCCCAACCGCCGCCAGGCCAGGTACGTCTTGGTCAGCGCGGTCTGGAGCAGGTCCTCGGCGGTGGCCCAGTCCCCGGCGAGCAGGTACGCGGTACGCAGCAGGGCGCCGGAGCGCGCCGCGACGAAGTCGCGGAACTCGTCCTCCAGCGGATCCCGGTCGGCCACCGCTCACCTCCGCACCCCGTCCTGTCTGGCAGGCTGTCACGCCGGGCAGGGTCCGGTCGACGGCGGAAGGTGGGCAGTTCGCCCGACGTACGGACGAAAACGTTCAGGCGCCGTCGTCGGCCTTCGCCTCGTCGGCCTCCTTGCCCAACCGGGCCTCGACCGCCTGCGGCTCGTACATCTCCTCGACGACCCGCAGGTAGAGCTCGTTCGGGTTGGGCAGGTTCTTGATCTCCCGTAGCGCCTGCTCCTGGCCGGCGGACTCCAGCACGAAGGTGCCGTAGTTGAGTGCCCGACCGGTGGGGGTCTGCTCGTACTTCATGTCGGTGACCCGGGCCAGCGGCATCATGGCGACCTTGCGGGTGACGATGCCGTTGACCACCATGACCCGCTTGTTGGTCAGGATGAACCGGTCGTACCACCAGTCGGCGACCTTCCACGCGACCCAGCCCATCACCGCGAACCAGAGCAGCACGGCGATGGTGGTGAGGGCGCCGACGTCCTGCCCGGCGAGGAAGCCGGAGAGGTAGCCGAGAATGAAGGTGGCCGCCACACCGACGACGATCGGGGTGCCGAGGTGGATCCAGTGCCGCTTCCACTCGCCCCGGTAGCGCTCGGTGGGGAAGAGGTAGCGGGCGACCAGGGAGCTGGGCTCGTCCTCCAGGGGGAGCACCCGGCGGGGTGTCATGCCCTGGGCGTCGGACCGCAGGCCGGCCAGTTCCTCTTCGGAGATGACCGGCTGCTGGTAGCCCTCCTCCGGGTCGCGGACCCAGGTGCGCCCCTGGCCACCGAATCCCGGGGCGTCGCCGTAGCCGGCGTCGTCCGAGAAGGACGGTCCGCCGGTGGGTCCCGCCCCGGACCCGTAGGCCGGCCCGTCGTCGGGTCGGTACCTCGGGATCGGCTCGGTGTCCCGCTCCCGGCGGTCCCGGCCGGGATCGTCCGGGTCGAACGGGGGTCCGGAGGGGCTGCCCATCGGGGGTTAGGCGACGAGGCTCGTGAAGAAGTCGCCGAAGCCCTGGGCGATGTCCACGATGCCACCGCCGAGCGACTTGAAGACGTCCGCTGCCGAGTTTGGCCGGTAGGCAACGAAGAAGATCAAGAATGCGATACCGGCCCAGGTGAGGACCTTCTTGACCATAGCGGGCCATCCTCTCGCGCGGCGCCGGGTCCGTTTACCGCAGCGGCACCCAGAGTATCAGCATGATGTCGTAGCGTGAATATCTGCGTCCCATCTCCGACTCGCCCGGAGGACCGTCAGGCCTTTCCGTGCAGGTACGGGGACGGAGCGCCGTACACGAGCTCGGGCGGAGTCCACTCGGTGAGGTCGTGCAGGACGACATCTTCCGCGAGGAGGTGACCCGCGCTCGCCGGCCAGGCTATCGCATGGAGCCACATTCCCCGAGCCTCACCGGCGTACGCGCTTCGATCCGTTGCCGAATTGATTAACCACAGTGGAGTCGGATGGCCGCCGACCCTGATCCGCGCCGGCTCCACATGCTCGGGGTGACCAGGGCCGGGACCGGGCCCGGCCAGCACCTCCGTCAACTCTGGACCGGGGTCCGGGCCGGCCACCCCGGCGAACCGGGTGCCCAGTCCCACCCCCGGCTCCTCGGCCACGAGGACCAACTCGGCCGGTCCACCGCCGAGCGGCGCCGGCCCGGCGCACGCGACGGCCGTGGCGCGGACGCCACCGGCCTCGTCGCCGGCCCAGGCCACCCCGGTCACCGTCCAGCCGGACGGCAGCGGCCACGGGCACCACAGCGGCGGCGCGGGCCGCTGCGGGTCGTTCGCGGCGGCCACCCGGTCCACCACGCTCGCCACGATGTCGGCGTCGATGTGCTCGGGCACGTGCAGCGGGGCCACCGGCCCGCACCTGACGCACCGCGACTCACCGTGCATCAGGTCCGGTGGGCGTACCTGACCCGCACACCTCGGACAACTCACCACGACACTCACATCCCCACCGTGGCCCGGTGACCGCCCGCCGTCAAGCCGCCGCCACGGACGTGCCGCCCCTTTCCCCACCTCAGCGCCCGTACGGCGATTTCCTGCGGTCGGCCTCCACCCGGTGGAGGTGGCGGCCCGGCACGGCGCGGGCGGGCAGGGGTCAGGCGGGCGGGGCGGCGGCGTGGGCGCGTACCCAGGCGTGCATGGCGATGCCGCTGGCCACCCCGGCGTTGATCGACCGGGTCGAGCCGTACTGGGCGATCGAGAAGAGCTGGTCGCAGGCGGCGCGGGCGGCGGCGGACAGCCCCGGTCCCTCCTGGCCGAAGATCAGCACGCAGCGCCGGGGCAGGGTGGTGGTCTCCAACGGCCGACTTCCGGGCAGGTTGTCGATGCCGACCACCGGAAGCTCCCGACCGGCGGCCCAGCCGACGAACTCCTCGATCGTCGGATGGTGCCGGACGTGCTGGTACCGGTCGGTGACCATGGCGCCCCGGCGGTTCCACCGGCGTAGCCCGACGATGTGCACCTCGGCGGCGAGGAAGGCGTTGGCGTTGCGGACCACCGTGCCGATGTTGAAGTCGTGCTGCCAGTTCTCGATGGCCACGTGGAACTCGTGCCGCCGGGTGTCCAGGTCGGCCACGACGGCCTCCCGCCGCCAGTAGCGGTAGCGGTCCACCACGTTGCGCCGGTCGCCGGCGGCGAGCAGCTCCGGGTCGTAGCGCGGGTCGTCCGGCGGGTCGCCCGGCCACGGTCCGACACCCACGTCGAGCTGGTCCTCGGTCACGGTTCCAAGAGGGTACGGCCGCTGCGGCGAGCCCCGTGCGCCACCCCGACCGGCGCCCTCCGGGGCGCCCGCCCGGGTCCGCCGGACCGCCGCGCCCTCACCGCCCGCGCAGGCCCAACGCGTCGCCGAGGCGGTCCAGGAACCGCTGGTCGGTGGGGTCGGGGACACCGGTGCGGCAGACCCGGACCGCCACCGACTCCACCCACTGCCGGTACGCGGCGGAGTCTGCGGGGTCGGCGCGGCGGCGCAGCACCCGGACGGCGGCCCGGCAGGCCGGCGGCAGGTCCGCCGGGCCGGTGGGCCCGCCGACCGCAGCGGTCGCGCCGTCGTGCCGGGCGTAGATCGCGGCGACCACGGCGCGGACGAGGTCACTGTCGGAGGCCCGGCCGGCGGCGAGCGCGTCCAACCCGACGAGGCCGGCGGTGACGTCCCGGGGCGGGCGACCGGGACCGGGTGAGGCGGCGGCCACCAGCACCCGACCGGGCAGGGTGGTGAGCAGGTCCCACTCGGTGGCGGAGTAGACGGCGCTGGTCAGCGGTGCGGCACGCCGTCCGGCAGAGGGCGGCTCTCCGGCGAGGGAGTGGCTCATCAGGACCTCCGCCGTCAGCATAAGCCCGCCGGACGGGTGACGGGCTCGTCCCGGCGCGATCCGCGCCCGCCGCCACCCGGGGTCGCGGTACGGGCACCCGCGCGTCGCCGTCGGCGGGCAGCGGTGAGCACGACTCGACATGCCTTACCGGTGGTTGACTCAACCTGCCTTACCGCTGGTTAAGGAGACACCGGGCGGCGGGTGACGGCGAAATGTCACTCCCGGGCCCACCCGGGGGGAGACGCAATGAGCGGCGGGGCCCTCCCCGGCACCCGCCGCCCACGCTCTGATGTCGAAGATTCTGCCCCACCACGACGATGAACGGACAGAGACGGAGGTCACATTTATCTTTTCGTAACAATACTCAGAGTCACTAACGATCAACGAGAGAGCGATCTCCGCAGGTGAAGTAGTACCTTGTCAGGCGACAAGTTGATGCATGTTGGCTGCTCCGGGCGGCGATCTCCCTGGAAACGCTCCCATCACGGGCCGTCACGCAAATGCGTCGTGCAAGTGCAGTCCGCACGCGCGCATCGACAGATGCAGCTCGATGAGCGTGATCGGCGCTTCGGAGTGGGCCGGTTTCGGCGCGCCCCACCCGGGAATTTGCCGGGGTACCACCTGGTTCTACCGGACGGAAAAAGCAATCCGCGCTGATCGGAGAGTCCAATGGCAACCGTTGAGCTGACCACGGCCAACTTCGACGAGGTGACCGAGAGCAGCGGCATCGTGCTGGTCGACTTCTGGGCCGAGTGGTGTGGCCCGTGCAAGCGGTTCGCCCCGGTCTACGAGCGCTCGTCGGAGAAGCACCCCGACATCACCTTCGGCAAGGTCGACACCGAGGCGCAGCAGGAGCTGGGCGCCAAGTTCGACATCCGCTCGATCCCGACGATCATGGCGATCCGGGACGGCGTGATCGTCTTCGCCCAGCCCGGCGCGCTGCCCGAGTCGGCCCTGGAGAACCTGATCGAGCAGGTCCAGGCGCTGGACATGGACGACGTCCGCAAGCAGCTCGCCAACCACCAGCACTGACCACCGCCGCCGGCGGTCGGGCCCGACGGCCCGGCCGCCGGCGTTTCACTTGCGCCACGCTCGCACACATGTTCGAATGGACGGCATGCGCTGGGACCACCTCTCCGCTCCCCCGGACGAGGAGCGTCCCGACCGGGCAGCGCCAGCGACGCCACCCCTGCCGCTGGCGCTGCCCGGCGCGGTCACCCGCACGTTCGACACCCCCGACTTCGCCGGCATGACGTTCTACGAGGTGCAGGCCAAGTCGATCATCAACCGGGTGCCGGGCGGGTCGCAGGTGCCGTTCAGCTGGACGATCAACCCGTACCGCGGCTGCACCCACGCCTGCGTCTACTGCTTCGCCCGCAACTCGCACACCTACCTCGACCTCGACGCCGGCGCGGACTTCGACCGCAAGGTGATCGTCAAGATCAACGCCGGGGAGCTGGTCCGCCGCGAGCTGGCCGCGCCGCGCTGGCGCGGGGCGGCCATCGCGATGGGCACCAACGTCGACTGCTACCAGCGCGCCGAGGGCCGCTACCGGCTGCTGCCGCCGATCCTCACGGCACTGCGGGACTTCGCCAACCCGTTCTCGATCCTCACCAAGGGCACGCTGATCCTGCGCGACCTGCCGCTGCTGCGTCAGGCCGCCGAGGTCACCCGGGTCAGCCTGTCGTTCTCGGTGGCCTTCGTCGACGAGGCCCTGTGGCGGGCGGTGGAGCCGGGCACCCCGAGCCCACGCCGCCGGCTCGACGCGGTCCGCCGGCTCACCGACGCCGGCTTCGAGGTGGGGGTGCTGATGGCGCCGATCCTGCCCGGCCTCTGTGACGACGACGCGTCGATCGACGCCACCCTCGCGGCCATCGCCGCCGCCGGTGCCACCAGTGTCACCCCGCTGGCCCTGCACCTGCGCCCCGGTGCCCGCCAGTGGTATGCGCACTGGCTCGGCCGGGAGTTCCCGCACCTCGTCCCCCGCTACCGCGAGCTGTACCGGTCCGGGGCCTACCCGCCGCAGGCGTACCAGCGGGAGCTGACCGCCCGGGTGCGGATCGCTGCCCGCCGGCACGGCCTGCACCGCAGCGAACCCGGCGACACCCGTCGCGTGTCGGCCCCGCCGCCCGCACCCGCCCCCGAACAGCTCGCCCTGCTCTGAGCGGGCCGGTCGGGCGCGCGGCGTGCGGGCAGAGCCGTCCCCGGGCCCGGTGGCCGGGCCGGTCCCACCCGCCCGGAATCGGGCTAGGCTCGGCGGATGCGGACCGCACAGCAGCTCCTCGCCGACTCCGCCGTGATCGCCGTCGTGGGCGCGTCCCGCGACCCGGGCAAGGCCGCGCACCGGGTGCCGGCGCAGATGCAGCGGTACGGCTGGCGGATCATTCCGGTCAACCCGACCGTGGACGAGTTGTTCGGCGAGCGGGCCTACCCGTCGCTCGCCGACATTCCGCACCCGGTGGACCTGGTGAACGTCTTCCGCCCGGCCCGGGACGCCGTCGAGGTGGTCCGACAGGCGGCGGCGATCGGCGCGCCGGCGGTCTGGCTCCAGCTCGGCATCGTCTCCGCCGAGGCGCGGCGGATCGCCGAAGCGGCCGGCATGGACTACGTGGAAGACCGCTGCCTGATCGTCGAGCGGGCCGCCGCCGGCCTGTCCCGGCTTCCCTGACCGTCCCCGACCCGCCCCGACGAGGTGACCCGGCGTCAACCGGGTGAAAAGCCGCACCGCGCGCCGGTAGCGTCCGCTGGAGAGAGGCCACTGACCTGCGGCGGAGGGCGGGCACCGTGAGTACGCCACCGGGCGAGCCGGAGCAGCCACCGTCACCGTACGAGTCACCCGGCGAGCCGGCCGCCCCGCCCGCACCCGTCCCGCCGGAGGGACCGTGGAGCCCGGCTGCGCCCGAGCCGTCGGCGTGGGCCCGACCATCCGAGCCGTCCCCCTGGGCGCAGCAGTCCGAACCGTCGGCCCCGCAACCGCCGGCGGAGGCGGGTCCGGCCGGTGGCTCCCCCGGCATCGGTCAGCCGGGCGGGTCAGCCCCACCGTCCGGGTCACCCGGCTGGACGGGGCCGCCGTCGGGCGAACAGCCGGCCGTCACCCCGCCGGGCGGACCGGCATGGGAACAACCACCGGCCTGGGGGGAGCCGACCCCCGGCGGACCGGCCTGGGAGCAGCCGCCGCCGTGGGGGCAGCCGCCGGGCGAACAGCGGTGGGGATACCCGCCACCCGGGCCGTACGGACCACCGGGTGGCGGCGGGACCAACGTGCTGGCGATCCTGTCCCTGGTGTTCGCCATCGTCTTCGCCCCGGCCGGCATCGTCCTCGGCCACCTGGCGAAACGGCAGATCCGTCGGACCGGCGAGGAGGGCGACCAGCTCGCCACCTGGGGGCTGGTCCTCAGTTACGCGTTCACCGCGATCGGGGTGCTCGTCTGCTGCGGCTGGCTCGCCCTCGTCGTGGTGGCCGGCGTCGGCAGCAGCACCGGCACCGGTTACTGATCAGCGGAACTGCGCCTCCCGGACGCTGTTGCCGCCGTCCACCACCAGCATCTGCCCGGTGATGTACGACGCCGCCGGCGAGCAGAGAAAGCTGATCGCGGCGGCCACCTCGTCGGGGGTGCCGGGGCGGCCGACCGGGGTGCCGAGCCCCTGCTTGATCTCCGCCATCGTGGAGGCCGCCGTGTAGATGGTGCCGGGGGCCACCGCGTTCACCGTCACCCCGTCGGCGATCATCTCCATCGCCAGGGCCCGGGTCAGCCCGACCACCCCCGCCTTGGCCGCCGCGTACGCCGCCTCGGTGGGTAGGGCGTTGACCGGGCCGGCGGTGGCCGAGAGGTTGACGATCCGCCCCCAGCCCCGCTCGGCCATCCCACTGATGAAGGCCCGGCTGCACAGGAACGCCGTGGTCAGGTTCCGGTCGATCTCGCCGCGCCACTCGTCGTAGCTGAGCTGGGCCACCGGGCGGAGCACCTCGGGGCTGGCCCGGCTGGCCAGGCCGGCGTTGTTGACCAGCACCTCGACGTCACCGAGCTGTTCGGCGACCGCGTCGGCGAGCGCGCCGACCTCGGACTCGTCGGTCAGGTCGGCGACGAAACCCGTCACGCCCAGCTCACCGGCCCGCTCGTGGATGCGGCGGGTGGTGGAGACGATCGCCACCCGGGCGCCCAGGTCGGCCAGTCGGCGGGCGGTGGCGTACCCGATGCCGTCGGCGCTGCCCGCGCCGGTGACCAGGGCGACCCGGCCGTCCAGCCGCATGGTCACCGGGTCCGGCAGCGGCACCGGCTCGTCCTGGCCGGGTTGGCTGCCACCGGTGGTGGCGCGGGTGCGCCGGGCCAGGCCGGGGCGGCTCACGTCCCGCCTCGGTCGGCTGCCGGATCGGTCGGCCCCACGCGCGTCGATAGCCATGCCGGCATCCTGCCCGCTCGACCGGGTGCGGGCAACGAGCCACCACGGGGCCGACCTCGCCACTGTGTGGTCCTGGCTACCCTGACGGCGCACCTACATGCGACGGAGAAGATCAGATGACCTATCCCCCGCCCTCCGACGGCTGGTCGGACCCGGCCTGGTCGGCCCAGCAGCCCGACCCGACACTGCCGGCCAGTGGCCCGCCGATCTCGGCGGCACCGGTCGGGAAGGACCCGTACGCCCCGGCCGACCCGTACGCGGGCGCGCCGGGCATCCCCGCCCAGGCCGCCCCGGTCGACCCGTACGCCGCCGCTGCCGCCTACCCGCAGCCCGGCTACCCGCAGCCGATGGGGTACGCCGGTTACGGCGGTTACCAGCCCCCACCGCCGCAGAACGGCCTCGCCATCGCCTCGATGATCGTCTCGATTATCGGCGCGATCGGGCTGTGCGGTTACGGGCTCGGCGGCTACATCGGCCTCATCGGCGCGATCCTCGGCCACGTGGCCCGGCGGCAGATCAGGGAGCGGGGGGAGGGCGGCGCGGGCTTCGCCACCGCCGGCATCGTCGTCGGGTGGATCTCCACCGTCATCGCGGTGCTGGCCACCATCGCCATGGTGGTCTTCTTCGTCTGGCTGGCCAACCAGGAGTCGACGACCGGCTACGGCACCTCGTACTGAGCGGTGGGGCCGCCCCGGGCACCCTGGGCGGCCCACCCGGTCACCCGCACGTGACGAGAACCCGACGGCCCCCGTGACGTGGTGACTCCACGGTAACCTCGTGCCGTGACCGGGGTGGATGGACCTGTGGAAGACGTCGCCGGGCGGCGGACCGTGGTGGTGACCGGGGCCAGTTCGGGCATCGGCCTGGCCGCCGCGGTGGCGCTGGCCCGACGCGGCGACCGGGTGGCGCTGGTCGGCCGGGACCCGGCCCGCCTCCAGGCCGCCGGTGACCGGGTACGCGAGGCGTCCGGCGAACGCCCCGAGCTGTTCCGCGCCGACTTCGCCGTGCTCGACGACGTACGCGGGCTCGCCGAGCGGCTGCGGGCGGCGTACGACCGGATCGACGTGCTGGCGAACAACGCCGGGGCGATCGTGTTGCAGCCGCTCAGCACGGTCGACGGGTTCGAACTGTCGATCCAGGCCAACCACCTGGCCCCGTTCCTGCTGAGCAACCTGCTGGTCGACCGGGTCGGCCGGCTGGTGGTGACCGCCTCCGGCGCGCACCGCAGCGGGACCCTCGACCCGGACGATCTCAACGCCGCGCTGCGCCGCTACCGGCCGATGCGCGCGTACGGCACCAGCAAGCAGGCCAACATCCTGTTCGCCGCCGAGGCGGCCCGGCGCTGGCCCGACGTGCCGGCGTACTCGTTCCATCCGGGGGTGGTGCGGACCCGGTTCGGCGCGGACAGCCGGCTGGTCGCCCTCGGCATGCGGGTGATGCCGTTCCGCAGCCCGGAGAAGGGCGCGGAGACGCTGGTCTGGCTGGCCAACCAGCCGGCGTCCCGGCTGGTCGACGGCGGCTACTACGCCGACCGGCGACTGCGCCGACCCTGGCCGCGCGCCACCGATCCGGCGCTTGCCGCGCGCCTCTGGGCCGCCAGCGCCGCCGCCGTCGGCCTCGACACCTGACCCGACCGGAGCCATCGGGGCCGTGCTAGTCGACGACGTGGACGGGGACGGTGGTGACCACCACACCGGGCAGGGCACGCAGGGCCCGGCGTAGCCGTTGGCCGGTGCGGCTGTGCAGCAGGCGGTGCCACGGCCGGCGCAGCACCACCTCCGGCACCACCACGGTCAGTACCAGTTCCGGCGCGGCGGCCTGCAGCGCCTCCAGGTAGTGCGCCAGCGGCCCGACCACCGCCCGGTACGGCGAGACGATCGTCTCCAGCCGGACGTGATCCCCCCAGGCCCGCCACTGCTCCCGGAACCGGTCCGCCTCACCGTCCTCCGGGGCGAGGTGCACCGCCAGCGTCGGCCGGCCCAGCGACACCGCGTACGCCAGGGCGCGCATCGAGGCGCGGTTGAGGCGTACCACCGGGACCACCACCAGGTGGCGCAGCTCCTGCGGCAGCTCCCCGCCCTCGACGGGCCTGTCCGCCGGTGCGGCGGCGGGTTCCGGCGGCCCGGCGGCGGGTCCGCAGACGACGGCCGGCGGGGCGGGGTCGGGAGATGGGGGGCGCAGGGCCAGGGCGGCGTGCAGGGTGCGGTAGTGCCGGTGGATCCGGTCGAAGAGCAGCACCAGCAGCGGCACCGCGACCACCACCGCCCAGGCGCCCTCGGTGAACTTCGCCACCGCCGCGGTGAGCAGCACCAGGCCGGACAGGATCGCACCCACCCCGTTGACCAGCGCCCGCCGCCGCCAGCCGTCGCCCCGGTGCCGCCGCCAGTGCACCACCATGCCGCTCTGCGACAGGGTGAAGGCGAGGAACACCCCCACCGCGTACAACGGGATCAGTTTCCCGGTGTGGCCGCCGAACGCGACGAACACCACGACCGCCGTCGCGGCCAGCGCGACCAGGCCGTTGCCGAACGCCAGCCGGTCGCCCAGGTGCAGGAAACGGCGGGGGGCGTGACCGGCGCGGGCCATGAAGAACAGCAGTCGGGGAAAGTCGTTGAACGCGGTGTTCGCCGCCAGCAGCAGGATCAGCGCGGTGGTCACCTGGACGACGGCGTACCACGGGCCGGTGGGGAAGGTGACCCGGGCGAGCTGGGACAGCAGCGTCTCGCCGGGACGGGGCACCAGGCCCGCCAGGTGGATCAGCAGGGTGAGCCCGGCGAACAGGACCACCAGCATCGCCACCATCCAGGCCAGCGTGGTGCGCGCGTTGCGCCACTCCGGCGTCCGGAACGCCGGGACCGCGTTGGAGACCGCCTCGATGCCGGTCATCGACACCGCCCCGGAGGCGAACGCCCGCAGCACCAGCAGCAGCCCCAACCCCTGGGTCGCCGGCACCACCGGCGGGGCCACCGGCGCGAACCCCCGACCCGCCGCCCGCAGGTAGCCGACCACGAGCAACCCCAGCACGGCGGCCACGAACGCGTACGTGGGCAGGACGAAGAGGTTGCCGGCGGCGCGTACCCCGCGCAGGTTGCCGGCGAGCAGCAGCAGGATCACCAGCACCCCGAGCGGCACGGTGAACGGCGTCAGCCCCGGCAGGGCCGAGGTGATCGCGTGCACGCCCGCCGCGATCGACACCGACACGGTCAGCACGTAGTCGAGCATCAGCCCGGCGGCGGCGGTCAGCCCCGCCCCGACCCCCAGGTTGTCCCCCGCCACCAGGTACGACCCGGCCCCGTGCGGGTACGCCGGGATGGTCTGCCGGTACGAGATCCCGACGGCGACCATCAGCAGCACCAGCCCGGCCGACAGGGGCAGGGCCAGGCCCAGCGCCCCGCTGCCGGCCAGCACCAGCACGGTCAGCAACGCCTCCGGCCCGTACGCGACCGAGCTGAGCAGGTCGGAGGAGAGCACCGGCAGGGCCACCAGTTTGCGCATCCGCTCGTGCAGCACGGCGGCGCTGGCCAGCGGTGGGCCGAGAAGCACCCGGCGGACCCGGCCCAGCCGCCGGCCCAGGGGGGAGTCCGGCTGGTTGGCCGGTTCGGCGGCGACCAGCCCGTCCCGTCCGGCCGGTGCCCCCGGTGCCGGCCGGAACAGCGCGATCGGGGCCAGCCGGCTGAACCGGCCCGGGGTGGGGCGGTGCCGGTAGCGGTCCAGGGTCGGGTCGACCGGCAGGGCGGGCGGCACGCCGACCCGCCAGTGCGCGCCGACCCGGCGCAGGGCGTCCACCTCCGCCGGCGTGAGCGGTGGGAACTCGGCCGACGGGGTGACCACGGTGCCGCCACGGTCGTCGTCCGCGCTGCGCCCCGCCATCGCCCACCTCCCCCCGCACTCTCACGTGCGGACGGGTCCCGTGCCCGCCGTTCGGGCGGAATCGCGACGAACGGATCTGCGGCGGGCACCCGGGCCGGGTAGGCGGTCAGGGTGCCGGTGGGGCGGCGTCGGCGGGCAGCGCCGCCGGGGTGGCACGCCGGCCCGTACGGGCGCCGCCGAGCACCACCACGACCACCCCGGCGAGCAGCAGCGCCAACCCGGGCAATGCGTACGGGCGGGGTAGCTGCCCCAGCCAGGCCCAGGCGATCAGCGCGGCCCCGGGGGCCTCCAGCAGGATCAGCACGCTGATCGTGGTCGCCGACACCCGGCGCAGCGCGTGGTTGAACATCGAGTGGCCGAGCAGTTGGGCGCCCACCGCCAGCCCGACGATCGCCACCCAGGTGCTGGTGGCGTAGCCGTGCAGCCGTACCCCGCCGACCAGGCAGCCGACCAGCAGGATCGCCGCGCACACCCCGTAGCAGATGGTGGTGTAGGTGGCGGTGCTGATGGTGGCTCGGGCGCGTTCACCGAACGCGGTGTAGACGGCGGCGAACATCCCGCCGACGACCGCGAGCAGGTCACCGGCGAGGGCGCGGCCGGAGACGCCGACGTCCGCGCCGGTCGCCAGCACCGCGCCGGTCACCGCCACCCCGATGCCGACCCAGACGGGGTACGACAACCGCCGGCCCTGCCAGCGGGCGATCAGCCCCTGCCAGACCGGTTGGGTGGCGCCCAGCGCGGTGGCCGCCGCGACCGAGGTGAGCTGGGCGCTCGGCATCCAGGTGGCGAAGTGCGCGGCCAGCGCCACCCCGGACAGCACGCAGTACCAGCCCTCGCGGCGGCCCGCCCCCACGGTCAGGGCACGCAGTTCGGCCCGGCGGCGGGCCAGCGTGAACGGGGCGAGCACGGTGACCGCGAGCAGGTTCCGCCAGCACGCCACGGCCAGCGCCGGTGCCGCCGCGAAGGCGATCAGCGGGGCCGACGACGAGACCGACGCGACGGCGAGCACGAGGATGCCGACGGTGAGCGGGTCGACGGGCGGACGCGGCGGCGGTGCGGCGGAGGACACGGTGGGTCATCCTCACACGGACGGCGGCGCTCAGGTGGACGCCGGGCGGCGGGTCGGCGCTGCCCGGCGGTGACCCGGCATGACGGCGGGGCGCTGGTCAGTGGTGCCCGGCGGCGACGGCCGGTGGGTCAGCGGCGGCGCACCCGGTGCAGGCGGAACGGCTTGCGGGTGGCCCGGACCACGGCCGCGCCCCGGGGTTCGGCGGCCAGCGAGGTGTCCGGCAGGGCGTCCCCGGCGTCCGGCGTGCCGTCCGGGACGAGCCGGGTCAGCGCGCAGCCGTCGGCCACCCAGCGGGCCACCAGGTCGGCGGTCGGACCGGAGGCGTTGAGCCGCTTCGCCGCCACCAGCGGTGCGGAGGTCTCCCACTCCGGGCTGCCCGGGGCCAGCCGGGTCACCCGCGCCGGCCAGGTCACGATGCGCCCGCCGTGGTCGCCGCGCAGGGTCACCCGGGCGGTGGCGGCGTCGGCCAGCCCCGGCGCGGTCTGCTCCCCCGGCCCGCTGACCACGAACAACGACCCCTCCAGCGGTACGCACCACAGCGCGACCGCCGGTCCGTCGCCGACCCCCACCCAGGCCACGGCGGCCTTCTTGATCGCCTCGTCGACCAGTGGCGTCGACCGGGAGGCGTCCACCTCGTCCGTCACACCCGCATCCTCTCGCAGCTACCACCCGGTCGGCACCCGACCGTCACCACCGGCCCGGACGGTGACGGCGGTGGCCCGGTCACCCGACGAACGGCGGGACGAGGATCTCGCCCCGGGCGACCGGCATCACCTGACCGGTCACCGTCGTGCCGACCACCGTCCCGTCCTCGGCGGTCACCGTGCAGGCCAGGGCGGACGGGCGGCCCATCTCCACGCCCTGGCGTACGGCGTACCCGCTGCGGCCGACGCCGGGCAGCAGGCCGCTGGCGACCAGCCACACGCCCAGCCCCAGGGCGGCCGAGCCGGTGGCCGGGTCCTCGGGCACCCCGAGCCCCGGCACGAAGACCCGGGCGTGGGCGGTACGCGTGTCGGCGTCCCAGGAGAAGACGCTGACGTGCTCCACCCCGTACCGCTGCGCGGCGGCCGTGTTGACCCGGGCACGGGCCACCGCGTCGGGGTGCACCGGCAGGTAGGGGAACTCCAGCCCGCAGCCGGCCACCCGGGGGGCCGGGCCGGCGTGGTCGGCCGCGGTGAGCCCGGCCATCTCCAGCAGCGGTTCCGGGTCGAGTTCCGGCCCGAGGGTGGGGGTGCCGCCGGTCAGGGTGGCACCGGTCGCGGTCACCTCGATCGGCAGCACGCCGGCGTGGCACTCCTGGCTGACCGACCCGGCGGGGAACAGGCCCCGGCGGCTGGCGGTCACCGCCGCGCCGACGCTGGGGTGGCCGGCGAAGGGCAGCTCCCCGGTCGGGGTGAAGATCCGGGCCCGGTAGGTCGCGCCCACCTGGGTCGGCGGCAGCACGAACACCGTCTCCGACAGGTTGAACTCCATCGCCAGCACCTGCATCTGCTCGGTGGCCAGCGCTTCGGCGCCGAACACCACGGCCAGGGGGTTGCCGGCGAACGGGCGGTCGGTGAAGACGTCCACGATCTCGTAGGCCAGGGTCGACATGGTGATAAACACTAGGCGCTTAGGCTGGTGGCCGTGAGCACGCCGAACCGGGTCTACATCGCTCGACTCGCCGGAGTCGCCGTCTTCGACCCGAACGGCGACCAGGTGGGGCGGGTCCGCGACGCGGTCGCCCGGATCCGGCCGACCCAGCGTCCGCCCGAGGTGGTGGGTCTGGTGGCCGAGATGCCGATGCGCCGCCGGATCTTCCTGTCCATCAACCGGATCACCTCCATCGACGCCGACGCGGTGGTCCTCGGCAGCGGCACCCTCAACCTGCGCCGCTTCTCCAAACGCCCCAACGAGCTGCTCGTCCTGCAGGAGCTGCTGGACCGGCGGGTGCAGCTCGACCCGGGCGGCCAGCCCGGCGCGGTGGTGGACGTGGCGATGGAGTGCAGCCGGGGCGGCGAGTGGTCGCTGTCCCGGGTCGCCGTCCGCGAGCAGACCAGCCGGTTGACCCGCCGTGGGCACCTGCACCAGGTGGACTGGGACCGGGTACGCGGACTGAGCGGCCTCGCCGACAACCGGGGTACGGCCAACCTGCTGGCCGTGCTGGAGGACATGCGCCCCGCCGATCTGGCCAACGCGCTGCAGGATCTGCCCGACGCGCGACGCAACGAGGTCGCGGCGGCCCTCGACGACGAACGTCTCGCCGACGTGCTCGGCGAGCTGCCCGAACGCGACCAGGTGGAGATCCTCGCCGCGCTGGACCGGGAACGGGCCGCCGACGTGCTGGAGGAGATGGACCCGGACGACGCCGCCGACCTGCTCAACGAGCTGCCCCCGCCGGAGCAGGACGTGCTGCTGGACCTGATGGAGCCGGACGAGGCCGACCCGGTCCGTCAGCTGCTCAAGTACACCTCCGGTACGGCGGGCAGCGTGATGACCTCCGAACCGGTGATCCTGCCGCCGGACGCCACGGTCGCCGAGGCGCTGGCCCGGATCAGGGAGGAGCAGCTCTCCCCGGCGATCGCCGCGCAGGTCTTCGTGACCCGTGCCCCGATGACCACCCCGACCGGCCGCTACCTGGGCATCGTGCACTTCCAGCGGCTGCTGCGCGAACCCCCGGCCGACCTGCTCGGCGGGGTGGTGATCAACGACATCGACCCGCTGCGGCCGACCACCCCGCTGCCGGAGATAACCCGCCGGATGGCCACCTACGACCTGGTGGCGATGCCGGTGGTCGACCGGAACAACCGGCTGGTCGGCGCGGTCACCGTCGACGACGTGCTCGACCACTCGCTGCCCCGGGACTGGCGGGACCGCGACGCCGTGTCCACCCCGGGCGCGGACGAGGCGGAGCCGGACACCACGCCGGTAGGCGGTGACTCCGATGGCTGACCAGCGGCGGACCGAGCGGTTGGACCAGCCGCGTGAGCCCCGGGGCGTCAAGCTGCCCCGGTTCGACCCGGAGGCGTTCGGCCGCTGGTCGGAGGGGATCGCCCGGGGCATGGGCACGGCGAACTTCATCGTCTACATGACGGTGGTGATCGCGCTGTGGTTCGGCTGGAACACCCTGGCCCCGGCGGACCTGCGCTTCGACCCGTACACGTTCACGTTCCTGACCCTGGTGCTGTCGCTGCAGGCGTCGTACGCGGCCCCGCTGATCCTGCTCGCGCAGAACCGGCAGACCGACCGGGACCGGGTGGCGCTGGAGGAGGACCGTCGCCGGGCGACCATGCAGAAGGCGGACACCGAGTACCTGGCCCGGGAGGTGGCCGCGCTGCGGATCGCCCTGGGCGAGGTGGCGACCCGGGACTTCCTCCGCTCGGAGCTGGCCCGGCTGGCCGAGGAGCTGGACGCGGCGGCGCAGCGGCGGCAGAAGCGGGAGTTGCGGCAGCCGGAGCGACCAGTCGGGCGGGGTGAGGGCCGTTCCGGGGGCGAACCACCGCTCGACGAGCCGCGCGACGATCTGGACGGCGACTACGTCCGCGACGGTCACCGCCCGGAGAGCTGAGCGGGCCGGGGTGAACCACCTGATCGTCCGGCTTTGTCCGGTAGGGCGGGGCGGCCCCGGCCGGTCGATCGATTCGCTCACACCCGGCCCCGCTGTTGGCGGACGCCCCGGCCGCCCGACGTAGCATTGCCCGCATGTCAGCTCCTGTCAGCACCCTCTCCGACGCGATCCAGGCCGCGCTGGCCACCGTCAACGACCCGGAGATCCGTCGGCCCATCACCGACCTCGGCATGGTCCGCTCCGCCGAGATCGGCGAGGACGGCGTGGTCCGGGTCGGGCTGCTGCTCACCGTGGCCGGCTGCCCGCTGAAGGACAAGCTGCGCGGGGACATCACCGCCGCCGTCGGCGCGGTGCCCGGGGTGAGCGGCGTGGAGATCGAGTTCGGGGTGATGAGCCCGGAGCAGCGGCAGGAGCTGCAGGGCAAGCTGCGTGGCGGGGCCGCCACCGACGAGCCGGTGATCCCGTTCGCCCAGCCGGGCTCCCGTACCCGGGTCTACGCGGTGGCCAGCGGCAAGGGCGGTGTCGGCAAGTCCAGCGTCACGGTCAACCTGGCCGCCGCGCTGGCCGCCCGGGGCCTGTCCGTCGGCGTGGTCGACGCCGACATCTACGGCCACTCGGTGCCCCGGATGCTCGGCGCGGAGGGCAAGCCGACCCGGGTCGAAGACATGATCATGCCGCCGCAGGCGAACGGCGTGAAGGTCATCTCGATCGGCATGTTCACCCCGGGCAACGCGGCGGTGGTGTGGCGCGGCCCGATGCTGCACCGGGCGTTGCAGCAGTTCCTCGGCGACGTCTACTGGGGTGAGCTGGACGTCCTCCTGCTCGACCTGCCCCCGGGCACCGGTGACATCGCCATCTCGGTCGCCCAGCTGCTGCCCAACGCCGAGATCCTGGTGATCACCACCCCGCAGGCCGCGGCGGCCGAGGTCGCCGAGCGGGCCGGCGCGATCTCGTTGCAGACCCACCAGCGGATCGTCGGCGTCATCGAGAACATGTCCTGGCTGGAGCTGCCCGACGGGTCCCGGATGGAGGTCTTCGGTGCCGGTGGCGGCCAGGAGGTGGCCGATTCGCTGAGCCGGACGATCGGCGCGCAGGTGCCGTTGCTGGGGCAGATCCCGATGGACAGCCGGGTCCGGGAGGGCGGCGACGCCGGCACCCCGATCGTGCTGTCCGCGCCGGACGCGCCCGCCGCGAAGGCGCTGCACCAGGTGGCCGACCGGCTGGCGGTACGCCGCGAGTCGCTGCTCGGCAAGTCGCTGGGCCTCAAGCCCGCCGGACGCTGACCACCGGCCCCGCGCCACGGACCTGATTCACTCGTCCGGGCCCGCGCCACGGGCCTGATTCACTCACGTGAGCCGATGATGCGGTATCCCCGGCAGGGGATACCGCATTTGGCGCTCCATTGCGGCAGCCCGCCCGGCGGTGGTCCAGACCGGACGCGGGGTCAGGTGGCGTCGTCGTAGCTGGGGCGGGGGGCCGGGGCGGGCGCGGAGGCGGTGCTCGTCGCGGTGCCCTTGCGGGCGGCCGCCCTCGGGTCGATCCGGTCGGCGACACCCTTGAGTTCCTCGTGCACCCCGGTGACGTCCGCCCGCAGGTCGTCGTAGACGCTCTGCAGGGGCTTGCGGATCGCCTGCTCGTCTTCCTCGCTGAGCAGGTGCTTGCGGATGAACGCCTTCGGGTGAAGGTCCTCCAGCTGGATGTCGGTGCCCAGCTCACGGCTCAGGTCACCGGTGGCGTTGCGGGCCATCGCGCGCAGGTTGCGCACCAGCCGCAGGCCGTCGCTGATGACGTTGGGCAGCCGGTCCCCGAAGATCAGCAGTGCCAGGAGCAGCAGGACGCCGATCTCCCACCAGTTCAGGTTGTCGAGCACCGCAGGGCCTCCTCGTCACGTCGACCCCAGCGTACGCACGTCAGGGCCCGGTCCGGGAGGGGGTGAACGGCCCTCACTTGGCGTCCGCGGCGAGCGTCACCGAGGCGTTCTGCCGGGTCGACCCGCGCCGGTACTCCACCGTCACCACCGACCCGGGGGCGAACTTGCGGACCAGGGCGATCAGGTCGGTCGGCTCGTTCATCGGCCGGCCGTTGAGCCGGAGCACGACGTCCCCGGCCTTCAACCCCGCCCCGGCGGCCGGACCGGCCGGTTCCACGGCCGCCAGGCGCACCCCCACGCCGGCCCGGGTGGCCGTACCGGTCCCGGCGACCTGGGCCCCGATCACGGTACGTCGGGCCTTGCCCGTGCCGATGATGTCCTGGGTGATCCGTTTCGCCTGGTTGATCGGAATGGCGAAGGCGAGCCCGATGTTCCCCGCCTCCTGCCCCTCCGCCACCAGCGACTTGATCGTCGAGTTCACCCCGATCACCCGACCGGCCGAGTCGACCAGCGGGCCACCGGAGTTGCCGTGGTTGACCGCCGCGTCGGTCTGGATCGCCGCGTAGTAGCGGACCGGCCCGCCCGGCTCCCCCGCCTGCATGGTGCGGTCCAGCGCGCTGATGATGCCGGCGGTGACCGTGTTCGCCAGGGACAGCGGCGAACCGATGGCCAGCACCGGGTCCCCCACCGCGAGCGCGTCGGAGTCACCGAACTCGATCGGCCGCAACCCCGTACGGTTCACCTTGATCACCGCGATGTCCGACTCCGGGTCCTGCCCGACCACCGTCGCCGCAGAAGTGCTGCCGTCGTTGAAGGTCACCGACGCCCGGCCGGTGCCGTCGGCGACCACGTGGTCGTTGGTGACCACGTAGCCGTCGGTGCTGACGACGAACCCGGACCCCTCGCTGGTGCCGGCCGGACCGGCCACCCGGATCGTCACCACGCTGGGCAGGACCCGGCCGGCGACCCCGGCCAGCGAGTCCGGGCGACGCTGGGCCAGCGCGGGCCCCTCGGCCGGGCCGGCCCCCAGGGTGACCCCGCCGCCGACACCGCCACGCACCGCGAAGGCGTACCCGAGGGCACCGCCCAGGGTGCCGGCGAGCAACGCGACGATCAGCGGGACGAGCAGCAGTTGGCGCAGCCGTGGCCGGCCAGGCGCGTCCGGGTCGGTGACCGGCTCCGGCGCGGCACCGGTGGCCGGCACGCTCGGCAGCACGACCGCCGCCGGGGCGTACGGGTCCCGCCAGGGGTCGGCGAGCGCGTCCGACCACCACGGCGACGTCGACCCGCCGTACGGTGCAGCCGACCCGCCGTACGGCGTCGTCGGGGCCGTCTGCGGCGGACCGGGCGGCGGTCCCGCCGAACCCGGAGTCCCGCCGGGCGCTCGCCACTCCCAGCCGTCGGTCACGTCGGTGCCTCCCAGTCGTCCCCCGGTGCCCCGGACCACGACCGGGGGTGGCGGTCACGGCGCAGGGGGCACCCCGTCCAGGATTGCACGGATGCGCCGGGCGGAGTCAGCTCTTGTCCGCCCGCACCCGCGCACCGCCCGGCCCCGCGCCACCCGGACCGGTGCGCCTACCCCGTCCACACGCCAGCGCCGCCGCGCCACCCGGGCCGTCACGGGTGGACTCGCGGCCGAAGGAGCCTCGCCTCTAGGCTCATAGCGCCCACCCGCTCCGCACAACCATCGCCACCGCCCGGAGGTGTCCCATCGCCACGGTCGCCAGTTCCGGCAGCCCGACGGCGCAGTCGTTGCAGTTCGCCGAGTCGTACGTCGGCGAGGACATCGTCCTGGCCACCGCCCGCAGCCTCGCCCGGGAGGTCGGCCTCGACGCGGTCACCCCCGGTGCCGGGGCGGCGCTGCGCCTGCTCGCCGCCGCCGGCAACGCCCGCGCGGTGGTGGAGATCGGCACCGGCACCGGGGTCAGCGGGGTGTGGCTGCTGCGCGGCATGCGCGCCGACGGGGTGCTCACCACCATCGACGTCGAGGTCGAGCACCAGCGGATCGCCCGGCGGATCTTCGTCGAGGCGGGCTTCCCGTCCGGCCGTACCCGGATCATCACCGGCCGGGCGCTGGACGTGCTGCCCCGGCTCGCCGACGGCGCGTACGACCTGATCTTCGTCGACGGTGAGACGACCGGCTCGGCCGCGTACGTCGACGCCGCTCTGCGGCTGCTGCGCCCCGGTGGGGTGCTCGCCCTCAACGGCGGCTTCGCCGGCGGCCGGATCGGTGACCCGGCCGCCCGGGACGCCGAGACGGTGACCATGCGGGAGACGGTCAAGGCGATCCGGGAGGCCGAGCAGTGGATTCCGGCCCTGCTCCCGGTCGGTCACGGCCTGCTGGCCGCGGTCAAGTGCTGACCACGACCGGGCGCTGACCGGCGGCCGGAAACCGGCCACGGCCGGGTGCAGACCGCGTCGGGACGCAGGGCGCGGGCACCCGGCCGGGCGGCCGCTCAGTCCAGCGTCGCCAGCCAGCGCAGCAGGCCCCGCACGCCCCAGCCGGTCGCGCCCCGGGTCAGCTCGGCGTCGTCGCCGTCGGCCCAGGACGGCGCGGACATGTCGATGTGCAGCCAGCGGTCCCGCAGCTCGCCGGTGAACTCGCGCAGGTAGAGCGCGGCCATCACCGAGCCGGCCCCCCGGTCCGGGGAACTGTGCCGGTCGGCCAGGTCGCTGCCGAGGTGTTCGAGGTAGTCGGCGGGCAGCGGCATCCGCCAGGCCGCCTCGCCCGCGTCGGCGACGGCGGCCAGCACGGCGGCGGCCAACTCGTCGTTGTCGCTGTACAGCGCGCCGGTCCGCTTGCCCAGCGCCACCGCGTTCGCGCCGGTCAGGGTGGCCAGGTCGATCAGCAGGTCGGGACGGAGTTCCCGGGCCGCGTAACCGAGCGCGTCGGCGAGCACCAGCCGCCCCTCGGCGTCGGAGTTGGTGCTCTCGCTCGTCGTCCCGTCGTAGTGCCGGATGACGTCGCCGGGGCGGAACGCCGACCCGCTGACCATGTTCTCGGCCAGCGGGGTCAGGGCGGTGACCCGGACGGGCAGCCGCAGCGCCGCAGCGCCCAGGGTGGCCGCGACCACCGCCGCCGCGCCGGCCATGTCCTTGCGCATCAGCTTCATCGCCGGCACCGGCTTGATCGAGATGCCACCGGTGTCGAAGGTGATCCCCTTGCCGACCAGGACGACGTGCTGCCGGGCGTCGGCGGGCCGCCAGTCCAGCTCGACCAGCCGGGGGCCGCTGGCCGAGCCGGCACCGACGGCGAGGATGCCCCCGAAGCCCTCGTCCGCCAGCTCCTGCGGCCCGCGTACCCGCAGGTGCAGGTCGGGGTGGTCGGCGGCGGCGTCGGCGACCTGGGCGGCGAACCACTGCGGGGTCTTCACCGCCGAGGGGGTGTTGGTCAGGTCCCGGGCGAGGCGGGTCATCGCGGCGGTGGTCCGGGCCGTCTCGACGGCCCCGGCGTACGCGTCCGGCGTGGTGGTCAGCAGGGTCACCGCGGTCAGCGCGGGCGTCGTCCCCGCCCCGGTCAACCGGAACCGGTACGAGGCGAGCAGCAGCCCCTCGACGACGGCCCGGACGACCTCGGCGGACGCGTCGACCGGCACCGCCAACGTGACATGTGTCTCAGCTACGGCGGCACGGGCCAGGGCGGCCCCGGCCGTCCGCCAGGCCCGTTCCCCGCCGTCGCCCACACCGAGCAGCAGCAGCCGGGCCGGGGAACCACCGGGGCGGAGCTGGGTCAGTGTCTCGCCCGCCCGCCCGGTCAGCCGGGTCACCGGCAGCAGCTCCCGCGCCTGCGCCCGCACCTCGTCGGTGGGTGGCGACGCGGTGGCGACCAGCGCCGGCGCGGCGTCGTCCGGGTCGGTGGCGGCGCGGACGGGCAGGACGAGGACGTCCGACCCGTCGGGGGTGGCGGCGAGACTGATGGCGAGCACGCTGGACCGTACCTCCGGAGAAGTTGGCGGTGCGGGACCTCGACGACCCGCTGGGGACAGACGAAGTCCCTGAGTCACCGGCGGTGCCGGTGACTCAGGGACCAGGGACCTTCCGCGCGGCACCGCGCGGAGCGTCGGCCGATCAGCCGGCAGCCGCCTTCAGCGCGTCACCGAGTGCGTTGGCCTCGTCGGGAGTCATCTCGACGACGAGCCGGCCACCGCCCTCCAGCGGGACCCGCATGACGATGCCCCGACCCTCCTTGGTGACTTCCAGCGGACCGTCGCCCGTCCGCGGCTTCATCGCCGCCATGTTGTCTCCCCTCAGACCTATACATCAGGGTCGGTGTACTGCCCCACAGCCACTTCGTGTCGACCACCCGCAAGGTACGCGGGGGCGTCGACCACGATTTTCCCTGATGAACACCGCCGGACCCAAACCGGAGCAGCATTGATGTAACAGCATCTAGCTTATCTTGAGAAGGCCTGTCACAATGTGCGGTCATGCAGGCACGGTCGGCACTCTTCGACCTGTACGGCGACCATCTCCGCACGCGGGGTGGGCGCGCACCGGTCGCCGCCCTGGTGAAGTTGCTGGCCCCGCTCGGCGTCGCCCCGCCGGCCGTCCGGACCGCCGTGTCCCGGATGGTGCGCCAGGGCTGGCTGGAGCCCCTGCGGCTCGCCTCCGGCCCGGGGTATTCGATCACACCGAAGGCGGTCCGTCGGCTCGACGAGGCCGCCGCCCGGATCTACCGCACCGGCCGGATCACCTGGGACGGGCGGTTCGACCTGCTCGTCCTGTCCACCCCGACCGCCCGGCGCGACCGGCAGCGGCTCGCCGCCAACCTCAGCTTCCTCGGCTACGGCACCCTCGACGAGCACACCTGGGTGGCGACCCGGGCCAGCGAGGACGTCGACCTGCTGCTGGAGGAGGCCGGGGTGCGCTACGAGCGGTTCACCGCCGCGCACGCCGCCGGCACCCCCGGGGCGATGGGCGTGGTCCGTCGCGCCTGGGACCTCGGCGAGATCGGGCACGCCTACGAACGGTTCGTCGCCGAGCAGCGCGCCCAACTCGCCGGGGTGACCGTACGCAGTGGTGACGAGGAGGCGTACGCGGCCCGGTTCCGGCTGGTGCACGCGTGGCGTACCTTCCTGTTCCAGGACCCTCAACTCCCTCCGGCACTGCTACCCGAACGCTGGCCCGGCACCGCCGCCGCCAGCTTCTTCGACCGGCACGCCGCCCGGCTCCGGCCGGCCGCCGACCGGTACGTCGAGCAGTGCCTCGACGCCGGCAACCGGGTCCCCCGACAGAAGGGCCGTTAGAGACGTGACCGAGCCGCTGCTCGTCGACCGCACCGATGGCGTGGTCACCCTGACCATGAACCGCCCCACCGCGATGAACGCCCTCGACGTGGCGCTCAAGGAGGCGCTGCGGGACGCGCTGGCCGCGCTGGAGACCGACCGGTCCTGCCGGGCGGTGGTGCTGGCCGGGTCGGGCGGCTCGTTCAGCGCCGGGCAGGACCTGCGCGAGCACGTGCAGATCCTGGAGTCGCCGGGCCGCGACCCGCTGGACACCGTCCGGGCGCACTACAACCCGATCGCCGCCCGGCTGGCCAACCTGCCCAAGCCGGTGGTCGCCGCCGTCCGGGGCATGGCCGCCGGGGCGGGCGCCTCGCTGGCGTTCCTGGCCGACTTCCGCATCGGCGGGCCGAAGACGAAGTTCCTGATGGCGTTCGCCGGGGTGGGCCTGGCCGCCGACACCGGGGCGTCCTGGACGCTGCCCCGGCTGGTCGGCCACGCCAAGGCCGTCGAGCTGCTGATGCTCGCCGAGCCGGTCTCCGCCGACGAGGCGTGCCGGTTGGGCCTGCTCACCCGGCTGGTCGACGACGACGAGCAGGTGCTGCCCACCGCGCACGAGCTGGCCGCCCGGCTCGCCGCCGGCCCGACCGTCGCGTACGGGGCGATCAAGCGGCAGCTCTCCATCGCCGACGCGGGCACCCTCGCCGACGCCCTCGCCGCCGAGGCGCAGGCCCAGTCGATCTGCGGGGGCACCGCCGACCACCGGGCCGCCACCATCGCCTTCGTCAACAAGCAGAAGCCGGTCTTCCAGGGCAACTGAGCCGCCCGGCCGGGCGCACGGGGACATGCCGGCCGTCAGCGGGCCACGTACCCGCCGTCGATGGGCACCGTGTGGCCGGTGATCCAGGCCGCGTCGTCGGAGCAGAGGAAGAGCACCACGCCGGCCACGTCGTCCGGGCTGGGGATGCCGGGTTTCGGGTTGAACGACTCCATCCGGGCCCGCATCTCCGCCGGGTCCGGCGCGCTGTCGATGAAGTGCTGCACCAACGGGGTCATCACCACCGTGGGGGCGACCGCGTTGACCCGGATGTTGCGGGCCGCGTACTCCACCGCCGCCGAGCGGGTCAGCCCGACGATGCCGGCCTTGGTGAAGGTGTACGGGGAGATGTTCTCCTGTGCCGCCAGGCCGGTGGTGGACGAGGTGTTGACGATCGCGCCCCCGCCGCCGCGCAGCATCGCCTCGATGCCGTACTTGAGCACGTGGAACACGCCGTCGCCGTTGATCCGCCGGACCTTCTGCCAGTTCTCCACGTCCATCTCGTGCAGGGGCTGCTGCCGGCCGTCGATGCCGGCGTTGTTGAAGATCAGGTCGATCCGGCCGTAGCGCCGCACCGCGTCGGCGACGCCCTGCTCCACCGCGTCGGCGTCACCGGTGTCGACGGTGACCGCGAGGGCGTCGGGCAGGTCGGCGGCGAGCCGCTCGGCACCCTCGGTGTTGATGTCGGCGACCACCACCCGGGCCCCCTCGGCGGCGAACCGCCGGGCGGTGGCCTCGCCGAGCCCGGAGGCACCACCGGTGACGAATGCGACCTTGTCCTGGAACCGCATCGGCCCTCCCTCGACCGGCCGACCGGGCGTCGGCACCGGTGCGCCATACCCGGTGGGTGGGCGGCTAGTCGTCCTCCTCCGGGTCCTGGTTAGCCTCGACGCCCAGCACGAACGCCTGCATGGCCAGCTCGTCGCCGCTGGGCGAGACGAACGCGGGCAGCTCGGCCGGGCCCAGCTCCTGCACATACGACCAGAAGAGCCGGACCGCCTCGGCCCGCGACTCGGCCTCGATCGGCAGGTCGAGGCTGACCAGCCAGGTCCGGCGCGACGGCGGCGGGCCGAGCCGGTCGACCAGCTCCCGGTAGGTGCCCGGTTCGAGCGGGGTGACCGGGCCGGCGACGGCCACCTGCCCGGCCGGCACCGGCGCGTCGAACGACCGTCGGGTGTAGGTCACCAGCAGCGCCCGCCCGTCGTGGCGGGCCACCCGGCCCAGCGCCACCAGCCGGGGCGGCCCGTCGGCCAGCACCGCCACCCGGTCACCGGGACGCGGGGCGGGCCCACCGGCCGGGACGGCCAGCTCCAGGGTCTCGTGGTGGACGAGGCGCTCGGCGTCGTGCCGCCCGGCCGGGAGCAGCACCGCCCAGGCGTCGCCGTCCGGCCCGCCGTCGACGTCCGTCGGGCCGGTGCTGCGGTGGTCGGTCACTGTCATGCCCCCATCTGATCACGGGCCACGGCGGTGCCGGCGTGGCAGCCCGCGAGATGGTCGTCGACCATGCCGGTGGCCTGCATCAGCGCGTACGCCGTGGTGGGGCCGACGAAGCGGAAGCCCTGTTTCTTGAGTGCCTTGGCCAGCGCGACGGACTCCGGCGTCGACGCCGGCACCTCGGCGAACGACCCGAGCCGGGCCGGCCGGGGCGGTGGCGCGTACGACCAGAGCAGCGCGGAGAGCCCGTCGGGCAGGGTCAGCGCGGCACGGGCGTTGGCGATCGCCGCCTCGATCTTGGCGCGGTTGCGGACGATGCCCGCGTCGGCGAGCAGCCGGGTGACGTCGGCGTCGCCGAAGGCGGCGACCCGCTCGATCCGGAAGCCGGCGAAGGCGAGCCGGAACGCCTCGCGTTTGCGCAGGATGGTCAGCCAGGACAGCCCGGACTGGAACGCCTCCAGGGTGAGCCGTTCGTAGAGGGCGTCGTCGCCGCGCAGCGGGCGGCCCCACTCGGTGTCGTGGTAGATCGCGTAGTCCGGAGTGCTCGCCCCCCAGGCACAGCGGGGCAGGCCGTCGGGGCCGGTCACCAGGTCAGTCACCCGTCACACGCTAGGCCAGGGCCCTGACACGCGGCGTCGGGGCCGGGGTGGTGCGGCCCGGCCGATCCCGCTCCGCAGCGTCAGCGGGTGGACGGGCGGGGCAGCCGGCCGGACTCGACCAGCCGGGCGAAGCGTTTCAGGGCCAGCGTCAGGCTGGCCTTGGAGCCCGGCCAGAGCAGCGGCCAGGCGACCCGGCCGGCCGCGCCGCCGGGCAGGTGGAACCACTCGTGCCAGACCACCTGGGTGCGGTCGTCGGCCAGCGGGGTGCAGCGCAGCACCCCCGGGCCGCGCAGGAGCTTGCCGCAGTGCACCACGCCCACCTCGTAGGGGGCGTCGACCCGGACCACCCGCATCTCGTCGCGCAGCGCCGCCGGGCCGAGCGCGGTGACCGCCTCGACGAGGCTGCCCTCGCCGCCGTCGCCCTCGACCACCCGGACCCGGGTCAGCGGGATCCAGTCGGACTGCCCCTCCCAGTCGGTCAGCGCGGCGAAGACCCGCTCGGCGGGGGCGTTGACGATCACCGTGGCGGTGAACTCGCCGGCTCCGGGCTGGGCCGCCTCGTCGGCCAACCCGCCGCCCGCCGGGTCCGGTCCGGTCACACCGGCTCCGAGCGGACCGCCGCGCCGCCGGGACGGTCGGCGTCGGTCTTCCCGGCCGGCTCCCCCGACCGGTCGTCCCCGGGACGGTCGTCGGTCGGGGTGACCTCGTCGGTGGCGTCAGCCGACGGGTCGGCGTCGGCGTCGGCGGTCGGGTGGACACCGGCGGTCGCCGGCTCCGTCGGCGCAGCCCCGGTGGTCGGCCCGTCCGGGTCGGCGGGCACGTCGGCGGGCGTCGGGGAGGCGTCGGACGCGGTGCTCGCGGCCTCCTCCCGGGTGCGGCGCAGCGCGTCGGCGTCGGCGGTACGGCCCTCCCGCAGCGCGACGATCTCGGCCTCCAACACCCCGATCAGCTCGGTCTTGTACCCGATGTCGTAGCCGGCCCGGCGCATCGCCTGGTCGACCTGGTCCATCCGGTAGCCGCGCAGGGCGGTGTCGAAGCGCAGCGCGCCGACGTCGGACTCCCGCAGCGGGCGGCCGCCCGGCAGCGGGACGGCTCTGCCGTCGGGCTCGGCGGGCGCGAGGCCGTCCCGACCCGAGATCAGCACCGTCACGCCGAACACGACCGCCGCCACGGTCAACGCGACGACCAGAATGAGCAGAGTCTGACCCATGCAGAGATCGTGGCACGGGGACACCCTCCGGAGCGACCCCAACCACCATCATCGTCACCGATCTTTCGGCCGGGACGGCCCGGCGACGGGCCGGGTCGTCGGGGTCGTACCGCCCCGGGGGCGGGTCGGGCGACCGGATAGCGTCGGCGTCGGCCGGGTCGTCCGGCCGGTGACCTGCGGGAGGCGGAATTGGCCGGGGCGCTGCGACTCGGGGGGCGGACCTTCGCCCCGGGCGAGCCGGTGGTGATGGCGATCGTCAACCGGACGCCGGATTCGTTCTTCGACCGGGGCGCCACCTTCGCCCAGGACAGCGCCCTGCGCGCGGTGGAGCGGGCGGTCACCGAGGGCGCGGAGATCATCGACATCGGCGGGGTGAAGGCCGGGCCGGGCGACGAGGTCGACGTGGCCGAGGAGATCCGCCGGACGGTGGACACGATCGCCGCCGTCCGGGCCGCGTTCCCCGAGGTGGTCATCTCGATCGACACCTGGCGGGCCGAGGTGGCGGTGGAGGCGGTGGCGGCCGGCGCCGACCTGCTCAACGACACCTGGTCCGGGGCCGATCCGGCGCTCGCCCGGGTGGCCGCCGAGACCGGCGTGGGGCTGGTCTGTTCCCACGCCGGTGGGCTGACGCCCCGGACCCGGCCGCACCGGGCCGCCTTCACCGACGTGGTCGCCGACGTGGTCGCGACGGTGACCGGGCTCGCCGGGCGCGCGGTGTCCCTGGGGGTACGCCCCGACGGCATCCTGATCGACCCGGCGCACGACTTCGGCAAGAACACCAGGCACTCGTTGGAGATCACCCGCCGGTTGGCCGAGCTGGCCGGCACCGGCTGGCCGCTGCTGGTGGCGTTGTCGAACAAGGACTTCATCGGCGAGACGCTGGACCTGCCGGTGCCGGAGCGGTTGGAGGGCACCCTGGCCGCGACGGCGGTGTCGGCCTGGCTCGGCGCGCGGGTGTTCCGCGCCCACCAGGTGCTGCCCACCCGGCGGGTGCTGGACATGGTGGCCTCGATCCGGGGCGACCGGCCGCCGACGCTCACCCGCCGCGGCCTGGCCTGAGACCGGTCACCGGGTGACCCGACCCGCTGCGGTGGTCAGGCCCGGCCGGTGCGGTGGTCGGCCCGGCCCCGCCGGCACGGTGGTCAGGTCCAGTGCAGGATGCGCTTGCGCCAGGCGTAGAGGATGCCGAGCGCGACCACGGCCACGAAGACGCCCATCTCGGCGACCGTGACCGCGCCGAACCCGGGCCGGTCGAAGACCATCGCCCAGGGGAAGAGGAAGACCGCCTCGACGGCGAAGAGCACGTAGAGGTACGCGTACACGTAGTAGCGGATCTGCATCTGCGCCCAGTCGCCGCCGACCGGGTCGAGGCCGCACTCGTAGCCGGTCCGTTTGCCGACCGGATCGGCCGGCCGGCCGGGACGTAACACCCGGTTGGCCGAGAACGCCGTAACGAAGAAGAGGACGGCAGCGAGCAGCAGCAGCCCGAGCGTCGCGTACGAGCCCAGGTAACCGGTCACGGTGGCTCAGCCTACCGGGCGGCGGGCCGCACCGGAGGAGGCGAGGGCGGGCCGGCCGTCACCGAATATTTTCCGCCGGTACTAGTGCCCCGCCGCAACTGTTGCCGAATAATGAACTCTCACCCAGGGTCACGGAGGTCAGATGCCCGGCGTGGACGCGCGTACCGTCCGACGGTCCCTCGCCCGGCGTACCCCCGCTCTGGTCGTGGCGACCCTGGCGGCCGGGCTGGCGGTCGCGCTCGGGGTGACACCGGGCCTGGCGGCCCCACCCACCGTGACCCTGGCGGTGACCGACCCGACCGACGTCGGGACCCCGGGCGGCGACCCGACCGACTCGACCACGCCCCCGGTCGAGCCGACGGCGACCGGGGCCGGCCCGACCAGCGCGCCGCCGACGCTGCCCCCGGACCCGGAGCCGACCACCGCCGCCCCGGAACCGACCGGCACCCCACCGGCGACCACCGCACCCCCGCCGACGGCCACCACCGCGCCGCCCGCCCGGCCGCCGCTGCCCGGCCGACCCACCCGTCCCGGCCTGCCGGGCGGCGACCGGGTCGAGGTCCGGGTGGGCACCGGGGACGTGACCCTCGACGACGGTTACTGGGCGGCCGGCAGCACGGTCACCGCGCTGCGGGTCACCGTCACCAACACCGGGGCCGTGCCGGCGCGGCTGCGGCTGGCCTACACGTTGCCGGCCGGGCTCACCGACGCCGGGACGCCGGGCTGCGCGGCCAGCGGCGACGGCGGGTGGCACTGCGGCGAGTGGGCCACCGCGCCGGGCGACCGGTTCGACAGCATGATCCGGGTACGGGTCAGCGGCACCGCCTGGCGGCAGATGCCCCTCAGCGGCGCGGTACGGGTCACCGCGACCGCCCCGGACGGCGGCACCGCGCAGGACGACGAGGGGTTCGCGGTGCTCTTCCCGCCCGGCCCGCCGGTGCCCGGGATATTCCTCGACGCCGACGAGGTGGCCTTCGACATCAGCGGCGGACCCACCGTGCTGACGGCCCACCTGGGCAACACCGGCCGGGTGCCGGCCGCCGGACGGGTCGAGGTGGCGCTGCCGGAGGGGGTCAGCGTGCTGGACCCGCCGGCCGGCTGTGCGCCGCTGGCTCCGACGCGTACCCGCTGCGACCTCGGCGTGCTGCCGGCGGGGCGGACACAGCCGCTGCGGTTCACGGTCGCCGCCACCCCGGACGCCCAGCGCGAGGCCCCGCTGGCCGGGGCGCTGACCGGCCGGTTGACCCCGGAGAGCGGGCCGGCCCGGCAGGTCCAGATGAGTTTCCGGATCACCGCCGCCGCCGCGCTGACCACCCCGCCGGTGGGCACGCCCGCGCCGACCGGTTCGCAGGGGTTGATCGCGGCGCAGGGCGGGACGGTCGCGCTGGGCGGGATGTCCTCCGCCCAGCGGACCGCGCTCGCGCTGATCACGATCTCCGTCCTGCTGGTGGTGCTGGCCCTCGTGCTGGCGACCGGTGCGCTGCGCCGACGCTCCGCCGAGGTGGCGGGGGACCTGCCGCCGACGGGGCGGCCGACCCGACCGGCCGGGGGTCGGGGCAGGAGGGGGCCGTCCGGGGGGTCGCGGTGATATCGATTACGGCGTGCACCGCAAATCGCCGCATAGCCGTACAGATTTCGCCGACCTGGTTCCCAGGTGTCGGACCTCCACCAAGGATGCCCTAAGCCCTGGACGTAGGCTCGGAGGCGAGAGATGACAGCGGTCCGGCCCGCCACGGGCGGACCGGGCGCAGCGGCGCATCAGGGAGGTCGCGTGGCCGGGCAAGGCGAGGTCACCATCATGTGCAGCCGCACGCGCGGCGGGGCCGAGCGAAGCGAGGTGCAGGCGTGACCAAGCAGATCCGTCAGTTGGACCGGGTGGTGATCCGGTTTGCTGGTGACTCGGGTGACGGGATGCAGTTGACGGGGGACAGGTTCACCTCGGAGACGGCGCAGTTGGGTAATGATATTTCGACGTTGCCGAATTTCCCGGCGGAGATTCGGGCGCCTGCGGGAACTTTGCCGGGGGTGTCGAGTTTCCAGGTGCATTTCGCCGATTATGACATTCTGACGCCGGGGGACGCGCCGAATGTGTTGGTGGCGATGAATCCGGCGGCGTTGAAGGCGAATCTGGGTGATCTGCGTCGGGGTGCGGACATCATCGTGAACACCGACGAGTTCACCCGCCGGAACCTGGTGAAGGTCGGCTATGCGGTGTCGCCGTTGGAGGATGACACGCTGGATGGGTTCGTGGTGCATCCGGTGGCGTTGACGTCGATGACCGTGGGGGCGTTGGCGGAGTTGTCGGTGTCGAAGAAGGACGCCGAGCGGGCGAAGAACATGTTCGCGTTGGGTTTGTTGTCGTGGATGTACTCGCGTCCGTACGAGTCGACGTTGCGGTTCCTGGAGCGGAAGTTCGCCAAGCGGCCGGATCTGGTCGCGGCGAACATCGCGGCGTTCAAGGCGGGTTGGAACTACGGCGAGACCACCGATTCGTTCTCGGTGCGGTACGAGGTGAAACCCGCGAAGATGGTGCCGGGCACCTACCGCAACATCACCGGTAACGCCGCCCTGTCGTTGGGGTTGGTCGCGGCGGGGGTGCGGTCGGGTCTGCCGGTGTTCCTCGGCGCGTATCCGATCACCCCGGCGTCGGACATCCTGCACGAGTTGTCGAAACACAAACGGCTCGGTGTGGTCACCATGCAGGCCGAAGACGAGATCGCCGCGGTCGGCGCCGCGCTCGGCGCGTCCTACGGCGGTGCCCTGGGAGTGACCACGACCAGCGGCCCGGGTGTCGCCCTGAAGTCCGAGACGATCTCCCTGGCCGTGGCCCTGGAGTTGCCGCTGGTCGTGGTGGACGTGCAACGCGCCGGCCCGTCGACGGGTCTGCCCACGAAAACCGAACAGGCCGACCTGAACATGGCGTTGCACGGCCGTCACGGTGAAGCCCCCGTCGCGGTGATCGCCGCGAAGTCACCGTCGGACTGTTTCCACGCCGCACTCGAAGCCGCCCGTATCGCCCTGACCTACCGCACCCCGGTGATCCTGCTGTCGGACAACTACGTCGCCAACGGCTCCGAACCCTGGCTGCTACCCGACGTCGACGCCCTGCCCGACCTACGCGTCGAGTTCACCACCGCCCCCAACGGCGACGACGGCGTCACGTTCCTGCCCTACCTACGTGACCCGGCCACCCTGGCCCGCCCCTGGGCCGTCCCGGGCACCCCCGGCCTGGAACACCGCATCGGTGGCCTGGAGAAAGCCGACAAGACCGGCGACATCTCCTACGACCCGGCCAACCACGACTACATGGTCCGCACCCGCGCCGCCCGCATCGAGGCCATCGACGTGCCCGACCTCGACGTCGACGACCCCGACGGCACCGCCCGGACCCTCGTCCTCGGCTGGGGCTCCACCTACGGCCCGATCGGCGCCGCCTGCCGCACCCTGCGCCACCGCGGCCAACCCATCGCCCAGGCCCACCTACGCCACCTCAACCCCCTCCCCGGCAACCTCGGCGACATCCTCGCCGCCTACGACCGGGTCGTCATCCCCGAGATGAACCTCGGCCAACTCGCCCAGGTCATCCGCGCCCGATACCTGATCGACGCGATCACCTACAACCAGGTCCGCGGCCTACCCTTCACCGCCGCCGAACTGGAGACGATGCTGGAAGAGGTTGTGAAGAATGCCTGAACCCGTCGCCGTGAAACTCACCACCAAAGACTTCAAATCCGACCAGGAAGTCCGCTGGTGCCCCGGCTGCGGCGACTACGCCATCCTCGCCGCCGTCCAACAATTCATGCCCGAGTTGAACATCCCCCGCGCCAACACCGTCTTCATCTCCGGCATCGGCTGCTCATCCCGCTTCCCCTACTACATGAACACCTACGGGATGCACTCCATCCACGGCCGCGCCCCCGCCATCGCCACCGGACTGTCCGTCACCCGCCCCGACCTGTCCGTCTGGGTCGTCACCGGCGACGGCGACGCCCTGTCCATCGGCGGCAACCACCTCATCCACGCCCTACGCCGCAACGTCAACCTCAAGATCCTGCTGTTCAACAACCGCATCTACGGCCTCACCAAAGGCCAGTACTCCCCCACCAGCGAAACCGGCAAAATCACCAAATCCACCCCCGCCGGATCCGCCGACTCCCCCTTCAACCCCCTCTCCCTCGCCCTCGGAGCCGAAGCCACCTTCGTCGCCCGCACCATCGACTCCGACCGCAAACACCTCCAAACCGTCCTCCGCGCCGCCGCCGAACACCACGGCACCGCCTTCGTCGAGATCTACCAAAACTGCAACATCTTCAACGACGGCGCCTTCGACCAACTCAAACAACCCGACACCCGCGACGACTATTTGATCCGCCTCGAACACGGCCAACCCATCACCTTCGGCCACAACCAACAACACTGCGTCGTACACCCACCCCACGGCTTCGGCCTCGAAATCCGCGACACCGCCACCACCCCACCCGAAGACATCGTCATCCACGACACCACCATCACCGACCCCGCCTACGCCTTCGCCCTGACCCGCCTCCCCCAACACGACCTCCGCAACACCCCCATCGGCGTCCTCCGCCAAACCCAACGCCCCACCTACGACACCCTCGTCCAACACCAAATCACCACCGCCCGAAACACCACCACCGACACCCCCGAACAACAACTCACCACCCTCCTCCACACAGGCGACACCTGGACCATCAGCTAGTCGACCGAGCAGTGCGACGTGGCCGTGCCCCGGGGTCGGGGCACGGCCACGTCGGCGTCGGCGGACCGCCGGGGGCGGTGTGCAGGCCCAGGAAGGCGGTACGGGCCGGTCAGGAGGGGGTGGTGGTGGCGGTGGGGCGGTCGTCGCGGACGTGCACCAGCATGTCGCCGGTCTCGATCACCGCGCCGGCCCGGTCCGCCAGGGTGACCACCTTGCCCCGCCGTACCAGGGCGATGACCAGGGACTCCAACTCGCGGGGGGACTTGCCGACCTCGTGCCGCTCGGCGGAACGCATCGCCAGCGCCATGCCCTGCCCGGGGGTGAGCAGGTCCTCCACCACGTCGATCAGGGGCGGCGCGGAGGTCGAGAGGCCGAGCAGCCGACCCGCGGTCGCCGAGGACACGATCACGTGGTGCGCGCCGCTCTGCCGCAGCAGCGGGGCGTTCTCGGCCTCCCGTACGGCGGCGATGATGCGTACCTGGCCGGCGGTGAGCTGCCGGGTGGTCAGCGCCACCAGCACCGAGGCGTCGTCGCTGTCGGTGGCGATGATGACCGCCTTGGCGTTGCGGACGTGCGCCTCCTCCAGCACCGACGAGCGGGTGGCGGAACCCTCGATGGCGACCAGTCCGGCCGAGGTGGCCTGCCGCAACGCCGTCCCGTTGCGCTCCACCACCACGATCCGGGACTTGTCCAACCCGTTCTCCAGCAGGGCGGAGACCGCGCTGCGACCCTTGGTGCCGTAGCCGCAGATGATGACGTGGTCCTTCACGGTTCTCCTCCACCGCCCCAGCCGACGGCCGGTCCGGTACTGCTCGGTCAGGACTTCCAGGGTGGTGCCGACCAGGATGATCAGGAAGATCACCCGGGCCGGGGTGATGAACAGGACGTTCACCAACCGGGCGGACTGGTCGTACGGGGTGATGTCGCCGTACCCGGTGGTGGAGAGGGTGACCACCGCGTAGTAGAAGCAGTCGAGCAGGGTCAGCCCGTTCTCGTCCACGTCGCGGTAGCCGCCACGGTCCAGATAGACCACGGCGACGGTGAGCAGGACCAGGCCCAGGGCGGCGGCCAGGCGGAGACTCAACGCGCTGAGCGGACCCCGCCGCTGCGCCGGGAAATGGATCACCGTCGGTCCTGCTCTCCCCGGGTCGCCTGCACGAGCACAACATAGCGGTTGACAGGCGGACCGACCGGGCGGGTCGCCGACCCTACCTGTGGTGAACGCCCTCTCACCCTCGCGGCGGGCGGTGCCGGGCCCGGGAAACCGGCATGATGGGAGGGTCCCGGGACACCGGCCACGAGGAGGCCCGCATGTCGCTGCTGCGTCGGGTGATCGGTGGCGTGCTACGCCGGGTACGACTGCGTCAGGGCCGTACCCTGCGCGAGGTGGCCGCCGCGGCCGGGGTGTCCCTGCCCTACCTCTCCGAGGTCGAGCGCGGGCGCAAGGAAGCCTCCTCCGAGGTGCTGGCGGCGATCTGCCGGGCGCTCGGGATCAACCTGTCCGACCTGCTCGAAGAGGCCCGTGACGAGCTGCGCCGGGTCGAGCGTCGGGTGCCCGTGCCGCCGGGCGGCAGCCTGGCCCGGCTGGACCGGGTGCCGACCGCCCGCCGCGACGGCACCGCCGCCCACCTGTCGGTCGGTCGGCCCATCGTCGGGTTCGGCCCTCCGGGCGGCGGCGTGTCGTCGAGGGTCGGGGGTGCCGGGTTCCCGGTGACGAGGGTCGCCACGGCCGTCCGGGTGGTCGCCGTGGCGTCGGCCGCCCGCCCCGCTGCGCGTACCCCCAGGGTGCCGGCGCGGCGGTGGGCCCGGACGGGCCGGCGGCGGCTGCGGGTCGGGTAGGCCGGCCGGATTCTGCCGACGGCGGATCTGCCGGCGGCAGAAAGGCTGCGGCGGTGACCGCCCGGCGGCGCAGGCTGGACCCGCCGGTTCCCGGGGCGGGGTGAGGTCGCCCGCCCGCCGGCGACGCGGAGGGTGGTCACCATGATCGGGTACGACGTGCGCATGCTGGACGGCGGGCAGCCGGCCTTCGGCGACCAGGTCTTCGAACGGCTGCTGCGCGAACGCATCATCTTCCTGGGCACCGAGGTCACCGACGCCTCGGCCAACCAGATCTGCGCGCAGATCCTGCTGCTCGCCGCCGAGGACAGCGAGCGGGACATCTACCTCTACATCAACTCGCCTGGTGGTTCGGTCAGCGCCGGCATGGCCGTCTACGACACCATGCGGTACGTCCGCAACGACGTGGCCACCCTGGCGTTGGGGCTGGCCGGCTCGATGGGGCAGTTCCTGCTCTGCGCGGGGGCCGCCGGGAAGCGGTTCGCCCTGCCGCACGCGCGGATCATGATGCACCAGCCGTCCGGGGGGATGGGCGGCACCGCCGCCGACATCACCATCCAGGCGGAGAACATGCTGCACGTGAAGCGGACGATGCAGGAGCTGATCGCCCGGCACAGCGGGCGCACCCTCGACGAGATCCAGGCCGACTGGGACCGGGACCGGTGGTTCACCGCCGAGCAGGCCCGGGAGTACGGCCTGATCGACGAGGTGCTCACCCGGGTCGACCAGCTTCCCGGCTGAGCGGCGCCGGTCCGGGTATCGCGTGCCGACGGCCGGTGGCGGGTGCCGCCGGCCGTCGTCCGCGCGTCGGGTCGGGGTCCCGGCGGAGGTCCGCCGGGACCCCGCGCGCTGCCGGTGGCCCGCCGGGGCGGGTGGCCGTGAGCCGACCGTGTCCACAGCCGTCGGGCCCGCCCCCTCGCTCGGGTCCGACACCCGCCGGTCGCACCGCGGCGGACGCTCGTCGATGCGGCAGAGCGTCAGCGGTACGAGACTTCCCGCACGGGCCAATACAGCAGGGCGCATTTCCCACAAATATCGTGGCATCGATGCGGCTCATCGGCCACCGCTGCCGGGAGGCAGGCCCGCGACGGCCCGGAACCACGGGAGGGGTTCAGCCGTCGACGGTCAGCACCACCTTGCCCAGAGCCCGCCGCCCCTCCAGGTCGGCGTGCGCGACGGCCGCCTGCGCCAGCGGGTACGTCGACACCAGGTTCCGAGGTGGTCTCGTAGAACGCGGTGTAGGCGCCGCAGTGGTAGCTGGGGTCGCCGGGGCACTCGCTGAAGGTGGACTTGCCGACGAGGTTGGCCGGTCCACCAACAAGCCGTACCACCTCGGACGGCGCGCACCACGCATTCCACGGCACAGACAATCAGCCTTGACAGAGTGCCCTCACCACCGAGACCGGAGCAGAGACGCCGATAGCGTCGGTCGCGAGAAACAATCGCGTCGACAATCTGCGTGCGAAAGGCGCGAAGAACCGGGCGCGGCACCGCGCACCCGAATTGACGGTCGACGCCTCCCGAACAGGAGACGACCATGGCGGACCAGGCTATCGCGCAGATCTACGACAAGCTGGTGCAGGTCCTCGGCGGGACCAACGACAACCAGTTCTTCACCATGATGATGCCCGGCTCGATGCTCAACCAGAGCGACTTCATGTACGACCCGACCGGCCCCAAGCCGGCGGCGGTCGCCGAGGCCGAGTCCCGGCTCGCCGACCAGATGTTCGACATCGTCAAGGTCGCCGGGGGAAGCAACGGTCAACGGGTGTCCTCCCAGTACCTGCAGGCGCTCAGCGTCCTCGTGCCGAGGTTCAACTCGACGATGCCGATCATGAAGAGCCGGCTGAGGGCGCTCCTGGCCACGCCGGCCCACCCGGACGCCAAGGTCGACGGCAGGCCGTTCACCGGATCACTCCAGGAGTGGTACTTCGCCCTCTACGAGTCGTGGCTGGCGAAGAAGGCCGCCTGGGACAAGCAGGTCGTCGACAACAGGCAGCGGTTGTCGAAGGAGAAGTTCCTGGAGTGGTACGAGGAGGTCGCCGAGGGGCAACTCGCCCTGATCGACGCCGCCGAGGGCCGACTCGTCTCGGTGTTCTCCCCGGCCGACATGGACGCGATCATCGGGGCGCTCAACGCCGGCCCCGGCGGCGAACTCCAGGAGGCGCGCGACCAGGTCCTCGACGCGCGGGTCCCGGCCCCCGGCGGGGGCTTCACCTACCCCGTCGAGCTGACCCCCAGCGACTGGTTCCTCGAACTGACCAGCGACCAGGACCCGGTCGACCTGCTCGACGAGCCGCAGTTCGTCGCCCTGACCCTGGCTGGCCGGCGGCGCGCCCTGCTGACGACGATCAGCCAGGTCCAGGCGCAGCTCGGTCAGATGCCGACCGGGGGCACGCTCGCCGGTGCCGCGGCGGCCCTGAGCAAGGCGGAGGCCGCACACGTGGCGGCGCAGAACGACCTCGCGAACGTGTACGCCGAGAACACCGTCACCGCCGTCGAGATGTACCTGGCGGCCGAGAGTGGTGGCCTCACCGAACTCGACGGCGACAAGCTCAACGGGCTGGTCCACAAGGCCAGCACGGCCCTGGGCGAGAATCCGGTGCAGGACAAGGCGACCAAGCGGGGCAACGGCGGCGCCCTGAACTCCGAGGATCTCGGCAAGCTCCTCGATGGGCAGAAGAAGCTGGTGGCCGCCCAGTCGAACCTGCTCACCAGCGCCACGACGCTGGCCACCGCCGGCCGGGAACTGGCGGCGGACCAGGCCCGGTCCTTCGGTGACCTGCCGGCGGTCCTCGCCCGCCTCCAGTCCCAACTCGATGAACTGACCGCCCTGCAGTCCCAGTTCGCGCTCGTCGCCCGGCGGCAGCCCGCGAGCCGGAGCGCCGGAGCACCGCCCGGGCAGACCGGTGCGACCGCCGCCCCCTCGCCCGCCGCCGACCGGTGGATGGACCTGCGGTTCTCGTTCAGCCACGACGACATGCTCTCGTCGTCGAGCCAGACGAGCAGTTCCGCCCAGGCGAGTGTGCAGGTCCACCCCTTCCTGTGGTCCGCGGGCGGCACCGCGTCGTCGTCGGGCTCGGACTACACCAGTAGCGCGCTGAGCGAGAAGGCCCACGTCGAGGTGGGGCTGAAGGCGTCCAGGGTGGAGATCTCCCGGGGCTGGTTCGACCCGGGGGTGTTCCGACTCTCCAAAGGCATGCACCGGCTGACCGACGCCCCGGTCTCGACCGGCCGCAACGACCTGGCCCAGCTCGCCGACCGGGCGAACGAGGCGATCCTGCCGTGCTTCCCGGTGGCGTTCGTGGTCGTCAAGGACGTCTCCATCCGCTTCGAGGCGGCCGAGGAGCACCTGTCGGCCGTCAAGTCGGTGATGGACAGCCGGGCCGCCGTGGGCGGCGGCAACCTCTGCTTCAGCGCGTCGGCGTCGGCCGCGGTCAAGAAGGAATCCTCGTCGCTGAGCACCAGGACCGAGGGGAACACCGTGACGATCAACATGCCGGGCGCGCAGATCCTCGGCTGGTTCTGTGAATTCGTCCCGGAGGACCGCAGCACCACCATGTCCTCTCCGCAGGAGCCGGCGGGAAACGGCATGGACATCGTCCAGTTCGCCGAAGCGCTGCTGCAACTGGAGCAGGGCACCCCGTTGCCGGTGCCACCGGCAACGGTGCCGCACCACACGGGCGGACAGGCCACCGGACCGGCCCTGCGGCGATCCTGACCGAATGCCGGGTACGCCGACCGGAGCCTTTTCCCGCCGACCGTCAGGCTTTCTTGACAGAAGCGCTTCTCCGCCGGTCGAAACAGCGCGGACGCCGATACTTTTCGGCTTCCAGCAAGGCGTCCGTCATCGATGCCGGCACCTGTCGGATGCCGCGTGTCCGGAACAGAAAGAACTGCGACAATGCGACCACACACCCATCGTCGTCCGTACCCGTCCCGGCGGGGCAGGGGGGCCGTCCGTCGGACCATCCTTCTGCTCGCCGTCACCGCTGCCGTGTTCCTCTCCGTCGGCGGGATCGTCGGCGTGGGCACCCGGTCCCACCTGCCCAGCTACCCGACCGCCGACGACACCACCGCGCACGGGACCGTCGCCCGACGGGTCGACGAGGTCATGGCACGGATGAGCCTGGCGGAGCGGGTCGGTCAGCTGTTCGTCCTCCAGGTGCACGGCGAGACCGCCACCACCACGAATCCCGCCGACGTCGCGGCCAACCAGGCCCTCTACGGCAGCGACGTGCGCAACGGCGCGGAGCTGCTGGCGAAGTTCCACCCGGGCGGCATCATCTACTTCACCAACACCAACAACATGAACAATCCGCAGCAGGTCGCCGAACTCTCCAACGGGCTGCAGCGTGCGGCGACGGCCGGCAGGGGCGGGGTGCCCGTGCAGCTCAGCACCGACCAGGAGGGCGGCTTCGTCAGCCGGGTCCCGCCACCGGCGGCGGTGACCCCGAGTGGCATGGCGGTCGGTGCGACGTTCGACCGCGACCTGGCGTACTCCACGGCGGCCTCGACCGCCCGTCAACTCCGGGCGATGGGCATCACCATGGACCACGCGCCGGTGGTAGACGTCATCACCAACCCCGACAACACCGCCGACGGCACGCGCGCGTTCAGCGACCGGGCCGACGTGGTCTCCTCGTTCGGGGCGGCGGCCGTCGCCGGTTACCAGGACAACCGGGTCGCAGCCACGGCCAAGCACTTTCCCGGCCTGGGTGCCGCCGAGGCGAACCCCGACACCGGCGTCGCCGTGGTCGACGAGAGCCGGGCGGAGATCATGCGTACCCATCTGGAGCCGTTCCGGGCGGCGATCACCGCCGGGGTCGAGTCGATCATGCCCACGGCGGTGATCGTCCCGGCGCTGGACCCCTCCCGCACGCCTGCGGTCCTCTCCGCGCCCATCGTCACCGGTCTGCTCCGCCACACCCTGGGGTACGACGGAGTCGTCGTCACCGACGCGTTGCGCGCGGACGCGCTGGCGGCCATCCCGCCGGAGCGGGTGATCCTCGACGCCGTCCGGGCCGGCAACGACGAGTTGACGCTGCCGGCCGACCCGCCCGCCGCCATCGCCACGGTGCTCGGCGCGGTACGCGACGGCACCCTCACCGAGGACCGCATCGACCAGTCGGTACGCCGGATCCTCCGCCTGAAAGCCACCCTGGGCCTCTTCGACAACCCGTACACCAGCAGCAGGGCTGTCGACTCGCTGGTCGGCACCGCCGCGGACCAGGAGACGATGGCGGAGGTCGCCCGCCGATCGGTCACCCTGCTGCGCCACGAGGCCGGTGTGCTGCCGGTGCCGTCCGGGTCCCACCGCCACGTGCTGGTCACCGGCTGGGGGGCCACCGCGGTACCGTCGCTGGCCGGCCAGCTGAGGGGCCGGGGGCTGGTCCCGACGCCGATGTACACCGGGTCGCCGGACCGGGGCACCGTCGCGCAGGTGGTGGCGGCGGCCACCAGGAGCGACGTCACAGTGGTCCTCACCAACAACGTCGGGAACGACGAGCGCCAGCGGAATCTGGTCGAGGCGCTGCTGGCGACACACCTACCGGTGGTGGTGGTCGCCGTCGGCGCCCCGTACGACATCGCCCACCTCCGGTCGGTCCGCACCTACCTGGCGACGTACGGCTACCGGGACGTCTCGCTGGCCGCGCTGGCGGACACCCTGGTCGGTGCGCAACCGACCGGCCGCCTCCCGGTCACCATCCGCACCCCCGACGGCACGCGGGTCCGGTATCCGTTCGGGTCCGGGCAGCGGCTGCCGGCCCCACGGGAGGGCTGATCCGGCGCGACGGTGGCCGGGCACTCGCCGACGCACCGAGGCGCAGCGGCGAACCCAACTTCCTCTACGACCCTGATCTGCTGATCAACCAGTCCGAACGGTCGCACGCGACGGTGCACCGGGTCGCCACCCGGGCGATGAACCACGAGCGGGTCGCCGCCCACCTGCCGGTGGTCCGGCAGGTCGCCGACGACCTCGTGGACGCGATGACCGCCGACGGCCGCCGCGCCGACGACCTCGTCGCCGGGTACACCGACCGGCTCCCGCTGCTGACGATCACCCGGCTGCTCGGTATCCCGGCCGACGACTGCGACCGCATCCGCCGCTGGTCGGGGGCGTACACCCACTCGCATCCCGGCACGCCGCAGGCGCTCCTGCCGCACCGTGACGGGCCGAAGTTCGTCGGGTTCGGCGGGGGCCGCCACTACTGCCCCGGTCGAGGGCTCGGCCGGGCGATCCTGGCCGTGGGGCTGGAGCGGCTGCGTACCCGGCTGCCCGGTCTGCGCCTCGCCACCGACGGGCCGTTCCCCATCGCGGAGCGGGAGGTGGGCGGGGTGGTCACCACGCTGCCGGTGCGCTGGTAGCGCCGGCCGCCTCGGGCAGGTGGTCGGCGAGCGCAGTGAACTGTGCCCGGGTCAGGTACGACGGGTTGGCCGCCTGCGGCTGGCGGAACACCTCCAGGCCGGCCAGCCGGGGATCGGCGCGTAACCGGTCCCGGTGCAGCCGGCGGGGTTCGGGCAGCACGGTCAGGTCCAGCGGCACCGTCCAGGGTGACCCGGGCTCCCCGCCGGGCACCGGCTCGCCGGTGAGCCGGCCGATCCCCCAGACGCCGTAGGGCAACCGCCCCCGGCTGCCGCTGGCCCAGAACACCACGGGCTGACCGGCCCGCATCAGCCGGGCCCGGTAGCCGGGGCGGACGCACCAGCCCGTCACCCGGGGGTCCCGGGCGAACCGGCCGGCGAGGTCGACCAGGTCGGCGTTGCCCTTGATCAGCCAGGCGCCCAGGTCGTCGTGGGTCACCCGCCGCCCGTCGGCGTGCCTGTCCGCCACGTCCCGCCTCCCGCGCGTCAGATCAGCCCTTCCCGGACCGCGTACGCTACCGCGTGCGTGCGGTTGCGGAGCTGGAACCGGCTGGTGATGTCGTGCAGCACGTTCTTGACGGTCCGCTCCGAGTAGCTCAACCGGGTCGCCACCTCCCGGGTGTCCATCCCGTCGGCCACCAGCCGCAGGATCTCGCTCTCCCGCACCGAGAGCCCGTTGACGTCGATGCCGCGCGGGGCGAGCACCGTCTGCTGGAGCCGGGTCACCTGCTTGACCAGCAGCCCGAGCACCTCCGGGGGCATCGCCGCGCCACCGGAGGCGGTGCTGACCACGAGCTGGGCCAGCCGGTGACCGGTCGCCTCGGTGCGCGAGGCGAGGGCGCGTACCCCCAACTCCACGGCGGGGATCAGGGCCGAGTCCGACTCGACGGCGGCTACCAGCACGAACCGCCGGCAGCCCAGCCGGCGTACGGCGCGGAGCACGTCGAGCGTGCCGTGGTCGAGGGTGTCGGCGGCGACCACGCCGACGGTCTCCCCGGTGATCATCTGCGCGGGCACGACCTCGATCTCGGCCCGGCCCCGCAGCGCCGCGGTGATGCCGGCCGTGGAGATCGGGTCGGGGGTACGGATGTAGGTCTGGGCACGTCCGTTCATGGCGGTTCCTTAGCTTCCGGGCTGAGTCGAGCGTCAGCTGCCAGGCTGCCGTTCAGCAGGGGGACAGATCGGTGGTCCGGAGGCCGGTGCCGTGCGGTTCCGTGACCGGTGCAAGTCGCTTCGCCGAGGTGGACACCGGCCGACGGGTGGTGGCGGTGTCCGTGGTCCACGGTAGAGACGGTGGTCGGCCGGGCACTGGAGGCCGACTGGACGCCGTCGAATCGACATCCTTGCCGGGCGGCAACGTTTTGAGCTGCTCAAATGCACGACCGTCCAAAAGTGAGCCGCCGGAGCACCGGCAGAACCGGCAGAACCGTTGCCCCGACGGGCGACCGCTGCTGCCCGATCGGCAGGTTTCGGCGGCGTGTCCCTCGGTGAATGAGTGTGGAAGATCATGGTCATCCGACCGGTCAACCGGCAGAATCATGTGCTGGCCGCGCTGGTGGGAAGGACGCGCAGCCATGACAGGGAGGCCGGTCGATGGCCGACGGCGGTGCTGAGATCCGACGACGACGACTGGGTGCCGGGTTGACCCAGGAGCAGCTGGCCGAACGGGCAGGAATCAGTGTCCGGGCGGTGCGCGACATCGAACAGGGCCGGGTCCGCAACCCCCGGGCCGAATCCCTCCGACGCATCGCCGACGCCGTCGGGCTGCCCCACCTGGAGCCACCCGGCCCCGCGCCACCCGCCGCGTCGGCACCCACCCTCCGCATCGACGTGCTCGGCCCGCTGCGCATCCAGGTCGGGGCCGAACCGGTCGCGCTCGGCGCCAACCGGCAACGGATGCTGCTCGGCCTGCTCGCCCTGCACCCGGACACGATCGTGTCCCGCCACGAGATCGTCGACGTGCTCTGGGGCCACGACCCGCCGGACAGCTGCCTCAACCTCGTCCACACCTACGTCGCCCGGCTGCGCCGGGTGCTGGACCGGCCCGGGAACACCGGCACCACCATCACCCACGTCGGTGGCGGCTACCGGCTCCGGGTCGGCCCCACCCAGCTCGACCTGAGCGAGTTCGCCACCGTGATCGAACGCGCCGAGGGCAGCGTCGCGGGCGACCTGGCCAGCCTGGACCGGCTGGCCGGCGCACTGGCGCTGTGGCGCGGGCCGGTCCTGGCCGACGCGGCGGCGAGCCTGGCCCAGCACCCGACCGCCGTCGCCCTGAACCGTCGCCGCATCGCCACCGCCGTCACCTACGCGACGCTCGCCGTCGACCTGGGACTGCCCGACCGGGCGGTCCGGGAGCTGCACGCGGTGGCCCGCCACGAACCACTGCACGAACAGGTGCACGCCCGGCTCATGCTCGCCCTCGCCGCCTGCGGCCAGCAGGCCCGTGCGCTGACCCTGCACCGCAAGCTGCGGGACCGCCTCGCCGAGCAGCTCGGCGTGGAACCCGGCCCGGAACTGCGCGAGGCACAGCTGCGCATCCTGCGCCAGGACCTGCCCCGGGTGGTCGCCCGCCCGGTCGCCGGTGACGCCCCGGCCGTACGTCCCGGGGCGGCACCGCACCGGCCCGAGACGTCGTCGCCGGCCCGCCCGCCCAGCCACCGCCCGCCGGCACAACTGCCTCCCGACGTCGCCTACTTCACCGGACGCGACACCCAGATGGCCGCGCTCGACGCGCTGCTGGCCGGGGAGACGGCGACCCGGGGTCCGGTGGTCATCTCCGCCATCACCGGGATGGCCGGGGTCGGCAAGACCGCCCTGGCGGTGCACTGGGCGCACCGGGTGCGTCGGCACTTCCCCGACGGGCAGCTCTACGTCAACCTGCGCGGCTACTCGACGGCCAGCCCGGTACGCGAGGAGGAGGCCCTGGCCGGGTTCCTGCACGCGCTCGGGGTGCCGGCCGAGCAGGTGCCGGTCGACGCCGGGCAGGCCGCCGCGCTGCTGCGTACCATGCTGGACGGTCGCCGGATGCTCGTGGTGCTGGACAATGCCGCCAGCGCCGACCAGGTGCGCCCGCTACTGCCCGGCAGCGCCGGCTGCCTGGCGTTGATCACCAGCCGGGACCGGCTCAGCGGGCTCGTCGCGGTCGACGGCGCGCGCCGCATCGATCTCGACGTGCTCACCGCCGCCGAGGCCGGCACCCTGCTCACCAGGATCATCCCGACCGAACGGGTCGCCCGCGCCACCGAGATCGCCGAGCTGGCGACGGTCTGCGCCCGGCTGCCGCTGGCCCTGCGGATCGCCGCCGCCAACCTGATCGACCAGCCCGACCAGTCGATCAGCGCGCACACCGCCCGGCTGACCGCCGGCAACCAGCTCGCCGACCTGCGTATCGAGGGCGACGACCAGGCGGCCGTCCGGGCGGCGTTCGACCTGTCGTACGCCGCCCTGCCCGCCCCGGCACGGCGGCTGTTCCGGCTGCTGGGCACGGCACCCGGGACGGACGTCACGGTGGCCGCCGCCGCCGCGCTGGCCGGGATCGACGAGCCGGTGGCCGCCCGCGAGCTGGACCGGCTCGCCGCCGCGCACCTCGTCGGGCAGGTGGCACCCGGCCGGTACACGTTCCACGACCTGCTGCGGCTCTACGCCCGGGAACGGGCCACCGCCGAGGACCCCGGGCCGGAGCTGCGGGCCGCCACCCGGCGTCTGTACGGCTGGTACCGGCAGCGCACCGAGGCCGCCGCCGTCGCCGTCTACCCGCACCTGGTGCGGTTGCCGCCCGACGGGACCGGACCGGCCGCCGGGGCGTCGCCGTTCCCCACCTCCGCCGGGGCGATGGCCTGGCTGGAGGAGGAACACACCAACCTGATGCGGGTGATCGCGCACGCCGCCGAACCCGACGGCGACCCGGCCGCCTGGCGGATCCCGGACGCGCTGCGCGGCTACTTCCAGTTCCGCCCGCACAGCGACGGACTGGTCGCCGCGACCAGCGCGCTGCACGCCGCGCAGCAGGCCGGCGACCACGCCGGCGAGGCCGCGAGCCGGCTCGGGCTGGCCAGCCTGCACCTGCGTCGCGGCGAGTACGCGGTGGGCCTGTCCCACGCCACCGCCATGATCGACGCGGCGCACCGGGCGGCCTGGCCGGAGGGCCTGGCGGCGGCGTACGGCACCTGCGGGTTGGTGCACCTGCGGGCCGGCCGGCTGGCCGAGGGGGCCGAGCTGACCCGGCTCGCGGTGAGCATCCACGAACGGCTCGGCGGCCCGGAACGGCTCAGCACCAGCCTCGGCAACCTCGGGGTGATCTACCGGGACATGGGACGGCTCCGCGAGGCGGCCGAGGTCTTCCGGCAGGCGTTGACGTTGACCCGCAGCACCGGGATGTGGATGAGCACCGGGATCAGCCTGAGCAACCTGGGTGAGGTGCAGCACGCCCTCGGCCAGCACGACGAGGCCCTCGACCACCTGCGGGAGGCGCTGGAGCTGAGCCGGCGCACCGGTTACCGGCCGACCGAGACGGAGAGCCTGCGCCGGCTGGCGGCGCTGCGCGCGCAGAGCGGTGACCTGGGTCCGGCGACCGAGCTGGCCGACGCCGCGCTGGCCCTCGCCGACCTGATCGGCGACCCCGCCCAGCAGGCCGCCGCCCGCAACGTGCTGGGCGCGATCCACCTGCGCAACGGTGATCCGGCTGCGACGACCGAACACCGGCGGGCGCTCGACCTCGCCCGCTCCGGCGGGGCCCGGGGTGAGGAGGTCGAGGCGCTGATCGGGCTGGCCGAGGTGCACCGGGACACCGATCCGACGGAGGCGGTCGCGCTGGCCCGGCAGGCCCGCGCGGTGGCCCGCGCCGCCGGGTACCGGGTGTGGGAGGGGCACGCGCTGATGGTGGCGGCCGAGGCGCTGCGGGCCACCGGCCCGATGACCGCCGCCCGCACCGCCGAGGAGGCGTTGGCGACCCACCGGGAGACCGGGCACCTGCTCGGCCAGGTCCGCGCGCTGCGGCTGCTGGTCGCGCTCGGCGCGGACGGCGGCGTCGACGCGGCCCAGCAGGCCACGTACCGGCGGGAGATCGCCGAGTTGTCCCGGCGGCTGCGGCCCGCCCGCGACGAGGACGTGCCGGTCAGCCCGTGACGGTGAACCGGCGGCGGCTCTCGTCGTCGAGCGGGGTCAGGGTCGGCCGGCCGGCGGAGTCCACGTCGAACGCCAGCCGGCCCTCGACCGGGACGGTGTCGTCCCCGTGCGACGCGTGCCAACCGATCCGTAGGCGCGGCGGGTGGTCGTCGCCGCCCGGTTCCCAGTCGGGGGTGAGCACCAGCCGGGTCCACGCTCCGGTGCTGTTGCGCACGGCCTGCGGACCGGGCCCGCCGTCGGCCCCGGACACCAGGAGCGCGACCTGTAGCAGGCCGGGGTGCCGCCGTCCCCGGTGCCACAGCACCGGCCACGCCTCCCGGTCGGCCGTCGGGTCGTCGCCGTAGTAGGCGTCGACGTGGGCGGTGCCGTCCTCGGGCGGCCGGTGGGCGGTGCCACGGTCGACGCCGGCCGGGGCGACCAGGTAACGGTGCATGGTGAACCGGAGCCCCAGCAGCAGCCGGACGCCACCGGCCCGCCCCGGCCCCGGGTCGGCCCGGTAGGCCAGCAGCAACGCGCCGGGTTCCGGGGTCGCCGCGTCCAGCATCGCCGTCCGCTGCCCACCTGCCGCGTCGCGGACCGTCAGCGTCTGCGGGCCGTCCAGCCCGTCGAAGCCGGTCACCACGACGGTGTCGTCGGCGTACGACGTCAGCCGGGGCGCGGCGAGCGCGGCCGGGGCGGTGGTGAGCCCGGTCGCGTGCCACACCGGGCGGGCCGCGTCGGGTCGCCGGGCGGCGGCCAGGGGCACCGGCGGCCGGTCGTGCACCCCGGCGTCGACGGGCGTGACGAGGAAGTGGGTGCGGGTCGCCAGGGACCGGTCGGCCACCTCGAACAGCCCGTCGCTGTGCACCAGGAACGACCCCACCTCGTCGTGTTCCGGGGTCAGCAGCACCCCGTCGACAGTGGTCCGCTCGTGGTGCACCCGGTAGCCGACCCGGACCGCCGGCATCGTCCCGTGGCCGGCCTCCAGCCGGGCGGTGAACACCAGCGAACCCACCTCGTTGAACTTGTTGAACGGGTTGCGGCCGGCCGTGACGGCGTGCGGCGACACGCTCAGGTCGGCGACGCCCCAGCAGGGGAAGGACGCCAACGCGGCCTGCCGGGACGACGCCGGGCCGGCCCCGACGTCGGCGGGCACGTAGTCGAACGTGGTGAACCGGACCAGCAGGTCCACGCAGACCCGCTTCGGGCCGGTCGGGCCGCCCCGCCGACGCAGGTAGCGCAGCCAGTACGAGTGCCGCCGCTGCTGCTCGCCCCGGATCATCCCGGTGCCGGCGAGGTAGGGCTGCGCCGGGGTGACCAGGTCCCGCAGGGTCGCCTGCTCGGGGAAGCCGGCACCGGCGAACCCGGTGACCGTGAAGGCGTCGCCCACCGGTGGGTCGGGCCGGTAGCCGACCAGCCGCATCCGACTCGGCACGGTGTCCTCCGCTCAGTTCGTCACGGTCAGGTGGCGGTAGGTCTGCTCGTCGCCGAAGCGGACCAGCGGCCCGCCGGAGGCGTCCACGGTGATCAGGAACGTGCCGCCGAGCGGGGTGCCGGGACCCGTGGCCGGGGCCACCGCCACCTCCGACCAGCGGACCAGCAGGCCCGGCAGGTCGCCGTCCGGGCCGTCGTACCACTCGGGGACGAACCGCAGCCGCGAGCCGACCGACCCGGGCGGGGCGGGGTCGGCGTCGTCGGGCAGCGGGCGCAGCGACACGTCGGCGAACCCGGGGTGCCGGCGGCCGTGGTGGAAGACCACGGCGTCGGCGAACTCGTTCGACTCGACCAGGTACGAGCAGGTGAGCAGGCGCAACGCGAGACGGGCCCGGACCCGGCCGGCCCGCGGGCCCTCGGCCGGGTCGCCGGGCCGGGCGTACTCCACGATCATGCCGTCGTCCCGGGTGTCGACGCCCATCGACGCGCGGTGCCGGCGCGGGTGCCCGTCGTGCCACACCTCGATCTGCGGCGGGCCGGCGACCTGCTCGAATCCCTGCACCTCGACCGCGCCCCGGCGGGCCCGGCCGGTCAGCACCCGCATGGCGGTCACCGGCGGCGGGACGGTGACGCCGGTCGCCCGGTAGACGGTGAGGCTGCGGGTGGGCGGCGGGTCGACCCCGACCAACGGCCGCCCGTGCACCGCACCGCTGACCGGGACCAGCCGCCACGACGAGGACCCGGACGCCGGTTCCAGCGTGACCGCGCCGTCGCTGTGCACGGTCAACGCCCCGGTCTCCTCGTGGCCCGGGGCGACCGCCGGACCGAGCACGGGGTTCTCCGCGTGCCGGACCCGGTACCCGATCCGGATCGCCGGCACCGGGGCACCGGTGCCGGCAGCGGGAGCGAACACCATCGTCGGCTCGAAGACGAGGTGGCCGGGGTCGTTGAACTTGTTGAACGGGTTCCGGCCGCCGGCACCCGTGTCCCGCAGCGAGATGCTCAGGTCCTCGATCCCCCACAGGCCCGGCAGCGGTGCCGCCGACCGGGGCGAGTACCTGTCGGTGCCGGGGCGGTGCCGGTAGGGGAAGGTGCCGAACCGGATCAGGAACTCCGCCGCGACCAGCTTGCGGCCCCCCGGCCCCCGGTGGCGGTAGCGCAGCCAGTAGCAGTGCCGGTGGGTCCGGGTGCCCCGGTCCAGCCACACCGCGCCGTCGAACCCGTCGGGCCACAGGTCGTCGGCGAGGAATTCCCCGACCGGCAGTCCGGCGTCCCGGAAGCCGGTCACGGCGAACCGGTTGCCGGACAGCTCCTCCGGCTCGTACTCGATGCTGGTCACGAGGTGTCGTCCCTGCTCGACCGGTCGACGGGCCCCGGGCACGACGATGGCCGGTCGGTCCATCGGGCCCGCCGGTGGCGGGCCGGGAGCCGCTGGTGGCGCGGTCCCGGCCCGGCACCGGTCGGGTCACACCAGGTCGTACTCGCGGGCCAGGTACTGGAACTTCTCGACGGTCAGCACCGTGGCCAGAACCCGCTGGTCGTCCACCGAGAGGTCGTCCACCTCGTCGTCGACCACCCGGTCGAGCACCTGCCGGGCGGCCTCCGGGTCGAGGTCGGCCAGTGGTTCCGGCGTCGGCCCGACCGACTCGACCTGGTCGGCCGGCCCGACCTGGTCGGCCGGTTCCGGTTCCCCACCGGGGTACGCCGACCCGTCCGGCCCGTGGTCCTGCTGCCCGTAGCCGTCCCGGTCGTAGCCGTGCTGTTCGTAGCCCTGCTGGTGGTCGTGGTCCGGCTGGTCGTAGGACTGCTCGGCCTGGTCGTAGCCGTGCTGCTCGTAGCCGTCCTGGTGGTAGCCGTCCTGGTCGGCGGCCTGGTGCGCGGCGGCGATCCAGTTCTGGGTCACCGAGTCGATCACCCGGGCCATCTCCGCCGCCGGCTCACCCAGCTCGTCGACGGCGAAGATCTGCACCGGCGGGAAGGCGCTGGCGTGGTGGTAGACGGTGTCGTAGAAGTCGGCCAGCCAGCCGTTGCGCTGGTACCAACCCGGGTCGCCCCAGCCCTGCCCGAGCAGGTCCGGCACCTGCTCCCAGCCGGCGTCCGGCTGCTCGGCGAGGATGCCGTGCGCGCTGACCGCCGCCCAGCAGAGGTAGGCGTACGCGTCGTCGAGGCCGGCCGGGCCGGTGGTGTCGAAGGTCTCCGGATAGTTCATCGGTCGTCTCCCCCTCAGCCCGTGACCGTGAAGTACTTGTTGCTGTCGGCGTCGAGCAGGCGGAGCACCGGGCTGCCGGACGAGTCGATCCCGAGGCGGAACTGCCCCTTGTTGCTGTGCTGGCGGCTCCGCCCGTCCGCGCCGGCGTGCTCGGCCGTCCAGTCGATGCGTAGCTGCACCCCGACCTGCCCCGGCACCTCCTCGACGTACGGCCCGAAGAACAACGTCGACTCCTCGTGGTGCCGGTTCTTGACCGCGTCGACGTCGTACTGCCGGCCCTTCTCGCCGACCACCACCGGATCGCCGTGCCCCACCTCCAGCACCCGCAGCGAGACGTTGCGGAAGGCGGTGTAGCGCACCCCGCCCACGTAGACCATCTGCCGGTGGCCGTCGTCGGGCGCGGTGACGTACGAAACCATGGTGAACCGCAGCAGCAGCAACGCCTTGATCTTGGTGCGGACCTTCCGGCCCAGTACGGCCCCGTCGCGGACGTACTCCAGTCGCAGCGACGCCTCGTGCCCCTCGTCGTCCGCCGCCGAGGCGACCACCGGCGGTTGACCGTCGTTGAGGACGGTGATGGTGTTCGGGCCGTCCATCCGCTCGAAGCCGATCACCTTCATGCCCTTGTGCTCGTGCGGGTCGAGCATCCGGCCACCGCGGTCGATCCCACCCAGCTCGATGCGCTGGGCCTTGAGCATGCCGGTCGTGACCGGCTGACCGTCCTCGTCCTCCGGCACGGCCCGGGTCGGGCGGTCGTGCACGCTGCCGCTGAGCGGGGTGATCCGGAAGTGCTTCTCGGTCCGCCCCTCCCCCGGGTTGATCTCGAAGCTGCCGTTGCTGTGCACCAGGAACGCGCCGACGTCGTTGTGGCTCAACCCGAGGGGCGCGCCGAGCAGGTTCTTCGCCTGGTGCTGCACCCGGTAGTTGATCCGCAGGTGGGGCATGCCGCCGTTGACGGCGGCCACCTCGAAGGTCAGGCTGCCGGACTCGTTGAACTTGTTGAACGGGTTACGCCCCCGGCCGGTCGCCAGCAGCGACACGCTCAGGTCGGTGATCCCCCAGAGCGGGTAGTCGCGCAGGATCTCCAGCTCCTGCTCGGTCGGGCCACCCTCACCGTCCTTCGGTACGTAGTCGAAGGTCGTGAAGCGCACCAGCAGCTCCACGCAGACCCGCTTCTTGTCGGTGATCCCGATGCCCCGGCGCACGTAGCGCAGCCAGTAGACGTGCTGCCGGGACTGGCCGCCCTGGACCATGACGAGCTGGCCGTGGGCGATCGGCACCGGTGAGATCAACTGGTTCAGCGGCAGCTCGGTCCGGAACCCGGCGTTGCTGAACCCGTTGACCTGGAACACCCCGTCCGTCAGGCCCTTGGCCTGACCCTGCGCGAACCCGATCATGTTCGCGGTGGTGTTCAGGGCGATGGCGACTTCTGTCACGGATACACCTCCGACGTGGGACCGTCGGGCCGGTCGGCCGACGGTGGTGGTGGTTGTCGGGTGCCGCCGCCGGGGCCCGGTGCCCCGACGTCACCCGCTGCCCGGCGACCGCTCACTCCCGGGCGAAGAACTCGAACTCGCTGACCGTCACGTCGGTGCCCTTCTCGGCCCGGTGCACGTCGGTGACCTGGATCTGCACGGTGGTGACCCCGTCGGCCCCGTCGAGGGTCAACGTCTGGGGCTCCCCGGTGTCCTCGACGGTGAGGGTGTCCGACCGGTTGGTGGAGTAGACCAGGTGCAGGGTCATCGGCCGGTGGGTCGCGGTGTAGTCCTCGGCCGTGCCGGCGGTCACGATCAGCCGCTCCAGGTCGACCTCCGTCGCGAAGCGCAGGGTGACCGTCGGCGGCTTCTCCTTGTCCCAGCGCACCTGCCAGTGCGTGTTGCGGTACTGGTCGACGCTCAGCTCCGGCCCGTGGTCGCGGACCGACGCGCCGCCGGTCACCTGCACCGGCCGGACCGCCACGAACCGGGGGTTGATCTTCCGGTCGGCCCAGTCCCGCGCCCCGGTCACCGGCCCGGACACCGCCCCGTTGATCCGCTCCCGCAGCGGCGGATAGATCAGGTAGGCCACCCCGATCGCGAAGAGCAGCACCGCGGCGACCGCGTTCGACCGCTGGTAGATCGCGTGCAGCACGCCACCGACCCCACCAGGTCGGCCGCCGCCGGGCGCGCCGGGACGGGTCCCGGCCGCGGTGACCCGGGGGCCACGGCGCGGCAGCAGGCGCTGCCACCAGCGTCGACGCACCACCTGGGCGGTCCGCAGCGAGTCGCCGCACCGGCTGCAGAACCGGCGGGTCGGCGCGTTGCCCTCGCCGCACTCGCCGCAGATCAGGTCACCGGGTTGCCGTCGACGGGTGGATGCCTTCGCGCCGACGGTGGCCACCCGGGGCCGGACCGCCTGCGGGCTGACCTCCTCGGGCTCGACGGTCGCGGCGGCGGTGGCCCGGGAGCCGACCCGCCCGTCGATGGCCGGCGCGCCGGGCAGCACGGAGTCGACCGACCCGTCGGCGGCGACCAGGGCGCTGGTGTGCGGCGCGGCACGCGTGTCGCGCCGGGGCGGGGAGGCCGGATTCCTCGGAGCGGTCGGCAGCTTCGCCCCGGCCACCCCCGGCGGCGGGGGCGGCAGCCGGCGCGGCGACCCGACGGCCCCGGTCGGGACGATGTCCGGCGGACCGGCCGGGGTGTCCTCGGCCGGCGACGACGTCCCGCCGGCCGCCGGGTCCACCCCGGACGGGCCGGTACGGGCACCCGGCGGCACGGTACGGGCCGCCCGGTCCGGCAGCCGGGCGGCCGGCACCCCCGGTGGCGGCGGTGGCAACCGGCGCGGCGGCGTCGACACCGGTGCCGGACCGCCGTCGGGCGCAACCGTCGCGGCCGGCCCGCCGGCAGCGGAGGACCCGGCCGGCGACGTCCCCGGCGGCGCGGACCGCACCCCGGGAGAGCCGGTGCCCGGCGGACCGGACCGGACACCCGGCGGACCGGACCCCGGCGGACCCGGCCGCGACCCGGGCGGACCGGACCGGACGCCCGGCGGCGTCGTCACCGGCGGGCCGGGACGCACACCGGGCGGCATCGCACCGGGCGGGCCCAGGCCGGGCGGACCCGGCCGCGTCCCCGGCGGACCCACCCCGGGCGGACCCGGGCGGCCCCCAGCCGGACCCGCCCCCGGCGGCCCGGGACGCAGACCCGGTGGGCCGCCGGGCAGGCCGGCCGCTCCCCGGCCCGGCCCGCTGCCGACCCGCACCACACCCTCGTCGACAGGTGAGCCGCCCGGCGCGGGCGCGATCACCCCGGCGATACGTTGCAGCAGCGTCGGCTTCTGCCGAAGCTCCTGCTCCGCATCCTGGACCGTCTCGACCGGAATCTTCGGCACGGTCTTCTCGCCGGTCCACTCCAGAAAGCTGCCGCAGGACCCGCAGAAGGTGTCCGCGTCACCGTTGTGGTTGCCGCACTCACGACAGATGATCATGGTCGAGCACCTCCAGGGTCGTCGTCACGTGCGCCGGGACGACCGCGCGGCACAGCTCGTCGAGGGCGTGCCGGGCCACCGCCGCCGGATCGTCCACCCGCACCCGGACGTGCACCCGGGCCGGTGGCAGCGAGTCCGGCAGCGGCTCCGGCCGGGTCGACCAGGACACCCCGGTCGAGTCGAGGACCTCCACCTCGCCCCCGGTCGCCAGCTCCAGGGCCATCCGCAGCCCGGCGACCGTCCCGCGCAGCCGGTGCGCGGCGACCGCGCCGGCCACCATCGCGCGCTGCCGCCCGACCGGCCAGTTCTCGTCGAGCTGGGCACCGACCCAGTGGCCGAGCCAGAGCAGGAAGTCCGGCGGGGTCAGCGCCGGGTCCAGGTACGCGTCGAGACAGTCGAGGGTGGACACCACCGGCGCGAGCACCTCGTCCAGCCCCTCGGTCCAGCGCACCAGCAGGTCGTCCTCCTGCAACAGGGCGGGCAGGAAACCGGCGATCGGGTACGGCATCGCCACGTCGACCGGGCCGCGCATCAGTGCTCCTCCACCCGGAGCTGGTGGTCGAAGGAGAAGACCAGGCTGTCCGGCTCCAGGTCGATCCGGCCCGCCTCGATGCCCCGCTCACCGGTCACCGGGTTCGCGGTGAACAGCCGCAGGTCCTCCACCAGCTCCACCCCGCGTACCCGCTGCAATACGGCGAAGAGTTCCCCGGCCTGCACCGGACGCCCGAACGGCCAGCCCCGACCGTCCGGGCCACCGCCGGTCAGCGGGCTGAGGAAGCCGTACAGGGCGGCCAGGCCCTCCTCGCGGACCCGCTCGACGACGACCCGGGGCCGGGCGACTACCCGGGCCACCACGGTCACCCCCCGGTAGCGGGGCGGCTCGACGACCACCCGGGTGCCGATCAGCCGGGTGGCGTCCAGCCGCCCGGCCACCCGGGCGAGGCTCGACTCGGCCGGGATCAGGTCCTCCAGCCGCAGCCGCCCGTCCTGCGCGGGCGCCGCCGGCACCACCAGCAGCCGCGCCACCGGTGGCCCGTCACCGTTGCTCGGCACGCAGCGGACCCGGGCCAGCTCCGGGGCGGCCTCCCGGGCCAGCACCTCGTGGTCCTCGGCGGTCACCGCGCGACTGCGGCTGCGCAAGGTCAGTGGGCCCCGGCGGCGGGCCTCGTCCAGGGTCTCGCCGTCCACCCCGCCGCTGGCCGGGTGCCGGTTCTCCACCCCGGCGACGTACGGGATCGAGGTCCGCAACGCGGTGACCGCGCCGACGCCGACGTTGCCCCGGCTGCCGCCGCCCACCGCGTAGCGGCGCAGCCGCAGCCGACCGCCCCGGGGCGGCACCGCGCCGTAGCGGCGCAACGTGCCGTCGGGTTGCCGGACGGCCGGGCCGAACACCACCTCACCGGCCACCCCGTCGAGCAGGAAGTGCCGGTCCTCGGGGCCGCTGCCGGCGAAGTGCTCGACCGGCGACCACCGCTGCCAGCCGTCGTCGGAACTGACCTCCAGCACCGGGTCGCCGAAGCCGGCCAGCACCGGCCGGCGGGTCAGCGTGAACCGCTGGCCGGGCACCCCCTCGGAGTCGCCGAGTTCCTCGTCGTCCACCAGGTCGGCGTGCACCGCCTCGGTGGTGCCGCCGACGGTGTTCGCGGCCAACCCGAGGACCACCGGGGAGGCGCTGTAGCCGGGCTGCCCCTCCTGCGGGGTGACCACCCGGGCCCGCAGCCAACCGGCCAGTTCCCCGTCGACCAGGGTCGCCTGGTGTCCGGCGGGCACGTGCAGCAGGATCGCGCCGGGACGGTTCAATGCGCCGGTCTCGTCCAGCCCGACCTCGCATTCGAGCCAGCCGTCGGTGCCACGCGCCTCCCAACGCAGCGGCGGGTGCAGCGGGTTGACCCCGACGCCGTCGACCCGGCCCTCGAACTCCAGCCGCACCGCGCAGCCGCCGACCGCCCGGTCCAGCCCGATCAGCAGCTCGTCGCCGGGCTGCGGCACCGGGGAGAACGCGGCCACCGGGCCGCCCAGTTCCAGGGCACCGGTCTGGTCGGTGATCCCGTCGGCGGTCCGGACCCGCAGCCGGGTCAACGCGCAGGGCGGCACAGCGAGGTCGGCGAGGGTGGCGAAGACCAGGGGGTCCCCGCCGTCGCCGACGGTCACCGCCCGCGTCCCCGCCGGCACGACCTGGGTGGCGCGGGCCGGGGTGGACAGCCAGAAGGTCAGCGTGGTCCTGGCTGCCGTGGGCGGCACCAGGCGTACCCCGATCAGCTCCAGGAACTTCACGTAGAGCCGGTCGGGCACCCGGTTGAGCCGGTAGATGAGCTGGTCGGTCAGGGACGCGAACGTCTCGATCAGGGTGATCCCCGGGTCGGCCGGGTGCAGGTCCGTCCACTCCGGGCAGCGGTCGGCGATCAACCGGCGGGCGTCACCGACCAGGTCGTCGAAGCCCCGGTCGTCGAGGTCGGGGGCGGGCAGCGCCATCAGCCGAGCACCCCCGTACCGGTCAGTTCCCGGTCGCCGGGGAGGGTCCGCAGGTTGAGCCCGAGGGTGCCGGGCTCGTCGGTGTCGCGTACCCGGTAGCGGACCTCGATGTGCAGCAGCCCGTCGCCGCCGGCCGGGTCCTCGGTGACGGTGACGTCGTCGATCTCGGCCCGGGTCTCCCAGCGTTCCAGGGCGGCGCGCACCTCCACCGCCACCGCCCGCCGGGTCTGCCCGGTGACCGGCTCGAAGACGAAGTCGCGCAGCCGGGAGCCGAACTCCGGGCGCATCGGGCGCTCCCCCGGGTAGGTCGCCAGGATCACGCACATCGCCTGCTCCAGCAGGGCGGTGCCGCTGATCGTGGCGAGCCGGCCGTTGGGCTGGACCCGCAGCGGAAAGGCACACCCGGTGCCGATGACGTCGGCCTGCATGGCACTCCTCAGTTGAGCTGGATGGGTTTGCCCTTGATGGCGGTCGACGCGGTGCCGCTGATGTTGACCTGCGTACCGCTGATGTCGACCGTCTTGCCCTTGAGCTTCAGGCTGGTGCCGCCGTCGAGGGTGAGGCTGCCGCCCGGACCGGCCTTGATCTCCACGGCGGTCTGTCCGGTGCACTCGATCAGCAACTTGCCGGGTTTGTCGGGCGCGCAGCGCAGGGTCACCGTGCCGGCCACCTGGTCCATCGCCAGCGAGAGCTTGTCGCCCTTGGTACCGAGGACCACGTCGGCGGCGGTCGGCTGCCCCTTGCCGCCGGGCGGCACCTCGTCGTGGAAGACCAGCCGGCTGCCCGACGGCGACAGCAGGCCCCGCCGGATCACCGAACTGGTCTGCCCCACCGACTTCACCCCGCTCGCCCCCGGCTTCGTCGACGACGTCTGCCCGCCGTCCAGGCCGTACCCGGTGTGCCGGCTGGGCAGGCTGCCGAGCACGTACGGGCGGCGTACGTCGCCGAACTCGAACGCGACGAGCACCTGGTCACCCGGCTCCGGCACGAAGAACGCGCCACCGGTCGGGCCGGCGAAGAGCTGCCCCACCGGCGCCCAGTCGGTTTCGTGGTCCGGCGACAGCCAGGGCAACGCCAGGGTGACCCGGCCCAGGTTCTGCGGGTCCTTGACGTTGCTGACCACCCCGCAGACCACCCCGTCGATCCGGGCCGGACCGCCCGGGTCACCACCGCCGGTGTCCGCCAGTCCGAGCAGCGACCGGTCCTGCGTCCCGCCGATGGTGAACTCGGTGCGGTAGCCCTCCCCAGACTCGTCGAAGACGTGCCGGGCGGCGCTGAGCGTCCAGGTGCCGGCGAACGGGGCCGGCACCCCGTCCACCCTGACCGCCTTGCCGGCGACCAGCCGGGCGTCGCCCAGCGCCTCCCCCTCCGCCTCGGCGAACCCGCCACCAACGCTGGCGGCGAGCCCCTTCGCGACCTGGGTGACCGCGCCGTCGGCCCGGCCGGGCACGGGCAGTCCCCGGCCGACCAGGACGTGCGCGCGGGGTCCGGGGGCCGGCCCGACGTCACCGACCGCGCTGTTGCCGGCCCGTGGCGGTGCCGCCGTGCTCCGGGGGACGAACGTGTCGGCGGCGGCGGTCGGCGTCCGGCCGGCCAGGCTCACCCCGTCGGCGGTGGTCGCGGTACGGCTCGCCACCGTCGTCGCCGCGACCGGGTCCCAGGCGCGGACCTCGACCTCGGGGGCGAGGTTGCCGGCGCTGACCCGGGGCAGGAAGCGGCGCAGGTTGCCCCGGAAGGTCAACGGCACCGGGCTGCCGGCCCGGCGGGCGGTGGCCGCCCGGCGGAAGTGGAACCGGTCCCCGTCGGCGCCGATCTCGTAGCCGATCTCCCGGGCGCGGGCGCTGAGGAACTCCCAGTCGGTCTGGGCGACCTGGGAGAGGTGGGCCAGCCGGCCGGTGGTGGCGTCGATCGTGCCGACCGACAGTTTCGCGGCGGTCGCCACCTGCCGGGCCACGTCGGCATCCGACTGGTTGAGGAAGGTACGGGTCCGCCGTACCCGGTGCAGCCGGTGGTCGTGGGTGTAGCCGCGCACCACCACGTGGGCGCTGACGTCCACGAAGTGCCCCTCCACGGCGGTCACCTCGCCGCTGATCAGCCGGTGCTCGGCCGAGCCGTCCCCGGTCGGGCCGAAGACCTGCACGGCGGTGCCCAGCTCCAGTCCGGCCGTGCGCAGCACGCTGCCGTCCAGGTCGGCGAAGGTCAGCTCGAACATGTCCGGCAGGGCGGCCTGGGTGTCCACCACCACCCGTACCAGCTGGTCGGCGGCGGCCGTCGGCAGCGCCCGGCCGGCGGTGCCGACGGTGACCCGGGGGCGCAGCGTCGCCGTACCCCAGAGCAGGCCGTGCCGGTCGATCGCGGTCATCGTCTCGCCCCCACTACCGCCGCGCCCCGACGGACGCGCCCCTGGCCTGCGCCCGCATCGGGTCGTCCAGGCCGCTGGCCAGCGCCCGCTGCCGCCACTGCGCCGGGTCGGTCCGCACCGACCGGGTGGGCACCGGGCCGCCGCGCTTGGGGAAGATCTCCCCCTCGATCACGATCAGGTCCAGGGTGGCCTGGGCCCGCACCGGCTGCCCGTCACCGTCGAACCGGGTCAGGTTGACGTTCAGCGTGCTCAGGTTGACGGCCATCGACAGCTTTCCCCAGGTGAAGGTCAACCGGGGCAGCTCGATGCTGGACGCGGTGCGGCTCTGCTCGTCGACGCTCGGCGGGCCGGAGAAGGCGATCAGCTTCTGCACGTCCTGGGCCACCCCCGCGCCGACCAGCAGCACCTCACCGGCCATCACCCGCAACGCGGTGTCGGAGGTGAGTTCCACCCCCCGGCCCCGGCCGACGAGCTGGGACGCCCGGGAGGAGCGGGTGATGCCCATCTTGGCCGGGTTGTAGGAGAACGCGACCCGACCGAGCGTCGGCGACGACAGGGTCGCCGTCTCCGCTTTGGCCTGCAGGTCGGGGAAGAACCCCTCGTGCACCAGCTCCAGCCGTTCCACCGCGACCTGGTTGCTGTCCGAGGAGAGGTCCGGGCCCGTCCACGACGACGGCCGTACGCCGTAGAGCAGCCAGCTGGTGACCGGTTCGCCGTCGGCGTCGAGCAGGGTGATCCGGGCGGTGGTCCGGGTGTCGTCGCCGGTGCCGTCCTGCCACGAGCGCAGCACCCCGACCAGCCACTGTTGCAGTTGCGCGGAACTCTCCCGGTGCACCGCCCGTTCCAGCACGACCGGGGCGTAGCTGACCTCGCCGGGCAGGTGGTACTGGCCGACGTAGTCGCCGGTCACCCGGACCACCTCGGGCCGGAAGTCGGCCCGCAGGCCCCGGCAGGAACGCCACAGCCCGATCGGGACGTCACCGATGGTCACCTGGAAACGCATCGCCAGGCCGAGCTTGAGGGTCCGCTTGACCCCCGGCCCGTCGCGGAACATCTGGAGCAGGCCGCCTGCGGCGAGCCCCTGCGCGGTCTGGCTCGGGTCGCCCAGCATCCCGCCGAGCTGGCCTGCGGAGACGGCGGCCATCAGAGCGAGAACTTCACGTCGTCGTGCAGGAAGCCGGTGTGCGCCAGTTCCAGCGTCTCGACCGCCACCCCGCTGTGGCTCGGGTCGAGTTCCGACACCGACCAGCCGACCGGGAAGAAGTGCTTCAGGTCCCAGCCGACGATCTTCAGGCCGACGCTGTCGACGAGCTGGATCGTGCCGCTGAGCGGGCGGTACCGGTTGGCCTGCTGGCAGAGCCACTCCTGGACGACCTGGGAGTCGAAGCAGACCGCCCGGCTGAGCCGGATCCGGCTGTAGGTCGGCTCACCCACGTACGTGAAGACGTCGTTGCTGTCCCCGGCCCGGTACTCGCAGACCTGCCAGGTCACCCCCAGCCCGGAGACCCGGGACCAGGAGCCGAGGTTGTACCGCTCGTCGTCGATGACCACGAGGTACCTGTGGTTGACGCCGGTGACCTCGAAGAAGCCGCCCATCAAGCGGGCCGCGGTGGAAAGACCGCCTGCCATCGTTTCGCCCTCCTCGTCGCCTCGTCCTGGTCCCGCGTCCGTGCGGTCGTGCGTCGTGCCGCCCGGCGTGCGTCGTGCCGCCCGGCGTGCTCAGCGGAACTGGGTCAGCCGTCCGCTGCGTTCCCGGTCGACAAGCAGCTCCTGCCGCAGCCGTCCGCGTAACCGCCCGTACAGGCGGCCAGCCAGTTCCTCCAGGTCGTCGGGGTTCTCCAGGTCTACCGGCCGGCCCGGCGACCGGTCCGGCACCCGGTCGGCCTCCTGGTCCAGCCGGGCCGCCGTGGCCCGTCCCCGGTCGGCCACCGTGCGCAGCTCGGCCCGCAGCCGCTCGACCGCGTCGCGTACCTCGGCGATCCGGCCCGCGCTGCGGTCGATCGCGGGTGCCGCCGTCGCTGCTGCCACCTCGGCCCGCAGGGCGTCCGACGGCGGCCCGGCCGGCGGATCGGCGGCCTGGTCCTGCTGCTGGTCGAGTTCGCCCCGCACCAGCGCCCGCAGGTCGTCGAGGGTGGCCGCCGGGGTGTCCATCGACGCCCGCTGGAGCGGCTGGGCGGCGGTCGGCGGGCCGGTCGGCGCTGCCGGGGGTACGCCTCCCGCACCGGGCTTCGCCTGCCAGGTCAGCCCGCCGCCGGGGGTGGTGCCCCAGGTCCCGGCGGCACCCGGGGGTGTCGGCGCGGCACCCCCGCCGGCCAGCGGTGCGACGGGTGGCAGCGGGCCTCCGGCACCCGGCCCACCGCCGTCGCCGAAGGCGTGCTCGGCGGCGAGGGCACGCGCCTCCAGGTCCCGGCCGGTGCCGGTCGACTCGGCCGGTGGTGTCGCCCCGAACGCCCGTTGCTGCACCACGTGGGCCAGCTCGTGGGCGAGCAGCGCGCGGGCGGGCGGCGCGTCCAGCGGCCCGGCCGAGGCCGGCAGCAGCACCTCACCACCCCGGGTCGCCGCCCGCGCTCCGGCCTGCTGCACCACCTCCGTGGCCGCCGCGCCCCGCCACACCGGCACCGCCGCGACGTCCACGCCGTACCGCTGCCGGAAGCCGTCCACCAGGGCCGCCGGCACCTGCTCCGGAAGCTCCGGGTCGCCCACCGCAGTAGGCGGCGGACCCGCGCGGTGCGCCAGCGGCCCGGCCCCCTGCACCGTGGTCGGTGCCGGGCCCGGCCGGTCGTCCGCCACCGTCGGCACGGCCGTGACGACCCCGACGGGGTACGCCGGGACCTGCGCGTCCATGGCTGGTACGACCGTCGGCCGGCCGACCCGCTCGGCCGACGGTACGGGTGGGTGCGGGACGCCGGACGGCACCGTTTCCGCCTGTCCCGGGCCGGCCGACGGTCCCTGCCCGGCCCGGCCGTGCTCCCGGTCCACTCCCGACTCAGGCCCGGCCGGCGTGGACCGTTCCGGACGCCGGGTGAGGAAGAAGGACGGCGGCGGGGACACCGGCTCGGGGCGGTGGGTGTCCCGCCCCACCGGTGGGGCGGTCCGATAGTCCCCGGTGTCGCGCGCTGCCGCCGGACCCGGCCGCTCCTCCGCGATGTCGCGCCCCGCCGGTCCTGGCTGGCCCTCCGACGCCAGCCGCTCCGCAGGGTCCGCGACTGGCCGGCTCCCGGACGCCGGCCACTGGTCAGGGTCCGGGAGTGGCCGCTTCCCGGACGCCGGCCGCTCGGCGGGGTCCGCGACTGGCCGGTTCCCGGACCTCGGCCAGTCGGCCGGGTCCGCGCGCCGGGTCGGTGCCGTGGCACCTGCGGTCACGCCGTCCCGGGTCCCTCCGGCCGGGTGTGCCGGCGGTGCGGCTGCCGATCCGGCCACGGCACCGGCCTCGTCGAGGGTCCCGCCCCGGTGGTCCGCCGGCCCGGTCACCCGCGCCGGGTACTCCGGGCGGTCCTGCCCGACGCCCGCCGGCCGGTCCTGCCCACCGCCCGGCGAGCCGTCCCGCCGACGGTCGGTGGGGGCGTCGCGGTCGCTGCCGGTGGCCTCGTCCGGGCCGATCCGGCTGCCCGGTTCGGGCTGGTCCCGGGTGGCGGACCCGCCTTCCCGGGTGGCGGGCCCGGCGGGCCGCTCCGGGGCGACGGCGGGCGGGGCGGTCGTGCCACCCGGATCGGCTGATCCCTGGTCCGCCGGGGAGGCCGGCTCCTGGTGCGGTCGCGCCGTCGTCGGCCGGGCGGTGCGGCCCCGACGTCCGGCGAAGGCCACCTCGACCGGGCGCACCTCACCGGTCGACGGCGGGGTCCCCTCCGGATCGCTCCGACCGTCGTGACCCGGGGCGGCGGTGGCCGTGCCCCGGCCGGTGTCCGGCAGCCCCGGCCGGGCACGCCCGCCGCCGGCCGACGCCCGGGACTCCTCGGCGGCCCGGGTGGCCTCCGCCGCCAGGTAGGCGACCTCGAATCCCGGCGGCGGCCAGACCTGCGCGGTGGGCAGACCGGCGGCGGCGAACTGCGCTGCCGCCCGGGCGGCTGCGGCATCCTCCCCGGCCCCGTCGGATCGCCCGGCGGACGGTGGTTGCTGCGCATTCTCCGGCCCACCCGTCGGACCCGGTGCCGGGAAGGCACCCTCTCCCCCGGGCCTGTTCGCCGCCCCGCTCGGGCCACGCTGCACCGTCGAACGCTGGTCTACGGCCGGACCACCGGCCACGTTCCACCCCGCGTCCGGCGACGAACCGCCGTCCCCCGCCGGACCCGGAATCGCCCCCGGTACCACCGCCGGCCCGTGGCCGAAGACCGGACCGTGGCCGGAAGTCACGCCACGACCGAGGGCCGGACCGTGGTCGGGAGCCGGACCGCCGTCGAGGGCGGGACCGTGGTCGAGGGCGGGACCGTGGCCGCCCGACCGGGTCGGATCGGGTGACGACGGCATTACGGTCGCCGGGCCGGCAACCGGTTGCGGGACTCCCGGCAGATGGCCGCCCGACCAGGGAAACGGCGAAGCGTCGTCCCCGGTCGGCGGGGCCTCGTACGCCACCGGGGCGACCGGCCACCCGGCACCCGGACCGGCCACCCCCGGCCGGACCGGAGCGGGTGACGTCCACCCGGCCGCAGCGGTAGCCGTCCAGCGCGACGGGTCGTCCGTGGCCGTCCCGGGCTGCGGGATGGTCACCATCGCCGAGGCGGGTGCCACGGTCAGCAGGGGCAGGCGGGGCAGGACCGGGTACCGGTCGGTGGACATCCACGACGCGACCGGAACAGGTGCGGGTGCGGGTGCCCCGACCGTCCGGCGGCGACGCGGCCAGAACGGCTGTCCGGGCCGTAACGACCAGGCCATGCCCACCTCCTTCAGATTCCGGTTCGGGTGTACGGCGTCGGGCCGCCCGGGGCTGGGTCAGGATTCGTCGGGTCAGCCGCCGGCCAGGTCCACCGCGAAGCGCCCCCCGCAGCGGGGGCAGGTCACCTCGGCCCCGGTGTGCCCCTGCTGGTTGATCCGCCGATAGAGGTCCTGGAGGAAGGCCAGGTCGGAGGCGAAGAGGTGCTCGATCACGTCGACGTCGACGGCCTGCACCCCGCCGATGCGGGTGACCGTCCGGGCGAGCAGCAGCACGGCGAGGAACGCCGGATTCTGGCGTACCCGGGGATCGCCCTGGGGGGTGATCTCGTCGCGGGCGGTCGCCAGTCGCATGGTGCCCTCGCGGTGCACCCCGCCCCGGTCGTCGACCAGCCCGCGCGGCAGCACGAACGGGTACTCGGTCCGCAGGCCCGCCGCCGGTGCGGCGGCGGGCTCGGCGAGGCTAGATCCGCGCATTGAAGTCGAACAGGTCGTCGCACATCAGCGTCACCGTCTGGTAGACGATGTCGGTGGCCCCGGCCTTGACCCCGCTGACCTCCACCCGCGACGGCCAGGCGTTGGTCATTATGTACGTCAACCGGGCGTCGCCGTTGAGGTCGTCACCGGGGCCGTAGAGCTTCAGGGCGCAGTCCCGGTAGGCGTCGTACATCATGTTGCGCACCTTCTGGTGCCAGAGCCACAGGTCGCCGTTGAGGTCGAGGCCCCGCTTCAGGGTGACCGTCGGCGGCTTGGTCCGACCGAAGTGCCGGGAGAAGATCGGCCCGGTCGTGCCGGCGGCCATGTACTCCGCGTTCTCCACCTCGCTGCTGATCCCGACCAGCTCGGCGAAGTTGATCGCCGACATGCCCGGCACCTCCAGCCGGAAGACGGCGGCACTGATGATCTGGGTGTTCTGCTTCGGGTCCTGGGTACCCTGACCGGCCATGCTCGTTTCTCCTGGTCTCGTCGTCGCTCAGGTCGGGTGCTCGCCGCCGGGGCCGGTCAGTCGCCGGAGCCCTGCGAGAGCTGGGAGAGTCGGAACACCACGAACTCGGCCGGCTTGACCGGGGCGATGCCGATGTCGACGGTGAGGATGCCGGCGTCGAGGTTCTCCGGCGGGTTGTTCTCGGCGTCGCACTTGACGAAGAACGCCTCGGACCAGGTGTCGCCCATGAGCGCGCCGCTGCGCCAGACCCGGCGCAGGAACATCGTGATGACCCGGCGCACCGCGTCCCAGAGGCGCGGGTCGTTGGGCTCGAAGACCACCCAGTTGGTGCCGAGCAGGATCGACTTCTCGATCCAGTTGAACAGTCGCCGGACGTTGAGGTAGCGCCACTCGGCGTCGCTGGACAGCGTCCGTGCGCCCCAGATCCGGATGCCCTGCCCGGGGAAGGCCCGGATGCAGTTGACCCCGATCGGGTTGAGCTGGTCGTGTTCGCCCTTGGTCAGCCCGCTCTCCAGGGCGAGCGCACCCCGGATGATCTCGTTGGCGGGTGCCTTGTGGACGCCCCGGGTGTCGTCGTTGCGGGCCCACACACCGGCGACGTGCCCGCTGGGCGGCATGAAGACCGCCCGGCCCTGCGCCGGGTCCATCACCTTGACCCAGGGCCAGTAGAGGGTGGCGTACTTGGAGTCGTAGCCGGCGACGTCCATCCGCCACTCCTTGAGGCGCTGCGGGTGCAGGCCGGGCGGCGGGTCGAGGATGGCCACCCGGTCACCCATCAGCTCGCAGTGCGCGATCATCGCCAACTGGACGGCCTTGAACGCCTCGTCGTCGATGGCCCCCCGCTGGTGGGCGGCGGCCAGGTCGGGGACGCAGAGCATGGTGATGTCCTCGATCGCCTCCAGCCCGGCGAAGCCGGTCCGGTCGCTGACGTCGCCCACATAGTCCTCGGCGCGTACCCGCAGGTCGCCGGTGCCGGTCGTGGTGGCCGGCAGCGCGGGCGCGGCGAGGGTGATCTCGGCGCCGCGTCGGGGCGGGGCGAGGGTCGCGCCCTTCGCCTCCTCGATCTGGATCAGCTTGGACTGCTGGCGGACGGCGGTGACCACGTTGCCCGCGCCCCGCTTGGTGGTCAGGTTGTCAAACGTCTCGACCGGTTTGCCGGCCTGTTTGACGACGAGCTTGAACGCGTCGTCGCCGCCCTCGGAGGCGTCGGCGACCTCGACCGAGAGGTCCTGGCCGGCGGGGCCGGGCAGCGCCGCCCGGACGGTGAAGGAGAGCCGGCCGTTGTCACCGGCCGCCGGTACGGCCGCAGCCGCGTACGACTCACCGGCGGCTTCGTCGGCGGTGGCGTCCGCCCCGGCACCACCGCCCACCCGGACCACGTACGCGGAGCCGCCCCCGTTGAGGAAGTAGCCGTAGACCGACAGCGGCAGGAAGCTGCCCGCCACGAAACCACCGAAGGTGCGGGTGTACTGCGTCCAGTTCGTGATGAGCGTGGGCTCGTCGACGGGCCCCTTCTCGGCGAAGCCGACGAACGCGGCGACGGCCGTCCCGACCGCCTCGATCGGCCTCGACCCGGAGGAAACCTCCTCCACGTAGACGCCCGGCGACAGATACGTCGGCATCGAACCTCCTGTACGACTGTGTGATGGGGCCGAGCCTGCCAACGCCGACCGCCCGTCAGGGCTGCCCGCCGGGACGCCACCGGGGTAGGCACCACTGCCCCCAAGGGCAACCGATCCGCCCCGACGGCCTGCCCGGCCGCCGCCCGCGCTCCCGTTCGGGCAGCCGGCAGGGTGGACGGATGATCTGGGATGTCGACCTGTCGGTCCGGGCCTGGTTGGGCCACTACCTGCCGGCGGACGTGCCGGTCGTCTTCGACCCGCCGGACCGGTGCGCGCAGCGTGCCGACGGTGACCTGGTCTCGGCGTTCCTGCTGGACGTCGAGGAGGACTCGGCGGGCGTCTCGGCGACCTGGGACGAGCTACGCGACGCCGACGGCCAGCTCGTCGGGCGTCGACCGCCGGGCCGCCGGTACCGGTTCAGCTACCTGTTGACCGCCTGGGCGGCCGACACCGAGCGGGAGCACCGGCTGCTGGGTGACCTGCTGGTGGGCTGCGCGAGCTGCACCGCCCTGCCGTCGGGGTTCCTGACCGGTGCGGTGGCCCGCGCCAACCAGCCGGTGGTGGTGCGCAGCGCGCCCCGGCGGGAGGGGGACGCCGGTTCCGCCTGGGTGGGGTACGGCGGGACCGCCCGGACCGGGTTGCACCTGCAACTGCTCGTGCCGTTCGTGCCCGAGACGCAGACCGACCTGGCTCCGCCGCCGCGCGAGGTCAGCGTGAACAGCGGTGGCGGCCGACCCGCCGGCCCCGGCGGGGTGGCGGGCCGCCGGCCGAGGGGCGGGATCAGCGAGCCGCGCTGACGGCCCGCTGCCCGATCAGGCGTTCCGCTGCCCGTTCAGGTAGCCACGGCTGCCCCTTGGTGTTCCTCGATCGTGGTTCTGCCGGCCGCACCCGCGCGGCCACACTGCCCGCATGAGTGTCGCTGTGGGACTTGTCGAGACCGACCTCACCGTCGCCGCGGGCGGCACGGTCGGCTGCACCGTCCGGGTGCGTAACACCGCCGCCGTCGTCGACCAGTTCACCCTGGACGTGGTCGGCGACGCCGCGCCGTGGGCCGAGGTCGAGCCGGCGACGATGAACCTGCTGCCCGGCACCGAGCAGGAGGCGCGGGTGACGTTCACGCCGCCGCGTGCGGCGACCGTGCCGGCCGGCAGCGTCGACTTCGGGGTACGGGTGCGGGGGCGGGAGAACCCCGAGGGTTCGGTGGTCGAGGAGGGCACCGTCACCGTGCAGCCCTTCGTGGAGCTGGCGACGGAGCTGGTGCCCCGGACCTCCCAGGCGCGTCGCGCCGCCCGGCACCAGCTGGTGATCGACAACACCGGCAACGTCGAGACCACGGTCGAGGTGCTGCCCGCCGACCCGGACCGGTTGCTGACCTTCCGGGTGCTGCCGGCCGCGCCGGTGCTGCGGCCGGGCACCGCCACGTTCGTGAAGCTGCGGGTACGCCCCCGCAAGCGGTTCCTGCTCGGCCCGGACCGCAACCTGCCGTTCCAGGTGGCGGTGACCCGTCCCGACGCCGAGCCGATCACCAGCGACGGCCTGCTGGTGCAGCGGTCCGTCCTGCCGGCCTGGTCGCCCCGGGTGGTGCTGGTGGCCGCCGCGGCGGCGGTGGCCCTGGTGGGGCTCTGGTTCGCGGTGCTCAAGCCCACCGTGCAGTCCACCGCCAAGGAGGCCGCGCAGGTGGAGACCAAGGAGTTGTCCCAGGAGGTGGCCGAGGTGAAAACCCAGGCCAGCGAGGCGGCGCAGACCGCCGAGAAGGCCGAGAAGGTGGCCATCGTCGCCGCCGGTGCCAGCCCGAAACCGAGCGCTGCCCCGAGCCCGACGACCGACACCGGAAAGGGCAACGGCAACGGGCCGGGTGCCCAGGGCGGGACGCTCGACAACGCCGACCCGGAGACCGCCGCCGACTTCCGGGTGGCGACCAGCGCGTCGCCGACCACGGCCAACGAGTTCACCCTCTCCACCTACCGGCCGGCCGAGAAGAAGGTGCTCTGGGTGACCGACATCGTGCTGCAGAATCCGCACGGCGACGCCGGCCTGCTCCAGGTGCGGCGGGGCGACACGGTGCTGCTGGAGACCGGCCTGAACAACTTCCGGGACCTGGACTACCACTTCGTCCAGCCGCTGCGGTTCTCCGCCGGCCAGCCGGTGACGGTCGCGGTGAAGTGCGCGAACCCGGGCACCACGGCGTGCACCCCGGCCGCGTACTTCGCCGGTCAGCTCGTGCCGGTCGCGCCCACCCCGAGCCCCTCCCCCAGCCGATGAGCGACCAGCACGCCGCCGCCCGGCAGGCCCCCGGCCCGCGCTCCGCCGGCCCGGCCCACACCGCCGACCCGGCCGACACCGTCCACCCGGAGCCGGTCCGCGCGGCGGTCCGCTCCCGCGACCCGATCTCCCAGGCCGGGGTGACGGCCCAGCTCGACACCGTCGGGCCGGACGAACCCGCAGGCACCCGCCCGGTCGTGGTGGCCGGCCCCGACGACGACCCGGACATCCTGGTGATCGTCGCCGACACGGTGGACGGGTGGCTGCTGGCCCAGCTCGACGCGTTGACCGGGCGGCCGTCCCCCCGACCGGTGCTGGTGGTGGGGCAGCTCGACGACACCGCCGGCCTGCAGGCGATCGAGGCGGGCGGCCTGAGCCTGGTACGCCGTTCGGAGAGCACCGCCACCCTGCTGCGCGAGGTGGTCCGGGCCGCCGCCCGGGGCGAGGCGAGGCTCCCCACCGACCTGCTCAGCTCGCTGCTGATCCGGGTGGGCCGGGCGCAACGGCAGGTGTTGGCGCCCCGGGGGTTGACCATCCTGCCGCTGTCCCCGCGTCAGCTCGCCGTGCTCCGGATGATCGCCGCCGGGGCGGACATCGCGACGATCGCCCGGGAGCTGTCCTACTCGGAGCGCAGCATCAAGAACATCGTGCACGAGATCACCACCCAGCTCGGTGTCCGTAACCGCACCCAGGCGGTCGCGCACGCCATCCGCGAGGGGCTGATCTGATCCCGTCCCGTCGCTCAGGGGGAGGTTGTCATCGTGGGCGTACCCGCGGCGAAGCTCGGTGACAAGGTGGTCGGCACCGACACGCACATCATCATGGTGCCCTCACCGGCCGGGCCGGTGCCGACACCCACCCCGATGCCGTTCGCCGGGACGATCGCCAACGGGTGCAGCACCGACGTGCTGATCGAGGGCAAGCCGGCCGCCGTCGTCGGCAGCGTCGCGGTGAACGCCCCGCCGCACGTGCCGACCGGTGGGCCGTTCCAGACGCCACCGAACAACCAGGGCACGATCATCGCCGGCAGCCCGCTGGTGCTGATCAACGGCAAGCCGGCGGCCCGGCACGGCGACAAGGTCAACACCTGCAACGATCCCGCGCCGCTGCCGGCCGGCAGCATCGTCGCCACCGGTCAGGTACTGGTCGGCTGAGCGGGCCGCGTGCCCTGGGCGACCCCGCCGGGGGTGGCCCGGGTCCAGTGCGCCCCGGCCGTGGCCCGGGCCCGTGCGCCCCGGCGGGTGGGCCGGTCAGCGGCGGCGGGTGAAGGGGCCCGGCTGGGCGGTCGCCGACTGCACCAGGAACGTACCGCTGGTCACCTGGCCGACCGCCGGCACCGAGGCGAGCGCGGTCCGGGGGCCGGCGAGCCCCTCCTCGAAGACCACCATCGGCACCGCGAACCGGCCGGACGCGTCGGCGACCGCCGTCACCGTGCCGGCGCCGTCGACCCAGCCGACCAGCACCTCGGCACCGGCCGGGAAGCCCTGGCCGAGCGCGGTGACCACCTGGCCGGGACGGCCGACGCCCGGGTTGAACTGCAACGTCGGGCTGCGACCCGAGACGCTCAGCGCCAGCGACTGGGCGGCGACCCCGCCGGTGTCGGTGGCGCTGGCGAGGCTGAGCGTCGACGTCGCCGCGCCGATCGCCCGGGGGGTGGCGGTGAGCGCCATCGTGCAGGATCTGGCGACGGCCAGCACCCCGGCGCAGGTGGAGCCGGTCACCGCGAAGACCGCCGGGAGGGGCTGTTCGGCGAGGGCGGCGGCCACGGTCAGCGGGTAGTCGCCGGTGTTGGTGAGGGTCACCGTCCGGGCCGCCGAGGGCACCCCGAGCGGAGCCTCCCCGAGGTCGAGCGTGGTGGCGTCGGAGTGCAGCACCGGTACGTCGGGTGCCGCGCCGCTGACGGTCACGGTCAGCCGTTCCGGCTCGCCCTGCACGATGCCGTCCACGGACACGACGAGCCGGCAGGCGTACTCCCCGTTGCGGGCTGCGGGGTCGACCGCGACGGCGACGGTGAGGTCGACGGTGCCGCCGCTGTCGACGGTCTGCTCGGCCGGGGTGACGGAGGCCGTGAGCTGCGGGTCGCAGTCGGTGACGTGCGCGGCGACGGTGCTCTGGATGGCACGGATGCCGGCCAGGATGGCGTTGGAGACCTCGGACGGGCCGGCGGCGTTGAGCAGCACGCCCCCGGTCTGCCTGGTGATCTCGGTGTACTGCCCGGTCTGGTCGAGGGAGTAGCTGCCCGGGTTGCCGACGTCCACGGCCACCACCCGCACCCCCCGGGTGGTCAACGCCCCGATGGTGCCGGCGAGGTCGTGGCCGACGCTCGGGTCGTGCGACGGCGCGTCCCCGAAGATCACCACGATCGGGCTGCTCTCGGTCCGCAGGCTGACCGCTCCGGTGGCGACGGCGTGCAGGGCGTTCAGGCCGGCCTCCGGGTCGTCGCCACCGCCCCCGGCGGTCCAGACGTTCACCGCGTCCTGCACCTCGGACGGCACGGCGGTCAGGTCCCGGTTGAGGCGGAAGACGAACTCGTCGCCCTCGTCCCGGAACTCGGCGACCGCGAACCGGGCGTCGGGTTGGACGCCGCTGATGTCGTCGACGATCCGCTTCGCGTTGACCCGGACGTCGTTCAGCGCCGCCTGCATGCTGCCGGTCGTGTCGGCGAGCAGCACCACGTCCGGGCGGGGCGGGATGGTCGCGGTGGTCACCGTGCGGGTGACCACCGCCGAGCCACCCGGGGTCAGCTCGAGGGTCGTCCCGGCGGGTTCGCCGACCAGGGGGGCGACGCCGTCGCCCACGCTGATCCGCAACGCCGGGCCACCGGCCGGTCGCGGTGCCGCGAACAGCCCGGCGTACGCGGCCGGCGGTGCACCGGCCACCAGGAGTGCCAGCACGGCGATCGCCGACGCGGCGCGCAGGGACCGGGACGCTGAGGCTGCCATGGTGGACAGTGAACGCGGCCCGTCCGGGTCGACCGCGACCGTACGGGAAGTCCTGCGGGCAGTCCCGCCTGCCCGTTCGGGCACCGCCCCGGCGCCCCCGCCGGCTGTCACCCTACTGCGGGCGGGCCGACAGCACCCGGACGTCCAGCCCGCCGGAGCAGCGCCGGACGACCGCCGCCACGCTCTGCTCGTGGCTGGTCCGCACCGGGTCGACGGTGAAGTGCGCCTTGCGGCCCCGGCCGTGGCGCACCACGTAGCTCTCGGCCGTGCCACCGGCCCACGGGTCCCCGAACGTCTTGAGCACGTTGTAGATCGGGGTGTCCATGTCGCTCTCGTCGGTGTAGAACATCACCAGGTCCTTGAACTGCACGTAGTGCGCGTACGCCCCGTCGTCGGTCAGGGTGGCGATGATCCCGGTGTTGTGCGCGTTGAGGGCCGAGTCGATCGTCACCGTGATGAAGACGTACTGCGGGAAGACGTGGATGGTCAGCCGGTCGTCCCGGTACATGCGGGGCATCCGCTTCATCGCCGTCCCGATCATGGTGGCGAGTTCGTCCACATCCACGCCCCACGGGCTGACCAGGGCCTGGGTCTGCGCCCAGGAGTAGTGACCGGGCAGGTTCGAGTTGGCCTCCGGGTTCAGCGTGAAGGCCACCCCGATCTTGAACTCGCCGTGCTGCCACTCCGGCGCGTCCTCCCCCTCCACCAGCGGCTGCGCGAACCGGACCGACTTCTCCGGGGCGGGGGGCACCACCAGGTCATCGTCGGACGCGATGTGACCGAACGCCCGGTCGTACCCGGAGTGGTCGTAGCTCTCCTCGTCCTCCTCGTCGCTCTCCTCCTCCTTGCCCCGGCCCTGGTACCGGAGCGCCTCCTCGGCGAGGGCCTGGCAGGACGCCACGAAGGCGGGCATCACCTCGGGGACGGACAGCGCCATGACCGCGGCCTGCTGCACCTCCTCCCGCCAGAGCGCGAACAGCTGCTCGTCGTCGCGCAGCAGCTCGGCCAGCGTGGCGAAGTCCTCGTCGTCCCGGAGTTCGACAGGCACGTCCGGGAACCGTCGGGCGGTCTCCGCCAGCGCGGTGCCCATCGCCCAGTCGTCCCACGGCCGGGGCAGTTGGCGCTCGAACGTGTCCAGCGTCGCCCGCACGTCGTCGCCGTGCCGGTAGGTGACCAGCAGGTACTCCAGGCTGCGGATCAGGTCGTGGCGGTCCGGGTGCATCTGCGCGATCCACCGGCCGAACATCCGGGTGCCGTAGTCGCCGTCGAGGACGGTGGCGAACTCGACAAGCTGGAAGTAGTCCGGGCTCTGCGTGGCATCGTCCCAGTAGTTCTCTTGCCAGGTCATGACCGCTCTTTTCGGATCGGCGACAGTCGACCCGGCCACCCTGTCCCGACCCCGGTCGCCGCGGTACGCGGGCACCGACCGTCTTAGGGGCAGTCCTCCCTGCCCCCGCGGGCAAGCCCACCCGGGGCCGGCGCGGCGGCCCGTCGTCGTCGGGGTCGAGCGCGACGACGGTGCGCCCGGCCGTGGGCACGGCCCGCACCCGGGTGTCCACCCCGGATGACGCGGAAGGTGGTGACAGGCCAACATTCGTCCATGCGAGTCGCTGTCCCACACCACCTGCACGGTCTGCTCCTCCGCGCACCCTGGTGGGAGCGGTCCGTCGCCGCGCTCGGCCTGCTGCTGCTCGTCGACAGCTTCCTCCCCTGGTACCGGTTGAGCTGGACGGTCATCCGGTACGGCAGTGGGCAGGAGACCCACCACGTCAACACGGCCACGGCATGGCACAGCTCGTCGGCCTGGTCGCTGGCCGTGCTCCTCGGCGTCACCGCGGCGGTCGGCCATCTCACCTGCGGTGCCGCCACCACCAGGTGGCGGACGCGGCTGCGCTGGCTGTTCCTGCTCACCGCGACGACGGGTCTGCTCGTGGCAACCGTCTCCTGGCTGGCGATCCCGTCGGTGGACGCGCCGGGCGGGTACGGCTTCGTCGCGGCGGACGAGGTCGCGGGTGGGGTCCGGCTCGGCGACATCGTGCGTGACCGGCTCCACGACAGGGAGGTGAACGTGGCCTGGGGCTTCTACCTCGCGGTGTTCCTCATGATGGCGCTGGTGCTGCTCATGCTCCAGGACATCGTCCGGCGGGCCGACCGCCACGCTGCCACCGTCGCCGGATAGGGCAGCCGCCCTGCGCCGGCGTTCGCCGTGGGCCCGTCCGGTCAGAACGTGGGGCGGCGGATCCGCCAGAAGACCAGTGCCAGCAACAGCACGGCCAGCCCGACGAACGTGACGGTCTCGATGGTCTGGAAGGTCCAGTAGCGTTCGATGGGCTGGTAGACAGCCCAGCGTTGGACGCCGTGGTCGTAGAGGTAGATGGTGGGGTCGCCGCCCGCCTCCCGCGCCCTCCCCTCCATGATCACGGCCTCGAGGCCGGTAATGTGGCGGCCGTCGGCGTCGACGAACCCCTGGTCGAGGATCATGTCCCGGGCGTTGGTGGTGCCGTCGGTGAGGTCGCCCGCTCCCGGCACGAACGCCTGGACGCTCGTGACCGGCGTGCGGAAGTGCGGGCGGATCCAGCCGGCGATGGTGACGCGTACGGCCAGGAACGCCACGAACGCCACGGCGGCGGCCGGCAGGCTGCGGCGCAGCACCGGTCCGGCGGCGACGCCCAGCGCGAACGCGAACAGGGTGTGCGCCATGGGCACGACCCCGGTCAGGTCGAAGCCGGTGATGTCGAACCCGCCCAGCGGGTCGAGTGGCTGCCGGTACCAGGCGACCACCGTCGACAGTCCCGCAGCGAGAAGGACGCTGACGGTGCCGAGCACCAGGATCTTGACGGTCAGCCAGCGCCTGCGGGGCACCGCCTGGGTCCAGGCCAGCTGCCAGGTGCCCGTCTCCAGTTCCCGGGCGAGCAGCGGCGCGCCGAGGAAACCGCCGATCGCGTACGGGACGAAGTTGAGCAGGATCAGCACGGTGGTGCTGTAGCCGTGGTCCTGTTGGAGCCGGGCCAGTGCGGACCGGCAGCCCTCGTCCAGCGGGGGCACCAGGCAGTGTGTCGGGCCCATCGGGAACAGGGCGTGCATCGGCCGGCCGAGGACGAACAGCGCCACGGCGATGACGCCGACGAAGACCGTCAGTGCCAGGACCTCGGTACGGTGCTGACGCCACATCATCCAGGTCATGCGGTCTGCTCCCGGTCTTCGGCGTCGGGGTCGGCGGGTCGGCGCAGGTAGGCCAGCACGAGTTCGTCCAGCCCGACGGGGTTCGCCTGCCAGCCGGGGATGACCGGCGTCGCCGCCTGGCGTACCAGCATGGTGGTGTGCCTGTCGCTGTGGCTGACCTCGATCACCGACGGGTCGCGGTGGTCCGTCCCGACCCGGGGACCGACGAGCAGCCGGTGTTCGGCCAGCAGCGACTCGATGTCGCCGGCGAGCACGACCCGGCCGTGGTTGATCACCACGAGGTGGTCGCAGACCCGTTCCAGTTCGTGGAGGGCGTGGGAGGAGAACAGCACGGTCAGCCGGCTGTCGGCGACCGCGCCCATCAGGGTCCGCTGGAACTCCTGCCGGGCCAGCGGATCCAGGCTGGACAGTGGCTCGTCCAGGACCAGCAGGTCGGGTCGCTTGGCCAGCGCCAGCGTGAGCGCCACCTGGGACTGCTGCCCGCCGGAGAGCGCACCGGCGCGGGCGTGCAGCGGGATGCCCAGCCGGGTCAGGCGTCGCGCGGCCAGCTCGTGGTCGAAGCGCACGTTGCAGGAGCGACCGAAGCGCAGCAGGTCCGCCACGGTGAACTGGCGGTAGAGCGGGTGGTCCTGCGCGAGGAAGCCGATGCGGGTCAGCGCGCGCACAGTGTTGGTGGCGGGCGACTCGCCGAGCACCTCGACCGAGCCGGTGGTGGGCGTGAGCAGCCCGACCGCCAGGCGCAGCAGCGTGGTCTTGCCGGCGCCGTTCGGGCCGACCAGGGCGCTGACGCGGCCGGGGGGCAGCTCCAGGGTGCAGTCGCGCAGGGCCCAGCCCTTGCGGTAACGCTTGCCGAGGTTCTGCGTACGCAGCGCGGGTTGGGTCGTCATGCCGACTGCGCATTCGTCTCGGTCCGGTGGTGGACGCTGGCGGACAGGCCGGCGATCGCCTGATCGTCGAGCCCTGCGGCGTACGCCCTCCGCAGCCAGGTCTGCAGGCCGCTCCGCAGGGAGGTGTAGGTGGCCGGGGGCACCGCAGCCGGCAGCGTGTCGGTGACGAACGTGCCGTGGCCCGGCCGGCCGGTGACGAGGTGCTCCTGCTCCAGTTGGTGGTGTGCCTTCGCCACCGTGTTCGGATCGATGGCCAGCGACTCGACGACCTCCCGGATCAGGGGCAGGCGGTCACCGGGGCGGAGGAAACCCAGCAGGACCGCCTGCTGGACCTGGTGGACCAGCTGCAGGTACGGCGGTACGCCGGAGCCGGTGTCGAGCCGGAAGTGGAACATCGCGCCCTCCTGCTTTACTAGGGGAATAGTAAAGCCGCAGAGCTCGCCCGCCGTCAAACCACACCTTCGCGCCCACGGGCCACCCCCTCTGATGACAAAGTCATCCCAAACCGTTGACGGCGTCATCTCAATTGCCTACGCTGACTGTGATGACGCTGTCATCTTGCAACGCCGGAGCCCTCGGCCTGCAGGAGTCGACATCCGCACCTAATCCAGGGGCGTCACGCAATCGTCGAGGAGCATCGATGAAAGTCTTTCTCACGGGTGGATCCGGCTTCGCCGGAGGAACAATCCTCCGGCGGCTGGTCGACGACGGGCACACGGTGCACGCGCTCGCGCGGTCCACGGCCGCCGCGGACGCGATCACATCGGCCGGCGGGCTCCCGGTCAGCGGTGACCTGTCGGACCTGGTCGCGTCCGGCAGCGCGCCCGGGTGGCTACCGATCCTCGGCGAGGTCGACGCCGTGGTGCACTCGGCGGCCTTCATGGCCTTCTGGGGACCCGACCAGGTCTTCGTCGACCGCAACCTGCTGCCGACCCGCGCCCTCTACGAGGCCGCCGTGGACGCACAGGTCAAGCGATTCGTCCTGGTGTCCGCGGCCAGTGTCTCCACCGGCACCAACCACAACCACACCGTCGACGAGAACTCCGACCCGGGCACGGCGAACATCGCCTACAGCCGCGTGAAGCTCCGCACCGAGCAGGAACTGCTTGCCCTGCCGCACGGGAACACGTCGCTGGTCGTCATCCGGCCGCCGTTCCTGTGGGGCCGGGGCATGACCCACACCCTGCAGGGATTCGTCGACTCCGTCGAGGCCGGCCGATTCTCCTGGATCGACGGAGGACGGCACGTGGTCGACTTCTGCCACGTCGACAACCTCGCCCACATCATCACGCTGGCCCTCGACCGTGGGGATCACGGGTTGGTCTGCTACGTCACCGACGGCAGCCCCCGCCCCGCCCGGAACTTCTTCACCCCTCTGCTGGCGACCCGTGGCATCGACGTCAGCGCGGCCAACAGCGTTCCCCGGGCAGTCGCCTCCCCTCTGGCCACGCTCATGCAGACCGCCGCGAAAGCCCGTCGCCGCACCACCGCACCACCGCTCACCCCGTGGATCGTCTCGTTCATGGGCCGCGACCGCGTCTACGACATCACCCGGGCACGACGTCGGCTTGGCTACCAGCCGGTGATCACCGTGGAAGAAGGACTCCGGCAGATGGCGCACTCCCCCACCCGGGGCCGCTGAACCTCGCGCCTACACCACCCGACCAGCGGAAGGAATCTCCATGAGGCAGTTCACCGTGGTCGACGAGACGTCGAAGGTGCGTCGAGTGACATTCGCCAGTCCACCGTTCAACCTGATCGGCGCGGACACCGTGGCAGAACTGTTCGACGTCGTCGACCGTCTGAGCGGCGAGGAACAGGTCAGCGTCGTCATCTTCGACAGCGCAACGCCGGGGTTCTTCCTCAACCACGTCGACAGCGACCAGATACCGGCCGTCGCGGCCATGGCCGGCAGCGGGCCCCTGCCCGGGTTCGTCGAACTCGGCGTGCGCCTGGCCGCCGCACCGTTCGTCAGCATCGCGTCGATCCGGGGGCGTACCCGTGGTGGCGGCGCGGAGTACACCGCCGCCTTCGACCTGCGCTACGCCAGCCGGGAACAGGCGATCTTCTGCCAGCCCGAGGTCGGCTTCGGTCTGGTCCCCGGTGCCGGCGGCACCGAACGACTGACCCACCTCCTCGGCCGCGACCGGGCCTTGGAGGTACTCCTGACCGGTCAGGACTACGACGCGGACCGCGCCGCACAGTACGGCTGGGCCACCCGGGCGATTCCCGACGCCGAACTCGACGACGTCGTCAACGCTGTGGCCCGGCGTATCGCCAGCTTCGACAGAGACGCCATCACGGCGGTCAAAACCCAGGTGAACCGCTCCACCCTGCCGCCGGAGGAGAACCTGCTGGCGTCGTTCGTCGAGTCCGCCCGATCCGCCACGGGACCTGGCGTCAAGGCTCGCGGGCGGGCCGTCGGCGCACTCGTCGCCCGGATCGGGATCGACGACCTCGAACGAAACCTGGGCCAGCACCTCGGGTCGCTTGCCGAACAGCCGTAGCAACCTCAGGAGCCGGTAGCCACAACCCCTCGCCCACGGTCGGCAAAGGCGTCCTGACCCGGCCATAGGATGAGCGGATGATCCGGGCTGAAACCGCCGCCGCGACACGCCAGGCCCTGCTCGAAGCGGCGGCCGAGCTGCTCGACCACGGCGGCCTCGAAGCCGTGACCCTCCGTGCCGTCGGGGCGCGGGCAGGAGTCACCCGCGGAGCCCCCTACCGGCACTTCCCGGACAAAGAACACCTCATGATCGCGGTCGGCAGCCAGGCCTGGGGCGAACTCGGTGAACGAATCGGCGCCGTCCATCGAGACCCCGACCTCACACCGGCCGCAAAGCTGCGGGCCCTCCTCGCCGCTTTCATCAACCTCGCCCGCCGCCAACCCCATCTCTACCGCCTGATGTTCAGCAGCCCCGCCAGCGATCCCACCGCGTTCGCCCGGGCTGCCCAGCCCACGCAGGACGAGTCCCTTCGGGTAGTCGCCGCCGTGGCCGGCGAACACCACGCCCGGCGGTACGCCGCCCTCCTCCTCGCCAGCGCCGACGGCATCGCCGGCATGGAAATCACCGGCCAGCTCGCCGGCGACAAATGGCAGACCACCGCCGAAGAGCTGATCGACACCCTCGTCACCATGGTCGCCGCGCAAACCCACGGAAGCGCCACGGAAACGGCGGGCAGTTCCTGACACGTTCTCTGCGTCTTTCCCAGGCTGACCTTGCAGGTCGGAGGGGGTGCGGCGGACCCTGAAGCGAGGCTCCAGGCGAGACAGCAGTCGACCAAGATCCGATGCCCCACCGGGGGCCTTGCCCACCTCGGACGTCGGTCGTCGCTCGCGGGGCGGCCCCGGTGGCAACACGTCCTCGTCGCGTCCGATCCTCCGGACGTTGGCCAGGATATCGCGTTCGAGGGTGTCGATCAGTGGCGCGAGACCGCCGATGCAGTCCAGGAACCATGACAGCCGCGTCCCATACGGCCCGTGGCCGTCGCTCTGGCCGGCTGGGAGCGATCTGCGGAGGGAGCGAGGTCAGTCTGCTGGCGGGGTGGAAACCTGCCACAAGGCACTGACTGGTAGAGCGCGAAGTTTGTCGCCGAACGGCAGCGTCGAGGTGCCGGTGTAGAGGACGAGACCGGCGATGAAGTCGTCGCCGAGACGTTCGGCGAGTCGGCGTAGGCCACGGAAGTCGTCGGGCCCGACGGCGGTCGCTGCTTTGACCTCGATCCCGACGACGTGGCCGGATCTGTTTTCGAGCACCGCGTCGACTTCGTACCTGCTCTGGTCGCGGTAGTGGGACAGGTCGACGAACTGTTCGGACCAGGTGAGCTGGCGGGATAGTTCGGATAGGACAAATGATTCGAGTAGTGGCCCGAACGGTGCACCGGGCCGGAGCAGCGTCCGCGCGTCGGTCGCGGTTTCGTTGGCGGCGATGCCGGAGTCGACGAAGATCAGTTTCGGTGCGGCGGTGGTGCGGGTGCCGAGGTTGCGGGACCATCCGGGGATCCGCTTGATCAGGAAGATCTCTTCCAGGGCTTGGAGGTAGCGGGCGATCGTTGGCCGGCTCAGTCCGAGTGCGGATTCGAGGGAGTTGGCGGTGATGATGGTCGCGGATCTGGCCGCGAGAAGGCGTACCAACTTGCGTAGCTCACCCTTGTGCTGGATGTCGGACAGCTGCCGGACATCGCGGTCGATGAGGGCCTGGACGTAGGCGTCGAGGAACCGTTGGCGGCGGCGCGGGTCGGTGCGGGTGGTGGCCTCGGGCAGGCCGCCGCGCACGATCCTGGCCGCGTAGTCGGCGCGGGTCACCTCCGACTCGTGTCGCAGATCCGGACCGAGCGCGAACAGGGCGTCGACGAATCCGTCCGGTGCTCCGTCGAGTTCACCCTGGGAGAACGGCCAGAGCTCGACGGTTTCCATCCGGCCGGGCAGCGCGTCCGGGGCAGCGACCATGCCGAAGAGGCGAGACGAGCCGGTGAGCAGATAACGGCCCGGGCGAGGTTCCTCGTCAACGGCTGCCTTGATGGCCAGCAGCAGCTCCGGAGCGCGTTGAATCTCGTCGATGACCAGGAGTTCGGGCGAGTCCACGAACCCGACCGGATCGGCGATCGCCGCCGCTCGGTCCTGCGCCCGGTCGAGATCACGGCGCTCGGCGAGACGATCGCCGGCGACGATGCGGACCAGCGTGCTCTTGCCTGCCTGGCGCGCTCCGCTGATCAGCACGACGCGGGTGTCGGCCAAGGCGGCGTCGACCTGCGCGGCGGCCCGACGCGGAATCAGATGCGGTGTCGGCACGCCATCATGATAGCTATGGTGGTTTCGATCTGCGATGGAAGTTGCGTTCGATCTGCGGCAAGGGCATGTTCGAATTGCGGAACCTCCGGTGTTCGGATTGCGGGCCTTACCGTCGGTGCCGACCGGTGTGGCGATCGTGGAAGTCACCCCCGACTCCGAGAACAACATCGTCCTCGCACTGTCTCCCGCCACAGAACCCACCGCGCGACAGGTACGCGACGCGCTAGGGCGACTGCACGCCCCAACCGTGCTCACCCAAGTCAATATTCAACCCGTTTACGGTCTTCGATGCCCAAGGCTCCGGGTGTGTCTCCTACGGCGTCGAGGCGTCTGAGCGCCGCTGGTTCGTCAAGACCGCCACAACCGCGCCCATCTGGCGTTCCCTGCTGGGGCCGCCCAGTTCCACGCTGCGGTCCGACACCCGGCGATCGTGCGCCCCGAGCACGTCCTCGACGGGACGACATTGGTCTACCCGCGCGCATCATGATCTTCGACGATGTGCGCGACGTGCGCTCGGCAGCAGATGCCAGCCCGGGTCAACCGGCATCAACGCAGGTGACCAGAGCCGCTCGTGGTCGCAAACGGGGGTTCGTGTGCTCGAGCTGTGGTCCTGGGCTGGGCGAACGGGGGTCCGGGTGCTGCGGGCGGACGTGGGCCACTCCCTGCCACCCCAGGTGAACCCGCAGGTCGCTAGACTAGGCGCTCGCGCCCTCGTAGCTCAGGGGATAGAGCATCGGTTTCCTAAACCGTGTGTCGCAGGTTCGAATCCTGCCGGGGGCACCAGGCCACAGCCTTGATCATCGATAGCTGTTCCGCCTTCCGGCGCTTGCGTGGGCGATCGCCTCGCCACCATCTCCCGACTCGTGTCCAGGTGCTGAGCGACCGCAGGGTCCCGGCCGTCGACGGCACGGGCGTAGTGATGCGTCGTCACACTGGCGTCGGCGTGGCCGGGCCCACGAGCCGCCACTGGGACGCCACGCGAGTCCACGTTCCAGCTCGTGCCGGGCGGCACAGCACGAGCGCTTCACCGAGCGCAGACCGCCGTAGGCCAGCAGCACCAGCGTCCGATCCGGAACCCTCGCACGCGGCGGCGAGCTTGTCGGCCTGGGCGACGGTCGGGATGGCCGGATCTGAACCCCGCATCCGAGGAAGCCGCACCTACCGGCACGGGCTCGACCCGATGATGTCGTTGTCGACGGCGGCCCGCTTGATCTGCGACAGCAACCGGCCCGCCTGCCACTTCTGCGAGGCACTCGGCATGGCTCCGGAGGCAGCTAGCCCTGCCCAGTCCTCTCATTGGCCCAGTGCACCGTCAGGTGGCCGGTGCCGTCCGCGTACTCCCGGCCGCAGGAATAGCGTGATTCCACCCCGGCGATCGCCACGGCACCATCGACCTCGATGGCGGGTCGTCCGGCCCCGTTCTGGCCGATGACAAACTGTTCATCCAGGAAGCGGACCTCAGCTGGTGTGGTGGCCTTCTGTTCCTCCAGCGCCTTCCCGATGACCTTCTGGTGGCACCATTGCACCCCATCGAGTGCGTTCGCTTCGCGGCGTGAATTGACAGCCAGCAGAGTCGCCGCCACTGTGACCGCGACCACGATCGCCAGGCCGGACATCTTCAGTACCACCGGAAGCCAACGCGGGGGTCCGGCATCGGCTGTTGCGGCATTCCCGTAAGTCACAAGAATGAAACTACGCCGTATAGGCACCATGATCAATGGCAGCTCACCGTGTCATCCACGTGCCGGCAGCCCTACCTCCTGCGGTCAACGGCGGGCACGAAGGGGTCCCACCTGCCTCACCACGTCCTTGTCGGCCGGGGCGTCAGTCCTGCCGAAATGCCGGTGCGGGGCTACGTTGATCGCACCATGGGTGATGGCGACCGCAGCCGCGGGGGCTGGAGCGAACCACACAAACCGCTGCGCGTGCAGCAACGCCGCTGGGTGTGACAACGTCCACGGCGGTCAGCTCCGGACGTGGCGGCACAGGGCGATCGAGGTCATTTCCGCGCAGGTGCTGCCCGTTTCCGTACCTCCTGAACCGCGTGTCGCAGGTTGGATCCTGCCGGGGCACCTCCAAGACCGGCAAACGACTCTCTTCCTGCGGACGGGCTCTTACCTGAGAGGTATTCGGGAGCGATGTCGACCCATCGGCCGCACGGTAGCTGAGGGACAGACCCGCAGGAACTTTACGGCGGGATAAAGCGGCGGCAGGAACCGTGTGCGGGATTCCGGGAGACGTTGTCCTTCCGGACGAACCAGCGACCATGTGTGGCATGTGGCATCCGGCGACGGGACCATCGGGCGATGGCCGGTCGTCGACGAACGGCCCGATCCTGCAGGCCGTGGTCAGATTCGCCGGAGCACTAGCCTCGCCACTTCTCGGCCGGTCGGCAACCACTGGCCGGTCTGCCGTAGATCCGCTTCCCGACCGGATCCGTATAGCAGTGCTCCAGCTCATCTTCGGCCTGGAACAGCGGACGCCTGTCGATCTCCGTTCCGGTGGCGTCGTAGCTGACCAGTTCGGGGGCGTCACCGGCGCTGAGTCGGGCGTCGCTGGTCATCAGGCCGAACGCGCCTCGCAAGAGTCGTGCTGCGGTGGTGTGGCCGTCGCCGTGGTCGAGGACGAGGCGGTGGACGCGGCTGCCGACCCGGCCGCTGACGCTGACGTCCCCGCCGTCGGCCTCGGTGGAGGTCAGCAGCAGCCGCTGCACCGGCCCGGGCAGCAGCTCACCGTGCGGCCACGGCTCGACGGTGCCCCCGCCGGACTCCCGGGCCGTACCCGCCCACTCCACGTCGCAGGTGGCGTAGCCGACGTCGTTCATGAACAACACCAGCGCGCGGCCGCCCCGCTCGATGCCCACCGCCAGGTCGGCCAGGGACACCGGGACGGGTGGTTCCTGCGGGTCCCGCTGGGTCTGTCGTTGCGGGGAGTTCCACTGCAGGCACCGTTCGGCCGCCCTCCGCAGCGACGGCGACAACTCCCCGGCTCCCATGGCGAGCACCTGCACCGTCGAGCCCTCCGGCCGGTCCGACACCACCGCCACGGCACCGGACGCCACGACCAGCAGTGCCGCCACCGCCACGGCGGCCCGCAGTCGCGGGGTACGCGCCGGAGGCGGGCTCACGGAGTCGAGGATCCGGGCCCGAATCGCGAGCGACGCCCTCGGCGGCAGATCCCGTTCCCCGGGCAGATCGAGAATGTCGTTCACCGTGTCCCCTCCTGGATCTCCTTCGGCAGCAGCCGGGCCAGCCGGCTGCGGGCACGACTGACCCGGGACCGCACCGCCACCTCGCTGATGCCCAACACCGCTGCCGCGTCCGGGTACGACACGCCCGACCACAGGCACAACGCCACCGCCTCCCGCTCGGCCGGTGGCAGCCGGCGGACCACCGCAAGGACCTCGGTCATCCGCCGCTCGTCGTCGAGCCGCGCGGAAACCTCGTCGGCGAGGTCACCATCGGTGGGCCGCTCCCCCGGTAGCCGGCGCAGCAGCGCCAGCCACCGGCGCGCCGACCGCCACTCCGAGCGCACCGCGTTGGTGGCGACGACCAGCAGCCACGGCAACGCCGATCCGTCGACCAGTCGGGCGTCACGCCGACGGCGCCACGCGACGAGGAACGTCGCCTGGGTGACGTCCTCGGCCGTCGACCACGAACCGGTCAGCCGGAACGCGTGGTTGTAGACCGGGCGGGAGTACCGGTCGAAGAGCCGACCGAATGCCCACTCGTCACCGGCGGCGATCGAGGACCACAGTTCCTCGTCCGACGGCCGTACCAGATGCCTCACAGCACACGCCGACTGTGTTGCATCGCGGCGGCGCACTGCGGATCCGGATGTGTCGTCGGGAGCGACGTCCGAGCGGCTGCCGCCGTGGGATCCGGGTCGCTGGGGGAAAACCACCAGGCCGAGCCGGGTGGTTGCCGGCTTCTGACCGCCGAGCGGGTTACCTACCGTCGATCTCGTGATCGAACTACGGGAGTTGACCAAGAGTTACGGGGGCCGGGTCGCCGTGAACGGGCTGACCGTCCGGGTCCAGCCGGGCGTGGTGACCGGGTTCCTCGGCCCGAACGGGTCCGGCAAGTCGACGACGATGCGGATGATCCTCGGGCTGGATGCTCCGGACCGCGGGGAGGCGCTGATCGGCGGGGTGCCGTACGCGAACCTGACGTGGCCGTTGCGGTCGGTCGGCGCGCTCCTCGACGCCGGGGCGTTCCATCCTGGCCGCAGCGGCTACGCGCACCTGGCCGCGCTCGCCGCCAGCAACGACATCCGGCGTTCGCGGGTCGACCGGGTGTTGCGCCTCGTGGGTCTGTCGGACGCGGCGAAGCGGCGCACCGGCACCTACTCGCTCGGCATGCGCCAGCGGCTCGGCGTCGCGGTGGCGCTGCTGGGCGACCCGGGGGTCCTGCTGCTCGACGAGCCGGTCAACGGGCTGGACCCGGAGGGCATCCGTTGGATCCGGAGCCTGCTGCGCGCCCTGGCCGCCGAGGGCCGGACGGTGTTCGTGTCCAGTCACCTGATCGCCGAGATGGCGCTGACCGCGGACCGGCTGGTGGTCATCGGCCGGGGCGAACTGCTGGCGGAGACCACCGTCGCCGAACTCGCCGGCCGCCACGACACGCTGGAGGACGCGTTCTTCCGGCTCACCTCGCAGTCCACCGACTACCGCGGCACGGAGGTGTCATGAACGGCTACGGATTCCGGCAGGTGGCCCGGATGGAGTGGATCAAGCTGAGCAGCGTCCGGTCGACGTGGTGGCTGACGGTCGCGACGGTGCTGTCGATGGCGGCGACCGGGGTGGGGGTGGGCCTCGGCTACCGGTCCCACACGCCGGTCGCCACCACCGCCCAGATCCTGAACAACAGTCTCAGCGGCGCCCTCCTGGCCCAACTGTTCCTGGGTGTGCTCGGCGTCCTGCTGGTGACCGGCGAGTACGGCACCGGGCAGATCCGGTCGACGTTCGCCGCCGTGCCGCGGCGTCGGACCGTCCTGGCGGCGAAGGCCGCCGTGTGTGGTGGCGCGGCTCTCGCCGTGGGCATGACCGGGACGTCCGCCGGCTACCTGGGCGGGCAGCTCGCGATCCGCGGCACCGCCGTCCCGACCGCTTCCCTCGGGGACCCGGCGGTCCTGCGGGCGGTCCTGCTGACCGGCGGCTATCTGGCCGCCACCGCGCTGATCGGGGTGGGTGTCGGGGCGTTGGTACGGCACTCGGGGGCCGCGATTGGGACGTTGTTCGCTCTGATGTTCGTCCCCACGATCGTGGTCGGGCTGTTCGGCGAGCACGGCGTCGTCGTCGGACGCTTCATGCCACCGCTGATGCTGCTCAACTCGGTGGCGGTGCTCTCGCCCGGGTCCGGGCTGTTCACCGGGTGGGTCAGCGTGCTGCTGATGTGCGGGTACGCGGCGGTGGCGATCGTGTGTGGTGGCGTCCTGCTCCGCTCCCGGGATGCGTGACCCACGGGCCGACGACGACAGGGCCGGCCACGACCGGGCCGGTCGCAACGGTGCAGGCAGCAGCGCGGTCATCGGCCAGAATGGGCCGATGACCGCGCTGCGCGCACCGTTCAGCGGACCGGTCCTGCGTCAGGCCGTGTTCTGCCTGTTCGGGGTGCTCAGCGCGGTCGCGGTCCTGGCCGTACCGATGCTCGTGCCCGCCGTGGGTGCCCTCGTCCTGTGGGCCACCGGGGCCATGTCCCGTGAGCCCGCCCCCACCGTCGCGCCGCTGTTCCTGGTGCTGTTCCCGCTCACCGTCGCGCTGCTGGTCGTGCTGGCCGCCCCGGCCGGGCGCGCGACGGGAGCGGTGCACCGCCGGCTCGCGTCCCGGCTGCTCGGCGTACCCGTGCAGGCTCCGCCACCCCGGCCGTCGCGGCGGCCCGGTGCGCTGGTCACCGACGGACCGGGCTGGCGGGCCTGCGGGTACGCCCTGCTCAAGGTGCCGCTGGCCGTTCCGCAGGGCTACGGCCTGTTCTGTTACGTGTTCGGGCCGGTCAACCTCAGCTACCCGCTGTGGTGGCCGCTGTTCCGCAACCATCCGCCCGGCACCCGCCTCGGGCCGGTGTGGGCGCTGACCCCGTTCGGCCCCATCGGGGCGCGGACGATCGCCGGCACGTTCCTCATCGCGGCGGCCGGTCTCGCCATGCTCCTGGTGGCACCGACGCTGCTGCGAATCGGTACCACCGCGGACCTGGCCGCGATGCGGTGGCTGCTCGGCCCGCGTCGGCTCGCCGAACGGGTGCGGCAGCTCCAGGTCAGCCGGGCCCAGGCCATCGACGACGCGGCCACGATGATGCGCCGGCTGGAACGGGACCTGCACGACGGCGCGCAGATCCGGCTGGCGACGCTGGCCATGAACCTCGGCATGGCCACCGAGAAGCTCGGTGTCGACGGCCCGCCGCCCGACCTCGTGCAGGCCCGCGAGCTGGTCGCCCTCGCCCACCGTGGCGCGAAGGACGCCCTCGCCGACCTGCGCGATCTGGTACGCGGCATCCACCCGCCGGCGCTCGACAACGGCCTCGGCGACGCGTTGGCGACCCTCGCCTCCAGCAGCGCGCTCCCGGTCACGGTGACGGTCGAGCTGCCCGACCGGCCGGCGCCGGCGATCGAGACGATCGTCTACTTCTGCGCGGCCGAACTGCTCGCCAACGCGGCGAAGCACAGCCACGCGACCCGGGTCCGGCTCGGTGTCGTCGGCACCGGTCGGAGTCTGACGCTCGGTGTCACCGACGACGGCACCGGCGGCGCGGACCCGGCCGGCCCCGGCCTGACCGGGCTGGCCCGCCGCATCACCGTCGTGGACGGCCGGATGCGGGTGCACAGCCCGGCCGGCGGGCCCACCCGGGTCGAGATCGAGCTACCCACACAGGTGTGAAACGGAGGCGACGGCATGCGGGTGGTGATCGCGGAGGACGCCGCGATGATGCGCGAGGGGTTGGTCCGGCTGCTCACCGACCGTGGCTTCGAGGTGTGCGCGGCGGTGGCCGACGCGGACTCGTTACGGTCGGCCGTCGCCGACGCCCTACCGGACGTCGCCGTGGTCGACATCCGGATGCCGCCGACGCACACCGACGAGGGGCTGCGCGCCGCGATCGACATCCGCCGCGACCATCCCGGAGTCGGGGTGCTGGTGTTCTCCCAGTACGTCGAGACCCGCTACGCGACCCGCCTGCTCACCGACCGACCCAGCGGGGTCGGCTACCTGCTCAAGGACCGGGTCGCCGACGTCGCCGACTTCGTGGAGGCGCTGACCCGGGTGGCGGCCGGCGGCACCGCGCTCGATCCGGAGGTGGTCGGTCACCTGATGCGGGCCGGGCGGGACGTGGCGGGGCTGGCGTCGCTGACCCCCCGCGAGCGTGCGGTGCTCTCGGCGATGGCCGAGGGCCGGTCCAACGCCGGTGTCGCGGCGGCGCTCGCCATCACCCCCGGGGTGGTGGAGAAGCACGTGGCGAACATCTTCGCGAAGCTCGGGCTGCCGGCCTCGGACGGCGACAACCGCCGGGTGCTGGCCGTCCTGCGTCACCTCGGCGGCTGACCCCGCCCGGTCCGACGCCGGCCGGCGTGCGTGCCCGTCGGCCGGCGACCGACACGAACGCCGGCCGGCAGACTGACACGGCTGCCGGCCGGCGGGGTGGATCGCGGGTCAGGGGATGAAGGTGACGCCGGGCAGTCGTGGCGACGGACCGTCCAGCAGGTGCCCGTCCCGGTCGCGCAGCCACCTGTCGAAGAAGGCGGTGACCAGGGTTTCCTGGGTGCGGATGGCGCGGGCCGGGTCGATGGTGCCGATGGTCCCGGTGACGAAGCTGTCGGGCAGGCCGAGTTGCCTGGCGATCTGCGGGAGCAGCGGTACGACGTCCTTGTAGGCGTCCTCGCTGGGCGCCCCGTCGAGCCGCAGGTCGACCCGCCAGCCGGTGCTGTTGTCCCACAGCATCCGCCAGGACGGCGTCTGCCGGTGGTCGGTGCCGACGTCACCGACGAGCATGAACGGCCGGTCCAGGCCGGTGCGGGTCACCGGCCACAACCGGAGGGCTTCCGGGACGATGGGTGACTCGATGCTGCCGTCCATGTCGATCGCGGCCCTGATCCGGGGGTCCCCGCTCATCACCTGCAGAGCGGTGATCCCGCCCGCCGAGACGCCGAACATGCCGGTCCGGCGCAGGTCCAGGCCGCCCGCCACGCCCCGGGGCAACGGCCGGCCCTCCGCGTCGGGGTTCACGCCCCGGTGCAGGGCCGCCAGCTGGCCGAGTACGAAGCGGGTGTCCGCGACCCGGGTGTCGAACACGCGGGCCGCGAGTCGCTGGAAGTCGTCGGGCTGCTGCGCCTGCTCGAAGAGCTGCGGCAACACGGTGGTGAGGACCCGGCCGTCGGGGAACTCCACCTCGGACGTCTCGTAGGTGTGGTCGATGGTCACCACCACGTACCCCCGGCTGGCCAGGTCCTGCACCAGGGTGGTGTTCCAGGTCCGTGGGTCGCCGGCCCCTGGGGAGTACAACACCACCGGGAACGGTCGCCCGTGCCGCGCCATCGGCGCACCCCGGTGACCGCTGGTCCGGGTGGCGGCGAAGTCCACCGCGCCGGCCGGTATGTCGTACAGGCTGACCCCGACCCCGTCGGCGCTGCCGAAGTGGGCCGCCGCGCCGGGCAGCATGTGGGGTGCCCGGGGGAAGCGGGCCACGTCGGTGGCCGGGTACCAGAGGCTGACCATCAGCTCGCGGGAGGCCGGGGTGGTCGCCCACGGGTCGGTGCGGGAGCGGTCGACCAGGTGCAGGTCGACCGTACCCACCGGATAGGGCCCGGTCGGCGTCGGCAGTCTCAGCCGGGCCGGCCCGTCGCCTCCCTTCGGGGTCGACGGCGCGACGGTGCCGAAGGCGAAGGTGGGTGCCGCGTTCGCCAGGGTCAGACAGCCGGCGACCAACGCGGCGAACAGGGCTGTGCGGATTCCTCGTGCCATGAGCGGGCTCCTCGGGAAACCGGGGCTGCGCCTGCGGCCGCCCTCGGTCGTTCCCACGCTAGGAGCGCGACGGGGCCGCTAGAAGGCGGCTTCCACCCGCACCCGTCCCGGGGATAACCCCCGGGACCACCCGCGACCTGCGGTCCGACCGGAGGGGCACACTGGGGCCGTGGATCGTCACGAGTTCGGCGTCGCGGTGCGCCAGTTGCGGGAGAGCACGACGCCGACAACGGTCGGGCTGCCGGTCGGTCGGCGGCGGGTGCGGGGGTTGCGGCGGGAGGAACTCGGCGACCTGGCGGGCATGTCGGCGGACTACGTACGCCGGCTGGAGCAGGGGCGCAGCCACCCGTCGGCCGGGGTGGTACAGGCCATCGCCCGTGCCCTGCGCGTCGGACGGGCAGAGTACGAGCGGCTCTGCGCGCTGGCCGGGTACGCCGCCGCGGACGGGCGGGTGCCGAACGAGATCGGTCCGGGCGCGATGCGGCTGCTGGAACGGTTCACCGACACCCCGATGTTCGTCTCCGACGCGGCGATGAACCTGGTCGCCGTGAACAACGCGTTCCTGGCCCTGGGGCACTGGGACCTCACCGGGGACCCGTGGGAGTGGAACGTCGCCTGGCGTACGTTCTGCGACCCGTTCCGGGGTTTCCGGCAGTCGGCGGCCGAGGCGACCGATCACGAGGCGGTCCTCGTCGCCCGCCTGCGTAGCGCGGTGTTGCGCTACCCGGCCGACGCCTCTCTCGCCGCGTTGGTGGACGAGATGCGTAGCCGCAGCGGCCTGTTCGACACCCTGTGGCGCACGCCGCGACCGGTGGTCGCCTACGAGAGCAGCGCCGCGTTCGTTCATCCGGACGGTGGCGTCGTCACGCTCGTCGGGAGCCTGCTCACCATCCCGGGCGACGATCTGTCGGCCCTGATGCTCACCGCGGCACCGCGTTCGGTCGATGCGGCGCGCCTCGCCGAGATCGTCGACGACGCCGGTGGGCCGGGCATCGTCAGGGTGGGCCAACCTGGCCCAGGCTGACCGCACCGGTTCCTGCCAGATTGGGTGACGCATCCAGCGACCGCAGATCCGGCCGGCTGCCTCCGGGCGACCCTGGTGACAGCGGACCGGATGCCCTGGCGACGTCAAGCGATGCCGCACCCGTGTTCCGCCGAACGTCCGAAACGCGTCGGCGGCGTCCACCCGAAGGTAGGTCCAGCAATGAAGGCAGTGCGTTTCCACGAGTTCGGTGGTCCCGAGGTGCTGCGTTACGAGGACGTGGAGCAGCCGACCCCCGGCGTCGGCCAGGTCCGTGTCCGCGTCGCCGCGACGTCGTTCAACGGGGTCGACGGCAACATCCGGGCGGGCTACATGCAGGGCCCGATCCCGGTCGAGCTGCCCCACACCCCCGGTCTCGACGTCGCCGGCACGGTCGACGCGGTCGGCGACGGTGTGGCCGACGTCGCGGTCGGCGACCGGGTCATCGGCTTCCTGCCGATGACGGGTACCGGTGCGGCGGCGGAGTACGTGATCGCCCCGGCGGAGATCCTGACGGGGGCGCCCAGGAACATTCCGCTGGCCGACGCGGCGGCGCTTCCGCTGGTGGGCCTGACGGCGTGGCAGGCACTGTTCGACCACGGCAGGCTGACCGCCGGCCAGCGGGTGCTGGTCAACGGGGCCGGGGGTGCGGTCGGCGGCTACGCGGTGCAGTTGGCGAAGGAGGCCGGAGCCCGGGTGATCGCCACGGCCAGCCCCCGCAGCGCCGACCGGGTCCGGGCCGCCGGGGCCGACGAGGTGATCGACCACACCGGCACCGACGTGGTGGCCGCGGTGACCGAGCCGGTCGACCTGGTGCTCAACCTCGCCCCGGTCGCCCCGGAGCGGCTCGCCGCGCTGGTCCCGCTGATCCGTGACGGCGGGGCCCTGGTCAACACCACCGTCTGGATGCCGGCCCCCTCCGACGAGGAGCGCGGCGTACGCGGCATCGACCTGTTCGTCCGCAGTGACGCCGACCAGCTCGCCGACCTGGCGGCGCGGGTCGGCACCGGCGAGTTGCGGGTCGAGGTCACCCGACGGGTGGCGCTGGCCGACCTGCCCGCGCTGCACGCCCAGGCCGGCGCGGGTGAGTTGTCCGGCAAGACCATCGTCCTCGCGCCTGCGGCCTGAGCTGCTCCCGGCAGGGTCGGTCAGGTCGTCGGCACCCGCGGTCGACGCCGCCCTCACCGGCGTCGACGCCCGGAAGCGACGCCCGGGGTGCCCGGGTGAGCTACCGACCGGCGTCGGACGGTGGTTCGGTGAAGTAGTCACGGAGCATGGCGATCTGCCCGGTGCGGAGTCGGAAGATCTGCACGAGCGACATCGTCGTCCGCTGCCCGTCCGTCCCGTCGAAGGCGACGTCGATCTCGGCGATGAACACGTCCGGGTCCCGGGTGACCGCACCGGTGTAGGGGACGCCGAACGGCGACGGCCCGACGCGGAAGGGGTTCTCCGCGTCGGGCCGTCGCCGTCGGATGGGATCAGCTGGCCGCGCAGGTGGCGGTCGCACCGGGGCCGGTGCCGTTGCCCTGGAAGCCGAAGTTGGTCGACTGCCCGGCACCGACCTGCCCGTTGTAGCTCACGTTGGTGAACCGGACGGTTCCGCTGGTGCCGCTGGACTGTGCGCTCCAGGTGCTGGTGACGCTGGCGCCGCCGGGCAGGTTGATGCTGACGTTCCAGCCGTTGAGGGCGGTGGCGCCGGCGGTGACCGTCACGCTCGCCGTGAAGCCACCGTTCCACTGGTTGACCACCACCGACGCGGTGCAGCCGTTGCCGGCCGGCGGCGGCGTGGTGGGGGGCGCCGTGGTGGGCGGCGGGGTCGTCGGCGGAGCCGTGGTGGGCGGCGGGGTGGTCGGCGGGGTCGTCACGGGCGGGTTGGGTGCGCCGTTGGCCAGGCTGAAGGCCAGGTCCGGCTGGAACGAGCCGGCGGTGTAGCGGCAGCCGTCGGCCTCACCCGGCGGCTTCACCCAGAGGTACGCGTCGATGTTGTTGTCGCCGGTGTTGGTCGTCGGGTACTGCCCGATGCGGCGGTCGGTGTTGTCGTCGCCGCACCAGTCACCGCTGGCACCGCCGTTGCGGCTGGTGTCGATGACCTGGCGCTTGCCCGAGATGCCCATGCCGTTGAGGGCGTTGATGACGTTCCGGCCGAAGTTCGCCTCGCTGGAGGTGGGGTTGAAGTTCGACACGTTGGTGAAGAAGCCGTCGGCGTACTGCACGCCCGCCGCCCGCAGGCGGTTGGCCGTCTCGCTGGGGCTGTTCCAGGTGGAGTGGCCGCCGTCGAGGTAGACCTTGGCGTTGGGGTTGGCCGCCTTGAGGGTCCGGGTGGCCGTCGAGATCGCCTGGTTACGGGCGTTGATCTCGTTGCTGTTCAGGCAGGTCAGCAGGGCGAGCGAGTCGGTCTCCAGGATGATGATGACCGTCTGGTTGCCCAGCCCACGGGCGAAGTTCGACACCCAGGTCTGGTACTGGTTGAGGTCGGGCGCACCCCCGGCGCTGGCCCCGCCGCAGTCCCGGTTGGTGATCTCGTAGATGGAGAGCACCGGGATCTGCCGCGCGGAGTTGGCGGCGCCGACGAACGACGCGGCCTCGGACTGCGCGGTCGACGGGTTGAAGTTGGCGAACCACCGGGCCTGCGGCTGGCTGGCGATCTTGTCGCGGATGACGCCGACGCGCGAGTCGCCGGGGTTGGCGGCGACCCAGCGGACGACGGCAGTGGTCGGGTCGCGGTAGAGCGGTCCGGATATCGTCCCGGCGGAGGCGGTGCCACCGGCGAGGCAGACGCCGGCGGCGGTGACGCCCGCGACGGCCGCCACACTGAAGGCCGCCACCGATCTACGGCGGAGCGAGGAGAGGGTAGCCACGACGTGTTGCCTCCTGATCACATAGATGTTTCTACATGGGAGCGTTCCCACGACGGTAGCCGAGGTGCGCGCCGCTGCCAAGACATCCGGCCCGCTCATTAAGGCATCGACCAACTTCACCGGATGCAAGGGCCGGGCGGCAGCGTACCGCCGGTGCGGTGGTCCGGCGGCGGGAACGGGAGGCGGTGGCGGTCAGCGGGTCACGGTGTGTGCACCCGGTCGACCTTCACGGTGAGCAGAACCCGCTGCTGTCCACCACCGCCGAAGCCGGGATAGGGGCGACCGAGATATCCGCGGGACAACTCGTCGATGTGCTCGCGGGCACCGGCGGTGGAGATGTCCACCACGCTGCCGCGCAACGCCCAGTACCGGGCCGGGGCGGCGGGGTCGGCGACGCGACCCGCTGGATCGGGGCGACGCCATCCACACACGGCGACAGCGGCACCGCCGTCGTGCGCGGTGCCGCTGTCGCCGGGGGCGGTCGGCCCCGACCCCTGCCGCGTGCCGACCGCCGGAGTGGACGGTCCCGTTACGGCCGCAGGGCCTGCGCGGCCGGGGTCCAGGTCGACTCGTCCCTGACGTCGGCGACCCTGATCCCCTTGGCGACCTTCTCCAGCTCGGCCAGCGGCAGCCTGTTGCCCAGGCCCATCCCGCTGACCTGGAGCACGACCGTGCCGTCGGCGTTCCAGATGTTGCAGAAGCCGCCGCCTGCGGCGTCGTCGCCCGGGACCCGCCGGTCCGAGCCGGGGTAGCACTTCGTCACGCCCGGCTCCGGGGACTGGTTCGAGCTGCCGGCCGGCGTGACGAAGATGTGGAAGCCGTCCTTGATGCCGTTCTCGGTGGCGTCGTACGGCGCGGTCAGCCCCGAGGTGGGCGCGGCCGGCCGGGTGTACGTCGCGCCGCCGAAGTCACCGGCGCGGGCCGCGGCGATGCCGCTGAGGCCGGGCATGGCGTGCGTGCCCGACTGCAACGGGCGGTAGCCGGCCGGCACGTAGCCGACGGTGAACGGCACCGGGGCCGGCTTCGGCCGGCTGGGCTTCAGACCGCCGACCAGGCCGCCGAGGTCCTGGAAGCTGGGCGAGGACACGGAACTGGAGATCGACGTGACCGCCGCCCAGGCGTCGGGCGCGTACTCCCAGGCGAGCAGCTTGTTGCCCTCGTCGACCGGCTTGCTCGGGTCGAGGCCGACCGGCAGGGTCGCCTGCACGGCCTTGTGCCCGGCCACGGTGACCTTCCGGCCGTTCTTGACCCCGGCCGGGTCGAAGACACCCGGCCGGTAGACGGTCAGGTACGCCCACAGGCTGGGCTTGCCCCCGGTGGCCCGCTTCTTGCGCTCGATGGCGTCGCCGCCCGCCTCGATCTCGTCGGCCGTGACCGGCTTGTCGTTCGAGATGTGGCCGTCGGAGTAGACCGAGGCGATCTGGTAACCGACCGACGCGACGATCGGGTCCTGCACGTGCAGCGGGCCCGCGTCGTACCCCTTGAAGGTGAAGGTGAACGGCGGGGCGTCTGACCAGCGGGCCTCGGCCGGGCCGGCGGCCGCCGCACCCGCCGGGGGCGGCGCGGCGGTGGTGTCCCGCCCGGCGCCCAGGGTCGGCAGCGCGAACGCGCCGGCGACCGCGACCACGACCAGGCCGGCCGCGCCCGCCGAGGCGAACCCGGCCCGGCGACGCCGCTGCGCCCGCCGGCCCGCCGCGACGATGTCGTCGGCGGTACGGGTCATCGGTGGCTCCTGACCGGTCACCGCGTCCACGAATTCATGCAACTGCACTGGTCCACTCCTCGATCGAATTCCCGGTGAGATTGATGCGTTCGGCGGCGAGCGACTCGCGCAGCTTCGCCAGGCCACGGGAGACCTGGCTCTTGGCGGTGCCCACCGTGCAGTCGAGGACGCCGGCCGTGTCCTCCAGGCTCAGGCCCAGGTAGTGCCGGAGCACGACGGCGGCCCGCTGCCGGGCCGGTACGGCGTCGAGCGCGGCCCGCAGGCGCATCCGCTCGTCGGTCGCGTCGGCCGGGTCCCGCAGCGCGACGTCCGGCAAGGCGTCACCGGACGACCGCTCCCGCCGCCACGGCCGCCGGGTCTCGTCGACCGCCGCCCGGTAGACCATGGTCTTGACGTAGAGATCGGGCCGCTCCAGCTTCCGCCAGCGGGGATAGAGCTTGACCAGGGCGTTGGCCACGGCGTCCTCGGCCGCGTGCCAGTCACCGCAGGTCATGTACGCCAGCTTGCGCAGCGACGCCATCTGGGACGTCACGAACTCGCGGAACGCCTGTTCGTCTTCGGCTCTCACGTCGACTGCCTCCTTGTGCCGGAGGTAGAACGGGACCACCGGCCCGGGGAGTTGCACGGCCGGGTCAAGTAGTTGCCGGATCACGCTGCGCAACGGCGTCCGTCGACGTCCCGGCCGGGTAGGGCCAGGCATACCCGCAACGCTACGACCAGTGGGCTGGGCCGGGCGGCGTCGCCCTGACAGGGTTCGACCATGACCCCGGACGTACCCCTGCACCTGGCGGCGGCGCTGCGCCGACGCGACCACCTGCTCTCCCCGTGGCCGTGGCGGGCGCTGGCCTACCTCGCCACCACCCTGCCGGTCGCCGGCCCCCTGTCGATCGGGCTGCTCGTCGTCGGTGCGCCCCTGGTGGCCGTCCTCAACACGGTGCGGCAGGACCGCCCGGTCGAGCTGCCCATCGTCGTGTTCCTCACCGTCGTCGCCCTGCTGGTGCTCGCGTCGGCCCCGGTCGTCAGCATCGCGGTGGCCGCGGTCGAGCGGTGGCGGCTGCGCCTGGTCGACCCGCGACCGCTGCACCGACCCCGGTTCACGGGTCTGGTGGCCCGCTACACCAGCGCCGCGGCCTGGCGGGAGGTCGGCCACACCTTCCTGCTGGGCGGGCTCGTGCCGCTGGCGTACTGGCTGCTGTTCATGCTCGTGCTGCTCGACGGGACGTTGATCGTGAGCCCCTGGCTGGCCAGCGGCAACGACCCGGTCATCGTGGTCTGGACCACGATCGACACCCCCCGCCAGGCGATCCCGTACGCGGCCGTGGGCGTGCTGTGTGTCCCGGCGCTGGTGTACCTGGCCGTCCTGCTCGCCGCCGGCCAGGCGACGGCGGCCCGTTGGCTGCTCGACGGGTCCGCCGACACCACGGCGCTGCGGGAGGTCACCCGCTCCCGGGCCCGGCTGGTCGACGCGTACGAGGCCGAACGTCGCCGCATCGAGCGGGACGTGCACGACGGCGCGCAGCCCCGGCTGACCAGCCTCACCCTCCAGCTCGGCCTGGCCCGGCTGGACGTACCCGACGACTCCCCCGCCGCCCGACCGTTGGCCGTCGCGCACGAGCAGGCCAAGGGGCTGATGGTCACGCTCCGGCAGATCGTGCAGGGCATCCGCCCGCAGCACCTCACCGAACTCGGCCTGGCCGGCGCCGTCCGGGAACTGGCCGGGGCGGCCACCATCCCGGTCGACGTCCACGCCGACCTCCGGCAGCCGCTGCCGGAGGTGGTCGAGACCACCGCCTACTTCGTGGTGTCCGAGTCCCTGGGCAACGTGGCCCGGCACGCCCACGCGGGCCGGGCCGAGGTGCGACTGACCCGGTCCGCCGGCGGTCTCGTCGTCGAGATCGAGGACGACGGGTGCGGCGACGCCGACCCGGCCCGGGGCAGCGGACTGACCGGGCTCGCCGACCGGGTCGCCGCCGTCGACGGCCGGTTGCTGCTGTCCAGCCCGCCCGGCGGGCCCACCCTGGTGCGGGTGGAGCTGCCGTGTCCCCGGTGACCCGGGTCGTGCTCGCCGAGGACGAGGTGCTCCTGCGGGAGGGCATGATCGGCCTGCTGACCCGGTTCGACTTCGCGGTGGTCGCCGCCGTCGGCTCCGCCCCGGAGCTGCTGGAGGCGGTCGACGCGCACGAACCGGACCTGGTGGTGACCGACATCCGGATGCCGCCGCAGCACCGCGACGACGGGCTACGGGCCGCCGTCACCGCCCGCGCCGCCCGCCCGCACCTCGCGGTGGTGGTCCTCAGCCAGCACGTGCAGGCCGAGTACGCCGCGGCACTGCTCGACAGCGGGGACCGGCGTCGGGTCGGCTACCTGCTCAAGGACCGGGTCGCCGACGTCGCCGAATTCGCCGCGACCCTGCGTCGGGTCACCGACGGCGGCACGGCCATCGACCCCGACGTGGTGCGGCACCTGCTGCACCGCCCCCGCGACCCGCTCGCCGCCCTGTCCGCCCGGGAGCGGGAGGTGTTGGTGCTGCTGGCCGAGGGGCACTCCAACGCGGCGATCGCGGCCCGGCTGCACGTCACCGAGGCGGCGATCGGCAAGCACGTCGGCAACATCCTGGCCAAGCTCGACCTGCCGCCCAGCGACGACACCAACCGCCGGGTGCTCGCCGTCCTCACCTACCTGCGGACCGGCCCCGCCCGGTAGGTGCTGCGGGGGTCGGGCGTCGCCGTCACCGGGTCACCGCCGGCACCGGCAGGTCCACCACCCGGGTCGCCCAGCGGGCCAGCAGCGCCGGATCGTGGGTGATCAACAGCACGCCCGCGCGGTGCCGGCGCTGGTAGTCGGTGACGACGGCGGCGACGTGGGCCTGGGTGGAGGCGTCGAGCATGGCGGTGGCCTCGTCGCAGAGCAGGTGGTCGGGGCGGTGCACGAGGGCGCGGGCCAGGCAGGCGCGTTGCAACTGCCCGTCGCTGACCGCGTGCGGACGCCGGGTGAGCAGGTCGGGGGTGAGCCCGACCAGGTCGGCCAGTTCGGCCGTGCGGGCGGCCACCTGCCCGGCCGGCGTCCCGGTGGCGCGCAGCGGTTCGGCGATCAGGTCGGCCAGGCTCAACCGGGGGTCGCTCGCGGCGCGAGGGCTCTGGAACAGGATCGCCACCCGGGTCCGTACGGCGGCGGGCAACCGGTGCCGGACCCCGGCGACGGGTTCGCCGTCGAGGGTGATCCGGCCGCCGTCCGGGGCGTGCAGGAAGGCCAGCACCCGGGCGAGGGTGGACTTGCCGCTGCCGGAGGGGCCGCGCAGGCCGACCGTCTCACCGGGAGCGACGTGCAGGTCGACGCGGTCGAGGACGCGCTGCCGGCCGTAGTGGACGGTGACCTGGTGCGCGGCGAGCCCGGCGGGCGCGGTCGACCGGGGGCCGGTCGGGTCGTCGACAGTGGTCGTCATACCGGTGCTCCGGGGGTATGCGGGTGGTGGCAGGCGACCTGCCCGCTGCCGTCGGCCGTCGGGCGCGGCGGGGTACGGCAGGTGTCGGTGGCCCGGGGGCAGCGCGGGGCGAACGCGCAGCCGGCGGGCAGGTCGGTGAGCATCGGCGGATGACCGGGCACCGGGGTGAACGCCCGCTCGGGCAGGGCGTCGAGCAGCCCGGCGGTGTAGGGGTGGGCGGGCCTGTCGAACAGGTCCGGGGTGGGCCGGTGTTCGACGACGCGGCTGGCGTACATGACGGCCACGGTGTCGGCGACGCGGCGGGCGGCGGCGAGGTCGTGGGTGATGAGCAGGACGGCGGACCCGGCGTCGCAGCGGCGGCGCAGCAGGTCCAGGGTGTGCTCCACCAGCGGCCGGTCGAGGCCGCTGGTGGGTTCGTCGGCGAGCAGCAGCGACGGGTCGGGGGCCAGCGCCAGCGCGGTGGCCAGCCGCTGGGCCATCCCGCCGGACAGCTCGTGCGGGTAACGGTCGAGGTCGGCGGGGTGCAGGCCGACGTCGGCGGCGGCCCGCCCGGCGGCGTCGGCGACGTCGCGGCGGGGGTGTCCGTGGGCGCGCAGGGTCTCCTCCAGCAGCCGCCGGCCGGTGCGCACCGGGGTGAGGGCGGTGGCCGGGCTCTGCGGGACGAGGCCGACGACCCGCCCCCGGACGTGCCGGGCGAGGTGCCGTTCGCCCGCCGCGACCAGGTCGACCGGGGTGCCGTCCGCCGGGTGCAGGTGGGCGTGCCCGGTGACGGTGGCGTTGCGGGGCAGCAGGCCGAGCAGGGCGTGCGCGAGGACGGACTTGCCGCAGCCCGACTCGCCGACCACGGCCAGCAGCTCGCCGGGGTGCAGGTCGAGGCGCAGGTCGGTGACGGCGTGCACGACGGCGTCGGGGAGCCGGAACCGGACGGTCAGCCCGTCGACGGTCAGCAGCGCCGGCCGGCGGTCGGCGGCGGTGGGCACGGTGCTGGGGGCGCTCGTGGTCACAGCTGCAACTCCGCCCGTACGCGGGGGTCGAGGCGGTCCCGCCAGCGGCCGGTGAGCACGGCCAGGGCGAGGGTGACGGCGACCAGGGCCAGCCCGGGGACGATGCTGGCCCACCACGCGCCGGTGAGCAGGGACCGCTGGCCGTCGTTGATCATGTTGCCGATGGAGGCGAGGTGCGGCGGCAGGCCCAGGCCGAGGAAGGACAGCGCGGTCTCGTGCCAGACGGCGTGCGGCACCATCAGCGTGGTCGCCAGCGCGAGCCGGGGCAGCACGTGCGGCAGCAGGTGCCGGGTGAGTACCCGGGCCCGGCCCGCCCCGCCGGAGATCGCGGCGTCGACGAACGGCCGGGACCGCAGGCTGAGCAGTTCGGAACGGACGATCCGGGCGGTGGACAGCCAGTGCGTCAACGCGATGGAGGCGACGACCGCGCCGAGGCTCGGCCGCAGCATCGCCACGATGAAGATGCCCAGCAGCAGGTGCGGCAGGGCGGCGACGGTGTCGACGACCCGCATCAGCACCCGGTCGACGCGCCCGCCGACACTGCCGGCGACCGCGCCGACGAGACCACCGATGACGGTGGCGACCAGCGCGGCGACCACCCCGACGAGCAGCGAGACGCGCAGCCCGTAGAGGCTGCGCAGGGCCACGTCCCGGCCCAGGTCGTCGGTGCCGGCCAGGTGCTCGGGCGAGGGCGCGAGCCGGGTCCGGGCGAGGTCGACCGCGCTCTGGTCCAGCGGCCACAGCAGGGGCGCGAGCAGGCAGGCGACGACCGCGACGACGAGCACGGCGGCGGCCACCCCCGCGCCGGGCCGACCGCCCCGCAGCAGGGTGGCCGACCGGCGCGGCGGCAGGCGTCGGGCGGGCGGGGCGGCCGGCGGTGGGGCGAGGTCAGTCATCGAGGCGTACCCGGGGGTCGGCGGCGGCGTAGCCGAGGTCGGCGGCCAGATTCGCGGCCAGCACCACGACGGTGGTGGCCAGGGTGGTGGCGGCCAGCAGCGGGAAGTCGGCGCCCAACGCCGCCTCGACGGTGACCGCACCGAGGCCCGGCAGCGAGAAGACGGTCTCCACCAGCACCGCGCCGCCGACGAGCTCGGGCAGGTGGGTGCCGACCAGGGTGAGGAAGGGCAGCAGCGCGGTCCGCAGCGCGTGGCCGAACAGGACGGTACGGCCGGGCAGCCCCCTGGCGCGGGCGGCCAGCACGTGGTCGTCGCGCAGGCTCTCGGCGACGGCGTCCCGGACGAACAGCACGAACCACGGGGCCTGGGAGATCGCCAGCACGGTCACCGGCAGCACCAGGTGCCGGGCCACGTCGGCCGGGTCGGTGCCGGTCGCGGTGATGTCGGTGAGCCCACCGGCGGGCAGCCAGCCCAGGGTGAGGGCGAACACGGCGATCGCGGCCAACCCGATCCAGAACACCGGCATCGACTGCACGGCGTACGCGACGGACCGCAGGGCGCGGTCGAAGACGCCACCGCGCCGGTACGCGGCCAGGGTGCCCAGCAGCACGCTGGCCACCAGGACGAGAGCGAGGGCCAGTCCGACGAGCAGCAGGGTCCAGCCGGCGCGGGCGGCCAGCACGGAGGTGACGGGTTCGTGGCGGCTGGTGGACCAGCCGAGGTCGCCGCGCAGCAGGTTGCCCACCCAGCGGGCGTACTGCACCGGCAGCGGGTCGTCGACTCCCCAGTTCGCGCGGAGCTGCGCGAGGTTCTCCTCGCTGGTGGTGAAGGCCGCCGCGCCCGCGTACTGCTGCGCCGGGTCGATCGGGGAGGCCGCGCCGAGGGCGAACATGCCCATGCTGGTCGCGGCGAGCACCGGTACGGCGACCAGCAGCCGGCGGCGGATCATGACCCCGGCCCCGGCCAGCCGCCGACGGCGCACCGGCGGTGGGGCCGGCGTCGTCACGACGTCTTCTCCCAGGTGTGCACGTTCCACCAGAGGCTGTTGGCGACGTCGTGCTCGTGCGGCTCGACCCGGGGCGTCACCCCGGTCACGGTGTCGCGCACCACGTAGGTGTGTTGCAGGTAGGTGAGGAACACCCACGGCACGTCGGCGGCGAGCTGCTTCTGGAAGGTGGCGTACGCGGCCCGTCGGGCGGCCGGGTCGGCGGTGTCCCGGCCGGCCTGCAGGGCGGCGTCGACGGTGGCGGACCGGTAGGAGCCGGGGTTGAAGAAGCCCTGCCCGGCGAAGGCGGAACCGAACAGCTTGAACGAGACGAAGTCCGGGTCGTACGGGGTGCCGTACCCCATGACCAGCGCGTCGGTCTTCATCCGGGGGGTGATCGCGTCCCAGGTGAGACCCTGCGGGGTGACCGCGACACCGATCTTCCTGGCGTCGGCGGTGAACGCCAGGGCCAGTTCCTTGCGCAGGCTGTCGGTGGCCGGGTACATCAGGGTGAACGCGGCCTGCCGCCCGTCCCTGGCGCGGATGCCATCCGGGCCGGGGGTCCAGCCGGCGGCGTCGAGGATCGCGGCGGCGGCGGCCCGCTCGGCGGTGGGCCGCCCGGTGACCGACGGCTCGGCGAACTCGGAGGTGGGCGGCACCGGGCCGAACGCCGGCTCCCCCGCCCCGCCGAGCACCCCGGTCACCATGGCCTGCCGGTCCACCGCCGCGTGCAACGCCCGGCGGACCGCCAGGTCGCCCAGGACGGGGTTGCCCATGGGCAGCATCACGCCCCGGTAGTCGGCGGTGGGGACCTTGCGCACCTGCTGACCGGCCTGGCCGTCGAATCCGGTCGCCAGCTTCGGCGGCAGCTCGGCCGCGTCGAACTCGCCGGCCCGCATCCGCTGCGCGCGGACGTTGTCGTCGGCGACGAACGCCACCACCACGCCCGGGTTCGCCGGTTTGCCACCCCAGTACCGCTCGTTCGCCGCCAGCACCAGCCGGTCCCCCGGCGTCCACGACGTCATCCGGTACGGGCCGGTGCCGATCGGCCTGCGGTTGAACTCCGCCTTGTTGACGTCCTGCCCCTCGAACGCCTTCGCCGGCACGATGCCCAGCGCCAACCGTTGCCGGAACGGCGCGTAGGGGTGTTTGAGGGTGAAGACCACGGTGGACGGGTCGGGAGCGGTGACGGAGGCGAGCATGTCGAGGTCCGACCGCAGCGTCGAGTCGACCTTCGGGTCCAGCACCGCCTGGTAGGTGAAGACGACGTCCCCGGCGGTGAGCGGGCTGCCGTCGTGGAACAGCACCCCCTCACGCAGGGTCGCGGTGACCGTCCGGCCGTCCGCCGACACCGTCGGCAGTTCCCGCGCCAGGGCCGGCACGAGCTGGTTGCGGGCGTCCCTGGCGACCAGCCCGTCGAAGATCAGCGACGCGCCGTCGGGGCCGTAGTTGAGCATCGGGTTGAGGGTGTCGGGCTCACCCGCCGTGGCCACCACGACCGGGCCGCCTGCGGTGCGGCCGGTCGACGACGGCGTCGGGGACGCGCAGCCGGCGACGACGGCCAGGACGATGCCGAGCAACGCCGGCAGGCGTACGGACCGGGACGTGACGTGCTCGGGGGAGATTCCGTCCGTGCGCTCGGGCCCCACCGGCAGCTCCCTCGGGTCGTGGATCGACGCAGCGGCGGGCACTCGGGCCAGGTGGGATCATCGCAGGCCCGGGTACCCGCCACTGCTGCCACTATCGCGTAATTGCCAGTCTTTGGCAATAAGGCCCGCCCCGCGGCACGGCCGCCACACCGACCGGCCCGGAACGGACGGCGGGCCCGGAGCCTGGTGGCTCCGGGCCCTGAGGGCGTCCGTGATCAGGAGATGGCGCAGGTGATGTTGCCGGGCGGCGGGGTGCCGTTGCCGGTGGCGGTGAACCCGAAGGTGGTCGAGCCGTTGGGCGCGAGCGCGCCGTTGTAGGCGGCGTTGCGGACGGTGACGTTGCCGGTGGTGCCGGTGTTGACGCCGTTCCAGACGCTGCTGATCGCCTGGCCGCTGCCCAGGCTCAGACCCACGGCCCAGCCGGTGATCGCACCGGAGCTGGTGTTGGCCACGGTGACCTCACCCTGGAAACCGCCGGGCCAGCTGTTGACCGCCTTGTAGGTGGCGGTGCAGCCGCCGGGCCCGCTGGTGGGCGGCGGGGTGGTGGGCGGAGGCGTGGTCGGCGGGGCGGTGGTGGGCGGCGGGGTCGTCGGCGGAGCGGTGGTCGGCGGGGGCGTGGTCGGCGGCGTGGTGGACTGGAACTGGCTGAAGAAGCGCCAGATCTCGCCCGAGGTCCAGGTCCGCGAGTCGTTGGGGGTGCCCGACCCGTCGACCGGGCTGGGGGTGTGGTCACCGTCGAACGCGGCCCACTGCACCGGGAAGCCGGAACGGCAGCCCGAGTAGACGGTGGTGATGTGGGTGAAGGTGTTGAGACCCGGCTCGCGCGGGCTCTGCGCGGTGCACCCGTTGTTCCGGACGAACGTGTCGCGCAGCGACCGGCCCATCGAGATGTTCAGCACGCTGTCGTGGGTGCCGTGGATGCCGAAGTACGGCACCGGCTGGGTGCCGCCGCTGCAGCCACTGAGCTGGGCACCGGACAGCACGGCGACCGCGCGGACGACGGTGGGCCGGGCGCAGGCCACCGCGTAGCTCATCGCGCCGCCGTAGCTCCAGCCCAGCACGAACCGCTGGGTGGTGTCGACGCACAGGTCGTTCTCGACCTGCCGGAGGATGTCGTCGAAGAGGGTCAGGTCCCGGCCGTTGGTGTTGGCCCAGCCGGCGTCGATGCCCTGCGGGGCGACGAAGATCGTGCTGTTGTTGGACAGCGGCAGCAGGCCGTAGTAGCCGGCCGAGGAGACGTTCTGCGCCGAGCCGTTCAACCAGTGGAAGCCGACGACCAGCCGGTACTGGCGGTTGCGGTCGTAGCCGTCCGGAATCCGCAGGATGTAGCTGCGGTTCTGCCCGCTGCTGGTGATCGTGCGCGTCCCGTTGCTCAACGTGGGGGCCTTGCCGCAGCCCGCCGTCGCCGCGAGGGTGCCGTTCGTGGCCGCCTCCGCCGTCGCGGAGAGGCCGCCGTTCAACGCGCCGCCGACGGTCGCCGCGAGCAGGACGGCCGCGGCGGCGATGGTCGGGAGTAGGTGTCTGTGTCTGACCATTGCTTGGCTCCTTGCCATGGGTCTGGTGTCCCGGTGGTGATACGCGGAGTCGACCCGGCGATGGCCGGCGGGGACGGCAGGATGCGGTGGACACCCGCACCCCGTCTCCTCGCCCGGGCGGGGCGACTCGGGTGGGCGGACGCGCCCGTTCGGCGCGGACGGCACGACGGCTCGGTGGAGCGGCCCGGATCTGGTCGTCGACCGGCAGGGCGGCGCGAGGGGATGCCCTCGTGTGCCGCTGCCAACGGACTCCGACGACGGGAAGCGTGCCCTTCGCTCCCGGCCGAAAGATAGCAGGTTATCGATAACATGCTCAACCGGACGGGCAACGTCGACTGCGGGCACATCCTCGACCGACCCGGCGAACACGGGGGCTGACCTGCGCCGGGACGGGCCGACCGTTCCCGGGACCGGCAGCCGTTGCCGAAACTATCGGAGGCACCGGCTCGTAACTTTCTGGACCTGGCCGGTCGACGGATGTGACCGTTAACGGCAGTGGACAGCCGGGCGCGGGCGACCCGGCTGTCCGCTGCGACACCCGCCGGGTCGGGAGGGACGCCCGACCGGGCGGCGGATCCGGACCGGTGGCCGGACCCCGCCGCACCGGACCCGCCGCCGGCCCGGCTCAGATGCTGGCGAGCGCCTCGGTCGGCGGCAGGGCGGCGGCCCGCATCGACGGGTAGACGCCGGCCACCACCCCCACCACCGCCGCACCGCCCAGCCCGGCCAGCGTCGAGGCGAGCGGGATCACCACCGGCCACTGGTGGTACGCGGCGTAGCCGGCGGTGACGGCCAGCCCGAGCAGCGTCCCGACGACCCCGCCCAGCGACGCCAGGGCCACCGACTCGGTGAGGAACTGGCCACGGATCTGCCCCCGGTGGGCACCGAGCGCGCGTCGCAGACCGATCTCGGCCCGCCGTTCCAGCACCGAGATGACCATCGTGTTGGCCACCCCGATCCCACCCACCAGCAGCGCCACCGCGGCCAGGGCCAGAAACAGCGACGAGAAGGCGTTCTCGGTGGCGCGCTTCGCGGCCAGCGCGTCGGAGGGGCGGCTGACCAGCACGTCGGCCGGGCTCTGCGGGTTGACCGTCTCGGGCAGCACCGCCCGGACCTGCTCCACCGCCGGCTCCAACGACCGGACGTAGAGCACCGTGGGATGCCCGTCGAAGCCCAGCTCGGACTGCGCAGCCGGCCAGCCGACCAGCACCGACCGGTCGATGTCCGGCAGCAGCGGGACGGCGGCCAGGATGCCGACCACGGTGAACCACCGGTCGCCGATCATCACCTGCTGGCCGGGCCCGCCCCCGGCGGGCACGTCGCGTACGCCCAGCCGGGCCGCCGCGACCGCGCCGAGCACCACGGTGGGGAAGCGTGCCGTCGCCGGGGTGAGCCAGCTTCCGTGCTGGACCCGGGCGTTGATGATCGGGAGCAGGTCGAGCTGGCTGGCCAGCACCGTCAGGCCGGAGCCGTCGACGGGGTCGGTACGGTCGGAGCGGCGGACCAGCCGGTGGGTGTTGGCGACCGCGCTGACGCTGGTCACCGGGCCCACCCGCCGGACCATGGCGGTCGACTCCTTCGGCAGCAGCGCCGGTGGGTCCTGGTCGGGCAGCGCCCGCACCTCCAGCATGTTGGTGCCGAGCGCGGACAGTTCCCGCATCAGCTGGGCCTGGCTGGAGGCCGGAATGCCGGTCACCACGATCATCGTGGCGATCCCGATGGCGATGCCGAGCGCCGACAGCGCGGCCCGGGTGCGCCGGGTACGGATGCCGAGCAGCCCCAGCCCGAGCAGGTCGGTCACGGCCAGCCGGACCGGCCGGGCGGCCTCGCGGGCCGTACCCGGATGCGCCCGGTGCGGCGTACCCCCGGTGGTGGGTGTGCTCATCGGGGCGTCACCACCCGGCCGGAGTCGGCGACCAGGTGGCCGTCGCGCAGCTCCACCCGGCGGGGCAGGCGGGCGGCGATGTCCCGGTCGTGGGTGATCACGGCGATGGTGGTGCCCTCGGCGTGCAACCGGTACAGCAGCTCCAGGACGGCCTGGCCGGTACGGGTGTCCAGCGCGCCGGTGGGTTCGTCGGCGAGCAGCAGCGCGGGCTGGTGGACCAGGGCGCGGGCGATCGCCACCCGCTGCCGTTCCCCGCCGGAGAGCTGGTGCGGCAGGTGGGTGACGCGGTGTGCCAGGCCGACCCGGTCCAGCGCGGCGAGGGCCAGCGGCCGGCGGTCCCGGCGGGGCACCCCGGCGTAGAGCAGTCCGGTGGCGACGTTCTCGGCGGCGGTGAGCCCGGCGGTGAGGTGGAACTGTTGGAAGACGAAGCCCAGCCAGCGCCCGCGCAGCGCGGACAGCTGCCGGTCGGAGAGCCCGGCGACGTCGAGGCCGCCGAGGTGCACCGTGCCGGAGGTCGGCCGGTCCAGCGTGCCCATGATGTGCAGCAGCGTCGACTTGCCGGAGCCGGACGGGCCGACGATGGCCAGCATCTCGCCCTCGGTGATGTCGAGCGAGACGCCGGCGAGGGCGGTGACCCCACCGGGGTAGCGCATGGCGGCGTCGCGTACGGCCAGCACGGTCACGAGGCGGTCACCACCGTGAGGTCCTCGGTGATCCCGTCGCCGGAGACCTCGACCATGCCCTTGGCGAACATGCCGGTGGTGACGGCGACGAACCGTCCACCGTCGGCCAGTTGCAGCGCGTAGCCGCCCTCGCTGAGCGCCACCAGCGCGCCGACCGGTACGGCGAGGACACCCTCCCGGGTCTCGCCGGCCAGGTCGACCTGCACGTCGGCGGCGTCGATCCCTTTCAGGTCGTCGTCCACGGTCACCGTGACGGCCCGCTTCGGCGTGCCGGTCGGTCCGGCGTTGTCATCCTGGGTGACGGCGGTGGCGACCGCCGAGACGGTGCCGTCGACGGTCTTGTCGCCCGGCAGCGTCACCGTCACCCGGTCGCCCCGCTGGATGGTGCCGGCCTCGGCCGCCTCGGCCTGGACGGTGATCACCTTCGCGGTCGGGGTGACGGTCAACAGCGGCGTCTCGGCGGGGTCCCCGCGCAGCGCGGTGACGGCGTCGACCCGGACCGCGCCGGGCAGCACCGCCACGTCGCCGACGGCGATCCGGCCGGTCACCGGCAGTTCGGCGTCCTGCTGCCAGCGCTTGATGGCCCGCATCAGCGAGCCGGTCAGCACCCCCTCGCCCTTGCGGACGACGACCCGGGCCGGGGCGGCGGCCGTCGGCGTGGGTGCCGCCGCGCCCTGCCCGGAGGTGCCCCTGTCCTGCTCCGGTGCCGCCTGCTGACCGGTGGGCGGGGCGGAGGTGGCGGGCTTCACCGGTCGGGAGACCTTCTCCCCCGGTACGGGCTGGTAGCCGATCTCGTACCCCAACGCCTTGAGGTTGGTGGCGACGACCCGCACGTCGCGGCCGACCGTGCCGGGTTCGGCCAGGTCGCGGTAGAGCGGCAGGCCGCCGTAGAACAGCGGCACCGGCCGGTCGTCGATCCGGTAGAGCTGCTTGCCCCGGGTGACCGTCGCGCCGGCCGGCGGCAGCCAGGTGACCGTCCCGCTGCGGCCGCCCTTCACCGGTTCCGCCCGCCCGTACCCGAGGGTGCCGGTCAGCGACACGGTGGTGGCGAGGTCGGTCCGTACGACGGTGGTGGTCTGCACCGGGACCGGCGGGTTCCCGCCGGCCGTGGCCGGAGCACGGTGGACGGACCAGACGACGCCACTGGCGACGACCGCCACCACCAGGGTCAGCACGGCCGGGACGACGACGCGTCGACCGGTACGGCGCGGTGGGCTCTGCGCTGGTGACTGTTCTGTTGACACACCGCGAGCATGGCGACGGTTCTTCAGAAACCTGTCAGGTCCGGGAATCCACACGGGTTCCTGACATCACGCCCCGACCGTGGGCAGCATGTCGCACACGTTCCTCACCATGGTCCGCTTCGCCGTACCGGCACTGGTGGTCGGTTGCCTGCTCGCCGGTTGTTCCGCCGCCCCGACCGACGACCGGGTCGACGGCTCACGGGTGGCCTCGGTGCAGAGCCCCACCACAGGCGCCACCGGTCGCGCCGACGTCGAGGACCGGCGTCCGCTGATCCCCCTCGACGCCACCAACGACGAGATCGAGGCCCTGCGGGCGGCCTGGGGACGGTGTGTGGCGAAGGAGGGCGGCCCCGGCTACGAGGACGGCCGCAGCGTGATCTGGAGGGAGAGCCAGAACGACCCGAAGGCGAAGCGGGTCCGGGCGGCGTGCCGGTCGACGGAGCCGGAGTTCTTCGAGGAGCGTCAGAAGCGCACGGACAACGCGGCGTTCCGCGACAACCAGCGCGAGTGGTACCAGTGCGCCAAGAAGGCCGGTTACCGGTTGACCACGCCGGACGAGGACGGCGAGTTCGGGATCACCGAGGTCGGCCCGAACGGTGACTTCCAGTCGCCCAAGATGACGGCGTGCCGGCGGGAGGCGTTCAGTAGGTGACCGGGGGCGTCGGGCGACCTACCAGCAGGATATCCACCGTTCGGCTGGTAATCGACAGCCCGTTCGGGTAGCGTCGGTCCAACAAATGGACTACATGACGCGGTGACCGTGCCCGTGATCGTGACCCTGCGACAGCGCGCAGCCCGTCCGCGTGCTCCGGCGTCAGTCGATGTGTCGCCTCCGATCAGCGGGCACCTGCGGAAGGTCCAGCATGCTCAGCACCTCCGAACCGACCCTCGACCCGACCAGCACCGCCGACGACCTGGTGGCCACGATGGCCGCCCTACCGGCCGACGATCCGCGTCGCCCGGCGCTGCGGGCCCGGGCCATCGAGGCGTGGCTGCCGCTCGCCCGGCACCTGGCCCGCCGCTACACCGGACGCGGCGTCCAGGACGACGACCTCACCCAGACCGCGGCGGTCGGGCTGATCAAGGCGGTCGACCACTTCGACCCGGCCCGGGGCGTCGCCTTCACCGGGTACGCCATCCCCACCGTCATCGGTGAGATCAAGCGGTACTTCCGGGACCGCACCTGGTCGGTGCGGGTTCCCCGCCGGCTCCAGGAGCTGCGCCTGGCGATCAGCGAGGCGAACGGCACCCTCGCCCACACGTTGGGGCGCTCGCCGACCGTCGCCGACATCGCCGGCTACCTCGACCTGTCCGAGGAGACCATCCTGGAGGGTCTGGAGGGGGCCCGCGCCTACCGGGCGACCTCGCTGTCCACCCCCATCGGCACCGACGGCGGCATGGAACTCGCCGACACCCTCGGCGCCGAGGACCACGACCTCGAACTCGTCGAGATCCACGTCGCCCTCGGCCCCGCCCTCGCCGCCCTGCCGGAACGCGAACGCCTGATCCTGACCCTGCGGTTCCACGGCAACCTGACCCAGTCGGAGATCGCCGACCGGGTCGGCATCTCCCAGATGCACGTCTCCCGGCTGATCACCCGGGCGCTGGCCACCCTGCGCGGCCGGCTCGCCGCCGGGTGAGTACGGCGGGCGACCATGGGTAATCCGCGCCATGGCGCGCTACACGAAACCCGAGCTGCGCGAGCAGCTCAAGGAGGAGATCCGGGCCGGCGACCGGGGCGGACGACCGGGGCAGTGGTCGGCGCGCAAGTCGCAACTGCTGACCCGCGAGTACCAGCAGCGCGGCGGCGGCTACCAGGGCCCGAGGGACGAGCGTCAGCAGTCCCTGCGCCGCTGGGGCGACCAGAAGTGGCGGACCAGGCAGGGCACCACCCGGGCCCGGCACGACGGTGAGACCGACAGGTACCTGCCCGACAAGGCGTGGAAGCAGCTCTCCCCGCAGCAGCAACGGGCCACCGACGCGCGCAAGCGCCGGGCGTCGACCTCCGGCCGGCAGTACGTGGCCAACACCGGCCCGGCCAGACGCGCACGCCGCAACGTCACCTCGGGTGCTTCGCTGACCGAACTGACCGTGGCCGAGGCGACGAAGCACGTCCGCGATCTCGACACCGCCCAGCTGCGGGCCGCCCTGCGGGCCGAACGCCGGGGCAAGGGCCGTAGGACGCTGATCAGTCGGCTGGAGTCCGCGCTGGCCCGCCGCTGACCGGACCGGGTGGCGTGGCCCGGCCACGTCGGTGGGGCCACCGCCCGTACGGCGGACCGGGGCGGGACCGCTACCGCCCGGTCGCCGGGCCGGTCGCTCGTGAGGCGGCCAGCACCGGGAGTGCATATGCTCGACGCGTGGAGGACAGCGAGCAGATCGTGCTGGCCGAGATGCTGCAGTCGGCCGAGGACGCCGCGCCGGTCGAGGCGGTCGAGGCGGTCACCGGGGCGATCGCCACGGCGTTGAACGCGCTCGGCGTATCCCTACTGATCGCCGACCTCAGCGGCCGGGCCCTGGTCCGGCTGACCCATCAGCCGGGTGTCGCCGGGCCGGGTCGCCTCCAGGGCGAGGAACTCGCCGAGGTGCTGCCCTTCGACGGCGGCCCCTACGAGCAGGCGGTCCGCCACCAGGTCCCCCGGGTGCTGGTCGGCGACGGCCGGTGGACGCTGCTCGCCCCGGTCACCGAACGCGGCGAGGTCATCGGTCTACTGGAGATCGACCTGCCCGACGAGCCGGACACCGAGGTGATCGACCGGGTCGCCCGTACGGCGCACGCGCTGGCGTTCGTGGTGATCGCCAACCGGCGGCACACCGACCTGTTCGAGTGGGGGCAGCGCAGCACCCCGTTCACCCTCTCCGCCGAGATCCAGCGTCGGCTGCTGCCCGCCTCGTTCACCTGCGAGGCCGGGGCGTTCGCCCTGTCCGGCTGGTTGGAACCGGCCGCCAGCATCGGCGGGGACACCTTCGACTACAGCGTGGCCCGGGACGTGCTGCACGTCAGCGTCACCGACGCGATGGGGCACGGGGTCGCCAGCGCGCTGACCGCCACCCTGGGGGTGGGCAGCCTGCGCAACACCCGCCGCCGGGGGATGGGCCTCACCGGTCAGGCCGACGAGGCCAACCGCGCCATCGCCGCACACGCCAACGTCCGTGGCGCGTACGTGACGGCGGTGCTGGGCCGCATCGAGTTGTCCACCGGGCGCTGCGAGCTGCTCAACGCCGGGCACGTCCCGCCGATGCTGGTCCGCGACGGCCGGACCACGGTGCTGGAGCTGCCCGGCAACTTTCCGCTGGGCATGTTCCCCGAGGCGGGGTTCCGCAGCGGGGAGGTCGTCCTGCGGCCCGGTGACCGGCTGGTCGTGGTGACCGACGGGATGCGCGAACGCAACGCCGCCGATCTCGACCTGCCCGCCGCACTGCACGACATCGCGTCGTTGCACCCCCGCGAGGCGGTCCGGGCGCTGTCGGACGCGGTGCTGGCCACCGCCGGCCCCGAGCTGGCCGACGACGCCACCCTGATGATCATCGACTGGTACGGCGGCCACGGGCCGCGCCGCAGCACCGCCGGTGCGGACACCGACCGGGCCAGCGCTCCGTCTTCCCGGTGAGGACGTTCACGCCGCCCGGGCCGCCGCCTCGGCGTCGCGCACCGTGTCGAAGACGGCGACGACCTGGTCGACCCCGGTGATCGACAACACCGTACGGACCGGTCGGCGTACCCCGGCCAACCCCAGCCAGCCGTTGCGTTCCCGCAGCTCACGGAAGGCGACCACCAGCGCGCCGAGGCCGCTGGAGTCCATGAAGCCGACGCCGGTCAGGTCGACCACCACCACCCGGGTGCCGCCCTCGATCACCTCGCGCAACCGTTCCCGCAGTTGGGGGGTGGTGCTCATGTCGAGGTCGCCGACGACTTCGACCACCGTGCCGGCCCCCTCCTGGCGGGTCGACAGCGTGAATTCCACCTGAGCCCCCTTCGTCACGTCCGGTGCGCGGTACGTCGTACCCACGGTGCCAGAAACCGAACCCAAGCGCTCGCAGACGTCCACCCGGTGTCCCGGTGTGTCCGGGCGCGGAGGGCGACTCGACGAGTGGCGCAAGGACCGGGGTGGCGCGTCCTACGACTGTCGTGACCTGCGTGAGCGCGCGGGAGCAATTGCGTACGGCTTGCCACGCAAACGCGTACATAACTCACATGGACGTCTTGACCAGCACCGCACGGTCGGTACGGTCCTTACTCACGCGACGCGTTTCTCCCGATGTGGACGTCGCGGCTGGTCTTCGATCGGAAGGCGACACATGACAACTCCCCCAACCACCAGGGCACGCCGGGGTCGACGGACCCTCGGCCTGATAACCGCGGGGCTGCTGCTGGCCGGTGCGCTCCCCGGCACCGCGTCGGCGGCGGACCCCGATCCGCGCGTCGGCCTCGGCGGCGGCTGGCTCGACGCACAGTCCGCGATCAGCAACCTGGAACACGTCGCGCACCGCGACAAGCCCGCCGGGTTCGTCGACCCGACGAACCCGGGCAACGGCGGGTACTACAACTCGGATCTCGCCTTCGGCGGCCGGTACGCCTTCCAGGGCAACTACAACGGGTTCACCATCGTCGACATCGCCGACCCGGCCGAGCCGACGCTGGTCACCAGCGTCGTGTGCCCCGGCGGGCAGGGTGACCTCTCGGTGCAGGGCAACCTGCTGTTCATGTCGGTCGAGGAGAGCCGGGGTCGGGTCGACTGCGGCACCAACCCCAACGTCGGCACCCGGTTCCAGGGGGTGCGGGTCTTCGACATCAGCGACGTCCGCAGCCCGGTGCAGGTGGCCGCCGTCCAGCTCTGCCGTGGCTCGCACACGCACTCCGTGGTGACCGACCCCCGCGACGCCGACAACGTCTACGTCTACGTCTCCGGCACCACCTCGGTCCGCCCGGCGACCACGATGGAGGGTTGCAACAACAACGCCGCCGACGGGGAGAACCCGTCGCGGTGGCGGATCGACGTCATCAAGGTGCCGGTGGCCGCGCCGCAGGACGCCGCCGTGGTCAACCAGCCGAGGCTGTTCCAGGACCCGGTCACCGGTCGGGTCGACGGCCTCCAGAACGGCCCGGTCACGCCCCGGCACCCGTCCGGGTCGACCTGGTCGCCGACGCCGAACACCAACGCCTGCCACGACATCACCGCGTACCCGGAGATCGGGCTCGCGGCCGGCGCGTGCCAGGGCAACGGCATTCTGATCGACATCTCGGACCCGGCGAACCCGAAGCGGATCGACGAGGTCGCCGACCCGAACTTCGCGTACTGGCACTCGGCGACGTTCAACAACGACGGCACCAAGGTGATCTTCACCGACGAGTGGGGCGGTGGCAGCGGCGCACGCTGCCGCGACACCGACCAGCCACAGTGGGGCGCCAACGCCATCTTCGACATCGTCGACAGGAAGATGACCTTCGCCAGCTACTACAAGCTGCCGGTGCCGCAGTCGCTGCAGGAGAACTGCGTCGCGCACAACGGCTCGCTGATCCCGGTGCCCGGCCGCGACGTCATGATGCAGGCCTGGTACCAGGGTGGCATCTCGGTGTTCGACTTCACCGACTCGAAGAACCCGCGCGAGATCGCGTACTTCGACCGGGGCCCGGTCAACCCGAACGCACTCGTGCTGGGCGGCTTCTGGTCGGCGTACTGGTACAACGGCAACCTGTACGGCAACGAGATCGCCCGCGGCTTCGACGTGTTCGCACTGAAGCCCAGCGCCCACCTGTCGGCGGCCGAGATCGAGGCCGCCACCCAGGTGAAGCTGGCCGGGTTCAACGCCCAGGGGCAGCCGAAGATCAGTTGGACGCCGAGCTTCGCGCTCGTCCGCGCGTACCACGACCAGGGGGTACGGGCCGGCGCGATCGACCCGGCGTTGAGCGCGGAGGTCGACACGACCCTGGGCCGGGCCAGCGGGTTCGCCGCCGAGGGCAGGCGGTTCGCCGCCGAGGCGCAACTGCGCACGCTCGCCGACCGGCTGGACGCCGCAGCGTACGGGACGCTCCGCCAGGCCGTGGTGGACCTCGCGGACACCTTCAACCCCCGGGTCTCCGCCACGGTAGGCCCGGCCGAGCCGACCGGTAACAACGGCTGGTACACCGGTGCCGTCACGCTCACCCTGACCGGCCTGATCCCCGGCATGTGGACCGGCCAGTACTCCGTCGACGACGGCGTGACCTGGGTGGACGTGCCGGCCAGCGGCGTCGCCACGATCAGTGCCGAGGTCAGGGGTTCGGTGCGGTACCGGGCGGTCGACGCGGCCGGCAACACCTCCCGGCAGGGCAGCCAGTGGCTCAAGATCGACCGGACCGCTCCCGAGGTGCAGGTGTCCGGGCTGACCGACGGCACGGCGTACGGTGACTCCGGCACGGTGACGGTGGACTGGACGGTCACCGACACCGGCTCCGGGCCCGGCATCAACCCGGACAGCGCGCTGCTGGACGGCAAGCGGGTCGCCCGGGGGGCGACGGTCACCCTGTCCGGCCTCCCGCTGGGCAGCCACACCCTGACGGTGACCGCGAAGGACAAGGCCGGTAACACCACCAACCGGTCCGTCACGTTCACCACCACGACGTCCTTCGCCGACCTGCAGGCCCTCGTCGACGGTTACCGGTCCGCCGGCACCGTCAGCGCGGGCAACGCCGACAAGCTGACCACCAGCCTCGGCAAGGCCGGCGCGGCGGCCTCCGCAGGCCAGCCGGCGGAGGCGGTCGGGTACCTGACCACCTTCCTCGACCAGGCCGGCGCGCTCAACGCCATCGGGGCGCGCAACCTGCTGGTCCGCGACGCACGCGCGCTGATCGACCAGCTCGACGGGTAACCCGACCGGTCCGACGGACCGGCGGGTCGTGCAGAACCGGGGCCTGCCCAGCGTCGCTGGGCGGGCCCCGGCCGCTCCCGGCTCCCTATGACGAGCCGACGCCGCCCATGGAGGCCGACCCCGGCCCTACGCGGGCCAGGCCGGGGGGCAGCCGGGCCTGCGCCGGGCGGGGCGGTGACTCAGCCCAGCTTGGCCAGCATCTGCTGCATGCGCTGGATCTCGATGCCCTGGTCGGCGTTGACCTCGCGGGCGAACTGGTCGCTCGCCGGTTCCAGGCCACCGCCGGCGGCGTACAACTGCTCCACCATGGTCAGTGCGCCCTGGTGGTGGCGGATCATCGCGGTGAGGAAGAGCCTGTCGAACTCCGCCCCACGTGCCTGCTTGAGCTGGTCGAACTGGGCGGCGGTGAGCATTCCCGGCATGAGCGCGTCGTGTGCCGCCCCGTCGTGGCCGCCGGCGGCCGGCACGTTGCGCTCGGCGAGCCAGGCGCGCATCCGTGCCATCTCGTCGCCCTGCGACACCTCGATCCGCTTGGCCAGCAGCGTCACGTCCGGGCTGGTGGTACGCCCGGCCAGCAGCGCGGTCATCGCCAGGGCCTGGGTGTGGTGCGGGATCATGCCCTGCACGAACCGGCTGTCGGCGGCGGTGAACCCGGGCGGTGAGACCTGCGACAGGTCGGTGCCGGACAGTTGCCGGCCCGGTTGGCCGGGTGCGCCGGGCTGCACCACCCGCGACGTCGGCGGTTGGTACGCCGGATCGTCCCGGCCGGCCCAGACGGCGACGCCCACCGCCGTGCCGAGGACGGCCGTGGCGACCACACCGGAAACGACCACGCGACGGGGCAGCGGCACGGTTCACCTACCAGTCCTGGCTTGAGCTGCGCGGATTCCATGGGCATAGTGCCTCACCCCCGACCCCGGCGACCAGCCCACGAGCCGGTGGATTCGACCCACCTCCGGTCGACTTTTGCACAACCATCGAAAAGTTTCACCGAATCGATCCAAAGTGCTAATGTCTGCGATCAATCTTCGGTGTGACGCGTTCCATACCGAACCGCCAACGGGAGAAAGTGGCGCGGTCCCCCGGCCGGGCCCACCACCACTGGAGGCACCATGACCACCCCGCACCGGCGGCGCAGATCCGCGCTCGTGGCCGCCGGCACCGCCCTGGCGACCGCGCTCGCCACCGGGTCCGTCGCCCCGGCCACCGCCGCCCCCGCCGCCGACCTGCCACCCCAGGAACCCGGCGTCACCCTGCGCACCTACGACATGGGCACCCCGCTGTCGGCGCTGTGCACCCTCAAGCCCGCCCAGACGCCTAACGTCGACAAGCTGATGCCGCAGGTCGACTGGAGCAGCACCGACGACTTCGGGCTCGCCGACCGGTTCGTCAGCCACGTCACCGGCAACCTCGCCGCGCCCGTCGACGGCGCCTACGTCTTCCGCCTCACCAGCGACGACGGCTCCCGACTGAGCATCGGCGACACGGTCGTCGTCGACCACGACGGACTGCACGGGGAAACCGCCAAGGAGGGGTCGGCCACCCTCACCGCCGGCCGGCACCCGCTGCGCATCGAGCACTTCGACGACGGCGGCGGCCAGGTGCTCCGGCTGGAATGGCGTCCGCCCGGCAGCAACGACTTCACCCTCGTGCCGAACTCCGCGCTGAGCACCGACGCCGGGGTGGTCCGGGTCACCGCGCCGGGCTGGAAGTACTGCGAGGGGGCCACCGACTCGGCCGGCGACGGCCTGCCGCTCGACCGGGTACACCCCGGCTACACCCTCACCGACCTGCGCCCCGACGGGTTCCGGCCGCAGGTCACCGGGATGGCGTTCCGGCCCGACGGCGCGCTGGTGCTGAGCACCTGGGGCGGCACCGACAACGCCACCGGCGAGGTCTGGGTGGCCACGGGCGCGACCGGCGCTACCGGCCCCGACCAGGTCACCTACCACCGGTTCGCCGACGGGCTGCGCGAGCCGCAGGGCGTCGCCGTGGTCGACGGCACCGTCTACGTCAGCCAGAAGCACGAACTGACCGCGCTGCGCGACACCGACGACGACGGCGTCGCCGACGACCGGCGTACGGTCGCCACCTGGCCGTGGGGCGGCAACTTCCACGAGTTCGCGTTCGGCCTGCTCTACCGGGACGGGTTCTTCCACCTCAACCTGTCGGTCGCGATCAACCAGGGCGGGGCCACCACCGTGCCGCAGCCCGCGCCGAACCGGGGCACCTCGATCAGGGTCAACGCCCGGACCGGCAAGATCACGTACGTGGCCGGCGGGCTGCGCACCCCGAACGGGATCGGCTGGGGGCCGCGCGGCGAGGTGCTCGTCACCGACAACCAGGGTGGCTGGCTGCCCGCGTCCAAGCTGGTCCAGATCCAGCAGGGGGCGTTCTTCAACCACTACACCACCCCCGACGGGCCGTACGACGACAAGCCGGTGACCCGGCCGATCGTCTGGCTCCCGCAGAACGAGATCGGCAACTCCCCGTCCAGCCCGGTGCTGTTGACCCAGGGCCCGTACGCCGGTCAGGTCGTCGTCGGCGACGTCACCTACGGCGGCCTGCAACGGGTGTACCTCGACGAGGTCGAGGGGCAGTACCAGGGGGCGGTGTTCCGGCACACGCAGGGCCTGGAGGCCGGCGTCAACGAGGTCACCCTCGGCCCCGACGGCGCGGTCTACACCGGTGGCGTGGGGGCCGGCGGCAACTGGGGCCAGGAGGGCAAACTCAGCTACGGCCTACAGAAACTCACCCCCAACGGCACCTCGACCTTCGAGGTCAAGCAGATGCGGGCCACCGCCAACGGGTTCGACCTGGAGTACACCGAGCCGATCTCGGCCGAGACCGCCGCCCGGCTCGCCGAGGCGTACCAGGTGACCCAGTGGCGCTACGGGGCGACCAGCCAGTACGGCGGCCCCAAGCTCGACCTGGAGAAACTCACCGTGACCCGGGCGGTGCTGGCGGCCAACGGGCGCACCGTCCGGCTGCGGATTCCGGGCCTGAAGGAGAACCGGGTGGTGCACGTCCGCTCGCCGCGCCCGTTCTCCGCCGCCGACGGTGAGCAGCTGTGGAACACCGAGGCCTGGTACACGCTCAACGAGATCCCCGGCCGGGTGGCCCAGCCGCAGACCTTCTTCGAGGCCGAAGAGGGTCGTACCGTCGGCGTCGGCATGGCCACCGACCACGCCGCCTACTCCGGTGCCGGCTTCGCCGCCGGGTTCGCCGACGACGGCGCGTCGACCCGGATCTCCGTCGACGTCCCCGAGGCCGGCAACCACGACCTGGCGATGCGCTACAGCAACGGCCCCAACCCGTTCTCCGGCCCGAAACAGCTCAGCCTGTATGTCAACGGCAAGCGGATCGGGCAGACCGTCTTCCCGTCCACCGTCACCTGGGAGGAGTGGGGCACCGTCACCAGCAAGGTGCACCTGCGGCGTGGACGCAACATCGTCGAGTATCGCAAGGAGAGCGCCGACTCCGGGCACGTCAACCTCGACGTGCTCGCCGTCCGGCCGCGCGGGGAACGGATCACCCTGTTCGACGGCGGTGACCTCACCGAGTGGCAGCACACCGACGGGCGCGAACCGGAGTGGACACTCGCCGGCAACACCATGACCGTACGCGGCGGCGACCTGCGTACCGTGCAGGCGTTCGGCGACTTCCGGCTGCACGTCGAGTTCAACCTGCCGCTCTACCCGCCGGAGGTGACCGGCCAGCAGCGGGCCAACAGCGGCGTCTACCTCCAGGACCGCTACGAGATCCAGGTGCTCGACTCGTTCGGCATCGACCCGCCGCAGAACAACGACGCCGCCGCCATCTACACCCAGAAGGCGCCCGACGTGAACGCCGCCCGCCCGCCACAGACCTGGCAGACGTACGACATCGAGTACCGCCAGGCCCGCTACGACGCGGCCGGCGTCAAGGTGGCGAACCCCCGGGTCACCGTGGTGTGGAACGGCGTCACCGTGCACGACGACGTGGAGATCCTCGGCCCGACCGGCGGCAGCCGGCCCGAGGGCCCGGCGGCCGGCGCGATCCGGCTCCAGGACCACGGCAACCCGGTCCAGTACCGCAACATCTGGATCAAGCCGCTGGACGGGTGATCCCGCCGCCGGCAGGGATACGGCCGGGACCGCCGTGGCGGTCCCGGCCGCTTCGCGTCGCGGGTCGGCCGGCCGTCACCGTGCGTGGACCGCCCGAAGCTGCCGGGAGCCCCGCGTCGACGGTACCGTCCTGATCGGACAGTAGGAGAGGACGACCGAAGGGGCGAGCCATGACGTCGGCGTGGCCACCCGCTCCCATCGGGATCGATGCCGACCGCTGGGTGACCCGGTCGGGCTGCCACACGGTGCTCGTCGTGACCCACACCCTCGCGAGCTGCCACCGGTTGCTCGACGTCATCGGGTACGTCGAGAGCGACCCCCGGGTGCAGGTGGTCTTCACCATCGCCCCGGACGTCTTCAACCACCGGGTGGAACAGCTCCTCGACGGGCTCGGCGCGCTCGTCCTGCCCTGGCAGCAGGCCGTCCGGGAACGCTTCGACCTCGGCCTCGCCGCCGCCCACGGCGGACTGCACCAACTCCACGCGCCCCTGCTGCTGCTGGCCCACGGAGCCGGGCGCAGCAAGCGGGTGCGTTCCGGCCCGACCGCTGGACCGGCACCCGCCGACCGCCCCGTCTACGGTCTCGACGCGCAACGGCTCACCCACGACGGACGGGTGCTCCCGGCGGCTCTCGCCCTCTCCCACGATTACGAGGTGGAGGTGCTGCGACGGCAGTGCCCGCAGGCGCTCGGGACGGCGGTGGTCGTCGGTGACCCCTGCGTCGACCGGCTCGTCGCCAGCCTGCCCCGCCGCCCGGACTACCGGCGGGCCATGGGGCTGGACGAAAACCAGGAACTCGTGGTGGTCGCCTCCACCTGGGGCCCGGACGGCAGCTTCGGACGTTGGCCCGACCTGCTACCGCAGGTGATGGCACAGCTCCCGGCCGAGCGCTACCGGGTCGCCGCGCTGCTGCACCCGGCGATCTGGGCCGCCCACGGGCACCGCCAGATCCGCGCCTGGCTCCGGAGCTGCCTCGACGCCGGGCTGCTGCTGCCCGGACCGAGCGAGGACTGGCGGGCCCCGGTGGTCGCCGCCGACCACGTCATCGGTGACCACGGCTCCGTCACCGCCTACGCCGCCGCCGTCGGACGTCGGACCCTGGTGCTCCCCGCCCCGGGGCCGACGCCCGCCCCCGGTACGCCGCAACATCTGCTCGCCCTCCACGCGCCCCGGCTGGACCCGCACCGGCCGCTGCTGCCCCAGCTCGCTCTCACCGGCGGGATCGACCCGGCAGCGGTGCTGGGCGCATTGACCGCCCGCCCGGGCGACGCCGCGGTGCTGCTACGGCGCACCATGTACCGTCTGCTCCAGCTCACCGAGCCCGACCGGCCCCAGCGGACCGACCCGGTGCCGGTGCCCCGCCCGAGCGACCGGGACACCGACCCGGCCGGGTGACCCCGTCGTCCGGTGCCGGGCCAGCCGGCCACCGCCCCGCGCCACGGCCGCTCACCCCTCCCGCGTCGGGTCCCCGGGCAGGTGGGGCAGTGGGGTACGCGGCGGACGCCACTCCAGCAGCAGCGACGTCGCGTCGTCGTCGAGCTGCCCCTCCTGGTAGGCAACCACCGCGCGCACCAACCGGCGCATCGTCTCCGGGGTGGCCAACTGGTCGTTGAGGGCCCGGTTGACGAAGTCGACGAGCCGCTTCAACCCGAACCGCTCCCCGTCGCCGCCCCGCGCGTCGGTGATGCCGTCGGTGTAGGCGAGGATGCGGTCCCCGGGGTGCAGCTCCTCCTCGTACACCTCGGGGCGCTGGGTCGTCAGGTGGCCCAGGCCGAGCGGGAGGGCGGTCGGGCCCGGCAGCTCCCGGATCGCCTTGCCGTCGCGCAGCAGCAGTGCGCCCGGGTGACCGGCGTTGATCACCCGGAGCCGGCCGGTGCTCGGCTCCAGCTCGATGAGGAGCGCCGTGGCGAACATGTGCGGGTGCTCGGAGCGCACCCACTTGTCGATGCTGAGGGCCGTGTCGACCAGGTCGAGGCCGCACCGGCGGGCGTTGCGGTAGGCGCTGACCACCAGTGAGGCCAGGGTGCTCGCCCGGATGCCGTGCCCGCAGGTGTCGAACAGCCCGACGCTGAGCACATCGCCGTTGAGCGCGTAGTCGAAGATGTCGCCGCCGACGTCGTAGCACGGTTCGAGGATGGTGGTGAGCACCATCTCGTCGGTGGCGAAGGTCAACGGCGGCAGCAGACCCCAGACGATCTCGGCGGCGACCTGCATCGGCAGCCGCCGCCGCAGCCGCTCGACGACGTCGCCGTACGGCCGGCGGTTCACCACCAGTTGACCGACGCAGGTCGCCAGCTCCCAGGCCGGCCCCTCGATGGCATGCTCCCCGGCAGCCGGCGAGACGATCTCCAGCACGCCCATCCGCTCGCACCCGACGAGCAGCGGCACCCAGACCCGGTCCGGGCTGTCGGCGGCGCGTTGCACGTCGAGAGCGGTGAAGGCCCGGCCGGCCAGGGTCGTCTCGATCGACAACTCACCCCGGTCGAGACCGGCACCGAGCAACGGTACGAGACTGGCCTGCTGGTAGTCCGCCAGGTAGATCACGATCTCGGTGGCGTCCATGGCTGGCGCGACCTGGTTCACCAGCATCGGCAGGTCGTCCGGCCCACCGCGGGGTGCGGCGAGTTGGAGCCAACGCACCGCGTCACCCGCGTCGAGCAACCTGAACCTCCCCCACGTCTCCCCCACCGTAGGAGGCGCACGGGAAACCCGCCACCACCTGATTCGGGGGCACGGCGGACAGGAAGAATGACGGTGGCGGACATCTCCGTTCCGCGCGAACCGAGGAGGCAGGGTCGTGGTCGTCGCAGGGCTCGTCCTGGCCGGCATCGCCGGCCTCATCCACGTCTACATCTTCTACCTGGAGTCGGTCGTCTGGACCACCGCCCGCGCCCGCGCGGTCTTCGGCACCAGCCGCGAGGAGGCGGAGGCGACCCGGCAGCTCGCCTTCAACCAGGGCTTCTACAACCTCTTCCTGGCGGTCGCGATCGTCGTCGGCATCGTCGCCTACGCCGTCGGCGCGCACACCGTCGGCGCGACCCTGGTCTTCGTCGGCGCCGGGTCGATGGTCGCCGCCGGGCTGGTGCTGCTGGTCTCGGCACCGTCGAAGGCCAGCGCCGCACTCAAGCAGCTCGTCCCCCCGCTCCTCGCCGTCGTCGCCCTGGCGATCGGCCTCGTCGCCGGATAGGGCACGACGCCCGGTGACGGAGGCGGGGCGTCGCCGACCCGGTGACCGCCGGGGCACGGCCTGAGACAGGGCCGCCCCGGTCAGGGGCGGTAGCGGTAGCCCATGCCCGGCTCGGTGATCAGGTGCCGGGGCCGGGCCGGGTCGTCCTCCAGCTTGCGCCGCAACTGCGCCAGGTACTGCCGCAGGTAGTTGGTCTCCTGCTGGTATTCCGGCCCCCACACCTCGTGCAGGAGCTGGCGTTGGCTGATCAGCTTCCCGGGGTGGCGCAGCAGCCGTTCCAGCACCGCCCACTGGGTGGGGGTGAGCCGGATCTCGGTGCCGTCGTCCCGGGTGACGGTGCGGGTGGCGAGGTCGACGGTGTGCCGGCCCACCCGGGCGGTGGCCGTCGCGTCGACGGGTGAGGAGGCGAGGCGGCGGGTGACGGCGCGGATGCGGGCGAGGAGTTCGTCCACCCCGAACGGCTTGGTGACGTAGTCGTCGGCACCGGCGTCGAGGGCGGCGACCTTGTCCGCGCTGCCGGCCCGCCCGGAGAGCACGATGACCGGGATCGTGGTCCAGCCACGCAGACCCCGGATGACCTCCACGCCGTCGAGGTCGGGCAGGCCGAGGTCGAGCACCACCAGGTCCGGCGGGTGGCCGGCGGCGGCCTTCAGCGCGGCCGTGCCGGTTTCGGCGACCTCGACGTCGTACCCCCGGGCACGCAGGTTGATCCGCAGCGCGCGGAGGATCTGTGGTTCGTCGTCGACGACCAGGATGCGGGTCACCGGTCCGGCCTCTCGTCGGCGGCGGGTAGCCGCAGCACCATGGTCAGCCCCCCACCGGGGGTGGTCTCCGGGGTGATGCTGCCACCCATCGCCTCGGCCAGCCCCCGGGACAGGGCCAGTCCGAGCCCCACCCCGGTCTGGTTGTCCCGGTCGCCGAGGCGCTGGAACGGCAGGAAGACGTGCTCCCAGCGGTCCTCGGGGATACCGGGCCCGGTGTCGATGACCCGCAGCTCCACCTGCCCGGCGTGGGCGCTGGCGGTGATCGTGGGGGGCCGGCCGACCGGGCTGTGCCGCAGCGCGTTGGCGACGACGTTGACCAGCACCCGTTCCAGCAGGCCCGGGTCGGCGTCGACCGCCGGGAGGTCGGCCGGGATGTCGGTGCGCACCCCGGCGGCGGCCGGCCCCAGCTCGTCCAGGGCCAGCGGTACGGCGTCCTCCAGGCCGATCGCGGTGCGGGTGACGCCCAGCGCGCCGGCCTGCAACCGGCTCATGTCGAGCAGGTTCGCCACCAGCCGGCCGAGCCGGTCCAGTGACTCGTCGGCGGTGGCGAGCAGTTCGGCCCGGTCCTCCGGGTCGAACTCGACGTCCGGGCTGCGCAGGCTGCTCACCGCCGCCTTCGCCGACGCCAGCGGCGTACGCAGGTCGTGGCTGACGGCGGCGAGCAGCGCGGTGCGCAACCGGTCGGCCTCGGCGAGCGGCCGGGCGGTGGCCGCCTCCTCGGCGAGCCGTTCCTGACGCAGCGCGACGGCGGCCTGCGCGGCGAACGCCTCGACGATGCGCCGGTCGGCGGCCTCCAGCCGACGGCCGCTGAGCACCACGGTCAGCCGCTCGTCGACCGGCACCGTGGTCTCCCCCGCGCCGGGGCTGCCGGCGGGGTCCACCCCGACGCTGGCGACCCGACGCCACACGTCCTCCTCGTGGGCCCGGCCGGGCCGCCCCTGGGCGTCGGGGGCGAGTTCGAGCACGCTGACCGCGCGCAGCGCGAAGGTCTCCCGCAGCCGGTCCAGCAGCGCCGGCAGCGGTCGCTCGCCGCGCAGCACGCTGCCGGCGACGGTGGCCAGGGTCTGCGCGTCGGCGGCGGCGCGGGCCGCTTCCCGGGTACGCCGGGCCGCCACGTCTACCACCCCGCTCACCGCGACCGCCACCGCGACGAAGACGCCCAGCGCGAGCAGGTTGTCCGCCTCGGCGATGGTCAGCGTGCGGTACGGCGGGGTGAAGAACCAGTTCAGCAGCAGCGATCCGCCCAGCGCGGCGACCAGCGCCGGCCACAGGCCACCGACCAGCGCCACCCCGACCACCCCGGCCAGGAAGATCAGGATGTCGTTGGTCAGGGTGAGGTCCGGCAACACCGACAGCAGCAGGGTGAGCAGCGGCAGGCCCAGCCCGGCGAGCGCGAACCCGAGCAGCCGACGCCGCCGGGACAGCGCCGCCGGCACCGCCGCCCCGCGCCGGCCCCGCCCGGCCTGCGGGTGGGTCACCAGGTGCACGTCGATCGCCCCGGAGCGGGCCGTGGTGGTGACGCCGACGCCCCGGGCGAACAGGTGGGCGAACCGGCCGCGCCGGCTCGCGCCGAGCACCAGTTGGGTGGCGTTGACCCCCCGGGCGAAGTCGAGCAGGGCGGCCGGGACGTCCGCGCCGAGCACCTGGTGGTAGCTGCCGCCGAGGCTCTCCACCAGGACCCGCTGCCGGGCGAGCTGGGCCGGGTCCGCCCCGGCCAGCCCGTCGTTGCGGGCCACGTGCACGGCGAGCAGGTCGGCGCCCTTGCTCCGGGCGGCGATCCGGGCCGCCCGGCGGATCAGCGTCTCCCCCTCCGGGCCGCCGGTGAGGGCGACGACGACCCGTTCCCGGGCCTCCCAGGTGGCGGAGATGCCCTGCTGGGCCCGGTACCGGTCGAGCTGGTCGTCGACCTTGTCGGCCAGCCAGAGCAGGGCCAGCTCACGCAGTGCGGTGAGGTTGCCGACCCGGAAGTAGTTGCCCAGCGCGGCGTCGATCCGGTCGGGCCGGTAGATGTTGCCGTGCGCCATCCGCCGGCGCAGCGCCTCCGGGGTCATGTCGACCAGTTCGACCTGCTCGGCGGCGCGGACCACGGCGTCCGGGACGGTCTCCCGCTGGGTGGTGCCGGTGATCCGGGCGACCACGTCGTTGAGCGACTCCAGGTGCTGCACGTTGACCGTCGACAGCACCGAGATGCCCGCATCGAGCAGTTCCTGGACGTCCTGCCAGCGCTTCTGGTGCCGGGAGCCGGGCACGTTGGTGTGGGCCAGTTCGTCGACCACGACCAGCTCCGGGCGGCGGGCCAGCACGGCGTCGAGGTCCAGCTCGGTGAGGTCGGTTCCCCGGTAGCGCAGCGGGCGGCGGGGCAGCACCTCCAGGTCGCCGATCATCGCGGCGGTCTGCGGCCGGCCGTGCGTCTCCACCAGGCCGACCACCACGTCGGTGCCCCGCCCGGCCCGCCGCCGGGCCTCCTCCAGCATCGCGTACGTCTTGCCGACGCCGGGGGCGGCACCCAGGTAGATGCGCAGTTCACCTCGTGGCACGCGTCCATCCTCCCGCTGTGCGTACCGCCCCGGGGCGCGACCGCCGGGCCGGCACCCCGGGCAGGGGTGCCGGCCCGGCGGGGGTCAACGGGCGGGCAGGTTCCGGTCGAGGGCAAGGTTGAGTGCCAGCACGTTCACCGCGGGGGCGCCCATGAAGCCGAGCGCCCGTCCGGTGGTGTTTTCGGCGACCAGCCGCCGCACCACCGCCGGGTCCGCGCCCCGCTCCCGCGCCACCCGCGCCACCTGGATCGCGGCGTACGCGGGGCTGATGTGCGGGTCGAGGCCGCTGCCGCTGGCGGTGACCGCATCGGCGGGGACGGCTGGGTGCTCCGGCGCGTCCCCCCGGACCGGGGTGACCAGCCCACCGGCGGCCCGATAGTTCTCCCCGGGCTGCGCCAGCTCCACCGGCACCCCGTGCCAGGAGGGGACGAACGGGGTGGCCGGGGCGGTCTGGTTGACGCTGACCACCCGGGTGATCCGGCCGGTCAGCCCGTCGGCGCGGAACACGGCCAGCACCGCGCCCACCCCGTCGGCCGTGCAGTACGGTCGCCGCCCGTCGACGCCGTCGAGCAGTCCGACCGCCCGGCTGCGTGCGCAGACCTGGCTGAGCAGGCTCCGGGTCGACTGTCGCGGGTCGCCGGCGAGGGTGTCCACCACGCTCTCCGGGCCGAGGTTCGAGGCGGCGGAGGCGGTCGGGTCGTAGCCGTCGCCGGCCGCCGACGGGCGGGACTGGAAGTAGCGCGGGACGGGATTGCCGTCGGCGTCGGTGAAGGACTGGCCGATCAGGGCGCTGCCGACGGCCCGGCCGTCCACGGTCAGCAGCGATCCGTCGGCCTTCGCGTCGAGGCCGGGGAGCCGGCCGGCGGCGACCAGGGCGAGCGGGTAGGCGACGCCGAGCAGCGCGGTGAACACGAGCAGGGCACGCAGGGCGGCGAGGTGTCGGGCGAGCCAGGCGGGTAGACGCATCACGAGATCCCCGGGACGTACTGGACGAGCAGGTCGATGAGCTTGATACCGACGAACGGCGCGACGAGGCCGCCGACGCCGTAGAGCAACAGGTTGCGGCCGAGCAGTGTCGACGCGGCGGCCGGCCGGTACCGCACGCCGCGCAGCGCCAGCGGGATGAGCGCGACGATGACCAGGGCGTTGAAGATCACCGCGGCGAGGATCGCCGACTCGGGGCTGCCCAGCCGCATCACGTTGAGCCGGTCCAGGCCCGGGTAGAGGCCGGCGAACATGGCCGGGATGATCGCGAAGTACTTCGCCACGTCGTTGGCGATGCTGAACGTGGTCAGCGCGCCCCGGGTGATCAGCAACTGCTTGCCGATCTCGACGATCTCGATCAGCTTCGTCGGGTCGGAGTCCAGGTCGACCATGTTGCCGGCCTCCTTCGCCGCCGACGTGCCGGTGTTCATCGCGACGCCGACATCGGCCTGGGCCAGGGCGGGGGCGTCGTTGGTGCCGTCCCCGGTCATCGCGACCAGCCGGCCGCCCTCCTGCTCCCGGCGGATCAGGGCGAGCTTGTCCTCCGGGGTGGCCTCGGCGAGGAAGTCGTCCACCCCGGCCTCGTCGGCGATCGCCTGCGCGGTACGCGGGTTGTCGCCGGTGATCATCACGGTCCGGATGCCCATCCGGCGCAGCTCGGCGAACCGCTCCCGCATCCCGGCCTTCACCACGTCCTTGAGGTGGATGACGCCGAGCACGCGGGCCGGCTCCCCGGCGACGTGTTCGGCCACCACCAGCGGGGTGCCGCCGTGTCCGCTGATCCCGTCGACGATCCCGTCGATCCCGCTGCCCGGCGCGCCGCCGTGCTCCCGTACCCAGGCCAGCACCGCCGTCGCCGCGCCCTTGCGGACCTGGCGGGCCGGTGCGTCCGGGGGCGTCAGGTCGACGCCGCTCATCCGGGTCTGCGCGGTGAACGGCACGAAGTCGGCGTACGGCAGCGGGTCCGGTTCCGGCGCACCCGGGTCGAACCCCCGCGTGGCCAGCGACACCACCGACCGCCCCTCGGGCGTCTCGTCGGCGAGGCTGGACAGCCGCGCGGCGGCGGCCACCTCGTCGGCGGTGACCCCCTCGACCGGCAGGAACTCGGTGGCCTGCCGGTCACCCAGGGTGATCGTGCCGGTCTTGTCGAGCAGCAGGGTGCTGACGTCCCCCGCCGCCTCCACCGCCCGGCCGCTCATCGCGAGCACGTTGCGCTGCACGAGGCGGTCCATCCCGGCGATGCCGATCGCCGACAGCAGCGCCCCGATGGTGGTGGGGATCAGGCAGACCAGCAGGGACACCAGCACCACCCCGGTCACCCCGGTGCCGGTGACCGCCCCGGTGTCGGGGGCGGCGGCCTGCCAGCCCTTGGCGAAGATCGCCAACGGTTGGAGGGTGACAACGGCCAGCAGGAAGATCAGGGTGAGTGCGGCGAGCAGGATGTTCAGCGCGATCTCGTTCGGGGTCTTCTGCCGGTCGGCCCCCTCGACCAGGGCGATCATCCGGTCGATGAAGCTCTCCCCCGGCCGCTGGGTGATCCGCACGACGATCCGGTCCGACAGCACCCGGGTGCCGCCGGTGACGGCGCTGCGGTCGCCGCCGGACTCGCGGATCACCGGGGCGGACTCGCCGGTGATCGCGGACTCGTCGACGCTGGCGATGCCCTCGACGACGTCGCCGTCGCCGGGGATGATCCCGCCGGCGCTCACCAGGACGACGTCCCCCTGCCGCAGTTGCGGTGCGGGCACCGCCTCGTCGGTGTAGGTGTCGGCGCGGGCACCCGGTGCCCAGCCGACCAGGCGGGTGGCGATGGTGTCCCGCTTGGCCTGCCGCAGCGAGGCGGCCTGCGCCTTGCCCCGGCCCTCGGCGACCGCCTCGGCGAGGTTGGCGAAGATCACGGTGAGCCAGAGCCAGCCGGTGATCGCCCAGCCGAACACCGACGGGTCGGCGACCGCCAGGACGGTGGTGAAGGCCGCGCCGATCGCCACGATCAGCAGCACCGGGCTGCGCCACAGGGTGCGCGGGTCGAGTTTGCGCAGCGCCCCGGGCAGGGACCCGGCCAGTTGCCGGGGGTCGAGCAGGCCGCCACCGGCCCGGCGGGCCGGGGTGTCGACGGCCGGGGTGTCGACGGCCGGCCGGTCGTCGTCGGTGGTCACGGACGCGACGGACATGTCCTCGTTCCTCATCCGGGTCACAGCCCTTCGGCCAGCGGGCCGAGCGCGAGCGCGGGTAGGTAGGTGAGCGCCACCAGGATCACCGTGACGCCGACGACCATCCCGACGAAGAGCGGTCGGTGCGTCGGCAGGGTGCCCTCGGAGGCGGGAACGGGCGCCTGGCGGGCGAGCGAGCCGGCCAGGGCGAGCACGAAGATGATCGGCAGGAACCGGCCGAGCAGCATGCACAGGCCCAGCGCGGTGTTCCACCACGCGGTGTTCACGGTGATCCCGGCGAACGCCGAGCCGTTGTTGTTGCTCGCCGAGGTGAACGCGTAGAGCACCTCGGTCAGGCCGTGCGGGCCGGTGTTCAGCGCGGTCGCGTCGTTGCCGGTGGCGAAGGCGGTGGCGGTGCCGATCAGCACCAGGGCCGGGGTGACCAGGAAGTACAGCGAGGCGAAGGTGATCTCCCGGGTGCCGATCTTCTTACCCAGGTACTCCGGGGTCCGGCCGACCATCAGCCCGGCGACGAACACCGTGATCACCGCGAGCACCAGCAGCCCGTACAGGCCGGCGCCGACACCGCCGGGGGCGACCTCGCCGAGCATCATGTTGCCCAGCGTCATCATCCCGCCCAGCGCGGTGTACGAGTCGTGGAACGAGTTCACCGCACCGGTCGAGGTCAGCGTGGTGACCGCCCCGAACGTCGCGGAGTCCGACACGTCGAAGCGGACCTCCTTACCCTCCAGCGCCGCGCCGACCGCCTGCGGCACGGTGCCGTGCCCGGCCAGCTCGAACCCGGTGGTGAGGGCGACGCTGCCGAGCGCCAGGACGGCCATCACCGCGACAACGGCGTAGCCCTGCCGCTGCTGGCCGACCATCCGGCCGAGGACCCGGGGCAGGCTGAACGGGATCAGCAGGATCAGGAACAGCTCGACCCAGTTCGTCCAGGCGGTGGGGTTCTCGAACGGGTGGGCGCTGTTGGCGTTGTAGAAGCCACCGCCGTTGGTGCCCAGCTCCTTGATCACCTCCTGGCTGGCCACCGGGCCGCCGGGGAGGCGCTGGCCACCGCCGGTCAGGGTGGTCACGTCGGTGCCGGCGGAGAGGTTCTGCACCACGCCGCCGAGCATCAGCACCAGCGCGCCGAGCACCGCGACCGGCAGCAGCACCCGCAGCACGATCCGCACCAGGTCGACCCAGAAGTTGCCCACCTCGCCGGTGCGGCTGCGGGCGAAGCCCCGGATCAGGGCCACCGCCACGGCGATGCCCACCGCGGCGGAGACGAAGTTCTGCACCGCCAGGCCGGCCATCTGCACCAGGTGCCCCATGGTCGACTCGCCCGAATACCACTGCCAGTTCGTGTTGGTCACGAAGGACACCGCGGTGTTCCAGGCCCCGTGCGGGACCACCGGGTCGAAGCCCAGCGACAACCACAGGTGGTTCTGCCACCGTTGGAGGGCGTAGAGGAACAGGACCGAGACGGCGGAGAAGGCGAGCACGCTGCGGGCGTAGACGCCCCACGACTGTTCGGCGGCCGGATTCACCCCGACCAGCCGGAACACCCCACGCTCCAGCCGGGACCGGCGGGTTCCGGTGACCGACCGGTACAGGTGGTCACCGACCGGGCGGTACGCGACGACGAGCGCCACCACCAGGGACGACACGAAGACGACGCCGGCTGTCCCCGTGGTCATCAGAAACGCTCCGGGAACAGCAGCGCGACGACCATGAACACACCCAGACCGGTCGCCAGCACCAGGCCGACGACGTTGACGGCGTTCACCGCTTCTCCACGCCCCTCACCACGAGGGTGAGCGCCGCGAACAGCACCACCGTCACCAGCACGAACACCACGTCAGACACGCGGACTCCCCCAACCGGACGGGTACGCGTGACCGCCTCCCGGCCACGCCGGGCAATCACAACGCGCCGCCGCCCGTGGGGGCAGGGTCCATAACGCGACCGTGACGGGGGGCCACGGTTTCTTGACGGGTTCTTCACGCCGGCCACCGTCGCGGTGACGGGGGTCACGGTAGGGCCGGTCCGCGCCCCGCCACGGGGCCGGGCCGGGTCAGCGGCGGATGGCCCGCCGGATCGACTCGGGCACCCGGCGGGCCACCGCCCGCCGCAGCCGGAAGCGCAGGCTGCCCAGGTGCGGCACGGCGACCGGCCGCGCCCCGTCGGTCGCGCAGCGGAACGCCACCGGGAGTACGGCGTCCTCGGTCCAGCCGCAGCAGGTGACCCGGGCCTTGAGGTCCCAGGTGCCCCTGCTCCGGCCGCCGTTGAGGGCACCGACGTCGAGGCGGGCGGTGCCCCGCTGGACCAGCCGCAGCTCGCCGTCGGCCGTCGGGACCAGCTCGACCGTGCCGGTGACCGGCACGAAGAACTCCTCCCGGGTTTCGCGCTGCCGGGCGATCACGTCGAGCTTGGACTGCTTGATCCGGGCGGTGGCGTCCCGCAGGTCGGCCGGGACGTCGTCCACCGGCACCACCAGCAGCCGCTGCTCGCCGTCGGCGGTGAGGGTGAGCGGCCGGTCGCCGAAGGACAGCTCGGCGGTGAGGGTGACGGTCAGGGTGGTGGCGTCCCGCTCGATCCGCTGCACGGTGGGCACCGCCCGGACGGCCGCCTCCCACTCGGCGAGCCGGCGCAGGTCCGGGGTGCGTCCCTGCTCGATGAGCCGGGTGATGATCCGTTGCAGCGGCGGCAGCCCGGCCGCGACGCCCGGGGCGAACCGGTCCCGGATCGTCCGCTGCGCCTCGCCGACCAGCTGGTCCACCCAGTCGGCGGGGGCGTCGAGCAGCCGCCGGCCGCGCACCCGGGACACCATCTCGTTGCGCAGCCAGCGCCGGTGCAGCCGGTCGCGCAGCGGGCCGGGCTCGGTGTGCGCGTCGACGATGTCGAGCGCCTCGCGCAGGTTGACGAAGTAGCCGGCCGGCTCCAGCGCGGTGGCCGTGACGTTGCCGGCGTCGACCCGCCGCTGGTGGTGGTAGCAGACGTAGTCGGCCAGCACGCAGGTGCGCCGGGACAGGAAGTACGCCCGGGTGACGAAGACGTGGTCCTCCAGCCGACGCTTGCCCTCGGGGAACCGCAGGCCGTGCTCGACGAGGAAGGAGCGTCGGAACAGCTTGTGCGCGGTGAGGCTGTCGATCAGGGGCGCGTTCTCCAGCGTGGCGTCGAACCGGTTGCGCCGGAACAGCTCACGCGGCACCGAACGGCGGTGCCCGGCCATCTTGCCGACCACCAGGTCCGCGTCGTGCTCGGTGGCGCAGGCGTGGAGGCGTTCCAGGGCCTGCTCGCCGAACCAGTCGTCGTCGTCGGCGAAGAAGACGTACTCGCCCCGGGCGTGTTCGACGCCGAGGTTGCGGGGGCGCGACGGCCAGCCGGAGTTGTCGATGTGCAGCACCCGGAAGTGCGGGTGGGCGGCGGCCAGCTCGTCGAGGCGGGGGCCGGTCGAGTCGGTCGAGCCGTCGTCGACGAACATGACCTCGAACTCGTCGGCAGACAACGACTGGCCCAGCAACGAGGTGACGAGCTTCTCGATGTGCGGCCCGGAGTTGTACGCCGGGACCACGACGGTCACCTTGGGGGTCTTCGTACTGGCGGTCATGGCTCTTCCTGAGGCGGTCCGTGAGCCGGCGCGGGGATGCGCCCAACCGTGCGGACGGGCGCCCGTTCCGGGGCGTTCCGTCGCCGACATGGCCCGTTCAGTTTGCGGACTTTACGCGACCGCAGGGGCGGATGCAGACCCCGAATCGGATGATTTCTTCGATCCCCGACGGGACGCCGGGACCCCACCCGCTTCTGCCTGGCAGACCACCCTCGACAGTGGCCCGAAGCACACCCGGCACACCGCTGGCGGTGTGCGGGGCGTGGCGTGGCGTGACGACGAATCCCCGACACCGGGAGCGGGCATAGCGGGCCGCTACGCAGGGTAAACCGGGATCATGGCACAGCTTCTCACCTCGCCGCCCCCGCCGCAGGCCGCCGAGTTGCGCCGGTGGGAACTGGCCGACCCCGCCGACCTGCGTACCCTGCGCGCCTCCCTGCACGAGGCCCTCACCGGTGAGCGACTCCTCGACGGTCAACGGATGGACGAGGTCCCCGAGTTGATCACCTTGGTAGCCACCGAACTCGCCACAAATGCCCTCAAACACGGCATTCCGCCGACCATTATCCGGTTGCTGGCCGTCGACGACTCGCTCATCCTCGACGTGGCCGACCACGACCTCAGCAGCATCCCCGAACTGGCCGACACCCGCCCGATGGGCGCCGGAGGCCGGGGGCTCCAGATCGCCATGGCCGTCTCGCTCAAGGTCGGCTGGTACGCCACCGACCGCACCAAGAACATCTGGGCGTCCTTCCCCCGCCGGTGACCGGGGGGCGCGACGGGGCGACGCCCGCTTGATCGACTCAACGGGGCCGATGATGCGCCTTTGCCCGCCCGGGACAGCGCATCATCGGCCCACCCGGGGTCGGTCAACGCCCACCCGGGGTCGGTCAACGCCCACCCGGGGTCGGTCAACGCCCGCCCGGCGGCCGGGTCAGTCGTCGGAGGGGATCGGGTCGTCGTACTCGCCGGCCGGGCCGGTCAGCAGGGTGCCGCCCACCATCGGCCAGGCGTTCGGCCGGCAACCGTGCAGGCCGAGGGTCTGCTGCTGCATCACCGGGGCCGGCCCGCCCGCCGCCGGACACCGTTCGTGCCCCCGGCCCAGCCGGTGCCCCACCTCGTGGTTGAGCACGTACGCCCGGTAGGTGCCGAGGTCACCCCGGAAGTCGGGAACGCCCCGAGCCCAGCGCGCCACGTTGATCACCACCCGGTCGCCGTTGCGGCAGGAGGTGTACCGGTCGGAGGTGTCCCCGCACAACTCACCCCGGGTGACCGGGGTGGTCAGCAGCACGGTGAAGTCGGCCGGGGTATCGCCGCCGACCCGTTGCAGCCGCCACCGGCCGTCGGCGGTCCAGCCCCGGCGGTCGGCGAGCACCACCGCCACCTCCCGCCCGAACCGCTCCGGGTCGACGTCGTCGATGCCGCCCTCCACCGCCACCCGGTAGCGCAGGAGCTGCCCCCCGCTCCCGGCCACCGCACCCTGCGCGGTCGCCGTCCGCCAGGTGCCGGTCCCCCGCTGCGGGTAGCGCAGCGCCGCCGGGGCGGGCTTGGCGGTGGGGGGCACGGCGGAGGAGAGCGGGGCGGGCACCTGCTCCCCGGGCGGCGCCGGCGGCACCGCCGCGTTGGCCGGCCGGAGCGGTTCCCGCCGTACGTCGCCGACGAGGGCACCCAGGTCGACGCCCTGCCGCTGGGCCACCACCGCACCACCGGCGGCCAGCGCGGCCACCACCAGCACCGCCGTCAGGACGCCGGCCGGGGTCACGCCCCGCCGTCGTCCCCGGTGCCGGCCGCGGTCGACGGACTCGCTCACCGTCAGGGTGCTCACCGTTCGCCTCCTGTGTCCACCCGGGTCCACTCCGGGCAGGAGTACGGGCGCGGGCGACGAACGGATGAGTGGCCGGCAGGGGCAATCCGGGCCCGGGTACCGTTGCCGGGCAGACACTCCCGACGATCCGGACACCACCCGGGCCGTCGTCCCCCAGGAAGGACCACAGGTGCCGGACGCCGACGCCCTCATCACCGCCGCGGTCGCGGCGGTGCGCGGCACCGACGTACGCGACGCGGAGCGGAACCTGGACCGGCTGGTGGTCGGCAGCGCCCCGGCGCGGGCCGGCGACGACGGCGGCCGGGACGTCCCCGCCGGGCCGGCGGCGGTGGACGCCGCGCTGCTGCGCCGGCTCGTCGCCGCCGTGCACCGGCTCTGGCCCCGGGGCTGGCAGCCGGTCGACGTGGCCCGGATCGTGGCCCGCCGGCTCGGCGCACGCCCCGGCCGGCTGGTCGTCGACGCGCTCGCCGCCGACCGGGCGGCCCGGCCCGGCCCGGTGCCGCAGTGGTGGGACGACCAGTTGACCGACCTGGACGCCCGGGTCCGTTGGGACGACGACGCGGGCTGGCTGGGCGGGTGGGCGGCCCGCGAGGGCACGGACCGGATCGCCGCCCTGCGTGACGCGGTCGAGGTGCTGGCACTGCTGGCCGGCCTGCCGCCGGTCGCGGTGCTGCGCCCACCGCCCGGCGGTGTCGGTGCCACGGCCGTGACCGGGCCGTCCGGGCCGTCCGGCTCCCGCGTCCTCGACCGGGTACGCGCGCTGCTGGCCAAGGCGGAGTCCACCACCTTCCCCGCCGAGGCGGAGGCGTTCACCGGGAAGGCGCAGGAGTTGATCGCCCGGCACAGCCTGGAACGGGCGCTGGTCGAGTCGACGGCCGCCCACCCGGACCAGCCCGGCGGGATCCGGATCAGCACCGACGCCCCGTACGCGGGCGCGAAGGCGCTGCTGGTGCAGGAGGTGGCGGCGGCGAACCGGTGCGAGTCGGTATGGTCCGACGATCTCGGCTTCGCCACCGTGCTCGGCTTCCCCGCCGACCTGGAGGCGGTCGAACTGCTGCACACCTCGCTACTGGTGCAGGCCACCGCCGCGATGCTGCGCGGCCGGCGGGAACGGCGCGGCGGCGGCCGGCGGACCAGGGCGTACGACGAGGCTTTCCTGCACGCCTTCGCCCGGCGCATCGGTGAGCGGCTGCGGGCCGCGACCGACGCGGCGGACCGGCAGGCGGCCCAGGACACCGGGGCGGACCGCCTGCTGCCGGTGCTCGCGGCCCGCTCCGGCGCGGTACGGGAGCGGATGGACACCCTCTTCCCCGGTGTCACCCGGGCCCGGCTGACCGTGCGGGACGCCGAGGGCTGGCAGTCCGGCACCTCGGCCGCCGACCGGGCCTCGCTCGCCGGCGGCACGTCGCCGTCGCGCCCGCTGCCCGGTCGACGCTGAGCTGCCCGGTCGACCGAGCTGCCCGGTCGACGCTGAGCCGTCGCGGTAGGGCCCCGACGGCCGTGACGCCGGCTCAGACGTGGCAGTCGCGGGTGAGCCGGGGCGGGATGCCGACGAAGTCGGTGCCCATCCAGCTCGCCGGGCTCTTGGCCGCCGCCCCAGAGTCAATCTTCGTGGCGATCTCCTGGACCAGCTTCTTGATCCGGTCGTCCTGCGCCTTGCGGGCCTGCGCACGGACGTCGTCGGCGAGCCGGCTCAGCCGCCCCTTGAGCTTGCCGTTGAGCTGTTCCGGGGTGAGTTCCTCGCGGGTGGCGTCGACCGAGTCGGCGGCGATCTGCCGGCTGCCATCGATGATCAACTGATCGACGGCGCGGCAGACCTGCGCGGTGTTCGCGGCGGTGCCGGCGCTCGGTCCGGTGCTCTCCGGGGCGGTGGTGGTCGACGCCTCCGGTGTGGGTTCCCCGGTGGTGGCGGTGGCCGACGGGCCGGGTGCGGCGTCGGTGCCGGCCTCCTCGTCCGAGCAGCCGGTGGCGAGGACGGCGAGGACGGCGAGGGTGAGTGCGGTGGTGGAGCGGCGATGCATCGACTTTCCCCGTTCGGTGTGACGGCCGTACCGCGACACGATGCCGCACGGGTGGGCGGGAAATCGAATCGGCGGGCACCGGCGGGCCCGGACACGCGTCACGCCGGCCCGACGGGGTCGGTCCGGCGTGACGGTGGTGCGGTTCAGCTCTTGAAGGCGTCCTTGACCTTCTCGGCGGCCTGCTTGAGGCTGGACTTGGCCTGGTCGTTGCGGCCCTCGGCCTCAAGGCGCTCGTTGTCGGTCGCCCGGCCAACGCCTTCCTTGATCTTGCCGGCGGTGTTCTCGGTCGTGTTGCCGATCTTGTCGTCGAACCCCATGAGAGCCTCCCGATGTGAGCATGTCGTTCCAACGACCTTCAACTACCCCCGCCCCCCGTCCCCAAAACACCCCCGCCACCGGCCCCAGCCCGATGACCAAGAGGTTCGCGTCACCCGGGAGCCGGCCGGTGACGCGAACCTCTTGATCAACTCGGCTGTGCGGGGTGGACGGTGATGGTGGAGAAGCGGCGCAGGCGGAGGCTGTTGGCCACCACGAAGACCGACGAGAAGGCCATCGCCGCGCCCGCGATCATCGGGTTGAGCAGGCCGGCGGCGGCCAGCGGGAGGGCGGCCACGTTGTAGGCGAACGCCCAGAACAGGTTCCCCTTGATCACGGCGAGGGTGCGCCGGGAGAGCCGGATCGCGTCCACCGCGGCGGTCAGGTCGCCCCGGACCAGGGTCAGGTCGGACGCCTCGATCGCCACGTCGGTGCCGGTGCCCATGGCCAACCCCAGGTCGGCCTGGGCCAGGGCGGCGGCGTCGTTGATCCCGTCACCGACCATCGCGACCGTGTGGCCCTGCTCCTGGAGCCGGCGTACCACGTCGACCTTGTCGGTCGGCAGCACCTCGGCGGTGACCCGGTCGATGCCGACCTCGGCGGCCACCGCCTGCGCGACCGTCGCGTTGTCCCCGGTGAGCAGCACCGGGGTCAGGCCCAGGGCCCGCAGCCCGGCGACCGCCTCCCGGCTGGTGGGTCGGACCACGTCGGCCACCGCGAGGACCCCCCGCGCCCGCCCGGACCAGCCCGCCACCACCGCCGTACGCCCGGCGGCCTCCGCCTCGGCCATCGCCCGGACCACCTCCCCGGGTACGTCCAGACCTCGCTCGCGCAGCAGCCCCGGTCGCCCGACGACGAGGTCGTGGCCGTCGACGGTGCCGGTGACGCCGAGCCCCTCGGTGGCGGCGAACCCGGTGACCGGGGGCAGTTCCCCGGCCTCGGCGGCACCGGCGGCCACGGCGCGGGCGATCGGGTGCTCGGAGCCGGCCTCCACCGCCCCGGCGAGCCGGAGCAGTTCGGCCCGGTCCTGCCCCTCGGCGGGGCGGACGTCGACCAGGGTCATCCGGCCGGTGGTGACCGTGCCGGTCTTGTCCAGCACCACCGTGTCGACCTGCCGGGTGGACTCCAGCACCTCCGGCCCCTTGATCAGGATGCCGAGCTGGGCGCCCCGTCCGGTGCCGACCAGCAGCGCCGTCGGGGTGGCCAGGCCGAGCGCGCACGGGCAGGCGATGATCAGCACGGCCACGGCGGCGGTGAAGGCGGCGGTGGGGCCGGCCCCGGACCCCAGCCACCAGCCCAGGGTGCCGACGGCCAGCACGATGACGACCGGCACGAACACCCCGGAGATCCGGTCGGCGAGCCGCTGCACGGCGGCCTTGCCCGTCTGCGCCGCCTCCACCAGCCGGGCCATCTGGGCGAGCTGGGTGTCCGCACCGACCCGGGTGGCGGTGACGACCAGCCGGCCGCCCGCGTTGACGGTGGCACCGGCCACCGTGTCGCCGGGCCCCACCTCGACCGGCACCGACTCGCCGGTGAGCATGCTGGCGTCGACCGCCGAGGTGCCCTCGTCGACCCGCCCGTCGGTGGCGATCTTCTCGCCGGGCCGGACCACGAACCGGTCGCCCACCACGAGCTGGTCGACCGGAACCCGGGTCTCCGTGCCGCCGCGCAGCACGGCGACGTCCCGCGCGCCGAGTTCGAGCAGGGCGCGCAGGGCCGCCCCGGCGGTCCGCTTGGAGCGGGCCTCGAAGTAGCGGCCGGCCAGCAGGAACACGGTCACCCCGGCGGCGGCCTCCAGGTAGATGTTGCCGGCACCGTCGGTACGGACGATGTCCAGCCGGAACGGGTGGGTCATCCCGGGCATCCCGGCGTCACCGAGGAAGAGCGCCCAGAGCGACCAGCCGAACGCGGCCAGGGTGCCGAGCGACACCAGGGTGTCCATGGTCGCCGCGCCGTGCCGCAGGTTGGTCCAGGCGGCCCGGTGGAACGGCAGCCCGCCGTACGCGACCACCGGGGCGGCCAGGGTCAGTGACAGCCACTGCCAGTAGGTGAACTGCCAGGCCGGCACCATCGCCAGCACGATCACCGGCAGGGTGAGCACGGCCGACACCCGCAGCCGGGTCCGCAGGGCGTCCAGCTCGTCGGCCGGTGCACCGGCCGGTTCCGTGCCGGCGGGGGCGGGCGGCGGGGGGACGACGGCGGTGTAGCCGGTCTTCTCCACGGTGGCGATCAGGTCGTCGGGGGTGACGCCGTCGGCGTACCGGACGGTGGCCTTCTCGGTGGCGTAGTTGACGCTCGCCTCGACGCCGTCGAGCCGGTTGAGCTTCTTCTCGATCCGGGCGGCGCAGGAGGCGCAGGTCATCCCGCCGATGGCCAGCTCGATCTGGTGGGGCGCGGTGGGCAGGTTCTGGGCGGTCGGGGTCATCGCGGCACCTCCGGTCAACCGTGGGTGTGACCGGCCCCGCCGGTGCCGGTGACGGTCACGCTCGGCGTCGGGTCGGTGGTGGGCTCGGGGCTGACGGGACTGGGGACGGATTGCGGGGTGTGCGCGGGGTCGTGGCGGGTCCCGGCGGGCGGGGTGACGGGGCCGGTCAGCTGGCCGACCCCGTACGCCGCGCCGAACACCACCGCGAGGGCGAGGGCGAAACCGCCCAGCCTGGTCGGCGTGTTCATCGGTCGCCCCGGACCGTCACGCCTCGACGAGGTCGTAGCCGGCCTCGTCGACGGCGGCCCGCACGGATGCGGTGTCCAGCGGGCGGTCGCTGGTGACGGCGACCCGGCCGGAGGCCAGGTCGACCTGGACGTCGGTGACGCCGTCGAGGGCACCCACCTCGGCACTCACCGCGCTGACGCAGTGCCCGCAGGTCATGCCCGTCACCTGGTAGTTCGTGATCATGCGACTCTCCCCTCCACTCGTCCAACATACCCCCCAGGGGTACGCTGCCCTGCGACCGTAGCATACCCCCCGGGGGTACGCTATCCTGGTCACCATGACCACACCGAGCACCCCGGTCCGGGGCTACACCGCCAGCAAGGACCAACTGCTCGCGCGGCTGCGCCGCGTGGAGGGGCAGGTCCGGGGCATCGAGAAGATGGTCGACGACGACCGGTACTGCATCGACGTGCTCACCCAGATCTCCGCCGTGCAGGCCGCCCTGGACAAGGTCGCCCTCGGGCTGCTCGACGGCCACGCCCGGCACTGCATGCACGAGGGGGCCGCCGAGGGCCGGGCCGACGAGATGGCCGCCGAGATGATGGCCGCCGTCGGCCGCCTGATGAAACGCGGCTGACCCGGCCCGCCCGTCGGCGACCTGCGGTCAGCGGGGCACCGGACGGGCGGACCGGTCGGGAGCCCGGCCCGCCCGGCGTCGCGGGGCCGGTGGGATCCGGCCCCGCGACGCCTCACGGGTGGAGGTCAGAGCCGGGCGAGGATCTTCCGCATGGTGTCGATCTCGCCCTGCTGGGTGGCGACGATCTGCTGCGCCATGGCCCGCGCCCCGGCGTGCCGGCCGTCCGCCACCTCCTGCCGGGCCATGGTGATCGCACCCTCGTGGTGGGCGATCATCAGGCTGAGGAAGAGCCGGTCGAAGTCCCGACCGGTCGCCCCCTCCAGCCGGGCCAGGTCGGCGTCGGACATCATCCCCGGCATGCCGTGGTCCATCCCCGGCAGGTGACCGCCGGCCGGGCTGTCGGACGGGACGGGCCGGCCCCAGGCGGTGAGCCAGCCGGTCAGGGTGGCGATCTCCGGGGCCTGGGCGGCCCGGATCCGTTCGGCCAGCCGGGTGACCTCCGGATCGGCGGCCCGGTTCCCGGCCAGCTCCGACATCCGTACCGCCTGCCGGTGGTGCGGGATCATCATCTGGGCGAACATCACGTCGGCCGGGGCGACCCCGGCGGACTCGGAGGCGGCCGGGGCGGCACCCACGGCCGGGCGGCCGTGGCCGCCGTCGGTGGAGTGGTCGCCGCCGCAGGCGGACAGGGCGACGACGGTGCTGAGCGCGACGCCGGCCAGGGCGGCACGGCACGCGCGACGACGAGTGGACACGGGCAGACCTTTCAGTACGACGGAGACGGACGCGGGACGCGGCGGAGCCACGTCGGGGCGTCCTATCTGCGCAGTACCGACACCGAGGCGAGGCGGAGCCCGAGCGGACGGGGTGGCGGGGCGCGCGGCTCCCGGGGCCGCGACGGCGGACGGGACACCCCGGCCGGCCTGGACCGCACCGCGAAGAGCAGCACCAGTACCGTCACGGTGAGCGCCCCGAGCACCGCCAGGCAGACGCTCCACGCCGTCGCGGGTGTGCCGGGTGGGCCGGCGGGCAGCGCCACCGCGCACCCGTCCCCGCACCCCCGCAGGGTCGGGTCCGCCACCGCGACGCCCCACCCCGGACCGACCGGGACATCCCACACCGCAGGCGTCAGGTGCATCAGGTCCGCCGCCGGCACGGGGACGGACGACCTGTCGGCGGCGGGCCGGTGCGGGTCGTCGGTCGACGTGCCGTGGCCGGTGGGGTGGCCGCCGCCCGGGTGCGCGTCGTGGCCGAGGGTGTGCATCGCGGAGAGCCCCAGCAGCGTGCCGACGAGCAGGAGCAGCCGCAGCCACCGCCCGGTCGTCGTCGCCGTACCCGCCCGCCGCACGGCTCCACGCTAGCGTGCCCGGGCCGCCCGGCGGGCCGGTACGGGTGGGTCGGCGCGCGCCGGGGCCCGGCCCGTCGGGGCCGGGTGCGGGGTGGCTGCCGGGACCGGCCGCCGCCGGCGCCCCTCGACCTACCGTGGGCAGGGCGAACCGGGCGGGCCTGGGTGGTGGCTACCATCGTCCGACGATGACCCGCCGTCCGTGGTGAACCGGCTGGCCGGCTGACACGTATCCCGTCCCGGATCGTTGGGAGAACTCGCACACATGGGCGCCGACCACACCCGTCCCGCTCCGTCCACCCCGCCACGGGTGCGGCGGCTCCTCGTCATGACGGTGGTGCCGCTCATCGTGGTCACGGTGATCGCCACGCTGGTGCTCTGGCCCGGTGCGACCCCGAAGATCGACCAGGGTGAGCAGGTGCCCCGCCACCACGGCACGGTGACCCGGGTGGTGACCGAACCGTGCCCGCCCGCCCCGCAGACCCCCGACGGCCCTCCCGGGGTGGCCGACGGACCGTGCGGGACGGTGACGGTCGCCGTCGAGCAGGGGCCGGACGCGGGCCGTGAGGTGCAGACGCCGGTGCCGTCCGGGCCGGGAGCGCCGACGGTGGCGGTCGGCGACGAGGTGGTGCTCGTCGCGTTGGCCGACCCGAGCGATCCGTCGGCGAGCAGCTACCACATCGCCGAGCACCAGCGGGGCATGCCGTTGCTCTGGCTGGTCGCCCTGTTCGCGGCGGCGATCGTGGCGTTCGGCCGGCTGCGCGGACTGGCCGCCCTGGCCGGCCTCGGGGCCAGCTTCGCCATCCTGTTGACCTTCGTGGTGCCGGGCATCTCCGCCGGGGGTGCGCCGCTGCCGATCGCGGTCACCGGCGCCGCCTTGATCATGTTCGTGGTGCTGTACCTGACCCACGGGATCACCGCGCAGACCTCGGTGGCGGTGCTGGGCACGTTGGGCAGCCTGGTGCTGACCGGCGTGCTGGGCACGCTGGCCACCGCCGCCACCCACCTGACCGGGTTCGGCAGCGAGGAGGCCACCACGCTGTCGATGTACCAGCGTGACGTGGACCTGCACGGCCTGCTGCTGGCCGGGATCATCATCGGGTCGCTCGGCGTGCTCGACGACGTCACGGTCACCCAGGCGGCCACCGTAACCGAGCTGGCGCACGCCAACCCGGGGCTGTCCCGGTTGCAGCTCTACCGGGCGGCGACCCGGGTCGGCCGGGCGCACATCGCGTCCACGGTCAACACGATCGTGCTGGCGTACGCGGGCGCGTCACTGCCGTTGCTGCTCCTGCTCACCGCCGACAGCCGCCCGGTGAGCCAGATCCTCACCAGCGAGTTCCTGGCCCAGGAGATCGTCCGCAGCGCGGTGGCGACCCTCGGCCTGGTGGCGGCGGTGCCGCTGACCACCGGGTTGGCCGCGCTGGTCGTGACCGCCGGGCGGGGACCGGCCGACGCCGGTACGACCGGGTCGCCGCCCACCCCACGTCCCGCCCCCGACCGTGCCGAGGCGCTGGAGGCGTTGAGCGCCCCCCGGCACGGCGAACCGTCCACCCCGGCCCCCGCACGATGGCCAGACCCGGAAAGGAGCACGGACACCGCATGGTGACACTGCGCTGCGTGACCGGAGGCGAGGTCACGCCTGTCGGTCGCGTCACTGATTACCCCTCGCTATCGGGAAAATACTCATTTGGTCGGGTTGCGGGCGTAGATCCCCGGTACGACTCTCGGGTAACCTCGCTGCCGGTCACCGCCGAAGGCGCCCACCGGCGCCAGCGGTGCCACCGCCCAATCGCCGTACGGCGAGCCGGGGAACCGAGCACCTGGGGTGAATCCGCGCCAGCGGTAGGGGCCACTTCCGTCCCGAACCCGTCAGCTAACCCGGTCGGCGGTCGACGGAAGGGAAAACTGTGACGGCACCCCTACGCCGCTGGTTGACGCCGGCAGTGGCCGTACTCGCCGCCCTGGCGATCGTCGCCGGACCGGCCGCCGCCCCCGCGACGGCCGCGCCCAACGCGCCCACCCCCTCGGGGCACGAGGAGGACGACGAGCCGAAGCTGCTCACCGACGTCATCGAGGCCACCAACCGGGAGTATTCGGCGGCGAAGACCCGGCTGGAGAAGTCCAAGAAGCGCCAGCTCGAATACGCCATCGAGGTGGAGAAGGCGGAGCAGGAGCTGGCGGCGCTGGCCCCGCAGGTCACCGAGATCGCCGCCCAGTCGTACCGGACGGGTCGGGTCGGCGCGGTCGCCGCGCTGCTGGAGAGCGACGCGCCGGACGCCTTCGTCCGCCGGGCCGCCGCCCTGGACGAGCTGAACATGGTCAACGCCGGCAAGCTGGCCGAGGTCAACAAGGTCAAGACCCGGGCCGAGCAGGCCAAGCTCGCCGTCGACGCCGAGGTCCGGGAGCAGCAGAAGCAGGCCAACCTGATGGCCAAGAAGAAGACCGAGGCCGACAAGGCACTGGCCCTGGTCGGCGGCCGGGGCTTCACCGGCGGCCTGGTCGACGCGACGTCCCCGGTGGCCCGCGTCGCACCCGGCCAGACCGCCAACGGCGACTGGCGCGGGGAGTCGTGCAGCGAGAACGACCCGACCACGTCCGGCTGCATCACCCCGCGCACGCTGCACATGTACAAGGAGGTCAAGCGGGCCGGGTTCAACCGGTTCGTCGGCTGCTACCGCCCCGGCGGGCCGTGGGAGCACCCCAAGGGCAGGGCGTGCGACTGGTCGTTGCAGAACAGCGGGTTCAGCCCGTGGCACAACAACGACACCCGGATGTACGGCAACAACCTCGCCGCGTTCCTGATCCGCAACTCGGACCGGCTGGGCATCTACTACGTGATCTGGAACCGGCAGATCTGGTTCCCGGCCAACGGCTGGAGTTCGTACTCGGGGCCGTCCAACCACACCGACCACGTCCACGTGTCACTGCTGTAGCGACCGTGTTCGGCACCGCACCACCGGCCCCGATGAGTTGTTCGGGCCACGCATGACGAAGGCCGCCCGGCTGAGCCGGGCGGCCTTCGTCGTGACCGGTGCGGGTCAGGAGGCGACGGGTTCCGGCGCCGCACCGGCCGGCACGGTCGGTGCGGGCACCACGGCGGCGGGCTCGGGCAGCGCGGCGGCGGGCTCGGGCAGCGCGGCGGCGGGCTCGGGGGCCGGGGCGACCTGGTGGACCTCGCCGGCGGCGAGCCGGTAGGACATGCCGACCACCGCGCACCGACCGGCGGCCACCTCGGCGGCGATCACCGGAGAGTTGCCGAGCAGCACCTCGACGGTCTGCGCGATGTGGATGTCGACGATCCCGTCGATGTCGTGCACCCCCTGCTGGGCCGCGCGGCGCAGGCTCGGCCCGACGGCGGCGACCACCGAGTAGAGGTGCCCCGGGGGCTGGGTGCCGGTGCGGGCCGTGTCCCGGGCCGCCTGCACCGCACCGCAGGAGTCGTGCCCGAGGACCACCACCAGCGGGGTGCCGAGCACCGTGACCGCGTACTCGACGCTGCCGAGCACCTCGGGCCCGGCGGTGTGGCCGGCGGTCCGGACCACGAACAGGTCGCCGAGACCCCGGTCGAAGATGATCTCGGCGGCGAGCCGGGAGTCGGAGCAGCCGACGATGACGGCGAAGGGATGCTGACCGTCGGCGACGGCGGTGCGGTGCCCGGCGTCCTGGTTGGGATGACGGGGCGCACCGGCGACGAACCGCCGGTTGCCGGCCTGCAACTCGGCCAACGCCTGGGTCGGAGTGATCGGGGCCATTGCCTCACCTCGGTCCGGAATCGCACCTGGTCACGCCGGCCGGCGGCGACGACGGCCGTGTCCCCACGGTCACACGCAGCTAAAGGTACGTCAAGATTTCGTGATACACGTTTCAGGCGTCGGTCGGCGCGGTGTCGACGGCGTGTCGGACCCGGGGCGCGTACCGCATCGGCGGGCGACCCCGGGACCCGTCGGGGCGGCCGACGACGGGTCTCCCAGGTACGGGCCATACCATGACCGGCATGGCGACAGACGGCACGGGGAGCACCCGGAACTGGACGTTCCTCACCAACCACGGCCATGTGCTGCTCGCCATCGCCCGCAACCCCACCGCCCGCCTCCGCGACGTCGCCGACGAGGTCGGGGTGACCGAACGGGCCGCCCAGGCGATCGTCGCCGACCTGGAGGCCGGCGGCTACCTGCGGCGTACCCGGGTCGGCCGGCGCAACGAGTACACGCTCAACCCGAGCGGCCATTTCCGGCACCCGGCCGAGGCCGACCGCCAGGTCGGCGCCCTGCTCGCCCTCTTCAGCCCCGACCCGGCCGACGCCGGGTCCTGAGCCGCCGGACCGGCACACGACGACGGCCCGCCCCGGCGGGGACGGGCCGTCGCGGATGGAGGGTCAGCAGAAGCTGCCGGCTCCGCCGCCACCGTCCTGCCGGGTGGTGCGGAAGTCGCACAGGTCGTAGCCGTTGGCGGTGAGCGCCGCCTTCGCCGCCGCCGTCTGCGCCCCGGTCAGCGCCGGCTCCCGGGAGAGGACGAAACCGGTGCTGCGGTCCGGGTCGCCGACGACCGCCCACCGGTAGTCGGGATCGAGCCCGATCACCACGTAGTTCGGCCCACCCAGGTAGATCCACCTACCGCCGAGCTTGAGGAAGGACACGGTCAACGCCGAGTCGGCCGGCGGGTTCTCACTGCGGGCCCGCCCGGTGACCGCGCTGGTGGTGCCCACGATGGTGCGGCAGGTGTTGCGGACCCCGATGGTGCCGTCGGGCTGGACGTCGTACCGCGCCGTCACGTTCTTGTAGCACTGGATCTCGAAGATGGCCGGGATGGCGGCGACCTGGTACCAGTCGCCCGCGTAGCGCTCGACGTCGACGTCGGCCACCGGGGTGAGCGGTCCGGTGTCGACGGCGGTCGGCGCGGCCTGCGCGGGTGCGGCGGTGGCCAGCACCGCCGCCGCGGCGACCGCGACGGCCGCGACGACCTGACGGCGTACTCCCATGGTGTCTCCTCCGGTCTGTCGGTCCGGCGCGACGCAGCGTCACGCCGTCGGCGGAATTGCCCGGACCCACCGGCCGGAAACTGTCGGCATTCTCATTCTCGTCGATGCATCCAGGCGCAGGTCAATGGCCGTATCCCTGGTGGGAGCAGTCCGTCCACACGGCACACCGTGGCCCGACTCACTCCTCCGCTCGGGTCACCGCCGCTGCGCGTACGGCCGGTCGGGGATAGGTTGGACGGGTGATCCGCGTAGCCCCCACCCAGCCGGTCTGGGTGTCGAGGCTGCGCGACCTGACCCGGCTGGCGGTCACCGCGCTGGTGCTCGCCGCCGGCCTCGGCGGGTTCCTCGCCGTCACCGGCGGCCCGGTCGCCGTCACCGCCCGACCGTCCGTGGTGACCTCGCGGGTGGCGACACTGCCCGCCGACGCCCGGCCGACCGGCGATCGGGCCGACGCCCGACCCGGTGACGGGCGGCCCGACGACGGGTCGCTGCGACCCCAGCCGCCGACGCCCGCCGTCGAGAACGCCGCCCGGCCCGTCGCGCCGGCCGCCGGGGCGACGCCGGACCCGGTCCGGGACGCCACCGGCCGCCGCGGCCCGCCCCGGAGCTGAGCCGCGCGGCACCTGCGCCGCCCGGCCGGCCACGACCGGGCCCCTGCCGACCACGGCCCCGGGTGCCCCGGCCGGCCCGACCGCGGTCCGGTCCGGCAGATCCGGTCCGCCCGACCCGGTCCGCCCGTCGCAGGACGCGCCGCCCAGCTTCCGCCCGCTGCCGGGCCCCCGTCCGTCCACATCGTTGTCCACCGTGAGGTGTTGGTGATGCAGACCGTCTTCTCCGCCGTCCTGCCCGATGTTCCCGCCGCCGCCGCGATCTGGCTGATCCTGCTCGCCCTCGCCGCCGTCGCCGTCGCGGCCCTGGTGGTCCGGCCCGGCCGGCTCCGGCTGGCGGCGGCCGGGCGGTTCCGCGACGCCGCCCTGCCCGACGACCCGGAACGGGCCGAGCAGGACCGGGAGCACACCCGGTACGCCGAGGAGGTCGCCGTGGCGGCCGAGCGGGCCGGCACCACGGCGAGCCGGCTGCGGGCCGAGTGGCTCGCCACCCAGGACGAGGTCGAGTCGGCCTGGACCGTCCTGGAGGCGGCCGAGGCGCACCTGCGCCGGCTCGCCGCCGCCGCGGTCATGCCCCTGCCGCACACCGGTCAGACCCCCGCCGAGTACGCCGACCGGGAACGCTGGCTGCACCGGGCCGCCGAGGAGGCGCACCGGCGCGGTGAGCTGTCGGACGAACAGCTCGCCGACGCCCTCGCCCACCGGGCCGGCTGGGACCCGCGCCGGCACCCGGTGGAGCAGGAACTCGTGCTGCGCCGCGCGACCCGGGACCACCTGGCGGCCCGGCACCGGGCGGCGGTCGCCCGGGAGCAGGCGGCCTGGCGGGCCGCCGATCTGGCCGGCGCGGCGGCCCGCAGCCTGCGCGACGAGGCGTTCGCCGCGCGGGAGCGCCGCCCGGAGCGGGCCGAGTCGGTGCTGCCGATGCCGGAGGCCCCACGCTCGGCGGCGGACACCACCCGGGAGAACCCGGTCGTGGCGCGCGGCCGGGCCGCCGTTCCCGCCTACTGACCCACCCCCACGACCTGACCGACCGCACGACGACGTCGCCGCCGACGCCGGGCCGCGCCACCCGCCGGTGACGGCGGCGCGTCACGTCGCGGACAGCGGCACGGTGGGCGGCGCTGCACTAGCGTTGCGGGCATGTCCCGGGAGATGTGGGCGCTCGTCGTCGTCGGCGCGGTCCTGGCGCTGGCGACACTGGTCGGCGCGGTCCTGCTGGCGGTACGGGTGGTCCGCACCCGACGGCTGCTCGGCACGCTCGGTGTGGGCGGCAAGGTGGCGTTCTACGGTGCGCTGATCTACACGATCTGCCCGGTCGACCTCCTGCCCGACCCGATCTACCTGGACGACATGGGCGTGCTGGCCGGGGCGTTGATCTACCTGACCCGGCTGGCCCACCGCCGCCGGGCCGCCGGTCGCAGCCTGCCCGGTCAACCCGGCCGCACGGGTGTCCCGCCCGGTCCGGGCCAGTCCCGCCAGATCGTGTCATGATCGGGGCCTAGCCGGGGTCACGCCGGCCCTGGGACGGGGGACGGACATGGCCGGCAGGCACCGGTTGGACCCGGACGACGAGCGGGTCCTCACGTTCTGCCGCGAGCGGCACCTGGCCACGCTGACCACCCTGCGGCCCGACGGCACGCCGCACGTCGTACCGGTCGGGCTGACCTACGATCCGGCGGCCGGGCTGGCCCGGGTGATCACGTCCGCCGGTTCGGCCAAGGCCCGGTACGTCGCCGCCGCCGGTGCGGCGGGGATCCCCGTGGCGGCGTGTCACCTCGACGGCCGCTGGTGGCTGACCGTCGAGGGCCGGGCGGTGCTGCGGACCGACGCCGCAGCGGTGGCCGAGGCCGAGCGCCGGTACGCCGAGCGCTACCGCCCGCCGCGCCCGAACCCGGAGCGGGTGGTCATCGAGATCGGCGTGACCCGCCTGCTCGGCTCCCTCCCGCCGCTCACGTCCGAATAGGACCGACCGGCGCGACGGCCGGCCGGCTGGCGGGTCGCTGACCGTCGCCAGCGGGCGGGGTCGACGGGTGGTGGCTCATCGACGGTGATGGGTTCGGGTGGCCGGCGGTGGGTACAGGCCCGCCAGGAGCCGATCCGTCCGCAACCGGTAAGGGGCACCGAGATGAGCGACCTACAGGCCACCACGGCTCAGGACGTGGTGGACGTGCTGACCGCCGACCACCACGAGATCGAGGCGATCTTCGTGGAGCTGGAGAACCCGCAGGGCACCGCCGAGCACCGCCGCCGGCTGGCCGACGTGCTGATCGCCGAACTGATCCGGCACGCGGTCGCCGAGGAGATGTACGTCTACCCGACCGCCCGTCGGGCCCTGCCCGACGGCGACCAGCTCGCCGAACACGAGATCGCCGAACACGCCGCCGCCGAGCGGACGCTGAAGGAACTGGAGCCGCTGGACCCGTCGGACGCCCGCTTCGAACCGCTGATCAGCCACCTGGCGAAGAGCATCCGGCACCACGTACGGGAGGAGGAGTCGGAGCTGTTCCCCCGGCTACGGGCGGCGGTCGCCCACGAGGAGCTGGTGGAGCTGGCCGACCGGGTGCTGGCGGCGAAGGGGCACCTGCCGACCCGCCCGCATCCCGGCGCACCTGACCACCCGCCGGCGAACCGGCTGATCAACCCCGGCGCCGGGCTGGTCGACCGGATCAGGGACTCGCTGAGCGGGCGGCCGACCAGCCGGGCCGAGCTGCTCGACGGGCAGGACTGACCGTCGCCGGTGGTCATCTCCGGGTACCCCGCCGGAGGTGACCACCGGGTCCGGTCACGGTTCCGGGGCGACCCGGCTGCCGTCCGCCGCGTCGGACACCACGATCGCCTCCATCGGGCAGGACTCGGCGGCGTCCAGCACCGCGTCCGCCGGGTCGATCCGTTCGGCCACCGGCCGGGACAACCCCCCGTCCACCAGGACGAAGTGGGCCGGGGCGTAACTCGCGCAGATCCCCGCCCCGATGCACCGGGTCGGGTCCACGTGCACCCGCCAGCCGCTGTCCCCCATCTGCTCCACCGTTCCTTTCGCTACCAGTTCACGGGCAACGCCGTCAGACCCCGGACGAGCAGGCCGCTCTTCCAGGTCAGTGCCGCCGGGGGCACCGCCAGCCGCAGGCCCGGGGTGCGGGTCAGCAGCGTCTCCAGGGCCACCTGGAGTTCCATCCGGGCCAGTTGGGCCCCGATGCAGTGGTGCGGGCCGTGACCGAAGGCGAGGTGCGGGTTCGTCTCCCGGTCGAGGACGAGCCGGTCGGCGTCGGGGAAGACGGTCTCGTCCCGGTTGGCCGAGGGGATGGAGACCAGCACCGGCTCCCCGGCGCGGACCAGCACCCCGTCGAGTTCGACGTCCGTCAGGGCGTACCGGGCGAACGCGGAGGTCGCGCCGAGCGGGATGAACCGCAGCAGTTCCTCCACGGCGGACGGCACCAGGGACGGCTCGTCGAGCAGCCGCTGCCAGACGGCGGGCTCGGTGAGCAGGACATAGACCAGGTTGGGGATCTGGGTCACGGTGGTCTCGTGGCCGGCGGCCAGCAGGCCCGCCGCCAGCCGTACCATCTCGTCCTCGGTGAGCCGGTCGGCGTTCTCGTCGCGGGCCCGGACCATCGCCCCGATCAGGTCGTCGGTGGGGGTCACCCGCCGCTTCGCGATCAGCCCCGCCATGTACGACAGCAGTTGGTCGAGGTAGCTCTCGGCCACCTCCGGCCGGAGCGAGGTGGTCGACACGATCGCCTCGGACCAGGTGTGGAACCGGTCCTGGTCGGCGACCGGCACTCCGAGCAGGTCGCAGATCACCCGGATGGGCAGCGGGGTGGCGAGGTGGGCGACCAGGTCGGCCGGTGACCCGGCGGAGATCATGCCGGCGACGAGTTCGTCGGCCAGTTCCCGGGTGCGTGGGCGCAGTTCCTCGACCCGTCGGGCGGTGAACGCCTTGGCCGCCAGCCGCCGCAGCCGGCTGTGCTCGGGCGGGTCCATCCCGAGGATGCCGGACTCCCGCTGGTAGGGGACGCTGCGCGGCTCGTCCCGTCCGACGGCGGCGGCCCGGCTGAACCGCGGATCACCCAGTACGGTCCGCACGTCCGCGTGCCGGGTGGCCAGCCAGGCCGGCTCCCCGAACGGGAGTTGCACCCGGACCAGCGGTTCGTCGCGGCGCAGCCCGGCGTAGCGGGGGTCGACGTCGAGCCGGTGCGGATCGCTGAACGGATACGGCCGGGCCTGCGTGGCGTGTGTTGTCTCGGTCACCGGGGATGCTCCCTCTCGTCGACGGCCCGCGGGCTCGCGTGCCGACCCACTCCACACGACTCCACGGTGAGTCATGCCCCGAGTGCGGATAGTAGCGAGAGTCCTCGATGGTTACCAGAGGTGATCAGCCCTTGACACGATGCTGCCGGGCCGCCCCGGACGGGGTGGCCCGACAGTGGGAAACCGGTCAGCGGCCCTGGTCGCCCTCACCGGTGTGCGCCTGGGCGGCGTCGACGCCCTTGTCGATCTGCTCGTCGTACCTGCCGCCGGTCCGCTTGTCGGCGTAGTCGCCGGCCTTGTCCAGGCCCTGGTCGACCTGCTTGTCGTGCTTGTCCGCGAAGTCCTTGGCCTTGTTCATGAAGTCACTCATGATGTCCCCTCCTCGTTCGCTGTCTGCTGCGTTCCCCGACCATCCGGGCGCAAACACCGGGAGCGCACCACGGCGCGGCAGCAGCGGGCGGTCCTCGCACGGGCGGCACCGTCCGGAAACGACCGTCCTGAACGGAACCTGCCCGCCGGCACGGCGTTGAGCCACCGGGTGTCGCGGTCGGCCCGGTCGGGTATCGACCCCGCCGAGACCGAGGAGGAACCGACGTGGTCGAGGACGGTGCCGGGCGTACGCCCGAGGTGACGGCTGCGGGCGCCCGCCCCAGCCCACGGCAGGCCTGGGCGGCGCTGCCCTGGCTGGTCCGCACGGCGGTGGTGTGGAGCGCCTGCCTGGTGGTCGTGGTGTTCGGCTGCTACCTGCTGGGCCGGGTGGCGGTGCTGCTCGCGCCGCTGGCGATCGCGATGGCGGTCACCCTCTTCCTCACCGCGCTGCTCGACCCGGTGCTGCTGGCCCTGCGCCGGCTGCGGGTTCCGGCCGCGCTCGCCGCGCTGCTGAGCGTCCTGCTGCTGCTCGGGGTGCTGGTCGGGGTGGGGGTGCTGGTGTGGAACCTGACGGCCGCCCAGTTCGGTGAGCTGAGCCAGCAGCTCGACGAGGGGCTGCAACGCTCCCGCGACTTCGTCACCGGGACGCTGCCGGTCAGTGACGCCCAACTCGACAAGCTGATCGGGCAGGTCCGCGACGGGCTGGGCGGCAGCGCCCCCGACCCGGTCGGCGGGGCCCGTACGGCGGCCGAGGCGCTCGGCTCCACCCTGCTCGCCCTGGTGCTGCTGTTCTTCCTGCTCAAGGACGGCCGGTCGATGTGGCACTGGGTGCTGCGCCGGATGACCGGGCCGAACCGTACGGTGGCCGCCGAGGCGGGCCGGGTCGGTTGGCGCACCCTCGGCTCGTACAGCCGGGGCACGATGGTCATCGCGGCCATCGACGCGATCGGGATCGGGCTGGCGCTGGTGCTGCTGGGGGTGCCGTTGGCGCTGCCCCTGGCACTGATCACCTTCCTCGGCGGTTTCGTGCCGATCATCGGGGCGACGGTGGCCGGCGCGGTGGCCGTCCTGGTGGCGTTGGCCGCGAACGGGCCGACCACGGCGCTGCTGGTGCTGGCCGCGGTGATCGCCGTCCAGCAGGTCGAGGGCAACCTGCTGGAACCGTTGATCATGAAGCGGCAGGTGCAGTTGCACCCGGCGGTGATCCTGGTGGTGGTCACGGCGGGCACGCTGATCGCCGGCATCGCCGGGGCCTTCGTCTCGGTGCCGATCGCGGCGGTCGCCTACCGGGTGGTCGACACCGTCCAGCGGCACCGGGAGCAGGTCGCCTCGACCCCGCCGGCCGACCGCCCCCACCACCGCCGCGACGAGCCCCCCGCCGCCGCCCCGGCCTGAGACACCCGGCGCTCTTCGTCGCAAGGCGGGCGATGTTGTGGCATCCGAGCCCTCGGACACCGCAACATCGCCCCCTAGCCTCCCCGGCCTGAGGCCGGCCCGCCGGCCCGCCCCGTCAGGCGGGGACGGGGAGATGGTGGGTGAACCAGTCGGCGGCCGCGTCGGCCACCTGGTCGAGCGTGCCGGGCTCCTCGAACAGGTGACCGGCGCCGGGCACCACGCGCAGTTCGTGCGGGGCGGCGAGCAGCTCGGCGGCCTGCTCGTTCATCGTGATCACCTGGTCGTCGAGGCCACCCACCAGCAGCAGCGTCGCAGCGCGTACCCCGGACAGGGCGGGGCCGGCCAGATCCGGCCGGCCGCCCCGGGACACCACGGCGGCGACCCGCTGCGGGCGGGCGGCGGCGGCCACCAGCGCGGCGGCGGCCCCGGTGCTCGCCCCGAACAGGCCGACCGGCAGCCGGCCCAGCGTGGGTTCGGCGGCGAGCCAGTCGAGGGTGCCGGTGAGCCGGTCGGCCAGCAGGTCGATGTCGAAGCGCCACTGCGCGGTCCGGGCGTCGACCTCGTCCTCCTCGGCGGTGAGCAGGTCCACCAGCACGGTCACCAGCCGGCGACGCTGGAGCACCCGGGCCACCGCCACGTTGCGCGGGCTGTGCCGGGAACTGCCGCTGCCGTGGGCGAAGAGCACCACCCCCGTCGCGTCGTCCGGCCCGTCGACGTCCGCCGGTAGCCGGACCTCCCCCAGCGACACCGTCGCCTCGGCGCGTACCCCCATGGTGGTTGCCCCTTCCCGCTCGCCGGCCGGTGGCGGTTACCCGCCCGGGGGCCGCTCTCACCCGTTGCCTTGACACCGGCGACAAGGTCTAGCGTGACGCCGGGAGACGCCGCCGGGGAGGTCGGGATGCTGATCGGCGAACTGGCGCAGCGGGCCGGGACGAGCACCCGCACGCTGCGGTACTACGAGACGCACGGGTTGGTCCGGCCCCGCCGCTCGGCCAACGGCTACCGGGTGTACGACGAGGCCGAACTGCGGGTGGTGCACGAGATCCGGGCGCTGCTGGCGGTCGGCTTCGGCCTCGACGACATCCGGCCCTTCGTGGCCTGCCTGCGGGCCGGCCACGCCTCCGGGGACGTCTGCCCCGACTCGGTGGCGGTGCTGCGCCGCAAGCTGGCCGAGGTGGACGCCTACCTCGACCGGCTCGGCACGGTCCGCCGCCGGCTGCACGACCAGCTCGCCCAGGCCATCGCACAACGGGAGGAAACATGCCTCAGGACACGGCAGCGCACCGGTTGACCGCCGTCACCGACGCCACCTTCGCCGACACGGTGCTGGCCGCCGACCGGCCGGTGGTGGTCGACTTCTGGGCCGACTGGTGCCCACCCTGCGTCGGCACCTCCCGGCACCTCGCCGAGTTGGCCGAGGAGTTCGGCGACCGGCTGCGGGTGGTCGCCCTGGACACCGACGCGAATCCCGACACCACCCGGGCGTACGGGGTGATGTCGCTGCCCACCATGCTGGTGTTCGTCGGCGGGCAGCTGGCCGGCTCGATCGTCGGCGCCCGCCCCAAGAACCACCTGCGCCTCGCCTTCGCCCGCCACCTCGACACCTGACGGACCCGCGCCCGGCGGCGGTTTGCGGGGGTGGCCGGCGGGAACACGCGCGGGACACCGGCGCAGCCGCGCCGCGCACGGATCACGAGGTTCGCCATGGCCAAGCGGAAGGCACGTCAGCAGACCCGGACCATCGAGCAGGACCGCCCCGAACCGGACGCCGGGCACGAGCCCGACTGGGCGGACGAGGCGGCGCAGGCGCGTACCCCCGAGGACCCTCGGGCGGTCGCCCCGCGCGACGCCGGTGGCCGACCCTCCAACGGCCCCCAGTTCTGACCCGCCGATCAGTCACGGGTGGCGGGTCGCCGTCGCGGTCGCGGCGGCGACCCGTCGGCGGGGTCAGCCGGGGGACTCGGGCAGCCGCAGCAGCGGGGCCCGGCCGGGCGGCTGCTCCGGTGCCGGGCCGCTCCCGTGGCGCTGCGGCACCGGCACGGTCACCGGCGCGGCGGAGGTGACCCGCACGGTCTCGCCGTGGTGCCGCAGCTCCACCACCGTGTCCGGGCCGCCGTTACGCAGCGAGTACGTCGTCTGGTGCGGTCGGACGTCCACCCGCAGCCGCATCGACCGCCACTGCAACGAGAACTCCAACCGGCTCAACCGGCTGGACAGCCGGGGGGCGAACGACAGCTCGCCGTCGTGGTCGCGCAGCCCGCCGAACCCGCCCACCAGCGCGATCCAGGCCCCCGCCAGCGACGCCATGTGCACGCCGTCGCGGGTGTTCTCGTTGAGGTCGTGCAGATCCATCAGCGCGGCTTCCCGCAGGTAGCTGTGCGCCAGCTCGGCGTGGCCCACCTCGGCCGCGAGCACCGCCTGGGTGCAGGCCGACAGGGACGAGTCCCGCACGGTACGCCGCTCGTAGTAGAGGAAGTTGCGCAGCTTCTGCGCGTCGGTGAAGGCGTCCCCCCGCCAGTGCATGGCCAGCACCAGGTCGGCCTGCTTGACCACCTGCTTGCGGTACAGGTCGAAGTACGGGTAGTGCAGCAGCAGCGGGTACTTCTCGGTCGGGGTGTGCGCGAAGTCCCACTCCTGGAGCCGGGTGAACCCCTCCACCTGCTCGTGCACGTCGAGGTCCTCGTCGTACGGGATGTGCATGGCGGTGGCGGCGTCCCGCCACTCGGCCGCCTCCTCCTCGGACACCCCGAGGTCGAGGGCCTCGTCGCGCAGTCGCATCGCGCAGTCGGCGGCGGTGAGCAGGTTCCGCTGCGCCATCAGGTTGGTGTAGATGTTGTCGTTCTTGACGGCGGTGTACTCGTCGGGGCCGGTCACCCCGTCGATGTGGAACCGGCCGTACCGGTCGTGGTGGCCCAGGGAACGCCACAGCCGGGCCGTTTCCACCAGCAGCTCCAGGCCGATGTCCCGTTCGAGCTGCTCGTCGCCGGTGACCAGGACGTAGCGGCGCAGCGCGTCGGCGATGTCGGCGGCGATGTGGAAGGCGGCGGTGCCGGCCGGCCAGTACGCCGAGGACTCCGGCCCCTCGATGGTGCGCCACGGGAACGCCGCGCCGGCCAGGTTCAACGTCCGGGCCCGCTCCCGGGCCTGCTCCAGGGTGGCGTGCCGCCAGTACAGGGCGTCGCGGACCGCGCCCGGCTGGGTGTACGTCAACACCGGCAGCACGAACATCTCGGTGTCCCAGAACGCGTGCCCGTCGTAGCCGGGACCGGTCAGCCCCTTGGCGGAGATCGGCCGGCGTTCGGCCCGCGCCCCGGCCTGGAGCACGTGGAACAGTCCGAACCGGACGGCCTGCTGCACCTCCGGGTCCCCCTCGACCCGCACGTCGGCGGCGTCCCAGAATCCGTCGAGGTATTCGCGCTGCTCCCGGTGCAGCCCGTCCCAGCCGGTCAGCCGGGCGGCGGCCAGCGCCGCGCCGACCTGGTCGCGCAGCGCGGGCAGCGAACGTCGGCTGGACCAGCCGTACGCGAGGTACTTGACCACCCGCACCGTCTCGCCGGGCTGGAGCACGCAGCCGATGGTGGTCCGGACCCAGTCCTCGTACCCCTCGGACTCGAGGGTGGTCCGGCCCGGGGCGTCCACGTCGTGGCCCATGCCGGCGGCCACCCGCAACCCGCTGACCTTGGTGCGGTGGATGAGCAGGCCGCCGTCGTCGGTGGTCAGCTCCTCCTCGGCCTGCAACGGCGACTCCAGCACGGCGGCGACCCGGGGGTCGCGGCTCTGCGCCGGCAGGTTCTCGTTGGCGACCAGCTCGGACTGGAGGATCAGCCGCAGCGGGCCGCTGACCGCCTCCACCTCGTAGTGGATCGCGGCGACCGACCGTTGGGTGAAGGAGACCAGCCGGGTGCTGCGGACCTTCACCTCCCGGCCGGCGGGCGAGTGCCAGTGCATCTCCCGGTGCAGGGTGCCGGCCCGCAGGTCGAGGACCCGTTCGTGGCTCAGCAGCTCGCCGTAGCGCAGGTCGAGCGGTTCGTCGTCGACGAGCAGCCGGATCAGCTTGCCGTTGGTGACGTTGACGATGGTCTGCCCCGACTCGGGGAACCCGAACCCGGCCTCCGCGTACGGCAGCGGACGCAGCTCGTAGAACGAGTTGAGGTAGGTGCCGGGCAGGCCGTGCGGCTCGCCCTCGTCGAGGTTGCCGCGCAGCCCGATGTGGCCGTTGGAGAGCGCGAACACCGACTCGGACTGGGCCAGCACGTCCATGTCGAGGCGGGTCTCCCGGATGTGCCACGGCTCGACCGGGTAGGCGCGTTCCCGGATCATGCGGCCGGCCCGCGTAGCAGCTCGGCGAGGTCGGTGACGACCACGTCGGCGCCGTGGGCGCGCAGCTCGTCGGCCTGGCCGGTCCGGTCCACGCCGATCACGTGGCCGAAGCCGCCGGCCCGGCCGGCGGCCACCCCGGCCAGCGCGTCCTCGAACACGGCGGCGTCGGCGGGGGCCACCCCGAGCAGCTCGGCGGCGGCGAGGAAGGTGTCGGGATGCGGTTTGCCGCGTAGCCCCTCGGCACGGGCGACCAGCCCGTCGACGCGTACCTCCAGCAGGGGTTCCAGGCCGGCGGCGGCGACCACGTCGCGGCAGTTGGCGCTGGCCGAGACGACCGCGCGGCGCAGCCCGGCCTGCTCGGCCGCCTTCAGGTAGGCCACCGACCCGGGATACGCCTGCACGCCGTCGTGGTGGATCCGGTCCAGCAGGACGACGTTCTTGCGGTTGCCGACCCCGTTGACGGTCTCCGCGTCGGGCGGGTCGTCGGGGCTCCCCTCGGGCAGGGTGATGCCCCGGGAGGCGAGGAAGGAACGCACCCCGTCGGCGCGCGGTTTCCCGTCGACGTAGCGGTGGTAGTCCGGGCCGGGGTCGAACGGCCGGAACGGTTCGCCGCCGGCCTCGGCGTGCCGGCGCAGCAGGTCGTCGAAGGTCTGTTTCCAGGCGGCGTTGTGCACCTTGGCGGTCTGGGTCAGCACGCCGTCGAGGTCGAAGAGGCAGGCGGTCACATGAGCAGGTAGGCCCAGCACGCTACGAATCTATCCAGCGCCCCCACCGGGCAAACCCCCGCCACGCGGGTCAGCGGTTGGGGCGCAGCGTCCACAGGACGGTCATGGTGGCGGTGACGGTGCCGTCGGGGGTGCCGATCTCCACCGCCACCGGGAACTCGGGGCGCTGGCCGGCGTCCAGCTCGGCGAGCACCTCGGCCGGGGGGCGGCCGAGCCGTGCGGTGGCCCGCACCTCGCCCGTCGCCACCCGCCGGTACGCGATGTCGGCCCGGACCGCGAGCGGCACCGCCCGGTCGAGCACCTGCCCGAACGCGGCCATCACCACCGCGCCCGAGGCGGTCTCGCCGAGGGTGAACATGGCACCGGCGTGCGGGCCGCCGACGTGGTTGTGGGTGGCCGGCGAGTCGGGCAGCCGGACGACGGCCCGGATCCCGCCCTCGGCCTCCGGCGCGACCTCGACGATGTCGAGCGCGAGTGTGCGGGCGAACGGCACGGCCCGGAGGACCTCGGCCGCCACCTGGCGCGAGTCGATGAACATGCCCCAACGTTACTAGCCGGTAACTTTATGGACAAGGCCACCGGATCGCGCTCCGGCGTGCGGCACGGGAAGCCACCCGGGACGGAGGGCCGGCCGACCGGCCGGCGCACCCCGCCGCGCCCGGGAGAGGTGGTGTCAGCTGACGTTGTAGCAGTAGAACTGCACGCTGGCGGTGTAGTAGTAGTCGCTGATCTTCGTGCTGGTGCTGAAGATGGTGTGACAGTCGATGATGGGGTTGAAGCCGCCCAACTGGGCCTTCCACTTGGCGTCGTTCTCCGCCGACCAGACGGCGAACGTGGGCGAGGAGCCCGACCCGTAACCCGAGTAGTAGCCGACCCCGTTGGCGGCGGCGGACGCGGGGGCCGCACCGGCCAGCAGGGTCACCGCGGTCGCGCCGGTGACGGCGGTGGCCGCGAGAATCTTGTGGATCACGCGCATGACAGCTCCGTTCTGCGTGGAGGGGTTCTCTCGAACCTCACACAGACACCGAGAGTAGGCAATCGATTACCGAATAGTCGACAACCAATTGACGGCACGGGCGGGTTCCGTCCGGCAACCCCGGCCCGGACGGAACCGGGTACCCAGCCGGTCCCGCCCCGCCGACCGTGCGCACGACGGCGCCCGTCACCGGACGGGTCAGCGCCAGCCGACGTCGATCCGGTCGCCGCGTTCGTCGAAGAAGTGCAGGGCGTCCATCCGGACCGCGACCGCCATCGGGTGCCCCGCCGAGATCGCCGGGTACGGGGCCAGCCGGACCGCCAGTTCGGCCGGGCGGCGGTGGTGGCGGCCGGGGTCGTTGAGCACGCTGGTGCGGTTGCCGTCGGATGCCCTGTCGTTCTCCTCCGGGTCGGTGGCCCGCCCGGTGAGCCGGGACATGACCTGGCCGAACCGGCGCAGCCCGCGCTGGCCGGGGACCGCGTCCTCGGCGGGAGCGCTCATCTCGTCGACCATGATGGCGGTGGCGCCGATGTCGAGGAAGGCAAGCGACTCGTGCCCGTGGTGCTCCAGGTAACGCACCCGGCCCTGGAGCACGTCACCGGGGGTGTCCGGGGCGACCGGGGTGAGCGCCTCGGCCCGCATCCCGACCACGATCCGCTCGCCGTGGTAGTGCGCCACCGCCCGACTGCGGATGTCGTCCCACGGCAGGTAGAGCGCCTGGTCACCGAGAGTCAGCGTGACGTACCGGTCGAGGTGGACGTAGACCGACGCCTCCAGCAGGTTCATCCGGGGGCTGCCGAGGAACGCCGCGACGTAGAGGGTCGCCGGGCGGCCGTAGACCTGGGTGGGAGTGCCGACGTCCTGGAGCACGCCCTTGCGCATGATGGCCACCCGGTCGGCCATGGTCAGCGCCTCGGCCTGGTCGTGGGTGACGTAGATGGTGGTGACGCCCAGCTCGCGGGTCAGCGCGGAGATCTCGGCGCGCAGCTCGGCCCGCAGCCCGCTGTCCAGGTTGGACAGCGGCTCGTCCATCAGGAACAGCCCCGGCCGGCGGACGATCGCCCGACCCATCGCGACCCGCTGCCGCTGGCCGCCGGAGAGCTGGCTCGGCTTGCGGCCGAGCACGTCGCCGATGCCGAGCGCGCTGGCCACGTCCTGCACCCGCTCGCCCCGGGGCACCGGCTCGACCCCGGACAGCTTGAGCGGGAAGCCGATGTTGTCGCCGACGGACATGTGCGGGTAGAGCGCGAAGTCCTGGAAGACCATGGCGATCTTCCGGTCGCGCGGCGGCAGGTCGTTGGCGACCTCACCGTCGAGCATCACCGCACCGGTGGTCGGCTCCGCCAGGCCCGCGATCATCCGCAACACGGTCGACTTCCCGCAACCGGACGGGCCCAGCAGCACCATGAACTCCCCGTCGACGACGTCGAGACTGACGTTGTCGACGGCAATTGTCCCGTCCGGGAATACCTTTGTGACGTCCTTCAGCGCGACGGTGGTCACCGTCTCCTCCCCCAGCTTGGCCGAACCCCGGGGTTGACTGTGGCGAGCATCATGGGGTTAGCACATCGGGTAAACGTGCCATGTTCGGCTGATGACAGCCCTATTACGGGCCAGTACGGCGATCCGCCCGGATCCTCACCCTGATTCGCCGAGAAACACCCGCCGGACCACCCGTTCCGCCGCGTGCCCGTCGTCCCAGCCGCAGAACCGCTCCCGGAACGCCCGTCGGGCCCGCTCGGCCGACGCACCGGTCACCGCGTCGGAGCGGAAGACCTCCCGGAGTTCGTCGAAGGTCAGCGCGACCGCGCCCGGCGGCTCGGCGGTCACGTCGAAGTAGACCCCCCGGGCCAGCCGGTAGGCGTCGTGGTCCGGCGCGTAGATCACGATCGGCCGGTCCAGCACGGCGTAGTCGAACATCGCCGACGAGTAGTCGGTGACCAGCACGTCGGCGGCCAGGTAGAGGTCCTCGACGGTGCCGACGTCGCTGACGTCGACCACCCGGCCCTCGGCCCGCCGCCGGACCCGGCCCTCCCGGTCGTGAAAGTAGTGGCTGCGCACCAGCAACCGGCCGGCCGGCTCCAGCACGTCCAGCAGCCGGTACGGGTCGAACGGCGGCCGGTAACCGGGCAGGTGCTCCCGGTGGGTCGGCGCGTACAGCACCACCCGCTCGTCCGGGGCGATCCCGAGCCCGGCCCGGACCGCGCGCACCTCCTCGGCGGTGGCGGTGACCAGCCGGTCGTTGCGCGGGTAGCCCACCTCCAACCGGACGTAGTCCGCCGGGTAGGCGCGGTCCCACATCTGGGTGGAGAAGGCGTTGGAGGTGATGCTGTAGTCCCAGCGGTCCACCCGGCGCAGCAGCCCCGCGAAGTCCATCCCGACCGCGCCGAGCGGATACCGCTGCTGGTCCAGGCCCATCACCTTGACCGGGGTGCCGTGGTGGGTCTGCACGTGCACCTGGCCGGGACGCTTGCGCACGAAGTCCGGGAAGTTGACGTTGTTGACCAGCCAGCGGGCCCGCGCCAGCGCCCGCTGGGCGTCGCGGGTGCCGGCGACGACGTACTCGGTGCCGGGCGGGAGGGTGTCGACCCGGTCCCGGCGGACGATCCACACCCCCCGTACCTGCGGGGCGAGCCGGCGGGCGGCGGCGTGCACCGCCGCCGGGTTGCAGGCGTAGCCCCGGTACCAGTAGGCGGCGTAGACGGCGAGCGTCGGGTCGATCGGCCGGCGCAGCTCGGCCCGGTAGTACTCGTGCAGCAGCGCGTCGCGGGCCAGCCGCGCGGTCCGCCGGGCCACCGGCCGGACCCGCCGCCCGGTCAGCCGGGTGGTCTCCCGGGCCTGGCTGACGGCGCGCAACGCGCTGAAGGTGTGCCACCGGCCGGCGGCGACCAGCCGGTGCTTGAGCCCGTCCCCGCCGTCCGGCACCGGGTAGCCGCCGGGCGGGCGGAAGCGCCTGTGGTCGGCGGTGATCCGCCTGAAGAACGCCGGCCGCAGCGCCGGGGCGATCCGGTCGCCGTTGCCGAGCACGGTCAGGTAGTGCCAGATCATCCGCTCGAAGACCACCGGGCGCAGGCCGGCCAGGTCGGGCCGCCCGTCGAGGAAGGCGAACACCCGGTGCCACTGGCCGAAGACCTCGAAGTGCCGGTCGTCGAGGGTCCGGGTGATCGCGCCCGCCCGGCGCTGCCGGTAGTGCACGCAGACCCGGTCGAGCACGCCGATCCGTCCGGCGGCCAGCAGCACCGGGTAGCTGAACGCGACGTCCTCGTACCAGCCGGGGGCGAAGCGCAGCCCGAGGCCGGTCAGGAACTCCCGGCGGACCAGCCGGTTCCAGGCGGTGTGCAGCAGGCGCAGCGCCTCGGGCCGCTCCGCCAGCCGGAACGTCGCCGCGCCGGGCGGATCGGGGAAGACCTCCGGCAGGGCGCTGCGGGTGGCGTGCTCGTCCCAGTGCACCCGGACGTGGTCGACCAGCAGCACGTCGGGGCGGGTGGCGGTGAGCCGGTCGGCGACCTCGGGCAGGCAGTCGGGGGCGAGCCGGTCGTCACCGTCGAGGAACCAGACGTACTCGCCGGTGGCCCGGTCCAGCCCGATGTTGCGGGCCGGACCGAGCCCGACGTTGCGCGGCAGGCGTACCGCCCGGACCCGGGGGTCGCGGGCGGCGTACTCGTCGAGGATGTCGCCGCAGGCGTCCGGGGAGGCGTCGTCGACCCCGATCACCTCGATGTCCCGGTACGGCTGGCCGAGCAGCGAGTCCAGGCATTCGCGCAGGTAGCCCTGCACCCGGAAGGCCGGTACGACGAAGCTGATCAGCGTCATCCGGCCGCCCCCCGTCGTCAGCCCGGCGAAGCACCCCGCACCGGTACGGCCGCCGCCCGGCCCGCGCGGGCCGGCAGGACCACCCAGGCCAGAACGACACTCGCCACGAAAACCACCAGAAGGTACGTACCGATTGTAGCCATGGCAGGGGTGGCAAATCCGGCGATCGCCGCCACCGCCAGCAGCACCGAACGCCCCTCCCAGCCCAGCGTCCAGGCGTGCAACGGCGGGGCAGCCTGCCGCTTCTCCAACCGGGCGGTCAGGTCGTAGTGGTGCACGGTCAGCACGAAGACGTACCCGAAGACCAGCCACGCCGGCACCCCGCCGACCACCCCGACCACGGCGGCGAACAGGTACTCGCCGGCCCGCAACGCCGCCGGCACCAGCCAGTCCAACGGCCCGTTGTGCGCCGCGCCCGCACCCAGCCCGGCGACCAGCAGCACCACCAACGCCACCGGCAGCCACCAGCGCAGGCCACCCGGGTCACCGTCGCCGACCGCCCGGAACAACCCCACCGCCAGCAGCACCGCCGGCCCGAGCGCCCCGAGCACCGCCAGGGTCAACGGGCCCATCGGCCGGACCACCGGCAGCCGGGCCGCCAGCGGACCATCGTCGCGGTGCAGCGTCGCGTCGACGGTGTCCAGCACCGGCACCCACATCCAGCGCGCCCGCAGGGTCCGCAACGCGCCCGTGTAGCCGAACGCCAGCACCCCCCACACCAGCACCGAGACCAGGCTGACCAGCGGCCCGAACAGCGCGGCGGTGACCGCGATCAACGCCCACCGCTCGCCGATCGGGAAGACCACCGTGCGCTTCAGCCAGTACGACACCGAGCCGGTGTCCGCCTGCACCCGGGTCGAGGCGGCGTTCAGCTTCCCGCCGATCCCCCCGGCGGCCGGGCCGGCCGGGCGCGGACGCCGGGCCGCCTCGTCGTGCAGCACCCCGTACCAGGCGTCGGTCATGTGCCGGACGGTCTGCAATGTCATCGCGGCGATGGCCAGCGCCCAGCCGTACCGGAACCCGGCGTGCGTCGCGCCGTAGCCCAGCCCGGCGTAGACCAGGTACTCCTTGGCCCGGTCGGCCATCGTGTCCAGCCAGCCGCCCCAGGCGCTGAAGTGCCGGGTGTACCGGGCCAACTGCCCGTCCACGCAGTCCAGCACGAACCCCAGGTAGAGCAGGACCGCACCGGCCACCAGGGCGGGCCGCCCGCCGGCGCCGAAGAGCACCGCCGCGACCACCGCGAACAGCACCGAGATCATGGTGACCCCGGTCGGCGTCAGACCCAGCCGGGCACACGCCTTCGTCACGTACGGCGACCAGGTGCTGACGAAGTAGGTGGTGAAGAAGTCGTCGCGTTCCTTCACCGACAGCCGCAGCTGCGCCCGGTCCTCGTCCACCCCGGCCAGGGCCGTCTCGGCGACTGCCAGCCCGGCCGGGTCGGCGACCCGGTGCGCCACGAGCAGGCGTACCCGGTGGGCGAAGGTCAGGGTGCCGAGGTCGGTGAGCGCGGCGAACAGCCGGTCCACGGCGGCACCGGCCGCCGGGGCGACGGCCGCCGAGCGGGCGGCGGCGGCCAGCGCCGGCAGGTCGTCCGCGCCGACCCGCAGCGCGCCGCCGAAGACGCCGGTGGCGTCGGGCAACTCCGGACCGGCGTCGACCACCTGCCCGCGCTCCTCGCGCACCTGCGTCCGGCCGGCGGCCGGCGGGTCGGTGAGCACCAGGGCCACCGTCGGGCCGACCGGACTGGTCGCCAGGTGCCGCAGTACGGCGGTGTGCGCTACCAGGTCGGCCCCGGTGACCAGGACCGGTCCGGTGAGGGTGTCCACCAGGGCGGCAAGCGCCTGCAGGTCGGTGACGGTGTGCACCCGGTCCGCCCCGGCCCGGTGCAACTGCCCGGCGAGCCGGTCGGCCAGCGGTTCGCCCGTGCCGGTGGGCAGGCCCGCGGCCGGCGCACCGGCGGCGAGCACGATCGCCACGGTCATCGCGGCACCGCGGCGTGGTACGCGTCGAGCGCCTCGGCGACCGTCCCGTCCACGGTCAGCCGCCCGCCGTCGAGGTAGAGCCCCCGACGGCAGAACCGGGTCAGGTCCTTCTCGTTGTGTGACACCAGCACCAAGGTGCGCCCCTCCGCGAGCAGTCGGTCGATCGTCGAGTAACACTTCTGGCGGAACTCCGCGTCGCCCACCGCGGTCACCTCGTCCATCAGCAGGATCGGGTGCGGCAGGTGCGAGATGATCGCGAACCCGAGCCGCACCTTCATCCCCGACGAGTAGTGCCGCACCGAGGTGTCGATGGCCCGTTCCACCTGCTCACCGGCGAACCCGACGATGTCGTCGAAGTGCCGCCGCAGGTAGCCCGTGGAGAGCCCGTGCAGCCCGCCGACCAGGTAGAGGTTCTCCCGGCCGGTCAGGTCGTTGGAGAAGCCGGCGGAGAGTTCCAGCAGCGGCGCGACGTCACCGGAGACGGTGATCCGCCCCTCGTCGGGGATGAGCACCCCGGCGATCAGCCGCAGCAGGGTGCTCTTGCCGGTGCCGTTGCGCCCGATCACGCCGAGCGTGTCGCCCGGCGCGACGGTGAACGAGACGTCCCGCAGCGGCCAGAACTGGTCGGTGGCGGCCCGCCCGCCCCGGTGGATGAACAGTTCCCGCAGCCGGAGCTGCCGACGCCGGTTGCGGACGAACCGGATGCCGAGCCCCTGCGCCTCGATGATCGGCGGCACCTACAGTTCCTTCAGCACGGCCGGTTCGAGCCGGCGGAACGCCCACCAGCCGGCCGCCAGCACCAGCAGGCTCCCGGCGATCGTGGTGGTCAGCAGCCGGGCGTCGGGGAACTCGTCCGGGTACCAGATGGCGTGCTGGAGCTGGAAGATGCCGACCAGCGGGTTCAGCTCGTACGCCACCTTGATCCAGCCCGGCATGCCCGACTCCCGGACCAGGCTCAGCGGGTAGATGATCGGGGTGGCGTAGAACAGCACCCGGATGACCAGCCGCATGAACCGCTCCACGTCGCGCATCAGCACGTTGACCGCGGACAGCAGCAGGGCCAGCCCGATCAGCAGGGTGCCCTGCACGGCGACGGCCAGCGGCAGGCTCAGCAGCGACCAGCCCAGCGTGATCCGGCCGTTGGCGGCGTAGACGACCGCGACGGCCAGCAGGATCGGCAGGCCGGCGACGTACTCGGCGAACCGGCCGGTGACCCGGCCGATCGGGAAGACCTGTCGGGGCACGTTCATGGTGGTGATCAGGCGGGACTGCCCGGTCAGCGCGTTGGTCGCCTCGCTCAGCGCCGAACTCGTCCACATCCAGGCGAAGATGCCGGTGATCAGGAACAGTGGGTACGACCCGGCAGCCTCGCCGAGGTGCCTGTTGGTCGGCCCGGAGTAGAGCACCCCGAAGACGAAGAAGTAGATCGCGCCCATTCCCAGCGGCTCGATCAGCGACCAGAGGTAACCGAGCACGGACTGCTGGTACTTCACCGCGAGATCGCGTCTGACCAGGATGCGCAGTGAGTTGCGGTGCGACCACAACGCCGTGACGCCTGCGGTCACCGTCGCCTCCCGCCTGACAACAACGGACGACAGGTTAGCAGTCGGTGAACGAACGCCCCTCAGCACTCGATCACGTTGACGGCCAGGCCGCCGCGTGCCGTCTCCTTGTACTTGACCTTCATGTCCGCCCCGGTCTCGCGCATGGTCTTGATGACCTTGTCGAGCGAGACGTGGTGCACCCCGTCGCCGCGCAGCGCAAGCCGGGCCGCCGTGATCGCCTTGATGCTAGCCACCGCGTTGCGCTCGATGCAGGGGATCTGCACCAGCCCCCCGACCGGGTCGCAGGTCAACCCGAGGTTGTGCTCCATGCCGATCTCGGCGGCGTTCTCCACCTGCTCGGGGGTGCCGCCGAGCGCCTCGGCCAGCCCGGCGGCGGCCATCGAGCACGCCGATCCGACCTCGCCCTGGCAGCCCACCTCTGCCCCGGAGATCGAGGCGTTCTCCTTGAACAGCACCCCGATCGCCCCGGCGGCCAGCAGGAACCGCACCACGCCCTCGTCGGAGGCGTCCGGCACGAACCGGGTGTAGTAGTGCAGCACCGCCGGGATGATCCCGGCCGCGCCGTTCGTCGGGGCGGTCACCACCCGGCCACCGGCGGCGTTCTCCTCGTTGACCGCGAGCGCGAACAGGGTCACCCAGTCCATCGCGCGCAGCGGGTCGGTCGAGCCGGCGTCGGCCTCCAGGCTGCGGCGCAGCTCGGCGGCGCGCCGCCGGACCCGCAGCCCACCCGGCAGTACGCCGTCGCGGGTGCCGCCCCGGGCCACGCACTCCCGCATCACCCGCCAGATGTCCAGCAGCCCGGCCCGCACGTCCGGCTCGCTGCGCCAGGACAGCTCGTTGGCGAGCATCACCCCGCTGATCGACAGGCCGGTGCCGGCGGTGACGTCGAGCAGTTCGGCACCGGTCGAGAAGGGGTGCGGTACGGCGGTGGTGTCCACCGTGATCCGGTCCGCCCCGGCCGCCGCCTCGTCCACCACGAACCCGCCACCGACCGAGTAGTAGGTCCGTTCGCGGACCTGCGCCCCCGCCGCGTCCCAGGCCGAGAAGACCATCCCGTTCGGGTGGTACGGCAGCGACCGGCGGCGGTGCAGCACCAGATCCCGGTCCGCTTCGAAGTCGATCTCCTGGGTGCCGAGCAGGGCGAGCCGGCCCCGGGCGCGGATCTCGGCGACCCGGGGGCCGACGCTGTCGGTGTCCACCGTCTCCGGGCTCTCGCCGGCCAGGCCGAGCAGCACGGCCCGGTCGCTGCCGTGGCCGTGGCCGGTGGCGCCCAGCGAGCCGAACAGCTCGGCCCGGACCCGGGTGACGGTGTGCAGCAGCCCGTCGGCCTTCAGCCCGGTGACGAAGGTGCGCCCGGCCCGCATCGGGCCCACCGTGTGGGAGCTGGACGGGCCGATGCCGACACTGAAGAGGTCGAAGACACTGATCATCGCTGCGCTTCCTCGCCGTCGCCCGGGTGGTGCCGGGTCCGGCCGGGTCCGTGGCCGCCGGGGTCGCCGGTGACCTGCTGATCCCGCCCGGGATGGGGGCGGTGTCGACCGGCGAGCCTACCCGCCCGGCCCACCGCACCCCGTCGTCGCTGCGGGTAGGCGTCGGCCGGGGTCGACTCGGGTAACCACCTACGGGTACGGGGTCACCGGATCACCCTCGGGACGGAGGGCACGGTGGCCGCCCCTTCCTACCGTGGAATGCAGCGCGGCGGATCGCCGCAGAGTGGGAGTACGACGATGAGTCGCAAACTGGTCCGACCCCGCGAGGGGCGCATGCTCGCCGGTGTCTGTGCCGGCCTGGCCCGCCGGTTCAACACCTCGGCCACCCTGGTCCGGCTGCTGTTCCTGCTGTCGCTGCTGCTGCCCGGCACCCAGGTGATCGTCTACCTGGTGCTGTGGATCCTGATGCCCAACGAGGACCGCTACGCAACCACCAGCCACTGACCGCCCCGGGCGTCACCCGGCGGGGTCACGCCCGGCGGGGTTGCGCCCGGTGATCAAGAGGTTGGCGTCAACTTGGAGATCAACACTGACGCCAACCTCTTGATCACCAAGACCGCCCTACAGCGCCACCGCCACACGGCACCGGGGCCGCGTGGCGGTGGCGCTTCGGGTCAGGGGGCCGTGTAGGTGATGGTGATCTTCTCGTAGCCGAGCGAGCGGAGCAGGCCCTCCAGCATCTTGCGGGTGTTCTCCTGGGCGCGCTGGGCCAGGCCGCTGTCCCGGGCCGCCGTGGTGATCCGCTCCTCGGCCATCCGGTAGACCTGCTGCTGCCGGTTGGGGTCGCCCTTGACCAGGTCGCCGATCCGGTTGAACAGGCCGCGCTCCTCGGCGAAGACGTAGCTCTTGTCCATGTCGAGGTTGGTCTGGCCGAGCTGCGGCGCGGGCAGCTTGATCTCGACGGACTTGCCGTCGGCGGACGGCACCACCGCCCCCTCGCCGATCTTGCCGAAGTCGACGTACGCCTCGACGCTGCCCGCCCCGACGAACAGCGTCCGCTGGTTGAGCAGGAACTCCGGCACGTTGTCGCGGTCGTTCTGCAGGTCGACCACGACCTGGAAGTTGCCCTCGGCCGCCACGTAACGGCTCAGATCCTGGATCGACTTGAGCAGCGGCGGCTGGCTGCGGTCGGTCTGTTCCTTGGCGAACGGGTTGCGGAACTCCGGGAAGATCCCGGTCACCTGCGTGCCGAGCAGCACCACCACGACCAACGCCGCCGCGCCGAGCACCCAGAGCAGCCCCCGGGCCGGGCCGCCGCCCGAGCGGGGCGGGTCGGCCGGTGGGGTGTCGGGGTCGACCGGGTCGCCCGACCGGGTGCGCAGTGTGTCGGCGGTCGGGTAGCCGGGGAACTCACTCTGGGGGGTTTCACCGTCGCGGGCCATCGCCCTCACCGTCCTCGTCAGACACGTGCCTCTGTCGATGACGGTACGGCCACCGTACGACGAGCGCGCGGCGAGCGACCCGAACGGGTGACGGCGGTGGTCAGCCGAAGGCGGACAACCCGGTGAGCCGCTGCCCGACGACCAGTTGGTGGATCTCGGAGGTGCCCTCGTAGGTGAGCACACTCTCCAGGTTGTTGGCGTGCCGCATCACCGGGTACTCGCCGGAGACCCCGTTCGCGCCGAGGATCGTCCGGCACTGCCGGGCGATCGCCAGCGCCTCCCGCACGTTGTTCAGCTTGCCCAGACTGACCTGGTCCGGGCGTAGCGTGCCCGCGTCGGCCAGCCGGCCCAGGTGCAGGGCGAGCAGCAGGCCCTTGTTCCACTCCACCGCCATGTCGGCGAGCTTGGCCTGGGTGAGCTGGAAGCCGGCCAGCGGACGGCCGAACTGGGTCCGGGTGCCGGCGTAGGACAGCGCCGTCTCCAGACAGTCCCGGGCCGCGCCGAGCGCGCCCCAGACGATGCCCTGCCGGGCCTCGGTCAGGCAGCTCAGCGGCGCCTTGAGCCCGACCGCGCCGGGCAGCAGGGCGTCCGCCGGCAGCCGCACCCCGTCGAGGGCGATCTCGCCGGTCACCGAGGCCCGCAGCGACATCTTGCGGCGGATCTCGCGCGCCGTCACCCCGGGGGTGTCCATCGGTACGAGGAAACCCCGTACCCCCTCGTCGGTGCGCGCCCAGATCACCCCGACGTCGGCGATCGGCGCATTGGTGATCCACATCTTCGCGCCGTCGAGGACCCAGTCGTCGCCGTCGCGGCGGGCCCGGGTGGTCATCGAGGCCGGATCGGAGCCGTGGTCGGGCTCGGTCAGCCCGAAACAGCCGATCGCCTCACCGGCGGCCATCGCGGGCAGCCAGCGCTGCTTGTGCTCCTCGCCGCCAAAGCGCCAGACGGCGTACATGGCCAGCGAACCCTGCACCGACACCAGGGAGCGGACACCGGAGTCGCCGGCCTCCAGCTCCAGGCAGGCCAGCCCGTACGCGACCATCGAGGCGCCGGCGCAGCCGTACCCGGTCAGGTGCATGCCGAGCAGTCCGAGGCGGCCGAACTCGCGGGCCAGTTCCCGGGCCGGGACGTCGCCGTCCTCATACCAGCCGGCGACGTGCGGGCGGACCCGGTCGTTGACGAGCCGGCGGACGACGGCCCGGATCTGACGCTCCTCCTCGCTCAGCGAGGCGTCCACGTCCAGCAGGTCAAGCGGGGTGCCCATGGCCGCCACCTTAACGACTGCTCAGGCAGGCGTCACTCGGGCTGGCCGTTGTAGACCAGCACCCGGGCGTGGATCTGGTTGCGCTGCTGCAGGGCCGCGCGCAACGCCCGGTGCAGGCCGTCCTCCAGGTAGAGGCCACCGTTCCACTGCACCACGTGCGGGAACAGGTCGCCGTAGAACGTGGAGTCCTCGGCGAGGAGCTTGTCCAGCGCCAGCTCGCGCTTGGTGGTGATGAGCTGATCCAGCCGCAACGGGCGGGGCGGGATCTCCGACCACTGCTTCAGCGTCAGGTTGTGCTCCGGATAGGGACGCCCGTCCCGGACCGCCTTGAAGATCACGGCACGCTCCCCTCCCCGTGGTCGGGCCGACCCTCGGCGTGGTGCCGGGTCACGCCGAGCTGCCGCACCGTGCGGCACCGATCACGGTGCCAGCCTATCCGCCCTCGCCACACCACGTTCTGCTCCCCGTTGTCGGTTTCCCTCGCCCCGAGACCCACCGCGCAGGGTACGAACCGGCATCAACTCCACCGGCCGCGCCGGACCACCTCGTCGACCGGCCGACGCCCCCGCCGCAACGACGGTGACCGGTGATCGACCGCACGGTAACCTACCGTGACCGCACCGATCGGGTGGTATTCCTCCGGCACCCCGAACGCCTCCCGGTACGCCGCCAGCCGGTCCGGCGGGATGCCGAAGAAACACGCCCCCAGCCCCTCGTCCACGGCGGTGAGCAGCATCAGCAGCGCGGCGAAGCCGGTGTCGACGTACCAGTAGGGCACCGGCCAGCGGTCCTCCGAGCGGTCCACCCAGCCCTTGTCCGGTTCGGCGTACCGCTCCAGGTAGGCCGAGCGGTTGGCGTGCGGCACCACGATCAGCGGGGCCCGGCGCATCCCGGCCAACCACCGCTCCCGCCCACCACCGCCGGGCGTGGCCGCCGCCCAGAACCGGTCCCGGTCCGCCGGCTCCTCCAGCACCAGGAAACCCCAGCCCTGGGCGAAGCCGGCCGACGGCGCCCGGACCGCGTGGTCCAGCAGCCGCTGCACCACCTCCGGTGGGACCGGACGGTCCGGGTCGTAGTTGCGCACCATCCGGCGACGCCGGACCACCTCGCCGAACTCCACGCTCAGACCCCGGGCCGGATGCCCCAGATGCCCCGCCAGGTCTCCCCCGGGGCCAGCGCGATCACGTCCCTACCGGACCGGAACGCGTCCGGTGGGCAGGTCATCGGCTCCACCGCCACCGACCGGCGGTGCCGCTCGCCGGTCAACGCGTCACCGGTGAAGACCTGCCACCAGCCGAACTGGTGGTCGGCCCACAGGCACACCCCGTCCGCGTCGTCCGGGGCGGTCAGGGTCACCGACGAACCACCGTCGTCACCCCGGATCACGTCCCCGAAGCAGAGGTCGAGCTGCGCGGCGCCGATCGGCCGGGCGGTGGTCCAGTCGTACTCGGTGCCGGCCACCGGGGTCGCCCCGATCGGCAGCAACCGGGCGTCGACCTGGAGCCGGCTGCGGGCCGGCAGCCGCATCGTCAGGTCGTCCACGGCCACCCCGGCCAGCCGCAGGTACGGGTGGACGGAGAAGCCGAACGGCGCGGCCTCGGCCCCCGTGTTGGTCACCTCGTGCTCGCCGCGCAGCCCGTCCGCACCCACGCTCCACCGGCTCCGCAGCCGCAGCGACCACGGGTAGCCGGGGGTGGGCGGCAGGTCGTAGCCGAGGGTCACCGCGTCGGCCGACTCCTCGATCGGCTGCCAGCGCACCCAGTTGACCAGGCCGTGCAGGGCGACCCCCCGGGTCGGCTCGGTCAGGTCGAGCTGCAACGACCGGCCGCCGAAGGAGTACTGCCCGTCCCTGATCCGGTTCGGCCAGGGAGCGAGCACCTGCCCGGCGCTACCGGGGGTGATCTCGTCCTCGGCGTACCCGTCGAGGTAGTCGACCCCGTTGCGCCGGTAGGTCCGAACCCCACCGCCGACCTCGACGATGACGGCCTCGTGGCCGTCGGCGGCGATCGTCCACTGTGTTCCCGAGGGCGGGCGGTGCGCAGCGTTGTCCATGCCGTGACCTTAGTCCGTGCCCTGTCCGGCCCGCCGGACCCGGCGCACCCGTCCCACGTCAGCCACGGCCCTGTGCCGCCGTGCCCGCCCGGTAGCGCAGCAGGGCCGGGAAACCCACCACCAGCAGCACCGCCAGCCCGGCCGAGAGCAACCCGCCGGCCACCCAGGCGACCGAGCCACCGAACCCGGCGGCCATCGCCCCGGCCCGCAGGTCGCCCAGCCGGGGCCCGCCGGCCACCACCACCGTGTTCACCCCCTGGAGCCGGCCGCGCATCCGGTCCGGCGCGTAGATCAGCAGCATCGACTGCCGCAGTACCGCGCTGACCAGGTCAGCCGCCCCGGCCACCGCGAGCAGCAGCACCACCAGCCAGAGCTGCCGGGCCAGCCCGGCCGCCGCGATGGCCAGCCCCCAGCCGACCACCGCCACCACCAGGGCGAGCCCCTGCCGCCGCAGCCGGCCGATCCAACCGGAGGTCAGCCCGCCCAGCATCGCGCCGATCGCGATGGCGCTGTAGAGCCACCCGACCGCCGCCCCGCCGCCGAACCGCTCCTGCGCCACCTCGGGGAAGAGCGCCCGGGGCATGGCCAGGATCATCGCGATCAGGTCGATGGCGAACGAGGAGAGCAGCACCGGCGTGGTGGCCAGGTAGCGGAACCCGTCGAGGATGCCCGCCAGGCCACCCCGACGCGCCTCACCCTCGGCCGGTGGGGCCGGGGGCATCGCGGGCAGTCGTACCGTCGCCACCACCAGCCCGGTGAACAGCAGGGCGTCGGCCGCGTAGGCGACCGGCAGCCCGGCGTCGGTGCCGAACCCGGCGAAGACCAGGCCGGCGGCGAGCGGGCCGGCCACCGCCGCGGCGGTGAAGGTGGTGTAGTTCAGGGTGCTGCCCGCCGGGACCAGCTCGGGCGGGAGCAGCCGGGGCAGGATCGCCGACCGGGCCGGCGAGCTGATCGCGAACGCGATCGAGTGCACCGTCACCAGCGCCAGCAGCAGCACCGGGCTGCCGAGCCCGGACAGCGCGTGCCCGAGCAGGCCGAGCATCGACAGCCAGAGCAGCGCCGAGCCGGCCAGCAGCACCCGCCGCCGGTCCCGGGCGTCGGCCACCGCCCCGCCCCACAGCCCGAAGACCAGCAGCGGCAGGAACCCGGCCACCCCGAGCAGCCCGACCCAGAAGGAGTCCCGGGTCAGCGCGTACATCTCCACCGGTACGGCGACCGCGGTGAACTGGAACCCGAACATCGCCACCGTGTTGCCGAGCCACATCCGGCGGTACGCGGGGACCCGCAGCGGGCGCAGGTCGATGGCCAGCCGACGGGCCCGCCCCGGCCGGGTCGGTGTGACGGCGGTCACGGGGCCAGCCGCTCGACGGCCCAGCCGTCCCCCTCGACCCGGCGGAACCGTAGCCGGTCGTGCAACCGGCCGGCCCGGCCCTGCCAGAACTCCACCGTCTCCGGATGGACCCGGAACCCGCCCCAGTGCGGGGGCGCCGGGACCGGCGTGCCGGCCGGGAACCGCTCCGCCGCCTCCCGGTACGCCTCCTGGAGCGCGGCCCGGTCCGGCACCACCGCCGACTGGCTGCTCGCCCAGGCCCCGAGCTGGGAGCCGCGTGGCCGGGACGCGAAGTACGCCTCGGTCTCACCCCGCCCGACGTGCGCCACCCGACCGGTCACCACCACCTGCCGCTGCATCGGGAACCAGGGGAAGACCAGGCTGGCCCACGGGTTGTCGGCCAGTTCGGTGCCCTTGCGCGAGCCGTGGTTGGTGAAGAAGACGAACCCCTGCGGGTCGTACTCCTTGAGCAGCACGGTCCGGCCGCTGGGCCGACCGGCGGCGTCGGCGGTGCCGAGGACCATCGCGTTCGGCTCGGGCAGGCCGGCGGCGACCGCGTCGGCGAGCCAGCGGCCGAACTGGGTGGGCCAGTCGGCGGCCAGGTCCGTCTCGGAAAGCCCCAGGTCGGCGGCGTACTCGTGCCGCATGGCCGCCAGGGCGGGTGTGTCGCCCGTCACGTCGTCCTCCTCACGCCGGCCGTCCGCGTCCCGACGACGCTGGTCAGCCCACCGATCAGTCTCACGGAGCGCACCCCGGCGTCCAGCGGCGGGGATGTCGCGTGCAGCACAGTCGCAGCGGGTCGCGCGCTTGGTTACTCACCAGGCAAGATGGCGAGAACCACATCACTGAGGGTCGCCTTAGGTACCGGGCCGGACCGAGCCCGTGGCGGGCGCACCGAGCCAGAAGCCAGGAGACGACATGGCCGACTTCAAACCGGGCCTCGAAGGCGTCGTGGCCTTCGAGACAGAGATCGCCGAACCGGACCGCGAGGGCGGCGCGCTGCGCTACCGGGGCGTGGACATCGAGGATCTGATCGGCCAGGTCTCCTTCGGCAACGTCTGGGCCCTGCTGGTGGACGGGCGTTTCGGCCCCGGCCTGCCGCCCGCCGAGCCGTTCCCGGTGCCGGTGCACTCCGGTGACATCCGCGTCGACGTGCAGTCCGCGGTCGCGATGCTCGCCCCGTACTGGGGGCTCAGTCAACTGCTCGACATCTCCGACGCCCAGGCCCGCGCCGACCTGGCCCGGGTCTCGGTCACCGCGCTGTCCTTCGTCGCCCAGTCCGCCCGCGGGCTGGGTCTGCCGGCGGTGCCGCAGAAGGAGATCGACAAGGCGGAGACCATCGTCGAGCGGTTCATGAAGCGCTGGCGGGGTGAGCCCGACCCCCGGCACGTCAAGGCCGTCGACGCGTACTTCATCTCGGCCGCCGAGCACGGCCTGAACGCCTCCACCTTCACCGCCCGGATCGTCGCCTCCACCGGGGCCGACGCGGCGGCCTGCATCTCGTCGGGCATCGGCGCGCTCTCCGGCCCGCTGCACGGCGGCGCGCCGTCGCGGGTGCTCACCATGCTGGAGGCCGTCGAGCGCAGCGGCGACGCCGAGGGGTACGTCAAGGGCGTCCTCGACCGGGGCGAGCGGCTGATGGGCTTCGGCCACCGCGTCTACCGGGCCGAGGACCCGCGCGCCCGGGTGCTCCGGCGCACCGCCCGGGAACTGGGCGCACCGCGCTTCGAGGTCGCCGAGGCGCTGGAGAAGGCCGCCCTGGCCGAGCTCCAGGCCCGCCGCCCGGACCGGGTCCTCGCCACCAACGTCGAGTTCTGGTCGGCCGTCGTACTCGACTTCGCCGAGGTGCCGGCGCACATGTTCACCTCGATGTTCACCTGCGCCCGGATGGGCGGCTGGTCGGCGCACATCCTGGAGCAGAAGAAGCTCCAGCGGCTCGTCCGGCCGTCGGCCCGCTACGTCGGGCCCGGCACCCGCAAGCCGCAGCAGGTCGAGGGCTGGGACGCCATCCCGCACGGCGTCTGAGCACACCTGCCCGCAGGGGGCGTCGACCGGCCGGTCGACGCCCCCTGCGCGTGGCCGGCCGGTCGCCCCCGGTGTGTCCGACGCCTCAGCCCCGGGCCTGGGACCAGCCGGCATCCGGGCCGCCACGGGTGCGAGGATGAAGGCCGGCAGTGTCGCCGGACCAGGCCCGGACCCGGCCACGACGTGCGCCAGCGCGCGTCCGCCGCGGCACCGCGCCCGTTGAAGGGCCCGCCCTCGCCCATGCGGAAGGATCGAGAAAACCGTGGCTGACGCACCGACCATTCGGATTCCCGACGACATCAAGCCCGCCGACGGGCGGTTCGGCTGCGGGCCGTCCAAGGTCCGTCCGGCGGCGGTCTCCGCGCTCGCCGACGTGGCGACCAGCTTCCTGGGCACCTCGCACCGGCAGCAGACCGTCCGGGCCGAGGTCGCCCGGCTCCGCCGGGGCCTGGCCGAGTTCTTCTCCCTCCCCGAGGGCTACGAGGTGGTCCTCGGCAACGGCGGCACCACCGCCTTCTGGGAGGTCGCCACCTTCGGGTTGGTCCGTGACCGGGCCCAGTTCGCCAGCTTCGGCGAGTTCGGCGCGAAGTTCGCCAAGTCGGTCTCCGACGCGCCGTTCCTCGGCGAGCCGACCGTGCGCAAGTCCGAGCCGGGCAGCGCCCCGAGCCTGGTCGCCGAGGCCGGGGTGGACGTCTACGCCACCCCGCACAACGAGACCTCCACCGGTGTCGCGGTGCCGATCGCCCGGGTCGCCGACGCCGACCCGGGCTCGCTGCTGCTGGTCGACGCCACCTCCGGGGCCGGCGGTCTGGACGTCAACGTCGGCGAGACCGACGTCTACTACTTCGCCCCGCAGAAGTGCTTCGGCTCCGACGGCGGGCTCTGGCTGGCCCTGATGTCGCCGGCCGCCCTGGAGCGGGCCGCCGAGATCAAGGGCTCGGGCCGCTACATCCCGGCCTTCCTCGACCTGGTCACCGCGATCGACAACTCGCGGCTGGAGCAGACGTACAACACCCCGGCGCTGGCGACCATCTTCCTGGCCGCCGAGCAGACCGACTGGATGAACTCGCAGGGCGGCCTGAGCTGGGCGGCCAAGCGCACCGCCGAGAGCGCCGGGATCGTCTACGGCTGGGCCGAGCGGTCCGCGTTCGCCACCCCGTTCGTCACCGATCCGACGCTGCGCTCCAACGTGGTCGCCACCGTCGACTTCGCCGACGGGGTCGACGCCGCCGCGATCGCCAAGGTGCTGCGGGCCAACGGGATCGTCGACACCGAGCCGTACCGCAAGCTCGGCCGCAACCAGCTGCGGGTCGCGCTCTTCCCGGCGGTGGAACCGTCCGACGTGGAGGCGCTCACCGCCGCCATCGACTACGTGGTCGAGCGGCTCTGATCACATCCGTCACGGTGGGTGGTCGCAGCGGCTGCTGCGGCCACCCATTGTGATCATTGCCGCAGCTCAGTCGCGACATGCGGATTCACCTCCCCCACCTGTGGGCAGATGGGCGTACGGTGGTGCGAGGACGCCCGGGTGGCCGGCTCGTGGCGTGACGGCCAGCGAAGCGGGACGGAGGCTACGCCATGCGCCCAGTACGCTTCGTCGCCCTCTCCGAGGACGGCCAGGCGCTGGTGCTCGCCGACGAGGTCGGGCGCCTGCTCGCCCTCCCCATCGACGAACGCATCGCGACCGTGCTGCACGCCGAGCCCGGCACGCCGCCGCTCGCCGTCGTCCCGGTCGGGGCCGATCCGACCCCGTCGCTGTCCCCCCGGGACATCCAGGCCCGCATCCGCTCCGGCGAGTCCGCCGAGGACGTCGCCCGGATCGCCGGCGTCCCCGTCGACCGGGTGCTGCGCTACGCCGGCCCGGTGCTCCAGGAGCGGGCCATGCTCGCCCAGCACGCCCGGCGCACCCGGCTCAAGGGCGCCGAGAAGGCCACCCCGCTGGCCGAGGTGGTCAACGGCCGGCTGGCCCAGCACGGCATCGACACCGAGAAGATCTCCTGGGACGCCTTCCGGCGCGACGACGGCACCTGGCGGATCATCGCGACCTGGCCGTCCGGCAAGGCCACCGCGCAGGCCGTCTGGGATCTCGACAAGCTCCGGCAGAACGTCACCCCGCACGACGACATGGCGCAGTACCTCTGCGCCGAGCGTCCCACGCCGATCCTCGGCCAGGAGCCGGCACCGGAGCGGGGCGGTCACGCGCTGCCCGGTCCGTCGCGCGGTGAGCCGAGCCGGGGCGGGCACGGCCTGCCGGCCGCCAACGAGCAGGCCCGACCGGGCCGGGACCCGATCCGGGCCGGCCGGGACGCGCTGCTCGCCTCACTGGACCGTCCGCTCGGCGGCACCTCGGGGCGGGGTCTCGACCCGCGGTCCCCGGCCGCGCTGGCCGGTGCCGACGCCCCCCGTCATCGGGCCGTCGGCGGTGGCGCCGCCGCACTGCTCGGCGGCGGGCAGGGTTCCGCCTTCGACGACGACTCGGACGCGCCGAAGGAGGTCCCGGCCGTGCCGTCGCTGGCGGTGCTCCGGCCGCGTCGCACCGGCGCGGCGGCGGCTGCCGGTGGCGAGTCGACGGACGCCTCGGGCAAGCCGCGCAAGCGCCTCCCGAGCTGGGACGATGTCCTCTTCGGCAGTGGCCCGGCGGCCCGCGAGTCCTCCTGACCCGGGGCTCCACCCTGGCAGTGCCCGGCGGCGTTCCGCCGCGCGTGTCAGGGTGGGGTCATGGAGTACACGAATCTGGGACGCACCGGCCTGTCGGTGAGCCGGCTCTGCCTCGGCACGATGAACTTCGGGCCGCAGACGTCCGAGCCGGACAGCTTCGCCGTCATGGACCGGGCGCTCGAACACGGCATCAACTTCTTCGACACCGCCAACGTGTACGGCTGGCAGACCGGTGAGGGGATCACCGAGCAGATCATCGGCCGCTGGTTCGCCCAGGGCGAGGGCCGGCGGGACAAGGTCGTCCTGGCCACCAAGGTCTACGGCAAGATGAGCGAGTGGCCCAACGACCAGGGCCTGAGCGCCCGACACATCGTCCGGGCCTGTGAGGACTCGCTGCGTCGGCTCCAGACCGACGTGATCGACCTCTACCAGATGCACCACGTCTCCCGGAGCACCCCGTGGGAGGAGATCTGGCAGGCGATGGAGACCCTGGTCGCACAGGGCAAGGTGATCTATGTCGGGTCATCCAACTTCGCCGGTTGGCACATCGCCCAGGCGCAGGCCGCCGCCGGGAAGCGCAACTTCCTCGGTCTGGTCGCCGAGCAGTCCATCTACAACCTGCTCACCCGGCACGTCGAGTTGGAGGTGATCCCCGCCGCGCAGCACTACGGGCTCGGGGTCATTCCGTGGTCGCCGCTGCACGGCGGGCTGCTGTCCGGGGTGCTGCGCAAGATGGCGGAGGGTGGGGCCGCGCGGGGCACCGCCGGTCGCGCCGCCGACGGGCTCGCCGCACACCGGCCGGCCATCGAGGCGTACGAGAAGTTCTGCGCGGAGCGGGGTCAGGACCCGGCCGACGTGGCGCTGGCCTGGCTGCTCTCCCGGCCCGGGGTGACCGCCCCGATCATCGGTCCGCGTACGGTGGCGCAGCTCGACAACACCCTGGGTGCACTCTCGGTGGAGATCGACGAGGCGACGGAGCAGCGGCTCGACGAGCTGTTCCCGCCGGTCGGCAACGGCGGCCCCGGCCCGGAGGCCTGGGCCTGGTGACCCACCCGCCGGGGTGATCAACTCAACGGGGGCGATGTGGCGGTGTCCGAGCGCTCGGACACCGCTGTGTCGCCCCCGTCGCGCCGGGGCAGCGCGTCGGGGCGGGGCAGCGCGTCGGGGCGGGCAGGCGGGCGCGGTGCCAGGGGCCAGCTGGTCAGGGGGGTGTGGTGCGGGCCGGGGCGGCTGTGGACCAGCACCAGGTCGGTGGCCGGCCACGACGGGCCGAGGTGGGCGTCGAGGGCGAGCCGGTCGGCCTCCACCTCGGACGGGGTGAGCCGGTCCCCGGGACGGGCCACCGTCAGGTGCGGGCGGAACGGCTTCCCGTCGTACGGCAGACCGGCCCGGTCCAGCTCGGCACGGATCAGCCGGGCCAGGGTACGCAGCGCCGGCACCTCCCCCAGCACGTCCACCCAGAGCACTGTGGAGCGGCCCTGACCGAAGCAGCCCCCGCCGCCCAGCCGCAGCCGGGGCGGGTGCGTCCAACCGGCACGGGCGGTCCCGGCCGCCGCCGCGAGGGCACCCTGGACCCCGGGTAGTCGACCGGGTGCCACCTCACCGAGGAAGGCCAGCGTGACGTGCAGGTGCGCCGGCTGTGTCAGGCGTACGTCGAGGCCGGCGGCGGTGGCCGCGCCCACCCGCAGCCGGGCCGTCCGGGCGGTGAGGTCGGCGACGGCGGACGGCGGTGGGTAGACCGCGACGAAGAGTCTCACGCCCGCCGGTCACGGGGGCGACGGTCGGCGCGGGTGGCCGGCAGCCCCAGCCCCGCCCCGGCGAGCAGCCCTTCGACCCGGACCCGTTCGATCTCCCGGTCAACCCCGGCCAGCTCGGCCAGGTGCTCGGCGATCCCCAGTGCCCGGCAGGCGGCACGCAGCCGGTCGTCGTACGCCTCGATGACCGAGCTGTGCCAGACCACCGAACGGCCGCCCGCGGCGAGCCGGTGCCGGCCGAGTCGGCGCAGGTCGGCGGCGAGGAGTTCGAGGGGGCGGCGGTCGGCCCGGTCCAGCTCGGTCAGGTCGAGGTCGCCGGTGACCGGGTCGGTGGCGAGGGCCCGGTCGAGCCGGGCGATGGTGCGGCGTTCCCGACGGCGTTCCCGCCACTCGGCCCAGCCGCAGGCCACCCGGTCGAGAATTTCGTCATAGCAGAAGACCAGGGCGAACGCCGCCGGCAGGCAGGCCACGGCGAGGATAGCCAGTACCAGCGTCAGTGCGCTCTCGCCTGCCACACCTCGACGCTAAGGCCCGCCGGGGCCGCGCGCCACCGCTTTGTTGCTATCTGAACGCTGTGCGTGTCCGCCCTGGGACGGACCGCGCCGCTCACCGCCCGCTGGGGGTGAGCAGCCCGGTGCGGGACACCACGTAGAAGCGGGGCATGGGCAGCACCCGGAAACGCAGCCGGGCGCCGGAGCGGCGGAGCTGCCAGGCGAGCGCGAGCAGGGCGGTGGCCAGGGAGATGAGCCCACCCATCCAGATGCTCGCCCCGGCGCCGAAGGTCTCGGCGACCCAGCCGATGATCGGCGCGCCGACCGGGTTGGTGCCCAGGAACACCAGCACCCACAGCGCCATCACCCGGCCCCGGAAGGCGGCGTCGGTGCCGAGCTGAACCCGCTGGTTGGCCGCCTGGGCGAAGAAGACCATGAAGAAGCCGGTCGGCAGGAGCAGGGTCACCACCAGCCAGTACGCCGGGGCGAGGCCGACCAGGGTGCCGAAGACCGCACAGCCGACGGCCGCGCCGAGCACCAGCCAGACCGAGGGGCGGCTGCGTCGGCCGGTGCCGGCGAGCGCCCCGACCAGCGCGCCGACCGCCAGCGCGGTGCTGAACAGGCCGAACGAGGCGGCCCCGGTGTGGAAGACCGTCTTGGCCAGCGCGGCGAGGGTGAGTTGGAAGTTGAACAGCGACATCCCGATCACCGACATGACCACCATCGGCAGCAGCAGGTCGGGGCGGCTACGGACGTAGCGCAGCCCGTCGATGATCTTGGCCGAGTCCCGTTCGCCGAGCGGCGGGAGTTCCTTGCGGTACAGCTCGGCCGGCCGCATCCGGACCACGTTGGCCAGCGGTGCGACGGAGCTGACGGCGGTGAACAGGAAGACCGGGCCGACGTCGAACGCGGCGATGGCCAGGCCGGCGACGGCGGGACCGATGATCCGGGCCGAGTTGAACACCGCCGCGTTGAGCGAGAGCGCGTTGGGCAGCAGGGTGGTGCCGACGAGTTCGCTGACGAACGCCTGCCGGACCGGGGTCTCCACCGCGTTGGCGATGCCGAGCAGGGCGGCGAACGTGAAGACGTGCCACAGCTCGACCAGGCCGGTGAGCACCAGCAGGCTCATCCCCAGCGCCAGCACCGTCCAGAAGGCGTTGGCGACGAACAGCAGCATCCGCTTGTCGTACCGGTCGGCGAGCCGGCCGGAGAGCAGGGTGAGCAGCAGCACCGGGGTGAACTGGAGGGCGGTGACCACGCCGAGCGCGGTGGCGGAATTGTCCGAAAGCTCAAGGACGAGCCAGTCCTGGGCGATGAACATCATCCAGACGCCGATCAGTTTGACCAGCTGTCCGGTGGCGAAGAGTCGGTAGTTACGGACTCGTAGGGACTGGAACATCGTGCTCAGCTTCGCCTGCACTCTTGGTGCGCCTCCTCGGGCCGGGTACGCGTCATCGACGGCGGACGGCGCGGACCCGGTGGGGCGTCAGGCGCGGGCGAGCTGCTGGAGGATGTCGGCGGCCCGCCGTAGCGTGTCGCGTTCGTCCTCCGTGAGCGCGGCCAGCCGGCTGGCCAGCCACTCGTTACGGGCCCGCTCGAACTGGTCGAGCACGGCCCGGCCTCCCTCGGTGGCCGCCAGGATGACCTGCCGGCCGTCGGTCGGGTGGGGGGTGCGCTGCACCAGGCCGCGCTCCTCCAGCTTCGCGACGATCTTGGTCATCGTCGGTGGCTGGACCCGTTCGACGTCGGCCAGTTCCCGGGGCGTCAGCGCGCCCGCCAGCCGGAGGCTGGTGAGCGCGGAGAGCTGGGTGACCGTCAGGTCGCCGACCGGGCGGGCCTGCCGGACCCGCCGGTTGAGTCGGGTGATCGCATCACGCAGCTGGGGTGCCAGCTGCGCCGGTGGCACGCGGTTCGCCGTCACCGTCCGCTCCGTCACAGTCGTTAGCCTAACTAATGAGCCTGGCTAATGACATGCCATATGACCATGCTCACGAGGGGGAATGCCGCCGCCCCGGGCCGGGCATCCCGACGGGTCGCCCGGCCCGGAGGCCGACGGGTGGGGCTACATCACCGCGGACTCGATCGGCCCCCGCAGGAAGTAGAGCACGAACAGCACCGCCACCGCGTAGAGCAGCGGATGGACCTCCCGCGCCTTCCCCTTGGCCAGCTTCAGCACCACGTAGCTGATGACGCCCGCGCCGATGCCGTTGGAGATCGAGTAGGTGAACGGCATCAGGGTGATGGTGAGGAACGCCGGGATGGCGATCTCGTAGTCGGTCCAGTCGATCGTCCGTACCGCGGTCATCATCAGGAACCCGACCACCACCAGCGCCGTCGAGGCCGCCTCGAACGGCACCACCGTGGACAGCGGCGCCAGGAACATCGCCAGCAGGAACAGGGCGCCGGTGACCAGGTTGGCCACCCCGGTCCGGGCACCCTCCGCGACCCCCGACGCGCTCTCGATGTACGACGTGTTGCTGGAGACGCTCGCCGCGCCACCCGCCGCCGCGGCGATCGAGTCGACCAGCAGGATCTCCTTCGCCCGGGGTGGGGTGCCCTGCTCGTCGAGCATGTCCCCCTCCTGGCCGATCGCGACCATCGTGCCCATCGTGTCGAAGAAGTCCGTGATCAACAGGGTGAAGACGAACATCAGCGGGATCAGCCAACCGGCCCGGCTCCACGAGCCCAGCACGTTGAAGTTGCCCAGCAACGACAGGTCGGGGATGTCGACGAGCCGCTCGGGCAGCTTCGGCACGTTCAACGACCAGCCGTGCGGGTTCGGCTTGTCGTCGACGAACGACGGACCCACCTTGGCGACCGCCTCCACGATGATCGCCAGCACGGTCGAGGCCAGGATGCCGATCAGGATCGCACCGCGTACCCGGCGCACCACCAGCACCAACGTCACCAGCAGGCCCACCACGAAGACCAGCATCGGCCAGCTGACGATCTTGCCGTTGATGCCGAGGCCCACCGGCACGGTGCTGTTCGCCGCGTCCGGCACCCGCCTGACGAAGCCGGCGTCGACCAGCCCGATGATGGTCAGGAACAACCCGATGCCGACCCCGATCGCGGTCTTGAGCTGCGTCGGGACCGAACGGAACACCGCCGTACGCAGGCCGGTGAGCACGAGGATCGCGATGAGCACACCCTCGATCACCACCAGCCCCATCGCATCCGCCCAGGTCATCTGCGGGGCGATCTCGAACGCGACGAGCGCGTTCACCCCCAGACCGGCGGCCAGCGCCATCGGGAACCGCCCGACGACCCCCATCAGGATCGTCATCAGGCCCGCCACCAGCGCGGTCGCGGCGGCCAGCGCGGGGATCGAGAGCTTCTTGCCGTCACCGTCGGCGGCTCCGCCCAGGATCAGCGGGTTCAACACCACGATGTACGCCATCGTGAAGAAGGTCGCCAGGCCACCCCGTACCTCGCGGCTCATCGTCGAGCCACGGGCGGAGATCTCGAAGAACCGGTCGAAACCGTTCCGGGGTTGAGCGGGATCAGAGGGAATGCCGTTGTCCGGCGGCGCAATGGCCATCAGGTCCTCGCAAATGATCTACCGTTGTCGCGCGCATCGTCCCAGATCAACGGCGGGCCGGGAAAGTACTTCGCGGTACGCTTCTGCCCGTGCCGCAGGAGCAACCACCCCGACCCGAACCACTCGACCCGCCGATGGTCCCGTTCGCCGTCGCCGGGCTGATCGCCTGGGCGGTGGCCGGACTCCTCCTGCTGGTCTTCTTCCGTGACTGGCTCACCGAACACGGCCACCAGGACTGGCTCTGGACCTGTCTGGCCGGGTTCCTGTGGGGCTTTCCCGGTCTGGTCACGATGATGCGGCACGACGCCCACCGGCGTCGCCGTCGGGAATCCGCCCCCCGGGGCTGACCGTCCGGCGGTCAGGCGGGGTCGGTCGACTCCACCGGCACCGGCTCGGCGGTCGTCGGCGCGACGTCCACCGTCATCGACTCGACCGCGCTGTCGTCGTACACCGTCGGAAGCTCGTCGACCACCGGCTCGGGAGTCTCCACCAGGGTCTCCGAGTGCGCGCCACAGCCGTGGTCGGCACTGACCACCCGACCGTCGTCGGGGGCGTAGAAGTTGCCGCAGGCCCCGAACGCCTGCCGGAGCGCACCGGCCAGCGGCAGGTAGAAGCCGCAGGTGCCGCAGCGGGCCGACGCGGGGGCGGCGGTGGAGATCGGCGCCGACGGGCCCTGGTCGCCGTCGTACCAGCGTTGGGCCGTCTCGGCCCGTCCCTCGCGGGACAGCACCCGGGGGCGGCCCAGGCCCAGCTCCCAGGAGGTCTCCTCGACCGCCGGGTCGTCGGAGAGCAGGTAGCCGGGGGCGAGCCGGTCGTCGTCCGACGGGGTGGGCAGCAGGTCACCGGGGCCGAGGTCACCCGGCTGGAGGCGTTCCTGCCAGGGCAGCCAGCCCGGCGCGAGCAGCGCGTCGGAGCCGGGCAGCAGCACCGTCTCACAGACGGTGACCTGCCGGCTGCGCGGCACCCGGGTGACCGTCACCGCCCAGCGCCAGCCCCGGTAGCCACCGAGCAGACACTCGAAATAGTGGGTGACGACCCGGTCACCCTCGGCGACGGCCCGCAGGTGGTCGCCGATGTCGGAGGGCTCCACCTCGGTGATCGCGTCGCGGGCCACCTCGACGGCGGCGGCGCAGACCTGGTCGAGGCGGGCGGCACGGGCGGGAGCGGGCCTGGTCACCCGACCATTGTTCCCCATGCGCGCCGCGCGCCGACAGGCACTCCCCGAGTGAGTCTTCCCCCGTGGTGCGGCGTACCTGGAGCAGATGGGCAAGGATGGTGCACATGCCGCTGTTCTCCCGCTCCGGGTCGTCCGTCCTGGGACGGACCGTCGGCACCGGCATCCGCGCCACCCGCCTGCTGCTGCGTGGCTCGGTCAACGGCGGACGCTGGGTGACCCGCCGCGCCGGCTCGGCCCGCGCACGGGGGGCCGGCGGCGAGACCGGCATGGTCCGCCTGTTCGACCTGCACGCCGTCTCCTGCGCCGGGGACACGTTGATCGCCATCGGCCTGGCCGGGACCATCTTCTTCGACGTCCCGCTCGGCGAGGCCCGCAGCAAGGTCGCGCTCTACCTGCTGGTCACGATGGTGCCGTTCGCGATGCTGGCCCCCGTGGTCGGTCCGCTGCTCGACCACTTCCGGCACGGCCGCCGGTACGCGCTGGCCACCACCATGCTCGGCCGGGCCTTCCTCGCCTGGCTGATCTCCGACTACCTCGGCAGCCTCGGGCTCTATCCGGCCGCGTTCGGCGTGCTGGCGCTCTCCCGGGCGTACGGGGTGGCCCGGTCCGCCGCCGTACCCCGGTTGCTGCCGGAGGGTCTCGGGTTGTCCCAGGTGGGGGCGCGGGCCAGCGTCTACGGCACGGTGGCCGGGGCCCTGGTGGCCCCGCTGGGACTGGCGGCGTTCTGGTTCGGGCCGCAGTGGCCGCTGCGGGTCGCCTCGGTCATCTTCCTGGTCGGCATGGTGATCGCGCTGCGGCTGCCGCCCCGGGCGGACTCCGAGCCGCCCGAGCGGGTGCCCCGACCGCTGCGGGCGCTGCGCCGCAAGGGCGACCGTCCGCTGGGTAGGGGACGACCGGCGGGCCGGCTGGTGATCGCCACCCTGATCGGGGCGGCGGGGCTCCGCGCGCTCTACGGCTTCCTCCTGCTCTTCCTGGCGTTCGCGCTGAAGAAGGGGGACCTGACCAACGACCTGTTCGGCCGGGAACTCAACGACCAGGCGGCGCTGGGCCTGATCGGCGGGGCGCTGGCGGTGGGCGGTTTCCTGGCCACCGCGGTCGGCACCCGGCTGCGCATCCACCGGCCGGCGGCGATCCAGTCCAACACGATGATCATCGTGGCCGGGGTGGGCATCCTGACCGTGTTGAAGTTCTCGCTGCCGATGGTGGCGCTGTTCTGCCTGGTCGCCGCTCTGTCCAGCGGGATCGCCAAGCTCGCCGTGGACGCCTCGATCCAGGAACGGATCCCCGAACGGCTGCGGGCCAGTTCCTTCGCCCACTCGGAGACCGTCCTGATGCTCGCCTTCGTCGCCGGGGGTGGGCTCGGCCTCGTCCCGTTCGAGGGTCGGATCGGCATCGCGGTCGCCGCCGGGGTGGGTGTCCTCGCCGCCGTACGGGGGGTCGTCGTGGCCGGTCGGCTCCGCGCCCAGCGGCTGCTCGGCCGGCCGCTCACCGACGAGGAACTGGCCGCCCAGGACCAGGCCGACGTTGCCGCCGACGAGGCCCGCCGCGCCCGCCGCGCCCGTGGCGCCACCGACGGCGCGGCGGCCCGTACCGGCGGGGACGCCGCCGACCGACCGGACGGCGACCACGCCGACCTGACGACCGATCAGCTGGCCGACAGCGCCGACGACGCGGCGGCCGAGGCGGCGGCCCGCGCCGCACCCACCTCACCGGCACCGAGCGGGGCGGGCGACTCCAGGCGTTCCGCCGACGGGTTGGCCCCGCCGGGTTACCACATCTACCGGCCGTCCTCGGCCGTCCCGGGCAGCGGCAGCGGCAGCGGTGTCGACGACGACCAGCGACGACAGTCGCCGGGGTCGGTGTCATGACGGGCCTGCTGGTACTCACCGCCGTACCGGCCGAGGCGGAGGCCGTCCGGGCCGGGCTGACCGATCCGACGGTGACCGTCCGGGCGATCGGCGTGGGTCCGGCCGTGGCCGGTGCCACCACGGCCCGGATGCTGGCCCTCGCGGAGGCCGCCGGCCATCCCTACCGCGCGGTGGTCAGCGCCGGGATCGCCGGCGGTTTCGCCGGCCGCGCCCCGGTCGGCGCCACGGTGCTCGCCTCCCGCAGCGTCGCCGCGGACCTCGGGGCCGAGTCCCCGACGGGCTTCATCCCCGTCGACGAGTTGGGCATGCCACCGGAGTTGCTCGGTGGCGGCCCCACCATCGACGTCGACCGGGCGCTGCTGGGCGCGCTGCGCGCCGCCCTCCCCCAGGCGGTCGTCGGGGCGGTGCTGACGGTCAGCACGGTCACCGGCACGGCCGCGAGCACCACCGCCCTGGCCGACCGGCACCCCGACGCGGTGGCCGAGGCCATGGAGGGGTACGCGGTGGCGGTCGCCGCCACACAGGCCGGCCTCCCCTTCGCCGAGCTGCGTACCGTCTCGAACCCGGTCGGCCCCCGGGACCGCGACGGCTGGCGGATGCGGGAGGCGTTCACCGCCCTGACCGAGGCGGCCCGCGCGCTGTCCTGAGACGCACCCGCCAGCCCGGGGGCTGGCGGATGCGGCAATCCGGCCGGCCGGGCGGCTACGGCGGTCGGGGTGTTCACGGCGGTCGGGGTGTTCACGGCGGTCGGGGTGGCCGGGGCGCGGGACCGGTCGGGCGTCTCAGGGCCATGGCGAGGGGACGGGCCGACGCGACCCGGAATCCGCAGGCCGACAGGAAACGGATGGCGATGTGCTCCTCGACCACCGTGCGGACCAGGCCGATGCCCGTCTCGTCCATCCACCGTGTCATGGCCGCCACCAACCGGTCACCGATGCCGATCCGGCGGTTCCCGGCCGCGACCAGCACCCCGTCGAGTACGAGTTCACGCGGCCAGTCCCCGTCGTCCCCACGGACCAGGTGCAGGTCACGCTCGTGGGCGCGCAGCTCCCCCAGGAGGGTGCCGTCGGGCAGCTCGGCCACGAACCGCCAGGTGGTCGCCGGTCGCCCGTCACCGTCCACCCACCGGACCCTGACGTCCCGACGGACCCGCTCCGCCGCCCGCCGCCGGTCCCGGTGTCCCCGATTCCGTTCGTACGCCGCCGGCGGCAACCGCAGCGGCCACAGCGGAGGCGGCAAGTTGTACCAGTCCGCCCACCAGGCACCCGGCCAGTCCTTCGGCTCCCGCACCGGCCAGACGTCGAGGTGGGCCGGATAGCGCCGTCCGGCGGTGTCCCGCAGGTCGTCGTGCGGCACCGGCGGCAGCGCACAGGTCACCTCGGCAGCCGACGCCGCAGTCAGGGCTGAGGTCGGCGCTGAGGTCGGCGCTGTGGTCGGGGCCACCGACGACGCCGGCTCGACCGGCAGTGCGACCGTCAGGGTCCCGCCGACCGCCCGCACCAGGCGCTCGACCGTGTGGAACCGTGGGTCGGTCGCCCTGCCGGACTCGATCCGGGCAATGGTCGCCTGGGGCACCCCGGAACGCCGGGCCAGCTCCCGCTGGCTCAGGTCGGCCTCACGGCGCAGCGCCCGGACCGTCCGGCCCAGGTCGGCCAGCGGGGCATCCTCCGTCGTCACCCCGCCATGTTCCCGTTGCGTCGGCGCTGTTTCAACAGCCCCGCCCGACCTGTGGATAACCCTGTGGAAACGTGCTGGAGCTGGGGACAAGGTACCGAGGTCGCGTCCTTTCGAGCTGATGACCTCACCGAATCACCAGGGCTACAGGGCCAGGGCCAGGGCCAGCCAAGCACCCGGCGGGGCAGCTGCCCAGACTCGGGAGCCGGTTCCTGAATCGCTGACGCCGTCAGATCGAAAGGACGCGTAGGAGTACCTCCCAGCCCGGCTCTGCCCGGAACCCGCCCCCGACCGGCCCTGCGGAGCGATCGGAGCATGCGGCGAGCGGCCCCGCCCACGCCGGACCGGGGCCGGGGCCGAGGCCGAGGCAGGGGCAGGGGCAGGGTCGCAGCGGCCCCCGACCACGGCGGACCGCCGAAGGGACGGATGTCGTCGGCAGGGGGCGGGGTCACATCGGGGCGGGCTCGGCGGGAGGACGGTCGGAAGCGGCGTTACCGTGGGGACGTGGCGCTCTCCCTGGCGATCTCGCCCTGCCCCAACGACACCTTCGTCTTCGACGCGCTGGTGCACGGCCGGGTGCCGGGCGCGCCGCCGGTCGAAGTCACCTTCGCCGACGTCGACGTCACCAACACGGCCGCCGAACGGGGCGCCTTCGATCTGGTGAAGGTCAGCTACGCCGCGCTCCCCTGGCTGCTCGACGACTACCACCTGCTGCCCTGCGGCGGTGCGCTCGGCCGTGGCTGTGGCCCCCTCGTGCTCACCCGTGGGGAGAGCGACCGGGTCGACCTGGGCGGCGCCACGGTGGCGGTGCCCGGTGACCGGACCACGGCGTACCTGCTGTTCCGGCTCTGGTCGGCCGGACGGCCGCCGGCCCGGATCGAGATCGTGCCGTTCCACGAGATCATGCCCGGCGTCGCGGCCGGCCGGTACGACGCCGGGCTGGTGATCCACGAGGCCCGCTTCACCTACCACCGGCACGGGCTGACCGCGCTGGTGGACCTGGGCGAGTGGTGGGAGGCCGACACCGGCCTACCCATCCCGCTCGGGGCGATCCTGGCCCGCAAGGGTGTGGTGGACCCGGTGGCCGCCACCGGCTGGGTCCGCGAGTCGGTACGCCAGGCGTGGGCCGACCCCTCGGCCAGCCGGGAGTACGTGCTCGCGCACGCGCAGGAGATGGAGCCCGACGTGGTGGACCGGCACATCGGCCTCTACGTCAACGAGTTCACCGCCGACCTGGGGGACGCGGGGTTCGCCGCCGTGGAGGCGTTGCTGGGCCGGGCCGCCGACGCCGGGCTGGTGCCTCAGACCTCCAACTCGCTGGCCACCGCGTGGACCAGCTGAGCGATCTTCTGCGCGGTCTTGCGGTCGGGGAAGCGGCCCCGGCGCAGGTCCGGCTGCACCTTCGCCTCCAGCACCTTGATCATGTCCTCGACCAGGCCGTGCAGTTCCTCGGCCGGCCGGCGGCGCAGTTCGGCCATGGACGGCGGGGCGTCCAGCAGCTTGACCCCCATCGCCTGGGCACCGCGCCGGCTGTCCACCACGCTGAAGTCGACCCGTTGCCCACCCTTGAGGTCGGTGACACCCGCCGGCAGCGCGCCCTTCGGCAGGAACACGTCGCCACCCTCGTCGCTGGTGACGAACCCGTATCCCTTGGCCGCGTCATACCACTTCACTCGACCCGTCGGCACCTTGGAGACCCCTGCTTCACTCGATACGACTACTGCTCCAAGGCTAGCCCGATGATCCGGTCGAGCGCCGCCGGGAATCCGGTGAGGTCGTCGAGCACCACCTGCGCCCCGGCCGCGCGCAGGTCGTCCGCCGGGCAGGGGCCGGTGGCCACGCCGACGCCCGGGATGCCGGCCGCCCCGGCCGCCACCATGTCCGCCACGTGGTCACCGACGTAGAGCGCGGCACCGTGCTCCCGCAACGAGGTCGCCTTCTGCTCGGCGAAGAGGTCGCCTGCCAACTCGTCGACCGCCAGCCCGAGGTGGTCCAGGTGCAGCCGGGCCAACCGGCCGATCTTCGAGGTGACGACCATCACCCGGCCGCCTTGGGCGTGCACCGCGTCGACCGCCTCCCGCGCGCCGGGCATCGGCACCGACGGGGTGATCGCGTACGTCGGGTACAGCTCCCGGTAGAGCGTCACCGCCTCCTCGACCTGCTCCGCCGGGAACCAGTGGGCGAGTTCGGTGCGCAGCGGCGGGCCGAGCCGGGAGACGGCCAGCTCGGCGTCGACCGGCACACCCGTACGGGCGGTGAGCGCCCGGTAGGCGGCGGCGATGCCGGGGCGGGAGTCGATCAGGGTCATGTCGAGGTCGAACCCGACCATCAGCGCGGACATTCTGCGAAGGTACCCGGACAGGTCGCCCGAGCCGGACGTCCGGGCGGCGCGATCGGGCGCCCGCGGGCTAGCGTGGAACGACGATGACCACCTCACTCGCCGACCAGCTGCGCGCGCTGCCCGACGAGGCTCTCGCCGCGCTGCTCCAACTGCGGCCCGACCTCGTCGTGCCGGTGCCGGCCGACGTCTCCGCGCTCGCCCTGCGGGCCGAGTCGCGGGTGTCGGTCGCCCGCGCGCTCGACGGGCTGGACCAGTTCACCCTCCAGATCCTCGACGCCGCCCGGCTCACCCGGGACCAGTCGGAGGGCACCACCTCCACCGAGGCGGTCCTCGCCCTGGCCGCCGCCGGGCCGCACCCGCCCGCCCCGGCCACGGTCCGTGGCGCGGTCGACCGGCTCCGCGCCCGGTTCCTGCTGTACGGCCCGGAGCAGGCGCTGCGGGTCACCGGGAGCGTGGACGAGCTGGCCCCGTACCCGGCGGGGCTCGGTCGGCCGGCGGAGGAGCTGGACCTGCGGGCGGCGGCGCTCTGCGCGGACGCCGCGAAACTGCGCCGGACGCTGCTCGCCGCGCCCCCGTCGGCGCGGGCGATCCTGGACCGGCTCGCCGCCGGTCCACCGGTCGGCAGCGTGCCGCCCGGATCGCTGCAGGCGCCGGCGCTCGGCGCGGAGGACGACGTACCGCCCGACCCGACCAACGGTGGCGCCCCGACCGGGTCGCCGGTGCGCTGGCTGGTCGAGGCCCGGCTGCTGGTGGCGGTCTCCGCCGGGACGGTCGAGCTGCCCCGCGAGGTGGGGCTGCTGCTGCGCCGGGACACCGGCCCGCTCGGACCGCTGCGGATCGACCCGCCGCCGGTCGCGGCGCCGCCCCGGGAAGCCAAGGCCGTCGACTCCGCCGGGGTCGGGCAGACCATGGAGGTGGTACGGCACACCGAGGCGCTGCTGGAGGCGCTGACCGCCGAGCCGGCGCCGGTGCTGCGCTCCGGCGGGATCGGGGTACGCGACCTGCGCCGGCTGGCCCGCACGGTGGCCCTGGACGAGTCGACGACCGCGCTGCTGGTCGAGGTGGCGTACGCGGCAGGTCTCCTCGGCGAACTGGACCTCCCCGCCGCCGCGAGCCGGTACGGCGGCGAACAGCAGGTGCTGCCCACCGGGGCTTACGAGGTGTGGCGGGCGGTGTCGCTGGCCCACCGCTGGGAGCAGCTGGCCCGCGCGTGGTTGACGATGAGCCGGCAGGCCGGTCTGGTGGGGCAGCGCGACGACCGGGACCGACCGGTCACTGTGCTCTCCGCCGAGGCGGAGCGGGCCGGTGCGCCGGCCGCCCGTCGGGCGGTGCTCGGGGTGCTGGCCGAGCTGGAACCGGCCACCGCCCCCACCGCCGAGGAGGTGCTGGCGCTGCTCGACTGGCGGGCCCCCCGACGTAGTCGGGGGCGGGAGGCCGCGCACCGGGAGGTGCTGACCGAGGCGGCCCGGCTGGGGGTGACCGGCCTCGGCGCGCTCACCTCGTACGGGCGGCTGCTGCTCGCCGACGTGACGGACACCGACGAGCGGGGCGGGGACGACCCGCTGGGGTTGCGCTCCGACGTCGACAGCGGTGACCCGTCGGGCACCGTCCGGACGCTGGACGCCCTGCTTCCCGCACCGGTCGACCACTTCCTGGTGCAGGCCGACCTGAGCGTGGTGGTGCCCGGCCCACCCGACCCGATGCTCGCCGCCGAACTGGAGACGGTGACCGAGCCGGAATCGGCGGGTGGGGCCAGCGTGCACCGGGTCACCACGGCCAGCGTCCGACGGGCCCTGGATTCCGGCTACACGGCCGACGACCTGCACGACCTGTTCCGGCGGCGGTCGCGCACCCCGATCCCGCAGGGGTTGACCTATCTGGTGGACGACGTGGCCCGGCAGCACGGTGGGCTGCGGGTCGGCTCCGCCGGCGGGTACGTGCGCAGCGACGACGAGGCGCTACTCGCGGAGGTGCTGGCCGACCGGCGGCTGACGGCGTTGACGTTCCGCCGGCTGGCTCCGACGGTGCTGTGCACCCCGTACCAGGTGGGGCGGATGCTGACCGCGCTGCGTGACGCCGGCTACGCCCCGGTGCCGGAGGACGCCACCGGCACGACGGTGCTGGCCCGGCCCCGGGTGCGACGGGCCCCGGCCCGGGTGCTGACCGGGCGGGCGGTGGACCCGCTGGCCACGCCCCGGTTGGCGCTGCCCCGGCTGTTGGGTGTGGTGGAGCAGATCCGGCGGGGCGAGGCGGCGGCGCGGGCGGCGCGGCGGGCCCCGGCGGTGGTACGCGGCGGTGCGGCCCGCGCGGCGGCCGGCCCGATGCCCGCGCACGGTCACGCCGAGGCCCTGGCGGTGCTCCAGCAGGCGGTCCGGGACAAGGCGCTGGTCTGGGTCGGCTACGTCGACGCCCACGGGGCGACGCTGTCCCGGCTGCTGCGGCCGGTGTCGATCGGCGCGGGTTACCTGCGTGCCGAGGACGAGCGGACCGAGATGCTGCACACCTTCGCCCTGCACCGGATCACCGCGGCCGTCCGGGAGAACTGACCGCCCGGCGGCGACGTCCTCCGCTGTCGCTCAGCGGCGGCTGCGGCGGACGGTGCCGACGACGGAGACGATGAGCAGCAGGGCGAAGCCGGTGCCGGCGGCCTCACCGACCGAGTCGATGAAGCCCTGCCGCTGCACCAGCCATCCGAAGAGGAACCAGCCGAGAACGGCGATCCCTGCGACGGCGTACCCGACCATGGTGGCCGTGGACACCTCGTCGGTCGGTGTCACCTGCTCGCCGTTAGCCGCGTCCTCGGCGATCATCTCGTGGTCGACGCTCATCCCAGCCCTCCCACCCCGTCCGGCCCCCGGCTTCCAGGGTGGCACCCGGTCGCCAGGACGGACAGGGGGAAATACCCCCGATCCGGCCCCTACGGACAACTACCGAGGGGCCGGAGACGAGACGGGCAGGGTGGACGGAAGGCTCAGGTGCCAGGGCGACGACCGACCAGGACCACCCGGGAGCCGACCTTGCCCAGCTCCCACCAGCGCACCGCGTCGGCATGCAGCAGGTTGACGCAGCCGTGCGAGCCGATGCCCGCGTTGTGCAGGTAGGTGGTGGTCTCGTGGAAGCCGATCCCGCCGTTGAAGCGCTGCCAGTAGGGCAGCCACACCTCGTACGGGTTGGACCACTCCTTCAGGTTGCGCAGGTTCACCTTGTACGTGCCGGCGGGGGTGGCGTAGCCGGCCATCCCGGTCCGGGTGACGGTGGGCTTGGCGACCACCTTGCCGTCGCGCATCACCCAGGTGGTCTGCCGGGTCAGGTCGACGCAGAAGGTGGTGCCGGAGCCGGCGGAGCAGCGCTTGACGTCGGTGGTGGCCAGTCGCTTCGCCACGTCGAGCGTCAACGGGCCGGCGCGACCCTCGGCGGGGCGGATGTCGTACCGCTGCTGGAACTTCTTGATCGCGGCGCAGTCGGCGTCGGTCTGCCGGCCGTCCACGGTGACCGTGCCGAACCCGCCCAGCCGGGCCAGGTACGTCTCCACCTCACGCTGGTGCTCGCCCACCTGGCAGCGGGTCTGGTTGGACTTCTGCGGGACGCGCGGGCGACGCCCGGTCGACGCCTTCGGGGTCTTGCTGGCGCGGACCTTCGGCTGCGGCTTCTCCCGGTGCCGGGGCTTCGTGTCGGACCCGGTCAGCTGGTCGGGCAGGGAGGAGGCACCCGCCCCCGTTACCTGTTCCGCACTGCCGACCGGGGCGAGCCCTCCTCCAGTGCCACCCGGATCGGCCTGCGGCACGGACGCACACCCACCGGCGCCGACCAGCATGACCATGGCCAGGGCGACGACCCGGGCTCTGTGGCGGACCTGCATAGTGTGCCTCCCCGGATCGGTCGTCCCACTGGTAGACGTGTGTCCCCCGGGAAACGTTGCACCCATTGCGAAGATTTTCTGGCAGTCTCCCACCCCCGTGCAACACTGGATGGTCGGCCTGCGGCGGGATTCGCCGCCGGTCGGGGAATCCGGCCGAGGAGGGGGACCTGGCGTGAGCGGTGGACCACTGATCGTGCAGTCCGACAAGACGCTGCTGCTGGAGATCGACCACCCGGACGCGCAGTCCTGCCGGATGGCGATCGCGCCCTTCGCCGAGCTGGAGCGTTCCCCGGAGCACGTGCACACCTACCGGCTCACCCCGCTGGGGCTGTGGAACGCCCGCGCCGCCGGGCACGACGCCGAGGCCGTGGTCGACGCGCTGCTGAAGTTCTCCCGCTACCCGGTGCCGCACGCCCTGCTGGTGGACGTGGCCGACACGATGGACCGGTACGGCCGGCTCCAGCTCGCCAACGACCCGGCGTACGGGCTGGTGCTGCGCGGGCTGGACCGGATGGTGCTGATCGAGGTCGCCAAGAGCAAGAAGCTCGCCGGGATGCTCGGTGACAAGATCGACGACGACACGATCCGGGTGCACCCGTCCGAGCGGGGTCGGCTGAAGCAGGCGCTGCTCAAGCTGGGCTGGCCGGCGGAGGACCTGGCCGGGTACGTCGACGGTGAGGCGCACCCGATCGAGCTGACCGAGGCCGGCAAGGACGGCGGCAGGCCGTGGACGCTGCGGTCGTACCAGCGGGAGGCGGTGGAGGCGTTCTGGGCCGGCGGGTCCGGGGTGGTGGTGCTGCCCTGCGGGGCGGGCAAGACCATGGTCGGCGCGGCGGCGATGGCCGAGGCGAAGGCGACCACGCTGATCCTGGTCACCAACACGGTCGCCGGCCGGCAGTGGAAGCGGGAGCTGATCGCCCGCACCTCGCTCACCGAGGAGGAGATCGGGGAGTACTCGGGCGAGCGCAAGGAGATCCGTCCGGTCACCATCGCCACGTACCAGGTGCTCACCTCGCGGCGCGGCGGCGCGTTCACCCACCTGGACCTGTTCGGCGCCCGCGACTGGGGTCTGGTCGTCTACGACGAGGTGCACCTGCTGCCCGCGCCGATCTTCCGGTTCACCGCGGACCTGCAGGCCCGCCGCCGGCTGGGTCTGACCGCCACCCTGGTCCGCGAGGACGGCCGGGAGGGTGACGTGTTCAGCCTGATCGGCCCCAAGCGGTACGACGCGCCGTGGAAGGACATCGAGTCGCAGGGCTGGATCGCCCCGGCCGAGTGCACCGAGGTCCGGGTCACCCTGACCGACGCGGAGCGGATGTCGTACGCGACGGCGGAGGCCGAGGAGCGTTACCGGATGGCGGCGACCGCCCGCACCAAGCTGCCGGTGGTCCGCGCCCTCGTGCAGCGGCACCCCGACGACCAGGTGCTGGTGATCGGGGCGTACATCGACCAGTTGCACCAGCTCGGGGAGTACCTGGACGCGCCGATCATCCAGGGTTCCACCACCAACAAGGAGCGCGAGCGGCTGTTCGACGCGTTCCGCTCGGGTGAGCTGCGCACGCTGGTCATCTCCAAGGTGGGCAACTTCTCCATCGACCTGCCCGAGGCGGCGGTGGCGATCCAGGTGTCCGGCACGTTCGGCTCCCGGCAGGAGGAGGCGCAGCGGTTGGGCCGGGTGCTCCGGCCGAAGGCCGACGGCCGGCAGGCGCACTTCTACACGGTGGTCTCCCGGGACACCATCGACACCGAGTACGCGGCCCACCGGCAGCGCTTCCTCGCCGAGCAGGGGTACGCGTACACGATCGTCGACGCCGACGACGTCCTCGGCCCGAAGCTACCCACGGTCGACTGACCGGCACCGCCGTATTCCCGTCGGCCGGGCTGCTCTCGTTCCGCCCGACCGGCGCAGCTCCCCCGCGACGGCTAATCTGTCCACAGTCGACGGTCGACCGTCGATGCCGGCACGTCGAAGGGAACCAGAGTGAAGCGCCGAATTCTGCACGTCCTGACGATCGCGGTCGTCGCCTTCCCGGGCACCGCCGTGGCCGCCGCACCGGCCTCGGCCAGCGATACGCCCGGCTTCCTCTGCAACCTCACCCAGAACACCTGGCTGCGCACGGCACCGCACGGCCAGGTGCTGCGCACCCTGACCGCCGGTCGTGGGTTCCGCTGGCACGGGCAGGGCTGGTCCGAGGACAACGACACCTGGATCTACGGCCACGGTGCGGAGGACCCGTCCCTGGACGGCTGGGTCCCCGCCGGCAACACCACCTGCTGACCCCACCGCCCGGCACGCCATCATGATCCACTCAGGAGAGCCGATGCAGCGCCATCAAACTCAACCCGATACCGCTACACCAGCCCCCTTGAGTTGATCACAACCCACCCAGCCACCCCCACCCCCACCCGGCCCCACCCGGCCCGGTGATCAAGAGGTTTGCGTCAACTTGAAGATCAAGACTGACGCAAACCTCTTGATCACCACGCGCACGCCCAGCGGGGTGAGGCGGGTGGGTCAGAGGGTGCGGGTGGCGTGTTCGGTGGTGAGGCGGGTGGGGCGGGTGGCGGGGTCGAGGTTGGCGCAGACGACCACGGAGGCGCCGGCCGCCAGCGGGGCCAGCAGCCACTTCACCGGTTGCTCGTGTTCGGCGGCGTCGACCAGCAGCCGGTCGCCGGGGCGCAGGTCGAGTTGGGCGGCGACCTCCTTCGCCAGGCGCCCCCAGACGGCGTAGCTCGTGCCGTCGGGGGTGGCCGGAGCGGCCGGGTGAACGGCGGCGTAGTCGGGCGGGGTGTCGGTGTGCCGCAGCACCTCGGCGGACCAGTCCAGCCAGCCCACCGGCACGTCGGTCAGCGGCCCGGGGGCGGTGCCGACGAGGTAACGGTGCACCCCGTCGGGCACGTCCTCCAGCCAGTCGTCGAGGCGTTCCGGGGTGACGAAGACCGCGTCGTACGGCCGCTCGCCGCCCGGTTCGAGGACCGGCAACCCGGCGGTGGCGCGCGGCCGGAACGACACCGCCATCCCCACCGACCAGGCCCCGAGCAACACCGCAGCGGTACGCCAGTGTGGCGGCAGCAGCACCGCGACCCGGCTGCCCGGCCCCAGCCCGCACCCGTCGCGCAGCAGGCCGGCGGTGCGCGCCGCCCAGTCACCGAGCTGCTTCGCGGTCAGCTCCGTCCGCTCCCCGGTTGCGTCGTCGCAGTAGGTCAGCAGTGGCTGTTCTGCCTGCTCAGGCAGGTCGGTCGACGTGGTGACGGCGAGGTGGGCAACCATCGGTCCTCCTGTCCGGACGGAACGCCCCACCCTACCGAGCCGGGAAGAGTTGAGTACGCGTGCGCATGACAGCGCCGCCCGTCGCCACGAGACTCGACCCATGCGTACGCGGATCATGATCGTTCTTGCCGGGGTGGGCCTGGGCGGCCTGCTGTTGACCAGCGGCTGCGGCTACCGGGAGAGCATCTGCAGCGATGGCGAGTACCCGGCGATCGCGGTGGGTGGACAGGGCGGCAGCGCCTGCTTCCCCGACGGCCAGGAGCCGACCGCGCCGTACGTCCGGTACCCGCAGGGCAAGGTCCCGCAGCACGTCGACGACGAGTGGGACGTCTACTGGCGGGACCACGGCATCGACGCGAACGGCGTCATCATCGAGCGCTGACCGGATCGGCCGTCGTCGTGCGGTGACCGGGTCGGGCCGCCCGGCCACCCCTTCGACCAGGCAAGAGGGACCGAAACGACGAGGCCGGCGAGCCAGCTCACCGCCGGCCCGTCGCCGGCCGTTAACCCGCTGGTCGACCTGCGCTCGGTCACGCCTGCCAGCCTCCGTCCGAATCGAAACGTTCGGAGGAGCAGTGACAGCGACAAGAGTGTTCGCCTCGACAGTGGTGGCCGGCCTGGCACTGGCCACCCTGACCGCCCCGGGCAGTGCGGTCGCCGCGCCGGACCACACCGCCCCGGGCAGTACGGCGGCCAGCCAGGGTTACCCGGACCGGAAGCTCACCTTCGACCGCACTGCCACCTACCCGGTGTTCCAGAACCGGCCGGCCGGCGAGGACCCGGCCACCGCGACGGTGGCCGAGATCGCCGCGGTCAGCCCGAACGGCCGTACCCTGGTCTACACCGACGCGGCGGCCCGGCGGATCGGCTTCCTCGACATCGGCCGGCCGGACCAGCCGCGCGGTCTCGGCACCCTCTCCCTGGCGCAGCTCGGCGACGCCGAGGACGAGCCGACCTCGGTGGCGGTGGTCGGCCGGTACGTGCTGGTCGTGGTGAACACCAGCGCCAGCTACACCGCCCCCTCCGGTCGCCTCGACGTGATCGAACTGGCCACCCGGCAGCGGGTGCGCAGCATCGACCTCGGCGGGCAGCCCGATTCCATCGCGATCAGCCACGACGAGCGGTACGCGGCGATCGCCATCGAGAACGAGCGGGACGAGGACGCCACCCCGTCCGGCGGCAGGAAGGGTGACCTGCCGCAGGCGCCCGCCGGTTTCGTCCAGCTCATCGACCTTGACGGGAAGACGACGCCGCAGCGGTGGAAGCTGCGTACCGTCGCACTGACCGCGCCCGACGGCCGGGCGTTGCCGGTGCTGGCCGCCGCCGGGATCACCGAGCCCACCGATCCGGAACCCGAGTACGTCTCGATCAACGGGCGTAACCAGCTCGCGGTCACCCTCCAGGAGAACAACGGCGTCGTGCTGGTGGACGTGCCGACCGGCCGGATCACCCGGGCGTTCAGCGCCGGCACCGCCTCGGTCAGCGGCATCGACACGGTCAAGGACGGCCGGATCGAGCTGACCCGCTCGATCACCGACGTTCCCCGGGAACCCGACGCGGTGGCCTGGATCAACGACCGCTACCTGGCCACCGCCAACGAGGGTGACTGGCGGGGCGGCACCCGGGGCTGGTCGGTCTTCGACAGCCGGACCGGCCAGGTGGCCTGGGACGCCGGCAACACCTTCGAGCGTCTCGCGGTCCGCTACGGGCTGCACAACAACGACCGGGCCGCGAAGAAGGGCACCGAGCCGGAGGGCGTGGCCGTCGCCGAGTACCACGGCGTGCGGTACGCGTTCGTCGGGTCGGAACGGAGCAACTTCGTCGCGGTCTACGACCTCACCCGGCCCACCGCCCCGGTGCTGCGCCAGGTGCTGCCCACCACCAACGGCCCGGAGGGGCTACTCCCCATCCCCTCCCGTGACCTGCTCGCGGTGTCCAGCGAGACCGACGACGCCTCGGTGGGTGTCCGCGCCTCGGTGTCGCTCTACCGGCTGGGTGCGGACAGGCCGGGCTTCCCGAGCATCGTCTCGGCCGACGACGCCTCGGGCGCGCCGATCGGCTGGGGGGCGCTGGGCGCGCTGTCCGCCGTACCGGGCCGGCCGCAGCAGCTCTACAGCGTCACCGACGCCGCGTACACCCCGACCCGGATCCTGACCGTCGACACCCGACGCTCGCCGGCCGTGGTCGCCGACGCGACCACCGTGACCGACGCCGCCGGCACCCCCGTCGGGTACGACGCGGAGGGGATCTTCGCCCGGCCGCAGGGCGGCTTCTGGCTGGCCGCCGAGGGCGCGAAGGGCAGTGAGAACAGGCTGGTCCGGTTGAACGGCAACGGGCGTACCGAGCAGGTCGTGCCGCTGCCGGCCCAGGTCGCCGCCGGGCTGGGCAAGCAGGGCTTCGAGGGGGTCACCGCGAGCACCGGCCGCGACGGTCGGGAGATCGTCTGGGCGGTGCTCCAGCGGGAGGTCGTCAGCGACCCGGCCGGCATCGTCCGGATCGGCCGGTACGACGTGACGGCCGACAGTTGGAGCTGGTTCGGCTACCGGCTGGAGGGCACCACCGTCCCCGGTGACTGGATCGGGCTCTCCGAGGTCACCGTGGTCGGTGACCGGCTCGCCGTGATCGAACGGGACAAGCTCACCGGCCCGGCCGCCGTCGTCAAGCGGATCTACACGGTGCCGCTGCCGACCGGCCCGGCCGCCGCCGGCCCGCTGACGGTGCTGCCCAAGACCCTCGCCGTCGACGTGCTGCCGGCGCTGCGGGCCACCAACGGCTGGACCCAGGAGAAGTTGGAGGGGCTGACCGTCGGCGGTGACGGCCAGGTCTACGCGATCACCGACAACGACGGCGTGCTCGACGCCACCGGGGAGACCGTGCTGCTGCGCCTCGGCACGTACCGGAAGGTCTTCGGACAGCGCTGAGTCGACCGATCGGCCCGGCCGACCCGCCACAGCTCACGCGGGTCGGCCGGGCCGTCGCGCGGCTCACGCCGTCGGCAGTGCCGGGCCGCCGTCGAGCAGCGGGGCGAGCAGGTCGCCGGACTTCTCCACCCGCCGCAGCACCTCCCCGGCGGTGTACGGCTTCGCCGCAGGCCGTTTCCCGGCCGCCCCCGACTCGACCTCGTCCCAGGTCAGCGGCGTCGACACCGCCGGCACCGCCTGCGCCCGCAGCGAGTACGGCGCAACTGTCGTCTTCGCCGCGTTGTTCTGACTCCAGTCGATGAAGACCTTCCCCGGCCGCAGGTTCTTCGCCATCCGGGACACGACCAGGTCAGGGTGTGCCTGCTCCAACTCCTGGGCGATCCGTTTCGCATAGTCGGAGACGACGTCGGCGTCCTGGGTGGCGCTGATCGGGCAGCAGAGCTGCATGCCCTTCTTGCCGGAGGTCTTCGGGTACGCCGTCACCCCGTCGCGGGCGAGCCGGTCGCGCAGCAGGACCGCCACCCGGCAGCACTGCCGCAGGCTGGCTGGCGGCCCCGGGTCGAGGTCGACGACCATCAGGTCCGGGTGGGTGCCGATCCGCCACTGCGGGGTGTGCAGTTCGAGGGCGGCGAGGTTGGCCAGCCAGACCAGGGTGGGCAGGTCGTCGGCGACCACGTAGTCGATGGTCTCCCGACCCCTGCTCGACCCGGGTACCGGCAGCGTCTCGGTGCGTACCCAGGTGGGGGTGGCGGCGGGGGCGTTCTTCTCGAAGAACGAGCCGCCGGTGACGCCGTTGGGGAACCTGATCCGGGTCAGCGCCCGGTCGGCCAGGTGCGGCAGCAGCACCGGGGCGATCCGGGTGTAGTAGTCGATCACCTCGCCCTTGGTGAAGCCGGCCTCCGGATAGAGCACCTTGTCCAGGTTGGACAGCTCCACCGTCCGGCCGTCGACCTCGACCTTCACCCGCTCAGGCATCCTCCACCTCCCCGGGTGGCTTGTCGGGGCGCAGCCGCAGCACCCGGGGGAAGCGCAGCCGCCCGTCCGGGGTGCGCTGGCCGTACCTGACCTCCACCACGATCCGGGGGGTCACCCAGATCGCACCCCGGGCGTCCTCGCGCGGCACGTCACCGGCGAACGGCGACCCGTCGGCGCGCAGCGGTTCGAGTTCGCGCAGCAGCTCCCGTTCCAGGGCCGCGCCGATCCCACCGCCGACCCGCCCCCGGTAGGTGAGCCGCCCGTCCGGGCCGGGCACCCCGACCAGCAGCCCGCCGATCTTCCGGGCCCCGGGCCGCCAGCCGCCGATGACGAAGTCCCCGGTCACCTCCAGTTTGACCTTCACCCAGTCGGGTGAGCGCACCCCGGGCCGGTAGACCGAGTCGGCCCGCTTGGCCAGCACCCCTTCCAGGCCGTGTTCCCCGGCCGCCTGGTAGGTGGCGGCACCGTCGGTGAAGCAGGGGGGCACCGTCCACCGGGCCGCGCCGAGCCCCAGGCCGTCGAGCGCCGCCCGCCGTTCGTGGTACGGCCACCCGGTGAGGTCCTCGCCGCGCCACCGCAACAGGTCGAAGATCATGTACGTGACCGGGAGGGTCGCCGCCAGCCGGGCCGCCTTCGCCCCGTCCCGGACGTGCATCCGCTCGGCGAGGGCGGTGAACGAGGGCTGCCCGGCCGGGTCGAAGAGGACCACCTCACCGTCGAGCAGCGCGTCGTCGACCTGCTCGGCCAGCGTCACCAGCTCCGGGTACGCGGCGGTGATCTCCACGCCGGAGCGGGCGAACAGGTGCGGGTGACCCCCGGTCAGGTCGGCGAGCGCGCGGACCCCGTCCCACTTGAACTCGTACGCCCAGCCGGCACCCACCGGGAGCGGCCCGGTCGTCGCGAGCATCGGCTTCAACGGCGCGCCGGGCACCTGTCCGACTGTAGTTGCGCACCGAAGCACGTGCGGGGGCTTCGATCGTTTGCGATCCTGGTCAGGGCGGGAGAGGAGCATCGGGATGCGGGCGATCTGGAAGGGAGCCGTGTCGTTCGGGCTGGTCTCGATCGGGGTGAAGCTCTACTCGGCGACCGAGGAGAAGGACATCCGGTTCCACCAGGTGCACCGCGACGACGGCGGCCGGATCCGCTACAAGCGCACCTGCTCGGTCTGCGGCGAGGAGGTCAGCTACGACGACATCGCCAAGGGCTACGACCTGGGCGGCGGCGAGATGGTGATCCTCACCGACGCCGACTTCGCCGACCTGCCGCTGACCAGTTCCCGGGCGATCGACGTGCTGGAGTTCGTCCCCGCCGAGCAGGTCGACCCGATCCTCTACAACAAGGCGTACTTCCTGGAGCCGGAGGGGACCGCCACCAAGCCGTACGTGCTGCTGCGCGACGCGCTGGCCGACTCGGAGCGGGTGGCGATCGTCAAGGTGGCGCTGCGCCAGCGGGAACAGTTGGCCACCCTGCGGGTCCGCGACGGGGTGCTGCTGCTCAACACGATGCTCTGGCCCGACGAGGTGCGTACCCCCGACTTCGGTTTCCTCGACGAGGACCTGAAGGTCCGCCCGCCGGAGCTGGCGATGGCCGCCTCCCTGATCGACTCGATGGCCGGCGAATTCCAGCCGGACGCCTTCACCGACGACTACCGGGCGGCGTTGCAGGAGGTCATCGACGCCAAGGTGGAGGGCCGCGAGGTGGTCCAGCCGGCGGAGGAGGAGGCCGCGCCGGCCGCCGCGGTGGACCTGATGGCGGCGCTGAAGGCGTCCGTGGAGCGGGCCCGGGTGGCCCGGGGCGAGGCGCCCTCCGGCGGGGCCGGCGAGCCGACGCCGATCTCGTCGGCCCGGTCGGCCAAGCAGGCGGCGAAGACACCGGCGGCGAAGGCCGGACCGGCGAAGAAGACCACCGCCGGCAAGGCCACCGCGAAGAGGACCCCGGCGACGAAGGCGGAGCCGGCGAAGAAGACCGCCGCGAAGAAGACCACGGAGAAGAAGGCCACCAAGGCCCCGGCGAAGAAGACCGCCGAGAAGAAGGCCGCCCCGCGCCGCAGCGCCTGAGCGGCGGACCCGCGCCCCGTCCCCCGGCGCGACGGTGGGCCGTCCCGCCGGGGTCGTGCGTCGGTCAGCCCCGGCCGAGCTTCTCGGTGGGGGTGATCCGGACGATCACCCGCTCCTCGTCGGGCCGCCGGAACGGGTAGGTGTCCTGCCCGAGGTACTTCTTCGCCAGCCGGTCGATGTGCGCGTCGGCGCCCTCGGTGACGAACTCGGCGGTGCCCTTCACCCACAGGGTGCGGAAGTCGTCGGCCCGGTCGACCACGGAGACCGCGACCACCGGGTTGCGGGCGATGTTGTGGTACTTCTGCCGCCCCCTGGCGGTGTTGAACACGATGTGCTCGCCGTCGACGTCCACCCAGACCGGGGTGACGTGCGGGGTGCCGTCCGCCTCGATGGTCGCCACGTGGGCGAGCTGCGGCTCGGCGAGCAGGGCCTTGTCTTCGTCGGTGAGGATCGCCATGGTCGAGAACCTACCGCCGGACGGCCCCCGCCACCCGGGAAGACGGGCACGAACCGGGAGGCCCGACCCGATGACCGGACACGACTGGCGGGCGACGGCCCACCCTCGGCATCGATCCGGGTACCGTGTGCGCTGGCCACGGAACCGGTCGCCGGGCCGGCCACCCACATCAGCAGGGAGTCGAGGACGTGAGCGAGCGTACGGAGAACCGTTCGGCGGGCCAGGGTCAGGCCCCGGAGACGAAGGCACAGCGGCGACTCGCCGCCCAGTTGGCGGCCCAGAAGGCCGCCGAGAAGCGCAAGCGCCGGCAGGCGTGGCTGGGCGCCGTCGCCGGCGTGGCCGTCATCGCGGTGATCGTCGGGGTGTTCGTGGTGGTCCGCAACGGCGAGAAGGACGACCCGAAGCCGGCTGCGGCACCGGCCGGCTGCGCGGGTGACTTCCCCAAGCTGCCCGAGGGTGCCGACCAGGCGCTGTGCACCAAGCCGCAGGCTACCAAGGGCGAGGGCGAGCTGACCGGGCTCAAGGCCACCCCGCTGATCCGGGGCACCGGCCCGGCCGCCCAGGCCGGCCAGCAGATCACCGTGAACTACGTGGGTGTGTCGTACAAGACCGGTGAGGAGTTCGACGCCTCCTGGAAGCGGTCCGAGCCGTTCACCTTCGGCCTCGGCCAGGGCAACGTCATCCCCGGCTGGGACCAGGGCATGCAGGGTCAGACCGTGGGCAGCCGGGTCCAGCTCGACATCCCCGCCGACCTGGCGTACGGCGACAAGCCGCAGCGTCCCGGCGCGCCCGCCGGCCCGCTGCGGTTCATCGTCGACGTGCTGGCGGTGCAGTAGACCACACGGGTCTTCCGGCCGGCACCTACCGGCAGTAGGTTCGGGGTCACCGTGGGCGGCCGGTCCGCGCCACGGTGACCCCACCGACCCGGAGGTGCGCGTGCCGCCGCTGGACGATCCCGGGCGCACCGCCCGGTTGATGTGGACGCACGTCGAACCCCTGCACGCGATCACCTACTTCCATCCCCGGGCCCGCGCCGCCACCGAGGCGATCGGGCTGCGCGGCTACTGGCGGGGTTACTTCGCGGGTCGGGCCGCCCCGCTGGGGGCGGTCGACGCCGCCCCGGTGACCGCCGTCTTCTTCACCTTCGCCCCGCCGATGGTGGGCCGGGCGCTGCCGGCGGTGTGGCAGCTCGCCGCCCCCGAGGAGGCGTTGCGCGCCCGGCTCACCGGGGCTGTGCAGGCGCTCGCCGAACTCACCTACGAACTCCCCGAGGCGCACCTGGCCGAGGCGGCCGAGCTGCTGGAGGTCGCGGCGGTCGGGGCGGACACCGCCGGCCGGGTGCTCGGTGCGGCCAACGCCGCCCTGCCACGCGGCGACTACCCGCTGGCCCGGCTCTGGCAGGCGGCCACCACGCTGCGCGAGCACCGCGGTGACGGGCACGTGGCGGCCCTGGTCGCCGCCGGCCTCGACCCGGTCGAGACGTTGGCGTTCCGGGTCGCCCAGGACCGGCCGGAGGAGCACCTGCTCGGCCGGGGCTGGACCGGGCACGAGTGGGCGCAGGCGCGGGCCCGGCTGGTCGACCGGGGTTGGCTGACCGGCGAGGGCACCCCCACCGAGGTGGGGCACGCCGGGCTGCGGGCCGTGGAGGACGCGACCGACCGGGCGGCCGCCCGTCCCTGGCTGGCCCTCGGCCCGGACGGCACGCGACGGCTCCGCGAGCTGCTGGTGCCGGTCGCCCGCGCCTGCCACACGGTCATCCCCGCGGACAGCCCGATCGGGCTCCCCGCGCTCTCCTCCTGACCACCCCCGGCCCGTCGCCCGGATCGGACCATCGGTGCCGTACCGGGTAGTCGCGTCGTAGCAGGTCGTCGGTGGCCGATACACGTTGTTGACACATGTTTCATCGTCGGCGAGACTTCGTGATCGGGAGCGCTCCCACACCGGGGTGGAGTGTCGTCTCCTTCTCGCCGTGGCACTGCCACGGGAGCCTTCCACCCTCCAGGTCGGCTGCCGGCCGCCGCATGCCCTGTCGTCACCGCACGGCGGTGGCCGTCGTCGTACGAGCCTCATCGTGCGAACGCCGCAGCCTGCCCTGGTCGAGAAAGGCGGGACCGTGCGACGTACGAAATTCGACCAGTGGAGCCAGGAACTGCGCGACGTGCGCGACCCTGTCGAACTGTTCGACAGCAGCGCCCAGACGGCCGTCCTGCGACTGCTCACCATGGCGGGCAAGGTGCCCTTCCGGTCCGCCTTCGACGGACTGACCCTGCGTGAGCAGGCGATCGTCCGGCACCTGCTCGGCCGGCAGCACCTCCGGCTCACCGCACCGGGCACCGACGCCACCGCCGGCCAGTTCGTGCTGGCCCACTCGGCGCTGGGCAAGCTGACCATCCACGAACCGGCGCGCGGCGACCTGCCGGCCGAAGAGGTGGTGGCCGAACTCGCCCTGCCCGGGTGGATGGTCGAGATGATCGACGAGGAGTGGCTGCCGGCCCAGGTCGAGGAGGAGCACCAGCGCCGCGAACTCGACCAGATGCTGCACACCTGGCACGCCGACGGCAGCCTGCCGGAACGGCTGGAGGAGGTCATCGACTGGGTCGAACGGGTCGAGACCGTCCTGATCTTCGTCGAGCGCCGGGTGTTCTCCCGCTCCGACTCCGGCTCCAGCACGCTCATCCGCGACGGCGTGCTGCCCGCGTTGCGGGGCCGTCCACCGGCCGACTGGAGCCCGGAGGAGCGGCTCTTCGTCGCGTCCATCCAGTTGCTGTTCCGCACCGGCCGGGCGGTCCGGTTCGAGGAGTTCAACGGCCGCCAGCTCAACGCGGTCAGCCTCCGCAAGGTGCTGACCACCCGCTGCGCGACGTACCTGCGCGCGCTCGACGGGCAGGTCACCCGGGAGCTGAGCACCGCGACCCTGGCCGAGTTGGCCACGCTCGCCGGTGAGCTGGTCGAACTCGTCGACGGCAGCGGTCACATCCGCTACCGGCGGATCAACGGGCTGACCTACGCCAAGGACGAGTACCTGCTGCCGTGGGAGGGTGAGCAGCGCAGTCAGGTCGAGCTGCCGCCGACCCTGCGGACGTCGACCGGCGTCCGGTCAGAGCCGGTCGACGGCGAGGACGCCGCCTCCTGGGTGCGTCACGCCACCACGGCCGCCCTGCGCAACGTGCACGCGGGTGGCGACGAGCGCGAGCTGACCGGCATCCTGGAGGGCATCGTGCTGGGCGCGGTCGTCGACAGTCACGCCGACTACGGCATGTCCAGCGGCATCCGCGACCTGTCCCGCCTCGACGGTCCCGCCGGGCGGTACGACGAGGAGGTGGCGGGGCTGAAGAAACCCGACTTCTTCTGCTGCGTGCTGCCCAGCCCCCGGATGGCCGCCGACCTGCCCGCCCCCGCCGTCACCGACATCCTGTGGCAGGTGGCGCAGCGGATGATGTACAACCGCTGGCACTTCGTGCCCGGTAACTTCGACCGGGTCGAGGTGCCCCGCCAGCGGCACTACTTCTTCCCGCCGCTGGTGCCCGACATCGCCGAGTGGGGCGACCTGCGCCACGGTGGGCACAGCACCTCCCGCGTCCGCTACACCCTGCGGGCCCCCGGGGCGGCGATGTGGAAGCAGCCGTTCACGGTCGGTGGCCGGCAGTACCGGGGCGCGTTCGACATCCGGCTGGTCCGCATGGACGGGCCACCGTTCACCCTGACCGACCTGCGGACCGCCTGCCGGTACTCGGCGCTGGTGGACGTGTTCTGGCGCGAGATCGCCGGCTACGCCGACGCGCACGACGGCTGGGCCCCGGCGATCACCGCGTTCAGCGGCGACTGGTACACCAAGGAGTCGTGGCGGGACGCCGTCGAGCGGCTCGACGCGGCACAGCAGGCGGTCGGAGGGCTCGCGTGAGCGTCGACCCGCAGCAGGTCGTCGTCAACGGCGAGGACCAGTACTCCCTGTGGCCGGCGGACCGGCCGCTGCCGGGCGGCTGGACGACGGTGTTCACCGGGCCCGTCGAGGCGTGCCTGGAGCACGTCGCGGCACACTGGACCGACCTGCGGCCGGCCTCGCTGCGTACCGCCGGGGGTGCCGGCACCGGCCCCGCCATCCGGCCGGAACCGGCCACGGTGGACGCCACGTCGTCGGTCGCCACCGGCCCCCGCCGCCCGTTCGGGGACACCCCGCTGCACGTCCTCGTCGACCGGGCGCTGGCGGCCGACCCGGGGCGCGTCGCGGTGCGCTGCGCCGGGGTCGCGGTCACCGCCGGGGAGCTGCGGGACCGGGTCCGGCACGCCGCCCGCGTGCTGCGGGGCCACGGCGCCGGGCCGGAGACCCCGGTCGCGGTGCTGCTCCCCCGCTCGGTGGACGCGGTGGTGGCGATCCTCGCGGTGCTGGCGGCCGGGTCGGCGTACCTGCCGCTGTCGGTGCACGACCCGGCGGACCGGCGGGCCCGGATCCTGGCCGACGCGGGCGATCCGGTGCTGCTGACCGGCCCGGAGCACCGGGGCCTCGTGGACGCCGGCTACCCGTCGACCGTGCTCGACGTGACCGACCTGCCGGAGCCGGTCGGCGACGACGGTGACGGCGGCTGCCGGGTCGAGAACCTGGCGTTCATCATGTACACCTCCGGCACCAGCGGCGCTCCCAAGGGGGTGCTCGGCACCCACCGCCAGCTCGTCAACTACGTGCACTGGTGCGCCGAGGAGTTCGCGTTCCAGCCCGGGGAGCGGGCGGTGCTGCACGCCCCGCTGTACTTCGTCGGGTCGGTGATGACGCTGTTCACGGCGCTGGTCGCGGACTGGGAGCTGGAGGTCGCGCCCGAGCCGGTCGCGTTCGACGACCTGATCGCGTTGACCGCCGCCGCCCCGTGCGGGTTCCTGAAGCTCACCCCGTCGCACGTGCGGGCGATGACCGCCCTCGGTGGCGTCGACGACGTCGCCCGTCAGGTCATGATCGGCAGCGAGCCGCTGTACCTGACCCCCGAGTTCGACGCGTGGATCAGCGGCAGCCCCAAGTCGGGCTTCGGCAACCACTACGGCATGAGCGAGACCGTCGGCGCGACCTGGTACTGGATCGGCGCGGACCGGACGGTCGGGCGACGGCTGCCGGTCGGTGCCCCCATCCCCAACGCCGAGGTGCACATCCTCGACGAGCAGGGCCGGCCCGCGCCGCCGGGGCAGACCGGCGAGATCTGCCTGGGCGGGGCGGTGATCGGCCGGGGTTACCACGGCCAGCCGGTGCTGACCGCCCAGCGGTGGATCCCGCACCCCGGTGGCGACGGGAGGCGGCTGCTGCGCACCGGGGACCTGGGCCGGCTGGGCCCGGACGGGGTGCTTGACGTGCTCGGCCGCGCCGACCGGCAGGTGAAGATCCGGGGCCAGCGTGTCGAGCCGCCCGCCGTCGAGGACGCGCTGCGCCGCTGCCCCGGCGTCGCCGAGGCGGTGGTGATCGCCGAACCCGACGGCCACGACCTGCACCTGGTCGCCTACCTGCGGTCCGAGGACGAGCCCCGGCCGACCGAGGCACAGTTGCGCGCCCACGCCGCCGGTCTGCTGCCGGAGGCGTCCGTCCCGAGCCGGTTCCTGTACGTGGCGCAGTACCCGCTCACCCCGAACGGCAAGGTCGACACCCGCCGGCTGCCCACCACGCCGGTGGTGAGGCCCGCGCTGAGCACCGCGTACGTCGCGCCCTCGGGTGACCTGGAGACGGCGGTGGCCGGGGTGGTCGGCGCGGTGCTGCGGGTGGACCGCCTCGGTGTCGACGACGACTTCTTCGAACTCGGCGGCGACTCCTTGCAGGTGGTCGAGGTCGTCACCCGGTTGGACGAGGAGCTGGGCCTGCCGGTGGGCATCGCCGACCTGTTCGACAGGCGTACGGTGCGTGCCCTGGCCGCCGGGATGCCCGACCACCGGCCGCCGGCCCCCGTGGTCGCGGCGACGCCCACCGGTGAGCAGCCGGACCGGTCGCTGCGGGCGGACGCCGGCCAGCCGGCGGTCGGGGACGCGGCGGTGCAGGCCCGGTTCTCCGGGGCGTCCGCCGGTTCCGCGCCGCTGACCTGGGGGCAGCTGGCCATGTACCGGCCGATGCAGTGGTTCGGCGAGGCCAGCCGGGACTTCAACATCCGGCGGGTGCTGCGGCTGGCCGCCCCGGTCACCACGGAGCGGGTCACCACGGCCTGGTCGGAGCTGGTGCTGCGGCACCAGGTGCTGCGCACCCTGATGACCGAGGACGTCGACGGACCCTGCCAGCACCTGCTCGCCGACGGGTCGTACGCGCCACTGGTGCGGGACACCACCGCCGCCGAACTGCCGGCGGCGGCGGACGCCGCCGCCGCCGAACTGGCCGGCACCGCGTTCCGGCTGGACCGGGACTGGCCGGTCCGGTGGGCGCTGCTGCGCGTCGACGGCCAGGTCGAGGCCGTGGCCGTGGCCGCCTCGCACGTGTCGCTGGACGGCTGGTCGCTGGAGCTGCTGCTGGCGGAGCTGCGCACCCTGATCGAGGGCGAGCGGACCCTGCCCGCGCCGGGTTGGCAGCCGTTGGACCAGGCCGGCTACGAGGCGTCGCCGGCCGGGCAGCGCCGGGCCGACCGGTCCCTGGCGTACTGGCGGGAGCGGCTGCCCCTGGTACCGCAGCGGATCTTCGACGGGCCGGAGCAGGACGCGGGTCCGCTGCCGGTCGTCACCTGGCGGATGGAGTCCACCGCCGTGGCGGCGGCGGCCGGCGCGCTGGCCGAGCGGACGGGGGCGTCGTCGTCCACCGTGGTGCTGACCGCCGCGCTGCTGGTCCAGGCGGCGTTGACCGGTCGCGACCGGGCCGTGGTGAAGCTGATCGCGGGCAACCGGAACACCCCCCGCCAGCGGCAACTGGCCACGGGTATCGCCCAGAACGCACTGCTGGTCTTCGAGATCGGCGACGGTGACGTCGACGACGCCGTGCGGCGCTGCTACCGCGACTCGACGGAGTCCTACTTCCACGCCACCTATCCGCCGGACGCCCTGGACGAGCTGATCGCGGCCGAGGGCGCGCAGGCCGACCTGTCGGTGTACTTCAACGACGCCCGGCTGGGTCGCGACTTCGACGTGCCGGCGGAACCGCCCGACCGGGCCGCGCTGACCGCCCTGGCGGCGCAGACCACCGTGCGGCAGGTCACCGCCGTGGCCCGGCACGACATGACCTTCTTCCTGGCCATGCCCTACCTGGCCGGTGGCTGCGCGCTGCAGTTGCTGGCCGACACCCGGCGGGTGCCCGGCGCCGTCGGCGAGCGGGTGCTGCGGGGCGTCGAGTCGCTGCTGTGCGAGGCCGCGCTGCGCCCGGTGGCCCTGCGGGACGTCACCGCGCTGCTCGACCTCGGCCGCACCCGCCCCTCCGACCACCAGGAGTCCCGATGACCGACCCCTATCCGCTGCTGCACCGGCTGGCCGCCGCCGGCGACGACGCCCTCACCACCGTCGCGCTGCCGCCCGACGGCCGCTACCAGGTCGTCACCACCACCGTCGACGAGGTCACCGCCCAGATCGTGGATACCCTGCGCGACGGCTTCGCCGGCCGGGGCCCGGACGACTACCCGCTGCTGGTGCTCGGCTGGGGGCGCTGCCGGGTCGGCTCGACCGCCGTGACCAACCTGTTCGGCATGGCGCGGGCAGCGGCCTACTACCAGCCGGTCAAGACCATCGGTCGGTTCGCGCTGACCGGTGGCGAGGGTTCGCCGTGGAAGCTGCCCGACGGCGAGCCGGTGTTGTTCGCCAAGGAGATGGCCGGGCCGTACGTGCCGTTCGAGGCGCTGTTCAACCCGGCCCGCTGCCTCGTCGAGGCCGGCTGGCCGGTCGACCGGCTGCGCCTGCTGGTGCTGGACCGGCAGCCGCGCGCCTCGCTCGACTCGTGGATGGCCAAGTGGGAGGGCAAGATCGGGCGCGAGCGGGTGGTGGAGAACTTCGTGCTCAGCACGCTCAACTACGCGCGGATGCGCGCCTGGGCCGGGGCCGAGGGGCTGGCGGTGACGCACTTCCCGTACGAGTGCAGTCGCGCCCCGCAGGAGACCGTGTCCCGGTTGTTCGACCGCCTCGGCATCGGCCACCTGTACCAGCCGGAGATGCTCACCGGTTGGGGTGCCGCCGGCGACCTCAACTCCGACCAGTCGAAGATCCACAACCCGGTGGAGCCGGAGCCCTACGTCGTACCCGGTCTGCACGGCAACGCCGACGAGTACCGCTTCCGGCCCCGGTCGGTCACGGTGCTGACCGACGCGGAGCTGGCCGTGGCCGACAGCCCCGAGGTGGTGGAGTCCTACGAGGTCTCGGTGCGCTCCTGCGCGCAGGAGCTGGACCTGCCCGCGCCCCTGCGGGACGAGATCTTCGGCTGACCGCGATGACCGCCTCCCCCTCCGGCGTCGGGCAGTGGCGTGAGGCCGCCGCCGCCCGGCTGCGCATCGCCCGGCAGTGGCCCGCCGCCGGAGCCGGTTGGAGTGCCGTCGCGCTGGCGCTCAGCGTGTCCCGGGGGGTGCTGCCGGTCGTCTTCGCGATCGCCGTCAGCACCACCGTCGGCCGGATCGGCCCGGTGCTGCACGGCACCGCCCGACCGGCCGGGGTGTGGTGGCCGCTGGCCGTCGCCGGGGCGGCGCTGATCGCGGCGCAACTCGCGGAGGCGGCGCAGAAGGCCGTCGCCGAGCAGCTCAGCCGCCGCGTCGACGGGCACATGTACCGGCGGCTCATCCAGGCGTCGCTGTCGACCCGGGAGATCACCCCGCTGGAGGACCCGGCGGTGCTGGACGAGCTGGGCGAGGCCGGGCACGAGCTGCGGTTCGCGTTCCGCACCCCGGGCGCGGCCTACGCCGGGCTGATCGCGCTCGTCGGGCCGTACACCCAGGTCGCCGGGTTCACGGTGGTGGTGGCGGTGGTGCTGGGGCCGTGGGCGGCGCTGGTCATGCTGGCGGTGGTGCTGCTGTTCCGGCACGGCCAGCGTGGCGGGTTGCGCCGCTACGCCCGGGTCATCCGGGACGTGGCGGCCCTGCGCCGGGAGAGCCGCTACCTGCGGGGGCTGGCGATGGGCCCGGCCGCCGCGAAGGAGCTGCGGGTCTTCGGGCTCACCGGCTGGCTGACCGAGCGCTACCGGCAGGTCTACCGCCGGGCCCTGGCCCCCGTCTGGGCCGAGCGCCGCCGGATCTACCTGCGGCCCTACCTGGCGTACACGGCGGTGGGGCTGGTCGGTGTGGCGGCCGTGCTGGCGCTGGCCGGGGTCCGCGCCGCCGACGGGGCGTACGACCTGGCCGCGCTGGCGCTGGTGTTGCAGGCGGTGCTGGCGCTGATCCGGCTGGGCGAGTTCTACCCGGACTCCGACACCCAGACCCAGTACGGCATGAACGCCGAGACCGCCATCACCGCGTTCGAGCAGGCCATGGCCCGCTACCCGGAACCCGCCGACCGGGGCGGTGCCGGGCCGCCCCCCACCGCCGCCCCGGCCATCGACTTCACCGGGGTGCGCTTCGGCTACCCGGGCGCGGCCGCGCCGGTGGTCGACGGCCTGGACCTGCACATCCCCGCCGGACGCTGCACGGCCCTGGTCGGGGTGAACGGCGCGGGCAAGACGACCCTGGTGAAACTGCTGGCCCGGCTCTACTCGCCGGATGCCGGTGCGGTGCGCGCCGACGGCGTCGACCTCGCCGACCTGCCGGCCCGGGACTGGCAGCGGCGGATCGCCGTGGTGTTCCAGGACTTCGTCCGTTACGAGCTGTCGGTGGCCGCCAACATCGGGTTCGGCGCGGTGGAACAGCTCGACGACCGGGCCGGGATCCGCCGCGCGGCGGAGGCGGCCGGGCTGCTCGACACCCTCGACGCGTTGCCGGACGGCCTGGACACGTTGCTGTCGCGCGCGTACGACGGCGGGGTCGACCTGTCCGGTGGGCAGTGGCAGCGCATCGCCATCGCCCGTGCCCTGTTCGCGCTCTACCACGGGAGCACGGTGCTGGTGTTGGACGAGCCCACGGCGGCGCTGGACGTGCGGGCCGAGGCCGAGTTCTTCGCCCGGTTCGCCGAGCTGACCCGGGGTCGCACGACGGTGCTCATCTCGCACCGGCTGTCCAGCGTTCGGCTGGCCGACCGGATCGTCCTGCTCGACGGTGGGCGGGTCGTCGAGCAGGGCAGCCACGACGAACTGATGGCGGCGGGCGGCCGGTACGCGGCAATGTTCACCCTCCAGGCGGAGCGGTTCGCCGACGACGGGGACGACCGGGACACCGACGAGGGCGCCGGTCCGCTGGCGCAGCGGGTGGGCTGAGGCGATGATGCGGGCGATCACCGGGCTGCTGCGGCTGTCGTGGCGGCAGGACCGGCGCAAGATGGCCGTGGCGCTGGCGTTGATGCTGGGCAACGCGGTGGCGGTGCCGGCGAGCGCGGTGGCGCTCAAACACCTCACGAACGCGGCGGCGGCCGGCCGGGCCGGGGCGGCGGCCTGGGCGGGGCTGGCCGTCGCGGTGGCCGCGATCGCTGCGCTGACCTGCGCACACTTCGCGCACATCGGGTACTTCGAGGTGTCCGAGCTCAACGTGCTCAGCACCGACGAGCAGCTCATCGAGATCAGCAACGGCACCCCGTACCTGGACCACCACGAGCGGCCCGAGCACGCCGACCGGATGGCGTTGGCCCAGGACGAGCTGCAACGCATCGGCGAGGGTCTCCAGGCGCTGCTGACCGGCGGCTCGCTGGCGGTCGGCCTGCTGCTGACCACCGTGCTGCTCACCCTGACCCATCCGGCGCTGGTGCTGCTGCCGCTGCTGGCCGCGCTGCCGGTGCTGGCCGGTCGCCGGGCCCAGGCCGCCGCCGACCGGGCCCGTACGGACAGCGTCGTCGACACCCGGCAGGCCCGGCACCTGTTCGAGCTGACCACCACGGCGGCCTCGGCCAAGGAGCTGCGCCTGTTGGGCCTGGAGGGGCACCTCCAGCAGCGCTACGCCACGCACTGGCAGCGCGCCACCGCCCGCCTCTGGCGCGGCGAGCTGGCCGCCGGCCTGTGGCGCGCCGCCGGGCAGGCCGTGTTCGCCCTCGGCTACGTCGCCGCCCTGGTCCTGGTGGTCCGTGACGCCGTACGCGGCCGGGCGGACGTCGGCGACGTGGTGTTGGCGATCATGCTCGCCTCGCAGCTCAACCACCAGGTCGCCGCAGCGGTGACGATCACCCAGCAGTTGGCGCGCAGCGGCCGGTCCCTGCGCCGCCTGGACGAGGTGCGTGACCTGGTGCCCCCACCGGTCGTCGCGCCCGACGCGCCCGCCACGCCACTGCAACCACCCGCGCGCCTGCTGGAGGGCATCCGGCTGCGGCAGGTGAGCTTCACCTATCCGGGCGCGGCGAAGCCGGTGCTGCGTGACGTCGACCTGCTGCTGCCCGCCGGCAGCACGGTGGCGGTCGTGGGCGAGAACGGCGCGGGCAAGACCACGCTGGTCAAGCTGCTCAACCGGTTCTACGAACCCGACCGGGGGGCGATCCTGGTCGACGGGGTCGACCTGCGTCATCTCGACCTGGCCGCCTGGCGGGCGCGGACCACCGCCGCGTTCCAGGACTACGCGCGGCCGGAGCTGACCGCCCGGCTGGCGGTCGGCATCGGGGACCTGCCCCGGGCCACCGACGACGACGCGGTCCGCACCGGCCTGGCCCGCGCGCACAGCGACGTCGCCGACAAGCTGCCGTACGGGCTGGACACCCGGCTGGGGCGCAGTCACGCCGACGGCGGGGTGGACGCCTCCGGCGGGCAGTGGCAGCAGTTGGCGCTCGGCCGGGCGATGATGCGCGACGCCCCGCTGCTGATGGTGCTGGACGAGCCGGCGTCGGCGCTGGACGCCGAGGCCGAGCACCGGTTGTTCGCCAGGTACGCCGACGGGGCGGCCCGGGTCGCCGCCGACAGCGGCGGGGTGACGGTTTTCGTGTCGCACCGCTTCTCGACGGTCCGCACCGCCGATTTGATCATCGTGATCGGCGAGGGCGGGGTACGCGAGGTGGGCACCCACGACGAGCTGATCCGCCTCGGCGGCGTGTACGCCACCCTCTACGGCACCCAGGCCGCCGCCTACCGCTGACCGCTCTGCGCCTGTTCAGGGCCGCACGTCCGATCCGGACCGCCGCGCTGTCGCCCGACCGGTACGGTGGCGGTCCGTCGGTGGACGACCAACCCCGCCGGCCGTACGAAGATCGACCGTCGGGCGACGGCCTCCCCCTTGTCGTCCAGTTGGTAGACGTCGAGCCAGCACCAACCGTCGTAGGTGATCCAGTCCAGCACCCGGATGACCCGGCACCGGATGGGCTTGACGAACTGGACGCTGGCAGCCCGGGTCACCTCAATCAGGTCACCCGCTCGGAGTGTGGTCATCGCAGGTCCCTTACCTGCCGCCAGGCGAGAATCCGAGCACGCGAGATCGCCACACGTGGGCACCAGCCGTCCGGGCGGCAGTGACGGCAACGCTGGACAGCGTGGTCGTCAATAACGACCCAGGCCGCTTGGATCAAGAACGGCACCTCGGGCTCGGTCACGACCCACCGCCCGGCCATGGCCTTTGGTTGATCACGAGTCGGCGGGCCGACCGGTTGGGCCCGGGCAGCCAACCGAGGAATCTGCGGTGGAGGGTGCCAGCCGGAGCCCAGCCCATGTCCTGCATGGCTGACACCAGATACGCGCCCATATAGACGGCGAGGGACACCGGAGCGCGGTCGTACTCCGCGATCAACTCCCTGCGGCGGGTGGGACATGGCCAGGGCGATTCACACCCGGCACATGTCCAGACAGGCGGAACAGGTCCGTGGCTTGTCATCGGTCCACCACATCACACGATATTGTACGAGGGCAACCCCAAAGGACGTTGCACTTCCCGCTACCACCTTATGCAAGTGCGCCAGACCATAGCGTCAGCCTGTGGAGTTGCTCGGGTTGGATGAGATCCGCGACCTGCTGGGCGGGATCAGCAAGCAGCGCGCCACGATCATCGTGGGCCGCAAGGGATTCCCCGACCCCTTCGTCACCCTGAAGATGGGCCGCGTCTGGGATGGCAAGGCCGTCCGGGCGTGGATCGCCACGAACCGCCCCGGCCCCGCCGACGAGGACTGACCCCGGGGCTACGTTCGGGACATGGACCGAGGGCCAGGCGACCTGATGGGGCCCTACGAGATCGCCCAACGCCTGGGCGTCTCCCGGTCGCGGTTTCAGCAGATCGCGAACCGACGCACCTTCCCGAGGCCGTACCGGGAGCTGCGTGGCATGAAGGTGTGGTTGACCGAGGACGTCGAAGAGTGGATCAGGGAACACCGCCGCCCCACGCCGCCGGCGGACGAGGACGACCAGAGCTGACTCGCGAGGTGCCACCTCACAACGGCGAGCACTGCCGACGCCGGGCGACCAGGGTCGGGTGGCGTCGGGGAGGATGGGGCGGTGACGGTGGATGCGGTGGTGTTCGACCTGGACGGCGTGATCGTGGACTCCGAGCCGGTCTGGGAGGAGGTGCGCCGGGCGTACGTGGCGGCGCGGGGCGGCACCTGGCAGCCCGACACCCAGCGGCGGCTGATGGGGATGAGCACCGGCGAGTGGGCCGAATACCTCAGCGGTGAGCTGGGCGTCGACCGGACCGCCGAGCAGGTCGCCGCCGAGGTGGTCGAGGAGATGGCCCGGCGGTACGCGGTGCGCGTACCGCTTATCGACGACGCCGACCTGGTGGTGCGCCGGTTGGCCGCGCGGTGGCCGCTGGGGTTGGCCAGTTCCTCGCCGACCCGGCTGATCGCCGCGGCACTGACCGCTGCGGACCTCACCGCCGAGTTCCGGGTGACCCTGTCGACCGAGCGGACCGCCCGGGGCAAGCCCGCGCCCGACGTCTACCTGGCCGTCGCCGAACGGCTCGGGGTCGACCCGGCCCGGTGTGCCGCCGTGGAGGACTCCTCCAACGGGGTCCGCTCGGCCGCCGCCGCCGGGATGCGGGTGGTCGCGGTGCCGCACGGGTCGTACCCGCTGGATCCGGACGCGGCGGAACTGGCTGCGGTGGTGCTCTCCTCGGTGCACGACCTCACCCCGGAGGTGGTGGACCGGCTCGGCTGAACCGCCTCCGCGACCCGGCCGGTCCGCCTAGCGTCGGGACCATGAGAGCTGTGGTGTACCAGGGGCCGCACGAGGTGACGGTCGACGACGTCGAGGACCCGCGCATCGAGCATCCGGACGACGTGGTCGTGCAGATCACCACGACCGCGATCTGCGGATCCGACCTGCACATGTACGAGGGGCGCACGCTCGCCGAGCCGGGCATCGTCTTCGGTCACGAGAACATGGGCACCGTGGTCGAGGCCGGCACCGGGGTACGCGGGATCAGGGTCGGTGACCGGGTGTCGATGCCGTTCAACGTGGCGTGCGGGTTCTGCCGCAACTGCCGGGAGCAGAAGACCGGTTTCTGCCTCACCGTCAATCCCGGCTTCGCCGGTGGCGCGTACGGCTATGTGGCGATGGGGCCGTACCGGGGTGGGCAGGCCGAGTACCTGCGGGTGCCGTTCGCCGACTTCAACTGCCTGAAGCTGCCGCCCGGCACCGAGCACGAGAACGACTACGCGATGCTCGCCGACATCTTCCCCACCGGCTACCACGGGGTGGCGATGACCGGGCTGCGGCCGGGCGAGAACATCACCGTGATGGGTGGCGGGCCGGTCGGGCTGATGGCCGCGTACTCGGCGGTCCTGATGGGTGCCGCCGAGGTGTTCCTGGTGGACCGGGTGCCGGACCGGCTGCGGCTGGCCGAGTCGATCGGGGCGACCCCGATCGACTTCTCGGCCGGCGACCCGGTCGCCCAGATCCTCGACCGGACCGACGGGGTGGGCACCGACCACGGGGTGGACGCGGTCGGCTACCAGGCCACCGGGAAGGGCGGCGCGGAGCAGCCGGCGGCGGTGCTGAACAGCCTGGTCGAGGTGGTCCGGGCGACCGGCGCGATCGGCGTGGTCGGCCTCTACCTGGCCAACGACCCGGGTGCGCCGGACGAGCACTCCGGCAAGGGTGAGCTGCTGTTCAAGATGGGCAAGCTCTTCGAGAAGGGCCTGCGGATGGGCACCGGGCAGGCCAACGTGAAGACCTACAACGAGTACCTGCGAAATCTGATCATGGCGGGGCGGGCCACGCCGAGTTTCGTGGTGAGCAAGGAGTTGCCGTTGGACGCGGCGCCGGACGCGTACCAGCGTTTCGACCGCCGCGAGGCGGGCTACTCGAAGGTGGTGCTCAAACCGGCGGCCTGAGGAGACGGCATGCAGACGATCGTGTACGAACGCACCGGTGACCCGTCGGTGCTCCGGCTGGTCGACCGGCCGGTGCCCGAGCCGGGCCCGGGGGAGGTGCTGGTCCGGCTGGCGGTGGCCGGGGTGAACCCGACCGACTGGAAGAGCCGGCGACAGCAGCCGCTACCGGTCGGCTGGCAGACCCCGGGGCAGGACGGGGCAGGCGTGGTGGAGTCGGTCGGCGCGGGGGTCGACCAGGGTCTGACCGGGGAACGGGTGTGGGTCTGGGAGGCCGCCTGGCAGCGCCCCTGGGGTACGGCCGCCGAGTACACGGTGGTGCCGGTCCGGCAGGTGGTGCCGCTCGGGGACGCCTCCTTCGACCTCGGCGCGTGCCTGGGCATTCCGTTCCTCACCGCGCACCGCTGCCTGACCGTCGGGGAGTACATGCCGGACACCCTGCACGCCGGGGCGCTCAGTGACCACGTGGTGCTGGTGCAGGGTGGGGCGGGTGCGGTGGGCAACGCGGCGATCCAGTTGGCCCGCTGGGCCGACGCCTGCGTCATCGCGACGGTCAGCAGTCCGGAGAAGGCACAGTTGGCGGCGGCGGCCGGGGCGTCCTTCGTCATCGACTACCGGGAACAGGACGTGGTCGACGAGGTCCGCAAGATCGCCCCCGACGGGGTGCACACCATCGTCGAGGTCTCCGCCGCCCGCAACGCGGGCACCGACGTGCAGGTGCTGCGGCCCGGCGGGGCGGTCTGCGTCTACGCCGACGACGGTGGCGGCGAGGTGACCCTGCCGATCCGGCCGTTGATGGCCCCGAACGCCCGCTGGCAGTTCGTGCTGGTCTACACCGCGCCGAAGGCGGCCAAGGCGCAGGCGGTGACCGACGTGGCGGCGGCGGTCGCCCAGGGGGCGGTACGGGTGGGCGCGGAGGCCGGCCTGCCGCTGCACCGCTTTCCGTTGGCGCAGGCCGCCGACGCGCACCGGGCGGTGGAGGACGCGGTGGTGGGAAAGGTGCTGATCGACACCGCCGGGCAGTAGTTCCGAGGACATTTCGCAATCGCCCGGACAGACGCGAGTAATTCTCGCAACAATGACATGGCGGGTCACCCCGCAAGGAAGGGCGGCCCCGGCGCGGTGCGAACGCCGGGGCCGCCCCTGGGGAGGGATGTTTCAGGAGTGACGTCCCTACCCCATCGGCGACGAGTCGCCGAAAAGTGTTACGGCCCCGCCAGCTCCCGTACCTCCAGGTCGCCGGCGGCGTACCGCGAACGCACCACCTTCTTGTCGAACTTGCCGACGCTGGTCTTCGGCACCGCGTCGATGACCGCCCAGCGTTCCGGCAGCTGCCAGTGTGCCACCGAACCGGCGAGGAACGCACGGAGCTGCTCCACACTGGTCGACGCGCCCTCCCGGACCACGACGGTGGCCAGTGGACGCTCACCCCACCGCTGGTCGGGCACCCCCACCACGCAGGCCTCCTGCACGTCCGGGTGGGCCATCAACGCGTTCTCCAGCTCCACCGAGGAGATCCACTCCCCACCGGATTTGATCACGTCCTTGGCCCGGTCGGTGAGGGTGATGAACCCGTCCGGCGAGAGCGTGCCGACGTCACCCGTACGCAGCCAGCCGTCGCGGAACTTCTCGGGATCGGGGGCGTCGTCGCCGACGTACCTGGCGGTCACCCACGGCCCGCGCACCTCCAGCTCCCCCACGGACGTCCCGTCGGCGGGCAGCGGCTCGCCCAGCGGGCCGACGATCCGGGCCGCCACCCCCGCCGGCACCCGCCCCTGCGTGTAGCGGTACCGCCAGGCGTCGTCGCCGGTCACCCCGGCCGGCGCCCGGGACACCGATCCCAGCGGGGACATCTCGGTCATCCCCCAGGCGTGGATCACCTCGATGCCGTGTCGTTCGGCGAACGCGTGCATCAGCGCGGGCGGGCACGCCGAGCCGCCGACGATCACCTCCTTGAGCGACGAGGTGTCCACGTCGTTGGCGTCCAGGTGGGCCAGCAGGTCGTTCCAGATGGTCGGCACCGCACCGGCCAGGGTGGGCCGCTCGGCGGCGATCATCTCGGCGATCGGCGCGGCCTGGAGGAACCGGTCCGGCATGATCAGTGACGCGCCGGAGAGGAACGCCGCGTACGGCAGTCCCCAGGACATCGCGTGGAACATCGGCACGATGGCCAACTCCCGGTCACCCGGACCGAGCCCGAACCCCTCCGGCAGGCACACCTGCAACGAGTGCAGGTAGATCGACCGGTGCGAGTAGGCGACGCCCTTGGGGTGGCCGGTGGTGCCGGAGGTGTAGCAGAGCGCGGCGGCGTCCCGCTCGTCGACCTCGGGCCAGTCGTAGTGCTCGGGCCGGCCGGCCAGCAGCTCGTCCCAGTGGTGGAAGGTGACCCGGTCACCGGCGACCGCCCGCAGCGGCCCGGGGTCGCCCCCGCCGACCACCACCACGTGCCGCACCGTGGTCAACTCGCCGAGCACCCGGGCCAGCAGCGGGATCAACGTCGAGTCGACGAGCACCACCCGGTCCTGCGCGTGGTTGGCGATGTAGGCGACCTGGTCGGGGAAGAGCCGGATGTTCAGGGTGTGCAGCACCGCGCCCATGCTCGGCACGGCGAAGTACGCCACCAGGTGCTCGGTGTTGTTCCACATGAAGGTGGCGACCCGCTCGTCGCCGGTCACCCCGCACTCGTCGCGCAGCGCGTGGGCCAGCCGGGCCGCCGTCCACCCCACCTCGGCGTACGACATCCGGCGCGGCTCGGCCCCCGTCCAGGTGACCACCTCGGCCGTGCCGTGCACGGTGACACCGTGTTCGAGGATCCGGGCGACCTGCAGCGGGGCGTCCATCATCGTGCTACGCATGGGTGACAAGCTAGTGTCGCCGGTCACACGTTGGGAACCCCCGGAACGTCGAACCGTCCCCGGGATGCTGCGTAGATTGTCCGGGTGAGTATCTCCTGGGCCGACTCGTACGTGGGACAGCTACGCGCCCTGGCCGGTGACCGGACGCTGATGTTCGTCGGCGCCCGGGCCGTGGTGCGCGACGACGCCGGGCGGGTGCTGCTGATCCGCCGCTCGGACAACGGCCAGTGGGCGCTGCCGGCGGGCGCGATGGAACTCGGCGAGTCGATCGCCGACTGCGCGGTGCGGGAGGTACGCGAGGAGACCGGCCTGCGCGCCCTGCGGGTCAGCGCCTTCGCGCTCTACACCGGCCCGGACCGCACCCACACCAACATGTACGGCCACACCTACCAGATCTTCACCGCCGCGTTCCGGGTCGACGAGTGGGACGGCGAGCTGGCCCGGGTCACCGACGAGACGACCGACGCCGCCTTCCTGCACCCGCACGAGTTCCCCGCCCCGCTCTCCCTGTCGGTCCCGGAAACCCTCGCCGACCTCGACGTCTTCACCCAGACCAACCGCCTCATCCTCAAGTAGCACCCGGCCCCGCTGCCCCGCACCGGTTCCCCCGCTTGCCCCGGGGCCGGAGCAGAGCCGGAGCAGGGCGGGGCCGGCGGGGTTAGAGCATGGTTTGGGATTTGGCGTTGAGGTCGGCGGCGGCTTCCTCCTTGGACTCCCGGGTCAGGGGTTTGCCGCCGGGGGCGGGGGCCGTTCCGCCGAGCGGGTCGGCGCCACCGGTCGCGCCCTGCGGGCCGGCGCCCCGGAGCTGGTCGTTCGGCAGGGCCAGGGTGACCAGCACGGCCACCAGCGCGATCAGGCCGGTGGTCAGGAACACCAGGTGCAGCGCGTCGACGAAGGACGCCTGGATGGCCGCCCGGACCGGACCGGGCAGGGCCAGGATCGTCGCCGGGTCGTTGATCGAGATGTTCGTGCCGCTGCCCGCCACCGCCGCCCGCTGCTCGGGCGGGAGCTGGGCGATCGCGCCGGGCAGCCGGTCGGCCAGGCCACCGGCGAGCCGGGAGGAGAGCACCGCGCCCAGGATGGCCACCCCGAACGAGCCGCCCAGCGACCGGAAGAACGTCGCCGAGGAGGTCGCCGCGCCCAGGTTCCGTACGTCCACCGCGTTCTGCACGCCGAGGATGAGCGACTGCATGCACAGGCCCAGCCCGACGCCGATGACCACCATGTAGCCGAACGCCGCCCAGAGCGAGCTGTCCACCTGGAGCCGGGTGAACAGCAGCATGCCGGCGACCAGCACCACCGAGCCGGCCACCGGGAACCACTTGTACCTGCCGATCCGGCTCATCGCCCGGCCGGTCACGATCGAGGTGACGATGATGCCGGCCATCATCGGCAGCATCAGCAGGCCGCTGCGGGTGGGCGAGGCGCCCTTGACGATCTGCAGGTAGAGCGGGATGAAGATGATCGACCCGAACATCACCAGACCGAGCACGAAGCCGGCCGAGTTGGCCAGCGCGAACGTCGCCGAGCGGAACAGCCCGAGCGGCAGGATCGGCTCGCCGACCCGGGCCTCCTGGAGCACGAACGCCACCCCGAGCACCGCGCCCGCCACGAACAGCCCGATGATCGTCGCCGAACCCCAGGCGTACGAGTTGCCACCCCAGCTCAGCGCCAGCAGCAGCGCGCTCACCCCGGCGACCAGCAGCGCCGCGCCCAGCCAGTCCACGGTGTGCTCCCGCCGCTCGAACGGGATCAACCGCAGCACGTGGTAGCAGACCACGATCGCCAACAGCGCCAGCGGCACGTTCAGGTAGAAGATCCACCGCCAGCTCGTCTCGGCGAAGTAGCCGCCGACCAGCGGCCCGGCCACCGAGGAGACACCGAAGACCGCCCCGAACAGTCCCTGGTAGCGACCACGCTCCCGGGGCGACACCACGTCCGAGATGATGGTGAACGCCAACGTCATCAGGCCACCCGCGCCGATGCCCTGCACGCCCCGCGTGACGATCAGCTGGGTCATGTCCTGCGACAGGCCGGCCAGCAGCGAGCCGAGCAGGAACGTGCCGATCGAGAAGAGGAAGACCGGGCGGCGGCCGTACAGGTCGGCCATCTTGCCGTAGAGCGGGGTGGAGGCGGTCGAGGCGAGCAGGTAGGCGGTCACCACCCACGAGTAGTGGTCGATCCCGCCCAGCTCGCCGACGATGGTGGGCAACGCCGTACCGACGATGGTCTGGTCCAGCGCGGCCAGCAGCATGCCGGTCATCAGGCCGAACATCAACAGACGGAGCTGGCGGGCCTGGAGCACCGGCTGGCCGTGGGTCTGGGCGGTCATCCCGCCTTCTTTCCCGCTCCCCCGCGAACATGCCTACGCACCGGAGGAAACCTGCCCGGCACCCGACGGGCACGCGGGCCACCAGGGACCCGCATGCCCGTCGGGGGTACGCCTCAGCCGGCGAACCGGTCGACGATCGCGGCGCAGAACGCCGGCAGGTCGTCGGGGTTGCGGCTGCTGACCAGGTTGCCGTCGGTCACCACCTGCTCGTCGACCCAGGTCGCGCCGGCGTTGGTCAGGTCGGTACGCAGGCTCGGCCAGCTGGTGATCCGGCGGCCCGCCACCACACCCGCCTCGACCAGGGTCCACGGGCCGTGGCAGATCACCCCGACCGGCTTCCCGGCGGTGAAGAACGCCTGCACGAACCGGACCGCGTCCGGGTCGGTCCGCAGGAAGTCCGGGTTGGCCACCCCGCCGGGCAGCACCAGCGCGTCGTAGCCGTCGGCGTCCGCGTCGGCCGCCGTCACCGCCACGTCATACGTCTTGGCCTGGTCCAGGTGGTTGAAGGCCTGGATGGTGCCGGGCTTGAGCGACACCAGCTCGGCGGTCGCGCCCGCCTTCTCGACCGCCTCCCGCGGCTGCACGTACTCGACCTCCTCCACGCCGTCGGTGGCGAGGAACGCGATCCGCTTGCCCTGCAATGTCGTGGCTGCCATGTCGGTTTTCCCCTCTCCGGATACCTCTGGTCGGTTCCCGGGGCGTAGGGCCCGAAACGTGACCCTGGTCGCCGGTCGCGGCGGAGGGTTTGGCCTGGTCGGGGCGGGGGACCCCGGTGGGCATGGCAGGAGCAGCAGCGGAACAGCGCCGGCTCGCCACCGTCGTGGAGAGCTGGCGGGAACGCGCCGTCCTCGTCGTCGGCGACGCCATGCTCGACGAGTGGCGCTTCGCCGAGTCGGAGCGGCTGTGCCGGGAGGCCCCCGCGCCGATCCTCACCCTGCGCCGACGGATCACCGCCGCCGGTGGGGCCGCGAACACCGCGGTCAACATCGCCACCCTCGGCGGGCGGGCCCTGCTCGTCGCCCCGGTCGGCGCGGACGTGGCCGGCGACGAGCTGCACGACTGCCTGGACCGGGCCGGCGTCTGGGACCGTACGGTCAGTGAACCGCACCGGCCGACGCCGGTGAAACGCCGGATGCTCGCCGGCAACCAGATCCTGCTCCGCGAGGACTCCGGCGACCCGGACGACCCGCTCGACGACGACGGGGTCGGTCGGCTGCTCACCGCCCTGAGCTGCGCCACCGAGGAGCTGCGGGCGGTGGCCGGTGGGGTCGCGCCCACCCTGGTGGTCTGCGACTACGGCCTCGGCGCGCTGCCCGCCCCGGTACGCGCCTGGCTGGTCGCCCACCGGCACCGGTACGCCACCGTCGCCCTGGACGCCCACGACCTCGCCGACTGGCGGGGGCTGAACCCGACGGTGGTCACCCCCAGTTTCGCCGAGGCGACCCGGCTGCTGGCCCGCGCCGCCGCCGGCTTCGGCGCGCCGCCCGCCCCGGCCCGTACCGGCGGCACCGGCCTGCACCTGGACCACCCGCCCAACGATCCGGCGGACGGGCCGTCGGAGCTGGTCGTGGGCACCGCCCCGGGCGGCGTCGGCCGGGCACCGACGGGCCCGACCGGGGAGCCGACCCCGGGCGAGGGGCGGGTCGCGATGACCGGGGACGGGCTGAGCGTGACCGGGGCCGGGGTGACCGTCAACGCCACCGTCGGCGAGGGGGTCGACCGGGCCGGGCTGGCCCGGGCGCGGCTGGCCGAGCTGCGGGCGCACACCGGCGCGGACGTGGTCGCGGTGACCCTGGACACCGAGGGTGCCATCGTCGGCGGCCCGGACGGTGCACCCCGGCGCAGCCACAGCACCCCCGTCCCGGCCAGTCACGCCGTCGGCGCGGGGGACGCGTACCTGGCGGCGATGACCCTCGCCCTGGCCACCGGGGCACCGCTGCCGACCGCCGCCCAGCTGGCCCAGCTCGCCGCCACCATCACCGTCTCCGACACCGGCACCTGCGTGTGCCGCCGGGAGGACCTGCTCGACGCGCTCGGCGGCGCAGCCGGCGGCGGCACCCATCCGACGCTCGTCGGCACCGGGGAGCTGGACGCGATCGTCGCCGACCACCGGCGAACCGGCCGGTCCGTGGTGTTCACCAACGGCTGCTTCGACGTGCTGCACCCGGGGCACGTGCGCTACCTGGAACAGGCCCGCGCGCTCGGCGACCTGCTGGTGGTGGCGGTCAACTCCGACTCCAGCGTCCGCCGGCTCAAGGGGGCCGACCGGCCGGTCAACCCGGTGGAGGACCGGATCGCCCTGCTCGCCGCGCTGTCCTGCGTGGACCACGTGGTGGTCTTCGAGGAGGACTCGCCGGCCGACCTGATCGAGGCGGTCCGCCCCGACGTGTACGTCAAGGGCGGCGACTACCCGCCGGAGATGGTCCCCGAGGCACCCCTGGTACGCCGCCTCGGCGGTCAGGTACGCACCCTCGGCTACGTGCCGGACCGGTCCACCTCGGCGATCATCGACCGGATCCGCGCCCAGGCCGCCACCGGCCTGGCCACCACCGGCGACCCACCGGCCGACCGGCTGCGACCCGCCGCCGGAATGCCCACGGCACCCGGCCCGGAGCCGACCCCGGCCACCCCGACCCCGACCGCCGAACACCTGGGCAGGATCACGTGAACCGACCGCTGGACCTCGGCTCGGCCGGGGAGTTCCGCCGACCCCGTCGGCTCGACGTGCTGATCCCCACCCGCAACCGGCCGGCCGAACTGGCGGTCACCCTGGCCGGGCTGGCCGCCCAGGTCGAGGTCCCCGACTTCGGGGTGGTGGTCAGCGACCAGTCCGACCACGACCCGGCGTACGCGCACCCGGCGGCGGCCACCATGGTCCGGGCGTTGCGCCACCGGGGGCACCCGGTGCTGCTCACCCGGCGACTGCCCCGGCGCGGACTGGCCGAACACCGGGCGTACCTGCTGGACCGGTCGGTGGCCCGCTACGTGCTCTGCCTCGACGACGACGTCTGGCTCGAACCGGGCACCCTGGACCGGCTGGTCACCGCGATCGGGGAACTGGGCTGCGGGTTCGTCGGCAACGCGGTGCACGGCCTGTCGTACGCCGACGACGTCCGCCCCGAGACGCACCGGCACTACGAGGAGTGGGACGGCCCGGTGGTGCCGGAACGGGTCCGCCCCGACACCCCGCAGTGGCAGCGGGCCGCCATCCACCCGGCCGCGAACCTGCTGCACGTCCAGCAGAAGCTGGGGCTGCCGGCGGGGGCGTGGCGGGCGTACAAGGTCTCCTGGATCGGCGGTTGCGTGCTCTACGACCGGGCGGCGCTGGTCGACGCGGGCGGCTTCGAGTTCTGGCGGCGGGTGCCGGAGAACCACCAGGGCGAGGACGTCGCCGCCCAGCTCGCGGTGCTGGCCCGGTACGGCGGCGCGGGCGTGCTGCCCAGCGGCGCGTACCACCTGGAGTCGCCGACCACCGTGACCGACCGTGACGTCGAGGCGTGGGAGGTCGTCGCCGCCGAGACCCCGCAGCCGGCCTGAGCCCGGCCGGCCGCCGATCCACCGGGGTCGTCCCGGCCCGGGGCCCGTCGGCCGGCGGTGCGGACGACCCGGGACTGTCAGCCGGCGGCGCTGCCCGGTTCGGGGCGGAGCAGGTCGGCGGCGGCTTCGAGCACCTCGGCCACCGGCACGTCGGCGACGAACGAGTCCCGGTGCGGGCAGTTGCCGTCGCCGGGCCGGTGCGGATAGATCCCGGGCGTGCAGTCGACCCCGCAGACCGGGCAGCGCGTCGTCCAGGCGGCGATCGGGCGGTGCCGGGCGCGCAACGGCGTCGCCCCGTTGATCATGTTGCCGACCCAGTAGACGCCCACCGTCGGGGCCCCCACCGCGCCGGCCAGGTGCAACGGGCCGGTGTCGTTGGAGACCACCAGCCCGCATTCGGCGTACGCGGCGGCCAACCCGCCGAGGCTGAGCGTGCCGACCTGGGGACGGACCGGCACCCCGGCCGCCGCGACCACCTCGTCCACCACCGCCCGCTCGGTGGGGGTGCCGGTGACCAGCACCTCGTACCCGTCGTCGTGCAGCACCCGGGCCACCTCGGCGAACCGCCGCGCCGGCCAGCGCCGCCGGGTGTCGCTCGCCCCCGGGTGCAGCGCCACCCGGGGCCGCTCCGGCTCGCCCAGCACCGCCCGCGCCTGCGCCCGGTCCGCGTCGGTCACCGTGAGCGTCGGTACGACGGTGACCGCGTCCGCCCCGACCAGGCCTACCACCTCCAGGTAGCGGGTCACCTCGGGCTGGTAGTAGACGTAGCGCAGCCAGCGGTCCAGCGGTGGGGCGTCCTCGGCGCGCAACCCGGCGGTGACCCGGGCCCCCAACCGGCTCATGATCGGATTGGAGTTGGCCCCGCCGCCGTGCACCTGCAACGCCAGGTCGTAGCCCTCCCGGGCGGCGTCGGCCAGGAAGTCGTCGAGCGATCCGGGCGGTTCGTCGGGGCCGGGCTCGCGGATGCCGGGGGCCGGCGGGACGACCAGCACCCGGTCGACCGGGCCGGGCCGGTCCCGCCAGAACGCCGCGTGCCACGGCGCGCCGAACAGCACGATCTCCGCCGCCGGGTACGCGGCCCGCAGCGAGTCCAGGGCGGGCAGCAGGAAGATGAGGTCGCCGAGCGCGTTGGCCCGCAGCACGGCGATCCGGGTCACGTCGGGCACCCGCTCCCCCAGCGGGCCACCCAGGGCGGGGCTGGTCACCGGGGGCCTACGGCCGGTCGAGGGGGTCGACGGCGGTGTCCGGGTGGTGCAGTTCCCGGTCCGCCGCCGGGTCCACGCCGGTGGGCGTACCGGTGCGGGTGGGACCGGGCGGGTAGCCGGCGCGGCCGACCGTGATGGTGCGCGGCGCGGGCCGGGCCGCCCGGGGCAGGTGCACCCGGAGCAGGCCGTGGTCCATCACCGCGTCGATGGCGTCGGGGTCGACCCGGGACGGCAGGTCCACCCGGTATTCGAAGCCCCGGGTCTCGAACCCGCCGGGGATGCCCTGGTCGGCGTTGACCTCGGCCTCGGACCGGGCCCGGACGCAGAGTTCCCGGTCGTCGAGTTCGACGGCGACCTCCTCCGGCGCCACCCCGGGCAGCCGGACGACCACCTGCCAGCCGTCGGCGACCTCGGTCAGCTCGACGTCGGGCGACGCACCCCGGCCGCCGACCAGCCGGCTCAGCTCGGCGCGCAACGCCTGGAGCTCGCCCATCGGGTCCCAGCCCTGCTGGCGGCCACGCCAGCCCCGGCCCGGCTGCTCGCTCACCGCACCTCCCCCACCGGTCGGCCGGTCGCGGCGGGCCGCAGCGAGCTGGGGGCGTCCAGGCCGGCGTCGGAGTCGACACCCACCCCCAACCGGTCGACCAGTTCCCCGCCGAGCCAGGCGCTGACGCCGAGGATGGCCAGGCCGACCACCTCGATGGCGATCAGCGCGCCGCCGGCCGCCCGGGATTCGGCGTTCAACCGGACCGCCCAGACGGCGGCGAAGAGCAGGATCACCGCGACGTTCGCCGCCGCGTGGGTGAGCGCCACCCGCTTGGCCCGGGTGCCGGCCGGGATGGCCAGCAGGTCGAACGTGCCGGCCCCCGCGGCCAGCAGGCCACCGACCAGGCCGACGGTGATGTTCCAGTACGCGACCTCGGCGAGGAAGTCGGGCCCGCCGACCGTGTCCACGATGTCGAAGAGGGTGCCGGTGACCAGCAGCGCCACCGGGAACATCACCAGCATCGGGTGCACCGGGTGCCCGAGCACCTTCAGTCGGCTCTCCATGGCGGCCCTTCCACTGCGTTGTCGCGGGCGGGGGAGCCGGTACCCGCCGTCCGGGGCGGCCCCGCTCGCCACGCCCGCCTAGGCTGACGTACGGCGGCCGGTGTGCCACCGCCCGCCACCGGGACCAACGGACGGGGGAGGCGGACGTGACGGCAGAGATCACCTCGCACGAGGAGTTACGCGCGCTGCTGGGGGCACCGATGCCCCGCGCGGCGGCCAAGGAACGCACCGTGCTGCACGAGCGGGACCGGCAGTGGCTGGCCGCGTCGCCGTTCTGCCTGGTCGCCACGGCCGGCGCGGACGGCAGCTGCGACGTCTCCCCCAAGGGCGACCCGGCCGGCTTCGCGCTGGTGCTCGACGACCGGACGATCGCCCTTCCGGAGCGGCCGGGCAACCGGCGGGCCGACGGCTACCGCAACATCCTCGACAACCCGCACGTCGGGCTGATCTTCCTGATCCCCGGCCGGACGGACACCCTGCGGATCAACGGCCGGGCGAAGCTGGTGAGCGACGCGCCCTACTTCGACGACATGCTGGTCAAGGGGCACCGGCCGGTGCTCGCCGTCGAGGTGGCCGTCGAGCAGATCTTCTACCACTGCGGGAAGGCGTTCATGCGCTCCGCGCTGTGGCAGCCGGAAACCTGGCAGCCGGATGCGCTGCCGTCGCGGGCCCGGCTGGCCAAGGAGGTGGAGACGCTGACCGAGAGCCTGGCCGACCTGGAGCACTACTACGGCCCGACGTACGCGGAGAAGCTCTACCGGGGGTGACGGCCCCCGCTCGGGCGGGGGTTCAGCGTTGCCAGGGCGGCGGGACCCGGACCGAGGCCATGCCCGCCGCCGTCGCCGCCGCGACCCCCAGGTCGGTGTCCTCGAACACCAGGCACTGCTCCGGCGGTACGTCGAGCAGCCGCGCCGCCATCAGGTAGCACTCCGGGTCCGGCTTGGCCCGCGCGTAGTCCTCCGCGCAGACCAGCACGTCGAACCGGTCGAGCAGGCCGAGCGCGGTCAGCGAGGCGGTCACCGATTCCCGGGTGCTGCCGGACACCACCGCGAACGGCACCTGCCGGTGTGCCCGTTCGATGTGCGCCAGCACGCCCGGCACGGCGGTGAGCTGCGGCAGGAAGCTCTGGTAGGCGTCCTCCCGGCGACGGGCCACCACGTCGACAGGCATCGCCAGCCCGTGCCGCGCGTTGAGGTCGACGACGATGTCGGCCACCGGCCGGCCGCCCCAGGCGTAGAACAGGTCCTCCGGCAGGTCGCAGCCCCACTCGTCGAGCGCCGCCCGCCAGGCCAGGTGGTGCACCGGCATGGAGTCGACGATGGTGCCGTCGCAGTCGAACAGGTAGGCCCGGAAGTCGCCGGGCGGCAGGGGCAGCACGGGCCCAGGATAGCCACGGCGGGACCTGCCCCTTCGCCCGCGCCGGCTCCCGTCGGGCGGCGCGGTGGCCGGTCAGCGGTCCGGGTCGGTGCGGGTGATGTCACGCAGCGCGTCCTGCGGGGCGGCGCGGCGCAGGTAGTCGCGGCGCATCCGGCGACGCTCACGCCGGCACCGGCCGCACGCCCAGGGCAGCGGCCACCACCGGCCACAGAAGGCACATCTCATCGAGGGGTCCCATCCTCGTATGCGTACGGTAGCCGACTGCTGACCTTAGCCGTACCGGACAACGGGCATCGACCGGTGCCGTTGCGGTGTTGGTGCCGCGTCCCGACCCGGCGGCCAACGGCGGTGGTGGCGTGCCCCGTCCCCGGTGCTCAGCGGCAGAGGAGGTCGTCGATCTCGTCGTCGAACAGCAGTGCCGGGTCGAACCCCATGCCGGCGAAGTGGCCGGCGAGTTCGAGCGACAGGACGCCGTGCACCCGCGTCCAGAAGGCCAGCGCCTGCCGCAGCGTCGCGGCCGGTACGGTCGGGTCCGCGATCCAGCCGCGATGGTCGTCGAGGTGGGCCTCGATCCGTCGCCCCGAGGGCGGGACGTCGCGGCTGCGGTAGGCGTCGACGACGGTCGCCATGATCTCGGCCGAGATCGCGGTGGTGTCGTCGGGGGCGTGGTAGCCGGGTACGGGCGTACCCCAGATCAGCAGGTAGCGCTGCGGATCGCCGAGGGCCCAGGCGCGCACGGCACGGGCCAGCCCGGCGACGTCCGCCCCGGCGTCGGCGGCGGCCCGGAGCGTGTCGGCGAGGCTGCGGTACGCGTCGCGGATCAGTGCGGTGATCAGCTCGTCCCGGCTGGCGAAGTACCGGTAGAGCGCCGGGCCGCTCATGCCCAGGTGCTCGGCGATCGCCTTGAGCGACAGCGCCGACACCCCGGTCGTGGCGAGCTGTTCCCAGGCCCGCTGCTTGATCTCCGCCCGCACCTGGGCGCGGTACCGCTCGCGCGGACCGGTCACGTCGGCACCCATGGACCGTCCCTCCACCATCACTCTCACGTTAGTTACAGGCTATCACCATGACCATTGACCGAAACTTGCATTGGTTATAGCTTGTAACCAGAGCGACAGCAGATCGCAGAAGTGAGAGAGGTGGAGACAGATGGCATCGACCACGCACCAGCCGGTGATCGCCTGCGACGGGCAGGGTGTCGACCCGGCGGCCCGGATCCGCTACCGCGCCGAGACGCTGATCGACGCGTCGCTGCACACCGTCTGGCAGCTCCAGACCGACGTCGGGAACTGGCCCTCCTGGCAGGCGCCGGTCACCACCGTCATCCGCCTCGACGACGGCGAACTGCGCGCGGGGTCGGCGTTCCGGTGGACCACGCCCGTCCCCGAGACCCCGATGACCCCGGCCACGACCCTGACCATCACCTCGACCGTCGCGCACCTGACGCCCTACCGGTGCCTCCGCTGGGCCGGCCCGGGAGTCGGCGACGGCCTGCACATCGACAACGGCGTCCACGTCTGGACCTTCACCGAGGTCACCGGCGGGGTGCTGGTCCGCACCGAGGAGACCTGGACCGGAGCCCAGGTCGAGGCCGACGTGGCGACCTCCACCACCTACCTCGGCTACGGGTTGGATGCCTGGCTGGCCGATCTCAAGGCCGCCGCCGAACGCACCGACCGGGCCGTCCGACCCTGAACCCCGGTGGGACCACCCGCCGCCCGCCCCTCGTACCGGAAGGAACCCGCCATGCCCCCCGCACCGACGACGGTCAGCCCCCCGGGCATGCTGACCCGCTCACGCCCCCTCGTCATCAGCGCCTGGGCGACCGCCGCCCTCGTCGCCGTCCAGTTCTCCATGGTGGCCGTCATCCCGGTGGCGATCACGCTGGTCACCGTGTTCCGCCACGATGCCCTGCGCCCGCTGCGGTGGTGGGCCGGCGCGCTCGGCGCGGCCTACGGGACGGGACTGGCGCTCTGGGTGATCGGCCCGGACCGCGCCCCCAGCCTGTCGAAGAACCTCCACCCGGCGCACGAGGTCGTCATCGTCGTCCTCGGCATCGCCCTCGCAGTCGCCTACCACGCGCTACGCGGACGCCGCAGCACCCGCGAACCTGGCTACCCGGCGTGACGGACAGGATCATTGCGGGCGCTCAGAGTTCGGGGATGGTTCCGCTGCGACGGTGGACCCGGCACCCGCGCACCGCCGCTACCTAGACTGGCCGGATGAGGCAGGCGCTGAAGGATCTGACCTACTCCGAGCACTCCGAGTGGTTCGGCCTGGGCCCGCTGGCGTTCGCCGTCCTGGCGGGCATCCGCGCCATGATGGCCGACGAGCCCTTCGCCCGCTGGGCATGGATCACCATCGCCGTCCTCATGCTGATCCTCTGCGCCGTCTACGTCATCTGGACGAAGAAGAAGCGCTCCTGAGACCTGCGTGGAGGGCAGCTACAACCGTGGCCGGCCTGCGCTCATGGACGGCAACCTCGCGCCCTGCCGCAACGGGACGGAGCGCCGGGCAAGCTGATCCTGGCGGCAACGCGAAAAGGCCCCGCGACCTTGGCATTCAGCCTGGTCACGGGGCCTTTCGGTTACCCGAGCCGCCTGACGGAATCGAACCGTCGACCTACGCATTACGAGTGCGTCGCTCTAGCCGACTGAGCTAAGGCGGCAACGACCGCCAAGTGTACGGTACGACCCCCGGCGTGACCGAGGGGGTTCCCCGCCGGAGGACCCGGACATCAAGGGACATCCGTGTCGGGCGGGACGGCTAGGCTGCCCGGGTGAGCGACGACCCCGCCACCCCCGAGCGCCCCGCCACCTCCGGACGTCCCGCCGATCCGGTCGGCCCCGGAACGGACCCGGACGCCGAGCACGCCCCCGGCGAGCGGGCCGTCCGCAGACCACGCGGCACCGATCCGGTGGAGCTGGGTTTCACGCCCCGCAAACCGGTCCCCTGGCTGGCGCCGTTCCTGCTGATCAGCACCGGCATCCGTACCCTGCTGGCGATGCTGTTCGGGGCGTACCTGGACAAGCGGGAGCTGCAGAACGCGCTCGACGCCAGGATCGGCACGCAGGTCGGCCCGGACGGGGGCCTCTGGCTCGACTACGTGGCCGACCTGGGCGACGGCTTCGACGCCACGTACTCGGTGGCGTACCTGCTGGCCCAGCCGGAGCTGACCGTGGACGGGCACCGGCTGCCCCGGGCACAGACCCTGGTGATGGGCGGCGACCAGGTCTACCCCTCGGCGGCCTACGAGGCGTACGAGGACCGGTGCAAGGGGCCGTACCAGGCGGCGCTGCCGGTGGCTCCGCCGCAGCGGCCGATGCTGTTCGCCGTGCCCGGCAACCACGACTGGTACGACGGGCTGACCGCGTTCCTGCGGCTGTTCGTCCGCTCCCGGGACCGCAACTTCGGCGGCTGGGGCACGGGCCAGTCCCGGTCGTACTTCGCGGTCGAACTGCCGGCCGGATGGTGGCTGCTCGGCCTGGACGACCAGTCGGGGTCCTACCTGGACGATCCGCAGTTGTCGTACTTCGACGAGGTGGCCCGCCGGCTCGGCCCGGAATCCCGGGTGATCCTGGCGGTGCCGGCGCCGACCTGGGTGAAGTCCGTCGACCATCCCACCGCGTACGACTCGATCGACTACTTCGTCCGGACGATCATCGCGCCCACGGGCGCGCACGTGCGACTGCTGGTCTCCGGCGACCTGCACCACTACGCCCGGTACGCCGGCCCGGAACGGCAGTTGATCACCTGTGGCGGGGGTGGCGCGTACCTGTATCCGACGCACACCCTGCCCGAGCGGATCGAGGTGCCACCGAAGGACACCCTGTCCCGCCGTGCCAGCCGCACCCGGTCGTACGACCTGGTGGCCCGGTTCCCGGACGCGGCCCGCTCCCGCCGTTACGGCTGGGGGATCTTCCACCGGCTGCCCCGGCGCAACCCGGGTTTCGGGACCCTGCTCGGCACCCTGCACACGCTGCTGATGCTCGCCATGGCCGGGGTCGCGGCCAACCGGACCGGCACCGAGCAGCGACTGTTCAGCGTCCCGCTGGTGATCATGTTGGGGGTGACGCTGCTCGGCGCGGCGTTCTTCGCCCAGCCGCCCAGCGCCGGCGGGAAACGGCACGTCCGGCACTGGCTGCTCGGTATCGGTCACGGCCTGGCGCACGTGGCACTCGCGGTCGCCGGCACCTGGGCGTGGCTGCACCTGCCGTTCTACCACTGGCCGTGGCCGCTGCCGGCGGTCGCCGCCGCAGTGGTCTACGGCCCGGTGATCGGCTTGGTCGCCACCCAACTGGTAGCCGCATATCTGCTGGTGGCGGGCGCCTTCGGGGTCAACGTCAATGAACTGTTCGCCGGGCAGGGCATCGAGGATTCGAAGTCGTTCCTGCGGATGCGCATCGACCCGGACGGCACGCTTACCGTCTATCCGATCGCCGTCGACCGGGTCTGCCACGACTGGCAGCTCAACCCCGACCAGTCCCCGACGGCCTCCTGGCTGACCCCCCGCACCCCGCTGACCCCCCGCCTCGCCGAACCCCCGGTAACCCTCACCTGACTTCCCGTCCACACCCGGACCACACCCCGCCGCGCCACCACCCACACCCCGCCGCGCCGTCGCCCGTCGCCCGTCGAAGTTGACCAAGAAGTTTGCGTCACCCGCCGTGCCCACCCTGACGCAAACCTCTTGATCAACCCCGGTCGTCGGCGGGGGGCGGCGGCGCGGGCGGGGAGGTCAGGGAGTGGATCATCGATTTGAGGGCGTGGAAGGCGGCTGAGCGCTCGGGGCCGGTCATACCGGAGAGCATTCTGACCTCGACGGAACGGACCGCCGCGCTCGCCCGCTCCAGGCTGCGTCGACCGCTCGGCGTGAGTCGCGTGGGCAGCGCCTTGCCGACGGGTGCCGCCGCCGGCCTTACCACGTAGCCCTCCCGTTCCAGATTCTGGAGCAGCACGTTCATCGTCTGCCGGGTCACGAACGCGCCCCGCGCGAGTTCGGAGTTCGACATGCCCGGACGCTGCGCCAGCAGTTCGAGGCAGGCGTAGTGCGTCACACCCATCCCGAGTGGTCGCAGCACCTCCTCCATGGCCGCCCGCAGGGCGCTCGACGCCTCCTTCAGCAGGTAGCCCAGGGACGTCTCCAGGTCGATGCCGGAATCAACTTGACTCATGTCAGTATTCTGACATAGCTTGTGCATGTCAGGAACCTGACATGACCGAAGGAGCATCGCATGCCCGTCACCGGCCCCGACTTCATCTCGTTCCAGGCGCGCGACCTCGCCGCCTCGCAGGCGTTCTACGAGCGCTACCTCGGCCTCGTCCGCTCGCCGGCCGGGCCGCCGCACGCCGTCGTCTTCGCCACCACACCGATCGCGTTCGCCCTGCGCGACGTCGTCCCCGGCACCGATCTCGCCTCCGCCGCCCGGCCCGGCATCGGTGCCGCGATCTGGCTCCACACCACGGACGTACAGGCCATCCACGACGCGCTCGTCACCGACGGGCACACCATCGTCTCCGCGCCGGTCGACGGGCCCTTCGGCCGGACGTTCACCTTCGCCGACCCCGACGGCTACCAGGTCACCCTGCACGACCGCGCCTGACGGGCCGTGCCCGACACCCGTGAACCGTCGGTCAGCGCGCGGCCCCTCCGGGGCCGGCCGGGTCACGGCTCTCGTAGGCGCTCCGGGAGCCACAGACGTCCGCGCGGGAGCACATGGAGCGCGAGCCGTCAGCGTCCAGGCGGACGGTCACCGCATCCCTCGGGACGCTGTGGCCGACCACCCGGCCGTCCCCCTCGGGCGTGCTGACCCGGCTGCCGATCGCCGGGGCGGACTCGGTGAACGTGGTGTACAGCGGGTGCTCGTACTTCAGGCAGCACATCAGCCGGCCGCAGGCGCCCGAGATCCGCAGCGGGTTCAGCGGGAGGTCCTGGTCCTTGGCCATCCGGATGGTGACCGGCTCGAAGTCGTTGAGGAAGGTGGCGCAGCACAGGTCCCGGCCGCAGGAACCGATGCCACCCTGCACCCGGGCCGAATCACGGGCGGAGAGCTGCCGCAGCTCCACCCGGCAGTGCAGGGTCGCACCCAGGTCCCGGACCAGCGAGCGGAAGTCCACCCGGTGCGGGGCGGTGAAGTAGACGGTCGTCCGGTCCCCGGCCCCCTCGGCTGCGGCGAGGACGTGATCCACCGCGACCACCTTCATCGGCAGGCCGTGCTCCCGGATCAGCCGCTTCGCCGCCACCTTCGCCTCGGCCTTGCGCCGCCGCAGCAGCTCGTCGCGGCGCAGGTCGTCGTCGCCGGCCAACCCGGCAAGCTTCGGGAAGCCGTCGGTCTCCTCCGAGACCCACTGCGCCGCCCAGACGCACTCCGCCACCTCGGGACCGTCGTCGGTGGGGACGAGCACCCGGTCACCGACCTGCGGGCTGAACTCCCCCGGGTCGAGGTAGTAGAGCCGCCCGTACCGGTTGAAGCTGACCGCGCAGAGCATGCCCATGCGTTCAGCCTACGACGGATCGACGGAACCGGTCCCGGTGCGGCGGGCGGGCCCCCCGCCGGGTCGGTCGGCCCATCAGCCGATCCGCACCGGGCCGCCGTGGTACGACGGCCCGCCGGTCGGCCGCCAGGTCGACTCGGCGAGGCTGGGCGACCACTGGCGCAGCAACGTCTCCGCCCCGTCGTAGGCCACCCCGAGCACCGCGAGCACCCGGGTGGCGATCTCGGCCGCCGCAGCCGCCCCGGCGGGCCCGGCACCCGCCCCGGCGGCCACCCGGACCCGGACCGCCTCGGTGGAGCCGAGCACCTCGGCCAGCACCCGGGCCACCGCCAACCGGCTGCCCTCCACCCAGTCGGCGAGCGCGTCGGCGTAACCGGCGGTGGACTCCAGCCGGCCCACCAGGCTCTCCGGGCCCTCGTCCAGATGGCGCAGCAGGGCGGTACGGGCCTCGTCGTAGGACGCCCCGGCCGGGCCCGACCAGATGCCCGGATCGGTGAGGGCGGCGCACGCGTCGTCGTACCCCCGCACGAGACGGCGCACGGCGTGGCCGGCGGTCGCCAGCGGCGCGGGATGCAGGTCGAGGAACGCGCGCAGGGCCTCCCCCGGCAGCAGCTGCATCCGGCGCAGCAGCGGCCAGACCGGGTGCGCCTCGGGCGCGCCGGCGGCGAGCAGCGTGTCGACCCGGGCGAGCAGGTCCAGGCCGGGCTCGGCGAGCCGGTCCAGCGGGTCCATCACGCCTCCCCGGCCAGCCGGCGGCGGGCGGCCTCGTCGCTGGACGTGTAGCGGTCGGCGGCGCTGCGGACGGCCGACGCGGCGGCGGCCAGCCGGGCGGCGGCGGCACCCGCCTCGCGGGCCCGGCCGTCGGTGGCGGTCGTCCACTGCCGGTGCAGGGCCCGGCCGACCTCGCCGGGACGGCCGGCGGCGTGCGCGCCGAACGCCGGGTGCGGCGGGTCGGTGGCGGTGACCGTCCGGGACAGCGCGGCGAGGGTGGCGCTCGCCTCGTCGAGGCGGTCGGCGAGGGTACGCAGGGCGTCCATCTCACGCCCCCGCGAGCGGACGGTAGGCGGTGAACGTCTCGTTGTGCAGCTTCTCCCGGGCCCACTGGGCGGCGTCGGCGGCGGCCGTGACGGCGGCCTGCACCGAGCCGGCCACGTCCCGGGGGTGGCGGTTGTGCAGCGGCCCGAGGAAGCGCACGTCGGTGATCCGCCCACCGGCGGTCACCACCACCTCGACCAGCCCGTCGGGCGAGCGGACGGTCACCTCGACGGTCTCCACCGCCCGGTCGAACTCGGCCTGGAGGGACTCGATCCGGCGGTACCGCCGCACCGCCTCCTCGATCCACGCCTCGTCGATCTCGCCGCGCGGCATCCGATCTCCCCCCAGGTCGACCTCACCCTGCGTGCCACCACGATCACCGCGGCCCACCGGGACCGTACCGCACCCCGTCAACACGTGTCGATGGGCGGGAACCGGGGGTCAGCCGCGCCAGAGCGAGAGCATCATCGCCTCCACGGCGATGCGGGGTTTGACGTTCGCCTCGATCGCGGCCCGGCACTCCAGGACCGCCTCCAGCCGGCGCAGCGCACCCTCCGGGGCCCACTTCTGCCCGCCCGCCTCGGCCAGCGCGGCGGTGTCGGTGTGCACCGGGGCGACCGGCGCGCGCAGCGCCGAGGTGAGCGCGTCCCGGTAGAAGCCGGCCAGGTCCACCAGGGCCCGGTCCAGGGCGTCGCGCTGGGCCCGGGTGGCCCGCGACTTCTGCCGTTTCTCCAGGTCCTTGAGCTGGCCGGCGGAGCCGCGCGTCGCGCCCGCCGCGCCCCGGCCGGTGCCGCCCGCGCCCAGCGCGGTCTGCAACGCGGCCCGCTCGGTCGCGTCGGACTCCGCCACCGAGGCCGCCGCCTCGGCCTCGGCCGCCTCGATCAGCGCCGACGCCGCGTCCAGCGCGGTGCCCACCCCGGTCAGCCGGCGCGGCACCGCCAGCACCGCGTCCCGGCGCTGACGCGCCTCGGGGTCGCGGGCCAGCCGCCGGGCCCGCCCCACGTGCCCCTGCGCGGCGGCGGCCACCCACTGCGCCACGTCGGGCGCGATGCCGTCCCGCCGGACCAGCACCTCGGCGACCGCCGCCGCCGAGGGCTGCCGCAGCGGTACGACCCGACACCGCGACCGGATCGTCACCGACACGTCCTCCGGGTGGGTGGACGGGGCGCAGAGCAGGAAGACCGTCCGCGGTGGCGGCTCCTCGACCGCCTTGAGCAGCGCGTTGCCGGCCGCCTCGGTGAGCCGGTCGGCGTCCTCGATGATCACCACCTGCCAGCGCCCGCCGGACGGGGTGCTCGCCGCCCGCAGCACCAGGGCGCGCATCTCGCCGACGCCGATGGAGAGCCCCTCGGGGGCCACCAGCCGGACGTCGGCGTGCGTGCCGGTGAGCGTGGTGTGGCAGCCGGGGCAGCTACCGCAGCCGGTGCCGTGCACGCACTGGAGGGCGGCGGCGAAGGCGCGGGCGGCCACCGAACGGCCGGAACCGGGCGGGCCGGTGAAGATCCAGGCGTGGGTCATCCCGGCCCCCGGGTCGACGGCCGTGGCGGTCGACCCGGCGGCGGCATCCTCGTCGGCCTCGGCCAGGGCGGCCAGGTCGTCGTCCGGGTCGTCGGCGGTGGCGGAGGGTGCCGGGAGGTGGGCGGCGCGCAGCACGGCGGCGGCCGACGCGGCGGCCCGGCGCAGGGTGTCGACCGCGTCGTCCTGGCCGACCAGCTCGGCGAAGACGTCCGGCATCAGGTCCGGTGCTCCATCCCCACCAGCTCCGTGTCGGATAACTCGGGCTGGACCGAGGTGTCCGGCCCGTGCGCGGGGCGCGGGTGCACGATGCCGGCCGGGTCCACCAGGAACTCCTGCACCCGGCGGCCGACCTGGCCGGCGATCTCGTCTACCGGGCGGGCCGCGTCGAGCACCAGGTAACGCTTCGGGTCGTTGGCGGCGAGGTCGAGGAAGGCGTAGCGGACCCGCTCGTGGAAGGCCACGGACTCGGCCTCCAGCCGGTCGGCCCCCTGGTTGCGGGCGGCGGCCCGGGACAGGCCGGTGCGCGGATCGACGTCGAGCAGCACCACCAGGTCGGGCTTGAGCCCGCCGGTGGCCCAGGAGGAGAGCCAGGAGACCTCGTCGACCGGCAGCGTACGACCCGCGCCCTGGTAGGCCAGGGACGAGTCGACGTACCGGTCGCTGATCACCACCGCGCCCCGGATCAGGGCGGGGCGGACCACGGTGGCGACGTGGTGGGCCCGGTCGGCGGCGTACAGCAGCGCCTCGGCGCGTGGGGAGGGGGCGTCCGCGCCGGAATCCTCAAGCACCAGGGCCCGGATCCGCTCACCCACGGCCGTGGCACCCGGCTCCCGGGTCACCACGACGTCCCGGCCCTGCTCGCGCAGGCGGGCGGCGAGCTGCTCCAACTGGGTGGACTTGCCGGCCCCCTCACCGCCCTCGAAGACCACGAAGAGACCGTTGGAGACGAACGGCTCGGCCGGCATCAGCGGCCGACCGCGCATCGAGCCCCACAGGTCGGCCAGGACCGGCACGCCCTTCTTGTCGTCCATCTGCCCGAACGCGCTGATCCCGGCGAAGATGCCGGCCAGGCCGGCGGCGAGCAGCAGCAGCCGGGTGGAGGAGACCGAGATGCCGAGGTCGGCGATGGTGAGCTGACGCGAGCCGCCGACCCCGACCAGCAGGCTGCTCAGTGCGATCGCCAGGATCAGCACCAGCCGGGTGCCGATCTGCACCACGGCGAAGACCCGGCCGCGTACCTCGTCGGCGACCTCGCCGCCGAGCAGCGTGGTGCCGGCGAGGAAGGCCATGCCGGCGCCCGCGCCGACCATGATCGCACCGAGGATGGCCATCGACAGGTGGATGGCGAAGGCCAGCACCAGCACGGACGCGCTGGCCAGCACGATGCTCATGCCGAACCAGCGGCGGCGGGACATGTCCCGGACGATCATCGGGCCGAGCCCGATGCCGACCGCCAGCCCGATGAAGATCGCGCCGAAAAGCATGTAGAACGCGGCGTCGCCGGCACCGAGCGAGGCGGCGAAGAACTTGGCGGTGCCGATCACGATGCCGCCACCGGCGAACGCGCCGAAGATGCCGAGCACCAGGCCCCGGACCAGCGGGGTCTGGCCGATGAACTTCCAGCCCTCGGTGAACTGGCTGAACATGCCCTGCTCGGCGCGCTCACCCCGTTCCCGGGCCTGGGCCTGGCTGATCTCCTTGATGCCGAAGGCCACCACCAGCGCGGTGGCGAGCCGGGAGAGGGCGTTGAACCAGAGGGCGAGCTGGGCGGGCTCGGCCCAGCTCGGCATCTCGCCGCCGGTGACCCCGCGCACGCTGCGGTCCAGCACCGCCAGGGCGATCGCGGCGGCGACCGGGGTCAGGCCGTACGTGGTGATCAGGGTGAGCTGGTTGGCGGTCTCCAGCCGGGCGCGCGGGATGAGGTTGGGGACCGCGGCCTCCTTGGCCGGGATCCAGAGCAGGGTGATCGACTCGATCAGGAAGGTGGCGATCGCCGCCCAGGTGACCACCACGCCGCCCCGGACGCCGAGCAGCGCGACCAGCGGGATCGAGGCGAACAGCAGGAAGCGCAGCAGGTCGCAGATGACCATCGTCCAGCGCCTGTCGAACCGGTCGGCGAGCACGCCGGCCACCGGCCCCAGCACCAGTGCCGGGAGCAGCCGGATTGCGATCACGCCACCGAACACCGCCCCCTGGGCGGTGCTGCCGGAGACCTGCGCGGCGGCGAAGACGGAGGTGGCGAGCAGGCCGAGCCAGTCACCGAAGGAGGCTGCGCCGAGGACGATCCAGAGCCGCCGGAACGGTCGGATGCGCAGCACGGACCGGATCGCCGCCGCCCCGGACCGGTCGGTCTGGGCGGCGGCTCCGGCGGGCCCGGACGACGACGCACCGGACGACTCGCCGTTCTGCTGGCTTTCGATGGCCGTACCTCCACGCGCCGGCCCAACACTGGGCAGTCCCGGTGCAACACTCTAGACCCGGTGGGGGCCTCCCCACCGGCGACATTCTCCTGCTCGCCGAGCCTAGGCCGCTGACGCCACCGTCCGCAGCCCGGTAGGACGTGAGGGTATTTCGCATTGCCGTCCGGACAGTTAGCGTGCATTCGTGGCCATCGACAGCGACACCCTGCGCGAACGCCTCGACAAGGCGACCGCCCACCTCGACCCGCCCTACGCCGTGGTGGACCTCACCGCCTTCGACGCCAACGCCGCCGCACTGGCCGCGCGCAGCGCCGGTAAGCCGGTCCGCGCCGCCAGCAAGTCGATCCGGTCCCGCGACCTGCTCGACCGGGCGCTCGGCCGGGCCGGCTGGGCCGGCGTGATGGCGTTCACCCTGGCCGAGGCGAACTGGCTGGTCCGCTCCGGCGCGACCGGCGACGCGCTCGTGGCGTACCCCACCGCCGACCGGGGGGCGCTCGCCGCCCTGGCCGGTGATCCGCAGCTCGCCGCGGCGGTCACCCTCATGATCGACAGCACCGAGCAGCTCGACCTGATCGACACGGTGTGCGCCCCGGGCCGCCGACCCGAGGTCCGGGTCTGCCTCGACCTCGACGCCTCCTGGCGACCCCTGCGCGGCCGGGTGCACGTCGGGGTCCGCCGCTCGCCGGTGCACAGCGCCCGGGCGGCCGGCGCGCTCGCCGCCGCCGTCGCCCGTCGGGCCGGCTTCCGGCTGGTCGGCCTGATGTCGTACGAGGCACAGATCGCCGGACTCGGGGACGCCCCGCCCGGACAGGCCGCGCTCAGCGCCGCGATCCGGATCGCCCAGCGCGGGTCGTACCGGGAGCTGCTGGCCCGACGGGGTGCGGCGGTCGCCGCCGTCCGCGAACACGCCGACCTGGAATTCGTCAACGGCGGTGGCACCGGCAGCGTGGCCGCCACCAGCGCCGACCCCTCGGTCACCGAGGTCACCGCCGGCTCGGGGCTGTACGGCCCGACGCTGTTCGACGCCTACCGCGCCTGGCGGCCGACCCCGGCGGCGTTCTTCGCCTGCTCGGTGGTCCGCCGCCCGACGCCGGAGATCGCCACCGTGCTCGGCGGCGGTTGGATCGCCTCCGGACCGGCGGCGACGAGCCGGCTGCCGCGGCCGTGGCTGCCGGCCGGGCTGGAACTCGTCGGCACCGAGGGCGCGGGCGAGGTGCAGACCCCGCTCACCGGCGCCGCCGCAGCCGCCCTGCGGATCGGCGACCGGGTGTGGTTCCGGCACGCCAAGGCCGGCGAACTCTGCGAACGGGTCAACGACCTGCACCTGGTCGACGGGGACAGCGTGGTCGCCACGGTGCCCACCTACCGGGGTGAGGGCCACGCCTTCCTCTGATCCGCCCCTCGCGGTGCCGGTTGCGGGCCGGCCGTCGACGGCACAGAACCGACTACGGCCGACCCCGGGGCGGCTTCGCGGGCCGGCCGGGGCGGTCGGTCAGGGCCGGTCGGTCAGGGCTGGGCGGCGGGTTCGGTCGGGGCCTCGACGTGCCGGTGCAGGTACTCCCGGATGAGCGCCTTGGCCTCGGCGAGGACCCGTTCGTCGCCCTCCTGCTTGCGGCGGAACGCCAGCTTGATCAGGGCGTCGGCGGCCTCGACGGCGATCTCCAGGCAGAACCGCAGCCGCGGCTCGTCGACCATGCCGAACCGCTCGGTGAGCACCCGGGCCAACTGGTCGGCGATCACCCCGTTGTTGTCCCGCTGCTCGTCGAGCAGGTGCAGGTCGACGACGTCACCGAAGTGCAGGGTCCGGAAGCCCGGGACCGTCCGGTGCATCGAGATGTACTCGTCGATGCCCGCGTCGACGCCGTCCCACCAGTGGGTCAGGTCGTCGGAGGCGAAGCGCTCGTCGAGCCGCTGGAGGTAGGACTCCATCGTGCGCAGCGTCAACGCCTGGACTATCGCCCGCTTGTCCGGGAAGAACTGGTAGACCGACCCGATCGCCACCTCGGCCCGCTCGGCGAGCAACGTGGTGGTCAACCCCTCGTACCCCACCTCGTCGACGAGCTCGGCACAGGCGTCCAACATCCGTTGGACGCGCGCGACACTTCGACCCTGCACCGGAACGCGGCGCAGCGGCCCGGTCGTGGCGGCTGGTGTGGACACTCGACGCCACCCCCCTTCGACGGAAGAACATATCCACATGTCACGAGGCCGTGACTACCGGTACAACGAGCGGACCTCGATTGCGGTATTTACCAGGCACAACGTTCCTGATATGAAGGCAGTTCACGTTCATGTCGAGGAGCGCCGATGGCCGGTACCACCACCGCTTGGTCCAACTGGGCGGGCAACCAACGCAGCGTCGCCACCGCCATCCTGCGCCCTACCACCGTCGAGGACACAGCCGAGGCGGTCCTGGACGCGGCGGGCGCGGGCGAGCGGATCAGGGTGGTCGGCAGCGGTCACTCGTTCACCCCCATCGCCCTGACCGACGGCCGGCGGATGGAATTGTCCGCCCTCGACACCGGCGTCCGGGTCGACCGGGACGCCCGGCTGGTCACCGTGCCCGCCGGGACGACCCTGCGGGCGCTCAACGCGCTGCTCGCCGGGCACGGCCTGGCCATGCCCAACCTTGGCGACATCGACGCGCAGACCATCGCCGGGGCGATCTCCACCGGCACCCACGGCACCGGCGCCGCGTACGGCTGCCTGTCCACCTTCGTCGAGGCGCTCACCCTGGTCACCGGCACCGGCGAGGTGCTGCACTGCTCGGCCGAGGAACACCCGGACATCTTCGCCGCCGCCCGGGTCGGCCTGGGGGCGCTCGGCGTGCTCGTCGAGGTCACCCTGCGCTGCGTCGACGCGTTCACCCTGCGCGCACACGAACGCCCCGCCCCGCTCGACGAGGTGCTGGGCGACCTGTCCGGTCTCATCGGCCGGCACGACCACGTCGAGTTCTACTGGTTCCCGTACACCGACCGGGTGCAGCTCAAGACCAACGACCGGGTGCCCGCCGACGACCGGCCGCTGCCCCGCTGGCGGGGCTGGCTGGACGACGACTTCCTCGCCAACACCGTCTTCGCCGGGGCCTGCCGGCTGGGTCGGGCCGTCCCGACGCTGGTGCCCACGATCAGCGCGGTCTCCGCCCGCGCGCTCACCGAACGCACCTACACCGGCCGCTCCGACACGGTCTTCTGCACCCCGCGCCGGGTCCGTTTCGTGGAGATGGAGTACGGCATCCCGCGCGCCGCCCTGCCGCAGGCGCTTGCGGAACTGCGCCGCCTCGTCGACCGGCTGCCCTTCAAGGTGCTCTTCCCCGTCGAGGTGCGGTTCACCGCCGCCGACGACATCTGGCTGTCCCACGGCTACGGCCGCGACTCCGCCTACCTCGCCGTCCACCAGTACGTCGGCATGCCCTACGAGCCGTACTTCCGGGCCTTCGAGGAGGTCGCAGCGGGGCTGGGCGGCCGACCCCACTGGGGCAAGCTGCACTACCGGGACGCGGCCTCCCTAGCGACCGTGTACCCGAAGTTCGCCGACTTCCAGGATCTGCGGGCCCGCCTCGACCCCGGCCGGGTCCTCACCAACCCCCACCTCGACCACATCCTCGGCCCCTGACCCGCCCCCACGACGATCTTGGAGAGAAACGGCCCCTGCGGGGGCACTTTCCCTCCAAGATCTGGTGGACGCACGGGGCGGGGTCGGTCAGCCGGGCCAGCCGGCCGCGCGCAGGGCGGCACGGAGTTGGGCGACGACCTCGTCGGGGCGGGCCCGCAACGCCCAGGCCGGAAAGCGGAGCACCCGGTCTCCCTCGATCCAGAGAGAGTTCTGCCGTCGCATGTCCGCCCAGGCGTGGGCCGGGTCGAGATGCTGTCCTCCGTCTATCTCCACGTGCACCCGCCACTGGGCGAAGTACGCGTCGAGGTAGCGGCGTCGGCCGGCCGGGTCGTACCGGACCTGTTGCCGGGTCGGAGCCGGCAGGCCGGCCCGGCGGGTCAGGTCGAGGAAGTCCAGCTCACCGAGGGAGTGGGAGCCGCCTGCGGCATCGGTGACGATCGCGGTCACCAGTGCCCGGCGGCGCAGGCGCGGCAGCCGGGCCAGCACCTCGTGTACCTCCCCGCCCGTCACCAGGCGCTGCTGGAAGGCCGCCGCGACGATGGCGCGCGCCTCGTCGTCACCTGCCGCCCACTGGGCCGCGTCGACGACCGACCGCGCCGGCCTGGTACGGGGAGGCTGCCCGACGGTGAGCACGTCCTGCGGGGGTAGGAGGGTGGTCCGGTGCACGCGTACCCCCGGCGGCAGCACGTCGCGGCGGGACGATGCGGGGAGCAACAGGTCGACCGGGCGGGCCCGGAAGCCGCGCAGACCGCCGGCCTGGGCCGCGCTGAGGCCACCCAGCACGGCGTGCGGCCCGGCAGCCAGCACGGCGATCCAACGGAACTGTCCGGCGTCTACGGGACCGTTGTACGTCACGAACACCGCCCGGTGGACCTGCCGCCACCGTCCCGCCTCCACCCGGTGCCGGATCGCCTTGCGGGACAGGTACCGGGATGCCTGGGCCAGGCTGATCACGTCCTCCTGTCGGAAGCGCAGCCAGGTCAACTCGTCCGCGTCGTCGGCGGGAAGCGCCCGCCGGAGCCCCGCACCCGCCCGTACCCGTGGACCGGACCCCGTACCCCTTCGAACCGTCACCCCCGCACACTGCCCACCAGCACCCGTCACGCGCAGCCCCTGTGGACAACGGGTGGATCTTGGAGAGAATCGGCCCCCGGAGGGGCCGTTTGCCTCCAAGATCCACCGCGTCGGCGAGCGACCGGGGTGGCTGGGGGACGGGTGGGTTACTCGGCGGCGGTGGTGGCCTTGCGGGGGGCGGCCTTCCTGGCCGGGGTCTTCTTCGCCGTCGTGGTGGTGGCGGTGGTCGTCTTCTTGGCGGCCGTGGACTTCGCGGCGGCGGCGGTCTTCTTCGCCGTCGTCGCCTTGGTCGCCGTGGCCTTCTTGGCCGCCGCCTTCTTGGCGGGGGCCTTCTTCGCCGCCGCCTTCTTCGGGGCCGGGCCCTTCGCCCGCTTCTCGGCCAGCATCTCCGACGCCTGCTCGATGGTCAGCTCCTCCGGGGTCTGCCCGCGCCGCAGCGACGCGTTGAACTCCCCGTCGGTGACGTACGGCCCGAACCGGCCGTCCTTGATCACCAGTGGCTTCTCGGTCAGCGGGTCGACGCCCATCTCGCGCAGCGGGGGCGCGGCGGCCCGACGCTGGCGGGTCTTCGGGGCGGCCAGCAGGGCCAGCGCCTCGTCGAGGGTGACGGTGAACATCTTGTCTTCCGAGTCCAGCGAGCGGAACTCGTCACCGCGCTTGACGTACGGGCCGTAGCGGCCGTTGTTGGCGACGACCTCCGCGCCGTCCGGGGCGACCCCGATCACCCGGGGCAGGCTGAGCAGCTTCAACGCCTCGTCGAGGGTGAGCGAGTCCGGGGTCTGCGTGCGCAGCAGCGACGACTTGCGCTCGCCGCTGGCGACGTACGGGCCGAACCGGCCGGACTTGAGCACGATCGGCTCCCCGGTGGCCGGGTCGTCGCCGAGCTTGCGTTCGCCGCCCCCGCCGAGGAACAGCTCGTGCACCTTCTCCGGGGTCAATTCGTCGGGGGCCAACCCCTCCGGGATCGGCGCCCGGTCGCCCTGGCTGCCGCCCTCCTCGCCGTCGGCCTTCGGTGCCGGCTGCTCGCCGGGCAGGGCCCGCTGGAGGTACGGCCCGAACCGGCCGACCCGGACGACGACCTCGCGCCCCTCGTCGTCGGTGTGCAGCGGGATCGAGTTGACGCTACGCGCGTCGATCTCGCTGAGGTTCTCGGTGACCAGCTTCTTCAACCCGCCCGCGTGGGCGATGGCCTGGTCCCCGGTGCCGTTGCTGCTGCCGAAGTAGAACGCGGTGAGGAAGTCGACGGCGGCGTGGTCGCCCCCGGCGATCTCGTCCAGCTCGTTCTCCATGCTGGCGGTGAAGTCGTAGTCGATCAGGCGCGGGTAGTGCCGTTCCATCAGCCCGATCACCGCGAACGCCAGGAACGTCGGGATCATCGCCTGGCCGCGCTTGGTGACGTAGCCCCGGTCCTGGATCGTCTGCATGATCGACGCGTACGTCGACGGGCGGCCGATGCCCAGCTCCTCCAGTGCCTTGACCAGCGACGCCTCGGTGTAGCGCGACGGCGGCTGGGTGTGGTGGCCCTGCGCGGCCAGCTCGTCGGCGGTCAACGGCTGGTCCTTGACCAGGGTGGGCAGCCGACGCTCGGCGTCCTCGGCCTCGGCGTTCTCGTCGTCGCTGGACTCGACGTACGCCCGCAGGAAGCCCGGGTCGGTGATGGTCTTGCCGGTGGCGCCGAAGTCCGCCTCCTCCTGCGCGGCGGAGACCGCCCGGATGCGCACCGAGACGCTGGAGCCGACCGCGTCGGTCATCTGCGAGGCGATGGTCCGCCGCCAGATCAGCTCGTAGAGCTTGAACTCCTCGCCGGACAGCTCCTTGGCCACGTCGCCGGGGGTGCGGAAGTTGTCACCCGCCGGGCGGATCGCCTCGTGCGCCTCCTGGGCGTTCTTCACCTTGCCGGTGTAGCGGCGCGGCTCCGGCGGCACGCTGCGCTCGCCGTACAGCTCGACGATCTGCCGGCGGGCCGCCGCGATGGCGGTCTCCGACAGGTTCACCGAGTCGGTACGCATGTAGGTGATGTAGCCGTTCTCGTAGAGCCGCTGCGCGGTGCGCATCGTCTGCTGCGACGAGAACCGCATCTTGCGGGCTGCCTCCTGCTGGAGGGTCGAGGTGATGAACGGCGCGTACGGGCGACGGCGGTAGGGCTTCTCCTCGACCCGGGTGACGGTGAACGGCCGCCCGTCGAGGCGGGCCGCCAGGCCCCGCGCCCCGCTCTCGTCGAGGTGCACCACGCCCGCGCCGGGCCGCACCCGGCCGGTGGTCGGCTCGAAGTCCTTGCCGGTGGCGATCCGGTCACCGTTGAGCGCGACCAGGGTGGCGTTGAAGGTACGCGGGCCCTCGCCCGGGTTCGCCACCGCGAGGGTGGCGAGGATGTCCCAGTACTCCGCGGTGCGGAAGGCCATCCGCTGGCGCTCCCGCTCGACCACGATCCGGGTCGCCACGGACTGCACCCGGCCCGCCGAGAGCCTCGGCATGACCTTCTTCCACAGCACCGGGGAGACCTCGTAGCCGTAGAGCCGGTCGAGGATGCGCCGGGCCTCCTGGGCGTCGACCAGGTCGCGGTCGATCTCGCGGGGGTTCGCCACCGCCGCCTGGATGGCCGGCTTGGTGATCTCGTGGAAGACCATCCGCTTGACCGGCACCTTGGGCTTGAGGGTCTCCACCAGGTGCCAGGCGATCGCCTCGCCCTCGCGGTCCTCGTCCGTGGCCAGGAAGATCTCGTCGACCTCCTTGGCCAGCTTCACCAGCTTGCTGATCTGCTGCTTACGGTCGGCCGAGACCACGTAGAGGGCGTGGAAGCCGTTGTCGACGTCCACCCCCAGCCGGGCCCACGACTCACCCTTGTACTTGGCCGGCACGTCGGCGGCGTTGCGGGGCAGGTCCCGGACGTGGCCGAAGCTGGCCTCCACGACGTACCCCGGGCCGAGGTAGCCCGAGATCGTCTTGGCCTTCGCCGGTGACTCGACGATGACCAGACGGGTGGTTCCAGCTCTGCTCGGCACGTCTCTCCCCGACCTCGCTCCTGCTCCAGGCCCGTTTCGGGCCGTGTTGCGCCCGCCGGACCACCGTCGGTCCGGATGTCCAACGTAACGCGCCGCCCCGGCTCCGGGTCCCGGGGGCGGCAAACAGCGTCCGCGCGGCGGCACCGCCGGCGCCGCGCGGCCTCAGTGACCGGACGGCGCCACCGTACACCGTGGGTAGGCCCCGAAGTGGGCCACGGTGACGACGCCGGCCCTCCGACCTGGGCGAACCCAGGTGTTCACAGAGTGAGACGACTAGCATACTCTCCGCGATACCGTCCATGATCGGACGCCCGGCCGGTCTCGGCTGATCGACTCCAGTGGGCCGAAGTGGCGGCATCCGGTCGCTCCGATACCGCAACACAGCCCCCGTAGAGCCGATCACCACCCGACCCACGGGCGGCGGCGGGCGGCGGCGGGCCCGGGCGGGCGGTCACGGCCAGAGGTCGGCGGGGGCGGCCGGCGGGCGGTCGCCGACCAGTTCGGCCAGCCGGGCCAGCCGCCGCCCACCGATCCGGTACGCCGGGCCGCCCGCCTCCACCTCCAGCAGCGCCGCCGGCAGGCCCACCACCGCGAGCGCCGCCCGCACCACCGGCCACCACGGCTCGTCGCGCCGGTCGAGGCGCAGCAGCAGCCCGGCGTCGTCGGCCGCCCCGGCGGCGGCCAGCCACAGCCGCAGCCGCCGACCGTGCAGGTGGAACCGGGGCGGCGGCCGCTTCACCCCACCGGCCAGCCAGGCCGTCGCCAACGGCGCCAGCGTGGTCAGGTACGGGGTCCGCACGACGTAACGCTGCTCCCCGGTCGACTCCCAGCCCGCCGCGAGCCCCCGCCGGGCCAACTCGTCGACGAGCACGTGCACCCGCCAGGCCGCGTCCACCCCGACGGACAACCGGGCGGTACGGCCCATCCGGTGCACCTCCCCCGGGCCGGCGAGCAGCCCGGCCAGGTCGGCGACGGACGGATCGGCCGCCTCGGTGCCGAACAGCGACAGCTGACGCCCCGGTTCCCCGGGCGGGTCGGCACGCCTCAGCGACACTCCGGAACCTCGTCGAAGGCCTGCTTGAGTTCTGTCGAGTTGAGCCGCCCGGTGTCCAGCGCGCTCGCGTCGTACTCCTGGTTGAGCGTGTCCACCGCGGCCTGGACGCCGTCGTAGAAGGCGGCGGCCCGCGTGGTGTCCAGGGCGTCGATGGTGTCCCCGGCGCGGCCGTAGGCGTCCCTGATCTTCGCCAGGGAGGTGCGGAACCCCTTCGACACCTCGTCGCCGTGGTCCGTCTCCGGGATGCCCGCGTCGGCGATCCGGCGGCGGGCCGTCTCGCTCGCCTGTTCGGCGCCGCCGAAGAGCCGCACCAGGTTCTCCTTCGCCTGCGCCGGGGTGGTCTGCGCGGTCATCTGCTGGTGGGTGCTGCTGGTGAGCTTGCTGATCTCGGCCCGCCACGGGGTGAGCGCCTCGCAGACCGACGCCGCCCAGACCCGGGGGCTGGGCCCGCCACCGCACCCGGCCACGACGAGTACGACCGTGACGAGGACCGCCGTGAGCTTCCCGGCGTCACCCGCCCGACACGTACGCATGCGTTGCAGCGTACGGCCTCCGGGCGATTGCGCCAGCGGTCAGGTTTCGGGTGCACCGCCCGACGCGGCGGGCCCCCGTGGGACCGGGGACCCGCCGCGTCGTGACTCAGGCGTTGGCGGCTTCGACCCGCTTCGGGTCGTTGCCCGTGCCGGTGCCGCCACCGTCCGGGGTGGAGTCCATGGCGACGCCCTTGCGCTTGCTGAACACCACCGCCGCGACCACGATCAGGGTGGCGACCACCGCGACCGTCAGGCGCAGCGGGGTGTTCCGGTCGTCGCCGACGCTCCAGGCCACCACGGCCGGCGCGATCAGCAGCGAGACCAGGTTCATCACCTTGAGCAGCGGGTTGATCGCCGGGCCGGCGGTGTCCTTGAACGGGTCGCCGACGGTGTCGCCGATGACCGTCGCCGAGTGCGACTCGGAGCCCTTGCCGCCGTAGGAACCGTCCTCGACGAGCTTCTTGGCGTTGTCCCACGCGCCACCGGAGTTGGACAGGAAGACCGCCATCAGGGTGCCCGCCCCGATCGCCCCGGCCAGGTAGGAGGCCAGCGCGCCGGGACCGAGGCCGAAGCCGACCGCGATCGGGGCGAGGATGGCCAGCAGGCCGGGGGTCATCAGCTCGCGCTGCGCGTCGCGGGTGCAGATGTCGACGACCTTGCCGTACTCGGGGCGCTGGGTGCGGTCCATGATGCCGGGCAGCTCACGGAACTGCCGGCGGACCTCCATCACCACCGCGCCGGCCGAGCGGGACACCGCGTTGATGGCCAGCCCGGAGAAGAGGAAGACCACCGCCGCGCCGATGATCAGACCGACCAGGTTGCGCGGGTTGGCGACGTTGAGCGCGTTGAGGATCTCGCTGCCGACGTCCCCGACGCCCGCGTCGGAGTACGCGGTGCGCAGCGTGTCGGTGTACGAGCCGAACAGCGCGGTGGCCGCGAGCACGGCGGTGGCGATCGCGATGCCCTTGGTGATCGCCTTGGTGGTGTTGCCGACCGCGTCCAGTTCGGTGAGGATCCGCGCGCCGTTCTCGTCGATGTCGCCGGACATCTCGGCCACGCCCTGCGCGTTGTCGGAGATCGGGCCGAAGGTGTCCATCGCGACGATCACGCCGACGGTGGTGAGCAGGCCGGTGCCGGCCAGCGCGACCGCGAACAGCGACAGGGTGATGGAGCTGCCGCCGAGCAGGAACGCGCCGAAGACCCCGGCGCCGATCAGCAGCGCCGAGTAGACCGCCGACTCCAGGCCGACGCTGATGCCGGCGAGGATGACGGTGGCCGGGCCGGTCTGCGAGCTCTTGCCGATGTCCTGCACCGGACGCCTGTTGGTCTCGGTGAAGTAGCCGGTCAGCGCCTGGATGGCGGCGGCCAGCACGATGCCGATGACGACCGCGCCGATGGCGACCACGCGGGGGTTCTGGTCGACGCCGGTGAGCCCGCCCTCCAGCTCGCCGAAGCTGGCCGGCAGGTAGAGGAAGGCGGCGACCGCGACCAGCACCGCGGAGAGCACGGCGGAAAGGTAGAAGGCCCGGTTGATGGCGGTCAGGCCGTTGCGGTCGGAGGGGCGCAGCCGGGTGATGAAGACCCCGACGATGGCGATCAGGACCCCGATGGTGGAGATGATCAGCGGGAAGACCAGACCGTCCTCGCCGAACGCGGCGCGGCCGAGGATCAGCGCGGCGACCAGCGTCACCGCGTACGACTCGAAGAGGTCGGCGGCCATACCGGCGCAGTCGCCGACATTGTCACCCACGTTGTCGGCGATGGTGGCGGCGTTGCGCGGGTCGTCCTCGGGGATGCCCTGCTCGACCTTGCCGACCAGGTCGGCGCCGACGTCGGCGGCCTTGGTGAAGATGCCGCCGCCGACCCGCATGAACATGGCGAGCAGGGCGGCACCGAAGCCGAAGCCCTCCAGCACGGTCGGCGCGTCGCCCTTGAACAGCATGACCACGAGCGCCGCGCCGAACAGGCCGAGGCCGACGGTGAGGAAGCCGACCACGCCGCCGGTCCGGAAGGCGATCTTCATGGCGGCCTCCCGGCCGCCGGCCGCCTCCCGGGCCGCGGCGGCGACCCGCAGGTTGGCGCGGGTGGCCAGCCACATCCCGGCACCGCCGATGAACGCGCTGAACAGGGCGCCGACCACGAAGAACGCGGACCGGCCGATCTTCACCGCCAGTTCGCTGCCGTCGGTGTCGTGCACCGGCAGCAGGAAGAGCAGCACGACGGCGACGACCACGAAGATCGCCAACGTCCTGAACTGCCGGAGCAGATAGGCGGAGGCGCCCTCCTGCACCGCGCCGGAGATCTCCTGCATGTTGGTGGTGCCCTTACCGGCTGCCAGCACGGCCTTGGTCAAGGCGGCGGCGAAGACGAGTGCCACCAGCGCGATGACCGCGGCGATGACGACGTACGTCACGTTCTCTCCGGTGAGGGACAGCGCGCCGCCTTCGGCGGCCAAGGTCCCGGACATCTATGTCCTCCTGTACCGAACACTGTCGCGCCGGCCAGTGGACGTATGGCCGACGCCTGGATGCGGTGGCGCACGTGCTCCGAACCCGCCGCCACGGAAGATGATCAACATCCATATCCGCTGGCTGCGGGAACGATCACGTACTGACAACTCACAGACTGTAGCCCTGCCCAGTGTTGGAGGTCACACCTGGGGGACGCCGTGTTCGGATGATCTCTGTAACTGTGTTATGAGGTAAAATCTGATATAGGAGGCCATCAACACTGCGAGGCCGCGACCCACCAAGGGTCACGACCTCGCATACGTACAGTGACAATCAGCGACCGACCGGCCACACCATCCGGACCTCGGTCCCGATGCCCTCGGCCACCGGCCGCACCTGGAGGTCCTCCACGAAACCGGCGAGCAGCGCGAAGCCCACCCCGGTGGTCAGCGCCTCGTCGGTCAACGCCTCGTTGGCCAACTCGTCGGCGTTCAACGCGGCCAGACCCAGCCCCGCCTCGATCGGCGCCCGGTCCACCACCCGCACCGAATACGCTCCGGAGTCGGACATCTCCACGAGCACCGGGTCGGCCAACCCGTACTGGTGGTGCAGGGCGACCGCCCGGGTGCACGCCTCACCGATCGCCAGACGTACCTCGTCGAGCAGATCCTCCCGGACCCCGGCCCGACGGGCCACCGCCACACCGACCAGGCGGGCGGTGCGCACGTGCACCGGCGCCGGCGAGAAGGAGAGCCGGACCGTCGCCATCACGCGCCGGGGACGGTGGGGTCGGCGGCGATCGCCGCGTCCACCGTCGGGTGCAGGGGGAAGACCTGGTCCAGGGCGGTGATCCGGAAGATCTTCAGCAGCGGCTCCTTGTCGCAGACCAGGGCGAACGACCCCCCGGCCGACCGCAGCCGCTTCAGGGCACCGACCAGCACACCCAGGCCCGTGGAGTCGAGGAAGTCCACCCGCCCCAGGTCGACGACCACCCGCCGGGCACCGCCGTCGATCAACTCCAGGAGCCGTTCGCGCAGTCGGGGTGCGGTGTAGACGTCCACCTCACCGCCGACCTCGAGCACCGTGTGTTCCCCCACGGTGCGGGTCGCCAGCGACAGCTCCATCAGTCCTCCTCCGAGAGCCGTAAACTCTCCTGGGCATCTAACCATCCCCGCCGGACGGCCTGACGAGGTCACCGGCGGCGACTCCTCCATACCCACCGGCCCGGTTGTTCAGCACCGAACACCAGTGCGAGAGTGCAGGACGTGAACCCCGCAGCCACCGCCACCGCAGGCCCCGGCACCGGGCGAGGCCCGGCCGAGCTGCTGCACCGGCTGCGCACCCGCCACCCGGTCGACCCGGTCACCCACGTCGAGCGGGTGCCGGCCCGCGCCGGGCAGCAGGCGCCGTGGCCGCAGTGGGCCCCCGAGGAGCTACGGGCGGCGTTCGCCCGACGCGGCGTCACCGCCCCCTGGCGGCACCAGGCCGAGGCCGCCGAGCTGGCGTACGCCGGGCAGCACGTCGTGGTGGCCACCGGCACCGCGTCCGGCAAGTCCCTGGCGTACCAGCTCCCGACGCTGGCCACGCTGCTGGCCGATCCCCGGGCCACGGTGCTCTACCTGGCCCCCACCAAGGCCCTCGCCGCCGACCAGCTCCGCGCCGTCGCCGGCCTCGACCTCGACGGGGTACGCCCCGCCACCTACGACGGGGACACCCCGCGCACCGAACGGGAGTGGATCCGCCGGCACTCCCGGTTCGTGCTGACCAACCCGGACATGCTGCACCACGGCCTGCTACCCGGACACACCCACTGGTCGGGGTTCCTGCGCCGGCTGACGTACGTGGTCGTCGACGAGTGCCACACCTACCGGGGCGTGTTCGGCTCGCACGTGGCGCACGTGCTGCGCCGGCTGCGCCGCCGGTGCGCGCAGTTCGGCCGTACCCCCGTGTTCCTGCTCGCGTCGGCGACGTCGGGTGACCCGGCGGCGACCGCCGGACGGCTCACCGGCGTGCCCGTCACCGCCGTCACCGAGGACACCTCGCCGCGCGGCGGGGTCACCTTCGCGCTCTGGGAACCGCCGCTGCTGCCGCCACCCGCCGACGTGGGGGCCATCGCCGGCGTCGGGGCCCCCGCCGACGACCTGACCCAGGTCCGTCGGTCGGCGCTGCGGGAGACCGCCGACCTGCTCGCCGACACCGTCGCCGAGGGGGTACGCACGCTCGCCTTCGTCCGGTCCCGGCGCGGCGCGGAGGTGGTCGCCGCGAACGCCCGCCGGGCACTGGACGAGGCGGTGCCCGGCCTCGGCGAGCGGGTCGCCGCCTACCGGGCCGGGTACCTGAAGGAGGAACGCCGGAAACTGGAGCGGGCCCTGCTCCACGGCGACCTGCTCGGGCTGGCCTCCACCAACGCGCTGGAACTCGGCGTCGACCTGGTCGGGCTGGACGCGGTGCTGATCTGCGGCTGGCCGGGCACCCGGGCGTCGCTGTGGCAGCAGGCCGGCCGGGCCGGGCGCTCCGGGGACGAGGCACTCGCCGTGCTGGTGGCCCGGGACGACCCGCTCGACACCTACCTGGTGCACCATCCGGAGGCGCTGTTCGGCCGCCCGGTCGAGGCGACGGTGCTCGACCCGGCCAACCCGTACGTGCTCACCCCGCAGCTCGCCTGCGCCGCCGCCGAGTCCCCGCTCACCCCGGCCGACCTGGAACTGTTCGGTGACGGGGCGAAGGAGGCCGTCGACGAGCTGGTGCAGGCCGGTGACCTGCGGCAGCGGCCCACCGGCTGGTACTGGCGGCACCGGGAACGTCCCGAGATCGACCTGCGCGGCCAGGGCGGGGCACCGGTCTGCGTGGTGGAGGCGTCCACGGGGCGGCTGCTCGGCACCGTCGACGGTGGCTCGGCGCACTTCCTCGTCCACCCGGGGGCGGTCTACCTGCACCAGGGCGTCTCGTACGTGGTCGACGCGTTGGACCTCGACGACGGGTGCGCGCTGGTGCACGCCGAGGAGCCGGACTGGTCCACCCACGCCCGGGACGTCACCTCGCTCTCGGTGGTGTCGGTCCGCTCGTACCGGGACGCCGGCCCGGTCGGGCTCTTCCTCGGCGAGGTGGACGTCACCAGTCAGGTGGTCTCCTACCAGCGTCGCCGGATCGCCTCCGGCGAGGTGATCGACACCCGCCCGCTGGACCTGCCGGCCCGGGAGCTGCGGACCGTCGCGGTCTGGTTCACGCTCTCCCCGCAGTCGTTGGCGGCGGCCGGGGTCGAGCCGGCGGACGTGCCGGGGGCGTTGCACGCCGCCGAGCACGCCGCGATCGGGCTGCTGCCGCTGATGGCCACCTGCGACCGGTGGGACATCGGCGGGCTGTCCACCGCCCTGCATCCGGACACCGAGGCACCCACCGTGTTCGTCTACGACGGCCATCCCGGCGGGGCCGGCTTCGCCGAGCGGGCCTACCGGACGGCGGCGGCCTGGCTGGGTGCCACCCGGGACGCCGTCGTCGAGTGCGGCTGCGAGTCGGGCTGCCCGTCCTGCGTCCAGTCCCCGAAGTGCGGCAACGGCAACAACCCGCTGTCCAAGTCGGGCGCGGTCCGGGTCCTCGACGTGGTCCTGGCCAACCTGTCCACCACCACCGCGCCCGCCCAGCCCGGCCCGGCCGACCGGTAGCGGAGACCCGGCCGGCGGTCTCACTGCGTGGGGCGGGCCGCCATTGACTCCCGGGATCGTGCTTGAGCGGAACGACATCTGGGCATTGATGCATGGGAGCGCTTCCATCGATAATCGGAAGTGCCCCTCACCGCCGACCCTGCCGTTCATGCCGACCCGGAGGAGAAGCCGTGGCCGACACCATCGCCGAGACCGTCGACCTGCTCTACACGATCGACCAGGACAATCTCACCCCCGACCAGTTGATCGCGCTGGGTGCCGCCCTGGCCGGCCTGGCCCAGGCGGAACGCCTGGACCAGATCAACGAGCGGCTGCGGGGAATCCACCAGGTGCTCAACACCTGGGCGCTCAAGGCGACCGCCGACGGACGCTGACGGCGGGCGCTCTGCTCGTGGGGCGGCCGCCCGGCGACGCCGGGCGCTGACGGGGGTGGCCGACCGGCGACAGCGGGCGCTGGTCGTGGGGTTGTGCGAGACTCCGGCGCACCCTTCGGAGGAGTTCTCATGCAGTTGGACAGTTTGCAGGCACAGCACCAGTTCCACGTCCGGCAGCGGATCCGGATGATGGTCAACCAGTACGAGGTCCGGGCGGTGGCGGCGGACGGCACCGAGGGCGAGTTGCTGGCGTTCGCGCAGCAGAAGCGGCTCGCCTTCAAGGAGCAGGTCACGATCTACTCCGACGACTCCAAGCAGCACCCGCTGCTCGGTTTCAAGGCCCGTCAGCGGCTCGACCTCGGTGCCACGTACGACGTGACCGATCACGCCGGCACACCGATCGGGCTGTTCCGCAAGGACTTCGCCCAGTCGCTGCTCCGCTCGACCTGGCACGTCGAGCAGGCCGGCCTGCCGCCGATGACCGGCCAGGAGCGCAGCATGCCGGTGGCCCTGCTCCGCCGGTTCGTCGACTCGCTGTCCTGGCTGCCGTACCACTTCGACTTCACCGCCGGTGGTCAGCCGGTGTTCTCGGTGATCAAGAAGTGGGGGCTGCGGGACCGTTACGTCGTCGAGGTGCCGCACCCGCAGATCGACAGGCGACTGGTGATCGCCATGGCCATCGGTCTGGACGCGCTCCAGGGCCGCTGAGCCACCCGCCGCCCGGTTGCGGGTCGGGCCGGTCCATCCTGCTTCCAGGTTGGCCGGCCCGACCTGCTTCGGGGCGGCCCGCCTTGTTCCGGGGTTGGCCGCCCGCCCTTGTTCCGGGGCCGGGCGGCCCGCCCTTGTTGCGGGGCAGGCCGGCACGCCTTGTTGCGGGGCGGGCCGGCACGATCCGACCGGCCTCAGCACCGGACCGCGCTCAGACCAATCAACCACGGACCGGTCAGCCCCGGACCGGGCCAGCGCGGGCGGTGGTGGTGGCGTACCGCCGCAGCCCTGGCAGCGGGGTGACCGCCACCTCGACCGTCACCACCACGTCGAGCCCGTCCGCCCGGCAGGTGACCAGCCGGGCGGCATTGGCGCGGACGAACTCGTCGGCGGTCGCACAGGCCACCCCGGCACCCTGCGGCGCAACGCCGGCCCCCGCGAGGGCGCCGAAGTCGGCAGCGACCCGGGCCTGGTGCCGCGCCAGCCGGGCCGCGCCGATCGCCGCCCCGAACAGCCCGACCAGGACGAAGACCAGGCCGATGGCGAGCACCAGCACGGTGGCCCCACCCCGGTCGGCGACGCCACCGGGCCTCTCCCCTCCGGGACCCGTCACCCCGACTCGGCGAGTAGCGCGCTGGGGCCGGCAGTCGCGGCTCACGGGCCGGTTCCCCACTCGCCCGCCCCGGGTCCACCCTCATCCGGGACGGGCATATCCGGGGTTCGCGCGTCCAGGACTGGTACGGCCGGTTCCCCTACGCCACGTTGCGGCATTCCGGGCTGGGGTGCGCCAGGTCTCGGCGGGCCTTGCTGGGGTGCCTCCGGTTGCGGTGGGCCCAGTTCCGGCGTGGGCAGTTCCCACATGCCCGGCCGTGGTGCACCGGGCTGCGGTGCCCCGGGTTCGACGGCGGCGACCGTGCCTGCCTCGACGGTGAGTCGGGGCAGCCGGGCACCGAGCGCGCGGACCGGGGCGCGGACCGTCGCGGTGACCCGCCCCTCGCGCACCACGATCGACACGTCCGCCGCCTCCGGTGCGATCCGGGTGCCCGCGCCGGTCCCGTCCTCGCCCCGGGAGGCAGCGAGCGCCGCCTCCCGGGCCGCATCCAGGCAGGCCGCCTTCGTGGTGACCGCGTCGACGGCGGTGATTCCGGCGAACAGGAGCAGGAGCAGCGCCGGCAGACCGGTCGCCAGTTCGGCGGTGAACGAGCCCCGGTCCCGACCGGCCGGCCGGCGCGGTCTCACTTCAACGCCCGGTCGATGACCGCCGTCAGTGCCGCCTGCACGTTGCCCGAGGTGAGCACCTTGAGCAGGATGCCCGCGAAGGCGACGGCGGCGAGGGTGCCCACGGCGTACTCGGCGGTGTTCATCCCCGCGTCCCCACGCAGCCGGCTGAGGAGTTTGCGCATCGTTCGTTCCTTTCTCGATGTTGGGTCACAGCACATCGCCGAGGACGGCGACGATCACCGGCACCAGGCCGGCGAGAATGAAGGCCGGCAGGAAGCACAGGCCCAGCGGCAACACGATCAGCACGCCGGCCCGCCGGGCGGACGCTTCCGCCGCCGTGGAGCGGTCGGCCCGGAGATCGTCGGCGACGCGACCGAGGGCACCGGCCAACGCCGCCCCGCTGCGGGACGAGCGCAGTGCGGCGGCCACCATCCGGTCCGCCCCGGGCACCGGTGCCAGGTGGGCCCACGCCTCCGACGGCTCGCCGCCGAGCAGCAGCGTCCGCCCGATCCGAGCGAGGCGGGCGGCCAGTGGGCCGTCCAACGCATCGGCCACCGCGAGCACCGACCGGTCCACCGGGGCGCCGGCCCGCATCGCCGCCGCCAGCAGGTCAGCGGCGAGCGGCAGGTCAGCGGCCTCCCGAAACCGGCGCTTCCGCACTGCGGGCGGGGTGATCCGTCGCAGTAACCGGTCCGCCACCGGGGCGGTCACCGTGCCGCCCAGCACACCGGGCCAACCGCCCACCAGCAGCAGGACCGCCACACCCGCCAGGGCGGCCCCGAGCCGTATCCGGTCCGGCCACCAGCCCGGCCGGCTCCGGTCGGCACGCCGCCCGGTCAGGCCGTTCCACCGCCGGCCGGCCCGGTTGCCGCGCACCGCGACCAGTAACGCGGCCAGGACCAGGCAACCGGCCGACAGGTGATTCGGAGACATCACCCGCCTCCGCCGGGGACGGTGCCCAGCCGCTCGGCCCAGAGCAACCCGCCGGCCTGCAGACCCATCGCGACGAGGGCACAGCCGGCCCCGACCGGGGTGTGCAGCAGCACCGCCAGCGGATCGACGCCGATGCCGTAGCCGAGGGCGATGCCGCCGAGCGGAAGCGCGGCCAGCAGCAGCGCGGTGGCGTTGGCCCCTGCCGCCTGGGCGGCGGCACCGGCCAGGCCCCGGTCGAACGCCCGCGCGTCGGCCTCGACGCGTTCGAGGAGTTCGGCCAGGGGCGCTCCGGTCCGGTCGGCGAGCCGGACCGCCGACCGGGTCAGCCGGGCGAGCCGGTCCGTCCCGGCCGGGTCGTCGTTTGGACCCGCCGCCCCGGGTTCCGGGCTCGGCGCGGCTTCACGGGGAACGGGCAGGCCGGCCCGCAGGTCGGCGGCGAGCGCCCCGAGCCGGTCCAGGTGGCGGCGACGTTCCCGGCCGACCTGCCCGGCGAGCCGCCGCCGGTGCACGGCACGTGCCCCGAGCATCCCGTAGCCGGCCAGGAGGAGCGCGGCGACCGGCCCGGCTGCGAGGCCACCCGTACCGGCACCGACGAGACCGGCCAACAGCAGGATCCGCCTCGGCGGGCCGGACACCAGCCGGGTCAGCAGCCGTCGACCGGTTGCGGGCCGGTGGGGGCCGACAGGCTCCGCCACTGGGTGTCGCGGTGCGGGGAGCACGCTGCGGCGGCGGCGTCGGCTGCTGCGTACCGGCCAGGCGACCACCAGGGCCGCGCCGGTCAGTAGTGCCGCGACCAGCCACAACGACGACGTCATGCCCGCCCCGTCGCATCGGGTCGGGGTGCCCGCAGCAGGGGTGGCACCGACACTCCCCGGTCGCGGAGCAGGATCGCCAGACCGGGCCCGGCCGGACCGACGCCCTGCCCGCGTACCCAGGCGGGCACCACCGTCACCAGCCGGTCGGGGCCGTCGGCCAGCAGCAGGCAGATCGACTCCAGCAGCCGGCCGTCAGCGCCCCGACGTACCTGGACCAGCACCTGGAGCGCGGCGGTGACCTGTGCGTGCAGTGCCGCCCGGGGGAGTCCACCGAGCAACCCGAGCGCCTCCAGCCGGGCCGGCACGTCGGCCGGGGTGTTGGCGTGCAGGGTCCCCGCCCCTCCGTCGTGGCCTGTGTTGAGCGCGGCCAACAAGTCGACCACCTCGGCACCCCGGCACTCGCCGACGACCAGCCGGTCGGGACGCATCCGCAGTGCCTGCCGGACCAGCTCGCTCAACCCGATCACGCCCGCGCCCTCCACGTTGGCCGTCCGGGCCTGGAGACCGACCACGTGCGGGTGCACCGGGTGCAGTTCGGCGGCGTCCTCGACCAGCACGATGCGTTCCGTCGTCGGCACCAGGCCGAGCATCGTGTTGAGCAGGGTGGTCTTGCCCGATCCGGTGCCGCCGGTGACCAGGTAGGCCAGTCGGGCGGCCACCACCGCGGCGAGGACCGGGGCGACCTGCTGCGGCACGGTGCCCTGCCGGACCAGTTCGTCGAGGGTGAACGGCCGGTGCCGGAAGGTGCGCAGCGACAGGTAGGGCCCGTCGGTCGCCACCGGCGGCAGCACGGCGTGCAGCCGGGTGCCGTCGGGCAGTCGGGCGTCCGCGCAGGGCGAGCCGTCGTCGAGCCGACGCCCGGCCGCGGCGGTGAGCCGTTGGGCCAGCCGGCGTACGTCGTCGACCGTGCCGAGCGGCACCGCCACCTGGTGCAGTCCGGCACCCCGGTCGACCCAGACCCGGAGCCCGTTCACGAGCACGTCGGTGACGTCTGGATCGGCGAGCAGCGGGGCGAGTGGCCCGGCACCCACCAGGTCGTCGTGCACCCGGTCGGCGATCCGCAGCACGGCGGTGTCACCGAGGACGGCGGCGGACGGTTCGGCGCGTACGGCGGAGACGATCGCCGCCGGGGTGACAGGTGTCGTCGTGTCGGCCATTCGCTGCCGGACCCGGGCGGCGAACTCCTCGGGTCGCCCGGTCACGCCGCACCCGGCACGGGCAGCCCGGTCAGGTCGGTGACCAGTTGACGGCAGAGCGCGGCGAGCGGTCCCCGACCGGCGGCGGCCGGTGCCTCGCCGCGTTCCAGCCCCCGGCACAGGGCCGGCTCGGGGCGCAGCGTGCCGGCCAGCGGCAGCCCGAGGGCACGGGCCACCTCGGCCGCCCGCAGCCGGCCGGGGGCGGGACCCCGGACGATCACCCCCAGGGCGGCGCAGTGCGGAGCCGTCGCCGCGACCACCCGGGCTGCCGCGGCGGTCGCCCGCAGTTCGGCCGGCACCACCACGTACGTCTGGTCGGCGGCCTGGAGGGCGAGCACGGCCGCGTCGTCGAGCTGGCGCGGCAGGTCGACGACGACGAAGTCCCGACCCCGGCGGGCGGCGTCGAGGGTGGCGGCCATCGCCGGGGCGGGCAGGGCCAGCGGCTCGCCCCGGTCCCAGGAGAGGACGACCAGGTCGCCCCGGTGCGGCAGGGCACGGACCAGGGCCGGCGGGTCGACCCGACCGTCGGCGTCGGTGAGCGACGGCCAGCGCAGTCCGTCCAGGTCCTCCCAGCCGAGCACCAGGTCGAGCCCGCCGCCGAGCGGGTCCGCGTCGACCAGCAGGGTCCGCAGCTGGGCGCGGGCGGCGGTGACGGCCAGGCCACCCGCGAGGACGCTCGCCCCGGCCCCTCCCCGGCCGCCGAGCACGGCGACCGTCCGGGCCGGGGCCGCCGGTTCGCCGCCGGGCGCGCACTCGGTGAACCGGTCGACCAGCCATGGTTCGGCGGCGGGCAGGGTGGCGACGTGCTCGGCACCGATCAACTCGGCGATCTCCCAGCCCGGGTCGAGTTCCCCCGACCGTCCGACCAGCACCGTCCGGGGCCGTCGGGGCAACCGGGCCCGCAGGCAGGCCTGAGCCTGGTCACTGCCGATGAGGACCAGGGGCGCGGGGAGCCAACGGGACCGGGCGGCGGCCGGATCGGCAGCCACCTCCACCTCGGTGCCGCCCGCCGCGGCGAGCCGCAGCAACTCGTCGAGGAGGTCACCGTCTGACGTGACCAGCAGCGGCAGTCGTCGGTACGGCGGAAGGGAGGTACGGGGTGGCATCACGGCCTCCAGCGCTCGGGGTTGCTGGGACAGACCCTGCGCCGTCGTCGCCGGTGCGCGCCGCCGATGCCGCCTCACCTGTGGACGACGGGGCGGCCTGTGGACAACCCCCGCCACCGTCGGTGATCTGTTATGCGGCCCCGGTGGCGGGATGGCGGGTCATGCTGGTCGTCGGGGTGTCCCGGTCAGCCGTTCGACGTCTCCGTCGACCCGGCAGGAGGGGGTGACCTGCACCGGAGGCATGTCCAGCGCACCGCCCGGAGCGCCGGGACGACCGAACGACGCCGGCGGCAGCGGGACCGTCCGGGTGAAGAACGCGAAAAAATGTCCCGTTCACCCCGCCGGAGTGATTGACGGCATACCGCCTCGTACGCCGATAATCGTGACCGCCACCGCGAAGGTGGCATCCGCCGCTCTCGGAAACGGGGCCATGGCCGACTCATCCGACGACACACCCCCCACCCTGCGCATCGGTGGCTGGCTGCCGGCACCCCGGTACCGCCAGACGCTGCCGCCCTACCTCGTCCCCCCGGCCGGTCGGCATCTGATCGACGTCCCGGCGTCCGGGTCACCGGGCAACCCGTTGCCGTCCCCCGTGCACGCCGTCGAGCCCGCCGGCATCGGACGGACCCTGCTGTTGGCCGGAGTGGCGTTCGGCCTCGTCACCAGCCTCGTCCTGGCGCTGTCGCCGTTGTGGTCCGGGCCGAAGCGGAACGACGCCGCCCTCCCGATGACACCCTCGTGGGTCGCCGACCGCCCGGATCTCGCGGCCGTGGAGAGCCCCACCCCGGTCGCCGACTACTCGCCCGCCCCGGCCTCGATGGCCACCCGCGCCGCGACCCCGGCCGCACCGCCGCCGGCACCGCCCCGTCAGCCACACCAACCCGCCACGGGTACGACGTCCCGTCCCGCCGCGACCACCACGCCACCCCGGCCGACCCCGACGACCGCCGCGCCCCGCCCCACGCCGAAGCCGCCGACGAACCCGCCCGAACCGGCCGAGTTGACCCCGCTGCCGGGCTGGCAGGAACACTCGCTGCGGTCCACTTCGAACGGCCCCTCGACGTACGTCGAGTTCGTCAACGCCCGTAGTTCGCGGGTCGTCGTCTACTGGCTCGACCACCAGGGGCAGCGCCGTCAGTACAAGGTGCTCGACGCGGGCCGGTCCTACCGCCAGCAGACGTACGTGGGGCACCCGTGGGTGGTCACCGACCGGCACGGCCGGGCCCTGGCCTGCTTCCTGCCCGCCCGGACCACGATGCGGGCGGTCGTGCGGTAGCCAGGCCTGCTCCCACATCCCCTTATGGACGGCCGCCGAGCAGGGACTCTTCAGTTGAGCGGGTGTCAGCCACCCGACAGACAAATCGCGGGCCTTGTGCTATGCCGCCGCACGCGGGATGCTTGACCGGTCGATCGGCACAGCGCCGCCACAGCACAGCGGCGCCCGGCTGCAACCGGACGCCGCATTCGACTCGACCGCGTGCAACGGAAGGAGTCGGCTTGACTGTAACCCGTCGGGGCCGGGACTTTGAAGGGCCGGACAGCGGGGACGACGAGGGCCACGGCCACGTCGTCCCGGCGTACGCGCCGGAGCCCGACCGCGCACCCATCGTCTCCGGATTCGCCACCACCACCGGACCGGCAATTCGCTAGCGAAGCAGCCCCGTGCCCCGTTCCCGCGACAGGGACGGGGCTGTTTTCATCAGGTCGACCGGCCACGCACGGATATTTGCCGTCGACCAGCCACCCGGAGTCCTCGTGAAAAGGGACGACCCCCGTCGGGGGGAGACGGGGGTCGTCGAATGGTTCGGCTCCGGGGGGGTTGAGCCGAACCGGCCCGGCGGTCACGGGGGGTGCGACCGCCGAGGGTCTCTCAGCTTTCCGGTACATGAATCGTTGTCGTGGGGACAAGTCTGCCCGAGCGGACTGTTCACGTCGAGTGCTGTCGACCCCACTCATTGCGAAATTATGATCGGAGCGTGTGACTGCGATCACGTTGAGCATTCGCCGCCGGAGTGCTCCCGCAGGTCGAGGGGGTATTCACCCCAGGGCACCCGCCGACCCCGGAGCATCGGACTAGACTTGCGCGCCGTGGGCCGAAGTGCCGCTTTTTTCGATCTGGACAAGACCGTCATCGCCAAGTCGAGCGCCTTGGCATTCGGTCGGCCGTTCTACCGGGACGGGCTGATCACGCGACGGGACGTCGTGAAGTCGGCGTACGCGCAGCTGATGTTCCGGCTGGGCGGCACCGACGAGCAGACCATGGCCAGGACCAGGGATTACCTCGCCGCACTCTGCAAGGGTTGGCGGGTGGAACAGGTCCGTCAGATCGTCGCGGAGACGCTCCACGAGCTGATCAACCCCTACGTGTACGCCGAGGCCGCCGCGCTGATCGAGGAGCACCAGGCGGCCGGCCGGGACGTCGTGCTGGTCTCCGCCTCCGGCGAGGAGATGGTCCGGCCGATCGGCGCGCTGCTCGGGGTGACCGACGTGATCGCCACCCGGATGAGCGTGCAGGACGGCCGCTACAGCGGCGAGGTGGAGTTCTACGCGGCCGGGCCGAGCAAGGTCGAGGCGGTCAACGAGCTGGCCGCCGTCCGGGGTTACGACCTGGCCGACTCGTACGCCTACTCCGACTCGTACAGTGACCGGCCGTTGCTGGAGTGCGTGGGGCACCCGAGCGTGGTCAACCCGGACCGGGCACTGCGCCGGCTCGCGGTGGAGAACGCCTGGCCGGTGCTGGAGTTCCGGCACCCGATCCCGCTGGGCCGGCGGCTGCGGGAGCGCCCGGCCGTCCCGGTGGCCGCGGCGGCGCTCGGCGTCGGCGTCGGGGTGGCGATCGGCATCGCCTGGTACGGCCGGCACCGCCGCACCCGCGCCGTCCAGGCCGCCTGACGCCCCCGCCCCTTCGGGCCTCCCGACCCACCGCGACCGACTCCGCCCCTTCGGCACGCCTCCCGCTCACCGCGACCGGCTCCGGTCCCTCGGCCTCCTGACCCACCGCGACCAACCCGGGGCCACCCGGCACACCTCCTGCGTACCCCCCGATTGAGCGATCGCTCAAATCGCCTATGCTCGCTTTTGAGCATGTGCTCAAAATTGGGAGGTAGCGATGAACGAGCAGGATCGACCGCCCCGACGGACCGCCGCGAACTGGGTGCTCGCCGGCCTGATCTCGGCCTTCGGCATGATGGTGTTCGTCGCCACCGTGCTCGACGGGCGGGCCGACAGCGCCCTGCTCTTCGTGCTGCTCCCGACGGCCCTCGCCGCCACCCTCGCCCTGCTGCCCGGTCGCACCGCGCACGGCCGGGTCTTCGTGATCACCACGATCGCCCTGCTGCTGGCGGCGGTCGCGTTGCACGAGGGGGCGATCTGCGTCATCCTCGCCGCCCCACTTGTCTACGCGGTGTCCCACGGGACCACCGCCCTGATCCGCGCGCTGCGCGACGCCTCCCGCCCGTACGCCGTCATCGCGGTGCCGTTGCTGCTCCTGCCGGGGTTGGAGGGCAGCGGACCGGCACCCCGGATCGCACCCGACCAGTCCGTCGAGGTGGTCCGGGTGGTGGCCCTGCCGGCCGACCAGGTGGCCACCCGGCTCGCCGCCGGCCCCCGCCCCGTACCGGTGCGCTCGGTCCCGCTGCGGCTGCTCGGCGTGCCCACGCCCGGCCAGGTCAGCGGGGACGGGCTCGACGCGGGCGACAGGTGGATGTTCGGCTACCACGGCAGCGCGCACGGCCCCGGTGGTCACCTCCTCGCCGAGGTGGAGACGGTGGGGGTGCAGCGGGTCGGGTTCCGGTTCGTCGAGGACAGTTCGATCACCGCGCGCTGGTTCCGGTGGCGGCACGCCACGCTGAGCTGGCGGGCCGTCGACGGGCGGCACACCGAGGTGCGCATCCGGGTGGACTACACCCGGGGGCTCGACCCCTCCTGGTACTTCGGGCCGATCCAGCAGGTCCTGCTCGGCGCGGGAACGGGACACCTGCTGGACATGATGGCGCTGCGATGATCGTCGCCCGCTACCTCAGCCTGGCGGTGCCGTTGCTGGCCCTGCTCGCCGCCGCCCGGGTCGACCGGAGCCGCGCCGGGCGGGCGGGGGCGCTGCTGGCCTTCATCGCCACCGGCATCGGCATCGCCGCCCTCGACGAGGTGGCCCGGCGCACCGGCTGGTACACGTTCACCCCGGTCCGGGGAAGCTACCGGGGCATGCCGGTCGACCTGTGGATCGGCTGGGCCGTGCTCTGGGGTCCGCTGCCCGTGCTGCTGCGCCGGAGCCTCCCGTTGCCGGTGGCGCTGGGCCTGCTGCTCTGGGTCGACGCGGTGGCCATGCCCGCGCTGCACCCGCTGGTCCGGCTCGGCCCGGACTGGCTGGTCGGCGAACTGGTCGGGCTGCTCGTGGTGGCCCTGCCGGCGCAACTGCTCGGTCGCTGGTGTGCCGACCGGCGGCACCTGGCGGCCCGCACGCTGCTCCAGGTCGGGGTCTTCACCGCCCTGCTGCTGTGGTTCGTCCCCAGCCTGGCCTTCGAGGTCGGCGACGGGTCGTGGGCGACGGTGACCGAACTGCCCCGGCCCGTCCTGCTGCTCCTCGCCCAGGTGGCGCTGGTGCTGGCCGCCCCGGCGCTCGCCGCGGTCCGCGAGTTCGTCACCCACGGTGGCGGCACGCCGTACCCGTGGGACCCGCCCGTGCGGCTGGTCACCACCGGGCCGTACGCCTATCTGGCCAATCCGATGCAGACCTGCGCGGTGGCCCTGGTGCTGCTCACCGCCGCGCTCACCCGCAGTTCCGCGCTGGTGCTGGCGGCGGTGGTGGCGGTCGCCTTCAGTGTGGCGGTGGCCCGCCCGCACGAGGAACACGACCTGGCCGACCGGCACGGCGGGGCGTGGCGCGCGTACCGGCGGCAGGTCCGGGACTGGTGGCCGCGTCGGCGGCCGTACCACGTGGGGCCGGCGGCGGTCCTGTTCCTCGACGACGCCTGCGGTCCGTGCGCCGCGACCTGGCGGTTCGTCGCCCGTCGCCGCCCGGTGGGTCTGCTGGTACGTCCCGCCGCCGAGGCCGACGGGGTGCTGTGGCGGGCGGCGTACACCGACGGCGGCCGGTCGGAACGGGGGGTGGCCGCCGTCGCCCGCGCCCTCGGGCACCTGCACCTCGGGTGGGCGGTGGTCGGCTGGATCCTGCGGCTGCCCGGGGTCGGTTGGCTGGCGCAGCTGGTGACCGATGCGATGATCACACCGCCGCATCCGGCGGGCCCACGAGGAGGACGATGTCCGGCACCAAGCAGCGCCTCCTGGACGGCGCCATCACCGCCATCCGTACGCACGGCATCGCCGGTGTGTCCGCCCGCACCATCGCTGCGGCCGCCGGGGTGAACCAGGCGCTGGTCTTCTACCACTTCGGCACGGTCGACGACCTGCTGACGGCGGCCTGCCGGGCCAGCACGGCCGACCGGCTCGCGCACTGGTCGGACCGGCTGGCCGGGGTGGGCTCGCTGCGGGAACTGCTCGCCGTCGGGCAGGAGTTGCACGAGCAGGAACGCGAGCTGGGCAACGTCTCCTTCCTGGCCCAGATGCTGGCCGGGGCGCAGACCGACGAGCGGCTGGCCGGGCCCACCGCCGCCGCGCTGAAGCTCTGGGTGGACGAGATCGAGTCGGTGCTGCGCCGGCTGCTCGCCGGGTCACCCTTCGCCGAGATCGCGGACGTGCCCGGCCTGGCCCGGGCCGTCTGCGCCGCGTTCGTCGGGCTGGAACTCTACGACGGGGTGGACCGGGCGGGCGTACGGCAGGCGATGTCGGCGCTCGACCAGCTCGCCGTGCTCATCGAGATCGTCGACGACCTCGGACCGGTCGCCCGGCGGGCGCTGCGCTCGCGGGTGAACCGGGCCGCCCGCCGGGACTGACCGCACACCCGGCACCGGTCGGGGTCGGGTACGCGGACGGCCCCGGTCAGGCGGCGGCGATGATCTCGTCGCCGACGACGGTGAGCTGGTCCGCGCCGACCTCGACGGCGGTCAGGTAGTGCCGCAGCCAGGAGCGCAGGCCGTCGGGGGTGCCGGTGGCGAAGGCCCCGGCCGCGCCGACGTACTCGGGTTGCCGTTCCCGGTGGCCCACGTCGACGGCGACCAGGCCGCGCGGGTCGAACCCCCGGGACATCAGCACCAGCCGGGTGGCGGCGCGGGCCACCACCCCGGACGGGCCGGCGAACGGCCGTAGGTTGAGCAGTTCGCCGTGCACCACGGCGGCGAGGACCAGCGGGGAGACCGTCGTCCCGCCGGCGACCAGCCCGGCCAGCCCGTCGAGCCGGGCGGCCACCACCGGGTCGGCGACCGGACGCCCCAGCTCGGCCTCGGCGACCACGTCCCGGGCGGCGAGCACGTGCAGCCGGGCCAGCGCCTGCCGGGGGGCCTTCGGCCACAGCTCGGTCAACCCGGGCAGCGCCCCGGCCACCCGCAGCGACCCCTGGAGCACCGGTTCGGTGACGGTGCCGGCGCGGACCGCCTCGCGCTCGTGGTCGTACCCCTCCAGGGCGGCACTGGCCACCGCGCTGCGCAGGCCGACCTCGGCCGCGACCTGGCCGCCGTGGCGGCGCAGCGCGCGGTGCCGCATCGCCTGGTCGACCCGCTCGCGGGCCCGCTCGACGGCGGGGGCGATGTCGGCGAGCGCGAGCAGCGGGGCGAGCGGATCGGTGGTCACCCCGCCACGCTAACGACCGGGTGACTGCGGGGCGGACGCCACCCACCACCGGGGTGTCGGGTCCGATCCTGATCAGGGCGGCAGGGGTGGGCCGCCGAGCGCGCCGGGACGGCCGCTGAGCGCGCCGGACGGCATCGGGGGTGTCGCGGTCCCGCGCGGCCCGGACTAACCTCGGCCGGGTAGAGACGCAGGTCACCGACGAAGGAGTCACCGCATGAGCGAGGCCTTGGCCAACCTGCTGAACGAGACGCGCCAGTTCCCGCCGCCGGCCGCACTCGCCGCCCAGGCCAACGTCACCGCCGGCGCGTACGACGAGGCCGGCGCGGACCGGCTCGCCTTCTGGGAGCGGCAGGCCGGCCGGTTGGCCTGGGCCAGGCCGTGGGACGAGGTGCTCGACTGGTCGAACCCGCCGTTCGCGAAGTGGTTCGTCGGTGGCCAGCTCAACGTGGCGTACAACTGCCTGGACCGGCACGTGGAGGCGGGCCGGGGCGACAAGGTGGCGATCCACTGGGAGGGTGAGCCGGGCGACACCCGCACCCTCACCTACGCCGACCTGCACCGGCTGACCTGTCAGGCGGCGAACGCGCTGACCGACCTGGGGGTGGTCGCCGGGGACCGGGTGGCGATCTACCTGCCGATGGTCCCCGAGGCGGCGGTGGCGATGCTGGCCTGCGCCCGGATCGGCGCGACCCACAGCGTGGTCTTCGGCGGCTTCTCCGCCGACGCGTTGAGCAACCGGATCCAGGATGCCAGCGCCAAGGTGGTGATCACCGCCGACGGCGGCTACCGGCGGGGCAAGCCGTCGGCGTTGAAGCCGACGGTGGACGAGGCGGTGGCGAACTGCCCGTCGATCGAGCACGTGCTGGTGGTCCGGCGCACCGGCGAGGAGGTCGACTGGTCGGCGAAGGACCACTGGTGGCACGAGACCGTCGAGACGGCGTCGGCCGAGCACGTCGCGCAGCCGTTCGACGCCGAGCACCCGCTGTTCATCCTCTACACCAGCGGCACCACCGCCCGCCCGAAGGGCATCCTGCACACCACCGGCGGCTACCTCACCCAGGCCGCGTGGACGACGCACGCGGTGTTCGACCTGAAGCCCGACAGTGACGTCTACTGGTGCACCGCCGACATCGGCTGGGTCACCGGGCACTCCTACATCGTGTACGGGCCGCTGGCCAACGGCGCCACCCAGGTGATGTACGAGGGCACCCCGGACACCCCGCACAAGGGCCGGTTCTGGGAGATCGTCGACAAGTACAAGGTCAGCATCCTCTACACCGCGCCGACGCTGATCCGCACCATGATGAAGTGGGGCGAGGACATCCCGGCGGGCTTCGACCTGTCGTCGCTGCGCCTGCTGGGCAGCGTCGGCGAGCCGATCAACCCGGAGGCGTGGATGTGGTACCGCCAGCACGTCGGCCGGGATGAGCTGCCGATCGTGGACACCTGGTGGCAGACCGAGACCGGCGCGATCATGATCTCCCCGTTGCCGGGGGTGACCGCGGCCAAGCCGGGTTCGGCGATGACCCCGCTGCCCGGCATCGTCGCCGACGTGGTGGACGACCAGGGCCAGTCGGTGCCCAACGGCGGGGGCGGCTACCTGGTGCTGCGCGAGCCGTGGCCGTCGATGCTGCGCACCATCTGGGGCGACGACAACCGGTTCATCGAGACGTACTGGTCCCGGTTCGAGGGGATGTACTTCGCCGGGGACGGCGCGAAGAAGGACGACGACGGGCACATCTGGCTGCTCGGCCGGGTCGACGACGTGATGCTGGTGTCCGGGCACAACATCTCCACCACCGAGGTGGAGTCGGCGCTGGTGTCGCATCCGGCGGTGGCCGAGGCGGCGGTGGTCGGCGCGACCGACCCGACCACCGGGCAGGCGATCGTCGCGTTCGCCATCCCGCGTGGCACCGCCGACACCGCGGGCGAGGCGGGTGAGCAGCTCATCGCCGAGCTGCGCAACCACGTCGCGAAGACGCTCGGCCCGATCGCCAAGCCCCGGCAGATCATGCTGGTGCCGGAGCTGCCGAAGACCCGCTCCGGCAAGATCATGCGCCGGTTGCTGCGGGACGTGGCGGAGAACCGGTCGCTGGGTGACGTGACGACGCTCCAGGACTCCTCGGTGATGGAGTTGATCTCCTCCGGGCTCAGCGGTGGGAAGTCCGACGAGGACTGACGACAGCCGTACCCGACGGTGGGTGCCGGTCCGTGAGGGCCGGCACCCACCGTCTTTTTAGGGGTACGAATCGGTCGGTAGGCCGAGCCGACTCGGGCTGAACGGGCAGAGGCACCGTCGCCCCCTTCCGGGTGAGAACCCTTCTCATTTAGGTTCAGCGATATCGACTGGGTTCGACAGAGGTCTCACCGGCGATCCCTTTCCCATGCCCGAGAAACGGAGTGGCATGAACATTCTCCCGTCCACCAGGGCACGTCGACGGCTCCTCGTCGCGTTGCCCGCCCTCGCTCTCGTCGCCTCGTCACTGACCGTGACCGGCAGTGCGGCGGCCCAACCTGCCGGGCCGGCCACACCGACCCGGATCGGGGCCGACGAGCATTACCTCAACTACGCCGAGCCGGAGGTGCAGCCGGACACCGCGGGTAAGGAGGTCCGGGGCGCCGACGGGATCCGCACCCCGGCGGCGGACGAGGCCCGCGCGTACGACCGTAAGTTCGCCGGCGGCAACCCGGTGGCCGCCCGGGAGCTGGCCCGCAACGAGGCGCGGGCGATCCGGACCGGGCAGAGCCCGCGCGCGTTCAAGAAGGCCAAGAGCACCCAGACGGCCAAGCTGCTCACCCTGCTGGTCGAGTTCAACGACCAGGCCAACGACGACTTCACCGGGGTGATGGTCCCCAAGACGGTCTTCGAGGACCGTACCTGCGTGCCCGGCACCGTCCAGAACGGACCGAAGCACAACAACATCCCCAACCCGGCGACCCTGCCGCACGAGGACAACAACTCGATGTGGGTGCCGGACTTCTCCCCCGCCCACTTCGACAAGATGCTCTACACCAAGCAGGGCATCACCGAGCGGGTGCGTAAGGACCTCAAGGGACCGGACGGCAAGAAGGGCATCGACCTGTCCGGCCGCACCATGCACAACATGTACCTGGAGATGTCCAAGGGTGCGTACACGGTGGACGGGCAGGCCAGCCCGTGGATCACCGTGCCACACTCGGAGGGCTGGTACGCGGCCTCGCGCTGCTTCCAGGACGAGACCGGCGCCTGGGTCGCCGGCCGGCAGCAGGCGATGAACGGCCACCCGGACAACCCGCAGGGTGCGGGGCGACTCGCCACCGACGCGATCGACGCGCTGGCCGCGAGCGACCCCAACTTCCCGTGGGCCGACTACGACATCGAGGACCAGGGCGACCGCGACGGTGACGGCAACGTCAACGAGCCCGACGGCGTGATCGACCACCTGGTGCTGGTGCACGCCGGTCAGGGCAAGTCCCGGGGCGGCGGCGACCAGGGCGTGTACGCGGTCTGGGCGCACTCCTCGACGGTCGCCGGCGGCTACACCATCCCCGGCACCAACCTGAAGGTGTCCAACTACATCGTGCAGCCGGAGGACGCCGGGGTCGGCGTCTTCGCCCACGAGTTCGGTCACGACCTGGGCCTGCCGGACCTCTACGACACCTCGGGCAACGCCGACTCGGACGTCGACTTCTGGGACCTGATGGCGTCCGGCTCGCACACCGGTGAGATCTTCCAGGCCCTGCCCACCCACATGGGCATCTGGGACAAGTGGGTGCTGGGCTGGGCCGATCCGCTGACCATCGCCCCCGGCACCCGGACCCGGACGGCATCGCTCGGGCAGACCTCGCGGACCCCGGTGGGCACCCAGGACGGCATCAAGATCGACCTGCCGGACAAGGTGGTCACCCTCGCCCAGCCGCACAGCGGCACCGGCATGTGGTACAGCGGCGCCGACCAGGCGTGGGCGGACGTCAAGCTCAGCCGGCAGGTGGCCGTCCCGGCCGCCGGTGACGCGAAGTTCTGGATGTGGAACAACTACGTCATCGAGGAGGACTGGGACTACGGGTTCGTGGAGGTCTCCACCGACGGCGGGGCCACCTGGGCCGAGCAGAAGGTCTACGACGCGGCCGGCGCGCTGGTCTCCACCAACGACGGTTACGCCGACCCGAACGGCCGTATGGTCGACTTCGGCAACAAGAAGTACGGCCTGACCGGCAGCACCGACGGCTGGCGGCACGACTGGGTCGACCTGTCGGCGTACGCCGGGACGACCGTGCAGGTGCGGCTGCGGTACGCCACCGACGAGGCGTTCCAGGAGCGGGGCTGGTTCGTCGACGACCTGTCGGTCACCGGCGGCGGGGCCACCACGTTCAGCGACGACGTGGAGGGCGGCACGAACGGCTGGACGCAGACCGTCGGCACCTTCACCGACACCACGGGCGCGGGCTGGCACATCGACCCGGGCACCCAGGTCAAGGCGCAGTACTACCTGGCGGAATGGCGCAACTTCGACGGCTTCGACATGGGCCTGAAGTACGCCTACGACACCATCTACTCGCACGAGGCGTGGAAGGTGGACCGGATCTCGTACAACGCTCCGGGCATGCTGGTCTGGTACCGGGACACGATGCTGGGCGACGTCAACCACGTCACCGGGCAGATGACCGCGCTGCCCAGCTACGGGGCCAAGGGCGGGTTGCTGATCGTGGACTCGCACTACGACCCGCTGCGGCGTACCGGTGAGGCGGCGGCGAAGGACCCGTCGGTGCTGGACAACCTGCCGAGCCGGCCGCAGTCGGCGAACGCGGCGTTCTCGCTGAACCCGACGTACCCGTTCACCGAGTGCCTGGAGGCGGCCGACGAGCCGTACAGCGCGTACTGCACCAAGTTCCCGCGGCAGCACCCGGTGTCGGGCTTCAACGACGCCAAGGGCTGGTACCCGGGCATCGAGATCCGCGACGGCTCGCCGTACGCCCGGGACAACGACGCCTCGGTGGTCGTCCCGTCGCGGGGCAACAAGCCGTACACCACCCGGGTGGTGAACCCGGACGGCACGCCGGCCACCGAGTTCTACGGCGTGACGCTGGGCGGTGGGGCGATCGTGCTCGGCACCGGCAACCCGTCGGACTCGAAGGTCCGCAACGGGGTCTCCATCAAGATCGAGTCGGCCGCGCCGGACAACTCGTACGCGGTCGTCCGGATCACTCCGGCGAAGTACTGAAGTCACGCGCCGGGTACGCCCGGCGATGCGGTGGTAAGGGTCAGTAACTGACTGATTCGGTGAACGGTGGGCCGTCGGCGGACAAGCCGGCGGCCCACTGTTTCCCGCATCCCGGCAACGGAATCGAAATACATCACTACGATTCTCCGCCGGGTCGTCCGCGCTGCTCATGACCGTTGGTGAACATCCGGTGTGTGACGGTGAAAAGCGTTCCCATCAAAATCTTGCAACAAATCGACGCGGACATCTTCCCACCCGTCCCGGCAGTGTCTATGTTCACCATGGGTCCCACTAGTGGGACGTCCATGCCGGCCCGTACCCCCGTTGGGCCGGTTCCCTCACACCGGAGGTACCACGTGCGCAAAGTCGCAGTGGGTCTGCTCGGGCTCTCGCTGACGGCGACAGGTCTGGTGACGGGTACGTCCGCCAGCGCCGCGCCGACGCCGAAGCTCCCGTCGGCGGCCCCGTCGGTCGCGGAGCCCGCTAACGCGGACCACGATCTGCCCAACCCGCTCGAAACCAAGCGGCGGGCGCTGCGTCAGGAGGGCCTCAGCGAGGTCCTCTCCGGCAAGGCCAAGGCGCAGAAGATCAACGGCAGCACGGTCGTCAAGGTCGGCAAGACCCAGGCTGCGGGCAAGAACGCCCGGACGACGGCCTCGGGCGTCGCCCAGACGCAGGACCAGTACGTCGAGCTCGGCCGCGAGCGGACCGACAAGATCTTCGTCATCCTCGCGGAGTTCGGCAACGAGCGGCACCCGAGCTACCCGGACCAGGACACGGCCCCGGCCGTCCCCGGCCCGACCCGGTTCGACGGGCCGCTGCACAACGAGATCCCGGCCCCCAACCGGGCGGTGGACAACTCCACCGTCTGGCAGGCCGACTACAACGCCGACCACTTCCGGAAGCTGTACTTCGGCACCGGGCAGGGTGACGAGTCGCTGAAGCAGTACTACGAGGCCCAGTCCTCGGGTCGCTACAGCGTCGAGGGCGAGGTCACCGACTGGGTCAAGGTGAAGTACAACGAGGCCCGGTACGGCCGTTCCAACGGCTACCCCTGCGCCTCGAACGTCTGCAACAACACCTGGGCCCTGGTCCGGGACGCCGCCAACCAGTGGGTTGCCGACCAGAAGGCCGCCGGCCGCACCGACGCCCAGATCGCCGCCGACGTCAAGTCGATGGACGAGTGGGACCGGTACGACTTCGACGGCGACGGCAACTTCAACGAGCCGGACGGCTACATCGACCACTTCCAGATCGTCCACTCCGGCGGCGACCAGGCCGACGGCGACCCGATCCAGGGTGAGGACGCCATCTGGAGCCACCGGTGGTACGCCTTCGCCAGCGACCAGGGCAACACCGGCCCGGCGAACTTCCCGGCCGGCGGCACCCAGATCGGCAACACCGGCGTCTGGATCGGCGACTACACGATCCAGCCGGAAAACGGCGGCCGGAGCGTCTTCTACCACGAGTACGGTCACGACCTCGGTCTGCCGGACGACTACAACGTCATCAACAGCGGTGACAACAACAACGAGCACTGGACCCTGATGGCCCAGAGCCGGCTCGGTGCCAAGAACGACCAGGGCATCGGCGACCGGGGCGGCGACCTCGGCGCGTGGAACAAGCTCCAGCTCGGCTGGCTCGACTACGAGGTCGTGGTGGCCGGCCAGCAGAAGACCCTCAACCTGGGCCCGCAGGAGTACAACTCCGACAAGGCGCAGGGTGCCGTGGTCGTGCTGCCGCAGCGGGAGTACAGCTTCCAGAACGGCAAGCCGTTCGAGGGGACGAAGCAGTTCTTCTCCGGCAACGACGACGACCTGAACACCACGATGACGCGGACGATCGACCTCACCGGGAAGACCAGCGCCGCGCTCACCATGAAGGGTCGTTACTCGATCGAGGCGGACTACGACTACCTCTTCTTCGAGGCCAGCACCGACGGCGGCCAGACCTGGGCCACCCTGCCGGGTACCGCCAACGGCAAGGCCCTCAAGGAGATCTCCCCCGGGCGCTTCGCCCTGGACGGCTCCAGCAACGGCCAGTGGGTCGACGTCAACATCCCGATGAACGCGGCCGCCGGCAAGGTGGTGCAGTTCCGGCTGCGCTACCAGACCGACGGTGGCGTCTCCGAGGGCGGCTTCTACGGTGACGCGATCACCATCACCGCCGACGGGCAGACCGTGCTCACCGACGGTGCGGAGGCCGGTGCCGCCGGTTGGACCCTGAACGGGTTCAGCGTGGTCGCCGAGACCTACATCCGCAAGTTCGACAACTACTACATCGCCGGCAACCGGTCGTACGTGTCGTACGACCAGTACCTCAAGACCGGCCCGTACTACTTCGGTTACGCGAACAGCCGCCCGGACTACGTGGACCACTACGCGTACCAGGAGGGTCTGCTGATCTCCTACTGGAACCTCCGGTGGGCCGACAACGACACCTTCGACCACCCGGGCGAGGGTCGGAACATGATCATCGACGCGCACCCGGAGCCGCTGTACAACCTGACCGGCGCCCCGTGGCGGGCCCGCGTCCAGGTGTACGACGCGCCGTTCAGCCTGAAGAAGGCGGACTCGTTCACGCTGCACATCAACAGCGTGCCGCAGTACGTCCGCGGCCAGGCCGCGCAGCCGCTGTTCGACGACACCAAGCAGTACTGGTACCCGGAGCTGCCGAACCACGGCGTCAAGCTCCCGGCCACCGGCACCAAGATCAAGGTTGTGGAGCAGAACGGCACCTCGCTGAAGGTCCGCTTCTCCTGATCCGCTGATCAGCGCACCACCCGCTGTACCCGATGCCCGGGCAGGACTCCTGCCCGGGCATCGGCCCCTCCGGGGCCCCGACCGGATGCCGCTACAGCGTTGCCGTGGCAGGCTGGCTCTGCGCGTACCCGTGGCGGGTGCGCCGGGAACGGAGGCGACCGTGACCGACGACCGGACCCCCGCCGACCACCGGACCCCGACCACCGACCCGCCGGCCGGCATCCGACCGCCGGCCCCGCCCGCCGGCGCAGCAGCCCCGCCCGCCGGCCGGCCGGCACCGCTCTCCGCCGCCCCGCCGCCCGCCCCGCGCCGGCCCGCCGCACCCCCACGGCACCCCACCGACCGACGCCGGCCGGACCGGCTCGCCGGCCGGATCACCCGGGGCGGCGACGGCCCGTGCTACGGCCTGGTCACCGACGACGGCCACGAGTACGCGCTGCACGGCCCCGGCCTGGGCACCGTCGCCGCCGGCAGCACCGTCGTGGTCACCGTCGACCCGGCCGCACCACCGGCCGCCTGCGGCCCCGGCACCCCGGTCGGCGTCGTCCGGATCAGCGTCGTCCGCTGAGTCCGCTCAGCGCGCCGGACTCCGGTCCAACCCGGGTACGAGCACCCGGCCGGGTCGGCGGGGCGATCGACAGGCGCCGAGGTCCTAGGCTGTGCCCATGACCGAGCAGCGTGGCGGGCCCACCGACGAGTCCTGCGTCCTCACCGAGGGGCCGTGGACGCACCGGTTCGTCGGCGCGAACGGCAGCCGGTTCCACGTCGTCGAGGCGGGCACCGGGCCGATGGTGCTCTTCCTGCACGGCTTCCCCGAACACTGGTGGGCCTGGCACACGATGCTCCCCGCCATCGCCGACGCCGGCTTCCGGGCCGTCGCGGTGGACCTGCGCGGTTACGGCGCCAGCGACAAACCACCCCGGGGGTACGACGGTTACACCCTCGCCGCCGACGTCGCCGGCCTGATCCGCGCCCTCGGGGAGCGGTCGGCCACCGTGGTCGGCGCCGGCTCGGGCGGGCTGATCGGCTGGACAGCCGCCTCCTTCCACCCCACCCTGGTCCGCCGGCTGGTGGTGCTCGGCGCGCCCCATCCGCTGCGGTTGCGCGCGGCCATCTTCGCCGACCCGCGCGGCCAGTTCGCCGCCTCCACCCCGGCGCTGAAGTTCCAGCTCCCCCGGTACGAGCACGTGCTCACCCGCAACGACGCCGCCGAGGTGCAGCAGATGCTGAGCCGTTGGGGCGGCCCCCGCTGGGTGGCCGGCCCCGACTTCGCCGGGTACGCGCAGCGCTGCCGGGAGGCGATGCTCATCCCGCAGGCCGCCTTCTGCGCGCTGGAGGGCTACCGGTGGGCCTTCCGCTCGGTGCTGCGGCTGCACGGCTACCGGTTCGTCCGGCTGATGCAGAAACCCCTGGTCACCCCCACCCTCCAGCTGCACGGGGCGGCCGACGTCGCGTCCCTGCCGCGCACCGCGCAGGGCTCCGGCCGGTACGTCAGCGCCCCCTACGAGTGGCGGCTGCTCGACGGGGTGGGCCACTTTCCCCACGTGGAGGCCGGCGACGTGGTGCTCGGCGAGATCCTGCGCTGGACCAAGTCCTGACCCGACCGGCCCGGTCAACGGTCCCCTGCCGACGGTCCCGGTCGTGCCGGGGCCGGGCCTCCGGAGCCCGGTGCCGGGTCGGCGGTCAGACGCGCTGTTCGCGCAGATCGGCGACCTCGGTGGCCGGTGCCCAGCCCTGGTAGACGCCGAAGTCGAAGACCTCCAGCCCCATCGCCTGCGCCACCGGCCAGCGACCGCCCGTGTACTCGACCCGCAGCCACCCGTCGTGCTCGCCGAGCACGATGAACGGCTGCCCCTGCCAGGTGCAGGTGGTCCGCACGTACGCCAGGCCCTCGACCTCGCCGGCCGGCACCACCCGCACGTACCGGCCGGGGCGTACCTCCTCGAAGCCGTCGGCGGGTTCCGGCTGGTAGATCCGCACGTGCTCGCCGTCCGGGCTGACCTGGTACTCCCGCCCCTGCCAGCGGGCCACGTAACCGTCCCGCGTCACGGCTCGCCCACCCGTCGCCAGACCAGCGCGTCGGTGTCCAGGATGGCGATCACCCGTTCGGTGCCCTCCGTGCCGATCCGCCAGAGCTGCGCACCGTGCGGCAACCGGGCGCTGTCCACCTTGAACTCGGCCACCACGTCGCTGCTCTCCCCGGGCGCGAACCCGTTGCCCCGGAACGGCGCACGCTCGATCACCCAGCCTTCCATCGCCCGCATCGCCGCCTCGTTCTGCCCGCCGTACGGGATGCGGTAGAGACTCGGCCGGTACGCGGGCCAGCGCAGCACGTACGTGGCCTCGGCGTCGCGGGCGAAGGGAGAGTCGGGGTAGCCCAGCCCCAGGGCGTCGTGCAGTTCCGCCGGGGTGGTCAGGTGGGCCAGCTCGCCCGCCCGGTGCACGAACCCGGAGACCCGGTCGTAGCCGCGTTCCAGGTAGTAGGCGAGTTGGCTCGGGGCGACCGCCTTCTGCATCACCACCGGACGGGACGGGTCGGTGACCGGCGGGGCGTACCGGGTGCGTTCGGCGGGTGCCTCGGCGGCGGCCACCGGCTCCACGTCCGCCTCGTCACCGAGCCCGACCTCGGCCGCCCAGCTGGCCAGGGCCACGATCTGCTCACCGGGGAGCTTGGCCCCGACCGGGGTGCCCGGATTGACGGCGAACGCCCAGCTCGGGTCCGGCCACCGCCGGATCAGCTGCACGAAGCGCACCTCGATCGTCTCGACCGGCGGCACGTCGTGCTCGGCCAGCCGCTCCGGCGAGGTGTAGACCACCACGTACGTCTCCCCGTCGGTGGTCCCGGTACGCCACTGGAAACCGGGCTCGCCGGGGCGGCTGCCGACCGCCGAATCGGGGTTTACCGGAAGCAGCACCCGAGCCAGCAGCAGGGTGGAGAGGAAACCGTCGGTGCTGCCCGCGCCGACCGCGTCCAACAGGTTCTCCTCGACCTCGTTGGCCGGCAGGAACGGCTCGTCGGCGGTCGTCGGGGTGTCCGCACCGGCGGACGTCGACGGGGTACCGGGCGGCGTGCTGCCGGTCGGGGCCGGCTCGGCGGCCGGACCCGGTGCCGGTTCCGCCGGGGCGGTCGACGCGACCGGGGAGGGTGGCACGGTCGGGGAGGTCGGCGCGGCGGTGGTCGGTGCCGCCGGGGAGGTCTGCGCGGCCCGTTCGGCGGCGGGGGTCCACAGGTCGACCGGGGTGGAACGCGGGTCGACACCGTCCGCTTGCGGCGCGGCGACCGTCGGGGCGGCTCCGGCGGCAGGCCGGGCCGGCGCACCGTTGGTGACGGCACCTGCGGCGTCCCCCGTCGGGGTGGGGGCGACGGGCCCGGCCGCCGGGCTCCCGGCGGGAGCGCTGCCCGCCGGTACGGCGTCGGCTGTCGGAGCGGTCCACGCCTGCGCCCCCGCAGCCGGCCCGGTGACCGGTGCCGCCGGTGCGGACGGTGCCGGTGCTGATGTGGGCGGTGCCGGTGCGGGCGGAAGGACGGTTGGAGCGCTGACCGGCGGGGTCGCCGCCACCGGCGGGGCTGCCACGTCCGGTGGAGCCGCCGCCACCTCCGCTCGGGCCTTCGCGGCGGCCCGCTCGGCGGACGGGGTCCACAGGTCACCCGGAGCAGGGCGGGACCGGTCGCCCGGCGGCGGGCCGGCGGGCGACGGGGGAGCAGCGGACGACGGCGGGGAAACCGGCCCGGGTGCGGCCGGGCGGCCGGGAGCGCTCGACGGCCCGCCCGTCCCGTTCAGGTTGACCGTGTTGTCCTCGACCCCCGGGCCCCCGGCCGGGGGCGCTGCGGGCACGGGTGCCGACGTCGGTACCTGCGGCGGCGCGGGAGCAGCGGGGGGCACGAACGGCGCGGCGGCCGGCCGGGGGACGACCGGCGGCACGGGCGGGCCCTGGGCGGCGGACGGGGCCGGCGCGGGGGCGACCGGGAGGTCGCGGGACTCCAGGATCACACCCTCTATCACGATGGGCATGAACCCCCGGCGGGACACCGGCGGCGCGGAGACCGGCTCGGCGACGGAGGACGACAGCTCCTCCGCCTCGCCCCGGGCGGGCCCGGCCGGAGTGGCCGGGCCGGTCGGAGCAGTCGGACCGGTCGGTCTGGCCGGACCGGCAGCCGGGGCGGCGAACGGGTCGACCGGTGGGTGGGGCTGGCGCACCCCGGAGGAGGGCCCGTCCGGGGTGGGCTGCCGGCGGGGCAACGTCTGGGTGGCCTCCGCCGCCGGTGGTGGCGTACGGAAGGCGCGGGTCGCCTCCTCCTGCGCCGCCGGGCCGATGTGGAAGGCCCGGGTGGGCTCGCCACCGGACGGGTCCACCCGGAAGGCCCGGGTCGGCTCTTCGGCCAGCGGGTCCGGGGAGCGGCCGGCCGGGGGCATCCCGTTGCCGGGACCGGGCCGGGCCGGCGGATCGGTCACCCGGAACGCGCGGGCGGCTTCGTCCTCGCCTGGTTGGGTGGGTGCGGGGCGACGTCGGGGGAAGGGTTGACCGCCCATCCCGGGCCGGGTCGGTGGGGCCGCCCGCTCACCCGAGCGCAGCGGATTGTCCCGTGGCGACCGGGTGGCACCACGGGCGCTGGACGGCTCGAAGAACGAGGTGCGCCCGTTGGCCGGGCCGGCGGACTCCTCGCCCAGCAACCGGCGGCGGGGAACCGCCGGCCAGCCGGCATTGGTCGTCCCCGGCACGGCGGGGGGATCGGGGAAGGCGGGTCGGCCCTGCTCCGGCGGACCGGCGGTGGTGGTGCGCGGGCCACCACCGGGCGGGCCACCACCGGGCGGGGTGACCGGACGCCCCCGCTCGTCGGTCAGCGACGCGCCCGTCGCCGGGCGGATACCACCCCCGGCGGGTGGCGCGGCGGCGGACGACGCCGGCCGGGGCTGGCCCCAGCCGGCGGAGAGGTCGGCGGTCGGCTCGACGTCGGCCGGCCCGCCGGGCGTGGTCCGCACCGGCGTCTGGTCGGCCTCCCCCCGGGGACGCGCGCCCGGGGCGCGGCCGGGCAGCCGGACGTCACCCCGGGAGAGCTGCGAGACGAACCAGGCGGGCAGGTAGCCCTCGATCGGCAGCCCGGGGTTCACCGCCAGCCACCACTCGTGGTTGGGCCACTCGGCGGCCAGATCGGCGTAGCGGCTGCGCCGGTAGGGGCCGGCGGGGGATCCGAGACAGGCGTGCATCGCGGCGGCCGAGGTGAAGGCCAGCACGTGGGTGCGACCGCCGGTGGTCCAGGTGCCCCAGCCCATCGGCGTCGCACCGGCGAGGGCCTGACCGGAGACCGGGAGGAAAAGCTCCGAACCGGCCAGAATCCGGAAGTAGAACTCCTGGTCACCGGCGTGCAGCGCGTCCCGCATCGCCGTCTCGGCCTCGGTAGCCGGCTCCCAGTCGGTCACGGCCACCTCTCCTCCCGGATCAGGCCACAGGCGTCGCGTACAACCTACAAGGTGAAAACAAGATCACGATAAGTCGGTCACCGGCCGGGCGGCCTGGTAGCGGACCGGGCGCTAACATCCCGTTGCGGAGTCGACACGATACGGAGGCGGTCGATGTCCCGATCCGGCAGCCGACGACCGTTCGTCACCCTGGCAGCGGCCCTGCTCGCCGTGCCACCGGCGGCCGTCGTGGCGTCGGTCACCCCGGCCCGCGCCGCCCCCGCCTGCGCCACGTCGCCCGCGCCGGCCCGTCCGGTCGCCGCCGCCCCGTGGCCCCAGCGACGGTACGCCCCACAGCGGCTCACCCCGCTGGCCACCGGTGCCGGCGTCACCGTGGCGGTGGTCGACTCGGGCGTCGACCGGCGGCACCCCCAACTGCGGGGGCGGGTCCTCGACGGCGCGGACTTCCTCGACCCGGGCGGTGACGGCACCCGGGACTGCGCCGGTCACGGCACCGGGGTGGCCAGCATCATCGCCGCCCGGGAGGGCTCCGGGGTGGCTTTCCGGGGGCTCGCACCCGACGCCCGCATCCTGCCGGTACGGGTGAGCGAACAGCAGGTCGTCGAGGGGCGGGAGTCGGGGCGTACGGTCAGCGCCGCCGGTTTCGCCCAGGCGGTGCGGTGGGCGGTGGACCACGACGCCGACGTGCTCAACCTCTCCGTCGTCCTGTACGCCGATAATCCGGCCGTCCGCGAGGCGATCGACTACGCGCTGCGGCGGGACGTGGTGGTGGTGGCCGCCGCCGGAAACCTGCACGACGGCGGGGACCCGCTGCCCTATCCGGCGGCGTACGACGGGGTGCTCGGCGTCGGCGCGGTCACCCCGGACGGTGTACGCGCCTCGTTCTCCCAGATCGGCCCGTACGTCGACCTGGTCGCGCCGGGCGGCGACGTGCTGATGGCCGCGCCGGGGCAGGGTCACCGGCGGGCCGAGGGCACCAGTTACGCCGCCCCGTTCGTGGCGGGCACCGCCGCCCTGCTGCGGCAGTACCGGCCGGACCTGAGCGCCGCCGAGGTGACCCGCCGGATCGTAAGCACCACCGATCCGGCACCGGGCGGCCGGGAGGGCGGCTACGGTGCCGGCGTACTCAACCCGTACCGGGCGGTGGTGGAGACCGGTGGTGCTCCCCGGCCGGTCACCCGCCCGACGACGGTCCTGCCGGTGCCGCACGCCGACCCGGCGTCGCTGGCGCAGGGGCACCGGCGCGCGGCGGCCCGGCAGCGGGCGTTGCTGGTCGCCGCGGCCGTCGGCGGGACGGTGCTGGTGGCGGTGCTGCTGGCCGTGGTGCTTCCCCGGGGCGTCCGCCGCCGCTGGCGCCCGGCCGGCCCGGCCTGACGGTGACGCCCGACCGTCGGCCGGCCGGGCGTCACCACCGGGGAACCGCCGGCAGCGTCACCCTCGCGGAGCCGCCGGAGCCGCCGGAGCCGCCGGAGCCGCCAGGGCCGCCGGAGCCGCCGGAGCCCCGGAGATCCGCCGGGCGGCCCGCTCACTGGAAGAGGCCGGTGTTGCGCTTCTCCGTGTCGAGGTAGTCGGCGGCGGAGTCGTCCACGGCGAGTTTGATGTCCCGCAGCATCGCCTGGAGATCCTGCGACGCGGAGCGCCACCGCGCCTGCCGCTGCTCGTACGCCCGGCGGGCTTCGCCGTCCCAGCCGGCGACCAGCGGGGCGGCGTCCCGTTCGAGCTGGCCGAGCTGCGCGTCGAGGGTGTTCAGTGCCTTCTGGATGTCCGCGCCCGCCTGGTGCAGCGCGGCGAAGTTGACGACCAGCACACCGTGGTCCATCGGATCGTTCCTCCCCGGGGATCTGGTTAGAGCGGCAGTTGGATGCCGCCGCGACTGGTGCCGGCGACCCGGCCGGCGGCCTCGGTGTCCGAGGCGTCGTACTGGCGGCCGGCGGTCCGGATGGCCGCCGCGGTCTCCCGCAGCGCCCGTTGCAGCGCGGCCTGGTCCCGCCCCCACTGCTGTTTGACCTGCTCGAACGAGCGCCCACCGGCACCCCGCCAGGCCTGCTGCAACACCTCCAGCTCGGCCATCAGGCCGGTCAGCATGGCCTGCAACGACTGGTCCACCTGCTCGAACCTGGTGGCGGTGTGGTGCATCACCGCCGCTTCTGCCTGGGTCTGGGACACCCGGACGTCACCTCGTCTCCCCGGTCGGGGCCGACCGCCGGCCGTCCACCACGGACGCGCCGTCCGTCGGCATGGGACCGAACGGACCTGGTCGGCAGATCAGTCGCTGACGGTAGTCGCACCGTCGCCGTTGTGCTACCCCGCCCATCTCCCCTGTGGACAACCCGCTCCGACGCCGGACGGCAGGACCCCACCGGGCCGGGCAGGCCACTACGATGGGTCACACTCCCGTCGCGTTCCGGTCTCGGCCGCAGATTCCCGGCGGGGCACCCCACGGCCGGTGGCGGGTGGGCACACGGAGGAGATGCGGTGACGGCGAGCACGACCGACCGACCGCTCCGGCGGGCCACCGAGGGCCCGCCCCGGCCCCGCACCGGCACCGCCGTACACCCCGGTCAGGTCGTCGCCACGCAGGTCGCGCTCGCGTTACCGGTGGCCGCGTACGGTCGCGGGCCGGTGCCGGCGGTGCTCGCCGCGGTCGGTGCGGTGGTCCTGGCCGGTCTCGGCTGGGGGCGCTGGCGCGGGCGGTGGCTGTTCGACTGGTGGGGCACCGCCGCCGGGTTCCTCACCCGACGGCACGCCCTGCCCGCCGGCGCCGCCCCGGAAGCACTCCTGGGCCTGCTGCTTCCCGACGCCGCGCTGGCCGGCGTGGAGTTGGCCGACGGGCCGGCGGGGGTGGTCGACGACGCCACCGGGCTGGCCGTCCTGCTCGACCTGGGCGACCCGGGCGACCTGCTCGGCGACCGGTCCCACCCGCTGCCGGCGCCCGGCACGCTGCTGCCGCCGGCCGGGCCGGAGCAGCCGCCGGTGCGGGTGCAGGTGGTGCTGCACGCCGTGCCGGCCCCGGCGGCGGCCGGTGGCGCGGCCGGCACGTCGTACCGGCAGTTGACCGAGGGGCGGGTGCCGGGTCAGGAGCGGGCCCTGCTCGCCGTCCGGGTGCTGCGGGCACCCGGCTGGTCCGACGCGGACCTGCGCCGGGCGCTGGCCGGCACGGTGCGTCGGATCGTCCGCCGGGTGGGGCCGCTGCCGGCCCGTCCGCTGGGCGGGCACGCCGCGCTGCGGGTGCTGGCCGAACTCGCCCACCACGACCCCGACCGGCCGGTGCGCGAGAACTGGTCGAGGCTGTGCACCGGCGACCAGCACCAGGCCACCTTCCGGTTGGTCCGCTGGCCGGACGCCCGGGTCGATCCGGGTCGCCGGTTGGTGTCCCGGCTGCTGGCCCTGCCGGCGACCGCCACCACCGTCGCGCTCGGGGCCGGTCCGCGCGTCGGCGACGCCGCACCGGCGACGTGCCTGACGGTACGGCTGGCCGCCACCACGCCGGTCGCGCTGGAACACGCCGCCGAGGGGTTGTCCCGGCTCGTCGCCGACGCCGGTGGTGAGCTGCGTCGACTCGACGGAGCGCAGTTGCCCGGCCTGGCCGCCACGTTGCCGTTGGCGGTGCCCGGGGTGGCCACGCCCGGGGTCGAGCCGCCGGAGCTGACCCTCGGCGGGGCGGGACTGATGGTGGGGGCCAACCGGCAGGGCGGCGCGGTGACGGTCCGGCTGTTCCGCGCCGAGGGCACCAGGCTGGTGCTGGTCGGCGGGCTGGCGGCGGCCCAGTTGCTGGTGCTGCGGGCGTTGGCGCTGGGAGCCGGGGTGCTGGTGCAGACCGGTCGGCCACGCGCCTGGGAGCCGTTCGTACGCGGGGTCGGCGGGCAGCAGGGCGGGGTGGTGGTGGTCCCCAGCGGGCGGGCGGTCGGCGTCACCGGTTCCCCGCTGCGTCCGCTGCTGGTGGTGGCCGACGCGGGTACGGCTGCCGGCGAACCGCCGCCCGGGGCGGGGTGGGTGTCCACCCTGGTGGTCCGGGACGGGTTGACCCCGGCGGACGTCGACACCCTCGGCCGGGCCGACCTGGCGGTGCTGCAACCCCTCGACCCGCCGGAGGCCGCCCTGGCGGGCACCGCGCTGGGGCTGGGCGGTGCGGCGGAGTGGTTGACCCGCATCCGGGACGACATGGTCGCGGTGGTCAACCGGCGGGCGCTGCGCTGGGCGCTGCTCTCGCCCACCCCGATCGAGTCGCAACTGGTCGGTCGCCCCGGCCGGCGCTGACCGCACGGGTCACCGTGGGTTCCCTGGCTGGACGGCACGTGACACGATCCCGGCCATGGATTTTCTGAAGGGCCTTCTGATCCGGCTGGGCTCCACGGTGGTGGCTTTCTGGCTGGCGACGCTGCTCATCCCCGGCATCACGCTCGACACCGGCTCGGCCGGCGAGGCGATCGTCACCCTGGTGCTGGTCTCGGTGATCTTCGGCGTGGTGAACGCGGTGCTCCAGCCGATCATCAAGACCGTCGGCTGCGGCTTCTACCTGCTCACCCTCGGGTTGATCGCCCTGGTCGTCAACGGGCTGCTGTTCCTGCTCACCAGCTGGATCGCCGAGCAGGCGGACCTGCCGTTCCACGTGGACGGGTTCTGGCCCGAGGCGGTGCTGGGCGCGCTCCTGGTCGGCATCGTGACCTGGATCCTCGGGGCGATCCTCGACCGCGACTGACCCGGTGGCCGGCCGCCGCTCCAGCGGGGCGGTGGCCGGCCGACTCGCCCCGCCGGGACGGCCACCGGACGGGAATTGGCTGGCGGGACGGCCACCGGGTGGGGTTAGCGTGGCGGGGTGTTCTCGTTGACCCACCCCGACGGCTGGCAGCTCGACACCGACCCGGAGCGCATCGACCGGGAGCTGGTGCACCACTGGCTCTCCACCGACGCCTACTGGGCGCTGGGGCGCAGCCGGGAGACGACGGAGCGGGCCCTCGCCGGCTCGACCCCGTACGGCGTCTACCGACCGCAGGACGGCGGGCAGGTCGCGATCGCCCGGGTGGTCACCGACCGGGCCACCTTCGGCTGGCTCTGCGACCTCTACGTCGCCCCGCAGGTGCGGGGTCGTGGCGTGGGCAGCTGGCTGGCCGGCTCGATCCGCGACCATCTCGCCGGGTACGGCGTACGCCGGATCGCGCTGTCGACCGCCGACGCCCACGGGGTGTACGCGAAGCTGGGCTTCACCCCGGCCTCGGCGGCGCAGTGGATGGAGTGGGTGGGCGAGCGGTGACCCCGCTCACCGGAAAGGAGCCTGCTCCGGCCGTACCCCTTACGGTGGGATCGTGACTCCGCTACGGCTCGGCTACCTCTACGGCTTCGGCGCATACCTGCTCTGGGGTTTCATCCCGATCTACCTGAAGCTGCTCCGGCCGGCCGGGCCGATGGAGATCCTCGCCCACCGGATCATCTGGTCGGTGGTGTTCGTCGCGCTGCTGCTCGCCGCCCTGCGCAACGTCGGCTTCCTACGGTCGCTGGCCCGCCGCCCCCGGACGCTGGCCGGGATCGTCGTCGCGGCGGCGCTGATCGCGGTGAACTGGGGCACCTACATCTACGGGGTGAACTCCGCCCGGGTGGTGGAGACCGCCCTCGGCTACTTCATCAACCCGCTGGTGTCGGTGCTGCTCGGGGTGCTGGTGCTGCGGGAGCGGCTACGCCCGGCACAGTGGGTGGCGCTCGGGGTGGGAGCGGCGGCGGTCGCGGTGCTCACCGTCGACTACGGCCGGCTGCCCTACCTGGCGTTGATTCTGGCGGCCAGCTTCGCCGGCTACGGGCTGGCCAAGAAGCGGCTCGGGCTGCCGGCGGCGGAGGGGCTGTTCGTCGAGTCGGCGGTGCTGGCGCTGCCCGCCCTGGCCTACCTGGGCTGGTTGGCGAGCCGCGGCGGGTCGACGTTCGGCGAGGTCTCGGCCGGGCACACCGCGCTGCTGGTGGCGGCCGGGGCGGTGACGGCCGTCCCGCTGCTGCTGTTCGCGGGCGCGGCCAACCGGCTGCCGCTGACCGCGCTCGGCATGCTCCAGTACGTGGCCCCGGTCCTCCAGCTCGGCTGCGGCGTGCTGATCTTCCACGAGCCGATGCCGCCGGCCCGGCTGGCCGGTTTCACCCTGGTCTGGCTGGCCCTGGTGATCTTCAGCCTGGACGCGCTGCGCAACGGCCGACGCACCCGGGCCGCCGCCCGCGCCGCCGATCCGCTGCCCGCCGCCGCCCACTGAACCACCGGACCGCCGCGCGGCCTGCGGGGATCAGCGGACGTCGTAGCTGAGCACCAGCGTCCCGTCGGCGCGTAGCAGTTCGAGGCGGACCAGTTCGGCGTCGGTGAACCGGGTCGCCCCGCGCAGGTTCACGTCGTCGCCGGGGGCGGCCAGCCAGGAGGCGATCTGCTCCGTCGCGTCGTCCGGCCCCCGGGCCACCAACCGGAACGTGTACGCCTTGCCGTAGCCGGCCGTCGCGTCGTACCCGCAGTGCATGGTGACCTCGGTGCCCCACTTGGTGCCGCTCAGCCCGATCTCGGCGTGCACCGCCGGGGTCTTGGCCGCCACCGGCGCCATCGACACCATCCGTACCGCCTGGGCGGTCGGCGCGGTCGTCGGGGCCGGACGCAGGGCGGACGCCCCGGCGACGCCCAGCACCAGGGCGAACCCGGCGGCGACGAGGGCGGTCAGCGCGTACCGTCGGCGGCTGCGGGTCCGCTCCCGGCGGCGACGGTCCCGGGCGGTGGCGATCAGGTCGGGCACCCGGCTGACCTCGGGCGGTGGCGGAAGGAACTCCTCCAGCGTGGTCGGGTCGAGCCGGCCCAGCAGGCCCGGCAGCACGGCGATCTCGGCCACCGCGTCCCGGCACGCCGCGCACCCGGCCAGGTGCCGCTCGTAGGCGGCCCGGTCGGCGGGGGCGAGCGCACCCAGCACGTACGCGCCGTCGTCGTGTGCGAACTCGCAGCGGGTCATCCGGTCACCCCCATCTCGGCCAGGGCCAACCGTAGTGAACGCAGTGCGTAGTGGGTGCGGGACTTGACCGTCCCCGGTGGCACCCCCAGCCGGGCCGCCGCCTCGGCCACCGAACGGCCCTGGTAGAAGCACTCGACCAGCACCTCCCGGTGGGTGGGGCTGAGCCGGTTCAGCGCCTCGGCGATGGTCCAGGCCTCCACCGCGCGCTCCGCTTCGTCCACCGTCTCGGGCGGCTCGGGCAGGTCGTCGGTGAACACCTCGCCGACCCGGGTCGACCGCCGCCGCCAGGCGTCGATCGCCAGGTTACGGGCGGTCGTGAAGAGCCATGCGCGGACCGATCCGCGGCGCGGGTCCAGCGACTCGGGGTGCCGCCAGGCCCGCAGCAGGGTCTCCTGCACCAGGTCCTCGGCGCGGGTGCGGTCCCCGTTGACCAGTCGCAGCGCGTGCGCGTAGAGCGCCTCGGCGTGCTCGTCGTGCAGGGCGCGCAGCAGTTGGGCGTCGTGGTCGCTGATGGTGATCCCCTCGCTTCCCGCCCGACAGGTCCGGCGAAAACGTGTCCGCCGGTTATTACGCGCCGTGACCCCGAACGGTTCAGCGGTGACTGCTGTTCACATCCGGTTCACACCGAGTCCGGTGGCCGCTCACCCCGTCCTGGCAGCGTCCGGCCGGTACGCACGTCGCGCAGGTGACAACGGCGTGCCACCGACCTGCTTCCAGGAGGCTTTCTTCCATGAGCGACCGTCCCCGGCTGCTCCCGCTGCTCGGTACCACCCGGCACGGCAGCCGCGATGCGATGACCTGCCTGTACCGCTGCGGCAACGCCTGCGACCACCCGGTACCCAACACCTCCGACAACACCTACTTCGGCGACCTGGTCGAGGGGGAGGTGACCCGGCGGGGCGTGGTCCGGGCGGGCGCGGTGGGCGCGCTGGTGCTCGGCTTCGGCGGTGCCGCCGCCGGCGCGTTGGCCGGGGCCGCCCCCGCCGCTGCCGCGCCGGCCACCCCGGTGCTGCCGGAGGTGGCCGACCCGACCGCGCCGCAGCGCGGCGTCGGCAACGGCGCGCTGACCTTCAAGCCGATCCCGCCGAACCAGCTCGACACCCTGGTCGTCCCCAACGGGTACGACCACAGCGTGGTCATCCGCTGGGGTGACCCGGTGCTGCCCGGTGCGCCCCGGTTCGACCTGCACGGGCAGACCGCCGCCGCCCAGGCCAAGCAGTTCGGCTACAACAACGACTTCGTCGGGGTGCTGCCGCTGGACCGGCGGGGCAGGCGGGCGCTGCTCGTGGTCAACCACGAGTACACCAACGAGGACCTGATGTTCCCCGGCTTCACCGGCCTGGACAACCTCACCGTCGAGCAGCTGCGCACCGCGATGGCCGCGCACGGCATGTCCGTGGTGGAACTGGAGCGGGTCGACGGCACCGGGCAGTGGCGGCCGGTGGGTCAGGGCCGGCGGCCGTACAACCGGCGGGTCACCGCGTTGGCCACGAAGTTCGAGCTGACCGGCCCGGCCGCCTGCTCGGCGTGGCTGCGTACCGCCGCCGACCCGAAGGGCCGCACGGTCGTCGGCACCCTGAACAACTGCGCCGGTGGGGTCACCCCGTGGGGGACGGTGCTCTCCGGCGAGGAGAACTTCAACCAGTACTTCGTCGGCGCCGACGCCGCGCCCGCCGAGCTGAAGCCGAAGTTCGACAGGTACGGCATCACCACCGCCGCCCGCTACCCCAGCGGCAGCCGTAAGTGGGAGCGGGCCGACGAGCGGTTCGACCTGGCGAAGCACCCCAACGAGGCGCACCGGTTCGGGTGGATCGTCGAGATCGACCCGTTCGACCCGGAGAGCCGCCCGCGCAAGCACACCGCGCTGGGCCGGTTCAAGCACGAGGGCGCCAACGTCATCGTGGCCCGCGACAAGCGGGTGGTCGCGTACATGGGCGACGACGAGCGCTTCGACTACCTCTACAAGTTCGTCTCCGACAAGAAGTTCATGCCCGGTGACTCCTGGGTGGCCCGCAAGAACAACCTGACCCTGCTGGAGTCGGGCACCCTCTACGTGGCGCAGTTCACCCAGACCAGCGCCGCCGAGATCGACGGCTCGGGCAAGCTGCCCGCCGACGGCGCGTTCAACGGCACCGGCCGGTGGATCAGGCTGGTCAGCGGCAACCGCTCATACGTCGACGGGATGACCGCCGCCGACGTGCTCACCTTCACCCGGCTCGCCGGGGACAAGGTCGGCGCGACGAAGATGGACCGGCCGGAGGACGTCGAGCCGAGCCTGCTCACCGGCAAGGTGTACGTGGCGCTGACCAACAACACCGACCGGGGCAAGGCCGGCAAGCCGGCGGCCGACGAGATCAACCCGCGCAACCTCAACAAGCACGGGCAGATCCTGGAGCTGGTCGAGGACCGGGGCGACAACACAGCCGAGTCCTTCACCTGGTCGCTGCCGATCGTCGCCGGTGACCCGGCCGACCCGTCGACCTACTTCGCCGGGTACGACAAGACGAAGGTCTCGCCGATCTCCTGCCCGGACAACGTCGCCTTCGACGCCACCGGCAACCTCTGGATCTCCACCGACGGCAACGCGTTGGGCAGCAACGACGGCCTGTTCGCCACCGCCGTCGAGGGGCCGGAACGGGGGCACCTGAAGCAGTTCCTGACCGTGCCGCTGGGTGCGGAGACCTGCGGGCCGTTCATCACCGGCGACAACCGGTCGGTGTTCGTCGCCGTGCAGCACCCCGGTGAGATCACCGGCGCGTCGGTGGAGAAGCCGGCGTCGACCTGGCCGGACGGCGACTACGCCAAGCCGGGCGTGGTGGTCACCTGGCGGCTCGACGGCGGCCCGATCGGCAGCTGACGCGCCCGTCCCGGGTCGGCCCCGCCGGGCCGGCCGCGAAGGCCCTCTCCCGCTTCGGTCCGGGAGGGGGCCTTCGCCCGTACGCCGGGCGGCTCAGAGGTCGGCGGCGATGCCGTCGGCGACCGCGCGGGCGGCGGTGAGCAGCTTGGCGCGGACCACCCGGGCGGAGGTCATCATCTCGCTGGCCGGCAGGGCGCAGGCCAGCACCACCCGCCGTTCCATGTCCTTGTCCGGGGTGACCAGGACGGCGGCGCACGCCACCCCCTGCCGGAACTGCCCCAGCTCCAACTGCATGCCCCGCCGGTCGCCGGCGGCCAGATCCGCCTCGAACGCCTCGGGGCTGGTGAGGGTGGCGGTGGTGAACGGCCGCATGCCGTAGTCGCGCAGGTAGCGCAGGCGCTGCTCGGTGGTGAGGGTGGCCAGCAGCGCCTTGCCCAGGGCGGTGGCGTGCGCGCCCTCGTCGAAGCCGGGGACCATGTCCTCCAGGTACGGCGAGCGGGCCCCCTCGGCGACGGCGGTGACCGCCACCTGGCCGCCGACGAAGCGACCCAGGTAGTGGCTCCACCCGGTGTCGACGGCGGCCCGCCGCAGCGACTCGCCGACCGCCGCCGGGCCCCGGAACGCGGTGACCAGTTCCCGGTACCGGTCGGCGATCTCCAGGCCGACGATGTAGGTGCCGTCCTCCCGCCGGATCACGTAACCCTCATAGGCCAGGGTGCGGACCAGGTGGTACGTGGTGGCGACGGTCAGCTCGCACCGCCGGGCGATCTGCTTGACCGTCAGGCCCTTCGGGGCACGACCGACCGACTCGAGCACGCGTAGCGCGCGGGACACACTTCGGATCAGATCCGAAGGTTCCGCCAGGGGGTCACGCACAACCACCTCCGCAGCCGGGGACTTACACCATATGAAAAACCCGGCCAAGACGGAACGCCCGTTCGGGTGGGGGATGCCAGATCAGGCGGTATACGGCGGGTTCCCGGGCGACACGCCGAGCGTTGTCAGGAACACGACTCGCGTAGGTTGGGCCCACGATGACCGACACCGCCCTCAGCCGTACGCCGGCCGTACGTCCCCTGCGGGCCGGCGGCGGGGCGGTCGCCACCACCATCGCCAGCGTCCTGCCGGTCTTCCTGGTCGGCGGGCTCGCCGTGCAGATGGGCGACGACCTGGGCTTCTCCCCCGCCGGGCTGGGCCTGGCCGTGTCGGTCTACTTCGGCGTCAGCGCGCTCGCCGCGGTGCCGTCGGGCCGGCTGGTGGAGCGGGTCGGCCCGGCCGTGGTGGCCCGCGCCGCCGTCGGACTCGCCGCCGGCTGCCTGCTCGCCATCGCCGGACTGGCCCGCTCCTACCCGGTGCTGGTCGGCCTGCTCGCGCTCAGCGCCGCCGCCAACGCCCTCGGTCAACTCGCCAGCAACGCCGCGCTGGCCCGGCACGTGCCCGCCCGGCGGCAGGGCCTGTCGTTCGGGGTGAAGCAGGCCGCCATCCCCGCGTCCACCCTGCTGGCCGGGGCAGCGGTGCCGGCGATCGCCCTCACCGCCGGCTGGCGCTGGGCCTTCGTGGCCGCCGCCGGGGCCGCGTTGGCCGCGCTGCCGGCCGTACCCCCGCAGCCGGCCGGACCGGTACGGGAGCGCGCGGCGGAACGCGGCGGTGGGGCCACCACGGCGCTGGTGGTGGTCGGCGTGGCAGCCACCCTCGCGGCGGGCGCAGCCAACGCGCTGGGCACCTTCGTGGTCGACTCGTCGGTGCACCGAGGGCTCGCCCCCGGCCCGGCCGGACTGGTGCTCACCCTCGGCGGCGCGGTCTGCGTGGCGGCCCGGATCGGCGTCGGCTGGCTCGCCGACCGACGGGACACCGGTCACGTCGCGCTGATCGCCGCGATGCTGGTGGTCGGGGCAGTCGGGTTGGGGCTGCTGGCGGTGGCCGGGGCGGTGCCGCTGACCGTCGGGGTGGTGCTCGGCTTCGGGTTGGGCTGGGCGTGGCCCGGCCTGCTGAACTTCGCGGTGGTCCGGCTGCACCCGCAGGCCCCGGCCGCCGCCACCTCGATCACCCAGACCGGGGTGTACGCCGGCGGCTGCCTCGGCCCGCTCGGGCTCGGTGCGCTCGCCGGGGCCGGCGGCTACCCGGTGATGTGGCTGACCGCCGGGGTCGCGATGCTCCTCGCCGCCGTCCTCATGCTCACCGGCAGCCGGCTGCTGCGCCGCTCCGCCACGCCATGAGCGGACCGGACCCGGGCGGCGCGGGGTTCAGCTGGTGCGGTCAGCGATGTAGTCGCAGAGCGATTCCAGCGCCTGCCGGGCCGGAATCCGGGGCAACGGCGTCAACTGGGCGCGGGCGTCCTCGGCATAGCTGCGGACGGTCTCCCGGGCCCGCTTGAGCGCCGGGGACTCCCGGAGCAGGCCGAGCGCCTCGGTGTGCAGCGCGTCGTCGACCAGCGGGCCGGTGGCCAGGATCTCCCGCAGCCGCACCGAGGCCGCGTCGGAGTCGTCGCCGGCCAGCGCGTAGAGCACCGGCAAGGTCGGCACCCCCTCCCGCAGGTCGGTGCCGGGTGTCTTGCCCGACTGCATCGACTCGGAGGCGATGTCGAGCAGGTCGTCGGAGAGCTGGAAGGCCACCCCGATGGTCTCGCCGTAGCCGGCGAGGGCCTCGGTGTGCTCCTCGGTCGCCCCGCCGAACATGCCGCCGAACCGGGCCGAGGTGGCGATCAGCGAGCCCGTCTTGTCGGCGATCACCCGCAGGTAGTGGTCGACGGGGTCCGCCGTGCGGGGGCCGACGGTCTCGGCGATCTGCCCGTGCACGAGCCGGGCGAAGGTGCGCGCCTGGAGCCGTACCGCCTCCGGACCGAGGTCGGCGGCGATGTCGGCGGCCCGCGCGAAGAGGTAGTCGCCGACCAGGATGGCCACCGAGTTGGTCCAGCGGGAGTTCGCGCTGGGCGCGCCCCGCCGCACGGCGGCCTCGTCCATCACGTCGTCGTGGTAGAGGGTGGCGAGGTGGGTGAGTTCCATCACCACGGCCGCCGGCACCACCTGCCGGCCCCCCGGGTCGCCGAACTGCGCGCCCAGCGCCACCAGCAACGGCCGGAACCGCTTGCCGCCCGCCTCGACGAGGTGCCGGGCCGCCTCGGTGACGAGCGGGTCGGCGCTGGACACGCTGGCCCGCAGCTCCACCTCGACGTCGTCCAGCAGGCCCAGCACGGACGCCTCGACCCGCGGATCGGCCAGGTGCACGCCGAGCGCGCCGATCTGACCCGTGCCCGCCCGGCCCCGACGACCACCGGAGCCGACGGCACCTGAACGCTCCCCCGTCGGAATCACCACGCCATCAACCATGCCACACCCGTTCGACCTGCTCCGGACGGGGGATACGGCCGTGGGGCCGGCACGCCTGAGCGCACCGGCCCCACGGCCGAACGGAACGGATCACCTGACGAATGCTGCGGCGTCCGTCGCCAGGTCGAGCAGGGGCGCCGGCAGCACGCCGAGGATCAGGGTGGCGGCCACCCCGATCATCAGCGCGGTGGCGGTCAACCCGCCCGGCACCGCGACGGTCGGGGTGCTCTCGCCCGGCTCGGAGAGCCACATCATCACCACGACCCGCAGGTACGGGAAGGCCAGCACCATGCTGGTCAGCACACCGGCCACCACCAGCCAGGCGTGCCCGCTCTCCAACGCCGGACCGAAGACCGCGAACTTGCTCATGAAGCCGCTGGTCAACGGGATACCGGCGAAGGCCAGCAGGATGAAGGTGAAGACCCCGGCGTAGAACGGCGAGCGGCGGCCCAGCCCGGCCCAGCGGGACAGGTGGGTGGCCTCCCCGTCGGCGTCCCGGACCAGGGTCACCACGGCGAACGCGGCGAGCACCGAGAAGCCGTACGCGGCCAGGTAGAACATCGTGCCGGAGACGCCCGCGCCGGTCGGGGCGAGCACCCCGACGAGCAGGTATCCGGCGTTGGCGATCGACGAGTACGCCAGCAGCCGCTTGATGTCCGTCTGGGTGACCGCCAGCACCGCGCCGATCAGCATGGTGAGCACCGCCACCACCCCGAGGACGGGGGTGAAGTCCCAGGCCGCCTGGTCGAACGCCACGTGGAAGACCCGCAGCAGGGCACCGAACGCGGCCACCTTCGTGCAGGCCGCCATGAAGCCGGTGACCGGGGTGGGTGCGCCCTGGTAGACGTCCGGGGTCCAGACGTGGAACGGGGCGGCGGCGGCCTTGAACAGCAGGCCGATGGCGATCAGCGCCATCCCGGCGAACAGCAGCACCTCGCTGGCCGGGGACTCGTTCACCGCGGCGTGCACGGTGGCGAAGTCGACGCCTGCCGAACGGCCCGGGATGCCGGCGGTGAAGCCGTAGACCAGGGCCACGCCGAACAGGAAGAACGCCGAGGCGTACGCGCCGAGCAGGAAGTACTTCATCGCCGCCTCCTGGCTCAGCAGCCGCCGGCGACGGGCCAGCGCGCAGAGCAGGTAGAGCGGCAGGGAGAAGACCTCCAGCGCGATGAACATGGTCAGCAGGTCGTTCGCCGCCACGAAGATCAGCATGCCGCCGATCGCGAAGCTGGTCAGCGGGTAGACCTCGGTCGCCCCGTTGCGACCCTCGGCCTGCTGCCGGTCGTCGGCCGACTCGGCGGTCACCGCCGCCTGGGCGACGAACGCGCCGCCGCGCTCCACCGACCGCTCACCGATCAGCAGCAGCGCCATCGCGGCGAGCACCAGGATGGTGCCCTGGAGGAAGAGGGTGGGACCGTCCACCGCCAGCGCCCCGCCCGCCGTGACCCGCCGGACGTCGGCGCTGAGCACCACCATCACCAGCGCGGCGAGCACCGCCAGCAGGGACAGCGAGAGCTGCACCAGGTGCCGGCGGCGGCGCGGCACGAACGCCTCCACCAGGACACCGAGCAGGGCGACCCCCAGCATGATCAGGATCGGGGCGATCGCCGCGTAGTCGATCGACGGCAACTTGAGTTCGGTCACTGCGGATGCCGCCTTTCGTTCGCGACTGCGGGGCTCACTGCGCAGCCTCCTGGACGCTGCCGACCTCAGGGGCGGGATCGGTCTTGCCGACGTCCTGCATGGTCGCCTGGACGGCGGGGTTGATCACATCGGTGACCGGCTTGGGGTAGAAGCCGAGCAGCACGATCAGGGCGATCAGCGGGGCGACCACTGCCTTCTCGCGCAGGGTGAGGTCGCGGTGCATCGCCTTGACCTCGGTCAACTCCGGGTTGAGCGTGCCCTGGGTGGTGCGCTGCACCATCCACAGCACGTACGCCGCCGCCAGGATGATGCCCAGGGTGGCGATCACCGCGACCGGCTTGTTCACCGTGAAGGTGCCGATCAACACCAGGAACTCGGAGACGAACGGCGCGGTGCCGGGCAGCGCCAGCGAGGCCAGACCGGCGAAGAAGAGCACCCCCGCCAGCAGCGGGACCAGCTTGCCGGCCCCACCGAAGTCGGAGATCAGCGACGAGCCCCGGCGGGCGATGAGCATCCCGACGACCAGGAACAGCAGGCCGGTGGCGAGCCCGTGGTTGAGCATGTAGAGCACCGCGCCGGTACCCGCCTGCGTGGTGAAGGCGAAGATGCCGACCCCGATGAACCCGAAGTGCGCGATCGAGGTGTACGACACCAGCCGCTTCAGGTCGGACTGGCCGACGGCCAGCAACGCGGCGTACAGGATGCCGATCAGCCCCAGCGCCAGCGCCCAGGGGGCGAACCACTTCGACGCCTCCGGGAACAGCGGCAGGCAGTACCGCAGGATGCCGAACGTGCCGACCTTGTCCAGCACGCCGACCAGCAGCGCGGCGGCACCCGCCGGGGCGGCCCGACCGGCGTCCGGCAGCCAGGTGTGGAACGGGAAGAACGGCGCCTTGATCGCGAAGGCGAGGAAGAAGCCGAGGAACAGCCAGCGCTCGGTGCCGGTGGAGATGTCCACCTGGGTCAGCGTCTGCCAGTCGAAGGTCTTGCCGCCGACCACCCACAGGCCGATCACGGCGGCGAGCATGAACAGCCCGCCGACCAGCGAGTAGAGGAAGAACTTCACCGCCGCGTACTGCCGCTGGTGGCCGCCGTAGCTGCCGATCAGGAAGTACATCGGCACCAGCATGACCTCGAAGAACACGTAGAACAGGAAGACGTCGGCGGCGGCGAAGACGCCGATCATCGTGGATTCGAGGACGAGCAGCAGGGCGAAGTAGGCGGGCACCGACCGCTTCGACGCGTCGGCGTCGTGCCAGGACGCCAGGATCACCAGCGGCACCAGCACCGCGATCAGCATCAGCATGACCAGCGCGATGCCGTCGACGGCGAAGGTGAAGTTGACGTCCCAGGTGGGGATCCACGGGTACGACTCGCGGAACTGGAGCCGGTCACCGTCGGCCTGGAAGGAAACCCACATCACCACCGACAGCGCCAGCACCAGCAGCGACCAGCCGAACGCCACCTGCTTGGCCAGGTCGGGCCGGCGACGCGGCAGGAAGGCCACGACCAGGGCGCCGACCAGCGGTGCCACGGTCAGCACCGAGAGGAACGGGAAGTTGGACATTATGCGGCCTTACCTCCGTCGTGGATGCGGGGCCCGCCGGCGGGGGCGGTCGCATTGAGGTCGATCACGCCAGCCACCCCGCCTGCACCGCCAGGAACGCCGCCACCACGAGCAGCGCGCCGGTCAGGATCGAGGTGGCGTACGACCGGACGAAGCCGGTCTGCCACCGCCGGAGCCGACCCGAACCGCCCCCGACCCCGGCGGCCAGGCCGTTGACCAGCCCGTCGACGCCCCGGTTGTCGAGGAAGACCAGCGCCCGGGTGAGGAAGATGCCCGGCTTCTCGAAGACCACCTCGTTGAAGGCGTCCGTGTAGAGGTTGCGCCGGGCGGCGGTGACCAGCACCCCGGCGGGCTGCGGCGCGGTGACCGTGCCGTTGCGGAACAGCGCCCAGGCCAGCCCGGCACCGAGCACCGTCACCACCAGCGACAGCGTGGTCAGCAGCCAGTGCGGCAGCACCGCCGCGTGCTCGGCGTGCTCGCCGCCCAGCCCGGCGGTGGCGGTCAGCCAGTCCGGTACGGAGGTGGCGAGCAGGAAACCGGCACCGACCGAGCCGATCGCCAGCAGGATCAGCGGGATGGTCATCAGCTTCGGCGACTCGTGCGGGTGCTCGATGTCCTCGGTCCACCGCTTCGGGCCGTGGAAGGTCAGCACGAACAACCGGGTCATGTAGAAGGCGGTCAACCCCGCGCCGAGCAGCGCCGCCCCGCCGAACAGCCAGGCCGTCCAGCCCTCCCGTTCGAACGCGGCCACGATGATCGGCTCCTTGGAGAAGAAGCCGGAGAACGGGAACATGCCGATGATGGCCAGCCAGCCCATCATGAAGGTGATCCAGGTGATCTTCATGTACTTCGACAGCCCGCCGAAGCGGCGGATGTCCACCTGGTCGTTCATGCCGTGCATCACCGAGCCGGCACCGAGGAACATGTTGGCCTTGAAGAAGCCGTGCGCCAGCAGGTGCACGATGGCCAGCGCGTACGCCGCGCCGCCGAGGCCGACGCCGAGGAACATGTAGCCGATCTGGCTGACGGTCGACCAGGCCAGCACCCGCTTGATGTCGTCCTTGGCCGCGCCGATGACACAGCCCATCAGCAGGGTCAACGCGCCGACGCTGACCACCACGAGCTGGAGGGTCTCGTTGGCCGAGAAGATCGGGTTGGACCGGGCGATCAGGTAGACGCCCGCGGTGACCATGGTGGCGGCGTGGATGAGCGCCGACACCGGGGTCGGGCCCTCCATCGCGTCCGGCAGCCACGCCTGGAGCGGGAACTGACCGGACTTGCCGGCCGCGCCGAGCAGCAGCAGCAGGCCCAGCACCAGCACCGTGCCGCTGGCCAGCCCGCCGACGGAGGAGAAGACCTCGTCGTACTGGGTGGTGCCGAGGGTGGCGAACAGGATGAAGATGCCGATCGCCAGGCCGGCGTCGCCGACCCGGTTCATCAGGAACGCCTTCTTACCGGCGGTGGCCGCGCTCGGCCGCCCGTACCAGAAGGAGATCAGCAGGTACGACGCCAGACCGACGCCCTCCCAGCCGAAGTAGAGCATCACGTAGTTGTTGCCGAGCACCAGCAGCAGCATCGCGGCGACGAAGAGGTTGAAGTACGCGAAGAACCGTCGCCGGCCCTCGTCGTGCGCCATGTACTCGACCGCGTAGAGGTGGATCAGGAAACCCACCCCGGTGATCAGCAGGACGAAGACCGCGGCCAGCGGGTCGAAGAGCAGACCGAAGTCCACCCGCAGGTCGCCGACCGTGATGAAGTCCCAGAGGCTCAGCTCGACGGACTTGTTCTCCAGCCCGCGGAGCTGGAAGAACGAGGTGAGCCCCAGCACGAACGCGGCGCCGATCGCGGCCACACCCAGCCAGTGCCCCCAGCGGTCGGCCCGCCGGCCGAGCAGCAGCAGGATCGCCGCGCTCGCCAACGGGATCGCCACCAGCAGCCAGACGCTGCTCAGCAGCCCGTCCGCCGCCGCGTAGGTGACGGCGCCGGCCGGCTCTGCCTGGGCGTACGTCAGAATCTCATCCACCGCAGGGCCCCTTTAGTACTTCAGCAGGTTGGCGTCGTCGACGCTCGCGGAGCGCCGGGTCCGGAAGATCGACATGATGATCGCGAGCCCGACCACGACCTCGGCCGCCGCCACCACCATCACGAAGAACGCCATGATCTGTCCGTTGAGGTCACCGTTGATCCGGCTGAAGGTGACCAGCGTCAGGTTGGCCGCGTTGAGCATCAGCTCGACGCACATGAACAGCACGATCGCGTTACGCCGCACCAGCACGCCGACCGCGCCGACGGTGAACAGCACCGCGGCCAGGATCAGGTAGTAGTCGGGGGTCACCGGACCGACCTTTCGTTCGCGACTGCGGGGCTCCGCTTCGCTGCACTCCTCGCGCTCACCGAAGCCACGCCGCCGTTCGCGACTGCGGGGCTCCGCTTCGCTGCACTCCTCGCGCTCACCGTTCCGTCCCCTTCAGGGTGGTTTCCTCGGCGGTCAGCTCCCGCTGCGGCAGGATCGCCGGGGTGCTGCGGTCGGTCAGCCGGCCGTCGGGCAGCCGGGCCGGGGTGGCCACCGAGGAGGAGGTGGCGAAGACGCCCGGACCGGGCTTCGGGCCCGGGTAGTTGCCGGGGCGGAACCGGGCCTTCATCGTGGCGACCTGGTCCATCTTGTCTTCCTTGCGCCGCTCGATGTGCGCCAGCACCATCGCCCCGATCGCCGCCGTGATCAGCAGCGCGGAGGTCAGCTCGAAGGCCAGGACGTACTTGGTGAACAGCAGCCGGGCGATGCCCTGCACGTTGCCCTCCGCGTTGGCCTGGTCCAGGCCGACGGCGGTGACCCCGTTCAGCGCCCGGTACAGGCCGGTGCCGACCAGCCCGGCGAAGCCGAGCCCGAGCACCACCGCGGCGACCCGCTGGCCGCGCAGCGTCTCGATCAACGAGTCGGAGGCGTCCCGGCCGACCAGCATCAGCACGAACAGGAACAGCATCATGATCGCGCCGGTGTAGACGATGATCTGCACCATGCCGATGAACGGCCCGGCCTGGAGCACGTAGAACACGCCCAGGCAGAGCATGGTGAGCACCAGGAACAGCGCCGAGTGCACGGCGTTGCGCGCCCAGACCATGCCGATCGCGCCGATCAGCGCCAACGGGGCGAGGATCCAGAAGGTGGCCTCCTCACCCCCGGACACCTGGCCCGCCGCGGCGAGCACCGTGGACGTGTTCATGCTCCGGCTCCCTTGCCCGCCGCCCGCTGGGCCGCCTGCTCGGCACCCGGGAAGGTCACCCCGGGGTGCTCCTCGACCTGGTAGCGGCCGGGCCCCATCGGCGACTGCTCGGCACCTGCCGACGTGCCCGGGTTGGTCAGCGCGCCGACGTAGTAGTCCTTCTCGCTGTCACCGAGCCGCATCGGGTGCGGCGGCTGCTCCATGCCTTCGAGCAGCGGAGCGAGCAACTGCTCCTTGGTGAAGATGAGGTCCTGCCGGTTGTCCCGGGCCAGCTCGTACTCGTTGCTCATGGTCAGCGAACGGGTCGGGCAGGCCTCGATGCAGAGCCCGCAGAAGATGCACCGGGCGTAGTTGATCTGGTAGACGCTGGCGTACCGCTCACCCGGCGAGAAACGCTGCTCGTCGGTGTTGTCGCCACCCTCGACGTAGATCGCGTCCGCCGGGCAGGCCCAGGCGCACAGCTCGCAGCCGATGCACTTCTCCAGGCCGTCCGGGTGCCGGTTGAGGATGTGCCGCCCGTGGTAGCGCGGCGCCGAGACCGGCGGCTTGAACGGGTAGTCGGTGGTGACGACCTTCCTGAACATGTGCGAGAAGGTGACCCCGAAGCCCTTGAACGTTCCGGTGATCGTGCCCACGTCACACCTCCCTGGAGTCCGAGCCGGTGGCGATGTTGGCCGGCTCCCGCTCGGCGACCACGCGCTTGGTACGCGGGCTCGGTGGTACCTGTAGATCCAGCGGGGGCAGCGGGAAGCTGCCGTACGGCCGGTTGTCGGCCTGTTCCTGCGGGGTCGGCTTCGGGGCCGGCTTGCGGCTCGGCCACAGCAGCGTCGCCAGCAGCAGCACGCCCGCGCCGATGGCGGTGGCGAGCAGCCGGTCCCGCGACTGCCAGTCCTCGATGGAGCGCAGCCCGGCCAGGACGAGGATCCAGACCAGGTTGATCGGCAGCAGCACCTTCCAGCCGAAGCGCATGAACTGGTCGTAGCGCAGCCGGGGCAGGGTGCCCCGGAGCCAGACGAAGACGAAGACCAGCATCAGCACCTTGCCGAAGAACCAGAGCATCGGCCACCAGCCGGTGTTGGCGTCGGCCCACAGGGTGATCGGCCAGGGGGCCCGCCAACCGCCGAGGAACAGCGTCGTGGTGACCGCGGACATGGTCACCATGGCGACGTACTCGGAGAGCATGAACAGCGCGAACTTCAGCGAGCTGTACTCGGTCATGAAGCCGGCGACCAGCTCCGACTCCGCCTCGGGCAGGTCGAACGGCGCCCGGTTGGTCTCACCGACGGTGGCGATGAAGAAGATGATGAAGCTGGGCAGCAGCAGGATCGCGTACCAGCCCGGCGCGGGGATCTCGACGCCGCCGATGGTGAGCCGGGTGGCGTCCCCCTGGGCGGCGACGATCCCGCTGGTGGACATGGTGCCGGCGGTCATGAACACCGCGACGATGCTCAGCCCCATCGCGACCTCGTACGAGATCATCTGGGCGCTGGAGCGCAGGCCGCCGAGCAGCGGGTACGTCGAGCCGGAGGCCCAGCCGCCGAGCACGATGCCGTAGACGGCCAGCGACGAGCAGGCCAGCAGCACCAGCACCGCCACCGGCACGTCGGTGACCTGCAACGGGGTCCGGTGGCCGAAGATGCTCACCATCGGGCCGAACGGGATCACCGACAGCGCGGTGACCGCACAGACCACCGAGATGACCGGGGCGAAGAAGTAGACCACCTTGTCGGCGGCCTTCGGGAGGATGTCCTCCTTGAAGGCCATCTTGAGGCCGTCGGCGAGGGTCTGCAGCAGGCCGAACGGGCCGACCTGGTTGGGGCCGGGCCGGACCTGCATGTAGCCGACGACCCGCCGCTCGAACCAGACGCCGAGCAGGGTGGCGAGCAGACCGAAGACGAAGGCAAAGACGATCTTGATAAGGACCAGCCACCACGGGTCCCTGCCGAAGTCCGCCAGTGTCGGGTCCTGCGCCAGGAGGGTGTTCACTGTGCACCTCCGGAGATCCGGACCACCGTGCCGGACGCCACACCGAGGCTGCGCCGTACGGTCGAACCGGGCGAGTTGGTCGGCAGCCAGACGACGCCGTCGGGCATCTCGGTGATGGCCGCCGGCAGGGTGACCGCACCCCGGTCGGTGCCCACCGTGACCGGGTCACCGTCGGCCACGCCGAGCGTCTCGGCGGTGCCCTTGCCCAGCCGGACCACCGGCGGACGGGCCGTGCCGGCGAGGTGCTCGTCACCGTCGGTGAGGCTGCCCAGGTCGATCAGCTGGTGCCAGGTCGCCAGCACCGCCTCGCCCGCACCCGGCTGGGGCACGGTCGCCGGGGCTACCGACGGGCTGACCGGCCGGTCCGCCCGGGTCGGCGGCAGCGCGCCCAACTCCCGGCGGATGCTCGACACGTCGCCGGTGCCGAGCCGGACGTCGAGCTGCGCGGCGAGCGCGTCCAGCACCCGGGCGTCGGTCATCGCGGCGGTGTGCAGCACCGCCTCGAAGGTGCGCAGCCGGCCCTCCCAGTCGAGGAAGCTGCCGGCCTTCTCGACCACCGGGGCCACCGGCAGCACCACGTCGGCCCGACGGGCCACCGCCGAGTTGCGCAGCTCCAGGCTGACCAGGAAGGGCACCGCGTCGAGCGCCTGCTCGGCCAGCCTCGGGTCGGCCAGGTCGGCCGGGTCCACACCGGCCACCACCAGGGCGCCGAGCTGACCGTTCGCGGCGGCGGCCAGGATCTGGTCGGTGTCCCGACCGGCCTGGCTGGGGATCACCCCGGCCGGGATGTCCCACGCCTCGCCCAGCTCGGCGCGGGCCGACGGCTCGGTCACCGGACGCCCGCCGGGCAGCAGGTTGGGCAGGCAGCCCGCGTCGACCGCACCCCGGTCACCCGCGCGCCGCGGCACCCAGGCCAGCTTCGCACCGGTACGCCGGGCGACGTCCGCGGCGGCAGAGAGGCCACCGGGTACGCCGGCCAGCCGCTCGCCGACGAACAGGATCGCGCCCTCGGCGCTCAGCGCCTCGGCCACCGTGTCGTGCTCGGCGAGCACGCTCGCCTCCTCGCCCGGCACCACCCGGGCCAGCTTGGCCCCGAGCTTCTCCAGGCCCCGGGTGGCGAACGGGGCGATCGCGTAGACCGTCAGCTTCTTCTTCAGGTACGCCTTGCGCAGCCGCAGGAAGAGGATCGGGCACTCCTCCTCCGGCTCCAGCCCGACCAGCACCACCGAGGACGCCTTCTCCACGTCGGCGTAGGTCACGTCGGTGACCCCGGCGACGGTGCTGGCCAGGAAGTCGGACTCCTCGCGGGAGACCGGCCGGGCCCGGAAGTCGATGTCGTTGGTGTTCAGGGCGACCCGGGCGAACTTCGCGTACGCGTAGGCGTCCTCGACGGTCAGCCGGCCGCCGGTCAGCACCGCCGTGCCGCGACCCTCGTCGCGGGCGGCCCGCAGCCCGTCGGCGGCCCGGGTCAGCGCCTCGCTCCAGGACGCCTCCCGCAGCTCACCGGACTTCTCGTCGCGGACCAGCGGGGAGGTGAGCCGGTCGAAGGCGCGGGTGTACTGGAAGCCCCACCGCCCCTTGTCGCAGTTCCACTCCTCGTTGACCTGCGGGTCGTCCCCGGCGAGGCGGCGCAGCACCTTGCCCCGCCGCCAGTCGGTGCGCTGCGCGCAGCCGGCCGAACAGTGCTCGCAGACGCTCGGGCTGGAGACCAGGTCGAACGGGCGGGCCCGGAACCGGTACTGCGCCCCGGTGAGCGCACCGACCGGGCAGATCTGCACGGTGTTGCCGGAGAAGTACGAGTTGAACGGGACGTCACCCTCGTCGCCCTCCGCGCCGTACGCGTCGTCCCGGTAGATGTTGATCTCCTCGGCGGACGACCGGCCCATCAGGTCGATGAACTTGTCGCCGGCGATCTCCTCGGAGAACCGGGTGCAGCGCTGGCAGAGCACGCAGCGCTCCCGGTCGAGCAGCACCTGGGTGCTGATCTCCATCGGCTTCTCGTACTCCCGCTTGTGCTCGTGGAAGCGCGAGTCGGTACGGCCGGTGGACATCGCCTGGTTCTGCAGCGGGCACTCACCACCCTTGTCACACATCGGGCAGTCCAGCGGGTGGTTGACCAGCAGCAGCTCCATCACCCCCTCCTGCGCCTTCTTGGCGACCGGGGAGGTGAGCTGGGTGCGGACCACCATGCCCTCGGCGACGGTCTGGGTGCAGGAGGCGACCGGCTTGCGCTGCCCCTCCACCTCGACCAGGCACTGCCGGCAGGCGCCGGCCGGGGCCAGCAGCGGGTGGTCGCAGAACCGGGGGATCTCGGTGCCCAACTGCTCGGCGACCCGGATCAGCAGCGCCCCCTTGGGGGCGGTGACCTCGACGCCGTCGATGGTGAGCGTTACGGTCTCGGCGGCCTTCGCCACGTCGGTCATCAGTGGGCTCCAACCAGCTGCTTGTCGGAGAGCTTCGGCGCGGTACGCCCCTCGATGTAGTCGAGGTAGTCCTGCTTGAAGTACTGCAACGACGAGGTCACCGAGCTGGTCGCGCCGTCACCCAGACCGCAGAACGAGCGGCCGAGGATGTTGTCGCAGGTGTCGAGCAGGGTGTCCAGGTCCTCGTGGGTGCCCTGGCCGGCGAGGATCCGCCGGTAGACCCGGACCATCCAGTAGTTGCCCTCGCGGCACGGGGTGCACTTGCCGCACGACTCGTGGTGGTAGAACTCCAGCCACCGGTAGGTCGCGTAGACCGGGCAGTCCTGGTCGGAGAAGATCTGGGTGGCCGTGGTGCCCAGGATCGAGCCGGCCGCCGCCACCCCCTCGAAGTCCAGCGGCACGTCCAGGTGCTCGGCGGTGAGCAGCGGGGTCGACGAGCCACCTGGCGTCCAGAACCGGAGCTGGTGACCGGGCTGCATCCCGCCGGCCAGCTCGATCAGCTCGCGCAGGGTGACGCCCAGGCCGCACTCGAACTGACCCGGGTTGGCGATCCGGCCGGACAGCGAGTAGATCATCGGCCCGGACGACTTCTCGGTGCCCATCGACTTCCACCAGTCCGCACCGCCCAGCACGATGTACGGCACGCTGGCGATGGTGCCGACGTTGTTGACCACCGTCGGGCTGGCGTACAGGCCGTGGGTGGCCGGGAACGGCGGGCGGAGCCGGGGCTGACCCCGGAACCCCTCCAGCGAGTCCAGCAGCGCCGTCTCCTCGCCGCAGATGTACGCCCCGGCACCGGAGTGCACCACGAGTTCCAGGTCGAACCCGGTGCCCAGGATGTTGCGCCCGAGGTAGCCCTTGGCCTGCGCCTCGGCCACCGCGTTACGCAGCCGGCGGGCGGCGTGCACCGCCTCGCCCCGGATGTAGATGTAGGCCCGGCTGGCCCGGATCGCGTACGAGGCGATGATGACCCCCTCGACCAGCGAGTGCGGGTCGTGGGTCATCAGCGGCAGGTCCTTGCAGGTGCCCGGCTCGCCCTCGTCGGCGTTGACCACCAGGTAGTGCGGCTTGCCGTCACCCTGCGGGATGAAGCCCCACTTGAGGCCGGTGGGGAAGCCCGCGCCACCCCGCCCACGCAGCCCGGAGTCCTTGATCAGCTGGATCAGGTCGTCCGGGTGGGCCTTGAGGGCCTTACGCAGCGCGGCGTAGCCGTCGAGATTCTCGTAGGCGCCGATCCGCCAGGCGTCCGGGGAGAGCCAGCGGCGGGTCAGCACCGGGGTCAGCTTGGCCAGGGTCTCCGGCCGGGGAGTGGTCACTTCTTGGCCCCCGTCTCGCTCGCGACGGCGGAGCCCGCGCCCGCAGCGCCCGTTTCCGCCTCGGCTTCCTTGAGGTTGCGCTCCTGCGCGCCGGCCTCGTCGCCGGCGGGCTTGCCGTCACCGGCGGGGGCGTTCGCGGCCACCCCGGCCGCCTGCGCCGCCTGCGCGTCGCGGGTGGCCGGTGGCGCGCCGTCGGTCGGGACCCGGGTGCCGGGGGCGTCCGGCACGGCGGTGGCCGCGTCGGGCTGCCGGGTCTCGGCGGTACGCACCTGCGGCGACTTGTCGTCCGGGGCCTTCACGTCCGGCGCGGTGCTGCCGGTGACCTGCTCCGGCTTCGCCGCCGGGGCGGCCGGCGCGGGAGCCTTGGCGGCCTCGGCCTTCGCCTTGGCCTCGGCGGCGGCCCGGTCGGCCTCGGCCTTGCTGCGGATCGGGGTCTTCGGGTCGTAGCCCGGTGCCGTGATGCCGTGCTGTTCGGCCAGGCGCAGGCCACGCAGGGTGGCCTCGCCCGGTCCGCCGTCGGCGACCGCGCCCTCACGCTCGTCGGCGAAGCCGGCGAGCTGCACCGCCATCTCCTTGAGGGTGCAGAGCCGGGCACCCCGGGTCGGCATCGGCCGGCCCCCGGCGCGCAACTCGTCCACCACACCGACCGCGCCCTGCGGGTCGACGCCGTCGAAGAAGTCGTAGTTGACGGTCATCACCGGGCCGTAGTCGCACGCCGCCAGGCACTCGGCGTGCTCCAGGGTGATCTTCCCGTCGGCGGTGGTCTCGTCGTGCCCGACGCCGAGGTGCTCGGCGAGCGTGTCGTAGACCTCCTGCCCGCCGAGCACGTTGCACATCGTGTTGGTGCAGACGCTGACCAGGTAGTCACCGGTGGGCCGGCGCTTGTACATGGTGTAGAAGGTGGCCACCGCGCCGACCTGGGCCTTGTTCAGCCCCAGCACCTCGGCGCAGAACGCCACCCCGGCCGGGGAGACGTAGCCCTCCTCGGCCTGCACCAGGTGCAGCAGCGGCAGCAACGCCGAGCGGGACCGGTCGGCCGGGTACCGGGCGATGATCTCCCGCGCCCGGACCCGGGTCTCTTCAGTAAACGTCGTCATCGGTCACAACCACCCATCACGGGGTCCAGCGAGGCGCCACCGGCGATCACGTCGGCGATCAGGCCGCCCTCGGCCATCGCCGGGAGGGCCTGGAGGTTGACGAAGCTCGGCTCCCGGTAGTGCACCCGGTACGGCCGGGTGCCACCGTCGGAGACCGCGTGCACGCCCAGCTCGCCCCGGGGCGACTCGATGCCGACGTACACCTGGCCCGGCGGGACCCGGAAGCCCTCGGTGACCAGCTTGAAGTGGTGGATCAGCGACTCCATCGACTGACCCATGATCTTGGCGACGTGCTCCAGCGAGTTGCCCATGCCGTCCACGCCGATGGCGAGCTGCGCCGGCCAGGCGATCTTGCGGTCGGCCACCATCACCGGCCCCGGCCGCAGCCGGTCCAACGCCTGCTCGACCAGCTTGAGCGACTCCCGGATCTCGGCGAGCCGGACCAGGTAGCGGCCCCAGACGTCACCGTCCGGGTGGGTCGGCACATCGAACTCGTACGTCTCGTAGCCGCAGTACGGCATGGTCTTGCGCAGGTCCCAGGCCAGGCCGGCGGAGCGCAGCACCGGGCCGGTGACGCCGAGCGCGACACAGGCGGTCACGTCGAGCACCGCGACGCCCTGGGTTCGCTCGGTCCAGATCGGCTGCCCGGAGAGGAGGTCCTCGTACTCCTTGAGCTTCTTCGGCATCATCGCGAGGAACTCGCGGATCTTGACGATCGCGGCGTCCGGGACGTCCTGCGCCACCCCGCCCGGACGGACGTACGCGTGGTTCATCCGCAGGCCGGTGATGGTCTCGAAGATGTCGAGGATGTACTCCCGCTCACGGAAGCCGTACAGCATGATCGAGATCGCGCCCAGCTCCATGCCGGTGGTGGCCAGCCAGACCAGGTGCGAGGAGATCCGGTTCAGCTCCATCATCAGCACGCGGATCGTGGTGGCCCGCTCGGTGATGTCGTCGGTGATGCCGAGCAGCTTCTCCACCGCGAGGCTGTACGCCGTCTCGTTGAAGATCGGGGCGAGGTAGTCCATCCGGGTCACGAACGTCGAACCCTGTACCCAGTTGCGGTACTCCAGGTTCTTCTCGATGCCGGTGTGCAGGTAGCCGACGACCGAGCGGGCCTCGCGGACCGTCTCGCCCTCCAGCTCCAGGATCAGCCGGAGCACGCCGTGCGTCGACGGGTGCTGCGGACCCATGTTCACGACGATCCGCTCGTCGTTGATCGGGTCGGTGCCGGAGACGACCTGGTCCCAGTCCCCACCGGTGACGGTGAAGACCCGGCCCTCGGTGGTCTCCCGCTCGGTCGCGTAGTTGGACGTGGTCACTGCGCCAGCCTTCCGTTCGCGACTGCGGGGCTCCGCTTCGCTGCACTCCTCGCGCTCACTGGTACGACCTCCTGCGGTCCGGCGGCGGGATCTCGGCACCCTTGTACTCGACGGGGACGCCGCCGAGCGGGTAGTCCTTGCGCTGCGGGTGGCCCTCCCAGTCGTCGGGCATCAGGACCCGGGTCAGGTTGGGGTGGCCGTCGAAGATGACCCCGAACATGTCGTACGCCTCGCGCTCCTGCCAGTCGGCCGTCGGGTAGACGGCGGTGACGCTGGGCAGGTGCGGGTGCTCGGCGGAGACTGCCGCCTCCAGCCGGACCCGACGCCGGTAGGTCATCGAGGTGAGCTGGTAGACCACGTGCAGCCGGCGCTCGTCGGCACCGAGGTAGTCCACTCCGGACACCGAGGAGCACAGCTCGAAGCGCAGCGCGAGGTCGTCCCGCATCACCTGGCACACCTCGGCGATCCGCTCCGGGCGGACGTGCAGGGTCAGCTCGCCCCGGTCGACGACGACCTTCTCGATCGCGTCGCCGAACTGCGGGTACGCCTCCTCCAGCGCGTCGCGCACCTCGTCGAAGTAGCCCCCGTACGGCCGGGGGGCCTCCTCGATCGGGGTGCGGTGGCGGACCAGGCCGCCGTAGCCGGACACGTCGCCGGTGCCCTGCATGCCGAACATGCCACGCCCGGCGGGGCTGGACGGCGGCAGCTCGGCGGGAGCACCGCTGGTCGCACCGGCCGGGGTGACGGGTACCGGCACCCCGCCGTCGTTCTTCCTGTCGTTCGGCGCGGTCACCGTGCCTGCCCTCCGTTCGCGACTGCGTCGTCCCCTGCCCGCGACTGCGGGGCTCGCTCCTCGCGCTCCTCGCGCGGGCGGATGGGGCTCCGCTTCGCTGCACTCCTCGCGCTCACTTGGGGCCCCTCTGCGACTGGAGGTGGTTCTGGGCGTTCATCCAGTTCTCGATCCGCAACTGCTCCTCGCGCCCCTCGCGGACAGCCTTCGTCCACTCGGCACGGCGGGCCTTGTCGTTGCGGTACGACGACGGCATCGAGCCGTACGGCACCACGGGCACGTCGCCGCGTTCCAGGCGGGCCGCCTGCATCTTGCGGCCGTTCGGGCCCAGCGGCTCGTACATGATCTTCTCGCGGAGCTTGAGGATCGCGTCGATGAGCATCTCGGGGCGGGGCGGGCAGCCCGGCAGGTACATGTCGACCGGGACGACGTGGTCGACGCCCTGGACGATCGCGTAGTTGTTGAACATGCCGCCGCTGCTGGCGCAGACGCCCATGGAGAGCACCCAGCGGGGCTCGGCCATCTGGTCGTAGATCTGGCGCAGGACCGGGGCCATCTTCTGGCTCACCCGGCCGGCCACGATCATCAGGTCGGCCTGGCGCGGCGAGGCGCGGAAGACCTCCATGCCCCAGCGGCCCATGTCGTAGTGCGGGCCCCCGGCCGCCATCATCTCGATGGCGCAGCAGGCCAGGCCGAAGGTGGCGCCCCAGACGGACGACTTCCGCGACCAGTTGACCAGCTTCTCCACGGAGGTGAGCAGGACGCCGGCGGGGAGTTTCTCCTCGATGCCCATCTGACGTTCCTCCCTCAGTCCCAGTCCAGCCCGCCGCGCCGCCACACGTAGGCGTACGCGACGAAGACCGCGACGATGAACAGGACCATCTCCACGAAGCCGAAGATCGGCAGGGCGTCGAAGGAGACCGCCCAGGGGTAGAGGAAGATGATCTCGATGTCGAAGACGATGAAGAGCATCGCCGTCAGGTAGAACTTGATCGGGAACCGCCCCCCGCCCACCGGCTGCGGGCTGGGCTCGATCCCACACTCGTACGCCTCGAGCTTGGCCTTGTTGTAGCGCCGGGGACCGGCGAAGCGGGCGGCGGCCACGGAGAACAGCGAGAACGCCGCGGCGAGGGCGAACAGCCCGATGATCGGTGCGTAAGGCGAGAGCGACATCTTTTCTCCTGCTCGTCCTTCCCCTGCCCCAGGTGCTTGACAAAATTCACACTATTCACATCCACCGTGACGTCCGTCAGCGGGGGTCGATCTCTTGTCCCGCCCGCGACCGCCGTTGGCCTCGGGCGGGTCGGTCTAGACGGCCGGGGCCGCCTTCGTCATCGCGTTGATGACCCGGTCCATCGCGTCCCCGCCGCGCGGGTCGGTCAGGTTGGCCAGCAGCTTGAGCACGAAGCGCATCAGCATCGGGTGCGGCATGCCGTGCTTGGTCGCCATCCGCATCACCTCGGGCCGGCCGATCAGCTTGACGAAGATCCCGCCGAGCCGGTAGTAGCCACCGAACCGGGCCTTCAGCTCCTGCGGGTACGCGGTCAGCGCCCGCTCCCGCTCCGGGCCGGCCGGCCGGGCCAGTGCCTGCACGATGACCTCGGCGGCCAGCTCGCCGGACTCCATGGCGTACGCGATGCCCTCGCCGTTGAACGGGTTGACCATGCCGCCGGAGTCGCCGACCAGCAGGACCCCCCGGGTGTAGTGCGGCACCCGGTTGAAGCCCATCGGCAGCGCCGCGCCGAGGATCGGGCCGTCGGCGTTCGCCTCGTCGGTCATCCCCCAGTCCGCCGGGGTGTTGGCCAGCCAGTCGGTGAGCAGCCGCCGGTAGTTCGTCTTGCCGAACGCGGAGGAGGAGTTGAGCACGCCGAGGCCGACGTTGACCCGGCCGTCACCGAGGCCGAAGATCCAGCCGTAGCCGGGCAGCAGCGCGTCGCTGTCCTTGCTGCGCAGCTCCAGCCAGGACTCCAGGTAGTCGTCGTCGTGCTTGGCCGGCGAGTGGTAGTAACGCCGCACGGCGACGCCGATCGGCCGGTCCTCCCGCTTGGCCAGGCCGAGGGCGAGCGGGAACCGGCCGGAGACGCCGTCCGCGGCGACCACCAGCGGGGCGTGGAAGGTGGCCGGCTCCCGGTCGGGGCCGACCTCGGCGGTCACCCCGACCACCCGGTCGTCGCCGTCGAGCACCGGGCCGATGACGTTGACGTTGGTCCGCAGCTCGGCACCGGCGGAGACCGCCCGCTGGGCGAGCAGGTCGTCGAAGTCCAGCCGGGTGCGGACCAGGCCGTAGTTGGGGAAGCTGGCCAGGTCGGGCCAGTCCAGTTCGAGGCGTACCCCGCCGCCGATCACCCGCAGGCCCTTGTTGTGCAGCCAGCCGGCCTCGGGCGAGGTGTCCACGCCCATCCGGATGAGCTGCCGGGTCGCCCGGGGGGTGAGCCCGTCCCCGCACACCTTCTCGCGGGGGAACTCGGTCTTCTCCAGCAGCAGCACGCGTACGCCGTGCCGCGCCAGGTGGTACGCCGTCGCCGATCCGCCGGGACCGGCGCCCACCACGATCACGTCGGCGTCGTTCTCCACCGAAGTCATCTGCGCCTCCTCCCGCACGCTCGTGAAATGCTTCACAAGCCCGATCGGGTTGGAGTCTATGACCGTGGTTACTCCGCTGCCGGGTGAGGGGTACCTAACTTCCTGGAAACATGCCGGTCGGGGTGGGTTCGTCCCTCAGTGCCGGGCGACGTCGAGCCCGTCCTCGGGCCGGATCGCCGCCGGCAGGTGGTCACGCAGCGCTCCGCCGGCCGCCCGGTCGAGGGCACCCAGCACCTCGGCCACCACCTGACGGACCTCGGTCGGGTCCGCGCCGGCCAACTCTCTGAGCTGGGCGACCAGCTCGGCGGCATCGTCGTCGCCGAGGGCCGTCGGGTCGGTGGGCACTACTCCGGTCATGCCGGGGAGCTTACGCGCCGAAAAGCGATAAATATGGACATCAGGGAAAGATGTCGTTCACCCTCGGTCAGGTTCGGACGGCCCGGTGCAGGGCCACCACCCCGCCGGTCAGGTTGCGCCACGCCACCCGGCCCCAACCGGTCGCACCGACCCGCGCCGCCAGGGCCGCCTGGTCCGGCCAGGCCCGGATCGACTCGGCCAGGTAGACGTACGCGTCGGGGTTGCTGGACACCGTCCGCGCCACCGTCGGCAACGACCGCATCAGGTACGACAGGTAGACCGTCCGGAAGGCCGGGTTCACCGGCGTGCTGAACTCGCAGACCACCAGCCGCCCGCCCGGCCGGGTCACCCGGGCCAGCTCCCGCAGGGCCGCGTCGGGGTCGTTGACGTTACGCAGGGCGAAGGAGATCGTCACCGCGTCGAACGAGGCGTCGGCGAAGGGCAGCCGCAGCGCGTCCCCGGCCAGCAGCGGCACCTCCGGACGGACCCGCCGGCCGGCCTGCAGCATGCCCTGCGACAGGTCCGCGCCCACCGCGTACGCCCCGGAGCGGGCCAGCTCCTGCGTCGACACGCCGGTGCCGGCACCCACGTCCAGCACCCGCTCGCCGGGGAGCAGCCCGAGCGCCGCCCGGGTGGCCCGTCGCCACGACCGGTCCTGCCCGAAGGACAGGACCGTGTTGGTCAGGTCGTAACGGGCGGCCACCCCGTCGAACATCGCGGCGACCTCGGGTGGCGACTTGTCCAGGCCGGCGCGCTGGCCCTGCGGGGTGCGACTCACCCCTCCACTCTGCCAGCCTGACCCCACCCACCCACCGCTGGGTCCGACCCGACCCGGGTCGGCCGGCGGCCTGCCGGCGCGGGGGTGGGACGGACGCACGGCGGGCGGGGTGGATGACCACCCCGCCCGCCGTCCTACCGTGGTACGGAAGACCTGCCTCCGGTCAGCTCCGCGGCTTCTCGTCGCCCGGTGCCACCAGCACCAGCCGACGCCGACGGGCGAGCATCAGCAGCGCGCCGCCCGCGAGTAGCACGACGGCACCGATGCCACCGATCAGGGTGGCCTGTGCGCCGGTCACCGGCAGACCGCCGTCGCCGCCACCGGTGCCACCACCGGTCGTCGGGCTGACGCTGGTGCTCGGGCTCGGCTGACCGCTGGTGCTCGGGCTCGGCTCAGCGGTCGGGCTCGGGCTCGGGCCGGTGCTCAGGTCGACGAACACGTCGAACAGCGAGGTGTTGTCACCGTCGTCGGTCTCGGTGAAGACCTTGCGCTGCGCCTTGCTGGCGACCTGCGGCTCCTCCTCCGGAGTGCCCTCGGCCTCGGTCAGCCCGGCGGCGAACAGGACGCCCGGGGTGAGCACCTTCTCGGTGACGCCCGTGCCGACCTTCACCCGTACGTCGGCGGTGTAGAACTCGCCCGGCCGCAGCACCGCGCCGCTGTCCTCGCAGTACGCCACCACGCCGCCCAGGTCCTGCGTGACGCAGCTCTCCGGCAGGTCGACGAAGCTGGCGCCGTCCGGCAGGGCGATGCCGTAGAAGATGCCGGTGGCCCGACGGCTGCCGCCGTTGTAGAGCGCCCAGTCCAGCGGGGCGGTGCCGCCGGGCTTGACGCCGGTCAGTCCGCTCTCGCCGGCCTCGTCACCGTCGACCACCACGTCGGCGTAGACGTCCTGCACCCAGGTGGTCAGGTCGTAGCCGGGCTTGACGACCATGATGTCGTGGTCGACCGAGTCCGAGGTGGTGTTGGACCCGCTCACGGTCACCTTCAGCACGCCACCCTTGCCGCGCGTGTCGGTGCCGAACAGCGGGATGCCGAACTCCTCGGTGGTGCCGGCGGCGATGTCGTCGGTGGTGCCCCCCAGGTCGGACAGGGAGCAGGTGAACGCGGTGCCGCTGACGTCGCAGGCGTCCGGTTTGAGCACCCCGACCTTGTTCGCCTTCAGGCCCGCGGTCTCGACGGTGACCTTCACGTCCTTGGCGTCGACCGTGCCACGGACGTTCTGCACGGAGAACTTGAACGGCTTGGCCTTGGCCTCCTTGACGCCCAGGGCCAGCTGGGAGCTGAGCGGCACGAGGTCGAGCTGCGCCTGGTCGGCGGCGCTGGCCGGGGCGGCGACGGTGGCCAGGCCACCGACGGCGAGCAGGGCCACGGCGCCGAGGCGGGCCAGGGCCGAGCGGTGGAACAGAGTCATCGATCCCCCGGGGGGCTAGGGACTGCTGGGAAAGGTGTGACTGATGTGGCGAACCGAGCGGACGTTATCCGAGATCGACGCCGGTACGCCAGCCGTGACGTGCGTTTTTACCCGAGACGGGGCCGAACGGACGAAGAGCGGGGGCGGGACGGTCACCCGTCCCGCCCCCGTTTTATATGAACGGCCCTCCCGGGCCGATGGAGGACGTACGACACTCGTCATCCGCTCGCCGCAGGCGGTGGGCGGAGGTACGTCGGGCGCACGTTAGCGGGCACCGCCGCGCCACGCCAACCCCCGCGCCGCAGCGCCGGGAGCGGGATATCCGCCCAGCGTGCCGCACGCCGCCCCAATTGCCGCCTCTTGTGCGGGCTGGTCCCGCGCCGCCTCGGCCGAACGGCGACCACGAATATCCCCTGGGCCGACACCCGGACCCATTCAGCCAGTCACCGCAACGACCTGATCGGTTACCCGTAGTGACGGTCGGGATGGCTCAGCGGGCCTCGACGAGCGGCAGCGTACGGCCGGCGCCACCGCCGGGCATGGCGATCGAGGAGAAGTGCGACACCACCCGCTCGTCGGTCGGGTCGTCGGCGGGGGTGTGGTGCACCGCCAGCCGACGGTAGAGGGTGTCCCGCTGGGCGGGGATCCGGTCCGCCGAACGGATCATGCCGATCAGCTCGTGCAGGTTGGACCGGTGCCGCGCGCCGGCCGAGGAGATGACGTTCTCCTCCAGCATGATGGAACCGAGGTCGTCGACGCCCATGTGCAGGGCGAGCTGCCCGACGTCCTTGCCGGTGGTCAGCCAGGACGCCTGCAGGTGCGGCACGGTCTCGAAGAACAGCCGGGCCACCGCCACCAGGCGCAGGTACTCCAGGGTGGTGGCCTGGGTGCGGCCCTTGAGGTGGTTGTTCTCCGGCTGGTACGTCCACGGGATGAACGCCCGGAACCCACGGGTGCGGTCCTGCACGTCGCGGATCATCCGCAGGTGCTCGATCCGCTCGGCGTTGGTCTCGCCGGTGCCCATCATCATCGTCGCGGTGGACTCCAGGCCCTGCCGGTGGGCCAGCTCCATGACCTCCAGCCAGCGCGCGCCGGACTCCTTGAGCGGGGCGATCGCCTTACGCGGACGGTCCGGCAGCATCTCGGCCCCGGCGCCGGCGATCGAGTCCAGCCCGGCGGTCTTGATCCGGGCGATGGCCTCGTCCAGGCTGACGCCGGAGACCTTCGCCATGTGCAGGATCTCGCTCGGCCCGATCGAGTGGATCGCGAGCTGCGGGTACGCCGTCTTGACCGAGGAGAACAGCTCCTCGTAGTACTCCACGCCGTAGTCCGGGTGGTGGCCGCCCTGGAGCATGACCTGGGTGGCGCCCAGCTCGACCGCCTCGCCGCAGCGACGCAGGATCTCCTCGGTCGGGTGGGTCCAGCCCTCGGCGTGCTTGGGGGCCCGGTAGAAGGCGCAGAACTTGCACGCCGTCACGCAGACGTTGGTGTAGTTGATGTTGCGGTCGATCAGGTAGGTGACGATGTTGTCCGGGTAGCGCCGCCGGCGTACCGCGTCCGCCGCCTCGCCCAACGCGTGGAAGGGCGCCTCGGTGTAGAGCAGCAGCGCCTCCTCGGGCGTGATCCGCCCGCCGTCAGCGCCGCGTTGCAGGATGTCGTCGATCTCCCGGTTCGCCGTCACATCCCGAGCGTACGCCGGGCTGCCTGCTGGTTCCGCACAGCACCGGGGGCGGGTGACGAGCACCCCACCGGCACCCGGTGCACACCGGAAAACCCACCCACCTCGCCCGGCGCGGGCAGTCGGGCCCGTCCGGGTGACCTGCCCGTGACTCCTCACGCCATCAGGCGGCGAGATGGCTTCGCAGCGCCATCAACCTGCCACGCATCTCCTCGGTGTCGAAGGTGCGCCGACCCAGCCGCTCAGGCACCTTCTCGGTGGTGTCCATCAGGACCGACGACCAGGCACGCGACAGACGTCCCTGGAGCATGAGAGTGACCGTGGTGGTCGACGCCGCCTCCACCCGGTGCAGCAGGTCGTACGGCATCGAGTAGGACGAGCCTGGCGTGAGTTGGACTGCCAGGGTCTCCCGTACGGACACCATGTCCACGAGGTCGAACCGCCAGGCGGATTCGCCGTCCCGGCTCGACTCCCGATAGCGGGTGAGGATCGCTCCGCTCCTGGCCGGATGGTAGTAGCGGCAGTCGAGTCGACCGGCGACCACCACCGAGGAAAAGTCGAAGCGGTGATCATGGATATCTTCGCGCATCCTGGCCCGCCCGGGCCACCAGACGTGCATACGCAACTGGCCGAGGTCACCGAAGGTGGCCAGAATGAACTTGTCGAAGCCGAGAGCATGCGGATGCGAACGAGCGGCCACAGCGTCCGCGCGGGAGTCGTCGTCCAGTAACTCGGTGAGCAGGGCGCTCAACCGTTCCGGCCGGCCAAGCCGCCGCAGGATGCTGATGGCCGACCCGGACGGCTGCCCCGAACTGCCGGCGAGTGCCGCCATGATCTGCCGCTCGACAGACGACATCGAGCTTGCGTCCAGCACGAGCGACGACATGTCACCACCTCGACACGAGATCCACCATACATAGTTCGTGATCCGAGAAATTGCTCACCAGCTTCGGCTCGACCGCCGGCGACAGGTCAGCCGAGAAGAGAATGTCGTCGATGGCCATTCCGTTGTGCGTTGCCATCTCGCCGAACGCCCGGACCATCGGGTTCTCCATCGAGCCCAGCACGAGGTCGCGATCCTCCGTGTTGAAGTCACCGCAAATGACCACCTGTCCGCTGTCGGACCGGGGCAGGGCCGCCGACACCGACTTCCATATCCCGGAGAACGCCGGCTCACCAGCGTCCCGACCAAACCGGTGGAAGGGGAACGAATGCAGCGAAGCGACGGTCACCTCGGTGAACCCGAAATCGAGCGTGCAGGACACCATTCCCTTGTCGTGCAGCGCCATGACGGTGCGGCCCCTGGTGGTGGAGAGCCGCGGGTTGGGCAGCACGACTCCCCCGATCCGGCTGACCGGGTAGCGGCTGGCGACAGCGACACCCGCCCGCTTGCCCTTCTCGAACGACGACTCGGAGAGCGGCATGGTGGCCGCGTACTGCAACGCCGTTCTGGTGAGCAGCGCCGACAGGACCTCCGACTCGCCCTCGGCGGTGAAGTCCACCTCCTGTAGGGCGAGCACGTCGATGTCGAACTCGTCCACGAGATCGACCATCTGGGCCAGGGCCTCTGGCCGGCGGGTCACGTCGTCACTCGCGGCGGGCAATCCCTCCCGGACGTTCCAGGTCGCGACCCGGATCCGATCGGTCAGGGTGGCCAGGGAAGATTCAGCATCGAGTAGTCCCGTACGACCAGCACCCCCTGATAGGTCATCCATGTGGGCTCCTTTCGCTCCTCTTTCCACTTCCACACCCCATTCTCTTGAAGATCGAGCACTGCCCTGACCGCCTGCCGCAGGTGCGGCAGGCGCCGCTCGTCGACCGCGCGACACATCAATGCCCGCGCCACCCAGGCCGGCGTGAAGTGACCGACGATGATGGTGTCCATCGCGTCGCCCGCACTGGTCAACCGTCGTAGCTGTTCATCAGTGACGTCGTAGTGGGAGTTTCGGATCAGCCATTCGATGCCCGCGTCCACACACTCGTCGAGCTTCTCCCGTCGGTCACCGCGAACGGCCTGAGCCGCCTTGCGGAGAGCCACCACGGCTCTCGCGGTGTGCGGTACGGATACCGCATTCCCGTGGTTCACTGTCATGCCCCAGGACATGCATGACGGTTCCCCCTCCGCCTGCTGCCGGACGGCCCCCTTCACCAGGTGGGTCGTCAACTCGTCGAGCTTGGCCGAGCCGGGCTCAACCTCGGCGAGCGCCGAGATCGCCGAACTGAGAACAGTCACGCGCTGCCAGCCGACAGTGTCGACATCTGGCGTCATCATGCGTTCGAGTTGTCCCACCAGCTCGGAGCGCATGGCGGGATCCAGGCCCGTTCGCACGAGTGCGGTGAGCACCCAGGCCGTGACTTCCGGCCGGGCGACATCCTGTTGTGAGCGGGCGACCCAACCCCCTGCCGGCCGTTGTAGCGCCACCACGTTCTCCACCAGCCGTCGGCGGTCGAGCCGCGCTTCCCTGATGTCCAGGGCGAGGGCGATCCGAAGGCCGTACGACGTCCCGATGGCGCTCGGCGGGACCTGCTCCCCCATGAACTGCGACCAGCCGAAGACCTCCCCCTGGCTCCCGCTGAAGGTACGCAGATCGGCCATCAACCGACTCCGGGTGCCCTCCATGATCTGCCGTGCGGAGACGAACGGCCTCGGCTGCGGTTCCCGGCCCCCGGGCAGCATGGTGCCGGCAGCCAACGAAGGGCCAAGGAATCTCTGCAGCCCCGGCCGCTGGACGAGCCATTTGAGGGCGATCCCCACGCACAGGGCGGCCAGCACGGCAAAGGCATAACGCACCCAGTCCTGGCTGAACCACTGATTGGGTAGATGATCGACCAGGAGACTGTAGGTCGCGAAGATGAGCGCGAAGGGACCCAGATCGGCTATCCGCCGTCCGAGGCTCCGGAGCCGGCCGCGAGTCGGACCGGCGGGTTCACGCTGAGGTTCATGCGCCGACAACGGCTCGTTGCCACGGGCCGTCTTCTCACTCAGCGTCACGCGCTCTCCGATCAGATCGCCCAGAGTGTGCGCCTTGGGACACAGCGTTTGATTGCCGGAGAACCCTAGCGAGACGCGTCAATGAAGAACATCGTGCGGGGGTAGGGGGCGGGAATGACCGAACGGGTATGTTTCTTCACCGCCGTTGACATGGGCTCGCCCATCTGATTTGTCATGGTCGGGAGGCCGACCAAGAAGGCCCTCCCGTACGGGCCCGTGACGCCAGCAGGTCATTCTCGATCAGCGGCAAACGGCGCGACGACCGCCTCTCAGTCGTACATTCCCGACTGCCATGTCCACGGAGCCCGGCCAATCCATCAAAAGCACGGGCTGTCTCCGAACCGACACTTGGGCGGCTCCGTCAATCCCAGAGTCCGAGCTTGGTCCCGGTGCGGCTGGACGGCGGGACAGGCCGCTTGGCGGGATTGGGACCAGCCCGCTCACCGTCACCCGTCGTAGTCGACCGTCAGCTCGTCGGTCACCGGGCTGGCCTGGCAGGTCAACACGTACCCGGCGGCCACCTCGTCCGGCTCCAGGGCGTAGTTGCGGGCCATCGTCACCGCGCCGGAGACCACCTTCGCCCGGCAGGTCGAGCAGACCCCACCCTTGCACGCGTACGGCAGCTCGCCGCGCACCTTCAGCGCCGCGTCCAGCACCCGCTCGTCGCGGCCCATCGTGAACCGGGACGACCGGCCGTCCAGCACGATGGTCACTTCCGCGCCGCCGGTCGACTCGCCGCTGCGGCGGACCGGCTCCGGTGGGGTGTCGACGTGGAACAGCTCGGTGTGCACCGCCGACTCGGGCAGGCCCCGGCCGGTCAGCACCGCCTTCGCGTCCAGCACCAACTGGTAGGGGCCGCAGAGGAACCACTCGGCGATCGCGTCGCCGGGCACGATGGTGTCCAGCAGCCGGGTCAGCCGGTCGGCGTCGATCCGGCCGGACAGCAGCGGCGACTCGCCCGGCTCCCGGGACAGCACGTGCACCAGGTGCAGCCGGGTCGGGTAGCGGTCCTTGAGGTCAGCCAGTTCCTCGGCGAACATCACCGTGCCGGCCGTGCGGTTGCCGTACACCAGGGTGAAGGTGCTGGCCGGTTCGACGGCCAGCGCGGTCGCGACCAGCGCGAGCACCGGGGTGATGCCGGAGCCGGCGGCCACCGCGCCGTAGTGCCGCACCCGGTCCGGCGTGAACGCGCTGGTGAAGTGCCCCAGCGGGGGCAGCACGTCGACGGTGTCGCCGTGCCGCAGCGCGCCGCAGGCGTAGCTGGAGAACGCACCGCCGGGGATCTCCCGCACCCCGATCCGCAGCCGGCCGTGCCGGGCCAGGTCGTCCGGCGTCGAGCAGATCGAGTACGACCGCCGCACGTCCGCACCGGCCCCGGGCCCGCCGCCGGTGCCGGCCGCGTCCGACGGCGGCGCGGGCAGCCGTACGGTCAGGTGCTGGCCGGCGGAGAACGCGAAGGTGGCCCGCAGCTCCTCGGGCACCGCGAAGGTGATCGCCACGGCGTCGTCGGTGAGCCGGTCCACGGCGGCGACCGCAAGCGGGTGGAAGGCCGGCCGGCGACGGACCGGGCGGGAGATCGTGACAGTCACAGCGCCTTCAGGTGGTCGAAGGGTTCGGAACAGGACCGGCAGCGCCACAGCGCCTTGCACGCGGTGGAGCCGAACCGGCTGAGCTGTGCGGTCTCCGGCGACCCGCAGCGCGGGCAGCGCACCGCCAGGGTCACCGGCACCGCCGTGCCGTCGCCGCGCGGGGCGGGCGGGGCGATGCCGGCGGCGGCGAGCTTGGCCCGGCCGTCGGCGGAGATCCAGTCGGTGCTCCAGGCGGGGCTGAAGACCGTGCGGACCTCGGCGTCGGGGTGCCCGGCGACCGCGAGCGCCCGCCGGATGTCGGCCCGGATCACGTCCATCGCGGGGCAGCCGGTGTAGGTGGGGGTGATCGTGACGACCACCCGCCCGGTGGCCGGGTCCTCGTCGACCGCCCGCAGGATGCCCAGCTCGTCGATGGTGATCACCCGGATCTCCGGGTCCACCACCGCCGCGACGGCCGTCCTGGGGTCGGTCACCGCCGCCGTCCCCGGCCCGACCCGCTCACCACCGCGCCCCGGGGTGGGCGCGGTGCAGCACCTGCATCTCGGCCAGCAGGAAGGACAGGTGCTCGGTGTGCACGCCGTCGCGACCGCCGCCCGGCGTCCAGCCGGTCTCCGGCCGGGTCAGGGTGGCCTCGGCGAGCACCGCGTGCACCACGGCGTCGAAGTCGGCCCGCAGGGTGGCCGGGTCGACCGGGGCCGCCGGGTCCGCCGTGAACAGCTCGTGGTGGTACGGCCAGAGCTGGTCCAGCGCGGCCTGGGCGCGGCGGTGCGACTCGTCGGTGCCGTCGCCGAGCCGCTTCACCCACAGCGCGGAGTGGTCCAGGTGGTAGGCGGACTCCTTGCGGGCCTTCGCGCCGATCGCGGCGAGCCGCTCGTCGGGGCAGCCGGCCAGCGCGGTGTAGAGCGGCACCTGGTACGCCGCGAGCAGCAGCAGTTTCACCATGGTCACCGCGAAGTCGCCGTTGGGCAGCTCGACCAGCAGGCAGTTGCGGAACTCCCGGTCGTCGCGCAGGTACGCCAACGCGTCCTCGTCCCGGCCGGCACCTTCCAGTTCCCCCGCGTACGACAGCAGCAGGCGGGCCGCGCCGAGCTGGTCGAGGGCGATGTTGGCCAGCGCGATGTCCTCTTCCATCTCGGGCGCGCGGGTGGCCCACTCGCCGAGCCGCTGGGCGGCCACCAGCGCGTCGTCGCCGAGGGCGAGGGTGAAGTCGAAGGGGCCGTTCACAGGTGGGCCACCCCGTCCGGCACCTCGTAGAAGGTGGGGTGGCGGTAGACCTTGTCGGCGGCCGGGTCGAAGAAGGCGTCCTTCTCGTCGGGGCTGGACGCGGTGATCGCACCGGCCGGCACCACCCAGATGGAGACGCCCTCCTGCCGCCGGGTGTAGAGGTCCCGGGCGTTGCGCAGGGCCAGCTCGGCGTCGGGGGCGTGCAGGCTGCCGACGTGGGTGTGGGACAGACCACGTCGGGCCCGGACGAAGACCTCCCACAGCGGCGAGGTCACCGGCGTCCGGGGCGGTTCGTTCTGCTCGCTCACGCGGCCACCTTCTCCCGCTGGTCCGTGGCCCGGCTCTGCGCGGCCCGCTTCGCGGCGTACGCCGTGGCGGCCTCGCGCACCCAGGCGCCGTCGGCGTGGGCCCGCCGCCGGTGTTCCATCCGTTGCCGGTTGCAGGGGCCCTCACCGGAGATCACCCGCATCAGCTCGTCGTAGTCGGGCTGGGTGAAGTCGTACGCCTGCCGCTCGTCGTTCCAGCGCAGGTCGGGGTCGGGGATGCGGAGGCCGAGGACCTCCGCCTGCTGCACGCACATGTCGACGAAGCGCTGCCGCAGCTCGTCGTTGGAGAACCGCTTGATCTTCCAGGCCATCGACTGCGCGGAGTGGGTGGAGTCACCGTCCGGCGGGCCGAACATCGCCAGTGACGGGTACCACCAGCGGTCGAGCGCGTCCTGCGCCATCGCCCGCTGGGCCGGGGTGCCGTGCGCGAGGGTGTGCAGGATCTCGTAGCCCTGCCGCTGGTGGAACGACTCCTCCTTGCAGACCCGGATCATCGCCCGCGCGTACGGCCCGTAGGAGCAGCGGCACAGCGGGACCTGGTTGACGATCGCCGCGCCGTCCACCAGCCAACCGATCGCACCCACGTCGGCCCAGGTGAGGGTGGGGTAGTTGAAGATCGAACTGTACTTCTGCCGACCGTCGAGCAGCAGCTCGACCAGCTCGTCGCGGCTGACGCCGAGGGTCTCGGCGGCGGCGTAGAGGTAGAGGCCGTGGCCTGCCTCGTCCTGCACCTTGGCCAGCAGGATGGCCTTGCGCTTGAGCGAGGGGGCGCGGCTGATCCAGTTCCCCTCGGGCTGCATGCCGATGATCTCGGAGTGGGCGTGCTGGGCGATCTGCCGGACGAGCGTCCGACGGTAGGCGTCGGGCATCCAGTCGCGGGGTTCGATCTTCTGGTCGGCGTCGATCACGTCGGCGAAGTACGCCGCCGGGTCCGCGCCGGGCGTGGGGGTGCCCTCCCGGGCGCGGGCCGCCGCCTCGCGCAACGCCGCCTCGGCGGCCTCGACCTGACCGAGCAGGCCACCACCGGGCGTGTCCTGCTCCGGGGCGAAGTCGTTGCCATACATTCGTCAAGTGTTACAGCTCGCCTCCTCTGACACCAGAGGGTGTAACAGGATTTGAGTAGCGGCTTCCGTTACCAGGCGGATGCGCTCGGTCGACACCAGGACACCTCCTCGGATATGACTTGGGTCACTGATCAAAGATGAATACCCACAAGGGGCGCAAACCGTGCCTATATCTCGACTTACCGGCAGTTTGCCGTGCGTCGGATTCTGGCGAGTCGGCTGTCCGGACGTAGACTTCCCCGGTCACCACCGATCGGCTACCGACGATCGCCAGCGAGACACAGGCCACTCCCCCGGCCTCGGCGGTCGAGCCGACACCCGCGGAAGCAGCCGGTCCCCCCGGCCTGACATCTGGAGTTCACCCACGCATGCGATCTCGCGTGATCATGGTGCTCGCCGTTATGGCGGTGCTGCTCGGCACCGGCCTGCTGGTGCCGACCGCGTACGCCAAGCTCGCCGGCGACGACCCGACCGGCGGTACCGGCGGCGGCACGGCGGAGAAGGTGCCCGCGCCCGCGCCGACCGCGCCCCCGACGCCCACCCTGGCCGACGCCCCGGTCTCGGTGACCTTCAAGGGGGAGTTCTTCGCCTGGGCCCTGCAGGACCGCAAGACCGGTCAGGTCTCCGGCTCGAAGAACATGACCTCGACCAGCTCCACCGAATCGATGCTCAAGGTCTGGATCGTCTCCGACTACCTGCGCGAGCTCGGCGACCAGAAACCGCCGGCATCGATGTTGAAGAACGCGAGCCTGGCCATCCGGGACAGCAACGACGACGCCACCAACCGGATCTACGCGAAGTCGGGGGGCTCGTACCGGGCGCTGGACAACGGCCGGCCCGGCCCGGTGCTCAAGCGGGCGATCGACATCTGCGGCCTCAAGGACACCAAGCCCGGCAACGTCCCCGGCTACGAGGGCTGGTGGAGCTTCACCCGGATGTCCCCCCGCGACGCCGCCCGGCTCGGTGACTGCATCGCCGACGGCAAGGCCGCCGGCCCCCACTGGACCAAGTGGGTGCTCAACGAGATGGCCCAGGTCCGGGGCAGCGTGAGCAAGCAGCTGGCCCGCGCCGGCGGCGGCCGGTGGGGCATCATCGACGGCCTGCCCGACGAGATCACCAAGCAGGGCCCGGTCGCGATGAAGAACGGCTGGACCCCCCTCAGCTACGACGGCAACTGGCACGTCAGCTGCCTCGCCGTCACCGACAAGTGGAGCCTCGCCGTGATGATGCGCTACCCGGTCCGCCAGCAGCTGACCTACGGTGCCAAGGTGTGCGCCAGCGTCGCCACCCAACTGGTCACCCCGCAGCCCGGCGCCGCGCTCAAGGTGCCGCAGCCGATCGGGAAGCTCTGATGCCGGGCAGCCGGCGGCCCGGCCGCTCCGCCCGACGGGACCACCGCCCGCTGAAGATCGTCGCGGTCGCGGCGGTCCTCACCGGCCTCGTGCTGGTCTCGCTGCGGCTGCTCCCCGGCTCGCCAATGGAGTCCACGGCCGCCTCGCGCTGGGGTGACGCGTCCACCGCGTCCCGGTCCACCGGGTCGGCCGTCGACCGCCGTAGCCGGCCGACCCCGGTGCCGTCGCCGACCCCGTCGCTCGCGCCGCTGCCCTTCGCGGACCGGGAAATCGACCTCGACATCAAGGGCTGGTACGCCTGGAGCGTGCTGGACCGCCGCACCGGCACGATCATCGGCTCGGACAACATGGCCGAGACCAGCACCACCGCCTCACTGATCAAGTCGTGGATCGTCGCCGACTACCTGCGCCGGGCGGCCGAGAACGGGCAGACCCCGAGCGACGCCAAGCTCGCCGACGCCACCCGGATCATCCGGGACAGCGACAACACCCGGGCCGAGCAGTTCTACAACGGGGTCGGCCGGTCCGCCTCGATCAAGCGGCTGCTCTCGCTGTGCAAGCTCACCGACAGCAGCGTGGCCGACGACGGAGGCTGGAGCCGGACCAACCTCTCCCCCCGCGACGCCGCCCGGCTCGGCAACTGCATCGCCGACGGTCGCGCCGCCGGACCGACCTGGACCAAGTGGCTGATCAACGAGATGCGGCTGGTCCGGGGGTCGGGTGACTTCGGCATCCGCAAGGCGTTCCCGGCCGCCCAGCAGAAGAAGATCGCCATCAAGAACGGCTGGATCGACCGGACCCGCGAGCAGGAGATGCACATCAACTGCCTGGCCATCGGTGACACCTGGACGATGGGCGTGATGGTCCGCTACCCGATCAACATGGGCTACGAGTACGGCATGAAGAACTGCCAGAAGATCACCGAGGCGTTGCTCGGCCCCAGCACCTGACCGGGTTGATCGACTCCGGATCGCCGATGTAGCGGTATCCACGGCCGGGGATACCGCTACATCGCCACACCACCGGCTGGGTCAGCCGGCGAAGAACTCCGGGCCGCCCTCGGGCAGGGCGGGAGCTTCGCCGGTCGCCGCCGCGCGGCGGGCGAACTCGCGCAGGCCGGCGACCTGCCGCTCACCCAACGAGAAGTCGAGGGCGCGGAAGTACGTGGCCAGCGTCGCCGCGTCGAACGGCTCCCAGCGGGCCGCCGCCTCCGCCACCTGGTCCAGCTCGGCCAGGCACAGGTCACGGGAACGCAGGAACGCCTCGTGCACCTCCTTGACCAGGCCAGGGTGGGCGGCGGCGAAGTCCCGGCGGACCGCCCAGACGGCGAACACCATCGGCAGCCCGGTCCACTCCCGCCACGCCTGACCGAGGTCGGTCACCGCCAGCCCCCGGCCCGGCGCCTCGTAGAGGGCGCGCAACGCCACGTCACCGATCAGCACCCCGGCGTCGGCCTCCAGCAGCATCTGGGTCAGGTCCGGCGGGCAGCGGAAGTACTCCGGGTGGACGCCGTACCGGTCGGCGAGCAGGAGCTGGGCCAGCAGCACCCCGGTCCGCGAGGTCGAGCCGAGCGCGACCCGCCGGCCGTCCAGCTCGGCCAGCGGCCGGGTGGAGACCACGTTGACCGAGAGCACCGGCCCGTCGCTGCCCACCGCCAGGTCCGGCAGGAGCAGCAGCTCGTCGGCGTGCCGCAGGTATTCCACCTGGGAGATCGGGCCGATGTCCAGGTCACCGGCGACCAACGCCGCACTGAGCCGGTCCGGCGAGTCCTTGTGCAGGTCGACGTCGAGCAGCGCGCCGGAACGCATCAGCCCCCAGTAGATCGGCAGGCAGTTCAGGAACTGGATGTGCCCGACCCGGGGACGTGCCACACGCTCAACCATGCCCCGACCGTATCCCCGCCGGCCCGTACCGGCTCACCGGGAGGCCCGGACAGTGGTCAACCCCGCACCGTCTCCCCTCGTCGCAGGGCCTGCCCCGACCGACGGGCCGGCAACCACGGCCCCGGCGTCCCCCGGCACCGTCCCACCCTTCCCGGCCCGCGACGGGTCCGCGTCCCCGGCCGGCACCGATCCCGGGTGCCCGAACGGGGGCGGTCCGGCGGCCTCCGACAGCGGCGGCCCGTCCCCGGTCCGCGTCGGTGTGCGCGGGCCGGAGCGGGAGTGACGCACCGCCCGGGTGACGACCGGCACGAACGCCAGCACCACCAGCAGGCCGGCGACCCCGGCGGCGGCGATCAGCGGGCGCGGTGGGAGCACCGCCAGCAGCACGCCGCCGAGCAGGTAGCCGGCCATCGAGCCGCCCTGGACCGCCGCGCCGATGACGGCGTACGCGCGGGCCCGCAGCGGCTCGGGCACCCGCCGGGCGGTCAACACGGTGGCGAAGACGTTGTCACCGCCGTTGGCCGCACCACCGATCAGCCAGAGCGGCACCAGCAGCGCCGCCGTCGGGACGGTCGCCGCGAGCACCACCACCAGGCTGCACCCGGCGAGCGTGGCGAGCACCCCGTGGACGAGTGCGCCGTCGTCGGTGAGCCGGCGGGCCACCCGGGCGGCCAGCCAGCTGCCGGGCAGCATGCCGGCCATCCACGCGGCCCCGACCAGGCCGTAGACGGTGGCCGAGGAGTCCAACGTCTCCCGGATGAAGAACACCTCGATCACGTTGATGCCGCCGATCGCGGTGATCACCGCCGCCGTGCTGACCACCAGGGCCAGCATCAGCGGGTCCGCGCGCAGCCGCCAGGCCGGGGCGGGACCGGTGCCGACCGTCGCGGTCACCGTCCGCCGGCCGCCCCGCCGGGTGCGCAACGCCAGACCCGCGCCGACAAGCGCCAGGTAGCTGACGGCGTCCAACAGCAGCGGTACGAGGGTGCCGAACTCCCCGACCAGCAGCCCGGCGAGCACCGGTCCGGCGAGGGCGCCGAGTGAGCCGGCGGTCTGGCTGACGGCGCTGGCCCGGGGCAGGTCGCCGGGGCGGACCATCGCCGGCAGCAGCGCCGCCAGGCAGGGCTGGGTGACGGCGAGCCCGCAGGCGAGCAGGGCGACCAGCCCGATGACGACCGCCGGTTGCGTGGCGAAGGCGAGCAGGACGCAGATCACCGCCTGGATCGACCCGACGGTGACCAGCAGGGTACGGCTGTCGACCCGGTCGGCGAGCCGACCGGCCAGCGGCGCGCACAGCACCAGCGGCAGGGTGGCCGCCAGCAGCAGCCCGGAGACGGCCAGGCCGCTCGCCCCGGCGGACTGGAGAGCCAGCGCCAGGGCGGTGGCGGCGAGGAAGTCCCCGCACATGGTGGTGCCGCGGGCGGTGGCGGCGATCCAGACGTCGGACCAGCGCGACCCGTCAGTTGTGAAGGACATACTTCGAAAATAATCCTTCACAACTGAATACGGCAAGCCCCGCTCCCGCCGACCGGTACCCGCGTCCGGCCGGGTCTTAGAGGGGGATCGTGCGGTACTGGGCCGCGACCGTCCGGGCGTCCGCCGGCGGGTCGGCCAACCGGTTCCGCTGCCGGTACGGCTCGAACAACGCCATCACCGCGTCGTTCAGCCCGGCCAGTTCCTCGGCGGTGAGCAGCAACAACGAGTCACTGAACAGGGCACCGCCATACCACTCGGCGGGCTCGTCGGCAGCGTGCCGCAGCCACGTCCGCATCCGCTCGGCGTCCCGGGCCGAGTGCGCCTCGACCAGGGCCTGTTCGGCGGCCCGCGCCTCCGGGCCGGCCCCCTGTCCGGCCTCGACCAGCCAACTCTGGCTGAACGTGCGCCACACCCGTTCCCGCGCGTCGCCCCGGCTGGGCGCCTGCTCGACCAGGCCGAACTTCGCCAACGCCCGCAGGTGGTAGCTGGTCGCGCTCGGCGACAGCCCGGCGATCTCGGCCAACTCGGTGGCCGTCCCGCCCCCCGCCCGGGTGCTCAGGTGCTCCATGATGGCGATCCGCGCCGGGTGGGCCAGCGCCCTCATCACCTGCGGGTCGCTGATCGTCATCCGGCGCGGCTCGGGGTGCGGCTCGGTCATGACCCCATGATCCCGCCTGCCCGGGACCCCGGCCAGCAACCGGCCGCCACACCGGGGCGGGGAATCAGGTGGAGATGGGGGCTGGACGGCGCGTAGGCTGATTGACCGCTCGACGGCCGTGGTGAGGTAGCCACCGCAGCGGACGTCCCCACGCGCCAGGGACCTGTCCTGGATACGCGGGCGAGCCGATCGAGACCGCCGAAGAGGATCACCGTGCCCGCAACCGACGAACGCGGCAGAAGCCGCCCCGTACCAGCAGACCCGGCACCCACCCACCTCGAAACGGAACTCAGCACCGAGCAGGCCCACCTGGAGACCTCCCGACTCGCCCTGCGCCGGATGCGCGACCGCGCCGAGTCGCTCTTCGCCACCGGTGACAAGGTCGCCGGGGACGCGTACACCGCCGAGCAGCTCGGCCGGCACCTGGCCCGACGGGTCGCCGAGCTGGCCGACGACCCGACCACCGCGCTCTTCTTCGGCCGTCTGGACTTCGGCCCCGCCGACCCGGAGCACGCCGGGCGCGGCTACCACGTCGGCCGGCGGCACGTCACCGACGACCGGGGCGAACCACTGGTGCTGGACTGGCGGGCCCCGGTCTCCCGCTCGTTCTACCGGGCCAGCGCCCGGGACCCGCAGGGCATCGCGGTACGACGGCGGTTCGGGTTCAACGCCGGAACGCTGACCAGCTTCGAGGACGAGCACCTGGACCGGGGTGAGGAGCTGGGCACGGCCAGCCGCATCCTCACCGCCGAGATCGAACGCCCCCGGGTCGGGCCGATGCGGGACATCGTCGCGACCATCCAGCCCGAGCAGGACGAACTGGTCCGGGCGGACCTGGCCGACTCGATCTGCGTCCAGGGAGCGCCGGGCACCGGCAAGACGGCGGTCGGGCTGCACCGCGCCGCGTACCTGCTCTACCTGCACCGGGAGCGGCTGCGCCGGGCCGGGGTGCTGATCGTCGGCCCGAACCGGGCGTTCCTTGCGTACATCGCGGCGGTGCTGCCCGCCCTCGGCGAGGTCGAGGTGGCCCAGGCCACCGTGGAGGACCTGGTCGCCCGGGTGCCCGTCCGGGCGGTCGACGATCCGGCGGTCGCCGCCCTCAAGCACGATCCCCGGATGGCCGGGGTGCTGCGTCGGGCGGCGGACCAGCGGATCACCGCGCCGACCGAGCCGATCATGGTGTCGGACGGGTCGTTCCGTTGGCGGATCGGGCTGGAGCCGCTGCACCGGGTGATCGAGGAGACGCGGCGGGAGGGCCTGCCGTACGACACCGGGCGGGAGCGGGTCCGGGCCCGGGTGGTCGGGTTGTTGCAGCGCCAGGCCGAGGCCCGCCGGGCCGAGTCGCCGGGCGACGCCTGGCTGCGCCGGATGGGCAGGGCCCGCCCGGTGACCGCCTTCCTCGACGCGGCCTGGCCGGCGCTCACCCCGGAGGGCCTGGTGCACTCGGTGCTCGGCGACCCGGCCGTCCTCGCCGCCGCCGCCGACGGCCTGCTCACCGCCGACGAGCAGGCCCTGCTGCGCGGCGAGGCGACGCCCACCGATCCGACCGGCACCGACCCGACCGGTGCCGGGCCGGTCAGGGGCCGGTCGGGGGCCGGCGCGGCGGGCACGAAGCTCGGCCGGACGCCGAAGGCGACCCGATGGACCGCCGCCGACACGGTGCTGATCGACGAGGCGGCCGGGCTGATCGAACGGCCCGCCGGCTTCGGGCACGTCGTCGTGGACGAGGCGCAGGATCTCTCGCCGATGCAGTGCCGGGCCATCGCCCGGCGCAGCGAGCACGGTTCGATCACCCTGCTCGGCGACCTGGCCCAGGGCACCGCGCCGTGGGCGGCGAGCGACTGGCGGGAGTCCCTGGCCCACCTGGGCAAGCCGGACGCGGTGGTGGTGCCGCTGAGCGTCGGGTTCCGGGTGCCCGCCGCGGTGGTCGCGTTCGCCAACCGGCTGCTGCCGGCGCTGGCGGTCGACGTACCACCGGCGGTGTCACTGCGCCGCGACGGTGCGCTCGACGTGCGTACCGTGACCGACCTGGTGGCGGCGACGGTGGCCGAGGTGCGCGTGGCGCTCGGGCACGACGGTTCGGTCGGGGTGATCGCCGCCGACGACGCGGTGGCCGGGCTGCGGGCGGCGCTCGCCGACGCCTCGGTGCCGACCGCGACCGCCGACGACGTGGCGGCCTCGGCGCGGGTCACCGTCGTCCCCGCGACCCTGGTCAAGGGCCTGGAGTACGACCAGGTGGTGGTGGTCGAGCCGGCCGCGATCGTGGCCGCCGAGCCGCGTGGCCTGCACCGCCTCTATGTGGCGTTGACCCGCGCGGTGTCGCGGTTGTCGGTGCTGCACACCGCCCCGCTGCCCGCCCCGCTGGCCGACCCGCCGGACGGCCCGACGCCGGCCTGACCGCACCTGCACGTCGGCCTGACCGCATCTGCGCTGGACGGCCCACCGGACGCTGTCGGGTCGGGCCCTGCTGTCCGGTGGCCGACCCGGACGACCGGCGGCTCGACTTTGTGTTTTAAAGTAGTTTGCATGACCCCCGAAGACGACGCCCCCATCGACGCCGCCGCCGCGATGCGGCTGATCCGCGAGCAACGGGCCAGCACCGTCCGCCGGCTCGAACCCGACCCACGGGTGCACTACTGGCCGTGGGGGTTCGCCTGGCTGATCGGCTTCGGGGTCTACTTCCTGCGGTTCTCCCCCGACGGCCGCACCATCGTCCCGATGCCCGCCTGGCTGCCGCTGACCGTGCTCTTCGTGCTGCTCGTCGCCGCCGCCGTGGTCTTCGGGGTGGGCAGCGCCCGCGCCTACCGGCACGTCGCCGGCGAGTCGGCCCTGCGCGGCAGGTGGTACGGCACAGCCTGGGGCCTCGGGTTCTTCGGCCTGTCCGTGGTGATCGGCCGGGTCACCGACAGCCTTCCCTCCGACCTCGCCGGGCTGCTCTGGTCGGCGCTGTCGGTGGGGCTGACCGGTGCCCTGCACATGGCCGGCGGCGCGATCTGGCTCGACCGCACCCTGTACCGCCTCGGCGTCTGGCTCACCGTCGTCAACATCGTCGGTGTCGTCGCCGGCCCCGGCTGGCACGCCCTGGTGGTGTCCGTCGCCGGCGGCGGAGGACTGCTGGTGGCCGGCGCGCTCGCCCGGCGGCGGCACGGATGAGCGAACTCGACCCGGTCATCCACGCCCAGGCCCGGCTGCGGGTGGTGGTCACCCTGGCCACCCTCGCCGACGGCGACCGGATCACCTTCCCCCGCCTGCAGGAACTGCTCGCGATGACCGCCGGCAACCTCTCCGTCCACCTGCGCAAGCTGGAGGACGCCGGCTACGTCGAGATCGACAAGACCCACCGCGGACGCACCCCGACCACCCTGGTCCGGCTCAGCCGGCGCGGACGGCGGGCGTTCGAGGAGTACACCGAGAACATCCGCGCCCTGCTCGACCCCGCCGACCCCCGGGAGCCCCGATGATCCTCGCCCATGCCGACCAGGCCACCCGCCGGTACGGCGACGTCCTCGCCCTCGACCGGGCCGACCTGACCGTCTCCACCGGCGAACTCGTCGGCCTGCTCGGGCCGAACGGCGCCGGCAAGAGCACCCTGATCAACCTGCTGGTCGGCCTGCGCCGCCCCACCGCCGGGCGGGTCGAACTCTTCGGCGGCGACCCCCGCCGGCCGGCGTCCCGACAACAACTCGGGGTCACCCCGCAGGAGACCGGCCTGCCCGGCACCCTCCGGGTCGGCGAGGTGGTCGACTTCGTCTCCGCGCACTACCCCGACCCGGTGCCCCGGGGTGAACTGCTCGACCGGTTCGGCCTCACCGACCAGGTGCGACGGCAGACCGGCGGGCTCTCCGGCGGGCAGCGGCGTCGGCTCGCCGTCGCGCTGGCGTTCGTCGGCCGGCCCCGGCTGGTCGTCCTCGACGAGCCGACCACCGGGCTGGACGTCGAGGCCCGGCACACCCTGTGGGAGGCCATCCGGTCGTTCCACGCCGACGGCGGGACGGTGCTGCTGAGCAGCCACTACCTCGAAGAGGTCGAAGCGTTGGCGCAGCGGGTCGTGGTGCTCGGGCAGGGCCGGGTGCTCGCCGACGACAGCACCGACGCGATCAGGGGCATCGTCGGCGTCCGCCGGGTCAGCCTCGTCGCCGACGACCTGCCCGCGCTGCCGGGCGTGGTCGCCACCGAACACACCGAGGGGCGTACCCACCTGCTCACCACCGACGCCGACCAACTGGTCCGCGACCTGGTCACCGCCGGGGTGACGTTCCGCGAGCTGGAGGTCCGCCCCACCTCGCTGGAAGAGGCGTTCCTCGCCATCACCGCCGACCCGGCCACCACCACGAGCGCCGCCGTCGGCGCCCGACCCACCGCCTGAGGAGTCGACGCCATGCCGCTCACCCTGGTCCACGCCCGCTACCAACTCCTGGAGACCCTCCGCATCCCCGTCGCCGTGGTCGGCAGCGCGTTCTTCCCCGCCGCCGCGATGCTCTTCTTCGTCGTCCCGTTCGCCGGGGACGACCCGACCGGCGCCACCTACGCCACCGCCGCGATGGTCACCTTCGCGGTGATGAGCGCCAACATCTTCCAGTACGGCGTCGGCGTCGCCGAGGACCGCGACCAGCCGTGGAACCCGTACACCCGGACCCTGCCGGCCGGGCCGGGACCCCGGCTGGCCGGGCGGATCCTGGCCGGGCTGGTGCTGACGTACCTGTCGATGCTGCCCGTCGTGGTCATCGCGGCGGTCGCCACGGCCGCCCGGGTCACCCCGGTCGGGCTGCTGCTCGGCGCGGCCACCGTGGCCGTGGTGTCGGTGCCGTTCACCCTGCTGGGGCTCGCCATCGGCTACTCGCTGCCGAGCAAGGCGGCGATCGTCGTCGCGCAGGTCATCTTCTTCCCGCTGGCCTTCGGCGGCGGCCTGCTCTCCGCGCCGGGCGACGCGCCCGGCTTCATCCAGACGATCGCCCCCTTCCTGCCCACCCGGGGCGCGGTCGAGCTGATGTGGGCGGCGGTCGGCGACTGGCGGCCCGACCCGCTCGCCCTGGCCATGCTCGGGGTCTGGATCGTGCTGCTCGCCACGGTCTCCGGCTGGGCGTACCGCCGGGACGAGGGTCGCCGGTTCAGTTGACCTGTGCGCCGGTTCGGCCCGGTGGCCGCCGCCCGGTGCCACGATGCCGGCAGGGCGTCCACCCGTACGCCCCACAGCCGAGAGGGGTCGACGTGCGCACCGTCGCCGCGGGTACGCCCTGCTGGACCGACCTGGCGACCGCCGACCTGGACGCCGCCCGGCGGTTCTACCCGGAGCTGTTCGGCTGGACCGGCCGGATCGCACCCGAACCCGAGCGGGCCGGCTACACCACCTTCCACCGGGACGGCCGGGCGGTGGCGGGCGCCGGCCCACCGGCCGACCCGGGCCGGGCGCCGGTCTGGTCGACATACGTGGCGACCGACGACGCCGACCTGGTCACCACCCGGGTCGAGGCGGCCGGCGGGCAGGTGCTGGTCACCCCGTTCGACGTCCTGCACGCCGGCCGGATGGCGGTCTTCGCCGACCCGGCCGGCGCGGTGTTCAGCGTCTGGCAACCGATGCGGACCCCCGGCGCGGAACTGCTCGACGCCCCCGGGGCGATGTGCTGGAACGAGCTGGTCAGCCCCGACCCGGAGGGCGCGAAGGTCTTCTACGAACTGGTCTTCGGCTGGCACCCGGAGGAACAACCCGCCGGAGGACCCGGCTACACCGGCTGGCGGTGCGGGGCCCGGATCGTGGCCGGGATGCTGCCCACCCCCGACCCGGCGCGGACGGCGTACTGGTCGGTGTTCTTCGCGGTGGCCGACGTGGACGCGACCGCCGCCCGCGCCACCACCCTCGGCGGCACCATCCTCACCCCGCCCCGGGACACCCTGCTGGGCCGCCGGAGCACCCTGCGCGACCCCGGAGGTGCCCGGTTCTCCCTGCTCCGCCCCGCCACCGACCCCACCTGACGACGGTGACGCCGCAGGTCAGGGACGCGGCGGGCCGGGGCGGCTCGGCACCACCAGCGGGCCGTGGTCGCCGGGGACGACCCGGACCCGGGCCCGGTAGTGGCGGGACAGCAACTCCTCGGTGAGCACCTCGTCGGGCGGGCCCGCCGCGACGACCCTGCCGTCGGCGAGCAGCACCATCCGGTCGGCGTACTCGCCGGCGACGGAGAGGTCGTGCATGGTGGCGAGCACGGTGAGGCCGTGCGTCCGGCGGAGCTGGTCGACCAGCTCCAGCACCTCCTGCTGGTGACCGATGTCCAGCGCGCTGGTCGGCTCGTCCAGCAGCAGCAGGGTGGCGCCCTGGGCGAGGGCACGGGCCAGGAACACCCGCTGCCGCTCCCCACCGGAGAGGGTGGCCAGCTCCCGCCCGTGGAACCCGGTCAGGTCCAGCCGGTCGAGGACGTCGTGCACGACCGCCAGGTCGGCCGCCGACTCCCGGCCCAGCGGCGCGATGTACGGGGTACGCCCCAACAGGACGTAGTCGAACACCGACATCCCCGCCGGCACCACCGGGGACTGCGCCACCGTCGCCACCACCCGGGCCCGCTCCCGGCGACGCAGTGCGCCGGACGGCGTACCGAAGAGGGAGACCGCGTCCGGGGCGGGCAGCAGGCCGCCGACGGCGCGCAGCAGGGTCGACTTGCCGGCGCCGTTCGGCCCGATCACGGTGACCCACTCGCCCGCGGCGACCGTCAGGTCGACGCCGGCCAGGATCACCTCCCCACCGAGCCGCACGTGCAGCCCCCGCACCTGCACCGCCGGTAAAGTCACGGGACTATCTCTGTTCGCGACTGCGGGGCTCGCAAAACCGGCTCACTCCTCGCGCTCACGGGAACACCCGGCGGGCGGTGCGCAGGACCAGGACGAAGAACGGGCCGCCGAGCAGGGCGGTGACCACGCCGATCGGGATCTCGGCGGGGGCGGCGGCGGTCCGGGCGACCACGTCGGTCAGCGCCAGGAACGCCCCGCCGAAGAGCAGCGACAGCGGCAGGATCACCCGGTGGCTCGACCCGGCCAGCAGCCGTACGGTGTGCGGCACGATTATCCCGACGAAGCCGATCAGCCCCGAGGCGGAGACCGCCGCGGCTGTCCCCAGCGAGGCGGCGGCGATCAACAGGTAGCGGGAACGTTGCGGGTGCAGCCCGAGGCCGCTCGCCTCGTCGTCGCCGACGGAGAGCACGTCGAGTTCCCGCCGGTGCAGCAGCACCACCACGGTGGTCAGCACGAAGTACGGCAGGATCAGCCGCACGTCACCCCAGCCGGCGGTGCCGAGCCGGCCGAGCAGCCAGGAGTAGACCTGCTGGATGCTGTCGGAGTGCCGTTGCAGCAGGTACGTCTGCCCGGCGGCGAGGAACGCGGACACCGCGACCCCGGCCAGGATCAGGGTGGCCGGGGAACGGTCCCGCCCGCCGGCCGCCCCGAGCAGGTACGTCAGGGCGACCGCACCGAGCGAGCCGACGAACGCGGCGAGCGGGATGGTGACCGGCATCCCGGTCAGCGCCCCGCCCGCCCCGACGCCGCCCAGCGTGATCACCGCGGTCACCGCGAACCCCGCGCCGGCCGCCACCCCCAGCAGGTACGGGTCGGCCAACGGGTTGCGGAACACCCCCTGGTAGCAGCCACCGGCCAGGGCGAGCATGCCGCCGACGAGCAGGCCGAGCACCACCCGGGGCAGCCGCAGCTCGGTGACGATCGCGATCTCGCGTTCGGTGAGCCCGCTGTCGAGGCGTACCCCGGGCAGCAGGTTGAGCAGTTCGGCGGCGACGCTGCCGGGCGGCAGGCTGACCGGGCCGAGGGACACCCCGGCGACCAGGGCCACCAGCACGGCGAGCACCCCGGCGGCGAGCCAGCGCTTGCGCAGGCCGGCCGGCCGGGGCGTACCGGTGACGCGGGCCGGCCGGGACGCGTCGCGCGTCCCGGCCGGTGCGGGTGTGGTGGACCGCACGGTCACCGGACCGTCACGCCGGTACCTTGGCGGTGGCGTCGACGATCGACCGGAGCAGGTCGACCACGCGCGGGCCCCAGCGCGAGGCGACGTCGTCGTCGAGCGCGACGACCTGGTTGTTCTTGACGGCGGTGACGCCGGCCCAGCCGCTGCGGGCCCTGACCGTGTCGGCGCTCTGCTGGCAGCACTTGACGTCGGCGAGGAAGACGAAGTCGGGGTTCGCCTTGACGATGACCTCCTGGGAGAGCTGCGGGTATCCGCCGTTCTTGCCGTCGGCGTCGGAGGCGTCGGCGATGTTCTCCAGGCCGGCCAGCGCGTAGATCGAGCCGATGAAGGTCTTGCTGGTCGCGCTGTACAGCTCCGGCCCCAGCTCGTGGTAGTAGGTCAGCTTCGTCGACCGCTGCGGCAGGTCCTTGGTCAGCTTGTCGATCTCGTCCTTCATCCGGGCGGTGACGTCGGCCGCCTCGGTCGGGTGGCCGGTGAGGGTGCCCAGGTCGGTGAGCTGCCGGTAGGTGTCGTCGAGGGTGGCGGCGGCCGGGGTGAGCAGCACCGGGACCTTCAGTGCGGTGAGCTGAGCGATGATCTTGTTGGTGTCGTTGGCGAGGACCACCAGGTCGGGGTTCTTGCCGGCGATCGCCTCGGCGTTCGGCTGGAAGCCCGACAGTTCGCTCTTGGGCGCGTCGGCCGGAAAGTTCGACTGGTCGTCGACGGCGGTGACCTGCTTGCCGGCCCCGATGGCGAAGAGCATCTCGGTCGCGGTGGGCGACAGCGAGACGATCTTCTCGGGCCGCTTGTCGAGGGTGAGGTTGCCCACCGTGGCCGGGAAGGCCGCCGCGCCGGAGCTGCTGCCGGCGGCAGGGGTGTCGTCGGAGGTCTTCTCGGCGCACGCGCCGAGGGCGAGGGCGGCCACCGCGAGGGTCGCGGCGAACAGCCGGGGGGTACGTCGGGACATCTGGCCTCCTGTCGGTCGAGGAGCGTGCTTCGCCGACAGGGAGCGTGGTGCGCGCCCGTCCGCGAGGCGCCCTTCCTCGAGAGCGCGTGTCGCGACCGACCGCAGGCGACCTGGCTCGTCCCCACACACGGCGACGCCGGCCACGTCGGGCCGGGCGTCGCGGCGGCTCCGGCGCGGGGCGGGGAGCCTGGGTGGGTCATCACAGTTGCGGGACAGCGCCGGTTTCGCACCGGCTTCGCTGCGGTCGATCGGGTGCCACGGTAGCGCACCACCAGCGAAGATCGTCCGGACGGGAGGGGGTGGGTGGGGCCCCGTCGGGGGCTTACGGGACCCCACCCGGGAATGACGTCCGGTAACTCAGCAGTAGGTGCTCTGCTTGTTGATCACCCGGTAGGGGCAGTCGGCGTACTCGGACAGGAGCAGCACCGCCTCCTTGTTGCGGGAGGTCTGCGCGGGGATCACCTCGTCGGGCGGGTAGAAGCCGCCGCCGGCCCCGGACGACCCGGGGTACATCTCGAAGGTGTACGCCCAGATCTTGTGGGTCGCCCACATCCAGTCGAGGCTGTCGCCGTCGGTGATGTAGAGGTCGCTGGACTGCTCGGGGGTGTAGCCGTTGGTGGCCGCCATCCGCTGCCCGAGGGTGGCGAAGGTGTTGTACTGGTCGGCGGTCATCCCGCTGGGGGTGTTCGCCGTGGTGTAGCCGAACGGCCAGAGCACCAGCTGCGAGTAGGTGTGCCAGTCGATGTTGGCCTTGATCTGCTGCACCCCGCCGACGACCCGGCTGTTGACGAAGTCCCGCAGCGCCTTGGTCTCCGGCGCGGAGAAGGCGGACGGCCCCCGGTAGGTGCTCGACGACGGCGCGCCGGACGAGCCGCCGCAGCAGCCCCAGTTGTAGCCCCAGTTGCGGTTCAGGTCGGTGCCGACCGCCGCGGCGCCGCTGTTGGGCTGCCGGTTCTTGCGCCAGGACCGGTAGGAGCCGGTGGCGATGTCGTACTCGCTGCCGTCCGGGTTGACCGTGGGGACGATCCAGATCTCCCGGGAGTTGACGATGCTGGTGATCCGCGAGTCGGTGCCGTAGCTGTCGGTGAACAGGTTCAGCAGGTAGATCGCCATCTCGACGGTCAGGTGCTCGCGGGCGTGCTGCTGGGCGTTGAACAGGATCTCCGGTTCGGCCTCGTCGGTGCCGACGTTGTCCGAGATCTTCACCGCCATCAGGTCGCGACCCTCGTACGACCGACCGATGCTGATCTTGCGGGCGATCGCCGGGTGGTCGGCGACCACCTGGTTGACCACGGTGGTCAGCTCGGCGTAGTCGTGGTAGTTCGAGTCGGCCGGCGGGAAGGCGTTGGCGCGGGCACCCTCGGCGGGGGCCGGCTCGACCTCCCGTTCCAGCCGGAAGCCGAGCCGGGTGATGGCGGCGGCCTCGGACCGGTTGGCCGAGACGTACAGCACGCCGTGCTCGGCGGAGTCGATGGCCGCGCCGGTGCGGGCGACCGCGTTGCGGTCGGCGAGGGTACGCGGACCCAGCACGCGGTAGCTGACGGCGGTGGGCTCGGGCTCCGGGGCCGGGCGGGCGGAGACCGGCCCGGTGGCGACGGCGGTGAGGCCGAGGCCGGCGACGACGGCGAGCGCCAGGCGACGCCGGAAGGGGGAGGTGCGGAAGGCCATGAACATCCTCCTCGGGGTACGGGGTATCCCGTTGTGCGCCCACTCCACCAGCAGTCACATGGTCATATCAATATCTGTGACTATCCCCAACCATCCCGACCGGATCGTCATATCGGCAATGGTTTTCCTGACGACACCCTCTGGCGAAGCTTCCTGCCAAGCGGGACAGTGAACGGCAACGATTCCCCACCCTGCGGAGTTGCCATGTCCAGCAGAGTCCTGCGCACGGTCGCCCTGGTCGGCGTCGCCACCCTCACCCTGCTCGCCAGCACCGCACCCGTCCGGGCCGGCGGCCCGTCACCCACCGGAACGAACCCGCCCACCGGAACGCACCCGCCCACCGGGGACCGTCCGCCCGCCGGGGACCGTCCGCCCGCCGGTGGGCACGACGAGCAGATCACCTTCCAGGAGTGGTCCCGCTACCCCGACTGGCGGGCCGGCACCCACCGGGGCACCCACGCCGCACCCGGCCACCACGCCGGTCTCACCATCGGCCGCCCCGCCGGCACCACCGAGTTCACCGACGAACACACCGGCACCACCCGCACCTGGGAATACGCCACCTGGACCTCCCCGCCCACCCCGATCGGCTTCGACGCCACCGAACTGGTCGCCTCCTGGAACGCCGACACCCCCGCCGGCACCTGGCTCCAGGTCGAACTCCAGGGCACCTACTCCACCGGCGACCACACCCCGTGGTACGTCATGGCCCGCTGGGCCTCCGGCGACGGGGACATCGGGAGGGCCACCCTGGACGGTCAGGGCGACCCCTGGTCCAGCGTGTGGACCGACACGTTCGCCATCGACGACGCGGACGCCGGGGTGCTGCTGCGGTCGTACCAGCTCCGGTTGACCCTCTACCGCGCACCCGGCCAGGCCGCAGCGCCCCGGGTCCGGATGCTCGGCGCGATGAGTTCACACGTGCCCGACCGGTTCACCGTCCCGCCGAGCCGGGGTGGCATCGCCTGGGGCACCGAACTGCCGGTGCCGGCCCGCTCCCAGATGATCCACCGGGGCAGCTACCCCGAGTGGGGCGGCGGCGGCCAGGTCTGGTGCAGCCCGACGTCCACCACGATGGTGCTGGAGTACTACGGCAAGCTCCCGTCGGCGGCCGACCTGTCCTGGATCGACCCCGGCCACCCCGACCCGCAGGTCGTCCACGCCGCCCGGATGACCTGGGACAGCGAGTACGAGGGCGCGGGCAACTGGCCGTTCAACACCGCGTACGCCGCCAGCTTCCCCGGCATCGAGGCACGGGTCACCCGGCTGCACTCCCTCGACGAGGCGGAACGCTTCATCCGCGCCGGCATCCCCGTGGTCACCTCGCAGTCCTTCCTCGACACCGAGCTGGACGGGTCGAACTACGGCACCTCCGGGCACCTGTTCGTGATCGTCGGCTTCACCGCCGACGGCGACGTGATCGTCAACGACCCGGCGTCCGCGTCCAACGCCGAGGTGCGCAACGTCTACCGACGCGACCAGTTCGAGCAGATCTGGCTACGGACCAAGCGGCACCGGGCCGACGGCACGGTGGCCGGCGGATCAGGCGGCATCGCCTACCTGATCAAGCCGACCGACCGCCCCTGGCCGGTCGTCCCCGGCTCGACCAACTGGTGACCCCCACCCCCACCCGCCCGAGATCCCGTCGGGCGGGTGGGCGGCGGCCGCAGTCGGCCGGTCGGATGATCGACTCCCGTGGGCCGAAGTAGCGGCATCACCGCCCGGCGACACCCCTACTTCGCCACCCTAGAGTGGATCTTGGCCGCCAAGGCCCGGATCCACCCGGGCCAGCCTCGAAGCGATGTGCTCAGGGGCCGAAACAGCGGCATCACCCTTCGGCGATACGCCACTGGCCAACCCTGACTGGATTTCTCGCCCGACCAGGCCCAGATCCGCCCCGGTCGGCCGAGAGATCCACTCAGGTGAGCCGAAGTAGCGGTATCACTGCTCAGTGATACCGCTACTTCGCTGCTCTGGGGTGGATCTCAGAGTCGCCCGGCCGCGCAGCGGGGCGCGCGACCGATGCGGGCCGGGCAGCGCGCGAACGCGCAGGGCACGAACGAGTGCGCGGGTCGGGCGGGGGGTCAGGGGGCGGGGGCGAGGGCGGGAGGTCAAGGGCGGGGGCGGGAGGTCAGGGGCGGGGGTCACCCTCGACGGGGTGGTCGTCGCCGGCCAGCGCGGAACGCAGCCGTTCCTTCTCCGCCCGACGTCGCTCCGCGGCGGCGGCCACCTCCTCGGCCATCTGGTCCCGCCAGCCCCGAAGCAGGAAGAACGACGCGGCGGCCGAGAAGATCAATGCCACCATGAGCTTGAGGAACAGGTTCATCCCGACCGGCCACAGTGCCACCACGACCAGCAGGAACAGCCCGATCCGGGCCAACGTGTACTTGACCGCCGCGCTCACCGGACCGCCTCGAGTCGCGACTGCGGGGCTCGCACAACCCGCTCACTCCTCGCGCTCACCGGACCGCCTCGACTCGCGACTGCGGGGCTCGCACAACCCGCTCACTCCTCGCGCTCACCGGACCGCCTCGACTCGCGACTGCGGGGCTCGCACAACCCGCTCACTCCTCGCGCTCACCGGACCGCCTCGACTCGCGACTGCGGGGCTCGCACAACCCGCTCACTCCTCGCGCTCATGTCTTTCCCCATTTCCTGCTTCTGCGTCGGGGCTCCGACACCGGTGGTTCAGCCCGTGCGTCGGGCCAGCCAGTGCACGCCCTGGAACCAGAGGACCGCGTACCCGACGGTGAACGCGAGTGCGGCCAGCCCGCCGGTGAGCAGTGGCGCGAGCCCGGACGCAAGGCCCGCCACCAGCAGCCCGGCGAGCACCGCGACCACCGCGGCGGACAGGGCCGCCACCACCCGGGCCGCACCGAAGTCCCAGGCCCGGAAGTCGTCCCAGAACAGCCAGGCCGGCAGGATCACCGCCAGCCAGCCGTTGGTACGGCCGAAGTCGCCCGCGCCGGCCACCGCGAACGCCCAGTCGAAGAGCACCAGTGCCAGCACGCCGATCACCCAACCGGCCAGGCTCACCCCGAGCAGGTCACCCAGGGTCAGGATGCGTCCCTCGGCGTCCCGGCGGGGAAACCCGCTGCGCTGCTGCGCGGTCGGCTGCTGTCCGGTCATGGTGTGACGAGCATACGGCCGGGTCAGGCCCAGACCTGCTGCGGCTCGGCACGCCGAGACGAAAGCGACGGCGCCCGGTCGTACTCGCGGACCACGTTGTAGCGGGTGTCCCGCTCCACCGGCTGGAAACCGGCGTCCCAGATCAGGTTGAGCAGGTCGTCGCGGTGCATGGTGTTCGGGGTGCCGTACGAGTCGGCATCGTGGGTGATCTTGTATTCGACGACCGAGCCGTCCAGGTCGTCCACGCCGAAGTTGAGCGAGAGCTGGGCCACCGACAGGCCGTGCATCACCCAGAAGTTCTTCAGGTGCGGGACGTTGTCGAACAGCAGCCGGGAGACCGCGAACGTCTTGAGCGACTCGGCCGGCGACGCCATCGTGGTGCGCGCCTGGATCCGGTTACGGATCTTGCCGTCCGCCGAGTCGACGAAGTCGTGCTGGTAGCGCAGCGGGATGAAGACCGCGAACCCGCCGGTCTCGTCCTGCAACTCGCGCAGCCGCAGCACGTGGTCGACCCGGTGCCGGGGCTCCTCGATGTGGCCGTAGAGCATCGTCGCCGGCGTCTTCATGCCCTTGGCGTGGGCCAGCGCGTGGATCCGCGACCAGTCCTCCCAGTGGCAGTTGTGGTCGACGATGTGCTGGCGGACCTCCCAGTCGAAGATCTCCGCGCCGCCACCGGTCAACGACTCCAGGCCGGCGTCCATCAGCTCGTCGAGGATCTCGTCGGCCGACAGGCCGCTGATCTTCTCGAACCACTGCACCTCGGTCGCGGTGAAGCACTTGAGCTTGACGTTGGGCAGCGCCGCCTTCAGCTCGCGCAGCACCTTGGGGTAGTAGCGCCAGGGCAGGGTGGGGTGCAGGCCGTTGACGATGTGCAACTCGGTGAGCTGCTCGTCCTCCATCTCCTTGGCCTTGCGGACCGCCTCCTCGATACGCATCGTGTATGCGTCCTTCTCGCCCGGCTTGCGCTGGAAGGAGCAGTACGCACACGAGGCGGAACAGACGTTCGTCAGGTTGAGGTGCCGGTTGACGTTGAACATCACCCGTTCGCCGTTCAACTCGGTACGCCGGTGGTGGGCCAGCCGGCCCAACCAGGTCAGGTCGTCGCTCTCGTAGAGGGCGATCCCGTCCGAGCGGGTCAGTCGCTCCCCCGCGTACACCTTCTCTTCGAGCTCACGCTTGAGTCCGGCGTCCATCGAAAAGCCACGTCCCTTCCACCTGCGGTCCCGATCGAGCCTACGTCGGACGACCGACAGGTCGGCAGGACGGGCACCGCCAGCGACCTACCTCACCCGTACTCCCAGGGTTCTCCAAGCTGCTACCGCATCGACATCGTTGTCCCGGTGCGGTAAGACAGGATGGGACGCGGCGCACACCGGCGGCGTTCCGGGTCGCCGCGCCCCACCTCACGCGGTGGCACCATCACGCGGCATCAGGGAGCGGAATGGTCGACAGCGGGCACAGGCGACGGCAGCGACGACGGGTTCCGGTGATCTCCCCGGTGCTGCGTCCGGCGCTCTGGTCGGCCCTGCTCGGCGCGGTCGCCGCGATGGCCCTGGCCACCCCGGTCTACGCCGACCCGGCCCTGCCCAACACCGTCCCGGACACCGGTTCCCGGCCGGTGGCGACCGGCTCGCTGCAACTGCCCGGCGCGGCGGCCCCCGGCTACCCGACCGTCGGCCAGCCCGGCAGCCCGACCGCGCCCGTCGGCGGCCTGCCGACCAGCCCGCTGCTGTCCCAGATCGACACGCTGACCGCGCAGAACGGCCAGCTCGCCGACCAGCTCCTCCAGCTTGAGAAGCAGCGCGACGACGCCCGGGTGCAGCTCACCGGCGTGCAGAGCGAGCTGACCCGGGCCCGGGGCGCGCTGACCGTGGCCGAGCAGCAGGCCAACGCCGTCGCCGCGAACGCCTTCAAGGCCGCCGCCGCCCTGCCGCCCGGCGAGTTCGCCCGCGACCTGCACGGGCTGAGCGTCCTGCAACGGGTCTCCCGGGGCGAGCAGGCCGACGGCGAGACCACGGCGGCGGCCGGCGAACTCTCCCGCGCCCGTACGGCCGAGCAGGTCGCCGCCCAGGCGGTCACCGCCGCCACCGACCGGGTCCGGCGCGCCGAGGAACAGTTCGCCGCGGTGCAGAAGGCGCTGCGCGACAACGATGCCAAGATCGCCAAGCTGCGGGCCGACAACCAGGCCCAGCTCATCGCCCTGGAGAAGCAGCAGGAGGCCGCCGAGCAGAAGCTCGGGTCGGCGTACGTCGAGGGACAGAGCAGCAGCGGCCTGAACGCCAGCCCGCAGGCGCTCGCCGCCGTGCGGTACGCGCTGGCGCAGCTCGGCGACCCGTACCTATGGGCGGCCGAGGGCCCGGACCGGTTCGACTGCTCCGGTCTGATGTGGGCGGCCTACCGGTCGGCCGGCTACTACGACCTGCCCCGGGTCGCCCGCGACCAGTACTACGCCACCCGTGGCCGGACGGTCTCGCAGAGCGCCCTGCTCCCCGGCGACCTGCTCTTCTTCGCCTCGGGTAGCAGCTGGACGACCATCCACCACGTCGCGATGTACATCGGCAACGGGCGGATGGTGCAGGCACCCCGCAGCGGAGACGTGGTCAAGATCTCCCAGGTGCGGTGGTCCGGCCTCTACGCCTCCACCCGGGTCGTCGGCGCGGTGACCAGCCCCGGGGCCCCGGTCACCCCGCCGCCCACGCCGAAGCCCACCACGGCTTCGCCGAAGCCCACCACCCCCACGCCGAAGCCCACCACGGCTTCGCCGAAGCCGACCACGCCCACGCCCCGGCCTACCGGAGGGCCGACCACCGGGCCGACGAAGCCGCCGACCACCCCGAGGCCGCCGGTCACCTCCGCGCCGCCGACCCCCACGCCGACCAGGACCGCCGACCCGACGCCGAGCCTCACCGGTTCCGGCACCCCGAGCCCGGAGGACAGCGGCGCGGTGGAGAGCAGCCGGTCGGCGTCCGCCCCGGCGTCGGCGGGTGCCTCGGCGAGCACCGGGAGCTGACCGGCCGGCACCGTCCCGACCGTCCCATCGGCACTCCGGCTGTGCCGACGGGACGAGATGTGGCACGGTGACACGAGGCACATCCGGTCACCGTTCGCGGGACGCGGGTGCGAGGGTGCGCGGAGGGCGAGCATGGGCGAGCAAGAGGTTCCGGTGGGGCACGTCGACCAGGGACCGGTGCCCGACCCGGCCGAACCCGCCGCCCGTACCGACGACGCCGGGCGGGCCACCCCGGAACCCGTCGACGCCCCGCCCCGCCCCGACCGGGTCACCAGCACCCCGGTCCGGCCCGGCCCGCCCGTCGACGGCACGGCCCGCGCCACGGCCAGCGTACGTACCGTGACCGCCCCACCCGAGGGTGGCGACCTGACGGCGGGGCCGGCGACCGCGACCACCTACCGGGCCGGCACCCCGGCCGCCGAGCCGGCCGTTCCGGCCTCCCGAACACCCGAGCCGGACGGCTCCGCCAGCGGAGACCCGACCCCGGGCGGCCCGACCCCGGGCGGCCCGACCCCGAGCGGCCCGACCCCGGGCGGCCCGACCTCCCGGGCATCCGCCCCGGACGACCCCGCCGACGGCAGCCCCGTCCCGGTCGGACCGGCGGCCGTTCCCGGGCAGCGCGACAGCTCGGACGGCCGTCCGGCACGGGCCAGCGTCTCCGTCCCCGGGCTCAGCCGGGTCTCCGCCGCCGAGGCGGAGGGCGCGGCGGCCGACGCGGGCATCCGCGCGGGGGACGCCGCCCCCGGGGTGTACCGGTCGACGCCTGTCAACCCGGAGCCACCCGAGCCCGCGCAGCCCCCGGAGCCGGTCCAGCCCCCCACCCCGCCGACGCCGGAGCCGGAGCCCACCCCCGAACCGTTGCCGGCCCCCACACCCGAGCCGGCCCCGGGCCCGGTCACTCCCGAGCCGCCGGCCCCCGGCCCGTTCCCCGCGCCGGTCCCGCCGCTGCCCGGTCCACCGCCGGGTCCCGTTCCGGTCCCACCCGGCCCGGTCCCACCCGTACCGGGGCCGCCGCTGCCGCCCCCTGGTCCGGCGGTGCCCCCGCCCCCACCACCGCCCGGCCCGATGCCGGCGCCCCCGTTCCCCCCGCCCCCGGCCGTGCCCGCCACCCCGACGACCTTCCGGGCCAGCGCCTCCGCCACCGTGCCCACGACCGGCGGCACCGTCGCCCCACCCGCCTCGGCACCCCCGGCCTCGGCACCCCCGGCTTCCGCGCCCCCTGCCGCGACCTCCCCCGTCTTCCGGCCGCCCACCTCCGCACCCCCGGCCGCGACGCCCTCCGCGCCGCCGGCACCCGCCAGCCTCATCCCGCCGGCCTCCGCGCCCCCGGCACCCGCCAGCTTCACCCCGCCGGCCTTCGGGTCGCCCTCCGCGTTCGCCCCGCCGGCCGCTGCATCCCCGGCACCCTCCGCCTTCGCCCCGCCCACCTCCGCGCCTCCCGCCCCGGCGGGTACCGGCCGAACGGATGCCGGCAGCGCGGGAGCAGCCGGTTCGGCGATGCCGACGTTCCGGGCCCCGGTCGTGCCCGACCCGGTGGGTGACGGCGCGACCTCGGCGCTGCCGGTGGTACCGGCTCCCGCACTGCCCAATCGGCCGGCATCCGGGCCCGCACCACGTCGCACGGCCGGCGGCACGACCCGCCCCTCCTCCGGTACGCCCTACCAGGGCGGCCCGGACCTGGCCAGCGTCGGCTACGGCGGCACCGACGGCCCTGCGCACGCCACGATCGCCTTCCCGGCCGGCAACCCGGTGGAGAACTCCGGCTCGCTGACCGGGCACATCCTGGCCCAGGGCTGGTCCGACACGCCGGCCCCGAAGTCCAGGACCACCCGGGTGGTGATCGTGCTCGCCGCCTCGCTGGGGCTGTTGGTGGCGATCAGCGTGCTCGTCGTCCTGCTCGCCAACGACGTGATGGACGGGCTGGTCGGCGGCATGCTGTCCCAGTGAGGCCGGCCGCCGGCGACGCCGGTGAAGGGGACCGGCCAGGCAGGTGGGGGATGCCCGGAACGGGTGAGTCCGCCCACTACCGTCTCGGGGCACACTGGCGACGTCGCCGGAGCGCCGTACACTTGTCGGGATCACTGACCCGGCACGCGTGGCGTGCCCCTGGGCGATCTTGCGGGCGATTCGGCGGCGTACCCATGCTGCGGCGGGCCATCGCGAAGATGCGCCCCGCTCGAAAGGCATTTCTTGACCACCTCCGTTGACCCCGGCACCAGTCCGTCCGTCCACGACCTCCCGACCGACGACGTCACCCCGGCCACCCCCGTCGGCTTCGCCGACCTGGGTCTGCCCCGGCAGCTCGTCGACGCCCTCGCCCGGCAGGGCATCACCACCCCGTTCGAGATCCAGCGGGCCACCGTGCCCGACGCCCTCGCCGGCCGGGACGTCCTCGGCCGGGGCCAGACCGGCTCCGGCAAGACCCTCGCCTTCGGCCTGCCGATCGTCGCCCGGCTGGCCGAGCTGAACCGGGCCCGGCCGCTGCACCCGCGCGCCCTGGTCCTCGTCCCCACCCGTGAGCTGGCGATGCAGGTCAACGACGCGCTGCTGCCGCTGGGCAAGGCCGTCGGGATCTTCCTCAAGACCGCCGTCGGCGGCGTGCCGTACGACCGGCAGATCGACGCGCTGCGCCGGGGCGTCGAGATCGTCGTGGCCACTCCGGGCCGGCTCGGTGACCTGATCAACCGGGGCGTCTGCGTCCTGGACGACGTCGAGGTGACCGTCCTCGACGAGGCCGACCAGATGGCCGACATGGGCTTCCTTCCCGAGGTCACCGAGCTGCTCGCCAAGACCCCGGCGGGCGCCCAGCGGCTGCTGTTCTCGGCCACGTTGGACGGTGACGTCGACGCCCTGGTCAAGCGGTTCATGACCGACCCGGTGACGCACTCCACCGCGCCGTCGACCGCCTCGGTGTCCACGATGGACCACCATCTGCTGCTGATCCCGCCGCACGACAAGTTCGCCGTGGCGGCGTCGATCGCGGCCCGGTCCGGCCGGACGATGCTCTTCGCCCGTACCCAGCTCGGTGTCGACCGGCTGGTGGAACAGCTCGGCGCGGTGGGCGTACGGGCCGGTGGGCTGCACGGCGGCAAGACCCAGCGGATGCGTACCAAGACCCTCGCCGAGTTCCGCGAGGGACGGATGGACGTGCTGGTCGCCACCGACGTGGCGGCCCGGGGCATCCACGTCGACGGGGTGTCCCTGGTGCTGCACATCGACCCGCCGAAGGACCCGAAGGACTACCTGCACCGGGCGGGGCGTACCGCGCGGGCCGGCGAGTCCGGCGCGGTGGCCACGCTGGTGCTGCCCAAGCAGCGGCGGACCACGCTGGCGATGCTGGAGAAGGCGGGTGTGGAGCCGGCCGAGACCCGGGTGCGGGTCGGCGACGCGGTGCTCGCCGAGCTGACCGGTGCCCGCGAGCCCAGCGGTGTCCCGGTCCGCGAGGAGCCCGAGCCGCGCCGGCAGGGCGACCGCCCGCGCCGCTTCGGCGACCGGGACGCCCGGGGCTACGGCGGCGACCGGGGCCACGGCGGCAGCCGGGACGGCCGCGGCGGCTACGGCGGGGAACGGCCGGCCCGGGAGCGGGGCTACGGCGGTCAGGGCGGCGACCGGCCGACCGGGGACCGTCGCTACGGCGACCGGCCCTACGGTGACCGCGCGGCCCGGGACGACCGCCCCACCGGCGACCGGGGCTACGGCGACCGGACCGGGAGCGGCGACCGGAGCTACCGCGACCGCACCGGCGGCTACCGCGATCACAGCGACCGCAGCGGCGGCGAGCGGGGCTACCGTGACCGCCCGACCGGCGGTGCCGGCTTCGGCGAGCGGACCGGCGGCGGGCAGGGCTTCGGCGAGCGGACCGGTGGCGGTTACCGCGAGCGGCCGAGCGGCGATCGCGGCTATGCCGAGCGTCCCCGGACCGACCGGAGCTACGGCGATCGCGGCGACCGGGGTTACGGCGACCGGCGCTTCGGCGAGCGCAGTGAGCCGCGTTTCGGCGACCGGGATGCCCGGGGCGAGCAGCGGTCCGGTGAGCGTCGGTTCGGCGGCGGCGAGTCGCGTGGCACCGACCGTCGGGGCGGGTTCCGCACCGAGGGACTGGTCCGTGACGACCGGCCGCGTGACGACCGGCGGGGCTTCGGCGGCCGGCCGCCGGCGCGTACCCACTGATCGAATCGGGAGCGGGCCGACCCGGCCACGATCCCCTGCGGTTCCGACGCCGCCCCGGAGCACCTGCTCCGGGGCGACGTTCGCGCATGCGCTGCCGTCGACGCCCTGCTGGCGTAACGTCCGGACCATGCCGAGGTCACTTTTCTGGAGCCGGACCGACACCGCCGGGGCCGAGCACGCCGTCCTCGACGACGGGGCCGGATTCGCCGCGCACGGCACCCAACTGGCCGTCGACCCGATCCCCTACACCTGCCGCTACCGGTTGGAGACCGGCCCGGACGGGGCCACCACCTCGCTCGCCGTGGAGGTGGAGGGGGCCGGCTGGTCGCGGAGCGTACGGCTGGAGCGCGGCGCGGACGGGTGGCGGGTGCGCACCGGCGAGCAGGGTGACCTCGACGCGGTGTTGCGGGCGGCCGGGCAGCCACCGGCCGGCCTGCCCGGCATCGAGGACACCGACCGGCTGCACGGGGCGCTCGACGTCGACCTGGGCGGCTCGGCCCTGTTCAACAGCCTGCCGATCCGTCGGCTGGGGCTGGCGGGGGCCGCGGCCAGCACCGAGCACCGGATCACCGTGGCGTGGGTGCTGGTGCCCAGCCTGGAGGTGGTGGCCGGCGAGCAGGTCTACACCGCGCTCGGGCCGGGGCGGGTGGGGTTCACCAGCGACACCTTCCGCACCGAACTGGAGGTGGACGGCGAGGGGCTGGTCCGGCACTACCCCGGGCTGGCCGACCGGGCCGACCTGGGCTGACCGGGGGGGGAACCAGGGCGGGCACGGCCGCGCCGGGTGTCAACCGGGCCGGCTCCCCGGTGCCCGCCGGGTGTCAGCCGGGCCAGCTCCCGGTGCTGAGGAACCGGTCGATGGTGGCCAGGTGCGGGGCGAGGTCGAGGCCCTGCGCGGCCACCCAGGCGTCGTCGTAGTAGGTGTCGGCGTACCGGTCCCCGGCGTCGCAGATCAGCGTCACCACCGAGCCGGGCCGCCCCTGCGCGAGAAGTTCGGCGATCAGCCCGAACGCCCCCCACAGGTTGGTGCCGGTGGAGCCGCCGACCCGCCGGCCGAGCACCGCCGAGCCGGCCCGCATGGCGGCCAGCGAGGCGGCGTCGGGCACCTGGGTCATCCGGTCGACCACCGAGGGCAGGAAGGACGCCTCGACGGTGGGTCGGCCGATCCCCTCGATCCGGGAGCCCCGGCCGGTGCGTACCGACCAGTCGGCGGCCCGCCACGCCGGGTAGAACGCCGAGTTCTCCGGGTCGACCACGCAGAGCTTGGTGGGCAGCCGCTGGTAGCGGGCGTACCGGCCGATGGTGGCACTGGTGCCGCCGGTGCCGGCGCCGACCACGATCCAGGCGGGCACGGGGTGCCGTTCCAGGGAGAGCTGCGCGTAGATCGACTCGGCGATGTTGTTGTTGCCCCGCCAGTCGGTGGCCCGTTCGGCGTAGGTGAACTGGTCCATGAAGTGCCCACCGCTGTCCTCGGCGAGCCAGCGCGCCTCGACCACCACCTTGGCCGGGTCGTCGACCAGGTGGCAGCGCCCGCCGTGGAACTCGATCTGGGCGATCTTCTCGGGTGAGGTGGAGGCGGGCATCACGGCGACGAACGGCAGCCCGAGCATCCGGGCGAAGTACGCCTCGGAGACCGCCGTCGAGCCGGAGGACGCCTCGATCACCGTGGTCGCCGGCCCGATCCAGCCGTTGCAGAGCCCGTAGAGGAACAGCGAGCGGGCCAGCCGGTGCTTGAGCGAGCCGGTGGGGTGCACCGACTCGTCCTTGAGGTAGAGGTCGATCCCCCACTGCCGGGGCAGCGGGAACGGCAGCAGGTGGGTGTCGGCGGACCGGTTGGCGTCGGCCTCCACGGCGGCGATCGCCTCGGTCACCCACACCCGGCTGGCCTCGTCGCACCGGTCGAGATGAGTCACGTCGGCAACGGTACAAGCGAGGTCAGCTCGGGTTCGGGCCGGCCCGGCGTCGTTGCCGGCGCTGACCGGCCCGGCCCGCCGCCCGGATCACCGGGAGCAGCGCCAGCGCCAGCCGGGGGTAGGCGTCCAGCAGGCGTACCTGGGCACCCCGCCAGCGGGGCAGGCTGACCACCGGCCGGGGGCGGCGGGCGAGCCGGACGACCCGGGCCGCGACCCGTTCCGGGCGCAGCAGGGTGCCGGTGAACGAGGCCACCGCGCCGTCGTCGTCCAGCCGGTCGTGCAGCATCGGCGTCCAGATGCCGTCCGGGCAGAGGCAGGAGACGTGCACGTCACGCAGCCCGGCCGTCCGCAGGTCGGCGAGGGTGCCGATGCTGAACGCGAGCAGCGCGTGCTTGCTGGCCGCGTAGACGGTTTCACCCGGGGCGGCGACCAGCCCGGCCAGGGAGACCACGTTGAGCACGTGCCCGTGCCGCTGGGCGCGCATCACGTCGAGGGCGGCGAGGGTGCCGTTCATCGCGCCGAGCGCGTTGACCTCGACCACCTGCCGTCGGGTGGCCGGGTCCTGCGTCCAGGACGCTCCGGTGACCAGGATGCCGGCGTTGTTCACCCACAGTCCGAGCCCGCCCCGACCGGCCGCCTCGGCGGCCACGGCGGCGCAGGCGGCCGGGTCGCGGACGTCCAGCGCCCGGGACCATCCGCCGAGCGGCGCGGCGGCGAGCGCGACCGCGTCGGGATCCAGGTCGGTCAGGAGTACGGTCCAGCCGTCGGCGTGCAACGCGGCGGCGACGGCCCGGCCGAGCCCACCCGCCGCCCCGGTCACCACGGCGGTGGTGGGCGTCATCGGCGCAAGGTATCGCCGTCGCCCCACCCGCACCAGCCCCACCAGCCCCGGTCGGCCGGTCAGGGGGCCGGCGGCTCGATCGGCTGGGGCCGGTTCTCCCACTTGGTCGACAGCGCGATGCCGGTGCGGGTGGAGGCCACCCCGGGGGTACGGCTCAGCCGCACGATCAGCTGTTCCAGCTCGGCGATGGTGCCGACCCGAGCCTTGAGCAGGAAGGATTCGACGCCGGCCATGAAGTAGCAGGACTCGATCTCGGGCATCTGCCGGAACGTCTCCAGCACGTCGTCGGTGTCCCCGCCGGAATCCTCGACGATGCCGATGAGCGCGGTCACGCCGAGGCCGATCGCCTCCGGCTCGACCTCGGCCCGGTAGGCCCGGATGACGCCGCTGGACTCCAGCTTGCCAACCCGTTCGTGCACGGCCGGCGCGGAGAGGCCGACCTGCCGGGCCAGCTCGGCGTACGACAGGCGGGCGTTACCGCGCAGTAGTTCGACGAGGCTCCGGTCGATCGCGTCCACGGAGGGTGAGCCTATCCGTTGGGGCGTAACGTCCGGCGACCGGCATCCGTTGCATCTGACAGCAGGTGACAGTTCGCAGACCGACGGTCAAGGGAGTCCCGCGCCGGTACCATTTACTAACTTCCCACTCCGTGCGTTTTTCGCGTTTGGCGGACAGGCCAGTTCGCTGGTGCTGTAATTGCCATACGTCCCTCATGACGGCTCTGGGCTCGCACCGGCCGGGGGCAGTGTGTTCAGCCGAGGGCTTCGTCGACGCGAGGAGGGGGCTGTGGACACTGGAGATCGCCTGCTGACACCGGGTGAGGTCGCCGCACTGTTTCGGGTGGACCCGAAGACTGTGACGCGGTGGGCGGCGGCCGGCCGGATAGGCAGCATCCGGACTCCAGGCGGGCATCGCCGGTTTCGGGAATCCGAGGTGCGGGCCCTGCTGGAAGGGGAGGGCATGTTGGACGAGGCGGAAGACATGGGCAAGCCACGTAACGTGGGCCCGGCCGCCTCGACCGGGCCGGGTCCGGCCAATGCCGGGATGTACTGAATGGTGCGAGACGGACGCGCGGGCCGGCCGAAAGGTCCGGCCCGCCGCCGACTGAACGGGCGGCGGACCCGCCGGCACCGATCGTTGCGGCCCGGCTGACCGTTGTGGCCCGGTTGATCGTTGTGGCCTGGCGGGCACCCGCCCCGATTGGCGACGGCGGTCGGGCACACACGTCCGGATCGACGGCGGTGGCCGTGGTGGTCAGCGCTCGGCGGCCAACTCGCCCGACCAGCGGCGGAACAGGGTGTGCGGCACGCCCAGGGCGTCCAGCACCTTGCCGGCGACGAAGTCGACAAGTTGCTGCGCGGTGGCGGACGCGCCCGCGCCGTAGAAGCCGGGGCTGGCCGGCAGCACCACCGCGCCGGCGTCGTGCAGCGCGATCAGGTGTTCCAGGTGGCTGCGGGTCACCGGGGTCTCCCGGGGCACCAGCACCACCGGGCGTCGTTCCTTGAGGTTGACCTCGGCGGCGCGCTGCAGCAGGTCCTTCGACAGGCCGATGGCGATGCCGGCGCAGGCCGCCGTGCTGGCCGGCACGACCGCCATGCCGCGTACCCGGTAGGAGCCGCTGCTCGGGCCGGCGGCGATGTCGCCGGCCGGCCAGTGCCGCACGTCGTCGCCGGTGAGGTCCCGGCCCAGCCAACCGGCGAGGTCCTCGGCCCAGTGGCCGTCCCGGAACGGCCGGCCGGTCTCGTCGAGGACGGTCAGCCGGGCGGCCCGGGACACGATCAGGTCCACCGGATGCCCGGCGTCGAGCAGGCCCCGGACGACGGCCGCCGCGTAGGGGGTGCCGGACGCCCCGGAAACCCCCACCACCCATGGTTCGCGCATACGCCCAGCCTGCCTGGTGTACGCCGACCGCCGACGCCCGCCCCCACAATCGGCCCCGTCGGCACGGTGCGGGACCGGCCGGTCGACCCACCGTCGCCGTACCGGCGCCTCCGGGCCTCCCGCAGCAGGCCCGGACGGCACGTCGACGCTGGACCTGCGATGCTGCGCACGGATGATCCACACGGTACGGGGGAGACATCGGTAATGGTCGACGAGATCCTCTGGTCGTTACGGTCGGCGTGCCCGATCCCACCCCGGCTCTCCCCGTACGCCGACGGGGTACAGGAGTGGCTGCTGGAGCTGCTGCCCCGGCTGGGTCTGCCGTTGGGTGCCGAGGCGTTGCACCGGCTCGACCGGGCCGGCTTCGCCCGGTACGCGGGCCGCCTCTACCCCGACGCCAGCGAGCCGGACCTGCGTACCGTGTCGGCTCTGTTCACCTGGTTCTTCCTGGTCGACGACGCCTGCGACGGGCCGGACCGGCTGCCGTCGGAGCAGATCCGGGCGCTGCGTCGCGGGACGCTGACCCTGCTGCACGACGGCCCCCGACGGCGGCACCCGGGATTCGGGGGTCCGCTGCGCCGGCTGCTGGTCGAGGCGTGGCGGATGCCCCGCCGCCGGATGCCGGCCCGCTGGCGGCTGCGGTTCGTCGACGCGGTCGGTGACCACCTGGACGGCAACTGGCGGGAGGCGGTGGCGAAGGAGAGCGGCCGGACACCCGGCGTGGCCGAGTACGTCGCGTTGCGCCGGGCCACCTCGGCGGCGTACGTGTCGTATCCGCTGATCGAGTTCGTCGGGGGCAGGGCGCTGCCGGACGCGGTCTACCACCATCCGCTGCTGCGCCGGATCGGTGAACTCGGCAACGACCTGCTCTCCTGGTACAACGACCTCGCCTCGATGGAACGGGACCGGACCACCTCGGGCGGGCACAACCTGGTGTTGGCGCTCGCCGACGAGCGGGACGTGCCGGTGGAGCGGGCCGCCGAGCTGGTCGCCGACCGCTGGCGGGACACGATGACCCGGTTCCATATGCAGTGTGCCGCCGTCCCGTCGTTCGGCCCGGCGCTTGACGACTCCGTCGCCGCCCACCTCGACGGCATCGCGAACGCCGTCCGGGGCACCATCGACTGGACCCTGGAAAGCGCCCGCTACCCCGTCCACCCCCACCCCTGACGCCCGGCGGGGCGCAGGGCGGTGCGGGAACCGAGATGAGCGAGGAGCGGGGTCAGGCGCCGAGGTCGAGGCGGATCACCAGGTCGAGCAGGGCGAAGACGAACAGGGCGATGCCGACGAAACCGTTGGCGGTGAAGAAGGCCCGGTTGACCCGGCTCAGGTCGGTCGGGGTGACCACCACGTGCTGGTAGCCGAAGGCGACCGCGGTGAGCGCCAGCCCGATCCACCACGGCCAGCCGAAGCCGACCAGCGCACCGAACCAGATGAACAGGGCGAACGTCACCACGTGCGCCACGGTGGAGGCGTGCAGCGCGAAGCGCCGGCCGTAGCGGGCGGGGACGCTGCGTACCCCGATCCGGCGGTCGACCTCGTCGTCCTGGCAGGCGTAGATCAGGTCGAAGCCGCCGATCCACAGGCCGACGGCCGCGCCGAGCAGCCAGGCCGGCCCGGAGCCGGCGAAGGTGCCGGTGACGGCGAGCCAGGCGCCGACGGGGCCGACGGCCTGGGCGACCGCCAGGATGGCGTGCGGCCAGTCGGTGAACCGCTTGCCGTAGGGGTAGACGACCAGCGGAATGACGGCGAGCGGGGCGAGCACCAGGCAGAGCGGGTTGAGCAGGGCGGCGGCGGCGAGGAAGACCACCAGGGCGACGGCCGCGCCGGTCCAGGCCGTCCGCACGCTCACCGCCCCGGTGACCAGTTCCCGCCCGGCGGTACGCGGGTTACGCGCGTCGATCCGCCGGTCGAGGATGCGGTTGGCGGCCATGGCGAACGTCCGTGCCCCGACCATCGCCACGGTGATCAGCAGCAGGTCTCCCCAGCGCACCCGACCGCCGTTGACCTGCATCGCGGTCAGCGCCGACAGGTACGCGAACGGCAGCGCGAAGACGGAGTGCTCGATCGCGACGAGCTTGAGGAAGGACTTGACCCGGCCGGGGCGGGCGGCCGGGGCGACGGCGGTGGCCATCAGATGCCGTACTCCTTCCAGCGCTTGTCGACCAGGGAGGTGACCTCCGGCGACATGGTCATCTCCTCCGGCCAGCCCCGGGTGTAGCCCTCGGCGGGCAGCTTGCGGGTGGCGTCGACGCCGACCTTGCCGCCCCAGAACTGCTGGTAGGAGGCGTGGTCGAGGTGGTCCACGGGGCCCTCGGTGAGCAGCAGGTCGCGGGCGTAGTCGACGTTGCCGAAGGCGCGGAAGGCGACCTCGTTGTAGTCGTGCACGTCGCAGTCGGCGTCGACGATCACGATCAGCTTGGTCAGCGACATCAGGTGCGCGCCCCAGATGGCGTTCATGACCTTCTGCGCGTGCTTGGGGTAGCGCTTGTTGATGGACACGATGGCGCAGTTGTGGAACACCCCGGCGGCCGGCAGGTCGTAATCGACGATGTCCGGGATCAGCAGCTTGAGCAGCGGCTGGAAGATCCGCTCGGTGGCCTTGCCGAGGCCGTGGTCCTCCTGCGGCGGCTTGGACGTGACGATCGAGTGGTAGACCGGGTTGCGCTGCATGGTCATCGTCTCGACGTGCAGCACCGGGAACGGCTCGACCGGGGTGTAGAAACCGGTGTGGTCGCCGAACGGTCCCTCGGGCAGCCGCTCGCCGGGCTCCAGGTAGCCCTCCAGCACGATCTGCGCGTGCGCGGGCACCTGCAACGGCACGGTCAGGCAGTCGACCATCTCGACCCTTTCGCCGCGCAGGAACCCGGCGAACAGGTATTCGTCGATGTCACCGGGGAGCGGCGCGGAGGCGGCGTAGCTGACCACCGGGTCGCAGCCGATGGCGATGGCGACCGGCAGCCGCTGCCCGAGCCGCTCGGCGACCGCGTGGTGGGCGGTGGAGTCCTTGTGGATCTGCCAGTGCATGCCGAGCGTGTTGCGGGAGTGCTGCTGGAGGCGGTAGAGACCGAGGTTGCGCTTGCCGGTCTCGGGGTGCTTGGTGTGGGTCAGCCCGTAGTTGTGGAAGATCCCGCCGTCGTCGGGCCAGACCTGGAGGCCGGGCAGCCGGTCGAGGTCGACGTCGTCGCCGGAGTAGACCACCTCCTGGCAGGGGGCGGTCTTCACCTTGCGCGGCGGCACCGACTTGAGCTGCATGACCTTGCCCAGCCCCTCGCGGATGCCGGACCAGCCGACCGGCAGCTCCGGCTTGATCAACGCGCCGATCCGGTCGCCGATCTCGTCGAGCGATCCGACGCCGAGCGCCATCGCCATCCGCTTCTCGGTGCCGAACAGGTTGATCGCCACCGGCATCTCGCCCCGGGTGGGCCGCTCGAACAGCAGCGCCGGCCCGCCGGCCCGGACCGTCCGGGTGACCACCTCGCTGATCTCCAGCGTGGGGTCCACCGGGACGGTCACCCGCCGCAGCTCGCCCGCGCGCTCCAGCGCCGCGAGGAAGTCCTTGAGATCGGTGTACGGGAAGCCACGAGCCGCCATACGGCCAGTCTCCCGCACCCCGGCCGGCAGCGCCCACGCCGGGTACGTCCCAGCGGTGTGCGCCTCCCCACCCGGACCGGTACGTCTGCCCGCGCCGGCGGGTGCGTCTCTCCGGCCGGCGGCTGGTCGTTGCACGGGTGACGGCCGGTCGGGCCGCGACGTCGGGACGGGGGCAGGATAGGCGACGAACGGGTTCCGGCGGGGTTCACCGAGCAGCGGGCGCAGGTCGGCGACGTGTCGATCAACTATGTCCGGGGCGGTCGGGGGCCGACCCTGGTGCTGCTGCACGGCTATCCGCAGTGCTGGCGGATGTGGCGGGGGCTGCTGCCGGAGTTGGCCGCGACGTACCAGGTGGTCGCCCCCGACCTGCGCGGTTTCGGCGGCAGCGACGCCCCACCCGACGGGTACGACAAGAAGACCGTCGCCGCCGACCTGCACGGGCTGCTGACCGGGCTGGGCCTGGCCGACGACATCCGGCTGGTCGGCCACGACGTGGGCACCATGGTCGCGTACGCCTATGCCGCCGCGCACCCCGACACGGTGTCCCGGCTGGTGCTGACCGAGGCACCGATCCCGGACGAGAGCATCTACACGTTTCCCGCGTTGACCGAGGCCGGGCCGGCGGTGTGGAACTTCGGCTTCTTCAGCCTCACCAACGGTCTGCCGGAGGAGCTGGTCACCGGCCGGGAGGCACGCTGGGTGGACCGCTTCACCGACTCGATCATGGTGCACAAGGGCAGCATCGGCCCGGACGACATCGAGGAGTACGCCCGGCACCTGAGCGACCCGGCCCACCTACGGGCCAGCTTCAACTATTTCCGGGCCTTCGCGCAGGACGTCAAGGACAACACCGCGTACCGGAAGAGCCCGTTGCCGATGCCGGTGCTGGCCGTCGGCGCGGCGGCCAGCCTCGGCGGCCAGGTCGCCGAGCAGGTACGCCGCTACGCCCGCAAGGTCGACGGCCGGGTGGTCACCGACTGCGGCCACTGGCTGTTCGAGGAGCGCCCCGCTGAGCTGACCGCCCTACTGCTCCCCTTCCTGCACGGCTGACCCGGAGCCGGCGAGATCAGGTCGATCCGCTGCGGGTGGACGCATCCTTGGTCAGGGCGTCGCGGACGACCTCGGAGCAACGGCTCGCGGCCCGCTCGGCGAGGCGGTCAAGGTGCTTCACCAGGTCCACCGGCAACCGGGCTCACCCATTCGGGGATCCCGACGGGTTCGGGGGTCAGCGGGTGCGGGCGAGCGTCAGGAAGGATCGCCAGGCTGCCGGGGTGAAGCTCAGTACGCCACCGTCGCGGTCCTTGCTGTCGCGGACGGCGACCAGCCCGGAAAGGTTGTCGGCCACCTCGACGCAATCCCCGCCGTTGGTGCTGCTCCGAGTGCTGGTGCGCCACCGCGCGTCGGTCAGCTCCATGACTTCGCCACCTCCGTCAACAGATCGATCGACTGCCGGGCCGGCAGCGCCTCCCCCTGGATCGACTCCCAGGCCGACCGGACCGCCAGCACGTCCTCGGTGTGGTCGATCACCTGGCCCTTGAGCTGATCGTCCAGATAGACGACGTCCTCCCCGGTGGGCAGCGTAGCCAGCACGAAGGCCCCGGCGACACCCGGATATGCGCCGACCGAGGCGGGCACCACGTGCAGCCGCACCCGGGGATGTTCGGTGGCAATCTTCGCCAGCCGCAGCAGTTGCTCGCGCATCACCACCGGCCCACCGACCGGGCGGCGCAACACGTGTTCGTCGAGCACCGCGACGAGTTGCGGCGGTCGTTCGCCGGCCAGCACCGCCTGCCGGGTCAACCGCGCCTCGGCCCGCTGCTCCACCTCCTGCTCGTCGAAGAGGCCGACGCTGCGGAACAGCGCGCGGGCATAGGCCGCCGTCTGAAGCAGCCCCGGCACCACCATGGGCTGGAACGACCGGAGCACGGTGGCCTGCCGCTCGTTGGCCTCCCACTCCCGCATCCACTGCGGTGACCCGAGGCGGGCCAGCATCCGGGCGAACGCGCCGCCGGTGTCGAGCGCCGCATCGACCCGCTCCCAGAAGTCGGGCGGCGGCTTCCGCGCCCCGGTCTCGACCATCGCCACCGTGGACGGCGAGTAGTTGACCGCCTTGGCCAGGTCCTCCTGGGTCATCTTCCGGGCGGCCCGCATGTGCCGCAGTTCCTCGATCAGCACCCGTAAACGCTCGTCCATCCGCACGTCTCCTCACCACCGCGACCCGCGTTCCTCACCGGCCTCACCGTCGACCCGCTCAGGTACACACGGCGACCGGATGCCTTCCGAGCGTAGTGCCGTCCTCACCAGACTGTGCCCAGCGGAACCGCCCGGATCCGACAGGACGGGCGGAACCGCGGAGGGGTCGTCCGGTACGTCGGCGACGGACGGCCCCTCCCTCCAGCGCAGTCGCCCCCCACATCGGCGACGGACGATCCCCACCCGAGCGCCCGGACCTCGGCGACGCCCCGCCCCGGGCCCACGGGCGAGAAGAGGAATACACGATGACCCGCCCTGTGCAGCGCTCCCGGCTCCACGTCCCACTCCGACCACTGTGGCTCTGCCGGGTCTGCGGCGGTCCGTGGCCCTGCGCCACCGCCCGCCTGACCCTTGCGGCCGACTACCGGAACAGCCGGGTCGCCCTGTCGATCTACCTGGCCGGGATGCTGTACACCGCCGTCGAGGATCTGTACCGGCTCCACCCCGACGACACCCCGAAACCCGCAGCGCTGTACGAACGCTTCCTCGGCTGGACCGCCCGCACCTATCGGTGAACTTTAGTTTCTGGTCGACCAGCGGCACGAACCAGAGAACTCAGTCAGACCAGCATCCGGCATTCCCGTCCATTCGGGTGTGTCACTGGTCCCCCGTGGCACGAGCCTGCGACCAATGCCCGGAGACCATCTTGTGCGCCTCAATCGCAGACGCCACCGTGAGACCGATCTCCGCTGCCAGGACTTCGTACCGGACGTTCCACGATGGCGGCGGTTCGGGGAGATCATCCGGCACGGTGTGGGTACCTCGGATGGAGAAGACGTGGTGCACCCGCCTGACCAGCGCTTCATCAGCCGGCACGCCGTCCTCCACCAGCAAGACGAGGTCGACCAGATCTCTGACCCGGGTGGACAGCCCGGTCTCGTAGAGCCGCGTCAGGGCATGCAGCTTCTCGGCGTACTGCTGCCGCAGGTCAGCTACCCAGATCGCCCGGGTGGGGATGGCGGCGAATGCCAGGTCGTCAGGCAGTTCGCGCAGCTCGACGCCGCCAAGCTCCTCGGGTCGCGCCACCACGTCCAGCTTGAGCTTGGCGAAGAGCTGGCCGGCGAGGCGACTCTCGACCGCGAAGCGCCAGGCCGGACGGCCGTACGCGTCGTCGCGTAGCCGGACCGGCGCGGTGGCCGAGTAGCTGAACCCGTCACCGTCAGGGTCGGTGAGCAGGGCCTCGGTGAGCACCTCGTGGAGTTCCGTTCCGTCGCCCGGATCTGCTACCAGGCCCGGCCGCATCACCAGGTCGACATCACGGGTCGATCGTGCGAGCCCGGGCCGCCTCAGCTCGACCGCCATACCACCCTTGAGCACCCAGGCATCGGTGTGCTGATGGACGAGTCGCACCAGGAGCCGGGTGAAGGCGAGGCGGCGACGGAGCCAGTTGGGGTCCCTACCGAGCAGTCGCGCACGTTCGAGGATGCGGTTGTCGAGGGCAGCGCGGAGCGCGGAAGGCGTCGAGTATTTCCTGTTCATCGACCTGCCGCCGCCAGGGCCGTCTGCGCACCCAGCTCCGCCGTGGGGCCCAGTTCCGTGGCGGCGGCACGTAGCCGCCTTGGGGTGATGAGGCCCCGGCTGAGCGCCTCGGCGACAGCACCGTCGAGCCACTGTTGCTCGATCCTTGCCTGTGCGCACTCGGCAAGTGCGCGACTCGGGGTCGTCACCCGGAACCCTTCTCGATCCTCGATGTCTGCTTCGGGGGGGAGTGGTCGGTGCAGGACGATCTCCGGTGCCAAGCGTCGGAACCGCGCGGGAACCGACAGATGAACCCTGGCCGGGTCGAGATCACCAAGGTCGTGCACGGAGAGCGCGCTGGCATGACTCACCACGCCCACCGCTCCGCTCCACAGCACCCAACGGACGAGATGGTCCGCCGGATGCGCCGGCCAATCCACCAGCCGGAAGACTCCTCGGTCAACCCGCACCCAGTTGCCGTGATCAACGTGGTATTTCTGCGCCTGATGCGAGTATCCGGCTTCCGCAGCCTGCGCGGCGGTGACGTAGCCGTGTTGGCGAGCAGCGAGCTGGAACAGCGCGCGCCGGTTCGTCCGCTGGCCGGATGGTGACACCCGACAAGGGTAACAAACTAAAGAAAAACTTTAGTTTCTGGTCAGTCACCAACACAGAACTAAAGTTTTCTTTTAGTTTCCGCACCGAGAGGTGCATCCTTCTCGTCGGCGGTCGGCCGGTCAGGCCACCGGCTGCCAGGCGTACGCGGCGAGGGGCGGGTCGAGCGGGGCGCGGGTGAGCCGGTTGGCGAGGGTCGAGATGGTGTACGTCCCGACCCCGAGCACCACGTCCAGGGCGTGCCGGGGCCGGTAGCCGGCGTCGAGGAAGGCGGTCAGCTCGTCGTCCGGCACGTCGCCGGCGTGGTCGAGGACGGCGAGGGTGAACCGGCGCAGCGCCGCCAGCCGGGGTTCGGGCAGGTCGGTGCCGTCGCGCAGCGCGGTGACCAGTTCAGCGGCGGCACCGAGTCGGGTCAGGGTCGCGGTGTGCATCGCCACGCAGAGGTGGCACCGGTTGCGGGTGGCGACGGTCAGCACCACCACCTCCCGCTCGACCGGCGCGAGGTCGGCGGCCTCGAAGGTCGCGGAGGCCGTCAGGAACCCCTTGAGCAGCTCGGGGGATTCGGCCATCAGCCCGACCGCGCCGGGCAGGTGGCCGAGCTTGCGCTGTACGCCGGCCATGGTCGGCCGGGCGGCGTCGGGCGCGGTGTCGAGGGTGTGGACGGTGAAGGTCGGTCGGGACATGGCGGTACCCCTCACGTACGATAGTCAACGTGGTTGTCGAGACAGTAAACCAGGTTGTCGAACATGTCGACGGGTGACCCCGAGCGCCCCGGCTTCGTGCTGCCGCTGCTGCTGCTAGCCGGCTTCCGCAGCCTCGTCGACGACCTGCACGCCGAGTTGGCCCGGCAGGGGCACCCCGAGCTACGGCCGGCGCACGGCTTCGTGCTCCAGGCCGTCGGCGTTGCCGGCACCACGGCGTCCGATCTGGGCCACCGCCTCGGCATTTCGAAGCAGGCCGCCGGGAAGACCGTCGACCGGCTGGTCGCCCTCGGTTACCTGGAACGCGCCGACGACCCGGCCGACGCCCGCCGCAAGCTGGTCCGGATGACGGAGAAGGGTGTCGACGGGCTACGCCGGTCGGCGGTGCTCTTCGACGCGCTGCGGGAGCGCTGGGTGGCGCGACTCGGCGCGGAGCGGGTGGCCGCCCTGGAGGACGACCTGCGCGCGGTCACCCCACCGGATTCCTTCCGCCTCGACGTCCCCGGCTGGTTCGGCACCTGACCACTCCAGAGCCAAGCGCGGAAGCACCGGCAGGAGCGGGCCGGTTGGGGTCAGGCGGTTCGCGGTGTCGCCGTGCTGGCCCGTGTCACCAGCCGGTTTGGCACCAGGCTGGTACCGGGCTCGACGGGCTGGTTGCGGATCTGTCGCAGCGCGGTCTCGACACATCTGCGGCCCACTTCGGCGAAGTCCTGATGGATCGTGGTCAGCGGTGGGATGAACGAGGCGCTGTCCGGGATGTCGTCGAAGCCGATCACGCTGATGTCGCGGGGAACGATCCGTTGCTTCTCGTGCAACGCCCGCAGCACGCCGAGGGCCATCTGGTCGTTGCCGGCGAAGACCGCGGTACACGACGCCTCGTCCGCCAGCAGGAGGCCGGCGCGGTAGCCGGATTCGGCCGACCAGTCGCCGCGGTACATCGACGGTACGGGCCGACCCGCCCCTTCGAGCACGCGGCGCCACGCCGTCGCCCGACGCCCGGCGGCGAAGGACTCCGGCGGCCCGGCGACGTGCCAGACGGTGTGGTGGCCGAGGTCGAGCAGGTGTTGGACGGCCTGCCGCGCACCGTCGGCCTGATCGGTGTCCACCACGCTGTAACGGTCGCCAGCATCGGAGTCGACGACCACGACATGCACCCCTGGCGGGAGGACAAACATCGCGGCGTCGAGCAGATGCACCTCCATCACCACGATGACGGCGTCCACCGCCAACTCGCCCAGTCGGGTGAACGCGCCCAGCACGCCGTGCTGGGTGGGTGTCGCCACGGGCATGAGCGTGATCGCGTAACCCGCACGGCTGGCGTGGGTGGCGATCGCCTCGAGCAGCCGGCTGTTTCCCGTGGTGGACAGCGTGAAGATGATGACGCCGATGGTGCGGAACTCGCCGTTCTTCAGCGCCCGGGCCGCGCTGTTGGGCCGGTAGCCCAACTGCTTCATCGCCGCGAGAACCTGTTGGCGGGTGGACGCGACAACCCCGGGATGTCCGGTGGAGACGCGGGATACCGTCTGCGCGGAGACCCCGGCTGCTCGGGCCACGTCCGCCATCGACACGCGCCGGTGGCGCCGGGTGACGCCTGACGATCCGGCGAGGGCCCGCGGCACACCGTCCGGCGATGCTGGGATCATCGCTACGGTGCTCCTTTCGCAGCCCGGCGGGCTGTTGAACGACACGATAGAGCAGCTGTCGGTTCTTGACGCCATCCGAGAAAGACGGTGGAGGGATCCGGAACGCCGCGTTCCGGATCCCTCCACCGTCAGGTTGGTGTCAGCCGCGGGTCCACCGCTGGTTGGCGCCTCCGTTGCAGGTCCACATGTTCACCGCTGATCCGTTCGCGGTCGCGTTGTTGGCGACGTCCAGGCACAGCCCGGACTGGGCTCCCACCACGGTGTTGTTGGTGAGGGTCCACTGCTGACTGGCACCGCTGCCGCAGTCCCAGAGGATCACCGTGGCGCCCGGCGTCGTGCTCTGACCGGAGACGTCCAGGCACTTGCCGAGCGACTGCAACTGGCGGGTGGAGGCGTTGTACGTCCACTGCTGGTTGGCCCCGGTGTGGCAGTCCCAGAGCGCCGGCCTGGTCCCGTTCGCGGAGTTGCTGTTCGGCACGTCGAGGCAACGACCCGACTGGGCGCCGATCAGTCTCGCCGTCGTCGTCCCGGTGGACGGGACCGGTGTTGTCGGCACGACGCCGCCCAGGTCGATGGTGCTGTACGTGACGGAGTTGACGGTACTGCCGTTGTAGCCGCCGCTGAGCACCACCAGGCTGTGGCCGTCGGCCAGCGGAACCATGCCGCGGCTGTACCCGCCCGCGACCTTGGAATCGACACGGGTCCAGGCGTTCGCGGCACCGCCCTGGGTGTTGACTAACACGTCGGTCGTGCTTTGCGCACTGACGACGAGGGTGCCGTTGGAGCCGCCGGTGGGAAGCCAGGTGATGTACGGGTTCCAGAAGGCGGTCTGGCCGTCGGTCGACCTCAGGACCTGGCCGGTGACTGAGCCGAACGCCTCGGGGTTGGAGGAGATCTTGTAATAGACCGCGAGGTTTCCCGCCGGCGAGCCCCCGTACTCGTACGTCATCACGTAGTTGCCGTTCGGCAGCTTCGCAACTGTCGACATGCCGGGTCGGTCGCTCCGGGTGGAGGTCGCCACGTCGTCCACGACGGGGCCCCAGTTGACGCCGTCCGTGCTGACCTGGTGCACCAGCTTCTGGCTGTGGTTGCTGTCTCGCTCGTCGGAGTAGTAGACGATGAGTCTGTTGCCGTTGACCAGGAAGAAGGGTTCCCAGACCGGTCTGCCCGCGCCGTTGACGATGTTCTTGACGAAGGTCCAGGTCTGCCCTTGGTTCGTGCTGGCGTACATGTCGATCTTGAAGCCGGAGCGGTTACTGGGGACGGAGTCGCCGGCGGCCAGGATGGTCCCGGCGGGGAAATTGCCGATCGCGGTGGGCAGTTCGAACAGCTGTGGCTGCCAGCGCATGCCCCAGCCGTTCTGCGTGTCGGCGACTTCCGAGATCTTGGTCCAGGAGTTGCCGGTGTCGGTGCTGCGGTAGATCGGGAAGACGGGCTTGCCGTTGGTGTACTGCTCGAAGGTGGCGAGCATGGTGCCGTTGGACGACCCGCTGTGCTCCAGCCGTATCCCCCTGGGGTAGAGCGTGCCGGGGGCGGGGGTGCCGGACGGCGGGGTGTACATGGTCTGCGAGGAGCGGGTGATGGCCTCGCTCACCGTGGGGAGGAAGACGGTGCCGACCGCCGCGACCAGGGCGAGCAGCAGGAGCAGGACAAGGAGGGGGAAGGGACGGGAGAGCGGGGCGGCGCCGGATCTGACGCCTGTCTGCTTCGGGAACATGTGCGGCTCCAATAGCGGGGGAACGAGGTTCTCGTCCGGGTCCGCCGCGTCGGGAGTGACCAGGTGGCGGTACGGCGGGGTTCAGGGAACTGTCAGCCGGGCGAGTTGGCGTCCAGCGGCTGGTCGTTGTCCTCTCTCCTCGCAGACGGGTGGGCCAGGGGTCAGGGCGTCTCTCCGCTGGCCGCCACCGTCGACAATGTCACCCTTGTCGATGTTTACGCAAACATTGTTCGGCGAACGATGTCATCAGCCTCATGGGGGCGTCCAGGTGTCGGCCAGCTGGAGGCATCACGACCACCGACCACCGCTGGCGGTCGGTACCGCTGAACCGGCTTCGGCAGGGATGGACGTTCGGCAGGCCAAGGCGCATCGACACACCTGGTCCTCCGGTGGAGGATGGGACGCATGGACGACGCGTACACGGTGGGCGATCCGGACGGCCTCTCCCCGCTACAGCGGGAGATCCGCGACGCGGTGGCCCGGGAGCTGCACGCCCAGCTCGCCCTGCGGGCCGAGCACCTCGAACTGGCCGACGTGCCCGAGGTCGCCTACCAGGTGACCCTGGGTGTCGACCGGGTGCTCACCGGCCGGCTCACTCCACCCCGGCGTACGAGTGCAGGCCGGTGAAGAAGAAGTTCACCCCGAACAGGTTCATCAGCACCGTCAGGAAGCCCAGCACCGCGATCCAGGTCGCCACGTTGCGCCGGACGCTGGGCGTGGCGCGGGCGTGCAGGTAACCGGCGTAGACCACCCAGGAGATGAACGCCCAGGTCTCCTTCGGGTCCCAACCCCACGCCCGACCCCAGGCCGCCTCGGCCCAGATCGCGCCCGCGATCACCGCGAACGTGAAGATCGGGAACGAGAAGGCGTGCAGCGCGAAGGTCAACCGCTCCAGGTCGGCCGCCCCGGGCAGCCGCCGGGCCAACGTGTACGGGAAGCTGCGCCGCCCCTGCTCGTAGCCGTTGCGCAGCAGGAACGACACCGCCGGCACCACGCCCAGCAGGAAGATGCCGGAGGAGAAGACGATCGTCGACACGTGGATGATGAACCAGTACGACTGGAGCGCCGGCATCAGCGGCACCACCGGGACATAGAGCTTCAGCTCGGCGAACGCCAGCAGCAGCACCATGACCAGGGTGAGGAACAGCCCGAGCCGGCGCAGCGACGGCCGCTTCCAGAGCACCACGAGCCAGGCGGCGGTCCCGATCCAGGTGACCGTCAGCACGAACTCGTACATGTTGCCCCAGGGCATCCGGTCGGCCGCGATGCCCCGGGTGACCAGCGCGCCGAGGTGCAGCGCGGCGGCGAGCACGGTCAGCGCGGCGGCGATCCGCCCGGCGAGCCGGGCCCGTCCCGCCGAACGGCTCGGCCGGGTCGACGGCGGCGTACCGGTGACGGTGTCGTCCGGCACCGGCCCGTCGACCTTGGTGACACCCGCGCCGCCGACACCCACGCCGACCAGCTCCCGGGCCGGGGCGACCCGGGCCGACACCGCGCGGACGTTGCCCAGGGCGTACTCGACGGCGTGGCTGATCATCGCGATCAGGTACACCAGGATCGCGAACGTCACCAACTGGTCGGAGACTGCGGACATCACTCGACTCCCTCTCGCGCCCGCCGGTCGGGCCGCCCGTCGTCGCGTACCGCAGCGACGAGAGACGCGAACTCCTCGGCGAACCCTGGATGCTCGGTGCGCGGCAGCCCACCGGCCGACACCAAACTACTACCGCCCGTCGGAGATCCACTGTCGGGGGGCGTCACCCGGAACCAGACCCGCCGACGGCGGCCGAACAGCGAACCCATCAGCCCGACCAGCAGCACCACGCAGGCGCCCAGCATCAGCTTCTCGCCCGGGTCGTGCCGGACGGACAGGGTGACGTACCGCTTGGTGCCCAGGAACTCCAGCTTGCTGCCGTCGTCCAGGGTCCACGTCTCGCCCGGGGCCAGCTTCCTGTCGCCCACCTGCTTGAGCTTGCCGCTGGTCACCTGGCGCTGGTCGAGCTGGTAGACCGAGCCGGGGATGCCGGCGTCCAACCCCAGGTTGCCCCGGTAGGCGGCCAGCACCACGGCCGGGTTGCGCTCCTCGGGGAACCGCGACGAGACGAACGGCGCGGTGTCCGGGGCGGTCGGCAGGTAGAGCCCCTCGAAGGCGACCTGCTGGTTCGCGTCCCGGCGGCCGGTCTCCGGGTCGACGTTGGCGTCGGGGAAGGCGGCCACCCCCTCGCTGGTGAGGTTGGCGTCGCCGCTGGTCAGGAACGGCACCGTGCTGGTCTGGCTGCGGCCGTACCGGTCGGTGTATTTCAGGATCGGGGCGTAGCCGTGGCCCAGCAGGTAGACGTTCGCCGAGCCGAGCCGCAGCGGCGAGTTGACCGAGAAGTCGGCGGTCCGCCGGTCCGAGCCGTCCGGGCGGTCCACGGTCACCGTCGCGCGGTAGCTCTCCGGCTGCCCGGACGCCAGGAACCGGGCGTCGAAGTTGTCCAGGGTCAGGCAGAACGGCGGCAGGTCGGCGCTGTCGACGCGCGGGCCGAGCTTCGCCTCGGCGTACTGCTGGCGGGTGTTGCAGAAGGCCTCGTCGGCGACCAGCAGGCGGTTGCCGTGCCAGCCGTACCACGAGCCGAGCGCGACGCCGATCAGCACGGCGACCAGCGAGGTGTGGAACAGCAGGTTGCCGGTCTCCTTGAGGTAGCCCTTCTCGGCGGAGACCTCGTTGCCGCGCACCTGCACCCGCCACCGGCGGCGGCGCAGCACCGCGGCGATGGCCTGCGGGTCGGCGGCCCCCGGCGACTCCAGCACGGTGTGCTGCGGCAGCCGGTCCATCCGCTTGGGCGCGGCCGGCGGCCGGGCCCGCAACGCCCGCACGTGGTCGCGCATCCGGGGCAGGATGCAGCCCACCAGCGAGGTGAACAGCAGCAGGTAGATGGCGGAGAACCAGACCGAACCGAACACCTCGAACGCGCCGATCCGGTCGAGCTGCGGGGCCAGCTCGGGGTGCTCGACGAAGTACCTGTCGACGTTCTCCGGGTTGACCCCGCGCTGCGGCAGCACCGAGCCGGGGATCGCCGCGACCGCGAGCAGGAACAGCAGGATCAACGCGGTACGCATGCTGGTGAGCTGCCGCCACGAGTTGCGCAGCAGGGCCAGCAGCGGGTTCGGCCGGCGGCGGGGGGCCTCGGCGGGTGGGCTGGCCGGCCGGTCGTCGACGGTCGTCATCAGATGCTCACCTCGCCGGGGCCCACTGTCGTCTGCAACCAGATCACGAAGTTCTGCCAACCGCCGGTGACCAGCGCCAGGCCGATCAGGATCAGCAGCACCCCGCCGATCCGGGTCACCCACCGGCTGTTGCGCCGGACCGCCCGGAACACCCCGAGCAGCCGGTGGAAGCCCAACCCGAAGACCACGAACGGCAACCCCAACCCCAGGCAGTACGCCACCGCCAGCACCACGGCCCGGTCGGTCTGCCCGCCGGTGGCGGCCATCCCGAGCACCGCGCCCAGCGTCGGGCCGGTGCACGGCATCCAGCTCAGCGCGAACACCGCGCCGAGCACCGGCGCACCGAGCAGCCCGGCGGCGGGCAGCCGCCGGATGCGCAGCTCCCGCTGCATGCCGGGGAGCACCCCCAGGTAGCTCAGCCCGAGCAGGACGATCAGCGCGCCGATGACGACTTGGAAGGTGCGCTCGTAGTCGAAGAAGATCCGGCCGAACCCGGCGAAGAGGATCGCGGTGGCGGTGAACACGACGGTGAAGCCGGCGATGAACAGCAGCGTCCCGGCCAGCACCCGGCCCTTGACCGCCGTCACCGGTCGGGCCGCCGTCCGGGTCGCCGTCGCCACCGGGCCGTCCGCCGGTGCCGACCCGCCGTCGTCCGGGTCGGGTCCGCCGCCGGCCGGGGTGGTCGGCCGGGCGCGGCCCTCCAGGTCGGTGCCGGCCAGGCCGGTCACGTACGACAGGTAGCCGGGCATCAGCGGCAGCACGCACGGGGACAGGAAGCTGACCAGCCCGGCGAGCGCCGCCGCGCCGATGGCCAGCAGCAGCGGGCCGGACTGGGCGAGTTCGCGGAACGTCTCGCCCATCAGCGGGAACCGGTCGACGCCGGCTCTTCGGCGGCGATCCGCTCGACGATCGGCCGCAGCCCGTCGGTGGTGACGGCGGCCCGGATCACGGTGGCGATCCGGCCCTGCCGGTCGAACACGACGGTGGCCGGGATCGTGTTCGGCGGGATGTCCAGGGCCAGCGCCAGCCGGCTGGCCGGGTCGAACAGGCTCGGGTAGGTGACCCGGCCCTCCTCGAAGGCGATCGCCTTGTCCCGGCTGTCCTGCACGTTGATGCCGAGGAAGGTCACCCCGGATGCCCTGGTGGCCTGGTAGGTGGCCTCCAGGTCGTCGGCCTCGGCGCGGCAGGGCGCGCACCAGGAACCCCAGAAGTTGACCACCACCACCTGACCCCGGGCCTGGGAGGTGTCGTACCGGCCGCCGGTGAGCAGGTCACCGGCGATCGTCGGGGCGGCGGAGCGTTGGTCGGGGGCGCACTCGACGATGCCGCCGTTGTTGGCGCAGCGGCTCTCCTCGGTGCCGGAGGAGCAGCCGACCAACGCCGCCCCGGCGGTGACGGCGGCGAGCAGGACGGCCAGCGGCCTCCGGGAACGCATCTCAGGCCCCCTTGGCCGTCCGGGCTGTCGCGGACATGGCGATCAGGTGGGCGGCCGGTTCGGAGTACCCGATCCCGACCACCTTCGCCCCGTCGAAGTGGAAGGAGGTGAGGCTGGCCAGTCCGCACTGCCGCCGGCGCGGGTCGTGCCAGAGCCGCTTGCGTTCGACGTAGCGGCGCAGCGTCCAGATGGGGAGCTGGTGGGAGACGATGACCGCCTCGCGTCCCTCGGCGGCCACCCGGGCGGCGTGCAGCCCGGCGAACATCCGCTCGGCGATGGCCCGGTACGCCTCGCCCCAGCTCGGGGTCACCGGGTCACGCAGCACCCACCAGTTGCGCGGGTCGCGGAACGAGCCGTCGCCGGGCGAGACTTTCTTGCCCTCGAACCAGTTGGCGCTCTCGATCAGCCGCTCGTCCACCCCGACCGGGAGCCCGAACTGGCCGGCGATCGGCTCGGCGGTCTGCTGGGCGCGTTCCAGCGGGCTGGCCACCACGTGCACGATCTCCCGCTCGGCGACCGCCTGGGCGGCGGCCTTGGCCATCTGCACGCCCAGCTCCGACAGCCGGAAGCCGGGCAGCCGGCCGTAGAGGATCTGGTCCGGGTTGTGCACCTCGCCGTGCCGCAGCACGTGGACGACGGTCTTGCTCATTGGTGTTTACCCCCCGCTGCCTGCCGCTGCCGCTGCTGTCGCCGCGCCGGGCAGGGCGGCGGCGATGTGCTCCAGGGCGGCGTCGTCGAGCGCCGCCGACACGAACCACGACTCGAACGCGCTCGGCGGCAGGTAGACGCCGGCGGCGAGCATCGCGTGGAAGAACGCCTTGAACGCGGGCACCTGCTGGGTGCGGGCGCTGTCGTAGTCGACCACGTCGGCGTCGGTGAAGAAGATCGAGAACATGCTGCCCGCGTACGACAGGCGGTGCGGGACCCCGGCGGTGGCCAGCGCGTCGGCGGCGAGCTTGCCCACGACGGCGGCCGTGTCGTCGAGCCGGCGGTAGAGGGCGTCGTCGGCGAGCCGCAGGGTGGCCAGGCCGGCGGCACAGGCCAGCGGGTTACCGGAGAGGGTGCCGGCCTGGTAGACCGGGCCGGCCGGGGCGAGCCGGGACATGATCTCCGTGCGCCCGCCGAAGGCGGCGGCGGGCAGCCCGCCCCCCATCACCTTCCCGTACGTCCACAGGTCGGCGTCGGACGGGTCGAGGCCGTGCCAGCCGGCGCGGGAGACCCGGAACCCGGTCATCACCTCGTCGACGATGAGCAGCGCGCCGTGGGCGTGGGCGATCGCGGCGAGCCGGGAGTTGAAGCCGTCGCGGGGGGCGACCACGCCCATGTTGCCGGCGGCGGCCTCGGTGATGACCGCCGCGATGTGCGGACCCTGCGCGGCGAACGCCGCCTCGACGGCGGTGAGGTCGTTGTAGGGCAGCACGATGGTGTCGCCGGCCGCCGCGCCGGTGACCCCGGGCGAGTCGGGCAGGCCGAGGGTGGCGACGCCGGAGCCGGCGGCGGCGAGCAGCCCGTCGGAGTGGCCGTGGTAGCAGCCGGCGAACTTGATGATCTTGGAGCGGCCGGTGAACCCCCGGGCCAGCCGGATCGCCGACATGGTCGCCTCGGTGCCCGAGTTGACCAGCCGGACCTGCTCGACCGGGGTGCGCTCGACGATCTCGGCGGCCAGCTCCACCTCACCCGGGGTGGGGGTGCCGAAGCTGGTGCCGAGGGTGGCGGCCTCGCGGACCGCCTCGACCACCTCGGGGTGGGCGTGGCCCAGGATCAACGGCCCCCACGAGCAGACCAGGTCGACGTAGCGTCGCCCGTCGGCGTCGTACAGCCAGGGACCCTCCCCCCGGACCATGAAGCGCGGGGTGCCGCCGACGGCACGGAACGCACGCACGGGGGAGTTGACCCCGCCCGGCACGATGGCCCGGGCGCGGTCGAACAGGGCCTCGGAGGCCGGCGCGTCGGCGGGGTAACGGCCGGTGCCGGCGGAAAAGGTATCGGTCACGATGCGGCCCATTGTGTCAGCGCCGGCCGGGGAATCCGCAGCCACCCCGGGGCCGGGTTACCCGGCTCACCTCACCCGACGCCGGTGGGCGGAGCTGCCGCCCGCGCGGTGATCGGCACGGCGGATCGTCTCACCGGGCCGGGCTGGCGGGATCGCGCTAGGCTGACGGCGTGGATCGTGCCGAGCTGTCCATCACGGTACACCGGACGGGCGACGAAGTGGTGCTGCGCCTGGCCGGTGAGATCGACATGCTCACCGCCGCCCAGCTGTCGACCGTCGTGAACGAGGTGCTCGCCGATCCTCCGCCGCGCATCGTGCTCGACCTGGCCGGGGTGACCTTCTGCGACTCGCAGGGGCTGGGCACGCTGGTGGTGCTCAGTCGCAAGGCCAGCCACTCCCAGTGCCTGTTGATCCTGAGCAACGTGGGCGACTTCCTGCTGCGCGTCCTCGACATCACCGGCCTCCGTTCCGCCCTGATGATCCGTAACGAGACCCCCTCCGGCTGACCGGTCAGCCGACCGGGGTGTCGCGGCGGCGGAAGGACACGAAGCCGGCCGCGCAGAGCACCCCGGCGAGCGCGGTCAGCGCCAGCAGCGGGGTGACACTCCAGCCCGCCCGCAACACCTGCGGGGTGTGCGTGAACGGCGACAGGTCGAGCAGCCACTGGCTCAGTTCCAGCACCGCGCCGAGCTGACCGAGCAGCACCGCCAGCGCGAGCACCGCCCAGGCCGCCGCGGTGAACCGGGGCAGCAGCCCGTGCAGCAGCACCGCCAGGCCGGCCAGCACCCAGGCCGCCGGCACCTGCGCCAGGGCGGCACCGAGCATCCGGGGCAGCTCACCCGGCACGTCACCCACACCCAGCCCGTAGGTCAGGCCGGCCGCCAGACCGGTCAGCGCCAGCGCCACCACCGGCCCCAGCAGGGCGAACACCAGGTGCGAGGCGAGCCAGGCCGACCGGTGCACCCCGGTGGCCAGCACCGGCTCGACCCGCCCGGCGGCCTCCTCCGACCGCATCCGCAACGCCGCCTGGACGCCGTAGCCGGCGGCAGCCAGCCCGGCCACCCCCAGCGACGCCCCCAGGTACGCCTCGGCCAGTCCCGACGCGCCACCCAGCCGGGCCATCACCTGCTCCAGCGCGGCGTTGCCGGCGACCGACCGGCCGGCGGACTCGGCAGCACCGCCGACGACCAGCCCGAGCAGGCCGAAGCCCACCGACCAGCCCAGCAGTTGCCCCCGGTGCAGCCGCCAGGCCAGCCCGAACGGCCCGGACAGCGCCCGCCCGGCCCGCGCCGGGCCCGGCCGCGACGGCAGCAGGCCGGCACCGAGATCCCGCCGCACCGACACCGGGTACGTCACCACGGCCAGCAGCACGGTCAGCGCGACCGGCAGCGCCAGCACCCACCAGCGCTCCCCCTCGTACGCGCGGATGCGCGGGGCCCAGCCCAGCGGGGAGAGCCAGCTCGGCCACCCCTGGTCGGAGGTGTCCCCGACCAGCCGCAGCGCGAACGTCACCCCGAGCACCCCGACGGCGGCCCCGCGTGCCCCGGCGGCGGTCTGGGTGAGCTGGGCGGCCAACCCGCCCACCGAGGCGAAGACCACCCCCACCAGCGCCACCGACAGCCCGTACGCCAGCGAGCCGGCCAGCGGCAACCCGGCGGCGGCCAGTCCGGCGGCGGTGAGCAGGCCGAGCACCAGACTGGCCGCGTACGTCACCAGCAGCGCGGCGGTGAGTCCGGCGTGCCGGCCGAGCACGGTCGCGCCGAGCAGTTCCCGCCGGCCGGCCTCCTCCTCGGTGCGGGTGTGCCGGATGACGGTGAGCAGGGCGGCCAGTCCGACGATCACCTGGAGGAAGCCGCCCCGCTGGGCGGTCAACGCGCCGATGCTGTCGCCGTAGACCGGGCCGAGCAGGGCCACCACCGACGGGCTGCGGGCGGTGCCGTCGGCGTACGCGGCCCGCTCGGCGGCGGTCGGGAACAGCGCGATGAAGCTGCCCGCGTACGACACCGGGAGGGCGGCCAGCGGCAGCACCCAGAGCGGCAGGACGATCCGGTCCCGGCGCAGGATCAGCCGGGTCAGGTGACCGGTGCCGGTGAGGGTGCTCATCGCCCCACCCCCGTCGGCTGGTCGCCGGTCGGGGTGCCGGCGGCCGGCGTCTCGTAGTGACGCAGGAACAGCTCCTCCAGCGTCGGCGGCTGGCTGACCAGGCTGCGTACGCCGATCTCGGTGAGCCGGCGCAGCGCGGTGTCCAGCGCGACGGTGTCGACGGCGAACCGGACCCGCCCGCCATCGACCCGCAGGTCGTGCACGCCGGGCAGGTCGGCCAGGCCGTCGACCGGACCGGCCAGTTCGGCGTCGATCGCGGTGCGGTGCAGGTGGCGCAGCTCCGTCAGGGTGCCGGTCTCGACGTCACGACCGTTGCGGATGATCGTCACCCGGTCGCAGAGCGCCTCCACCTCGGCGAGGATGTGGCTGGACAGCAGCACCGTACGGCCGTCGTGCCGGGCCCGGTCGATCCAGTGCTGGAACACCTCCTCCATCAGCGGGTCCAGCCCGGAGGTGGGCTCGTCGAGGATGAGCAGTTCGACGTCGGAGGCGAGCGCGGCGACCAGGCCGACCTTCTGCCGGTTGCCCTTGGAGTAGGTGCGCCCCTTCTTGCGGGGGTCCAGCTCGAACGACTCCAGCAGCTCGGCGCGGCGCTTCGGGTCGAGCCCACCGCGCATCCGCCCGAGCAGGTCGATCACCTCGCCGCCGGAGAGCTGCGGCCAGAGGGTGACGTCACCCGGCACGTACGCCAGGCGGCGGTGCAGCGTGACGGCGTCGCGCCACGGGTCACCACCGAGCAGTCGGACGGCCCCCGCGTCGGCCCGCAGCAGTCCGAGCAGTACCCGGATGGCTGTCGACTTGCCGGCGCCGTTCGGGCCGAGGAAGCCGTGCACCTCGCCGGCCCGCACGGTCAGGTCGAGCCCGTCGAGGGCCCGGGTGCGGCCGAAGGTCTTCACCAGGCCGGTCACCGCTATCGGAGTTTCCACAATTCGGAAGCTACACTCGTTTCACAAAGTTGTGAAGACTCTGTTCGGTGCGGCACCATCGCCTGAACCGTCCCGAGCCCGAGGAGCAGCGTCCGATGCCTGACGACCGCCGACCCGGCCACGACGACGAGGTCCACCTCTTCGTCGAACGGATGGCGATGGCCTTCGCGGACGTCGGCTTCCCCCGGATGTCCGCCCGGGTCCTGTTCGCCGTGATGAGCGCCGACGGCCCGCTGACCGCCGCCCAGATCGGCGAACGGCTCGGCGTCAGCGCGGCAGCCGTCTCCGGCGCGGTACGCCACCTGACCCAGGTCAGCATGCTGGTCCGCGAACCGGTCCCGCGCTCGCGCCGGGACCACTACCGGCTGCCCGACAACCCCTGGTACGAGGGCACCATCACCAAGACCGGCCTCTACAAGAACTTCATCGACATCGCCGACGCGGGCGTCAAGGCACTGGGCGGCACCGCCACCCCGGGCGGCGAACGGGTGGCCGAGATGCGGGACTTCTTCTACTTCATCCAGGAGGAACTGGACTCGCTCGGCGAACGCTGGCGGGCCCGCCGGGCCGCCACCGGCCACGCCGAGCCACCCGCCGCCTGACCGTCAGGGGGTGTTGCTGCCCCAGCGGGCCTGCTCCAGGACGTCCAGGGCGCGTTGCCGGGCCTCCGGGTCGTCCTCGCCCCGCAGCAGGGCGCTCGCCTCGTCGACCGCGTCGGTGAGCACCCGCCACTGGGCGTCGCGCTCCCGCACCACGTCGGACTGCGCCGCCAACTGCCGGGTCTTCACCCACAGCTCCACGAAGACCGACACCTTGGCCCGCAGCACCCACGGGTCGAATGGCTTGGTGAGGTAGTCGACCGCCCCGACCGCGTAGCCGCGCAACGCCAACTGGGCGTCCCGGTCGGCGGCGGTCAGGAAGATGATCGGCACGTGCCGGGTCCGCTCCCGGCGCTTGATGTGACTGGCCGTCTCGAAACCATCCATGTCGGGCATCTGGGCGTCCAGCAGGATGACCGCGAAGTCGTCCACCAGCAGTTGCTTCAGCGCCGCCTCACCGCTCTCCACGGCCACCGACTGGACCGGGAGCCCCTGAAGGATCGCCTCCAGGGCCATCAGGTTCTCCCGACGGTCGTCGACCAGCAGCGCCTTGGCCGTCTGCGTCACGAATTCTCCCTATCTCGGCGACCGCTGATCCAGGACGCCATCCGCTCGATCAGCCCGTCCAGGTCCACCGGCTTGGTGATGTAGTCGCTACCCCCGGCCGCCAGCGCCGACTCCCGGTCACCGGGCATCGCCTTCGCGGTGAGGAAGACGATCGGCAGGTCGGCGAAGCGGTGGTTGCGGCGGATCTGCCGGGTCGTCTCGTAACCGTCCTGGTCGGGCATCATGGCGTCCATCAGCACGATGTCCACCTCCGGATGCTCGGCCAGCACGCGAACCCCGTCCGCGCCGTTGTCCGAGTACAGCACGGTCATCCCGTGCAGTTCCAACGCGCTGGTCAACGCGAACACGTTGCGTACGTCGTCGTCGACGATGAGTACGGTGGCGCCGTCCAGTTGCCGGGTGGCCGGGGCCTCCGGCGTGGCCAGCAGCTCCACCGGCGGCATCAGCAGCGACGACGGCAGCCCCGCCCGCTCCGGCGACGGCGACTGCGGGGCCACCACCGCGTCCGGTGCCAGCACGTCCGGTACGAAGAGGGTGAACGTCGAACCCTGCCCCGGCGCGGAGGTCACCGTGATCGTGCCGCCGATCAGCCGCGCCAGGTCCCGGCTGATCGACAGGCCCAGCCCGGTGCCGCCGTACCGCCGGCTGGTGGTGCCGTCGGCCTGCTGGAACGCCTCGAAGATGATGCTCAGCTTGTCGTCGGAGATGCCGATGCCGGTGTCGATCACGGTGAAGGCGATCACCTGCCGGGCGTTGGTCAGCGCCGGCACGTCGAAGACGGCGTTCTCCGCCGCCGGGGCGATCCGCAGGGTGACCGCGCCGTTGTCGGTGAACTTCACCGCGTTGGAGAGCATGTTGCGCAGGATCTGCTGCAACCGTTGGGCGTCGGTCACCAGGGCCGGCGGCAGTTCCTTGGCCACCCGCACCTGGAAGTCGAGGTTCTTGTCCTCCGCCTGCGGGGCGAACGCCTGCTCCACGTAGTTGCGGATCTCGGCGAACCGGATCTCCGTCGGCTCGACGTCCATCCGACCGGCTTCGATCTTGGACAGGTCCAGGATGTCGTCGATCAGGCGCAGCAGGTCCGAGCCGGAGCCGTGGATCGTCCGGGCGAACTCGATCTGCTTCGGGGTGAGGTTGCGTTCCGAGTTCTCCACCAGCAGCCGGGCCAGCAGCAGCAGCGAGTTCAGCGGCGTACGCAGCTCGTGGCTCATGTTCGCCAGGAACTCCGACTTGTACGCCGACGCCCGGGTGAGCTGCTGGGCCTTCTCCTCCAGCCCCAGCCGGGCCAGCTCGATCTCCCGGTTCTTGGTCTCGATGTTGCCCTTCTGCTCGCTGAGCAGCTTCGCCTTGTCCTCCAGCTCGGCGTTGGTGCGCTGCAACTCCGCCGACTGGTCCTGCAACTCCAGCGCCAGCCGCTGCGACTGGGCCAGCAGTTCCTCCGTACGCCGGTTGGCCTGGATGGTGTTGACCGCGATGCCGATGGTGAGCACCAGCCGCTCCAGGAACCCCAGGTGCAGCTCCGAGAAGCGGGCCACGCTGGCGAACTCGATCACCCCGAGCAGTTCGCCCTCGAACAGGATCGGCAGCACCACCAGGTCGGACGGAAGCGTGTCGGCCAGCCCCGAGCGCAGGGTGATCCGGCCGTCGGGAAGCGCGTTGAGCCGGATCGTCCGGCGGGAGAGCGCGGCCTGACCGACCAGCCCCTCACCGGGCCCGAAGGTCACGTCGTGCCCCCGCGCCACATACCCGTACGACGCGGTCAGCCGCAGCCGCATCACCCCCTCGGCGGTGTCCGCCAGGAAGAACGCGCCGAGCTGCGCGTCGACCAGTGGGGTCACCTCCATCATGATCATGCGACAGACCTCGCCCAGGTCCCGCTGGCCCTGGAGCAGGCCACCGATGCGGGCCAGGTTGGAGTCGAGCCAGCCCTGCTCGGCGTTCTTCTTGGTCGTCTCCCGCAGGGTGACGATCATCTGGTTGATGTTGTCCTTCAGCTCGGCGACCTCGCCCTGCGCCTTGACCGCGATCCGCTGGGTCAGGTCGCCCCGGGTCACCGACGTGGAGACCTGGGAGATCGCCCGGAGCTGGGTGGTCAGGGTCGAGGCGAGCTGGTTCACGTTCTCGGTGAGGTCCCGCCAGGTGCCGCTCACGCCCTTGACCTGCGCCTGACCGCCCAGCTTGCCCTCGATGCCGACCTCGCGACCCACCCGGGTCACCTCGTCGGCGAACGACGAGAGCTGGTCGACCATCGTGTTCACGGTGTTCTTCAGCTCCAGGATCTCGCCCTGCGCGTCGACGGTGATCTTCTGACCGAGGTCGCCCTTGGCCACCGCCGTGGTCACCGACGCGATGTTGCGCACCTGGGACGTCAGGTTCGACGCCATCGAGTTCACGTTGTCGGTCAGGTCCCGCCAGGTGCCACTCACGCCCTTCACCTGCGCCTGACCGCCCAGCTTGCCCTCGGTGCCCACCTCACGGGCCACCCGGGTCACCTCGTCGGCGAACGACGACAACTGGTCCACCATCGTGTTGACCGTGTTCTTCAGCTCCAGGATCTCGCCCTGCGCGTCCACGGTGATCTTCTGCGACAGGTCACCCTTGGCCACCGCCGTGGAGACCTGCGCGATGTTGCGCACCTGACTGGTCAGGTTCGACGCCATCGAGTTCACGTTGTCGGTCAGGTCCCGCCAGGTGCCGGCGACCCCGCGTACCTGCGCCTGCCCGCCGAGCTTGCCCTCGGTGCCCACCTCACGGGCCACCCGGGTCACCTCGTCGGCGAACGACGACAACTGGTCCACCATCGTGTTGACGGTCGACTTCAGCTCCAGGATCTCGCCCCGGGCGTCGACGGTGATCTTCTGGCTGAGATCGCCCTTCGCCACCGCCGTGGTCACCGAGGCGATGTTGCGCACCTGGGACGTCAGGTTCGACGCCATCGAGTTCACGTTGTCGGTGAGATCGCGCCAGGTGCCGGAGACGCCCTTCACCTGCGCCTGGCCGCCGAGCTTGCCCTCCGTGCCCACCTCACGGGCCACCCGGGTCACCTCGTCGGCGAACGAACTGAGCTGATCCACCATCGTGTTGACCGTGTTCTTCAGCTCCAGAATCTCGCCCTGCGCGTCGACCGTGATCTTCTGCGACAGGTCACCCTTCGCCACCGCCGTGGAGACCTGGGAGATGTTGCGGACCTGGCTGGTCAGGTTGCCGGCGAGCTGGTTGACGTTCTCCGTCAGGTCCCGCCAGGTGCCGGAGACGCCGCGTACCTGGGCCTGACCGCCGAGCTTGCCCTCGATGCCGACCTCGCGGGCCACCCGGGTCACCTCGTCGGCGAACGAGGAGAGCTGGTCCACCATCGTGTTCACGGTGTCCTTCAGCTCCAGGATCTCGCCCTGCGCCGCCACGGTGATCTTCTGGCTCAGGTCGCCCCGGGCCACCGCCGTGGAGACCTGCGCGATGTTGCGCACCTGAGAGGTCAGGTTCGACGCCATCGAGTTGACGCTGTCGGTGAGGTCCTTCCAGGTGCCCGCCACGTTCGGCACGTCGGCCTGCCCACCGAGCTTGCCCTCGGTGCCCACCTCGCGCGCCACCCGGGTCACCTGCTCGGCGAACAGGCGCAGCGTGTCGGTCAGCGAGTTCATCGTGTCGGCCAGCTCGGCGACCTCGCCCCGCGCCCCGACCGTGATCTTCTGCGACAGGTCGCCCCGGGCCACCGCCGTCGCCACCTGGGAGATCGACCGCACCTGGCCGGTCAGGTTCGACGCCATGGTGTTCACCGAGTCGGTGAGGTCCTTCCAGGTGCCGGCGACGCCCCGCACGTCCGCCTGACCACCCAACTTGCCCTCGGTGCCCACCTCCCGGGCCACCCGGGTCACCTCGTTGGAGAACGACGAGAGCTGCCCGACCATCGTGTTGACCGTCCGGCCGATCCGCAGGTACTCACCGCGCAGCGGGCGGCCGTCGATCTCCAACTCCATGTGCTGGGAGAGATCGCCGTCGGCCACCGCCATGATCACCCGGGCGATCTCGGTGGTCGGCCGGCCCAGGTCGTCGATCAGCGAGTTGACCGCCCGCTGGCCCTCCGCCCAGGAGCCGTCCAGGCCCTCCTCGTCCAGACGTTCGGTCAGCCGCCCGTCCCGACCCACCACCCGGCTGATCCGGCGCAGGTCCAGGTGCTGCCGCTCCTGGAGCGACACCACCTCGTTGAAGGCGTCCGCCACCTCACCGGCCGCGCCCGCCCGCCGGGGCAGCCGCACCTTGAAGTCGCCCCGGCCGACCCGTCGAAGCGCCTCCGACAACTCACCGAGGAGCGCGTCATGCTCGGAAGCGGACCCGTCCGCCGTCACCGACTGTTTCGCGGTCATCATTCCTCGCTCGACTCGGAGGGCTCCCGACGTGCCGACACGCCGACTTCCCCTCATTGTGCCCGGGTCGCCGCCGGACCCCCGGATGCGACGTGCCCCCGGATACGACGTGCCCAGCGACGACGCGGCGTCCGCCCCGCCGCGCACCTGCGTGTTGCACCACGCCGCCCGCCGACAGGCCCCGGCGGAGCGTGATCGGCACCGACGGACCGGCGCGGCGGGTGTGACGGTACGTGGTGCGGCTTGGCACCCGGCCGGTGGCGGTAGAGGATACGGGGGTGTCAACGGAGCCGGGGGCCGGGACAGACGCGGGACGGGACGAGCACGTCCGGCGCGTCCGGCTGCCCGCCGACAACCGCACCCCGGCCGCCGCCCGCGCCGTGGTCCGCTCCGTACTCGCCGAAGCCGACCTCGACGAACTGCTCAACGAGGCGCTGCTGCTGACCACCGAACTCTCCACCAACGCCGTCGAACACGCCCGCACCGAACTGGACATCGAGGTCGTCGCCGACCAGATCGGCCTGACCGTCACGGTCTCCGACTTCGCCGCCGGGCCGGTCGACGAGCTGGTCGTCGGCATCCGCAACGACACCGACCAGATCGGCGAGGTCTCCGCGCGGGGGCGGGGACTGCTCCTGGTCGACCACTTCGCCAGCCGCTGGGGCACCACCTACCTGCCCACCGGCAAGGGGGTGTGGTTCCGGCTCGACCGGCACGGCGACCACGGCGACGCGCCACCCTCCCCGCACCCGCCACCCGGGCGGACCGACAGCGAACCGTCGACCAGCGCGCCGAGCGCCGCCGCGATGAGCGAACTCACCCAGACCCGCCCCGACCCGTACGCCGACGAACCGCTCACCGAGTTCGCCACCGACCTGCTCACCCGGGTCGCCGACATGGTGGGCGCGGCCGGCGGGGTGATCCGGTTGGACCGGGGCGAGGGGGAGGGCCCGCAGGTGCTGGCCCGCTACGGCCGTCAGCCCCGCCCCGGCAACGAGCTGCTACGGGTGCCGCTGGCCGTGCACCGGCCGTACGCCGGGGAGCTGGAACTGGACGCCGCACCGTCGGCGTACGCCAGGCCGTTGGCCGTCCTCGCCGCCGAACGGCTCGCGCTGCACCTGGAGAACGACCGGCTGCGCCGGGCCGACGTCCGCCGCTCGGCCTGGCTGACCTTCCTCGCCGAGGCGAGCGAACTGCTCGCCCAGTCGCTCGACGTCGACCTGACCATGGCGCTGATCCCGCAGCTGGTGGTGCCCCGGCTCGGCCAGTGGTGCGCGGTGCACACCACCGACGAGTGGGGTCGGCTCAGGCTCGCCGCTGCCAGTCACGCCGACGAGTCGGTCCTGCCCCAACTGCACAAGGTGCTGGAGGAGTCCGGGCCGGACTCGGTCCAGGCCCGGCTGCGGGAGGCGTCGCGGACCGGCTCCCAGGTGCCGCTCGGCGGGCCGATGGAGGGTTTCGCCGTGCCGCTGATCGCCCGCAGCCAACGCCTCGGCACCCTGGCCGTGGGACGGCACCAGCGACACCGGCACGACCCGGACGAGGTCGCGGTGCTGGAGGACGTCGCCCGGCGGGCCGGGCTCGCCATCGAGAACGCCCGCATCCACGCCGAACGGCGTCGGGTGGCGCAGACCCTCCAGCAGTCGCTGCTGCCGCCCGTGCTCCCGGTCGACGAGCGCATCGGCTTCGCCGCCGAGTACGTCCCGACCGGCGACGAGGCCGAAGTCGGCGGCGACTTCTACGACGTGGTGCCTCTGCCGGACGGACGCTGGCTGGTGGTGGTCGGCGACGTGTCCGGCAAGGGCGTGCAGGCGGCGGCGGTGACCGGGCTGGTCCGGGACGTGATCCGGGTGCTGGTCGGGGACGGCAAGCCGCTGCCCGAGGCCCTGGCCCGGCTCAACGACACGCTTGTCGAGCGGGGTGGGGGGCGGTACTGCACGCTGGCCCTGGCGGCGGTCGGGCCGGGCGACGGCGACCGGCTCGACGTCTCGTTGCACCTGGCCGGGCACGACCGGCCGGTCCTGCTGCACGGGGGCGGTGGGGCCAACTTCGTCGGCATCGGCGGCACGGCGCTCGGTCTGCTCGACGCGATCACCTCCCCGGCGGCGGAGATCGTGCTCGCGCCGGGCGATGCGCTGATCTTCTACACCGACGGGGTGACCGAGCGGCGGCGCGGCCGGGAACTCTTCGGCACCGAACGGCTCCGGGAGGCCGCCGCACCGCTGGCCGGCTACTCCGCCGACGTGGTCGCAGCCCGCCTGCGGGCCACCGCGATCAACTTCTCGGTCGAGTCGCCCCGCGACGACATCGCCATCCTGGTGCTGCGCAACGACGCCCTCTGAGTACGCCCCCCGCCCCGATCCCTCCCCGCTCCCTCCCGCCCCCGCTCCCCCTCGCCCGACCTCTTGATCCACTCCGTTTCGCCTCACCGGCGGTGTCCAACGCGCCGGATGCCGCAACGGGGCTGACAACGAGCCATCACCGCATCCCGCTCCCGGGTGCGGGGCCGGTCAGAGGCCGCCGGGGAGGCGTCCGGGGGCGAGCCTGCGGTGCGGGTCGAGGTGTTCCTTCGCCTCGCGCAGCCGGGGGATCACCGCGGCCTCACCCCACACGTCGATCTCACGACGCACCGCCGGAGGCGCGGCGACCACCACGCACCGGCCCCGGCGGGTGAACAGCACCCCGCGGACGGCGGCGAGGATGCCGGCCACCCGGTCGACCGGGAGCGACCCGGGCAGCGCGGCGTGCACCACGCCCAGCCCGGCGGAACCGCGCACCGACAGCGGGGCGCCGGCGGCGTCGCGCAGCGCGTAGACGGCGGCGTGCAGGTCGGCGGCCGGGGCCTCGACCCGCAGTGCGGTGTCGCCCGGGGCGAACGGGTAGCGCCGCCACCAGGCCGGGGCGTCCGGGGCGAGGCTTGCCGTACCGCCGAACAGGGCGAGCAGGCGGTCGGCCTGCTCGGCCACCTCGGACCGGCCGCCCTCCAGCAGGACGGCCAGCTCACCGGCACTGCCCCGGGGAGGCGGCGGGGCGGTCCGACGGCCGGCCATCGCGGGATGGTTGGCGCGGGCCGACGCCTCGGCGGCCGACATCGGGCGACCGCCCGGCCCCGACGTCGCGCCCGCCGCCGGGGCGGCGGGCGGACGTGGCGGCGACCCGGCGGCCGGCAGGTCCAGCTCGACGGCCGCCGGGTCGAGGTCGGCGGCGAGCACCGCCCGGACCAGGTCGTGCACCTCCAACGGGCTCCACACCGGCCGGGTCACCCACACCCGGCTCGGCGGCAGGGTGTGTGCGCGCAGCGTCGCCGAGACGAGCACGCCCAGCCCGCCCTGCGAGCCGCAGAGCAGCCGGCCCAGATCGAGGCCGACCGGTGGGGCCGCGCCGGCCAGCTCGGCCGCGCTGCGCCCGGCGCTGACCAGCTCACCGTCGGCGTCCAGCCAGCGCAGGCCGACGAGCTGCTCGCAGGCGGTGCCGTGCCGGTGCCGCAGCGGACCGGACTCGTCGGCGGCGAGCACCCCGCCGAGGGTGGCCCCGGGCGACGGCGGGTCGAGGGCCAGCCGACGGCCGGTGCGTTCCAGGGTGGCCTGCACGGCCCGCAGCGGGGTGCCGGCGCCCACCTCGACGACCGGGGATGCTGCCGGCCGGTGGCCGACCCCGGCGAGCCGGCCGGTGTCGAGCATGATGTCGACCCGGGCCGGTGCCGCACCCCAGTCGATCTTCGTGCCGGCGCCCCGGGGGACCACCGACAGATCGTGCCGGGCGGCGAGCCGCAGCACCTCGGCCGCCGCCCGGGGCCCACCGGGGACGGCCACCCACCGGGCGAGCCGGCCGGCGACCTCGTCGGCCGCGCCCGCGAACCGGGCGAAGGAGGGGCCGCAGATCGCGGCCAACCGCTGGGTGATCTCCGTTGCACCGATCGAACCCGCTCCCGTCGACATGGCAGTCATCGTACACATGTTCTAAAGCGGCGCGTGGTGGTTCGACCGCGCGGCGGAGCGCGACGGGCCGGTAACGTGACGCCGTGACCACCGAGACCACCCCGCCCGTCGCCCGACAGGTCCGCGCGGAGCGCACCCACCACGGCGACACCGTCGTCGACGAGTACGCCTGGCTGGCCGCCAAGGACGATCCGGCGACCATCGCCCACCTCACCGCCGAAAACACCTACACGGAGCAGCGCACCGCGCACCTGGAAGCGTTACGCGGCACGCTGTTCGCCGAGACGAAGCAGCGCACCCAGGAGACCGACCTGTCGGTGCCCACCCGCAAGGGCGGCCACTGGTACTACACCCGCACCGTCGAGGGCCAGCAGTACGGCGTGCACTGCCGCCGCCCCGTCCGCGACGGCGAGACCGACCCGCCGGTCAGCGTGGACGGCGCCCCGCTCGACGGCGAGGAGGTGCTGCTCGACGGCAACCAGCTCGCCGAAGGGCACGACTTCTTCTCCCTCGGCGCGTTCGACGTCAGCCCCGACGGGCGCTGGCTGGCCTACTCGACGGACTTCTCCGGCGACGAACGCTTCACCCTGCGGATCAAGGACCTGAGCACCGGCGAGCTGCTCGGCGACGAGGTGCCCGACACCTTCTACGGCACCGCCTGGTCGGCCGACGCCAGCGTGCTGTTCTACATCACCGTCGACGAGGCGTGGCGGCCCAACCGGGTGTGGCGACACACCGTCGGCACCCCGTCGGGCGAGGACGTGGTGGTGCACCTCGAGGAGGACGAGCGGTTCTGGGTGGGCGTCGAGCTGACCCGCTCCGAGCGGTTCGTGCTGATCGACAGCACCAGCAAGGTCACCAGCGAGGTGCGGGTCATCCCGGCCGACAACCCGACAGGTGAGCCGGCGGTGATCGCCCCGCGCCGGCAGGGCGTCGAATACAGCGTCGAGCACCACGGACACCGGTTCCTGATCCTGCACAACGACGGCGCGGAGGACTTCGCGCTGGCGTACACCTCGGCGGACGCGCCCGGCGACTGGGTGCCGCTGATCCCGCACAGCCCCGGCACCCGGCTGGAGTCGGTCGACGCGTTCGCCGACCACCTGGTCGTCTCGCTGCGCAGCAACGGCCTGACCGGGCTGCGGGTGCTCCCCGTCGGCGGCGGCGACGGCCACGACATCGAGTTCCCCGAGCCGATCCACAGTGTCGGCCTGGACGCCAACCCGGAATACCGCACCCGGCAGCTCCGGTTCCGCTACACCTCGCTGGTCACCCCCGACTCGGTCTACGACTACGACCTGGTCACCCGGGAGCTGACGCTGCGCCGCAGCAAGCCGGTGCTCCCCGGCCCGGACGGTCGCGCGTACGACCCGGCCGACTACGAGCAGCACCGCGAGTGGGCGCTCGCCGACGACGGCACCCGGGTGCCGATCTCGCTGGTCTGCCGCCGGGACACCCCGCGCGACGGCTCCGCCCCCGCCGTGATCTACGGGTACGGCTCGTACGAGGCCAGCATGGACCCGTGGTTCTCGGTCGCCCGGCTCAGCCTGCTCGACCGGGGCGTGGTGTTCGCCGTCGCGCACATCCGGGGCGGCGGTGAACTGGGCCGCCGGTGGTACGACGAGGGCAAGCTGCTGGCCAAGAAGAACACCTTCACCGACTTCGTCGCCTGCGCCCGGCACCTGGTCAAGTCCGGGTGGACGGCGGCCGACCGGCTGGTCGCCCGGGGTGCCTCGGCCGGCGGCCTGCTGATGGGCGCGGTGGCCAACCTCGCCCCGGACGCGTTCACCGGGATCGTCGCGCAGGTGCCCTTCGTGGACGCGCTCACCTCGATCCTCGACCCGTCGCTGCCGTTGACGGTCACCGAGTGGGAGGAGTGGGGCAACCCGCTCGCCGACCCGGAGGTGTACGCGTACATGAAGTCGTACACCCCGTACGAGAACGTCGCCCCCGTGGACTATCCGGCGATCCTGGCGGTGACCAGCCTCAACGACACCCGGGTGCTCTACCACGAGCCGGCCAAGTGGATCGCCCGGCTGCGGGCGGTGGCCCCGCAGGGCGACTACCTGCTCAAGACCGAGATGGGTGCCGGCCACGGCGGCCCCAGCGGCCGGTACGACGCCTGGCGCGAGGAGGCGTTCATCAACGCCTGGATCCTCGACCGGCTGGGCCGCGCCTGACCACCGTCGTCGCGCACCGGCTGGCCACGGTCAGCCGGTGCGGATCTCCTCGACGGCGGTGCTCGTCCGCAGGAACAGCAGCCCGACCCCGACCGTGACCAGTACGGCGGCCAGCGCGGTCGCGCCGACCCCGGCGAGCTGACCCCACGGCAGCTCGGGTGTCACCACGGATTCGGGCACCCACACGGTGCGCAGGGCCGAGGGGTCGGCGCAGCCGGCGGCATCGCCGGGGCAGACCTGGACGGTCTGCCCCCCGTAGCTGTGTGGGCGGCCACCGGTGGTCCAGGTGAGCAGCAGGCCGACGGCGAGCGCCAGCACCGTGGCCGGCACCGCCGGGGCCAGCGCCTGCCAGGCCACCGAGCGGCCGATGACGCTGCGGGGCACCCCGGAGGCGACCAGCGCCGCGTACGTCCGGCGGCGGGCGACGATCCCCTCGACCAGGGCGACGACCAGGCCACCGGCGGCCAGCGCCACGGCCAACTGGGCGGCCCGGTCGACCAGGTCCATCGTGTTCAGGTAGAAGTCGTCGCTGGCGGCCAGGCCCTGGCCGGTGGCCCGGTTCGCCGTCATGTCGGCGATCATCGAGGCGCGGAGCCCGGCCGCGCCCGCCCCCACGATCACCGCCGCCAGCAGGGCGGCCAGGGTCCGGCTGCCGGCCCACGGGTCGGCGGTCAACCTTCGGGCGGCCAGCAGCGTGGCCGGCCCGCGACCCCACCGGTGCAGCAGCCGCCCGGCCGTGTGCGACAGCCAGCCGGTGCCGACCACCACCCCGACCAGCGCGGCCAGCGCACCACCGAGCATCAGCAACGGTTCCAGCACGGCAGGCGGGTCCTGACCACGGGCGGCGTACCACCGGCCGACCGGGACGAGCAGACCGTACGCGGCCACCCCGGCCACGATCAGCAGCCCGGCCCACGGACCCGGGGCACGTTCCCGGCGGATCCGCCGGACCACCCCGAGCGGGGTCGCGGTGACCCGGCGCAGCAGGACGACGCCGACCAGCCCGGCCAGCACTGGCAGGCCGAGCACCACCGCCCCGATCGCCGGCGGCGACGGCAGCACGTCGGTGGGCAGAGGGAGCAGCCCCCGGGCGTCGGGCCGGTGCAGCAGCACCCGGCCCACCAGGTACGTCCCCAGCCCGACCAGGGTGCCCAGCAGACCGGCCAGCCCCGTCTCCACCGCGACCAGCACGGTCACCTGCCCGGGAGTGGCCCCGGCCAGCCGGAACGCGGCCAGTCGCCGGTCCCGGGCCGGCGCGCCGAGCCGGACGCACTGCCCGGCCAGGGCGAGCACCGGGACGGCGAGCAGCAGCAACGCGACCGCCGTCCCGCCGCGCAGGCCGGGCTCGCGCAGCAGCGCGTTGCCGTACTGCTCGGAGTTGTTCGCGCCCCGCCCGCCGGGTGGGGTGGGGATGGCCAGCACGGTGAGGGCCGCCAACGCGGCGAGCGCGGCCAGGGCCGCGCTGAGCGCGGTGAGGACGACCCGGGCGGTGTCGGTGCGGTTGCCGGCCAGGGCGAGCCGCAGCGCGACGACCGGTGTCACCTGGCGACCGCGCCGGGACCGGCCACCGGGGCGAGGGGTTCGTCCAGGCCGAGGCCGCTCGGGTCGACCACGCCGTCGCGGAGCATCACCTCGCGGTCGGCGTACGCGGCGATCCGGGGTTCGTGGGTGACCAGGACGATGGTGGTGCCCTGTTCCCGGGCGAGCTGGACGAGCCGGGTGAGGACCTCCTCGCCGCCGAGCGTGTCGAGCGCGCCGGTCGGCTCGTCGGCGAAGAGCACCCGGGGCCCGGTGACCAGGGCGCGGGCGGTGGCGCAGCGCTGCTGCTGCCCGCCGGACATCGCGCCGGGGCGTACGTCGGCGAGGTGGGCGACGCCGAGCCGGTCCAGCCATTCGCGCGCCACCCGCCCTGCTCCTCGCCGCCCCGTGCCGGCGAGGAGCAGGGGCAGGGCGACGTTCTCCGCCGCGGTCAGCTCGGGGACGAGCTGACCGAACTGGAACAACACCCCGAACTCGCTACGGCGCAGCCGGGACCGCGCCGCCTCGGGCCAGGTGTCGATCCGCTCCCCCCGCCAGTGCACCTCACCCTCGTCGGGGCGCAGGATCCCGGCGAGGCAGTGCAGCAGGGTGGACTTGCCGCAGCCGCTGGGCCCGGTCACCGCGACGATCTCCCCCTCGGCGACGTCGAGGCTGACGCCGCGCAGGGCCGGGGTCGGACCGTACGACCGGACCACGCCGCGTGCCTGGAGTCCGCTCACGGATGCACCTCCCGGTGCCAGTCGGCGACGCGGGTCAGGGTGGTGCGCAGCCACCGCAGGTCGGCGTCGAGGTGGGCGATGACGTAGTCGACGGCGACGACGTCGGCGAGGGTGGACGCGGGCGCCGTCTTGACGGCGGTGAGTTCGCGCAGCCGCTCGGTGTGCGCCCGCGCCTGGGCGATCAGGTAGGACCGGGCCGCGTTGAGGTCGGCGACCAGCAGCGCCACCGCCACCTTGGTGAAGAGCGCGCTCGTCACGTACGGCATGGGTGGCTCGACGGCGGCGAGCCAGCCGGTGAGCGCGGCCCGGCCCTGGTCGGTGAGGGTGTAGGCGGTGCGGTCGGGGCCGGCCTCGCGTTCCTGGCCGGCGCTGACCACCAGGCCGTCGCGTTGCAGGCGGCCCAGGGTGGCGTAGACCTGCCCGAAGGCGAGCGGCTTGGCCCGGGGCAGCCGGGTGTCGTGGGCCCGCTTCAGCTCGTAGCCGTGCCGGCTGCCGGCAGCCAGCAACCCGAGCAGCACGTGCGACGTGGACACCTGACTAACTATTCATTCGGCGAATAGCCGGTGTCAAGCAGCCTGGTCGACGTGACGGTGGGCGACCGCCCGGGCCGGACGCGGCGGTCCCGCCACGCCCGACCGGTGGTGGGGTCAGCCGACCCAGGCCGGGTCCCGGCCGGTACGACCGAGCAGCCGGTCCAGCTCCGGGCGGGCCGCGTCGACCGGCACCTCCGGCCCGAACGCGCCCATCTGCCGGCCCGTCGGCCCCATCTCGTCCATGAAGCGGTGCAGCGCCCCGATGCTCTCCGGCGTCGGCTCGTACGGCTGGCCGGTGGCCCGCGCCAGGTCCCAGCCGTGCACCACCAGGTCCACCACGCCCATCAGGCCGACCGTCGACCGGGGCAGCCCCATCGCCGGCGCGACACCCTCCTCGCTGGCCGGGTCCTCCCAGGCGGCGGCGAGCCGGTCGGCCTCGACGGCGAACCGGTCCCGCCAGCCCGGCTCGGCGACGTGGTCGGTCTTGACCGACCAGTCCGTCTCCTGCCCGGCGGCCAGCCGCTGGAAGTTGACCGCCACGTCGTACACGTGGTTGATCAGGCCCCCGACGGTGTAGTCCGCGCACGGGGTGGGCAGGTCGAGCTGGTCGTCGCCGATCGCCCGGACCAACGCCACGGTCCGCGGGACGGCGGCACCCAGCAGCTCACTAGTCTTCGTTGCCATATTGCCAGCGTATGAAGGTGGTCTTGAACGAATGCGACAGCCACGCGGGGACGACCGGGGCATCCTCGATCCGGCCCGGTTCCGCCGGGAGCTGCGGTTCCGGCGGCACCTGCCGGACCCCGCGCTGCGCCCCTGGGTGGAGCACTACTGGCTGGTCGACTGGGCGCTGACCACGCCGTTCACGCAGCAGGTCGTGCCGCACCCGGCCGTCAACGTGGTGTTCCGTCGCGACGCCGCCGGCCCGGAGACCGCCGAGGTGGCCGGGGTCGGCCGCACCCTGTTCACCGTCACCATGGCCGACGCCGGAGCGGTCAGCGGCATCCAGTTCCGCCCCGGGGGTTTCCGCCCGTTCTGGCGTCGCCCGGTCTCCGGTCTCACCGACCGGCACGTGCCGCTCGACACCGACCCGGCCGCCGCCCGCGCCGCCCGGTCCGTCGAAGCCGAGCCCCGCTGCGACGGTACGGACGACGAGCGCAGCCGTGCCCTGGACGCCTTCCTCCTCGCCTGGGCGCCACGGCCCGACCCGGCGACGGCCGAGGCGATCGTCCTCGCCGAGACGATCCGCACCGACCGCAGCGTGCTGCGGGTCGACGACCTCGCCCGCCGCCACGACCTGTCCGTACGGCGGTTGCAGCGGCTCTTCCTGGACCACGTCGGCGTCGGCCCCAAGTGGGTGATCCGCCGGTACCGCCTCCTGGAGGCGATCGAGCAGGCCGCCGCCGGGATGCCCGACTGGGCGACCCTCGCCGCCGACCTCGGCTACAGCGACCAGGCGCACCTGGCCCGCGACTTCGCCGCCGTCACCGGCCGCACCCCCACCGGCTACGCCCGCTCCCTGCGCTGACTCCCACCCACCCCCACCGGCGACCGCCTCCGTGGCCGGTCGCACCCTTGTGGAGGGTTCTTGTCGTCATAGCCGCAAGAACTCTCCGCGATCCGGGTGCGTGCGCCGCGCACCCGTATCGGTCAGCTACCGCGTGCACCGCGCCGCCGCGCCGGCCGATCCGAACAGCGGCCGGGCCCGGCAGCGCCCAACCCACCCATGGCGACAACAATGAGTAACCACAGCCTCCCCACCCCCGGTCCCGCCCGCATCCTTTGCTCTGCTGCCATCACAGCGCCAGCTACTCACCGTGCCGGGCGATGGGCACGACACACTCCCGGGCATCTTCTGAATTGGCAGTTCAGCGCGCTGGCGCGAATAGGTCAGCAGAGCAAAGGAGGGAGAAGGGAGTTATGGGGGATCGGCCTGCGATCACGGGGAGCAACATCGAAAGCGAAACCCTCGCGTGAGCACCCTGAGTAATCAGGGCAGTGGTTGGGGTCGCCCGGGTCCGGGATGAGGGGCCGGAATTCGGGGGCGGGGTGGGCGTGGCGTACGGGGAAGCCCTCAGCGGCGGCGGACCGCCACCACAGCGACGTCGTCGTGGATCTCCGGCGGGGCCAGCTCCACCAGCAGCCGCTGGCAGAAACCGTCCAGGTCGTCGTCGACCACCGTCGCGCAGGCCGCCAGCGCGGCCAGGCCGTCGTCGATGGTGGTGTCCCGCCGCTCGATCAGCCCGTCGGTGTAGAGCACCAGTGTCGCCCCGGCCGGCAGGGTGAACTCCAGGTCCTCGGGGCGGTCCGCGCGCACCCCGAGCAGCGGGGCCGACTGCTGGACGAACTCCACCCGGCCGTCCACCGTCACCAACGCCGGCAGGTGCCCGGCGCTGGCCAGCCTGATCCGGCCCGTCGAGGGATGCAGCAGCAGGATGCACAGGGTCGCCAGCTCGTTGCGCAGCAGCGTACGCATCAGCACGTTGAGCCGGTCCACGATCACCCCCGGCTGGTGTCCCTCCACCGCGTACGCCCGCATCGCGTGCCGCAGCTCGGCCATCACCGTCGCCGCGTGCAGCGAGTGGCCGGCGACGTCGCCGATCGCCACCAGCAGGTGCCCGTCGAGCATCACCAGCTCGTAGAAGTCCCCGCCCACCTCGGTCTGCGCACTGGCCGGCTCGTAGCGGACCGCCAGGTCGAGGCCGGCGACGTCGGGCAGTCGGCGGGGCAGCAGGCTGCGCTGGAGGGTGACCGCGATCCGGTGCTCCTCGTCGTAGGAGCGCTGCGCCTCCACCGCCGAGGCGACCGCCTGCGCGAGCTGCACCAACACCGGGGTCCGGGCGGTCTGGGTGGCGGTGGGCACCACCACGTACAGCGGGGCGCGGTCCTCCCGCAGCTTCGCGGCGGCCACCGTCACCGTGTCGTCGGCCGGCCACCGCACCAGCGCCCACCCCTCGGGGGCGTCCACCCGGACGGTCGCGCCGGTCGGCACGCCGGTGTCGTCGACCGCCCACGGCACGATCTCCGCCACCGCGCCCGGCCCGGCGGCGACCCCGGCCAGGCACTCCCCGTCGAAGGTCTCCGCGACCACCGCCGCCGGACTGCGGAAGATCTGCGCCGCACCCGCCGCCGCCTCCTGCAACAGGCGAACGAAGGTGGACGCGGCGTGCACCGCCACGGTGGTGTCGGCCAGCCCGGTCAGCCGCTCGGCGAGCAGTTCCGCCCGCTGCCGCGCCTGGTAGTAGCGCAGCACCGCGTGCGCGGTGGCGACCAGCTCCTCCGGCTCGATCGGCTCGGCCAGGTACGCGTCCGCGCCCCGGGTCAACCCCTGGGCCCGGTCCACCACGTCGACGGCGTGCGCGGACACGTGGATCACCGGAATGGCCGGATGGTCCGCCTTGATCCGCTCGCAGACCTCGAAACCGCTGAGATCCGGCAGCCGGACGTCGAGCACCACCAGGTCGATCGGGTCCACCCCGACCCGGGCCAGCGCCTCGGTGCCGTTCTCCGCCTCCCGCACGGTGAAACCCGCCCGGGTCAGCCAACTCACCAGCAGGTAGCGCTTGGTGGGACTGTCGTCGACCACCAGGATCGTCGGCGGGGCGGCGGCCACCTCACACTCCCGCCACGGGCAGGTCAACCGTGAAACTGCTGCCCCGGCCCGGTTCGCTGGTCAGCGTCAGGGTGCCGCCGAGCAGCGTCACCAACCGCCGGGCGTACGGCAGGCCGAGGCCGGTGCCGCTGCGCCGGCTGGTGCCGGGCACCTGGTAGAACTCCTCGAACACCCGTTCGTGCAGCTCGGCGGGGATGCCCGGCCCGGTGTCCGAGACACAGACGCGGAGCCGGTCGTCGACACGTTCGGCGCGCATCCGCACCTCACCCCGGTCGGTGAACTTCACCGCGTTGTGCAGCAGGTTGCGCAACACCTGGGCCAGCAGCACCTCGTCCGAGCGGAGCACCGTGCCCGGGGGCGGCTCCTCAACCAGCAACTCCACCTCGGAACGCAGGGTGAGCGCACGCAGCGTCCCGCGCAGCTGCCCGAAGACCGCCCGCAGGTCGACCTGCGCCCACTCCGGCTCGATCCGGCCCGCCTCCGCCTTGGCCAGGTCGAGCAGATCGTTGACCAGGGAGAGCAGGTCGGCGGCCGAGGACCGGATCAGCTCGACCTGCTGTGCCTGTTCGCCGGTGAGCGGGTCCGACGCCGAGTCGGTCAGCAACCGCCCCAGCCCGATGATCGCGGTCACCGGCGCCCGCAGCTCGTGGCTGACATTGGCCAGGAACCGGCTCTTCGACTCGCTCGCCGCGCGGAGCTGGGCCGACTTCTCGTCCAACTCGGCGTAGAGCGCCACCACGCCCCGGTTGGTCTCCTCCAGCTCCTCGGAGAGCTGGGTGTAGAGCGCCATCACACCCCGGTTGGTCTCCTCCAGTTCGGCGTTCAGCACGGCCAGCTCGTCGCGCTGGCTGCGTACCTCGTCGAGGGCGGCGATGAGCTGCCCGTTCTGGGTGGCCAACTCGTCCAGGGCGCTGGCCGGCGCGCTGGCACCCAGTTCGGCGCGCAGCTCCGCCAGGCGCTGCGGAGTCAGCGCCGCAGCGGCGGGCGGGACACGTCGGGACATCCTCACGACGGTATCTCCCTGCACGTCCGCCAGCCCCAGGGTGTCCACCAACCGCGCCACCGCGCCGGACTGCGGCTCGTACCGGTTGCCGGGCAACGGGCGCAGCGGGGCGAGGTCGACGCTGAGCAGCCGCCGGCCGTCCGGCTCCGTCACGCAGGAGAAGGTGACGTCCGCGCCGTCCACCGCGCGCAGCAGGTCCCGGGCCACCTCGCTGAGGGCGGTGGCGAACCGGACCTGGTCCTGGTGCTCCAGCCCGATCGCGGCGGCGACCTCCCGGCCCCGCTGGCGTACGCCGAAGATGTCCTGTTCCACCCGCAACGCCATCCGCAGCAGGGCTTCGCGGGCGGTCACGACGGGATTCTCGCGGCCAGCACACAGGCGTCGTCCCGACGTACCCCGGCATCACGCAGCAGGGTCGCCGCGACGACGACCGGCGCCCGCCCGAACAGACCCGGATAGTCCTCGGCGCGCCACCGGTCCACCACCCCGTCGCTCTGCATCACCAGCGTCGCGCCGGACGGGAACGGGTAGTCGTACCCGCGTACCGTCGGGCGCTGGTGGCCGGCGATGCCGGGCAGCGAGACCAGCCCCCGCCGGGTGCCGTCGGGGGCCAGCACGGTCCCGGTGATGTTGCCCAGGCCGGCGTAGCGCAGCAGGCCCGCCGCCGGGTCCAGCTCCGCCACCGCCACCGCGGCCCCCCGGGTGTGCGACATCGCCCGGTGCAGGTGCGTCACGACCACGGCGGGCGGCCCGTCCGGTGCGGACCGGAAGGCGGCCACGGCCGCCTCGGCGGCGACGTTGGCCAGCGGCCCGTGCCCCAGGCCGTCGCAGACGAGCACCTGATGCCGGCCGTCCCCGGTACGCACCGCGTGGCTGTCACCGCTGACCTGCTCGCCGGTGATCGGGCGGGTCAACCCCGCCGCCCAGGCCGGGGTGACCGCGACCTCCTTCGCCCACACCTGCACCGCGAACACGGTGCCGCGTCCCGGCCGGGACCAGGCGTCGTACCAGCTGGCCTGCCGGGTGATGGCACCTAGCCCGATGCCCAGCGTGCCGGTGGTGGAGTGGCCGTCGCGGGAGGACACGGTCAGGTCGGCCATGCCGGGGCCGGAGTCGACGGCGACCAGTTCCACCCCGGCGGCGTCGGCGGTGCGCACCGGCCGCAGCAGCAGGACGCCCTCCTGGGCGTGCTTGACCAGGTTGCTGGTCAGCTCGGCGGCGACGATGGCCAGTTCGGCGACCCGGTTCTCGCCGAGGCCGAGCTGACCGCCGAGGCGTTCCGCCGCGCGACGCACGGTGCTGGCGGCGCTGCCGCTCTCCACCCGGTACCAGTGACCCGCGTCCGGCACCACGTCGTAGTTCATCGGGACCACTTGGTGATGGTGATCCGGGTGCCCTCGCCGGGGGCGGTCTGGATGTCGAAGTCGTCGACCAGCCGGCGGGAGCCGCTCAGACCGAGGCCGAGGCCGCCACCGGTGGTGTAACCGTCGGTGAGGGCGAGGTCCAGGTCGACGATGCCCGGCCCGGAGTCGACGAAGACGATCCGCACCCCGCGTCGCCGGCCGTCCTCGACGACGCTCACCTCGGCGGTGCCGCCGCCACCGTAGATGAGCGTGTTGCGGGCCAGCTCACTCGCGGCGGTGACCAGTTTCGTCTGGTCGACGAGGGACAGCTTGGTCGCCACCGCCATGGTGCGCACCAGCTGGCGGACCCGGACGACATCCTCGTCGCTGCCGATCGCCTGGGTCTTCGGGCCCAGGTCGACTCCCGCGGTCATGGCGATGTCGCCGCCGTCCCGGACTCGACGTCCTCGGGGTCGTCGGCGTACCCGGGGTCGTCGTCACGGGTCGCCGCGATCAGCTCCATACCCCGTTCGACGTTCAGTGCGGTCCGGATGCCGTTGAGCGACAGGCCCAGCTCGACGAGGGTGATGGCGACCGCGGGACGCATCCCGACGACCACCGTCTCGGCGTCGAGCACCTTGGAGATCGAGGCGATGGTGGAGAGCATCCGGCCGACGAACGAGTCGACGATGTCCAGGGCGGTGATGTCGATGATGACGCCGTGGCAGCCGGTCGCCACGATCCGCTCGGCCAGGTCCTCCTGGAGGGTGACCGCCGTCTGGTCGGACATGTCGATCTGGATGGAGACCAGCAGGATGTCGCCGATCTTCAGGATCGGCACCCGTTCCATCACGCCTCCCGGCGCGGGTGCCGGCGGGACGTCTCGACCCCGTTCAGGCGCAGCACGTGCCGCAGGGCGTCGGCCAGGCTCGCCTTGGTGGCGATGTCGCCGAACTCGATGCCGAGGGCGACGATGGTCTGCGCGATCTGCGGGCGGATGCCGGAGATGATGCAGTCGGCCCCCATCAGCCGGGCGGCCACCACCGTCTTGAGGATGTGCTGGGCGACCTGGGTGTCGACCGCCGGTACGCCGGTGATGTCGATGATCGCGTACGGCGAGCCGGTGTCGACCAGGGTCTGGAGCAGCCGCTCCATCACCACCTGGGCACGCGCCGAGTCGAGGGTGCCGACCAGCGGCACGGCGACCACGCCGTCCCAGATCTTCACCACCGGGGTGGAGAGTTCGAGCAGCTGCTCGGCCTGGTCGGCGATCAGCCCCTCGCGGGTCTGCACGTAGGTCTCGAAGGTGAGCAGCCCCATCCGGTCGACCAGGCCGGTGAGGTCCAGGACGTCCCGCAGCGACAGTTCGACGCCGTCGGTCTCGGCCAGGTCGACCAGGACGTCCTTGAGGGCGTAGATGCTGATCGCGGTCTCGGTGGCGGTGAAGCTCTGCCGGGCCCGGCTGCGGGACAGGTCGGCGAGCACCGCGCGCAGCTCGCCCGCCTCGGGCTTCTGGAGGTCGGCCAGGCCCGCGCCGCCAGCGTTGATCATGCTAGCGTGCAGTTCCTGCACCTGCAGGCGCAGCTCGGCCTGGCTCAGCCGACCGCGCAGCGAGGCGGCGACGAGTTCGGTCCACCGCTGCACGACCCGCTCGGCATGCTCACCCAACAGCCCGACGAGCCGGTCGCCCCCGTCTGCGGTCAACGCCATGGTTACCTCCTGTGAGCTGGGCCGGCCGGACTCTATCACCGGAGGCAGACCCGGTAGTTGCCGCGCGGCAAAGGAATGATCGCTCCCACCGGAACCGCTCCCGTTCTGCGGGTCCCCCCGTTCGTGGGATACCGTTCCACCGATAACAGGAGGTCTGAATGTCCCTGACGGTGCACACGGAACAGCGCGGCGACGTGGTCGTCGTGTCGGTCGCGGGCGAACTCGACATGGCGACCGCACCGCAGCTGCAGGACCAGATCACCGACCTGCTCGACAAGGGTCGCAGCCGGCTGGTGTTCGACCTGGCCGAGGTGTCGTTCTGCGACTCGACCGGGTTGTCGGTCTTCGTCCGGGCCAAGAACAGCTGCGACGAGGCCGGCGGTGTGGTCCGGCTGGCCGCCCCGCAGCGCGGGGTGCTGCGCATCCTTGAGGTCAGCGGCCTGGTGGAGGTGCTGCACACCTATCCGACGGTCGAGCAGGCCGTCGCGGGTGACCCCACCCCCGCGTCGTCCTGACCGGTTTCCTCAGCGCTCGTCCTCGATGAACCGGGGACGAGCGATCACCATGCCCGCAGTCGTCTGCACCGCCAGCGCGGCGAGCAGGAAGCCCATCGGCGCGGTCCAGCCGCCGGTCGCCTCGTAGAGCACCCCGACGAGCAGCGGGCCGAGCGCGGCGATCACGTAACCGGTGCTCTGCGCGAAGGCGGACAGCGCCACCGTGCCGTCGGCCGTACGGGCCCGCAGGCCGATGGTGGTCAGGATCAGCGGGAACGCGCCCTGACCGAAGGCGAGCAGCAGCACCCAGAGCAGCGCCCCGCTCCGTGGCGCGAACGCCAGCCCCAGGTAGGCCGCCGCGGAGAAGGCGGTCAGCCCGAACACCAACGGGCGCAGCGTCCGGAGCCGGCCGGCCAGCGTCGGCATCAGCAGGGCCACCGGCACCCCGAGCGCGGTGACCCCGGCGAGCAGCAGGCCGGCGCTCTCCGGCCGGAAGCCGGCGTCCCGGAAGAGCTGGGCCAACCAGCCCATCACCGCGTACCCGCTGAGTGACTGCGCGCCGAAGTAGACGGCCATCGCCCAGCCGAGCCGGGTGCGGGCCGGCCGGACCCGGGTGCGGGCGGCCGGGACCGCCGTCGGGGTGGCGGCCCGTCGGGCGGCGCGGGCCCGCAGCGCCAGCGGCACCCACGGGAGTACGGCCACCGCCGCCAACGCCGCCCACACGCCGAGCCCGGCCCGCCAGGAGCCGAAGGCGTGCGCCACCGGCACGGCGGAGGCGGCGGCCACCGTCGTGCCGGTGGTCAGCGCCATCGTGTACGCACCGGTGACCAGCCCGGTCCGGTGCGGGAAGTGCTGCTTGACCAGCATCGGCAGCAGGATGTTCGCCACCGCGATGCCGGCCAGGGCGAGCGCGCTGGTGAGCACGAAGACCGTCGCCGAGTCGGTGACCACCCGGAGCAGCTGACCGACGGTGAGCGCGAGCATCGCCACCACCAGCACCCGGGCGGCCGGCCAGCGCCGGATCAGCCACGGGGTGAGCGCGCCGAGGCCGGCGAACGCGATGGTGGGCAGGGTGGTGACGAACCCGGCCATCGCGCCGGAGAGCCCGAGTCCGGTGCGTACCTCGTCGAGCAGCGCGCCGAGGCTGGTCACCGCGGCCCGCAGGTTGAGCGCGACCAGCAGCATCCCCACCAGCACCAGCGCGCCGCCGGTGGCCGGCGACGGGGTGCGGTGGGCCGGCCGGTGGGCGAGCGGTTCGGGTGCCTCGACGGCGGGAGCGGTTGGCGGGGTCATGACCTCGAACCTACAATCATGGGATGAATTTCGGCAGCTGGTGTAACCGGTGACACCGTCGGTCGATTCCCCACCCGTGCCCCCGCGCGGTCAGCGGGTGCAGCAGACCATCGAGCAGCTCCGGGGGCGGATCCTCGGCGGCGAGTGGCCGGTGGGCGGGCGCATCCCCACCGAGCCGCAGTTGGTGACGGCGCTCGGGGTGGGGCGCAACACCGTCCGGGAGGCCGTCCGGGCGCTGGTGCACGCCGGGGTGCTGGAGTGCCGGCAGGGCTCCGGGACGTACGTGGTGTCGACCGACGAGCTGGCCCCGGTGGTGGCCCGCCGGCTCACCGACGACCGGATGGCCGAGGTGGTCGAGGTCCGCCGGGCGTTCGAGGTCGAGGCGGCCCGGCTGGCCGCGCTGCGGCGTACCCCGGAGGACCTGGTGGCGCTCGACGGCGCGCTGGCCGCCCGGGAGGCCGCCTGGCGGTCGGGCGGGGTCGCCGAGTTCGTGGAGGCCGACGTCACGCTGCACACGGCGGTGGTCGCCGCCGCGCACAACGGCATGCTGGCCGAGCTGTACGCCTCGGTCGGCGCAGCCCTGCGCAGCACCGTGGCATACGTGACGGGTGACTCCCTGCAACCGCAGCGGTACGTCGACCACAGCCGGCTGGTGGCCGCGATCCGGGACGGCGATCCCGGACGGGCGGCGATCGAGGCCAGTGCTTTTCTGGAGCCCCCGTCCGGGGCATAGGTTGTCCCCGACGGAGAATCGGACGGCACAGGAGTACGGATGCTCAAGGGCTTCAAAGACTTCATCATGCGCGGCAACGTCGTCGACCTGGCGGTCGGTGTCGTCATCGGCGCCGCGTTCACGGGCGTGGTCACCCAGCTGACCAAGTCGTTCCTCGAACCACTGATCAAGGCGGTTGGAGGGGGGGCCGGCCAGTTCTCCGGGCAGTGGGAGATCACCGAGAAGAACTACATGGACTGGGCCGGCTTCATCAACGCCCTGATCACCTTCCTGCTGACCGCAGCGGTGCTCTACTTCCTCGTGGTGTTCCCGATGAACAAGCTCGCCGAGCGGCGTAAGCGGGGCGAGGAGCCGCCGCCCGCCGCGCCGAGCGAGGAGGTCAAGCTGCTCACCGAGATCCGCGACGCGCTGCTCGCCGGCGGGCACGCCACCCCGGGGCAGCGCGGTGCGCTGGACGACGTGCTCGGCCGGCGTCCGGAGCCGCCCGCTCCGCGCTGACCCCTGCGGCGCACATCGGCCCCTGCGGAATTCCCGCAGGGGCCGCTTCCTGTCGTACACATGTTCGATAGAGTCCGACCATGGAGCAGCGTAGGCACTGGTGGAACGGCAAATGGGGACGACTGGCACGGCGGGACGTCTTCCTCCGCGTCGACGCCGACCGGTGGCACGTGGAGCAGCGGGCCGGCGGTGCGGAGGGCGTCTCCCAGTTCTACGAGTACGGCAGCGTCGACGAGGCCGAGGAGACCGTCCGGGCCCTGCTGGAGGGGACGGACGCCTGGCGGGAGCTGTCCCCGCGTCCACCCGGTGCCTGGGGCCCGGCGGTTTAGCGGTGGGTGGGGCAGGGAACCGCCCGGGGATGAAGCAGCAGGGCATGGCAGAGCAGGCGGTCATCTCCCGGATCACCACCGGCATGCGGGTGGTCGACACGGTCGGGGTCGAGATCGGCACCGTCGACCTGGTCCAGCGGGGCGATCCCAACGCGGTGACCGTGCAGGCGTCGACCGCCGATCCGGGCGGCAGCCTGGACGAGCTGATCGAGTCGGTGGCCGTCGAGGAGCCGGACGTCCCGGCCGACCTCGCCGCCCGCCTGCTGCGCACCGGCTACCTCAAGGTCTCCACCGAACTGGCCCGCACCGGCGCGGTGTACGTGCTGGCCGACCAGATCGCCACGGTCACCGACGACCAGGTACGCCTGCACGTCCCCGTGGGCGACCTGCCCCCGGAGGAGTGACCCCACCCACCACCTGCGCTGGCCGGGGGCGACAACCCTGTCACGCATCCTGGGTGAGTCGTCAACGTCATCAGCTCGAAAGGACCCGTAGAGGTATCGCTGCCCGTCGGCAGAGGTGGTCCGGCAGAGCCCGGGGTTCGTCCGTGGCTGGTGGGGGCCGGGCGAGGCGGACCAGGCGACCGGGCACGCCCTGGTGTTCAGCGCCCCGTGACCTGCCTGGACTGACCCCCGACCACCGGGTTCCCCTCCGGTTCCTGCGGCCTCGGCAGCCCCACGGCCGGAGCCGGCGTCCGGCGCCGGAAGAGCAGCAGCATCAGGCAGCCGGCGAGCAGTCCCCAGAACGCCCCGCCCACGCCGAGCAGGCTCACCCCCGAGGCGGTGACCACGAAGGTGACCACGGCGGCCTCCCGGCTCCGGGGATCGGGAACGACCGACGGCGGGGTGGAGGAGAGGGCCGAGGTGAGGGCGCCGGCCAACGCGCCGAGCAGCGCGAGCCCGGCGACCGCCTCGATGAGCACGGGCGGGGAGAGCAGCACCAGCGTGGTCGCCGCGCCCGCGCCGAGCCCGAGCAGCGCCAGGCCGATGCCGGCGGTCACCGAGGCGATCCAGCGTCGGTCCGGGTCCGGGTGGGCGTCGGGGCCGGCGGCGAGGGCGGCGGTGATCGCGGCGAGGTTGACCGCGTGCCCGCCGGTGGCGGCACCGAGCGCACTGGCCAGCCCGGTGGCGCGTAGCGCCGGGGCGAGCGGCGGCCGGTAGCCGAAGCCACGCAGCACCGCCGTACCGGGCACGTTCTGCGCGGCCATGGTGACCAGGAACAGGGGCAGCGCCAGGCCGACCACGGCGGGCAGGGTGAACGCCGGCACGGTCGGCGACACCACCGGCCGCAGGTCGCCGGGGGTGACCCCCACGCCGGTCGTGGTCAGGGCGATCACCACCGCCGCCGCCACCAGCGCGGCCGGGACGGCCCAGCGGGGGGCGAACCGGTGCAGCACCAGCCAGGTGACGATCACCGGGGCGGCCAGGGCCGGCACCTCGACCAGCGCGCGTACCGGGGCGGTGCACAGCGGCAGCAGCACCCCGGCCAGCATCGCGGCCGCCACCGGGGCGGGGATGGCGGCCACCGCCCGCCCCAGGGCGGGGAACAGGCCGGCGGTGACGATGAGCAGCCCGCACAGCGCGAACGCGCCCACGGCGGCGGGCCACCCGCCGGGGACCGGCCCGGTGGCGACCAGCAGCGCCGCGCCCGGCGTGGACCAGGCGATCGCGATCGGCATCCGGTGCCGCAGGCCGAGCCAGGTCGCGCAGATCCCGGCGGCGACGCTCACCGTGAGCAGCCCGGAGGCGGCCTGCGCCTCGCTGGCGCCGACCGCCCGCAGCCCGGCGAGCACGACGGTGAACGAACTGGCGAAGCCGACCACGGCGGTCACCACCCCGGCCAGCACCGGTTGCAACCGATCCCCCACCACACTCCCCCTCGCGCCCGGCCGCCCATCGTTCCGTTTACGGAACAGCGGCGTGTAGCACCATAGCCGGATGACCCCGCCCCGCCCAGCCCGCCGGCCCGCGCTCGACACCGACGCCGGGGCGGTCGGCCACCGGCTGCGCGCGCTGCGGATGGAACGCGGGGTCTCCCTCTCCACGCTGGCCCGTACCGCCGGGGTCGGGAAGGCCACCCTCTCGGCACTGGAGAACGGCACCCGCAACCCCACCCTGGAGACGCTCTACGCGATCACCGCCCAGCTCGGCGTACCGCTGGCGGCCGTGCTCGCCGGGCCCGCCGCCACCCCGACCGTGCGGGGCACCACGGTCGTCGCCACCCTGCTGGAGTCGTTCACCGACACCGACGCCAGTTACGAGCTGTACCGGCTGCGGGTCCGCCCCGGCGGGGAACAGGTCTCCCCCGCCCACCAGTCGGGGGTCACCGAACACGTCACGGTCTTCGCCGGGGTGCTCCGGGCCGGCCCGGTCGACGCCCCGCTGACCGCCGCCGCCGGTGGCCACCTGCGCTGGACCTCCGACGTACCGCACGGCTACGCCGCCCTCGGCGACGAGGAGGTCGCCGCCAGCCTGCTGCTGCGCTACCCCCGCACCTGACCCGCGCCGGGCACCCGGTGCTGCACCGCCCACAGCGCCGCCTCGGTACGCGACGCCGAGCCGGTCTTGCGCAGCAGGTTCGACACGTGCACGGTCACCGTCCGCACCGAGATGCCCAGCGCCCGCGCGGCCTGCTTGTTGGACATCCCGGCGACCAGGCAGCCCAGCACCTCGACCTCCCGGCCGGTCAGCTCGGCCTCGGGTGGGGCGGCGGCCCGGGGCGACGGCATCCGCAGGTGCTCCGGCAACGGTTCCCGGACCAGCGCGTCCAGCCCCCGGCCGGCGTGCACCGCCAGCAACTCGGTGAGCGCGTACGGGTTGCCGCCGGTGCGTTGCCAGACGTCGGCACAGACCCGCGCCGGGGGTGGGCTGTCGCCGTACACCTGGGTGAGGATCTCGGCCACCTCGGCGACGCCGAGCGGGCCGAGGTGCTGACGCACCGCGCCGCGTACCCCGCAGAGGCGGGCCAGGACGCGGCGGGTGAGGTCGGGTGCGACCGCGTCGACCGGCGGCCGGCTCGCCACCACCAGCAGCGCCGGCAACTGCGGCGCGGTCGCCAGCTCGACGACCAGGTTGAGGCTGGCCGGGTCGAGATCGTGCAGGTCCTCCACCACCAGCACGGCCGGGCCGGCACCCACCAGCGACCGGACGGTACGCACGGCGAGCCGGAGCAGCGTGCCGGGGGCGTACCGCTCGCGCGGCGCGGCCGGATGCTGGGCCAACCAGGCGAGCGCGTCGGACGGCAGGTCGAGCGCGCCGACGTCACGGACGCTGAGCACCGCCGCCAGCCAGTCGTAGGGGGCCGGATCGTGCACCCGTGCCGTCCCGGTGAGGATCACCGCCGGCCGGGGGGAGAGACCCTCGACGGCCGCCGCGACCAGCCGGCTCTTGCCCACCCCGGCGGCCCCGGTGATGACGGTGACGGCGGGGGCCGACCGGCCCGTACCGGCCACGGTGGACCACGCCCGGTCGAGCTCGGCGAGCTCTCCGACGCGACCCACCATGGACACCGGGATCATTTCTCCCACCCTACGTACTAGTGCGTAGAGACGGAGCGAGGGTGTATCCGGCAAGCTTGTCCCATGACGCTGATCCTCCGCTCGGCCATCCTCAACGACGTCGGCCTGGTCCGCACCAACAACGAGGACTCGGCCCTCGCCGGTGAACGCCTGGTCGCGGTGGCGGACGGCATGGGTGGGCTCCCCGCCGGCGAGGTGGCCAGCGAGATCGTCATCCGCATCCTGGACGAGCTGGTCCCCCCCACCGGCACCGACGAGGCCGCCGAGGCGCTGCGGGCCGTCGTCTCCACCGCCAACCGGCGCATCCGGGCGGCGATCTCCGCCGACCCGGCCCGCGAGGGCATGGGTACGACGCTGACCGCCGCCCTGCTCGCCGGGGACACCCTGGTCCTCGCGCAGGTCGGCGACTCCCGGTGCTACCTGCTGCGCGACGGGGAGCTGACCCAGCTCACCCGGGACGACACCTTCGTGCAGGCGCTCGTCGACCAGGGGGCGCTCTCCCCCGACCAGGCCCGCCACCATCCGCAGCGTTCCCTGGTCACCCGGGCGGTGCAGGGGGCGGACGCGCCCCCTGCGATCGGGGTGCTGACCGTCTTCGCCGGGGACCGGGTGCTGCTGTGCAGCGACGGGCTCTCCGACTACGTGGCCGACGAGGCGATCCACGGGGCGCTCGTCACCTACCAGGACCGCCGGCACTGCGGCGAGCAACTGGTGAAGCTGGCCCACCAGGCCGGCGCGCCGGACAACGTCACCGTGGTGGTCTCCGACGTGACCGAGGGCTGAACCCGGCCAACCGGGTTGCGGCCGACCGCCGGCCGGGTTGGGATGGACGGATGCTCATCCGTCGCCTGGCCGCCGAGGAACGACTGACCACCAGCTTCCCGCTCCAGGCGTACGCCTTCGAGGCGACCCCGCTGAGCCGGGAGCGGGTCGACGCGTTCCACCGCTACCTGCCGTACAACAAGGGCAACCGGACCCTGGTCGTCGAGGAGGGCGGCGAGGCGCGGGCCACCGCCAGCGCGGTGCCGATGCGGCAGAACCTGCGCGGCGCGGTGCTGCCGATGGCCGGGGTCGCCGGGATCGCCACCCACCCGCTGGCCCGCCGCCAGGGGTACGTCCGCGCCCTGCTCTGCCAGCTCCTCGACGAGATGCGCGACGGAGGGCACCCGGTGACCGCGCTGTACCCGTTCCGGGCCAGCTTCTACGAGCGGTTCGGCTACGTGGGGCTGCCCCGGGCGCGTACCGTCCGGTTCGCCCCGGCCGACCTGGGCCCGCTGCTGCGCGCCGAGCTGCCCGGCACGGTGGGCTGGGAACGGATCGGCGTCGGCTATCCGCACTACCGCTCGTTCACCGAGCGGTGCCTGCGGGAGCGGCACGGTTTCGCGATCTTCCCCGACTTCCGGGACGTGGGACTGCGGGACCGGGACGACAGGTGGCTGATCACCGCGACCGTCGACGGCAGCGTGGTCGGCGCGCTCACCTACCGGATCGACGACCACGGTGGCGAACTGGTCGGCGACGACCTGCTCGCCAGCGACCCGTACGCCCGCGCCCTGCTGTTGCAGTTCCTCGCCCGGCACGTCGACCAGGTGGAACGGATCAGTCTCCGGGTGCCCGCCGACGAGCTGCCCGAGCTGTGGCTGACCGACCTGGCCGTGCACGTCGAGGCCCGGGTGTCCCGGCCCGGGTCGCCGGCGCCGATGGCCCGCCTGCTGAGCGTGGACGCCCTCGCCGGGCTGCCCGCCGGGCCGGGCCGGGTGCGGGTGGACCTGGTCGACGACCGGTGGCTCGCCGGCACCCACCTGCTCGACGGCGTCGACGGGCGGCTGGTGTTGGCCCCCGGCGGCCGGTCGGCGGTGACCGGCGGTGGCCGGGTGCCGACGGCGACGCTCACCGCCGCCGGGTTGTCCGCGCTGGCGTACGGGGTGCTCGACCCGGCCGAGGTGCACATCCGGGGGCTGGGCCAGGTCGGCCCGGAGGCGGGGAACGAGTTGCGCCGGATCTTCCCCCGCGCCCTGCCCTACCTGTTCGCCGACTTCTGAGCGGCCGGCCACCCGCCGGGCCGCCGGGTCTGGTTGACGCGGTGCGGGGGCGGGTACGGTCCCCGGAATGCCGCAGTGGTTGCAAGCCGGGGCATGGGGCCTGTTGGCCGGTTCCGCGCTCCTGGTCGGGGCGGCCGTCGGGTTCTTCCTGCCGGTGCCCCGCAAGGTCGTCGCGTCGATCATGGCGTTCGGTGCGGGGGTCCTGCTCTCCGCGGTCTCGTTCGAGTTGATCGCCGAGGCGCACGAGCAGGGTGGACTGCTGCCGACCGCGATCGGGGCGGCGGGCGGGGCGTTGGCGTACACGGGGGCCAACCTGCTCCTCGCCCGACGGGGTGCCCGGCACCGGAAACGCTCCGGCGGGGAACAACCCTCCGAGCGGGAGCAGCCCGGTTCGGGCTCGGCGATCGCGGTGGGCGCGCTGCTCGACGGCATACCCGAGTCGGTGGTGATCGGCGCGAGCCTGCTGGCCGGTGGCCCGGTCAGCCTGGTCACGGTGGCCGCGGTCTTCCTCAGTAACGTCCCGGAGGGCCTGTCGAGCGCCGCCGGCATGCGCCGGGCCGGCCGTTCCCGCCGGTACGTCTTCGGGCTCTGGACGGCGATCGCCCTGGTCAGCGGGGTCGCCGCGCTGCTCGGCAACACCCTGCTGGGTGGTGCGCCGCCGGAGCTGCTGGCCACCATCACCGCGCTGGCCGCCGGGGCGATCCTCGCGATGATCACCGACACCATGGTCCCGGAGGCGTTCGAGGACGCCCACCTGCTGGTCGGCCTGATCACCGTCCTGGGCTTCCTGACCGCGTTCGCCCTCTCCCACGCCTGACGGACCGGCCGCCGTTGACGGTCAGTAGGGGTCGCCCTGGCCGGGGGCGCGGCCCCGGAGCAGGCCGGCGGCCCGACCGGGCAGGTCGGCGACGCCGGACATCGGCGGGCCGGCGGTGTGCGCGCCGTCGGCCATCCCGGCGAACAGTTCCCTCAGCGCGGTCACCGCGTCGACCCGCGGCTGCCAGCCGAGTTCGGTCTCGGCCCGCGCGCTGGACATCAGCGGCGCGGCGAGCCCCAGCTCGACCCAGCCCGCGTCCACCGGTTGCAGCCGGCACCGCCAGGTCAGCGCGGCGGCGGCGCGCAGCACCGGGGCGGCCACCGGCACCGTCCAGCCCTTGAAGTGCCGGGCCACCAGCTCCGGGGTCAGCACCGGGTCCGCGGCGACGTTGAACGCGCCGCGCGCCTCACCGAGGACCGCCCGGGCGTACGCGTCGGCGACGTCGTCGGCGTGCACCGCCTGCATCCGCAGCCGCCGGTTGGCCGGTACGAGCGGGATCCGGCCGTACCGCAGCAGCCGCACCGGGGCCAGTGGCCCGAGGAAGTACCTGGTGATCTCGGTGCCGGCGTCCCGTTGAAAGATCAGTCCGGGGCGCAGCCGGACCACCCGCAGCCCCGGCTGGGCGGCCTCGACGGTGTCCAGCATCGCCTCCACCTCGGCCTTGTCCCGGCTGTACGAGGAGCCGGGCACCCCGGTCGCCGGCCACCGTTCGCTGATCGGGTGGTCCTTCGGGCCGGGCGCGTAGGTGCCGACCGACGAGGCGTACACCAGGGCGGGCACCCCGGCCCGGACGGTGGCCTCGGTCACCGCGCGGCTGCCGCCGACATTGGTCCGGTGCAGGGTGCGCTGGTCGTGGCTGGGCTGGATCTGCCAGGCCAGGTGCACCACCGCGTCGGCCCCCGCGACGATCGCGGTGAGCTGGTCGACCGCGCCCGGCGCGCCGATGTCGCAGGAGTGCCACCGCACCCCGGCGTAGGGCGCGCCGGCGTCGGGGCCGGGCAGCCGGCGGGCGATACCGACCAGGTCGAGCCCCGGTTCCCGACCCAGCCGGCGCAGCACCGCCGTGCCCACGTTGCCGGTGGCCCCCACGATCACGATCCGCATGCCGGGTGCGGTACCCGCTGGGCCGTCCGCCAACCCCGCCGGGGCGGATCGTGGGTCAGCCGCCGGCCGGGGTACGGGCCGGACCGTTGTCGACCAGCTTGAACGTGCTGCGCAGCGGCGCGTCGCCCAACTCTTCGAGGATCAGGCCCCGGCTGGGCGAGAACTGGAGGAACGCCGAGTCGTTGCTGATCGCGTATGCGCCCTTGCCCTTGCTGACGATGCTGAACAGCTGCGTCGGCTTCCGCTTGTCGCAGGCCGTCCCCTCGACGGTGAGCGGCGTGCCGTCGCCGGGGTTGACCACCTGCCAGCAGGCCGGGTCGTCGTTGGCGGGGTGGCCGTCGCGCCGGCCGTACGCCTTGATCAGGTACTTGCCGCCGCCGACCGGCGTCGGGACGAACAGTTGGCGTCCGCTGTCGTCGTCGACCTCGACGAGCGTGCCGCCGTCGAGGGCCACCCCGGACTCGGTCGCCTGCACCCGGACGATGGTGACCTCCCGCTTGCCGGACAGCACCCCGCCGGCACCGGCTGTGGCCGACGGCTTCCCGGCGGGTCGGGACGGGCTCGCCGACGCCGGGGGCGCGGTCGGGTCGGGTGCCGTCGTGGCGGTGGGCGTCACCGCGGTGGAGGGCGTCGCCGACCCCGACGGCGTGGCCGTGGCCGACCCGTCGGCGGCCGGCGTGCCGCCGTCCCCGCAGGCCACCAACGCCCCGGAGCACGCCAGCACCGCGACCCCGGTGACCCACTTCAGCTTCGACATCCCCTGCTCCTCCACCGGCGACCCCGCGCGGGTGCGCGGGGTGTCCACTGCGCTCCATCCGGACGATGGACGCGCCACAGCATCGAACTGGACGCCGGTGACCCCCCGGCGGTTTCCCCGTACCCGGAGGAACCCGAATCTATCTGCGCCACCGCGCACCGGGGCCGGCGGCCGGGCGGGCCGTGCCGGGACCGGCTCCGGCGGCGGCGTCCACAGTGACCCGGGTCACGTCAATGTCGCGTTCTTCCATCGACCGTGACCCCTGCCAAATGGCTGACCAGTACGAACAGCACGACCGTCCACTGTCGTCGAATCGTGGGCGGGTACGGGTCCGGATAGACGGTAGGGTTGTCACACATCGGCGTCGACCAGTGGCGTAGGACCGCCGCTGTCTGTGGCTTGACCAGGATTGGATACGACGACTTTGGCGCACAAACAGGCCGACCGCGAAGAACCGCGCCGTGCCTCAGACGACCAGGCCGCACCGACGACACCGGGTCGTCGTGCCGGTCGACCGCAGTCGATCAAACGGCGCGTGATCAGGCTGGTGCTCATTCCCAGCGTCGTCGCCCTGGTGGTCTGGCTCGTCGCCTCCGGCTATCTCATCTTCCAGGGTTTCTACAACCGCCAGGTCGCCAACAGCGTCCGGCAGGTGTCGATCCCGGCGGTCTCCGCGTTGTCCTCGATCCAGCAGGAACGGCGGCTGAGCGTCAGCTACCTCACCCAGCCGTCCCGGGATCTCAGCCGGCTCATCGAGCAGCGGCAACAGACCGACCAGCGGGTGGCCACCCTGCGTCCCGCCGCCAACGCCGCGCTGGGCAACGCCCCGGACTCGATCGTGACCCGGTGGGAGACGCTCGCCGGCCTGCTCGACGAATTGGCGAGCGTGCGGAGCACCATCGATTCCCGGTCGGCCAACGGGACGGGTGTCTACGATTTCTACAACCGTCTGCTCGACGCCGCGACCGACCTCTTCGACACCCAGGCGAGAATCGTCCCGGACGCCGCCGCAGCCCAGGGCGGTATCGCGGCGACCGAGGCTTTCCGCGCCAGTGACCTGATGTCCCGGGCCGGTTCGACCATTGACGGCGCTTTCGGTGCCCGTACCCTCAGCCCGCAGGACCATCTCGACTTCACCAACCTGGTCGGGGCCTATCACGCCGGCCTCAACAACGTGGCTCCGCACCTCGAACCGGAAGCCCGGGAACGCTTTGCCGCGATCACCACGAGCGACTCCTGGAAAGAACTCGTCGCGGCAGAAAACGCCCTGGTCAGCAATGGGCCGTGGCGTTCCGGCGTACCGCGTGCCCTGTCGTTCAACCGGGCCCGGTGGGAAGTCCTCACCCGGCAGGTGTCCGACGATCTGATCAACCTGACCGTGGTGCAGGCCGACACGGTCTCGGCGCGGACCCTGCGCACCGGCAACACCCAGCTGTTCACCGCCTCCCTGGGCAGTCTGGTCGCGCTGCTCGTCGTCGTCGCCGCGATCATCTGGGCGATCCGGCAGTCGCAGATCCTGGTGGACCGGGCGTTGTCGGTACGCCTCGCCCAGCTCGGCCGGGACGCCGAGGCGGTGGTCGACAAGCAACTGCCGGCGATGATGGACCGGCTACGCCGACGGGAGAAGGTCGACCTCGCCTCCGAGCTGCCGCTACCGGATTACGGCAGCGACGAGATCGGCCGGGTGGCCGAGGTGATCAACCGGTCGTTGCAGGCGGCGGCGGGTGCGGCGGTCGACGAGGCGAAGACCCGGGCGGCCGGTATCGCGATGCTGATGGGTGTGGCCCGCCGCCCACAGCGCCCCCTGCAACGCGGCCTGAAGGTCATCGAGGACCTCCAGAACCGGATCGGCGACGAGAAGCTGCTGGCCGAACTGTTCGACATCAACCACCAGCTCACCCAGACCCGCCGGTTCCTGGAGAACCTCGTCATCCTGGCCGGCGGTCAGATCGGCCGCCGCTTCCAGAACCCGGTGCCGGTGCGCCGGGTGCTGCTGGCGGCCTTCGCGGAGGCCCAGCAGTACCAGCGCATCACCCTGCGCAGCGCGCCGGACGTGGCGGTCGCCGGGCCGGCGGTGGCCGGCACCGTCCACCTGATCGCCGAGTTGCTGGACAACGCGCTGGCGTTCTCGCCGCCCGAGACCACGGTCTGGGTGACCTGCATCGAGGTCAAGCGCGGCATCGCGGTGGAGATCGAGGACGCCGGCGTGGGGATGCGGGCGGACGCGTTGGAACGGGCGAACGACCTGCTCGCCACCGCGCCGACCCCGGACGTGACGGCGCTGAAGGACGGCGCGCAGGTCGGCCTGCACGTGGTGGCGGAGCTGGCCAAGCGGGACGGCGTCCAGGTGAGCCTGCGGGCGTCGGCGTACGGCGGCCTGCTGGCGATCGTGCTGCTGCCCGACCGGGTGATCGTCACCGAGTCGTACGTCGCCGAACTGGACCGTACCGACCCGGGCGTCCTGCCGCTCGGCGGCGTCGCCACGGCGATGTCGCGGCCCGGTGTCGGCGCGGTGCTGCCGGTCGGCGGCGGCCGGCGGGAGCTGCACCCGGCCGCCGGAGCCCGACCCACCGCCGTGGCGACCACCGCACCGGGCGGGGCCGGGCGGGCGCCGGCCGGTCCCACCGGGGAGCGACACTCCGACCGCAGCGGGGGCATCATGACCGAGGTTCCGGCGCAGCGTGGCCCGGCCCGTGGCGGTTCGTCCGGCCCGCAGGTCGCCGCCCGGCCGCCCCTGCCGCACCGCCGGCCGCAGCAGCACCTCGCCCCCGAGTTGCGCGACGAGGGTCTGCCCGGGCCGAAGCCCGACGCCGCGCCGGCTCCCGCCCGGTCACCCGAGGAGGCCCGGGACCGGTTCAGCAGATACCAGAAGGCCTGGGCCGCCGGCCGGGCGGCGAAAAACGGGGACTCCGCCAGCAGAGACGACCAAGGCAGGAACGTATGACCCACTCGGCATCGCAGAACGATCTGACCTGGATCCTCGACGATCTGGTGGAGGTCCCTGACGTGGTCTACGCGGTCGTCCTGTCCACCGACGGGCTGATCGTGCAGAAGTCCACGTCGCTCCCGCAGGACGCCGGGGAGTTGTTGGCCGCCGGCGCGTCGTCCCTGCACAGCATCGCCGCGGGGATGGGCCGCCGGTTCGACAGCGGCCCTGTCCAACAGGTCATCATCGAGTACGAGGGACGGACGCTGTTCGTCGCCGCCGCCGGCCAGAACGCGCGGCTGGCGGTGCTCTGTGAACAGTCCGTCGACATGGGCACCGTCGCGTACGAGATGAGCCGCCTGGTGACCCGCATCGGTGACTATCTCGGCTCCGAGGCCCGCCTCGACGGACCTCTACTCACCGACCGACCCGGGTCGAAACCATGAGTCACGACGTGTGGGACGGCGACGACGAGGCGGAGGCCGGCCGGCTGGTGCCGTTGTACATCCTCGTCAACGGGCGGACGAGCCCCCGCAACACCAGCCTCGACCTGGCCACCCAGGTCATCGCCCTGCCGGCCGACCAGAGCCGGCTGGAGCTGGAGTACCGGGAGATCCTCCACCAGTGCACGGGGTGGATCTCCATCGCCGAGATCGGCGCCTACCTGCACCGGCCGCTCGCCATCACCAAGGTGATGGTGGACGTGCTCCACGAGCAGGGGTTTCTGGACATCGGCTCACCGGCGCAGGAGAAGATCGCCGACCGGTGGCTGCTGGAAACGGTTCTCGCCGGCCTGCAGCGGATATAGAAGAGGGACTGATACGCGTGGATCGGAAATCGGTGAAGGTCGTCGTGGCGGGCGGCTTCGGCACCGGCAAGACCACCCTGGTCGGCTCGGTCAGCGAGATCCCACCGCTGGTCACCGAGGAGGTCCTCACCCAGGCCAGCATCGGGGTGGACGACCTCACCGGCGTGGAGGACAAGTCCAGCACGACCGTCGCCCTGGACTTCGGGCGGATCACCATCAGCAACGACGTCGTGCTCTACCTGTTCGGCACCCCGGGTCAGGACCGGTTCTGGTTCATCTGGGACGAGCTGGCCCAGGGCGCGGTGGGGGCGATCGTGCTCGTCGACACCCGCCGGCTCGGCACCAGTTTCCCGGCCGTCGACTATTTCGAGCGCCGGGGCATCCCGTTCGTCGCCGCCGTCAACCGGTTCTTCGGTGAGTGCCCCTACACCGAGGAGGAGATCCGCGCCGCCCTGGAGCTGGACGAGACCGTGCCGCTGCTGTGGTGCGACGCCCGGGACCGGGCCTCCAGCAAGCAGGCGCTGATCGAGCTGGTGCGGCACGCCCTGTCCCGGCTGCCCGCCACCGCCTGAGCGCCCCGGCAGGCCCCGCCCCGCCGGTGTCGGCCGGCTCCGGCCGCGCTGACCGGAGCCGGGCGTACCGGGTTCAGTCGGCGCCGCCGCCCCCCGTCGGGAGCTGCGCCAACCGCACCTTGAAGTGCCGGAGCAGGGATGGCGACGAGACCACCCGGTAGCCGGGGACCCGGCCGGGTTCCTTGGCGATGTCGGCGAGCACGGCGGCCACGTACTCGAAGTGGGTGTCGGTGTAGACGCGGCGCGGGATGGCCAGGCGCACCAGTTCGAAGGGGGCCGGGGTGACCAGCCGGTGCCGGTCGTCCATGCCGCCGAGATAGAGCGAGCCCAGCTCGGCGCAGCGGATGCCCCCGTCGAGGTAGAGCTGGCAGCCGAGGGCGTGCCCGGGGAACTCCGCCGGGGACAGGTGGGGCAGCAACCGTCCGGCGTTGAGGTAGAGGGCGTGGATGCCGGCGGGTTGCACGGTGTCCACCCCCGCCTCGTTGATCAGCCGGGCCAGCCGGGCGGTGGAGGCGGCCCGTGCCCGCAGGTACGCGGGGTCGACCACCTCGCGCAGCCCCTGGGCGAGCCGTTCGAGGTCGTGGCCGGCCAGCCCGCCGTAGGTGGAGAACCCTTCGGTGGCGATCAGGTTGGCCTCGCACCTGGCGAACAGGTCGTCGTCGCGCAACCCGATGAGCCCGCCGATGGCCGACAGGCCGTCCTTCTTGAGGCTCACCACGCAGCCGTCGGCGAGCCCGAAGGCGTGGGTGGCGATCTGCCGGGGCGTCCAGTCCCGGTAGCCGGGCTCGCGCTGCCCGACCAGCCAGGCGTTCTCGGCGAACCGCGCCGCGTCCAGGAAGAACGGCACGCCGTGCGCGCGGCACAGGTCGCGGACGGCGGTGAGGTTGGCCATCGACACCGGTTGCCCGCCGAGGCCGTTGTTGGTGATCGTGATGAGGACGAGCCCGACCCGGTCGCGTTCCGGTCCGGTGAGCGTGGCGGCCAACGCGTCGAGGTCGATGTCGCCCTTGAACGGGTCCGCGCTGTCGAGGTCGAACGCGGCCGGGCAGGGCAGGTCCCGGGCCTCCGCGCCGGCCAGCGTGACGTTGGCCCGGGTGGTGTCGAAGTGGGTGTTGCTGAGGCAGAGCTGGCCGGGTTCGAGCAGGCTGGTGAAGAGCACGCGTTCGCCGGCCCGGCCCTGGTGCACGGGGAGCAGGTGCGGATATCCGGTGAGGTCGCGTGCCTCGTCGCGGAACCGGAACCAGGAGCGCGCCCCCGCGTAGGACTCGTCGCCGAGCGCGGCGGCGGCCTCCTGCGCGGCCGAGGTGGCCCCGGTACCGGAGTCCGACAGCAGGTCGATGGTGATCTGGTCGGCGCGCAGCTCGAACGGGTTGTATCCGGCGCCCGCGAGGGCCTCCCGCCGCTGCTGCGGGTCGAGGAAGGGGATCGGTTCGACCACCTTGATCCGGTACGGGGGCAGCATCGCGTAGGCGTCGACGGGCACTGTTCGCTCCTCGATGGACGGTCAGGGGTGTCCCGCGCCGGCCCGGCCGGTCGGGGTGGCCAGCGCCGTGCGGTCGACGGTCAGCGGGCGGCGTACCGGCGGGGTCACCCGGTACGCCTCGGCGGACAGGTAGACGGTCACCCCCGGCCGGGGTGCACCCAGCCGCAACGACAGGTGCGGGATCAACCCGACGCCGTCACGCAGCGGCCGTCGGGCCACCGCGGCGAGCGCCCGGTCCAGCAGCGTGTGGCCGAAGCCGTAGCGGTCCAGCACCGCCACCACCCGGTCGTACGCTTCCTCGTCGTCGTCGACGTAGCCGCGGATCGGCACGTAGAGGCTGTAGCCGACCGGCCGGTCGACCCCCTCGACCAGGGTGTAGCTGCCCACCAGGGGAAGACCGGCGAACCGGGTCCGGCAGCCACCGGCCAACTCGACGAACTCGGCGAGCCGGGTCGCGTCCGCGTCGTGGACGATCCCGGCCGCCCGGACGACGTCGCGCACCTCGGCGTCGTGGTGGGTCAGGTAGAGCTTGACCCGGGCCTGGGCGTCGTCGTGCAGATCGAGGGCGAAGAACGTCAGCCGGTCCCGACGGCCCAGCTCGCCCGGCCGGATGCCGTGGTCGAGCATCGCCCGGTGGGACCTGCCGAGCCCGAGCCGGTGCAGCGCCTCGGCGATCAGGCCCGGCGCCCGGTCGACCCCCCGCAGCTCCGGATTGAGGTAGACCTTGAACTCGGGGCGCCGGCCGCTGCGGAACACCAGTGAGCACCAGAGCGCGAAGGCGCCCTGCGGGTCGTCGGTGGTGAACAGGTCGCTTACCGAATCCAGCCGGGAGGTGGACAGGCCGGCACGGTGCGCCTGCCGGTCGAGGAACCGTCGGGTGGCGACCATGTTGGCCGACCGGCCGGGTGGCGCGCCCAGGGTCTCGCCGAGAATGCGCACGGTCGGCGGTTCGGTGGCGCTGAAGGCGATGGAGAACTCCACCGGGGTGTGGTCGTCGGCGATGTCGGACGGCCAGCGTGGCGGGGCCGACAACGGCTGCGAACCGGCCGTTCCGAGCAGGCTTTCCAGCAGTCCCACCGGTTCTGCCGCGGCGATTCCGCTGACCTCGCACAATCGCCTCAGCTGGTCGCCCAGACGATCGGAAAGGGACACCTCGTCCATTAATTCTCTCTCCCGATCAGGCTGACGACCAAAAGAGACCCTAGGAAGCATTTCACGACAAGGTCAAGATTGATCACAACTTGCAATGACATAACGGGAGCGAGAGTGGCAAATCACCTCCGACAATTACCCAGAGTCGCGTACAGGATACGTCACACCGAGTTGATGAACTGCCCGGGGGTCTTCGTTTCCCGGGTCCCACCCCGGCCGCCACCGCCACATCGGGCGACAACCCCCAACACATCCATGTGCGACACTGTCCGTCACGGTGCGACACCGGTCACACACCGAACGGAAGGGCAGGCGATGGCCACCGCTGCGGCACCATCAGTGCTGATCGGCGCGGTCGTCCGCGTCATGCGGGACCTGGCGGTCCACCCGCTCGCCCTGGAGATCGACAGCACCGGGGCACGCGTGCTGACCACCATGCACGCGAGCGCGCTGCGGACCCGCAGCCGGGGCCCGTACCGGCCGGACAACCCGCCGCCCGAGGCCCTGAAGATGGTCGACCGGCTCAGCCTGCGACTGTCCGTCGATCCCCAGCCGGTCGACGTCACCATCGAGGGCGGCGGACCCTGGCCCCGCCTGCTGCTGGAGTTGCCCGCCAAGCGGGTCACCGTACGGTTCGTGGTGCCCGAGGACGCGCCGCCCGGATACCAGCCGGAGTCCAACAACATCACGTTGTCGGGTGACGTGAACATCGCCCTGGAGTTCCTGGCCGGTTCCCTGCGCGCACTGGGCGGTCGGCTGCGCGGCGAGCCACCGATCACCCTGACGCTGAGCTATCCCGACGATCCCCACTACGAACGCAACACCGCCGGACTGCCGGCGGAGTTCCGGGATCTCGTCCCGCCGGTCGTGGCCGACCTCGCGGTCGACCGCAGCCGCTTCTCCCGCACGCAGCGGGCCGCCCACGACGACGCGCTGCGCGCGGCGGCGTACTCCGACCAGCCGATGGAGCCCGTGGCGGGCGGTGGGCTCAGCACCCGGCTCGGCTCGGCCCGGTTGCGGGTCAGCCCGTGAAGTCGTAGTCCCAGTCCAGCTCCCACCGCCGGATCGCCGGCCGGTTGTCCATCGACACCAGGCTCCGGCCGTCCGCCGTGAACGCCACGGACGTCACCGGCTCCGGGTGACCGTCGCACGTGTGCACGCGTCGTCCCGTCCGCACGTCCCAGATGCGCAGCGTACGGTCCGCGTCGGCGGTCACCACGTGCCGCCCGTCGGGGCTCACGTCGAACACGTCCGCCTCGGAGGCGAGTTCACACAGCACCCGCCCGGTCGCCGTCTCCCACACCGACACCACCCGCCCGTACGACCCATCGTACGCGGGGACGAGCCCGACCCGTCCGTCCCGGCTCAACGCCACGGCGTCGCCCCGGCTCGGCAGGGCGTACCGCTGGCGGCCGGTGAGCACGTCCCATCCGGTCAGTTCCCTCGCCGAGTTGACCAGGAGCTGCCGTCCGTCCGGGGTGAACCGCAGCGTCGTCCGCCCGAACCCGACGGGGACCGTGAGCACCGGGCTGCCGGTGCCCGTACGCCACAGCCGGCACGTCCGGTCCTCCGCACCGGCCGACGCGGCGTACCGACCGTCGTCGCTGAGTCGGACCGACCCCACCGGCCCCTGGTGCGCCACCATCGTGCGGCTCAGGTGGAACCGGTGCAGGCTCCACAGGCACAGGTTCCCCTCGGCGTCACCGACGACCGCGTACCGGCCCGCACCGTCCAGGGCGACCGCCCGTACCGCGCCGTGGTCGCCGTGCAGTTCGGCCCGCCGCCGCCCGGCCGTCAGGTCCCACAGGTGGGCGGTCCCGGCCCAGTCCGCGCTGACCGCGAGCCGGGCATCGGTGGAGAGCACGAGGGTGTGCGCCTTACCCACCCGCTCCGCGAAGGTGTGCCGTTGCCGGCCGGTCCGCAGCTCCCACACCCGGATCAGGCCGTCGGCGCCACCCGTCACCGCCAGCTCGCCGTCGACACTGAGCGCCGGTTCCAGCCCGGGTACGAAGGTGAACTGGCCGCCGCGCAGCTCGTAGCCCTGCCAGATGCCCAGCGGTGCGGTCCGCTCGCCCGCCGCCCGCCCCAACCGCTCCCACAGGTCCCGCAGCTGCGGGTGACGCTCGAACCCGACCAGGTCGCGGGCGGCCCGCAGTTCCCCGGCGGCGGCGGCCGTCCGGCCCTCCCGGCCGAGCGCCTCCGCCCGGACGATCCGTTGCCGGACCTGCGCCTCGGCGGCCAGCACCGCGCGCGCCGCCAGGGGCCGCTCGTAGCTCCACGGCGCGCGCAGGTCGGGACGGGGCAGCCGGTGGACGTGCAGCCCTCCGTACTCGTCCCCGACCACGACCAGCGCGCCGTCGCCGCTGATCGCCCCGCAGGTGAGCCACAGCAGACCGGCCAGCTCCGGTGACAGCCCGTCGGTAGGCGTGGCGACGGTACGCAGGCACCGGCCGGAATCCGTCTGCCAGATCCGTACCGGCTGGTCGGCGCTGCCCACCCCGACCGAGGCCGCCCGTTCGCCGTCACCGCTGAGCACGACCGTCGAGTGCCGGTTCAGGTTGTTCGGCACCGGCCCCCGCACCCGGTTGGGCCGGGTCTCCCACAGGTGCGCCACCCGCGTCTGGTGCCCGATCAGCAGGGCGTACCTGCCGGACCCGCCCAACGCCACCCGGTCGACCCCGGTCATCCGCATGTCGGCGGACTTGACCAGGCGGTGCAGCCAGCGTCCGGTGTCGACCTCCCAGACCACCACACTGCCGTCCCGGGGTGCCGCCGACACCGCGACCGTGCCGTCCTCGCTCAGGCCCAGCACGGTGACCTCGGCGGGGCTCTCCTGGATCTCCGGCAGGATCCGGCCCGTCGCGGGGTCCAGCCGCTGGTAGGTGCCCGGCGGATGCTCCAGGGTGCGCCGCAACCGGCCGTCCGCCGTGTCCCGTACCTCGATCCGGCCGTTGTCGTACCCGATGGCGGCCGTGCCCGAGGCGGTGAGCGCCAGTGCGGTCACCGCCGCCCCCTGGTCGGACGGCACCCGGACGCACCCGCCCCGCGCCAGGTCCCAGCACTCGACCCGGCCCCCCGCGCGGGCGACGAGCGCGGCCCGGCCGTCCCGGTCGACCGTCAGGGCCGTGACCTCGGCACCGGTCCCGTCCACACCGAGTTCGGTGCCCACCGGCGGCCCGGTCAGCGACCACGTCCGGAGGCTGCCGTCCGCGCCGCCGGTGACCGCCACCCGACCGTTCCCGTCCACGGCGACGGCGGTCACCCGGCCCCGGTGGCCGGACAGCCGCAGCGACCCGGGCTGCGTCCTGCGTCGGGCCAGGGCGGCGGTCACCTCGGTGACCTCGGGGCCGGCGGGCGCGGCGGCCAGCAGCGGCCGGGCCGCCGCGTCGTCACCCCGTTCCGCGTGGACGAACGCCAGCAGGTGGTCGGCCCGCCAGTTCTCCCCGGCGATCTCCCGCGCCGCCAGCAGCTCCGCCAGCACCTGTTCGTCGGTGATCCGGCCCTGCCGCCACCGGTACAGCGCCCAGTTGTAGACCGCGCCGGGATGGTGCGGGTCGATGTCGACGGCGGAACGCCACAGGTGTTCCGACTCCGCCGGCCGGTCGAGGTCGAGCAGCGAGAGCGCCTGGTTGGAGAGGCTGCCGGCGAGCAGGCCCGCCGCCGACGGCGGCACCCGTGGATAGCGGACGCCGAGGATGTCGGCGTACGTCCCGGCGACCTCGGTGGCCAGGTCGGCGAGGCTGTGCGGGCGGGTCGACGGGTCGACGTCGAAGCACCGCCGGAGCAGGTCGACGATCCCCGGCGGCATCGGCTGCGCCCCCGGCCGGGTGTCCCCCGCCGCCAGGTGCTCGGCGAACGCCTCCCGCGCCGCCTGACCGTAGCGGCAGGGGCGGTGACCGGCGAACATCTCCCACACGCACAGCGCCCACGACCAGACGTCGGTGGCCCGGGTGAGGGTGACCCGCGCGCCGGCCGCCGCCTCGGCCTGCTCGGGCGAGCAGTAGGCGGGGGTCATGCCGCCGAAACTCGCGCCCAGGCTGGCGTCCGGCCCGGTGCCGTCGGCCCCGTCGACGGCGGCGCGGGCACCGGCCAGCCCGAAGTCGGTGACCTTCGCGGTCCAGTCACCGTCGAGCCCGACCATGATGTTCGCGGGCTTGACGTCCTGGTGGACGAGGCCCTGCCGGTGGGCGTGATCGATGCCCCACGCCGACTGCACCGCGAGGTCGAGCGCACGGGCGAGGAACCCGTCGTCGGGGCCGTCCGGTCCCCCGTGCAGCCGCCCCGTCCGGACCAGGTGGTCCAGCGACCCGCCGGTGACCCACTCGGCGAACACGCAGGGCAGCCCGTCGACCCGGCGCACGTACGCGCAACTGACCACGTGGGGGTGCAGGCCCAGTCCGACCCAGGTGCCCGCCTCGGATTCGAAACGGGTCCGTCGCGCCTCGGTGGACAGTTGCTCGGGGCGCGGCACCTTGACGGCGAGGTCGGTGTCCCAGCCGGGGTGCCGCACCCGGTAGACCAGTCCCATGCCACCGGCGAGGGGTTCGTCGAGCACTTCGTAGAGGTCCAGAATCCGGTCCCCGGGACGCCACGGCATGGTTCGAGCCTGGCACCCCCGACCACACGGGACAACCGTCGGTTGGTCGCGGAGGGTAACCTCGTGGGCCGGGCCGCGTCGTCAGGGAGTGACCGTGAGTTTTCGTTACTACCTCTACGTCAGCGACGCCAAGGTGGACATGTTGCTGTCCCAGATCGACCCGGGTCACCAGCGCAGGCGCGCCGCCGAGTTCAGTGTGAACCTCACCGTCGTCGGGGTGAAACGCAGCGTCGAGAACCCCGGCACCGACCGGTTGGCCCGCCTGGAACGGGTGACGCGCTACCTGGACGAGCACGCCGACGTCGGTTCCGTGGACGAGCCGGGGCAGTTCTTCCGGGGGCTGCTGCCGATGCGGTGGGGCATCGTCCCGACCACGGGCGAGCTGTCGCTCGTCTACTTCGGCGGCCGTACCGACGACACCATCGTCGGCCTCGGCGGGTCACCGTTGCACCTCATCGGCGCGACCTCGACGGCCGAGTCCACCGTGCGCGGGCTCGTGGGTTCGTCCACGATGCCGGCGCTGCTCGCCGGGCTGGTCGACGAGGGGGCCGAACCGGTGCCGGGCACCCCGCCCGCCGGCGTGGACGAGCCGGACGCGGCCGAGGTGGCGGCGCTGGCCTCGGTGCACCAGGCCGGCACCCGCCTGCGTGGGCCGACGCAGAACGTCGAATTCCTCGCCAAGCGGCTGCTCCACGGGCCCAGCCCGTACCCGGAACTCGACGGGCGGCCCGGCATGACCGTGCTGCTGGGCAGCCCGTTGTACGTGGCGTTGGTCGACTGACCGGGCGGCCGGACGTGGGCACCGACGACCCCGGGGCCGGGCGACCCGCCGGGGCGGCGTCGGCTCCCCCGCCCGTCACGGTGACCGTCCGGGCCGGTTCCACCGTCGACACGTACGTCTTCGACCGTCGCACCTCGGTCGTGGTGGGGCGGGCCGTCGACTGCGGGATCCGGGTCGACGACGGGCACCGGCGGGTCTCCCGCCGGCACTGCCGGCTCGACATCGATCCGCCGCAGGTGTGGGTACGCGACCTCGGCAGCCGGCACGGCACCTGGCTCGACGGCCGACCCGTCGACGGCGGGCGGCTCCTGTCGGCCGGTGACGAGGTGCGGATCGGGGGCGCGACGTTACGCGTCACCCTTGCCGGCGACGGGACGCGGGCGGCCGTAACGACCGGACCGGGCCGGGGTCGGGCCCTGCCGGCGTTGGCTGTGGCCGCCGCGCTCGGGGCCCCCGGCCTCGACGGCTTCGCCGACCACCGGGTGCTGCGCGAGCTCGGGCGGGGCGGCCACGGTGTCGTCTACCTGGCCCGCCACGAACCGTCCGGCCGGCTCGTCGCCCTGAAGACGCTGCTCGCCGACCGGGCGGTGGACCCGGCCGCGCGGGACGCCTTCCGCCGTGAGATCGCCTGCACCCGGGGGCTGCGGCACCCCAACATCGTCGCGCTGCACAGCAGCGGTGCGGCCGACGCCGCGTTCTTCCTCACCTGCGAGTACTGCCCGGGTGGCAGCGTCGCCGAGTTCGTGGCCCGGCGCGGCGGCCGGCTCACGGTCGACGAGGCGCTGCCGATCACGCTCGACGCGTTGGACGCGTTGGCCTACGCCCATCGGGCGGAGCTCGCGGTCGTGCTGGCCGACGGCCGGACGGAGACCGCCCACGGGCTGGTGCACCGGGACGTCACCCCGCACAACCTTCTGCTCGCCACCGGGCCCGCAGGGGAGGTCGTCACCAAGGTCGCCGACTTCGGGCTGGCGAAGGCGTTCGAGAAGGCGGGCCTGTCCGGGCACACGGGAACCGGCGCGACCGGCGGCAGCCTCGCCTTCCAGCCCCGCGCCCAACTGGTGGACTACCGGTACGCCCGCCCGGAGGTGGACCTCTGGGCGGTCACCGCCTGTCTCTACTGGATGCTGACCGGGGCGACGCCCCGGGACTTCCCCGCCGGGGCCGACCCGGTCGCGGTGGTCCTGCGTACCCGGCCGGTGCCCGTGCGGCAGCGGGCCGGGGCCGTGCCGCCGCGGCTGGCCGGGGTGATCGACGCGATGCTCGTCGACCAGCCCCGGGTCACCGCGACGACGGCCACGGAGCTCGCCGACGCGCTCCGGCAGGCCCGCTGACGGTGTACCGGGCCGGTGCCGGCCTGTCGCGCCGGCACCGGGCGACCCGGTTCGGCGGGCGGCGGCCGGGTGGGCCTGGGTCACTGCCGGGTCCGGGGCGGTGAGCTGCCCGGACGGGGCACGCTAGCCTCTGCCGGCATGTCAGCATTCGGCAACTCGCCCAACGTCCTGTTCGCGACGACCGTGACGGCGACCCGGCGGCTGTCGCCCGGGTTCGTCCGGGTGACGCTCGGCGACGAGCGGCTGCGGGAGATGGCCCCGTACCAGCTCGACCAGCGCATCAAGATCATGCTTCCGGTCGACGGCGGCTACCCGGCCGAGCTGCGGGCGGGGCTGCCCGAGCAGACGTGGCGACGCGAGTGGCGGTCCATTCCCGGCGACGTGCGCCCGAGGCTGCGCAGCTACACCGCGTACCGCACCCGGCCGCCAGCGGGCGAGCTGGACCTGGACTTCTACCTGCACCAGCCGCACGGCCCGGCGAGCGGCTGGGCGGCGGCGGCCCGGCCCGGTGACCGGCTGCTCCTGTCGGGCCCGCACGTGGCGGCCGGCCAACCCGGGTACGGCGTGCAGTGGGAGCCGGGGCCGGCGACGCGGGTGCTGATCGCGGCGGACGAGACGGCCTACCCGGCGGTACGCGGCATCCTGTCCGGCCTCGGCCCGGGGGTGCGGGCGACGGTCCTGCTGGAGGCCGGCGACGCGGCGGACGCCGCCACCCTCGACGACGTGACCGCCGGCCACCGGGTCGAGGTCCGGCTGCGGGGCGACGCCCGGGGCGGGACGACGCTGACCGGGTTGGTGGCCGACTGGTTGGCCGGGCACGGCCGGGCGGCGGCGACGGCGGGAACGGACTTCTACGCCTGGGCGGCTACGGAGAGTAGCAAGATTGCCCTGGTGCGTCGACTCTTCACCGAGGCAGACGTTGATCTACGGCAGGTGCACACCCAGGGTTACTGGCACGACCGGCCAGCCCGCGAAGAGATCGATGATTAGGTAATGCTAACCTAAACATCGCCGTGAGTAATCACTGTCAGTAGCCAGACGGGAACCTGCACCATGCGCACGCCGACCCCTCGAACAATCCGCCGACGCCTCCTCGCCCTCACCGTCGCCTCGGCGGCCGTGCTCGCCGTGGCCGCCTGCGGCTCCGACGACTCCGACCCGGCGGGCAGCGTCGGCGACACCAGAACCGTCGAACACGCACGCGGCAAGACCGCCGTGCCGAACAAGCCGACCCGGGTCGTCGTCCTCGAACCGGTCCAGCTCGACACCGCCATCGCCCTGGAACTCACCCCGGTCGGCGCGGCCGTGCTCAACGAGGCCGCCGGCGTGCCCAAGTACCTCGGCGACAAGGCCGCCGGCATCACCACCGTCGGCACCGTCCAGGAACCCAACGTGCAGAAGATCGCGGCCCTCAAGCCCGACCTGATCATCGGCACCGAGTCCCGGCACTCCGCCCTCTACCAGCAGCTCACCGACGTCGCCCCGACCGTGTTCATGGCCTCCCAGGCCGACCCGTGGCAGGACAACGTCAGGTTCACCGCGACCACGCTCGGCGGCGCGGACTCCGCCGACAAGCTCCTCGCCGGCTTCCAGCAGCGGTGCGCGGACATCGCCAAGAAGTTCGGCACCGCCGGGAAGACCGCGCAGCTCATCCGCCCCCGCGACGGCGTCCTCACCCTCTACGGCCCCACCTCGTTCGCCGGCAGCGCACTGGAGTGCGTCGGCTTCACGACCCCCGAGCGCGACTGGGAGAACTCCATCTCGGTCGACGTCTCCCCGGAACGGGTGCTGGAGGCCAAGGCCGACCACGTCTTCGTCACCACCGTCGACGTCAACGACCGCAGCACCATCCCCGCCTCGGTCACCGCCAACGCCGCCGCCTTCCCCCGCCTGCACCTCGTCGACCAGTCGTTCTGGATCACCGGCGTCGGCACGGTCGGCGGGAAGGTCGTCCTCGACGATCTCGAACGCATCCTCACCGCGTCGAGTTGACCGCCACCACACCCGCCCGCGCGGTACGGCCGGACACCGGCCGTACCGCGCGTCGCCGTACCACCAGGCGGTGGCTGGTCGGCGCGGTCGTCGTACTCGTGGGGTCGCTGGTGTTGTCGGTCTTCGTGGGCGCGAACCCGGTGCCCCCGGCGGACGTCTGGGCGGCGCTGCGGGGCGCGGGCAGCGACACCGCGCAGTACGTCGTCTGGGGGCAGCGCCTCCCGCGCACCCTCGCCGGGCTGCTCGTCGGAGCCGGCCTCGGGGTCGCGGGTGCGCTGATGCAGGCGTTCACCCGCAACGCGCTCGCCGAACCGGGCATCCTCGGCGTCAACGCCGGTGCCGCCGCGTTCGTCGCCGCCGGCATCGCCTTCTTCGGGATCACCTCGCCGGCCGGCTACATGTGGCTCGCCCTGCTCGGCGCGCTCCTGGTCGCCGTCGCCGTGTACGCCGTCGGCGGCGCCGCCGACCTGCGGGCCACCCCCACCCGGCTGCTGGTGACCGGGGTGGCGACCGGTGCCGTGCTCGCCGGCCTGACCACCGGGATCACCCTCACCCACCCCGACACCTTCGACCGGATGCGCGGCTGGAACGCCGGCAGCCTGCTCGAACGCGACACCGCCGTGGTGCTGCCGGTGCTGCCGCTGATCGTGGCCGGGCTGCTCGCCGCGCTGGTCGCGGCCCGCAGCCTCAACGCGCTCGCGCTCGGCCCCGACCTGGCCGCCGCCCAGGGCGTCAGCCTGGTCCGGACCCGGCTGCTCGTGCTCGGCGCGGTGACCCTGCTCGCCGGTGGGGCGAGCGCCATCGCCGGCCCCATCTCGTTCGTCGGGCTCGTGGTGCCGCACCTGGTGCGCTGGGGTGTCGGCACCGACCAGCGCCGGATCCTCGCCGGGTCCCTGCTGGCCGGCGGGATGCTGGTGCTGCTGGCCGACGTGCTCGGCCGGATCGCCGTCCTGCCCAGCGAGATGCCCGTCGGCATCGTCACCGCGTTCGTCGGTGCGCCCATGCTGATCGCGCTCGCCCGACGCCGACGGGCGACCGCGCTGTGAGCCGGCCGGTCCGCCGCACCGCCGGGGGTCGCCGGCTGTTGCTCGGCACCGACCACCGGCACGTGACCGTCGGCGTACGCGAAGCCGCCGTCTGCGCCGCCGCCGCGCTCGTCGTCGCGGCGCTGGCGGTGCTCGGCCTCTGGCTGGGTGACTTCCCGCTGCGCCTCGACGAGGTGCTCGGCGTGCTCGGCGGCCGGATCGACGGGCTGACCCGCACCGTCGTGCTGGAGTGGCGGCTGCCCCGCATCGCCGCCGCCGTCGCCTTCGGCGCGGCGCTCGGCGTCGCCGGGGCGATCTTCCAGACCATCACCCGCAACCCGCTGGCCAGCCCGGACATCATCGGCCTGGCGAACGGGTCGTTCACCGGCATGCTGATCGCCCTGCTGATGCTCGGCGGCGGCTGGCACCTGCTGATGCTCGGCTCACTCGCCGGCGGCCTGCTCGCGGCGCTGGCGATCTACCTGCTCGCCTACCGGGACGGGCTCTCCGGGTTCCGGTTCATCGTCGTCGGGGTGGGCGTCTCCTCGATGCTCGCCGCCACCAACACCTGGCTGCTGCTGCGCGCCGACCTGGAGACGGCGCTGTTCGCCGCCGCCTGGGGTGCCGGTTCGCTCAACGCTGCCACCGCCGACGTGGTCTGGCCGGCCGCCGCGATCATCCTGGTGCTGCTGGCGGTCACCCCACTGTGGGCGGCGGCCCTGGCCCAGCTCGAACTGGGCGACGACGTCGCCGCCGCCAGCGGAGTCGCGGTCGAGCGCAACCGCGCCGTCCTCGTGGTCATCGCGGTCGCCCTGGTCAGCGCGGTCACCACCGTCGCCGGCCCGATCTCCTTCGTCGCCCTGGCCGCCCCGCAGATCGCCCGCCGGCTCGTCCGGGCCCCCGGCCTGCCGCTCGCCGCCACCGCCGGGGTCGGGGCGCTGCTGCTGCTCGGCGCCGACCTGATCGCCCAGCACGTGATCCCGCTGACCGTGCCGGTGGGGGTGGTCACGGTCACCCTCGGCGGCGCGTACCTGCTCTGGCTGCTCGTCCACGAGATCAGGAGGACCCGATGGTCGACCAGCTGACCGCGCGGCTGCGGGCCGAGAACGTCACCCTCCGGTACGACCAGCGCACCGTCAGCGCCGACCTGTCGTTCGCCGTGCCCGACGGCTCGTTCACCGTCCTCATCGGGCCCAACGCGTGCGGCAAGTCGACGCTCCTGCGCGCCCTCTCCGGGCTGCTCCGCCCCGCCGAGGGTCGGGTCACGCTCGACGGATCGGACCTGGTCACCCTGCCGGCGAAGGAACGCGCCCGGCGGATCGCGCTGCTGCCGCAGACCATGACCGCGCCCGAGGGGATCACCGTCCGCGAGCTGGTCGGCCGGGGCCGCTACGCCCACCAACGGGTGCTGCGCCGCTTCTCCCACGCCGACGAGGAGGCCGTCGAGTCGGCGCTCGACTCCACCGGCACCACCGACCTGGCCGACCGGCGGGTCGACGAACTCTCCGGCGGGCAACGCCAACGGGCCTGGATCGCCATGGTGCTCGCCCAGGAGACGCCCCTCGTCCTGCTCGACGAGCCCACCACCTACCTGGACGTGGCACACCAGATCGACGTGCTCAACGTGCTGCACCGCCTCGTCACCCGGGGACGCACCGTGGTGGCCGTGCTGCACGACCTCAACCACGCCGCCCGGTACGCCACCCACCTGGTGGCGATGCGCGACGGCCGGATCGTGGCCGAGGGGCACCCGGCGTCGACCGTCGGTGCAGGGCTCGTCGCCGAGGTGTTCGGGATGCCGAACCAGGTGGTCCCCGACCCGGTCACCGGGGCACCCATGGTCGTACCGGCCGACACCCGGGAACCGGCCGCCGGATGAGGTGGGCGACGGCGGCCCGGTCTCCGGGGCCGCCCGCAGGCGTACCCGACCGGGAGGGCGTGGTCGGGTAACCTGTGGGCGAACGGGCCGCTAGCTCAATGGCAGAGCTGAGGACTTTTAATCCTTAGGTTCAGGGTTCGAGTCCCTGGCGGCCCACCACGATCCGCCTTGGACGCGAAAGCGTCTGACGAAGGTCACCGGGACGCAGCCGGGGCACGACGCAGCCCCGGTCCTCGTCTGCACGCAGACCCCGAGCACTGCCCGTCTCCCGCCTGCGGCCACCCACCGGGCCCCGCGGCCGGTCCCTCTTCGGGCACCCGGTGAACGTAGATCTGCACGTGATCCGCAGGCTGGCGGCCTCGATCCCACCGGCGTCGGCCGGGACGCCGGTGGGCCGTGCGCTGGAGGGCACCGCTGGACGCCTTCCATTTCGCCTTCGAGATCGGGTCCACCCCACCAACGACCGACCACCTTGGCTTCCGAGACCAGCCGTCGATGTAACCGGCCCTGCCTGGCCGGCTACAGGGTGCATCGGAGCCTCAGGCGGCCCCGGCAATCGGGTCCAAGGGTTCGGCGTTGCTGCGGCGGATACTCACCACCTCTCCCTCTTCGTGCCAACCAAGCTGTTCCGCTTTCGCTCCCAGCGCGTAGAGGGTGGGTGCGTTTGCGCGCTGGCGGAGCCTGGCGAGCATTCCTTCTGCCGTCCTCGTGCTGACGTAGAGTGCTGCTGCCGCAGCGGCGACGGTCTGACCCAACAACAGTAGTCGCAGTAATTCGTGTTCCTGGCCACTAACACTTCTGTCCCCCGTGGACATGACAACCTCCGGCTGAGAATCCCGGCATCGGTAATCAAGAGCCTAGGGTGCAGCACCTATCCCCGACTGTCAATGCCGACAAATCCACCAAAGGCTCGATACCGGACACGGTCGCCGCACTGCTGCGGGTATCCGCAACCCTTCCCCGGCAGGCTTGTCGTGGCCCCATGGGTCCGGCCAGTCTGCATCGACGGGAGTTCCCGTGACAACTATCGGTTCCATCGGGAGGATGCATCTTGTTCGCCAAAGGGATTATCGGCCGCATTGTCGCCCTCACGGCCCTCGTGTCCGGGAGTGTGGTAATCATCAGCGCCACGGGAGCGCAGGCGGCACCTGAGCCCCTCTGTCTCAGCACTTCCGCGGCCAACAGGGCGACAGCCGGCGACGGCGGGGCAAAGGCGTTGGACCGCACCCTCGTCGCCCTGCGTCGTTCCGGCAAGTCGCAGGCGGAGATCGACCGGACGCTGTTCGCCGAGGAGGGACTCAGGCTCGTCTCGACCCCGACGCCCCGAACCGCTACTCCGATGTCGTCGGAAAGCATCGTCAGTGTGCCCGCGCCCTCCATATACAGGGACACCTGCACCAGTAAGTACTACGCGATCGCAACGTGGAAGTTCAGCAGTCTCACCTCACTCAAGAGTGACGGTGGTTGCACGACCACGTGCAATGTCGGTGGATACGACGTGTTCGCGATCTCCTTCAGCCGTAACGTCTCCTCGGTGTCGGGATACTCCTCGACCGCGTGGGGCGCATCCAGCACGTTCCCGTCCTTCAGCCTGACCATGGTCTCCGGCGGGACCGACGGGGTCGCGGCCAGGGCGCAGGATCGACTCTGCGGTGGATCCGGCTGTGGCGCGCTGGACTACAACATGTACAACGGCCAGATCGTGTACTCGATCAATACTCCCGGCTGCGGCGAGCTCCAGGCCTTCTCGGAATACACCCACACCTGGTCGACGGCACAGATCACCGGCATCGGCGTCGGGATCGACTCGATCAGCGTTTCGTGGAACCCGACCGACAAGGGCTGGGACAAGGGCAGCCAGCCCTCGAACGTCGTGCGGCCGTGCTGAGGCCCGGCGCAGTCTCCAGGGCATCCGGTGGCGTTCTCGTCGCGGCGGCAGTGCTGACGGCCACCCTCGGCGTCGCCTCGCCCGCCCTGGCCAACGACGGCAACTGCGGACCTGGCGACTTGTGCCTCTTCGAGGGCAACAACATGAGCGGTGGTCGCTGGGACCTGGGCAGCAGCGACAGCGACTACGCCAGTGGCGACAAGTGGTGGGGGACGACGATCTCCATCAACGACCAGGCCAGTTCCGGACAGAGCAAGTACAGCTTCTGGGATGCCTACCTTTACGAACACTCCTACTACCGAGGCTCCTGGCTCCGCATCCTCCCGGGGGAGAAGGTCTACTACTTCTCCGACTACGGGTTCAACAACAAGGCTTCTTCCAACGACTACTGAACATTCCGCATGTGGCGGAATTGAGAGATAATTGTCATGCGTCAGGCGCTGGTGGCCCTGCCGGCCACCAGCGTCTCAATCGCAGAGGTAGGCCATGCCACGATTGAGAACTTTAATCCCCGTCGTTGTGGTGACCTTTATTTCCGGCTGCGCAGGGCCGACTGCCGAAGTTGCGGGTGAGCCGGAGATAAGTGTCCGTACGGAACCGGTGCTCGCCGAGAAGGTTGCTCTCCCACTCGACGCCTACATGCTCGACGCGCGGAGCGAGGCGATAGTCACCTACGCAACTTCCCTGATCGCCGCGAAATGCCTGGCTCGCTTCGGCTACCAGGTCGTTCCTCCACCGCTGGTCGAGGGACGCCCCGGTCATCCCGACAGGTTCGGCATCACGGACGAGGCGGAGGCACGACGCTACGGCTACCACCCGCCTCCCAGCCGGCTGGCCGGCCCGAGGCGGGAGCCGGAGTTGCCCCCGGGGGCCTACGCGATCATGCATGGCGAGGTCGCCAGGAGCGAAGCCGGCCAGGTTCCGGAGGGCGGATGTCTGGGGGAGGGACGCCGGGCGCTGGGGTCAGTCTCCTCGGAGAGTTTCGCGCTGCCCTTCGCGCTCGCCGGTGAAGCGACGGCGCGGGCCAGGCAGGACCGTCGCCTCCTGGCCGCCTTCGACGACTGGCGTGACTGCATGTCGAAGCGGGGCCATGACTATCCGGACCCCTGGAAGGCGAATGACGATGTGCGGTGGCAGGGTTCGAACGTCGCGACGGCAACCGAGAGGGAGGTCGCGGTCGCCGATGTCACGTGCAAGCGCGAGACGAACCTGATCAACATCTGGATGGCAGTGGAGGCGGCCTACCAGACGCGCTCCATCGAGGAGAACGAGACCCGCCTCGACGAGGTCAAGCAGACGATGGATGCGGAGCTTCGCGCTGCCACATCCGTCGTCATGTCGAGTGGGACAACATGGTCCCCTCACGTCGCACCGCGTTGATCGCGACAACCGCTGCGGTGGCTGTACCCACCGGTCGACCGTGGCAGGCTGGCGAGCTTTCCGGGCCCGATGCCACCACGCCGTGCCCGAACTCGACGGGCACAGGGGGAGGACATCGCGATGAGCGGTGAAACACACGACGGCTTTTGCCGGTGCGGGTCCGCGAAGGCTGGCCTGGCGACAAGACGACGGTGGTTGGCACTGACCGCTGGGGCAGCTGTCCTGTCCGTAACCGGTCTGGTGGGCTCGACCTATGTGAAGTCGCCGGCGGAGCGGCGAGCGGCCGCCGCGCCGCCAACTCCCACCGTGCTGACCGCGCCCGTCGAGCGCAGGGTTCTGGCGGACACCGTAGTCGTACGGGGGACCGTGGTCACCGAGCGGCGAATAGAGGTCACGCCCGTGGTGTCCGATGTCGGCGCTCAGGTGGTGACCCAGGTCAGGGCGAGGACCGGTGCCACCGTGCGCGCGGGGCAGGTCCTTCTCGCCGTCTCGGGACGGCCCTTGGTCGTACTGCCGGGGCGCACACCCGGCTACCGTGACCTCAAGCCGGGAGACAGTGGTGAAGACGTCACGCAGCTTCAGCATGCCCTGAAAGGACTGGGCCACTACCGGGGCGGCGACCGGGCAGGGTACTTCGGTGCATCGACCAAGTCAGCGGTGCGACGACTGTACCGCTCGATAGGTTACGACGTTCCTGACACAGGAGGCCGCGGCGGAGCAGCCGATCGTCCTGCCCTGGACGCCGCTCGGTCGGCCATCGAGTCAGCGGAACACGAGCTACGGACCGCGGTTCGCGACGCCGCAGGTCAAGATGCCGTCGACATCGCCCGTCGTCGTTTCGAACGCGCGAAGGCGGCAGAGACGGAACTGATTGCGCATACGGGGCCGATGCTGCCGTTGGCGGAAGCTGTCTTCGTCCCAGCGTTCCCGGCCCGGGTCATCGACATGAAAGCGGAGGTCGGCCGCAAGATCGAGGAGCCCCTGCTCACCCTCGGCGCCGGGAATCTCAGCATCGAGGCGAAGCTGCCCCCGGACCAGGCCACTCTGGTGCAACCCGGGATGGGGGCGATCGTGGCGTCGGAGATCACCGGCGACGAGACCGCCGCGAAGGTCACTACGGTTGGCGAGCCGGTGGTGGACAGCACGGGTGGGGCGGCTCCACACTGTGTCGTCCTCCTGCAGTCGCTACGCAGGTTGCCGTCAAGTTGGGCCGATCTCGACGTGCGGGTCACGGTGACCTCCGCCAAAAGCGCGCGGAAGGTCCTGGTGGTGCCGGCGTCCGCGATCTTTGCCGGTGCGGACGGAACATCCGCCGTGCTCGTCCAGCCGGCTGCCGGCGTCCCCGTCAGGACCGAGGTACGCGCCGGGGCGAGTGCGGGTGGATTCGTCGAGGTCACCCCACTACACCAGGCACGCCTGCGGGAGGGCGACGTCGTCGTGGTGGGTACCGGCGCATGAACGACCTCATGCGCCTGAGTGCGATCGGACTCACCTATGCCGGTCCGCCGCCGGTGCGAGCGCTCAACGACGTGAACCTATCGATCGCGGCCGGCGAACGAGTCTCCGTGGTAGGCGCCTCCGGTTCCGGAAAGTCGACCCTGCTGAACGTCATCGGGCTGCTGGACCGACCTACAGCCGGGTGCTACGAGTTCCGGGGCAGGGATGTGGGCTCGCTGTCGGAAGGGAAGCGATGCGCGCTGCGCGCTTTCGAGATCGGGTTCGTCCTCCAGGCGTTCCACCTGCTGCCCCGGCGCTCGGCGTTGGAGAACGTGGAACTCGGCCTGCTCTACCGGGGCATAGCGGGTGAGACGCGCCGGGCAGCGGCCATGGAGGCGCTGAAGCGTGTCGGACTGGCCCGTCGAGCACAGGCGATGGCCAACAATCTCTCCGGAGGGGAGCGGCAGCGGGTCGCTGTGGCGCGGGCCATCGTCGGACGGCCGCAGGTGCTGCTCTGCGACGAACCCACCGGGAATCTCGATAGCCGGAGCGCGGCTGACGTCCTTGATCTCTTCGACGAACTTCACGGTGACGGTCTGGCGCTGATCGTCGTCACTCATGACATGGCGGTGGCGGATCGGTCACCGCGCTCCATCTCCGTCATGGACGGGGTGGTCACGTGAATCGCCGCACCAGTGTCCGCTTTCTCGACCTGATGTCCGAGGCCTTGGCCGGCCTGCTGCAGAGGCCCGGTCGATCGGTCCTGACGGCACTCGGCGCGGTGCTCGGCATCACCTCGCTCGTCTCGGTCCTCGGCCTCGCCGCTACGACCGGGGCGCAGATTGATGACCACTTCAGCGAACTCGCCGCGACGACCATCACGGTCGAGGATATCGGCAGAGCCGGGGAGATCTCCTCTCCGCCGTCCTTTCTCCCGGACGCACCGGAGAAAATTGCCCGCCTGAACGGCGTGACGGCTGCGGGAGTGTGGTGGCCGGTACCGAACGAGCGGTATCACCTTGCGGCAGCGCCCGGAGTCCGCAACGACACGAATGTGGGTGTGATGGCTGCGGACAGTGGTGCGCTGGCCGCAGCGGAAATCAAACTCCGATCGGGTCGGATCTTCGACACCTTTCACGAAGAACGTGCGGAACGGGTGGCCATCCTGGGTGCTGCGGCGGCCGACAGGCTCGGGATCTCGACCCTCGCCTACCAGCCCACGGTCTTCATCAATGACATGCCGTTCTCAGTGATGGCGGTTGTCGACTCGGTAGAGAGGTTGCCCGAGCTGCTCCTCAGCGTCATCATCCCCCCGAACTCGGCCGTGGTCGCGTTCGGCACGCCCGAGGAACCTCGTGCCCGAATGCTGGTGGAGACGAGGGCCGGGGCAATTTCCCTTGTCGCATCCCAGATAGCGTTGGCTTTGCGACCGGAAGCTCCGGAGATGTTCAAGGTGGTAGCGGCCGGCGACCCTCAGTCGCTACGCGCGAAGGTCACCGACGATCTCGACGATATGATCATCGTGTTGGCAGTCGTATGTCTCGTCATTGGCGCGGTCGGTATCGCCAATACGACGCTCGTGTCAGTCTTGGAACGGGTCGAGGAGATCGGGCTGCGGCGGACGCTGGGCGCGCGGCCGTGGCACATAGGTGTCCAGTTCATAGCCGAATCCGCGGTGCTCGGCGCGACCGGCGGGCTCATCGGCACCGCCCTCGGCGTCTCCCTCGTCTTGTCCATCGCCATCGCGCGGAGGTGGACCGCGGTGATCGAGCCTTGGACGGTCGCCCTGGCACCCTGCCTCGGCTTGGCAATCGGGCTATCGGCAGGGCTCTACCCAGCGCGTCGTGCGGCGCGTATCGAACCAGCCGACGCAATGCGGCGATGAGGTAGCGTAAGAAGTGACATCTACCGATCAGGAGGGCGCTGTGAAGATTGGTCACCCGCAAGTACGGTCAGCAGCCTGCGTCGTTTTGTCAGCCTTGGCCCTGTCCGCCTGTGGAGGTCCCGCCCGCACCGAGGTAGATGTGGAAATCCGCCTCAACTCGTGCAACACGCAGAAGGCGAGCTGCCTTGCGTCGGGGCTTTCTGAAGCCGAGATCTCGCTGGTGGATGCCGACGGGCAGACCATCGCCTCCGGAAAATCCGACGACGCGGGTAAGTTGGTGCTGGCGACAGGGGGTGCCGTGGGCGAGGCGCGGGTGATTGCCGTGTCCCCGCTGATTGAAGGTGGCCGGAAAGAGGCAAATCTCGTTCTTCCCCGCGAGGGAGAGACGACAAACATCACCATCATGGCCAACGGATCCGGGACCCCTTCACCCTAGTCAATCCCACTTGCAGAGACCCGTAAGAATTGATCAGATCCTTGCCGCACCCTCTTGCTTTCCATAGGCTGGAACCGCCAATAAAATCAAGACAAGGGAGTCGTCGTGAAAATTTGGCGGTTTGGAAGAACTGTTTCAGCGCCCCTCGTCGTCGCCACCACGGCAGCGATCATGGTGTTGGCCGGGGCAAGTGCGGCTACAGCTAACGACGGGGTCTGCGGTTCAGGTGACGTGTGCCTTTACGAAGACACGTCGTGGAGCGGTGGTCGCTGGGACGACAGTGGCAGCGTCTCGAACTTCACGAACGAGCGTTGGTGGGGAACGTCGCGATCCATCAACGACGCCGCGAGTTCCGCCGAGAACAAGTACAGCTGGGCGGTGGCCACGCTGTGGGAGCACTCGTTCAACCGCGGAAGCAAGGTCAGCTTCGGTCCAGGGATTCGGATCGGAAACCTGGGCGACTACGGAATGAACAACAAGGCGAGCGCCAACTGGTGGGGCTAGCCACCAGCACCATGCTCCCACGAGACCAACGCGACTTGGCGTGATCCTCCATCCTCCCGAGCGAAGGACGCCCTGGCGAGAACAGCCTCACCCAGGGCGTCCGCCCGCCAGGTCCGATATGAAGCCGGGCGACTGTCACTCGGCGCGACCGGCTGGCCCTCCGGCCCGACACGAAGCGCCGAATCCCGTCGCGCCGCCCGGTGACGCGGAGCGGGGGCAGTTGCTGCGCGCGATGGCCAGCGACGCCATCCGGGCCAGCCTGGAACGCCACTTCGGGGTGAAGCTGGCGTTCCAGAACTGCCACCGGGTCGCCGCGTTCCGTCCGGCGGCGGTCGACTCGGAGTCCTACCGCCGGTTCGTCTCCACCCGGGGCCAGCTCCTGAACCAGTCACCCGAGCTGCGCAACTGCTGACCCGTCGCCCGGGTGTGCCGGACCGGCAAGAACCGTCCCGGTCCGGCACACCCGGTGGCGCCGGTCGTCAGCGGGCGCACTCCGCGCAGGTGCCGAAGATCTCGAAGGTGTGCCCGACCTCGGTGAAGCCGTGCTGGGCGGCGACCTGGTCGGCCCACCGCTCGACCGCCGGCCCGGCCACCTCGACGGTGCTGCCACACCGGCGGCAGACCAGGTGGTGGTGGTGCCGGCTCTGGCTGCACCGGCGGAACAGCTGCTCGCCGCCGGGCAGCCGGGTGGAGTCGATCTCCTGGGCGTCGACGAGCAGTTGCAGGGTGCGGTAGACCGTGGTCAACCCGACCCGGGCCTTGCGGGCCAGCAGCATCTGGTGCAGCTGCTGCGCGGTGTGGAAACCGTCGACCTCGCGCAGCAGCGCCAGCACCTCGCCGCGCTGACGCGTGTTCCGGGTCACGTTCGGCATCGCCTGGGTCACCGTACCGCCGTCTCCGCTCGTCGCCCCGGCCCCGCCCGGCGGCCGTCGCTGCTCCCCGCCCCCGCCGGTCCACGCGGAGGCCGTACCCATTATGCGCTGCGGATACGGGCACCCCACGGCCCGAGGCGGGCCCGGGGGGACGACGACCGCCGGAGGCGGGTCAGGCCACGGCCGCGACCGTGGTGAGGGCCGCGTGCCGCGACCGGGCGACCACCGCCAGCTCGGTGGCCGGCACCAGCTCGTACTCGGGCACCCCGGCGCGCAGCACGGTGAGCAGCTTCTGCCCGGTCACGGTGCAGGTCCTGCCCCGCGCCGCGAGCAGCGCCGGCACGTCCGCGAACGAGCCGGTCGCCACCACCGCGCCGGCCACCCGCAGGGTGGCCAGGCCCTCGGCGGCGAGCACCGCCTCGACGGCGTCCGGGTCGTCGCCGGTGAGCACCACCGAACGGGCGTCGGCCACCACCGCGTACGCCGGGTCACCGGTCGGGCCGATCACCGAACCGACCCGGAAGTCACCGGTGTTCAGTCGGCAGGTGACCGTCACACCGTGCCGGGCGGCCAACTCCACGGCCCCGGGGTGCAGCACCTTCGCGCCGGCCCGCGCCATGGTCACCACGTCGGCGTACGCCAGGCTCGGCAGCAGTCGCGCCGCCGGGACCTGCCGGGGGTCGGCGTCGTACACGCCCTCGACGTCGGAGTGGATGTCGCAGCCCGGCAGCCGCAGCGCGGCGGCGACCGCGACGGCGGACAGGTCGGAGCTGTTCTTACCCAGCCAGGTGGGGCGCTGGTGGGCGTCGGCCGCCTGACCGCCGGGCAGCACCAGCGCGTCGGCGGCGGCGAGGTGCCCGTGCAGGTAGACCGGGTCGACACCGGTGAGCGCGGCGGCCTGCCCACCCGCCGGGCTGCTGGCCAGACCGATGTGGTGCGGCGGCAGCAGCTCGGCGCGCAGACCGGCGCGTTCCAGCGCGATCCGCAGCAGGGCCGCGCCGACCGTGTCGGCCAACGGCAGCAGGCCGAGCAGGGCCGGGCTGCTGACCTCGGGATGCAGTTCGGTGGCGAGCCGACGCAGTTCCTCGGTGGCCCCGGGCATCCCGCTGGTGACGACCACCAGTTTCTCGCCGTCGCGGACCCGCCCGGCGAGGTGGGCGGCGACGGTGTGGAAGTGCTCCGGACCGGCGAAGCTGGAACCGCCGAACTTGACCACCCGTACCCGGCTCACCGGACCCCCCTCGCCACCAGCACCTCGGCGATCTGCACCGCGTTCAGCGCGGCGCCGATCCGCAGGTTGTCCGCCACCAGCCAGAACGCCACCCGGTTCGGGTGCTCCGGGTCGACCCGGATCCGCCCGACGTGCACCAGGTCGGCGTCGTCGAGGGTGCGCGGGGTCGGCGGCCGGTCGGTCCACACCCGGACCTCGGGCTCGCCGGCCAGCAGCGCGGCCAGCTCACCGGCGTCGACCGGCGCGTCGCAGTCCACCACCACGGTCTCGCTGTGCCCGTTGAGCACCGGCACCCGGACGCAGGTGGCGGTCACGTCCAGCGTCGGGTCGCGGAGGATCTTGCGACTCTCCTGCCGCATCTTCTGCTCCTCCAGCGTGAAGCCGTCGGCGAGCAGGGTGTCGATCAGCGGGATCACGTTGTAGGCAAGCGGCACCCCGAACGCCTCGACCGGGCCCGTCCGGGTCGGGTCGTCGGTCGCGGCGGCGGCCTGGGCACGCAGTTCCGCCATTCCCCGGTTACCCCGGCCGGAGGCCGCCTGGTAGGTGCTGACGGTGACCCGGCGCAGGCCGTACCGCTGGCGCAGCGGGGCGAGCAGGCGCACCAGGGGAATGGTGGAGCAGTTCGGGTTGGCGATGATGCCGCTGTCCGGCCGCCGGTGCAGCACGTCCGGGTTGACCTGCGGCACCACCAGCGGCACGTCCGCCGCCATCCGGAACGCGTTGGTGTTGTCGATGACCAGGGCACCCTGGGCGGCGGCGCGACGGGCGTGTCGTTCGCTGACCCCGGTGCCGGCGGAGAAGAACGCCAGCCGTACGGCGGAGAAGTCGTACCGGTCGAGGTCGTGGACGGTGGCGGTGCCGCCGGGCACGTCGATGCGCTGCCCGGCGGAGCGCGCCGACGCCACCGGCACGCACTCGCCGACCGGGAAACCCCGCTGGACGAGCAGGTCGATCAGGGTACGACCCACCGCGCCGGTGGCCCCGACGACGGCGGTCGGCACCGCGACGCCGGTGGCGGCCCGCAGGTCGGTCGCGGGGAGAGCGGGGGTGTCGGTGGAGGATGTCACGTCAGCCCTGCTTTCGAAGGACGGAGTGGGGTGACCAGGCCTCGTCGACGGTCACCAGAGGAGTGGGTGCCCCGGTCGCCACCGGCACCTCGGCCGGCTCGGGCACCGCGGGCCCGGTCGACGCTTCGCCGGGCGCGGGGTTCGGGCGGCGGACGGCCAGCGGTTGCCAGCGCAACGTCACCCCGAGGCTGGACAGCACGATCAGCACGATGCCGACGATCTCGGCGAGGGTGGGCCGGTGGGCGTAGACGACGACGTCGCAGACGATCGCCACCGCCGGGTTCACGAACGCCACCACGGCGATGGTGGAGCTGGGCAGGTGCGGGACGGCGGAGTAGAGCAGGTGGTAGAGCACGCCGGTGTGGAACACCCCGAGCACCGCCAGCCAGATCCAGCTGCTCGCACCCGGGGCCGGCAGTGCCGCGAAGCGGACGAACGGCAGCAGCAGCGGAATGCCGATCAGCACCTGGATCAGTGCGGTGATCTGCGGCCGTACCCCCTTGAGCTGCTTCGCGGCGATGGTGGCCAGGGCGTAGAGGACGGCGGCGGCCAGCGCGTTGAGGATGCCCAGGAGCTGCCGGGAGTCCAGTCCCCCGCCGCGCAGCGCCGTCCACAGTTCGGTGGTCAGCACCAGCCCGACGAAGGCCAGCACCACCCAGCCGACGTTGGCCCGGGTGAGCCGTTCCTTGAACAGCAGCGCGCCGAGGAACAGCACGTAGAACGGCTGGGTGTGGTAGACGACGGTGGTGATGGTGATCGACGTCTGCTCGAACGAGGAGAACAGGAACACCCAGTTGAACACCAGGCAGACCCCGCCACCGGCGGCGAGCAGCAGGTTGCGCCGGGTCAGCCCGGTGTTGCGGAAGTAGCCGCCGACCAGGCAGGCCACGGCGAGGGCGACCGCGCCCAGCACGCACCTGGCGAAGACCACGTTGAACGCCGGCTGCCCGGATTCGAGGACGAACACCCCGATCGTGCCCCAGCCCGCCATCGCGACGATGATCTGGACCATCGGTGTCCTGCTGCTGCGGTGGTTCTCCATGGTGTCCCTTCCGGTTGCGGTCGCCGCCCCCTCGGCTGCGGCCGTGCTCAGGCGAACGGCGGGGCGTACATCAGGCCGCCGCACGTCCACAGGTCGTTGAGGCCACGGGGCACGTCGAGACCGCTGGCCGCGCCGAAGCTGCGGTCGTACACCTCGCCGTAATTGCCGACCTGACCGACGGCGTCGCCGATCCAGGTCTGCGGCAGGCCGAGCGTGTCGCCGAGGCGGGCCTGCGCGTCCAGCAGCGCCGACGCCGCACCCTGGCCGACGGTGGCCGAGGTCAGGCCCTCCTCCTCGGCGGCGATCAGCGCGAAGATGATCCAGCGGACCGTCTTGAGCCAGTGCGAGTCACCGTCGGCGACCGCCGGGCCCATCGGCTCGCGGGAGATCAGCTCGGGCAGGACGACGTGGGCGTCGGGGTCCGGCAGCCGGGTCTTCTCGGCCGCCAGCACCACCCCGTCGCAGACGTACGCGTCGACCGCGCCGTCGCGGTAGCCGACGAGCGCGTCCGCCGCGTCCGGGTACGGCACCACCTCGACCTCGGCGCCCAGCGGCGCGTAGTAGCGGGCGAGGCTGGCGGCGCTGCTGGTGCCGCCGAGCACCCCGATCCGGCGTCCGGCGAGCTGCGCGGCGGCGGTGACGCCGGCCGCCCGGGGCACCAGGAACGCCCCGCCGTCATAGCAGGTGGTGGCGACGAAGGTGGCCCCGAAGCCGGCCTCCCGGCTCACCGTCCAGGTGGCGTTGCAGGTGAGCAGGTCGATGTCGTCGCCGGCGAGGGCGGGCATCCGCTGGTCCGGGGTCAGCGGCACGAACTCGACCGCGTTGGCGTCACCGAGCACGGCGGCGGCCACCGCACGGGCCGTGTCCACGTCCAGGCCCTGCCACCGGCCGTCGGTGTCGGGGGCGGACAGGCCACGGATGCCGGTGCTCACCCCGGCGCGCACCGCGCCGTGGCGGCGGACCCGGTCGAGGCGGGCGGTCGTGCTGGTCAGGACCGAGGTCATCGGGTCTCCCTGTCAACGGGCCGGGCTCAGGGCCGGCGTGGTCGGCTCGGTGGTCGGGGTGTCGAAGCGGCGCTGGTTGAAGGCGAGCATGTCGATCAGTTCGGCCGAGCCGAGGTCGGCGGCGTGGCCGGTGGCGGGCCGCAGCGGCATCCGCCCGGTGCGGGTCCAGCGCAGCGTCCCGTCGGGTTCGACCCGGCTGCGGGCCTGGTTCGCGTTCTCCGGGTGCAGGCAGAACGGCACGTCGAGCAGGCCGGTGCCGAACGCCGCGGCGAGGGCGGCACCGGGCTCGGGGTGCAGGTCGAGCACGGCCTCGACGAGCAGCCGCGCCTCCGCGTACGCCGGGGAGGCGGCCGGGTCGAAGGACCGCCGGGTCGGTGCGGCGCAGCGGGCCGCCTGGGTGGCGGCGAACTCCAGGGCGGCGACGTTCTCCGCGACGGTGGGGATGCGGAACGCCTCGGCCGAGGTCTTGACGATCAGCCGGGCGGCCCCACCGGCCACGGCGAGCCGGACGCTCTCCGCCAGGATCTCGGCGGCACCGGCCGGCGTGCGGGGGAACAGCCCCATGAACGTGTAGACCACCAGGTGTACGTCGCAGTCGGGCAGGAACTCGGCGGCCAGGTGTCGCAGGGCCAGCAGCGCGTCCAGGTCCTGCCCGGGGTTGGTCTGCTGGGCGAAGCTGAGCGACAGGCTGCGTACCCCGTGCCGCCGGAAGAACAGGCCCTCCAGGATGCCCAGCGCGACGAGCAGGGACGGCGGGCAGAGTTGTCCGAGCATGCAGCCGGCGAAGCTCTCCAGGTGGGCGCCCCGCCCGTCGCCCACGGTGGCGAGCAGTTCGCAGCAGGCCGCCCACTCGTCGATCGCCGCCCGCAGCGGCACCCGGCTGTAGGGCAGGCAGTACGACACGGGTCCGCCCTCGGTGGCGTCGAGGCCGGCGTCGAGCAGGGCGTGGAAGATGCCCAGCGGCAGCGCCGAGCCGTGTCGTACCTGGACCGGGAAGTCGTCGGCGGCGATGTCCTCCAGCATCGCCCGGGTCATCACCGCCCCGTGCGCGACCAGTGGATAGCCGTTGAGGTCGTGCCCGTGCACCAGTGCACGGGCGGCGCTGGCGTGGTCGCCGACCCGGGTGAAGCTGTCCAGGGTGAGGGTGCCGGCGGCGGTGGCCCGGGCGGCACGGACGGCGAGCAGGCCGCCGCGCATCTGTTCGGTGGTGGCGAAGCCCATCCGGGGCTGCACCACCAACCGACCGGCGGCCTGGTTGTCGGCCACGTACGACGCGAACCGTCCCCGGGTCACACCGGGCTCGCGGCCAGGTGCGGGCGGGCGTGCAGGGTGTGCAGGTGGGCGCGGAAGTCGTCGACGGCCCGGTCGCCGACGAAGACGCCGGTGTACCCGGCGTCGAGCAGGGCGGGCACGTGCCGTTCGTCGGCGGACCCGGCCACGCCGAGGTTGCCGCCGATCACGACGGGGGTGGTGTGGTCGTGCCGGCGCAGCCGGCGGACCAGTTGCTCGCCCTCGACCGCGCCGTGGCCGTTGACGGTGCTGACCACGACCAGGTCGGGCGTGTGCCGCAGGTGGGCGGCGACGAGGTCGTCGATCGGCGTGCAGGCGCCGAGGTTGACCACCCGGAAGCCGTGCTCCTCCAGCAGCAGGTGGAGGTAGACCAGGTTCCAGGTGTGCGAGTCGGAGGGAATGGTGGACAGGACAGCGACCGGTGCGTTGGCCGTCGAGAGGCGCATGCCGAACTCCAGGACACTTCGCTAGCGGATAATCGTCACGGAAAATGGGCACGACTGGTCCGCCGCAGCCTCCGGGCGGAAGCTCGGCGAAAGATGCCGTTCCATGGTCAGAGAAAGATGATCTGGCTAGCGCAGGCCCGCCATTGCATTGAACACCGCAACTCCCCGTAAGTGGGTGTCTCACACATCTGTCGGTCGCCGAGTCTAGGACGCGACCAGAACCCTGACAAGCAATGTCCCGGTTGACTTCCGGAGGGTCGTCGTCGGTGGATACGGACGGTAGCCAAACCGCCACCGGCGCTCCGCGCAGGGCCCACCCGCGCCGCCTGCGGGCCACTCCCCACCAGCACCGCCCGCCGGGCAGGCCGCCACCCGCAGTGGCGCAGGGTGATCGAAACAATCTATCCCGGCATCCCATATAATGGGACATGGTCGACTGTGCGGCCCTCGACACCCGACGACCACCCGCTGCGGAGTGACCCAGATCATTCCCGCCATCGATCGCTCCCCCGCCGCTCACCCAGGGGGCCCGGATCATCGATCCGACACGTGTTCGGCTCACCCCGAGGCGCCCGACCGAACCGGGAAACCCCCGCCACGGATCACCCTTCCCGCATCGCGGGACACTTGAACAGGTCAATTGATGACTGCGGGTCACGGACGACGTCCCACCGATGGCCTGGGGATAGATAAGGCACGATGGCCTGCCACACACGGTGACGGGTCGACCCGGGGCGAAGAGATGCATTGCACGGCCCCCGCAACCGACCTATGGTCTACCCGCACGCCTGATCGACAGTGATCAGTGCGGCACTCATAGTCACCGGCGCCGCCGCGTCACGGGGGTCCCCCGCACCGCGCGCAGCCGACGAACATCCGGTCGTCGTCGACCGTCCCCGTGCCGTCGCCGCCATTGTGCGGTGACCCGGCACGCCCTCGGGAGGAGGTTTCCGTGGTGAGTGCGAAAGGCCATCGCGAATTGTTCGCGGTGCACGGTGAAATCGAGGTGAACGCCACCCGTCAGCACATCTACGAGGTGGTCAGCGACCTGGCGGGCAGCGGTCGGTGGAGCCCGGAATGCCGGGGCGGGAAATGGATCTCCGGCACTCCCGGCACGGTCGGTGCGGTGTTCCGGGGCGACAACGTGCGCAGCGACGACGTGGTGCCCTGGGCCCCGGTGGTCCGCGGCGAGTGGCAGACCACCGCCGAGGTGGTACGCGCCGAACCCGGCCGGGTGTTCGCCTGGGCGATGCGCAACAGCGCCGGCGAACGACAGGAGAGCGTCTGGTCGTACGAGATCGACGCCGCCCCGGGCGGCAGCCTGCTCATCCACCGGTTCCGGATGGGCGCGGCGACCGAGGGCATCCGGGGCATCACCGCCGGCCTCGACGCCGAGGCCACCGAGCGGTTCTTCACCCAGTGGACCGAGAAGCTGCGCGGCGACATCGGGCTGACCCTCGCGCGGCTGAAGACCTACCTCGAACAGCCCTCCGGAGGACGGTAGCCATGCTGCTGCAACGCGTCGCCAACCAGGGAATCCGACTCGGCACGGTGTTCGACCGGGCACTCGCCCGGCACCCCGCCAACCTGCTCATCCTCGACCACGACCTGGACGTCGCCCCGGAACTCGGCCGCCGGATCGCGATGGCCGAACTCGCGGACCTCGTCGACGACCTCGCCTCCCGGCTCTGGGCGGCACGCATCCGCCCCGGCGACCGGGTGGTCGTCTACAAGTCGGACGGGTTCGACATCCCGCTGCTCGCCGTCGCCGTCGCCCGCATCGGCGCGGTACCGGTGCTGCTCTCCCCCAAGCTGGACGGTGCGACGGTCGCCGAGCTGCTGCGCCGGGCGGCCCCGGCGTACCTGCTCACCGACGGGACGAAGCTGACCGGCACCCTGCCCGAGGGCATCGGCGAACTGGCCGACGGGGTGCTGCTCGCCGCCGGCACCCACCCGGCGGGTACCGCGCTGGCCGAGCTGGCCGGCGTACCCCGGGTTGCGCCGGTGACCATGCCCGCCGACCATCCGTCGCTGGTCACCCACACCTCCGGCACCACCGGCATCCCCAAGATGGCGGTGCACACCGGCCGGTCGCTCCAGGCCCGGTACCGGCCGCAGGCCACAATCGCCGCGCTGGTCCGCCGCCGGGAACCGCTGCTGCTGCACGTGTCGTTCGTGCACTCCCGGGCGATCAGCGCGATGACGCTGGCGCTGTCGCGCGGCGTACCGCTGATCGTGCTCGCCGACGACGACCCGGCGCGCGCCGCCGAACTGCTCACCCGGTTCCGGCCCGGCGTGATCGAGGCGCACCCCAACTCGTTCCTGCGCTGGGAGGAACTGGCCGAGGACCCGCGCCGGCCGCTGGCCAGCGTCCGCTACTTCAGCAGCACGTTCGACGCGATCCACCCGCGCACCATCCGCCGGATGCTCGCCGCCTCCGAGCACCGCAACCCGAAGTTCGCCCAGCTCTACGGCCAGAGCGAAACCGGCCCGGTGGTCGGTCGGACGTACAGCAGGCGGTGGGAGCCGGAGCACGACGGGCGCTGCGTCGGCGTGCCGTTCCCCGGCATGACCGATATCCGGGTCGTGTCGGTCGACGGCCGACCCCCGACCCGGGAGTCGCCGGGTCGGATCGAGGCCCGCAGCGACGGACGGGCGGTCACCTTCCTCGGCGAGCCGGAACGCTACGCGGCCCAGGTCGACGGCGGCTGGTGGAAGATGGGCGACGTCGGCTACCGCACCCGGTGGGGCTGCCTGCACCTGCTCGACCGCGAGGTCGACGTGGTGCCCGGCTTCGGCAGCACCCTGGTCGCCGAGGACCACCTGCTGGCCCGGATGAGCGACCTCACCGAGGTGATCATCGTGGGCACCGAGGGCCGGCCGGTGCCGGTGGTGTGCACGCGCGACGACAAGCCCCTCGACCTCGACGCCTGGCAGGCGGCGGCCCAGGGGTTGCCGCCGATGGCCGACCCGGTGCACCGCCGGCTGGCCGACCTGCCGCACACCGCCACCACCAAGATCAAGCGGCTGGAGCTGGCCCGGGCGCTCGTCGCCGAAGGTGTCGGTCGGTGAGCACCGACGGCACGGCCCTGGTCACCGGCGCGGCCGGCGGGATCGGCGCCGAGGTGGCGCGGGCACTGGCCCGGCGCGGCACCCCGGTCGCCGCCGTCGACAGCGACGCCGACCGGCTGCGGGCCACCGTGGACGAGGCCCGTTCCGCCGGGCTGCCGCTGACCGCGTACCCGGCCGACGTCCGCTCGGGCGCGGCGGTACGCGACCTGGTGGACACCGTCGAACGGACGCTCGGACCGATCGACGCGCTGGTCAACGCCGCCGGGGTGCTGCGCTCGGGCGAGGCCCGCACGCTGACCGAGGAGGACTGGCAGCACACCTTCGCGGTCAACGCGACAGGGGTGTTCCACACCTGCCGGGCGGTGGCCGACCGGATGGTGCCCCGACGACGCGGCACCATCGTCACCGTCGCCTCCAACGCCGCCGGCACCGCCCGCGCCGGCATGTCGGCGTACGGGGCGTCCAAGGCGGCGGCCACCGCGTTCACCAAGGCGCTCGGGCTGGAACTCGCCAGGTACGGCATCCGGTGCAACGTGGTGGCCCCCGGTTCCACCGACACCCCGATGCTGGCCGCGCTGCTGCCCGACGACGCCGCCCGGCGCTCCACCATCGGCGGGGTGCCGGAGGCGTACCGGGTGGGCATTCCGCTCGGCCGGATCGCCGACCCGGCCGACATCGCCGCCGCCGTGCTGTTCCTCATCTCCGACGACGCCCGGCACATCACCATGCAGCACCTGACCGTCGACGGCGGCGCCACGCTCGGCGTCTGAGCCCGACCGAGGAGGCAACCGTGGGCATCCCGGACACCATCCGGTACAACCTTCCCGACCTGCCCGGCAACACCGTCGGCTGGGTGCCCGACCCGGCCCGCGCGGTGCTGCTCGTCCACGACATGCAGGGCTACTTCCTGCGTCCGTTCCCGCCCGACGCGCAGCCGGGCCGGGCCCTGCGGCACAACGCGGCCCGGCTGCGGGCCCGCTGCGCCGAGCTGGGGGTGCCGGTGGCGTACACCGCGCAGCCGGGCTCGATGACCCCGCTGCAACGGGGCCTGCTCGCCGACTTCTGGGGGCCGGGAATGACCGCCGAGCCGCAGCAGCGTCGGGTCGACCCGGCGCTGGCCCCCGCCGTCGGGGACTGGGTGTTCACCAAGTGGCGCTACAGCGCGTTCCACCGCACCGACCTGCTGGACCGCATCCGCGCCGCCGGCCGTGACCAGCTCGTCGTCTGCGGCGTGTACGCGCACGTCGGCGTGCTGGCCACCGCCTGCGACGCGTTCTCGCACGACATCGAGACGTTCGTGGCCGCCGACGCGGTGGCCGACTTCACCGCCGAGGACCACCGGATGGCCCTGACCTACGCGGCGAACCGGTGCGCCGTGGTCGCCGACACCGACACCCTGCTCACCGCGCTGTCCGTCACCACCGCCGCCCACGCCTGAGCACGGGCCGGGCCGCGCCCACCGTCGTATCCCCGACCGGCCGGAACCTGTACCGGCCGGTCGGGCACCCACCACCACGAGAGGAGGCGGCCGATGTCCACGCAGCACCGACCACCGTCGTCCGACCCGGTCACGCTGCCACCCGCCGACCGGGCCGGGTGCCATGGACCGTTCGCCCTGCTGCACCGGCCGTACGCGCACGACTACGGCTGGGTCGACGTGCTCGCCGGGCCGGTCGCCCCGGTCGACCGGCTGGCCGACCTGCCCCTGCCCGACCCCGCCGGTTCCCCGGCCGGCGAGGACCTGCTGGTGCTGATCCCCTACCGGCAGCTCGCCGAGCGGGGGTTCGACGCCCCCGACGACGGCACCCCGCTGCTGGCGATGCGGGTCGAGCAGCAGGAGGTGCTGCCGCTGGCCGAGGTGCTGCGGCGCATCCCCGACGGTGAGATCCCGGTCGGCCCCGGCGACTACGACCTGTCCGACGCCGCGTACGCCGGGCTGGTGCGCGCGGTGCTCGACGCCGAGATCGGCAGCGGCCAGGGGGCCAACTTCGTCCTCAAGCGCACCTGGATCGCCGACCTGGGCGGGGACCCGTTGACCGCCGCGCTGCGGTTGTTCCGTCGGCTGCTCGCGGCGGAGAACGGCGCGTACTGGACGTTCCTGGTGCACACCGGTGACCGGACGCTGGTCGGGGCGAGCCCGGAACGGCACGTCAGCCTGACCGGCGGGCGGGCGGTGATGAACCCGATCAGCGGCACCTACCGGTACCCGGAGTCCGGGCCGACCCTGCCCGGCGTGCTCGACTTCCTCGCCACCTCCAAGGAGACGGCCGAGTTGTTCATGGTCGTCGACGAGGAACTGAAGATGATGGCCCGGATCTGCCCGGACGGCGCCCGGGTCCGGGGCCCGTACCTGCGGGAGATGGCCCGGCTCGCGCACACCGAGTACCTGGTCGAGGGGGGCACCGACGCGGACGTGCGGGACGTGCTGCGGGAGACGATGTTCGCCCCGACGGTGGTCGGCAGCCCGTTGCAGAACGCCACCCGGGTGATCGGCCGGTACGAGCCGACGGGCCGCGCCTACTACAGCGGCGCGCTGGCCCTGATCGGCCACGACCGGGACGGCCGCCGGACGTTGGACTCGACGATCGTGATCCGTACCGCCGACATCGACTCCGGTGGGCGGCTGCGGCTGTCGGTCGGTGCGACGCTGGTGCGCGACTCGGACCCGGTGGCGGAGGCGGCGGAGACCCGGGCGAAGGCCGCCGGCCTGTTGGCCGCCCTGCACGCCCGGCCGGCCGGCGGGCTGGCCGGCCATCCGCGGGTACGGCGGGCGCTGGGGCAGCGCAACGAGCGGGTCGGCCGGTTTTGGTTGGCGTCCGACCAGCCCGGCACCGGGGGCGCGCACCGGGCCGGTGACGCCGATCCGGTGCTCGACGGCCGGCGGGTGCTGGTGGTCGACGCCGAGGACACCTTCGCCGTCATGCTCGGCCAGCAACTGCGCTCGCTGGGGCTGGACGTGACGGTACGCCGGCACGACGAGTCGTTCACCGTCGACGGGTACGACCTGGTGGTGCTGGGGCCCGGTCCGGGTGACCCGCGCGATGACGCCGACCCGAGGGTGCGGCTGCTGCGGGAGACGATCGGCACGTTGCTGGCCGGTCGCCGCCCGTTCCTCGCCGTGTGCCTGAGCCATCAGGTGCTGTGCGACCTGCTGGGTGTCCCGCTGCACCGGCTGCCGGTGCCCAACCAGGGGGTGCAGAAGGAGATCCGGTTGTTCGGCGTGCCGCACCGGGTCGCCTTCTACAACACCTTCACCGGCCGCTGCCCCACCTCGCTGCTGCCGCCGGGGCGGCACCCCGGGACGGTGCAGGTGAGCCGGGATCCGGCGACCGGCGACGTGTACGCGTTGCGGGCGGCCGGGTTCGCGTCGGTGCAGTTCCATCCGGAGTCGATCCTGACCGAGGACGGGGTGGGCATCCTGCGGGAACTGCTGCGGGTCCTGCCGCAGCCGGGCGCGGCGCGGGTGCTGTCGGCCGTCGGCGTCGACTCCCGAAGCTAACCAGGACGTGTATTATCCAGGTTATGCGGATGAGCGAGCAGGTCGAGTGGGGGTTGCACTGCTGCCTCACCCTCGCCTGGATCGGCGGCGAACACCCGATGCCCGCCGTCCGGCTCGCCGAGTGGTTCGAGCTGCCTCCGGCCTACCTCACCAAGTGCCTCCAAGCCCTGACCAGGGCCGGCATCCTCCAGTCGGTGCCCGGCGCGCGCGGCGGGTTCCGGCTCGCCCGCCAACCGGCGGACGTGACGGTGATGGACGTGACGGTGGCGATCGAGGGAGCCGACAACCCGTTCCGGTGCACCGAGATCCGCCAGCGCGGCGCGGGGGTCGACCCCTCCGCGCCGGAGTTCCGCACCCCGTGCGCCATCAGCACCGTCATGCACCGCGCCGACCTGGCCTGGCGACGCGAGCTGGCCGGCCACACCCTGGCCGACCTGCTCGCCTCGGCACCGCCGGAGGCGGCCGAACGCACCCGTCGCCGCTACGCGCTGCTGCGCGGCTGACGCCCCGCCCGTCACCGCCGCGACCGCCGACCGACCGTCGGACCGCGCACCCGCCGACCACCGGTCCACCCGCGACCGGCCGGGGCCATCCGCGACCGCAGCACCGGTCGCCGGGCCGGACGGACCCCCGCCGCCGGCCCGGTGGTCGTCCACACCCGAATCCCGTGCCCGGCGCGCTCCGCCGCGCCGCCGCATGCCCTCCCGCATCCGGAGACCCCATGTCCCACCTGCACACCCGCACCGGCCCGGAGCCGGCCACCACCGCCGGGCCCGGCCGGGGCCTGCGCTTCACCCTGATCCTCGCGGCCGGCACCTTCGCCGTCGGCACCGACGCGTTCGTGGTCGCCGGGCTGCTCCCCGACATGGCCGCCGCGCTGCGCGTCTCCACCGCCGCCGCCGGGCAGTCGGTGACGGTCTTCTCCATCTCGTACGCGGTCCTGGCCCCGGTGCTGTCCACGCTGACCGCCCGGCTGCCACGCCGTACCCTGCTCGTCACCGCGTTGCTGGTGCTCGCCGCCGGCAACCTGGTCTCGGCCGTCGCCGACACGCTGTCGGTGCTGATCGTCGGCCGGATCGTCGCCGCCGCCGGTGCCGCCGCGTACACCCCGAACGCGGGTGCGGCCGGCGCCTCCCTGGTGTCACCGGCGCTGCGCGGGCGGGCCCTCGCGGTGGTGATCGGCGGGCTCACCGTCGCCACCGCGCTGGGCGTCCCGCTGGGTGGGCTGACCGGCCAGTGGCTCGGCTGGCGGGCGGCGCTCGTCGCGGTGGCCCTGCTCGCGCTGGCCGTGGCGGTGGCCGTCCGGTTGGTGATGCCCGCGCTGCCCGGCGCGGCGGCGGTGCCGCTACGCGCCCGGTTGACCGCGCTGCGCCGGCCGGGCGTGCTCGCCGTGCTGCCGCTCACCGTGATCGGCATGGCCGCCGCCTACACGGTGTACGCCTTCGCGGTGCCCACCCTCGGCGCGCTCGGCGTCGGCGCGTACCAGGTCAACCTGATGCTGCTGGTCTACGGGGCGGGTGCGTTCGCCGGCAACGTCGCCTCCGGCTACGCCACCGACCGGTGGGGCGCGGTGCCGGTGCTGGTGGTCGGGTACGCCGCGATGGTCGTCGCACTGGGCGTGCTCGGCGCGCTCAGCACCGCCGGGTCCGCGCCGATCCTCCTGGTCGGACTGCTCGTCGGCGCGTGGGGTGCGGCGAGCTGGTGTCAGACCCCGGCGCAGCAGCACCGCCTGATCGCCGCCGCGCCGCAGCAGGCCCCACTGGTGGTGTCGCTGAACTCGTCGGCCATCTATCTCGGCATCGGCCTCGGCACCACCGTCGGCGGGGCGACCCTCACCTCCGGCGTGCCCACCATGTACGCCCTCGGCGCGGCCGGAGCGGTGCTGGCCCTACTGGTGCTCCACCTCGGACAGCGGATCACCGGTCGTACCCCGGCGGTGACGTCGTGACCGGCCGGGTCCCCGCCGCCCGACCGACGCCGGGTGCGGGCTGGTCGGCTCCGCCGGCACCCCGGTCCGGCGCGACGGACACCACGACCGCCGCGTACGTGGACCGCACCGGGCCCGCCGAGACGATCCGGGTCGGCCCGCTGCCCGTGCCCGAACCGACGCCGACCGAGGTGCTGGTCAGGGTCGAGGCGAGCCCGGTGAACCGGGTGGACACCTTCGTCCGGTCCGGCGCGTTCCGCACCCCGCTGACCTTCCCGTTCGTCATCGGACGGGACCTGGCCGGCACGGTGCTGCGGGTCGGTGCGGCCGTCACCGGTTTCGTGCCGGGGGACCGGGTGTGGTGCAACAGCATGGGTCACGCCGGCCGGCCCGGTGCCGCCGCGGGGCGGGTGGCGGTGCCCGCCGACCGGCTCTACCCGGTGCCGGCCGGGGTGGACCCGGTGGCCGCGGTGGCGGTGGCGCATCCGGCGGCCACCGCCTACCTCGCCCTGGTCACCCACGCCCGGGTCCGGCCGGGTGAGGTGGTGCTGGTGATCGGCGCGGGCGGCAACGTGGGCAGCGCCGCGGTCACCCTGGCCCGCGCCGCCGGGGCCCGGGTCGTGGCCACCGCGCACCCCCGCGACGCCGACCACTGCGCCGGCCTCGGCGCGGAGCCGGTGGTCGACTACCGGGACGCCGACTGGGCCGCGCAGGTCCGCCGGGCCTGCCCGTCCGGGGTGGACGTGGTGCTCGACGCCGCCGGGGTCAACGACCTGACCAGCACCGTCGGCCTGCTCGCCCCCCGGGGCCGGGTGCTGGTGCTGGCCGGCCTGGGCACCACCCCGACGCTGCCCGCCGGCGAGTTGTACCTGCGTGACGGTGCGGTGCTGGGCTTCGTGATCTCGCACGCCACCGTCGCCGAACTGGCCGACGCGGCGCGGGCGATCAACGCGTTGCTGGCCGACGGCCGGCTGCGGGCCCGCACCGTCGAGACGCTCCCGCTGGCCGCCGCCGCCGAGGCGCACCGCCGCGCCGAGGACGGCCTGCACGGGGTCCGCACCCTCCTGCTGCCCACCCCACCCTGACCGTCGCCGAACCGGCCGGGCGGGCGGATCGGGTCGGCCGGCCCGGGTCGGCGGGCCGTCGTGCTGCCCGGCCGGGACGGCGGTCGGCGACGCCGGCCCGCCCGCGCGGTCAGCGGCGCAGGCCCACCCCGGCGTAGCCGTGGGAGATCCGCTCCCGGGGTTCCCCGTCGGGTCGCCACTCGGCCACCCGGACCAGCCCCGGATCGACCAGGTCGTAGCCGTCGAAGAAGCGCAGCACGTCGGCGTGCGGACGGGGCAGCAGCGGAGCGCTGCTGCGCTGGTAGACCGCCTGCCCCTGCCGGGTGGGCAGCGGCGGGGCGCCGTCGGCGGTGAGGTGGGAGACGACCAGCGGGCTACCGGGAACGGTCGCGTCCCGCAGCCGGGCCACGGCGGCCCACGGCTGCTCGGCGTCGGTGACGAAGTGCAGCACCGCCACCAGCAGCACGGCCACCGGCCGGTCGAAGTCGATCGCCGCCCGCACGTCGGGGTGGGCCAGCAGCTCGTCCGGCCGGCGCAGGTCACCGTGGACGACTGTGGTCCGCCCGTCGGCCGGCAGCAGCCGTCGGGCGTGCGTGACGGCGACCTCGTCGTAGTCGACGTAGACCACCGTCGAGTCGGGGGCGACCTGACGGACGATCTCGTGCACGTTGCCCTGGGTGGGCAGCCCGGCGCCGATGTCGAGGAACTGGCGTACGCCCAGCTCGGCGGCGTGCCGGACGGCCCGGCGCAGGAAGTGCCGGTTGGCCTGGGCGGCGATCCCGGTGTCCGGGAAGATCCGCAGGATCTGCTCGGCGGCGGCCCGGTCGGCGGCGAAGTTGTGGCACCCGCCGAGGTAGTAGTCGTACATCCGGGCCACGTTCGGTCCCAGCTCGGCGTCGGTCGGCGCGGTCACCGGCCCTCTCCCTCCACTCGCGTCGTCGCTGCGGGACGACCCACCGCCGGGCGGCGGGCACCCCGCGCCCTGATGTCTAGCACCCGGGGCGACGACATGTTGACCCCCCGTGTCGGCGAGCCGGCAGCACACGACCGTCACCTGCCGGTATGACGGTGACACCGACTGTCGGCGAGGAGGCATCCGATGAACACTGCCCGGGAGACCGTGGAGGTGGACCCGGCCCTGTTCCGGGCCGTGTACGACTCACCCGCCTCGCTGCCGGGGCGGCACCGCTGGACCACCCCGGAACACGACGTACGCCGGCTGGAGAAGCTGCTCGGGATGCCGGCGCAGAGCATCGGCGCGCCCCTGTGGGTCAGCGGTGACGAACCGGACTGCCCCAAGTGCGGACGCCGGGCCACCTGGCTGGACATCGTCGCCTCGGCCCTCAAGGGGGTGCACGACCCACTGATGATCGCCACCGTGATCCTCGGCGATCGCCGGTACGTCAACACCGAGATCCCGGACGCGATCGCCGGGGTGCACTGCCTCGACTGCCACACCCCGGTCACCGGCCTGCGCAGCTTCAAGTGCCACAACTGGGCGTACGCCTTCGAGGAGCTGGCGGTGGTGCGGGAGCGGATGCGGGGCGGGTCAGGCCCGGCGGGCGGGCCGCCGACCGTGCGGTGACGGCGGTTCCGGCCCCGGGTCGGGCACCTGCGGCAGGGGCCGGGTGACCGCCGCCGCGCCGGTGACCGTGACCGGCTCCCCGGCGTGCCGCAGGTCGACCGTCGTCTCCGGGTCGGCGTCGGGCAGCTCGTAGCGGGCCCCGTCGCGGGTCAGCGTGACCCGTAGCCGCTGCCCGTGCCAGCGCAGGTGGAAGGCGAGCCGGTCGATCCGGGCCGGCAGCCGGGGGTTGAACGAGAGCACCCCGGTGTCGTCGCGCAGCCCGCCGAAACCCTCCACCGCCGCCGTCCACGCCCCGGCCAGGGCCGCCAGGTGCAGCCCGTCGCTGGTCTTGTCGCCGAGGTCGGCGAGGTCGTGCAGCGCCGCCTCGGCGAACAGGTCGTACGCCAGGTCGAGGTGGCCCAGTTCGGCGGCGAGCACCGCCTGGGAGCCGGCGGACAGCGACGAGTCGCGGACGGTGCGGGCCTGGTAGTAGGCGAAGTTGCGGGCCTTTTCCTCGGCGGTGAACTCCCCCGGGCAGCGTTGCATGGCCAGCACCAGGTCGGCCTGCTTGACCACCTGCCGCCGGTACAGCTCCAGGTAGGGGTAGTGCAACAGCAGCGGGTAGTCGTCGTCGGTCATCGCCGCGAAGTCCCACTCGGGTTGCTCGGTGAAACCGGCCGCCTGCTGGTGCACGCCGCGCTTGCGGTCGTAGGGCAGGTGCACCGCGTCGGCGGCGGCCCGCCAGCCGGAGATCTCCGCCGGGTCGACGCCGAGCGCGGCGGCCCGCTCCGGGTGCCCCTCGGCGGCGTCGGCGGCGCCCCGCAGGTTGCGCCGGACCATCAGGTTGGTGAAGACATTGTCGTCGACCAGGGCGGCGTACTCGTCGGGGCCGGTGATCCCGGTGACGTGGAACGCGCCGTCGTCGGACCAGTGGCCGTAGCCGGCCCACAGCCGGGCCGTCTCCACCAGCAGTTCCAGCCCGGTGTCGGCGAGGAACTCCTGGTCCCCGGTGGCCGTGACGTAGCGCAGCACCGCGTCGGCGATGTCGGCGTTGACGTGCAGGGCGGCGGTGCCGGCCGGCCAGTAGCCGGAGCACTCCCGGCCGCCGATGGTCCGCCAGGGGAAGGTGGCCCCGGTGAGCCGCAGCTCGGCGGCCCGCTCCCGGGCCTGCGGCAGGTGGGCGTGCCGCCAGCGCAGCGCGCCCCGGGCCACCCCGGGCAGCAGGTACGTCAGCACCGGCAGCACGTAGCTCTCGGTGTCCCACAGCACGTGCCCGTCGTAGCCGTTGCCGGTGAGTCCCTTCGCCGCGATGGTCCGGTCGCCGTCGACCCGGCCCGCCTGGAGCAGGTGGAACACCGAGAACCGGACGGCCTGCTGGAGTTCGGGGTCGCCGTCGATCTCCACGTCGGCGGTGCGCCACCGCTCGTCGAGGGTGGCCCGCTGGTCGGCCAGCAACGCGTCGAACCCGTACCGGTGGGCGGCGTCGGCCTCGGCGGTGACCAGGTCGGCCAGCTCGTCGGGGGTGCCGCCGTCGACCGGGGCGCACTCGTACGCGGCGTACTTGGTCAGTCGGAGCCGCTGCCCGGGGGCGAGCCGCCCTTCGAGGGTCGTGCGCAGCCGGTCCGGGGTGTGGTCGTCGCCGTCGGTGAACCCCGCCGGCACGTCCGTCGCGTGGGTCACCGCCACGGCGACCCGTTGGGCGCTGCGGTCGGTGCGGTGCACCAGCACGCCCCGGTGGCCGTCGGGGCGGTGCAGTTCGGCGTCGAGCGGGTCGTGCACGACCGAGGCGGCCCGGGGGTCGTCGGCGCGTTCGGGTACCCGCTCGTTGGCGAGCACGTCCGAGCAGACCCGGATCTCGACCGGCCGGTCGTCGAGCGGTTCGACCTCGTAGCGGACGGCGGCCACGGCGTGCCGGGGCAGGGAGACCAGCCGGGTGCTGCGGACCCGCACCCCGTGCCCGGCCGGTGAGATCCACTCGGTGCACCGGCGTACCACGCCGGCCCGCAGGTCGAGGGTGCGCTCGTGGGCGCGGACGGTCCCGGTGCGCAGGTCGAGGGGTTCGCCGGCCACCCAGAGCCGGATCAGGGCGGCGTTGGGCGCGCTGATCACGGTGTCGCTCTCCTGCGGGAAGGCGTACCCGTCCTCGGGGTAGCTCTGTCGCCGCCGTTCGTGGAACCCGTTGAGGTAGCTGCCCGGCATGCCGTAGGGCTGGCCCTCGTCGAGGGTTCCCCGCCAGCCCACCCAGCCGTTGGACAGGGCGAACACCGACTCGGTCTCGCCGAGCCGGTCCAGGTCGGTGGCGGTCCGCCGGATCTGCCAGGTCTCGTCCATCTGCACGGCGGGGAGGTACCCGGTGGTGGTGGGCGGCCAATCGCGGGGACCGCTGTGAACTCGCTGTGACGGAGGTGGGGATCCGCCCCGACATCGCGCACCATGCGACCGGTCCACCCGGTTCCTGCACCTCGATGGGCCTAAAAGAGGTATGACACTTTGGTGAGGTGAGCAATGATCCAGATGATTACCACAGACATTCCCGATATCAGCGAGGAGTGGTACCGCGACGTCGTCGACGTGGCCGATGCCGCCCCGGCCCCGGCGCAGTGGTTCGCGGTGCACTTCACCGAGGCGGTGATCCTGCTGCTCGGCCTGATGGTGGTGGCCGTCGCCGTGCCCCGGCTGCGTCGTGCCGACCCGTGGGGCCGGGCCCTCGCCCTGGTCGCGCCGGCCACCGTCGTCCTGGCGTACGGGTGCAGCGAACTGCTCAAGTCGCTGATCGACGAGGAGCGGCCCTGCCGGGGCGCGGTCACCATCCTGGCCGCACCCTGCCCGCCGACCGGCGACTGGTCCTTCCCGAGCAACCACGCCACGATCGCCGGGGCGCTGGCCACCGCCGTGCTGCTGCTGTCCCCCCGGTGGGGTCTGCTGGCCGCCCCGCTGGCGCTGCTCGCCGCGTTCTCCCGGGTCTTCGTGGGCGTGCACTACCCGCACGACGTCCTCGCCGGCCTGCTGCTCGGCCTGGCGGTGACCCTGCTGGTGAGCCTCCCGGCGGCCCGGTTCCTCGCCGAACTGCTGCGCCGGCACTCCGGCCCGGCCACCCGGGAGGTCGACCAGGGTCAGCGGGTCGGCTGAGCCCGCTCAGCCGGTCAGCAGGTCAGCCGGCCAGCAGGAGCGTCGCGCAGGTGCCGGCGACCAGGAACGGCCCGAACGGCAGGTGGCTCGACCACCCGACCCGGCGGCTGGCCAGCAGCACCACCCCGACCAGCGCCGACAGCAGGAAGGTCAGCACCAGCCCGGTCACCACCGCCCCCCACCCCTGCCAGCCGAGCAACGCCCCCACCCCGAGCGCCAGTTTGGCGTCGCCGAGGCCGAAGCCCCGCCGGCCGAGCAGCAGTGTGGTGGTGGCGAAGGCCAGGCCGAGCGCCACCCCGGCGATCACTGCCCGCAGCCACGCCCCGGCACCCGCCCCGGTCACCGCCGCCACCCCGAGCAACGCCCAGGTGCCGACGGCGGCGGGCCAGGTGAGCCGGTCCGGCAGCCGGTGCACCGCCAGGTCCACCAGCACGAGTGGGACCGCGCAGCCGAGCCACCAGGCCAACGCGGCCCGTTCGGCCGCCGCGCCGTCGACCAGCGCCAGCACCGCCACGGCCACCACCAGCAGCGCCTCGACCGCGAACGGCGCGGCACCGACCCGGCCCGCGCAGACCGGGCAGCGGGCCGTCGGCCCGAGCGCCGGCAGCGGCCGGTCCAGCCCGACCGGCGCGCCGCAGCCGTCGCACCCGGCCCGGTCGGCCACCCCCGGGGGTACGGCGTACCGGAAGACCGCGAGCCGCAGCACCGGTACGACCGCCAGCATCCCGGCCAGCCGCCGAACGACGGACACGGAGCGTGACGTACGGGCGGGGTCGACGTAACGGTCCGATATCAGCTCGGCGTCCCCAGTGGAGACCTGAGCGCCCGCCACCCCGTCGGGCGTTTCCGGGGCATCGACGGCTGCCTTCGGGGAGCGGATCGGACCAGCCCGTTCGACCCGCCCCCCATCCTCCGGCGACGCAGGCGGTTCGCCGATCGGGCCGATCCCTTCGGCGGGCACCGGCCCGCGATCGGCGGGCACCGGTGACACCGGTCGGACACCCTGGACATCGCCCACCTTCGGTCACTCCTGCCCATCACGGTGAGTGCTCGGATGAATTGCCTCTGTTGCATCGGCGCACGTCAGCCTATGCTCGCCCCTTGAGTACGACGCAACCCCGAGCAGCCGCGTCGGACGCCACAACCACCCATTCGCACAAGATCCACACAGGTAAATGCCGCAGCACCCGGAATTGTCCGATCGACATCATCCCGGAGTACCGCCGCATGCCCGGAGGCCGCCACGACCGTCGCCACCGGGCGCCACCGAGGAGGGCACGGCAATGCGTACAGGGCGATCCCGCCACTGGACCAGCTGCCTGGTCGTCGTCGTGGTGGCCGCCCTCGCCGGCTGCGCCGACCCCCCGGAGACCACCTCCGCCCCCGCCACCCGACCGGCCAGCGACGACCGCCCGCCCACCGAGGCGGAGCAGGCCGCCGAGCGGGCCGCGCTGGCCGCGTACGCCGGATATCTGGAAGCCTCCCGGGAGGCGAGCCGCGACAGCGACCCCCGCCATCCGAAGCTGACCCGGTACCTGGGCGACCCGCTGCTCACCCGGGTCCGGGTGGCGATCGACGACGCCCGCCGACACGGCGCGGTCCGCACCGGGACCCTGACCTCGCAGCCCTCCGTCACCTCGGTCAGCCTCGACGGCGACCCCCCGACCGTGGAGATCCAGGACTGCCTGGACGCCACCGGATACCGGCTGGTCTACCGCAAGGACAACCGGGTGGTGCCCGGCTCGGCCGGCACCCGGCACCTGGCGACCGCCACCGCGACCCGATACCCGGACGGCCGCTGGCTGATCAACTCCGGTGCCGCCCACGAGGACCAGCCATGTTGACCCGGGAAGGAACGCCCGTGCCGACCCACTCCGCCACCGTGTCCCCCACCGTCCCGGACCACCCGACCCCGGCCGGCCGCCGCCCGCTCCGGCAGTTCGTCGGCGTGCCCCGTCGGGTGCTCGCCGGTCTGCTGCTGGCCGTGCTGGCGGCCGTGGCCGCGCCACCCGCCCCGGTGCAGGCCGCCGGCCCGGGGGTGGAGTGCCCGCCGGGCCAGAACGACTGCAGCGTCTGGGACGACGACCCCGGCACCCCCGGCGACCCGGGCGGTGGCACCGGACCGGGCAGCCCGAACAGCCCCGGCGCGGCCCCGAAGTGCCAGTGGAACGGCAAGCCGCTGCCCTGCTACAACCCGAACCTCGGCTGGTTCGACAACTCCAGCGGCTGCTACTACAAGGTCGCCGAGCCGCAGGAGGAGGCCCCCGAGGGTCAGGTGTGGTACGTCCAGACCTGCAACGGCGGTGACCTGGGCGCGCAGTCGATGGTGCTGCTCGACGGGCCGCCGCCCGGGTTCGGCACCCCGCCCGACCCGGAGGAACTGGCCCGGCGGGCGCTCGCCTCGATCAGCCTGCTGCCGCCCCGGGCGTCGGTCGCCCCCCGGCGCAGCCTCGGCCCCGGCCTGGTCGGTCTGCCGGTCTGGATGTGGGCCAGCAGCGGCCGGAACTACTTCGGCCCGCTCCGCGCCTCGGCCAGCGACCGGGGTCTCACCGTACGGATCACCGCGCAGGTCCAGCGGATCGTGTGGGACATGGGCAACGGCAGAAAGATCACCTGCAAGGGCCCCGGTACGCCCTACAAGGCGACCGGCCCGAACGCCGGCAAGAAGTCGCCGACCTGCGGCTACGACGGCTACCCCAAGGTCGGCAACTACCGGGTCAGCGCCACCACGTTCTGGAACGTGCACTGGGTCGGCGGTGGCCGCAGCGGCGACATCGCGCAGACCCGTACCAGCGGCGTGGTCGACATCCAGATCAAGGAACTCCAGGTGGTGACCCGATGAGCGCCCGTGCCGAGCTGATCTTGCGAGACCCGCAGTCGCGAACGGAGATGCACCAGTGAGTCTGGCCACCCGCGATGGAGTTCCGGTGGATGCGCCGATCGCCCCGCCCAGGGTGGTCCGGCAGCGCCGTACCCGGCCCGGCCTGCTCGGGCTCGCCGTGCTGCTGATCGCGTTGGGTGGCCTCGGGGCGGCCTTCGCGGTCACCTCGGTGCGGGCCACCGGCAGCTACCTGGCCATCGCCCGCCCGGTCGAGGTGGGTCGCATCCTGACCGCCGACGACCTGGTCAGCGTGCAGGTCTCCGGGGGCGCCGGGCTGTCCCCGGTGCCGGCGAAGAAGCGCGACGAGGTGGTCGGCAAGCGGGCCGCCGTGTCGCTGGTCCCCGGGTCACTGCTCACCATGGCGCAGCTCACCGACGCCCCGCTGCTCGGCCAGGGTCAGCAGCAGATCGCGCTGGGCCTGGAGCCGAGCAGGGTGCCGGCCCGCAAGCTGCACCCCGGTGACAAGGTGCTGCTGGTCAGCACCCCGGACGAGGACTCCGACAACTCGCCGTCGTCCACCCGGTTCACCGCCACGGTGATCGACACCCTCACCCCGGAGAACGACGACGTGGTGATCTACCTGGCGCTCGCCGTCCGGGACGTCCCGGCGGTGGTGGTGCTGGCCGCGCAGGAGCGGATCGCCGTCGTGCTGACCGAGGCGGCCTGACCATGGCCATCATCGCGCTGGTCTCGGCGAAGGGATCACCCGGCGTCACCACCACGGCGCTGGCCTGCACCCTGAGCTGGCACCGGCGGCTGGTGCTCGCCGAGTGCGACCCGGCCGGCGGCTCGGTGCTCGCCGGTTACCTGGGCGGTCAGCTCGACGGGCCACGCGGCATCGGCGAACTGGCCGTGGGCGAGCTGCGCGACGGCAGCCTGGAGTCGACGTTCTGGTCGCAACTTGTCGACCTGGACGCGCCGAGGCGGGAGCGGCTGCTGCTGCCCGGCGTGGTGGACCCGGCGCAGGCCGGCAGCGTCGCCCCGCTGTGGCAACGGTTCGCCGACTTCTTCCGCACCCTGGAGAAGGGCCGTCCCGGCTACGACGTGATCGTCGACTGTGGACGCCTCCAGGTCTTCGGGCCGCCCTGGCCGCTGTTGCGCGCCGCCGACGTGGTGCTGCTGGTGACCCGGGCGCAGCTCCCCGGGCTCTCCGGCACCCGGTCGATGATCCGGGCCATCGAACGGGACTTCACCCACCACCGGGTGCCCCCGGGCACGCTGCGGCTGGTGGTGGTCGGCGACGGGCACGGCAAGGCCGAGATCGGCAAGGCGTTGGGGGTGCCGGTGATCGCCCGGTTGCCGGAGGACCCGCGTACCGCGCAGGCGCTCAGCTTCGGCGGCACGGTCCGCGCCGGACGGCCGCTGATGCGCGCGGCGGCCGGGTTGGAGGCGCCGGTACGGGAGATCCTGGAGCAACGGCGGGCCCGGTTGGCCTGGCCGGCCCCGGCGCAGGGGGTGCCGGATGCGGTTTGAACCGGTCTCCCACGACCCGCGCACCCCGCCGCCGGGGGTCACCTCGACGATGCCGCCGCTGGCCCCGGTGAACGGCCGGCACCACGCCACCGCCCCGGCGACGCCACCGACCGCCGCCCCGCAGACGCTCCCGCCGGCCGCGCCACCCCGGCCGAAGGTGGACTTCGCGGTGGTCCGCGAGCTGCGCCGGGAGCTGAGCGAACGACTCACCCAGTGGCAGCGCGGCCGGGAGTTCGACGCCGACGCCGAGGAGGTCGAGCGGGCCCGGCTCGCCGTCGCCGTGGTCTCCGGCTACGCCGACGCGGTACGCCGGGCCGGTACCCCGCTCAGCGCCGACGAGGAACGGACCCTGCTCGACCAGGTGACCGCCGAGCTGGTCGGGCTGGGCCGGCTACAGACCCTGCTGGTCGACGACACCATCGAGGAGGTGCACATCCTCGGCTGCGACCAGGTGCGCATCACCCGGCACGGCGGCGGCGTCGACTGGGGTGAACCGATCGCCGACAGCGACGACGAACTGGTGGAGATCCTCCAGGCGGCGGCCCGGCGGGCCGGGGCCACCGAGCGGTCACTGTCCACCTCGAAGCCGACGCTGGACCTGCAACTGCCCGACGGCAGCCGGTTGGCGGCGGTGTTCCTGGTCAGCCACCGCCCCTACGCGGTGATCCGTAAGCACAACACGCTCGACGTCAGCCTCGACGACCTGGCCGGCAGCCGCCCCGACCTGGACGAGATGATCGACCCGCTGCTGCGCGACTTCCTCCGGGCGTCCATGCGGGCCGGGTTGAACATCATGGTCGCCGGGCTGGCCGGGGCCGGCAAGACCACGGTCATCCGGGCGCTGATGGACGAGATCCCGCCCGACGAGCCGTACGTGCTGCTGGAGGAGAGCCGGGAGCTGCTGCCGGCCCGGCGCGGGGACAAGCACCGGGCGGTGATGAGCTTCGAGTCCCGGGAGGGGCACGGCGAACGCGGCATGGACGGTCGACCCGCCGGCGAGGTGAGCATCGCCGACCTGATCCCGGTGTCGCTGCGGATGGGCGTGCTGCGGATCATCGTCGGCGAGGTCCGGTCCCGGGAGATCGTGCCGATGCTCCAGGCGATGACCACCAGCCGTGGGTCGATGTGCACCATCCACGCCCGTACCCCCGCCGGGGTGAGCGAGCGGATCATCGAGCTGGCCCTGGCGCACGGCCGGGAGATGACCGTCGACCAGGCCCGCCGGATGGCCGGCAACGCCCTCGACCTGATCGTGTACGTCACCGTCGAGGACGAGACCGCGATCGGCGGACGCAAGCACCGGTTCGTCTCGCACGTCGAGGAGGTGATCGGGGTAGGCGACGCCAACCGGATCACCACCACCACCGTCTTCGGGCCCGGCCCCGACGGTCGGGCCATCCCCCGCCACCTGCCGGAACGGGTCCGTGGTCAACTGCTGCGGGTCGGCTACGACGCCCGGCTGCTGTCCCGTTTCATCGAGGCCGGCGCGGGCGCGTGGCGTCGTCCCCGGCACAGCCACCTCGCCCCGGCGGTGCGCCGATGAGCACCATCGAACTGCTCGCGGTGATCTCCGGCGCGGCCTGCGTCGGCGGGATCGTGCTGGCCGTGGTGGCGCTGTTCGGCACCACCAAACCGACCCGGCCGGCGCGCAGTTCGACCACCGGGCTGCGCCGGCTCTGGCTCGGCTCCGGCACCAACCGGCGGGACCAGCGGGCGCACCAGATGACGTTGGGCGCGGCGGCGGTGGCGGGCGCGCTGGCGTTCCTGCTGACCGGGTTGCCGGTGGTGGGGCTGATCGTGGCGGTGGCGGTGCCGGGGGTGCCCTGGCTGTTCGCGGTGGGCCGGGCCGAGGAGCGGGCGATCACCCGGATCGAGGCGGTCGGCGAGTGGACCCGTCGGCTCAAGGACGTCTCCAACACCGGGCAGGGCCTCCAGCAGGCGATCGTCACCACCATCGCCACCGTCCCGGAGGAGATCCAGGAGGAGGTACGGCTGCTCGCCGCCCGCCTCCAGGCCGGCTGGACGGCCCGGTCCGCCCTGCTGGCGTTCGCCGACGAGATCGGTGACCCGGTCTGCGACCAGGTGGTCGCCGCGCTGATCCTGCACCTGACCGACCGGGGTGAACGCCTCGGCGACGTGCTCGGCTCCATCGCGTCGGCCGCCTCCGCCGAGGTGGCCACCCGGCGCGAGGTGGAGGCCAAGCGCACCCAGCCCCGGTTCGCGGTCCGCTTCCTCACCGGGATGACCCTGGCCGTGCTGGCGTACGGGCTGGTCAACACCGAGTACGTCAGGCCGTACGGGACGTTCTTCGGCCAGGTGCTGATGGCGGTGCTCGCCACGGCGTTCATCGCCCTGCTGGCCTGGGTACGCGCGATGAGCCAACCCCCGCCGCCGCCCCGGTTCCTGCCCAGGCCCGACCCGGCGGAGGTGATCGCGTGACGCTCAACTGGCAGCTCACCATCGCGGTGCTGGGCGGGGCGGCCATCGGGCTCGGCCTGTTCCTGCTGGTCCGGGAGGCTTTGCCGGCCTCCCCGGCGCTCGGCCCGGCGCTACGCCGGCTGCACCAGCCGGCGGGCACCGCCGTCGCCGCCGGCCGCGGGCCGGACTGGGTGGGGGGCTTCGCCCGCTGGCTGCGCCCGCCGCACCGCCAGCTCGCCCTGCTCGACCAGACCCCCGAGCAGTACACGATGTCGATCCTGCTCTCCGCCCTGGTCGGGTTGGCCACCCCGACGGTGGCGGGGGCGCTGCTCTTCCTGGCCGGGGTGAGCATGCCGGTGGTCGTACCGGTGCTGGGCAGTCTGGGGTTGGCGCTGTTCTGCGCGCTGCTCGCGCACCGGTCGGTGCTGGCCAAGGCGGACACCGCCCGGGAGGAGTTCCGCGCGGCGGTCTGCACCTACCTGGACCTGGTGGCGTTGCAGTTGTCGGCGGCGCACGGCCCGGTGCAGTCGCTGGAACGCGCGGCGGCGGTCTGCGACGGCTGGGTCTTCGCCCGCATCCGGGAGTCGCTGCGGATCGCCCAGATGCAGATGCACTCGCCCTGGGACGAGTTGCAGGAGCTGGCCGAGAAGATCGGCATTCCGGAGCTGGGTGACGTCGGGGCGATCATGCGGTCCTCCGGCAGCGAGGGCGCCCAGGTGCACGAGACGCTGCGCAGCCGCGCCGAGTCGCTCCGGGACCAGATCCGCACCGACAACCTGGCCCGCGCCGAGGGCGTCACCAGCCGGCTGGACATTCCCGGCTCTCTGCTGGTCTTCGTGCTGCTGGCGTTCATCCTCTATCCGTTCCTCGCCCGCATGTGAGCAACCGACCCCTGAGAAGGAGCCCCGCCATGCACCTCGTCACGTTCCTCTACGTCGCCACAGTGACCCGGCTGGCCGAGCTACGCCGCGAGGCGGAGCGGGGCGACAGCCCGGTCCCGACCGCCGTGATCATCGCCGGCCTGGTGGTGGCCGGAGCCGCAGTCACCGTCCTGGTCAAAGAGAAGGCCGAGACCTGGATGAAGAGCATCGCGAACCCGTGACCCGCGTCCCCCTGGCCGGCTCGTGCCGGGACCGGACGGCCCCCGTCGCCCAGTTCCGGTGCGCACCCCTGCGCGCACCCGACGCCGGACGTGCCGTGCCGGGCCGGCTTCGTGCCGCCGGCCGGGCCGCCCGTCGCCGGCTCACCGCCGGGGGTACGGACCGGGGGGCCAACCCCGTGGAACTGGCCGTGGTGATGCCGGCGGTGCTGGTGCTGCTCTTCGGCTCCATCCAGATCGCCGCCTGGTTCGTGGCCCGGTCGACGGCGATGCACGCCGCCCAGAGCGGGGTGAACGCGCAACGGGTCCTGGAGGCGCCGGCCGGGGCGGGTGAGGCCCGCGCCAAGCACTTCCTCGGTGCCGCCGGGGACTGGCTGGTCGGCGCGAAGACCACCTGCGCCACCACCGCGACCGAGGTGACCTGCACGGTCACCGGGAAGTCCCTGAGCGTCATCCCGGCCGTCCGGTTCGACGTCCGGCAGACCGCCCACGGCACCGTCGAACGGTGGACGAACCCGTGACCGGCCACCCGCCCCCGCGCACCGGGCGACCCTGGCGTGACCTGCTGACCCGGCCCGCCCGGGGGAAGCGGGCCGTGGCCCACGCCCTGTGGTCCGGCTGCCCCGCCGAGACGGTCGTGCACGCCGCCGGGCGCACCCCGGGCGACGTGCCGGTGGACCGTGCTGCGGGGCGTACACGGGGGTCGGTGTCGGTGGAGGTGGCGGTGCTGGCCCCGGCGTTCCTGGCGCTGCTGATGCTGGCCGGGGTGGCCGGGCGGGTCGCGGTCGCCGACGAGGCGGTGGAGGCGGCGGCCCACGACGCCGCGCGGGCCGCCTCGATCGCCCGCGACGCCGGCGCGGCGGAGAGCGCCGCGCGGTCGGCCGCCCGACGGCAGCTCGACTGGCGGGGCCTCAACTGCGCCAGCGCACCCCAGGTCACGGTCTGGGGTTCCACCCGCAACTCCGACCACACGTCGCTGGGCGCGGCGTTCCGCACCCAGCTCGGCGAGCCGGCGAGCGTCTGGGTACGGGTGAGCTGCACGGTCTCCTTCGCCGGGATGCGCTTCCCCGGGCTGCCGATGGGCGACAAGCGGGTCGAGGCGACGTTCGGCTCCCCGCTCGACCGTTACCGGAGCCGGCAGTGACCGCCCGCCCCACCGGCGACGAGGGCCGGATCAGCCTGTTCCTGGCCGTCGCCATGATCGGCGTGCTGGCGGTCATCGGCGTCGCGTACGACGGCGCGGGTCAGCTGCGTACCCTGCAACGCGCCGACGACCTGGCCGCCGAGGCGGCCCGCAGCGGCGGCCAGGTGATCGACCGGGCCGCCGCGATCGAGGGCCGACCCAAGGTGATCGACGAGCCGGGTGCCCGCGCGGCCGTCACGCAGTACCTGCGGGGCAACTCCGACGTGACCGGCCAGCAGGTCAGCTTCCCGGTGGTGGCCGGCGAGAAGCAGATCCGGGTACGCGTCACCGTCGTCTACCGCCGGCACCTGCTCGGCCTGATCGGCATGGACCGCACCGTCACCGTGGCCGGCGAGGCGACCGCCCGCACCCTCACCGACCGACCATGAACCCGCTGGCCCGACGGACCCGTCGGCCCACGCACCCGGTGCCCCCGCACCGGCAGACCGTAGGAAGGAGGGCAGCATGACCACACCGCGTGGTTCCACCGCCCGACGAACCGGCCAGTTGCTCACCGGCTTCGGGTCGCTGGTGGTCCTGGTGGCGTTGCTGGTCGGCGCACCGGTGGCGCTGCTCGCCTTCGCCGGCAACCCGCTGCCCGACCACCTGCCGACCCTCAGCGAGGTCGGCACCGTGCTGACCAGCCGGGACGACGGTCAGCTCTTCATCCGGGCGCTCGCGCTGGTGGGCTGGTTCGGCTGGGCGACGTTCGCCTTCTCGGTGCTGGTGGAGATCGGCGCCCAGGTGACCCGCCGGCAGACACCCCGGCTGCCCGGTATGCGCCGGCAGCAGCGGGCGGCGGCGGCCCTGCTGGGTTCGGTCGCGCTGATCATCGCGGCCAGTCCGGCGGCGAGCGCGGCCGTGACGCTGACCCAGCCGATGCCGGCCGCCGCCGGCACCGGGGTGGCGACGACGCTGGACGCCTCGCGTACCGGCCTGGGGGCCGCCCCCAGCGCCGGCATCGGTGGTGCCGCCCTCGGTGCCGCCCCCGGTACCGGTCTCGGCCCCGTCCCCGGTGCCGAGAAGCCGGCCACGAAGCCGGTCTACCGGGTGGCCCGGGGCGACTACCTGGGCGAGGTGGCCGAACGCTACCTGGACGACTTCGACCGCTACCCCGAGGTGGCCCGGCTCAACGACCTGCGCGACGCCGACCGGATCAGGCCGGGCCAGCTCATCCGGCTCCCCGCCGAGGCCGACGACACCGGTGCCCGGCGGCACGCCAGCGGCCACCTCGTCCCGGGTACGCCCCGCAAGCCGTCGCCGCGCCCGCCCGCCACCACCCCCGGCGGCCAGGCCGACCCGCAGCACCAGGGTGCGCCTTCCACGCCGGGCAAGCCGACCGGGCCCGCCGCCGCGAAGCCGACCGGTCCGGCCACCCCGAAGCCGGGGAAGATCGGGCCCGCCACCCCGCAGACGGCCACCCCGCAGACCGCCCAACCGCCCGCCGAGCGGCCGGTCGGCGTACCACCGGCGATGGCCGCCGGGGCGTCCCGGGGCACCCCGGACGACCCGATCAACAGGCCGCTGGCCGTGTCGGCGGTACTGGCCGTGGCGAGCATCGTCGGCGCGCAGATCGGTGCGGTGCTCGGCCTGCGTCGCCGCCCCGTCCGGGTGACCGCCGGCCGTACCTCGGCCGCCCGGATCGCCGCGGCCCGGATGTCCACCACCGGTCGCACCCCGGGCCGCTCGATGGGCAGCCGCGCCTCCGCCGCCCGGGACCTGGTGACCGGCCGCCACCGCCGCGACTGACCCCTGTCCCACCCCCACCCGCTCCGCCCCGCCGCCGTCCGCCCGCTCCGGCTAGCCCGCCCCAGCGGGGTCGCCCCGGTGATCAAGAGGTTTGCGTCAGGTTGGAGATCGACTTTGACGCAAACCTCTTGATCGACCTCCAAAAGCGAGAGCGGGGGTGTGGAGGCGGGGGCGGGGTTTGGGGGGTTAGGGGAGGCGGGTTTGGAGGGTGCCGTCTACCACGCGGGTGGGGAGGATCTGCTGGTCGGTGGCGGACGGGCCGTGGACGACCTCGCCGCCGTTGAGCCGGAACGCCGAGCCGTGCCAGGGGCAGACCACACAGGCGTGCCCGTCGATCTCCTGCACCTCGCCCTCGCCGAGCGGGCCGCTCTGGTGCGGGCAGCGCTCCAGCATGACGGTGACCTCGTCGCCGTGCCGGTAGAGGATCACCGAGACGTCGTCCACCTCACGGGTCACCAACGTGCGCTGCGGCAGCCCGGCCAGGTCGGCCACCGGCCGCCACCCGTCGCCCATCCGGTGCAGCTCGGAGACGCTCTGGCTGACCTGCGCCCCCTGCTTGTACGCCAGGTGCCCGCCGAGGTACGCCCCGGCGCTCGCCGCGCCCAGCCCCAGGTAGGCCAGGGCCCGCCCGACGCCGTGCCGGCCGGTCAACCGGGCCGCGAGGGAGCCGGCGTAGAGGGTCAGGCCGACGGTGTTGGCGGCGGCGTGCACCAGCCCCACCCGACGCTGGTCCCGGGAGAGTTCCGCCCAGTCGTTGAGCCCGGCCACGGCGGCGGGAACCGCGCTCACGGTGCCCAGCGCGACCAGGGTGGTGGCCGCCCGACGCTGCCCGGGGAGCAGGTCGACCACCGCGGCGCTGATCCAGGCCCCCACCGGCACCTGCACCATCGCCGGGTGCAGCGGATGGCCCAGGAAGACGCCGTGCAGCAGGTCGCGTACCCGCTGCGGGCGCAGGGTCGCCTGGACGGCACGCTGCAACCGGTCGCCGGTACGGTCCAGCGCGGTGGCCTGTTCGAGTTTCGTCATCAACGCTCGCACCCCGTCCGACTTCCCGCCTGACCGGGTCGCAAACCGGGCGACCGGCACCAATCCGGGTTCCCGCCCCGATCGACCCGACAGCGCCCAGGCGACACCATCGACCCCGCAACATCCCGCCACCGGCGTCGCGCATGCGTCGTTTCGGCCACGAAGATCCACTCAACGGAGTCCCGACAGCGGCATCAGCGCCCCGAGACACCGCAACATCGCCCCACCAGCGCCATCCCCCGCCAGCGCCACGACCCACGGGCGCGGCGCGTGCGGGATGCTGGGGGGATGGCGGTGCATGTTGTCCGGGACGGGGCGGTTACCACGGTGATCCTCGACCGGGCGGCGTCCCGCAACGCCGTCGACGGGCCGACCGCGCGGGCGCTCGCCGACGCGTTCCGCGCGTTCGAGGCCGACCCCGAGGCCCGGGTCGCGGTGCTCTGGGGTGCGGGCGGCACGTTCTGCTCGGGTGCCGACCTCAAGGCCATCGGCACGCCCAGCGGCAACCGGGTCGAGCCCGACGGCGACGGCCCGATGGGTCCGACCCGGATGGCACTGTCCAAGCCGGTCATCGCGGCGATCTCCGGGTACGCGGTGGCGGGCGGCCTGGAGTTGGCGCTCTGGTGCGATCTGCGGGTCGCCGAGTCGGACGCGGTGCTCGGGGTGTTCTGCCGACGCTGGGGGGTGCCGCTGATCGACGGTGGCACCGTACGGCTGCCCCGGCTGATCGGCCAGAGCCGGGCGATGGACCTGATCCTCACCGGGCGTCCGGTGCCCGCCGACGAGGCGTACGCGATGGGGTTGGTCAACCGGGTGGTCGCGCCGGGTGAGTCGCGGGCGGCGGCCGAGCGGCTGGCCGCCGAGATCGCCCGGCACCCGCAGACCTGCCTGCGCAACGACCGGGCGTCGGTGCTGGCCGGGGCCGACCTGCCCGAGCCGGAGGCGCTCGCCACCGAACTCGCCTACGGGATGGACTCGCTCGCGTCTGACGCGCCGGCCGGCGCGGCCCGGTTCGCCGCCGGCGCCGGCCGCCACGGCGAGTGAACCGACCCGCACCGAAACCACCCACCAGCCGGCCCGCGCCGACCGCACGCGCCGCCCGGCCGGAGCCGGGCGGCGCGGTGGCTCAGCTCAGGTCGTCCAGGGCGCTCTGGATGGCCCGGTGGAACGTCGGGTACGCGTAGATCATGTGCCGGAGCTGGCTGACCGGTACGGCCGCGTGCACCGCCACCACCAGCGCCGAGAGCACCTCGCCGCCGGCCGGGCCGACCGAGGTCGCACCGATCAGCACCCCCTGGTCGGCGTCGGCGATCACCTTGATGAAGCCGCCCGGCTCGCTCTTGTGGATCCAGCCCCGGGTGGACGACGACAGCTCGGTGAACCCGACCTGCACGTTGATGCCCCGCTCGCGGGCCTGCCGTTCGGTGAGCCCGACCGCGCCCACCTCGGGGTCGGTGAAGGTGACCCGGGGCAGTGCCCGGTAGTCGGCCCGGGGCACGGTGCCGGCGGCACCACTGGGGCCGGCCGCGCCCATCGCCCCTCCGACGGCACTGGCCGCGCCCATCGCGCCACCGACCACGCTGGCGGTGCCGCTGGCGTCGGGGCCGGCCTCGGCCCGCCGGACCCGGTCGAGCACGTCGGCGACCACGATCGACGCCTGGTACATGGCGATGTGGGTGAACGCGCCCTCGCCGGTGACGTCCCCGACCGCCCAGATCCCGTCGGTGACGTGCATCCGGTCGTCCACCGGCAGGTAGCGCTGCCCGGCGTCGATCCCGACGGTGTCCAGCCCCAGCTCGTCCAGGTGGGCCCGGCGGCCGGTGACCACCAGGAGCTGGTCGGCGCTGAACGACCGGTCACCGGCGTGCACGGTGAACGTGTCGCCGTCGTGGTCGATCCGCTCGGCCCGGACGTCGGTGGCGATCTCCACCCCGTCGGCGCGCAACGCGGCGGCGGCCACCTCGGACGACTCCGGTTCCTCGAGGGCGAGGATCCGGCCGGACGCCTCCAGCACGGTCACCCGGACCCCGAACCGGGCGAAGACCTGCGCCAGTTCCGCCCCGATCGCCCCACCACCGAGGACCAGCAGGCTCGCCGGCAGCTCCGCCGCCTCGATCGCCTGGTGGTTCGTCCAGTACGGGGTGTCGGCCAGCCCGTCGATGGGCGCGATCGAGGGGCGGGTACCGGTGCCGAGGACGATGCCGTGCCGGGCCTGGAACACCTGGTCACCCACCCGGACCCGGCCGGGGCCGTCCAGCCGGCCGCTGCCGCGCAGGAACCGGCCGCCCTTGCCGGTGAACCGGTCCACGGCGGCCCGGTCGTTCCAGTCGTCGGTGGCCTCCTCCCGGATGCGTTTCGCCACCGCCGCCCAGTCGGCCCGGACCTGCGCCGATCCGGCCAGCCCGTCGACCCGACGGGCCTCGGCCAGGGCGTTCGCCGCCCGGATCATCATCTTGCTGGGGATGCACCCCCAGTACGGGCACTCCCCGCCGACCAGGTCCCGTTCGACGCCGACGACGCTCAGGCCGGCCTCGGCGAGCCGCCCGGCCACCTCCTCGCCGCCCACGCCGAGCCCGACCACGACCACGTCCACCAGTTCCGGCTCTGCCATCCCGCCAGCATTCCGCACGGCCCCGCCCCCGGCCACCGCTCCACCCCGGAGTTCCCGCCCAAGTGCGCCCGGCCGGGCCAGCGCAGCCGGACCGGGTCAACGCAAGCCGGGGCGGGTCAGCGCAAGCCGGGGCGGGTCAGCGCAGCCAGACCGGGTCGGCGCCGGGCACCTCCAGCGGTGGCGGGTAGTCGAGGGTGCGACGGACCTCGGGGGGCAGCCGCCACGGCTGGTGCACGGCCTTGCCGGCGACCGTCGCCAGCTCCGGCACCCAGCGGCGGACGTACCCGCCGTCGGGGTCGTAGCGTTCGGCCTGGCGGACGGGGTTGAGTCCCCGGTAGGGGCGGCTGTCGTTGCCGGTGCCGGCCACCCACTGCCAGTTGCCGGAGTTGTCGGGCACGTCGCCGTCGAGCAGCCAGCGGGAGAAGACCGCGAGGCCGGGCCGCCAGTCGAGGCCGAGCACCTTGGTCAGGTAGCCGGCGGTGATCAGCCGGGCCCGGTTGTGCATCCAGCCCTCGGCGTGCAGTTGGCGCATGCCGGCGTCCACGATCGGCATCCCGGTGCGGCCGTCGGTCCAGGCGTCCAGTGCCGCCGCGTCGTACCGCCATTCCTCGGTGGCCCCGCGCCGGTACGCCTTCGCCGCGATCTCCGGGAAGGCGGCGGTGACCTGGTGGTAGAAGTCCCGCCAGCAGAGCTGCCTGACGAACGGGTGCCCCCGGTCGTCGGCCCGGTTCGCCACCGTCAGCGGGGACAGGCAGCCGAACCGCAGGTACGGGCTGAGTCGGGAGGTCTCGTCGGCGGCCAGGTCGTCGTGGATGTCGTCGTACCGGGAAAGGGTGGGCAACCACTGCGTGAGCCGGCGCCGCCCGACGGACTCGCCGCCGACCGCGGCGTCCGGCGACTCCCCCTGCGGTGCCGCCGGCAGCCGACCGACGGCGATCCCGGCGGGCAGCGTGACCCGCCGGGGCGCGGCCAGTTCCTCCCGCCACCGCGCCCCCGACCAGACCCGGTGGTACGGGGTGAACACCCGGTAGTGGTCTCCGCCGCCGGGTCGCAGCTCCCCCGGTTCGACGACGGTCACCCCGGGGAACAGCCGCAGGAACATGCGGTGCCTGTCGCACTCGGCGCGCAGTCGCCGTTCCCGGCGGTGGGCGTAGCGGCTGACGTCGGCGGACAGTCCGATCCCCTCGGCGTCGACCTCGCGGGCGAGCCGGATCGTCTCGGCCACCGGGTCGCCCCGGCGGATCACCAGGTCCCCGCCGAGGGTGCGCAGGGTGTCCCGCAGTTCGGCGAGGCACTGGTGCAGGAACCGGTTGCGGTTGGGCGAGTGGCCGGCCAGCGCCGGGTCGAGGACGTACAGCGGCACCACCCGGTCGAACGCGGCGCAGGCCGTCGCCAGGGCCGGGTGGTCGTGCACCCGCAGGTCGCGGGTGAACAGCACGACCGCCGTACGACCGCTCACGACACCGCCGGGCCGGGCACCACGACCGGGGTGCCGGTACGGGTGAGCAGTGCCTTCGCCGCCACCGCGAGCCGTCGCCGCTGGGGCACCACGGCCCGCTGGGCGAACACGTCGTAGTCCTGGGCGGCGACCTCGTCGAGGATGCCGCCGTAGAGGGCGTAGGCGGTGCGCATGCACGCCTGGGAGGCGGGGGCGAGCAGGGTGATGCCCGGCGCGGCGGCGGCGTAGTGGGCCTGGGCGCGGGTCACCTCGTACTCGACGAGGTCGCGGATGCGGTCGGTGCTGCGGCCGGCGGCCCGCGCGGCGAGCAGGTCCTCGCGGGTGACGTTGAACTTGGCCAGGTCCTCGTCGGGCAGGTAGGTGCGGCCCCGGTCGAGGTCCTCGGCGACGTCCCGGATGAAGTTGGTGAGCTGGAAGGCGAATCCGAGCTGCCGGGCCGGCTCCCGGGCGGCGACCGGGTCGGAGCTGCCGAGGATGGGCAGCATCATGGTGCCGATGACCGCCGCCGAGCCCTCCATGTAGTCGAGCAGGTCGTCGTAGGTCGGGTAGGCCATGACGGTCAGGTCCATCGCCATGCTGCGCAGGAACGACGCGAAGTCGGCGCGGTCCAGGTCGAACACGGCGATGGTGTGCAGCACCGCCGGCAGCAGCGGGTCGTCGACCGGTTCGCCGTGCAGTCCGGCGACGAAGCGGGCACCCCAGGCGTCCAGGCGGGCGGCGCGTTCGGCGGGCGGCAGGTCCTCGGTGCGGTCGACGATCTCGTCGGCGTAGCGGGTGAATCCGTACAGGGCGTGCACGTGCCGCCGTTTCCATGCGGGCAGCAGCCGGGTGGCGAGATAGTAGGTGCGGCCGTGGTGTTTGTGCAGCTCCTGGGAGCGGGCGTAGGCAGCGGTGAGATCGGTGTCCACCCGGGCCTCCTCGGATTCGACGCAGCAATCGACGCAACTCGTAACCCTAGGGTACGCTCCCCCACATGGCCAACGACGCAGTTGCGGGTAATGCGCTCCGCGTCGCACCGGAACAGCCGGGAGCGACGGACGATCCGGTCCGCGGCGTACTGGCCGCTTACGCCCGTGACCTGGTCAACGGGGTCGACGAGACGTTGTCGGCGTTCCTCGCCCGGGAGGTCGACGCGCTGACCGAGATCGACGCAGCGATGGGCGGTTTCGCCGCGACGGCACGCGACTGCGTGCTGGCCGGCGGCAAGCGGGTCCGCCCGACCTTCGCCTACTGGGGCTGGCGGGGGGTGGTGGGCGGCGACGAGCCGTTGCCCACGGTGCTGCCCGCGCTCGCCGCACTGGAACTCCTGCACACCTTCGCCCTGGTGCACGACGACGTGATGGACGCCTCCGACACGCGGCGCGGCCTGCCCACCGCGCACCGGGCCGCCGCCGAGCGGCACGTCACCGCCGGCCACACCGGTGACCCGCACCGGTTCGGCGAGTCGGTCGCCGTCCTCATCGGCGACCTCTGCCTGGTCTGGGCCGACCGGCTGCTCGCCCACGCCGCCCTGCCGCCGTCCCGGCTCATGGAGGTGCGGCGCTGCTACGACCAGATGCGGGTCGAGACCATCGCCGGGCAGTACCTCGACGTGCTCGGCGAGAACGACGCGGCGAACTGGTCGGTGGACCGGGCGCTGCGGGTGGCCCGCTACAAGACCGCCAGCTACACGGTGCAGCGTCCGCTGCTCTTCGGCGCCTGCCTGGCCGGCACCGACGCCGACGCGCCGCTGATCGCCGCGTACACCCGGTACGGGCTGGCGGTCGGTGAGGCGTTCCAGCTCCGCGACGACCTGCTCGGCGTCTACGGCGACCCGGCCACCACCGGCAAGCCGGCCGGCGACGACCTGCGTACCGGCAAGCCGACCACGCTGCTGATGCTCGCCCGGCAACTCGCCACCGGCGGCCAGCGGCGGGCGTTGGAGCGGTCCGGCAACCCCACCTCCGTCCGGGAGCTGGCCCGGCTGGCCGACCTCGTCGCCGACACCGGTGCGGTCGCCCGGGTGGAACACATGATCTCCGACCGGGTCGCCGACGCGCTGGCCGCGCTGGAGACCGCGTCGATCGACGAGACCGCGCGCACCGCGCTGACCGGTCTCGCCACCGCCGCCACCACGCGGCGGGCTTGATGGGCAACTTCGTGAAGGAGGTGGTCGCGTGCGGACCGTGACGGGACGTACGGACCGGGTGGTGGTCGTGGGCGCCGGCCTGGGCGGGCTGGCGTGCGCGCTGCACCTGGCCGGCAGCGGCCGGCAGGTGACCGTGCTGGAACGCGAACCGGTGCCGGGTGGTCGGGCCGGCCGGCTCAGCGTCGACGGGTACGAGTTCGACACCGGTCCCACCGTGCTCACCATGCCCGACCTGATCGCCGAGGCGCTGGGAGCGGTCGGCGAGGAGCTGCACGACTGGCTCGACCTGACCCCGCTGGACCCCGCCTACCGGGCCTACTACCCGGACGGCTCCACGCTGGACGTGATCACCGACACCGCCCGGATGGCGGCCGAGATCTCCCGGGTCTGCGGCCCGCGCGAGGCCGACGGCTACCTGCGGTTCGTCGACTACGCCCGCAACCTGTGGAACTGGGAGCGGGCCGACTTCATCGACCGCAACCTGGACGCCCCGACCGACCTGCTCACCGGCAACCTGCTGAAACTGCTGGCGAACGGGGCGTTCCGCCGCCTCCAAACCAAGATCAACCAATTCTTCTCCGACCCGCGCACCCAGCGGATCTTCTCCTTCCAGGCGATGTACGCCGGGCTCGCGCCGCACGACGCGCTGGCCATCTACAGCGTCATCGCGTACCTCGACTCGGTGGCCGGGGTCTACTTCCCGCGCGGCGGCATCCACGCGGTCTCCAGGGGGATGGCCGGCGCGGCCGAGAAGCACGGCGTCCAGATCCGGTACGACAACACGGTCGCCCGAGTGGAGACCGCCAACGGCCGGGCCACCGGCGTGGTCACCGCCGACGGCGAGCTGATCCCGGCCGACGTGGTGGTGCTCAACCCGGACCTGCCGGTCGCCTACCGCGACCTGCTGCCCGAGGGCCGGCAGCGGAAGCTGACCTACTCGCCGTCCTGCGTCGTCCTGCACGTCGGATCGACGCAGGGGTATGGGAAGATCGCTCATCACAACATCCACTTCGGACGGTCCTGGAAGGGCACCTTCGACGAGGTGATCGGGCGCGGTGAGCTGATGACCGACCCGTCGCTGCTGGTCACCAACCCGAGCCGGACCGACCCGTCGGTCGCCCCGGCCGGCCGGCACACCTACTACGTGCTGGCCCCGGTGCCCAACCTCGACCGGGCCCCGTTCGACTGGCGGGGTGACCTGAGCCGGCGCTACGCCGACCAGCTCGTCGCCACGCTGGAGGAACGCGGGTACGTCGGGTTCGGCGCCGGCATCGAGGTGTTGCGTACGATCACCCCCGCCGAGTGGGAGGAGCAGGGAATGGCCGCCGGTACGCCGTTCGCCGCCGCGCACAGCCTCTTCCAGACCGGGCCGTTCCGCCCGTCCAACCTGCACCGCAGCCTGCCCAACGTCGTCTTCACCGGTTCCGGCACCCAGCCCGGCGTGGGCGTGCCGATGGTGCTGATCTCCGGCAAGCTGGCCGCCAACCGCATCACCGGCGCGGGTCGGTGACCGCGTGAAATCCCGGGAGGGCCACCTCGTCGAGCTGGTCGACGACACCGGCCAGGTGCTCGGCGAGGCCACCGTCGCCGCCGCCCACCAGGCGCCCGGGCGGCTGCACCGGGCCTTCTCGGTGCTGCTTGTCGACCCGGACGGCCGGGTGCTCCTGCAACAACGGGCCGCGGTCAAGACCCGGTTCCCGCTGCGCTGGGCCAACTCCTGCTGCGGGCACCCGCTGCCGGGCGAGTCCCTGGCCGAGGCGGCGAACCGCCGGCTCGCCGAGGAGCTGGGCACCGGGCCGGTGTCGTTGACCGAGGTCGGCGTCTACCTCTACTACGCCGAGGACCCGGCCACCGGTCGGGTCGAGTTCGAGTACGACCACGTGCTCCGGGCCGACGTGCCGGCCGACCTCCCCCTCGGGCCCGACCCGGACGAGGTGGCCGAGCTGCGCTGGGCCGACCCGACCCGGTTGATGGCCCAGATCGACGCCGACCCGCGCACGTACTCCCCCTGGCTCGGCGGGGTGGTGAGCCGGCTGCTCCACCCGACCCCGACCGGTCCCGACGCCCCCACCGGCGGTCCCCGTGCCGCCCCCACCACCCCGTCCGGCCACCGGGTGGACCACGCGTCGGAGCGGTCGGGTGGTCGATGAGCCGCTGAGCGCGGGGGCCGTGGCACGCCGGCTGGGTGTGGCGGTCACCACGCTGCGCACCTGGCACCAGCGCTACGGCCTCGGCCCCAGCGAGCACGTCCCGGGCCACCACCGGCGCTACACGCCCGCCGATCTGGCCCGCCTGGAGATCATGCGCAAGCTCACCGCCGAAGGGGTCACCCCGGCGGAGGCGGCCCGCTGGGCGAAGCAGAGTCCCGTCGTCCCCGGTCCCGGGGTCGCCTCCCGGCTGCGGGCGGGCACCGGCCGCGACGGCGGCGGGCAGACCATCCCGGTCGGCCGGGCCGGTCCGGCCGCCCGGGGACTGGCCCGCGCCGCCATGCGGCTGGACTCGGCGGTGATCAGCGACACTATCTCGGACGCCCTGGCCACCGACGGGGTCGTCGCCACCTGGGAGGGGCTGCTCCGGCCGGTGCTGGCCGGCATCGGGGAACGGCACGTCGCCACCGCCGGCCTGATCGACGTGGAACACCTGGTGTCCCGGTGCGTCTCCGAGGCGTTCGCGGCGGTCGCCCGGGCCGGCCGGCCCACCGGGCCGGCCCGCATCCTGCTCTCCTGCGCCGACGAGGAGCAGCACACCCTGCCGCTGGAGGCGCTCGCCGCGGCGCTGGCCGAGGCGGGGGTGAGCTACCGGATGCTCGGGGCCCGGGTGCCGGCGGCGGCGCTCGTCGAGGCGGTCAACCGGACCGGACCGGCGGCCGTGGTGGTCTGGTCGCACACCCGGCCGACCGCCGACCCGGCGCAGCTGTCCGCACTGCTCGCGGTGCCCCGCCGGCCGCTGCTGGTGCTCGCCGCCGGGCCGGGCTGGCGGGCCGACACGCTGCCCGCCGGGGTGGTCCGCCCGGTCGACCTGGCCGAGGCGGTCTCGCTCGCGCTGGCCGTACGGGACTCGCTGGACCAGTCGACGGGGGCCGACCGGACCTGACACATTTCGCTTTCGTGAACTACCGTCGGGGCCGTCCGCGTACCCCATCCCCCGGAGTGACGATGCGTTCACGCCCCGTTCTGGCGGTCGCCCTCGGCCTGCTCCTGCTGGTCGCCGGCTGCGGCGACCAGCACCGGAACGTCCGGCCGGCAGCGGCGCCCGCCCCGACCACCACCGCACCGGAGCCGGCCCACACCCCGTCGCCGAGGCCGGTGCCCACCACCAAGCCGAAGCCCCGGCTCCGGCCGAAGCCCAAGACGCTGCCCGCCGGGCTGCGCAAGGCGACCGGGGTACGCGCCGTGGCGTTGACCTTCGACGACGGCCCCGACCCGACCTGGACGCCCCGGGTGCTCAACCAGCTCCGGGCGAACAAGGTCAAGGCGACGTTCTGCGTGGTCGGCACCCAGGTGCGCAAGCACCCGGAGCTGGTGGCCCGGATCGTCCGGGAGGGGCACCAGCTCTGCAACCACAGCTGGCACCACGACGTCGATCTGGGCCGCCGGCCGGTCGCCGACATCCGGGCCGACCTGGTGCGCACCAACCAGGCCATCACCAAGGCGGTCCCGGGCGCGAAGGTGCCGTTCTACCGGCAGCCCGGTGGCCGGTGGACCCCGGAGGTGGTGCAGGTCGCCAAGGAACTCGGCATGCGGTCGCTGCACTGGACCGTCGACCCCCAGGACTGGGCGAAGCCCACGTCCGGGGTGATCTCCGGACGGATCAAGAGTGCCTCCCGCCCCGGTGCGGTGGTGCTGATGCACGACGGCGGGGGTGACCGGAGCCGCACCCTGAGCGCCGTTCCGCAGGTCATCGGCGACCTCAAGCGCCGTTTCGGCATCGCACCACCTCGCTGACCTGCTATTTTGCCGGGCCGCAACCCGGTGGGCATACCGGTTTGGTCGACCGCCGGGGCATGGCATATGCTTCTCATGCCTCCGGCGGGGCCGGATGGGAGCAAGTCCGCTTGAAGTTGCGAGTGTGCAATGATGGCGGGGCCGCCCTCATCGTCTAGCGGCCCAGGACGCCGCCCTTTCAAGGCGGTAGCACGGGTTCGAATCCCGTTGGGGGCACGATCCGGCCCAGCCGGAGGCAACAGAGCAAGGTCCTGTGGAGCAGTTGGAGTGCTCGCCGCCCTGTCAAGGCGGAGGTCGCGGGTTCAAGTCCCGTCAGGACCGCCAGCGCCGACGCCGCGTGTACCAATGCGCGGCGTTCTGCGTATCGGGACGCGGCACCCTGTCGGCGGAGACCCCGCCCTCCGGGTACCATGTCCCGGAGTACCAGGCCAGGTAGCTCAGTTGGTACGAGCGTCCGACTGAAAATCGGAAGGTCGGCGGTTCGACCCCGCCCCTGGCCACATAGCCTTTCGCCGGGCTACAGAGAGCGGTGACCTGCGGAAACGCGGTCACCGTTTTCGTGTATCCGGGCCTGCCCGGCATCGATCACCGCCGTGGACCGCCCATCCCGGGACATCCAGGAGCCTCGCTGCCCACTGACCGGAATGAGCCGGTAGATGGCGCTGCGCAGCGCACCCCCAGCCGGTATGGTCCGGGCCTATGGGACAGCAGAAGCCAGATCCGGAGGGCGTCCATCAGGACGTCGACCGGTACTCGCTGCACTGCACCCTCCTCGTCCCCGCCCCGGCGGAGCAGGCGTTCGCGGTCTTCACCGGTTCGCTGGCCGACTGGTGGGTCCGTGAGTACACCTGGTCCGGGCCGGCGGCGCTGGCCGAGCTGGGGATGGAACCCCGGGCCGGCGGCATGCTCTACGAGATCGGCCCGTACGGCTTCCGGGGCGACTGGGGGCGGGTGCTCACCTGGGACCCGCCGCGTCGGCTCGTGTTCACCTGGCAGCTCGGCCCCGACCGGGTGCCGGTGCCCGATCCGGCGCGGGCCAGCGAGGTGGAGGTGCTGTTCCTGCCGGACGAGTCCGGGCGGACCCGCGTCGAGCTGGAGCACCGCCACTTCGACAGGCACGGTGAGGCCGCCGAGGGGTACCGGGCGGCGTTGACCGCCGGCTGGTACGAACTGCTCGGCCGCTACCAGGGCACCGTCATCCGGACCGCCCCCGACCCCCTCTGAGGGGCGGGGGCACCACGCGGAAGGACCGGGCCGGTCAGCGGGGCGGACCGCCGAGGGGCGTCCGGCCGGTCGGGCGACCGACCGGATCGGGGCCGCCGAGGTCGGCCCGGTGGCCGGCCGCCGCGCCCGCGCCGAAGCCGGAGCCGGCGAGCCGGCGGGTCGGCGCGGTACGCAGCCGGGGGTAGACCTCGGCGACCCGGCGGGCCACCCGGTCCGAGCGGTCGGCCAGCACCAGCGCCACCGACGGGGCGTCGCGTTCCGCCGCCGCGCCCGCCTCGGCGGCCCGTAACCGTTCGGCGACCACCCGGGCGAAGCCGGCCAGCCAGGAGCGGCGGAAGGCGGCCGGCTGCTCACCGGGCGGCACGGCGGTGCCGGCGAGACCGTGTGCGGCCTGCACGAGCAGCGAGGTGAACAGCAGGTCGACCCGTTCCAGGTCGCTGGCGAAGCCGAACAGGTGCAGCGCGAACCCGCTGCCGTCCGGTCGGCGTACGCAGCGGCAGCGCAGCGGGTCGGCCACCGCCGCGAGCAGCCCGGCCTTGTCCCGGGCGTACGGGGCGACGACGTCGACCACCCGGTCGCCGACCGGGTCGGTGGTGGGGTCGCGGGCGGCCAGCAGGGCCCGGTCGACGCCGTACCGGGCGATCAGCTCGGTGGCCTTGGCGGTGAACGCGGCCGACTCGGCGGGGGTGCAGGCCGGGTCCTCGGCCTGGGCCAGGAGCTTGCGCACCTTGCTGAGCATCGCCTCGGACATGCCTCACTGGTACCACAGCGGGTTCACGGTTCTGTCACAGCGGGATCAGAGATCGACAGATATCATCGCCACTCACCGCACCCTGTCCACGACTCAGGGTCCGCCCTCTTCCCTGGAGGCACCACCATGGCATCCCGGACCGCCCGCCTGACCGCGCTCACCGCCACCCTGCCCCTGCTCTGGTTCGGCACACCCGCCCAGGCCGCCCCGGAGGCGAACCTCTCCGCGTCGGCCGCCACCTGCTACGGCGGGGCGGTCCGGTCGTACTTCCAGGTCGGCGGGTGGGGCGGGGACGCCGGGCCGTACAAGGCGAGCACCAGGTGCAAGGACGTCAACGTCAAGAACAGCAGCGAGTTCGGCACCGAGGCGTGCGTGGTCTTCATCGACAAGACCAACAAGTGCAACTACCTCACCTATCTGCCGGCGAAGTCGGACTGGATCACCGTCGCCACCAACGTGCGCGACGGCGCGAACTTCAAGGTCCGCTTCACCAACCTGCGCTACGAGTACGAGCCGCTGGTGGCGTACCACGCGTACTGAGCCGCGCCGCCGGCCCTGCCGCTGACGGGCGGTGGGGCCGGGCGGGTCAGCCGGCCCGGCTGCGCAGCGTCGCCACCGCCGAGCCGGCGAGGGTGAGCAGGCAGTCCGGCAGTTGCCCGTCGGCGACCGCCGCTCCGAACAGCGCCTCGCCGGTGTCGGCGTCGTGGTTGGCGTACGCGCTGACGAACCGGGCCACCCAGCGGGTGTCGTACCCCGCCTCGTCGATGCCGGGGAAGTCCAGCGCGCACGCGCCGGGCGGCGGCGGGTCACCGACCATCGTCGCGGCCAGGGTCCAGGCGACCGTGTACGCACCAGCGAGCCCCGACCGGTCCACCACGGCGTCGAATGTGCCGACCACGGCGGCGCCGTCCCCGGTCAGCGCCGAATGGAGTACGGCGGTAGCGTCGGCGAGCGTCTGATCCGGTACGTCGGTCACCTGCGGCACAGTAGGACGCCAGGTCAAGCGGTCGGCCACCGGAAACGGTGACCACCTGGCGGGACGACGTGACGGAGCGTGCGTTGCACTGTCGGGCCGGCGACGAGGGCCGCCTCCCTGGTCCCACGGCCCCCGCCGGCACGCTATGGTGCGCACCGGACCTGCGCCGGAGGAAGGACCACCATGCTCGTAACCCGCGGCCCGCGCGCGGCCGTCCTGGCGGCCTGTGCGTCGTTGCTGCTCGCCGTCAGCGCGTGCGGGACGACCGACGACAAGCCCGAGGAAGCGGACACCCCGCAGGTGCGCCTGTACGGCACCGACGGCAACATGCTCAACTCCTTCGCCGCCGAGCTGAAGGACCGGGCCGACCTCGTCGACGGCATGAAGGGCACCACCCCGCTCACACCGCTCAGCGACGACTTCAAGCAGCGGCTGCGCTCCATCGACCCGAAGTTGACCGACTACCTCTATGCGGCGGAGTCGTACGACGCAGTCATGATCAGCGCGCTCGCCGCCCAGCTCGCGGGCAGCACCGACCCGGCCGACATCGCCAAGCAGATCGTCGGGGTGACCACCAACGGTCAGCGCTGCACGGACGCGGCGAGCTGCCTGACCCTGGCCCGGGACGGTCAGGACATCGAGTACCGTGGCCCGTCGCTGAACCGGGCCGGGTTCACCGATCTCGGTGAGCCGGCCACCGCCAGCTACGCGACCCTGCACTTCGACAACCAGAAGATCAACGACGCGAAGACCGAGTTCGTCGGTGCGGGCGACGAGTCCGGGGTGAGCACCAAGGCCGCGCCGAAGCCGAAGAAGCAGCGGGGTGGGCGCAACGACCGCAGCGACGGCTCCCCGCTGATCCTCGGTGGCCTGCTGCCCAAGACCGGTGACCTGGCCCTGGCGAACCCACCGCTGGCGGCCGGCGTGGCGCTGGCGATCAAGGAGATCAACGCCGCGGGTGGGGTGCTCGGCGACCCGGTGACCTGGTTCGACGGTGACGACGGCACCAACCCGGCCGTCGCCAAGGCCACCGTGGCCTCGCACGTCAGGAACAAGGTCCAGGTCATCATCGGGGCCGCCGCGTCGGGAATCTCCGCCGCCGTGCTGCCGGACGTGGTGGCGGCCGGCAAGATCCTGTTCTCGCCGTCCAACACCGACGCGGGGTTGAGCCAGGCCGACGACAAGGGCCTCTACTTCCGGACCGCCCCGCCGGACAGCCTCCAGGGCCGGGCCCTGGCCGACGTGATCCTCCGCGACGGCCCGCACAAGATCGTGGTGGTGGCCCGCAAGGACTCCTACGGCGAGGGCCTGCAGGAGACCGTCCGCGCCGAGCTGGAACGGGCCGGCTTCGGCACCGACCGGGTGCGGCTGCTCACCTACGAGCCGCCGGCCGACGCCAAGGCCCCGCCCGTCGACTTCGGCAGCCTGGCCGGCGAGATCAAGGACTACAAGCCGGAGGCGGTGCTGGTCATCGGCTTCGGTGAGTCCGCCGGACTGATCAGGGCGCTGGCCGACGCGGGCGTGCCGATCCGGCACTGACGCGACACCGGCGGGGGCGGCACCGGGTGCGGTGCCGCCCCCGCCGACGTTCAGCGGGGTCGGCGACGTTCCAGGAAGTCGGTCATCCGGCGGTGCTTCTCCTCGTCCTCGAAGAGCACCGCCTGGCTGACCAGGTCGAGCTGCGGGTGGGCACCGGGCGGGGCGTCCACCGCGAGCTTGGTCAGCCGCAACGCCAGTGCCGAACCCTTGGCCATCTCGTCGAGCAGCCCGTGCGCGGTGGGCAGCAGCTCGGCCGGCTCGGCCACCACCCGGTTGACCAGGCCGATCCGCAGCGCCTCGTCGGCGTCGACCCGCCGGCCGGTGAAGAGCAGTTCCTTGGCCCGGCCCTCGCCGACCAGGGCCGGCAACCGGTGGGTCGCCCCCGCGCCGGCCAGGATGCCCAACCGCACCTCCGGCTGACCGAAGACCGCCCGCGCCGTGCACACCCGCAGATCGCAGGCGTACGCCAGCTCCGCGCCACCGCCCAACGCGGGGCCGTCCACGGCGGCCACGCTCGGCATGGGCAGGGCCCGGAGCCGGGCGAAGGCCGCCGAGTTGATCGCGGCGAGGGCGTCCAGCCGACCCCGCTCACGCAGCTGACCGATGTCGGCCCCACCGGCGAAGAGACCGTCCGTGCCGCCGGTGAGCAGCAGCAGCTGGGGCCGGGCCTCCAGCGCGGCACAGACGTCGTGCAACGCGCCGATCAGGTCGGCGTCGATGGCGTTGCGTTTCTCCGGCCGGTCCAGCGTCACCACCACCCGGTCGGGCAGCTCCTGCACCCGTAGCCCGCTCACTGCCGGCGACCGTCCTTCCACACGTAGAAGCCCTGGCCGGACTTCTTGCCGAGTTTCCCGGCGGCGACCATCTCGACCAGCAGCGGCGGCGGGGCGAACCGGTCACCGTAGGCGGCCTGGAGGGTACGGGCGATGTCCAGCCGCACGTCCAGCCCGACGAGGTCGGTCAGCTCCAACGGGCCGACCGGGTGCCGGTAGCCGAGCACCATCGCCTTGTCCACGTCGGCCGGTGCGGCCACCCCGTCGGCGACCATCCGGATCGCCTCCAGGCCGAGGGTCACCCCGAGTCGGGAGGTGGCGAAGCCGGGCAGGTCGCGTACCACGACGGGGTCCTTGCCCAGCCGGCCGGCGAGCGCGACGGCCGCCGCGGTGGTCTCCGGCGCGGTGGCCGCGCCGACCACCACCTCCAGCAGGGTCATCGCCCAGACCGGGTTGAAGAAGTGCAGCCCGAGGAAGGACTCCGGTCGGGCCAGCCCCTCGGCCAGCTCGCCGATGGGGATGCTGGAGGTGTTGCTGCCCAGCAGCGCCGGGCGCAGCCGTTCCGCCTCGGCGAGCACCGACCGCTTCAGGTCGGGCCGCTCGGGCACCGCCTCGACGATCACCTCCGGTGCCGGGGCGACCTCGGCGAGCGCCCCCCGCAGGGTGATCCGGTCCCGCTGCGCGGCGGCGGCCTCGGCGTCGAGCTTCCCGCGCTGCACCGCCCGTGCGCACAGCTCGTCGAGGCGGGTGGCGGCGGCCTCGGCCCGCCCCCGGTCCACCTCGACCAGTTCGACCGCGTAGCCCGCGCCGGCCGCCACGTAGGCGATGCCGAGCCCCATCGTGCCGGCCCCGACGACGACAAGACGACTCATGGACGCTCCCTCACTGCGTACGGCGGCGTGCGGGGTCTCCGGCACGCCCTGCCGCTCGCTCCGCTGGCTCATGGGTGCGACCCTATGCAGCACCGTTCCTGGCGGCATGCGTGGGGGACCGCCGCACCGGGTACTGACGGCCCAACGTCAAGGGAAGGAACCAGTCGACATGAGCCAGGCACCGGAGACCGTGGACAGCGGCACCACCGACGGCACGGCGGTCGTGGAGACGCGCGGCGACGAGCGCATCGACCTGCTCCGCGCCGACACCAACAACGACGGCAAGACCGACGTGTGGGTGGTGGACACCGACGGCGACGGCCGGGCGGACCTGTTCCAGTTCGACACCGACGGTGACGGCAAGGTCGACATCACCATGGTCGACATCGACGAGGACGGCACCCCGGACGAGGTGGTCGACGGCGACGGCGGCCTCCCCCCGGAGCCGCTCCCGCCGACCGTCCAGGTCTGACGCGGACGCGGGGGCCCGACCGGGCCCCCGCTCACCGCCCGGCGGCCAACCGCAGGGTGGCCAGGTAGTACGGGGCGTCGCGGTCGTCCACGTCGGTCAGCCGCCATCCGGTGCCCCGGACCAGTTCGGCCAGCTCCTCGGCGGAGCAGACCAGGTAGTCGAACCACTGCGTGCCGAGTTCGCGGTAGCGCAGCCGCAGCCGCAGCTGCCCGCCGAGCCGCCCCCGCTGCCGGTTGCGCTCGTGGTAGCCGGTGTGCACCGGGTCGGTGGTGCCGTACGGGTCGGTGCCGTGCGCGATGACCTGCGCGCCGGGCCGGGCCAGGGCGGCCAGCGCGGCGAGGAACGCCGGAGCCCGCTCCCGCCCCTCGAACAGCCCCAGGTTGTTGCCGAGCAGCAGGAACGTGTCGTAACGCCGGCCGTCGGCGACGTGCTCGTCGACGGTGCCGAGGACGAGGTCCCGGACGCCCCGGTGCCGGCTGACCCGCAGCGCCCCGGGCGAGGTGTCCAGCCCGGTGACGGGGATGCCGCGCTCCTGGAGCACCAGCGCGATCCGCCCGCCCCCGACGCCGACGTCCAGGGTGGCGCCCCGGGTCCGCTCCACAGCCCGGTGGTCGTACGGCTGCCAGTGTTCCGGCCCGTCGAGGTAGTGCGCGGCGGGGGCCCCGTTGACCAGTCCGTCGTCCCGTTCGATGATCTCGATGACCGGTCGGGGCAGCCGCCCGCCGACCAGCGGCCGGGGGCCGATTCCGGTGTGCACCGCATACGCGTCACGCAGCAGTTCGCCGAACACGTCGCCGAGTCGAGGTTCTCCGGTCACGACCTGCACGGTATCCGGGTCCGTCCGCCGTATCCTGGGCGGCGTGACCGACCTGGACCGCCTGGCGGCGGAGAAGTACGTCCTGTTGACGACGTTCCGCAAGGACGGCCGTGCGGTGTCCACCCCGGTCTGGGCGGTCCGCGACGACGACACGCTGGCGGTCTGGACGGTCGCCGACTCGGGCAAGGTGAAGCGGATCAGGCGGGACGGCACGGTGACGGTGGCCCCGTGCGACGTGCGCGGCCGTCCGCTGGGTGACGCGGTGCCGGGTCACGCGGTGCTCTGCGGCCCGCAGGAGAGCAGCCGGATTCGCGACCTGCTCAAGCGCAAGTACCGGCTGCTGGGGCGGTTGACCCTGCTCGGCAGCCGGCTACGCCGGGGTGAGGCGGGCACCGTCGGAATCCGGGTCAGCCTGACGGGCCCGCCGGGGTGACCGATCCGGCCGCTGGCCTGCCGGAGGGTGACCCATGGGTGGAGACGACTCAGGGGCGGTGGTACGTCGCTGCTGCGACGTCCGCCCGCCCCTGAGGTCCGTAACGTTCTGACCGGGTCAGTCCCCCTGGCGCTGCTGGGGGATCTGGCCCTGTAGCAACGCCCGCACCTCCGACTCACGGTACCGACGGTGTCCGCCCAGGGTTCGGATCGCGCTGAGCTTCCCCGCCTTGGCCCACCGGGTCACCGTCTTCGGGTCGACACGGAACATCGACGCCACCTCGGCCGGCGTGAGTAGCGGCTCTGGTTCGTGCGTTCGCGATGCCATCGGTCACTCCTCCACATGGATAGACATCGGCCGGGGTCCCGCCGGCCGACGCGTCTCCCATGGTCCGGCTAGTCCCCGATGTCCGACATGGGCCGAACGGCCGAAGGTCCCTAGACGGACGGATGAACCATGCCCGATTTATCTGACTTTTACACGGCAGAAAGTACCTTATTCGGACTCATGATCACGGTTCGTGATGCGTCAACTACGAGTGTGACTCATAATTGACAGTGCGAATGGGCGATATGTGGTTAATTGCACCGCTCCAGTAACTGGATCGCGCGCCACCGCGCCACCAACCGGTCGTACGCCGCCGACGCCTCGTCCGTCTCGCCCCGGGATAGCCCGGCCAGGCCGCCCGCCACCAGCTCCGGCGAATCGTCTGCGGTCAACGTCTCGTCGGAGAGCAGTTGCACCAGGCCGCCGTAGTCCAACTCGACCACCGACCGGGGGTGGAACTCCTCCAGCCAGCGGGCGGCCTCCTCGACCGCCTCGGTGATCGGCGCGGCACCTATCGACTTCCTGAGCACCGCCAGCGCCCGCGAGGCCCGCCGGCGGGCCTTGGAGATCTCCGTGCGGTAGCGCAGCGCCCGCCGGTCCGGTCGGGTGACCAGCTCCCGCTCACCCGCCTCGACCAGCACGAACCACCGCAGTGGCACGCCCCAGGTGGCGATCTGCTCGTGCAGCCGGGGCACCCCGTGCTCCAGCACCCGGGCACCGCTGCGCCAGTCCTCCACCACGGTCTTGGCCTGCCCGGCCAGGACCGGCGGGACGAACGCGTCGGCGATCACCGACGGCACCCCTTCCCGGGCGCTCAGCGCCGCCTCGGCCACCCGGACCCGCAGGTTCCACGGGCAGACCAGCAGCGCGTCGTCGACCTCCAGCACGTACGCCTCGTCGGGCAGGTCGGGCAGTCGCGTCCAGCCCGCGCCGAGCGCCGCGATGACCGCGCTCCGTTGCCGGCCCGGCCCCTCCAGCGGGGCCACCGCCCGCCCCTCCCGCACGTAACGCCGCCAGTACGACTGACGGTCCCGGTCGAAGGCGGTCAGCGGCTCGTACACGCGCAGGTAAGAAGCGAAGAGCGACGGCACCGCGCGATCCTCCCACGAAACCTCCTACCGGTGCCGCCGCCGTCGGACGCGACCGGGGAGCCGCTGGCGGACGGGACCGGAACGGACCGGCGGGCGACGCCCGGAACGCCGCCGGCGGACGCCGCCCGGACGACCGGGTCGCACGCGACGTGGACGACGGCACGGTTCCCGACCGATATTAGGCTGACCAGCGCCGGCAGCACCCCCGCCGGCCGAGAAGGTCCGTGCCCCACAAGGGCGCACACCGACACCAGGAGCGAGCCATGGGCGTATTCGTGAGCACCGACGACCCCGGACCGGCCGGTCACGAACAGGTCGTCTTCTGCCAGGACAGGCAGAGCGGCCTCAAGGCGATCATCGGGATCTACTCGACCGCGCTGGGTCCCGCGCTGGGCGGCACCCGGTTCTACCCGTACGCCAGCGAGGAGGCGGCGCTGGCCGACGTGCTGGACCTCTCGCGCGGGATGGCGTACAAGAACGCGCTGGCGGGGCTGGACCTGGGCGGCGGCAAGGCGGTCATCTGGGGAGATCCGGACCAGGTCAAGAGCGAGGCACTGCTGCGCGCGTACGGGCGGTTCGTGCAGTCCCTGGGCGGGCGCTACTACACCGCCTGTGACGTGGGCACCTACGTGGCCGACATGGACGTGATCGCGCGGGAGACCCGGTATGTCACCGGCCGCAGCGTGGAGCACGGCGGGGCGGGGGACTCCTCGGTCCTCACCGCCTGGGGCGTATTCCAGGGGATGCGGGCCGCCGCCGAGCACGTCTGGGGCAGCCCCAGCCTGCGCGGACGACGGGTCGGGGTGGCCGGGCTGGGCAAGGTCGGCAGGCACCTGACCGGGCACCTGGTCGACGACGGGGCCGAGGTGGTGGCGACCGACGTCGACCCGCGGGCGCTGGAGTGGGCGCGGACCAACCACCCCGGGGTCGCCCTGGTCGCCGACACCGCCGCGCTGGTCGCCGCCGACATCGACGTGTACGCCCCGTGCGCGCTGGGCGGCGCCCTGAACGACGACACCGTGCCGGCCCTGCGGGCCCGGGTGGTCGCCGGCGCGGCCAACAACCAACTCGCCCATCCCGGCATCGAGAAGCTCCTCGCCGACCGGGGCATCCTCTACGCCCCCGACTACGTGGTCAACGCCGGCGGGGTCATCCAGGTCGCGGACGAGATCGAGGGCTTCAACTTCGACCGGGCCAAGCTGCGGGCCACCCGGATCTTCGACACCACCCGGCAGATCCTCCGGCTGGCCGGCGAGGAGGGGGTGCCCCCGGCGGTGGCCGCCGACCGGCTGGCCGAGCGCCGGATGGCCGACGTGGGTCGGCTGCGCGCCATCCACCTGGGCTGAGCGCGTGTCCCGGGCGTGGCGACGATCCGCGCCCGGGACGCCCCGGCCGGACCGGTCCGGTTCGGCACGGCTGCCGGCCACCGGCGGGCGGGGCACGCGGTAGCATGGCTTTTCGCGGCTTTTTCAGTAGTTTGACCGGCGTCACGGGCGGTCCAGCGCTTACCCCTTACCGGGTACACTCGGTGACTGCCGGGTGACTGCGACGCGCAGGGCCGGCAGACGGTAACCCGAGGTGCCGAACGGTGGCATCCCCATGTACCGTAAGAGCCACGAGAGATGCCTGACGTCATCGGGGCCCGCCTTCGGGCTGCCCCGCATTCTGTGCGAGGGGGTCGAGCCATGGGGCGCGGCCGTGCTAAGGCCAAGCAGACGAAGGTGGCGCGGGAGTTGAAGTACCACTCCCCGAACACCGACCTCACCGCCTTGCAGCGCGAACTGGCGGGTGCTGGTGGGAAGTCTGAGCAGCACTTCGACGACGACTACAAAGAGTATGTCGACGACGACGATGAGGATCATGCGGACGACGACCCGGACCCCTGGGCTCCTCCGACCCGCTGACCTCCGGTCACACTGAGCACGCGGCAACTCTCCGCGTGCTCACGCATGTGCCCGACCAGAGCAGCATCATCACCTCGATCAGGGACCCCGCCAGCCCGGAGCACACTCCGGCCGGTCGGCGCGGTCCCTGATCGAGGTGGCCATGACCCGTCCCCGTACGGCGAGGCCGGGCGTCCCTGCTCAGCGCGGCCGGTTGTTCCAGTTGTAGAACGTCGGGATGTTCTCGAAGTGGTTCCAGGCGCAGACCGCGCCGGCACCCTCCGCGCCCGACACCTCGGCGCGGGAACGACGGGCGGCCTCGGCCTCGTGGAGCAGGGCGGAGAGCCCCCCAGCGGCCTCCCGCACCCGGTCGGTGACCTGGTCCGGGCCGGTGCCGACCCGCTCAGCGGGCCGGTGACTCGTGGTCTCGGGCATGCTCCAACACTCCCTCCAATAGGCGGATCTTGCTGTTGCGGCAGTGCTCGGTTTCCGTGCCGTCGAACCGTCCCTGCTCGAAGTAGCGGTTGGCCGCGTGCCCTCCGCCGCAGAAGCCGAAGTACGGGCAGGACGACCGGCACGCCTCGACGCCGGTGAGGAACTCACCCACCCATTCCGTGCCCGCCGCCCCGGCCAGGATCTCGGCCAGCGGGGTGGCCAGCACGTTGCCACTGCTGAAGTCGCCGTAGCGGGCGTCGGAGAAGCCGGCCAGCTCGGGGGAGAGCACGGTCACCGAACCGTCGTACCCGATCGTCGGGATCGGGTCGAGCTGCCGGGGCAGCAGGTCGCCCTCCGCACCGTCCAGCACCGCCGCCGCGTACCGCAGCGACCACTCGACCTCCCGCAGGTGCACCCGGGGCGCCCGCCGCCAGGCCGCCACCAGCTCCGCCCAGAACGCGGTCACCGCCGCCGCGTCGTGTGCGTTGCTGCGGGTGTTGACCCCCTCGGTCTCCTCGATGTTCAGCCCGAGCACGTCACAGCCCAGGTCGAGGAAGTAGTCGTACAACTCGGTGGCGAGCCCCGGCGTCGGCCGGCTCACCACCGCCAGCGCCGAGAACGGCAGGCCGTGCCGGCGCAGCGCCGCGACCCCCCGGACGATCCGGTCGTACGCCGGCCGACCGGCCCGGGTCACCCGCTCACCGTTACGGGCGGCCGGGCCGTCCACGCTCACGCTCACCCGCACCCCGTGCGCGGCGAAGAACGCGCACCAGGCGTCGTCGATCAGGGTGGCGTTGGTCTGCACGTGGTGTTCCACCCCGGCGGGGAACGCGGCGATCAGCGCCGCCAGGTGCTCCCGGCCGGCGGCGAGCGGCTCACCGCCGTGCCAGACCACCGAGAACCGGCCCCGCGCCGCCCAGGGGGTGACAGCGGCGGCGACCGCCTCGGCAACCGCCACCGGCATCCGCCGGTCGGCCGCCCGGTGCGGCAGGTAGCAGTACGCGCAGTCCAGGTTGCACAGCGTCGTCGGCTGCATCACCACGTACGACGGGACCGCCGCGATCCCCCGCATGCCCGTCACGGACCGGCACCGAGCAGCCATCGACCCTCCTCCCCCGTGCCCGAAGTGTCCTTCAGGCTAGGCGGCGACGGCCGCTCGGGTGAACCCCCGACCAGGCAGCCGGCCGAGCGGCCACGCCGCTCAGCCCCGGGTGTGCTGGCCGATCATCTGCACGTTGCCGGTGCCCTCGATGATCTCGCCGGCCTGCCAGGCGTCCACGCCACGGCCGGCGAGGGTGGCCAGCGCGCGGTCGGCGTCCTCGGCGGAGACGATGGCGAACATGCCGACGCCCATGTTGAACGTCGACTCCATCTCCGAGTCCTCGATCCGGCCCTTGGACTGGATCAGGTCGAAGATCGGCTGCGGCTTCCAGGTTGCCCGGTTGACCACCGCGTCGACGTGCTCGGGCAGCACCCGGACCAGGTTGCCGGGGATGCCGCCGCCGGTGACGTGGGCGATCGAGCGCACCTCCGCCTCGGTGATCAGCTTCAGGCAGTCCTGCGCGTAGATCTTGGTCGGGGTGAGCAGCTCCTCGCCGAGCGTGCGCTGCCGGCCGAAGTCGTCGATCACCACGTCCAGCCGCATCCGGCCGGCACCGAGCAGCACGTGCCGGACCAGCGAGTAGCCGTTGGAGTGCAGGCCGGACGAGCGCATCGCGATCACCACGTCGCCCACCTCGACCCGGTCCGGGCTGAGGATCTCGCTCTCCTCGACCACGCCGACCCCGGTGGCGGAGACGTCGTACTCGTCGGGACGCAGCACGCCCGGGTGCTCGGCGGTCTCGCCACCGAGCAGCGCGCAGCCGGCGTACCGGCAGCCGTCGGCGATGCCCGCGCCGATCTCGGCGACCCGGTCCGGCACGACCTCGCCGGTGGCGATGTAGTCGAGCAGGAACAGCGGCTCGGCCCCGCACGCCACCAGGTCGTCGACGACCATCGCGACCAGGTCGATGCCGATCGTGTCGTGGATGTCGAGCTGCTGGGCGATGACCAGCTTGGTGCCCACCCCGTCGGTGGAGGACGCCAGGATCGGGTTCTTGTACTTCTTGGTGTCCAGCCGGAACAGGCCGGCGAAGCCGCCCAGGTCACCCATGACCTCAGGCCGCCGGGTCTCCTTCACCTTGGACTTGAGCAGCTCGACCGCCCGGTCGCCCGCCTCGATCGACACCCCCGCGTCGGCGTACGAGACCGAGCGTTTGCGGGTGGTGCGGCCGGTCCCCGCCGTCCAGGGCTGGCGGTCGCCACCGGCACCGCTCGGGCTGCTTCCTGCGCCGCTGCGCTCGGACACGTAGGTCACGGTTCTCCCCTTTGTGGTTCTCGGTGCCGCGCCGACGGTGGCCGGGCGACCCCGGTGTGCTACGGGCGGTGGGCGGTCGCGCCGCCCGGAGTGGCGACGAGCGGTGTGTGGTGCTCGGAGGAGGTGTCCGGGGCGTCGGCGACCCGCCGGCCCACCCCTTCGAGCACGTGCTTGCCGATCAGGTTCCCGGCCGGCAGGTCGATCGGGTACTCCCCGTCGAAACAGGCCCGGCAGAGCCTGCTCCTGGGCTGTTCGGTCGCGGCGATGAGACCGGGGAGCGAGACGTAACCGAGGGTGTCGGCGCCGATCGAGCGCCGGATGCCCTCGTTGTCCAGCCCGTTGGCCAGCAGTTCGGCCCGGGTGGCGAAGTCGATGCCGTAGAAGCACGGCCAGTTCACCGGCGGGGAGGAGATCCGGACGTGGACCTCCAGCGCGCCCGCCTCGCGGAGCATCCGGACGATCGCCCGCTGGGTGTTGCCGCGCACGATCGAGTCGTCGACCACGACCAGCCGCTTGCCCCGCACGTTCTCCCGCAGCGGGTTGAGCTTGAGTCGCACGCCGAGCTGGCGGAGGGTCTGCGACGGCTGGATGAAGGTCCGCCCCACGTACGGGTTCTTCATCAGGCCGGCGCCGTAGGTGATGCCGGACGCCTCGGCGTAACCGATGGCGGCCGGCGTGCCCGACTCGGGCACCGGGATCACCAGGTCGGCCTCGACCGGGTGCTCCTTGGCGAGTTGCCGGCCGATCTGCACCCGGGCGGCGTGCACGTTGCGGCCGGCGATGGTGGCGTCCGGGCGGGCGATGTAGACGTACTCGAAGAGGCAGCCCTTGGGCTCCGGCGCGGCGAACCGGCTGGAGCGCAGGCCCTCCTCGTCGATCGCGATCAGCTCGCCCGGCTCGACCTCCCGGACCACGCTCGCGCCGACGATGTCCAGCGCGGCGGTCTCGCTGGCCACCACCCAGCCGCGTTCCAGCCGGCCGAGCACCAGCGGGCGGACGCCGTGCGGGTCGCGGGCGGCGTAGAGGGTCGACTCGTCCATGAAGACGAAGCTGAACGCGCCACGTAGCTGCGGCAGCACCTCCAGCGCGGCGGCCTCCACCGACAGGTCGGGGCGGCTGGCCAGCAGCATGGTCACCAGTGAGGTGTCGTTGGTGGCCCCGTCGTCGAGCAGGCCGCGCTCGGCGACCTCCTTCTGCAACTCGGCGGTGTTGACCAGGTTGCCGTTGTGCGCCAGGGCGATCGTGGTGCCGGAGGTGGTCGACCGGATGGTCGGCTGGGCATTTTCCCAGGTCGAGCCGCCGGTGGTGGAGTAACGCGCGTGCCCGATGGCCAGGTGGCCGCGCAGGCTCTTCAGGGTCGGCTCGTCGAACACCTGGGCCACCAGGCCGAGGTCCTTGTAGACCACCACTCCCGAGCCGTCGCTCACGGCGATACCGGCGGCCTCCTGGCCCCGGTGCTGGAGTGCGTAGAGTCCGAAATAGGTGAGATTGGCGACCTCTTCACCCGGGGCCCAGACGCCGAAGACGCCACACGCGTCCTGGGGGCCGGGTCGCTGGGGGTCAAGGTCGTGGCTCAGCCGGCCATCGCCTCGGGGCACTGCCGCTCCCTCATGCTGGTCTGGACTGGCCTGGCGGAGCCGGGGGGCTGCTCCGCACCTTTCGGCCCTGGACCACTGTCGTCGCCTGACAGTGTACGCGAACACGAGTCAATACAGAAAGTCACGATCTGCCTCCACCCCGTCACCCCGTCGAGCGGAACGGTGCAGCTAGAGCGGCAGATGGTCGGTGAGATCCGCCCGGTTTCCGCTCACCTGTACGCGACCGTCCGTGACCGCCTGCGCCCACGACAGCCGTCCGGTGGCAAGCGCCAGCCAGGTGTCCGGCGCCATCTCCACCACGTTCGGCGGGGTACCCCGGGTGTGTCGGGGCCCGGGCACGCATTGAACTGCACCGTAAGGTGGGACACGCACCTCCACCGATCGGCCGGGGGCACGCTCCGCGAGGGCGGTCAGAAGGGCACGGACCGCCTCGCGGTACACCTGTCGTTCGGGGATACGCCCCTCATCGAGCGCCGTCAGCGCCGCCAGCACCGCGGCGGACTTAATGTGCGGAGAGGACACGACGGGACGATACGACCCCTGGCCGCGGAGTGCCACGCTGGCCCCTGGGTCGCGCCGATCCGGTCAGACAAGGCATAGTTGCCGACGGCGTATTCGTACCGTGATGATCCCCGGCCCCCGCCGGGGAGGTCAGACCGGAAGGCGGTGGACGTGTCAACACACCGACGTGCCTGGACGCAGCGGGCCGGTGTGGTCGTAGCGCTGGTGGCCGGCGCCCTGCTCACCGTCCCCGCCACACCCGCTTTCGCCGCTCCGAGCGTCAACAACGTGTCGGCGTCCCCGAGTTCCGTCGAGGCCGGGAAGACTACCCGGGTCAACTACTCGCTCACCGTGGGTGACGGCTCCCCGGTCGACGTCTCCGTCACCTCCAGCAACGGCAAGCTCCGCTGCGTCGACGGTTGCAGTCGCAACAAGGTCGACCAGAGCGGCGGGTCGAGCGCCAGCTTCGCCCTCGCCGACGACGCGTCGAGCGGGTCCGCCACGATCACCGTGAAGGCCGTCGACGCCAACGGCGCCGAGAACTCGGCCAGCACGACCGTGACCCTGGTGGCCAAGGCCGCGCCGCAGACCACCCCGCCGCAGGACAAGCCGACCGTCAAGTCGATCTCCGGCAAGGTGGTCGTGGCGGCCACCGGCGACGCGGTGCCCAACGCGGTGGTGGGGCTGGAGGACTCGACCGGCAAGCAGTTCAACACCACCAGCGACGGCAGCGGCAACTTCCGGATCACCGGGTCGAGCTCCAACCCGATCGCGCCCGGCTCGATGGTGCTCGGGGCCAGCAAGGACGGCGTCGTCGCCACCAAGCCGATCAGCGCGGGGGCCGGGCAGAGCCTGAGCAACCAGCGGATCAGCCTGGCGCTGAAGGTCGAGGTGAGCCCGAGTGCCACCCCGTCGACCTCCGCCGAGCCGACCCCCTCGGAGGAGACGACCGCAGAGACCACCGAGGAGAGCGCCGAACCGACCGGCGGGCAGCAGCAGGCCGCGTCGCAGGACGACGACAGCGGGTTCGGCTCCTTCCTGATCATCCTGCTCGGCGGTCTGCTGGTGGCGGCCGGCGTCGGCACCATCGTGCTGCTCTGGATCCGCCGGAGGAACGCCGACGACGACGGGAACGGACCGGCCGGTGCCGCTGCGGCCGGTGACGTCCCCGGCCCCCGGAGCCCACGCGGCACCGACGACCAGACCCGGGTGGTCAACCGGGTCGGTGCCGGCCCCGACCCGACGATGGTCGGCAGTTCCGCGCTGAGCGACGCGCCGACGATGTTGCAGCGACCGGTCGTCGACGACGTCCCGCCGGACCCGTACGCCGCGCCACCGCAGCCCTACGGCGCACCGCAGGACAACTGGGCCGGTGCCGGCGGCTACGGCGACGAGCCCGGTGGCCCGGGCGGTTACGGCGGCCAGCCGGGCGGCTACGGTGCCGCACCCGCCTCCGGCGGCGGCTACGGCGCGGCCGGAGCGGCGGGTGCCGCCGCAGGCGCGTACGGCGCGGCGAACCCGGCCGGTGGCGGCTACGGCAACGCACCGTCCTCCGGGAGTGGCTACGGCAACGCCCCCGCATCGGGCGGTGGCTACGACAACGCGCCCGCCTCCGGTGGCGGCTACGGCAACGCCCCCGCATCGGGTGGCGGTTACGGAAACGCGCACGCCTCCGGTGGCGGTTACGGCGGCCGGGACTACGGCGCGACCGCCGGTGCCGGCTACCCGGCGCAGGAGCAGGCCGGCGGCTTCGGCGGCGAGCAGCGCTACGACGAGCCCACCGGCCGGTACACCGGCGACAGCACCTCGTACGCGCCGGCCGCCGACCCGTACCCGACGAGCACCTACCAGCCGGAGCCGGACGCGTACGGCCAGCCGGGCGCGGGCGGCTACGGCCAGTCCGAGCGGGGTGGCTACGGTCGGGGTGCCGAGCCGACCGGTGGTTACGCCGGTGGCGGATACGGCCAGCAGGCCGGGTACGACGCCGGCCCGGACCAGGGTTACGGCGGCGGCCAGCGTGGCGGCTACGACCAGCAGCCCGGTGCCCACCAGGGCGGCCAGCACGGCGGCTACGACCAGCCGACGGGTGCCCACCAGGGCGGCTACGACCAGCGCGGCGGCGGGTACGACCAGCGGGGTGGCGCCCACCAGGGCGGCTACGACCAGCGCGGCGGCGGGTACGACCAGCAGCCCGGCTACGGCGCCCCGCAGGGCGGCTACGGTCAGGCCGGCGGCTACGGTGCCGAGCAGCAGCAGGGCGGCTACGGCCAGGAACCCCCGCAGCAGCGCGGCGGCGGCTACGACCAGCAGGGCTACGACCAGCAGCAGGGTGGCTACTACGGCGAGCAGGGCCAGCCCGGTCGTGACCAGCAGCCCCCGTCCGGTCGGGCCCGGCCCGACGGCCCGCCCCCGGAGCGTGGCGGACGCCGCCTCGACTGGCTGGACGACTGACCCGGACCGACGAAAGCGAACGACGGTGGGCCGCCCCGACGCACATCGGGGCGGCCCACCGTCGTTGCGGGTCGGGTCGGCACGGTTCCTACAGGCAGGTCAGCACGGTTCCTACGGGCCGGGTCAGCCGGCCGAGAAGACCCCCTGGCGGAGCACCGGCACCACGGTCGAGACGTCCCGCTGCACGGCCGCCTCGACGTCCCCGGCGAAGCCGCTCTCGATCAACTCCCGGCCGGAGACGCAGCCACGTACCGCCGCCGGCACGTCCGGGGTGCTGGCCAGGGCGGCCAGCGCCATCGCCGCCTCCACGGACAGCCCACCGGGCACCCCGGAGACGGCATCCAGCACACTGGCCGCGCCCAGCAGGTCCTCCACCGAGGGGCGCAGGGTGCCGTCCGGCCAGCGTTCACCGGCGGCGATCACCCCGACCGGGGCGTCCGTCGTGCCGTACCCCTGGTGGTGCAGCCACCGCCCGACGGCGCTGGCGTTGCGCAGGCAGGCCGCGACCACCGGCCGGCCGGTGGCGCTGGCGGCGGCGCTGATCGCGGAGCCGTTCGGCGACGGCAGCACCAGATCGCCGACGACGGGTGCGCCGGCCAGGGCCGCCGGGGACAGCGACCACGGGTGGGCGGTGGTGGTCTGCCGACGGCCCACCGCCGCCACCGCACCGACCCGTCGCGCGTAGTCGGCCGCCTGCTCACCCCAGGGGAACGGGTGGACCCGCACCCCCCGGGCGACCGCGACCTCGACGGCGGTGGTGAACGACAGGACGTCCACCACCACCAGTACGGCACAGACCCGGCCGAGTTCCGCCGCCCCGGTCAGCCCCCAGTCGAAGCGGGCACTCGACCCGGGCTGGACGTGGACGGCCGAGGCCACCGCCTCAGCGCTGCTCGGGCGTCGGGCGCTGCCCGTCACCGTCACCGGCGTCGGAGGTCGCCGCGTCGGCCTGCGGGGTGGACCCGGTCGCCGAGCCGGCGGGAGCGTCCGACGTCGGCGCGGAGCCCGCCGGGGCGTCCGGTGCCGGCGCGGAGCCTGCGGCGTCGTCCGACGAGGCGGCGCGGGCCGCCGGGTCGTCCGACACCGGGCCGGTCGACGTCGACCCGTCCGACACCGGGGCGTCGGTCGTCGGAGCGGCCACCGCCTCGGCTGCCGGGTCGTCCGCGTCCGCCGGCTGCTGCCGTTGCGGCACGTCCACCGGCTGCGTGGCGGTTGCCGGCGCGATCGTGGTGGTACCCGTTCGGACCGCCTCGACCTGCACCTGGGCCGCCTCCGGGCCGCCGAAGAGCCGGGGCAGGGTCGCGGTGTGCGCGGCCCGCAGCTCGTCCAGGCCGATCCGGAACTGGCCGTGCACGTCCAGGGCACCGCTCGCCGGGTCGGTCACGCCGATCTGCTCCCACGGCACGCCCCGCTCGTCGCAGAGCGCGGTGAACGCCTTCTCGTGCCCCCGGGGCACGGTCACCAGCGCCCGGCCGGCCGACTCGCTGAACAGGAAGACGAACGGCAGCGAACCGTCGGCGAACCGCTCCGGCACGCCGATCCGGACCCCGACACCCCGACGCAGGCTCGACTCGACCAGGCTCTGGGCCAGGCCGCCGTCGGACAGGTCGTGCGCGGAGCTGAGGTGACCCACCCGGGCCGCCTCGGCCATCAGCTCGGCGAGCTGGCGCTCCCGGCCCAGGTCGACCTGCGGCGGCATACCACCGAGGTGCTCGTGCGTCACCCAGGCCCACTCCGAGCCGGACAGCTCCACGTGCGTGTCGCCGAGCAGGTAGACCTGGTCGTGGTCGCCGTTGGCCCGGGGGACGAAGCCCATCGGCACCCGGTCGGCCACGTTGTCCAGCACACCCAGCACACCGACCACCGGGGTCGGGTGGATGGCGGCGGCACCGGTCTGGTTGTAGAAGCTGACGTTGCCGCCGGTCACCGGGATGCCCAGCTCCAGGCAGCCGTCCGCCAGGCCACGGACGGCCTCGGCGAACTGCCACATCACGCCCGGGTCCTCAGGCGAACCGAAGTTGAGGCAGTTGGTCACGGCGATCGGCTTCGCGCCGGTCACCGCCACGTTCCGGTACGCCTCGGCGAGCGCCAGCTTCGTCCCCTGGTAGGGGTCGAGGCGCGCGTACCGGCCGTTGCCGTCGACGGAGAGGGCGACACCCAGGCCGCTCTGCTCGTCGATCCGGATCACACCGGAGTCCTCCGGCTGGGCCAGCACGGTGTTACCCAGCACATACCTGTCGTACTGCTCGGTGACCCAGGTCTTGTCGGCCAGGTTCGGCGAGGCGATCATGCGCAGCAGGGTCTCCCGCAGCGCCTCCGGGTTGCTCGGCCGGGGCAGCGTCTCGGCCCGGTCGGCCTGGAGCAGGATCAGGTCGGCCGGCTCCCGCATCGGGCGGGCGTAGACCGGGCCGTCGTCGACAAGCGAGCCCGGCGGCACGTCGACGACCACGTGGTCGTTCCAGGTGACCAGCAGCCGGCCCGGCCGGCCGTCGGGCGCGGGCGGGGTGACCTCGCCGATCGCGGTCGCGAGCACGCCCCACTTCTCGGCGGTCTTGAGCACCGCCTCCAGCTTGTCCGGGGTGACGACCAGCAGCATCCGCTCCTGGGACTCGCTGGCCAGGATCTCGTGCGGCTCCATCGAGGGCTCGCGCAGCGGGACCCGCTCCAACCAGACCCGCATCCCGGTGCCGGCGGACGCGGCGGTCTCGGTGAGCGCGCAGGTCAGGCCCGCGCCGCCGAGATCCTGGATGCCGACGACCAGCTCGGCGTCGTACAGCTCCAGGCACGCCTCGATCAACAGCTTCTCGATGAACGGGTCACCGACCTGCACCGACGGACGGCGCTGCTCGCTGCCCTCGTCGAAGGTGGCGCTGGCCAGCACCGACACGCCGCCGATGCCGTCCCGGCCGGTCTTCGCGCCGAGCAGCACCACGACGTTGCCGGGGCCGGCGGCGTCCTTCTTCTGCAACCGGTCGACCGGCAGCACGCCGAGGCAGAGCGCGTTGAGCAGCGGATTGCCCTGGTAGCAGGGGTCGAAGACCAGCTCACCACCGATGTTGGGCAGACCGAGGCAGTTGCCGTAGCCGCCGACGCCGGCCACCACGCCGGGCAGCACCCGGGCGGTGTCCGGGTGGTCGGCCGCACCGAACCGCAGCGGGTCCATCACCGCGACCGGGCGGGCGCCCATCGCGAGGATGTCCCGGACGATGCCACCGACACCGGTCGCCGCGCCCTGGTAGGGCTCGACGAAGCTCGGGTGGTTGTGCGACTCGACCTTGAAGGTGACGGCCAGCGTGTCGGAGACCCGGACGACGCCCGCGTTCTCCCCGATGCCGGCGAGCAGCCGGTCGCTGGGCGGGGCCTTCTCGCCGAACTGGCGCAGGTGCACCTTGCTCGACTTGTACGAGCAGTGCTCGCTCCACATGATCGAGTACATGGCCAGCTCGGCCTGGGTGGGGCGGCGGCCGAGGATGTGCCGGATCCGGTCGTACTCGTCGTCGCGCAGGCCCAGCTCGGCGTACGGCTGGAGTTCGTCGCCGGTGCCGGCGGCCCGCTGCACGGTGTCCACGCCGTCGGCCCAGTCGGTGGCCGGCGTCGGACCGCTGGGCCGACCGGCGTCGGCCGGCGGCGCGACGGCCGCGTGCGGTTCCGCCGGGGCGACGCCCGCGACTGCCCGAACCGCCGGGTCCTGGTGGGTGGTCATGACCTCTCCTCGCTGCGCTCGTACCCGCCGGTGGGGCGGTGGAGCCGACCGATGTTGCCGCCGAGCACCGTCACGCCGGCGTCCCCACCAGGTGCTTGAGCACCGAGGTGAAGAAGCCGAGGCCGTCCAGGGAGGGGCCGGTGAGCGCCTCGACCGCGTGCTCGGGGTGGGGCATGATGCCGACCACGTTGCCGGCGGCGTTGGTGATCGCGGCGATGTCCCGCTGCGAGCCGTTCGGGTTGCCGCCGACGTAGCGGGCGACGACCCGCCCCTCGGCCTCCAGCGCATCGAGAGTGGCGGTGTCGGCCACGTAGCAGCCCTCGCCGTTCTTGACCGGGATGAGGATCTCCTGGCCGGGCTGGAAGGTGTTCGTCCAGGCGGTGCCGACCGACTCGATGCGCAGGACCTGGTCGCGGTTGCGGAAGTGCAGGTGCTGGTTGCGGGTGAGCGCGCCGGGCAGCAGGTGGGCCTCGCAGAGGATCTGGAAGCCGTTGCAGATGCCGAGCACCGGCAGGCCGCCCCGGGCGGCGTCGACCAGGGTCTCCATCACGGGGGCGAACCGGGCGATGGCCCCGCAGCGCAGGTAGTCGCCGTAGGAGAAGCCACCGGGGAGGACGACGGCGTCCACCCCGTGCAGCTCCGGGTCACCGTGCCAGAGCCGGACCGGCTCCGCGCCGGCGATCCGCACGGCGCGGGCGGCGTCCCCGTCGTCCAGCGAGCCGGGGAAGGTCACCACTCCGACGCGGGCGGTCACGAGTTCGCGTCCGCGGTCTCGTCGGCCTCGACCCGGACCGTGAAGTCCTCGATGACGGGGTTGGCGAGCAGCTTGTCGGCGATCTCCCGGGCCCGGTCCAGGTCCGGTTCGCCGGTGAACTCGATCTCGATCCGCCTGCCGATGCGGACGGAGGCGACGTCACCGACGCCGAGCCGCGGCAGCGCGTTTGCGACGGCCTGGCCCTGAGGATCGAGGATCTCGGGCTTGAGCATGACGTCGACGACGACGCGAGGCACTGGGCACTCCTGACTGTGTACGCAGTTGGGTGCCGGCCCACTACGGGCGAGCGCAGCCAGCGTACCTGGCAGATTCCGGTCCGGACGCACCGGCCGGGCGCAGTTCAGGCAGTGATCGACGTTACCGGTCGCCGGGACGTGTGGTCGAGATCCGTTCGTTGCCGCTCTGATACGGATTTGTTGCCGATTGTCGTCGCGTCGCTCCGACACACCCTACCTGAGCAGGCAATACACGGCTCAACGCCAGATTTGCGACCGGTATCCGACAAACAGGGACGAGCACATCCCGGGTCATTCCTGTCACATTGGTTGATCTCGATGGCACCCTTGTGAAGCCAATCACCACCCCCTAGCCTCATCGAGATACATCGATGCCCGGTCGGCGTCCCCGAGGGGCCACCCCCACCCCGACGCCCGACCCCCGCCCGGCCACCCCGGGCCCGACCCGAAGGAGTCTCTCCCGATGCGTCTCCGCTCCACGCTCGCGGTGCTCACCACCGCCCTCGCCGGTGTCCTCGTCGCCGCCTCCGGGGCCACCGCCGCCCCGGCCGGCCCGCAGCCGATCATCGGCGGCAGCACCGTCTCCTCCGCCCCCTGGGCCGCCGCGGTCTTCAGCAACGGGTCGTTCACCTGCTCCGGCAGCGTCATCTCCGCCCAGTGGGTGCTCACCGCCCGGCACTGCGTCAGCGGCACCATGTCCGTCCGGGTCGGCAGCGTCTACTACGCCTCGGGCGGCACCACCCGCACCGTGAGCGCCTCCTACACCCGCAACGACCTCGCCCTGCTGCGGCTGTCCAGCACGGTCAGCACCACCGCGGTCAGCCTGGCCAGCAGCAACCCGCCGGTCGGCTCCACCAACACCATCTACGGCTGGGGCATGACCTGCTACAGCGGCTGCGGGGCGTCCAGCCAGCTCAAGACCGCCTCGGTACAGGTGACCAGCACCAACGCCACCGACGCGTACGGCGGCCAGGCGATCCGCAGCACCCGGATCAACGGCAACGCGTGGCGCGGCGACTCGGGCGGCCCGCAGTTCTACAACGGCCGGCAGGTCGGGGTCGCCTCCACCGCCGACGGGTCGAGCATCCAGAACTACGGCAGCGTCGCGTACAACCGGGCCTGGATCACCTCGACGGCCGGTGTCTGACGGTTACCACCGCAGGCGGTGCGGATGGCCGGTCGCGTGCCGGGCGTCCGCGCCGCCTGGTTTTGCAGCATCCGACCAGGTGCGTACGGCACGCTTCGACGCCGTAGCGCTACTGACAGCATCGGAACCGTGCTGGTCGTGACGACGGATCAACTGCCCGGCTACGAGATCCGCCAGATCCTCGGCGAAGTGGTGTCGTCGATGGCGCGGACCCGGAACCCGTACCGCGAGGGGGTCAAGAACCTGCGCGGCGGTGCGTACGACCCGATGGCCCCGGACAACCTCACCCGCTGGCGCACCGACTCGGTGGCCCGGCTCGGCGAGGAGGCCCTGCGCATCGGCGCCAACGCCGTGGTGGGGATGCGCTTCGACAGCCGGGACTGCGGCGAGATGTGGATGGAGATCTGCGCCTACGGCACGGCGGTGATCGTGGTGCCCAAGGTCCCCGACGTCATGCCGCACGACCAACCCCTGGTCGCTGCCGAGACCGCACACGACCCCGGGTTCGCCGAGGCCCCCGGCGGCATCGCCGAACCGGCGAGCGCCCCCAACCTCTCCTCCGCCGCCGAAACCCCCACCCGGGACTCCTGACCCACGCCCTGCCACCCCACCCGGCTTCCGCCCGCCCCCGTGACCACGGGTGATCAAAAGCTTTACGCCAATTCGATCTCCATTGGTGACGCAAACCTCTTGATCACGGGGGCGAGCCGACGCCCGGCCGGGCCTGCGGGGCGTGATCAAGAGGTTTGGGGCTGGTTGATCTTCATTGGTGACGCAAAGCTCTTGATCACCGGGGGGAGAGAGGGCGGGAAGGCGGGCGCGGGGGGGTTAGAGGATGGGGGGTGGGGAGTAGGTGGCGGCTTCGGGGTGGGCGGTGACGACCGTGGTGATGCGGCGGGTGATCGCGTCCACCTGGGCCTGGGCGGCACCGGTGAAGGTGGCGGGGTCGGCGACCAGGGTGTCGATCTCGCTGCGGGTGAGACCGAGGCGGGAGTCGGCGGCCAGCCGGTCGAACAGGTCGTTGTCGGGGGCGCCCTTCTCGCGCATCGCGAGGGCCACGGCGACCGCGTGCTCCTTGATCACCTCGTGCGCGACCTCCCGGCCGACGCCCCGGCGTACCGCCGCGACCAGGATCCTGGTGGTGGCCAGGAAGGGCAGGAAGCGCTCCAGCTCCCGGCTGATCACCGCCGGGTACGCCCCGAACTCGTCGAGCACGGTGAGGAAGGTCTGGAACAGCCCGTCGGCGGCGAAGAAGGCGTCCGGCAGGGCCACCCGGCGGACCACCGAGCAGGAGACGTCCCCCTCGTTCCACTGGTCGCCGGCCAGCTCGCCGACCATCGACAGGTAACCCCGGATGATCACCGCGAAGCCGTTCACCCGCTCCGACGAACGGGTGTTCATCTTGTGCGGCATCGCGCTGGAGCCGACCTGGCCCGGCTTGAAGCCCTCGGTCGCCAGCTCCTGACCGACCATCAGCCGGATCGTGGTGGCCAGTGACGACGGCGCGGCGGCCACCTGCGCCAGCGCGGCGAGCACCGCCATGTCGATCGACCGCGGATAGACCTGGCCCACGCTGTCCAGCACCCGGGAGAAGCCCAGATGCTCGGCCACCCGACGCTCCAGCTCGGCGACCTTCGCGGCGTCGCCGTCGAAGAGGTCGAGCTGGTCGGCGGCCGTGCCCACCGGACCCTTGATCCCGCGCAGCGGGTACCAGTTGATCAGGTCTTCCAGCCGCTCGTACGCGATGAGCAGTTCCTCCGCCGCCGAGGCGAAGCGCTTGCCCAGCGTGGTGGCCTGCGCGGCGACGTTGTGCGAGCGGCCGGTCAGCACCAGGCCGGAGTGCTCGTGGGCGAGCCAGGCCAGCCGGGCCAGCGCGGCGACCACCCGGTCGCGGATCAGCTCCAGCGAGGCGCGCACCTGGAGCTGCTCGACGTTCTCGGTGAGGTCGCGGGAGGTCATCCCCTTGTGCACGTGCTCGTGCCCGGCGAGCGCGCTGAACTCCTCGATCCGGGCCTTCACGTCGTGCCGGGTGACCCGCTCCCGCTCGGCGATCGAGGCCAGGTCGACCTGGTCGACCACCCGCTCGTACGCCTCGACCACGCCGTCGGGCACCGCCACGCCGAGGTCCCGCTGGGCGCGGAGCACGGCGAGCCAGAGCCGCCGCTCCATCCGGACCTTCTCCTCCGGGGACCAGAGGGCGACCAGTTCGGGTGAGGCGTACCGGTGGGCGAGCACGTTCGGGATCGTCGTCACGTACCTCATTCTCTCCTACCCGACGACCGCCGCCCTGGTCGGGCCGCCGGGGGTGGGGTGATCGACTCCTGAGAGGCGAAACTGCGGTGTCGCGCGGGCCGGGACACCGCAGTTTCGCCTCCGATGAGTGGATCACCTGGTCGGGCTGTGCCCTCAGCCCGCGGCCTCGGACCGACCGGTCAGTGCCCGCCACAACCCCGCGCACGCCTCCTGCTCGGTGTCGTAGGTCAGGCGGACGTCGTACACCCCGCGTTCGTACGCTCCGATCTCCCACCGTCCGTCGGCGCAGCGGCGGAGGAACCAGAAGTCGGGTGGCAGGGGGACGTGCTCGTGCACCCCTTCCAGTTCGAAGGCGTCCGGGGATATCCCGGTCGCGAAGAGGGCGTTACGCAGCTCGTGCCGGTCCACGGTGACCTCCAGGGTGCGTCAACAGGCCGGACGGCCCGGCGGCCGCCCGAACGGCCGGGCCGGGCACGGCAGGAGCCGACCGGGTCGGGGCGGCGGCGGATCAGCACACCGGGGCGGTACGCAGCCCGCCGCCCCGCCCACCCTGACGCGGCACGGCGTCGGCCGCGCACGGCGGGGTGCTCCCCCCGAGATACTCCTCGACGATGACGTGGTGGTCGAGGAGCCACTGCACGGTGAGCAGCTTGCCGGCCTCCGGCACGTACGCCGGGTTGAGCTGGAACTGGGTGCCCATGCCGGGCTGCGCGAACCAGGGGGCGATCGGGCCGGAGTCGACGTCGAACGGCTTGAGTACGCAGTAGGTGTGGTAGTTCGCCAGCGGCGCGGCGGGCGTGGTGGCCGGCGGCGTGGGCGGGGTGTTCAGGCTCTGCGGGGCGAGGGAGCGGGAGTTGAACGGGGTGCCGAGCGGGGCCAGGAAGCTGCCACCGGTGAAGCCGAACCGGTCGAGCCGGTAGCCGGCCAGCATGGTCTGCCGTTGCTTCACCGGTTTGCCGTCGGGGCCGAGGAAGAAGCCGTTCTCGGGCGGAAAGACCAGCGTCGTGCCGGCCCCGTTCACGGTGTAGTTGCCGACCCACTGCGCTTCGGTCTGCGCACCGAACCGCCGGTAGCCGGCGAGCAGCGGGCCGACCGGGCTCTCCGTCGGCAGCACGGCCGGCCCGAGCAGCCGGTTGTCGTCGTAGAACCGGGTGGTCTGCGGGGCGTCCGGCGGCAGGCCGGGCCGGCACAGGCTCGGTGTGTCGGGCGGCGGCTGCGGGGTGCGGCTGTGCGCGGCGCGGGCGGTGGGCTGCCCGCCGTGGCCGGAGCGGTTGCCGTCCGCCCCCGGGGAGCCGGAACGGTTGCCGTCCGACCCTCGGGAGGCGTCGTCGACAAGCGTGGCGGTCCGGGCCGTGCTGCCCGGCGTACCGGCCGACGGGGCGGCTCCGGGGAGGAGGGCCAGGGCCGCGCTGGAGAGCACGGCGAGAAGCCAACGGCTGCGTTTCACCATAAACCTCCTGAAACGGGACGATTGTCGCCCTCATCCTGTGGAGGTCAGCACGTGAAAGTGAGCCTTTGGGTGGTTCGTCCCCCGATGGGGGGCTCATCCCGCCGCCCGGCGGTGATGCCGAGGCCCGGCCGCCGGGTGGTGGAGCCCGGGGTCAGCGCTCCAGGATGGCGGTCACGCCCTGCCCGCCGGCCGCGCAGATCGAGATCAGTCCCCGACCGCTGCCCTTCTCGGCGAGCAGCTTGGCCAGCGTGGCCACGATCCGGCCACCGGTGGCGGCGAACGGGTGCCCGGCGGCCAGCGACGAGCCGGCGACGTTGAGCCGGTCCCGGTCGATCGCGCCCAGCGGGGCGTCCCGCCCCAACCGGTCCTTGCCGAACTCCGGCGACTCCCAGGCCGCCAGGGTGGCCAGCACCTGCGACGCGAACGCCTCGTGGATCTCGTAGAAGTCGAAGTCCTGGAGGGTCAGCCCGGCCCGGTCCAGCATCCGGGGCACCGCGTACGCGGGGGCCATCAGCAGCCCCTCGTCGCCGTGCACGAAGTCCACCGCCGCCGTCTCCGACCAGGAGAACCAGGCCAGCACGGGCAGCTGGTGCTCGCGCGCCCACTGCTCGGAGGCGAGCAGCACGGTGGACGCGCCGTCGGTCAGCGGGGACGAGTTGCCGGCGGTCATGGTGGCCTGATCCGCGTCCGGGCCCCGGGTGCCGAAGACCGGCCGGAGCGCGCCGAGCTTGTCCAGGCTGGTGTCGGGGCGGAGGTTCTGGTCCCGGGTCAGCCCCAGGTACGGCGTCATCAGGTCGTCGAAGAACCCCCGCTCGTACGCGGCGGCGAGGCGCTGGTGCGAACGCAGTGCCAACTCGTCCTGGGACTGCCTGTCGATCTGCCAGCGCAGCGCCGTCCGGGCGGCGTGCTCGCCCATCGACAGCCCGGTGCGGGGCTCGGCGTTACGCGGCAACTCGGGCCGGAACGGCTGGTGCGGGCGGAGCTTCGCGGCGATCTTCAGCCGCTCGCCGAGGGTCCGGGCGCTGTTGAGCTTCAGCAGGGTGCGGCGCATGTCCTCGTTGATCGCCAGCGGCGCGTCGGAGGTGGTGTCGACCCCACCGGCGATGCCCACGTCGAGCTGCCCGAGGGCGATCTTGTTGGCGACCAGGATGGCCGCCTCCAGGCCGGTGCCGCACGCCTGCTGGATGTCGTACGCGGGGGTGTGCGGGTCAAGCTTCGAGCCGAGCACCACCTCCCGGGTCAGGTTGAAGTCCTTCGAGTGCTTGAGCACCGCCCCGGCCACCACCTCGCCGACCCGCTGCCCGGCCAGCCCGAACCGGGCGACCAGCCCGTCCAGCGCCGCGCCGAGCAGGTCGGCGTTGGACGCGCTGGCGTACCGGGAGTTGGACCGGGCGAAGGGGATGCGGTTGCCGCCGATGACCGCGACCCGCCGGATGCTCTGCACGATCCCGCCTCCGTTTCAGGACTTGCCCACAACCTACTGGCCAGTAGGCTACGCCTATGACCGACAGGTACGCGAGCTTCGTCCAATCGGGGGCCGGCCGCGCGCTGGTCAAGCGCCTCGGGCTGCCCGACCCACCGCGACTGCGCCGGTACGCCGTCGGTGACCCGCTGCTGCCCGGCCCGGTCCTGCTCGGCGCGGCCACCGGCGGTCGGCTCGGCGACCAGGTCGCCGCCCTGCTCACCGCCGCCGGGGTCGACGTGCGCACCGGAACGGGCACCGCCCCGCCCGCCGCCGGGCACGACGACTCCGCCGCAGCCGACGGACCCGCCGGCCGGGACGAGCGGGCCGGGAACGGCGGCGCACCGGCCGGGAGCGGGACGCCCGCCCGGTTCGGCGCCCTGGTCTACGACGCCACCGGCATCACCGACTCCACCGGTCTGCGTCAGCTCTACGACTTCTTCCACCCGCAGGCCCGCTCGGTGCTGCCCAGCGGCCGGGTGATCGTGCTGGGCACCCCGCCGGGCGAGTGCGGCCCGGCCCGGGAGGCCACCGCCCAGCGGGCCCTGGAGGGGCTGACCCGCAGCATCGGCAAGGAGTTCGGCCGGGGTGTCACCGCCCAACTGGTGTACGTCACCCCGGACGGGGACGCCGGCACCGCGACCAGCCTGGCGGCGACCCTGCGGTTCCTGCTCTCCGGCCGGTCGGCGTACGTCTCGGGGCAGGTGGTCCGGGTCGGCACCGGGCCGGCCGCCGTCCCGGCGGACTGGGACCGGCCGCTGGCCGGGCAGGTCGTGCTGGTCACCGGCGCGGCCCGGGGCATCGGCGCGGCGGTGGCCCGGGTGCTCGCCCGCGACGGCGCGCAGGTCGTCGCGCTGGACGTCCCGGCGGCCGGCGACGCCCTCGCGGCGGTCGCCAACGAGATCGGCGGCACCGCCGTACAGCTCGACCTGACCGGCGCGGACGCCCCCACCCGGCTCGCCGACCACCTGGCCGACCGGCACGGCCGGGTCGACGTGGTGGTGCACAACGCCGGCATCACCCGGGACCGGACGCTGGGTCGGATGGACGCCGACCGGTGGGACGCGGTGCTCGACGTCAACCTCTCCAGCCAGGAACGGATCAACGACGTGCTGCTGGAGCGGGGGTTGATCCCCGAGGGGGGCCGGCTGGTCGCCGTCTCGTCGATCGCCGGGATCGCCGGCAACCGGGGGCAGACCAACTACGCGACCAGCAAGGCCGGGGTGATCGGCCTGGTCGACGCGCTCGCCCCGGCGCTGGCCGGGCGGGGGATCAGCGTCAACGCGGTCGCACCCGGGTTCATCGAGACCCGGCTGACCGCCCGCATTCCGCTGGTGATCCGGGAGGCGGGTCGACGGATGAACAGCCTGGCCCAGGGCGGCCTGCCGGTGGACGTCGCCGAGACGATCGGCTGGTTGGCGTGGCCGGCCTCGGCGGCGGTCAGCGGTAACGTGGTCCGGGTCTGCGGCCAGAGTCTGCTGGGGGCGTGATGGCACGGCGCAGGAACCGACCCGAGGAGTCCGGCGACGGCGAACTGTCGGTCGGCGACCTGATCGAGGGGCCGACCGAGGTCATCTCACCGGCCGCGCTGGCCGCCGCCCGCGCCGCCGGCCCGGACCGCAGCGTCGACGAGACCCACGACCTGTCGGCGTACGCCACCCGGGACCTGACGTCCCCGGCCGGCACGGACCGCACCGAGGATCTGACGGGCCGGTCGGGCGGCCACGACGGCGGGCCGGCGGCGCGGCCCCGGGTGGTGCTGCCGGGGCTCCCCCGACCGGGCGCGCTCCGTCGGCGGGCGCTGCGCGACGCGCTGCCCGGGATCGGCCGTTCCCGCCGGCCGGACGCCGCGCCCCCGGTCGAGCTGGCCGTCACCGGGGTCACCGTGGACCGGGCCCACCTCGCGGAGTACGACCGGGTGTGCGGTTTCCGGTTGGCCGACACGCTGCCGGCGACCTACCCGCACGTGCTGGGGTTCCCGCTGGCGCTGCGGTTGATGACCCTGCCGGAGTTCCCGTTCCCGCTGGCCGGGGTGGTGCACGTGGGCAACCGGATCACCGTGCACCGGCCGGTTCCGGCCGACGTGCCGTGGGACTTCGTCGCGTACGCCGAGAATCTGCGGCCACACGCCCGGGGTCGGCAGGTCGACGTCGTCCTGGTCGGCTCGGTCGACGGTGAGGAGGTGTGGCGCGGGGTGTCGACGTACCTGGGCCGGGAGCGCGGGGCCGGCGGGGGTGCCGGGCGCGACCCCGGTGAGCGGCCCGCGCCGCCGGCCGCCACCGCGCACTGGCGGCTCACCCCCCGGGTGGGTACGGACTACGCCCGGGTCTCCGGGGACCACAACCCGATCCACACCTCCCGGCTGGGGGCGCGGGTGTTCGGCTTCCCCCGGCCGATCGCGCACGGCATGTGGAGCAAGGCCCGCTGCCTGGCTGCGCTGGAGAGCCGGCTGCCGGAGGCGTACACGGTGGAGGTGGCGTTCAAGCTGCCGGTGCCGTTGCCCTCGACGGTGGCGTTCAGCGCCGTCCCGGGCTGGGACTTCGCCCTGCACGACGCCCGGACCGGCCGCCCGCACCTGGTGGGCACCGTCCGCTGAGGCCGGACGCCGCCCGGCACCACCCGGTGCCGGGCGGCCCGCGTGACAGGACGCACAGCACCGGTCGGCCACCGCGCCGGTTCCACCGGTTGCGGAGCACTTTTTCGTGAGCTAAGTTGTTCTCAGATCGAGTAATTCTCAACCTGAGAGGGACGCCGTGAACGAGCAGGACTTCCTCGCCGGATACGACCCCAGCGCCTACCCCGCGACCGCGATCACCGTGGACGTGGTGGCGCTGACCATCCGCGAGGGCGCGCTGCACCTGCTGCTGATCCGGCGTGGCCAGCCCCCCTACCAGGGGCACTGGGCGCTGCCCGGCGGGTTCGTCCAGCCCGACGAGGACCTCGCCACCGGGGCCCGCCGCGAACTCGCCGAGGAGACCGGCCTCGGCGGCGACCGGCTGCGCCGCGTCCACCTCGAACAGCTCGCCAGCTACGGCGCACCGGACCGGGACCCCCGGATGCGGATCGTCTCCGTCGCCCACCTCGCCTTCGCCCCCGACCTGCCCGACCCGGTCGCCGACAGCGACGCCGACGAGGCCGGGTGGCTGCCGGTCACCGCCCTGCCCAGCCGGCAGCTCGCCTTCGACCACGCCCGGATCGTCGACGACGGGTTGGAACGGGCCCGCTCCAAGCTGGAGTACACCCCGCTGGCCGCCCGCTTCCTCGGCCCCGAGTTCACCATCGCCGAGCTGCGCGGCGTCTACGAGACGGTCTGGGGGCACCCGCTGCACGCCGGCAACTTCCACCGCAAGGTGCTCTCCGTCCCCGGCTTCGTCGAGAGCACCGGCGGCAACACCGAACGCGGCGGTGCCCGGGGCGGCCCCCGGGCCCGGCTCTACCGGGCAGGCGACGCCCGACTGCTGCACCCGGCGCTGCTGCGCCCCGCCCGGGAGGAGACCGTCCGGTGAGGACCGACGAGGCGATCCGGCTGGTCGCGGCGGCCCGCACCGACGCCGACCTGTTCGGCGTCGACAGCCCGGCCCGGCGCTACCGCGAGCTGGTCGCGGCCCTGCACCCCGACCGGCTGGGCACGCTCGACGCCGGGGTACGCGCCGCGGCCACCGACGCCTTCGTCCAGGTCACCACCCGCTGGCAGGCGGCCGACACACCCGACCCGGCGACGGTCGTGCTCGGCGGGTACCGGCTCGGGGCGCTCGCCCACGCCGGTGACCTCGCCGACCTCTACGACGTCGGCGCGGACCGGCTGCTCAAGCTGCCCCGCGACCCGGCCGACAACGACCTGATGGCCCGCGAGGCGTACGCGCTGCGGCAGATCGAGGACCGCGGCGACCCGCGCCACCTGCCGTACGTGCCCCGGCTCGTGGACAGCTTCCGGCACCGCGACGCCGCCAGCGGGGCGGAACGCCGGATCAGCGTGCTGGCCGCCGTACCCGGGCTGCACGACCTCGACGCCGTACGCCGGGCGTACCCCGACGGGTTGGACGCCCGGGACGCGGCCTGGATGTGGCGGCGGCTGCTGGTCGCCCTCGGCCTGGCCCACCGGGCCGGCGTGGTGCACGGCGCGGTGCTCCCCCGGCACGTGCTGATCGAGCCGGACGCGCACGGCGTGGTGCTCGTCGACTGGTGCTTCTCCGCCGTCGACGGCGGCACCGTCCCGGCGCTGGTCCCCGGCCACGAGGACTGGTACCCGCCGGAGGTCACCGCCCGGCGACCCGCCGGCCCCGGCACCGACCTGGCGATGGCCGCGACGTGCATGAGCTGGCTGATGGGCGACCGCGCCCCCCGTGAACTGCGCGCCTTCGCCGACGGCTGCCGCCGCCCGGCGCTGGCCGCCCGACCCGACGACGCCTGGCGACTGCTCGGCGAACTCGACGAGGTGCTCGACCGGCTCTACGGGCCGCGCACCTTCCGACCCTTCACCCTCAACCCCTAGGGAGGCTGCCATGGGCAGCGGAATCTGGTCCACCGACGTGTACGACGCCGCCGACCGCTACCGGAAGAAGAAGGGCAAGAGCGCCTTCTCCTACAGCGACGGCGGGGCCCGGACCGTGCACCCGGCGCTCGACCCGCGCGGCGCGGTACGGGAGAGCCGGGACTCGGCCGAGCACCCGCAGTCGACACCCATCGCGGTGCTGTTCGACGTGACCGGCTCGATGGGGCACGTGCCCCGCACCCTCCAGGCCAAGCTGCCGCAACTGCTCGGGCTGCTGCTGCGCCAGGGCTACGCCCGCGACCCGCAGGTGCTGTTCGGCGCGATCGGCGACGCCACCTGCGACCGGGTGCCGTTGCAGGTGGGGCAGTTCGAGTCGGACAACCGGATGGACGACGACCTCGGCCGGATCGTGCTGGAGGGCGGCGGCGGCGGTCAGATGACCGAGTCGTACGAGCTGGCGATGTACTTCATGGCCCGGCACACGGTCACCGACAGCTGGGAGAAGCGGGGCCGGCGCGGCTACCTGTTCATCATCGGCGACGAGCTGGCGTACCCCCGGGTGAGCCGGCGGGAGGTGAGCCGGCTGATCGGCGACGACCTCGGCGAGGACGTGCCGCTGCGGCAGATCGTCGACGAGGTGACCCGCCGCTGGGACACCTACTACCTGCTCCCCGCCGGCAGCCACTACGCCGGCAACGCCACGGTGCTCGACTTCTGGCGGGACCTGCTCGGACAGCGTGCCGTCGTCCTCGACGACCTCAACGCGGTCTGCGAGACCATCGCGCTCACCGTCGGCCTCGGCGAGCAGGCCATCGACCTGGACGAGGGGCTGCGCGACCTGGACCGGGCCGGCTCCACCGCCGGCCGTACCGTGTCCAAGGCGCTGGCCCCGCTGGGCGGCGGCCGGCGTGCCGAGGTCTCCACGCTGCCGGCCACGTCGCGCCGGGCCGGTGGGGTGACCCGGCTGTGACCGCGCTCCCCGACCCCGGACAGCCCGGCCGGCATGTGATCGTGGTCGACCTCGGTTACGGCGACGCCGGCAAGGGCACCGTCGTGGACTGGCTCTGCGCGACCCGCCACGTGCACACCGTGGTGCGGTTCAACGGGGGTGCGCAGGCCGCCCACAACGTGGTGCTGCCCGACGGCAGGCACCACACGTTCGCCCAGTTCGGGGCGGGGACGTTCCGCCCGGGGGTGCGTACCCACCTGGCCCGGCAGCAGGTGGTGGACCCGCTGGCGCTGGCCGCCGAGGCCGACCACCTGGCCTCGGTCGGGGTGCCCGACGCCCTCGACCGGCTCACGGTCGACGGGGAGGCGCTGCTGGCCACGCCGTACCACCGGGCCGCCAACCGGCTCCGGGAGATCGCCCGGGGGGCCGCCCGGCACGGCTCCTGCGGGCTGGGGGTGGGCGAGTCCGTCCGGTACGGGCTCGCCCACCCCGACGAGGCGCCCCGGGTGGCCGACTGCCGGGACCGGGAGCTGCTGCGCCGCCGGCTCACCGTGCTGCGGGACCGGTTGACCGCCGAACTCGGCCCGCTGGACGCCCCGCCGGTGGCGGACTGCCTGCCGGCGTTCACCGCCTTCGCCGACCGGGTGGCGATCGTCGACCGGTCGTACCTGGCCGGGGTGTTGCGGGCGGGGACGGTGGTGTTCGAGGGGGCGCAGGGGGTGCTGCTGGACGAGTGGCACGGCTTCCACCCGTACACCACGTGGAGCACCACCACCTTCGCCAACGCCGAGGACCTGCTCGCCGAGGCGGGGGCGGCCGGGTCGGCGTACCGGCTGGGGGTGGTACGGACGGTGACCACCCGGCACGGGCCCGGTCCGCTGGTCACCGAGGACCGGACGCTGCCGCTGACCGACCCGCGCAACCCGACCAACCCGTGGCAGGGCCGGTTCCGGTTCGGCCACTTCGACGCCGTCGCCCACCGGTACGCCCTGGACGTGGCCGGCGGGGTGGACGGCCTCGCCCTCACCCACCTCGACCTGACCCGCCCCGACCCGGCCCGCCCGGCGCTGAAGCTGTGCCGCCGCTACGACGGGACCGACCGGTTGCGCCCCGGCCCACCCGGTGACCTGGAGCGGCAGGCGGCCCTCACCGCCCGCCTGCTGACCACCCGCCCGGTGTACGACGCCCCACCGACCGACTGGCCGGCGGCGGTGTCCGAGGCGCTGGCCGCCCCGGTGGTGCTCACCTCGCACGGCCCCACCGCCGCCGACAAGCGGGAGCACGGCAGGTCGGCCGCCGATCCGCTGCCGGTTCCCCGGCGGGTGGCCTGATCCGGCGACTGGGCCCCCGGCCGGGGGCCCAGCGTCGAGCATGAGGGCATGCAGTCGGTGCTCGACCTGCTCCACCACACCGTCACCTCGCCCTGGGTGTACCTGGTGATCTTCGTGGTGACCGCGGTCGACGCGTTCTTCCCGGCGGTGCCCGGCGAAACCGTCCTGATCACCGCCGGGGTGTTCGCGGCCAGCGGCCACCCGAACCTGGTGGCCGTGATCGCGGTGGCGGCCCTCGGCGCGCTCGCCGGCGACCACGTGTCGTACGGCATCGGCCGGGGCGGCGGCGCGGAGCGGTTGGCCCGGCTGCCCGACGGTAGTCGCCGCCGCAGTGGCTCGGACTGGGCCCGCCGGGCGGTGGACCGGCGGGGCGGCTCGATCCTGACCACCTCCCGATTCGTGCCGGGCGGCCGGACCGCCGTCACCCTGACCATGGGGGCCGTCCGGTATCCGCTCCTGCGCTTTCTGGTGTTCGACGCCGTCGCCGCCGCGATCTGGAGCCTGTACTGCGGGCTGCTCGGCTACTTCGGTGGGCTGGCCTTCGAACGCGATCCGCTCCGGGGACTGCTCGTCGGCGTCGGGCTCTCGCTGGCCGTCACCGGGGTGTTGGAGCTGGTCCGCTGGATGCGCCTGCGGGCCCGCCGTCGCGCCGCCGCCAACCGCTGACCACTCCGGGCCGGGACCGGTGAGCCGCGCCGGGAGAGTGGGGGCAGTCAGTCCGCCGGGGGTCGCCAGGTGACGCCGTCGAGGAGTTGGGCCGCGCCGAGCCAGGCGACGTTCATCATCCGGGTGGCGGTCTTCTCCGGTTCGGCCTCCGGGTGGTCGGCGAGCCAGTCGGCAAGCGACTCGCTCGCGCCGACCAGGGCGTACGCGACGACCTCCAGCTCGGTCGCGGCGACCTCCCGGTCCCGGGCGCGCAGCGCGTGGTCGAGCATCCCGGCGACCACGTCGACCAGCCGGGCGCGCATCGCGGCCAGCTCGGCGGCGAACGGTTGGGAGCCCCGGGCCTGCCGGTAGAGCACCGCCCAGCCGTCGCGGTGCGCCCCGACGAAGCCGAAGAAGGCCCGCAGGCCGCGCCAGAGCCGCTGGTCGGGCGGGAGGTCGGGGGCGGCGGCCCCGGCGATCGCCAGCATCATCCGGGCGGTCTCCCGGTGCAGGCAGGCGATGAAGAGTTCCTCCTTGGTGCCGAGGTAGGCGTAGACCATCGGCTTGGAGATGCCCGCGTCCTCGGCGATCTCGTCCATGCTGGCGGCGTGGAAGCCGCGCCGGGAGAAGACCTTGACGGCCGCGTCGAGCATCTGCTGCTCGCGTACGGCGCGGGGGAGGCGCTTGAAGCTCGGCGTGCTGGACACCCTTGCGAGCATACCTACTCGTGCGTAGGGTTACGCGAGAGTAACCAGAACCGGTCCGCCCCGAGAGGTGCAACTTCCATGACTGACTTCGACCCGGCCAACTTCGCCAACTTCGGCCCGAAGGAGTTCGCCCAGCTGGTCAAGTCCACCCCGGACGACAAGATCGCCGAGGTGATGTCCGGCGACCTGCGCGGCAAGGTGCTCAGCGAGGTCTTCAGCCGGATGCCGCAGATCTTCCGCGCCGACCGCGCCGGCGCCACCAACGCGGTCATCCACTGGAACATCACCGGCCGCCCCGACGGTGGCGCCGACACCTACGAGATCGTCATCGAGAACGGCACCTGCACCGTCTCGGATACCCCCACCCGCGACCCGAAGCTCAGCCTCACCATGGGCCCGGTCGAGTTCCTGAGGATCGTCTCCGGCGGGGCCAACCCGGTGATGATGTTCATGACCGGCAAGCTCAAGGCCAAGGGTGACCTGGGCCTGGCCGCCAACATCGCCAACCTGTTCGACATCCCCAAGGCCTGACGATGGCCGAGTTCTCGCTCGACCTGAACGAGGAACAGCGGGATCTGCGGGACTGGGTGCACGGCTTCGCCGCCGAGGTCGTGCGCCCGGCCGCCGCCGAGTGGGACGCCCGGGAGGAGACCCCCTGGCCGATCATCCAGGAGGCGGCGAAGATCGGCCTGTACGGCTTCGAGTTCCTCGCCACCTGCTGGGCCGACCCCACCGGACTGTCCCTGCCGATCGCCAGTGAGGAACTCTTCTGGGGCGACGCCGGCATCGGGCTGAGCATCTTCGGCAGCTCGCTCGCCGTCGCCGCCATCTACGGCACCGGCACCCCCGACCAGATGGTCGAATGGGTGCCGCAGTGCTTCGGCACCGTCGACGCCCCCGCCGTCGCCGCGTTCTGCACCACCGAACCGGAGGCCGGCTCCGACGTCTCGGCCATGCGTACCCGCGCCGTCCACGACGAGGCCACCGACGAGTGGGTGCTACGCGGGCAGAAGGCGTACGCCACCAACGGCGGGATCGCCGGGGTGCACGTGGTCACCGCCTCCGTCGCGCCCGAGCTGGGCTCGCGCGGGCAGGCCGCGTTCGTCGTACCGCCGGGGACAGCCGGGCTGCACGCGACCCGGAAACTGAAGAAACTGGGACTGCGCGCCTCGCACACCGCCGACGTCTTCCTCGACGACGTCCGGGTGCCCGGACGCTGTCTGCTCGGCGGCAAGGACGCGCTGGACGAGCGGCTGGCCCGCGCCCGGTCCGGGCAACGGGCCAGCGGCCAGGCCGCGATGCGCACCTTCGAGCTGTCCCGGCCGACCGTCGGCGCGCAGGCACTCGGCGTCGCCCGCGCCGCCTACGAGTACGCCCTCGACTACGCCAGGGACCGGGTCCAGTTCGGCCGGCCGATCATCGAGAACCAGGCCGTCGCGTTCGCCCTGGCCGACATGAAGATGGAGATCGACGCCGCCCGGCTGCTGGTCTGGCGGGCGGCCTGGATGGGCCGCAACAACCGGCCGTTCACCGCCGGCGAGGGCTCGATGTCCAAGCTCAAGGCGGGCGAGGTGGCCGTCGCGGTGACCGACCGGGCCGTGCAGCTCCTCGGCGGGGCCGGCTTCCTGCGCGACCACCCGGTCGAACGCTGGTACCGGGACTCCAAGATCTACACCATCTTCGAGGGCACCTCCGAGATCCAACGGCTGGTCATCTCCCGCGCCATCTCCGGCGTCCAGATCCGCTGACCGTCGCCACCGGTCGACCGCCCGGTCACCGCCCGTCCACCACGGGCGACACCGACTGGGCGGTCGGCCGGCGACGACGCATGATCGGAAAGGAATCCCTGGTGAGGGCCCCGGCCGGCCCCACGTCACACCCCGAAGGAGGTCGCCGGATGGACCTGCCGTTCATCGTGGCCACACTGACCAGGCGGGGACTGCTCACCCCCGGGCACCCCGTCCGGGTCGCCTCGCAACTCGCCGCACTGCGCCAGTGGGGCTGGGGCATGGCCGGCGAACTACGGCAGGCCGCCGCCCGCGACCCCGGCCGGGTCGCCGTCGTCGACGAGCACGGCCACGAACTCACCTACCGGGAACTGCTCGACCGGGCCGAACGGCTCGCCCGGTCGATGCGCAGCGTGCTCGGCGTACAGGCCGGGGACCGGGTCGGGCTGCTGTGCCGTAACCACCACGGGCTCATCGAGGGCATCGTCGCCGCCACCCTGCTCGGCGCCGACGCGGTGCTGGTCAACACCGGACTGTCCGCCGCGCAGCTCGCCACCGTCGCCGAGGAGCAACGGCTGCGGGTGCTGGTGCACGACACCGAGTTCGCCGAGCGGGTCCTCGGTGTCCCCGCCGAGGTGCACCGGGTCGACGAACCCGGCCTCGACGCCCTGATCGCCGCCGCGCTCCCCGCCGACCGGCTCACCCCGCCCGCCCACGACGGCCGGACCATCGTGCTGACCTCCGGCACCACCGGCACACCCAAGGGCGCCCGCCGGCCCGTCCCGAACGGCTTCGGCCCGCTGGTGTCCATCATCGACCGCATCCCGCTGCACACCCACGACACCGTGCTGATCGCCGCCCCGATCTTCCACACCTGGGGGTACGCGGCACTCCAGGTCGCCTTCGCGCTGCGCGCCACCATCGTGCTGCACCGCCGGTTCGACCCCGCCGCCACGCTGAACGCGCTCGTGGCGCACCGCTGCCAGGCACTGTTCGCCGTACCGGTGATGGTGCAGCGTCTGCTCGACGTGCCGCCGCCGGACCCGCGACCGGCGCTGACGGTGGTCGCGGTCAGCGGCTCGGCGCTGCCCGGCGGCCTCACCACCCGGTTCATGGACACCTACGGCGACGTCCTCTACAACCTGTACGGCTCGACGGAGGTCTCCTGGGCCGCCATCGCCGGCCCCGCCGAGCTGCGCCAGGCCCCCACCACCGCCGGTCGCCCCCCGCACGGCACCCGCCTGGAGATCGTCGACGACGACGGGAAGCCGGTGCCGGCCGGGCGGGTCGGCCGGATCCTCGTCGGCAACGAGATGCTGTTCGAGGGTTACACATCGGGGGCCCGTCGGGAGACCCACGACGGGCTGCTCGACACCGGCGACCTCGGCCGGGTCAACGCCGACGGACTGCTCTTCGTCGACGGCCGCGCCGACGACATGATCGTCTCCGGCGGGGAGAACGTGTTCCCGTCCGAACTGGAGGACCTGCTCGCCCGGCTGCCGCAGGTCCGCGAGGCGGCCGTGCTCGGCGTGCCGGACCCGCAGTACGGGCAACGGCTGGCCGCGTTCCTCGCCCTGCACCCCGGCGAGACCCTGGACCCGGAGGCGGTACGCGAGTACGTCCGGCGCTACCTGGCCCGGTTCTCCGTCCCCCGGGACGTGATCTTCGTGAAGTACCTGCCCCGCAACGCCACCGGCAAGGTGCTCACCCGGGAACTGCGCCGCTACTACGGCTGATCTTCCCCGGGGTGGTCTCCCCGAGCCGACGATCGGGGTGTGGCGGGGGACTCTCCCCGATGTCGTCGCTCCCCGTCACCGGCAGGCTCGACGCCATGAAGATCATGAATCGACGGGCCGTGCTCGTCGCCACGACACTCGGTGCCCTGCTCGCCGTCGCCGCCCCCTCTCCCGTCTCCGCCCCCTCTCCCGCCTCCGCCGGTGACCGGCGCGGGGCTGCGGGCTGCCGGCCCGGCACCCTCGACCCGACCCCTGTCGCGCAGGCGATAGCCGGGTTACCCGACGCCGACGCCACCAGCGCCCAGGTCCGGATCACCACGCCCGACGGCTGCTGGACCGGCACCACCGGCGTACGGGACCTGCGCAGCCAGGCACCCGTACCGCCGCACGCCCGGTTCCGGGTCGGCAGCGTCACCAAGGCCTTCACCGCGGCCATGGTGCTGCAACTCGTGGCCGAGGGCCGGATCGACCTCGACGCGTCGGTGCAGCGGCTCCTGCCGGGGCTGCTCCCCGCCGGCTACCCGACGGTCAGCGTCCGGCAACTGCTCGACCACACCAGCGGCCTGCCCAGCCCACGAATGCCGGACGGCATCGAGTGGCAGCTCGCCCACCGGTACGACAGGTGGACCCCGCAACAGCTGGTCCGGCTCGGCCTGGACAACCCCCGCGAGTTCGAACCCGGCACGAAGCAGCACTACACCAACATAGGCTACATCGTCGCTGGGATGATCATCGAGAAGGTCACCGGCCACCCGTACGCGACGGAACTGGACCGGCGCATCGCCCGACCGCTCGGCCTCAAGGACACCTACGCACCGGGCGACGACCCGCGCATCCGCGGCCCGCACGCCCACGGCTACCAGGCCGTCGACCGGGACGGCCGGACCGAACTCGTCGACGCCACCACCTGGAGCCAGACCTTCACCCCGGCCTCCGGCAACATCATCTCCAGTCTCACCGACCTGGACACCTTCCTCACCGCGCTGTTCGCCGGCCGGGTGGTGCCACCGGCCCAGCTCGGCACGATGTTCACCCTGCCGGGCGTGCCGGACATCGGCGGCGGGCCGGCCCGCTACAGCGCCGGGCTCACCGCGTTCCCGCTGCCCGACGGCGAAACCCTGTGGATCAAGACCGGTTCCCGGTACGGCTACCTCGCCGGGGTCGCCTCCACCCGGGACGGCCGGTTCCGGGTGGAATACTCGATCACCAGCACCGACGCCAAGGGCGAGGACCTCAGCGCCACCGCCCAACGGGTGATCGCCGCCGCCCTGTCCCTGCTCTGACCGCCGACCCGACGGGGCACGACCCGACCGGGCCGCCACTGCGGGCCGTTGATCGCGGTGGTGGCCGGGCCGGGAGGGTGGCCGCCCGCTCCCGTGTCGTGCCGCGCCCGGCGTCGGGCGGGCGCTGCGGCAGTCGCCCCGGCTGTGGTCAGTCGGGGACGGTGATCCGGCCGTCGATCGCGGTGGCGGCGATGTCGCTGCGGTGGTGCGAGCCGGCCAGCTCGATGCCGCGTACCAGGGCGTAGGCGGCGTCCCGGGCGGCGGTCAGGTCCGGGCCGGTGGCCGTACCGCAGAGGACCCGGCCGCCGGCGGAGAGCAACGCGCCGTCGGCGGCCCGGCGGGCGGTGCCGGCGTGGATGACGCCCGGGTGGTCGGCACCGGTGATCACGTCACCGGTACGTGGAGTCGCCGGGTAACCCTCGGCGGCCACCACCACGGTGACGGCCGCACCGTCCCGCCACCGCAGCGGCGGATGCGCGGCCAGCGTGCCCGTCGCGGCGGCGTGCAGCAGCCCGCCGAGCGGGGTCTCCAGCAGCGCCAGCACGACCTGGGTCTCCGGGTCGCCGAAGCGGGCGTTGAACTCGATCACCCGGGGGCCGGCGGCGGTGAGCGCCAGCCCGACGTAGAGCAGCCCGGCGAACGGGGTGCCCCGGCGGCGCATCTCGGCGAGCGTCGGGTGGACCACGTCGGCCAGCACCTCGTCGACCAGACCCGGCGGTGCCCACGGCAGCGGCGCGTACGCCCCCATGCCGCCGGTGTTCGGGCCGGCGTCGCCGTCGCCGGCCCGCTTGAAGTCCTGCGCCGGCAGCAGCGGCAGGGCTGCCTCACCGTCGGTCACCACGAACAGGGAGACCTCGGGGCCGGAAAGGTACTCCTCGATCACCACCCGACCGCACTCCTGCGCGTGCCGCAGCGCGACGTCCCGGTCGTCGGTGACCACCACGCCCTTGCCGGCGGCCAGCCCGTCGTTCTTCACCACGTACGGCGTGCCGAACTCGTCGAGCGCCCGCCCGACGCTCTCCGCGTCCGTGCAGGTGTACGCGCGGGCGGTCGGCACCCCGGCCGCCGTCATGATCTCCTTGGCGAAGGTCTTGGAGCCCTCCAACCGGGCCGCCGCGGCCGACGGGCCGAAGACGGGGACGCCCTTGGCGCGTACCGCGTCGGCGACCCCCGCGACCAGCGGGGCCTCCGGCCCGATCACCACCAGGTCGGCACCGACCTCCACCGCCAACCCGGCCACCGCGACGGGATCGGCCGGATCGACCTGCCGCAGCTCCGCCACACCCGCGATCCCCGGGTTACCGGGCGCCGCCAGCAGGGCCTCGACCGCCGGGTCCTCGACCAACCCGAGCGCGAGCGCATGCTCCCGCCCGCCACCACCCAGAAGAAGTACGCGCACGGCGACGAATCCTACCCACCACCCCCACCACCCCCCTGCCCTCGCCCCCGCCCCATCCCATCCCGCCCTGCCCGCCCCGCCCCACCCTCGCCCCGTCCCGCCCCGCCCTGCCCCGCTGATCAAGAGGTTTGCGTCACGTTGAAGATCGACTTTGACGCAAACCTCTTGATCAGCTGACGCAAACCTCTTGATCACCGTCCGAGGGGTCAGGGGTCAGGGGTGAGGCGAGGTGGAGTCGGGTTGAGCTGGGGCGGGGCGGTATGCCGGGGCGGGGCGGGGCCGGGCTGTGCCGAGACTGGGCAGAGCGGGATGGGATGGCCGGCGGCGAGCAGAGTGATGAGGCGGGGGGCCGCATCGGGCTGTGCCGAGACTGGGCAGAGCGGGATGGGATGGGGCAATGCCGAGACGGAGCGGTGCCGAGACACGGGGCGGTGCCGGGACGGGGCAGCCGACGGCCTAGGGGCGGGAGCGGGTCAGGGCCATGGCCTGGCGGACGGTGTGCGGGATGTAGTCCGGGCGCAGCGCGTCGGACCAGGTGAACCGGAGCACCCGCCAACCGGCGTTGACCAGGCGGTTCTGCCGGCGGCGGTCGGCGAACAGGGCGTCCGGGGTGCCGTGTGGGCCCGCTCCGTCGGCCTCGGCGATCAACCGCGCCGCCCGCCACCCGAGGTCACCGATGCCGAGCAGGTGACCGTCCCCGTCCCGGACCTCCTGTTGCAGCACGTCGGGCGGGACTCCGCCGTCGACGCAGCGCAGCCGCGACCAGGTCTCCAGCGGTGACTGGGCGCGACCGTCCACCTCGGCGAGGTGGTTGCGGGCCGCCAGGGCACCCCGGCGGCCCCGGACGAGCGCCGGAGCGGTGGCCAGGTCCTCCCGGGTGACGAGCCCCCGGTTCAGTGCCGAGTCGAGCACGGACACCGCCGGGTACCGGTCGAGCCGGAGAATCATGTCCGTCACCGTGCGCAACGGCGAGGTCGTGGGAATGCCGGCCACGTCGACGACGTCGCCCGGGGCCACGGTGAACTGGTGGAGGACGAGCATCGGGTCGGTGTGCCGTTGCGGCCGGGGCCGGTCCACCGGCACCGACACGTGGACGGCGGATCGGCGTGGCCCGGCGATGTCGTGCAGCGCGAGGGCGCTGTCGAGGACGGCGAAGGCTCCGGGGCCGAGGCTCGTCACCGCCGCCCGGATGCGGGCCCGCCGGGTGATCGCGTCCGGTGGCTGCCCGGCGGGGGCGTAGCAGCCACGGGACAGTCGCCTCCACCGCCCGGAGCGGCAGAGTTGCCGGACATGGTGCCGGGTCAGCCCGGCCGCGAGGGCCTGTGACGTGGTGACCATGCCGTCCTGCCCGAGGGCGATCCGACGGAGAATTTCGAGCGGCATCACCCCGCCACCCTCACGCCCCACCCACCCCAACTTCCACCCCTGTGGACAACCCTCGGGTTTCCACAGGTGATCAAGAGGTTTGCGTCATCGGACGGCGAATCCGTGACGCAAACCTCTTGATCACCGGGGCACGGCGGGAGCGGGGCGCGGGAAGCGGGAGAGGGGAGGCGGGGGGTTAGGGGAGGAGGGGGTGGCGGACGACGTTCTCCTCGCGGCCGGGGCCCACGCCCACCACGCTGACCCGGGTGCCGGTGATCTCCTCGATGCGGGCGATGTAGCGGCGGGCGTTCTCCGGCAGCTCGTCCTCGGTGCGCGCCTTGCTGATGTCCTCCCACCAACCGTCGTGCTCTTCGTAGATCGGGGTGGCGTGGTGGAAGTCGGTCTGCGTCATCGGCATGTCGTCGAACCGCTCACCGTTGATCTCGTACCCGACGCAGAGCGGGACCTTGGACAGGCCGGTGAGCACGTCCAGCTTGGTGACGACCAGGTCGGTGACGCCGTTGAGGCGGCACGCGTACCGGGCCACGACGGCGTCGAACCAGCCGCACCGGCGTTCCCGGCCGGTGGTGGTGCCGTACTCGTGGCCGACCTTGCGCAGGTGCTGGCCGTTGTCGTCGAACAGCTCGGTCGGGAACGGGCCCGAACCCACCCGCGTGGTGTACGCCTTGCTCACCGCGATCACCCTGTTGATCGCCGTGGGCGGGATGCCGGCACCCACGCACGCCCCACCGGCCGTCGGGTTCGACGAGGTCACGAAGGGGTACGTGCCGTGGTCCATGTCGAGCATGGTGGCCTGGGCACCCTCCAGCAGCACCGTCTCGCCCCGGTCCAGGGCGTCCCAGAGCATCACCCGGGTCTCCGCGATGTACGGCCGCAGCCGCTCGGCGTACCGCAGGTACTCCTCGACGGTCTCCTCGACGTCGATCGCCTTGCGGTTGTAGACCTTGAACAGCAGCTGGTTCTTCTCGCGCAGCGCGAGTTCCAGCTTCTTGCGCAGGATGCCCGGGTCTAGCAGATCCTGGAGCCGGATGCCCATCCGGGCGACCTTGTCGCCGTACGCCGGGCCGATGCCGCGCCCGGTGGTGCCGATCCGGGCCGAGCCGAGGTAGCGCTCCACCACCCGGTCCAGCGCGCGGTGGTGCGGCATGATCAGGTGCGCGTCGCCGGAGATCCGCAGCCGGGACACGTCCACCCCCCGCTCGGCGAGCCCGTCGATCTCGGCGAGCAGCACCTTCGGGTCGACCACCACCCCGTTGCCGATGACGATCATCGCGCTCGGGGAGAGCGCGCCTGACGGCATCAGGTGCAGCGCGTACTTCTGCCCGTCCGGCGTGATCACCGTGTGGCCGGCGTTGTTGCCGCCGGAGTAGCGCACGACGTAGTCGACCCGCTCACCCAGCAGGTCGGTAACCTTGCCCTTGCCCTCGTCGCCCCACTGAGCACCGATGAGCACGATCGCTGGCATCTTTTCCGCCTCCAGAAGGCTCGGGTGCCAGGTGGCGACCGGTTGGCGAGCCCGGGGTGTCAGGCTAACAAGTAGAAACGGCGTGGCCGGCAGGGGTTCACGTCGCGAGGCAGGAGGCCCGGAGTGTACGACGTGGTGCTGCTCACCCTCGGCTCCGAGCGGGACGCTCCCGGTGGGGGCTGCGGCAGCGGCGACGCCTGCTGCGGCGGTGCTCCCGAGGCCACCGGCAAACCGGCCGCGCCACCGGACGGACAGCGCTGCGAGACGCCGCGCGTACCGGTGCTGGCCTGCGCGGACGCGCTGACCGCGCGGGGTGCCCGGGTGGAGACCGTCGTCGCCCGCTCCGACGCCGAGGTCGACGAGGTGCTGGCCCGGCTGGACGGCCCGGCCCGCCCCGACGGCCTCGCCTGGCCCGACCCGGACAGCAAGACCAGGCTGGTCGTCGCCGTCGCCAGCGACGCCCAGTTGCGCGCCGTCGTGCGTCGGCTCGTCCGCCGGTACGCCCCACCGCCCAGCCGCCGTCCCGCCGAACTGGCCGGCAACCGTACGGTGCCCGACCTGCCGCCGATCGGCGTACTCCCGCTCGATCCGGCCCGGGGTGGCCCGCACCGGGACCTGGCCGCGCAGCTCGGCCTGCCCCGGGACCCGGCGGCGGTGGCGGCGGCCGTGCTCGACGGCGGCGTACGCCGGCTCGACCTGCTGCGCAACGACGGCGGTTCGGTGACCCTGGACGGGGCGCTGCTCGGTGCCGCCGACGAGGCGGGCCGGCCGCTGCACTGGCGGGGTCGGGTGGAGGTGGACGACGCGGTGCTCTCCGACGGCGCGGACCCGATCCTGGCCTGCGCGATCGGCAACGCCGGCGGTTACGCCACCCTCGACTCGCTGCCGCTGCTCACCGCCGGCGACCCGGCCGACGGTCGGGTGGAGGTCGCGGTGGCCGTTCCCGTGCCGACCCGCCCGACGTTGGGTAGGAAGAAGAAGATCCGGTACGAGGTCCGGCGGGCCCGGGGCCGGGCGGTGGCGGTGATCCCCCGGGACGAGCGGGTGCCCTTCCTCGACGACGGGGTCGAGGGTGAGCTGAGCCGCAAGCGGTCCTGGTGGACCGAGCCCGGGGCCTGGGCGGTCTTCACCGGCTGACCGTTCCCCACATCCGTCACCCGGCGTAACGGGAACGGGACGGCCTATCCTCGGCGGGAGGAGTGGGGAGGATCCGTGGTGGACGACAACGCCGACCGGGCCGGACAGCCCGGCCAGCAGCCGGGGCCGGAGCGGGACATCGAACCACTCTGGCCGCCCGACCCCCCGGTGCCGCACTGGGCCGCCGAGCCCACGCCGGTCTACCCGCCGACGGCGTACCCGTCGCTCGCGGCGGAGGTCGCGCCCCTGCCGCCCGACGGCGGCTGGGCCCCGCCCGGTGACGGCTGGGTGCCCGACCTGCCCGAGCCGACCCCGTCGACCCAACTTCCCCCGAGGTACGACGACTCCCCGAGGTACGACGACTCCCCCGGCTACGACCCGCCACCCGGCTACGCCCCTCCCGGGTACGCCGCCCCGGCGGATCGTGGCGGTGCGGGCCGGGCGACCGCACCGGCCGGTGGAACGGGGCCGGGCCGGACCGGGCGGGTGGATCTCGACCTGCCCTTCACGTTGGACCCGTCGCTCGCCGGGCCACCGGCACCACCGGCCTCCGTCGCTCCGCCGCCCGGACCTCCCACGGCTGCTGCGCCGGCCGGGCCCGGGCCGCTGACTCCGGCTGCCCCGCCCGCCGGGCCAGGACCGTCGATGTCGGCTGCGCCGACGCCCCCGCCGAACAGTCCGTCCCATCCCGCCCCACCATCCCCTCCGCGCAACGGGAGCGTCGTGGCCCACGGAGATGACCCGACCGAGTTGAATCCTGGAAGGTTCGGGCCGCCGGCGGGGCCGAGATCCTCCAAGATCCAGGAGGCCGAACCGGCGGTCGTGGCGGCAGTGCCGGCACAGTCCACGGGGCGGGGCGAGTCGCCCTGGGCGTTGCCGCCCCAGCGGCTCTCCACCGGGATCGACGAGCCCGACCGGGCCACCGGTCCGACCACCACACCGCCGCCCGTCGCCGGTTCCGGTGTCCCCGGCGGGTTCCGGGCCGCCACCGGGGACGCCGGCCCGGAGCAACCGGCAGCGGGCTGGCCCGAACCGGGCGAACCGACGCCACCGGGCCGGCCCGAGCCGACCGCAGCCGGACCGGCCGTCCCCGGGTTCGATCCGCCCGGAACCGGGGCGGCAGTTCCCGCTCCGCTCCGACCGGAGTCGACGGACCGCGAGGGACCCGGCCTGCCCGACCAGCCGGCACCCGACCTGCCCGAGCCGTCAGGGTCCGGCCTGCCCGAGCCGTCAGGGTCCGGTCCCGCGCTGCCGGAGCCACCGGTACCCGGGCTGCCGCTACCCGGCTCGTCGGCACCGGGCCTCGCACGGCTCGATTCGCCGGCAGCGGGGCTGCCGCTACCCGGGCCGCAGGAACCCGGCCTGCCGGTTCACGGGTACCCGGTACCCGGACAGCAACCCGGACCGGGACAGCCGGCCGCCGGATCGCCGCAGCAGCCGGCACAACAGGCCGGACCACAGCAGGCAGCGGGGCAGTCGGCTCCGGGACCGCAACCGGCAGCGGAACAGCCCGCACCGGCGCAGCAGGTGACCGGCGGGTGGTACCGGCCGTCCTGGCCGGAGCCGTCGACCTCCGGCGGGACGCCTCCGGCGTCCCCACCCGCGCCGGTCTATCCCGATCCGCTCACCTCGGTCGGCTACCCCGAGATGGGGTGGTCGCCGGAGAGCGGGATCGCCCCGACCGCCGAGGACTTCGCCCGCCGCCGGCAGATCCGGCCGGCCGAGCCGATCGCCACGATGGGCGTCCGGGCCATGGTCAACAGGATCGGCCTGGTGAAGCTCCCCCCGGGGCAGCACGAGCAGGAGGTGAAGCGGGACATCGAGATGGTGCGCCGCAACTTCGGCGGGCTGCGCCAGGTGACCGTGGTCAATCCCAAGGGCGGCGCCGGCAAGACGGTGGCCATCCTGCTGCTCGCGATGACCTTCGGGCAGAAGCGCGGGGGTTACGTGCTGGCCTGGGACAACAACGAGACCCAGGGCACCCTGGGGATGCGGGCGCAGCAGGACTTCCACTCCCGTACGGTGCGCGACATGCTGCGGGACCTCGGGCAGTTCCAGGGGCCGCACGGCCGGATCGGCGACCTGTCGCAGTACGTCCGCTCGCAGGGCGAGGGGATGTTCGACGTGCTCGCCTCGGACGAGTCGGCCACCGGGGGCGAGATGCTGACGGCGGCGGCGTTCGCCGAGATCCGCGAGGTGGTGAGCCGGTTCTACAAGTTGATCTTCGTGGACACCGGGAACAACGTCCGGGCGCAGAACTGGCAGGCCGCGATGGACGCCACCGACCAGTTGGTGGTCACCATGTCGGCCCGTAACGACTCGGCGGAGACGGCCGCCCGGATGCTCGACCACCTGGAGCAGAGCGGCCGGCACCGGCTGGTCCGGCAGGCGGTGACGGTGGTGTCGATGCCCCCGTCACGCAAGGAGATCGACCTGCCGGCCATCCAGGAGCACTTCGCCGCCCGGACGAGGGCGGTGCTGCTCGCGCCGTACGAGCGGCTGATCGACACCGGCGAGCCGATCCGGTACGGCGGGCTCTCCTCGGCCACCCGGGACGCCTGGCTGAAGATCGCGGCAGCGGTGGCCGAGGGCCTCTGACCCCGGTCGGCCGGTCCGCCCCGACGACCGTCGGGGCGGACCGGAGACGGGTCGGTCAGGCGCTGGCGAGGGCGTCCCCGGCGGCCGGGTCGCAGTCGCGGAGGAACTGGGCACACCGGGCGGCCTCGTCCGCCTCGCCGATCTCCCCGGCGGCCCGGGACAGGACGTAGAGGCAGCGCAGGAAGCCCTGGTTCGGGGTGTGCGACCAGGGGACCGGGCCGTGCCCCTTCCAGCCGCTGCGCCGCAGCTGGTCCAGGCCCCGGTGGTAGCCGGTGCGGGCGTACGCGTACGCCGCGACCACCTGGCCGCCGTCCAGGGCCCGGGTGGCCAGCGCCGCCCAGGCCGCACTGTGCGTCGGGAAGCGGGCCGCGACCTCGGCGTACGCCTCGTCGGTGCCCTGCTCTGCGGCAGCGGCCAACGCGGCGTCCGCGTCGTCGTGCGCGGGCAGGAGAGTGGCCGGAGGCTCAGGCAACAGGTTCTGCATCGCCCCATTCAACCCGCTTCGCCCTGCGGGGCGCGAGGGGGTCGGGTGGGTACGCTGGCTGAACGGTGGAGGTCTACGTCACGTCGGGGACCCCACCGGGTGAACCCTCGGCCCCGTCGGGTGAACCCTCGGCCCTGTGGGGTGAACCCTCGGCCGACCGTACCGGCCCTGCGGCCCATGCCACCCGAAGATATTTTCCACTACAACTATTGGTCCGGAGCCTCCCCAGGACCCGGTTACGCAGGAGCCCGGCGACCTCGGTCGCCGGGCTCCTGTCGTCGGTACCCCTGCCCCGGTGCGCGGTGGCGGGGTGGGGGCAGGATGGCGGGGTGCCCACCCCACCTCCGGCGGACGTCATCGCGCCGCACGACACCAGTCATGACGAGATCGAGACCCGTGCCGAGTTCGACAGGCACCTGGCCGCCGACAGCCTCGCCGGGCTGACCGTGCAGGGGCTCCGCCTCGATCTCGACCCGGTCCCCGACCTGACCGCCACCGACGTGGCCGGCACGCTCTTCGTCGGCTGCCGGTTCGCCGGCCGGGAGGTCGGCGCGGACCTGGTCCGGCGCGGCGCGAACGTGGTGCCGCCCTTCTCCGGCCTGCCGTACCCGACCCAGCCGGCCCACCTCTACACCCCGACCGACCTGGCCGAGGGGTTCGCCACCGCCGGGTTCGCCGGGATGTACGACACCCGGGTCTACGACCACTTCCGCGCCCACGGTGGCGCCCTGCCTGACGTGAAGGAGGCGCTCGGCCAGCGGTTGCACGACCACGGCGTGGACAACGCCCTGGCCGACGCGACCCGGACCTGGCTCGCCACCCACGGTCCGCAGTCGGTGGTGGGCGTGATGGGCGGGCACGCGGTCCAGCGCGGCAGTGTGCCGTACCGGATGGCGGCGGTGCTGGGCTGGGAGCTGGCGCGGGCCGACCGGCTGGTGGTGACCGGCGGCGGCCCCGGGGTGATGGAGGCGGCCAACCTGGGCGCGTTCCTGTCGGCCTGGCCGGCGCAGGAGCTGAACACGGCGATCGACCTGCTGGCGGTGGCCCCCGACTTCACCGACCACGACCGCTACACGGCCGCCGCGCTGGCCGTGCGGGACCGCTACGCGGCGACCGTGCCGCAGCAGCGCGGTCCCGGGGTGGACTGGGCCCGTTCCGGCGGGCTGGCCATCCCCACCTGGCTGTACGGGCACGAACCGGCGAACCTGTTCGCCGGGCGGATCGCCAAGTACTTCTCCAACGCCATCCGGGAGGACACCATCCTGCGGCTGGCCCGGGGCGGGATCGTCTTCGCGCCCGGCCGGGCCGGCACCGTGCAGGAGGTGTTCCAGGCGGCCACGAAGACGTACTACGGCACGGACGGGGCGAGCGGGGCGTACGTCTTCCTCGACCAGGCGTACTGGACCCGGGAGCTGCCGATCGAGTCGTTGCTGCGGCCGTTGTTCGCCGGGTCGCCCTTCGGTGACCTGTCCGGCAGCATCCACCTCACCGACGACGTACGGGAGGCCGTCCGGGTGCTCACCGCGACCGCCTGACGTCCGGCGGGGCCGGTCGGGACCCGAGACGGCGACGGCCGGCACCCCGGGTGGGGAGCCGGCCGTCGACGGGGTACGTCAGGGTCACTTCATCCGGGTGCCGGTGGAGCGCAGGTGCTCGCACGCCTCGACGACCCGGGCGGCGAGACCGGCCTCGGCCAGCTTGCCCCAGGCACGCGGGTCGTACTGCTTCTTGTTGCCGACCTCGCCGTCGATCTTGAGGACGCCGTCGTAGTTGCGGAGCATGTGGTCCGCGACGGGCCGGGTGAAGGCGTACTGGGTGTCGGTGTCGATGTTCATCTTCACCACGCCGTAGTCGAGCGCCTCCCGGATCTCCTCCAGCAGCGAGCCGGAGCCGCCGTGGAAGACCAGGCTGAGCGGCTTGTCCTTGCCGTACTTGGCGCCGACCGCCTCCTGGATCTGGTTGAGGATCTCCGGCCGGAGCTTGACGTTGCCCGGCTTGTAGACGCCGTGCACGTTGCCGAAGGTCAGCGCCGCCATGTAGCGGCCCTTCTCGCCCAGGCCGAGCGCCTCGACCATGGCCAGACCGTCCTCGACGGTGGTGTAGAGCTTGTCGTTGATGGCGTTCTCGACGCCGTCCTCCTCGCCACCGACGACGCCGACCTCGATCTCCAGGACGATCTTGCCCTTGGCGGCCTCGTCGAGGAGCTGGGCGGCGATCTGCAGGTTCTCCGCCACCGGCACGGCCGAGCCGTCCCACATGTGCGACTGGAACAGCGGCTCCTGGCCGCCCTTCACCCGCTCCTGGGAGATGGCCATCAGCGGCCGGACGAACCCGTCCAGCTTGTCCTTCGGGCAGTGGTCGGTGTGCAGCGCGATGTTGACCGGGTACTTCTTGGCCACCTCGTGCGCGTACGCGGCGAACGCCACCGCGCCGGTCACCATGTCCTTGACCGACGGGCCGGACAGGTACTCCGCGCCACCGGTGGACACCTGGATGATGCCGTCGCTCTCCGCGTCGGCGAAGCCCTTCAGCGCCGCGTTCAGGGTCTGCGACGAGGTCACGTTGATCGCGGGGTACGCGTACCGGCCGGCCTTGGCCCGGTCCAGCATCTCCGCGTAAGCCTCGGGGGAAGCGATGGGCATGTGAAACGCTCCTTACTTACCGCTCTCGGCCGCGCTGGCCGCTGTCTTCCATCGGTGCGCCGGACCGCGCTGTCCACCGTCGGCAGTATCCCGTAGGAGGCGTCGGCGGACACAACCGCCCCGGTGACCGTCCACCGCCCGGCCTCACCGGGCCTCCCGGCCGTCCGGCACGGCGACGCTGATCAGCCAGGTCACCACGGCCATCACGATGGCCCCCCAGAAGGCCGGCCAGAAACCGTCCACCCGGAACGACAGGTCGACCGCGCGCGCGATCCGGTCGGTCAGCAGGAACAGCAGGGCGTTCACCACCAGCGCGAACAGCCCGAGGGTGAGCAGGTAGAACACGCAACCGACCACCTTGATCACCGGTTTGAGCACCGCGTTGACCACGCCGAAGATCAGCGCCACCAGCAGCAGGGTGAACGCGGTGTTCGCGCCGTTGCGCCCGGAGACGTCGACCCCCGGCACGATCAGCGTGGTGACCCACAGCGCGATCGCCGTGATCACCAACCGGATCAGGAAGCCCACCGATCCATCCTGACACCGCCCGGCGTCGCCGGTGGGACGTTCCCGCGTTCCCGCGCCCACCGGGCGACCTCCGCCCCCAGCCCGTACGGTGGGGTGGACAGGCCGCCGCAGCCAGGGAGGGACGATGGGTCAGCCCGACGAGGACTTCACCCCGAGCGACCACCTCGACCCGCAGGAACGCGACCTAGAGGCCGAGCCGGCCGACGCGGTCGAGCAGGCCGCCGTGATCGGCCCGGACGAGACCGACGCCGAGCCGCACCGGGGCCTGGAGGTCGCCGACTGGGACGCCATGGAGCAGGCCCGGGTGGTCACCGCCGACGAGGACGACTACCGCTGACGGTGCGGGTCCGGCCGGCCGGACAGGGCTGAGAGCAGCCCGCGGCCGGGAGAAGGACGAGCGGTACCGACGGCACCGGGTGCCGGGAAATGAGGACGACGCCGGATCGGCCGCGCTGGGATCATGGGCGCGTGCTGCTCACCCTGACCACCACCCACCAGCCGGCGACGGATCTCGGTTTCCTGCTGGTCAAGCACCCCGACCGGGTGCAGGAGTTCGACCTGCCGGCGGGCACCGCGCACGTCTTCTACCCGGAGGCGACGGAGCAGCGGTGCACGGCCGCCCTGCTGGTCGAGGTCGATCCGCAGCGCCTCGGGGTGGGGCGGCGGCGGGCGGCGTCCACCCCGGAGAGTTTCACCCTCGGGCAGTACGTCAACGACCGTGCCTACGCCGCGTCGAGCCTGCTGTCCTCCGCGCTGTCCACGGTGTTCCGTTCCGCGCTGCGCGGGGTGTCCCGGGACCGTCCGGAGCTGGCCGGCACGGCGATCCCGCTGAGCATCCGGGTACCGGTGCTGCGCTGCCGGGGCGGTGCGGAGCTGGCGGTACGGCTGTTCGCCCCGCTCGGCTGGGCGGTGGCCGCAGCCCCGCTCCCGCTCGACGAGCAGCACCCCGAATGGGGTGACAGCCGGTACGTCGACCTCTGCCTGACCGGCACGGTCCGGCTCGCCGACGCCCTCAACCACCTGTACGTCCTGCTGCCGGTGCTGGACGACGCGAAGCACTACTGGGTCGCCCCGGACGAAATCGACAAGCTGCTGCGGGCCGGGGCGGGCTGGCTGGCCGACCACCCCGAGCGGGCGTTGATCACCCGTCGTTACCTGGCGCACCGCCGGGCGTTGGCCGGGCGGGCGATGGCCCGGCTGGCCGAGTTGCGGCTGGCCGACGTACCCGTGCCGGACGACAGTGTCGACGAGGCCACCGGCCCGGCTGTCGCCGACCCCCGGCGGGCGTCCCTGGCGGTGCGGCGACGTGCGGCGGTGCTCGCCGCGCTGGCGGCCAGCGGCGCGAGCCGGGTGGTGGACCTGGGTTGTGGCGGTGGCGCGCTGCTCACCGCGTTGCTCGCCGACCGGCGTTACACCGAGGTGGTGGGCGTGGACGTCTCTGCCCAGGCGCTGACCGTGGCCGCCCGCCGGCTGCGGCTGGACCGGCTGCCCCAGCGGCAGCAGGACCGGGTCCGGCTGTGGCAGTCGGCGTTGACCTACCGGGACGACCGGTTGCGCGGCTATGACGCGGCGGTGCTGATGGAGGTCGTCGAGCACCTGGACCCGGCCCGGCTGCCCGCGTTGGAGGACGCCGTGCTGGGTCACGCCCGGCCGGGCACGCTCGTGGTGACCACCCCGAACGCGGAGTACAACGTGCGGTACGAGGGGCTGCCGGCGGGCCGGTTCCGGCATCCCGACCACCGGTTCGAGTGGACCCGTGCCGAGTTCGCCGCGTGGGTCGACCGGGTGGCCGCCGAGCACGGCTACACGGCCACGATCAGCGGGGTCGGCGACCCCGACCCCGAGCTGGGCCACCCCACCCAGCTCGCCGTCCTCACCGCCGTGGCCAGCCGGGAGGCGACCCGATGAGCATCCTCGACATTCCCGAACTGGCCCTGGTGGCGCTGGTCGGCGTCTCCGGTTCGGGAAAGTCCACCTTCGCGGCGCGGCACTTCGCGCCGAGTCAGGTGCTCGCCTCGGACGCGTTCCGGGCGATGGTCGCCGACGACGAGAACGACCAGTCCGCCTCCGCCGACGCGTTCGGGGCGCTGCACCACGTGGCGGGGGTCCGGCTGCGGCGGGGTCGGCTGACCGTGGTCGACGCGACGAACCTCCAGCCGCACGCCCGCGCCGGGCTGGTCAGGGTGGCCCGCGAGCATGACGTGCTGCCGGTGGCGATCGTGCTGGACGTGCCGGAGGCGGTGGCCTGGGAACGGACCCAGGCCCGCGCCGACCGGACGCACGGCCGGCAGGTGCTGGCCCGGATGCAGCGTGACCTGGGCCGGTCGTCCGGGCAGTTGGACCGGGAGGGGTTCCGCAGGGTGCACGTGCTGCGCGGGGTCGAGGAGATCGACGCCGCGCGGGTCCGGCTGGAGAAGCTGTACAACGACCGGCGGGAGCTGACCGGGCCGTTCGACATCGTCGGTGACGTGCACGGGTGCCGGGCGGAGTTGGAGGCGCTGCTGACGCGGCTGGGCTTCGTGCTGCACCGCGACGACGCGGGTCGCCCGGTGGACGCGGTCCACCCGGCTGGTCGTACCGCCGTATTCGTGGGTGACCTGGTGGACCGCGGCCCGGACTCCCCCGGCGTGCTGCGCCTGGTGATGGGCATGGTGGCGGCCGGGCACGCGATCTGCGTGCCGGGCAACCACGAGCACAAGCTGCTGCGCAAGCTGCGGGGCCAGGACGTCAGGCTCACCCACGGCCTGGCCGAGACGATGGACCAGCTCGCCGCCGAGGACCCGACGTTCGTGGCCGGGGTGGCGACCTTCATCGACGGCCTGGTCAGCCACTTCGTGCTGGACGGCGGCCGGCTGGTGGTGGCGCACGCCGGCCTGAAGGAGGCCTACCACGGCCGCGCGTCGGGCCGGGTCCGCTCGTTCGCGCTCTGGGGCGAGACCACCGGCGAGACCGACGAGTACGGCCTGCCGGTGCGCTACCCGTGGGCGCGCGACTACCGGGGTGCGGCGACTGTCGTGTACGGGCACACCCCGACCCCGACCCCGGAATGGGTCAACAACACGATCTGCGTCGACACCGGTTGCGTCTTCGGCGGGAGGCTCACCGCGCTGCGCTACCCCGAGCGGGAGCTGGTGGCGGTCGACGCCCAGCGGGAGTGGTACGCCCCGGCCCGGCCGCTGTTCACCCCGACCCGCCCGGACACGGTGCTCGATCTGGCCGACGTGACCGGGCGGCGGCACCTGGAGCACGCCTACGGGACGCTGACCGTGCCGGCGGAGAACGCCGCCGCCGCGCTGGAGGTGATGAGCCGGTTCGCGGTGGACCCGGGTCGGCTGGTCTGGTTGCCGCCGACGATGGCGCCCTGCTCGACGTCGACCGTGCCGGGGTTCCTGGAGCACCCGACGCAGGCGTTCGAGGATTACCGGTCGGCCGGCGTGCAGCGGGTGGTGTGCGAGGAGAAGCACATGGGTTCCCGGGCGGTGGTGCTGGTCGAGCGGGAACCCGGCCGGTTCGGCGGTGGGGTGGTGCACACCCGTACCGGTCGGCCGTTCTTCGGCCCGCCGCTGGACGGGGAGCTGCTGGACCGGGTCCGGGCGGCGGTCGGCGCGGCCGGCTTGTGGGACGAGCTGGGCACCGACCGGCTGCTGCTGGACTGTGAGCTGCTGCCCTGGTCGGCGAAGGCGGCCGGGCTGATCCGCGAGCAGTACGCCGGGGTCGGGGCGGCCGGACGGGCGGCGCTGCCGGCGGCTCTCGCCGCGCTGGACTCGGCGGCGGCCCGGGGACTGCCGGTGGCCGCGCTGCGGGACCGGATGGCGGCCCGGCAGGCGGAGGTCGACGGCTACTCGGCGGCCTACCGCGCGTACGTGGCACCCACCGAGGGGTTGCGCGGGGTGACCCTGGCACCGTTCGCGGTGCTCGCCGGGGCGACGGTGACCTTCACCGACCGGGACCACGGGTGGCACCTGTCGTTGGCCGACCGGCTCTGCGCGGCCGACCCGGAGTTCTTCACGCCGACCCGACGGCAGGTGGTGGAGCTGGACGACGAGGCTGCGGTGGCGGCGGCCATCGGATGGTGGTCGACGCTGACCGCAGCCGGTGGCGAGGGGATGGTGGTCAAGCCGTACGCCGGTCCGGCCGCCCGGTCGGCGCGCGGTTCGCTGCTCCAGCCGGGGATCAAGTGCCGGGGCCGGGAGTACCTGCGGATCATCTACGGTCCGGGCTACACCGATCCGGCGCAGCTCACCGCGCTGCGTCGCCGTTCGCTGGGGCGCAAGCGGGGCCTGGCGCTGCGCGAGCACGCGCTCGGTCTGGCCGCCCTGGACGCCTACGTCGCCGATGCGCCGCTGTGGCGTCGGCACGAGCTGGTCTTCGCGATCCTCGCCTGCGAGTCGGAGCCGGTCGACCCCCGGCTCTGACCGCCCCTCCCCTGGCGGGACGGGCGGGCGGGGTGGGCCTTCGGGGTGAATCCGTCGGCTGTTCGGCCCATTCTGCCGCCGCCCGTCGGCGTGGGGCGCCCGGCCGGGGACGAACTCCTTAGGCTGCGGCGACCGCCGTAGCACCTCCTCAGGACAGGATCCGCTGATGCGCAAGCACGAGACGCGTCGTTGGCTGGCCGGACTTGCCGTGGTGGGCGCGTGTGTCGTCGCCTCCGCCGCTCCCGCCCCGGCTGCCCCCGCGAGCCCCGACGCCTCCCCCGACGTGGCCGCGGCGGCGGGGTTCACCACGTCTGCCAACGACGTCACCCTGGCCCCGGGTGGGCCCGGCAAGACGGTGGTCCTGCGGTTGGTGGGCGATAAACTCCAGGACAGTTACGTCATCACCGTCGACGTCAGCGCGATCGACGCCTTCGCGGAGGTGCGCGGTCCCCTCGAACCGTTCTGCACCCGCGCCGGCACCGTCCTGACCTGTAAGGCCTACCAGGAGGACGCACCGGACCTGGTGTCGTTGTCGATTCACCCACGTGCGGGCGCCCAGGTGGGTCGGGAGGGCCGGATCCGGTTCACCGCGACCACCACCGGATCGGGTACGAGCACCGCCGCTTCGACCGTCCTCGTCGGCGAGGCGGTCGACCTCGTGGCGGGTCCGGCGGTGAAAGTGACAGGTGGTCCGGGTGCCACGGTGCCGGTGGGGCTTTCGGTCGGCAACCAGGGGCGGGAGACCGCCCGGGGCGCGGTGCTGCTCGTGTCGGCGATGTACGGTCTCACCCCGTCGCAGCGCTACCGGAACTGCCGTTACGGCAGCAAGGGCGGCCTGACCAACTTCACGCCGAACCTGTTCGTGTGCACCTTCGACGACGAGATCGCGCCGGGCCGGGTGTTCCGGGTCGGCGGCGGTTTCGGTGTCACCGTGCCCGGCGACGTCTCGGCACCGAACACCCAGACCGGCACCGCCACCTGGTTCACCCCGCAGGACTGGGCGGACCAGCAGCCCAGGTACACCCTCGACCAGCAGGGCACGGGTGAGGTGCTGCGGCTGGAGCAGGTCGGTACCCGACTGCCCGTCGGCGCGTCCCGGGCAGCGCAGACCGACGTCCGGCCGACCGACAACGACACCGCCGTCGAGTTGACCGTCACCGGCAACCAGCGGGCCGACCTGGCCGCCGACGAGGTGCGGATCACCGCCCGGGTGGGCGAGACCGTGCCGGTCACGATCGGTTACACCAACCGGGGGCCGGCCTCGTCGTCCAACGGCGGTCGCGACTTCTACACGATCGTCAAGATGACCGTGCCGAAGGGTGTCACCGCCGTCAAGGTCCCCAGGAACTGCCTCGACGCCGACATCCAGGACGAGGAGGGCGGCCGGCCGGGTGCCCGCGCCTACCTCTGCTACCAGTACGACGTCATCCGCAAGGGCGGGAAGGTGGCCCTGCCGTTCTCGTTCCGGATCGACCGGGCGGGCACCCTGACCGGCCGCACCGAGCTGCTCTACGGCCCGACCACCACGACGGACCTCGACCCGCGCAACGACACCGCGAAGATCCTGGTGAACGCCGGCTCGGGTGGGCAGGGCGCGGACGACGGCACGCTGCCGATCACCGGTTCCCCGACCGTCCTGGTCGCCGGTGTCGGCGGGTCGCTGCTGCTGGCGGGGGTCGGCAGCTACCTGGTGGCGCGGCGTCGCCGGTCGCGCTTCGTGGCCTGACCGGACCCGCCCGGGCGGGCGCTTCATGGCCCGGCCGGGCGGGCCCGGTGGGGTGGGTCGCCGGTCGGAGGGACGCGTGCCGCAACCGTGGGTTCGTGGGCTCGGTATGGTGTGTGGCCGTGGACACAGGTGAGAAGACGCGGGTGGTCGCGGAGACGGTCGCGCTGAACCCGCTCGACCCCAAGGATCTGCTCCAGACCTTCGGGCTGGTCGGCGTGTGGGTGATCCTCTTCGCCGAGACCGGCCTGCTGGTGGGGTTCTTCTTCCCCGGCGACTCGCTGCTGTTCCTGGCCGGGGTCGCCGCGTCGCCGGTGGCCGACGCGATCTTCGGCAGCGGCACCCGGCTCTCGCTGGCCGGGCTGCTGATCGGTGGGCCGCTCTGCGCCATCGTCGGCGCCCAGCTCGGGCACTGGCTCGGTGCCCGCTACGGCCGGCGGATGTTCGAGCGCCCCAACTCCCGGCTCTTCAAGAAGGAGTACGTGGAGAAGGCGGAGTTCTACTTCCAGAAGTTCGGCCCGGCCAAGGCCGTGGTGCTGGCCCGGTTCATTCCGATCGTGCGGACGTTCCTCAACCCGGTGGCGGGTGCGCTCGGCATGCCGGCGAAGCAGTTCCTCCTGTGGAACGTCGTCGGCGCGATCCTCTGGGTGGACGGCATCCTGCTGATCGGCTACCTGCTCGCCGACCAGATCTACAGCGCCATCGGCGACAAGATCGACAGGTACATCCTGCCGGTGGTCGCGCTGATCATCCTGATCTCGGTACTGCCGATCTTCTTCGAGTTCCTGCGCGACCGCAGGGCGCGTCGGCGCGGTGAGGCCGTGGCCGTGATCGCCGCAGCGAGCGCGGTCGGGGCGGTCGAGGCCGTCCGGGACGCCGTCGAGCACCACCACCACGACCAGCCCTCACAGCCGCACCCCGGGCAGCCGGCAGGAGACGCGCAGCCGTACGGCCAGCAGCCCGGCTCCGACCAGCGGTTCCCCCCGCAGACGTACGGGCAGCGCCCGCCACGCGACGGCGGGCGGTACCCGGACCACGGGCAGGGCCACTGACCGGCGGACGACCAACGGCCGGCCCTCGGGGAGAGGACCGGCCGTTGCGTACGCGTACGCCACCGCGGGCACGGTGGTGGATCAGCGAACTGACCGGTGACGGACAGACGTCACCACCCGATGGCGCCACCCCTGGTCCGCCATCGGACGTCGCCCCTGGACGGGACGAACGGGTTCAGTCAGCGGGCCTTCTTGGTGGCCCGCTTGCGCGGCGGCGTGAGGAGGTCGGCGATCGTGGCGATCGCCGACGGCACCAGCCGGTAGTAGGCCCACACACCACGCTTCTCCCGCTCCAGCAAGCCGGCCTCGGTGAGGATGCGGAGGTGGTGGCTGACCGTCGGCTGCGAGAGGCCGAGCGGCGCGGTGAGGTCACACACGCACGCTTCGCCCTCGGGCGCCGACTGGATCAGGCTGAGCAGCCGCAGCCGGGCGGGGTCGGCGAGGGCCTTGAGGACCCCCGCCAGCCGCTCGGCGTCGGCGCGTTCGATCGGCTCGCCGGCAAGCGGCGAGATCTGAGGCATGGTCATTTCAGCCAACGCAGTTCCCACGTATTCCATCCTTCCACCAGCAGCATCGATCCGCCTGCATATCAGCAGATCCGAATCGGCAAATTTTTACGCCACAAGGCCGAGGTCAGCCAACGTATAGGCCGCCCGATACGGCAGTCCGGCGGCACGTACGACGTCGCTGGCGCCACGGTCGACGATCACCGCCACGCCCACGACCTCCGCCCCGGCCTCGCGTAGAGCTTCGACGGCCGTCAACACGCTGCCGCCCGTCGTCGAGGTGTCCTCCACCGCCAGTACCCGCCGGCCGGCCACCTCAGGACCCTCGATCCGCCGTTGGAGACCATGCGCCTTGCCGGCCTTGCGGACGACGAAGGCGTCCAGGGGTCGATCGGTCTCTGCGGCGGCGTGCAACATCGAGATGCCGATCGGATCGGCACCCAGGGTCAACCCACCGACCGCGTCGTAATTCCAGTCGGCGGTCAGCTCACGCATCACCCGACCGACCAGGGGAGCGGCCCGGTGATGGAGAGTCACGCGACGCAGATCGACGTACCACTCCGCCTCCCGCCCCGAGGAGAGCACGACCCGGCCATGGACCACAGCCAGGTCAGTGATGAATTTACGCAGGTCGTCGTGGTCCCCCATGGCGATAGAGGGTACTGCTCAAGTCTGTGGGTCGTGTGTGCGGCCCACCCGGACCGACCATGCGGGCCCTCGATGACTGGCGATGGACGGCTACGCTGCGCGATCGCACCGGCAGAGTTGCGCAGCCACGCCGGAGGCACCGGCGCGTCGACCGGCACCGCCTGCCGCTCACTGCCCGGCCGGGTCGACCTGCCCGCGCCGGTCCCGGAAGGCACCGCGCAGCAGCCGGCGCGGCACGTGCCGCAGGCTCGCCACGGCCAGCTTGTACTTCCAGTCGGGAACGCTCAAGGTTTTGCCTTTTCGCAGGTCACGCAGGGCTTCGGCGACCACGTCGTCGGCCTTGAGCCAGATCCACCGCGGCATGCCGGACATGTCGATGCCGGTGCGTTCGTGGTAGCCGGTGCGGGTGTAGCCGGGGCAGAGCGCCATCACGTGCACCCCCGCCGCGCGGGCCGACTGCCCGATCGATTCGCTGAAGCTGGTGACCCATGCCTTGCTGGCCGGATAGGTGGAGCCGGGCATCACCGGGCCGAAGCCGGCGACCGAAGAGACATTTATCACTGTCCCATTACCGCGCCTCGTCATGGGCCCGAGCGCAGCGTGGGTCAGTCGCAATACCGCGTGCACGTTCAACCGGAGCAGCCGCGTCTCGTCGGCGACGGTGGACCGCAGAAACGGTTGGTTCAGGCTCAATCCGGCATTGTTGACCAGCAGGTCCACCGGGTCGCCGGTGGCCAGTCGCCGTTCCACCCGGGCGCATCCGTCGTCGGTGGACAGATCGGCGGAGATGACCTCCACCCGGTTGCCGTACCGGCCGGTCAGCTCGGCGGCGGTGGCGTCGAGCCGGGTGGTGTCCCGGGCCACCAGGACCAGGTCCCAGCCCTCGGCGGCGAGCTGCCCGGCGAACGCCGCGCCGATCCCTGCGGTGGCACCCGTGATCAGTGCGCACCGGCCGGGCACGGTTCGGTCGACGGTCACGGTTGCTCCTCGGCGGGACGGCGGACCACGTCAGGCCCGGACGCGGTCGGTCCGGCACCGGGATCGGGCCCGGACGCCGCCGGCCCGGCACCGGGATCGGGATCGGGTCGCGACGCGGCCGGTACGGCACCCTGGGCGGCTCCGGACCCGGACCCGGACCCGGACCAGCTTGGCACCGACGGCAGCGCGGGCCCGGGGGACGGGTAGGGCGCGGCGGTGAACGGGGCGGGCCCGTATCCGGGTCGCACCGGCCGCCTGCCGGTGAACCAGCTGTTCGCCGGCCGCAGGGCCAGCAGCACGGCCACCACGAGGTAGCCGAGGGCCTGGGCCACCGAGACGCCCGCGTTCACCGGCACCCACCACGAGGGATAGGCGTCGTCGAGGGTGGTGAAGAGGGCGGCCACCCCCTGGTCGCCGCTGCCCGGCCGCAGCGGCCTGACCCGCTGGCCGACCAGCACGGCCAGGGCGCACCCTCCGGCGAGCAGACCCAGCCCGCAGACCGCCCAGACGCCGACCCGGGCCGCCCGACGGCGGGCGAGCAACCCCCCGGCGAGGCCGACCAGCAGCAGCGCCACCAGCACCGTCAACACCGCCGCACCGACCGTGCCGAGCCGCAGCAGCCGGACCAGCCCGTCGACGTCGCCCGGGTCGGCGTCGGTACCGGCGGCGGCGCCCCGGAACCGGTCGATCGTGCCACCCAGGGCGAGCAGGCTGGTGACGGCGTAGACCCCGGCGGCGAGCGCCATCAGCCCGAGCAGCGCCGCCGCCACGGTGACCACCGGCGGGCGACGGTCCGGCACCTGATCCGGGTACGACACGACGATTCCCTCCGGTAGGCGTCGGTGTGCAACCTACTCGGAGGGAATCGTCGGTGTCGCTGTTACGCGCCCGTCAACTGCCGGCGGGGCGCTGCGGGTCGTCCGGGCCGCTGCCTCCGGTGGGCCGGTCGGGCTCCCCGCCCGACGGCGGCGACCAGGACGGGCCGTCGGACGACTGCGGCTGGTCCGGCACGCCGGGAGTGGCCGACGACGGGCCGGGGGCACCGGGCTGGCCGGGCGCACCGGGCTGCGGGTAGTCCGGCGTCGCCGGGTAGCCGGGGGTGGACGGGTAACCGGGGGTGGGCGGGTAGCCGGGCGTGGCCGGGTAGGTGGCACCCGGGACCGGCGGCTCCCAGCCCGCCTTGGGCTTGCGGAAGAACTCGTTGGACTGCGGCAGGGCGAGCAGGATCAGCGCCGCCAGCAGGGCGAGCAGGCTGACCACGCCGAGCAGGGTGCTGACCGGGTTGTACCAGGAGGGCAGCACGGCGTTCATGCTGCGTTCCAGTTCCTCGGCGCTCGGCGCGTTGCCGGAGGTGGAGCCGGTGGAGCCGCTGAAACCCGCGGCACCGTTGACCAGCCCACCGCCGACGCAGCAGACCATGATGCCGCCGACCACCCAGGTGGCGATCCGGCTGCCGTTCTTGCCCCGGTTGTTGAAGATCGCCAGGACGACGAGGGCGAGCGCGATCAGCAGCAGGACGGCGGACGCGCCGACGGCGAAGACCACGACGGCGGTGCCGAGGCCCTCGACCTCGCTCGCGGTCCCCTCGAAGGCGTCCTCGAACGCCTGGCGCAGCTTCCCGCTGATCGCCAGGGTCAGGATCAGCCCGATCAGTTGGAGCGCCGCGAAGAACATCAGCAGGTAGCTGGAGAGCGTCACCAGACCCGGACGGGTCCGGGCGGGCGTGCTGTGGGAATCGACCATGATTCTCCTTCCTAGATCACCGCACCACGGTAACGTCCGCAGTCCCGTCGCACCGGGTACGACGGAGCCGTACCCGCTGGTGGAGCCGCCGAATCACGGCTGTCGGGCACGGACCGGGACCGGCCGGGGCCGTTGAGGTCACGACTGGCGGACCAGTCGGCGGTGTTCGGCGGTCACCACGGCGAGCAGGAGCAGGTCCACCGCGAGCCCGGTCACCGCGTCGAACTGGTTGACTGTGAAGTTGAAGATCTGCCCGAACAGCAGGTCGACCAGGAGCGCCAGCTTGAACAGCCGGAACGCGGCCCGCCGGTCGTTGCGGAGCAGGAACGCGGCGCGGATGCTCAGCACCCCGGCGACCACGGCCGAGGCGGACACCCCGAGCACCGCGCCCCACTCGCCGAGCTGGTCCAGCTCGCCGGTGACGCCCTCGGTGGCGACCGCCACCACCGTCGCCACCGGCTCGACGACCAGGTAGGCCACCACCAGCAGGACCACCCAACGCTGGGCGGTCAGCCGGACCAGCGCGTCACGCAGCCGGTCCACCCAGGGCTGCCAGAACCGCCGCGGCGGTGGTTCCCGGTGCGGCACCACGTCCAGCAGCGCGGACACCCCCGACTCGACCTCCGGGCCGGCACCCCGGACCAGCCGCAGGGTGGCCGTTCGCTGTCGGTCGGTGAGCCCCCGGCCGACACCGCCGACGATCACGTCCAACGCGTTGGCCACCCGTTCGCCGGGGGTCGGGCGCAGCCGTTCGCGCAACGCCTGGGTGATCACCACCAGCAGGGCGAAGACGGCGTAGATGATCCCGGCGGCCGGCCGGTAGAAGTAGTCGGTGCCGGCGGTGACGAACTTGCCGACCTCGTCGATGAACAGCCCGAAGCCGATCCCGGCGAGCACCGCCCCGGTCATCCGGGCGGGCCCGCCGAGGAAGACCAGCGCGACGCCCAGCCCGACGGTCATCAGCAGGCCGCCCCAGAGCACGTGCGCGACGTGCAGGCCGCCGCCGCCGAGCTGCGGGTAGCCGGTGGCGTGCAGGAACGCCCGGGTGACCAGCACCGTCGCCACCCCGGACAGCACGAACGCCTGCAGGTACGCCGCAGCGTCCACCGCGCGCGGTGGCAGCCGGCGGCGCAGCGACGGTGACATCGCCTCCGAGGCTAGTAGCCGCGCCACTCGCTGCGGGCGTAGTCGAGCACCCTGGGCCTCAACAGGGTGGAGGCGGGCACGTCGAGCCGGCCCCGGTCGGCGGGGAAGGCCGCCGCCGCCCGCAGCACCGCCGGGTCGAGAAAACGCAGCCGGGGCGCGTCCACCGGCAGTTCCAGCAGCGGCGGGGTGCCGCCCGGGGCGGCGAGCACGAACCCCCAGTCACCGAACGACGGCACGTCGACGTGGTACGGCACGGTGGCGAAGCCGGCCGCACGGATCGACGCCTCGATCGACCAGTACGACCGGGGCGCGAAGTACGGCGACCCGGACTGCACCACCAGCCGGGCGCCCTCGGCGAGCACCGAACGGATCAACGCGTAGAACTCGACGGTGTAGAGCTTGGCGGTGGCCGTCTCGTCCGGGTCGGGCAGGTCGGCGACGACCACGTCGAAGCGCTCACCGGCGGTACGCAGCCAGCCGAACGCGTCGGTGTTGAGCACCCGGACCCGGGGGTCGTCGAGGGAGCCGCCGTTGAGCGCGCGTAACTGCGGTTCGGAACGGGCCAGCGCCACCACCGCCGGGTCGAGGTCGACCACGGTCACCCGGCGCACGTCCGGATACCGCAGGATCTCGCGTACGGCGAGACCGTCGCCGGCACCGAGGACCAGCACCTCGCCGCGCGGGCCGCGCATCGCCGGGTGCACCAGCGCCTCGTGGTAGCGGTACTCGTCGATCGAGCTGAACTGGAGGTCGCCGTTGAGGAACAGCCGCAGGTCGGTGTCGGAGTGGCCGACCTCGCGTACCGACCGGGTCAGCACAATCTCCTGGTAACGGGAGCGTTCGGCGTGCACCACCGGGTCGCGGTAGAGCTGCTGGCGGCTGGTCACCTCGAAGTCGGCGGCGGTGACCCAGGCGTACCCCAGGCAGAGGGCGACCACGACGGAGCCGGCGCCCAGCACGAGCCGGGCCCGGCGGCTCAGCTCGGCGCGGAACACCGTGCAGACCAGGGCCAGGCCGGCCACCGCGTTCACCGCGCCGACCACCAGGGCACCCTTGAGCTGGCCGAAGACCGGGATCAGCAGGAACGGGAAGGCGAGCCCGCCGAGCAGCGCGCCGACGTAGTCGGCGGCGAACAGGTCGGCGACCGCGCTGCCGGCGGCCTGCTCCCGGATGCGTTGCAGCATCACCATCAGCAGCGGGATCTCCGCGCCGATCAGCAGACCCAGCACGAACGCGGTGCCGACCAGCGCCGGGCCGTACAGGTCGAGCCAGGCGAACGCGGCGTAGAGGCCGAGCACCGACAGGCCGCCGAGCAGGGCCAGGGTCAGCTCGATCACCGCGAACGCGGCGGCGGCCCGGGGCTGCAACGGCTTGGCGACCAGCGCCCCGATCCCCATCGCGAAGACCATCACGCCGAGCACGATCGACGCCTGCCCGACCGTGTCGCCGATCAGGTAGCTGCCGAGCGCGACCAGGGCCAGCTCGTACACCAGGCCGCAGGCGGCGCAGACGAAGACCGCGAGCAGCACCGACGCGCGGGCCAGCCGCCAGCGCGGCCGGACCGCCGGGGTGTCGTCGACCGTGGTCACCGCGCCCCCCGGAAACGCCCGGCCGGCGTCGCCGCCCGCTGCCGGCCGCGCTGGACGAACCCGACGGTGATCAGCAGCGCGGCGACCAGCAGCAGGCCGGCGGTGGCGAGCAGCCAACCCCAGCGGTCTCGCAGGAAGTCGTTCCCGGCGTCCGGCAGCGCGCCGGCCGGCACGGCCGGGTCGGCGGTCGGGGTGGCGGCGGGCGGGGCGACACCGGCCTCGGCGACCAGCAGCGGCAGGGTCACCGCGGCCCGGCAGATCGCCCAGCCCGGATCGTCGATGAACGTGTCGGTGTCCAGCCCGAACCGGCCCAGCCCGTTGTCGACAGCCCACAGGTCGGCTCGGTCGAGGTCGTCGGAGCCGGAGACGGTGACCGTCGCCCAGTCGTTGCTCTCGCTGCTGGACGACGTGTACATGATCCGGGCCCGGACCTCCACCCAGCGCGGGCAGCGGGCGTCCCCGGTCACCGGCACCCCGTCGCCGAGGTTGGAGCCGACGCTGACCTCCGCGCCGGACGACCTCTCCAGCCGCCAGCCGTAGCAGATGCCCTGGCTGTCGGCCGCCTGCACGAGCAGCGGCACGGTGTCGGCACGCTCGTCGGCCGCCGGACCGGGCACGGTGGTGCCCCCGGAGTCCCGGTTGAGGATGCTGCTGCCCACGCAGACCAGCGCCATCACGCCGATGAAGAGCCAGACGACCCAGGCGCCCGAGTTCTGCTTCGCCTTCGCCGGCTGCTTCGCCGTGGTCATCAGCTGATGGCGGCGGCGATGATCGCGCCGGTGGCGAGGTGCACCATCGCCGACACCCAGACCGCCGGGTGCGGCTGCTGGTCCACCAGCAGCGTGCCCAGCTTGCCCGGGGTCAACGCGTCGAGCAGTACGAACGCCAGGGCCATGATGACCAGCCCGACGATCCCGTACGCGGCGGCACCGACCAGGCCGAGCAGGAAGTCGTCCTCACTGGCGGCGATCGCGGCGACCACGATGATGCCGACGCCGGCCAGGTTCGAGGTCAGCAGCAGCGCGGCGTTACGGTTGCGTTCGGTCCAGATCAGCTCGTGGAGCTTCCCCGGGGTGGCCACGTCGACCAGCACGTAGCCGACGGCCATCAGGACGACACCGACCACCCCGTAGGCGAGGGTGACCAGCAGGTCGGTGACCAGGTTCTGCACAGCGTGCTCCAGGGGTTCGTTCGGTCGGGGTCGGTACGCGTCACTTGCCGGAGCCGGGACCGCCGCCGCGCACGGTGCTGCCCCGACCCCAGCCCCAGTGGCTGCCCACCGTCGAGTGGTAACGCGGGTAGGCGGTGCGCATCCGCTCCAGCAGGATCAGCGAGCCGGCGGCGATCGGCAGGATCACCAGCGAGTCGTCGTCGTAGCGCAGGTAGACGCCGCTGCCGTCGACGTACTGGTCGGCCGGCTTCCAGGCGTCGGTGACGTCCTTGGCCACCTGGCTCGGGGTGCGGTTCGAGGTGTACGCGATGGCGTCCCGCCCGATGTCCCGGCTCGCCGCCCGGGTGTAGCGGTCCTCGATGTAGCCCCGGGGCGAGAAGTTGCCGTAGAAGATCGCGAAGGCGGCGACCAGCGCACCGACGACCGCGAAGGCCACCCCCACCACGAACCAGCGTCGGTACGTCACGGTGTTACCTCCGTTCGCGACTGCGGGGCTCGCCGATCGTGCGGGAGCGTCACCGCCGTCTCGGTCAGGACCAGTTCGTTGGTCTGGGGGTACGCGTGCCAGGTGCGCCAGGCCACCGTCCCGGCCGGCGCATCGGGGCGTACGGCCAGCGCGGTCACCGCGTCCGGGTCCCCGGGAAAGACCCCGACCAGGGCGTACGGGTCGTCGGCCAGGTCGGCGCGGAGCGCGGCGATCCGGGTGTGCAGCTCCCCCTCGGCGGGGCGCAGCACGGTGGCGGCGAACCGGTAACCGCCCGCCTCGTCGTGCAGGTCGCCAGGCAGGTGCGGGGGCCGACCGGGCAGGCAGGCGACCGTCTCGACCAGCCCACCGGGCCGATCGGGGGCGGTCGCGTCGGCACCTGCCGCCGGGACGGCGAGGACGACCTGGTGGGAGGCACCGAGCAGGCGCAGCCGCAGCCGGACGTCACCGGGCAGGGTCAGGTCACGGACGTGCAGGGCGGGGCGTTCCGGGCCACCGAGCGCCAGGCTCAGGTCGGCCGCGCACGTGTCGACGTACGGGGTGTCCAGGCTGACCAGCACGATCAGGACCCCACCGGGCCGGACTGCGGGTACACCATCACGTCGGCGCGGTGCAGCCGCTCACCCCGACCCACCTCCCAGCCGGCCTCCCCGTACGCCTCGAAGGAGAGCCGGTCGCCGCCCTGGCCCCGGTAGTCCTGGTAGCGGACGGTGCCGTACGGGTCGAGACCGGTGCTGCCGGTGGCCGAGTAGCGGGCCTGGCCGGACTCCTCCCAGGAGTAGCGGCGGCCGGCGAAGTCGAGGGTCGGTGCGCCCGGGGTGAGCGTCGCGGTCGGCTCGGCCGTCCAGAGCACCAGCTCCAGGTCCGGGTCCTCCTCGACGGAGAGCCAGCGCTTGTCGCCCTCGACGGTGTCCAGCAGGTGCTCGGCCCAGCTCCAGCCGCCCTCGACCAGGTGCACCGAGCCCCGGACCGCGTAGGACACGCCACGGATCTCGACGATGTCGCCTGGCTTGAGCTTGCGGGGGTCACCGCGCAGCGCGTCGGAGTCGGTGTCGCGGAACGGGTCCTTCGCCGGTGTCGGGCGGGCCGGTTTGCGGCTCCGGCTGAAAGCCACCGCCGCCACCACGATCCCGGCGACCCCGATCAGACACCCCAACGCCGCCACGACGTACGCGACTGAACCGTTCACCCCGACCACCTCCCCAAGTGCATCGGCGGAGACGGTAACAACCCCGCGCACCCCGCGCACCTGGGGAAACTCAGCGAATTCTGAGTGAGAGATCAGCTACTCAGCGTGCCTGTCGGGAGGTGGGCCGGACAGCCGGTCGGCCGCGTACCCACGCAGCGTGGTGGTGCCCATCGTGCAGCCGGCGAACGTGGTGAACTCGGCGTCGTCGTCGCCCAGCGCCGTCCAGGCCGCCCGGGCCGCCGCCGGGTCGACCTGCTCCAGCAGCGTCGCCGCGTACGCCCGCCCGGCTGGCGAACCGTGCCGCAGCAGCCAGTCGACCTGCTCGCGGGCCTGCCGGGGGCGCTGCGCGAACGCCTCCTCGACCCGCCGGTACGCCTCGGTCACCGGCAGCAGCGTGCCGGCGAACCCCACCCCACCGAAGGCGACGGTGTCCGCCCCGGCGAGTTCCCGCACGGCGGCGTCCAGCTCCGGATCGCCACTCTTCTTCCGCATCCCGAACATGCCCCTTTCCTTTCCCCGCCCCGCACCACCCCACCCACCCCCGCCCACCCCACCGCGCCCCGCACTCAGCCCCGCCCAACCGCGGTGATCAAGAGGTTTGCGTCACCGGAGAGCGCTCCCGGTGACGCAAACCTCTTGATCGCCGAGGGCGGGAGGGCCGGCGCGGGGCGATCAAGAGGTTGGCGTCAGGAGAAGGCGCTCTCGTGACGCGAATCTCTTGATCACCGGGACGGGAGGGGCGGGGCGAGGGCCGGGGCGAGGAGGGGGAGGGGGAGGGGGCAGCGGTGGAGGGGCCGGCCCCGCCGGGGTGGCGGGGCCGGGCCGGTGGGTACGGGGGGTCAGGAGGCGGTGACGGTGAGGCCGCTCTTGTCGTCGGACAGGTCGACCCGCACGGTGTCGCCGTCCCTGACCACGCCACCCAGCAGGGCCTTGGCGAGCTGGTCGCCGATGGCCGACTGGACCAGGCGACGCAGCGGCCGGGCACCGTAGATCGGGTCGTACCCGTGCTCGGCGAGCCAGGTCCCTGCGGGTTCGCTGACGTCCAGCGCCAACCGGCGGTCGGCGAGCCGCCGGCGCAGCCGGTCGAGTTGGATGTCGACGATCGAGCGCAGGTCGTCCCCGCGCAGCGCGGCGAAGACCACGATGTCGTCGAGCCGGTTGAGGAACTCCGGCTTGAAGTGCGAGCGGACCACCGCCAGCACCCCCTCGCGGCGCTGCTCGTCGGCGAGCGTCAGGTCGCTGATCACCGACGATCCCAGGTTGGACGTGAGGATCAGGATCGCGTTGCGGAAGTCGACCGTACGACCCTGGCCGTCGGTGAGCCGGCCGTCGTCGAGCACCTGGAGCAGGATGTCGAAGACGTCCGGGTGGGCCTTCTCCACCTCGTCCAGCAGGATCACCGAGTACGGCCGGCGGCGCACCGCCTCGGTGAGCTGCCCGCCCTCCTCGTAGCCGACGTATCCGGGCGGGGCACCGACCAGACGGGCGACGGAGTGCTTCTCGCCGTACTCGCTCATGTCGATGCGGACCATGGCCCGCTCGTCGTCGAAGAGGAACTCGGCGAGCGCCTTGGCAAGCTCGGTCTTGCCGACGCCGGTGGGGCCGAGGAACAGGAAGCTGCCGGTGGGGCGGTCCGGGTCGGCGACGCCGGCCCGCGCCCGGCGTACCGCGTCGGAGACGGCACCGACGGCCTCGGCCTGGCCGACGACGCGGCTGCCCAGCGACTCCTCCATCCGCAGCAGCTTGGCGGTCTCGCCCTCCAGCAGCCGACCGGCCGGGATGCCCGTCCAGGAGGCGACGACGGCGGCGATGTCGTCCGCGCCGACCTCCTCCTTGAGCATCGCGCCGTCGGCCTGGAGCCGGGCCAGTTCCTCCTCGGCCGTCGCCAGGTCCGCCTTGAGCGCCGGGATCCGGCCGTAACGCAGCTCGGCGGCGCGTTCCAGCTCGCCGTCGCGTTCGGCCCGCTCGGCCTCGCCGCCGAGGCGTTCCAGCTCCTCCTTGGCGGTGGAGAGCTTGGTGATGTGGCTCTTCTCGGTCTGCCAGCGCTCGGACAGCGCGGTGAGCTGCTCACGCTTGTCGGCCAGCTCCTTGCGCAGCCGCTCCAGCCGCTCGGCGGAGGCGGCGTCGGGCTCCTTGGCCAGCGCCATCTCCTCGATCTCCAGCCGGCGGACCGCCCGTTCGATCTCGTCCACCTCGACCGGCCGGGAGTCGATCTCCATGCGGAGCCGGGACGCGGACTCGTCGACCAGGTCGATCGCCTTGTCCGGCAGGAACCGGTCGGTGATGTACCGGTCGGACAGCGACGCGGCGGCGACCAGGGCGGCGTCGGTGATCCGGACGCCGTGGTGCACCTCGTAGCGCTCCTTGAGGCCACGCAGGATGCCGATGGTGTCCTCGATGGTCGGCTCGCCGACCAGCACCGGCTGGAACCGGCGCTCCAGCGCCGGGTCCTTCTCGATGTGCTCGCGGTACTCGTCGAGGGTGGTCGCGCCGACCATCCGCAGCTCACCCCGGGCGAGCATCGGCTTGAGCATGTTGCCGGCGTCCATCGAGCCCTCGCCCTTGCCCGCGCCGACCACCGTGTGCAGCTCGTCGAGGAAGGTGATGACCTGCCCGTTCGAGTTCTTGATCTCCTCCAGGACGGACTTGAGCCGCTCCTCGAACTGGCCCCGGTACTGCGCACCGGCGACCATCGCGCCGAGGTCGAGCGAGACCAACTTCTTGTCCCGCAGCGACTCGGGCACGTCCCCGGCCACGATCCGCTGGGCCAGGCCCTCGACGATCGCGGTCTTGCCGACGCCGGGCTCGCCGATCAGCACCGGGTTGTTCTTGGTACGCCGGGAGAGCACCTGGATCACCCGACGGATCTCGGAATCCCGCCCGATCACCGGGTCGATCTTGCCGTCCCGGGCGCTGGCGGTGAGGTCGACGCCGTACTTGGCCAGCGCCTGGTAGGTCTGCTCCGGGTCGGCGGTGGTGACCCGCCGGTCCCCGCCGCGCACCGTCGGAAACGCGGCGACCAGGTTCTCCTCGGTGGCCCCGGCGGTCTTCAGCGCGTTGGACACCGCGCCACCCACCCGGGCCAGGCCGGCGAGCAGGTGCTCGGTGGAGGTGTACTCGTCGCCGAGCGGACGGGCGATCTGCTCGGCGGCGCCGATGGCGTTGACGAACTCGCGGGCGAGGGTGGGCTCGGCGATGCTGGACCCACGGGCGGCGGGCAGCGCGTCGACCGAGCGCTGCGCGACCCGGCGCAGCCCGGCGGGGTCGGCACCCACGGCGCGCAGCAGGCCGGCGGCGGTGGAGCCGTCGGTGTCGAGCAGGGCCAGCAGCAGGTGCCAGGGTTCCACGGTGGCGTGACCACGCTGGTTGGCCAGCGCGACCGCACCGGTGATGGTTTCGCGGCTCTTGGTGGTGAGTCGTTCCGTGTTCATGGGCTCCCCCGGGATCGGCGTGTCCACTAGTAAGAGACACCATCAGAGTTGAGCCTATTCCGCTCAACTCTGCCAACGTGGCGTGGGTCACAATCTCCGGGGACGGGCGGCGTTCGGTGGCCAGCGGGACAGGCGGGACGTGCAGGGCGTCTCGTGACCGGCCCGCAGCACACACCGGCGGCCGGTCTCCAGTCGGACGTCGCAGAAGACCCGGTGACGTACCCCCTGATCATCCTCGATGGACACGGTGGTCTCGCCGGGGTCCACGTGGGCGAGGAAGGCCAGCGAGCGGGCCGCCGTCCGGGCGAGCACCTTGGCCCGCAGCGGCATGAGCAACATCGGCCCGATGGCGGTGTCGAACGGGGTCGGACCCCGCAATATCGCCCCCGACGAGTGGATCTGTCATCGCGGTTCCTCCTGGGCGGTCGGTTGTTCCGGGCGGAGCGGTGCGGTGCGGTGGGTGCAGGCGCGGTGACCGGGCGGCGCGGTGAGGGGTGTGACCCGTCGGGGGGTGGGTGGATACGGGCGGTGGCGGGGATGGCACGCTCGCGAGCAGGGCAGACATCCGTCGGGCCGAGGTGGAGGGCAGGGTATAACCTCTCGTCCGTGCGAGTACGAGTCGAACAGACCGCCCTACCGGGAATCGGCGTCCGTCATGACCTGATGACGGAGTCCGGCCGCCGGCTCGGTGTGGTCTCCCACCGCAATGGCCGCCGCGACCTGGTCCTCTACGACCCGGACGATCCCGACTCCTGTCAGCACGACATCCCGCTGACCGACGACGAGGCCGAGGCGCTCGCCGACATCCTCGGCGCGTCGCTGATGCTGGGTCAGCTCTCCGGCCTGCGCGAGCAGGCGGCCGGGCTGCTCACCGAGCAGATCGCCATCCCGGCCGGGTCGAAGTACGTCAACAAGCGGCTCGGTGACACCAAGGCACGCACCCGCACCAGCGCCTCGATCGTGGCGGTGCTCCGGCAGGGCGAGGTCAACGTCTCGCCCGATCCCACCTTCCGCTTCGCGGCCGGTGACGTGGTGGTCGTGGTCGGTACCCGGCAGGGTCTCGACGGGGTGACCGCCATCCTCGCCGACAGTGACCCGGACGGCTGAGGCGGATGCACGAAACCACAACCCTACTGGTCGAGGTTGGCGCTCTCCTCCTGCTGCTCGGGCTGCTCGGTCGACTCAGCCGCCGGTTCGGCGTCTCCCCCATCCCGCTCTACCTGCTCGCCGGCCTCGCGTTCGGCCACGGCGGTCTGCTGCCGCTGGCCGCCAGCGAGGAGTTCTTCGCCGTCGGCGCCGAGATCGGCGTCATCCTGCTGCTGGTCATGCTCGGCCTGGAATACAGCGCCAACGAGTTGGTCGGCAACCTGCGCTCGGCGGCGCCGGCCGGCCTGATCGACGCGGTCCTCAACGCCCTGCCCGGGTTCGGCTTCGCGCTGCTGCTCGGTTGGGGCTGGGTGGCGGCCGTGGTGCTCGGCGGCATCACCTGGATCTCGTCCTCCGGGGTGATCGCCAAGGTGCTCGGCGACCTCGGCCGGGTCGGTAACCGGGAAACCCCGGTCATCCTGTCCGTGCTGGTCATCGAGGACCTGGCGATGGCGCTCTACCTGCCGCTGGTGACCGCGCTGCTGGCCGGCGTTGGCCTGGTCAAGGGCGGCATAGCGCTGGGCATCGCGGTGCTCACCGTGGTGGTCGTGCTGGTCGTCGCCATCCGCTTCGGCCACCTGATCTCCGCCGCCCTGTCGGCGAAGGACCCGGAGGCGCTGCTGCTCGGGGTGCTCGGCCTGACCCTGCTGGTCGCCGGGATCGCCGCCCGGCTCCAGGTCTCCGCCGCCGTCGGGGCGTTCCTGGTCGGCATCGCCCTGTCCGGGCCGGTGGCGCACCACGCCACCGAACTGCTCTCCCCGCTGCGGGACCTCTTCGCCGCCGTCTTCTTCGTCTTCTTCGGCCTGGTCACCGACCCCCGGGACATGCCGCCGGTGCTGCTGCCCGCGATCGCGCTGGCCGTGGTCACCATGGGGACGAAGCTGGTCACCGGCTACCTGGCGGCCCGCCGGGCCGGGATCGCCGAGCCAGGCCGGTGGCGGGCCGGTTTCGCCCTGATGCCCCGCGGTGAGTTCTCCATCGTCATCGCCGGTCTCGCGGTCGCCGCCGGCACCGTCGAACCCAAGCTGGCCGCGCTCGCCACGGCGTACGTGCTGATCACCGTGATCACCGGTCCGATGCTCGCCCGGCTGCCCGACATGCACTGGTTCAAGCAGCGGGTGCGGCGGAGGATCGCCGCCCGCCAGGCCCGGCCGGTACCGGCCACGGACTGAGTTTCGCCTGGCCAGGTCGACCGCACGGGTCGGCCTGGCCAGGGCATCCGTTGCCGAATTGCTTCCCGGCAGGTCTTCCGCCGGCCGGGTGACGGCGGCTAGCGTTGCGCCCCAGCAGGCCAGGGTCTCGCGGGCGGACGGAGGCATCCCGCGGGCGTGAGCGGGAAGGTTGCCGGGTGAGCGCGCACGGTCCGACGTTCCGCGGCTTCGCCAACCCCGTCGACCCGTCACCGGCGGAGTTGCGGGCCTGGGCGTACCAACCCGACTCGGTGCCGTTGACCTCGCTGCCCCAGGACTGGGACCTGCTGGTGGCGGGTGACCACCTGGTGCTCACCCTCTTCGAGCTGGCCCGGGACCCGGCCTGCCCGGCCCGCCGTTTCGCCCTGCACTGCCTCTACATCTACGCCGCCGACGGCATCCGGACGAAGTTCCGCGCCCACCCCCGGCGTCGGTTCCGCAAGCTGGTGGAGCAGGCCGAGCGCGACGGCGACGAGTTGGTGCGCAACTGGGCGCACAACAGCCGGATGCTGCTGGCCCGGCAGGAACTCTTCACCTACCACGACTGGTGCGAGGGCGGCCTGGTCCGGGACAACCGCCGCCTCGGCTGACGTCGCGGTCGGGCCGGAGCCGCCCCACCACGCCCGGACGGCGAACGGGCCGGGACCCCCCGTGGGTCCCGGCCCGCACGTCGGCGGATCGTCAGCGTTGCGATCCGCCCTGGTCGCCGCGTTTCGGCTCGGCCTGCCCCCGGTTCGCCCTGCGGGCGTTCCGGTCGGCGAACCTGCCGTCCTTCACGGTGTCGGAGAACGTGCCCCGGGTGACCCGGTCGAACTTCTTCCGGACGTTCTCGGCCACCTGGTCGAGCCGCTCCTCCGCCTGCCGGGCCACCTTCTTCGCCGATTCCGCCACGGTTCCCCCCCCCCGCTGCCGAAGTCCGGATTGGTCCGCTTGCGCCTGATTCACAGGTTAACGGGACAGCCCCACTCCCGGCGGAGGAATGCCTGAACCCCGCCGGTCAGCGTCCCGCCTCGGGGAGATTCACTCCAGATACGCCGAATAGCGGCATCCCGTCGAGGGGATGCCGCTATTCGCGCCCAGAAGTGTTGATCATGCCGGTCGGGTGCGGCGAGGGCACCGGAGCACCCGACCGGAAGTGTCGATCAGGTGGGGCCGGTGCGGCGGGGACGCCAGACCACCAGCGCCGTCGAGGTGCGGCTGGTCGGCACCAGGTCGCCCCGGGAGAAGCCGCTGGCCAGCGTCTCCAGCTCGGCGATCCGCCGGTACGCGGCGTCCAGCTCCGCCTCCAGCCGGGCCACCCGCTGCTGGGCCTGCTCCACCAGGCGTTCCAGCCCGATGATCCGCTTCACCCCGGCCAGGTTGACGCCCTCGTCCTGGCTGAGCCGCTGCACCTCGCGCAGCAGGACGACGTCCCGCACGCTGTAGCGTCGCCCGCCACCGGCCGCCCGACCGGCCTGCACCAGGCCGAGCCGGTCGTACTGGCGCAGCGTCTGCGGGTGCATGCCCGCCATCCGTGCCGCAACCGAGATCATCAGCACCTTGGCCTCGTAGGCAGGGTCACCCGAACCGACGAACCCGTCCGACATCCCACTCACCTCCGCACCCGTCCACCGGTCAACCGACCCGACGCACCCGCGCGTCGAGATGTTCCCGGGCGGCCGGCGGCGTCGCCCCGGCGAACGACTCCAGCGCCGCCCGCGCCTCGTCCGACACCGTCGCCGGCACCACCACATCCAGCGTGACCAGCAGGTCGCCGGCCCGCCCGTCCCGTCGTACGACACCCTTGCCCCGGGCCCGCAGCACCCGCCCGGACGGGGTGCCCGGCGGGACGCGCAGGGTCACCGCGCCGTCCAGCGTGGGTATCCGCAGGTCGGTGCCGAGCACCGCCTCGGCGAAGGTGATCGGCACGGCCAGCGTCAGATCGTCACCGGTACGCCCGAACAGGTCGTCCGGGCGGACCTTCACCTGCACGAACAGGTCACCCGCCGGCCCACCGCGCTGCCCCGGCTCGCCCCGCCCGGCCAGCCTGATCCGCTGGCCGTCGGCCACCCCGGCGGGGAACCGGACGTTGAGCGTGCGGGCCTTGGTGACCCCGCCGGTGCCCTGGCACTCGGGGCACTTCTCCTCGACGACCGTCCCGACGCCCTGGCAGTTGCGGCACGGCTCGGAGAAGCTGAACGACCCCTGGTCCCGGGTGGTCACCCCGGCACCGTGACAGACCGGGCAGGCGGTCGGTTGGGTACCCGGCTTCGCGCCGTTGCCGTGGCAGGTGTCGCAGACCCCGGGGGCGCGCAACGTCAACGGCAGGGTGACGCCCCGGACGGCGTCGCCGAAGTCGAGCGCGACCTCGGCCTCCACGTCCCGGCCCCGGGCCGGTCCACGCGCCCGGGTCGGGCCGGCGCCACCACCGCCGGAGAAGATCGAACTGAACAGGTCGGTGAAGCCGCCGCCACCGAACCGGTTGTCCCCGCCCCCGCCGCCGCCGAACAGGTCGGAGACGTCGAACGGGACCCCGCCGGGCTGACCCGGGCCGCGGGCGCCCCGCCGGAACGCGCCCGAGCCGAACAGCGAGCGCATCTCGTCGTACTCGCGGCGTTTGGCGTCGTCGCCGAGCACCGCGTACGCCTCGGAGACGCCCTTGAACCGCTCCTCGGCCTTCGGGTCACCGGGGTTGTGGTCCGGGTGCGACTCCCGGGCCAGTTTCCGGTACGACTTCTTGATCTCGTCCGAGGAGGCGGACTTCTCCACGCCCAACGTGGCGTAGAAGTCCTTCTCGATCCAGTCCTTGGAACTCACCGGTCCACCCCCTTCCGTGAGATGTGGCCCGGTCGCCCCGCCCGCCTCGGGAGGCGGGCGGGGCGACCGGATGGCCGTGCACTACTCCGGGTCGGCGACCGCGACCATGGCCGGCCGCAGCAGCCGCTCGCCGAGCAGGTAACCCCGACGCATCACCTGCACGCAGGTGGGCTCGTCGACGTCCGGTGAGGTCTGGTGCGCGACCGCCTCGTGCCGGGTCGGGTCGAACGGGTCGCCCTGCTCGCCGAAGGGCGTCAGGCCGAACTTGCCCAGCGCCGTGGTGAGCTGCTCCGCCACGGTGCCGAACGGCCCGACCAGGTCGCCGTGTTCCCGGGCCCGGTCCAGGTCGTCCAGGATGGGCAGCAGCGCGGCGAGCACCGAGCCGGTCGCCTGCTCCTGGACCACGCCCCGGTCCCGGTCCACCCGCTTGCGGTAGTTGGCGTACTCCGCCGACACCCGCTGCAGGTCCCGGGTCCGCTCGTCCAGCTCGGCCCGGAGGGCCTCCAGCTCGGCGCCGAGCGGGGAGCCCGTGGCGCTGCCGTCGACCGGCTGCGCGGGGGCGTCCACCACCGGCGGACCGGTCGGTGCCGGGTCGTCGAGGGCGGTGGCCTCGGCCTCGATCTCGTCGACCACCACCTCGGACTCCTCGACCAGCCCCTCGGCCGGGACGTCGGCCCCGGCGTCGGCGGCGGCGGGCGTCTCCTCGGTCTTGCCGAGCTTGCGGTTGTCCCGGATGACGACCCGCGGCCCGTCGTCGGTGGGCGCGGAGCCACCCGGCGTCGACCCGGAGGTGTCCGGGTCGGCGGCTCGTGGCTTCTCCGTCATGCGACTACCTCGTTCCCTGTGCGGTGGCGCGGACCGTCACTTCTTGTCCTCGTCCACGATCTCCGCGTCGACCACGTCGTCCGGGCCGCCCGCCTTGGGGGCCCCGGCGGCCCCGGCGGCACCCGCGCCGGCTCCGGCACCCGCGCCCGCACCGGCCGCGCCCGGCTGCTCCCCCTGCTCGGCCTGCTGCGAGTAGAGCAGCGAACCGGCCTGCTGGGAGACCTGGGCGAGCCGCTCGTGGGCCGCCTTGATCTTCTCGATGTCCTGGCCGCCGAGCGCGCCCCGCAGCTCACCGAGGGCCTCGTTGAGCTGCTCCCGGTTCTCCGTGGGCAGCTTGTCGCCGCTCTCGGCGAGGAACTTCTCGGTCTGCCACTGGAGCGCCTCGGCCACGTTGCGGGTCTCGGCCTCCTCCCGGCGACGCTTGTCGTCGTCGGCGTGCTCCTCGGCGTCCCGGCGCATCCGCTCGATGTCGTCCTTCGGCAGCGACGAGCCGCCGGTGATCGTCATCTTCTGTTCCTTGCCGGTGCCCAGGTCCTTGGCGTGCACGTTGACGATGCCGTTGGCGTCGATGTCGAAGGTGACCTCGATCTGCGGCACGCCGCGCGGCGCCGGCGGAAGGCCGGTCAGCTCGAAGGTGCCGAGCTTCTTGTTGTACGCCGCGATCTCGCGCTCGCCCTGGAACACCTGGATCAGCACCGACGGCTGGTTGTCGTCGGCCGTGGTGAAGACCTCGGAGCGCTTGGTCGGGATGGTGGTGTTGCGCTCGATGAGCTTGGTGAAGATGCCGCCCTTGGTCTCGATGCCCAGGCTCAGCGGGGTCACGTCGAGCAGCAGGACGTCCTTGACCTCGCCCTTGAGCACACCGGCCTGCAGGGCCGCGCCGACGGCGACGACCTCGTCCGGGTTGACGCCCTTGTTGGGGTCGCGACCGGTGAGCTGGTTGACCAGGTCGGTCACGGCCGGCATCCGGGTGGAGCCGCCGACCAGGATCACGTGGTCGACGTCGGCGATCTTGATGCCGGCGTCCTTCACGGCCTGCTCGAACGGGCCCTTGCAGCGGTCCAGCAGGTCCTGCGTCATCCGCTGGAACTCGGCGCGGCTGAGCGTCACGTCCAGGTGCAGCGGGCCGGCCGACCCGGCGGTGATGTACGGCAGGTTGATGTTGGTGGTGGTGGCCGCCGACAGCTCGATCTTGGCCTTCTCGGCCGCCTCGCGGAGCCGCTGCAGCGCCATCTTGTCCTGGCCCAGGTCGATGCCGTGCTCGCCGCGGAACGTCTTCACCAGGTGGTCGATGATGCGCTGGTCCCAGTCGTCGCCGCCGAGCTGGTTGTCACCGCTGGTCGACTTGACCTCGACGACGCCCTCGGCCAGCTCCAGCAGGGACACGTCGAAGGTGCCGCCACCGAGGTCGAAGACCAGGACGGTCTGCTCCTTGGAGCCCTTGTCCAGCCCGTACGCCAGGGCCGCCGCGGTCGGCTCGTTGACGATCCGCAGCACGTTGAAGCCGGCGATCTCGCCGGCCTCCTTGGTGGCCTGGCGCTGGCCGTCGTTGAAGTAGGCGGGCACGGTGATCACCGCGTCGGTGATCTGCTCGCCCAGGTAGGCCTCGGCGTCCCGCTTGAGCTTCATCAGCGTGCGCGCCGAGATCTCCTGCGGGGTGTACTTCTTGCCGTCGATGTCGACGGTCCAGTTGGTGCCGATCTCCCGCTTGACCGAGCGGATGGTCCGGTCCGGGTTGGTCACCGCCTGGCGCTTGGCGACCTCACCGACGAGCACCTCGCCGTTGCGGGCGAACGCGACGATCGACGGGGTCGTCCGCGAGCCCTCAGCGTTGGCGATGACGGTGGGCTCACCGCCCTCGAGAACGCTGACGCAGGAGTTCGTCGTGCCGAGGTCGATACCGACCGCACGTGCCATCTTCGCTTCCTCGCTTCGTAACGGATGGGCAGGTCAGGTGGCCTACCCGGCGGGCCGCCCGGAGCGACCGCACCACAAGTTGAGTGAACTTGACTCAATAGTGCCACGCGATCGCCAAAGCGCAAGTCGAGTTGAGCCGACCCGACGCAACCTGACCGTTACTACCCTCCGGTTGTCTCTGTTGCATCGGTCGGGCACGCTTTAGCGGTGACGACGCACGGCGATCCCGCCACCCGGTCCGGCGCGCCCACCGTCGCCGCCCGCACCGGGTCGTCGGAGACCGACGAGACGCCGCCCGGCCCCACCGGAGACGGCCTGCCCGCCGCCCTCACCGGCCTGCGGGCCGCGATCGGCGCGGCCCGGTTCCCGCTGGCGCTGCCCTCGGCCGAGCCGGCGCGGCACACCGGCCGGGCGCTGACCGACCAGCTCGACGACTACCTGCTGCCCCGGCTGGCCCGGCTCGACGCCCCGCTGCTCGTGGTCGTCGGCGGCTCCACCGGTGCGGGCAAGTCCACACTGGTCAACAGCCTGGTCCAGGCCCGGGTGAGCGCCGCCGGGGTGCTGCGCCCCACCACCCGCTCCCCGGTGCTGGTCTGCAACCCCGCCGACGCCGCCTGGTTCCGCCAGGGCGAGCTGCTGCCCGGCCTGACCCGCACCAACGAGCCCAGCGAGGACCCGGGCACCCTGCACCTGGTCACCGCCCCCGCGCTCGCACCGGGGCTGGCCTTCCTCGACGCCCCCGACATCGACTCGGTGGTCGACGCCAACCGCGCCCTCGCCGGCCAGCTGCTCGCCGCCGCCGATCTCTGGCTCTTCGTCACCACCGCCGCCCGGTACGCCGACGCCGTCCCGTGGGAGCTGCTGCGCGCCGCCCGCTCCCGGGGGGCCTCGATCGCCATGGTGCTCGACCGGGTGCCCCCCGAGGCCGCCGACGAGATCGCCGCCCACCTGTCCGAGATGCTCGCCGCCCAGGAGCTGGGCGCGGCGCCGCTGTTCGTCCTGCCCGAGACCTGGGTCGACGGCCAGGGCCTGCTGCCCGACCGGGTGACCGCGCCGCTGGGCGGCTGGTTCGCCCGGCTCGCCGCCGACGCCGAGGCCCGCGCCGCCGTGGTCCGGCAGACCCTGGACGGCGCGCTCGCCTCCCTGCACCCCACGGTCGAGGCACTCGCCGACGCCGCCGACGAGCAGGTGGCCGCCGCCGACGCGCTGGACGACCGGGTCCGGGCCGCCTACCAGGGCGCGCACCGCACCGTGGCCGAGGGCATGAAGGACGGCCGGCTGCTGCGTGGCGAGGTGCTCGCCCGCTGGCAGGAGTTCGTCGGCACCGGGGAGTTCTTCCGGACGCTGGAGGCCCGGATCGGCAGGCTGCGCGACCGGCTCGTCGCCGCGGTCACCGGCCGGCCCGCCACCCCCGCCACCGAGCTGCGCAACGCCATCGAGTCGCAACTGGTGACCCTGCTGCGCGGGGTCGCCGCCGAGGCTGCGGAGCACACGTACACCGCCTGGAAGGCGCACCCCGCCGGGGCCGCACTGCTCGAACCGTCGCTTGCGCACGCCTCGGCCGACCTGCCCGAACGGGCCGAACGGCTGGTCCGGGACTGGCAGCGTGCCGTGCTGGAGCTGGTCCGGGAGGAGGGCGGCGACCGGCGGTTCGTGGCCCGTACGGCCGCGTACGCGGTCAACGCCACCGGGCTGGCCGTGATGATCGCCGTCTTCGCCTCCACCGCGTTCATCCCCACCGGTCTGGAGGTGGCGACCGGGGCGGGCACCACGGTCGCCGCGCAGGCCGTGCTCCAGGCGATCTTCGGCGACCAGGCGGTGCGTACCCTCGCCGCGAAGGCCCGGGGCGACCTGCTGGAGCGGGTCCGCACGCTGCTCGACGAGGAGGCGGCCCGCTACCTGGCCCGCACCGACGCCGCCCGGCCCGGTCCGGAGGCCGCCGCCGGCCTGCGTCGGGCCGCCGCCCGGGTCGAGGTGGCCCGGCACCGCAGCGGCCTCGCCGACCAGGCCGGCCCGGCGCTACCGACCCCGACCCCGACCCCGACCCCCGAGGACGGCATCCGGTGACCAACATCGTCGGCCGGATGCGCGAGGCGCTCCGGGGTGACAAGCGTGTCGACGCCGACGCCCTGGTGGCCCGGCTCGACGCGGTGCGCCGGTTCCTCGGCGCGGTCGACGGCGAGGTGCCCGACACCCGGCTGGTCGGCGCGCACACCCTGGTCGAGCGGGCCGGAACCCGGTTGGCGCTGTCCCGGGACCACACGGTGGTGGCGCTGGCCGGGGCCACCGGCAGCGGCAAGTCCAGCCTGTTCAACTCCCTGGCCGGGATGGAACTCTCCCCGGTCGGGGTGCGCCGGCCGACCACCGGTGTCGCGCACGCCTGCGTCTGGGGGCCGCTGGACGGCGGCAACCGGCTGCTCGACTGGGTGGGCGTGCTGCCCCGGCACCGGTTCGTCCGGGAGAGCGCGCTCGACGGTGACGACGAGTCGGCCCTGCACGGTCTGATCCTGCTCGACCTGCCCGACTTCGACTCGGTGCAGCGGTCCCACCGGCTGGAGGTGGACCGCCTGCTCGGCCTGGTCGACCTGGTGGTCTGGGTGGTCGACCCGCAGAAGTACGCCGACCGGGTGATCCACAACAGCTACCTGCGCGAGTTCCACCGGCACCGGGAGGTGACGGTGGTGGTGCTCAACCAGGCCGACCGGCTGCCCCCGGCCGAGCTGCCCCGGGTGCTGGCCGACCTGCGCCGGCTGCTCGACGTCGACGGGCTCGACGGGGTGCCGCTGCTGGCCACCACGGCGGTCGAGCCGAACGGGATGACCGGGCTGCGGGAGGCGCTGGAACGGGCGGTGTCGGACCGGCAGGCCGCGCTGCGCCGGCTCTGGGGCGACGCCGACTCGGTGACGGCCGCGCTGGGGGAACTGGTCGCCGTCGAGGCACCCGGGCACACCCCGGACGCGGAGACGATCCGCACCCTGGACCGGGCGCTGGCCGACGCGGCCGGGGTGCCCACCGTGACGGCGGCGGTCGAGGGGGCGTACCGGCAGCGGGCCGGTGCCGCGACCGGCTGGCCGCTGGTCCGCGGCTGGCGGCGGCTGCGCCCCGACCCGCTGCGCCGGCTGCACCTGACCGGCCCGGCGACCGATCCGCAGCAGCCGGCGCAGGCCCCGCTCGCGGCGACCTCGGTGCCCGAACCGACGGCCGCCCAGCAGTCCGCTCTCGGGCTGGCCATCCGCGCGGTCGGCGACCGCTCCGGCGGGGACCTGCCCGCCCCCTGGCCGGCTGCGGTGACCGCCGCGGCCCGGTCCCGCCTGGCCGACCTGCCGGACGCACTCGACGCGGCGGTCGCCGCCACCGACCTGGGCATGGAGCGCCGGCCGCTGTGGTGGCGGCTGGTGGGCGGCGTCCAGTGGCTGGTCACCCTCGCCGCCGTGGTCGGGCTGGGTTGGCTGGTGCTCGGGTACGCGCTGCGCGCCCTCGGGCTGCCGGCGCTGGAGTACCCCCGGGTGGGCGAGACGCCGCTGCCCACCGTGCTGCTGCTCGGCGGGTTGCTCGCCGGCCTGCTGGTGGCGGCGGTGACCGGGCCGGTGATCCGGTGGGCGGCCCGGCGGGCCCGGCAGCGGGCCGAGGGGCGGCTCACCGAGGAGGTCGCCCGGGTCGGCGCGGAGTACGTCCTCACCCCCGTCCGCGACCTCGTCGACCGGTACGCCCTCGCCCGCCGCGCCTGGCAGGACGCCGCCGGCTGACCGGCCCCGGCGGGGAACGCCAGCGGCCCGGCGGCCATCGACGGACGCCGACCACCGGCCGGCGAACGCGGACGTCGGCACGGGTGTCCGGGGCGGCGCGGCGGCGTAGGGTCGTGCCATGGCCACGCCACAGACCCCCTACGACGCGGTGCTGTCCGCCGCCCGCGACGTGACCAGGCTGGACTGCGCGCTCGACGCCGAGATGCTCGGCACGGCGCTGCTGGGCAGCGTCTACGCGATCGCCGAGACCGACCGGGAAACGGCGGTCCGGGAATTCGTCTCCGGTTTCCTCGCCGCCACCTCACGCCGCCGCACGGCCGCCGCCACCACCATCCGGCAGGTCTTCGCCGCGCTGGTCCCGACCGCCGAGGGCGCGGCGAAGGTCCGCCCCGGCGCGCAGGCGCCGGCCTGGGCCGGCCAGCTCGGCCGGGTCCACCTCACCGGCACCTGGTCCTACGGCGACGTGTACGGCGACCAGACCTCCTACCTGGCCACCTTCGCCTACGACGACGAGTCGGGCGGCCCGGAGCACGCCCTGGTCGCGCTGATCGACCACAACATCGGCATCACCAAGGACGTCTTCGTCGGCGGTCCGGCCGAACGCATCCTCGCGCAGGTCCGGCAGATGTGCGCCGACGACGACCTGACCTGGTTCCGGGAGGAGGATCCGGCCCGGATGCACGGCGAGGTGGGCCGCCACCTGGAGATCACCGACGACCTCGGTGACCTGCCCGCCGAGGGTTCGCTCGCCACCGACCGGGCGCTGGTCGGGGCGCGGTTGGCGGTGTTGCCGCAGGCGGGTGCCGACACCACCGGCTGGCCCACCGAGCCGCTCTCCAGCGACGAACGCACCGCGCTGGTCCGGGCCTTCCTGGCCGCCCCCGAGGCGGCCCGGTACGGGCTGAACACCCTCGACGGCGACGCCGAGCTGGCCTCGCTGCACTTCTGCCTCGGTCTGCTCTTCGACCACGCGGCGAGCTTCCCGGACGCCGATCCGCTGCGCTGGAGCCCGGCGGTGGCCGGGCTGTTCCTGCTCGACTGGGTGCACCGGCGGGCCGTGCTGGACATGGACGACGCGGCGATGCTGCCCCGGGTGCTGCGCGCCTGGGCGGCGTTCGCGGCGCGGCGGCGGGGGCTGCCCGAGCGGGCCGTCACCCAGACCGACGAGGCGATCGAGGAGCTGGTGCCGGAGTTCGCCAGGCTCTATTCGACAGGTGAGCGGCGCAGCCCGGCGACGGCGGCGGTGGCCCAGTTGATGGCCGACGGCGTCGACCCGGACGACCCGGTCGCGCTGGACGCCTGGATCGAGGCCAACCGGCAGCGCCTCGGCGACGACACCCCCTGACCGGCCGGACCGCCGGTCAGGGTTCGACCAGGGTCAGCCGGCCGGGGGCGACGTCGAGGCGGATGCGCTGGCCCCAGCGCAGCGTCAACCGGTCGGTCTCCAGGCCGTCGGCGAAGGCCACCAGGCCGTCGGACTCGGCGGTCAGCTCCAGCGTGCCGGTGCCGTCGAGGCGACCGGCGACCAGGTCGGCCCCGGTGACCGGGGAGGGCCACGCTTCCCGGACGAACCAGCACAGCGCCGGCTCCTGCGGGGCGGGTAGCGTGACGGCGGCCGGCCGGCCCCGGGCGATGGAGGCGCACCAGCCGGTGGCCCCGGTGCCGGTGCCGACGACCACCCCGGAGGACGACTGCCGCTCCCGGCGGGGTCGGCCGTCGGAGGTGACGTCGAGCAGGTAGCGGGCCGACTGGTGGGAGGGGTGCCCGACGTACACCTCGTTGAGGCCGACCAGTTCCTGGCCGTCGTCGAGGGTGGCCCGGACCATGGCCCGGTGCCGCAGCGGCGCGGTCCCGGCCACCACCGCCGGCAGCAGGGCGGCCACCTGGTCGCCGGTGCACCGGACCAGCACCCCGGCGTTGCGGCCCGGTTCCGGGTCGACGCCGACGACGGGCTGCCCGCTGAGGTACTTCGCCACGTTGGCGACCAGTCCGTCCGGGCCGACGGCGACGACGACGTCCTCCGGCCCGAACAGGAACCGGGGCAGGTCGTCGCGGTTCACCGTGCCGCGTCGCCAGTCGGCGGGGACGGCGGCCGCGACCGCGGTCAGCGCGCTCTGGAGGGCCTCGTGCCGGTCCACCACCTCGGCCAGGTCCCGCCCCCGGGCGCGCAGGTACCACTGGGCCGCCGCCCGGGTGCCGTGCCGGGCGAGCAGTTCGTCCAGCTCGCTGGGGCGGCGCACGACCACCACCCGGGGGGCCAGGGTGGCGCTCACCGGTCGACCGCCCCGGTCGGGCCGGTGAGCCGGCCGAGCAGGTCGGCGAGCAGGTCCGGGGTGACCGTGAGCTGGCCGATCGGGGGGAGCTGACCGGCGAGTTCCCGGACGGTGAGGGCCTGCAGCACCGCCGGCGGCAGTTCGGCGTACGTGGCCAGTTTCGCCGCCTCCGCCTCGGCCTCGGCGGCACCGACGGCGCGTACCGTCTCGGCCTTGGCCAGGGCGAGCGTCCGTTCCTTGTCGGCGGCACCGGCGGCGAGCAGGCGCTCCTTCTCGGCCTCGGCGGTGGCGAGCACCCGGGCCCGGTCGGCGGCGGCGGTGTTGGCGACCGTTTCCCGTTCCGCCTTGCCGTGGGCGCTGGCCAGTTCGGCGGCGGCGTCGAGTTCGGCCCGGCGGCGGGCGTTCGCCCCGTGCTGCTCGACGAGCTGCTGCTCCCGGCGGGCCAGCTCGATCTTGTTCTGGAGTTCGTTCTCGGCGATGCCGCGTTCCTGCTCGACGGCCTGGGCCCGGCGGGCGTACGTGGCCCGGTCGGCCTGCACCTGCACGGCCTCCCGGGTGGGGGTCTGCAGGGCGCGTTCCAGTTCCGGTTCGGGCCGGACGGCGACGACCCGGGCGCTGACCACGGCGACGCCGATGTCGGCGAGCCGGGGCTCGGCGCCGAGCGCGGCGGAGACCGCCTCCCGCACGGGTGCCACGGTGGTCAGCGCCTCGGCCAGCGGCACCCGGGCGAGCAGGTCGAGGGCGGGTTGCTGGGCCAGTTCGGCCAGCAGCGTGGCCACCTGGTCGAGGGGGCGGGAGCGGGCCTTACCGGTGCGCGGGTCGATCGAGAAGTCGAGCCGGGCGGCGGCGAGCGCCGGGTCGGCCACCCGGTAGGTCACGGTGGCCTGGACGGTGATGTCGGCGAAGTCGCCGGTGCGGGCGTGGAAGAGCAGCGGCAGCTCCCGGTCGTCCACCGGCACCTCGCTCAGCACGGCGGTCAGTGGCCGGTACCAGAACGACTGGCCGGTGCCCTCCCGCCGGACCCGCCCGGCGACGTGCAGCCGTACCCAGTTGGTCGGTGTCCCGCGCAGGTGGCGCAGGAAGAGTCGTCGCGTCACGTCGGCCATGGCTTCACCCTCCCCTTTTTCGTCGCTACGACGATAACCACTCTGCTAAGTTATCGTCAAGGTGGTGATAAAAAGATGACCGACTACCCGCCCTTCGCCGTGACGGTGGACCTGGTGGTGCTCACCGTGCGCGCCGACGCGTTGCACCTGCTGCTCGTCCGCCGGGGCATCCCGCCGGACCGGGGCCGGTGGGCGCTGCCGGGCGGCTTCGTCGGCATCGACGAGGACCTGCCCGACGCCGCCGCCCGGGAGCTGACCGAGGAAACCGGGCTACCGGAGCCGGTCGGCCACCTGGAACAGCTCGGCACGTACGGCCGACCGGGCCGCGACCCGCGCGGGCGGGTGGTCACCGTGGCCTGGCTGGCGCTGCTGCCCGACCTGCCCGCCCCCGTCGCCGGCTCGGACGCCGCCTCGGCGGAGTGGGTGCCGGTCACCCGGCTCAGCCCCGGCCTACTCGCCTTCGACCACGACCGGATCGTCGCCGACGGGCTGGAACGGGCCCGCGCGAAGCTGGAGTACACCCCGCTGGCCGGCGCGTTCTGCCCACCCGAGTTCACCGTGGCCCAACTGAGGGCGGTCTACGAGACGGTCTGGGGCACCCGGCTGGACCCGCGCAACTTCCACCGGAAGGTCACCGGCACCCCCGGCTTCGTCAGCCCCGTCGGCCGCGCCACCGAGGGCGACCGGGGACGACCCGCCCAACTGTTCCGCCGGGGCCCGGCGACCCGGCTCCACCCGCCCATGCTCCGCCCCGAACCCTGACGGCCCCGGCGTGCCGACCGCCCGGCGACGGCAGGCTCAGGACAGCGCTGCGAAGACCAACCCGGCCACCAGGGCACCCACCAGCCCGCCGGTCACGACCTGCGCGACGGTGTGGTCGCGCAGCCGGACCCGGGACCAGCCGACCAGGCCGAGCAGCGGGACGGCCGGCAGCAGCCGGGGGCCGAAGGTGAGCACCAGCACCACCAGCGTGCCGGCGGCCACCGCCGAGTGGATCGACATCTTCCACCAGTGGCTGACCGACACCGCCACCACCAGACCGACCACCCCGGTCGCGACCAGGGCCAGCACCGGGCGCGGCGCACCGAGCGCCGCGAGCAGGGCCAGCCCGGCGACGGCCGAGACCAGGCCGAACAGCAGCGGCACCCGGCGTTGCTCACGCCGACCGATGTGGTGGTCGGTGAGCCGGCCCCGCCGCACCCCGTTGAGGACGTACGCGAACGGGATGCCGGCGGCGAAGACCGTGGCGAGCAGACCCCAGACCAACCCCCGTACGCCACCCGCGCCGTGCCAACCGATCACCACGGTCAGCCCGGTGACCAGCACGGCCGGCGCGGTCGCCTCGGTCACCCACCGGGCCACCCGGGTCGCCGCCCCCGCCGGCCCGACGGGGACCTGACCGGGGGCGGACGGGACGTCGCGGGCCGGGGGTGGTCCGGGGTCGCCCGCCGGCCGGTCACCGCCCTCGTCGCGCGTACTCAGCGTTCCGCCCCCGCATGTCGTGCCGGCCGGTCCGTCGCGCCGGTCGGCCGGCCGGCGGCGTCCGCACCGTGGAGGGTTCAGCCGGCGTCGTTCGTCACCGTACCGTCCGGGTCGGTGCCGTCGTGGCTGGTCGGCGCGGGTATCGCCGGCGTCTGCGGCGTGGGGGCCGGGGTGGCCGACGGGCGGGCGGCCGGGGTCGACGCACCCACGGGTGGCGCTCCGACGCGCGGCACGCGACGGGCCTCGTCCCGCGGCCGGACGACGCGGGGGGCCCGGGTCGGGATGGCCGTCACGGTGGGCCGGGGGCGCGGGGTGGGGACCACGGTGACCGTGACGGTGGGGCACGGTCCGACCGTGGGCCCCGGCGTCGGGCCGGGTTCCAGGGTCGATGTCGGGCCGGGGGTCGGCTCGGGCGTGGGTACCGGGGTGGGGGTGTCGGGGGGCGCCGAGGTCGGCGACGGGTCCGGGGGCGGTTCGGAGAACGTGGTCGTCGGCTCGGCGCTCGGTTCCGCGCTCGGGCTCGGTGCCGTACTCGGGCTCGGCGCGGCGCTCGGCGAGGTGGGGGTGGGGTGGGCCGGGGCGGCCGGTGCGTGCGTCCGGGGGACGGGACGGGGGGTCGCGGCGGGGGCCGCCGGGGGCGGCGCGGGACGGTGGGTGGCACCGGTACCGCCGGTGCCCGGGACCGGGGCGGGCGTGGGGGGCGGGGGCGCGCCGGCCGGGCCGGTCGGCGGCAGGGCCGGTTGGCCGGTGGCGGGCACCGGGACGACGACCGGGCCGACCGACGGGGTGGGCAGGAACGGGGTGCCGCCGTCCGGCAGCGCGGTGCTGCCCACGGTGGCGGAGCCGGCGCTGATCGCGGCGAGGACCGGCATGGAGGCGGCCCCGGCGAGCAGGGCGACGGTGAACAGGTAGCCCCGGTGCGGTCCGCCCAGGCCCGGGGCCCGGTGCACGCCGATCATCCGCCGGTAGCTGCCGCCGCCGGCCCGGTGCCGCCCGAGGAGGGGGATCGGAGGACCGTCACCTGGCTCGGACACCGCACACTCCCTCGTCGACCTGGACGTGTTCGCCGGTGGGCAGCACGGATCAGAACGGACATTATTCGCCAAACGCCCACCAATACCGGTCAGCTTGACCCAGTGACGCCCAGTTCACCAGGCACCACAGCGTGTCGACACACAAAAAGTCCGTCACCCGGCCGGCACGGTCAGCAGCACGGCCGGCGTCACGACAAAAAAGTCCACGGGTCACCAAGCGGACATGTCGCCACCAGCGGGAGGGCCATACTGTGGGGCCGCTCACCTCCTCTGCAATCATTCAGGCACGACGGCAACGCAGCCGCCCCTCCGCGTACCCCGTGGCAGGCGTGGCTGGTGGCCGACGCTCCCGAACCGGGTTCGACCCATGGATCCGGCTCAGGTCGTGCGGCAACCCCCACCGGGGCCAGGCACGACCGCCAGGAACCAGTCCGGCAACAGCCGGGCCGGCGCACGTTGTGCGCGGACGGGTGACCCCCCGGCTCGGGCACAGACACGACAGGGAGAGACGGATGGCAAAGGGCGACCCTGCGGTCTCCAGCCGCGGCCGGCGAGCCGCACCCCGGTCCCGGCGGGCCACGACCGGCGAGCCGGAACTCGTACAGCTGCTCACCCCGGCCGGCGACCGGATCGAGAGCGCGACCGGGCCGGACGGCACCGAGTACCGCGTCGACTTCACCGACGAGGAGTACCGCGGCCTCTACCGCGACCTGGTGCTGGTCCGCAAGCTCGACGCCGAGGCGACCGCCCTGCAGCGGCAGGGCGAGCTGGGCCTGTGGGCCTCGCTGCTCGGCCAGGAGGCGGCCCAGGTCGGCTCCGGGCGGGCGCTGCGCAGCCAGGACATGGCCTTCCCGACCTACCGGGAGCACGGCGTCCTCTACTGCCGGGGCATCGACCCGATCATGCCGCTCGGCCTGTTCCGCGGCGTCGACCAGGGCGGCTGGGACCCGAACGAGTTCAAGTTCAACATGTACACGATCGTCATCGGGGCGCAGACCCTGCACGCGACCGGGTACGCGATGGGCGTCCACATGGACGGCAAGACCGGCACCGAGGACGGCGAGGCGGTGATCGCCTACTTCGGCGACGGCGCCACCAGCCAGGGCGACGTCAACGAGGCGTTCGTCTGGGCCAGCGTCTTCAACGCCCCGCTGGTGTTCTTCTGCCAGAACAACCAGTACGCCATCTCCGAGCCGCTGGAGCGCCAGACCCGGGTCCCGCTCTACCGGCGGGCCGGTGGCTTCGGCTTCCCCGGCGTCCGGGTCGACGGCAACGACGTGCTCGCCTCGTACGCGGTGACCCGGCACGCGCTGGACAACGCCCGGCTCGGCCAGGGCCCCAGCCTGATCGAGGCGTACACCTACCGGATGGGCGCGCACACCACCTCCGACGACCCGACCCGCTACCGGATCGCCAGCGAGGTCGAGGCCTGGCAGGCCAAGGACCCGATCGCCCGGATGAAGGCGTTCCTCGAACGGCAGCAGCTCGCCGACGCCGACTTCTTCGCCGAGGTCGACGAGCAGGCCCGCGCCGAGGCGGTGCACCTGCGCGAACGGGTGCTGAACCTGCCCGACCCGCAGCCGGTCAGCATGTTCGACCACGTCTACCCGCACGGCTCGCCCGAGTTGGACGCCCAGCGGGCCCAGTTCAGCAGGTACCTGGAGTCGTTCGAGGGGAGCGCGCACTGATGGCCACGGAGACGCTCACCATGGGCAAGGCCCTCAACACCGGCCTGCGCCGCGCCCTGGAGAACGACCCGAAGGTCGTCATCATGGGCGAGGACGTCGGCAAGCTCGGCGGCGTCTTCCGGATCACCGACGGCCTGCAGAAGGACTTCGGCGACCAGCGGGTGATCGACACCCCGCTGGCCGAGTCCGGCATCATCGGCACCGCCGTCGGCCTGGCCATCCGGGGCTTCCGGCCGATCTGCGAGATCCAGTTCGACGGCTTCGTCTACCCGGCGTACGACCAGATCGTGTCGCAGGTGGCCAAGATGCACTACCGCTCGCAGGGCAAGGTCACCATCCCGATGGTGATCCGGATCCCCTACGGCGGCGGCATCGGCGCGGTCGAGCACCACTCCGAGTCGCCGGAGGCGTACTTCGCGCACACCGCCGGGCTGAAGGTGGTGACCTGCGCCAACCCGCAGGACGCGTACGTGATGATCCAGCAGGCCATCGCCTCGGACGATCCGATCGTCTTCCTGGAGCCCAAGCGCCGCTACTGGGAGAAGGGTCCGGTCGACCTGGACGCCCCGCTGTCCGGGGCGTACCCGCTGCACGCCGCCCGGGTGGTGCGGGCGGGCACCGACGCGACCGTGCTGGCGTACGGCCCGATGGTGCGCACCGCGCTGGACGCGGCGACCGCCGCCGCCGAGGACGGCCGGGAGCTGGAGGTCGTCGACCTGCGTACGCTCTCCCCGCTGGACCTGACCGCCGCGTACGAGTCGGTGCGGCGCACCGGCCGATGTGTGGTCGTCCACGAGGCCCCGGGCAACCTGGGGCTGGGCTCGGAGATCGCGGCCCGGATCACCGAGGAGTGCTTCTACTCCCTGGAGTCGCCGGTGCTGCGGGTCACCGGTTTCGACACCCCCTACCCGGCCAGCCGGGTGGAGGAGGAGTACCTGCCCGACCTCGACCGGGTGCTCGACGCCGTCGACCGCACCTTCGGCTGGTGAGCGCGATGTCCCGGATCAAGGAGTTCAACCTGCCCGACCTGGGCGAGGGCCTGACCGAGGGCGAGATCCTCGCCTGGCTGGTCAAGGTGGGCGACGTCATCGAGCTGAACCAGCCGATCGTCGAGGTGGAGACGGCCAAGGCGGCCGTGGAGATCCCGGCGAAGTGGGCCGGTGAGGTGCGGTCGATCTTCCACCCGGAGGGGAGCACGGTCGAGGTCGGCACGCCGATCATCGCGATCGACACCGACCCGGGTGCCGGGCCGGTGCCGGAGTCGACGACCGCCGCCGCCGCGTCGACCCTGCCCACCCCCTCGGCCGCCTCCCTGGCCGCGGTGCAGGTGGCCCCATCAGAGGGCATGGTCGAGCCGGGCCTGATCGGCGGCGTAGCCCCGGGTGGCCGAACGGCCGTCCTGGTCGGCTACGGCCCCCGCAACGCCCCCGCCAAACGCCGCCCCCGCCGTTCCCCCGCCCCCACCCCAGCTCCCGCCGATCATGGGGTTGTGGCGGGGGACAAGAACGTCCCTGCCCCTGCGAAACCGGCACCACCAGTCCATGATCGACGGAGCGTGGGTGGTGCGGTGCTGGCGAAGCCGCCGGTGCGCAAGCTCGCCAAGGATCTCAGGGTCGATCTGGGTGCGCTGGTGGGGTCGGGGCCGCTGGGGTCGATCACGCGGGAGGACGTCCAGCGGGCGGTGGCGGGGAGCACGGTGGCGGCCGAGCCGGCGGCGGCGACGCCACCTGTCACCTCGGCCGCGAGCTTCGGCGCGGACCGCGAGCAGCGCATCCCGGTCAAGGGGGTACGCCGGCTGACCGCCGAGAACATGTCCCGCTCGGCCTTCACCGCCCCGCACGTCACGGAGTTCCTGACCGTGGACGTGACCCGGACGATGAAGGCGCTGGACCGGCTGCGCGGGCGACGGGACTGGCGCGACGTACGGGTCTCGCCGTTGCTGCTGGTCGCCAAGGCGGTGCTGTTGGCGGTCCGGCGGCACCCGATGGTCAACTCCACCTGGGCCGGCGACGAGATCGTCGTCAAGGAGTACGTCAACCTGGGCATCGCGGCGGCCACCGAGCGCGGCCTGATCGTGCCGAACATCAAGGACGCCGGCCGGCTCACGCTGCGTGAGCTGGCGGATGCGCTGACGGGTCTGGTGCAGAAGGCCAAGGCGGGGAAGACCTCCCCGGCGGACATGTCCGGCGGCACCCTGACGATCACCAACGTCGGGGTGTTCGGGGTGGACACCGGCACCCCGATCCTGCCGCCTGGCGAGTCGGCGATCCTGGCCTTCGGCGCGGTCCGCGAACTGCCGTGGGTCCACAAGGGCAAGGTCAAGCCGCGCCAGGTGACCACCCTGGGGCTCTCCTTCGACCACCGGATCATCGACGGCGAGTTGGGGTCGAAGTTCCTGCGGGACATCGGGGACTTCCTCGCCGACCCGGAGGCGGCGCTGCTCGCCTGGACCTGACCGGCGACGTTCCGGCCACGGCCGGTGTGCACAGGGTGAACGCCCGGCACACCGGCCGTTGCCGTTGAGGGAAGAAATAGTGGCCCAGATCGCTCTTTGACCTACGATCCTTAGGCCCGTGTTGCAGCTCACCTAATAATCGATGGCGATCGCCGCCCGATGGGTGTTCAATGGAGTCATCAAGGGGCTGACAACCGAATAGCCGGAGGAGAGACCACCATGAGCATGATCGAGCGAATCCGCACCCGTCGTGACGCCAACCGTCGGGCCCGTGCCATCGAGCACGCGCTGCGCTCCGCCAACTCGCCGGCGGTCCGCGAGGAGATCCTCGCGATCGCCCAGCGTCACATGAGCTGACCCGGCACCGACTTTCCTCTCCCTCCTCCAGATCGATGACCCGCCCGGGCCCCGGGCGGGTCATCGGCGTTCCGGACCCGCTGAGACCGGGATTCCGCCTCGCCACGACGCCCGGTACGGTGGTTCCGGTCGCCACCCGCCGACCCGGACACCGATCGCGACGGATGGAAGCCGATCGACACCGTCCGGCGACGCGGAGTGACGGCCGGTGCTGCATGGGGGCCGCGCGCGCGTACCGGATACCGTGCGGGGAGACCGCACGGCCGAACCGCCGGGCACCGGCGACACGGCCGACCGGACGGACGGCATCGGCGGCCGACATGTGATGGAGGAGGCGCACCCATGACGTCCGAGGGCCAGCACCGTCCCGGCCAGGAGCCGGGCGAGGCGCCGCCGGGCTCCGGTGGACCGACGCCGTACGGCGACCGACAGCCCCAGCAGGACCCGGGGTACGGCGTCCCCGCCACCCCCGACCTCGGCTGGGCCCCACCACCCCCCGCCGGCCGGGCCAACCCGCCCGGCCCGTCCTGGTCGGCACCCGACCAGCCGGCGGCCTGGGGCGGAGCGCAGGTTCCGCAGCAGTCCGAGCCGACCGAGGCGTGGAACCCGCCGCCCGGCGGGGCACCGCCCACCGAGGCGTGGACCCCACCGGCCGGCCCGCCACAGCCCGCCTGGGCGGGGCAGCCCGAGCAGCCCGCCTGGGCCGCCGCGCCCGCACCGGCCGCCGGGAAGCCCGACTCCTCGCCACAGCCCGGTTGGGCACCGTCGCACGAATCCGGCTGGGCGCAGGCCGAGCAACCCGCGCCGGCCTGGGCGCAGCCCGAGGCCGGTGCCCGGGGCGCCGCCCGGGTGCCGCAGCCGGACAACCCGGCCGGCGGCGGCTGGTCCCCGCCGGCCGACCCCGCCCCCACCTCTCCCGCCGGCTGGTCCGGTCAGGACGCCGCCGCGCGGGAAGCGACCCCGGGTACCAACGGCTGGGGCACCGCCCCCGCACCGCAGCAGGACGACCCGGCCCGCTCCGGCGGCTGGCCGGCCGACGACCGCGCCGACGCCGAGCGCGCCGACGCCGACCGGGGCCATGCCAACCGGGGCAACGGCTGGCCGGGTGACGACCGGGCCGGGGCCGACCCGGCGCGGGGTGGCTGGCCGGCGGGCCCGCAGGACGGGCCCGGCAACTCCGGCGGATGGGCCACCCGTGGACCGTCCCGCCCCGACGAGGCGCACCGCCCCGCCGGCCGGGCCTCGGTGCCCGTGCCGGCCCCGGCGGAGCCCACGAACCAGACGGCGGCCTGGCCGCAGCCGGAGGCCGGCGCGCAGGCGGCGGGCAACGCCGCAGGTGTCGACAGCCGGTCCACCGAGGACGATCCGTCCCGCTCGGGTGGCTGGGCCGCGAACCGGCCCGGCCCGGACGACGCCGGCCGCCCCGGTGACTGGCCGAACGGCACGCGGGACGACCGGCAGCCGCCGTGGGGTGCGCCGGACGAGCCGGCCACGGCCCGGTGGGAGGGTCAGCACGAGCAGGCCACCCCCGACGGCTGGCCGGGCGGCGCTCCCGCCCGCGCCGACCAGTCGCGTCAGGACGACCCGGCGTCGGGTCAGGAGTGGCCGGCACCGGTCGCGCAGCGGGGTGCGGCCTCCGTACCGTCGCCGGAGCACCAGGAGTCCGGGGCTGCCTGGGCGACGCCGGAACAACCCGCGCGCGCGTCCGCCTCGGTCTCCGCGCCGGACGGTCCGCCCGCCTGGGCCGGCAACGACCACCAGCAGCCGCCGTGGCCCGGGGCCGAACGCCCCGTCGTGCCGGAGGGCGAGCCGTGGGCACCCGAGCAGGCGTGGGGTCGCGCCGAGCCCGCCGGCCAGCCGGCCGAGGGCGGCTGGGAGCCCCGCCGTGGCGATGACCAGCCGATCTACCAGCCGGGGCCCGCTCCCGGCATCTCCCCGGCCAACAAGGTGCCGCTCCCGCCCCAGGAGCAGCGCGTGCCGGGGGCCAGCCTGGCCGCCGCTCCGCCGGCCGACTACGTGCCGCCGGCCCCGTTCGGAGGGCCCGGCGACCAGCAGCCGCACGGCCGCGAGGCCGCCGGTTGGGGCGCGCCGGAGCAGCCGCAGTTGCCGGCCGGCCCGGCACTGCCCGCGCAGCGGCTTTCGCCCGAGTCCGAGGGTGCCGGCCGCGCCCAGGTGCCGACGGCCGAGGCCGGGGAGCCCGGTGCGGTCGGCCGCGCCTCGGCCAGCGCCTCGGTGCCGACGGCCAGCCGGGTCGCACCCCCGAACGACCAGGCGGCACATCCGGCCGGCCCGGTCGTTCCGCAACCCCGGGTGTACGGCCGACCGGCCCGCCCGGAGCCGCCGGAGGAGGCGGAGGAGCACGACCCCCGCCGGCCCGAGCAGCACGACGCCCGGTTCGCCGACCAGGACCGCACCCGGTTCGACGGCCCCGAGCAGCCCCGCTTCGACGACCAGGACCGGACCCGGTTCGACGGTCCCCGCTTCGACGACCAGGAGCGGCAGCACGGCTTCGGCGGTGACGCGCCGTCGTCCGCGCCACCGGCCGCCCCGCCCGCGTTCGGCGGCGGCATCCCCGCTTTCGCCGACCCGGCGGGCAGCAACCGCCCGATGAACGGCACCCGTCCGCACGGGCCGGCGGACCGGCCGGCCGAGCCGTTCGGGGCCGGCCCGACCAGCGGCGCACCGGCCGGTGCCGCACCCGTGCCGGGGTACGGCCACCCGGCGCACGACCCGGCCCACGGTGGGTACGCCTCCCCGTTCCCGCCCGCCGGCCAGCAGTTCGGGCCGGCCGGGCAGCCGTCCGGCCCCACGGGTTGGCCTGGTGAGCCGGAGCAGGAGCAGGGGCGTTTCGACGCGTTCAAGCCGGACGCCGAGCCGGAGCAGAAGGCCGAACAGCCCACGCCGAAGGTACGCAACGGGCGGGTGCTCGCCCTGGTGCTGATCGCGGCGGTGCTGATCCTGGCCGTCCCGCTGGGCCTGCTGATGCTGCTCGGCAAGATCGGCTCGGACGACGACAAGCCGGCCCCGTTCAATCCGGCCGTCGGTTCCTGCGTCAAGCAGTCAGGTAACGGCGCGAGCGCGGCGAACTGCGACGAGCAGGGTGCCTTCACGGTCGTCTCCAAGGTGGACGCCAAGGAGAAGTGCACCGACCCGACCCAGCCGCACGTGGTGTTGCAGGGCGGCGGAGTCGACCGGGTGCTCTGCCTCAAGCCGGCCGGCCAGTAACGACGTACCGACGGCGGGGACCCGGGTGGACCGGGTCCCCGCCGTCGGTGTTTCGGGCCGCGCGGAGTGGGCAGTCTAAGAGGACATTGACGTAGCCCGAGGAGGTCACCCCATGGCAGGCAACGAGAACGAGGTCAACCGCAGCGCGCGCAGCGGCCGCTTCGTCACGGAGGGCACCACCGAGCGGGACCCCCGGCACACGACCACCGAGCAGGTCGGCAATGGCGGGGAGCAGGAGGTCAACCGCAGCGCGAGCACCGGCCGGTTCGTCACGGAGACCACCGCCGAGCTGCACCCGTCGACGACCGAGACCCAGCACGTCTGACCGACCGGCCGACCACTGCCCTCCGCACCGGCGCGGGGGGCAGTGTCATGTCCGGGCACCGAGCTGCACGCACGGGGTACGCGCGCTGGCCAGGACGCTGCGGTTGTCGGCCGCGGTGATGTCGACGGTGACCGACACGCAGCCCCTCGTGGTCCGCAGCACGTTGCCGAACACGCTGTACACCTGACTTTTGATCATGAACGGGTAGTCGAACCGGCTGGCCGCGCCGTCGGCGGGGCGGGTGGCCGCCAGCCGGATGGTCGCCCCGGTCGGCACCCGCTCGGTGGAGACGAACAGTGGCCAGGCCGCCTGGCAGCGCGGGGAGTAACGCAGGGTCAGGCTGCCGTAGGTGGGCTGCGTCGGGTCGGGGTCGGGCACCGGGACGGTCTCCGTGCTGACCGCGTCCACCTGGCAGCGTTCCTCCTGCGGGTCCGCCCCGTCGGGGACCGGCGTGCCGCCGGTGGCTGCGGGGTCGGTGGGTGCCGGGCGGGACGCGTCGACCGCCCGGTCCGAGGGCCGGTTCGTCCGGGGTTCCCGGTCGGCGATCATCGGTACGACCGAGCCGGCGACGAGCACGGTGAGCCCGGCCGCCGCGACCAGTGCCCACCGGGGCAGCGGTGCCCACCGGGGTCCCGGTGTGCGCCGGGCCGCCGCCAGTGGTGGCGACGGCGGTAGCCCCGGGACCGACTCATCCGACGGTCCGGCGGCTGCCGGCCCGGTGAGCGCTGGCCCGTCGGGGGCCGGTCCGGCGGGCCGGTCCAGTGCGGCCTCCCGGTGCCACCGGTCCCGCCAGGCCGCCTCGTCGCCGCCACAGGCCCGGACGAAAGCCAGGGTCAGCTCCAGCGACGGTAGGCGGGTGCCGGCAAGCACCCCCGCCAGCGCGGTGTGCGAGTAGTGGGCGGTCGCCGACATCCTGCGTAGTGACGGCTGCCCGGCGTCGCGCCGGAGCCGGGCGAGATCAGCGACGAACTGGTGGTGCCGGACCTCGCCGGAAACCTGCTCGCCGACTCGTCCGCTTCGACCCGTCATGGACCCTCCCCTGCATGTAAACCCTGGTGTCAACGCACGTCAAGCCAGTGCTTTACAGGCGGGTGCCACGACAGGATCGACCCCGGAGCAGCCACCCGCCGGATAGGTGCCGGTGAATATGATCTCACGGCGAGTGTCGGGCCTGACACGCATCCGTTCGGCTCGAAATCGACGTTCGCCCCGGGGATACCGGACCGCACGGAGCACCGCCCGACGGGTACGCCGCACCGCTTCCGGTGCGGCGCCGACCTCTCGACAGGAGAACCGCGTGTACCAGCCGAACGACTCGAACCCCCCGGGTCGCACATCCCGCCGAGCACTGCCGAGACTCGCCGTACGGGTCCTCGCCGCCTGCGGCGTCACGGCGATGGTCCTGGTGGGCACGGCCGCACCGTCGTTCGCCGGGATCTCCGGCTACAGCGTCGCCGGTACGGGCGGTGCCGGCCTGATGGTGCGCACCAGCCCGTACGACGCGAATGCCGGCTCGGTGGCGCTCCTCGGCGACGGCACCGGGTTCGTCGCCGAGTGCGCCGTACGCGGACGCAACATCTCCGGCAACTCGGTCTGGCACCGGATCAGTTCCCCGGCCAGCGGCTGGATCAGCGACTTCTACACCAACACGCCGGGGTTCAACCAGTACCTGCCCAACGAGCCGGAGTGCACCACCACCCCGCCGCCCACCGGCACCCGCGAGGACCGCGCGATGGCCTGGGCCCGGTCGGTCATCGGCCAGGCGTACACCAACGGGGACCTGGGTGACTCCAACCACCAGTGGGACGGCTGGTGCGACAACTTCGTCGGGCACGCCTACGGTCGGGCGGCCAGCGGCTACGCCTCGGCGATCGTGCACTACAACGCGCTGCTCTCGCGCGGCATGATCCGCACCACGGGCACCCCGCCGTCCGGCGCGCTGGTCTTCTACGCCGCCGCGTCGATCAACGGCTACTACGGCCACGTGATGCTCTCCGAGGGCAACGGCAACTACATCACCTCGGCGGCCACCGTCCGCCGCGTCTCGCAGACCTGGCCCGGTGCGCCGTACCTCGGCTGGTCCTACGCCGACCCGGAGTGGACCGGGCGCTGACGCCCCCCCACCCTGCCCGGCTCCCCTCCCGGTCGTCCGCTGAAAGGATCACGATGCGTCTCCCCCTTGCCGTCCCCGCGGCCCGACGCGCCCTGCGTCTGGCCCTCGGCCTGACACTGGCCGCCGTCGTCGGCGTCAGCGCCATGCCCACCCCCGCCACCGCCGCACCCGCCACCACCGGCCCGGCCCCCCACGCCGCGTCGGCCACCCGCCCGGCAGACCAGGCCAAGCCGGCCAGCGTCGGTGGCCCCGCCATCGGCGCGAAGGCGAACCGGGTGGGCGTCAACGCGGTCGGCATCGACCTGTGCGCCCAGGTGGCGTACGCCGCCGGGTTCCGGAACAACCCGCTGGTCACCGCCGTGGCCGTGGCGATGGCCGAGTCGTCCTGCAACCCGTCGGCGGTCGGCAGCAACGGCCCCACCGCCGGCTGCCCCAACGGTTCGCTGGACCGGGGGCTGTGGCAGATCAACAACTGCTACCACCCCACCGTCAACGACACCTGCGCCTACAACTCCCAGTGCAACGCCAACGCCGCCTACAGCATCTCCAGCGGCGGCAGCAACTGGCAGCCCTGGTCGACGTACAACAACGGGGCGTACGCCGGCTACCTGTCCGCCGCGCAGGCGGCGGTGGCCCGCCTGGGTGGCACCGGCGACCCGCCGGCCGTGACGGGCACGATCCTGGCCAACCCGTCGCTCAACATCCGCACCGGGCCGGGCACCACCTACGGCATCGCCGGCTCCGTCAACTACGGCGCGACGGTGAAGATCGCCTGCTACACCTTCGGCGAGTACGTCAGTGGCGGCTACTGGCCGTCGTCCACCTGGGACCGGATCACCAACCCGGCCACGGGCGTGACCGGCTACGTGGCCGACACCTGGGTCAACACCACCTACGACGTGAAGACGATGGTCGGTCGCTGCTGACCGTCCCGTCCGGGGCCGCGCGGGCAGGGTCGGACCCTCCCGCGCGGCTCCACCGTGACCGCCGCTCTGCCCCCTCGCTTCTGGCGCGGCGGCGGTCATACCCCGCCCCTGCGGGCGCGGCGGCGGCGACCCATGCCTTGCCTGGAGAGCGGTATGCCTGTCAGTCATATTTATGCCTGACAGGCATACCGGTATACGCCGCTATCACTGTCCCTGGCGCCGTGGAGGCCGGCGGTCGGGGTTCTCACTGATGCTTCCGGGAACCGGGCGGTGTTACGGTCGGCGTGGAGCTTTCACATCGACGACGGAGGCCCGGATGGGTCAACGAGGATCGTTCCCCTCAGGATTGGCGCGGTCGTTCAACACCCGGATCATGGCGCTGCGGTCGTCGCCACGCTGGGGGCGTTTTCTCCGGCGACACCTGGCCGTGGTCACCTACACCGGTCGCCGTTCCGGGCGGACGTTCAGCACGCCGGTCGCGTACCGACAGGCCGGCGAGACGGTGGTCATCCAGGTCGCGATGCCCGACGCCAAGCAGTGGTGGCGGAACTTCCTGGGCGAGGGCGGCCCGATCTCGCTGAACCTCGACGGGGTCGACCGGGCAGGGCACGCGGTGGCCCGCCGGGACGACCGGGGCCGGGTCACCGTCACCGTCGACCTGACCCGCTGACGCCAGATCCGCCCTCGGGCACCCTGACCAGGAGCCCGTCGGCTACACGACTATCCCTTGTGGTCGGTCCGCCTACACTTGCCGGCCATGGACCCTGTCGCGCTGGCCACGGCGCTGGCGAAGCCGATCCTGGCGCAGGTCGGGGCCGCCGCCGCCAAGGGCGTCAAGACCCGCGTGTGGGGAGACCCGGAACACAAGGCCCTCGAACGCGCGTTGCGCCGCGCCCTCACCGAGCTGAACCGGTCGTACGGTGACCGGCTCGCCGAGTTCGACGTCAACGACGGCTTCTGGGTGCACGAGGGCGCCCCCGAGCTGGCGAAGGTGCTCGTCCCCGGTGTGCCGCCCTCCCCGGTGCGGCTGGCGGAACGGGCCGTCGACTCGCTCGGCCGGGCCGAATCCGACGACGAGCGCTACGACCGGGTCGGCCTGCTGCGGCCGGCGTTCAAGGCCCTGCTCGACGGGCTGGACGCCGAGGTGCGCCGCGAAGCGGCCCTCCAGGGGATGCTCGGCCGCTCCGATGCCGCATCGACCGCCCAGGCCACCACCCGCATCGCCGAGCACCTGGGCGCGGTCGACGCCACCGACGACGACCGGGTCGCCTACCTGCGCTGGCTGATCGACCAGCACCGCTACCTGCGTACCGTCGGGGTGGTCCGGAACACCACCGTGCAGCTTCCGTTGGGCGAGGTGTTCGTCGGGTTGCAGGCGCGACCGGACCGCAATCCCGGCGACCGGGCGCGGGCCTGGTTCGAGCGGGAACGGGAGCGGCTGACCGCCCTGGTGGCCGAGGGGACGCTGGACCACACCGGTTTCGAGGCCGCCCTCGACCGGTTGCAGACGCAGTACGGCCACCGGTTCGCCGTCGAGGCGGAACAGCCGGCCAGCCAGCCGGTGCTCGACGCGGCCCGCGACGCCGCCCAGCTACTGGTCCTGGGCGATCCGGGGACGGGCAAGACCACCCTGCTGCGCTACCTGGCCCTGACCCACGCCCGAGCACTGATCGCCGGCGAGCCGGTCCGGGGCCGGGGTGCGCTGTTCCCGATCTATCTCCGCATCGGCGAGTACGCCCGCCAGGGGTTCCCGGAGGTGGGCATCGGCGAGTTCCTGTCCGGCCAGCTCCGGCGCGCCGAGTGCACCCTGCCGGGCCTGGCCGACCTGCTGCGCCGCCAGCTCGACGCCGGCCGCTGCCTGGTGCTGCTGGACGGCCTGGACGAGATCGCCTCGGCCGAGCTACGCCGGGGCGTGGTCACGGCGGTGGCCAACTTCGTGACCGCCCACGCCCGGCAGGGGAACCGTTTCGTGGTGACCAGCCGGATCGCCGGCTACCAGGCCGCCCCGCTGCCGGAGCCGTTCCGCGCGGTGCGGCTCCAGGACATGGACGACCCGACGATCACCCGGTTCCTCGACGTCTACTGCCGCGAGGTCGAGCGCGCCGAGACCCCGGGCCGGTCCGCCGAGGCGACCCGGCTGGCCGGCGCACGCGAGGCCGCCGCGATCGAGCAGGCCCTCACGACTAACGCCGGGGTACGCCGGCTCGCCGCCAACCCCCTGCTGTTGACCGCTTTGGTGCTGGTGCACCGGGCCAGCGGCCGGCTTCCGCACCGCCGGGTCGAGGCGTACGTGGAGGTGTGCAACGCGCTCGGCCGCACCTGGCGCAGCGCCCAGGGGGTCGCCGAGGCCGACCTGCCCGACGAGCGGATCCTCACCCGGTGGTTGACCGAGCTGGGCTGGTGGATGCACGAGCACCGCCCTGAGGGTGCCGCCACCCGGCTGGAACTACTCGACGTCCTCGGCCCATTGTGGGCAACTCACCAGGGCACCGAGTGGAATCGACGCATGCTGGAAGCCGCCGACCCGCTGCGCACCGACGCCGGGCTGGGGGTGCTCGACTTCGTCGACAAGGCCGACACCCACACCGGCCTGCTGGTCGAGCGTGCTCCCGGCCGGTACGGGTTCGCCCACCTGACCTTCGAGGAGTACTACGCCGGCCGGGCGCTGGCGTTCCGTGGCTCGGCCACCGACCGGATCAGCGAGATCCGCCGCCGGCTGCACGACCCCCGCTACGAGGAGCCGATCCTGCTCGCGCTCGGCCTGATCGGCACCGACTACGTCGAACAGATCGACGATGTGGTGGCGAAGTCGATCTATCCGGCCGAGGGCAACCCGAGCCCGTACGAGGAACTGCTGGGCCGGGACTTCCTGTTCATGCTCCGGGTGCTGGCCGACGACACACCACTGAAGACCGCGACCATCGATGCGGTGATCAACCAGGCGGTCGACGAATGGTTCGACCAGGAGCACAGCAGGTGCCGTTTCGCCGCCTATCGGGCTGCCCTGAGGGAGCGGCTGGCCGCGCTGGGCGGCACCAAAGCTGCTGATCGATTCCACGCCACCCTGGACAGTCGTGCCGTCCCGTCGGGTGGCATCACTCTTCTGCGCTGGTGCCAGCTTGCGGCTATCGCAGCCCAACTCGGCGCACTCACCGAACCCACCACGACCACACTGACCACCCTCGCCACCACCCACACCGACTGGCGTGTTCAGATCGATGCGTTCCGGGCGCTAGCCGCAGCCGGCGCACTCACCGAACCCACCACCACCGCACTGACCACCCTCGCCACCACCCACACCAACCCTTACGTGCAGATCCGGGCCATCCTCGCGTTGACCCAAGCCGGCGCACTCACCGGACCCACCACCACCGCACTGACCACCCTCGCCACCACCCACACCAACCCAGACGTGCAGATCCTGGCATTCCGGGCACTAGCCGAAGCAGGCGCACTCACCGAACCCACCACCACCGCACTGACCACCCTCGCCACCACCCACACCAACCCAGACGTGCAAAACCAGGCAATCCGGGCACTAGCCGAAGCAGGCGCACTCACCGAACCCACCACCACCGCACTGACCACCCTCGCCACCACCCACACCAACCCTTACGTGCAGATCCGGGCCATCCTCGCGTTGACCCAAGCCGGCGCACTCACCGAAGCCACCATCACCACACTGACCACCCTCGCCACCACCCACACCAACCCAGACGTGCAAAACCAGGCAATCCGGGCACTAGCCGAAGCAGGCGCACTCACCGAACCCACCACCACCGCACTGACCACCCTCGCCACCACCCACACCAACCCTTACGTGCAGATCCGGGCCATCCTCACGCTAGCCCTGAGCGGCGCACTCACCGAACACATCGCCAGCGCACTGACCACTCTCGCCATCACCCACACCAACCCTTACGTGCAGATCCAGGCGTGCCGATCTATAGTCGCAGCCGGCTTATTTAACAATTTGATCACCACCAAACTAACCATCCTCGCCACCGCAGACATCAACCCGGACGTGCAGATAGAGGCAATCCGAGCATTGGCCGCAGCCAACTTATTCAACGAATCGATTACCGCCAAGCTAGCCACCCTGGCCACTGCGGACAAATTGCGGGAAATACGTTCAGAGGCAGTAAGACTTTTGCGCCACGCGGCACCCTCCAAGGAAATCCAGAATCTACTTCTAAGACTACTGGCAGATAACCTTTTTGAGGTACGCCGCGAAGCAAAAGGAACACTGATCGATTACTCGCGCAGAAGTCCGGAACTCGCGCCCGACGTCCTAGCAGAGCTGGCCATCTTATGCAGAATCCCTACCCGGCCAGGAGAACTCGGGCGAGACGAAGCGTATGAGACTTTGCGGGCACACGTCGGGGCCGCCCTCTCCGTCGATCGCCAAATAATCAACGACCCGAATACCTGACCCAGCCTGATTAGAGCTCGCCTTTCCTTCTATCCAGAACGCTTCAGAGATTAGGATCATCGACAATAGCACCGGGGCAGCGTCTGGCCCAAATCGGTTGCCACTTCCTGAGCAAGGGTGATCTGATCGTCCACACGTCAACGGGTCGACCGCAGCGGCCACGCGGTGGCATACCAGGACCACCAGGAATAGGTCATCGTCACCGCACGTCACGTACGCGACCTCCAAGAAGAACCGGTACGGCTACGGTCCGCTCTGGAGCCCCGGACGGGCACCGATAGCAGAAACCTGGCGTACAGGTCCACCACCGGCACTCCCGGAAGATCACCCACTGCCGTCACGAAGAGGCTCGCCAGATAGCTCTGGGTTGCCCACAGATCGCCCGCCGCGAGAACCTTCCGCGCCTCGGGACACGGATACGGCTGCCGGCATGCCCCACAGCACCACCCTGGACGCTGCGGCCGGTGGGCGGTCACCAGCGCCGGCCCACGTTGGCGCGACGCGCCTGGTCCCGCATCGACCAGGACGCCCGGTCGGGGTGCGGGTAGGCGTGCGTCGGTGCGTTCGCCCATCCCGGGCGCAGAGGAGTCGGCTCGGCTGGCTCCGGGTTCCGCAGGCGATCCGGGCAGTGCCGCCACCGAAGGCCGCAGGCACATGCGCGGGACCATCGGCGGCGACGGTGAACGAGATCGGAAGGTATCGGCTCCATCGCTCTGTGTAGAGGCATAGTGTCAACATTGGCGGACCCGTAGGCAGGTCGTCAACCCCCTCGGTGACAAGTTGCCTACCCGTGTCACCGGATGGTCCGACCGTGCGTGTGATGGCCCTCTCGGAGGTCGCCGACTATCTCGGCGTCTCCCGCCAGCGCGCCGCGATCCTGGTCGACCGCCCGGACTTTCCGGCCCCGATCGACACCCTGACCGTCGGCCGGATCTGGGACGCGGTCGAGGTCCGCGCCTACGCCGCGAAACGACGAGAGCGCAACGAGGGCGGCGCGGGCTAGAAAGCTCGGTCGCCGGCCGGCCTGCCCGTCGGCCGGGTCACGATGCCCGACCCGCCCCGGGGTGACGTGGCAGGCTGACAGGCATGGGAACGACACCGCGCGTACGTGCCCCCAAACTGCGGGGCAGGCAGTGGCTCAACACCGGTGGGCGGGAGCTGAAGCTCGCCGACCTGCGGGGAAAGATCGCCTTGTTAGATTTTTGGACCTTCTGCTGTATCAACTGCCTGCACGTGCTCGACGAGTTGCGCCCGCTGGAGGAGAAGTACGCCGACGTGCTGGTCGTCGTCGGGGTGCACTCGCCGAAGTTCGAGCACGAGAAGGACCCGGCTGCCCTGGCCGCCGCCGTCGAGCGGTACGGCGTGCACCACCCGGTGCTCGACGATCCCGAGCTGGACATGTGGCAGCAGTACGCGGCGAAGGCGTGGCCCACCCTGGCGGTGGTCGACCCGGAGGGGTACGTGGTCGCCACGATGGCCGGCGAGGGTCACGCCGAGGGGCTGGTTCGGCTGGTCGACGACCTGATCGCCACGCACGAGGCGAAGGGCACCCTGCACCGGGGCGACGGGCCGTACGTGCCGCCGACGCCTCCGGAGACGACGCTGCGTTTCCCCGGCAAGGTCGTGCTGCTCGGCGGCGGCAACCTGCTGGTTTCCGACTCGGCCCGGCACAGCCTGGTCGAGCTGGCCCCGGACGGCGAGACGCTGATCCGGCGGATCGGCTCGGGTGAGCGGGGCCGGGTCGACGGGCCGGCCGCCTCGGCGGGGTTCGCCGAGCCGCAGGGGCTCTGCCTGCTGCCCCCGCACGTGGCCGAGGTCGCCGGCTACGACCTGCTGGTCGCCGACACGGTCAACCACCTGCTGCGCGGCGTACGCCTGGACACCGGCGAGGTGACCACGGTCGCCGGCACCGGCCGGCAGTGGCGCTCCACGGTCGACGACCACGCCCACGACGCGCTCTCCGTCGACCTCTCCTCCCCGTGGGACCTGGCCTGGTACGACGACAAGGTCATCGTGGCGATGGCCGGCATCCACCAGCTCTGGTGGTTCGACCCGGTCAAGCGGACCGCCGGCATGTGGGCGGGCACCACCGTCGAGGCGCTGCGCGACGGGCCGCTGCCCGAGGCGTGGCTGGCCCAACCCTCCGGCCTGTCCGTCTCCGCCGACGGGGCGCGGCTCTGGGTGGCCGACAGCGAGACCAGCGCCATCCGCTACGTGCAGAACGGCGTGCTCGGCACCGCCGTCGGGCAGGGGCTGTTCGACTTCGGGCACGTGGACGGGCCCGCCGACCGGGCGTTGCTCCAGCATCCGCTGGGGGTGTGCGCGCTGCCCGACGGCTCGGTGCTGATCGCCGACACCTACAACGGCGCGGTCCGCCGCTTCGACCCGGCGACCGGCCTGGTCGCCACGGTGGCCGACGGGCTGGCCGAGCCGAGCGACCTGGTGCTCACCGCCGACGGCGGGGTGCTGGTGGTGGAGTCGGCCGCGCACCGGCTGACCCGGCTCGCCCCGGGCGCGTTGACCGCCGCCGGGGCGGACACCGTGGACGGTCCCCGGCACCGGCTGGAACGCAAACCCACCGACGTCGCGGCCGGCGAGGTGACCCTGGAGGTGATCTTCACGCCGGCGCCGGGGCAGAAGCTGGACGAGACGTACGGGCCGTCGACCCGGCTGGTCGTCTCGGCCTCGCCGCCGGAGCTGCTGGTCGAGGGGTCCGGCACCGGGACCGAGCTGTCCCGCCGGCTGGTGATCGACCCGGCCGTACCGCAGGGGGTGCTCCAGGTGACCGCCCAGGCCGCCACCTGCGACGCCGACGTCGAACACGCCGCCTGCCACCTGACCCGGCAGGACTGGGGTGTCCCGGTGCGAGTCGTCGACGACGGCGCGACCCGCGTCCCGCTGGTGCTGCGCGGCCTGGACACCTGAGCGCCCGGCGGACGGGCACCGGACCCGCCCGGCCGGGCCATCAGGGCGAACGGGCGACGGTCAGGCGAACGGGGTCGGGGTGACCCCGGCGTCGATCAGCGCGGCCCGCACCAGGGCGGCCGAGGCGACCGCGCCGGGGCTGTCCCCGTGCAGGCAGATCGAGGCGACCGGGCACGGCACCACGGTCCCGTCGACCGCCACCACGGTGTGCTCGGTGGCCATCCGGACCGCCCGGACGGCCACCTCCTCCGGGTCGGTGACCAGCGCGCCCGGCGCGGTACGCGGCACCAGCGCCCCGGTGGGCAGGTAGCCCCGGTCGGCGAAGCCCTCGGCGACCACCCGCAGTCCCGCGCCGACGGCGAGCTGGGCGAGGGTGGAGCCGGGCGCGCACAGGATCGGCAGCTCGTGGTCGTACCCGGTGACGGCGGCGACCACGGCGGCGGCCTGCACCTCGTCGGTGGCCGCCGCGTGGTAGAGCGCGCCGTGCGGTTTGAGGTAGCGGACCCGGGTGCGGTACGGCCGGCAGAACGCGTCGAGCGCCCCGAGCTGGTAGGTGACGTCGTCGCGCAGCTCGTCGAAGCCGTACGCGATGTGCCGGCGGCCGAAGCCGGCCAGGTCGCGGTAGCCGACCTGCGCGCCGACGGTGACGCCGCGTTCGGCGGCGGCGGCGCAGACCCGGCGCATGGTCGACGGGTCGCCGCCGTGGAAGCCGCACGCCACGTTGGCGGAGGTGACCAGGTCGAGCAGCGCCTCGTCGTCGCCGAGCCGCCAGATGCCGAATCCCTCGCCGAGGTCAGCGTTGAGGTCCATGGAACCTCACCGTAGTCCCCGGTCGGGCCTGCGCGAGCCCCGCCACGTCGTCCACCACGCCGATCACCGGGTAGCCGCCGGTGGTCGGATGGTCAGCCAGGAAGATCAACGGTTGGCCGTCGGCGGGCACCTGCACCGCCCCGAGCACCACGCCCTCGCTGGGCAGTTCCCCGGCCACCGCGCGGGGCAGCGCCGCGCCGACCAGTCGCGCGCCGACCCGGTCACTGACCGGGCTCACCGTGTACGCCGTGCCAAGCAGCAGTGCCATCGCCCCGGCGGTGAACCAGTCGGCGCGTGGGCCGGGGCGCAGGGTCAGCCACAGCTCGTCCGGCACCGGCCGGCCGACGGTGAAGTCCACCGGCGCGGGTGGGCCGGCCGGTCGGCCGAGCGGGAGCAGGTCGCCGTCGCGGACCGGGGGTGGGCCGAGGCCGGCGAGGGTGTCGGTGGACCGGCTGCCGAGCACGGGCGGGACGGCGATCCCGCCGTCGACCGCGAGCCAGTTGCGCAGTCCGTGCCGGGGCGTGCCGATTCGCAGCACCGCGCCCGCCGGCACCGCCAGCGGCCGGCCTACGTCACCGGGCCGACCGTCGACCCGGACGTCGACGTCGGCCCCGGTCACCGCCACCGTGCCGGCCCGGGTCAGCCGCAGCTCGCACCCGCCGAAGGTCAGCTCCAGACCGGCGGCGTCCGCCGGGTTGCCGACCAGCCGGTTCGCCAGCGCCAGCGCCGCCGGATCGAGCGCCCCCGACCGGGGTACGCCGAGATGCGCCCACCCGGGCCGTCCCAGGTCCTGCACGGTGGTACGCGGTCCCGCCCGCCGTACCTCGATCGCGCCTGCGGTGTCCTGCGGTGCGGTCATCCGGTCACCAGCCGGACCCGGGTGCCCGGGGTGAGGGTGGCGGGTGGGTCGGCCGACACGTCGAACAGGGTCAGCGTGGTCCGCCCCACCAGCAGCCAGCCGCCCGGCGACGCGCTCGGGTAGATCCCCGCGTACGGGCCGGCCAGGGCCACCGAGCCGGCCGGCACCCGGGGGCGCGGGGTGGGTAGTCGGGGCACCGCGTACTGCGGGGGCAGCCCGGTCAGGTAGGCGAAGCCGGGGGCGAACCCGCAGAACGCCACCCGGAACTCGGTGTTCGCCAGGCGGTGCACCACCTCGGGTACGGTCACCCGCCAGTGTGCGGCGACCCGGGGCAGGTCCTCCCCGTCGTACACGGTGGGCACCTCGACGGTGGTGGCCCCGGCGGCGGCGACGGCCGGGCCGGGGGTCCAGCGGGCGATCCGGGCGGCCGTCGACTCCGGGTCGGGCACCCCGTCGAGCAGGACGGTGCCGGCGGCCGGGACGATCTCGGCGGCGGTCAGCTCACCGGCCTCCCGGCGACGCCACAGCTCGGCCCGCCACTGTTCCACCTGGGCGGGGTCGTCGCAGTCGAGCAGGAGGGCGTGCCGGCCCACGGGTCGGATCCGCATTGCGCCATACTCTCCGATCGATGGGCCGTCCAGGGTCGCCAGACTCGACAGGTCGGTGACGGGTCGCACTACCTAGAAGTAACCTACGGTGCCGTAACCTGTTTGCGTGACCACCTCCGCACCGCTTCGACTCAAGCCTGTCGACATCGGTAAGCCCCGGATGCGCGGCTGGCTGCACACCTACGCGTTCTTCGTCGCGCTCGTCTGCGGCATCGTCCTCAGCGCCGTCGCGGCCACCCGGCCCGGCTGGACACCCCTGGTCAGCTGCCTGATCTACAGCGTGACAGTCTGCGGTCTGTTCGGCACCAGCGCCCTCTACCACCGCCGGGTGTGGTCGGAGCGCGGCTACCAGATCATGCGCCGGATGGACCACTCGATGATCTTCGTGTTCATCGCCGGGACGTACACCCCGCTCTGCGTCCTGCTGCTCGACAGGCGGATGGCCATCCTGATGCTCGGCCTGGTCTGGGGCGGGGCGCTGGCGGGTGTCGCCGTCAAGCTGATCTGGCCGCACGCCCCGCGCTGGGTCTCCGCGCCGCTCTACCTGGCCCTCGGCTGGGTGTCGGTGGCGATCCTCCCGCAGATCCTGCGCCAGGGCGGGGTCACCGTGCTGGTGCTGCTCGCCGCCGGAGGCGCGGTCTACAGCATCGGTGCCGTCTTCTACGCGCTACGCCGGCCGAACCCGTGGCCCACCGTCTTCGGCCACCACGAGTTCTTCCACGCGTGCACCCTGATCGCCGCCCTCTGTCACCACATCGCGATCTACTTCGCCCTCTTCGCCTGACCCCACCCGACCCCGGGAAAGAACCGCAGACAGTTCGAGGGCCCCGCGCCGTTGCGGGGCCCTCGAGATCATGGGGTGCGGGACGGTCAGACCGGGTAACCCGAGCCGCGCGTCTCGCGGTACTCCTCACGCACCACCTGGCCGCCCTGCACCGGCACGACCCGGTCGGCGACGACCTGGTCCTGCCGCACCGCGGTGGTGACGACGGCCCGGCGGCGGCTGTTCCAGAAGTAGAGGGTGGTCAGCAGCCCGACGACGCCGGCGAGCATCAGCACCCAGCCGACCACGTCGAGGTTGAGCCATCCCAGGTTGGCGTCGATGGCGAACGCGAAGATCGCGCCCACCGCGATGAGGAAGATGCTGGCACCGATGCCCATGACGTCGCCTCCTTGGCTGTCAGCTGGCGTTACCCACCCGCCACGGCCATCGAGGGCATCGATGAGCGAGTGGCATCCATCGACTTACCCAGGCGGCCCCCGCCCCAATCAGGCAAGCTGGTGCAATGACGGACGGCGAGGCCGACACACGGACACTGGTGCTGCTCCGGCACGCCAAGGCCGAACAGCCCACGACCGGCCCCGACGTGGAGCGCAGGCTCACCGCACGCGGGCACGCCGACGCCGCCGCCGCAGGTGCGTGGCTGACCCGGCAGGGTCTGCTCCCCGACGTGGTGATCTGTTCGGCGGCCCGGCGCACCAGGCAGACCTGGCACGACGTGGCGCTGGGCATGACCGGGTCCCGGCCGGAGGGTGCCCCGGCGGGGACGGCTCCGGTGGTGCGGTACGCCGCCGCCGCGTACGAGGCGCACCCGGACGACCTGCTCGACCTGGTGCGGACGGTCGAGCCGGAGGCCGGCACGGTGCTGCTCGTCGCGCACAATCCGGGCGTCTCGCTGCTCTCGGCGCTGCTCGACCCGGACCGGGCCGACCGGGAGGGGCTACGGACCAGCGACCTGGTGGTGCACCGGACGGCGGCGCCGTGGGCGCAGTTGACCCCCGGCGGCGCCCCGATCGTCGACCGGCACACCGCCCGCGGCTGACCCTCTCGGGCCGCCGCACCGGTCACGGGCCGCCGCACTGGTCACGGGCCGGGCGCGGGCAGCGGGCCGGGCGCAGGCAGCGGGCCGGGCGCAGGCAGCGGGCCGAGTGCGGGCACCGGCGGCGGGCCCGGCCGGTGACGACAGCGGACCCACACCCCGGCCACGGGCGGCAGCGGACCAGCCGCGCGGTCAGGACGGGGGCGCGGTGGGCGGCGGCGGGTCGGGCGGCGGCGGCATCATCGCGGTCGGGTGGGAGAGCCGGTTCTCCTCGACGATGAGCGTGCGGGCGCGCTTGCGCCGGTCCTGCCAGAACCACAGCGTGGTGAGCAGTACGGCCAGCCCGGCCAGGATGAACACCCAGCCGACCGCGCGCAGGTCGATCCACCAGACGTTGGCCCGGATGGCGAACGTCATGATCGCGCCGAGCGCGATGAGAAAGATGCCGCTACCAATACCCATGTGCGCTGCACTCCCCCGTGCGGTGGCCGTTGGGCGTGCCCTGACGACGTGGTCCGCGCGGCTTACCCGCCCAGCCTCCCGGCTATCGGGGTTGGGGCGGGCAATCTGGGGGGACGGGGCCGATGTTGCGGTATCCAGGCGTTCGGATACCGCAACATCGGCCCCGTTGCGAACTATCGACCGGCGGGGATCAGAACGCCTCCTCCGGGAGGTCCATGATGTCCAGGTCGGCACCCTCGATGATCCGGCGGTCCGCGCCGATGCGGGGGAGCACCTCGCGGGCGAAGAACCGGGCGGCGGCCACCTTGCCGGTGTAGAACGCCCGGTCGGTGGCGGAGACCTCGCCGGCCAGCGCCTTGAGCGCCACGTCGGCCTGCTTCTGGAGCAGCCAGCCGACCACCAGGTCGCCGAGGGCGAGCAGGAAGCGGCGGCTGCTCAGACCGACCTTGTAGAGGCTGCGGGCGTCGCCGCCCTGGGCCTCGCCGAGCCAGCCGGTCAGCACGCCGAGGATGTTCTGGATCTCGGCGAGCGCCCGGCCGAGCGCCAGCCGCTCCTCCTTGAGCTGCCCGTTTCCAGCCTCGGTGGCGATGAACTCCTGGATCTCTCCGGCGACGGCGGTGAGCGCCCTGCCGTTGTCCCGGACGATCTTCCGGAAGATCAGATCGAGGCTCTGGATCGCGGTGGTGCCCTCGTAGAGGGTGTCGATCTTGGCGTCCCGGACGTACTGCTCCAGGGGGTAGTCCTGGAGGAAGCCCGAGCCGCCGTAGGTCTGCAGCGCCTCGTGGCCGAGCAGCTCGTACGCCCGCTCCGAGCCGACGCCCTTGACCAGCGGCAGGAGCAGGTCGTTGACCCGCTTGGCCAGCTTGGTGGCCGCCTCGTCACCGGCCGCCTCGGCGACCGCGACCTTGTCCTGCCAGGTGGCGGTGTAGCAGACCAGCGCGCGCAGGCCCTCGGCGTACGACTTCTGCATCAGCAGCGAGCGGCGCACGTCCGGGTGGTGGGTGATGGTGACCCGGGGGGCGGCCTTGTCGGCCTGCTGGATCAGGTCGGCGCCCTGCACCCGGTTCTTCGCGTACTCCAGGGCGTTGAGGTAGCCGGTGGACAGGGTGGCGATCGCCTTGGTGCCGACCATCATCCGGGCGTACTCGATGATCATGAACATCTGCCGGATGCCGTCGTGCTTGTCGCCCAGCAGCCAGCCCTTGGCCGGCACGCCGTGCTCGCCGAAGGTCACCTCGCAGGTGTTGGAGACCTTGATGCCCATCTTGTGCTCGACGTTGGTGGCGAAGACGCCGTTGCGCTCGCCCAGCTCACCGGTCTCGGCGTCGAAGTGGAACTTCGGGACGACGAACAGCGACAGCCCCTTGGTGCCCGGCCCGCCGACGCCCTCCACACCGACCGGACGGGCCAGCACGTAGTGCACGATGTTGTCGCTCAGGTCGTGCTCACCGGAGGTGATGAACCGCTTCACGCCCTCGATGTGCCAGGAGCCGTCCGGCTGCTGGACGGCGCGGGTGCGCCCGGCGCCGACGTCCGAGCCGGCGTCCGGCTCGGTCAGCACCATCGTGGAGCCCCACTGCTTGTCGATGAAGAGCTTGGCCCACTTCTGCTGCTCCTCGGTGCCCTCGACGTGCAGCACGTGCGCGAAGGACGGGCCGGAGGCGTACATCCAGACCGGGGCGTTGGCGCCGAGCACGAGTTCGGCGAGCGACCACCAGAGGGCGCGCGGGGCGCTGCTGCCGCCCAGGGACTCGGGGAGGTCCAGCCGCCAGAACTCGGAGTCCATGAACGCCTGGTACGACTTCTTGAACGACTCCGGCAGCGGCGCGGTGTGCGTGGCGGGGTCGAAGACCGGCGGGTTGCGGTCGCTGTCGGTGTAGCTGGCCGCAAGGTCCTCGCGGGCCAGGCGGTCGACCTCCGAGAGGAAGCTGCGGGCGGTGTCGACGTCCAGGTCCGTGTACGGCGCCTGGCCGAACGTCTGGTCCGCCCCGAAGACCTCGAACAGGTTGAACTCAAGGTCCCGAAGGTTGCTCTTGTAGTGGGTCATGTTCGCTGGCCCCGCTTCCGGACAGGTGTTACCGATCAGTAACCCCCACTGTATTACTCACGGGTAGGCAGCGACAACCCGGTCACGGAAGTGACGGCGATTACATACCCGGCGGTTCAGCTCTCGGCCGCGCCGACCTCCCACGAGGGCACCGCCACCGTCACCCCGCTGCGCGGGCCGGTGTACTCCATCAGGACCAGGGCGATGTCGTCGTCGAGCCGGCCGTGCACCCACTCGACCAGCGCGGTCTCCAGGGAGGCCAGGCCGTCGCCGACCGTGCCATGGCCGAGCAGCCGCCAGGCCCGGTCGGCGGTCGGGAAGAACTCGCCGTCGCGGCGCGCCTCGCCGAGGCCGTCGGTGAACAGCAACAGCCGGTCCCCCGGCTCCAGCCGCTCGACCCGGGGCCGGACCACCGGCATGAACCCCAGTGGCGGGGCGGGGGCGGGCGGCTCCAGCGGGATCACCGCACCCCGGCGCAGCAGCAACGGCGCCGGGTGGCCGCAGTTGACGATGGTGAGCGTCCCGCCGCGCTCCTCGACCACGGCCGCGGTGACGAAGTCCTCGTCCCCCACGTTGCGGGCCACCGCCCGGTCCAGGTCGGCCACCACCGCCCGCAGGTCGGGCCGCTCGTACGCGACGTGCCGGTAGGAGCCGAGCACGATGCTGGCGAGCCGGACCGCGTCCAGCCCCTTGCCCCGCACGTCTCCGATGATCATGCGAACGCCGTACGGGGTGTCGATCGCCTCGTACAGGTCGCCGCCGATCTCGGCGGTGGCCGTGGGGGAGATGTACCGGGCCGCCACCGCCAGGGTGCCCACCTGCGGGCCGAGCGGACGCAGCACGGCCTGCTGGGCCACCGAGGCCAACCTGGACAACTCGCCGATCCGCTCCACCTGCCCCTGCCGGACCGCCGCCACGCTCGCCGCCACCACCGTGGCGACGGCGATCCCGACCAGGGACACCGCCGTGGGTAGCTCCATCGCCGGATCGGCCACCGCGAAACCGGCCCCGACCAGCAGCGCGAGGAAACCCACCCCGGCCACCGCACGCCACGAGGCGAAGCCGGCGGCCAGGATCGGCGCCACCGTCATCAGCGCGACGTAGTGCACCGCACGGCCGTCGGCCGACTCGATCGCCGAGACGAGCGCGAGCAGCCCGACGGCCGCGCCGACGCCGGCGCGGGACCCGGGACTCAGTGGGCCTCGGCCCAACTGGAAGGCATGTTTACGTACGTGGGACAGCATGCCTGATGGAACCGGACGGGAGAATGAACCTAGCCCCACGATTGAGGGTGTTCTACCCACCCGTCCCGCTGCTGCCACCGTTCGCCGTCAGCCCAGCACCTCGTACCTGACGGTCAGCGCACCCACGTCGACCGAGGCGATCGTGGCGAAGGCGGCCCGGGACAGGTCGATGCAACGCCCGTCGATGAACGGGCCACGGTCGTTGATCCGTACGGTGACGGACTTGCCGTTGGCCGGGTTGGTCACCCGGACCTTGGTGTTGAACGGCAGGGTCTTGTGGGCGGCGGTCAACGCGCTCGGGTCGAAGTTCTCCCCGTTGGCGGTCAACTGACCCTCGTCGTAGAAGGACGCGCCGCAGGAGCCGCTGTCAACGACGGTGCTCTTCGGGGCCGCCTTCTTGGTGGTGGCGGACGGCTTGGGCGCGGGGGTGCGCGGCCTGCTCCGGGAGGCGGCCTGGGTGCGGGTGGCCTTCGGGCTGGCGGTGACCGTGGGCGACGGGCTGGCGCTCGGGGAGGCGGTGGCGCTCACCGACGGGCTCGGGGTAGGCGCGTCGGTGGTGGCGGCCGTGCCGGGGGCGAACGTGTCCACCACCACGGGGGCCGGCGCGTCGTCGGCGGTCAACTGCACCGCGCCGACGGTGCCGCCGACGGCGAGCGCGACACCGATCGCGGCGGTCGCGGCGATGCCGGCGGGCGAGGAGAAGATCCGGGTACGGGTATGCCTGCCGACCACCGGCTCGGTCCTTTCGTATGCCTGCATGACGGCTCGGACCGTAACGACAGAAGCACTTCCGAAGTCAACGTGATCATGGTGGTATGCCCGGAATTACAGTGATACGTGTGACCGATCAGTCGAGGACCGCTGGGCCGCACGGGCCAGAATGCCACCGTTGGCATTCGGCACCGAGGATGTGGGCATGACCGTCGCACTGCGTGACCGCCTGGCCGAGCTGTTCACCTGGGTCGATCCGGGACCCGGCAGCAGCCACCTGGTCAGCGACGTCTCCCGCTGGTGGCGGGACCCGCAGGTGCTGGCCGGGCTCGGTCCGGCCCTGGTCGCGCCGTTCCGCACCGACCGGCCCACCGTCGTCGTCGCCCCCGCGGTGACCGGGCTGATGCTCGGGCCGCTCGCCGCGACCGCGCTGGGCGTCGGCTTCGTCCCGGCCCACAAGCCCGGCGACGGACGCCTCCCCGCCGGCCCGCTGACCTGGGCCCAGAGTCCACCCGACTTCCGGGGCCGGCAGGTCGACCTCGCGGTACGCGACGACCGGCTCGGCGCGGACGACCGGGTGCTCATGGTCGACGACTGGGTCGCCACCGGCGCCCAGGTGCGGGCCGTACGGGACCTGTGCGCCGCCCGGGGCGCGCACTGGGTGGGCGTCGCCGCCGTGGTCGTCGACCTGCCCGACCCGGTCGCCGCCGAACTGGGCGCACACGGGCTGCTCACCCCCGCCGACCTGCCCTGACCACGCTCCGGTGTCAGCCCGGCCAGGTGAGCCGCACGAACTCCTCGACCGCCGTGCAGACCTGCCCGAGCACCTCGGCCGAGCGGGCCAGCGGGCCGGGCACCAGCAGACCGTGGTCGGCGTCCGGCACCTCCAGCACGTGCGGGGTGAGCCGCCGCGCCACCGCGCCGTCCCACGCCCCGTCGGCCGTACCGCCGACCAGCAGGAACGGCGCGGACGCCCGGTCCAGCGCCGCCACCACCTCGGGCCGGTGCAGCAGCGGCGTCAACCAGATCGCGGCCAGCCCCCGGTCGGCGGCGAGTGGGGCGGCCAGGGTGCCGAGCGACTTGGCGACCAGCAGATCAGTCGGTGTCCCCAGCGTCGGGGCGACCTGCCCGGCGACCCAGTCCATCGCCACCGACGGGGGCGCGCCGTCCATCCCGATCCCCTCCGGCGGCTGCCAGCCGATCTCGTGGACCTCGAAGCCCGCCCGGCGCAGGCCCTCACCCGGGTAGGCGAACAGCGGGTAGTGGGTGTCGTAGCCCCGTCCGGGGACGAGTACCGCGCGTCGGTCCATGGTTCCTCCCGTCGTCGGACCCACCGTAGCGACGGCGGAGCCGACCGTGGGGGCGTCGAAACCGGGCGACGGGCGAACGGCACGGCGGTAGCCTCGGCCGCATGTGGCCACGGATCGGCGGACTCCGCACGCTCGCCCTCGGCACCCCCGGCGAGCTGCGCACCACGCTCAACACGCTGGTGCTGGCCGGGGTGAAGACGGCCACCGCCGGCCTGCTCACCGAGTACGCCGACGAGACCGAGGAGTTGGAGCACGTCGGCGAACGGCTGGTCCTGGTCGACGACCGGGACGCCCTCGTCGGGGTGGTCGAGGTGACCGGGATCGAGGTCGTCCCCTTCGCGGGCGTCTCCTGGGACTTCGCCCGCTCCGAGGGGGAGGGGGACCGGTCCATCGAGGACTGGCGGGCGGGGCACGCCGGCTACTGGGCGCGGGTCGGCACCCCGGTCACCGACGACACCGAGATCGTCTGTATCCGGTTCCGGCTGGTCTCGGCCGGCGACGGCGGGACGCCCACCGGCGACCTCGGCACCTGAACAGCCCCCGGGGACGGCACCCCGGTCAGGCCGTCCGCAGCTCCGGCAGCAGCCGGGTGGCGACGTCGGCCAGGACCGCCTCGTCGCCCGCGTACCAACTGCTGGCCCGGGGCCAGTGGGTGATCACGTCGGTGAAGCCGAGCGCCGCCGCCCGCGCCACCTGCTCGGCGAAGAAGTCGGCGCTGCGCAGTGAGAAGACAGGTGCCGAGTCCAGGGAGAGGTAGCGGGGCAGGCTCGCCGGGTCGCGGCCGACCTCGCCGAGGGTACGGTCCATCCGGGCGCAGAGCGTCGCCACCCCGTCCCACCAGGCCGTCAGCTCCTCCTCACCGGTTCCGGTGGTGACCCAGCCCTGACCGAACCGGACGGCCAACCGCATCGACCGGGGCCCGTTGGCGGCCATCACGAACGGCACCCGGGGCTGTTGCACGCAGCCCGGGTTGTTGCGGGCGTCCACCGCGCTGAACCAGTCCCCCCGCCAGGTGGTGCCGTCCTCCCGCAGGATCAGGTCCAGCAGTTCGGTGAACTCGCCGAACCGGTCCACCCTCGGCCGGGGCGGCAGCGTCTCCCCGCCCAGCACCGCCGAGTCGAAGCCGATGCCACCCGCGCCGAGGCCCAGCAGCAGCCGCCCACCGGAGATGTCGTCGAGGGTGGTGACCTGCCGGGCGAACGCCGCCGGATGCCGGAAGTTGGGCGAGGCGACCAGGGTGCCCAGCTGGACCCGTTCGGTGACCATGGCGGCGGCGGTGAGCGTCGACATCGAGTCGAACCAGGGACCGTCTACCAGGTCCCGCCAGCCCAGGTGGTCGTACGTCCAGGCGTGGTCGAAGCCCCACTCGTCCACCTGCTGCCAACGCCGACGCGCCTCCGGCCAGCGCTGGTCGGGAAGGATCACGATGCCAATCCGCATGATCGCCAGCGTACGTCCCGCCGCCGGCCCTGCCCTTCCCGCGCCGGGTGCCCGCGCCCACGTGGGTCAGTCAGGTCGGGTCTGCTCCTCGGTCTCCGACCACGGGACCGCCTGCATCGCGATCGGCCGGTAGGCCAGCGCGCGGTCGACGACCTCGGTGGCCGTCAACTCCGGGGTGGTCGTGAAGATCAGATCGGAGACGTCCGGACAGACGAGGTCGAGTTCGAGTCTGTCCAGCCAGTCGTTCAGCTCGCCGTCGTCGGCATAGTCGAGCCGCATGATCCGCTCGACGAGGGCGACGGCCTCGTCCCGGGTCAGCTTCGCCTGCACGGCGACCTCCTCGGAGCAGGGTCGATGGCACCCCACATGATCCTCGACGGGGAAGTGTCGAGGTTTCCCGCCGTGGCCGTCATCCAGGTCGGCCCGGGAGCGCGCGGGTCGGGTGGTCCTGGCGCGTCCTTTCGAGCTGATGTCGTCAACGAATCAGGCGCGGTGAGTGGGGCGTGACAGGTGGCCCGGCGGATGGCAGGCGACGAACGGCGTGCTGTGCTGACGTCGACACCGCTGCGGCCACCAGTGCGAATCGTTCACGTCATCAGGTCTGAAGGACACGCACGTGTGTGTCCGCTCCGCCGCAATGCTGGCCCCGACGGCTTCAGGCCGCCGGGGTCACCGCCTGGGTAGCGTCAGCCCTGACAACTCGCCAGCAGGAGCCACTTCACGCAGGTGTTCAGTTCCGGTGCGGTGTGGGGGTGCGATACCGCTCCGCCGGATCACGAGCCCTGGTGAAGGTCGGTCGGGCATGTCATCATTCAGTGAGCGAAACGTGACTCGATATGGGGTTCCCTCGTCAGTGCCCGACCACCGGGCCTGAAGCGAGGGCGCTCGATATCGGCGCCACGTAGCGCTGACGAAAAAAGGGCCAGAGGAGCGAAGGGAGACGTAGCCGCGACCTCAGGGTCGCACGCGGCACGCCGGGCACCTGCCCCTGCGTCCCGCATGCCCGCTCGTCAGTACAGCTACGTAAAGGATCAGCGCCTTGAACTCGGAGACGATCCACGCCTTTGGCGTGCTTTTACTCCTACTCGCCGGGATCATCTTCCTGTCGTTTGTCGCCTGGCTCACCTTCTGCTACGCGATCGCCCGCCTGCCCAACGGAGAGGTGCTCGTTCGGCAAGCCCCGAAGGTCATCGAGGCATTCGACATCAGGAGCTGGGGAGATGTGCTGCTGCCCTGGCGGATCATCACGCGCGGCCTTCACGGGATCGCCGTGTTGGCAGCCAGAGACCCCGGTGGTGTGAGCGGCGAACCGCAAAGCCAACAGGCGAAAGTGGCTACCGGCCCCACCGACCAAGGGCCGTCGCCACCACCGCTGACCAGCCCGTAAGCGCCTGCCATCGGCACGGTGCGCCCTGGTTGGCCACTGAACATCGAAGGCCCTGACTCGGATTTGCATCCTGGTCAGGGCCTTCGTGGTGGAGCGGGTGACGGGAATCGAACCCGCACTGTCAGCTTGGGAAGCTGATGTTCTGCCATTGAACTACACCCGCAAGCGGCACCACTGTACCTGAGGTGACCACACCCGCGCACCCGGGCACCCCCGCGCGTCGTCGACACCGGTCGTGACCACCGGAACACGAAGGGTGCAAAAGAAACGGTCAGATGTTTCACACAAGCAGCTTGGGGACGTTCTCAAACGTGTCGATCAGTTGTAACGTCACCCCCACGTTCACGACCTCGGTGCGACATACCCCCTGTCGCGCCGCCAGAAAGAGGTGGGCCCATGGGACTGCGTCCCAACCTGCTGACCCGGCGTGCCGCCGGTGTCGCGTCGACGACCTTCGCGCTGCTGCTGAGCACCGCTGCGGTGGGCGTCGTACCTGCGGCTTCCGCGTACTCCGCAGCCCCCGACAACACGTCCTGCGCGGAGCCGGCCGACGCCCACGCGGACGTCCACTCCGACGCCCGTGTCCGTGGCGGCAGCAAGGCCGCCCACAAGCGGCACGATCCGAACGCGCTGACCGCCCAGCAGGTCCAGGAGCGGGAGGCGGACTTCGCCCTCGCCCTGCGCAACAGCGCCCTGCGGTCGAAGTCCAGCCACCGCAGCGGCTCGACCGAGGGCACGACGGTGGCACTGGCCCCGATCAGCGTCCCGGTCGTCGTGCACGTCATCCAGCGGGACAGCACCCGGGCCGGGGGCAACATCCCCGACTCGATGATCAACTCGCAGATCAGCGTGCTCAACCAGGCGTACAGCGGTGCGACCGGTGGGGCCGCCACGGGTTTCACCTTCCAGCTCCAGAAGATCAACCGGGTCACCAACGCGTCGTGGTACCCGATCGTGCAGGGTTCCTCCGCCGAGCGGGCGATGAAGACCCAGCTGCGCACCGGCGGCAAGAACACCCTCAACATGTACCTGGGTGAGCTGAGCGACGACCTGCTCGGCTGGGCGACGTTCCCCAAGCGCACCCTGGACGTGATGGACGGCGTCGTGGTGCTCGGCGAGTCGCTGCCGAACGGCACCGCCACCAACTACAACCTGGGCGACACCGGCACCCACGAGGTCGGTCACTGGCTGAACCTCTACCACACCTTCCAGGGTGGCTGCTCGGGCTCGGGCGACGGCGTCTCGGACACCCCGGCCGAGCGTGAGCCGGCCTACCAGTGCCCGACCGGTCGGGACACCTGCACCGCGACCGGCAAGGACCCGATCACCAACTTCATGGACTACACCTACGACTCGTGCATGTACCAGTTCACCGCTGGGCAGGCGAGCCGCATGGTGAACGCCTGGAGCGCGTACCGCGCGTCGGCCTGACCCGGCTGGCACGGCACAGCGTCAGGTGCCGGCTCCGTCCCTTGGGGACGGGGCCGGCACCGTCGTTTCCGGGGTCAGGCGGCGGTGCGGCGGGTGTCGAACCCGTGCCGTCCGCGCCGGGACGGTCGCTGGTCGGGCAGGCCGGCGACACCGTGCCGACCGGGAACCGGGTCGAGCCAGACCTGCACGGCGGGACGCCCGGCGTCGCCGCCGAACGGGCCGCCGTGCTCGCGCCGGGTGAGCATGGCGACGTCGACACTGAACTCGAAGAGCCGCCAGTCGACCTGGGGCGCGGCCCGACCGATCTCGGCCACCAGCGCCACCCGGGCCGGATCGGTCACCGGCTCGGCGCGACCGGCGACGTACGCCTCGTCGTCGCTCTCCTCCGGCGGGAACGAGTGGAGCGCGTAGCGGCCGTCGCGTTCGAGGTCACGCCGCTTGGGCGAGTCGACGACGAAGCAGAACAACCCGCCGTCGGTGACCAGCGGGCAGACCGGGTGCACCCGGGGACCGCCGTCGGCGCGGACGGTGGCCAGGTAGCCGAAACCCGACCCGTACTGCTGGAGGAGAAGGCGGATCCCGTCGGCGAGGCGGGGCTCGTCGGCGGCGAATGCGGACCAGGATGCCATGCGGTCATCCTATCGAACAGGCGTTCTAAAATCAGTCCGACACGCAGGTCGAACGGCCCGACGTACGCCTCGGCGCCAGCGACGACGCCGGTCGGTGGGGCGGCCCGGTGGGCGGGTCCGGCCGGGGCGCTGGATATGGTGTCCCGATGCTGCTCTCCGACCGGGACCTCGTCTCCGAGATCAAGGCGGGCGCGCTGGCGCTGGAGCCGTTCGAACCGAGTCTGGTGCAGCCCTCCAGCATCGACGTGCGCCTCGACAAGCTGTTCCGGGTGTTCAACAACCACCTCTACACCCACATCGACCCGGCGATGCAGCAGGACGACCTGACGTCGATGGTGGAGGTGCCGGCGGGCGAACCGTTCGTGCTGCACCCGGGCGAGTTCGTGCTCGCCTCCACGCTCGAGGTCATCTCGCTCGGCGACCAGCTCGCCGGCCGGCTGGAGGGCAAGTCGAGCCTCGGCCGGCTGGGGCTGCTCACCCACTCGACCGCCGGTTTCATCGACCCGGGTTTCTCCGGCCACGTCACGCTGGAGCTGTCGAACGTGGCCAACCTGCCGATCACCCTCTGGCCGGGCATGAAGATCGGGCAGCTCTGCATCTTCCGGCTCTCCTCGCCGGCCGAGCACCCGTACGGCTCCGCGGTGTACGGATCGCGCTACCAGGGCCAGCGTGGGCCGACGCCCAGCCGCTCCTGGCAGAACTGGCGCACCTGGCCCATCGGCTGACGCGGCGTGCCGTGTCCGGGCCCCGGGTCCGGGGCCCGGACACGGTGGCTCAGCCGGGTCGGCCGTAGCTGTTGACCGGCCCGTCGTCGACCCGCTTCATCGTGATCGGTTTGCCCGCCTGGGAGGCGTGCACGACCCAGCCGTCCCCGACGTACATCCCGACGTGGTGCAGGTCGGAGTAGTAGAAGACCAGGTCGCCGGGGCGCAGGTCGGCCCGGCTCACCCGGTCGGTGACCTGGCGCTGCTGCCGGGCGTTGTGCGGCAACGACACCCCGGCCTTCGCCCAGGCGGCCATGGTCAGCCCGGAACAGTCGTAGTTGTTCGGGCCGGCCGCGCCCCACACGTACAGCTTGCCGATCTGGGCGCAGGCGAACTTGACCGCCGTACCGGCCGGGCCACCGGGGTAGCCGGCGGGGCACGGGGCCGGGCGCAGCTTGCCACCGCCGCCGTTGCCGTAGACCGTCAGCCGCAGCTTCTGCAACCGGTCGATCTCGGTGTTGATCTGCTTTTTGCGGGCCGCGAGCTGTGCTTCGGTACGGGTGAGCTGGGCGACCATCTCGTCCAACGGCGCTTTGGTCGCGGCGAGTTCGTCGCGGAGCTGGGCGACCTCCCGCACCTCGCGCTGCTGGCGGCTGGCGAACCGGTCCAGCAGCCCCAACTGTTCGACCACCTGGCTCGGGCTGCGGCTGCCCAGCAGGGCGTTGACGGTGGACACGTTCTCGCCCTTGTACGCCTGCACGGCGAGGCCGCTGACCTGGTTCATCGCCTGGTCGACGCGGCGTTGCAGGGGGGCGATCCGCTTGCCGAGCGCGTCGGCCTGCCGGCGCTTGGCGGCGAGGTCGATGCGGGTGGCGTTGTGCTGTTCGATGAGCGGTTCGAGCTTGTTCCAGTCCTGGTCGATCTGTCGCTCGATCTCGGCGACCGAGGGGTCGGCGTGCGCCGCCGTGGGGCCACCTGTCAGAACGACCGCGGCGGCGGCCAGGGTGGCGAGGGTGGTGGTGAAGCGGGACCAGCGTGGGCGCGGCACCGTCGTGTTCCGGGCGACCTGGGTCGTCCGGTGCGACGGTGGCCGCGGGGCATGGTGTGCCACCGGGCTCCGGGCTCCTTCTTCCTCGACCGCCTACCGGGTTAGCTGACGGGTTCGGGCGGGAAGGGAGCGCCCTACCGCGGTGGTCGCGGATTCACCCCGGCGTACCTGGGTCCCCGGCTCGCCCGGAGGCGACTCGGCGGTGCCGGTCGACGCCACCCCGGGCGGGGCGGACCTGGTGCCGACCGACGATTGACCAGAGTAGAGACGCTCGTTATCGATCCGCAACCCGCCGGGCCGGCACACTCCGTGACCGGAAAACACGCAACCCCCGGCCCATCGGGCCGGGGGTTGACGTATGTGCTGGTCAGGGGCGGCGGAAGCCGGCCACCGGCATGTAGTTGATGCTGGTCACCTGGACCGGCTTACCGGTCCGGGGCGCGTGCACCATCATGTCGTTGCCCAGGTAGAGCCCGACGTGGTGCAGGTCGCTGAAGAAGAACACCAGGTCTCCGGGGCGGGCCTCGGAGCGCGGGATGGCCTTGCCCTCGTTCCACTGCGCACCGGTGAAGTGGGTCAGCGAGATGCCTGCCGCCTTGTACGCGAACTGGGTGAGCCCGGAGCAGTCGAACGAGTTCGGCCCGGTGGCGCCCCAGACGTACGGGTCACCGACCTGCGCGCAGGCGGTCGCGATCGCGGTCCGGGCGGCGGAGCTGACCACGCCGTTGATCGTGGGGCAGCCGTTCACCTTCACCGTGGTCTTCGGCATCGCCGCCTGCAACCGCTTGATCTCGGTGTTGATCTGGGTCTTCTTGGCCGCGAGCTCCTTCTCCTGCTTCACCTCGGCGGCGATCAGGGTGTCGAGCTTCTGCTTCTCGGCGTCGTACTTGCGGCGGACCACGAGCACGGCCTCGACCTCCCGGCGCTGCTCGGCGGCGAGCCGGTCCAGGATGGTCAGCTGCGTGGCGAGGGTGCCCGGCTTGGTGGTGGTGAGCAGCGCGCTCAGCTCCTGCGAGGGGCCGGACTTGTAGTAGCGGGAGGCGAGGTCACCGACCCGGCCCAGGGCTAGTTCGCTCTGCAGGGCCAGCGGCTCGATCTTCTTCTGGAGGTCGGCCGACTTCTTGCGGTTGACCTTGAGCTGGGCCCGGACCTTGTTGTAGTCCTCGATGGTGGGTTCGAGCTGCTCCCACTGCTTGTCGAGAGCCGCCTCGATCTCCTCGGGCGACGGCGCGGCGTGGGCCGGCACGGCGAGCATCCCGGCACCGACGGCGACCGCCGCGACCAGGGTGAGCAGGCGGCGGGCGACCCGCCGGAGGGCTGCCGGCCGGGCGGGCGGCTGGCCCTGGGCGTGACGGTGAGGGGGCATGGTTGCCACCGGCGTCGACTCCTTTGCAACCGACCGCCGGGCGCCTCGCTAAGGGGAAGAAGGAGGCAGACGTCCCACAGCGGCCGGTGCAACATTAGGGGCAGTCACGGTGGGGAATCAAGGCGGGTGGGCACTCCATCACATCAGTGCAATCGCTTGCACACAAAGGGTGTCCATTCAATTTCCAACGATGGCAGTCAATACATCGTCGAGCGTGACCACGCCCAGCGGACGGCGACCGTCGCTGACGAGCACCATGTGCCGCCGCTCGCGCCGCATCGCCAGCAGCAGATCGGCCAACGTACGGTCCGGCGGAACCACCGCCAGCGGCCGGTAGACCTCGGCCGGCACCGGCGCGCGACGGGCCACCCCGGCGTACCCGAGAACGTCCTTGACGTGCACGAACCCCAGCACCCGGCGGGTGGAACGCTGCACCACCGGGAACCGCGACCGGCCCGTACTGGTCGCCAGCACCTCCAGCGAGGCCGGTGAGACGTCCTCGGCCACGGTGGTCACCGTGGACCACGGTTGCAGCGCGTCGGCCGCCGTCCGGTCGTGCAACGCCAGCGCCCCGGTGATCCGGGCGTGCTCCTCGGCGTCGAGCAGCCCCTCGGTGCGGGCCTGGGCGACCAGTCCGGACAGCTCCTCGGCGGTGAAGACCGTCTTGACCGCGTCGGTCGCCTCCACCGCCCACAGCCGCAGCACCTGCCGCGCCGCCCACTTCATCGCCAGTAGCAACGGCTTGGTGGCCAGGCAGAACGCCAACATCGCCGGCCCCAGCCAGAGCGCCGACGGCTCCGGCCCGGCCAGGGTGATGTTCTTGGGCACCATCTCGCCCACCACGGTGTGCAGGAACACCACCACGGCCAGGGCGATCAGGAAGGAGACCGGGTGCACCGCGCCCGCCGGCAGCGGCACCGCGTGGAACACCGGCTCCAGCAGGTGGGCCAGGGCCGGCTCGGCGATCGCACCCAACCCGAGCGAACAGACGGTGATGCCGAGCTGCGCACCGGCGATCATCAGCGGGATCTGGTTCATCGCCGACAACGCCCACCGGGCCCGCTGGGAGGTGGCGGCCAACGGCTCCACCACCGTACGACGCGACGCGATCAGCGCGAACTCGCTGCCCACGAAGAACGCGTTGCCGAGCAGCAGCACCACCGCGACCAGCAGCTCAGTCATCGGCGTGCGGCTCCTCGGGACGGACCACCCGCACCTGTTCGATCCGGTGCCGCTCCACCTCCACGACGGTGAACGCGTAGCCGTCCGCACAGGTCGTCTCGCCCGGCAACGGGATGTGCCCCAACCGGGCCATCAGGAAGCCCGCCAACGTCTCGTACGGGCCCTCGGGGAGCCGGAAGCCGGTCTGCTCGAACAACTCGTCCCCGCGCAGCACCCCGTCGACCAGGACGGTCCGTTCCCCGCCCGGCACGGTCAGCCCGGTGGCGTGGGCGTCGTCCACGGTGGCCGGGTCGAACTCGTCGGCGATCTCCCCGACCAGCTCCTCGACCAGGTCCTCGACGGTCACCACCCCGTCGGTGCCGCCGTACTCGTCGACGACGATGGCCAGGTCGGACCCGGCGGCCTTCAGCGCCGCCAGCACGCCGTCGAGGTCCAGGCTCTCCGGGACGTACACCGGCTCGCGGGCGACCGAGGCGACGGTGGTGCGGGCCCGCGCGGCCAGCGGCACACCGAGCGCGTCCGGCACGGCCGCGACCCCGGTGACCAGGTCGAGGGTCTCCTCGAAGACGGGGAACCGGGTGCGGCCGGTCCGCCGGGACAGGTCCAGCAGCTCGGCGACGGTGGCGGTGGCCCGCAACGCGATCACGTCCACCCGGGGGGTCATCGCCTCGGCGGCCCGCTTGTCGCCGAAGCGGATGGTCCGGCGCAGCAGCATCGCGGTGTCCGGCGGCAGCGCGCCCGCCCGGGCCGAGATGGCCGCGAGCAGCCCTAGTTCCTCCGGGGAGCGGGCGCTGGCCAGTTCCTCCTGCGGCTCCACCCCGAGCTGGCGGACCAGCCGGTTCGCCGAGTTGTTCAGCCCTCTGATCAGCCAGCCGAAGGCCCGGGAGAAGGCCCGCATCGGCCCGGCGGTGACCAGCGCCGCCGGCATCGGCCGGGCCAGCGCCAGGTTCTTCGGCACCAGCTCACCGAAGAGCATCGACAGCAGGGTGGCCAGCGCCAGCGCAAGCAGCGGACCGAACCGGTCGGCACCGCCCAGCGGGGCCAGCAGCGGGGCGAACAGCCGGGACAGAGCGGGCTCGGCCAGGTAGCCGGTGAGCAGCGCGGTGAGGGTGATGCCGAGCTGCGCCCCGGAGAGCTGGAAGGACAACTCGCGCAGCGCCCGGCGTACCGTGGCGGCGGTGGCGTCGCCGGCCTCGGCCCGCCTGTCGATCTCCGCCCGGTCGACGGTGACCAGGGCGAACTCGGCCGCGACGAAGAACGCGTTGCCGGCGGTCAGCAGCACGAAGCCGGCCAGGGGCAGCAGCGTGCCGAGCAGCAGTGAGTCGATGGGTGTGATTGTTTCAGATCCGCCCCCGGCGGTCACCGGGGCGTGGCACACGGTCACCGGTGTCGCCGCCGGGCCGCCCACGGGCGGGGTTCGCGTTCCGGGGTTAGCGTGAACGGCATGGCACCGCTCACCCTCGCTGACGAACTGGTCCTGCTCGCCTACGACGACACCGGCGTGAACCGGCTGGGCCGGCCGCACCTCGACTACGGACTGTCCGGCGCGGTGCTGCTCGAACTGGCGCTCGCCGGTCGGGTCGAGGTGACCGACGACCGGCTGGTGGTGAAGGATCCGACGCCGGTCGGCCACCCGCTGCTCGACGACGCCCTCGCCCGGGTCGCCGCCGACGGCAAGCGCCGCCGGCCCAAGGACTGGATCAGCCGGCTGGCCAAGGGGCTGCCCGACCAGGTGCTGTCGGGACTGGTCGACGCGGGGGTGCTGCGCCGGGATTCCGACCGGGTGCTGCTGGTCTTCCCGCGTACCCGCTATCCGTCGCCGACCGGCGCGGAGCCGGCGGCGGAGACGGCGGCCCGGCAGCGGATGGTCGACGCGCTGCTCGCCGACGGCCCGGTGGAGGCCCGGACGGCCGCGCTGCTCGGCCTGACCCGCGCGGTGGGGCTGGACCGCAAGATCTTCCGGGAGTTGCCGAAGGAGCGGCTCAAGGCGCGCACCACGGAGATCGCCGACGGGGACTGGGCGTCCGCGGCGACGAAGAAGGCGATCGAGGAGACCCAGGCCGCGATCATGATGGCGACCACGGTCACCACCACGGCCGCCATCATCACCACGACGTCCTGACCGTGACCGTCACGACGCCCTGAGCACCGCCACGGCGGCGGCACCGGTGGGTGCCGCCGCCGTCGTGCGTCCGCCCCGAGGGCGACGGTACGGCCTCAGCCGGCGGTCGGCGCGGTCTCCTGCTGGCCGGGCGCGGTGTCCGACCTGACCGAGCGCAGCAGCACGCTGGCCACGTCGACCACCTCGACCTGCTCGCCCGCCCCCTTGCCGTTGACGCCGTCGTTGAGCATCGTCGAGCAGAACGGGCAGCCGACGGCGACCGTCCGCGCCCCGGTGGACATGGCCTCCTCGACCCGGTCCACGTTGATCCGCTTGCCGATCTTCTCCTCCATCCACATCCGGGCGCCGCCGGCACCGCAGCAGAAGGAGCGCTCGCTGTTGCGCGGCATCTCGATCAGGTCGGTGTCGGCCCTGCCGCCGCCGTTGATGGCGCTGCCGAGCACCTCCCGGGGGGCGGCGAAGACCCGGTTGTGCCGGCCCAGGTAGCAGGGGTCGTGGTAGGTGACACCGCCGTCGACCGGCTGCACCGGGGTGAGCCGGCCGGTGCTGACCAGGTGGGCCAGGAGTTGGGTGTGGTGTACCACCTCGAACTCACCGCCGAGCTGGCCGTACTCGTTGCCGAGGGTGTTGAAGCAGTGCGGGCAGGTCGCGACGATCTTGCGCTTGGCCGGTTCCCGGCCCTCGAACGCCTCGTTGAGGGTCTCGACGTTCTGCTGGGCGAGCATCTGGAAGACGAACTCGTTGCCGATCCGGCGGGCCGGGTCGCCGGAGCAGGTCTCGCCCTCGCCCAGGATGGCGAAGGAGACCCCCGCCTCGTTGAGCAGGGTGGCCACCGCGCGGGTGGTCTTCTTGGCCCGGTCCTCGAACGCGCCGGCACAGCCCACCCAGAAGAGGTACTCGAAGTCGTCGACCTCGCCGACCCGGGGCACCTCGAAGCCCAGCCCCTTGGTCCAGTCCTCGCGGGTGTTCTGCGGGGCGCCCCACGGGTTGCCCTTGTTCTCCAGGTTGCGCAGCATGACGCCGGCCTCGGACGGGAAGCTCGACTCGATCAGCACCTGGTAGCGCCGCATGTCGACGATGTGGTCGACGTGCTCGATGTCGACCGGGCACTGCTCGACGCAGGCCCCGCAGGTGGTGCAGGACCACAGCACGTCCGGGTCGATGACGCCGCCGGCCTCGGCGTCGCCGATCAGCGGCTTGTCGGCCTCGGCGAGGGTCAGCACGTCGAGGTGGGCGAGCTGCGCCGCGGTGGCCTTCTCCTCGCCGGTGAGATCCTTGCCGCCGCCGGCCAGCAGGTAGGGCGCCTTGGCGTACGCGTGGTCGCGGAGGCTGAGCACGAGCAGCTTGGGCGACAGCGGCTTGCCGGTGTTCCAGGCCGGGCACTGCGACTGGCAGCGCCCGCACTCGGTGCAGGTGCTGAAGTCGAGCAGGCCCTTCCAGGTGAACTGCTCGACCTGGGCGACGCCGAACTGGTCCTTCTCGGGGTCGGCCTCCTCGAAGTCGAGCGGCTTGCCGTTGCTCGTCATCGGGCGCAGCGGGCCGAGCCCGGAGCCGGCGGGCCGGGCCGGTTCCCGCTTGAAGAAGATGTTGAAGAACGCCAGGAAGCGGTGCCAGGCGACGCCCATCGTCACGTTCAACGCGATGACGATCAGCCAGGTCATCGAGATGACGATCTTGATGAGGGCGGCGACGCTCACGCCGGCCGACCAGGCGGGCAGCAGCGCGCCGAGGGCGTGGCTGACCGGGGTGGCCCAGAGCGGGTACTCGAAGTGGTCGGTGGCGACCTTGAAGCCACGGATCACGAACCCCATGACCAGCACGGCGAGGACGACCGCCTCGACGAAGTAGCCCTGCCACATGGTGGAGCCGGTGAACCGGGAGCGCCCGCCCGGCCGGGTCGGCCGGTTGCGGACCCGGATCGCGATCAGTACCAGGATGCCGACCGTGCCGAGCACCGCGATCACCTCGGTGACCAGGCCGTAGACGGCGAGGCCGCCGATCAGCGGCAGGCCACCGGTCGGCGAGACGACCTCGAAGTACGCCTCCAGCACCAGCAGCGACAGCACGATGAAGCCGACCATCACGAACCAGTGCGCGGCCCCCACCACGCCCCACCGGAGCATCCGGGTGTGGCCGGCCGTCTCGACCAGCATCGTCTTCGCCCGGGTGCCCTTGTCGGCGAACCGCTCCGGCGCGGGTTGCCCCAGCCGGATGACGGCCACCATCTTCAGCACCGCGCGTACCGCGAGCCACACCGCCACTGCGGTGATGGCGGCGGCGAGGACCGTGGTGACGATCTGGACGCTGCCCATCGAGTTGGCCTCCCGGTCTGCTGCCTGTCGAGCGGCTCGGCGACCGGGGGCCGGCTCAGGGGGTGGCCGGCGTGCCGCCGCCGCACCCCCGACCGGACCGGTCGATGACCTCGCTCCGCTCGGTCATGCAGTGCAGCCTACGCGAAAGTTACCCAACGGTAACGTGAGTCTTCTCGCACCAGGCCACGCCGCCCTGCGGACACCATAGGGCTCCCGACGCCGAAGCGCCGGGTCGGGGCCGTCCGGGGTGACCTGGGACGTGTCGCGGAAGCGCCGGAGCGCCGCGCTCAACGCCAGCGGGAGAGCAGGACCAGCGAACCCACCATCGCGCCGAAGCCGACCGCGAGGTTCCAGTAGCCCCACGAGGCGACCGGGTACTCCTGCTCGGAGAGGTAGTAGACCACCAGCCAGCCGATGCCGCCGACGATCAGCGCGACAGCGATCGCCGGCAGCCACACCGGGCTAGGCTTGCGCGTCGCCGCCGCCGTCGTCGGACGAACGTCCGTCGGCGGGGTGTACACCTTCTTCTTACGGACCTGAGACTTGGGCACGACGCTCTCCAGAGGGGTGACGACCTCGTCCGGCCTGACAACCGGGCGCGGGGGCGACGGTCCATGGCCAATAATGTTCGACAGCTAGCGTAGTCCGGAAGGCCGCTCCAGGCCATGAATGGGGTCGATCCGGTGCACGCGGTGACCGGATCGGGCGGGTCGACGCGACGCGCCGGTGACCGCCCAGCGTCGTGACGGGCGTCACCACACGACGGGAGAGGAACGCTCGGTGGAGTACACATCCGGTGCGGCGTCCTGGCAGAAGGCCATGCGCCGGGCGGTCGCCGCCTTCCTGCCACGCCGCCCCCGGCAGCGCCGGCCGGGTTGGTCGATCGGCGTACCGCTGATCGCCGCCGCGGCCGGGTTGCTCTTCACCACCACGGCGACCACCGCCGGCGGCACCGCCCTGCGCGAGGACCGCCGACCCCAGCTCACCCAGCTCATCGAGGACCGCCGCGAACAGGTGGCCGAAAGCGAGCTGCGGGCCGCCCGGCTGCGCGCCGACGTGGAGAGCGAGACCGCGACCCTGGCCGACACCGACGCACCGATCAAGGAACAGCGCGACCGAGCCCGGGCGCTCCAGCAGGCGGCCGGATTCACCGCGCTCGCCGGGCCCGGGGTGACCGTCGAACTGAACGACGCCCCCCGCCGCAGCGACGGCACCCTGCCCAAGGGCGCCACCAACGACGACCTGGTCGTCCACCAGGGCGACGTGCAGGCGGTGGTCAACGCGCTGTGGGCCGGAGGCGCGGAGGCCATGTCCATCATGAACGTCCGCGTGCTCTCCACCAGCGCGGTACGCTGCGTCGGTAACACCCTGCTGCTGCACGGCCGGGTGTACTCGCCACCATTCAAGATCGTAGCAATCGGCGATCCCGCTGCCCTCCAGCAGGCCCTCGCCGGCTCTCAGGGAGTCGGGTTGTTCAAGCAGGCGGTCGACCACTACCAGCTCGGTTACTCCGAGAACGTCGGCTCCGTCACCGTGCCCGCGTTCGAGGACTCGACGGCGCTGCGATCGGCGACGGTGCCGCGATGACCCGGCAGGGCGGCGGGGACCAGCGCCGCGGCGACCAGCACGACGGGCCGACCGCCTTCCTCCCCCCGGTCGACCGGTCCACGCCGCCCGCCACCGCCCGCCCGGCACCCGCCCACCCGCAGCCCGCCGGCCCCTGGCCGGCACCGGTGCTGCCCACCCGACAGCCGCCGCCCGCCTGGCCGGGCCGCCCCGCCCGGCCCACGCCCGACGACCGGCAGCAGCCGCCGGGCGGGCCAGGTCGCCCCGCCCCGCCCGCGCCCCCCGGTCAGCAGCCGGGCCGTACGGTCGACCCGGCGGCGACGGCGCTGCTCCCGGTGCTGCCGGCCCGGCCGACCGCTCCGGCGATGGACTCCACCGCCCTGATGGGTGCGGTGCCACCCGCCCCCGAGCCGAGCGGGTCCGACGACCCCGTCCCGCCCCCACCCCCGCCCCGCCGGGGTGAACGGGTGGTGCAGCTACGCCCGGAGCAGACCGGGAAGGGCTACAAGAGCGTCTACTCGGAGCTGACCCGGCCCACCTTCGCCTCCCGGCTGCGCACCGGCGTCCGGGTCAGCGGCGAGGTGCTGATCACCTTCGGCCTGGTGGTGCTCCTCTTCGCCGGGTACGAGATCTGGGGCAAGTCCGTCCTGGTCGACGCCCACCAGAGCAAGCTCAACCAGCAACTCGCCCAGGCGTGGGGGCCGACCGGCGATCCGACGGTCAGCCCGACCGGCCCGGCCAAGGCGGTCGCCCCGGCCGAGGGCAAGCCGATCGCCGGGCTCTACATCCCCAGCCTCGACAAGAACTGGGTCGTCGTCGAGGGCGTCACCCAGGAGGACATCCGGTACGCCCCGGGCCACTACCCGAAGAGCGCGCTCCCCGGCGAGGTGGGCAACTTCTCCGTCGCCGGACACCGCAACCGGGCCACCTTCTGGCGGCTGGACGAGCTGAAGTCCGGCGACGCGATCCTCCTGGAGGGCAAGCAGGACTGGTACGTCTACAAGGTGTACCAGTCCCGGATCGTCCGCCCCGACCAGGTCGAGGTGGTGGCTCCGGTGCCCGGCGAGCCGAACGCGAAAGCCACCCGCAAGCTGCTCACCCTCACCACCTGCAACCCGAAGTTCGACAACTACCAGCGGCTGATCGTCCACGCCGAACTCGACCGAACGCAGCCCAAGTCGCAGGGCCCGCCGCCGGAGCTGGAGGGCTGACGATGTACTCCTGGATCTGGCGCAAGCTGCCCTTCGGGTTGCCCGGCAAGCTGGCCGGCTCGGTGCTGCTCGCCACCGCGACGGTGGCGCTGCTCTGGTTCGTGGTGTTCCCCTGGGCCGAGCCGCTGCTGCCCTTCGACGACGTGCAGGTCACCCAGGACTCCGGCAACCCGGGTGGTGACTCCGCGGTCGACCCGGACGCACCGGCCGGTGACGGGCACGACCTGCCGTACGACACCGACCGGAACAACACCCCGCCCGCCCCCTCCCCGAGCCGGTGAGCCCATGCGCATCCTCGTGATCGACAACTACGACTCCTTCGTCTTCAACCTCGTGCAGTACCTCGGCCAGCTCGGAGTGGAGTGCGAGGTCCGGCGCAACGACGAGATCGACATCGCCGAGGTCGGCCAGGTCGGCGCGGCGGGCATCCTGCTCTCGCCGGGGCCGGGCAGCCCGGACCGCGCCGGCATCTGCCTCGACGTCATCCACCGGTACGCCGGCGAGCTGCCGATCTTCGGCGTCTGCCTGGGTCACCAGGCGATCGGGGAGGCGTTCGGCGGCACCGTCACCCGGGCCCCGGAGCTGCTGCACGGCAAGACCTCCGAGGTGCGGCACCACTCGGTCGGGGTGCTGACCGGCCTGCCCGACCCGTTCACCGCCACCCGTTACCACTCGCTGGCGGTGCTGCCCGAGACGCTGCCCGACGAGCTGGAGGTCACCGGCTGGACGGCCTCCGGCGTGGTGATGGCGATGCGGCACCGGACGCTGCCGATCGAGGGGGTGCAGTTCCACCCGGAGTCGGTGCTCACCGAGGGCGGCCACCTGATGCTGGCCAACTGGGTCGCCACCTGCGGCCACCCGGAGGCCCTGGAGCGCGCGCCGAAGCTGGCCGCCGAGGTCGACGCCCGCCGCCGGGCGGCCTTCGCCACCCTCTGACCGACCGCCGCACCGGCCGGCGTCCGGCCCGGCCCGGCGAGGCAGGTCCGCGCCCGCCGTCCCGACGAATGTCCGGCCCGGCCCGACAGGCCGACCCGCGCCCGCCGTTGCCCCCGACAGGAACGGGCCCGGCCCCTAGGGACCGGGCCCGGCACGACGGGCGGTACGGGTCAGTCGTCGTCGCTGCGGAACGGTGGGGTGGGCAGCGGGAACCCGCCCCCCGTGCCGTCGCCGGGCGGCGTGGTGGTCGGCGCCGGCGTGGTCGGTGCGGGCGGCGTCGGCGACTCGGTGGCCTCCGGCACGCTCACCACGATGGTGACCGTGCTTCCCTTGGCCTTCTTGGTGCCGGCCTTCGGGTTCTGGCTCTGCACCTTGCCGGCCTCGTCCGCCGGAACCTCCGAACCGAGTTCCGGGTTGACCTTGAAACCGGCGTTCGTCAGGGTCCGGGTGGCCTCCGCCTGGCTGAGGTCCTCGACGTCCGGCACCTCCCGGACGTTGCCCCGGGAGACGGTGAGGGTCACCTCGGTGCCCTCCGCCACCTTCTCGCCCTCGGGCGGGGACACGTCGAGGACGATGTCCTCGCTCTCCTCGCTGTCCTTCGTCACCACCTTGACGGTGAACTTCTCGTCCTTGAGCCGGGTCTGGGCGCTCTCGACCTTGCTGCCCTTGAGGCCCTTGGGGATGCTGACCTCGGGCTTGCCGCCGCAGAGGCTCACCGTCACCTGGCTGTTCTCCTCCAGCGCGGTGCCGGCCGGCGGGTCCTGCCTGACGACCGTGCCCACCTTGCAGGTGCTGTCGAAGACCTGGTCGCCGGTCGCCGGCACCAGGCCGGAATTGCGGATCTCGGCGAACGCGACGTCCTGCGTCTTGCCCGCCAGGTTGGGCACCGGGCTCTTCTTCGGCTCCTGACCGTTCATCAGCAGCGCCGCGACCAGGGCGATCACCGCCAGCACACCGACCGCCGCGAACGCCGCGATCACCCACGCCGAACTCCTGCGCCGCTGCGGGTCGCCGACCCGGGCCGGGATCTGCCGGGTCTGCTGGCCGACCACCTGGGTCGGGTAGCCGCTCGCCGCCGCGGCCATCGGGGTCGTCTCGTCCTGGCTCAGGACGGGGGTGGCCATCACCGGTCGGCCGGCGGCGGCGCGGAGCAGGTCGGCCCGCATCTCGCCGGCGCTCTGGTAGCGGTTGAGCGGGTTCTTCGACAGCGCCTTGAGCACGATCGCGTCGATCGCCGGGGTGACGTCCGGGTTGATGTCGCTCGGCGTCGGCGGGGCCTCCCGCACGTGCTGGTACGCCACGCTGACCGGGCTGTCACCGACGAACGGTGGGTGGCCGCAGACCAGCTCGAACAGCACACAGCCGGCGGCGTACACGTCGGAGCGGGCGTCGACGGCCTCGCCGCGCGCCTGCTCGGGGGAGAGGTACTGGGCCGTGCCGATCACCGCGCTGGTCTGCGTCATCGTGGTGGCACCGCTGGCCAGCGCGCGGGCGATGCCGAAGTCCATGACCTTGACCTGGCCGGTCTGGGTCAGCATGACGTTGCCGGGCTTGATGTCCCGGTGGATGATCCCGTGCCGGTGGCTGAACTCCAGGGCCGCGCACATGTCGGCGCAGATCTCCAGTGCCCGGCGCGGCTGGAGCCGCCCCTCGACGCCGAGGACCTCCTTGAGGGTCCGCCCGTTCACGAACTCCATCACGATGAACGGCAGGGTCTCCCCGGTGGGGGCGGTCTCCTCGCCGGTGTCGTAGACGGCGACGATCGCCGGGTGGTTCAGCGAGGCCGCGTTCTGCGCCTCCCGGCGGAAGCGCATCTGGAAGGTGGCGTCCCGGGCCAGGTCGGTCCGGAGCATCTTGATCGCGACGTCCCGACCGAGCCGGAGGTCCCGACCGCGGTGTACCTCGGCCATGCCGCCGTAACCGAGCAGCTCGCCGACCTGGTACCTGCCACCGAGCAGGCGGGCCTGGGCTGTCATCGCGTTCGTCGTCCTTCGCTCGTCGTCGTCTCGCCGTCACCCGGTCCGAGCCGTACCACCCGACGGTACGACGTTCCGGCCGGATCGTCGCGTCCGAGGGCACTCAGCGCGCCGGACGTCGTATCCGGCGCACCGGGATCGGTGGCCAGGTTGCCCTGCCGGCTCGCATACGCGAGCACACCCGAGCAGACCAGCACCAGCACCGCCAGCAGGATCGCCAGGGTCACCATGCCGGACCGGGAACGGGCAGGTGGGGCGGGGGGCGGGAGGGGCTGTCGGGCGTACACGGGCCGGTCGGCACGCAGCTGGGCGGGCGGGACGGAGGCCGCCCCCCGGGGTTGCTGCGGATAGGGCCGGGTCATCGGGGTGGCCTGGACCGGCGGACGCTGCGGGGTCACCGGCGGCGGCTGCGGGTGCCGGGCCGCGACCGGCGGCCGGGCCTGTCCGCCCATCGGCGGTCGGGCCTGCCCGCCCATCGGGGGCCGCGCCTGCCCGCTGACCGCCGGCCGGTGCGGGTGGACCGGCGCGCCGGGCTGCTGCCGGGGTACGGCGGGCACCTGGGCGCGGGCCATCGGGCCGGCCGGGGACGCCGGGGCCCCGGAGACCGGGCCACCGGAGACCGGGCCGGGGTGGCCGCCACCGGCGCGGGCCTGCTGGGAGAGGGCCTGCTTGGCCTGCCGGGCGACGGAGGCCAGGGCGGCGGCGCTGGGCCAGCGGTGGCCGGGCTCCTTGGCCATCGCCCGGTCCACGATCGCCTTGACCTGCGGTGGGATGTCCCCGGGCAGCGGCCGGGGAGTGTCCCGCACGTGCTTCATCGCGATTTCGAGTGGGTTGTCACCCTCGAAGGGCCGCCGGCCGGCGAGGCACTGGTAGGCCACCACACCGAGGGCGTAGACGTCGGAGGCGGGTGTGGCGACCGCACCGGTGGCCTGCTCGGGGGAGATGTACGAGGCGGTGCCGAGCACCGACCCGGCGGCGGTGAGCTGGCCGACCAGCTCGGACCGGGCGATGCCGAAGTCGGTCAGCACCAGCGTGCCGTTCGGCCGGACGAGCAGGTTGCCGGGCTTGACGTCGCGGTGCACGATGCCCTTCTCGTGGGCGGCGTGCAGGGCGTCGGCGGCCTGGGCGAGCAGGGCCATCGTCCGGGCCGGGGTGAGCCGGCCGACCCGGCTGAGCGTCGCCGACAGGGCGTCGCCCTCGACGTACTCCATCACCAGGAAGGCGATCTCCTGGTCGCTGCCGAAGTCGTAGACGTCGACCACGCCTGGATGGTTGATGGTGGCCATGGTGCGCGCCTCGCCGCGGAACCGCTCGGCGAAGCCGGGCTCGTCGAGCAGCGCCGGGAGCAGGCTCTTCACCGCGACCGTACGGCCCAGCACCTGGTCGGTGCCGCGCCACACGTCGCCCATGCCGCCGCTGGCGATCCGCTCGTCGAGGCGGTAGCGGTTGCCGAGCTGCACCCCGGGGCTGAGCATGTCAGCGGCCCCCCGCATCGGCGATGGCCGCCTGCATGATCTTGCCACCGATCCGGGCCGCCTCGGCGCTGCCGCCGCTGCCGGCCTGCTCCAGCTCCACGCAGACGGCGGAGACGGCGTTGCCGTTCTTGTCCAGCGCGAAGCCGATGAACCAGCCGTGGTCGGGGCGGTCCGGGGCGGACTGGGCGGTGCCGGTCTTGCCGCCGACGGTGTAGCCGTCGATGGCCGCCGAGCTGCCGGTGCCGTTCTTGACCACGCTGACCATCATGTCCCGCAGGTCGTCGGCGACCTGACCGCTGACCGGCTGGCGCAGCTCGCGGGGCTGGGCGTTGTAGTAGCTGGTGGTGCGGTCCGGCCCGAGGAGCTGCTTGACCAGGTACGGGCGCATCTGCCGGCCCTTGTTGGCTACGGAACCGGCGATCAGCGCGCCCTGGAGCGGGGTCATCCGGACGTTGTTCTGGCCGATCGAGGACTGCGCCAGCGCGGCGGGGTCGGTGCCGCCGTCGGGGTTCTGCATGTCGCCGGTCCGGCTGGCCGCCACCGGCAGGCCCCCCTCGCCGAGCTGCCCGACGGTGAGGTCGTCCTGCTCGAAGCCGAACTGCCGGGCCTTCTCCTTCACCGTGTCCGCGCCGAGCCGGACGCCGAGCTGGGCGAAGCCGGTGTTGCACGACTCGGTGACCGCGTCGATCAGGGTGACCTGCGCCTCCGGGCAGATCGACGCGGCGGCGTTGCGGATCTCGGTGCCCGACGTCGGCGGGGTCCAGCTCGGCCCGGCCGGGATCTCGGTGTCCTTGCCGACCCCGTTCTCCAGCGCGGCGGCGGCGATCACGATCTTGAAGGTGGAGCCGGGTGGCAGGACCTCCGACAGCGCCCGGTTCTTCAGCGGGCCCTCCGGGTCCTGCTCGTACTTGTTGTAGGCCGCCGACGCCACGTTGGTGTCGTGGTCGACAAGCGGGTTCGGGTCGAAGCTGGGCATCGAGACCAGCGCCTGCACCGCACCGGTACGCGGGTCGATGGCGATCGCCGCGCCCTTCTTCACCCCGTTGCGGTTGTTGCGCAACTGCTCGTAGGCGGTGTCCTGGGCCCGCTTGGAGATGCTCAGCAGCACGTTGCCGCCGCCGCTCTCGTCGCCGGTGAACATGTCCTTGATCCGGTTGCCGAGCAGGGCGTCGCTGGTGCCGGCGAGGAAGTCGTTCTCCAGCCGTTCGATGCCGGTGTCGGCCAGGTTGACCGGCTTGTAGCCGAGCACGTGCGCGTACTTCGTCCCCGCCGGGTAGCTGCGCTGGAACCGCAGCTTGCCGCCGGTCTCCTTGCTGGTGGCCACGGCGGTGCCGCCGGCCTCGATGTTGCCCCGCCGACGCTCGTACTCGGCCACCTGCACCCGGCCGTTGTAGTCGCTGTTGCGGTATTCGTCCGCCTTGTAGGCCTGGATCCAGTTGAGGTTGGCGAAGAGCAGCCCGAACAGGACCATGACGACGACGCCGACGCGGCGCAGGGGCGCGTTCACGGGCGGATCACCTCCGTGGGAGCACCGTGCAGCTGTTCCGGCGGCCCGCCGCCGGGTCGTCCCGCCGGGCCGCCACCCTGGGCCACCGGCCGCCGGGCGGCGTCGGAGATGCGCAGCAGCACCGCGATGAGCAGCCAGTTCGCCATCAACGACGAACCACCGGCGGACAGGAACGGAGTGGTCTGACCGGTCAGCGGGATGAGCTTGCTGATCCCGCCGACGATCACGAAGACCTGCAGGCCGAGGGTGAAGGCGAGACCACCGGCGACCAGCTTGCCGAACGAGTCCCGCACCGCCAGCCCGGCCCGCAGCCCCCGCTCGACGATGAGCAGGTAGACCACCAGCAGGGCGGTCAACCCGAACAGGCCGATCTCCTCGCCGATGCCGGCGAAGATGAAGTCGTTCTGCACCTCGGGGATCTCCAGCGGCTCCCCGGCCCCCGGCCCGGAGCCGAACAGGCCACCGCTGCCCAGGCCGAGCAGGCCCTGCACCAGCTGGTAGCCCCGGTCGTACGGCTCGGCGAACGGGTCGAGCCAGATCTCGGCGCGGGTGTAGAAGTTGGCGAACGGGCCACCCACCGTGCCGCCCAGCACGTACGCGAGGTAGGCGCCGCCGAAGAACAGGACCAGACCGATCAGCAGCCAACTGACCCGTTCGGTGGCGATGTAGAGGGTCACCACGAACATGCCGAAGTAGAGCAGCGAGGTGCCGAGGTCCTTCTCGAAGACCAGGACCAGCAGACTGATCATCCACACCCCGAGCACCGGCCCGAGATCCCGGCCGCGCGGGAAGTCGATACCGAGGATGCGGCGGCTGGCCAGCGACAGCACCTCACGCTTGCGGACCAGGTAGTAGGCGAAGAAGACCAGCAGCGCCAGCTTGGCGAACTCACCGGGCTGGATGCTGAACCCGCCCACCCTGATCCACAGCTTCGCGCCGTTGATCTCGGAGAACCGGCCGGGCAGCACCGCCGGGATCATCACCAGCACGATGCCGGCCAGCCCCAGCGTGTACGCGTACCGGGAGACCGCCCGGTGGTCGCGCATCAGCACCAGCAGGCCGGCGGCGAGAATCACCGCGGCCAGCGTCCAGGCGAGCTGCCGCCCGCCGGTGCCGGCGAAGATGGCCAGCGTCTCCCGGTCGGCCGGGGCGGCCTTGCCGAGGTCGAGCCGGCGCAGGAAGCCCACCCCGATGCCGTTGAGCAGGGCGACCGCCGGCAGCAGGGCCGGATCGGCGAACGGCGCCAGCCACCGGATCACCAGGTGCATGCCGAAGAAGACCAGCCCGAGCGCGGCGGCCGGCATCCAGAAGTCACGGGTGACGGTGTCGAGCAGGTTGGCCTCGACGATCGCCCCGTACGCGGCCACCAGCACCATGGCCAGCACCAGCAGGGACAGTTCGGCGTTACGCCGGGACCGCGCCAGACGTACGCCGGGCCGCTCGCCCGTCGTGACGGGCGAGACTACCGGGTGGGCCGCTGCGGTCAAGGAGGTGTCCCTCGGATCTCAGCCGACGGTCACTCGGGCGACCGGCAGCCCGCCGGGTCTCCGGCCGGCGGAACCGCGTCGGAGGCCGAGGCGTCGGGTGTGGTGGGCGGCGTGGGAGTGCCGGTGGTGCCCGGGAGCCTGGTGGCGGTCGGGAGCCCGGTCACGCCGGGGCTGGGTGAGCCCGGGACGGCCGGCGCCGACGAGTTCGCCGGCACGGGTGAGCCGGTGACCAGCGGTGGCACCGGCGGGCAGACCGGCTTCAGGTTCGGATTGGTCGGGTCGTCGCTGGTCAACTCCGCCAGCCGGCGCAGCGCGTCCGGTCGGCTCTTGGCCTGGATGCCCTGCTTGACCTGCTCCTGGGCGGCCAGGGTGAGGTCGTCGAGCTTGGCCTGGCTGGTCGAGTGCACGCTCGACAGGTCGAGGCCGGCCACCTGGCCGGGAACCCCGCGGAAGACCGCGAGCTGCCCGCTGTCCGTCGCCCCGACGTAGTACTGCCGCTGGGTGTAGCTCCAGCCGGCGAAGAGGCCGCCACCGAGGATGACCAGCAGGGCCGTCAGCATCGCCGCGGTACGCAGCGGCCGGCGCGGGCGCTCCGGGTCGTCGTCCCGGCTGGCCGCCGGTTCCTCCGGGGCGGGCGGGCGCGGCGCCGACAGCGCCGACGCGCGGGCGGCCGGGGTCGAGTCGTCGGCGGCGGTGGCCATCCCCCGGTCCCGGGCCGCGGCCCCGCCGACGATCGGGCTCGCCTCGACGATGTCCTGGTCGGTGGCGTCCGCGATGATCACGGTGATGTTGTCCGGGCCGCCGCCGCGCAGGGCGAGCTGCACCAGCCGCTCGACGCACTGCTGCGGGTCGGTGTACTCGCGGAGGCTGTCGCCGATGGTCTCCGCGCTGACCACGCCGGACAGGCCGTCGCTGCAGATCAGGTAGCGGTCGCCGGGCAGCACCTGCCGGACGCTGTACTCCGGGTCGATGTCCCGGCCGTCGAGGGCGCGGGTGAGCAGCGAGCGCTGGGGGTGGCTGCTCGCCTCCTCCGCGCTGATCCGCCCCTCGTCGACGAGCATCTGGACGTAGGTGTCGTCCTTGGTGATCTGGGCGAACTCGCCGTTGCGCAGGAGGTAGGCCCGCGAGTCACCGATGTGGACCATGCCGAGCTTGCTGCCCGAGAAGAGGGTCGCGGTGAGCGTGGTGCCCATCCCCTCCAACTGCGGGTTGGCATCCACCGTGTCGCGGAGCTGCTGGTTGGCGGTGCCCACGGCCGATCGCAGCGCGTCGACGAGCGCGTCCCCCGGGACGTCCTCGTCGAGCGGCGCCATGGCACCGATGACGATGTTGCTGGCGACGTCACCGGCGGCCATGCCGCCCATGCCGTCGGCGACGGCGAGGAGCCGCGGCCCGGCGTAGACGGAGTCCTGGTTTCCGTCTCGGATCAGACCGCGGTCGCTGTGGGCCGCATAGCGCAGGGTCAGAGTCATGGCCGTAATTCGAGAGAGGTGCGGCCGATACGGATCGGCACGCCGAGGGGGACGGGGGTTGGTCCGGTGACCTTAGCGCGATCGAGGTACGTGCCGTTAGTCGAACCGAGATCCTCGACGAACCACTGCCCGTCCCGGGGCACCAGCCGGGCGTGCCGGGCGGAGGCGTAGTCATCGGTGATGACGAGGGTGGAGTCCTCGGCCCGGCCGATGGTGATCTGCGCTTCGCCGAGGGTGATCCGGGTGCCGGCGAGCTGGCCGGCGGTGACCACCAGCTGGTGGGCCGCCCGACCCCGCTTCACCTTCGCCGGCTTCGCCGCCTGCTGCTGGGTGGAGGCCCCGACCGCGCGTGGCGCGGCCACCAGCCGCCCCGACCGGGCGCCCGCGAAGAGATCCCGACGGATGACACCGACCACCGTGAACACGAAGATCCACAGCAGGATGAGGAACCCGAACCGGGCGACGGTGATGACGAGTTCCGGCAAGGCGGGTCAGCCGTCCACGCGGAAGGTCAGCGTCGTGGTGCCGAGCTGGATCATGTCGCCCGGGTTCAGGGCGACGGCCGAGACCCGCTGGCCGTTGACCATGGTCCCGTTGGTCGACCCGAGGTCGGTCAGCACGACCTGGCCGCCGTCGAAGTCCAGCCGGGCGTGCCGCCGGGAGATCCCGACGTCGGGCAGGCGCAGGTTGGCCTGGTCGCCCCGGCCGATCACGGTCGAGCCCATCTGCAACGGATAGGTACGGCCGTCACCCGAGACCAGCCGGACGTTGCGCGCGCCGCCGCCGTGGCCGGGCGGCGGGCCGTAGCCGCCCCCCTGGTCGTACGACGGGTAGGCCGGCGGACCGGGGTCGTAGCCGCCCGGGGAGGAGACCGGAGCGACCTCGCCGCCGGTGTAGACCTCGGCGGTGACCCGGAACATGCCGGTGTCCAGCCCCTCGCCCCGCTCGACCTCGACGATCACGTCGCCGTAGACCGTCCACGCCTGCTCGCCGATGAACTCCGCCTGTGACTGGGCCAGTTCCTGGGCCAGCGCGGCGGCGTACGGCGCCAACCGGCTGTGGTCGTACGGGGAGAGATCGATCACGTAGCGGTTCGGCACCAGGGTGCGGCCACCAGCGAGGATGGCCTTGTGCGCCTCGGCCTCCCGCTGCATGGCGTTGAGGATCTCCACGGGGTGGACCACCCCTTTGAAGACCTTGGCGAAGGCCCCTTCTACCAGGCCTTCCAGACGCTTCTCGAAGCGTTGCAGCACGCTCACCGGCTCCTCCTCGGGTCCCGAGGACATGATGGTATCTGGACGGCGCGCATGCAGCTCGCGCGCCGCTCGGCCACCGCGCGGCGGCCCGTTCGGAGCGGCCGTCCGGACCGTGCTACTCTTTCGTCCGCCACGAAGGGTGACCGCTCGTAGGAACGGTAACCGGTCGGGGCGAGACCGCAGGACCGGGTAGGATGTTCCGGGCCCGCCGGAGACGGCGGGGTCGACGCGAACTACGACGTTCGAGGGTCGTGCCACGGGGATGTGGCGGAATGGCAGACGCGCACGGTTCAGGTCCGTGTGTCCGAAAGGACGTGGGGGTTCAACTCCCCCCATCCCCACCACCAGACGAGGGCTCCGCAGTCGCGGGGCCCTCACTTCGTATCGGGGCGTACCGGACGTCAGGCTATGCTCCGATGGTTTTTTCCAGCCTCCTACCTTGACCAGGAGTGTCGTGTGAGTGTCGCGTTGGTGACCGGGTCGGGCGGTCTGATCGGTTCCGAGGCGGTCCGGCACTTCGCCGGGCTCGGCCTGGACGTGGTCGGCATCGACAACGACATGCGGCAGGAGTTCTTCGGCGCCGAGGCCTCGACCGCGTGGAACGTCCGGCGGCTGACCGACGAGCTGGGGTCGGCGTACGCGCACCACAGCATCGACATCCGCGACCGGGACAGCCTCGGCAAGCTCTTCGCCAGGTACGGCCGGGACATCGCCGTGGTGATCCACACCGCCGCCCAGCCCTCGCACGACTGGGCGGTACGGGACCCGTTCACCGACTTCGACGTCAACGCCGGCGGCACCCTCAACATCCTGCAGAACGTGCGGGAGCACTGCATCGGGGCGCCGGTGATCCACTGCTCGACCAACAAGGTCTACGGCGACCGCCCCAACAGCCTGCCGCTGGTGGAGCAGGAGACCCGCTGGGAGATCGAGCCGGGGCACCCGTACGAGCAGGGCATCCGCGAGGACATGTCGATCGACGCCTGCCTGCACTCGGTCTTCGGGGCCTCCAAAGTCGCCGCCGACGTGATGGTGCAGGAGTACGGCCGCTACTTCGACATGCGGACGGCCTGCTTCCGGGGCGGCACGCTGACCGGCCCGGCGCACTCGGCGACCGAGCTGCACGGCTTCCTCGGGTACGTGATGCGGGCCAACATGGAACGCCGCACCTACAAGATCTTCGGATACCAGGGCAAGCAGGTGCGTGACGCCATCCACAGCTCGGACGTGGTGACGGCGTTCGAGGCGTTCTTCCGGGAGCCGCGCTCGGCGGCGGTCTACAACCTGGGCGGCGGCCGGCACTCCAACACCTCCAACCGGGAGGCGTTCGCCCTGGCCGAGGAGATCACCGGCCAGGAGATGATCACCGAGTACGTCGACGCGAACCGGATCGGCGACCACAAGTGGTGGATCGGCTCGAACGAGGCGTTCCAGGCCGACTACCCGGGCTGGAAGCAGGTCTACGACGTACCCATGATCATGCGGGAGATCTACCAGGCCAACGTCGACAAGTGGGTGCCGGGGGCATGACCGGACAGGGCAAGCGGAACGTCCTCGGCGTCCTGGTCGACGCCACCGACTACGCCTCGGCGACCGAGCAGGTGGTCGCGGCGGCCCGGGAACGCCGGCCGCTGGCGCTGACCGCGCTGGCCGTGCACGGGGTGATGACCGGGGTGCTCGACCCGGCGCACAACGCCCGGCTCAACTCCTTCGACGTGGTCACCCCGGACGGCCAGCCGGTGCGCTGGGCGCTCAACCTGCTGCACCACGCCGGGCTGACCGACCGGGTCTACGGCCCGACGCTGACCCTGCACGTGCTGCGCCGCTTCGCCGACGAGGGCCTTCCGGTCTATCTGTACGGCTCGACCGAGGAGACGCTGGCGAAGCTGATTCCGGCGCTGGAGCGGATGTTCCCGGCCCTGAAGATCGCCGGGGTGGAGCCGTCGAAGTTCCGCGCGGTGCAGCCCGGCGAGGACGTCGAGATCGCCGACCGGATCCGGGCCAGCGGTGCCCGGCTCGTCCTGGTCGGCCTGGGCTGCCCCCGCCAGGAGGTCTTCACGTACGCGATGCGGCCCCTGCTGGACATGCCGCTGATGGCCGTCGGCGCGGCCTTCGACTACCACGCCGGCCTGCTCCGGCAGCCGCCGCCGTGGATGCAGCGGGCCGGCCTGGAGTGGTTCTGGCGGCTCGGCCTGGAGCCGAAGCGGCTCTGGCGGCGGTACGTCATCCTCAACCCGGCCTACCTGACCCGCCTCGCCGGCCAGAAGACCGGACTGTGGAAGGCCCGTCCGCCGGCCCCGGCCACCGAACGACCGGCCACCTTCGCGGTCTGATCCGCCCACGACGGACGACCGGCCGGTACGACGACCCGGTCGGTTGCGTGCCGCCGGGCCGATCGGCCGGGACGCGGCCACCCCTACGGGATGCTCCGGGGTGGGAACAGGGGCTCGTCCCGGATTCGCCGCCCGCCGTTGTGGGCAAGGCTGTGTCCATGGATGGGCATCTCATCGTTCTGCTGTCGATCGCCGCCGTCTGGCTCGCCGCCGGCGTCGTGGCGGACGGACTACCCCGGCTGGACCGGGCCCGCGCCCTGCGACGGCGTACCGGATGGCTGCTCGCCCTCTCCGTGGCCGGGCTCGCGTTGACCGCGACGGTGCTGGTCGCCGGCACGATCAGCGGCGGGGACACCCCGGTCGACCGGGCGGCCGGGCAGCTCCCGCTGGTGGCGGTGCCGGCGCTCGCGGTGGCCGCCTGCACGGTGCGCCGGGTCCGCCGGCTGCGGGCCGGGGCGGGCGCGTTCACCGCCGCGCCGGAGACCCCCGCGCCGTACGGCCTGCGGGCCGCCGCCGGTCATCCGCTGATCGGCCTGCCCGTGCAGGTGACCGCGCTGGCCACCCTGCCGGGCCTGTTGCGGGCCGGTGGGCTCGATCTCAGCGCCGGCAACGGGGTGACCGGGGTGACGCTCATCCTCGGCGGGTTGGCCGTCCTCGCCATCGGGGTACGCCACGGGCTGCGGCACAACCGGCTCGCCGAGCGGACCCTGCCGGGCACCCGCCCCGCACTGGCCGGGCTGCCCGCCTCATCGGCCGCGGCCGGCTCCCTGCACGTATAGCAGTTCCAGGATCGCCCGGGTCGCCTCGAACCACCGGTCCAGCCAGCCGGGCGGTGGGACGCTGCCCTTGGGCGGCAGCTCCAGCAGCAGGCCCCGCAACAGCGGGTGGTCGATCAGCGGTTCGGAGGGGTCCATGGGCCAGCTGGCCGGTCGGAGCGACGGCTCGGCGAAGGGGCCCGGGTGCGACGAGGGCAGCGGCAGGGGTCCGCCGTGCTCGGACCCGGGGTAACCGTCGCGGCCCACCTCGGTGTCACCGGCGCCCACCTCGGTGAGCATCGTGTCGCGCCGGGCGCTGCGGTATTTCCCGCCGAACCGTTCGGTCTTGCCGGGGCCATGGGTGAGGTTGTCTGAGCCGATCGTCGTCATCTGCGTATCGCCTGCCTCGCTCGGTTGCCGCCACCTGCGGCGGATCGTCGACCAGCGCCGTACCGAGGGTTCAACGACCCGGGGCGGAAGTGGCGACGGGCCGGCCGGGGAGTGTCCCCGACCGGCCCGCGGTCAACGCCACGCTGCGTTGGTCAGTGTTGGCCGAACGCGCCGTTCCGAGCGTCGGCGACGAAGGCGTTCCATTCCCCGGGGGCGAATACGAGGGCGGGACCTGTCTTGTCCTTCGAGTCCCGTACCCCGACCGCCCCGATCACGTAAGCCACCTCGACACAGTTGTCACAGTTCGGCCCGCTTTTTGAGCTCTTGAACCAGGTCGCCTGCGTCAGGTCCTCGGGGAACCTCTTGGTCGCCATTTCCACAACGGCTCCTCTGCCAGTTCTGCGATGTGTGCTATGGACTCCTCCGGCTGCCGGGCTGCTGCTCGAATGTGATCGAAGATGAAGCTGTACTTCTGTAGCTCGTCGCTCTTCTCCAGGAAGAGCCCACCCGTGGCGTTCTCCGCGTACACGACATCCGGATCAACCGATTCGGGAAAGCTGAGAATGGTGAAGGTCCCGTCCATGCCGGCGTGCGCCCCCACCTCGAAGGGCAGGACCTGCAACGTCACGTTCGGCAGTTCGGCCACCTCCACCAGCCGCCTGAGCTGGTTACGCATCACCGCGTCACCGCCCACCGGCCGACTCAACACCGCCTCATCGAGCACCACCCACAGATCGACCGGATCGTCCTGGGTCAACAACGACTGACGGCCCAGTCGGACACGCACCCGTTGTTGCACCTGGTCGGCGGTGAAGTCCGGGCGGGCCGCCTGGATCATCGCGCTGGCGTACTCCTCGGTCTCCAGCAGACCGGGCACGACCTGCTGCTCGTACGCGCGGATGTGGCCGGCCGCCGCCTCCAGGCCGACGTACGCCCCGACGAGCACGGTGCTGTAGGGATGCCACCACCCCTTCTGCCGCGCCTCGCGGGCGATCTGCACCAGCTCCTCGCTCTCCGCGCCCACCACCCCGTAGATGCGGAGCATGTCCCGCACGTCACGGGGCGTGACGGAGGTGTGGCCGGTCTCGATCCGCGAGATCTTGGAGGCGGAACACTCCAGCTGCTCGGCGACGACCTCTATGGTGATGCCGGCACCGTCGCGTAGGCGGCGTAGCTCGGCCCCGAGCCGACGACGCCGGATGGTGGGGCTCCGCCGTTCGCTCATCGCATCGCCCCAGGTGCCGATGACGGGGGAAGCTGGTGCCTCGCGCTCACCCGGTTACCTCCGGTCGGTCGCGCCTGCGTCCACACCCGCCGGGGGCGCGACCGACGGACGGCGGGCGATCGTTCGCGGCAAGGGGTGGAACCGGTCGTCGACCGGCCGCGGCGGGCGAACCGCGTCCAGTGTGCCGCTCCGGAGTCGGCGTGATCAAGCGCCCGGTTCACGTGTCGCCCTCACGTATCGGCAAAAGTCGACGTGCAACTTGCATCCCGCATCACACTGATGCACTCTGTCCGTATGGTTCGAGTCACTCACCGTTTCCGGTCGATTTCCGGGTGTGATCATCGCCCCGGGCTCGCCCGGCCGGATGGATGCCCCGGGCCGCAGGAATCCACGAGGCCCGCCCCGGGTTGATGACCCCGCCGCTGTACGCCCGAAGGCTGCGGCGGCGGGAGCGGTAACACCCGTGAGCAGCCGGGTGATGGCCGGGTGGTGCGATCCACCACCAGCGGGTACGCCCCCGGCCACCACCACACCGAGCACCGGCCCGCGAGGCACAACCCCGTCGCCGGACCCGCATCCGTCCCCGTTCCGCACCGACCGGCCCCGCGACGCCGGCCATATCCTCCCAGGAGCCCATGTGCTTCCCCGCTCCGGTGACGTTCTGCACGTGACCCGCGCCGCCAGTGTGCAGTTCCTCCGACCGATCACCTTCCGGGTGATCCGGGTGCTCGACTGGCCGACGTACGACGGCTGGCTCTGGCTCGACGGCTACCAGCTCAACGCCGCAGGCGACGCGGTCAGCCGCCGCTCGATCTTCGTCCAGCGGGCCGGACTGACCCAGCTGCGGGCCGCGGCCGTACCGCGTCAGCACACCGCACGGTCGCGCCGGCCGGTCAACCGCGCGCCGATCGCGGTGGGCTGACTCCCCGATTACCCGGCCGGAGGGCGTGCCGCCGCCATAGAATCGGTACGCCCACCCCGGCGAAGTCTCCACCCCGCGCGTATCCGGCCCCTGAACCTGGGATGGCCATGGTCTATCTGCCCGCCGCGCGGCGGCACCACCGGTCCCGCCTCAGACCCGCCTTCGGCCTGCTGGCCCTGGTCGGCGTGGTCCTCACCCTCGTGGTGGTGACCCGCTACCCGGCCGAGTCGGCCACCCGGCTCGCCGAGCCGGTGCCGGCCCCCGAGATCACCGTGGCCGAGCCCACCGACGCCGACGGCACCACCGACGCCGACGGCACACCGCCCGATCCGGCCCTACCTGCCGACCGGCGCGCCCGCACCCCGCTCTGGGCCGACACCGACGGCGGGGCCGGAAACCCGCCCGGGGACGCTGTGCGGACCGGGGACGACCCGACCGCCGAGGACGACCCGACGGCTGGTCCCGGTGGGAGCATCGCGGCCGATCCGGGGACCGCGCAGTCCGGGGTCGGCGGTGGCGGTGCGTCCGCCCTCGCCCAGCCCCGGCACCCGTCGGACGACCGGCAGACCGTCGCCCGGTCGCTGTTCTACTCCGGCCTGCTCGGGCTGGCCATCTCCCTGGCCGGTCTGGGCCTGGTGGGGGCCAGACGCCGGATGTGGTGAGCCGGGCCGGTCACCCGGTGGGGGTGCCGGTCGGGGTGGCGGTGCCGGACGGCGACGCCGACGGCTCGGCGGCCACCACCAGGGTCACCTCGTCCCCCGGCGACACCGTCTGACCCGCGCCCGGATCGGTGGACAGGACGGTGCCGGGCGGCCGGTCCGACTCCCGCGTCTGCACCCGGGAGGACAACCCGAGCCGCCCCAGCAGGGCCTCCGCCGTCTCCTGGGAGAGACCGACCAGCGGCGGCACCGCAATTCCGGCGGGCTCGGTCGCCGGCGCGGTGGTTGGTGGGGTCGTCGGCGGCCCGGTGGTCGGTGGGGTGCTGGGTGGTGCGGTGGTCGGGGCGGCACCCGTCGTCGGCACGGCCGTCGGCGGTGGGGTCGGTGTCCCGTCCGACGAGGTGTCCACCGCCCGCAGGACCAGCCAGATCCCCACCCCGAGGAGCCCGAGCAGCACGAGCCCGAGCACGCCCAGCAGGATCGGCGTCCACCAGCGTCGACCGCGCTGCTCCTCGGCGTACCACTCGGCCGACTCGCGGGGGTCGTCCGCCCGTGCCGGTGGCACCCCGGCCCGGCCGGACCAGACCGGTGCGTCCGTCGCACCGGGCGGCGGCCCGTCGGCCGCCGGCAGCGGGCGGGTCGCGTCCACCGGCTCCTGCCGGGCGGTGGCGTCGACCGGGGACGGCCCGCCCGCCGGGGGCCGGTCCGCCGGCAACGGCGCGGTCCGGTCCGCAGCCGGCAGTCGGCCGGTCGCGTCGTCGGGCGGACGGGGCAGTGGGCGGGTCGCGTCGTCGGCGGGTGGGTCCTGGCGGTCGTCGCTCATCGCACGTCCTCTCGCCACCTGGCGGACGGCGGGCGCTCGACCCACCGGGCGAGGCCCCGGGCCGGCCCGGCGGTCGTGGCACTCGGCCCCACCACGGTAACGGTCGACGCCGGCAATCGCCGGTACCGGCGCGGCGACCCGCCCGTCAGGGCGTCGGCGTCGGTGTCGGCTCGGCGGTCGGCGTCGGTTGGTCCCCGCAGGAGATGGCGACCTGGTCGTTCCAGTGCGCGGTCGCGTCGGCCGCAGGCACCTGGGCGGTGACCTCGCCACGGTTCCCGGTGGGATACCGGGGGAACAGGCCCACCTCGCCCAGTTCGTCGGCGGCGTCGTCGCAGTCCTCGCCGACCAGGTCCGGCACCTCGACCTCGGGTGCCGGCCCGCTGACCTCCACCCGCACGGTGGTGCCCGGCTTCACCGACGTGTCCTGGGCGGGCACGGTACGGGTCACCGTCCGGCCCGACCCGGTGCCGAACACCAGCCGCCAGCCGAGCTTCCGGTCGTGCAGGGTGTCCCGCGCCTTCTCGAAGTCGAGCCCCACCAGCCGGGGCACGGTCAGCCCGCCACCGGTGGCGGCGGGTGGCGGGGTGGTCCGCGCGGCGGTCGGCCCGGCGGTGCTCGGCGCGTCGACCGGGGTGGACGGTCCGCTGGCCGCCGCTGCCGGGGTGGCGCCGGTCTCCGGGTCGCCGGGGTCGGCCAGCACCCACCCGACGGTGCCCCCGACGGCGGCCAGCAGGACCGTCGCCAGGGCGCCGCCGAGCAGCATCTTTCCCCGGCCCGGCCGGCCCCGGCCCGCGGTGTCCTGTCCGGTGTACTCGTCGTCGTCCATGCCGCTCCCCCGCCTCGTCCCCGAAACGGTACCGGCCGCTGCCCAGCGGTCACCGGCCGTGCTCCGGCGCTCGTCCGACTCGCCGCCTCGACCAGGGAACGCTACAGTCCCGACATGGCGGGACGGGGCTGGGGAGGATCGGTGCTCACCGCGCTGGGCGTCGCCGCCGGTGTGGGCGCCGCGCAGCTGGGCTTCGGCTACGGCCTGGGCATCATCAACTGGGCGCCGGCCGACGCCGGCGCCACCGAACCGTCCTGGTTCGCCAGCCTCGCCTGGGCGACCTGGATCGCCGCCGTCTCCACCGTCGCCGGGGCGGTCTGCGCCCAACGGCTGCACGAGCGCAGCGGGGACGTCGACATCGGTGGCACCCTGCACCGGGTCACCCTCGCGGTCGCGGGCGCGGTCGGGGCGCTGATCACGATCCTGCTGGTCGCGGTGCCGTCCCGGGCCGCCTCCGTACCGGAGACCTTCTCGCCGCAGACCGTCGCGGCCGGCTACGCCGGGGTGGGTGTGCTGGTGGGGTTGGTGGTCGCGGTCTGGGCGCTGCACTCGCGGGCCGCCGCGACGAACGTGATCGCCACCGTCGGCTGGTTGTGGTTGCTGGCCGTCGTCTCCGTCGTCGACGGGGTGCTCGCCGGTCGGGGACTGACCAGCGCCCAGCTCGGCATCTGGCAGATCGCCCAGGACAGCCCCCGGTTCTGGTGGCGGGACCACCTCTACTGGCCGGGAGCGCTGCTCGCCCTGGGCTCGGCCCTGCTGATCGGCGCGTCGGCCGCCCGACGGGCCGCCCGGACGCCCGCGCTGCGGCTCGGTGCGGTGGTCTCCGGGGCCGCCGGGCCGCTGCTCGTCGCGGTCGCCTACTTCCTCGCCGTGCCCCGGCTGGCCACGATCTCCCCGGCCCAGGTCTCGGCCCACCTCGTCGCGCCGTACGCGGTCATCGTCGGCGCGGCCGGTTCGGTGCTGGTCGCCTCGCTCGCCCAGCGGGCCGAGCGACGGGCCGCCGCACGGACGACGCCGTCGGTGCCGCACCCCCGCACCGGGGAACCGGACGACCTGCCGGCCGGCACCGACCCGGCCGCACCCTCCGAACCGGACGTTCCCGGTCGGGGGACCGGCCACCCGACGGCCGACAACCCGGGCCCCGGCGGCACCTCGGAGGTCACTCCCGGGCCGCCCGCGTCACCCGCCACCTCTGGCCCGGCGGACGACCCGGCCGGGGATTCCCCGACGCCGGTGCCGGAACCCGGTGACGATTCCCGGCCTCCGGCCGTGGGCCGGGCCCGACCGGTCCGCCGGGGTCGGAGCACCCCGCCGGCTCCGTCACCCGGTGCGGCCCAGGCCGGTGACGCCCGCGCCGGTGCAGCGCCGTCCGGCCCGGTTACCGACCAGCACCCCGGTTCGCCGGACGGCGGGCATCAGGGCGTCGACCAGGGGGACGGGGCCCCGCCGACGGGCCCGGTGCCCAAGCCCCGCGCCGGACGCCGCACCTCCTGACCTGGCAACGGCCTCCCCGGCCGGACGTAACCCTGGGACGCCGGCCCTCCTACCGGATGGCTCAGTCCACCGGCCAGGTGTGCACCGGTTCGTTGCTGCGCTGGAGTTCGGCGTACCGGTTGGCCATGTGGCGCAGCGCCGCGTCCCGGTCGAGGTTGCGGTGGTGTTGCGCGGCCCACACCGTCTCGGTCTGCCAGACCGCCCCGTTGCGGCCGGTACGGCAGCGCTGCTCGATGATGCCCAGCAGCCGGTCCCGTTCGGCGGGGGCGACACCGAACCGGTCCAGCCCGGTGGCCGCCTTCGGCAGCAGGGTGTCGAGGACCAGCTTGGTGACCGGCACCTCGCCGAGGCGGGGCCAGTGCAGCACGGCGTCCATGCCCCGGCGGGCGGCGGCGTGGAAGTTCTCCTCGGCGGAGCTGAAGGTGAGCTGGCTCCAGATCGGCCGGTCGGACTCGGCCAGCCCACGCGCCAGCCCGAAGTAGAAGGCGGCGTTGGCCAGCATGTCGACCACGGTCGGGCCGGCCGGCAGCACCCGGTTCTCCACCCGCAGGTGCGGACGGCCGTCCATGATGTCGTACACCGGGCGGTTCCAGCGGTAGACGGTGCCGTTGTGCAGCCGCAGCTCGGACAGTTGCGGGACGCCACCGGCGTGCAGCACCTCGACCGGGTCCTCGTCGGCGCAGATCGGCAGCAGCGGCGGGAAGTACCTGACGTTCTCCTCGAACAGGTCGAAGATCGAGGTGATCCAGCGTTCACCGAACCACACCCGGGGGCGTACCCCCTGGGCCTTCAGCTCGTCCGGGCGGGTGTCGGTGGCCTGCTGGAACAGGGCGATCCGGGTTTCGGCCCAGAGTTGCCGGCCGTAGAGGAACGGCGAGTTCGCGCCGACGGCGACCTGGACGCCGGCGATGGCCTGGGAGGCGTTCCAGTAGTCGGCGAAGCTGTCCGGCGCGACCTGGAGGTGGAACTGGAGGCTGGTGCAGGCGGCCTCGGGGACGATCGAGTCGGTGTGCGTCCGCAGCCGCTCGACCCCCCTGATGTCCAGTTCGATGTCCTCGCCCCGGGCGCCGACGATCTGGTCGTTGAGCACCCGGTACCGCTCGTTGGTGGAGAGGTTGTCGGCCACCAGGTGCCGTTCGGTCAGGGTGGGCAGGATGCCGACCATGACGATCCGGGCGTCGGACCGGGCCGCCCGTTCGTCGGCCCGGGTGAGGCTGCTGCGCAGGTCGCTCTCGTAGTGGGCGAAGCCGCCCCCCTCGATCAGCCGGGGTGCCGCGTTCAGTTCCAGGTTGAACTGTCCCAGTTCGGTCTGGAAGAGCGGGTCGGCGATGGCGGCGAGGATCTCGTCGTTGCGCATCGCCGGTTCGGCGTCCGGGTCCATCAGGTTGAGTTCGATCTCCAGTCCGGTCATCGGCCGGTCGGCGTCGAAGCCGAAGTCGTCGAGCATCAGCGCGAAGACGTCCAGGCAGCGCCGCACCTTCTGCCGGTAGCGGACCCGGTCCTCCCGGGAGAACGCGCCCTGCTCGACGTCCCTACCCATGTTTCCTCCAGGCGTGAGACGCGCGGGACGGTGACCGTCCCGGCGCGCAGTGTGAACCACCATAAGAGCGCCCACGCGCCGGGGCCAGTGCCCACCGGGTATGCGCTGTCCCGCTTCTCTACCCAGCGGCCATTCACCAGCACCGGATGTCGCCGTCGCCGGGCAGTGACAATCCGCACGCGCAGACGCCGAGGCCCCCGCTCGCGGCGAGCGGGGGCCTCGGCGTGCCGGGCTCAGGCCTGCCGGATGGCCTCGCCCTCGATCTCGATCTTGATCTTCTTGCCGACCAGCACGCCACCGGTCTCCAGGGCGACGTTCCAGGTCAGGCCGAAGTCCTCGCGGTCGATCTCGGTGCTGGCGGTGAAGCCGAACACGTCGGTGCCGAACGGGGTGCGGCCGACACCCTCGAACTCGACCTCCAGCTCGACCTGGCGGGTGACGCCCTTGATGGTCAGGTCACCGAGCAGGACGAACTCGTTGCCGTCGTGGGACTTCACGGCGGTGCTGCGGTACTCCAGCGTCGGGAACTGCTCGACGTCGAGGAACTCGGGGCTGCGCAGGTGGCCGTCCCGGTCGGCCTGGGCGGTGTTGATGCTGGCCGCCTGGATGGTGGCGGTGACCGAGGACTGCAGCGGGTTCTCGGCGACGGTGATGGTGGCGGTGGCGTCGGCGAACTCGCCGCGTACCTTGCTGACCATCATGTGCCGGGCGACGAAGCCCACCCGCTTGTGCGCGGCGTCCAGCAGGTAGGTGCCGGCGGCGGGGATGGTGAGGCCGTCCCAGTCGCGGGTAACCGACTCGGTGCTGGTCATGTAACTGCCCTCCGGGGAAGATTGTTTAGTAGCCCAACGACTGCCTGAGCAACTATAACCGCAGCAATATTCCCCGTGTCAAGCACTGTTAGGATGGCCAGGTGGACGAGACTGTGTTCGACGACCCCCGGATCACCGCCGTCGGCCTCCTGGTCGAGGCGCACGCCGGGCTGACCGCCCGGTTCACCGCCCAGTACGAGGAGCACGGCGTCTCCGCGGTCGAGTTCGAGGTGCTGATGCGCCTGGCCCGCTCCCCCGGCAACCAACTGCGGATGACCGACCTCGCCGCCCAGACCTCCCTGTCCACCAGCGGCGTCACCCGGGTGGTGGACCGGATGGAGCGCGACGGGCTGCTCCGGCGTCGCGCCTGTCCGTCCGACCGGCGCAGCTCGTACGCGGTGGCCACCCCGGCCGGCATGCAGCGGCTGGACGAGACCCTGCCCGGCCATCTCCAGATCATCGAGCAGTGGTTCACCGGCCAGCTCGAACCCGACACCCTCGCCGCCATGCTGGACGGCCTGCGCCGGGTACGCGACGCCGTCCACCCGGGGGCGACCGCCGGCAGCACCGACCAGGCCCCGACCGACGAGTCGCCGTCGGCCTGCTGACCACCCGCCGACAAGACACCGGGCCAACCGGCAGAAAAAGCGGCAGAACTCGTCGGACCCACCGGTCGCAGAGCCGCCGATCGCCGCAAAACGGACGGCCCGGCTGGCTAGCCTTCATCGCGCGGGGGAGCACCGGGGGGTGCTGGCGCGAGCGATCGAGCGAGGGGTTTGACCAGGGGGCCCGTTCGCTCGCGCCACCCCCGCGTCTAGCCCAGCAGGCGTTCCTCGTCCGGTAACAACCGGATGCCGCCGCGTCGGCACGCCTGCGCCAGCCGTTCCCGCACCTCGGCGGAGCCGGTGCTCACGGCCAGCCCGACCAGGGCTTCGACCACGTCCCGCCGGTCCTGACCGGCCGCACCGGCAGCCTCCGCCACCGCGAACCACTCCGCCGCCAACTCCCGGTCCCCCCGGTGCCGGGCCATGGTGCCCTCGATCAGCGCGCAGACCGACTCCTCCGCGCGGACCGGCCCGCCCCCGCCCGGACGCCCCCCGGCCACGCCCGCCTCCGACCGGGACCCGGGCGGCGACGGACGACCGTCGCAGCGCAGCTCGGCCAGGATCTCGGCGGCCTCGTCCAGCCGGCCCGACCGGGCCAACGCCAGGCCCACCGTGCCGAGCACCCGCCGCCGGTGCCCCGGATCACCCACCCCGGCCAGCGCGGCGACCACCCGCTGGCCCTGGTCCACCGCGTCACCGTGACGGCCCTCCAGCCGGGCCACCTCGGCCAGGTCGGCACGGGCCAACAGGCGCAGCCGGGGCTCCCCGCACTGGGCGGCCAGCCGGTCCACCGCCGCCAGCCGACGCCGGGCCGCCGACAGATCGGCGAGGCGGATCTCGTGCCAGGCCAGGTGGTGCTGGGCGACCGCCATGTCCCGGGTCCGGCCGTGCCGGGTGGCCAGGGTCAGCACCGCCTGCGCCTGCTCGGCCGCCTCGTCGTACGCACCGGTCGCGACCAGCAGGGTGCCGAGGACGGTCCGCGCCGCCAGTTCCCCGGCCACGTCGGCCCGCCCGGCGAGCACCGCGAGCGCGGCACGGGCGGCGGGCAGCTCCTGCGCCGCCGCGCCGTGCTCGGCGGCCAACCGGGCCACCCCGAGCAGCGCCCAGGCCCGCAGCACCGGATCGGCGTCGGCGGTACGGGGATCGGCGAGCAACCGGCACAGCCACTGCCGGCCGCTGACGTCCCGCCCCCGCATCCGCCACCAACGGGTCAGCTCGGCTGCCAGCCGCAGCGCGGTGACCGGATCGTCCCCGGCGGCGTGCGCCAGCGCCGCGCCGATGTCACCGGTCGCCTCGTCGAGCTGACGGACGGCCGCCGGCTGTCGCGCCCCGACCAGGTCCGGCGCGGTACGGGTCACCAACCGGGTGATCACCACGGCGTGCCGGCGGCGGACGGCGGTCAGCTCGCCCCGGCCGGCGGCCTGTTCGAGGGCGTACTCACGGACCGCGTCGAGCAGACGGAACCGCAGTGGCCCGGCACCCCGGACACTGAGCAGGCCCAACTCGACCAGCCGGTCGAGCAGCGGCACCGGGTCGACCACCCCCGACGGGTCCGGGTCGGTCTCGTCGGCGAGCAGTTCCTCGGCCAGCTCCACCGACCACCGGTTGGCGAACACCGAGAGCCGGCGTAGCGCCGCCTGTTCCCACCCGTCGAGCAGCCGGTAGCTGGTGGCGACCGCCTCGCGCAGGGTCACCGCGACCGTGGAGCGGGCCGGGTCGTCGGTACGTCCCGGCGGCGCGGCCTCCCACCCCCGCCCGCCGAGATCCGGGCCGGCCAGGTCGAGCACCCGGTCGCCGTACCGGTCGAGCAGTTCGGGCAGGTCGAGGATGCGGCCCCGGGCCGCCATCAGCTCGATCGCCAGCGGCAGGCCGTCGAGCCGGCGGACCAGCGCGGTGAGGGCGGGCAGCTCGTCCGGGCCGGGTGGTTCCGGGCGGACCCGGGTGAGCCGGGCGGTGAACAGGGCCGCCGCCGGCCACCGGGCCAGCTCGTCCGGGTCGACCACTCCGGCGGGGGGCACCTCCAGCGGGGCCACCGGGCGGACGAGTTCGCCGGGGATGCCGACCGGATGCCGACCGGTCGCCACCACCCGCAGGGTGGGCACCGCCGCGACGAGCAGGTGCACCACCTCGGCCACCGGGTCCGGGGCCCGTTCGACCGCGTCCACCAGCAGCAGCGCCGGGCGGCCCCGCAGCCGGGCGGCCAGTTCGGCGAGCCGGGCCGCGCCGAGCACCGCGCAGGCTGCGGCGAGCACGTCGTTGGCGTCGGAGCCGGTACCGACCAGCACTCCGGCCACCCCGCCCGGGTGGACGTCGGCCACCGCGTGCGCCACGGCCAGGGCGAGCGCGGTCTTGCCCACCCCGGCCAGGCCGACCAGGCTCAGCACCGGCGGCCAGCCGTCGCCGGTCAGCAGAGCGGTCAGCTCGTCGAGTTCCCGTTCCCGGCCGATCAGCTCGACCGGCGGGGGCAGCGCCATCGGCGTACCCGGGAGGTCGGGGTCGCGGGGGACGGTGCCGGCGGCGGGTGTGCGGTGCGGCAGCCCGGCGACGCCCGGAGCGGCCGGGGTGGTCGCGGCCCGGCCCCGGGCGGTGGCGAGGAAGCCGGCGCGCGCCGCGCCGGTCAGGCCGAGCGCCCCGGCGATCAGCTCGGCGGTGGTGCGGTGCGGCCGGTGGGCCCGGCCGCGTTCCAGGTCGCGGACCGTCCGCACGCCGACCCCGGCCCGCTGGGCCAGGTCGGTCTGGGTGAGACCGGCGGCCAGGCGGTGGGCCCGCACCAGCTCCCCGATGGGGGTACGACCACCCGCTGGCGAGTGATCATGATCCGGGGTCATGGGCAGGAAGGGTACGGACGGGATACGACGCCGGGCAGCCCTTCGTCGGTCTACTGACGAAGGGCTGCGGATACCCGACAGAGCCCCGTTCTCGCCCGGCGGCGGACCCGGTCCGGGGGTACGGTCAGAGGCCCAGGTCGCGGGCGATGATCATGCGCTGCACCTCGGAGGTGCCCTCGCCGATCTCCAGGATCTTGGAGTCCCGCCAGAACCGGGCCACCGGGTACTCGTTCATGAAGCCGTAGCCGCCGTGGATCTGGGTGGCCTCCCGGGCGTTGTCCACCGCGACCGTGCTGGCGTGCAGCTTGGCGATCGCCGCCTGCCGCTTGAACGGCTCACCGGCGAGCATCCGCGCGGCGGCGTCGTGGTAGGCCAGCCGGGCGGTGTGCGCCTTCAACTCCATGTCGGCGATCTTGAACTGGATGGCCTGGTAGTTGCCGATCGGCTGACCGAACGCCTGGCGCTCCTTCGCGTACTTCAGCGACTCGTCGACGCAGCCCTGGGCGAGGCCGACGGCCAGCGCGGCGATGGCGATCCGCCCCTCGTCGAGGATCCGCAGGAACTGGGCGAAGCCCCGGCCCCGCTCGCCGAGCAGGTTCCCGGCCGGCACCCGGCAGTCGTCGAAGGTCAGCTCATGGGTGTCCGAGGCGTTCCACCCCACCTTCGAGTACCCCGGCGCGACGGTGAAGCCGGGTGTCCCCGACGGCACGATGATGGTGGACAGCTCCTTCGAGCCGTCCGGGTTGGTGCCGGTGACCGCGGTGACGGTGACCAGCGCCGTGATGTCGGTGCCCGAGTTGGTGATGAACGCCTTCGACCCGTTTATCACCCACTCGTCGCCGTCCAGGACGGCCCGGGTCTGGGTGCCGCCCGCGTCCGAGCCGGTGCCCGGCTCGGTCAGCCCGAACCCCGCGAGGGCCTCCCCGCTGAGCAGCTTCGGCAGCCAGCGGGCCTTCTGCTCGTCGGTGCCGAACCGGAAGATCGGCATCGCGCCCAGGGAGACCGCCGCCTCCAGGGTGATCGCCACGCTGGAGTCGACCCGGGCCAGTTCCTCCAGCGCCAGGCAGAGCGCGAAGTAGTCGCCGCCCATGCCGCCGTGCTCCTCGGGGAAGGGCAGGCCGAACAGCCCCATCTTGCCCATCTGCCGGACGATCTCGTACGGGAAGGTGTGCCGCTCGTAGTGCTCGGCGATCACCGGGGCGACCGCCTCGCGGGCGAAGTCCCGCACGCTCTCCCGCAGCGCCTCGTGTTCCTCGCTGAGCCGGAAGTCCATCGGTTCCTCCTGTACGGGTGCCGCCCCGGACGCTCGTGACGCCGGGAACGACGGATCGGTTGGACGACCGGTCGGACCCGGTCGACGGCGGTGGCTCGGTGCCGACCGGTCGGGCCGGTCGGGGACGGCGGTGGGTCCCCGGCCGGTCAGACCGGGGTGACCCCGTGCCGGCGACGGGAGAAGTGCCGGTCCTTGCTGCGGGCGGCGGCGAACCGGCGGACCAGTTCGGCGCGTAGCTCGTGCGGTTCGACGATCGCGTCGATGACCAGCTCACTGGCGAGCCGCACCACGTCGATGTCCCGCTCGTACTCGGCCCGTCTGGCGGCGACGAAGGCGGCCCGTTCGGCCTCGTCGGCGATCGCCGCGATCTTGTTGGCGTAGACGGCGTTGACCGCCGCCTCGGCCCCCATCACCGCGATCTTCGCGGTGGGCAGGGCGATCGTCGCGTCCGGGGCGAAACCGGGGCCGGCCATCGCGTACAGGCCCGCGCCGTACGCCTTGCGCACCACCACGCAGATCTTGGGTACGGTCGCCTCGGAGATCGCGGTGATCATCTTGGCCCCGTGCCGGATGATGCCCTGCTTCTCCACCGCGCTGCCGACCATGAACCCGGGCACGTCGCTCAGGAACAGCAGCGGCACGTTGAACGCGTCGCAGAGCTGCACGAACCGGGTCGCCTTGTCGGCCGAGTCGACGAAGAGCACGCCGCCCTTGAACATCGAGTTGTTGCCGACCACGCCGACGACCTCGCCGTCGAGCCGGCCGAACCCGATGGTCAGCTCCTTCGCCCAGAGCGCCTGGATCTCGAAGAACGAACCCTCGTCGAGCAGGCCCTTGACGTACCGGCGCATGTCGAACGCCTGCCGCTCGCTGGCCGGCACCAGCGCGGCCAGGTCGACCTTGGCGGGCGCGGCGACGGCCGGGGCGGCCGGCGGTTGCTGCTGCCAGTTCGCCGGCAGGTACGACAGGTAGGTCTTCACCACGTCGAGCGCGTCGGCCTCGGTCCTGCACAGGAAGTGCCCGACGCCGGACTCGGCGCAGTGCACCCGGGCCCCGCCCATCGCCTCCAGGGTGGTCTTCTCCCCGGTGACCATCTCGACCATCCGGTCGGAGCCGAGGTACATGCTGGCGTTGCCCTCGACCATGGCCACCACGTCGCAGAACGCCGGGATGTACGCCCCGCCGGCGGCGCTCGGCCCGAACAACGCGCAGACCTGCGGGATCGCCCCGGAGGCGCGGACCTGGTTCCAGAAGATCTTGCCGGCACCCCGGGGGCCGGGGAAGAGGTCGACCTGGTCGGTGATCCGGGCGCCGGCCGAGTCGACCAGGTAGACCATCGGCACGCCTGTCGAGTAGGCCCGCTCGATGACCCGGATGATCTTCTCGACGGTACGCGCGCCCCAACTGCCGGCCTTGACCGTGGAGTCGTTGGCCATCAGGCAGACCGGCCGGCCGTCGATGGTGGCGGTGCCGGTCACCACGCCGTCGGCGGGCAGCCCCTCGGCCAGGGCGTTGGCGTAGAGCCCGTCCTCGACGAAGGAGCCCTCGTCGACCAGGAGCGCGACCCGTTCCCGGGCGAAGAGCTTGCCCTTGCCGGCGTTGGCCGCGTGGTACTTGTCGGCGCCGCCGGAGCGGGCCCGCTTGCGTAGCTGCTCCAGTGCCTCACCGTCGAGCGTCACGCCGACCCCCTCGCCCCGCGCCTCGTGGGCGCGCCCGACCGCCATGCCGCCGTGGGCGTCGTGGTGGACGCGCCGACCAGCCTGAACGATCGTTAGGCTAGCGCATCAGGGCCCCACCCGACCACCCGACCGACTTCCGCTCCGGATATTGATACTCAACTATCGATATGGCTACGCTCCAGACACCCCCTCCGGATTGGAGTGAGTCATGAACTCACGCATCAAGCGCCTCGCCGTCGCCGCCCTGGCGACGGCGACGGCGACCCTCGGCCTCACGGTCGCCAACCCCGCGCCCGCCTCCGCCGCGATGACCATCTGCTACAACACCAGCCAGGCGCCCAGCTACGCGAGCATCGCCAACCAGGCCGCCTCGATCTGGAACAACGCCACCACCAACCTGACGCTCACCGCGAACTGCGGCACCAACCTGCGGATCTACCAGATCACCGGCGGCGGCTCGTACGCCCAGCGCACCAGCCTCGGCAACGGCCGGGTCTACATCGACACCCAGCAGGCCGCCCAGTACAGCCCGCTGCGGATCATGACCCACGAGATCGGGCACATCCTCGGCCTGCCCGACAACTACAACGGCAACTGCGCGATCCTGATGTCGGGCGGCAGCGCCGGCACGAGCTGCACCAACCCGTACCCGAGCACCACCGAGGCGAACCGGGTCAGCAGCCTGTTCGCCGGCACCCTCAGCGCCAACGACCGTCGCAGCAGCACCGGCAGCCAGGTCTTCAAGGACAGCTGGCCGGGTCTGCTCAGCGTCGGCTGACCCACGACGTGACCCGACGGAGGGGCCGGCACCACGCCGGCCCCTCCCCGCGTCGTCGGGCCGATCCGCCCCCTCCGGGCCCGGTCAGGGCCGGGCGGTCAGCCGGCTACGCGGGCCGGCCCGCAGCACCCCCGACGGCAGCCGCTTGCCGAGCAGTTCCTCGGCCAACTCGGCGACCCCGATCAGGGCTTCCAGGTCGATGCCGGTGTCGATGCCCATGTCGTGCAGCATGTGCACCGCTTCCTCGGTGGCCAGGTTCCCGCTCGCCCCCGGCGCGTACGGGCAGCCGCCCAGACCGCCGACGCTGGCGTCGAACTCGGTGATCCCCAGCTCCAGGGCGGTCAGCAGGTTCGCCAGCGCGGTACCCCGGGTGTTGTGGAAGTGCAGCAGCACCGGCACGTCGGGCTCCCGGTCACGGACGGCGGTGACCAGCTCCCGGACCCGCCGGGGCGTACCCATGCCGGTGGTGTCGCCGAACGCGACCCGGTCGGCGCCGTCGCGGACCACCCGCTCGACGATCCCGGCGACCCGCCCCGGGTCGACGTCCCCCTCGTACGGGCAGCCGAAGCTGGTCGCCACGATCACCTCGGCCCGCGCGCCCGCGCCGTGCAGCAGGTCGATCAGCTCGGCGATGTCGTCGAGCGACTCGTCGGTGGAGCGGTTGACGTTGCGCCGGTTGTGCGTGTCGCTGGCCGAGACCACCACCTCGATCTCGGTGAAGCCGGCGGCCAGGGCCCGCTGGGCACCCTTCGTGTTGGGCACCAGCGCCGAGTAGCGGACCCCCTCGGCCTTCCGGGCCTGCTGCCACACCTCGTCGGCGTCGGCCATCTGCGGGATCGCCCTGGGATGCACGAACGACACCGCCTCGATCCGGCGCACGCCGGTGCCCGAGAGGGCGTCGAGCAGCCGCACCTTGGCCCCGGTGGGGATCGGCTCCTCGTTCTGGAGCCCGTCGCGGGGCCCGACCTCCCGGATCGACACCGCCGCTGGCATCTGACTCATGGTCACCTCGCTGTGACATCGGGTCGCCGGAGGTTCGTCCCGCGTCGTCGCCCCTCGTGGGGGGCGACGACCGGCGACGCCGGACGACCGGTGGTCCCTCCAGGGAACCACCACGCCGTCCGCCGCCGCCACACCGCCCCGGATCTCGGGCCGGCCGGGTGTCGGGCCGCCCCGGGTGTCGGGCCGCCCCGGGTGTCGGGCCGGCCGGCCCCGGAGGTCACCGGCCCGACGGGCCCTCCACCAGCTCGGCGGCGGTGCGCACCACCGCCGCGACCGCGCCCGCCCAGGCCACCGCGTCCTCCCGGCCCAGGACCAGGGCCATCGCCACCGCACCCTCGGCGAACAGCGACATCGACCGCAGGATCCGGCCCACCCGACGACGGTCGGGTCGCGGACGCGCGCCGCCGGTCAGTCTTCCGCTTCCCATGTTCCCCGCTCCCAGGCCGCATGACCGGCGACGGCATCTCCACCGCCGGGTGACGCGTCCGGCTCCCGCCGCGCGTGTGCCGACCGAGGGCCGGCGAAGGTGCGGCGACGAATCCGGTCGCACGACGGGCCCAACGACGGGCCGGGCCGGGCCCGCACGCCGTTCTGGCCGGGCAGTGCCGGGACGGGCGGCCAAAGTGGACCGTCCGGCGACGGCTCCGGGAAACGACCACCCCGGTCCCGGGGCCCGACCGTCCAACCCGGACGGCGCTCCGGCGCTACCCGGACAACGACCCGGCCAGAAACTGACCACGGACACAGGCTGGGGCGCTCACGATTTGTGGATGGAGGGTACGAATACCTTCCCGGGTCAGACAGCTCCGCACGAAAGGTCCGCCCATGCTCTCCGACACCAGTACGCCGACCCCGGCCCGGGGCCGGCACCAGCGGCACTGGCTCGTCCCGCGCGAGCACCTGGCCGCCGGCTACGCGGCCCGGTACGGGTCGCCGGCGGTGTCCGAGTACGCGCTGGCGGTCCGTGACCTGGTCGAACGGTCCCCGGAGATCGGGACGGTCGACACCTGGAGCAGGCTGGCCGAACGGATCTGCCGCAACCGGCCGGGCCGGGACCGGGACACCTGGCGCAAGCGGCTGTCCCGGCATTTCACCACCGAGACCAAGGGGCCGCCGTGGCAGACGGTGGTGCTGGTGGTCGAGTGCACCGTCGCACCCGCCGACCGGCAGGCCACCCTGCGCCGGTTCGAACGGCTCTACGAGGCGGCCCGGGGTGAACCGCCGACGGACCGTCGACCGACCGACGGCCGGGCCCACCCGCACGGCCCCGGGCCGCAGGTGACCAGCCCCGACGGGTCGACCCCCACCACGGACGACGCCGGCCGGATCATCGCCCAGCTCCGCGCGGAGAACGCCGTGCTGCGGCGCACGCTGGCCGCCCGGGAAGCCGAGAACGACCTGCTCCGCGCCACCATCAAGACCGCGAACCGGACCACCCCGAAGGGCCACCCGCACCGGGCGCCCGACGGGGGTAACCACCCGGCGGACCCACCGGGACGGGAGGCGGCCCTGCTCGACGGGCTGGCCCGCAAGGACCGCAACCCGGGGCACTTCCCCGCCGGCCCGACCCCGACCAACGACGCCCCGGCCGGCCGGCACCGCCCACCCCGGATCGACACGGTGTCGCTGCCGCCCCGGATCGACGTCGTCGGCCCGCCGCCGCACCGGCCGATGCCCCGGCCGCACCCGCCGGGCGGGATCCGGCGGGCCTGACCACGCCGCGCGGGGTCAGGCCCGCCGCCGGTCAGCGCATCCGGCCGACGATGCCGGTGTCGTAGTCGCCGGAGACGAAATCCCCGTTGGTCAGCAGCTCGGCGAAGAAGGGCAGGTTGTTCTTCGGGCCGGCCACCGCGAAGCCGGCCACCGCCGTCCGGGCCCGCTCGATCGCCTCTGCCCGGTCCGCCCCGGTGACGACGAGCTTGGCCAGCAGGCTGTCGTAGAACGGGGTCACGGTGTTGCCGGCGACGTACCCGGAGTCGACGCGTACCCCCTCGCCGGTCGGTTCCACCCAGGTGCCGATGACGCCGGGGCCGGGCAGGAACCGCTTCGGGTCCTCCGCGTTGATCCGCAGCTCGATCGCGTGCCCGCGCGGGGTCAGTGCGTCCGGGTCGAAGGTCGGTGGCAGGCCGGCCGCCACCCGTAGCTGCTCCTCGACCAGGTCGACGCCGTAGACCAGTTCGGTCACCGGGTGCTCCACCTGCAGCCGGGTGTTCATCTCCAGGAAGAAGAACTCCTGCGTGGCCGGGTCCAGCAGGCACTCGACGGTGCCCGCGTTGCGGTAGCCGACCGCCTCGCCGGCCCGCACGGCGGCGGCCAGGAACCGCGCCCGCAGCTCCGGCGAGACCGCCGGGGAGGGGGACTCCTCGACCAGCTTCTGGTTGCGCCGCTGCACCGAGCACTCCCGCTCGCCGAGCGCCACCACCCGGCCGTCGGCCAGGCCGAGGATCTGCACCTCGACGTGGCGTACCCGGGGGAAGTAGCGCTCGATGAGCACCGAGCCGTCGCCGAACATCCGCTCGGCGAACGCGCGGACCTTGTCGTACTCGGTGCGCAGCGCGGCCTCGTCGGCGGCCACCGCCATGCCCATCCCGCCGCCACCGGCGGCGGCCTTGACCATCACCGGGTAGCCGATCTCCGTGGCGGCGGCGACCGCCGCGTCGAGGTCGGTGGCCGGTTCGGTGGTGCCGGGCGCGACCGGCACCCCGGCCGCCGCCATCAGGTTCCGCGCGTTGATCTTGTCGCCCATCGCGGTGATCGCGTCCGCGCCGGGCCCGACCCAGACCAACCCACGGGCCTGCACCGTACGGGCGAAGTCGGCGTTCTCCGACAGGAAGCCGTAGCCGGGGTGGATCGCCTGCGCGCCGGTGGACTCGGCGGCGGCCAGGATCGCCTCCACGTTGCGGTAACTCAGGGCCGGGTTCGCCGGTCCTACGCACACCGCCTCGTCGGCCTCGACCACGAACGGCAGGTCGGCGTCGGCCTCCGAGTGCACCGCGATCGCACGGATGCCGAGCCGCTTCGCGGTACGGATGATCCGGCGGGCGATCTCGCCCCGGTTGGCGACCAACAGCGACTCGATCATGTTTCCTCCAGCGTCCAGGGTGGGGACGGTTGCTCAACGTCCAGGGGTGCGGACGGATGCCAGGAAACCACGGTCGGGCCGTCGGCCACGAGTCGGGCGGGAGGGTCAGGAGTCGGTCTCGGCGAGCAGGGCGGCCAGCGCGGCGGCTCGCAGCAGCGCCGCCCGACGCCGCCTGTCGACCTCGCCACCGAGGAACGGGGTCGAGTTCATCAGGCCGAACGCGGCGTGCGCCAGCACCCGCGCCTCTCCGTCGGGCAGCCCCGGGTGCAACGCGGTCAGCACGGTCACCCACTCCTCGACGTACAGCCGCTGGAGCTTGCGGATGCGGCGGCGCGGCTCGTCCGGGAGGCGGTCCAGCTCGTGCAGGTGCAGGGCGATCACGGCCGGGTTCGCCAGCGCGAAGTCGACGTGGAAGTCGATCAGGGACTCCAGCGCGCCACGCGGGTCGCCCGGACGGCTCGCCGCCCGGTCCCGGCCACCGTCGAGCAGCCCCTCGCTGACCGGGATCAGCGCGGCGGCCAGCATCGCCTCCTTGCCGGCGAAGTGGTGGTAGAGGGCGGGGCCGGTCACCCCGGCGGCCGCACCGATGTCGTCCATGGAAACCCCGTGGTAGCCACGGGCGGCGAAGAGCCCGACCGCGATCTCCAGGATCTCGTCGCGCCTCGACCGGCGCCGGCCCGCGCTGCCTGCGCTGCCCCTAGCCTGCTGCCCCACAGTCACCTGGCAAGCGTAGACCTCGACCCGGACACCGGGGCCCCTCGGTTACCCGCGGGTTCACCAGGCGGACAGCGGCCGCCGGGCGGGGTGCTGGCCCGGGTGCCGGCGGTGGCCGCCGGGAGCCGCCGGTGATCGCCGGACGGCGTGCCCCGCCGGCCCTAGCCTGGGAGGGGAGGGAGGGTGGGATGACGGCACGACGGCCGGACCGGTCGCTGCTGCTCGCCGGTGGCCTGCTGGTCGGCGCGGGCATCTTCGACGTGCTGTCCGGGATCGGCGACGTCGACAGCGGCGACGTCTACGTCTCGCTGCACGCCGACGGGCTGGTCTTCTACGACCTCACCGACTGGGCCTGGCTGCACGTGGCGAGCGGGGTACTGCTGGTGGCGAGCGGCCTGGTCGTCGCGTTCGCCCGCCGCCGCTGGGTGACCGCCGCCATGGTGGTCGGGGCGGTGGTCGTCGTCGTGCACCTGCTGTTCGCGCCGTACCACCCGATCGAGGCGTTGATCGTGGTGGGGCTGACCCTCGCCGCCGTCCGGCTGGTCGTCCGGCAGCGGCGCGGCGACCGGGACGACGCGCGGGTCAGGACGGCTGGCAGACCTTCCCGGTGAAGGACGGGTCCGGTTGGCGGACGTCGTTCCAGGCGGGGTTGACCCGGATCGCCAGTGGTGGCGCCTGCCAGCCCGCGCCGAGTTGCTGGAGCAGCGGATACTCCCGCCGCATCCGGCTCTCCGGCACCCCGGCGAGGAAGTGGATCAGCCGGTCCTGGACCAGTGAGCGGCCCAGCAACCCGCCGTGCACCCCGGGCATCTGGAACACGGGGATGCCGGTGTACTCGCCCGGCGGCGCCTCGGTCGCCGTGGTGGTCGGCAGGAAGGCCACCATGCGCACGCCCGGCACCGGGCACATCAGCTGGTTGCGGTAGAAGGGCGCGTTGTCCAGCAGGGAGCGGATGAACGGCTCGTCCGGCCCGGCGTCGGTGACCCCGAACAGTTCGATCGTCCCGAGCAGGGCCCGTAGCTGCCAGCCGGTGGCCACACCCCAGCCGTGGGACGCCCCGGCCGGCGGGTAGTACGCCCGCCCCGCGTTGATCAACGGGCTGAACATGACCAGGGTGTCCACCGCCGGGTGCGGGCGCTGCGCGAGGTAGGTGCGGGCGAGCATCGCCCCCTCGCTCTCCCCGATCAGCGCCACCGGCCGGCCGGTACGCCGGTGCAGGCGGTCCACCTGCGTCTGGAGCAGGGCGGCCCCGCTCTCCAGCGACCGGTTGGTGTCCGACGACCGGTACGGCAGCGGCCGGCCGTCCCCGTCCAGCCCCCGGTAGGAGAACCGTTCCACGTTCGCGTCAACGGGCGGGGTGCCGTCGTAGGCGGACCCGTGACCGGCGAGGACGATCACCGCGTGCCGGACGTCGGCGGGTAGCCGCTGCCCCAGCACCACCTGCTCGATGGTCACCCCCGCCGGGACGACCTGCACCAGCACGGGGATCGTCAGCGGCACGACGAGCGCCAGCGCGACGGCGATCGGGGCGACCGGCACCCGCGCCCAGCGCACCCGGGGGGCCAGCACGGCGACGTGCACGGTGCGTTCCCAGAGCAGCCCGTTGGCCGCCCCGGCGAACAGCGCGACGGGCACCGTCCACCAGCCGGGAACGCTCCAGCACAGCGCGCTCGCCACGGTGATCACCACGAAGTTCAGCAGCGACCAGCCGACCAGGGAGATCGACGGCAGTCCACGCCACCACGGCCCGACCACGGCGGCGCGTTGCAGGAACGGCGCGAGCAGGAACATCGGCAGCAGCGAGGCGAGCAGCACCCAGGAGAGCGCGACCACCGAGGCGGCCACCGAGATCAACGCCCAGGGTGCGACCAGCACGACGACCACGACGGACAGGCCGAGGTTGCGGCCGAGCAGCCAGCGCAGACCGGGCCGGTCCACCCCGGCGGGCCAGGCGAGCGTGACCAGCCCGGTGGTGAGCAGCGCCCGGAACCCGATCACCAGCAGCAGTCCGACCAGGAAGTCGGGCCACGAGTCGTGGTAGACGTACAGCCAGCGCAGGTCGTGGTAGGTGTCGTACGGCCAGACGGCGGTGACCTGGGAGGACAGCCCTTCGGCGGCGACGAACCCGAGGCGTACCAGTAGCAACGCCTCGATCGCCGGGGGCAGGGCGGCCAGGGCGAACAGCGCCGTCAGCCGGGCTCGCGGTCGGTGCACGCCCTCTCCTCACCAGATAACCGGGGCTCCCCTAGCAGGTTCCCCTGCCCGACGACCGCGTGTCGGGCCTACCGCCGAACTACCGCCGACCGGCTTGCCGCTCGTCCCCCCGGTGGAGGGTCGTCGCGCGCTGTTGGAGGCCGGCGAGCCGCAGCGCTATCCGGCGGCGTACCGGCGGCATTCCCGACACCGCGCGCAACGCCAGGTCCCGCAGCGGCCGGCCGGCGGGCGGCAGGGTGGCCAGCCGGGTCAGCCTCGCGGCGAAGCCGACGACCTCTTCGGCGAGCGGCCGACGGCTGGCGGCGTAGTCGTCCAGCAGGGTGTCGGGGTCGCCGGCGAGGACGTCGCCGAGGGCGGTGCCGAGGGCCACCGCGTCGCAGATGCCGAGGTTCATCCCCTGTCCACCGGCCGGGCTGTGCACGTGCGCGGCGTCCCCGGCGAGCAGTACCCGGCCACGTCGGTAGCGGTCGGCGATCCGGTGGTGGACGCGGAACCGGGAACTCCAGAGCACGTCGGTCACCCGGTCCGGCCGCCGGGTCGGGCCACGCTCGTCGAGCAGCGCCTGGAGCCGGGCGGCGTCCGGATCGCGGGGCGCGTCGGCGACGGCGGCGACCAGCCGGACCACGCCGTCCGGCAGGGGTGCCCACACGAGCGGACCCGGTCGGGCGAGGAAGAGCGCGACCTCGTCGCGGGGGAGCACGCTGCTCACCCGGACGTCGGCGAGCAGGAACGACTCGCCCCCGTCGGCCGGCCCACCGAAGCCGATGCCGGCCAGGTCACGGACGGTGCTGTGCATGCCGTCCGCGCCGACCACCCAGCGGGCCCGCACGCTCGTCCCGTCGGCGAAGCCGGCGACCGTCCCGTCGCCGTCGTGGTCCAGGCCGGTGAGCTGGTACGGCCGGTGCACCTGCCCGCCGAGGGCGGCCAGCCGTTCGGTGAGCACCGCCTCGGTCACCGACTGGGAGACCAGCAGCGCGTACGGGTACGCCGACGGCAGGTCCCCGAAGCCGAGGGTGAGCAGCACCCGGTCGCGGTCCCGCACGGTGAAGCGCGACGCCCGCAGTCCCCGGGCCACCAGCGGCGCGGTGACGCCGATCCGGTCCAGCACCTCCAGCGTGTACGCATGCACGACGGCGGCCCGGGAGGTGACCGGCGGCGCGGACGCCCGGTCGACCACGGTCACCTCGACGCCCTGCCGGGCGAGGGTGGCCGCCACGGTCAGTCCGGTCGGGCCGGCTCCCACCACCAGGACGTCGGTCTGCGCGGGCAGCATCTCCCACCTCCGTTGCCAACACACGTTTGCCAACACTTGTTGGCAACGGTAGGCCGGGTGGACAGCGGAGGTCAACGCCTGTTGGCATAGAGTCGGGGACATGACCGCCCGCCGATCGGACGCCACCCGGGCCGCGATCCTGACCGCAGCCCGGCAGCGGTTCGCCGCCGACGGATACGAGCGCGCCACCATCCGGGCCATCGCCGCCGACGCCAGGATCGACCCGTCCATGGTGATGCGCTACTACGGCAGCAAGGAAGGGTTGTTCGCGGCGGCCGCCGAGTTCGACCTGCGGCTGCCGGACCTCACCGACCAGCCCACCGACCAGCTCGGTGAGGTGCTGGTCCGGCACTTCCTCGACCGCTGGGAGGGCGACGGGACGCTGGTCGCACTGCTGCGTACCGCCGCCACCAACCAGGGTGCGGCCGACCGGATGCGGGCGGTCTTCACCGACCAGCTCGGCGCGGCGGTGGCCGCCGTCGTACCCGATCCGGCGCAGGCGCCCCGGCGGGCCGGGCTGGTCGCCAGCCAGATGCTCGGCCTGGCGCTGACCCGGTACGTGCTACGCCTACCCCCGGTGGTCGACACCCCGCCGGCCGACCTGGTCACCTGGCTGGCCCCCACCGTCCACCGCTACCTCCGCGCCCCTGCCTGACCCCCGTCCCGGCGACCGCCGGGTCAGCCGCGACGCAATTGGGCGGATGTTGCGGTGTCCCGGGGCTGGGATACCGCAACATCCGCCCAAGCGCGACCCAGCCGGGCGCGGCCCGAAGCCCGGCGGAGGGCTGGTCAGCCGGCCAGGCCGCCGGGCTGGTCACCCCGGACCACGGGGGCCCGGACCAGGTTGCCCCACTCGGTCCACGAACCGTCGTAGTTGCGAACCTGCGGGAAGCCCAGCAGGTGGTGCAGCACGAACCAGGTGTGGCTGGACCGTTCACCGATCCGGCAGTAGGCCACCACGTCGTCGGCCGGGCTCAACCCGAGCTGGTCGGTGTAGATCGCCCGCAGCTCGTCGGCCGACTTGAAAGTGCCGTCGTCGTTCGCGGCGGACTTCCACGGCTTGCTCACCGCGCCCGGGATGTGCCCCCCGCGCAGCGCGCCCTCCTGCGGATAGTCGGGCATGTGCAGCATCTCGCCGGTGTACTCACCCGGCGAACGGACGTCGACCAGCGGCCGACCCGCCGCCACATGCGCCATCACCTGCTCCCGGTACGCCCGGACCGGCGCGTCGTTGCGCTGCGGCACCGGATACTCGGCGCGCGGCCGGACCGTCTTCTCCCGGGTCAGCTCGCGCCCCTCGGCGATCCACTTCTGCCGGCCGCCGTCGAGCAGCCGTACGTCGGAGTGGCCGAACAGGGTGAACACCCACAGCGCGTACGCGGCCCACCAGTTGAAGTTGTCGCCGTAGAAGACCACCGTGTCGTCGCGGCCGATGCCCTTGGCCGCGCACAGCTCGGCGAAGCTCTCCGCGTCCAGGTAGTCCCGGGTCACCTGGTCGTTCAGCTCGGTGTGCCAGTCGACCTTGACGGCCCCGGGGATATGACCGGTGTCGTAGAGCAGCACGTCCTCGTCGGATTCGACCACGACGAGACCCTCGTCGCCGAGGTGTTCGGCCAACCATTCGGTGGTGACCAGCCGCTGCGGGTCGGCGTACGACTGGAGGCGGGGATGCGGATCACTCGGCACAGACATGAGCCCCAAGTTACGCCGGAATCCGGGGCGTCGACCGCCCGTTGGGCCCGGAACGTCGGTCGGTCAGGCGCGGCGGTGTACCAGGCGGCCGGCGACGACGGTGGCGAGGCAGCGGCCGTCGTCGGCGAAGACGGCCAGGTCGGCGCGGCCACCGACGGTGAGGGCCAGGGGCCGTGCCACGTCGAGGACGGCCACGTCGTTACGGGCCACCGCCGCCCGTAGCGCCGGGTCGGTCAGGTGCCCGGCGAGCACCGCACCGACCCCCACCCGCAGCAACGCGTGCACCCGTTCACGCGGACTGGTCGCCGGGGGCAGCGGCCCGTCGTGCACCAGCGCCGGCCCGAGGGTGCCGGGCCACCGCCGCACCCGCACCATCGGGTACGCCTGCGTCAGCTCCCCGACCGGTCCGACCGCCTCGATCCGGTCCCCGTCGACCAGCACCGCCCAGCCCGACAGCGACCCACCGTCGCCCGGGGCCGGCTGGCCCGACAGCGACCCACCGGGGGCCGGGGCCGGCTGCCCCGAAGGTGGCCCTCCGTCGCCCGGGGCCGGCTGGTCCGGCGGCGGCCCACCCGGGGCCGGCACCGCCAGGCCCGACAGCGCGTCGTCCTTCGACGTCGCCCCGTCCGACAGCGCATCGTCGTCCCCCGGGGCCGGCCGGTCCGGCGGCGGCCCGTCGTCCCGGGTGAGGCGCAGCAGGGGGGCGGTGTGCAGGGTGCGCACGTCAGTCGGTGACCGGGCCGAGGATCGGACGCTTCGCGGTGACCGTGTCGCCGGAGGACCGGCCGGTGAGTCGACGGGTGATCCACGGGGCCAGGTGCCGGCCGACCCAGCTCAGGTCGGCGGCGCGGGCCGCGAGCCACGGGGTGGCGGCCGGGCGCTCCGGCACCATCAGCCACTCCTCGTCGCAGCCCACCCCGAGCGTCGTCAGCACCTGGGCGGCGACCCGCCGGTGCCCGGCGGCTGACAGGTGCAGCCGGTCAGGGCTCCAGAGCATCGGGTTGAGCCGGAACGTGTCGTCGGCGAACAGGTCGATCAGGATCGCGCCGTGCCGCTCGGAGATCTCGCCGATGAGCCGGTTGATCAGCGCGATCCGAGGTGAGACGAGACGCTGGCCGGGCAGCCGGGCCAGCACGTCGGCGAAGCGGAAGAGGATCACGTCGGAACCGTTGGCGCGCAGCCGGGCCACCACAGCGTCGAACCGGGTCGCCAACGCGTCCGGGTCGAAGGTACGGCGCAGCACGTCGTTGCCGCCGGCCGCGAAGCTGACCAGGTCGGGCTTCATGGCGAGCGCGGCGGGCACCTGCTCGGCGACGACACTCGGGAAGAGCCGGCCCCGGATGGCCAGGTTCGCGTAGCCGAAGTCCGGCCCGGCCTCGGCGGCCAGCCGGGTAGCCACCAGATCCGCCCAGCCCCGGTAGGTGCCGTCCGGGTAGGCGTCGTCCATGCCCTCGGTGAAGCTGTCCCCGACCGCCACGAAGCTCCGCCAGCGCACGCCGCCCCCTCATGCCCTCGTCGACCGCGGCGACCAGTGTGTCACCGGCCGGCCCTCACCTGTCGCCGCCCACCGCCCCAACGTGGCGCAGGTCATCGACCAGCACTCCGCGCCCTTGATCGACTCGCCTGGGGTCGGGGTGGATCGATCCTTTTGGGTCGATATAGCGGCATCCCGTACCTCCGGACACCGCTATATCGGCCCCCATGCCGCCGCCCGCCCCACCCCGGCCAGCTCAGCCCGGACCGCTCAGCCCGGCGGGAGCGGGGTGGCCGGTCCCCGGCGGTAGGGGGCCGTCGAGGTCGCCGGCGGCCTGCCGGGCGTCGTCGGGGTGCGCGACAGCAAGGACCCGACCGGGCCCGTCCTCACCTTCGAGCGCCGGGCCTGGCGCTCCTTCGTCGCCGCCACCGGCAAGGGTGTCGGCACCCACTGACCCGACCCGACCCGCCGGCCCCGACCCGACCCGCCGGCCCCGGCCCGACCCGGCGGCTACTGGCCCAGGATCGCCTCGATCAGGCGCATGGTGCCGTCGCGTTCCCAGGTCGACTGGTAGTTGGCGACGATCGAGCCGGGTGGATAGTGCGCCGGCATGTCCGGCCAGGTGCAGCCGGTGCGTCTGCGGTGGTAGATCGCTTCCACGATCAGCCGGCGGTCGTACCGCCGGCCCCCATGCGCGTCGCTGCCCGGCAGGATCGCCGCGACCTGCCGCCACTGCTCGTCGGTGATGCCGCCCGGAGTCGACGGTCCGCGCTGCTCGACCCGCTCGGGCCGGCGGGATGGTGGTCGCGGCACCTCGACAGCTCTCGGCGTCTCGACGGCTCTCGGCGTCTCGACGGCTCTCGGCGTCTCGACGGCTCGCGGCGTCTCGACGGCTCGCGGCGTCTCGACGGCTCGCGGCGTCTCGACCGGTTGCGGCGGTTGCGCACTGGCCTGTTGGCTTTCCCTGGCCGACAGCCGGGCCCGCGCCGCCGCCGCGATCTGTTCCCGAACCGGCAACGGCTGGGCCGGCGGATATCCGGTGAAGCCGGGTTCGAGGGCGGCGGTGAGGAGCTCGCAGGCCTGGCGGAGCTGCTCCCACTGCGGGGCGAGGGCCTGCAGGTGGGCGGTCGCCGGATCGTCGGGTTGCCCCTGCTGCCCGCCGAACGCCTGGAGGCGACCCAGGATCACCGGTTGACGGTGGGCGTACCAGGCCATGACGCGGGCGATGGCATCGTGCACCGACGACCGGTACTCCTCCTGGTACGGCCCGGCCAGGCTGAACGCGTACGCCTGCGTGTTGTACTCGGCCATGTCGGCGGCGAGGTCCGGGCAGTCCGCCAGCACCTGCGGGAACTGGTCGGGGTCCAGGTAGTCCAACCATCGGGGTGCCGGCTGGTCGCCGCCGTCAGGTGCCGGGTCCCCGGGCTGACCGGGCAGGTCCGGTTGCGCGACGGTGGCGGTCAGGTACCACTGCCGCAGGTGCTCGTCGCAGGCCGCGGCGAAGTACGGCAGGTACGCCCCGGCGACCTCGCCGGCGAGGGCCTCGGCGGCCACCGACCAGAAGGCGAACGTGGCCCCGGTGTCCACCTCGAACACCTGCGCCAACCGGGCGACCAGCGCGTACATGTCGTCGATCTGTGCGAACTCCGCGACGAGCGTCGGATCGACCTCCCCGAACGCCACCGCCAGGGGGTGGTCGACCCACGGCGGCCGGACGGTGTCCACCAGCGCGACGACGAGGTGGTCCCGGTCCAGCTGCCCACTGGCGTGCTGCTGAAGCAACGTGATCGTGGCCAGGCTACGGCGCAGCTGATCGACGCCGGTGTGGGCGGCCTGCTCGTCGGCCCAGGCGTGGAACATCGCCAGGCAGGTGGGGTTCTGCTGGGTCTCGGCCCAGGTGAGGCGCTGGAAGAACGCCGGCTCGTACTCGGCGATCCAGGCGAAGGTCGTGGCGAACGTGTGTTGCCACGGCGCCGGCTGAACGTCCTGATGCGGATGCACGCCTGTCTCCCGGTCGGTGGGCGGGTCCGCACCAGCGTGCACCGGATCTACCGGCCCCCTCCCCGGTCACCGGCCGGCCCTGCGGGCAGTCCGGGCTGCCCCTGCGGGCAACGCGGCGCCGACCAGTCCGGGCGCGGTGATGGTCAGTCCGGGCGCGACGACGTCGAGACGCGGTGCCCACCGCTGAAGGCCGGCGTTGCGCGACCCGGGCAGCCACCCCTCAGGCACGGACGGTCAGCGACCAGGCCCGGATCGTGATCCAGGACCGCGGTCAGAACCTGCCGCTCGTCGACCTTCGGCGTGGCCAGCGCCCCGGTGATCGGCAGACCCGACGGGGTGCAGACCAGATGCAGATGCAGACGCAGGCTAGGGCTAGGGCTAGCTAGGGGCTAGGGCAGACGGTAGACGGAGACGTGGGAGCGGGATTCGGCGGTGAACTCGCCGCCGGTCCAGTCGGCGTGCCGGCTCTCCAGGGTGAACCCGGCGAGCTGCCCCATCAGGTCCAGCTCGGCGGGCCAGACGTAGCGGTGCGGGGTGCGGAACAGTTCCGCCTGCCGACCGTCGCCGAACCGGAAATGGTGGGACACCACCTGCTGGTTCAGCACGTCGTAGGTGTCCAGGCCGACGTAGCCGGGTTCGGAGTGCCACACCACCGCCTGCTGACCGGGCGGCAGTTTGCGCAGCTCGGGCACCCACAGTTCAACGACGAACCGGCCACCGGGGGCGAGGTGCCGGGCGGCGTTGCGGAAGCAGGCCACCTGCTCGGCCTGGGTGAGCAGGTTGGCGATCGTGTTGTAGATCAGATAGACGAGGGAGAACTCACCCGGGGCGACGGCGGTCGCCATGTCACCGGCGACCACCGGGATCGTGTCCGGGTCCACCTTGGTGCGGAGCTGCGCGATCATCGGGGCGGACAGCTCGATGCCGGTGACCGGGATCCCCCGGGCGGCCAGCGGGACGGCGACCCGACCGGTCCCGATGGCGAACTCCAGTGCCGGCCCGTCACCGGCGAGCGCGGCCAGCCGGTCCACCGTCGGCCCCAGCACCTCGGCCGCGAACATGCCCTCGCCCGGCGTGTCGTAGTGCCGAGCAGCCTCGGCGTCCCAGATCTCGTCCTGCCGCATGCCCCGATGCTCACCGCCCCGAAAAACCATGTCCATCGAATTACCCCACCCCGCGCACCCCGCCGCCCCTCGCCCTCTCGCCCCCGCCCCTCGCCATCTCGCCCCGGTGATCAAGAGGTTTGCGTCACCCCGCCCCCGAACCCTGACGCCAACCTCTTGATCACCGCGAAACAGCGGAGGCGGCGGAGGCGCGCGGGGCGGGGGGAGCGCGGGGGCGGGCGGGGTGGAGGGCGGAAGGGGTGAAAGGGATCGCTGGGGTGGGGGGTGCGGCCTTACGCTGCGTCGATGTTGCTTCGTACGTCGACCACCCTGCTGCGGACCCTGCGCGAGGACCCGGCGGACGCGGAGGTGCCGAGCCACCGGCTCCTGCTGCGCGCCGGTTACATCCGCCGCGTCGCCCCGGGCGGGTACGCCTGGCTGCCGCTGGGCAAACTGGTGCTGGACCGGGTCACCGAGATAGTCCGGTCGGAACTGGCCGCGATCGGCGACCAGGAGGTGCACTTCCCGGCGTTGCTGCCGGCGGAGCCGTACCGGACCAGCGGCCGGTGGACGGAGTACGGCGACGACATCTTCACCCTCGCCGACCGGCGCGGAGCCGAGCACCTGCTCGCCCCCACCCACGAAGAACTGGCGACGCTGCTGGTCAAGGACCTGGTCTCGTCGTACCGGGACTTCCCGTTGACGATCTTCCAGATCCAGACGAAGTTCCGCGACGAGGCCCGCCCCCGAGCCGGGCTGCTGCGCGGGCGGGAGTTCCTGATGAAGGACGCCTACTCGTTCGACCTGGACGACGACGGTCTGCGCGCGTCGTACGCCAGGCACCGGGCGGCGTACCGGCGGGTCTTCGACCGGTTGGGGCTGGCGTACACGGTCGTGCGGGCGGTCTCCGGGGCGATGGGCGGCTCGGCCTCGGAGGAGTTCCTGGCCGGCACCCCGGTCGGTGAGGACACCTACGTCGGCTGCACGGCCTGCGACTACGCGGCGAACACCGAGGCGGTGACGACCCCCGCCCCGGCCGGCGGCGACCCGGACGCGCACCGCCCCACCGAGGTGCACGACACCCCGCAGACGCCGACCATCGCCGCGCTGGTGGCCCTCGCCAACGACCGGAGGCTCGCCGGGCGGCACGACTGGACCGCCGCCGACACCCTGAAGAACGTGGTGCTGACCGTACGCCGGCCCGGCACGGACACCCCCGAGGTGCTGGTGATCGGCCTGCCCGGCGACCGGGAGGTGGACCTCCGGCGGGTCGCGGCGGCCCTGCACCCGGCCGACGTGGCGGTCTTCGACGACTGGGCCGCCCACCCCGGGCTGGTCCGGGGCTATCTCGGGCCGCAGGTGCTGGCCAAGCTCGGGCTGCGCTACCTGGTCGATCCCCGGGTGGTCACCGGCACCGCCTGGCTGACCGGGGCCAACGAGCCGGGGCGGCACGCCACCGACGTGGTGTGCGGGCGGGACTTCGTCCCCGACGGCACCATCGAGGCGGCCGAGGTCCGCCCCGGTGACCCCTGCCCGGCCTGCGCCGCCACCGCCAGCGGAACTCCCGGCGGCACCGCCGTCGGGAGGGACGGCACCGGCGGTGAGCTGACGATCCGGCGCGGGATCGAGATCGGGCACATCTTCCAGCTCGGCCGCCGGTTCACCGACGCGTTCGCCCTCGACGTGCTGGGCGCGGCGGGCAAACCGGTCCGGCCCACCATGGGCTGCTACGGCATCGGGGTGTCCCGGGCGGTCGCCGCGATCGCCGAACAGCACCACGACGAGCGGGGGCTGGTCTGGCCGGCGGCGGTCGCGCCGTGCGACGTACACCTGGTGGTGGCGGGCAAGGGGGCGCAGCTCGACGCGGCGCTCGACCTCGGCGGCCGACTGTCGGCGGCCGGCCTGCGGGTGCTCGTCGACGACCGGGCCAACGTCTCGGCCGGGGTGAGGTTCACCGATGCCGAGCTGATCGGCATCCCGTGCGTCGTCGTGGTCGGCCGCCGACTCGTCGACGGGTACGTCGAGGTGCGCGACCGGGCGACCGGCGGACGCGACGAGGTGCCGTGGGACGGCCTGGCCGACCAACTACTGAGTCGGGTTCGCGGCAACGGGGTGTAGCGGACGCGCCACGGGGTACCGAAGTCGGATCGACTACGGGTGTTGTACGGAGGCTCTCATGTACCGGGTCAGTGACGTGATGACCAAGCAGGTGGTCTATCTGTCGGCGGAGACCACTCTGGACGAGGCGGCCAGGGTGATGAAGGAGGCCGACATCGGGGACGTGGTGGTCACCGACGGCTCCACGCTGGCGGGTCTGCTGACCGACCGGGACATCGTGGTCCGGGCGGTGGCCGAGTGCAGCGACCCGACCAGCACCTCGATCGGCTCGATCATCACCCGGGAGGTGGTGATGATCGAGCAGCACGCCACGGCCGGCGAGGCGGTGGCGTTGATGCGCGAGCGCAACATCCGGCGCATCCTGGTCTGCGACAACGAACGCAAGCTCGTCGGCATCGTCTCCCTGGGTGACCTGGCGATGCAGCTCGACCCCAGCTCGGCGCTGGCCGACATCAGCGAGGGCGCCCCGAACAACTGAGCCGGGCACGACGGCCGGGGTACGGGCGGGCACGACGGCCGGCGGTGCGGGCGGGAACGACGGCCGGAGCGGACGAATGACGTGGCCGGGGGCAGGTGGACCCACCCCCGGCCGGAACGGCCGCGCCGGCCGGTGCCGACCGTCGGGCGGGGACGGCAGGGGACGGCGGTAGCCTGGCGGAATGCCCGAGATGCCGACGAAGCTGGCCGAGATCGTCGAGGAGTTCGCCGACGCGCCCCGTGACGTGGTGCTGGAAATGCTGCTGGAGTACGCCGACGTGGTCCCGCCGCTGCCGGCCGGGGTGGACCGCGACGACCTGGAGCAGGTCCCCGAGTGCCAGACGGCGTTCTTCCTGCGCGCCGAGGTCGCCCCGGACGGCACGGTGACCACCGTGTTCGACTGCCCACCCGAGGCACCCACCACCCGGGCCTTCGCCGGCATCCTCGCCGAGGGGCTGGCCGGGGCGAGCGCCGCGCAGGTGCTTGACGTGCCGGACGACCTCTACCAGCGGATGGGCCTGGCCCAGGCGATCAGCCCGCTGCGGGTGCGCGGCGGCACCGCGATCCTGGCCCGACTCAAGCGACAGGTACGGGAACAAGTGGGCTGAGCTGGGGGTTGTCTCCGGTCATGGAGATCGAGATCTACGCCGACGTGGTCTGCCCCTGGTGCTACATCGGCAAGCGCCGACTCGAACAGGCCCTCGCGTCGTACGACGGTGAGGTGACCGTCAGGTACCGGCCGTTCCAGCTCGACCCGTCGCCGGTGACCACGCCCGGGCCGCTGCTCGACGCGCTGGCCGCGAAGTTCGGTGGCCGGGAGCGGGCCGAGTCGATGGCCGGCCAGGTTACCCAGGTGGCCGCCGGGGTGGGGCTGACGTTGAACTTCGACCGGGCGGTGAGCGCCAACACCTTCGACGCGCACCGGCTGGTCCGGTTCGCCGACGAGCACGGCCGGGCGGGTGAGCTGGTCGAGGCCCTCTACCGGGCGCACTTCACCGACGGGGTCGACGTCGGCTCGCCGGAGGCGTTGGTGGCGCTGGCCACCTCGGTCGGGCTGGACGAGACCGGGGCGCGCGAGTACCTGGCGTCGAACGCCGGCCGCCGCGAACTGGCCGCCGACCTGAGCACCGCCCACCAGCTCGGGGTGACCAGCGTGCCGACCTTCGTCCTCGCCGGCAAGTACGGCGTCACCGGGGCGCAGGAGCCCGAGACGCTGCTCGCCGCCCTGACCGAGGTCGCCCAGCGCGAGTCGGCCGCCTGACGCCCGCGCCGGGGTGGCATCGACCGGCGCAATGTTTCACGTGCAACAACATCGATGAACAGGAATGGCTAGGCGGGCCGGGCCAGGCCCTCCACCACCCGCGCCCCGGGCAGCGCGCCGAGCGCCGGCCCGGGCAGGGCGATCTTGCTGTGCCGCACGCCGGACCCGATGATCACGTGCGGGGTGGCGATCACCCGGGCGTCGACCAGGATCGGCCACGACTCCGGCAGCCCGATCGGGGTGATCCCGCCGTACTCCATCCCGGTCGACTCGACCGCCTCGGCCATCGGGGCGAAACTCGCCTTGCGCACGTCCAGCGTCCGGCGGACCACCCCGTTGACGTCGGCCCGGGTGGTGGCGAGCACCACGCAGGCGGCGTACCGGATCTCACCCTCCCGCTTGCCGGCGATCACCACGCAGTTCGCCGACACGTCCAGCCCCACCTCGTACGCCGCGCAGAACGCCGCCGTGTCGGCCAGGGTGGCGTCGATCGGGGCGACCAGGACGGCGTCGACGTCGACGGGCGCCTGCGCCGGCCACGACGCCAACGCGGCGGCCACCGGTGCCGCCAGCAGGTCGGGTCGGGTCCGGGCGGGCTCGGTCTGCAACGTTCCCATCACGGCAGCGATCCTCGCACCCCGGACCGCCGGCCGCCCGTCGGGCCACCCCCGCAGACCACCGGGCCTGCCGCCACGGGTCCGGCAGGTCAGCTGCCGCCGAGGAAGGAGTTCTCCCGCAGGAACGCCCGGTCGTCAGCCGACGCCGACTGCGCACCCCGCAGCACCTGGGGCCGGCGGGCCTCCAGATCCTCCATGCCGTGCCGCACGGCGAGACGGATCACCCCGTAGAGGAAGACCAGGCCGAAGACGTAGAGCAGCACCGTGACGACGAAGACCAGCATGGCGTCACGGTAGGCAGGGCCGGAACCCGTAGCAGGCTCATCTTCGGTCGGTTCCCCCGTACGTGTCGGCCAGGTGATCGGCGTCCCGCCGCCCGGCCGCCCGGCCGACGGGCCGGCCACCCGGCACGGCCTCACTTGAGCAGGTCGACGACGGTCAGCACGAGGAAGAACCCCACCACCGCCTCGCTGATGATCCACGAGTGCCGGTCCGCCCAGTCGCGCATCCGGGGCAGCACCCGGTCCGCCCGGTCACCGAACAGCAGCAACGCCAGCAGCGGCAGCGCGAGCAACAGCACGGTCAGCAGCACGAACGGCACCAGGTGCCACCACGGCAGCCCGTGCCGGGCGGCGGTCGCCCCCACCGTCACCATCGTCAGGTCGTCGGAGGGCATCACCACGAACAGCAACAGGCCCAGCCGGAACGCGTACCCGAAGCCGGCATGCTGCAGGCGGCCCATCCACCCGGGTTCGCCGGCCGAGTGCCGCCGGAGGAACACCACCACGGCCAGCACCACCAGCAGCGCCAGCACCACCCAGTCGATGGCCGTCTCGACCGGCTTGCGGCCACCACCCCCGCCACCACCGGCCGCACCCCTGACCAGCCGGAAGACCAGCCAGGCGAGGGTCGTACCGGCGGACACCGCGAGCGCCGCGCCGGCCAGGAAACCCGCCGATGCCCGCCGGGGCCGGTCACCGGAGGCGAGGAAGACCGCCGCCACCAGCTGCGTACCGGCCACCATCACCACGGCCATCGGCAGGAACGTCAGGAGGTTCATCGCCCACCATCCTCGCCGTCGGCACGGCCGGCCCGGCGGGATTCGCCCGGATCAGGCGGTCCGCTCCCGGCCCGGCACCACCCGGCCGGCGAGCACCGCGCCGAGCAGCGCACACGCCACCGCCACGGCGAGCGTCCCCGCGTACCCGGCCGGGCCGGGCGTCGTCCCGCCGGCGAGCACCGTGCCGGTCAGCGCCAGCACGGTGGCGGTGAACAACGAGTCGGCCAGTTGCAGCGAGGAACTGTTGCGGCCCTGCTCCTCAGGGGCCGACAGGGCCAGCGTCAACACCGACAGCGCCGGGAACGTCAACCCCATCCCCAACCCGGCCACCGCCCAGCCGGCCACCCCGACCGCCACCGGCACCGCCGGCCAGACGGCGAGGGTGACGGTGGCCGTGCCCGCCGCCACGCAGGCCAGCCCGAGCCGGGGCAGGGTCGCCGAGGACCGTGGCGGCGGCAGCCGGCCCTGCGCCCAGGAACCCACCGACCAGGACAGCGCGCCGACGGTCAGCACCAGCCCGGCGGCGGTCGGCGAGAAGCCGCGTTCCCGGGACAGCATCAGCGGGATGACCACCTCCGCGCCCACGAACGCCGCCGCCGCCAACCCGCGCAGACCCACCACCGTGGGCAGGCCCCGGGCCGCCCGCAGGAACCCCGCCGGCAGCAGCCGGGGCGCGCAGACCCCCAGGCCGGCCAGGGCCACCACCACCAGGGTCACCGCGAGCACGCCGCGCTGCTGCCCCCCGTGGTGCAGCAGTGCGGCGCTCACCCCCGCCCCGGCCGCCCACCCGATCCGGGCCGCCGCGCCCGCCGGCGGCCCGGCCGGCGGCGGGCGGTGCAGCGTCCGCAGGCCCGACTCGACCAGCAGCACCGCCGGCAGCGCCACCACCGGTACGGCGAGGAAGACCCACCGCCAGCCCAGGTACTCCACGATCAGCCCGGCCAACGCCGGCCCGACCAGCGACGGTACGACCCACGCCGCCGCGAACGCGGCGAACACCCGACGCCGCAGCTCCTCCGGGTACGCCTGCCCGACCACCACGTACAACGCGACGGAGAGCAGGCCGGAGCCGAAGCCCTGCACCGCCCGGCCGACCACCAGGGTGCCCATCGCGTCGGCGCTCCCGGCGACGAACAGGCCGGCGACGAACAGACCCACCCCGGCCCACATCGGCCCCCGGGGACCCCGGGCGTCGCACCAGATACCGGAGAGCACCATGGCCAGCACGCCGGCGGCGAACGAGCCGCCGAAGGCGAGCGCGTACAGCCCCAGCCCGTCCAGCGCGCGGGCCACCGTGGGCATCGCGGTGCCCACCGCCAACGCCTCGAAGGCGAGCAGCGACACCAGGGCGACGCTGCCCACCGTCATCGCCCGCAGGCGCGGGTCGTAGAGGCGGGTGGCCGGCGTCAGGGTGGCGGTCACGGGGTGACGCCGGGCGGTACGTCAGACATGCGCCCAGCCTGCGACCTGCACCCGGGTTCAGGTCAAGGGTGAGCCCGGTCTCGTCAGGCTGACTCCAGTGCCTCGCCGAGCCCCCTGGCCAGCCCCGACAGGTGCTGGTCGGCGAGCAGGTGACCGGCGGTGATCACCAGGGCCAGCGGCCACTCGATGACCTGGAGGGCGGCGAGCACCCCCAGCCCGGCGTAATAGGCGATCTTGTCCGGTGGTGGCACCGCCACCTCGCCCAGCATCGGCACCTCCACCCGTCGGGTGTACGCCCGGACCATCTCGTGACCGCCGCTGAGATGACGCGTGATCGTGCTCATTCCGGCCTCCCTGCCACTCGTCGGGTCGTCAGGGGGATTCCACCGGCACCGCCGTCCATGCCCCGCCACCGGCGGAAACTTCCCCCGGCCGGGGGGCATAACGGACGTCCGACCGGGAAGCCAGGCCGCCTGACGAACGCGGGAGGCGAGATGGGGTACGGCGGCAGTGGGCGGGACCGATCCGCCCGTACCCCTCGATGACCACGCTGGGCCGGGTCGCCGGCCGGGTCCTCCCGTCGGTGCCGGTGCCGCCGCTGCTCGGCGGGGCGTCCCGTACCGTCGGTTCGGCCGCCGGCCGGCTGGCCCGGGTGGCCGGGTTGACCCGCCGTCGGGTCTGGTCCCGCGACGGCCGGCACCACATCGAGGTGCACGGTGTCTGCCAGGACGGCGGTGACCGGCTGGCCTGCCAGGTCGAGGCGGCGTTGGAGCGGCTGCCCGGGGTGGCCTGGGCGCGGGTGAACGCCCCCTCCGGCCGGGTCGTGGTGGCCGTCGAGGACCCGAAGCCGAAACTCGCCACCCTGATCGACACCGTGGCCCGGGTCGAGCGGGTCTGCCCGCACGAGCCGGACCCGGAGATCCCGCCCCCGCACCCGCCGGAGGACGGGCCACGTACCCCCCGGACCCTCGGCGCGCTCGCCTCCGACGCGCTGGGCCTGACCATCTCCGCCGCCACCCGCATCCTGCCGTTCACCCCGGTACCGGGCGAGGTGGCCGGCCTGCTCACCGCCGTCGACCTGCACCCGAAGCTGCACGACCTGGCCGGCCGGGGGTTGCGTGCCGACCCGCGCGCCGAGGTGCTGTTCCCGCTCGCCGAGGCGGTCGTGCAGGGGCTGACCGGCGGCTGGGCCGGCATCGTCCTCGACGGCGCGCAGCGGATCGTGCAGTGGGGTGAGGCGCGCGCCCAGCTCACCGCGTGGACCCGGGCGGAGCCGAGGCTGACCGGTGACCCGCGACGCGCCGTCGCCCGGTCACCCGGCCCCGGCCGTCCCTGCCCCCGACCCGACGGCCCCGTCGAACGGTACGTCTCGACGATGCTCGCCACCGGAGCCGCCGCCGGGGCCGCCGCGTGGCCCGTCGCCGGTCCGAAGCGGGCCGCCGCGCTCGGGCTCGCCGCGCTGCCCAAGGCCCCCGGCAGTGGCCGCGAGGGGTACGCCGCGCAGCTCGGCCGGGTGCTGGCCCGGCGCGGCGTGATCGCGATGGACCGCAGTGTGCTGCGGGAACTCGACCGGATCGACACGGTGGTGCTGGACGCGGCCGTGCTCGGCTCGCCCCGGGGCGTCCTCGCCGACCTGGCCCCGCTGGCCGACACGGACACCGGGGAGGTGGCCGGCCGGGCGTTCGCCCTGTTCGACCCCGACCACCCGGACGAGACCCACGAGGCCGACGGTTGGCGACTCGGGCCACTGGCCGATCTCGACGCCGTCGACCCGGGGGACACCCCGCAGAGCCGGCGGCTGCGCGCGACGGACGGCCCCCTACTCGGCCTCGCCCACGGTGGCACCCTCGCCGCCGTCGTCCGGGTCGCCCCCGAGCCGGCGCCCGGCGTCGACGCGCTGCCCGCCGCCGCCCGGCACGCCGGCCTGCGCCTGGTCGTCGCCGGCCCGGACCCGCAACGGTACGGCTTCGCCGACGCGGTGCTGCCCGGCGGGGACCGGCTCGCCGGATCCGTCCGGGCCCTGCAACGCGACGGGGCGGTGGTGCTGCTGGTCTCCGGCGACCGGTCGGCGCTGGCGGCGTCCGACTGCGGGCTCGGCGTGGCCGCCCCCGACGACCTGCCCCCGTGGGGTGCCCACCTGCTCGTCGGCACCGACCTGCGGATTGCGGCGCTGCTGATCGAGGCGGCCGGGGTGGCCCGGCGGATGACCGGGCAGAGCATCCGCCTCGCCATGGCCGGCACCGGGCTCGGCGCGTTGGGTGCGTTCACCGCCGCGCCGACGCAGCTTCCCGGCCGTAGCCTCGCCGCCGTCAACGGCGCGGCGGCGGTGGCCTTCGCCAACGGGGTGTGGCGGGCCCGCCGGCTACCCGACCCGGCCGTGGCCCCGACGCCGGCCACCACCGCCTGGCACCTGATGCCGGTCCCGACCGTGCTGCGGCACCTCGGCACCGGCCCGGACGGGCTCACCGATGCCGAGGCACAGCGCCGGCACCGCACCGACCCGGACCCGTCGGCCGGGCCGGTCGGCCTGTTCCGGGCGTTCGTCGACGAGCTGGCCAACCCGCTCACGCCGGTGCTCGCCGCCGGTGCCGTCCTGTCGGCGGCGTTCGGCTCGCTCGTCGACGCAGCCCTGGTCGGCGGCGTGGTCGGCGGGTCGGCGCTGGTCGGGGCGGTGCACCAGCGCAACACCGACCGGGCGCTGGCCGAGCTGCTGTCCCGCTCGGCGGTCACCGCCAAGGTGCTGCGGGACGGCGTCGAACGGGTGGCCGCCGCCGAGGACCTGGTCTGCGGTGACGTGGTGATCCTCGGCCCCGGGGACGCGGTGCCCGCCGACTGCCGGGTGCTCACCGCCGACGGTCTGGAGGCCGACGAGTCGTCGCTGACCGGCGAGTCGCTGCCGGTGCCCAAGGGGGCCGCCCCGGTGGTCGCCGCCGTCCTCGCCGACCGCGCCTCGATGCTGTACGAGGGCACCACCGTCGCCACCGGCCACGGCACCGCCGTGGTCGTCGCCACGGGTGCCGCGACCGAGTCGGGTCGCAGCCTCGCGCTGGCCCGGCAGGCCCCACCGGAGAGCGGGGTGGAGGCCCGGCTCGGCCGGCTCACCCGCTCGGCGGTCCCGCTGGCCGTCGCGTCGGCGGTCGCGGTGGCCGGGGCGGGACTGCTGCGGGGCGTACCGCTGGGGCAGACGGCGGCGACCGCCGCGAACCTGGCCGTGGCGTCGGTGCCGGAGGGGCTGCCGTTCCTGGTCAGCGCGGCCCAGCTGGCCGCCGCCCGACGGTTGGCCGAGCACGGCGCGCTGGTCCGCAACCCGCGCACCATCGAGGCGCTGGGCCGGGTCGACGTGCTCTGCTTCGACAAGACGGGCACCCTCACCGAGGGCCGGCTGCTGCTCGCCGGGGTCGGCGACGGCGACCGGTTCGACCCCGTCGACCGGCTCGACGACGAGTTGCGCCGGGTCCTCGCCGCCGGGCTGCGCGCCACCCCGTACGCGGCCGACCCGCAGGAGCTGCCCCAGCACACCGACCGGGCGGTCCGGTACGGCGCACGGCAGGCGGACACGACCGAACAGACCGGTGCGCACGGGTGGACGGCGGTGGGTGGGCTGCCGTTCGAGCCGTCCCGGGGTTACCACGCGACGGTCGGGCGCACCGCCGACGGTCTGCTGCTGAGCGTGAAGGGCGCCCCGGAGACCGTGCTGCCCCGGTGCGGCGCGTGGCGGCTGCCGGGCGGCCGGGACGAGCCGCTGGACGACGAACGCCGGGAGCGGCTGCACGGTGTGCTCGCCGACCGGGCCGGGGCGGGGCACCGCATCCTCGCCGTCGCGGAGTGCCGGGTCGGTGCCGAGACGGTCACCGACGACGAGGTACGCGGGCTGGTCTTCGTCGGCTTCCTCGCCCTCGCCGACGGGATCCGCGACAGCGCCGCCCCGGCGGTCCGCCGGATCAGGCAGGCCGGCGTGCACACCATCATGATCACCGGGGACCATCCGGCCACCGCCGAGGCGATCGCGTCGGCGATCAGCCCGGATGCCGACGGTCAACGGGTGGTCACCGCCACCGACCTGGACCAGTGGGACGACGCGGAGCTCGGCGAACGGCTCAGCCGTACCGACGTGGTGGCCCGGTGCACCCCGGCGCACAAGGTACGGATCATCCAGGCGTTGCAGAAGTGCGGGCGGACCGTGGCGATGACCGGGGACGGCGCCAACGACGCGCCGGCGATCCGGCTGGCCGACGTGGGCATCGCCCTCGGCCAGCGGGGCACCCCGGCCGCCCGCGCCGCCGCCGACCTGGTGGTCACCGACGACCGGCTGGAGACCATCATCGCCACCCTGGTCGAGGGACGGGCGATGTGGTCGTCGGTACGCCACGCGCTGAGCATCCTGGTCGGCGGCAACCTCGGCGAGATCGCGTTCAGTGTGCTCAGCGCCGCCGTCACCGGCCGGTCGGCGCTCAACGGCCGGCAGTTGCTCCTGGTCAACCTGCTCACCGACCTGGCGCCGGCGCTGGCCATCGCCGTCCGGCCGCCCGACGCCGACCACGCCGACGGGTTGCTCCGCGAGGGGCCCGACGCCTCCCTCGGCGGCACCATGACCCGGGAGATCGGACTGCGCGCCGCCGCCACCACCCTCGGGGCGACCGCCGGCTGGACGGTGGCCCGGTGGACCGGCCGGGAACGACGCGCCGGCACGGTGGCCCTGGTCTCCCTGGTCGGCACGCAGCTGGGGCAGACCGTCCTGGCCGGCGGCACCAGCCCGACGGTGCTCGCGTCGACGGCGGCGTCGGTCGGGGTGCTCGCCGCCGTGGTGCAGACACCCGGGGTGAGCCAGTTCTTCGGCTGCACCCCGCTCGGCCCGGTGGGGTGGACCATCGCCGCCGGGTCGGCGCTCGGCGCGACCTTCGCCAACGGCACGTTGACGCGGCTGGTGGAACACCTGCCGGCCCGGGGCCGGCCCGCTGATCCGCCGTCGGCGGGCTAGACCTTCGGCGAGGTCAGGCCGGGGGCGGGGACCAGGTGGCGGCGGCCCGACCCAGCCGGTCGTTGACCGCCCGGCCGACCCCCTCGTCGGGAGCCGGTTCGGCGAGGATCTCGGTCACCCCGGCCGCGTCCAGCCGGTGCAGCGCGTCGAAGAGGCGGGCGGCGGCCTCGGTCACGTCACCGGCGGGCGACAACACCTCCACCGCCGCGTAGTCCGCCGCAGGGGCCGCGCGGAAGGCCAGGTAGCCCCGCCGGACGCCGTCGTCCGACGCCGGCACCGCACCCCGCACCAACCGCAACGGGGTACGCGGCGCGTAGTGCGCGGCCAACGTACCGGGGGCGACCGGCTGCCCGGAGCTGCCCGGCCGGATCGTCACCGGGCCGACCGCCGCGACGAGGTCCTCCACGGCGAGCGCTCCGAGGCGCAGCACCACCGGCTGCGGGCCACGCGCGTCCACGATGGTCGACTCGATCCCGCACCGGGTCGGACCGCCGTCGAGCACCACGTCGATCGCCGCGCCGAGCCCGCGTACGACATGCTCGGCCCGGGTGGGGCTGAGCTGCCCGAACCGGTTGGCGCTCGGGGCGGCCACCGGCACCCCGGCGGCCCTGATCAACGCACGGGCGGACGCCTCGTCGGGTACCCGCACGGCCATGCTGTCCAGGCCGGAGGTGACGATCGGCGGGATCACGGCCGGCCGGTCCACGATCAGGGTGAGCGGCCCCGGCCAGAACCGCTCGGCCAGCGCCGCGACGGTCGGGGGCAACACGCCGACGAGGGCCGGCAGGTCGGCGGCGTCGGCGAGGTGGGTGATCAGCGGATCGAAGCCGGGCCGAGCCTTCGCCTCGAAGATCCGCGCCGCGGCCCGGGCGTCCAACGCGTTCGCGCCGAGCCCGTAGACCGTCTCGGTGGGGAAGGCCACCAGCCCGCCGGCCCGCAGCACGTCGGCGGCCTCGGCGATGCCGTCGTGTTCGGCGGGCAGGACGCGGCAGGAGCCAGTGGTCACCCCCCGACGCTAGCCTGCCGTCGACGCCCGGACCGATGCGGGTGGCGGGCCGGTCTCCGCCCAGCAGACGCCGCCCCGGAACTCGATGCCCGGGATTCCGTCGACGATCCGGGTGACGTCCGCGACGGAGGCGAGCGCCCTGGTGAGGTCACCGCGCAGCTCCGCGCTGGCGGACGGCAGGTCGTCCTCCTCCTGCGCCCAGTCGATGTCGGCGGCACGCAGCTCGGCGACCGCGTGGCCGGTCAGCGCGGCCGGGTCGGTCACGGTGACGTCGATCCGGCAGTAGAGCTGGAGACGGCGGCTACCCGGGTCACCATCGGTCGTCATGCGGCTCAACGGCTCCGACGGGAGCGGAGCATCGCCCAGACGCCCCCGCCGATGGCCAGCGCCGTGGGCACCAGGCAGCAGAGCATCAGGAGGGCCAGGTGCCACGGTCTGAGTGCTCCCATTGCCGAGAGGTTAGAGGACGCACGCCGACCGTGCCGTCCCGCGGTCGGTCACCCTGCGGGAGAATCGCCGACATGCTCCGCTCGCCGCGCGCCCTCCTGCTGGACTTCGGCGGTGTCCTGGCCGACGCGCCCCCGCAGCCGCCCGCTTCGCCGGAACTCGTCCGGCGGCTCTTCCAGCTCGTCGACGGCGCGGTGTCCGAACGGCAGATCGCCGCCGACCTGACCGGGGGTGCGCGACGGTACTCGGCCTGGCGCGACGACGCGGGCCGGACGGCCGACCCGGTGGAGCTGCCGCACGCCCGGGTGTGGGCAGAGTTCGTCACCGGCTCGTGGCCCCGCCCGGCCCGCGACGCCGTCGACCGCGAGGCGACCCCCCTGTCGTACGCCTGGACGTGGCGGGCGGACTGGGCGGTGCGCCCGGGTATCCCCGAGGCATTGCGGGCAGCGACGGGGGCGGGTCTTCCGCTGGCCGTTGTGAGCAACACCCTCTGCGGCGCCGCGCACCGGGATTTCCTGGCCGCCGTCGGGCTGGCCGGGTCGTTCGCCGCCCAGTTCTACAGCGACGAAGCCGGCCCCCGGAAGCCCAACCCGCGCCTGGCGCTGCTGGCGGCGGAGGCCGTCGGGGTGCCGATCGGAGACTGCTGGTTCGTCGGGGACACCCTCGGTCGGGACGTCGAGTGCGCCCGCCGGGCCGGGGCGGGGGCGGCGATCCTGATGCGTTCCCCCCGCACCGACCGGGAGCAGCCGCACCCCGCCGTCGTACCGGACGCCCGGGTCGAGGACGGCCACGGCCTGCTGGCTCTGCTGCGTCAGGCCTGAGCAGGTTCCGGTTCCTCCTCCCGTCGCCGTCTGCGGGGAGGGCCGTCCCTCGACCGGGTTCGCTGCCTAGCTCTGCCCCAGCGTGTCGTCCACCGACGACGCCCCCGCCACGTGGTGGACCGCGACGACGGCGTCGCGCGGTAGCGCCGAGTAGACGTGCGGGAAGGAACCGCCGTCGGAGGTGTCCTCCCAGCGCACCGCCGCGCCGAGTAGCCCGGCGTCGAGGTCGACGATCACGAGCGCCGGCTCGTGCGCGAAGAACCGCAGGGCGGTCGCACCCACCTGTTCGCGCGAGGAACAGTGGATGAAGCCGCTGCTGTGGTCGAACGGCGATCCGTCGAAGCGGCCGGCGGCTTCGAACTCGGCCCACTCGGCGGGCAGCAGGATCTTGTAAATCAGCACAGCCCAGGGTGGCAGATGGCCGGCTGATCCGCAGCTGCCGCAGCCCGCCAACCCGACCGGCATCCGGCAAGCCACCTGATGCAGTAGGCACCCCGGCTGGCCAGCTACTGAGGCAGGCCACCAACCCGGGCAGACCGCTGGGAGAAGCCGTTCGGCTGAAAGGGATGACGAGGCGAAGAGGGTCGCGGATCGTCTGGTGGAGCCCAGGGGACTCGAACCCCTAACCCCTGCCTTGCAAAGGCGGATGACAGGCGCTGAGCGTGGCCAACGAGAGACAACCCTGGTGGCACGCTGCTTAGCGCCTGCCGTTCTTTGCCATCGGTTGCCAACGACCCACATGGTGTTCGCTGACTTTCCGCTGACGAGGGTGCAAGCTCATATCGGACACAGCCGAGCATTCCTCGCATTACGCGGCTACCGGCGAATAGAGCGTCGTACTGGAGAGTCTTTGGTCACAACACATAGAAGCTTCTATATTTGCAGGTAGTCACCGATGCGACCCCGGCAAGCCTCTGCCGCCCTGCAGTCCTAAGCATCACTATCCGCAGCCTTTGCTTACTCTGTGCACTAGCTTCCACAGCTTCTCTCCCAGGTTCGTCCACCGCGCTTGTTGTGCTGCTCGCGGATCGGGTGATTCGATCTCAGGCAGAGGACCTACACGGCTGACGCTCGATCGCTCATCTGGTCCGTCCGGCTGTCGTCACAGCGGTGTAGAACCTCTAGAGACACGGAGCGGCACCCGCCTTAGGAACGGGTGCCGCAGTGAACTCCGTGTTGATCCGCGAGCAACGGACTTAAGGAGATCGAGTGCCCAGGCTAGCAACCCGGCATGAACGGGCCAAGCAAAGCGATGACCAGCACAGTCGCCGCATCGGCTACCTCACAGCCGTAACGGCCCTGGTAACAGCGGTTTCGACGCTGGTTGCCGCTGCCGCTACCTTCGTCGCACTGTTCGTCGCCTGAGCCCCGGCGGGGGCAGTCTTAACCGACCTGCCCCCGCCGGACCGTTAGGCGGCAAGGCCAAGCAGTGCCCCGGCTCGCGCGTTGAACCGCTGGACCTCGTGCAGGTTGCCGAACGGCTTCATGCGGCGTTGCAGGTCGCGCACCGTCTCGATGGCTCGTGACGAGTTGACCGACGCGGCCAGGTCGACAACGTGCGCCGCCCGTGATGCGGCAGCTTCGACGTTGGCCCGGTCAAGGTCAGCGATCGACAGCGCCGCCTCACTGAGCGCGCCGCGCCGGGCACGCCCCTGCCGTCGAGCGCCAGCAGCGGATTCGTTGGCAAAGCGCTCAAGCTCCGATGGCTGGCCGAGATCACGGAAGCAGTGCGCAGCCTCACCGAAGATGTACGGCGCGTCGATGAACTTCGCCCAGGCCGGTTCGTCGTCGTGAACCACGCGCCCGAACACCTGCTCAGCCTTCACGACCGATGCGGCGGCGGCAGATTTCTCACCGAGCGCCGCGAGCGCACGGCCCTCCAAGATGTGAAGATCCGCGAGGCAGGCGGGCGAATCTCCCTCGGATAGCCCACGGCGACCGGCCCGAGCCAGCATCAGCGCCTCGCGAGGGTGACCGAGCAGGTTCGCCTGATCCGACATGCCGGCCAGCACATGAGCACCGAGCGCAGCGCTACCAGCGGCTTGCGCCAGTCGTAGCGCCTGGATCAGGTACCGCTGCGCTAGACCGTGCTCGCCATCGTCGTACGCCATCCAGCCCACAAGGTAGGACTGTTCGGCGGCGGCTTCGTACAGCGCGTGCTGCACTGAGGGTTCGTGGTCGCGCTTGAGCAGCGGCAGCACGTAGCTCTGCATGTACTCCACGAGGGCGGTCCGGGCATGGCCACCCCCGCGCATCACGTCCATGTCCTGAAAGAGCGCGAACATGTCGCGGATGCCGGCCACCTGGCGCATACCCACCTGGCGCGGACCGCGCTCCGTCGCCGTCTCGTCCAGCATGGCGAGCAGCCAGTCTCGGCTAGGCGCTCCGAGCGCGGCCAGTACAAACGGTGCCTTCACGATGTCGCGGCGCTTCACGTCAGCTCTCCCGAGATCAATGATGGTATCGACTGTCGTGCGCGTGTCATTCGAGTACTGCAACCCCCGCGCGGCAAGGGTTTCTTCCTCGGTCATACCGAAGTCCGACGGGCTGACACGACGACTCAGCCGCTCGGACAGGGCTTGTGCAAGCAGGGTCGGAACGGGCGGACGTGGCTTCTCGCCGCGCTTCACCCAGCGGTTCACCGCGGTGTAGTCGTACCGCAGCGCCCGACCCTCGTTCGCACCCAGGTCGTTGACGCGGCGAGCCAGTCCGGCCCACGAGTAGCCGGCTTCGCCGACGAGAGCGGCAAGAGCGTCGTTCGGTTCGTTCACGGTCCGTCCCTCCCCAGGGCCTACCTCGGACGCTACCGGCTACGACCAGGGGAGGGATACGCCCACGTGGACTCTCGAACTTCACACGGGTCTTCACATGGTGTCGATGCCCACTGCCGTCGGGTTTTCTCGTTGCATGACAACGGTTTCTCAGCGCAAGCCACGAACGACCGTCTTGACGGTCGCCTGCGACACGCCGGCAGCCTCGGCAATCTCGGGAACGGTGTGGTCGGTCGACCGGCGCACGTCGCGGATGAGCTGGTCACGCTTCTGCCGCAGGTCGTCGAGCGCTTGGTTCGCCTCTCGTACGCGAGCAGCGAGCTTCTGAAGGTCGTCAAGGGTCGCCATGTCTCGCAGTGTAGCGACTAGCCGGCTACCGAAGATACGGCTAGACAGCTAGCGGGTAGCCGGCTACCGTATGACCTACGCAAACGGCCCCGGCGGGGTGGCACCCCCGCCGAGGCCAGTGCATCAACCCGTTTCCAGCGAAGGAGTACGAAGATGCAGGTCAAGGCTAACCCCTCGGCGGCAACCGTCAACGGCCCGGCCGCTCCCGTGGTGTCGATTCCCTGTCGCCCGGGGGACTTCGAGTCCACTGGTGTGGCCGTCGTGCAGGTCGCGGCGGTGTTGCCGCTGTCGCTCGATGATCTGGTGATGGCGCTGATGCTGACCGAGTGCAGCATGGCCGAGGTCGCCGAGATGAGCCTTGCGGAGATCCGGGACGAGGTCGCCTACGTCCTCAGCGCGTACGGCCTGGCCGCGCTGCACGACGCCGTGGTTCATGACCGAGACCCGCGTACGGCGCACCTCGGCAAGACCGAGCGGGCTCACCGGCGGATGTGCGAGGCGCGAGTGATCGCCGCGTTCGGCCTGTCGGCCCCGGCCGCGCGGACGCGAGCCGCGTCCCGCTCGACCGGTGCCCGCCGCACGCTGGTCCGGGCCGCCTGATGGCGGCCACCTCGAAGCGCCGTGCGCAGCTACGGCGGTCCCTCGCCGCCCGCGACGGCAAGCGCTGCTTCTACTGCACGACGGTGTTCGTCGACCTAGCGGACGCAACGATCGATCACCTGATCCCGCAGAGCGTGTTGCCGGGCTGGCGTCAGTTCAACCTCGTGCTCGCGTGCAACCCGTGCAACAGCGCCAAGGGCGACACGCTGCCGCAGGTGTTCCTGCGCCAGATCGCCGAGGCTCACCGCCACGCCGAGGCTGCTCGGTCGGTGCCGTGGCCGATCCGGCTGACGCGGTGGGTCCGGCGGCGTCTGCCGCTGCCCGCGCTGACACCGCGTCCTGCCTGAGCAACCCGGTCGGACATCCAGGCACTGCCACCGGTCGGTGGCGCGTCACCATCGCGTCACCGACCGGACCGTCACCAGCACCAACGGCCTTGATCGTCACCCCACGAAAGGGGGTCCGCGTGCGGTCACACCCGAACCATCGACAGGCCCGGCTGACGCCGGACTCACCACCAATGCGCAGCCTCACCACCGCTCACCCCCAGCCGCCGCGCGTGCCGTCCACACCAGACACCCCCTCCTGTTTCAGCCTGCCCTGTAGAAGATTCGGTGCTGCCACGATGACGGCCACCGAACACAACACGACACCCGTCGTCTCCCCCGTGCGGCAGTGCGCGCATCCGATACGAAGCGCACTACGGCTGAAACAGGCGGGCGGCGTCGCGGCGCACACGGACGGGCGGCGTCGAGCTGGGCCGCCGAGTGACAACCCTCGTTGTCACCGTGCCCAAGGGACACCCGCTGTCTCCCGTGTCCCCCCACGTTTACGCAGCTCAACCCCCATCGGGGGACAGCGGGGACACGGGGGACAGCAGGGACACCCGACACCCGCCCGGCTAGCCGCTGTCCCCGTGTCCCCGCTGTCCCCCGTGTCCCCCAAACGCTGTGACCAGCACAAACACCAGGGACACGGCTACCCACTGTCCCCGCCGCCCCGAACTGCCAGAACCACCGACCACCGATGATCCGCACTTCCTACCTGTGGAGGCACACGCAGTGAGCAACGTCGTCAACTTCACCCCCCGCGACACCACCGCCACCGGCCCGGCCAGCGTCGCGCACAACGGCGAGAGCGCCCCGATCGGCCGGATGGTCTACACCGTCAAGGAAGTCGCCCACATGCTCTCGCTCAACCTCGGCGGCACCTACGCCCTGATCCGCTCCGGCGACATCCCCGCCATCAAACTCGGCGGCCGATGGGCCATTCCCCGCCGCCGCTTCCACGAATGGCTGGAGTCCTGCCGCGTCGACCCGCAGACCGACCCGCACCCGTCGCCGGCCGACGTCGAGACCGCCCGCGCCGAGGTCGCCGCCGCGATCCAGACCCGCGCCCACCGCCACGGAACGGGCCGCTAGGCCACCTGCGCCACACACGCACCGTTACCAGACCGCCAACCCGACACGACGCCCTCGCGGTCGCGGCAGACACGCGACCGGTCGCGCAGCCGCGACCCCAGCCGCGACCGGGACGGCCAGCACGACTCTCCGCTAGTCGCGAGTCGCGCCAACCACCGCCAACCACCCCGCACGGCCCCGAAACGACACCTCACGGCCTGCCAAACCGCGACCGCAACCCCCCGTCCGCAGGACGGCACACATCGACAAAGCGTTACCGACCCAAGGAGATTCACAACCGTGGGACACATCATCAAGACCCCCGCCGGGACCTTCCGCGCCAACTGGCGCGATCCATCCGGCCGGCAGAAGGCGAAGACCTTCCGCACCCGCAAGGAAGCCGCCGCGTACCTCGCGGCCACGGAAACGACCGTGAGCCAGGGAACCTACGTCGACCCCGCCGCCGGCAAGACCCGATTCGATACGTACGCCGAACGCTGGCTTGCCTCGCGGTCCGTAGAGGCAACCACGCTGGCCGGCTGGACGTCCCGCCTACGCGCGCGGTTGCTGCCGCAGTGGGGCACCTGGCCGGTTGCCCGCATCGACCACCTGGCCGTTCAGGAGTGGGTAACCCGTCTCGGCCGAGAACTGTCGCCGGCCACCGTCGCCTCCTGTCACTCGCTGCTGTCGTCCATCCTCGCGTCGGCCGTCCGTAGCCGGCTGATCGCGTTCAACCCCTGCGAGGGCGTACGCCTGCCGGCACAACGCAAGCGGGCGGGTGGGCAACTCATGCTGACGCTCGACCAGGTGACGGAGCTACTCCTACCGAGCGTCCCGGAGTGGCATCGTCCCGTCGTCGCGGCGGCGGCCGGGGCGGGGCTGCGGTGGGGCGAGTGCCTCGGGCTGCGGTGGGCCGATATCGACTTGCCCGATGACGACGACCAGGCCGCCACGCTGACCGTGCGGCGAGTGGTGATCGAGGTCAACGGGCACCCGGCCGACAAGCCGTACCCGAAGACGGCGCAGAGTCGGCGCGTCGTCCCCGTACCGCCGTTCCTGCGCGCCGAACTGGGTCGCCACCGTGCCCTGACGAACCCCGACACTACTGATCGGGTCTTCACCAATCAGGCGGGAGACCCGATGCTTCGGAGCAACTTCCGGCGCCAGGTGTGGCGGCCCTCGCTCGTGCGCGCCGGGTTGCTCGGCATCGTCACCGAGGACGGGCCGCACCGGTTCCGGGCGGTCTGGCGCGACAGCGAACGCGCGGAGTGGTCGGCGGAGTTCACCACGCACCGGGACGCGGTGGCGCACGTCGCGTTCAAGGCGACCGGCGGGCTGCGGTTTCACGACCTGCGGCACGGCTATGCGACCTGGCTTGTCTCCAGCGGCGTGCCGGTCAACGTCGTCCAGGCGGTCATGGGGCACGAACAGGCGTCGACCACGCTCAACCGCTACACGCACACGCCGGCCGACTTTCATCGACTCGTACGAGGTGTTTTCGCGCCCCCTGCTGACGACTCGCTGACGACCGATGAAGACGGTCGATCAAACGAGGAAGGCGAGGGTGAGGAAAAGGCCCCGTGACCTGCACGGGAGTTGAGTGGAGCCCAGGGGACTCGAACCCCTAACCCCTGCCTTGCAAAGGCAGTGCTCTGCCAGTTGAGCTAGGGCCCCGAGGGCGGAGAGCCGCCGGGTGCTGGCTGGTCAGCGCAGGTCGGGCGAGGTGGTGGCCTCGTGCCACAGGGCGCGCTCGTCGTTGGATTCCTTGACCTTCTTGGCCACCACAGCAGCGACGCCGATGATGCCGACCAGGAACAGAAGCTTCTTGAACATGGGGCGACCCCTCGCGCTCGACTCGACTGCCCGTCGGAACGGTGTGCGGTGGGGCTAGCTGGAATCGAACCAGCGACCTCAGAGTTATCAGCTCTGCGCTCTAACCGACTGAGCTATAGCCCCGCGTGGCGACGAGCAAGATTAACCCATCGCGTCGTCCGCTCCCAAATCGGGGTGGCCGACGCTCCCGCGCCTTCCCGACCGTACCGGTCGACCCGCTGCCGGGCGAGCCCTTTCCCCCGGTCCCAAGGGCCGGAGATCCACTCCTGTGGCGGGAAACAGCGGCATCGGGCGGCCCGGACACCGCTGGATCGGCCCACGAGCGGGCACGAGCCGGGCCGCTCGGCCACCAGGCCGGAAAAGCACGACGCCGGGGCGGCCGCTGTTCGCGGCGCCCCGGCGTCGGGTCGGATCAGTCGCGCTCGGCGAGCGTCAGCTCGATCCCGCCGACCAGGTCGGCGCAGACGTTGTAGATGAACGCCCCCAGCGTGGCGAGCGCGGTGAACAGCACCACGTTCACCAGCCCGACGAGGGCGGACGTCAGGATGACACCCTTCGCGGTGATCTGGAAGCCGCTGTTGGTGCCCTGCCCGCCGCTGGCGCTGACCAGGTCGGTCAGGCTGTCGTTGACGCTCTGGAACACACCCATTGCGTCCAGCGCGAGGTAGAGCACCGAGGTCGCCACGACCACCACGATGAACAGCACCACGGAGACGGCGAAGGCGAACTTCATCACGGACCACGGGTCGATCCGCTTGAGGTTCAGCCGGGCCCGGCGCGGCCCCCGGGAGGCGGCCGAACTGACCGAGGTACGCGCGGCGCGTACCGCGTCACCCACCCGCGCGGCACCGACGGCGGACGCGCCACCGATGCCCGGAGGCAGACCGCCACCGTTGGCGGGGCGGGCGGCGTTGTCCGGGGTCGGCCGGAAACCGCCGACCTTCGGCTGGGTGCCGGTCGTGGACGGGGAGGTGGCGGCCCCCACCGCGATCGGCTGTGTCGTATTGCTCGACCGGGCCGCCGCAGCCACCGGCTGGGTGGCTGACGAGGGCGCGTCGGTGCCCGTCGGCTGGGACTTCTCCGTCGTCCCCGAGTCCTCACCGGGCTTGTCCGGCGGCGGTGCCATGCCGGGTGCCCGGGTGAACTTCGGGGCAGGCGCGTCGGCGGGGACGGTGGCCCGACCCACGGCGGCGCGGCCGGCGGGGGTTGTACCGCTCTTGGCGGCCTCCTCGTCGACCGGGGTGGCCGAGGTCCCCTTGTTCCCCGACTTCGCCTGTGTCTCCGTCATTCAACTAGTCCTGTTCGTCAGGCTCGTCGGCATTGCGAGCAATCGCCACGATAGTCACGCCGTCCGGGAGGTCCATCAGCTTGACCCCCATTGTGTTCCGGTCACGGGTACGGCGTACAGGCTTCACCGGAGTCCGGATGACGCCGCCGTTGCTGGTGATCGCGAACAGCTCGTCGTCCGGGTCGATCACCACCGCGCCGACCAGACCACCGCGGCGCTCGGTGATCTTCGCAGTCAACACGCCCTTACCTCCCCGGCCCTGAACCGGGTATTCCTCGATGGGGGTACGTTTCGCGTATCCCCCGTTCGTGGCCACCAGGACGTCCAGGCCCTCCCGGACGACCTCCATGGCCAGCAGGACGTCGTCGTCGGTGAAGCGCATGCCGATCACACCGGAGGTGGCCCGACCCATCGGGCGCAGCGCCTCGTCGGAGGCGTTGAACCGGATCGCCTGGGCCTTCTTGGAGACGAGCAGCAGGTCCTCCTCCGGCGCCGCGAGCACGGCACCGACCAGCTCGTCCTCATCGCGCAGGTTGATCGCGATGACGCCGCCGGACCGGTTGGAGTCGAACTCCTCGAGTCGGGTCTTCTTCACCAGGCCGTTTCTCGTGGCCAGTACCAGGTAGGGGGCCACCTGGTAGTTCGGGATTTCGATGATCTGCGCGATCTGCTCGTCCGGCTGGAAGGCGAGCAGGTTGGCCACGTGCTGGCCCTTGGCCACCCTACTGGCCTCGGGCAACTCGTACGCCTTGGCCCGGTACACGCGGCCCTTGTTGGTGAAGAACAGAATCCAGTCGTGGGTGGAGCATACGAAGAAGTGGCTGACGATGTCGTCCTGCCGCAGCGTTGCGCCGCTCACTCCCTTGCCGCCGCGCCGCTGCGAGCGGTAGAGGTCGACCTTGGTGCGCTTGGCGTACCCGGTGCGGGTGATGGTGACCACCACGTCCTCGCGGGCGATGAGGTCCTCCATGGAGACCTCGCCGTCGAACGGGACGATCTTCGTGCGCCGCTCGTCGCCCCACTTCGCGACGATCTCGCTCAGCTCCTCGGAGACGATCTTCCGCTGCCGCTCCGGCTTGGCGAGGATGTCCTTGAGGTCGGCGATCTCCAGTTCGAGCTTGGCCAGGTCGTCCAGGATGCGCTGCCGTTCCAGGGCGGCCAGCCGGCGCAGCTGCATGTCCAGGATCGCGGTCGCCTGGATCTCGTCGATCTCCAGCAGCCGGATCAGGCCCTGCCGGGCGTCGTCGACGGTGGGCGACCGCCGGATCAGGGCGATCACCTCGTCCAGCGCGTCCAGCGCCTTGGACAGACCGCGCAGGATGTGCGCCCGCTCCTCGGCCTTGCGCAGCCGGAACGCGGTCCGCCGCCGGATCACCTCGATCTGGTGCTCGACGTAGTAGCGGAGGAACTGGGCCAGGTTGAGCGTGCGCGGCACCCCGTCGACCAGGGCCAGCATGTTGGCGCCGAAGGTCTCCTGGAGCTGGGTGTGCTTGTAGAGGTTGTTCAGCACCACCTTGGCGACCGCGTCGCGCTTGAGCACCAGCACGATCCGCATGCCGGTACGCCCGGAGGACTCGTCCCGGATGTCGGCGATGCCGGCGAGCTTGCCCTCCTTGATCAGCTCGGCGATCCGCTCGGCCAGGTTGTCCGGGTTGACCTGGTAGGGCAGCTCGCTGACCACCAGCGCCGGCCGGCCCCGCTTGTCCTCCTCGACCTCCACCACGGCGCGCATCCGGATCGAGCCACGCCCGGTCCGGTACGCGTCCTGGATGGCCGCCTGACCGACGATCAGCCCGTGGGTCGGGAAGTCCGGACCCTTGACGATCTCCAGCAGCGCTTCGAGGGTGGTCGCCTCGTCGGCCTCCGGGTTCTCCAGGCACCACTGCACCGCCGCGCCGATCTCGCGCAGGTTGTGCGGCGGGATCTTGGTGGCCATCCCGACCGCGATGCCCTCGGAGCCGTTGACCAGCAGGTTGGGGATGCGCGACGGCAGGATGGTGGGCTCCTTGGCCCGGCCGTCGTAGTTGTCCTGGAGATCGACGGTGTCCTCGTCGATGTCCCGCAGCATCTCCATCGCCAGCGGGTCCAGCTTGCATTCGGTATATCTCATGGCCGCAGCCGGATCGTTACCCGGCGAGCCGAAGTTGCCGTTGCCGTCGACCAGGGGGTAGCGCAGTGCCCAGGGCTGGGCCATCCGGACCAGCGCGTCGTAGATGGCCGAGTCGCCGTGCGGGTGGAACTGCCCCATCACGTCGCCGACGACCCGGGAGCACTTGACGTAGCCCCGGTCCGGCCGGTAACCCGAGTCGTACATGGCGTAGAGGATCTTGCGGTGGACCGGCTTGAGCCCGTCCCGTACGTCCGGCAGGGCCCGCCCGACGATCACGCTCATCGCGTAGTCGAGGTACGAGCGCTGCATCTCGACCTCGAGCCCGACCGGCTCGATCCGGTCGTGCTGGACGACCGCCGCGAGGGGTGTCTCGGTGGTCTCCGGCTCGTTCGGGGTGGACTCGGGAGTATCGGTCACTGTTAACCCTTATCAGACTCAGAGTCGTGTTCGTGCTGTGGATAACGCTGTGGAAACCGGCCAGGCTGTGGATAACCCGGTGGACGACGGTCGGCCGGTGGGGCACCGGCCGACCGTGCCGTCAGATGTCGAGGAACCGCACGTCCTTGGCGTTGCGCTGGATGAACGAGCGGCGGGCCTCGACGTCCTCACCCATCAGCACGCTGAACAGTTCGTCGGCGGTCGCGGCGTCGTCGAGGGTGACCTGACGCAGCGTCCGGGTGGCCGGGTTCATCGTGGTCTCCCACAGCTCGGGATAGTTCATCTCGCCGAGACCCTTGAACCGCTGGATGTCGTCCGGCTTGGCGTTGGGCTTCTTCTGCTGGCGCAGCGTGATCAGCCCGTCCCGCTCCCGGTCGGAGTACGCGTACTGGGCGTCGTCGCCCTTCTTGTTCCACTTGATCTTGTAGAGCGGCGGTGCGGCCAGGTAGACGTGACCCAGCTCGACCAGCGGACGCATGAAGCGGAACAGCAGGGTGAGCAGGAGAGTCTGGATGTGCTGGCCGTCGACGTCGGCGTCGGCCATCAGCACCACCTTGTGGTACCGCAGCTTCTCCATGTCGAAGTCGTCGTGGATGCCGGTGCCCAGCGCGGTGATCAGCGCCTGGACCTCGTTGTTCTTCAGCACCCGGTCGATCCGGGCCTTCTCCACGTTGAGGATCTTGCCGCGGATCGGCAGGATCGCCTGGGTGCGCGGGTCGCGGCCCTGCTTGGCCGAGCCGCCGGCCGAGTCGCCCTCGACGATGAAGACCTCGGACTCGCGCGGGTCGGTGGACTGGCAGTCGGCCAGCTTGCCGGGCATCGAGCCGGACTCCAGCAACGACTTGCGGCGGGCCAGCTTGCGCGCCTGCTGGGCGGCGATCCGGGCCCGCGCCGCCTGGGACGCCTTCTGGATGATGGTCTTGGCCTCGGCCGGGTTACGGTCGAACCAGTCGACCAACCGGTCGTTGCAGACCCGCTGTACGAAGCTCTTGACCGGGGTGTTGCCCAGCTTGGTCTTGGTCTGGCCCTCGAACTGCGGGTTGGCCAGCTTGACCGAGATGATCGCGGCCAGCCCCTCGCGGATGTCCTCGCCGGAGAGCTTCTCGTCGCCCTTGAGCAGCTTGCGCTCGCTGCCGTAGCGGTTGACCACGCTGGTCAGCGCCGCCCGGAAACCCTCCTCGTGGGTGCCGCCCTCGTGCGTGTTGATCGTGTTGGCGAAGGTGTAGACCGACTCGCCGTACGACTCGTTCCACTGCATGGCGATCTCGACCGACATGCCCTCTTCTTCGGCGGCGAACTCGACGACCGTCTTGTGCATCGGGTTCTTCGAGGCGTTGAGGTGCCGGACGAAGTCCGCGATGCCGCCCTCGTAGTAGAAGGTGACCTCGCGGGGCTTGCCCTCCTCGCCCTCGGCGACCCGCTCGTCGAGCAGGTGGATGGACAGGGCCCGGTTGAGGAAGGCCATCTCCTGCAGGCGGCGGTAGATGGTCTGGAAGTCGAAGTCGACCGTCTCGAAGACGTCCGGGTCCGGCCAGAAGGAGACCGCCGAGCCGGTGCGGTCGGTGGTCTCGCCCTTGTCGAGCGGCTCCGGCTTGGAGTTGTGGTACTTCTGCCGCCACACGTGGCCGGACTTGTGGATCTCGACGGCCATCCGGGTGGAGAGGGCGTTGACCACGGAGACGCCGACGCCGTGCAGACCGCCGGAGACCGCGTACGCCTTGCCGTCGAACTTGCCGCCCGCGTGCAGCACGGTCAGCGCGACCTCGACGCCCGGCTTCTTGAGCTTCGGGTGCAGGTCGACCGGGAAGCCACGGCCGTTGTCGGTGACCCGGACCCCGCCGTCGGCGAGCAGCACCACGTCGATGGTGTCGCAGTAGCCGGCGAGCGCCTCGTCCACCGCGTTGTCCACGACCTCCCACACCAGGTGGTGCAGGCCACGCTCGCCGGTCGACCCGATGTACATGCCGGGTCGCTTGCGGACCGCCTCCAGACCCTCGAGGACGGTGATCGACTCTGCGCCGTAATCCTGCTTGTCCTGCGCTGCCACCCTCGGCCACTTTCTCGCACCGTCCGCGCCGAGGGCGCGGGGGCGCGGGTTCGGCGGACAGGACGCGACGTCGGCGTGCACGGGCGACGGCCCCGCAGGGCCGTCCCGGATCGTGCGCGCCGGTCGCCGCGGTTGCCCGCGGATCGCGATCGGCCAGACCCGACCCGGGACGTTGATCAAGGGCCGGTGAGGGCCCCCGTCCGTCGCACCGCGTCAGGTCGTCGTCTCAGCGTCAATCTTACTGTGCGCACACGACATAACCGCCACTCGGCACCCCTTGAAGGCGGCTCAGACCCTCGTAGCGGGCCGAATCTCGCTGTCCGCGACTCCCCCTACACGCCCCGGCCCGGTTTCCGTGCCCGCCGCCACCGGATAGTCCGGCCCGAGGGGTGGCGCGGGGTCGCGTCGGGCGGTGGTCGTACCGTAGCTTTGCGGCGCGCGACGAAGTCGCTCGTCTTGATCTTTTCCGCCCGTAACCGGACGATGGACCCGATCGATCCGACACGTGCTCTCGAGAGGTGACACCAGATGGGGCTGGACAATGTCGCGGTGCACTGGCCGCGGACCGGCCGCTTCTACGACCCGGTCGCGCCGGCCGAGTTCGTCGACTTCGGCGAGATCGTCGACGTTCCGCGCATCTCGGCGCCGACCGCCGCGCTCGCCGAGCACATCGCCAAGACCGGCACGGTCCGGGCGACCGCGTACACCGAGCTGGTCGACCTGATCCTCGGCCTGGAAAATGTGCTCTACGCCACTGACGCCGCCGCCGAGGACGAAGATCCGGTGATCGACCCGGACGGCTGCGCCTGGATCGCCGACGGGGTGGAGAAGTTCGTCGCCCAGCACCGGCCGCACGGGGAGACGGTGACCTTCGAGTCGGTCAGCGACGTGCTCCGCGCGCTGCTCGGTGACGGCCGCCTGGCCGAGCAGCAGTTGCGCTGGCTGGGCAGTCGGCTCGACCGGCTGCGCGACGAGAACGGCGACCCGCCGCAGTGGGACTTCACCTGCGCCGAGTTGGGGGTGCTGGCCGCCTTCTACCGGCGCTGTGCCGACCGGGGCTTCGCGATCTACGCCGACGCCGAGCCCGGCCGTCGTCCGGGCCCGCAGCCCTGATCGGGGCCCGGCTCTAGGGGCTGTCGGGCGTCGCCGGCCCGGCGGGTGGCGGCCCGGCCGTCACCGCGCCGTTGGCGGCGGCGATCACCCGGGTCAACGCCCCGTGCAGGTCGCGTAGCTCGGCCAGCGGCAGCCCGAGCCGTGCCACGACCGCCGGGGGGATCTGCTCGGCCTGTGCCCGCAGCGCCCGGCCGCTCCCGGTGAGCGACACGGCGAGGCTGCGTTCGTCGGCGGGGTCCCGCTCCCGGCGTAGGTAGCCGGCCGCCTCCAGCCGCTTGAGCAGGGGCGACAGGGTGCCCGGGTCGAGTTGCAGCAGCCGGCTCAGCTCGCGTACCGACAGCGGCGCGTACTGCCAGAGCGCCAGCATGACCAGGTACTGCGGGTGGGTCAGCCCCATCGGTTCCAGCAGCGGCCGGTAGACCGCGACGACGCCGCGGGCGGCGACGGAGAGCGCGAAGCAGACCTGCTCCTCCAACGCCAGCGGATCCCCGTCGGGTTGCCCGTCCACGTGTGTTCCTCCTCGTCGCCGTTGCGATGCTACCAACGCTTGGTGTACCAATTGTTTGTACACCAAGCGTCGAGGAAGGTTCGGTTGCCGATGAGTGAGGACAAGCCGGCGGCTAAGGCCCCGGGCGAGGGTGGCCGGCTCCTGGCCTGGGCGTTCAAGAACCTGGCCGGCCCGCCGGAGGTGGCCGGCGCGGTGCAGGGCGGCTCCCGGCAGGCCCGCGACGCCTGGAAAGAGGACCTGGAACGGCGCAAGCAGTGGAGCCGCGAGCAGCGGGAACGCAAACGCGCCGAGCGGGAGGCCCGCCGCGCCGAACGGTGAACCTCAGCCGTAGGTGTCGCGCGGTCCCCGACCACGTACCCGACGCGGCCCCCGCGACCAGGACGGCGCCGCCGGCCCGTGGATGTGCAGCTTGCGCACCACGTTGTGGCCGACCTCCCCGGCGATCCGCTTCAACAGCGATCCGGCGAGCAGCCGCAACTGGGTGGCCCACGCGGTCGAGCGGGCCTCCACGGTCAGCTCGCCGTCCTCCAGCTTGACCGGGCGGCTGTGCTGGGCGATCTCCGCCCCGACGACCTTCTCCCAGGCACCGAAGACGGTCGCCTCGGCCGCCGGTTGCTGCCAGCCCCGCGCCTTCATCAGCCGTTCCAGCACCGCGCCCAACGGCTGCGGGTCACGCGGGTCCGGCCCCGGCCCGGAGTAACCCCGCAGCCGCCGCCCACCACCGTCGGCCGCGCCGGTCACCCCCGGTCGCCGGGTGCGGGCCGCCGCCTCCCGCCGGGCCCGCGCCGCGTCGAGCACCGCCCGCGCCAGCTCCGGCCCGCTCGCCCCCGCCGCGTCACCGGCCGCAGCCGCCGACCCCCCGGGCGCGGCGTCCGCGTCGTCGCCCGCCGGTCGGCCCCGCGCACCCTCCGCGCCCCCGCCGGCTGCACCGGGGGTACGCGCACCGCGTGCCCCGCCCGGGGTGGTGCGCCCCGGGCGACCCGTCGACCCGGTGGGCTGCTCCGGTTCAGTCGGCACGACGGACCGTCCCCTCGCCGACGGCGTACCGGGCGCCACGCAGGGCCACCGGGACGTCGTCGTCCACCGCACAGGTCACCAGGAGCTGACCGGCCCCGCCGACCAGTTCGGCCAGCCGCTCCCGGCGACCCGCGTCCAGCTCGGCGAAGACGTCGTCGAGCACCAGCACCGGCTCGATCCCGTCGGCGCGCAGCAGGTCGTACCCGGCCAGCCGCAGCGCCAGCGCGTACGACCAGGACTCGCCGTGGCTGGCGTACCCCTTGGCGGGCAGCGGGCCGAGGGTGAGCACGAGGTCGTCGCGGTGCGGCCCGACCAGCGTGGTGCCCCGCTCGATCTCGGCCGACCGGGACTCGGCCAGCGCGGCGGTCAACGCCTCGGCGAGCACCTCCCGGTCGGTGCCCACCCCGGTCAGCTCCACCGACGGCCGGTACGCGATGCCCGCCGCCCCGGCCCCCGCCGCCACCGCGTCGTATGCCTTCGCCACGTGCGGGGTGAGCGCGGCGACCAGTTCCAGCCGGCCGGCGAGCAGTTCGGCCCCGTGCCGCGCCAGGTGGGCGTCCCAGACCGCCAGGGTCGACAGGTCACCGCCGCGCGACCCGCCCGTCTTACGGGCCAGGTATGCCGTACGCAGCAGGGCGTTGCGCTGCTTGACCACCCGGTCGTAGTCGGCGCGCACCCCGGCGTACCGGGGCTGGCGGAGCACCAGCAGGTCGTCGAGGTAGCGACGGCGTTCCGCCGGGTCGCCCCGGACGAGTTCCAGATCCTCCGGGGCGAACAGCACCAGCCGCAACGCGCCGATAACGTCCCGGGCCCGCCGGGCCGGGGAGCGCCCGAGCCGGGCCCGGTTGGCCTTACCGGGGACGATCTCCAGCTCGATCAGCAGTTCCCGGCCGTCGTGCACCACCGCGCAGCGGATCACGGCGGCGGTCGCGCCCAGCCGGACCAGGGGAGCGTCGGTGGCGACCCGGTGCGAGTCCAGGGTCGCCACGTAGCCCAACGCCTCGACCAGGTTGGTCTTGCCGACGCCGTTCGCACCGGTCAGGACGTTCGGACCCGGCTCCAGATCGACGCCGACCCGCTCGTACGAGCGGAAGTCGACCAGTTCGAGCCGGCGGACGTACACAGCCTGTGGATGCCGCTCAGCGCTTGTGCACGGCGTGCCCGCCGAACTGCTGGCGCAGCGCGGCGACCGCCTTCATCGCGGGCGAGTCGTCCTGCCGGGAGGAGAACCGGGCGAACAGGGCGGCGGTGATGACGTTGAGCGGGACGGCCAGCCGGATCGCCTCGTCGACCGTCCAGCGCCCCTCACCGGTATCGTCGGTGTACCCGGTCAGCGTGGCCAGGTCCGGGTCCTCGTCCAACGCGCGGTCGAGCAGGTCGAGCAGCCAGGACTGGACGACGGTGCCCTCCCGCCAGGACTTGATGATCCCCGGCACGTTCGTGACCATCTCGGCGGCGGAGAGCAGCTCGAAGCCCTCGGCGTAGGCGTGCATCAGGCCGTACTCGATGCCGTTGTGCACCATCTTGGCGTAGTGGCCGGCGCCGACCGGGCCGGCGTGCACGAAGCCGTGGTCACCGGCCGGCTTCAACGCCTCGAAGATCGGCATCAGGTGGTCGACGTGCTCCTGCGCGCCACCGACCATCAGGGCGTAGCCGTTCACGTTGCCCCAGACACCGCCGGAGACGCCGACGTCGACGTACCCGATGCCCTGCTCGGCCAGCCGGGCGGCCCGGGGCGCGTCGTCGCTGAACCGCGAGTTGCCGCCGTCGATGATGATGTCGCCCTCGCCCAGCACCTCGGCGAGCGCATCGATCGTCGCGTCGGTGACGGCGGCGGGGACCATCACCCAGACCGCCCGGGGCGACTGCAACTTGTCGGCCAGTTCGGCAAGGCTCGCGACGTCACTGCGGTCGGCGTTGCGGTCGTAGCCGACGACCTCCTGGCCGGCGGCGCGCAACCGCTCGCGCATGTTGCCGCCCATCCGGCCGAGTCCTACCAGGCCGAGCTGCATCTGCTCCTACCTCCGTGCGTCCGGGTGCTGCCGGTGCCGATCAGCGGGACACGCGGATCGGCATGATGAGGTACCGGTACCCAGGGATGACCTCGCCATCCTCACCTGCGGGGGAAATCACCGCCGGCTTGAAGGCGTCCACGAAGCGCAGCAGGGCGTACTGGGCCCCCAGGTTGGCCAGGCCGTCGATCAGGTACTGCGGGTTGAACCCGATGGTCAGCGGCTCGCCGGTGAAGGTGGCCTCCATGGCCTCGCTGGCGCGGGCCTCCTCGGTGCCGCCGGCCTCGACGACCAGACCGTCGGAGCTGAAACTGAGCAGCACCGGGGTGGTCCGCTCGGCCACCAGGGCGACCCGCTTGACCACCTCGATCAGGGTGCTCACCGGCACCCGGGCCTCGGCGTTGCTGGTGGCCGGGAAGAGCGAGCGGACCGGCGGGTAGTTGGCCCCGTCGAGCAGCCGGCTGGTGGTCCGACGGGTGCCGCCGGAGAAACCGATCATGCCTTCGCCGGCACCGCCCTGGGACAGCGCCATGGTCACCTGGCCGCCGAGCGGACCGAGCGCCTTGGCGGTGTCGTTCAGGGTGCGGGCGGGCACCAGGGCGTTGATGCTGATCTCGGGGTCGTCCGGGTTCCACTCCATCTCGCGCAGGGCGAGCCGGTAGCGGTCGGTGGCGAGCATCGCCAGGGTGCCACCGGAGAGTTCCAGCCGGACCCCGGTCATCATCGGCAGCGTCTCGTCCCGGCCGGCGGCGATGGCCACCTGGCCGACGGCGGCGGCGAAGGCGGCGGCCTCGACGGTGCCGGCGCTCTCCGGCATCTCCGGCAGGGCCGGATAGTCCTCCACCGGCATGGTGGGCAGGGTGAACCGGGCGCTGCCGCAGACCAGCTCCAGGTGGGCGCCGACCGCGGCGATGTCCACCGGCTTGGCCGGCAGCGCCTTGGTGATCTCGGCGAGCAGCCGGCCGGAGACCAGGGCGGCCCCGTCGGCGTCGCCCTGCACCTCGACGGTCACCTGGCTGGAGACCTCGTAGTCGAAGCCGGAGACCTGGAGGTTGCCGTCGGTGACCCGCAGCATCACCCCGGCGAGCACCGGTACGGACGGCCGGCTGGGCAGGCTCTTCGCGGTCCACGCCACCGCTTCGGCGAGCGCGTCGCGCTCCACTCGGAACTTCATCAATGCCTCCGCGTCGACGTCAGCGACAACTCTCTCATGCCGACCGCTGCCCACCGTCCCGCCCGACCGTGCGGGTACCCATCGCACCTTAGGGCGCGTGGGCATCGGCTGTGCGCCCGACCCCGTGCTTCCGGTGCCGGGGTGACTGCCGACGGCAGCGCTGCGGCCCGATCCACAGGAAGTCCAACGGTGATGATTGGTTTTTGATTCTTCAGAAGAGATAACTCATCGTCTTCATCGCACCTGTGCAAACTGTGGGTAACTCGCGTCGTCGCAGCTCAGACACGTTATCCACCGGTGGGTTCGCTGTGGAGAACCGGGGGGTAAACCCGGTCGGTGGTCCACAGGCACCCGGTGTCCCCAGAGTTGTCCACCGTTGTCCACCGGTTGTCCACCGGTAATCCACCGGGTTTACCCCCAGCGCTGTGGACAACCGGTCGGACCCGGACCGCCGTCATCCCCAGAACCTTCAACAGGTTGCCCACAGGCCCACCGTCGTCGGTGGACAACGCCGCGGTTGTCCCCAGCCGTCCACAGCACTGTCCCCAGGGTTTGTCCACAGTCTGTGGGTAACCGGCTCCGGACGGAGCGTGGTTATCCACCGGTTGTGGAACAGGGGGTGTGGACAACCGGGCGGTCCTGTGGATAAGGAAGACGGCGTCATGCGCCGATCGTGGCCCCTCGACCCGGTCGAGGGTCAACCTCGCTGGGGCGTACCGCCACGCAAACGCCCGGCCGAGGGCATCGGCCGGGCGTCGGTGGTGCAGCGGGAGTGGCGTACGTCTCAGGTGTTCTGCTTGATCCGGTTGGTCAGCTCGGCGATCTGGTTGTAGAGCGAGCGCCGCTCCGCCATCTGCTGGCGGATCTTCCGGTCGGCGTGCATCACCGTGGTGTGGTCGCGTCCGCCGAACGCCTGCCCGATCCGGGGCAGCGACAGGTCGGTCAGCTCTCGACACAGGTACATGGCCACCTGGCGGGCGTTCACCAGCACCCGGGAACGCGAGTGCCCGCGCAGGTCCTCCAGGCTCACCCCGAAGTACTCCGAGGTGGAGATCATGATCTGGTCGGCGGTGATCTCGGGCCCGGTGCCGTCGGGGATGAAGTCCCGCAGCACCTCCTCGGCCAGCGACAGCTCGACGTTGGAGCGGGTCAGGCTGGCGAACGCGGTGACCCGGATCAGCGCCCCCTCCAGTTCCCGGATCGAGTTCGACACCCGGGAGGCGATGAACTCCAGCACGTCCGGTGGGGCGTACAGCCGCTCCTGGGCGGCCTTCTTCTGCAGGATCGCGATCCGGGTCTCCAGGTCGGGCGGCTGGATGTCGGCCAGCAGCCCCCACTCGAACCGGGTCCGCAGCCGGTCCTCCAGCGTCGCCAGCTGCTTCGGCGAGCGGTCGGACGTGATCACGATCTGCTTGTTCGCGTTGTGCAGCGTGTTGAAGGTGTGGAAGAACTCCTCCTGGGTCCGCTCGCGGTTCTCCAGGAACTGGATGTCGTCGATCAGCAGGATGTCGACGTCGCGGTAGCGGCGCTGGAACGCACTGGTCTTGTCGTCCCGCAGCGAGTTGATGAAGTCGTTGGTGAACTCCTCGGTCGAGACGTACCGGACCGAGCGGGCGTTGCCGAGCGTCTGGGCGTAGTGCCCGATCGCGTGCAGCAGGTGGGTCTTGCCCAGCCCCGAGCTGCCGTAGATGAACAGCGGGTTGTACGCCTTGGCCGGTGACTCGGCCACCGCGACGCTCGCCGCGTGGGCGAACCGGTTGGACGAGCCGATGACGAACGTCTCGAACATGTACTTCGGGTTGAGCCGGTTGCCGCTGGACTCCGTACCGCCGGGGCGTCGGTCGCCGGCACCGGGACGGTGGTCGACGCCGGCCCGACCGGGCCCGCTGTCGGTGGCGCCGTCGCGGGCCAGGCCGCGCGGACCCTGCTGGTCACGTGGCGCGCGTCCCTGGTCCCGGTACGCGGGCTCGTAGCCGCGCGGGTCGGTGTCCGGCTCGGCGCGGTGGCGTTCCTCGAAACCGCGCCGCTCGGGGGCGGGGCGGTCCAGCCGTGCCGGTTCGGCGAAGCCGACGCCGAACAGCGTGTCCTGACCGCCGTCGCGGCTGGCCGGAACCCGGGCCGGGCGGTGCCCGTCCGGCTCCGGTTGCCCGGCGGGCGACCGTTCCCCGGCCTGCTCCGGCGCTGGCCCGGCCTCCCGGGGGTACGGCGGTTCGGGTTCGTCGTAGGCCGGCGGCCGGAATCCCGGATAGTCGTCCACGGCCGGACCCGGTTCCACCACGGCGGCGGCCTCCGGCCCGCTGCGGTAGACGGTGCCGGCCGGTCGACCGGCGGCGTCCTCGGCGATCCGGACGGTGACCGCGACCTGGATCGGTCGGCCCAGCCGACGGGTGAGCGCCTCGGTGATGGCCGGGCGCAGCCGGGACTCGATGACGTCCCGGGTGAAGGCGTCCGGCACCGACAGCAACGCGGTGTCCTCGACGATCGCCCGCAGCCGGGTCAGTCGGAGGTAGGCGCGCTGCTGGGCGGAGATGATCTCGTCGGCGAGTTCGTCCGTCGCCGCGGTCCACACCGCGGCAAGGTCGATCGTTCCGGCCACCGTCGTGCCACCCCCTCGCCTCTGCTCCCGGCCGCCGCTGTGGTCCAGCGGATCGTGCCGGGCCCGCCACCGCGTTCGAGCGGGTGGTACCTCTCACCCACCGGACGGCTGACCGGCCGGCATCCACAAGTTATCCACAGCCTGTGTGTACCGACCGATTGTGGCCGCCCGCCGGACGCGGGTCGGACCTGCCCCCCTTGTCGGGGAGGGCGTTGAAGCGGGTTCACCGTGCCGAACGATTCACTGCCGGATCCGGTCTTGCGCTCCGCACGACAACCCGGACCTGAAGCTGACCGCAAACGCGCACGGTAACAGCGACGGCCGGCCGCCATCAACCGACGCCCCCGTCAGGATCGGGACGCGACGCCGGATCGGCGGTGCTGCGGCCACCCCGGAGCCGCAGCCCAGGGTGGTTTGACGGTCATTGCCCCCCTGCGTAGGCTGGAGCGGCTGCTCTGTCGCCCTCTGCTAGGGTGATGGGTGCTCGCTGTCCGTGGTCGCCGCCTCGCCCCGTCGAGGTTCCGTGCCGCCGGGCAGTGCCGATCGGAGGCCACCGCCGAGGTGGTCTGGTCCACCAAACGACCCCGGGCGAACCCGCACCGGGGACGTACGAAAACGGAGAGCCTGACGTGAGCAAGCGCACCTACCAGCCGAACAACCGCCGGCGCGCGAAGACCCACGGCTTCCGGCTGCGCATGCGCACCCGGGCCGGCCGCGCCATCCTGTCGACCCGCCGCGCCAAGGGCCGCACCCGCCTGTCGGCCTGAGGCCGACCGGTCCGGGGACGTGGACAGTCGTGCTGACGGCCGCACAGCGACTGCGGCGTAGCACCGACTTCGCCGCAGCGGTCCGGGGTGGTCGACGCGTCGGTCGTGGCGCCGTCGTCGTCCACCTGACGCTGCCGGCGACCTCCACACCCGCGGCTACACCCCTCGGGACAACCCCGCCGGAGCCGGCGCGGACCACCGACCCGGAGTTGATCTCCGAGTCGAGCCGCGCCGGCTTCGTCGTGTCCAAGGCCGTCGGCCCCGCCGTGGTCCGCAACAAGGTCCGCCGCCGGCTGCGGCACCTGGTCCGCGAACGGTTGGCTGCGCTGCCGGCCGGCAGCACCCTGGTGGTACGCGCCCTGCCCACCGCGGCCGGGACGCCGTACCCCCGGCTGGCGGGCGACCTGGACGCGGCCATCGCCGCCGCCCGGCAGCCCCGGGGCCGGAGGCCGCGGTGAGCAGCAGCCCGATCGTGCCGCCGCGCCGGAGCATGGGTGCCCGGATGCTCAGTGGCCCTATCATCGCGTACCGTCGTTGGATAAGTCCGGCGTTGCCGGCCCGCTGCCGGTTCTACCCGTCGTGCAGTGCCTACGCCCTGGAGGCGGTGACCCGTCACGGTGCGTTGCGGGGAGCCGGCCTGACGGTCCGGCGGCTGTCGCGCTGCCACCCTTTCCACCCTGGTGGACACGACCCGGTGCCGGAGCCGGGCCGCCGCCGACGCGCCGACGTGACTGGAGTCTGAGAATTGAGTCTCGACTGGATCTACTACGCGATCTCGTGGATCCTGCTGACCTGGCACTCGGCGTGGGACGCCATCGGGGTGCCGGTCGACGCGGTCCTCGGCACCAACTGGTCGTGGATTCTCGCCATCGTCTTCCTGGTGGTCACCGTCCGGGTGATCCTCTTCCCGGTCTTCGTCAAGCAGATCAAGTCCCAGCGGGCGATGCAGGCGCTCCAGCCGAAGGTCAAGGAGCTCCAGGAGAAGCACAAGGGTGACCGGGAGACGCTCCAGAAGGAGATGATGGAGCTCTATCGGAAGGAAAAGGCCAACCCGCTGATGGGCTGCCTTCCGATGTTCCTCCAGATCCCTGTCTTCCTGGGTCTCTTCCACGTGCTGCGCCGGCTCGACCCGGCCAAGGAGGCCAAGAGCCTCTACGGCTGGACCGCCGAGCAGTTCGACAGCGCCTCCAGCGCCAAGATCTTCACCGCCCCGATCGCCGGCAAGTTCGGCTCCACCGCCGACGAGCTGGCCCGGCTGGGCGCGAACGGCACCACCGTGAAGGTGATCGCCGGCATCCTGGTCCTGGTCATGATGGGCACCACCTACCTGACCAGCCGCCAGATGATCCTCAAGACCGGCTGGGCCGAGGACCCGCAGCAGCGGATGATCCAGCGGCTGATGCTCTACGGCATCCCGCTCTCCCTGCTGGTCTCCGGTTCGATCTTCCCGATCGGTGTGATCATCTACTGGGTCACCAACAACCTGTTCACCCTCGGCCAGCAGCAGTGGGTGCTCCGCAAGTTCCCGCCGCTGGTGACCAACAAGGGGGTCGCCGGCGGCAAGGCGACGACCCCGGGTGGCCGGAACCCGGTACAGCCGGCCAAGTCCGGTGGTTTCCTCAACCGGAACAAGCCCGTCGCGCAGGTGCCGGCCAAGCCGGCCGCGCCGAAGGTCGCCGGGCCGAAGCCCGGTGCCAAGCCGGTCAACCCGAAGAAGGGCCCGGCCAAGCGCCAGGGTTGAGCCGACGGGCTGCCGTCGGCGGGACCGGCGGCAGCCCCCGGTACGCGCAGCCGCCGTGACGGCAGGCGCCGGACCGGATCCGCCGCGCCCGACGTGGCGGACGGGACTGCCCCCACCAGACGTGCCCGTGTCGAGCCCGGCCCCCTTCAGCCGGCCGACCCGGGAGACCAACGGACCCGACGGTCCGGCCGAGCTAGTACGGAGATGACACCGTGACCGACACCAGCATCCCCAGCGCGGACGCCTCGCTCGACGAGGAGACCGTCCCGACCGCCGCGACCGGTGAGGGTGAGCCCGCCGACGGCGGCAAGGAGAAGAAGTCCGCCGGCGAGGGTGAGTTGTTCGCCCAGAGCGAGATCGCCGCGGACTACATCGAGGGCCTGCTCGACATCCTCGACTACGACGGCGACATCGACGAGCTGGTCTCCGGCGGCCGTCCGGTCGTCGAGGTGGTCGGTGGCCGGTTGCAGAACCTCGTCGGTCAGCGGGGTGCCACCCTGGAGGCGCTCCAGGAGCTGGCCCGGCTGGCCGTGTTCCGGCAGACCGGTTCCCCGAGCCGGCTCCTGCTCGACGTGGGCGGCTACCGCGCCACCCGGCGCAAGGAACTCGCCGCCGTCGCCAAGAACGCGGTGGAGAAGGTCAAGGAGCACGGCGAGCCGGTCCGGCTGGAGCCGATGTCGGCCTTCGAGCGCAAGTGCGTACACGATGTGGTCAACGCGATGAGCGGTGTGGAGAGCGAGTCCGAGGGTGTCGAGCCGACCCGGCGCATCGTCGTCCGGCCGGCGGACTGAACTGGTGCCCACCGACGACGTCACGACCGATACCGCTGCCGGCCCGGGTGCAACACCACCCGGGCCGTCGCCCGAGCGGCCCGTACCCTCGGCGCAGGACGCCGCGCTCCCGGACGAGCTGGCCGCCGCCGCGCGGACCCTCTTCGGGGACCGGCTCGACCTGGCCGTCCGGTACGCCGAACTGCTCGCCACCGACGGGGTGGTACGCGGCCTGATCGGCCCCCGCGAGGCACCCCGGATCTGGGACCGGCACCTGCTCAACTGCGCGGCCGTCGCCGAGCTGATCCCCGAGAACGCCAGCGTGATCGACGTCGGGTCCGGTGCCGGCCTGCCCGGGGTGGTGCTGGCCATCGCCCGTCCGGACCTGAACGTCGTACTGGTCGAGCCGCTGGCCCGACGCACCTCGTTCCTCGTCGAGGCGGTGGAGCGGCTCGGACTGGCCAGGACCGTCCGGGTGTTCCGGGGGCGGGCCGACGAGGCGGCCACCGGAGCGAACGGTGTCGGCCCGTTCACCGCCGACGTGGTCACCGCCCGCGCGGTGGCACCGCTCGACCGGCTCGCCACCTGGAGCCTTCCCCTGGTCGTCCGCGGTGGCCGACTGCTCGCCCTCAAGGGGGCCTCCGCAGCGGACGAGATCGTCGAGCACGCCGGGGCGGTCGCCGCGCTGGGCGGAGGCGAGCCGACGGTACGACTCTGCGGCGTCGATCTCCTCGACCCGCCCACCACCGTGGTGGAGGTCGTCCGGGAGCGGGTGGTCCGTGCCCCCGGCGTGAAGATGGCGCCGAAGCGGTCCCGTGGAGGCCGTAAGCGCGTCCGCTGACCCTGACCTGTCGGTGCCGAGCGCCGCGCGGCGTGGTGGGCTGCCCGACGGGTGGGGGCCACCCGGCCTTCCGGATAACGAAGATGGACCCGCCGCGCCCGTCCCCCGTAGGCTGACCGCGCGTCGATAGTGTGGGGCGGGCGGATGTTCGGGTGCACCGGATACCGATCGCCCCCGCCGGGCCGTACGCCCTGCGGTGCGAGCGCGTGTACGGCAAGCGAGACGGGGTGCGGACCGACCATCCGGAGCGGGTAGGGATGACAGGTGCATGACGACGGCAGGTACGACGACCCACGGGTGAACAGGCCCGAGGGGCCGGGCTCAGGCGTGGACCCTGTTTCACGTGAAACCGACCATCAGCAGGGCTGGACGACCGGCGGGCAGCCCACGATCCGGCCGCCGGAGCGCGATCCCGGGGTACGCCGGGAGCCGCCCGCAGTGGGTGCCGCCCGTCCGGTTCCCGAGTCGTACGTGCCACCGCCTCCCGTGCAGTCCGGCCCCGACGGTCGACCGGTCAACGCTCCGGACGACCGGACGACCACCTCGGTACGACGGAACGCGGGGGCATCCTCGCGCTTCGAGGCACCGGTGCACGGCAACACGCCGCCGGTGCCCGTACAACCCTATCCCGGCGCGGTGCCCGATGCCGTGACCATGGTCGGCGTTCCCGCTCCCGGGACCGTCGATGCGGCGGACGCCGCGTACGTTTCACGTGAAACCCCGACGCGCGAAGAGGATGATCCACCGTTGGCTATGGAGGCGATGCGCGCCGTGCAGATCCTTAATCCGAGTGGCGAGGTGACCATGCCCCGTCCCGAGCGGACCCGGGTGATGTGCGTTGCCAATCAGAAGGGCGGCGTGGGCAAGACCACGACCACGGTGAACCTGGCGGTGGCCCTGGCCCTGCACGGGAACCGCGTGTTGGTGGTCGACCTCGACCCGCAGGGCAACGCTTCCACCGGGTTGAACGTCCCGCACCACACGGGCGTGCCGGATGTCTACGACTGCCTGATCGACAGCGTGCCGCTGGCCGAGGTCGCCCAGGAGGTGGAGGGCATCCCCAACCTGTGGTGTGTGCCGGCGACCATCGACCTGGCCGGTGCCGAGATCGAGCTGGTCTCGGTGGTCGCCCGGGAGTCCCGGCTGAACCGGGCGATCGAGGCGTACCCGGGGCACTTCGACTACGTGTTCATAGACTGCCCACCCTCTCTCGGCCTGCTGACGGTCAATGCTCTGGTGGCCGCCCAGGAGGTGCTGATCCCGATCCAGTGCGAGTACTACGCGCTGGAAGGGCTGAACCAGTTGATAAACAACATCAATCTGGTACGCCAGCACCTGAACCCGAAGCTGGCCGTCTCCACGATCCTGCTCACCATGTACGACCGCCGTACCCGGCTGGCCGACGCCGTGGAACAGGACGTCCGTAACCACTTCGGTGACAAGGTCCTCCAGGCTGTCATCCCCCGCAACGTCCGCGTGTCGGAGGCCCCGAGCTACGGGCAGTCCGTGATGACCTACGATCCCGGATCGCGGGGGGCTACGAGTTACTTCGAGGCCGCCCAGGAGATCGCCGAGCGCGGTGCCAAGGAGCCGGTGAACCGGAATGCGTAGTGCGGACGAGTCGCTGGGAGGCGTCGTATGAAGAACCGTCCCCGGGGCGGTCTGGGTAGAGGGCTCGGTGCGCTGATCCCGACCGGGCCGGTGCAGGAGAGCAGTACGGCCACGGCGACCATGCCCGTGGAGGTCGACCCGGCGCGTCCGGTGATCGAAACGTCCGCCGATCCCGTGAGCCCTGCCCCGTCGATGCCCACCCCGACGGTCAGCGCACCGCCGCAGCCTGAGGAACCCCAACTCAGCCCGGTGCCCGGTGCGCGCTTCGCGGAGATCTCCGTCGACGCGATCGTGCCGAACCCCAAGCAACCCCGGCACGTCTTCGACGAGGAGGCGTTGGAGGAGCTGAAGACCTCCATCCAGGAGGTCGGCTTTCTCCAGCCGATCGTCGTACGTCAGCTCGACGGCGAGAAGTACGAACTCGTCATGGGCGAGCGGCGCTGGCGTGCCGCCCAGGCGGTCGGCCGGGAGAGCATCCCGGCGATCGTCCGGGAAACCAAGGACGACGCGATGCTCCGGGACGCGCTCCTGGAGAACATCCACCGGGCCAACCTCAACCCGCTGGAAGAAGCCGCCGCGTACCAGCAACTGCTGGAGGAGTTCGGCGCCACCCACGAGGAACTGGCCCGCCGGATCGGACGCAGCCGTCCGCAGATCTCGAACACGATCCGACTGCTGAACCTGCCCCCACAGGTCCAGCGGCGGGTGGCTGCCGGCGTGCTGTCGGCCGGTCACGCCCGGGCGCTGCTCAGCCTCGACGAGTCGGAGGCCCAGGAGCAGCTTGCCCTGCGCATCGTCGCCGAAGGACTCTCCGTACGGGCCACCGAGGAGATCGTCGCCCTGGCGCTCAGCGACGGCCCCACGAAGACGCCGGCTGCCAAGCGTCGGGCCAAGCCGCACGCCCCCGCGCTGACCGACCTGGCCGACCGGCTCTCCGACCGGTTCGACACCCGGGTGAAGGTGGACATCGGTCGGAGCAAGGGAAAGATCACGATCGAGTTCGCCACGGTGGACGATCTGGAACGGATCGTCGGCATCATCGGCGTCGGCGAGGAAGAACAGGCGGAACCCGAGGACTGACGACCGTCCGGTACGCCGGTACGGCCTGTCCGCCAGCCTCCGCCGCGCAGTCTTCACTTCGGCCGCGTACCCGCCCGGGTACGCGGCCGATTGCTCGTCCCGGGGAGGTGTCAGGCCGCGCGGCTGGACCGCCGGCGGCGCCGGCGGTCCAGGAGGACACGGGATTCGGCGTGCGGCAGCCGGGGGCTCGGTCCCTCCATACCCCCGCGCATGCGTCGGGCGGACCCTGGAACGACCTCGCCACCGCCGCCGCCGACAACAGTTGGTCCGTGGGCCGGCCTGGCGATGGGAGGCCTGAGAGATGGGACGTCGGGCGTTCCGGTTGGCGCGGTCAGCGGATGGCATCTGGGCAGAGGACCGCGCCCGGAGCGGTGTCCGGCTCGACTGCTGTGGGGACGCGGCGGCTTTTGGTAGCAACGCCCACAAGCCGTTGTTGAACGCCCGGTTTCACGTGAAACCGGGGTGGGGCGGTGGTGCCCGGCGGGCTGAGACCACACAGGGCATCGCGGGAATCATGCTCCGGTGAGGGGCCACCGGAGACGGTTGGAGCCGTCGGGCCCGAGGGTGGTAGGCGCAGCGCCTTGGGTCGGCCCGATCCGCGGGTTGCCAGCGGGAAAAGCCGCGACGGCCGCCCCACCCCTCGGGGGTGGCGTGCTGGCCGCTCAGATCGCCTGGATCACGATGGCCACCGCGACCCACAAGTGGGTCCGTCCGGGAGGTGCAGAGGCCGGCACGATTGATCTGAGGGCCGCCGGCGACCGACTGTGTCCGGCGGGGCGTTGGGAGTGCGGCCAGACGTGTCCGACGCCGCAACGTTTCACGTGGAACAGGGGCCACCCGAGATGCATGACCGCCCGCCGCCTGCGCATCGCAGTCGACCCGGTACCCCGATGTCGACGTCGGCTCTACGGACGTACATTCCCGCTCCGACCGGAACGGCACCCCGACCGCCCTTCGGTCCTCACGGCGGCTTCGTGCGAGCCCACTGCCAACGGTGGGCAGAATCTCGTGGCGGCGACACCTCCGCACGGGTGGTGCTCGAACCGTCAGAGGGCGGGGGATGCCGGGAGCCGGCTCGCACCACGGCGGCAGAGTGCCAGCCCGTGCGACCGACCGCGCCGTCCGGGTGCTGTTTCACGTGAAACCCGTCGACCCGTTCACCTACGGCTTCAGCGCCACGGCGTCGAAGCGAAGGGGAGCGCGGTCGGCGTGGATGGCGAGCGGCCCCCACCACTAGCCATACCGGGTCGCCCTACCTCCTGGATGCGGACAGGGACCGCCCCGCGAGTCGACGATCCCAGGTGTCTGTCGGGGAAAACGGTGGTCGCCCAGCAGCCCGGCGAACCCCTCGATCGTTGAAGAAGACGGACCCCTGGTTCCTGTGAACAGTGCTGTGGATGAAGCACCAGAGTTATCCACAGAAGTTTTCCACAGGCTGCACCCGTTTCACGTGAAACAGCGCGTCAGAACGCACGCCAGCCTGTGGATGACGGGGTGTGCTGGTGATCTCATCAGCCTGTGGACAACCGTCGTGACACCCCTCCGCACGCCCCTGCCGGTCGCCTCCCGTTGACCGAAATCCCCTCATGATCAGCGGCGTTCGGGGTAGGGACAGCGGTCCTCGTCTCGGTTATGGTCAGCGTCGTGCACGACACCCCTCCCCCCTCGGTTCCGGACTTCACCCAGTGGCCGTCGTTCCCCTTCGAAGGTGACCTCCGGGTCAAGCAGCTCGACGAGCCGGTAGCGGTCGAGCCTCCCCGCAAGGGCGAAGGGCTCCGGGAATGCATCGCCTGCAACGCGCCGGACGACGCGTACATCTGGGTGGGTGAACGCTGGCGGGTGCGGGCGATGGACCGTCCCACCGGCCTGCCGATGGTGCTCATCCTGGAGTCGCGGTCCCACCTCGACCTGGGCGACCTGCCCAACCTGCTCGCGGCCGAACTCGGGGTGATGACGGTTCGGCTGGAGCGCGCCATCCGCTCGCTGGACGGTGTCGCCCGGGTGCACGTGAACCGGTGGGGCGACGGGTCCGCCCACCTGCACATGTGGTTCCTGGCCCGGCCGTATGGTCGGCTTCAACTGCGCGGCACGTTCCTGTCGCTCTGGGACTCGATCCTGCCCCCGATCTCGGAATCCCGGTGGCGGGAAAACCTCGCGCACGTCGCGGCCTGGCTGGCCGAGTTCGGTGGACGCCCGCTCGCCGAGCCGCCGCGCATCCAGTGGCAGACGCCCTCCAGCATCGCCGCGCAGTCGTCGGCCGAGGCCGCGGCGGTAGCCGCCGAGGAGGCTGTCTCGGTGATCGAGTCGGCGGAGGAGACCCCACTCCCGGTCACGGAGAACGAGCCCACCCCGGACCTGTCCAGCACCGGGGCGGGAGCACTGGCCGACACCGTGGCGGAACACACGGCGTCGGGGGAAGGCGCGGCGGAAGAACCGAGCAACGGCACCCCGGGCGACGACCCCGACCCGGAGACGGGCCGGGACGCCGACGGTCAGTCCGCCGAGGCCACAGCCCAGCCGGACAGCATGTCCGAGAGTGCCGGTACCGATTCGGTGCCGAGTGACCCCGACGGTCCGGCGACGGACGCCACCGGGACCACCGCGACCGACGAGCCGGTCGGAACCGGAAAGGCAGGCGGCGGAACCGTCACCCGGGACACCGTCCGACCCTGACGGACCGCCGGCCGGAAGCCCGCCGACAGCAGCGGGTCAGGAGCGGCGGGTCAGGAGCGGCGGGCGGCGGCCCGACCGACGAGCGTGCCGAGGACCTGGCCGAGGTCGAGCCCGGCCGCCTGGACCGCCAACGGCAGCAGCGACGTCTCCGTCATACCGGGTGAGACGTTGACCTCCAGCACGTGCGGCTGGCCGTCCCCGTCGACGATCAGGTCGACGCGGGACAGGTCACGCAGCCCGAGCGCGGTGTGCGCGGCCAGCGCCACCTGGGCCACCGCACCGGCGACGGCCGGGTCGAGCCGGGCCGGCGCGTGCCAGGTGGTACGGCCGGCGGTGTATCGGGCCGCGTAGTCGTACACGCCGTTGCGGGGGACGATCTCCACGGGCGGCAGCGCCTGCGGTCCGTCGCCCAGGTCGAGCACGGACACCGCGACGTCCATCCCGGCCACGTACCGTTCGACCAGCGCCGTCGAGTCGTACGCGAAGCAGCCGACCATTGCGGCCGGGAGGGCGGCGGCGTCCTTGACCACGGCGGCGCCGAGGCCCGAACCGCCCTGCGTCGGCTTGACCATCAGCGGTAGCCCGAGCCGGTCCACGATCCGGTCGAGCACCGCCACCGCACCCAGCTCCGAGAAACGGTCGTGTGGCAGGGCCACCCAGTCGGGGGTGGGAATGCCGTTCTCCCGCAGCACCGCCTTCGCCGACGGCTTGTCCCAGGCCAGTCGGGCGGCCCGCGCGTCACAGCCGACGTAGGGCGCGTCGCAGAGGTCGAGCACGCCGCGCAGTGAACCGTCCTCGCCGGTCGCGCCGTGCAGGGCGATCACCACGGCGTCGGGCGGGTCGGCGGCCAGCGCGGGCAGCAACGCCACGTCGGCGTCCCGCAGCTCCGCCTCCACCCCGGCGCTGCGCAACGCGTCGAGGACCCGCCGGCCGGACCGCAGGGAGACGTCCCGCTCGTAGGACAGGCCGCCGGCGAGCACGAGCACGTGCAGGTCGGTGGCGGCGGAACCGGTCACGAGGGAGCGCTCGACGGGGGTGACAGCCATCCCGGAATCATGCCAAGTCGGGGCCGGGGACGTCCGGACCACCCCGCCGGCTCCCGGTCGGCGTGACCGCGCCGAAGACCTGCCGCATGGCCAGCTCCTGCTCCATCACCCGGGCCAGCCGGCGCACCCCCTCGCGGATCCGCTCCGGGGTGGGGAAGGAGAAGTTGAGCCGCATGTTGCCGGTGCCGGTGCCGTCGGCGTAGAAACCGGTCCCCGGCACGTAGGCGACCCGGGCGGCGATGGAACGCGGCACCATGGCCTTGGCGTCCAGCCCGTCGGGCAGGGTGGCCCAGACGAACAGCCCGCCGGTGGGCCTGGTCCAGGTGGTTCCCTCGGGCATCTGGTCGTGCAGCGCGCCGAGCAGCGCGTCCCGCCGCTCGCGGTAGATCTCCCGGTAGACCTTCAGCTGTTCGCGCCAGGGCATCGTCGACAGGTACGTCGAGACGGCGGCCTGCGCGAACGCGCTGGGGCAGAGGATCTGCGCCTCGCTGGCGATGACCAGCTTGTCGCGGACGGCGTGCGGGGCGAGGATCCAGCCCACCCGCAGCCCGGGGGCGAAGGTCTTGGAGAAGGTGCTCAGGTAGAACACCCCGTCGCGGCGGCGGGCCCGCAGCGGCGCGGGCGCGTCGCCCTCGAAACCCAGCTGGCCGTACGGGTCGTCCTCGACCACCAGCAGGCCGGCCCGCTCGCAGATGTCGAGCACCCGTTCCCGCCGCTCGTCGCTCAGCGTCACGCCGGCCGGGTTCTGGTAGGTGGGGATGGTGTAGAGGAACTTGACCCGACGGCCGGCACGGGCCTGGTCGGCGATGGCCACCTCCAGGGCCTCCGGGATCAGCCCGTCGTCGTCCATCGGCACGTGCACGACCTGGGCCTGGGCGGCCTGGAACACCCCGAGTGCGCCGACGTACGTCGGACCCTCGGCGAGCACCACGTCACCCGGGTCGAGGAAGAGCCGGGCCACCAGGTCGAGCGCCTGCTGCCCGCCGACGGTGACCACCACGTCGTCGGGGGAGGCGCCGCAGGAGGCGTCGATGCCGGAGAGCGCCATCACCTCGCAGATCCGCTCGCGCAGCTCCAGGCTGCCCTGGCCGATGCCGTACTGGAGGGTGGTGGAACCGAACTCGGAGCCGAGCCTGCCGAGCATCTCGCCGACCGCGTCGAGCGGCAGCGCGGCGATGTAGGGTGCGCCACCGGCGAGCGAGACGACCTCCGGCCGGCTGGCGACCGCGAAGAGGGCCCGGATCTCCGAGGCGGTCATGCCCCGGACCCGCCGGGCGTACCGGTCGGTGTAGTCGTCGAGCGTCGTGCCGGTCATGACATCACCTCGATCGGGTGTCGGTCGGGCTCCCGCCCGCTGGGGTACCCGCGGTGCCGGCGACCATGGCGGCGCGGGACGCCGGTCGGCCGATCGTAGTCCCCGTTCGGCAGATTGCCGGTCACGATCCGGGTCGGGTCCACATCCCGGACGTCCCGTCCCCGTCCCGGGTGGCCATTCGCGCGTCCCCTCCCGTACGGTCGCCAGTCGGCGTACGATCGCTCGTCGGGGACGCAGCGGGCGATGCTGCCGCCGCGGGCTGGTCTCGCCTCCGAGCCTAAGTGTGGGGATGCTCTGATGTCGCGACGTCTGGTCAGTCTGACCCTGGACACCCTGGAAGACCTGCCTCGCCCGTGCCGGCAGTGCGTCTACTGGGAGCTGGACCCGGTCTCCGCCGAGCGGGCCTGCGCGAACGGCGACCCGGGGCTGGAGAAGGAGGCCTGGGTCTCCCAGACGCTCCTGGAGTGGGGTTCCTGCGGCAAGCTGGCGTACGTCGACGGGATGCCGGCCGGGTTCGTGATGTACGCGCCGCCGGCCTACGTACCCCGGTCGATGGCGTTTCCGACCTCGCCGGTCTCGGCGGACGCCGCGCTGCTGATGACCGCCAACGTGGTGCCGGCCTTCGCCGGGGGCGGGTTGGGCCGGATGCTGGTGCAGGGTGTCGCCCGGGACCTGACCAAGCGGGGCATCAAGGCGATCGAGGCGTTCGGCGACGCGAAGTTCGGTGACGAGCCGGACGACACCCGGGCCTGCGTCGCCCCGACCGACTTCTTCCTCTCGGTGGGCTTCAAGACGGTCCGCCCGCACCCCCGCTACCCGCGCCTGCGCCTGGAGCTGCGCACCGCGCTGAGCTGGAAGTCCGACGTCGAGTACGCGCTGGAGAAGCTGCTCGGCTCGATGAGCCCGGAGAGCCTGCTGCGGCCGGTGCGCCCCGCCCCGGCCACCCGCTCCAGCGCCGGCTGAGCGGCCGCCGACCGGGGCGTCGGCTCAGTCCCGGACCGCGCCGGCCGCCACCACCGCGCGGAGCGCGCTGACGTCGATCGAGCCGGTCGGCACGTCCCGTTCGACGGGGAAGAACATCCGCTGTACGGCCGCCACGAGCGCCTCGACGATCCGGTCCCGGAACCGGGGGTCGACCAGCCGGGCCCGGTCCTGCGGCGAGGTCAGGTAGCCCACCTCGACCCGTACGGCGGGCATCCTGGTCAGCCGCAGCAGGTCCCACGCCTTGGCGTGGGTACGGCAGTCGCGCAGCCCGGTCCGCGCCACGATCTCCCGCTGTACCAGCCCGGCGAGTCGTTCCCCGGTGGCCGAGGTGACGCCGTTGTCGGTGCCGTAGTGGTAGGTGGCGACCCCGTCGGCGGCCGGGTTGACGTGACCGTCGGTGTGCAGCGAGATGAACGCGTCGGCACCGAGGGAGTTGGCCAGCTCCGCCCGGTCGATGTCCGGCAGGCAGGTACGGGGCGCGGGGCCCCGGGTCAGCTGCACCCGGACGCCGGCCGCGGCGAGCCGCCCCTCCAGCCGGCTGGCCAGGTCGTGCACCAGGTCCGCCTCGGTCCAGCGCAGCGTCCCGTCGGGCACCACCACTCCCGGGTCGGTGCCGCCGTGGCCGGGGTCGATGACGACGGTGCGCCCGACCAGGGTCGGCCCGGACTGCCGGATCGCGTCGGATTCGCGCAGCCACTGGGGGCGTCCGCCGACCACCTTGCGGCCGAGCCGGCGCAGCGCGCCCATCGTGTACGGCCCGCAGGAGCCGTCCGGTTTCAGCCCCACCTCACGCTGGAACTGCGCCACCGCCCGCGAGGTGCGTACGCCGTAGACGGCGTCCGCGCCGCCGACGTCGTACCCCATCTCCAGCAGGCGTTCCTGCAGCGACCGGACGTCCTCGCCGATCAGCGGGTCGGGCACCGCGTGGTAGAGGGTGCGGGCGCCGAGCCGCCAGCGGGCGGCGTCCAGGGCCCGCCAGGTCTCGGCACCGACCCGCCCGTCCGCGCTGAGCCCACGGGACTGCTGGAAGGCCCGGACGGCCCGTTCGGTGGCGGCGTCGAACTCGTCGCCGGGCGCGGCGAGAAGGTCCAGGCCGGTCAGGACGGCACGGATCTCGGTCACTGCCGGTCCACGGTCACCGGGTCGGATCGGACGCACGCAGGACCCCCTCAGAGGTTGGCTGCCGGGCACCTTCGATGACGGCCACGCTTGCGCGTCCGGTAGGACCAGCGCTTACGGAGCGTACCGTGACCGGTTGCCGCCGGCCGGGGGTTCGTGCAGGTCAGGGCCCGGAACGGCCGGAACCCCGCACCCGGTGGGGTGCGGGGTTCCCGGTGGGGTGCGGGGTTACAGCGCCGACTCGATCAGCCGGACCAGTTCGCCCTTCGGCTTGGCACCGGCGATCGACTGCACCGGCTCGCCGTTCTTGAAGATGGTGAGGGTCGGCACGGACATCACCCGGTAGGCGCGGGCGGTCTCCGGGTTCTCGTCGATGTTGAGCTTGACGATGGTGACCTGGCCGGCCATCTCGCCGGCGATCTCCTCCAGCAGCGGTGAGACCTTGCGGCACGGCCCGCACCACTCGGCCCAGAAGTCCACCAGGACCGGCTTGTCGGACTTGAGCACGTCAGCGGTGAAACTGGCGTCGGTGACGACCTTGGTCGCTCCCACTATGACCCTCCTTCTCAGTTGTGGTGTTGCAGTCGTTCAGCTCAGGGTGGCGATGAACCGCTCGGCGTCGAGGGCGGCGGCACAGCCGGTGCCGGCGGCGGTGATCGCCTGCCGGTAGGTGTGGTCGACCACGTCACCGGCGGCGAAGACGCCCGGCACGCTGGTGCGGGTGCTCGGCGACTGCACCTTCACGTAACCCTCGTCGTCCAGCTCGACCTGGTCGCGGAAGAGTTCGCTGCGCGGGTCGTGGCCGATCGCCACGAACACGCCCGTCACGTCGAGCACCTTGACGTCGCCGGTGTGCACGTTGCGGACCCGGACACCGGTCACCTTGCCGTCGGCGCCGAGCACCTCCTCGACGGTGCTGTTCCACTCCACCCGGATCTTGTCGTTGCTCAGCGCGCGGTCGGCCATGATCTTGCTGGCCCGGAACGAGTCGCGCCGGTGGATGATCGTGACCGACTCGGCGAACCGGGTGAGGAAGCTGGCCTCCTCCATCGCGGAGTCGCCGCCGCCGACCACCACGATGTGCTGGTTGCGGAAGAAGAACCCGTCACAGGTGGCGCAGGACGACACGCCGTGCCCCAGGTACTCCTGCTCACCCGGCACGCCCAGCGGACGCCAGGCCGAGCCGGTGGAGAGGATGACGGCCTTCGCCCGGTAGGCGGTCTGCCCGACCCACACGGTGCTGACCGCGTCGGAACCGGTGTCGCCGGTGTCCTTCAGCTCGACCCGGGTGACGTCGTCGGTCAGGAACTCCGCACCGAACCGCTCGGCCTGCTTGCGCATGTTGTCCATCAGCTCGGGGCCGAGGATGCCGTCGGCGAAACCGGGGAAGTTCTCCACCTCGGTCGTGGTCATCAACGCACCGCCGGACTGCACACCCTCGATCACGAGTGGCTTGAGGTTGGCGCGTGCGGCGTAGACCGCCGCCGTGTACCCGGCCGGCCCGGAGCCGATGATGATCAGGTTGCGGACCTCGTCCACTGCCGTCTCCCGATGTGTGTGTACGACATCGGCGGCGCACCGACGTCGATCCGAGCGCCGACGGTTCAACGACGTCGGCGGCTGACTTGCAGAACGTCATCGTACGAACCGGGGATTCCCGGACCGGTCGTCCGGTGGGTCACGTCACGCGATGCGGGACGAGCGGTGACCGGGACCTCACCCTACCCGCGACTGGTAGCGGGTGTCCGCGCCGGACCCCGGCACACCGCACTCCGCGCCGCTCACCCACGCCCACCGCGCCCCGGTGGAATCGGCGAAGTGGACGACCAGCGCCGGCTCGCCGTTGAACGTGGCGTAGTCGACCACCTCGACGGTGAGCGGCCCACGCTGGTGCGCGGACGCGATGTCGGCGAGGCAGGCGTCGAGCGCCGTCCGCCCGGTCAGCCGGTCCAGCCCGGCGGGGGCGGCGAGCCGTTTGCTCTCCGGCGCGCCGGGGCTGATCTGGGTGGTGACCCCAGGTTCGTCACCGGGTTGGAGGCCCGGCGGGGTGACGGGTTGGACCATCGGGGCCGCCGTGGTGCCCCGCAGCGTCGACGGGGACCAGTCGACGCCGCTGCGCCGGGTCTCACCGCTGAACCGGAACCCACCCTCCGCGCGCTCCTGCGCCGGGCCGGCCAGCGAGGTGGCCGCGTCCCGGTCGGTGGTGCCGTCGACCAGGTGGGCGACGCCGAAACCCACAGCCGCCAGCGACGCCGCGGCGAGGGTGACCGGCCCGGCCAGCCGCGCCCAGCGTCGCCGCCGACCGGGGCCCGACGGATCGGCACGCCCCTCGTCGGGACGACCGCCGGGGGTACGCCGACCGCCCGGCTGCGTCGGCACCGGCCCGGCTGCCCGGACCGGCCGGACGTCGCCCGGTGCGGCCCGGCGGGGCGTCGCGTCGTCGTCGGCGGGCGGGTCGGCGGCCGGACCGGCACCGGCGAGTACGGCGGTGAGCCGCTCCACCACGGCCAGCGGCATCTCCGGTGCGGCGGTGCCCCAACCGGCCAACGCGTCGTGCACCCGGGCCACGGCGGGCGTCAGGACGGCGTACGCGTCGGCCCAGGCCGGGTCCTCGGTCACCAGGCGGGCGACGACGGTGTGCTCCGGGGTGCCGTCCAGTGCCCCGCCCACGTAGTCGGCGAGCAGGTCGTGGTCGACCTCCCTGAACTCCCGGCCGGTCACGGCTCCTCCTGGATGGCGTCCCGCCGGGCCTGCCCCGACCCCGATCGGACGTCGCTGGCCGGCTGCCGGTTCCCGGGTGTGACGTCGGGAACGTCCCGACCCGTCCGGCGGGACCCGTCCGCCGTGGCCGACCCGACCGGGGGGTGGTCCCCGCCGGTGCGCAGGTGCCCCAGCACGCCGGCCAGCCGGGCCCGGCCCCGGGCGCACCGGCTCTTCACCGTGCCCTCGGCCACGCCGAGGATCCGGGCGACCTCGGCGACCGGGTAGCCCTGCACGTCCACCAGGATCAGCGCGGCCCGCTGCTCGACCGGCAACCCGGCCAGCGCCTGGCGTACCACCAGGGCGGTGTCGTGGTCGGTGGCCGGGGCTGCCGGTTCGACGCCACCGGTCCCCCGGACGTCGTCGGTGTGGTTGCCGTCGGGCAGCGGGACGGTGGGGTGCGCCTGCCGGCGGCGGAGCCGGTCCAGGCAGGCGTTGACCACGATCCGGTGCAGCCAGGTGGTGACGGCGGAGTCGCCCCGGAACCGGCCGGCGGCGCGGTGGGCGGAGAGCAGCGCGTCCTGGAGGGCGTCGGCCGCCTCCTCCCGGTCGCCCGTGGTCCGCAGGGCCACCGCCCAGAGCCGGTCGCGGTGCCTGTGGAACAGTTCGGTGAAGGCGTCCCGGTCACCGGCGACGTGGGCGCGGAGCAGGTCCAGGTCGGTGGTCTCGGGGTGCGACACCACGACCGACGCCGGCCCACCGGTCGCCGGGTCGGGTGACTGCCCGCCGCGACCGACCATCACCACGTCCGGCGGAGGCGGTGACGGGGTCGCGGCCGGCGGATCACGATCCCTGGACCGAGATCTCCTGGACGCCCAGCTTGAAGCCCCGCTCGGTGGAGGGCAGCTCGGTGATCCAGAAGAGCAGGTACTGGTATTTCTGCTCGGGGTCGAAACCGTCGAAGGCCATCTTGGTGCCGTCGTGCTGCTCGAACGGCTGGCCGATCCGGGTCTTGAAGCCCTTGACCAGGTCCTTGTCGCCCTGCGAGGTGGACGGGAAGTCGCCGTTGCCGGTGAACAGGGCGGCGGAGACGCCGGAGTCCGACAGGGTGGCGGTGAGCGACTTGACCGTGTGCGGGGCACCGAGGTCGATCCAGACCCCCATGCCCTTCTTGTAGTTGCTGAAGTTGGCCGAGTAGTAGGTGTCGGTCTCCCAACCCTTGTCCTCGTCGCCGTCCATCATCTTCTCGGCGTCGTCCAGCTCGTTGCGCTGCCGGCTGTCCGGGTCGATGATCCGGATGTCCTGGATGGCGAGCTTGCGCACCACGGGGGCCGGGGTGGCGTCGCCGGCCGGCGCGCTGTTGGAGGGGCGGGCCACCGGCTCGGTCTCGGGGCTGTCGTCGCCGCCCAGGGTGGTGATGCCGATGAGCAGGCCGACGAGGGCGACCGCCAGCAGCCCGGCGATGCCGATCGCGACCTTCCGGCCGCCCGCGGCGGCCAGCGGTGAACGGTCCTCGACGCCGTCGGCGGTGAACCGGATGGTGCCGGTCTGGTCGAGGAAGTGGTCCTCGGCGGGGATGTCGAGGCGACCCAGCTCGGCGGAGAGCACGTCCGACGACGGCGGGGCGATCTCGGCGTCGAGCAGGTCCATCGTCAGGTCGTCGAGGTACGCCGGCACGCCGGCCCGGACCTGCCGGGGGGCGGCGATGGCGCCGCTGGCGTCGCGGACGGCGTCCGGGATGGCGGCCCGGCCGTGGCCGGCGGTCGCGCCGCGCAGCGGGGCCTCGGCGTGCGGCCAGTGCCCGGTGAGGGCGAAGTAGAGGACGCCACCCACCGCGCGGATGTCGGCTTCCTGGCTGTCGTCGCCGTCGGTGCGGGCGTCGGCCAGGACCACCCGGCCGTCGTCGCTGATCATCACGGTGCCGGGGTGCACGTTGCCGTGGACCATCCCGGTGGCGTGCACGGCGGCGAGGGCGCTGGCGACCGCGTTGCCGACGGCGGTGGCCCGGGCCGGGTCCATCGGCCCTTCGGCGACCAGCTCACGCAGGGAGCGACCGTCGACCCACTCCCGGACGACGTACGCCCGGACGTCCTCGTCGATCGCGTCGTAGACGCCGACCAGGTTGGGGTGGATGACCCGGCTGGCCGCCACGGCGGCCTGGAGCATCTCGGTGGCCGAGTCGCCGCCGGGGTAGCGGAGCACCACCGCCACGGGCCGGCGCAGGATGACGTCGACCCCCCGCCAGACCAGGCGCCCGGCACTGTCGTTGTTGATGTGCTCGACCAGCTCGTACCGCTCGGCGAGGATCTCACCGGCCGTGGGAGCACCGAAGGTCATGACCGGAGGAGCAGTTTCCTCCGCCTCCTGACCCTCGCCGACCTGGGTCACCCGTCCTCCCTCGGTGATCGTGTCGATCGATGGACCCGCGCTGCTGGGCATGTGGCTTCCCGCTCCGCCGTCGCTGGAACCGACCGGCGGCGTCGACTCGGGCGTCGGCCACCTGCCGTGTCCGTCGACAGCGACCTTACCCGGACCGCCCGTCATACCGACATGTCATCTTCCCGCCGCGCTCGACGGCCTGTCGCATATGGGGTGGAAAGTCCGTTTAACGCCACTCTCTCCCACGTTGCTGACACATGTACTGGCCAATCTAGACGCCCGTCGCAAACCGTCGACCTCCGGGCCGACCCACCGGGAACGATCCGGTGTCGGCAGGTCTGGTTCCCGCCGAACGGTCGTACATGCTCAGCCTTACGGTTGGTTATCCACAGCCCTTTACGGTGACTGAGCGGGCAATCACCAAGTTATCCACAGGCGTGTCCCCAGGCTGGTGATCCTCGTTCACCCTGCGTGTCCCCTGCCCGGTCGCGGGCTGGCCGGCGGCTCAGCGGCCGAGCCGTCGGCGCACCATCGCGACCACCTCGGTGATCTCGCCGATCCGCAGCACCATCGCCAGGCCCAGGTACGTCCCGCCGATCACCGCCCCGCCGAGCACCAGCCGCACCGCCGCCGCCAGCCGGCTCAGGTTCTCCGGGTCACCGGGCAGCAGGTTGACCACCAGCAGGCCGACCAGTGCCGCGCCGAGCGCCGCCACCAGCACCTTGCCCATGGTCCGCATGATCCGGCCCAGCCCGATCCGGCCCACCCGGGGCCGCAGCAGCATCGCCGAGAGCACCGCCGCCGCCACGTACGAGATGGCGTTGCCGAGCATCATGCCGGCCGCCGCGAAGGTGGCCGAGAAGGTGACGAAGACCCCGATCTGCACGGCCACCCGCAGGATCACCACCGGGATGTTGACCAGCGCCGGGGTACGGGTGTCCGGCAACGCGTAGAAGGCGAAGGTGAACAGCTGGCTGATCGCGAACGGCACCAGGCCCAGCGCGGCGACCAGCAGCACCAGCGAGGTGGCCAGCGCGTTGTCACCGTTGAACGCGCCGTACTGGAAGACCACCACGGAGACCGGGCCGGCCAGCACCGCGTAGCAGACCGCGATCGGGGCGAGCACCGCCGTCACCATCCGGGTGCCCCGGGACAGGTCGGCGGTGACGTCGGTGAACCGGCCCTCGGCGGCGGCGGCGCTCATCCGGGGCATCAGCGCCGTGATGATCGAGACGGCGATGATGCCGTGCGCCATCATCAGCAGCAGGAAGACGTTGTTGTAGATCAGCAGGCCGGCGTTGTTCTCGTCGCCACCGGCGGCCCGGGTGAGCAGGTTGACCACCACGAACAGGCCGAGCTGGTTGACCGCGACGTAGCAGAACATCCAGCCACCGAGCCGGGCCAGCTCACGCAGCCCCAGCTCGCGGAAGTCGAACCGCAGCTTCCACCGGAACCCGACCTTGCGCAGCGCCGGCAGCAGCCCGGCCGCCTGCACCGCCACGCCGAGTAGGGTGCCCCCGCCGACCAGCAGGACGCGCTCCCAGCCGATGTCCTCCGGGCCCAGCGCCCGCGCGCCGTACACCGCGATGTAGAGGCCGAACGTGCCGATGACGACCAGGTTGTTCAGGATCGGCGCCCACATCGGCGCGGCGAAGTGCCCCCGGGTGTTCAGCACCGCCGCGATCAACGCGCTGACGCCGGTGAAGAACAGCATCGGCAGCATCAGGTACGACAGGTTGGTGACCAGGCTCGTGTACGCCGCGTTCTTGCCGCCGGCGTAGAGCGTGGTCAGGGTCGAGGCCAGCAGCAGGGCCAGCACCACGGTGACCGCGAGGGCCAGCACCGCGAGGGTCAGCAGCCGCTGGGCGTACGCCTCGCCCCGGTCCGGGTCGGCCTTGCTGCGGCGTACCAGCACCGGGATCAGCACGCTGGTCAGCACGCCGCCGAGCAGGAACTCGTACACCTGGTTGGGCAGGAACTGGGCGGTGGTGAACGCGTCGCCGACGGCGCTGCCCAGCGCGGCGCCGATCATCAGGTTCCGGATGAAGCCGGTGCCCCGGCTGACCAGGCTGCCGACCGCCATCACCGCGCTGTTCGCCGCCGCGCTGGTCTCGGCGACCACCTCCTGCGGCGGCGCGGTCGCCTCCACCCCCGGCTGGTTCAACGGCTCGGCGGAGATGAAGGTCGCCCCGTCGTACGGCCGGGGACCGTCACCCCCCTGCGCGGCGTTCGCGCTGCGGTAGAGCCCGCCGCTCATCTCCAGCCTCCCGGGGGTACGTCGGAGCCGGCACCGGTCCGCACGTCCATGACCATAGTCAACCCGTACCCGACACCCGCGCCCGGCGGATCGGTTCCCGTCCCCGCCCGATAGGCTGGCGATCCCATGTCCGAAGCCTCCACACCCCACGCCGCCGCACGCCGTGAACTCACCACCGTGCAGCGCAACGCCGTCGCCGAACTGCTCCGCGTCTCCCCGGTCGCCGACGAACTGGGCCGCCGGTTCGCCCGCGCCGGGCACGAACTGCACCTGGTGGGTGGGTCCGTCCGTGACGCCCTGCTCGGTCGGCTCGGCGACGACCTGGACTTCTGCACCGACGCCCACCCCGAGCAGACGCTACGGATCGTCCGGGGCTGGGCCGAGTCGATCTGGGAGACCGGTCGGGAGTTCGGCACCATCGGCTGCCAGCGCGACGGCCTCCGGCTGGAGGTCACCACCTTCCGCGCGGAGGCGTACGACCAGGTCAGCCGCAACCCCGTCGTCGAGTACGGCACGAACCTCACTGACGACCTGAAGCGGCGGGACTTCACCGTCAACGCGATGGCGGTCAGCCTCCCCGACCACCGGTTCACCGACCCGTACGGCGGGCTGGACGACCTGGCCGCGAAGATCATCCGTACTCCCGGCACGCCCGCCGAGTCGTTCGGCGACGACCCGCTGCGGATGCTGCGGGCCGCCCGGTTCGCCGCCCAGCTCTGCTTCGCCGTCCACCCCGACGTGCGGGCGGCGATGGTGGCGATGGCCGCCGACCTGGACCGGATCACCGCCGAGCGGGTCCGCGACGAGTTCACCAAGCTGCTGTGCGGCACCGACCCGATCACCGGGCTGCGGCTGCTCGTCGACACCGGGCTGGCCGACCGGTTCCTGCCCGAACTGACCGGCCTCAAGCTGACCATCGACGAGCACGCCCAGCACAAGGACGTCTACGAGCACACCCTGACCGTGGTGAGCAACGCGGTGTCGTACGAGACGGACGGCTGCGACTTCGTGCTGCGGATGGCCGCGCTCATGCACGACGTCGGCAAGCCGGCCACCAAGGCGGTCGGTCCGGACGGTCGGGTCAGCTTCCACCACCACGAGGTGGTCGGCGCCCGGCTGACCAAGAACCGGATGAAGGCGCTGCGCTACCCGAAGGACGTCACCTCCCAGGTCACCAAGCTGGTCGGCCTGCACCTGCGGTTCTACGGCTACGGCCGGGGCGAGTGGACCGACTCGGCCGTGCGTCGGTACGTCACCGACGCCGGTGACCTGGTGGACCGGCTGCACAAGCTGACCCGCTCCGACTGCACCACCCGCAACCGGCGTAAGGCGGCCCAGCTCGCCGCCGACTACGACGCGCTGGAGGAACGGATCACCCGGATCGCCGCCGAGGAGGACCTGGCCCGGGTCCGGCCCGACCTGGACGGCAACGCGATCATGGAACTGCTCGGGGTGCCGCCGGGGCCGGTGGTCGGCCGGGCCTGGCAGCACCTCAAGGAACTGCGGCTGGAACGCGGCCCGCTCGACCGCGACGAGGCCGAGGCGGAACTGCGGCGCTGGGCCGCCGAGCAGGGCCTGAGCTGACCTGAACGACGCGAGGGGCCGCCCGGCGCACGCCGGACGGCCCCTCGTCGCGCCTACGGTCAGCGGGTTTCGACCGCGCTGCCCTCGACCGGCGGCTTGCCGTTGGCCGGGGACCCGGACGACGCCGCGCCGAGCTTGGCGAGCAGGCCGGCGAGGTCGATGCCGGTGAGGTCGGAGCCGAGCTGGAGGCCCTGGGCCACGTTGCCGGCCACCGACTTGGTCAGCGACGACGCCCCGTCGGTCGAGATCACCGTCAGCTTGTCGATCGCGCCGATCGGGGCGCTGGCCGCCTCGACCACCTGCGGCAGCATCTTGACCAGCAGGTCGAGCACGGCGGCCTCACCGTACGCGGCGAACGCCTCGGCCTTGCGGGCCATCGCGTCGGCCTCGGCCTGACCCCGGGCCAGGATGGCCGTGGCCTCGGCCTGGCCCTCCCGCTCGACCGCCTCGGCGATCGCGGACCGCCGCCGCTGCTCGGCCTCACCCTCCTTGGCGCCCTCGATCGCGTTCGCCTCGGCCAGCGCCGCCCGGCGCGCCCGCTCACCCTCACCGGTGAGCCGGGCCTGCTCGGCGGCGGCCTGGGCGGCCGCGATGGTGGCCTGCCGCTGCGCGTCGGCGTTCAGCACCGCCGCGTTACGGGCCGCCTCCGCCTCCTGCTCCACCTTGTACCGGGCCGCGTCGGCCGGCTTGCGCACCTCGGTGTCGAGCTGACGCTGCTTGAGTTCGGCGTTGCGCTCGGCGACCTTCTGCTGCTCGGAGAGGATCGCCTGGTCCCGCTCGGCCTGGGCGAGTGGCCCGGCCGCCGCCGACTTCGCCTTCGCCGCGTCGATCTCGGCCTGGATGCCGGCCTGCTTCAGCGACAGGTTCCGGTTCGCCTCGGCGATCGCCTCCTCGGCCAGCAGCCGCTCCTGCTCGGCCTGCTGCCGGGCGCGGGCCTCGGCGATGGCCGCGTCCTTGAGCACCCGGGCCGCCTCCGGCCGCCCCAGATCCTGCAGGTACGACCCCTCGGCCAGGATGTCCTGGAGCTGGAAGGTGTCCAGCACCAGCCCCTGGTTGGTCATCGAGTGCTCGGCCTCCTCGGCGACCGCGTTGGCGAACGCCGCCCGGTCCCGGATGACCTCCTCGACGGTGAGCCGGCCGACGATGGAGCGCAGCGCGCCGGCCAGCACCTCCCGGGTGAAGTTGTCGATCTCGTCCTGCTGGTGCAGGAAGCGCTGGGCGGCGGCGCGGATCGCGTCCTCGGTGCCGCCGACCTTGACGATGGCGACACCGTGCAGGTCGGCCCGGATGCCCTGCTTGCTGACCGCGCCCCGGATGCCGACGTCGATGCGGCGGCTGGACAGGTCGAGCGACTGGAGCTTCTGCACCACCGGCAGGACGAAGACCGACGCGCCGAGGACGACCTTCTGGCCGGAGTTGTCGGTGGACCGGCCGCCGTCGGCGGTCTGCGTGGTCCGACCCTTGCGGCCGGTGACGATGAACGCCTCGTTGGGCCCGGCGACCTTGATCCGGGAGAGCACGAACAACACGAGGACGAGGGCGAGGACGACCGCGCCGCCGATGGCGATGAGGAGAGGCATGGTGGTTCCGTCTCTGCGAGAAGAGGGGTCAGTAGGTCTCGACGTGCACGCTGGTCTCGCTCAGCGTCTGCACCACGAAGATCTGCGCACCGAGCGGGATGGGCCGGTCGGCGCGGGCGTTGAGTTTCACGGGTTGACCGGCGACGCGTACCCGGACCTCGCCGTAGCCGGCGGCCGGGATCGGGGTGACCACCAGGCCGAGCGCGCCGACCAGGTCGTCGCGGGTGGGGGTGGCGTCGGTGCGCATGTCGCGCGCCGCCCGGCTCAGCCGCCCCGCCAGCCACGCGGTGGGCACCGCGGCGAGCGCGCCGCCGCCGACGGCCGCCGCGATCATCCCGGGGGTACCCCCACCGAGCAGTTCGTTGACGATGGCCGCGCCGAAGCCGAACGTGCCGAGGAAACCGGCGACCGCCTCGACGGAGACCGGACCGTCGACGTCGGGATGACCGAAATGCAGGAGCTCGCCGCCGAGCAGGGCGAGTGCCAGCACACCGACGCCCGCCCCACCGATGATCAGAAAGATGAGCGTCCCCGTGGCCACGACCTGCACGGTAGCGACCCGGCGCAACGTCCCGCATGATCAGTTGGGGGCGACGGACACCGTCCGTTCGGCCAACTCCCTCGGCAGCGGCAACCGTTGCAGCTCGTGTCCGGCGGGGTCGGCGAGCACGACGTCCCGGTAACCACCCGGCCGCCGGTAGAGCAGCTGGTCGTCGCCGACCCAGGCGACCTCGGCCACCGGCAGCGTGCCGAGCACCGCACCGGTGACCGCGTCGACCAGCAACGGCTCCCGCTGTCCCTGGACCACCACCCGGGTTCCGTCGGGCGACCAGGACCACGGGCCGGCCGGATCGCCGGGGATCTTCACGAACCGGGTCGGCCGCCCGTCGTCGGCGGAGAAGAACTGCACTCCCCAACGCGGATGGCGGCTGCTCTCGGACTGTGGCGCGAAGCTGTCGGTCAGTGGCAACGTCACCTCCCGGCCGTCCCGGGTCCAGGTGAAGGCGCAGTGGTCGGTGCAGCGGTACCTGACCGGGTCGATCCGGTACTCCCGGTACCGCCCGCCGACCTCCAGCACGCCGAGGTGGTTCACCCCGTCCCGCCGGACGGTCACCGCCAACCGGCGGCCGTCCGGCGACCACTGGACGTCCAGCGCACCCCGGGCCCGCTGCCAGCGCAGCTTCCCGGTGGCCGCGTCGGCGAGACCGAGCTGGCCGGGGCGCTGCTCGTCCCGCACGGCGGTGACCGTGCCGGTGGGGGCCGGCCACACCTCGGCGTATCCGCCGGCACGGACGTAGCGGGACCGGGTGCGGTCCAGCACGTACCCGGTGCCGCCGGTCACGCCGCCGGTGACCACCCAGCCACCGGGCAGCGCCAACGGCCGGGCCGGCCAGTCGGCACCGGGGGTGGACAGCAGCGTCGTGCCGGGGGTGGGGCTCGGCGTGGGTCGCACCGGTTGGACCGGGCGCTCCGGCCGGAGCAGCACGAACGGCACCACCAGCGCCACCACCGCCACCACCGCCGTGCCGACCACCGCGACCCGGCGTCGGGTACGCAGCCGACGCCCCCGGGCCAGCGCCGCCAGGGCCAGCCGGGGCGACGGCCGTGCCTCCTCGGCGAGATCGCGTACGGCGGCCCGCAGCGCGTCCTCCGCCCGTCGGCTCATCGCTTCACCTCCGGGCTGCCGATGAGATCGTCGAAGGACGGCACCAACTCCCGCAGCCGGGCCAGCGCGCGGGAGGCCTGGCTGGCCACCGTGCCGGCCCGGCAGCCGAGGATCGCGGCGGTCTGCTCGACACTGAGGTCCTCCAGGTAGCGCAGCGTCAACACCGCCCGTTGCCGGGGCGGCAGCGTCCGGAGCGCGTCGCGCAACAGCATCCGTAGCTCGCTGTCGTGGCTGCTGTTGCGCTCGCCGGGCCGTTCCGGCAGCACCGCCACCGGGACCTCGCGTCGCCGGGCCAGCCGTCGCCAGCCGGAGACCTGGTCGTGGTAGAGGATCCGGCGTACGTACGGCTCGGCGTCACCCCGGATCCGGGGCCACCGGGCGTACGCCTTGGCCAGCGCGTTCTGCAGCAGGTCCTCGGCGGCGTGCTGGCTGCCCGCCAGCGCGTACGCGACGCGCAGCAGCGCGTCCCCCCGTTCGTTGACGAACGCGGTGAACTCCCCGTCGGTGCCTTCGGTCACCGCTCACCTCCGTACCGAAGACGCTCGGCGGCGGGAAAACCTTGCCCCGTCCACGGGTGTTTCGTCGCCGTCGGCCTCCGTGGGATGGTCGGCGACGGTCCGGCTGGTCCACCGTGGTGGTCCGATCCCGCGCCCTCCCCGTACCCGGCCCCCGCTCCCGGTGCCGGCCGGGACGGGGAGAATGGTCGGCATGCGCTGGACCGTGCTCGACTCGCCGATCGGGGAATTCTCCGTCGCCACCGACGGGACGGCGGTCTGCGGCACGCACTTCGGCCGGGTCGCCTCGGCCGACGACGAGCCCGCCGACGGGTTGGCCGGTCGGGCGGTCGCGGAACTGCGGGCGTACTTCGCCGGTGAGCTGACCGGGTTCACCGTGCCGGTGACGGTGCCGCGCGGGTCCGAGTTCGAGCGCGCCGTCTGGCGGGAGATGACCCGCATCCCGTACGGGGAGACGCTCACCTACGGCGAGGTGGCCCGGCGGGTCGGCGACCCCGGCGCCGCACGTGCGGTCGGGGTGGCCTGCAACCGCAACCCGGTCCCGGTGATCGTGCCCTGCCACCGGATCGTCGGCGCGGGCGGCAAGCTGGTCGGCTTCGGCGGCGGTCTGCCCCGCAAGGTGACCCTGCTGGAGTTGGAGGCGGGGGTGGCGCTGCGCCGCGCCTGGTCGTGACGGTCAGATCGCCGATCAGCGCGGCAGAACCGGGTGGGCGTGGACGGCGGCGTTTTTCGGTTTTTCTGAGCGGCCGGCGGCAGCGGGACGAGGTGCGGGGCCGGGAGCGCGTGCCGGGCGTGGGGCGCTTGGGCGATCGCCGTCGGACAACCGTGGTCCCCTGGCTCGGATGGTGGTCGGCCAGCCGGGCACGAGCCCGTCAACGGTTGATGAATTCCCAGCTCACAGCTATCTGGCGAGTTTTTCGGCTGGCCTGCCCGAATAGCAGAACCCGCCTGTGTCGCCTCTCGAACAATCATCATGTTGTTCCCGGAAGCAATTTTCTGGGCTGCGTGATGACTCAGTCCGGCATTGAGATTAGGCGAGTGGGGGGAGCAAGATCGGAGGTGCGGGCGGGAGTTCGACGACGGTGTTCCGTCGGATCCGACTTCCTGCGCCGAATCTTCCAACGAACCAACGCGCGACGTGACATCGTCGTGCCGGCAAGGAGTTCCGACATGTCTTCTCGACACCAGCTGGATGGCGGCCGTCCGCGGCGGCGTGGGACCGACGAGGGTGCCCTGGTGGCCGTTCTGCTGGCCATGCTGATGATCTATTCGGCGCTGGTGATGCGCGACGGCGGGTCCTGGCGGTTGGCGGTCGCCATGCCGGCGATCCTCGGGATCGTCGCGGTCCAGATGGCCCGCTGGACGTCGCAGACCTGGGGCCGCAGCCATCAGCGGACGCTGCGCCGGCTGTTCGACATCCTGGGCGCGGAGACCGGCCCCGGAGGGCGGGACGTCGCAGAACCGGCGGGTCGATCCGACGGACAGACTCCCGAAGGCCGGTGACGGTCGTCCTACGCACGCAGGAAGGTCAGAACGAGAGTGCACAGCCCGGCGGCACCGCCGACCGAACACGGAACAACCAAGAGGACAGGCCGGCCGCTGAATCCGGTGGTGGGCTTCGGCCCGGCCGCCCGACTCGCTCAGCAGCTGCGTGACGCGTACCTGGCCGCTGGTGAGCCGCCCATGAAACGCGTGGCGCGCATGGGCGACGTGAGCACGAGTACGTTATCGGAGAACCTCAGTGGTCGGAGGATCCCCACGCCGCATGTGTTGGACGCCTTCCTCGTCGGTATCGGCGTCACCGACGAGGTCGCGCGCGACTGGCGACGACTTCGCGAGGAGGCAGTTGAGGCCGCCGAGCGGTTCGAGCCGGACGGCCACATCGCCTCGTCGTCAAGCCTGCTCGCCGCGCTGCGTCGGCTCAGGGCGGAGCAGCGGCTGACCGACGAGGAACTCGAACGGCGACTCGACGCGGTGAGTGGGCAGCGACTGAAGGGCGCATTGTCGGGTTCGGTGCCGGGAAGAGCGCAGGTTGACGCCATCCTGGCCGGCGAGGTCGCCCTCGATCCGGATGCACTGGGTTACCTCGTCCTCTGCCTCGGTGCACACGAGAGCCAGGTCCGCGCCTGGTGTGCGCTGGCCGATCGCCTCGGCGAACAGCAGACGGAACCGCGGGACCCGTTGTCCGATCCGCTCGTCGCGTCGGTCCCGTCGGCAGACGCAGTGATCGCCTCGGATACGGCGGCCGAGGGGACTCCTGGACCCTCGATCGTGCGACCACCCCGGCGGCGGTGGTACCTGCTGGCGGCGGCACTGACCGCCGTTTCCCTGGTCCTTCTGAGCATGGCGACGGCCGACCGCAGGCGCGACCGGGTCTCGCCGGCCAACGAGCGGGCCGGTGGGCCGGTGGTGGAGGAGGCGGCGGACGGTCAGTACGAGGTCTTCGTGCTGGGCCAGCGGATAGTGGTCACACCGAAGTCGGCGCTCGCCCGGGAGGACGCCGTGCTCACCCGGCTGGTCGTCTCCCGGACGACCACCTCGTCCCAGGTGGACGACCACGAGAAACGGGAGTTCCGAAGGACCGTCTCTGACGGGCAGGACTGCGAGTCCAGCACGCTGATCGACGCGAACGACCGGAGGAAGCCTGAGCCGACGCAGTGCACTGCCTCCGCGCTGACCCGGTTGCGGGTTCCGAACCCGTCGACGGACCCCCGGGAACTCAGCCGGCAACTCCTGGTCGATCAGGGAGCCGAGCCGGGGTCAGCGGCCGAGTCGCTGGCCGTGCTCCGGGGGATAGCCAACCTCAACAAGGAGCACTGTCTCGGTTCCGCACAGCGAGCGGCGGTCCTGCGGGTGCTTGCCGGTCTGCCCGGTCTGGTCTTTCGGGACTGGTCGATCGACGAGACGGGTCGGCAGGGACTGGCGTTCAGCATCGACGGCGAAGCCGCGGAGGAGACTGTGGACACCCGGGACACGCTCGTCGTCGACCCTGCTCACGGTGCACTTCTGTTCCACGAGCAGACCGTACGTCCCGAGACGCCGGTGCCGGTGGTCGAATCCGGAACCACGTTCTTGAACTGCGAGCGCAGGAAGGGGCGCGACTGAGTACCCGCCCGGGGAGGGTGGGTCTTCTGCGAAACCCACCCCGGGCGGCGGTACCGTCGAGCCGAGGTGTCAGAAACGCGGCCCCGAAAAGGCGAATCGGGGATGCGCCATGTGAAGAATGACGCCGACGGTGGCGGTTTCCGGCCCGGATGGTGCCGGTGATCGGCTGCCGAAGGGTCGATCCCACATGGTCATGCCCTTGATCGCCGGGGACGGGTCTGATCCGCCCGATCCGAGGCGGCAAAGAGTTTAGCGGAAATCGATGATCGAAGCCGTCCTGCGGTCGATCAGGATCCCCTTCCGGTCTGGCGATCATTCGGGGCGCGACTCTACCCTGAGCCAACGGGCGTCACGGAGCGTCGCCACTCGATCTCGGAGCGTTCATCGGGTGCTCCCGACCTGCCCTGCTGTCGCTCGACCGAGGGAGGGAAGCCACCATGGTCCGTGCCGTTCGCCGCCTGCTGGCCGGCGTGATGATCAGTTTCCTGATCATATTTGGCAGCTTCTCGGCCGCCACCCCTGCGGCTGCGGAATCGGGAACCTCGCCAGATGTGCTCGCCGCCCCCAGTTGCCCGGACGGGTGGTTCTGCTTCTACGACGACGTGCGATTCGGCACCCCCTACGGCAAGCTGTCCGACTGCGGCTGGCAGAACCTGGCCACCTGGGGCTGGCAGAACCGCACGGAAGCGGTCTACTACAACCTGAAAAGCGGTTCGGTGACGTTCTACGAGAGCAACGGCACTCCGCTTTTCACGGTGAGCGCCTCGAAGAGATCCATCAGCGATGTCTACCCGAAGCAGAACAGGGCGGACAAGGTCTACCGGGCCTGTTGAACGAGGGACAGCCCGTCGGATCGATCCTGGAACCGGCGCCCGGGCGCACCTCTGCCGACGGCTGTCGCCGTACCTGGAGACGGCGGACCGAACACGCGAGGGCCGGGTCCGAACGGACCCGGCCCTCGACGGTGCGGTGGTCGGTGCGTCAGCGCTCGACGTCGCCGGTGATGAAGCCCTCGACGGCGGCGTGCGCGTCGTGGTCGGCGTACTGCACCGGCGGGGACTTCATGAAGTACGAGGAGGCCGACAGGATCGGGCCACCGATCTTGCGGTCCAGCGCGATCTTCGCGGCCCGGACGGCGTCGATGATGACACCTGCCGAGTTCGGCGAGTCCCACACCTCGAGCTTCAGTTCGGCGTTGAGCGGGGTGTCGCCGAAGGAACGACCCTCCAGGCGGATGTACGCCCACTTGCGGTCGTCCAGCCACGGCACGTGGTCCGACGGGCCGATGTGCACGTCGCTCTTGACCATCTCGTGCGGGATCTGGGACGTGACCGACTGGGTCTTCGAGATCTTCTTCGAGACCAGCCGGTTGCGCTCCAGCATGTTCATGAAGTCCATGTTGCCGCCGAAGTTGAGCTGGTAGGTGCGCAGCAGCTCGACCCCACGGTCCTCGAACAGCTTCGCCAGCGCGCGGTGCACGATGGTGGCGCCGACCTGGCTCTTGATGTCGTCGCCGACGATCGGCAGGCCGGCGTCGGTGAACTTCTGCGCCCACTGCGGGTCGGAGGCGATGAAGACCGGCAGCGCGTTGACGAAGGCGCAGCCGGCGTCGATCGCGGCCTGGGCGTAGAACTTCGCCGCCTGCTCGGAACCGACCGGCAGGTAGCAGACGACCACGTCGACCTGGGCGTCGCGCAGCGCCTTGGTCACGTCGACCGCCTCGGCGTCCGACTCCTCGATGATCTCGCGGTAGTACTGGCCCAGGCCGTCGAAGGTCGGGCCGCGCTGGACGCTGACGCCGGTGGGCGGCACGTCGCAGAGCTTGATGGTGTTGTTCTCGCTGGCGACGATCGCCTCCGCGAGGTCCATGCCGACCTTCTTGGCGTCCACGTCGAACGCCGCGACAAAGTCCACGTCCGATACGTGGTAGTCGCCGAAGGTGACGTGCATGAGACCCGGGACGCGGTCGTTCGGGTCGGCGTTGCGGTAGTACTCCACGCCCTGCACGAGGGACGAGGCGCAGTTACCCACACCGACGATGGCGACGCGGACGGAGCCCATAGCGTCTGCCTCCTTCTTCTTCATCACGGCCGCTCTTTCCTGGACTCTCCAGGCGGAGGCGGGCTGTTGTTGTCTCGTGGACCGTCGGCCACCCCGGGTCGCGGGGCGGTCGGGGCACGGCCGGAGCGCTCGTTGGCGATGAGCTCCTCCAGCCAGCGGACCTCACGCTCGCAGGCGTCGAGGCCGTGGCGTTGCAGTTCCAGGGTGTACGCGTCGAGCCGCTCGGCCGCCCGGCCCAGCACGTCCCGAAGTCCTTCGCGACGTTCCTCGATCGTGCGTCGGCGGCCCTCCAGGATGCGCAGCCGGGTCGCCTGGTCGGTGCGGGCGAAGAACGCGAAGTGCACGCCGAAACCCGTGTCGTCGTACGTCTCCGGCCCGGCCTGCGCGATCAGTTGGGCGAACCGTTCCTTGCCCTCGGCGGTGATCTTGTAGACCACCCGACCGCGCCGGCTGGTCAGCGCGGGAACCTCCTCGGCGGTGGCCGGTGCGTCGGCGGCCTCGGTGATCCAACCCGCCGCCTGCAACCTGCGCAGGGTCGGGTAGAGCGAGCCGTAGCTGATCGCCGCCCGGATGGCGCCGAGCTTGGCGGCGAGCTCCTTGCGGAGTTCGTAGCCGTGCATCGGGGACTCCTGGAGGAGGCCGAGGATGGCGAGTTCCAGCACGGGCCACCCTTCCCCTGCCGTCGGGGCGGAAGGTCAACCGCCTCGATGTATCGGACCGATACATCGCACGTTAGTACCTCGATCGGCGTCCGGGCAAACCCCCGTTGTGCGCCGACCTATTCACGGATCGTGACGGTGGTCGCCCCGCCCGACCGGAGCGCGTACCCTTTGCCGCATGCGTACGTCTCGCCAGGTGGTCGACTACTCGCTCCAGAAGCGGGCAGTGCTGCGTGACCTCCACGCCGGGCGGGTCGGCACGTACGACGTCTGCGACGCGTCGCCGTACCTGAAGAACGCGGCCCGCTTCCACGGCGAACCGACCGACCAACGGTGTCCGATCTGCCGGAGCGAGAACCTGACCCACGTCCACTACATTTACGGGGACGAACTCAGGCAGTCGGCGGGCCAGGCGCGTTCCCTGGCCGAATTGCCCGTGCTGGCGATGACGCTGCGTGAGTTCCAGGTCTTCGTGGTGGAGGTGTGCCTCGGCTGTGACTGGAACCATCTCGTCGAGCAGTTCCTGCTCGGCCGGGACGGGCTGGCCGAGGGCGGCCCGGAGCAGGGGGTGGCGGGCGCCGCCACCGCTGCCACGCAGGGGCGAAGGCGAGAGGCGCAACGGTGAACCTGGCTGATCCGGTCGATTCGGGTGGCGTACGACACAGTCACCGTGACCGGCGGCACTTCGGCCCGAATGGCCCGAATGATGTGGAATTTGCAGCGCGTCCCCGGCTCCGCGCCGGCCTCCCGACGCGTGTGTCAACTCACGGCAACCCGGTGGTGACGCCCCCGCGTCCCACCGCGACCGGCAGGGTGTGAGGAATGAACTCGTACGGCGATCCCAGTTCCCCGCGTGCGCGGGCCCAGGTTCCGGGTTCGAACGGCGGCCCCGGACCGGGGGCGGACGACGGGTACCCCCGGCGGGGCGGTGACGCCCGGGGCGCGGCCCCGGCGGGCCGGGCCTCGGTCGGCGGTGCCGCCCCCACCGGGCGGGCTTCGGCGGCGGTCCCCCCGCCGCGCGCGACAGGTGGTGCCGCCGGATCGGCCTCCGTCGGCCGGGCCGTCCCGGGCCGGGCCTCGGTGCCGGTCTCGCCGGCCGGGCCGGGTCGGGCGTCCGTACCGGTCTCCCCGGCCTCGCCGGGATGGGGTGGCCCCGGTCGGGCGTCGGTGCCGGTCTCCCCGGCGGGCGGGCCTTCCGGCCGGGCCTCGGTGGGGACGGCCTCCGCGGGGCGGGCCAGCGTCGGCGCGGCCTCGGTCGGCTCCGCCGGGCGGGCCTCCGTGGCGCGGGCCGGCGTCCCGCAGGCCGGCGGCGGGCCGGGTGGCCCGACCGGGCCCAACGGGCCGGGTCGTGGCTACGGCGGTGCGGGCGGCGGGCGCGGGCGTGGTCCGGGTGACCCGGACGCGATGGCGCGGGCGAAGCGACGCAAGCGGATCAACCTGTTGATCGCCAGCTTCGCGGTCTTCATCATGCTCGCCGGCCTCGGGGTGGTCGGGTTCACCTACTACTCCACCACCGTGGTGCTGCCGAACCAGATCAAGCTGCCGCTCGCCACCACCATCTACGCGAGCGACAACAAGACGGTCATCGCCAAGGTGGGCGAGCAGAACCGCACCTTCGTCTCGATCAACCAGATCCCGCAGCACATGCGGGACGCGGTGGCGGCGGCGGAGGACAAGAACTTCTACGAGCACGCCGGTGTCGACTACAAGGGCATCGCCCGTGCCGCCTGGAACAACCTCTCCAACGGCGACAAGCAGGGCGCCTCGACGATCACCCAGCAGTACGCCCGCAACGCCTACGAGAACCTCCAGGACGACTCGTACGCGCGGAAGGTGAAGGAGGCGATCGTCGCCTCCAAGCTCAATGATCAGTTCACCAAGGAACAGATCATGGAGCACTACCTCAACACCATCTACTTCGGTCGTAACGCGTACGGCATCGAGGCGGCGGCGTGGGCGTACTTCGGCAAGCCGGTCTCGAAGGTCGACGTGGCCGAGGCCGCCGTGCTCGCCGCGTTGATCAAGCAGCCGGAGCCGAGCAGCACGCACAAGGGCTTCGACCCGTCGATCAACCCCACCGACGCCAAGAGCCGCTGGGACTACGTCATCAAGAACATGATCGAGATGCGCTGGGTCGACGCCCCCGGCCGGCCGGCGCATCCGACGGAGTACCCGACGAAGACGTTGCAGACCCCCAAGGAATCCCGGTCGGGCGTCAAGTTCGGGGTCAACACCCCGATCGGTAACGTCATCAACTACGTGTCGGCGGAGATGCGGGAGAAGAAGCTCTGCACCGACAACGACGCGGAAGTGACCGAGCGTAAGCCGCGCTGTTCGGCGATGCTCCGCGAGGGTGGTTACCGGATCAGGACCACCATCGACAACAAGGTGCAGAAGGCCGTCACCGGTGCCGCCCAGCGCAGCACCAAGGGCTCGGAGCTGGACGGGGCCCGCAAGAACCTGATGGCCGCCGTGGTCTCCATCGACCCGCGCAACGGCCGGGTGCTCGGCTACTACGGCGGGGACGACGGCACCGGTACCGACTACGCCGGCACCAACACCGACACCAACGGCAACGTCACCGGTGGGCACTCGCCCGGCTCCAGCTTCAAGATCTACACGCTGGCGGCGGCGCTGGAGGCCGGCAAGTCCGTCGAGTCGCGCTGGAAGGGCCGGGCGTTCACCCCGGAGGGCGTGAAGTTCCGGGTCAGCAACGCCGGCAACGACAACCCCAAGTGTGGGGACTCCTGCACGCTGCGGGAGTCCACGCTGCAGTCGTTGAACGTGCCGTTCTACCACGTCAGCCTGGACATCGGGCCCGACAAGATCGTCGACATGGCGGCCAAGGCCGGCGTCAGCATGATGTGGCAGACCAACGTGAGCCCGCCCAAGGGGCACGACCTGACCAAGGAGAAGGCCACCGACCTGGCGCCCGACCCCTTCTACCACGTGGTCGCCTACGGCCAGTACCCGATCACCGTGCTCGACCATGCCAACGGCCTCGCCACCTTCGCCAACAAGGGCATCTACAACAAGGCCCACTTCCTGATCTCCGCCGAGAAGCAGAACAAGGAGACCGGCAAGTGGGAGAAGCTCGGCGGCGAGCAGCTCAAGCCGCAGAAGCGGATCAACCCGGACGTGGTCGCCGACGTGACCGACGTGTTGGAGGCCTACCCGGGCCGGATCAACCACACCCTGGCCGACGGCCGGAAGTCGACCGCCAAGACCGGTACCTGGGAGCTCAAGGAGGGCACCAACCAGAACGGTGACGCCTGGACCGTCGGGTACACCCCGCAGCTCGCCACCGCCGTCTGGGTGGGCAACAAGGGCAAGCGGGAAGCGATCAAGCTGAACAACGGCGACAACATCAGCGGTGCCACCATGCCCGGCGAGATCTGGGAACGGGTCATGAACGGCGCGCTCAAGGGCGAGGAGAAGCTGGACTTCCCGCCGGCGGCGAAGGTCGGCGACCCGGAGTCCGGCAACGGCACCCCGCCGCCGCCCCCGCCGCCGCCGCCGAACCCGAACGGCCAGAACTGCGCCCCGACCGACCTGCAGTGCCTCCTCGGCGGCGGTAACCAGGGCGGCAACCAGGGTGGGAACCAAGGCGGCAACCAGGGTGGGAACCAAGGCGGGAACCAGGGCGGCAACCAGGGTGGTAATCAGGGAGGGAACCAGGGCGGCGATCCGCCGACCCCGCCCAACCAGAACCTCCCCGGCGGGAACGGCGGCGGACTGCTGCCGACCCCACGCGCCCGGGACTGAGCCGAAACCCGCACCGACGAGCGTCAATGCCGCTGCCGGCGATCCGCAGACCTGCGGTCGCCGGCAGCGGCATGTCGCGGGTGGGGTGCTCCGCGTCGGGCGAACGGAGTCCGCACCGCAACATGCTGCTCGTCCGGGAGCCATTCATAGGGCAGGATGCATTCTCATGAGCACCCAGCCGACGGCCGGCATCGACGACGCCGGGAGCAGCGACCACCCGTCCCGATCGGACGGCTTCGTCCGAGGCGTCTCCGAGGCGATCGGCGGACCGCTCGGCGACCACGCCGTCGCCGTCGACCGGCCCGCCGGTCGCGAGAGTCGGTTCTGGACGGCGGCCCGGATCGTGCTGGCCCTGGCCTGCCTGACCCTGGCGCTGCACTGGGTGCAGAAGGCGCCCTGCCAGAACGGCGCCTGGCAGAACAACATCCAGTACACCCGGATGTGCTACACCGACGTGCTGGCCCTTTACTACGCCGAGGGCCTGCACGAGGGCAAGGTCCCCTACCGGGACCACCCGGTGGAGTACCCGGTGCTCACCGGCTACATGATGGGCGCGTTGGGCCTGCCGGTGCACTCGCTCGGCGTCGACGACCCGACGATCAACCAGGGGCGCTGGTTCTACAACGCCAACGCGTTGACCCTCGGCGCGCTCGCCGTCGCCACCGTCGGGGTGATCCTCGCCCTGCGCCGCCGACGACCGTGGGACGGAGCCCTGTTCGCCCTGGCCCCGGCGTTGTTCCTCACCGCCACCGTCAACTGGGACTTCCTCGCCATCGGGCTGGCCGCCTTCGGGCTGGCCGCTTGGGCGAAACGACAACCCGCCCTGGCCGGCGTCCTGCTCGGCCTCGGCGGCGCGGCGAAGATGTGGCCGCTGTTCCTGCTCGGCCCGATCCTGATCCTCGGTCTGCGCGCCGGTCGGCTACGGGCCGCGCTCACCGCCGTCGCCACCGGCCTGGTCGCGCTGGTCGCGGTGAACCTGCCGACGGCGATCCGCTACCCCGACAACTGGGGACGGTTCTTCGAGCTGAACACCACCCGACCCATCGACTGGGGCACGCTCTGGTACATCGGGCGGTACCTCGACGGCAAGGTGAACACGGGCAGCCCCGGCGACCAGGGCCCGTTCCAGTGGCTGAACGCCAACATCCCGACCCTCAACAACCTGTCGTACGCCCTGTTCGGGCTGGCCTGCATCGGCGTGGCCGTACTGGCGCTGCGGGCACCCCGACGGCCCCGGCTGGCCCAGCTCGCGTTCCTGGTGGTGGCCGCCTTCCTGATCTTCAGCAAGGTCTGGTCGCAGCAGTTCGTGCTCTGGCTGCTGCCGCTGGCGGTGCTCGCCCGTCCCCGCTGGGGCGCCTTCCTCGCCTGGCAGTTCGCCGAGGTCTGCTACTTCGTCGCCTTCTACGGCGAACTGCTCGGCTCGGCCACCAGCCGCCCGGTCTTCCCCGAAGGGGTATTCGTGCTCGCCTCGTCGCTGCGGCTCGGCACGGTGGTGGTGCTCTGCGTCCTGATCGTCAAGGACATCCTGCACCCGGAGCGCGACGCGGTCCGCCAGACCTACCTCGACGACCCGGACGGCGGCGTGCTCGACGGTGCCCCCGACGCCCCCTGGCTGTCCAAACTCCGTCGCAAAACCCCCGCCCCCGAATCCGAACCAGCCCCCGCCCCCGCCTGACACCACGCATCCCAACTCCGGGACGCGCAAGTCCGAGACGGCAGCGCGCCGTCAGGTTGGCGGGGGAGCCCAGCCGGCGCAGGGATCAAGCCTGACCGCCCGGAGCCGGCTGGGCTCCCCCGCAACCCGACCTCAGAGACGGAACACCACGGCGTTGCCGACCTGCTGACGGGTGATGCCCAACTGCTCGACCGGCGCGTCCACCGTCACCTCCCACGGCGTGCCGACGATCTGGTCCCGTAGCACCACGACGTTGCGTACGCCGAGGGTGCGCAGGTAGTCGACGCTGGTCTGGTCGGGGAAGGCCGCCGACACCCGGCGCACGTCGTCGAGTTGCTTCGGGGTGAAGCCGCTGCCCCCGTTGACCACCTGTTGGAAGCGGGTGGTCGACCAGAGCATCACCGGCTGGTCCTGGTTCTGGCCGCTGGGCAGCACCAGCAGCGGACCCTCCACCGTGCGCATCGCCACCGGCTGCTCCGGCACGACCGGGTGCGGCGTGTCGTTCAGCCCTTCCACCAGCACCAGCAGCAACGGCAGCAGGGTGACCGCCCGCAGCCACGGCGACGGCCGGGAGGGCACCCGGTCGGCGCTGATCTCGCGTACCCGCCGGGCGAAGGCGCTCACCGCACCGGCCGCGAGCAGGCCGAGCAGGAGCGTCGTCCAGAGCATCATCCGTCCCGGCGTACGCAGCCCGTTGAACCCGGGCAGGTGCTCGAACAGTGGGGCGTAGGTGAAGGTGCCGTCGAAGAACCGGGTCCCCATCGCGATCACCATCGTGACGATCACCCCGGCGAGCATCAGCAGCCGGTGCCGCAGCCGCCACACCGAGAAGAAGAGCCCACCGGCCGCCAGCGCGTACAGCACGAAACCCGGCAGGAGGGTCATCTCCGGGTGCCAGGGCAACGCGGCCCGCGCCCCCTCGTGCAGGCCGCCCCAGATCCACGACTCGGCGGGCGCGGTGAAGAAACCACTGGCCGGCGGCGAGTAGACGCCGATGTCGCCGAGCGTGCGTTCCGCGTTCGGGTGCAGCTCGGCGACCTTGAAGTACGGCACCGCCAGCAGCGCGCCGACGGCGGCGAAGAGCAGTCCGCCGACCAGGTCGGCGACGAACAGCCGGCGACCGAAGGGCCGCCGCACGCGTCGCCGCCGCCAGAGCCACACCGCCGCCGAGACCAGCAGGGTCAGTGCGAGGACGTACGCGAAGACCAGGCCGATGCCGAAGCCGAGGCTGAGCTGCCAGGCGGCCACCACCCACCCGGCGTACGCCCAGCCGACCCGGCGGCGTTCGGGGCGGTAACCGTGCCGCAGTGACCAGCCGTGGCCCCGGGCAAGCATGGCCAATGCCAGCGGGATACCGCCGTTGGAGACGATGTGCAGGTGCCCCGCCTGGGCGAGCAGCCACGGCGCGTACGTGTAGCTGACCCCGGCGACCGCCGAGCCGATCCGGCCCGCGCCCAACTGTCGGGCCAGCACGTACGCCCCGAAGGTGGCCATCGCGTGGGCCAGCACGAACATGATGTTGTAGCGGAGCACGGCGGCGTCCGGGCCGGTGCCGAGCAGGCCGGCCGGGGCGTACCCGAGCAACATGTCGGAGAAGGCGAAGCTCCACGGTTCCGGGAAGAACGTGTTGGACTGGAACAACTGCCCCGGATTCGTCCGCAGGGCGTGCCCGGACCAGGCCATCTGCCACGCCTGCAGGCTCGGGTCCCAGTAGTCCTGGGGGAGCGTGTAGAGCGGATAGCGCAGGGTCGGCCAGGTCATCCCCACGGCGAGGGCGAGCGAGGCGAGGACGGCGAGCGTCCACTCGTGCACCAGGAACCGGCCGGTGGCGCGGACGGCCCGTCCGCTGCGGCCGGGCACCGGCTCCGGCGCGGGTGCGAACGAGGTCCACGGGTCGGCCTCGGTCGCCGGCTTGTTCTCTCCGTCCCCGGCGGGCCCGTCGCCCCGGCCCTTCCCGGGCCCGTCCTGCCCGGTCCTGCTTCTGCGGAACTTGTCCTTCCAGGTCCGGCGCGTGCCGGTCCGGTCGGGTGCGCCGGCCTGACCGGCCGCTGCCGCAGTCGCTCCGGCCTCTTCCACCGTCGTCCCGGACGGCTGGACCTCCGTCCCGGCCGGCCCAGGCGCGGCCCCGCCCTTACCGCCCCCGGCCCGGCCCTCGTCGGCCCCCGGACCGGCTCCGTCGGGCTTCGGACCGGCTCCGGCGGGCTCCGCGCCCGATCCGGCGGGCTTCGGGTCGGGCCCGCCGGGCGTCGCACTCGATCCGGCCGGCCCCGAGCCGGCTCCGTCGGGCTTCGGGTCGGTTCCGTCGGTCGGGGACGGGTCGGTCCTGCCCGGCTCCGAGCTGTCGCGCGCGTCGGGTGCCGGCCGGTCCTGCGGCGACCCCGTCCCGCCCGCGGGGGTCGGGTCCGTACTGCCGGTCTGCCGTGGGGGTGGGCTGCCGCCCGTCGCGTTGGTGGTCATCGGCGTTCAGGCCCCCGTGCCGAGCTGTTCGCGGAGGAAGGCGATGTCCGCGCCCTGACCGGTCGCCCCGCCGGGGGTCTCCACGATGACCGGGGCGTCGGCCGCCCGGATCACCGCCACCAGCAGCTCCGGGTCGATGGTGCCGCCGTCGAGGTTGTCGTGCCGGTCCTGCCCGGAGTTGAACCCGCCCTTGGAGTTGTTCGCGTGCACCAGGTCGATCCGACCGGTGATCGCCTTGACCCGGTCGACCAGGTCGAGTAGCTCCTCGCCACCGGCGTACGCGTGGCAGGTGTCGAGGCAGAAGCCCACCTCGTAGTCACCGAGGGCGTCCCAGAGCCGGGCCAGCGCGTCGAGCCGCCGGGCGCATGCGTTGTCGCCACCGGCGGTGTTCTCGATCAGGACCGGGACGGGGAACCCACCGGAGTCGGCCGCGTACGCGAAGGTCTTGCGCCAGTTGTCGAAGCCGACCGCGAGGTCGTCACCGGCGTTGACGTGGCCGCCGTGCACGATCAGCCCCCGGGCGTCGAGCTGCGCCGCCGCGGTGGCATGGCCCAGCAGGAGCTTGCGGCTGGGGATGCGGATCCGGTTGTTGAGGGTGGCCACGTTGATGACGTACGGGGCGTGGACGTAGACGTCGACCTCGGCGGCGCGCAGCCGGTCGGCGTCCTCCCGGGGTTTCGGGGCCTTCCAGCCCTGCGGGTCGGAGAGGAAGAACTGCACCGCCTCGGCGGCGCGGGTGGCCGCCTCCGCCAACGGGTCGGCCTGGTCGACGTGGGCTCCGATACGCATGCAGGCGAGCCTACGTCCCGCCCCCGACGTGCGAGAGGTGACGGTCGCGGGCAAGTCGCGCCCGTCCGCCCCGCGCGCGGGGCGGACGGCGTCACCGGTCGGGGCCGGCGATCGTTGAGGGGAGTGGAACAGCCGGACGAATAGTTTCAATTCGGCTATCACGTGACGATCGCCGTTGTATCGTCAGATAACAACAGGATGAAGCTCCGCGGGGTGTCCTCGATCCAACCTCATCGGTGTGGTCGTTCCTCCCCAGGTCCCACCCAAGGAATGCGGACGGGACGCCCCGCGGCCCCGTGGACAGGGGTCCGCCGTCGGCCTTCGGGTGTCGCGGCGGGCCCCTGTCGCCGTCGTCGTCTCCACCGCCGACCTGCCGGGTCGACCTGCCCGGGGGTGATCGTCGGGACCGGGTATCCTGGTCCGGTTGTCCGCGTCCGGCCGGGTTCCCCCGGCGCGGGGCGGGCACGACGCACGACCTCCTGCCACGGAAGGACCGTGGCCGCCTAGCCCACAGGAGGTGAGCACGTCTTGCGTCACTACGAAGTCATGGTGATCCTCGATCCCAGTCTCGAGGAGCGCACCGTCGCCCCGTCGCTCGACACGTACCTGAACGTGATCCGGACCGCGGGTGGCTCGGTGGAGAAGACCGACGTGTGGGGCCGCCGGCGCCTCGCGTACGAGATCAACAAGAAGGCCGAGGGCATCTACGCCGTCGTCGACCTTCAGGCGACGCCGGAGGCGGTGGCCGAACTCGACCGCCAGCTGCGGCTGAACGAGTCCGTGCTGCGCACCAAGGTCATCCGACCGGAAATGCGCTAAGCATCCAACCCGGTTCGCCCGGATCAACCTCATCGTGATGTCGGAGGGCTCTGAGAGCCTGTACGGCAGAACGCTGAGTGCGCGAGGAGTTGGTCATGGCAGGAGACACCACCATCACGGTCATCGGCAATCTGACCGATGACCCCGAGCTGCGGTTCACCCCGTCCGGTGCGGCGGTCGCCAAGTTCCGGGTCGCTTCGACGCCCCGGTTCATGGACAAGACCACCAACGAATGGAAGGACGGCGAGCCGCTCTTCCTGGCCTGCACCGTGTGGCGGCAGGCGGCGGAGCACGTCGCCGAATCGCTCCAGCGGGGCGCCCGCGTGATCGTCTCGGGGCGGCTGCGCCAGCGGTCGTACGAGACCCGCGAGGGCGAGAAGCGCACCGTCATCGAGCTCGAGGTCGACGAGATCGGCCCGTCGCTGCGCTACGCCACGGCGAAGGTGCAGAAGATGTCGCGCTCCGGTGGCGGCGGTGGCGGCTTCGGCTCCGGTGGCGGTGGTAACCAGGGCGGCGGCGGAGGCAACTTCGACGACCCCTGGGCCTCTGCTGCTCCGGCCCCCTCCTCCCGCGGTGGTTCGGGCGGCAACTTCGACGAGGAGCCTCCGTTCTAATGGCGCCGAGCGCCCGCGATCGCAAACCAGGAGCACGTGCAATGGCCAAGGCTGCGGCACTTCGCAAGCCGAAGAAGAAGGTGAACCCGCTCGACAAGGACGGGATCACCTATATCGATTACAAGGACACCGCGCTGCTGCGCAAGTTCATCTCCGACCGCGGCAAGATCCGCGCTCGGCGGGTGACCGGGGTCACCTCCCAGCAGCAGCGGCAGATCGCCCGTGCGGTCAAGAACGCCCGTGAGATGGCGCTCCTGCCGTACACCGCCACGGCCCGCTGAGAGGAGGCACCGACATGAAGATCATCCTGACCCAGGAAGTTTCCGGTCTCGGTGCCCCCGGCGACATCGTCGAGGTCAAGAACGGCTACGGCCGTAACTACCTGCTGCCGCAGGGCTTCGCGATCAGCTGGACCAAGGGTGCGGAGAAGCAGGTCACGGTCATCAAGCGGGCCCGCTCGGCCCGGGAGATCCGCGACCTCGGCCACGCCAACGAGGTCAAGGGCCAGCTCGAAGGCCTCAAGGTCAGCCTGAAGGTGCGCGCCGGCGACGGCGGCCGGCTCTTCGGCTCGGTCACCCCGGCCGAGGTCATCGACGCCGTCAAGGCGGCTGGTGGCCCGGTCCTCGACCGTCGTCGGCTGGAGATGCCCGGTCACATCAAGTCGACCGGCTCCTACCCGGTGAAGATCAAGCTGCACCCCGAGGTGTCCGCCACGTTCGACCTCAACGTCGTCCAGGGCTGACCTCAACCACCAGGCAACACCCGTAGTGGCCCGCACCGGCATCCGGTGCGGGCCACTACGCGCTTCCCACCGGGCAGGCTCCACGGGCCCAGCACCGCCCGGTCAGCCGATCGGCTGACCGGTGACCGCGCTGATCATCACGGTGGACAGGCCACCACCGACCACCGCCGCCGCCAACGCCACCGTCGCCGGCCGCCAGGTCGTCCCGACCCGGCGCAGCAGCACCGCCACCACCAGGCTGCTCAGCAACGACAGACCGAACCGGGGGCCACCCGCGACCAGCGAACCCAGCGCGTGGGCCCGGGGCGGCTCACACCCGCCCCCGCTGATGTCCGTGACACAACCGGCCGGCGGCTGACCGTCCAGGGTCAACAGCCACAGGAACACCAGCACCGCCGGCACCAGGTAACAGGCGGCCGTGTAGACCAACGGACGCAGCGGACCACCCGGGTCCGGGTCGAGCAGGTCGTCCTCCAGACGACGGTTCCACGAGCCGGCACCCACCGAGCCGATCCGCTCCCGCAGCGAGGACGCCGACGCCGCCCGCCCGGACCTCGACGCCGCCCGCCCGGACACCGGCTCGGCCCGACGGCGCGGAGCCGCCCGGGGGCGCGGCGCTGTGTAACCCACCACCGGTGACCGGGGTGCCGACGTCGGCGGGTCCATCCAACGGGGGTCGTCGCCCGCCAGGCGGGTACCCGACCAGAAGCCCTCCGGCTGCTCGCCCCACGGCCAGCCCTCCCCGGTTACCGGCTGCGACGACCGGGGCGGCACCGACCGCTCCCACCGGTCCCCGTCGCCCGCGTCCCGCCGGTCGGGCCCACCCTGGTCCCACGGGTCGACGCCGGCGCGGTCCGGACGGTCGACCCGGCCCGGATCCCGGCCTTCCCGCCCGTCACGGTCCGTACTCACCGGACCCCACCGGCCGACGTCCGTCCGGTCCCACTGGGCGGTGTCGGTGAACCGGTCCCACTGGCCGGTGCTGTCGCTCTGCCCCCACCGCGACGACTCGCCGAGACGATTCCACCGGTCGTCGGTGGCGGGACTCTGCCAACCGTGCACACCGGAGGCGTCCCACGGGTCCACCGCGGGGCGGTAGTCCGGTTCCGGCTCGGCCGACCGGCTCCACGGGTCGGCCGCCGGACGGCTCGCCGGATCGGTCAGGGGCCGGGCCCACGACTCGTCGGTGTTGCGTCGCCGACGCCGGGGCGGCTGCTCGGGAACGGCCTCCACGGGCAGGTCGGAATCGTCACCGCCGGACCAGATCACCTCCGGACGACGCGACGACGCCCGGCGTGGACGGGCCGTCGGGGCCGCCCCGGAGACCGGCTCACCCTCGTCGGCGTCCGCCCGTCGGCTCCCGACGTACCCCTGCTCCTGCTGGGGGCGGTCGAAGGTCCACTCCCGGGTGTGGTCGTCGGAGCCGGGGCCCGCGCCCATCACCCGCGCCTCCCGGCGCTCGCTCTCCCGTCGCCGCCTGGCCGCCCGCCGGCCCACCCCGGCAGCCCGACGGGTGTCGTCCTCGTCGTCGTCCGGGGCGGCGTGCCGGCCCCGGCCGTCGGCGTGCGCGATGCCCGACTCGACCGCCCAGCGCGGCAGGTAGGCGTCGACAGGTTCCTGCTGGCCACGCTCGACCGCCCGACGCCGACTCGGCGTACGGTAGCGGTCCGTCGAGGAATATGAATCCGACGGAACCGGGTCGCCGAGGTCGTCCCACGGGGCGATCGGCTGACGCGCGCGCGGGCTGCCCTCCCCGCGCTCCCAGTCCCGGTAACTCACGGCCGGAGCGTGACCCTTCTCAACCGAAAGTGCAATCCGCTGTCCAGGTGTAGCCGTTTCGCAGAGATAGTACGGGAAGACCGACCCAAGAGCCTTACCGGAAAATATTCGTCCACAGGGTGTGGATAGTGAACCCGCAGCTCACAGCTTTACAGCCCAGAATTCCCCCACAGTTTTCCACAGGCTGTGCACACGCTGCGCACATGGTTGTCCACGCGCGTCCACAGGTTGTCCCGAGGCTCGTCCACCGCGCCGGTTGAGGGTCTGACCTCGCGGTCCGTATCGTGGGGCACCGACCGGTCGCGCGATGGCCCCCCGATCGACCTGACCGGACGGTGTCACCGCCGGCGTACCGCCGGGGCAACCGCGACGCTGTGGAGGGGGAACCGTGTCGATCACCGACGACATGCGGGCAGAGCCCCGGGTCGCGGGGCAGTCGTCCGCCCCGCCGCCCCGCGACGGCCAGTTCGACAAGACCCCACCACAGGACGTCGCCGCCGAGCAGTGCGTCCTCGGCGGCATGCTGCTCTCCAAGGACGCCATCGCCGACGTCGTCGAGATCCTCAAGTCCACCGACTTCTACCGGCCCGTCCACGCCACCATCTTCGACGCGATCCTCGACATCTACGGTCGCGGTGAGCCCGCCGACGGCATCACCGTCGCGGCGGCCCTGGCCGACTCCGGAGACCTCGCCCGGGTCGGCGGCGCCCCCTACCTGCACACCTGCATGGCGGCCGTACCGACCGCGGCGAACGCCTCCTACTACGCCCGGATCGTCGGAGAACGCGCCGTGCTGCGCCGCCTGGTCGAGGCGGGCACCCGGATCGTGCAGCTCGGCTACGGCACCGCCGCCGGTGGCAGCCGGGACGTCGACGACGTCGTCGACCTGGCCCAGCAGGCGGTCTACGAGATCACCGAACGGCGGGTCAGCGAGGACTTCGCGGTGCTCGCCGACATGCTCCAGCCCACCCTGGACGAGATCGAGGCGGTCGGCGCGCAGGGCGGCGTGATGACCGGCGTGCCGACCGGCTTCACCGACCTGGACCGGCTGCTCAACGGCCTGCACCCGGGACAGCTCATCATCGTGGCCGGCCGCCCCGGTCTCGGTAAGGCGCTGGCGCTCGACACGCCGCTGCCCACCCCGGACGGCTGGACCACCATGGGTGAGGTCGAGGTCGGCGACCGGCTGCTCGCCGCGGACGGCACGCCGACCACCATCACCGCCGCCTTCGCCGTGATGCACGGGCGACCCTGCTACGAGGTCGAGTTCTCCGACGGCAGCGTGATCGTCGCCGACGCCGGGCACCTGTGGCGGACCACCACCCGGACGCGGGCCCTCGCCCCGGCGGGCGGCACGCCGGCCGAGGCGGCCCAGGGCCCTGCCGAGGCCGAGGACGGCGTGCTCACCACGGCACAGATCGCGGCGACGCTGCGTACCGGACCGGAGGGACGCCCCCGACACGCCATCGCCACCTGCGCCCCCCTGCAACTGCCCGAACGGGCGGTGCCCATCCCCCCGTACGGCCTGGGCGGCTGGCTCGGCGACGGCCGGGCCGACCCGGGGCACCTGGCCGCGTCCTTCCTGACGACGCTGCGGGAGATCGGTGTCCTCGCGGACAAGCACATCCCCCGCGACTACCTGCGCGGCTCCGAGGCGCAACGTCGGGCGCTGCTCGCCGGGCTGATGGACACCGCCGGCACCCTCACCCCGACCGGCGAGCACCGGTACACCTCGGTCTCGCGGCGGCTCGCCGGCGACGTACGGGAACTCGTGGTGGGTCTCGGCTACCGGTGCACGCTGACCGAGCAGCCGGCACTCGGCCGGACCGGGACGACGTACACGGTCGCCTTCGCCACCCCGGACGCCGTCTTCCGCCGGGAGCCCAGGGCATCCGCCGAGGCCGTCCGCCTGCGCACCGACCCGGCTGTGCGGTACGTGGTGGACGTCCGGCCGGTGGCCAGCGTGCCGGTGCGGTGCGTGACCGTCGACAACCCGGACCACCTCTACCTGGCCGGCCGGTCGATGATCCCCACCCACAACAGCACGGCCAGCATGGACTTCGCCCGTAACGCGGCGATCCGGGCCAACCAGGCCGCCGCCATCTTCTCGCTGGAAATGAGCAAGGTCGAGATCGTCATGCGGCTCCTCTCGGCCGAGGCGCGCGTCCCGCTGCACGTACTGCGCAGCGGTCAGCTCTCCGACGACGACTGGACCAAGCTGGCCCGCTGCATGGGCGAGATCAGCGAGGCGCCGCTGTTCGTGGACGACACCCCGAGCATGAACCTGATGGAGATCCGGGCGAAGGCGCGGCGGCTCAAGCAGAAGCACGACCTCAAGATGATCGTCGTCGACTACCTCCAGCTGATGACCTCACCGAAGCGCACCGAGAGCCGTCAGCAGGAGGTCGCGGACCTGTCCCGTGGCCTGAAGCTGCTGGCCAAGGAGGTCGAGTGCCCGGTGATCGCGGTCAGCCAGCTCAACCGTGGTCCCGAGCAACGCACCGACAAGCGACCTCAGTTGTCCGACCTGCGGGAGTCGGGCTGTCTGACCGCGGAGACCCGACTGATCCGGGCCGACACCAACGCGGAAGTCACCATGGGCGAGCTCCTGGAGGCCGGGACGAGGGAAATCCCGGTCTGGGCGCTCGACGAGAATCTGCGGTACTCGCCCCGGACCATGACGCACGTCTTCCCCAGCGGTCGGCGCGAGGTGTTCCGGCTGACCCTCGCGTCGGGGAAGCAGATCGACGCGACGGCGAACCACCCTTTCCTCACCTTCGCCGGATGGGTGCCGCTCGGTGAGCTGGCTGTCGGAGCGCGGCTGGCTACGCCGAGACACCTGCCCCCGCCGCTGGCGATCCGGCCGTGGGTGGAGGCGGAGGTGGTACTGCTCGCGCACCTGCTTGGTGACGGTTCGTTCGTCAGACGCCAGCCGATCCGGTACGCCAGCAGGGACGAGGAAAACCTGGTGGCAGTGGCCGAGGCCGCGAAGCACTTCGGAATCAGCGCCGTACGGGACGAGTACGAGGCCGCCCGGGTCACGACACTCCGGCTGCCCGCACCGTACCGACTGGCCCGTGGACGGCGTAATCCGATCGCAGAATGGCTCGACGGGCTGGGGCTCTTCGGGCTGCGTTCGCACGAGAAGTTCATTCCGCAGGCGATCTTCAGTCTGCCCAAGGAACAGGTCACGCTATTCCTGCGCCACCTGTGGTCGACCGACGGCTCGGTCCATGTCAACAAGTCGGGTAGGGGCGGACGTGTCTACTTCTCCTCCACCAGTCGCAGAATGCTTGAGGACATCTCCCGGCTCCTCCTGCGGTACGGCATCACCGCACGCCTCAAAGTCGTTCCGGTAGCTGACCACCGTCCCCAGTACACCCTCGACATCTCGGGCCGGGACGACCAACTGCGGTTCCTGCGGGAGATCGGGGTGCACGGCGAGCGTGCGGCTGCCTGTGAAGCGCTGCTCACCGTGTTGGAGACGGTGGTGAGCAACACCAACGTCGACACGGTGCCGACCGAGGTGTGGAGCCGGGTTCGGGACGTCCTGGTGGAGCGGGGCATCAGCCACCGCGAGTTCGCCCGGGCAATAGGTACGCAATTCTGCGGCAGCGCGCTGTGGAAGCGCGCACCGAGCCGATCCCGACTGGCGAAGATCGCCTCGGTACTCGACGCCGCCGACCTCGAACTGCACGCCACCAACGACATCTTCTGGGACGAGATCACCTCGATCGAGTCGCTCGGCGAGCAGGACGTCTTCGACGCGACGGTACTCGGCACCCACAATTTCGTCGCCAACGGGATCGCCACCCACAACTCGATCGAGCAGGACGCGGACGTCGTCATCCTGTTGCACCGCGACGACTATTACGACAAGGAGTCGCCGCGCGCTGGGGAAGCGGATTTCATTGTTGCCAAGCACAGAAATGGGCCTACCGACTCGATCACGGTGGCGGCCCAGCTGCACCTGTCCCGCTTCGTCGACATGGCGATCGTCTGACCCGACGCCGGGGCCGGCGACTCAGCCGAGTAGCGGGAACCAGCCGGCGGTCTCGCCCAACGCCACCCGGTCCCGGTCGGTCAGCGGCTCCCGGCCGGTGGCCTTGCCCAGGTACGTCAGGTCGTCCCAGTCGGCGGGCCGGACGGCGTCGTCGCTGAGCAGCCCGTCCATGGTGGCGACCGCGACCTCGACGGCCAGCGCTCCGGGTGGCGGCGCACCGGGCAGGTCGGGCACCAGGTCGAGGTGGTGCACGACGGCCTCGGTGGTCAGCGTGGCCAGGAAGTCGGGCACCCGCAGCAGGTGTCCCTGGGTGGTGACGCAACCCGCCGGGTCGGCGGCACCCGCCGCGCGTACGGCGGCCGGGGCGGTGTCCGCCCAGATCCGGACCACACCGGTGGGCCGGTCGAAGGCGGCGGCCGAGCGGCGGACCCACCACGCGTGCCGGGCCGTCGCGTCGGGATCGGCATCCGCCGGGAACGACCGCCAGTAGCTGACGTCGTCGGTGTCGGCCGGCCCGTCGGCGGGGCTGGCCAGCGTGACCAGCGCCCGTTGGGCGTCGCCGAGCAGGTGGAAGAGCAGGTCGGCGACCACCCAGCCGCGACACCGGGTGGGGCGTTGCAGGGCGTCGTCGTCGAGGTCGGCGACCACCCGGGTGATGCCGTCGTAGGCCTGCGCCAACGCGGTGTGCTGCCGGACGAACGTCATGCCGTGCAGCGTCGCACGACCGGCATGCTCCGGCATCCGGACCCGGAAACCACCGGCCGGAACCCCGTGCGGCCGATGGCGGTGACGGGACCGGGCCGGGCGCGGGAGGACCCGGCCCGGCCGTCGACGGAACCGGTCAGCCGAACATCTCGTCGAGGAAACCCTTGTGCTTCTTGCGCTTGTAGTGGCCGTGGTAGCCGTGGTGCTGCGGGTGGCCGTAGCCACCGTGGCCGCCGTACGCGGGCTGCGGCGGGTAGCCCGGCGGCGGCGGGGGCGGCGGCACGGCACCGTAGCCCGGCTGGTGGCTCGGGGCGGGCGGCGGTGGAGGCGGCGGCGGATATCCGCCCGGCGCCTGGACGTGCTGCTGACCGGGAGCGGCCCCCGGCTGCCCGGGCGCGGCCCCACTGCGCTGCTGGTTCCAGTTCGCCTCGGCCTCGAACAGCTTTTCGAGTTCGCCGCGGTCCAGGAAGATCCCCCGGCACTCGCCGCACTGGTCGATGACGACTCCGCTGCGCTCGTACTGGCGCATATCTCCGTGACACTTGGGACAGGTGAGCTGCATCGTTCGACGGTACCCGGTCGGCGCAGCATTCAGGCGGTGGTGATCAGCGCCGAGATCACCTCGTCGTCGTCGACCTCGTGGAAGTCGTCGTAGTAGGCGCTGACCGCGGTGAAGCCGGCCGGGTGCTGCGGGCAGATCACCTCGTCGGCCTCGGCGGCGAGCATCTCGTACGCCTGCTGTGCGCCGACCGGCACCGCGACCACGACCCGCCGGGCGCCGAGCTGCCGGGCGACCTGCACGGCGGCGCGGGCGGTGGCGCCGGTGGCCAGCCCGTCGTCGACGATCAGGGCGGTACGTCCGGTCAGGTCGAGCGGGGGTCGACCGTGCCGGTAACGGGCCTCCCGACGGTCGAGTTCGGCCTGTTCACGGTGTTGCACCTCGGCGCGGTCGGCCGGGTCGAGCGGGGCGGCGACCTGGTCGTTGAGGACCCGGACCCCACCGGGGCCGAGCGCGCCGAAGGCCACCTCGGGTGCCCCGGGCAGGCCGAGCTTGCGGACCACCAGCACGTCGAGCGGTACGCCGAGCCGGTCGGCGACGACCCGGGCCACCGGTACCCCGCCGCGGACCAGGCCCAGCACGACGACGTCGGGTCGACCGGCCAGGGCGGTGAGTCGTTCGGCGAGCCGACGGCCGGCGTCGACGCGGTCGCGGTAGCTGCTCATGTCCTCAGGTCTACGCCCTGTGGGCAGGGTGCGTCGGGAACTCGGCGGAACCGGTGCCGGGCGGGTGGTGAGGGCGGGGGCCCAGGTCAGCAGGGCGATCGGGTAGAGCAGGTAGCCGAAGCGGGTGGTCGGCATCAGCAGGATCGCGGCGAGCAGACCGTACCCGCAGACCAGTGCGGTGGCGGCGGCGGTGCGGGGCGGGCGGCGGACGAGCCGGACGGCGATCGCGGCGCCGACGGCGACGAGCAGCACGGCGGCGACGACCCGGCCGCCGGGCAGGGCGGTGGCGATCAGGTGGCCGGGGAACGGGGACTGGGCGGGGCTGGTGACCTGGCCGTGGCCGAGCGGGAAGCGCAGCACGTTCTCCACCAGCGCGTCCCGGTCGACCAGCAGGGCGGGGAGCAGGGCGAGGACGGGCAGCCCGAGCGCGCCGGCCGCCACCCGCAGCCCGGCCCGTCGGGTCACCCCCCAGAAGATGAGGACCAGCGCGACCGGCCAGGCGAACAGTTTCAACGCGCCGGCCAGCCCCACCGCCAGCCCGGCCCCGCCGGGCCGGCCGGTGGCGGCGAACGCCAGCGCCAGCAGGCAGAGCGCGAGTACGGGCAGGTCGTCGCCGCCGGTGGCGAGGGTGAGCGCGCAGATCGGCAGGACGGTCGCCGCCTGCACGCCGCGCAGCACCGCCGGTGCCCCGGCCCGTCCGCCGGTGGTCGGGGCGGGACGGCGCAGCGCGACCACGGCCCATGCCAGGGCTGCGGCGGTGACCAGCGCGAACCAGACGCGGGAGTCGGTCCACCAGGTGTCGGCGGCGGCCCGGGGCAGCCCGAACAGCGCCATTCCCGGCTGGTATGGGGTGTAGCCGAGCAGCCGTTCGTCGGCGGGCAGCGCGGCGATGGCGTCCGGCCCGAGGTAGGGGGTGCCGTGCTCGGCGAGTCGGATGCCGGCCTGCTCGACCACCACCACCTCCTCCTGGGCCCGGTCGGTGCGCCCGGCGGCCCGCTGCCCGGCCTGCATGATCAGCGGGAGCAGGGCGGTGCCGGCCCAGGCGAGGCCGGTGACCACGGCGCGGGTGGTGGTGCCGGCCAGCCCGGGTCGGTGGCGACGGAGGAGGAACTGGGCGGCGACCAGGATCGTCGCGGCGAGGTAGCCGACGGCGGCGACGCCACCCCAGGCCCGGTGCGGTGGCAGGGTGGAGGTGGCGGCGGTGACGGCCGCGAAGATCGCGGAGACCAGGTAGAGACCGAGGTCGAGGGCGAGTCCACCGGCTGCGGTGTCGACGGCCCGCAGGTGGCGGGCGGCACGGTCGGCGGCGGTCACGCCGGCAAGTGTGGCAGACCCGTCGAACGGTTCCGGGCGGGCTGGCGGCGGCCGGGGGTGCTGAGTCGGATGACCGCGCCGGTGTCGTGCAGGGGGGTGGCGAGACTCCCGGGGCGGCCACCGGAGCCCCGTTGCAGTGCGGCGAGGAGCGTGCCGGCCGGCAGGGGGCGGGCGAACAGGTGTCCCTGGCCGGCGGCGCAGCCGAGCGACCACAGGGCCCGGCGCTGTGGTTCGCTCTCCACGCCCTCGGCGACGACGGCCAGGTCGAGACTGCGGCCGAGGTCGAGGGTGGAGCGGATGACCGCTGCTGCTTCGGCCGAACTCTCCATCGCGGTGACGAAGCTGCGGTCGATCTTCAGTTCGTGTACGGGGATGCGGGAGAGCAGGGAGAGCGACGAGTAGCCGGTGCCGAAGTCGTCCAGGGCGAGCCGGATGCCGGAGTCGCGCAGCCGGTTGAGCACCCGGTCGACCACGTCGAGTTGGCTGAGGGTGAGTGTCTCGGTCAGCTCCAGGACGAGCCGGTCCGGGGGGAAGTCGTGGGCCTGGAGCCGGGCCAGCACCGCGCCGGGGAACCGGGCGTCGAGCAGGCTGCGGGGTGAGACGTTGACCGAGACGGGCAGGTCGAAGCCGGCGGTTCGCCAGCCGACGGCGGCGACGAGCGCCTGGTCGAGGATGGCCTCGGCGAACGCGGGGAGCATGCCGGAGCGTTCCACCGCCTCGATGAAGCGCAGCGGGTCGATGACCCCGTGTCGGGGGTGGTGCCAGCGGGCCAGCGCCTCGGCTCCGGTCACCTCTCCGGTGCCGAGGTCGACGATGGGCTGGAAGTTGACGGTGAACTCGTGGTCGGCCACCGCGCGGGGCAGTTCACCGCCGAGGGTGAGCCGGCGCAGGTCGGCGGTGTCCCGGGTGGGGGCGTACGTGGCGATCCGTTGGCCGGCCCGCTTGGCCTGGTACATGGCGACGTCGGCGCGGCGCAGCAGTTCGGGCATGCCGCCGGTGGCGGGGGCCGCCGCGATGCCGCCGCTGGCCTCCACGCTGATCCGCATGCCGTCCACGTCGATCGGTTCGTGCAGGGCGCCGAGCAGGGTCTCGGCCCGGTGGGCGGCGATGGCGGGGGCGGGCAGGTTGCGCATCAGGACGGCGAACTCGTCGCCGCCGAGGCGGGCGACCAGGTCCTCGTCGCGGGCGGCGGCGCGCAGCCGGTCGGCGACCCGCATCAGCACCTGGTCACCGGCGGCGTGGCCGAGGGTGTCGTTGACCTCCTTGAAGTGGTTGAGGTCGATCAGGACGAGGGCGGTCACCCCCTCGGCGTGCCGGGTGCCGAGCTGTTCGGTGCCCCGGTCGAGCAGTTGCCGGCGGTTGGCCAGGCCGGTGAGTGCGTCGTGGCTGGCGGCGTGGGCGTGTTCGGCGGCGACCCGGGCGAGTTCGGCGTACGCCTGGGCGTTGCGGACGGCCGTGCACAACGCGGAGGCGAAGGTGCGCAGGGTGTACTGCTCGCGTTCGTTGAGCCGGACCGGTCCTCGGAACCGCAGCCGCAGCATCCCGACGTCGACGGTGCGGTCGTGGCCTTCGAGGCGGGCGGGTAGGACGGTTCCCTCGATCTCACTCGGGGTGCCGGACGGGCCGTCGTAGGTGATCGTGCCGCTCGCGCCCCGGACGGTGCGGCCGGCGTCGCGCAGCTCGATCTCGACCTCGTCGGCGGAGAAGAGTTCGGTGGCCTGGGTGACGGCGGTGGTGAGGACCTTGTCCAGGTCGACCACGTTGAGCGCGTCGGTGGTGCGGGCCAGCCGTTGCCAGGCCTGTTGCTCGGTGCGGGACTTGACCTGGTTGGAGTAGAGCAGGTGCAGGCTGAGCACCAGGGGTGGCACGGCGAGCAGGAGCCGGGGGTCGGCCTGGAGGATGGCCAGGGTGACGGCGATCAGGACGAAGCGGGCCAGCGCGCTGGTGAGGCGTAGGCCGAGGTCGTCGGAGAAGAGCCGGGGCAGCGGGGTGCCGGTGGCCATCGCGATGACGGGCAGGGTGAGCAGTTCGTCGAGGACCACGGCGACGACGTAGGCGAGCCCGATCATGCCGATGGCGTTCGGCAGGTCGGTGTCCTGCGGCGACCAGCCGAGGGTGTGCAGCGCGACGCCGCCTGCGGCCGCCAGCAGCATGCTCTTGGCGATGCCGAAGGTGGTCTTCAGCGGTCCGCGCTTCATGGACAGCAGGGCGATCGCGACGCCCGTCCCGGTGGTGAGGACGACCAGGGGCGCCGGTGCGACGGCCAGCCCGAGGACGATCGCCGTCTCGCTCCAGGAGACCGCGTGGACGGTGGCCCGGATGCGGATCTGCCAGTTGATCCGGACGCTGAGCGCGGCCATGAAGGCCAGCGCGACGGACCGGGTGAGGTCGCCGCCGGTGAGGTCGAGGTGGACCAGTTGGTAGAGGGCGACGACCGCCGCTGCGGTGGCCACCACGCAGACGAGGCCGACGTGCAGCGTCAGCTGCCGCTCGGCCTCCGTCTTGCCTTCGTCCGGTCGTGCCACCGTGTCCTCGACAACCACTCCGTGTCGCTGAGCAGAGGCCAAGGCTACGTGGGGTCACGCCGCCACCACAATCGTTCAGAGCCACTCGTGTGCGGACATCGCGTTCGCCCTCCCCTGATCGTTGTCGCCGACCCTTGCGGTCGGGATCTGACAGGGGACAGCCTAAGGGCGGTTAGGCCGTTTTTGGAGGTATAAATGTAACTATGAGCGATAGGTGAGAATTGAGTGCACCTTGGTGACTTTCCGTTTCCGCGGGGAAACGGAGTGCTGAGCGCTCCCGACGGTTCTCGTTAACGCTAGATAATGGTGCAGACGGCGGCTTCGCGACATCGGGCGAGAGGGGCCGTTTGCCGTACGTCGAGGTGACCGGCTAGGTGAGTGCGACAGATCACCCGATTGTGGAACGCAGCGTAGTCGTCTCGGCGCGGTGGTGCCAACGTGGGCGAAGTGGCCCGGTGGCGATTCGCGGCCACGACGCGACGGAGGGTTTCTCAGGTGTGACGATCTCGCGCGTGATGGTGTTTCCCGCTCTACCGTCGACACGAGAACCTATTAGTGGCGGCCGATGAAATCGACGATGAACCACCGATCACGAATCGTCCCCGCGCGCCCGGCACTCCGGTTCCCGGGTCGCCGTCACGCCCGGACGTACCCCCGGAACGGAGCACACCGCTAGGCTCGCGGACGTGACCGATCCCGCGCAGCTCAGCCACGTCGACGCCGCGGGGGCGGCCCGCATGGTCGACGTCTCCGCCAAGCCGGTGTCCGGCCGGATCGCCGTGGCCGCCGGGCGGCTGCGCACCACCGTCGAGGTGGTGGAGCTGCTGCGCCGCGACGGGCTGCCCAAGGGCGACGCGCTGGCCGTCGGCCGGCTCGCCGGAATCATGGGCGCCAAGCGCACCCCCGACCTGATCCCGCTGTGCCACCCGATCGCCCTGCACGGCGTCACCGTCGACCTCGAACTGACCGACGACACCGTCGAGATCACCGCCACCGCCCGCACCGCCGACCGGACAGGGGTGGAGATGGAGGCCCTGACCGCCGTCGCCGTCGCCGGTCTGGCCCTGATCGACATGGTCAAGGCGGTCGACCCGGCCGCCGCCGTGGACGGCGTGCGGGTGCTGAGCAAGTCCGGCGGCAAGACCGGCGAGTGGGTCCGCCCGCAGGACCGGCCGTGATCCGGGCCCGGGTCGTCGTGGCGTCCAACCGGGCCGCCGCCGGGGTGTACGCCGACACCAGCGGGCCGCTGCTCGTCGCCGGCCTGCGCGAGCTGGGCTGCCAGGTCGACGAACCGGTGGTGGTGCCCGACGGCGAACCGGTCGGCGAGGCCCTGCGCGCCGCCCACGCCGACGGGATCGACGTGGTGCTGACCAGCGGCGGCACCGGCATCAACCCGACCGACCGGACGCCCGAGGTGACCCGGGCGCTGCTCGACCACGAGATCCCCGGCATCGCCGAGGCGATCCGCGCGTACAGCCGGGACCGGGTGCCGACCTCGGCGTTGTCCCGGGGGGTCGCCGGGGTGCTGGGCCGGATGCTCGTGGTCAACCTGCCCGGCTCGCGGGGCGGCGCGAAGGACGGGCTGGCCGTGCTCGGGCCGGTCCTCGGCCACGCGGTCGACCAGTTGCGCGGCGGCGACCACTGACCGCACGCCCGGCGTGGCGGCGATAGGCTCGCGGGGGTGTACGCGGAGCGCCGCGTACCGTCCGAACGGAGGCCCCCGGTGAGCACGGAAACCGCCGCCGCCGCGGCCCAGGTCGCCGCGCCGCCGCCGGCCGGCTGGGAGGAGGCCCGTTCCCGGGTGTACGCGGTCGGCCTCGCCGCCGCCCTGCCCCCGGTCCAGCGGGCACTGGCCGACGCCGACGGGTACACCCTGGCCGCGCCGTTGACCACCCGGACCGACCTGCCTGCCTTCCCCACCTCCAGCGTCGACGGCTGGGCGGTACGCGGGGCCGGCCCGTGGGACGTCGTGGGACGGGTGCTCGCCGGGCAGACCCCGGCCGGGCTGGCCGCCGACGGCACCACCGTGGAGATCGCCACCGGCGCGATGGTCCCCACCGGGACGACCGCCATCCTGCGGATCGAGGACTCGCGGCGTACCCCGGACGGCCGGGTGACCGGCACGCCACGCCCGAACCCGGAGTGGCGGGAGCCGGGCGAGGAGGCGGTGGCCGGTGAGGAACTGCTGCCGGCCGGCACCCCGGTCGACCCTGCGCTGATCGGGCTGGCCGCCTCCTGCGGGCACGACCAGCTCACGGTGCGCCGCCAACCGCGCGCCGCGCTGCTGGTCTTCGGCGACGAACTGCTCACCGCCGGTCCGCCCGGGGCGGGCCGGGTCCGCGACGCGCTCGGCCCCGCCGTGCCGTCCTGGCTGCGCCGCTACGGCTGCCAGGTGCGGCCCTCCGACGTGGTCGGCCCGGTGGCGGACACCCTCCCCGCCCACGTGGCCGCCCTGCGCGGCGCGCTCGCCGGGGCCGACCTGGTCTGCACCACCGGCGGCACCATGCACGGCCCGGTCGACCACCTGCACCCCGCGCTGGAGGCGCTGGGGGCCGACCACGTGGTGAACACGGTCGCCGTGCGGCCCGGCTTCCCGATGCTGCTGGCCCGGCTGGTCGACGCCGACGGGCGGGTGCGTTTCGTGGCCGGGCTGCCGGGCAACCCGCAGTCCGCGATCGTCGCCCTGGTGTCGCTGGTCGCACCGCTGCTCGCCGGGCTCCAGGGCCGTGCGCTGCCGGCGCTGCCCCAGGCCACCCTCGCCGGGCCGGTGCCCGGTCGGGGGGACTACACCCACCTGGCGCTGGTCCGGCTGGACCGGGCCGCCGGCACCGCCCACCCGGTCCGCCACGTCGGGTCGGCGATGCTGCGCGGGCTCGCCGGCGCGGACGGGTTCGCGGTGATCCGGCCGGGCACCTCCGGCGAGGTCGGGGCCCGGGTGCCGGTCGTACCGCTGCCGTTGCTGCCCGGGGAGCGTACGTGGTGACGGCCGGCCCGACGACGGCCCTGCTCGCGGTCACCGACCAGCCGCTGGACCTGGCCGCGCACGAGGCGGCGGTGGCCGACCGGCGGGCCGGCGCGGTGGTCTCCTTCCAGGGCGTGGTCCGCGACCACGACCACGGCCGACCGGTGACCCTGCTGGAGTACGAGGGCCACCCGAGCGCCGTCGAGACGCTGCGCGCGGTGGCCGCCGAGATCGCCGCCGACCCCGACGTCTACGCGGTGGCCGTGTCGCACCGGATCGGCCGGCTCGACATCGGAGACGTGGCGCTGGTGGCGGCGGTGAGCACGGCACACCGGGCGGCGGCCTTCGCGGCCTGCGCCCGGCTGGTCGACGAGGTGAAGGCGCGACTGCCGATCTGGAAGCGGCAGGTCTTCGCCGACGGCACCGAGGAGTGGGTCAACTGCCCCTGAGCCCGCCGTCGGGAGTCGCCGGGCCGGCCGGGGCAGGCTGTCCGTGGTGGAGCGGGACGGGCGGGGTCAGCGGCGGCCGGAGGTGGCGCGGGCCGGCCGGTCGGCGTAGAAGGCGGGCTCGGCACCGGGCCGCCAGGGCAGGGCGGCGACCAGCACGATCAGCGCCAGCGCGAGCGAGTTCTCCATTAGCGCGCCGAACAGGCCGTTCTGGTAGTGCGACACCTCGGGGAGCTTGTGCTCGTACGGCCAGATCGGTGAGATCAGGAAGAGCAGGTACAACCCGAGCGCGGCCACGCCGTGCCGCAGCCCGGTCAGCGTCGGGTACCAGATCGGCGGGCGCAGCCCGTTCACCCCGGGCGGCCCGCCGAACGCCGGCTGGCCGGTGCGCAGCGACAACCCCCGGCTCGCCTCGCGGCGGCGCACGGCGGCGTCGGCGAGTACGACGATCGCCGGGATGACCCAGACCAGGTGGTGCGACCAGGAGATCGGGCTGATCACATTGGCGGTCAGCCCGACCAGGGTGAACGCGGTCAACTCGTCGCCATCGGCGCGGGCGTTGGCGGCCCGGGACAGCCCGACGGCCAGGATCAGCACCGAGAACGCCAGCCAGAGCAGGCCGGGCGTCTCGATCGAGTCGTAGAGCCGGGCCAGCAGGCCGGCCAGCGACTGGTTGGGCGTCATGTCGGCGGCCCCGACCCGTTCGGTCTGCCACAGCACGCCGCCGAAGTAGGCCCGCGACTCGGTGCCGACCAGGGCGAAACTGCCCAGGGTGACGCCGATGGTGGTGCCGACGGCGGTGGCGGCGACCCGCCACTGCCTGGTGATCAGCAGGTAGGCGATGAACAGCGCCGGGGTGAGCTTGACGGCGGTGGCCAGGCCGATGCCGACCCCGGCCCAGGACCCGCTGTAGAACAGCCGCAGGAACGGGCCGTCGGTGTCGCGCCCGTGGGTGCCGCGCCGGGAACGCCAGCGCAGGCCCACCAGATCCGCCATGATCAACGCGAACAGGAGCAGGTTGACCTGGCCGTACCCCAGGGTCTCCCGGACCGGTTCGATGGCGGTGGCCATCGGCGTGGCGATGGCCACGGTGAACCAGAGTGGCCAACCGAGCCGGTCGACTATCGGACGCAGCAGCGCGGCGAGGACCACCGCGAGGGCGGCGATGCTGCCGGCTGCGTTGATCCACCCGGCCACCTCGATCGGCAGCCCCGCCATCGGCAGCATGGCCAGCGCGGCGAAGGGAGGGTAGGTGAAACCCAGCGTGGTGGTGGGCGCGATGAACTCGTACAACTCGTGCCCGCTCGCCCACCACACCACCGCGCCGTGGTAGATCTTCATGTCGAAGAAGTTGTACGGCCGCCCGAAAGCACCGATGGCGAGCCATGCGGCATAGGCGACGGCGGCCACGATGCCGGTCCGTACGACTGTCCTACGATCGATCCCACGCGTTGCGCGACGCACCGGGGCGAGGCGGTCCGCACGTCTACCGACGGTTGTCGGCATGGCGTGGCCACCCCCGTACCAAGGTCGTCCTACCCGTCCAGGTCCGGTAGGGAGCCTAGAACGGCGCCTCACGTTGCTGCCTCCCGCGTTATCCGACCGTGTCCGATCCCACACCAGTTTTTGACATTTCCACCGCGTTAACGGGTGTCGGGTGGTTCAGGTAATTCGTGGCCTTGCGGGGGGTGATGGCCGAATCGATGCAGGTCAGCCGGGAAGCCGACGGGCGGCGGCGGCCGACCGTACGGCGATCCGGGCCTCCCGCCGGGCGGTGCGCACCGCGCGCCCCACCGAGCGTCGGGAGTGGCCGATGCGGTGGCCGGCCCGCCAGCGCAGACCCGGCCTGCCCTCGGTGTCGGCGGCGGCGAGCAGCAGACCACCGAAGAGCCCGAGGTTCTTCAGGAAGTGCACCTGGTTGTTGTTCCGGGTCGCCTGATCGTCGTTGCTCCAGAACGGGTGACCGGCGGCGGTGGTGGGCACCAGCGTACCGGCCAGGACCAGCGCGGCCGGCCGGGTGAACTTCCCGGTGGCCAGCATCAGACCGGCGGTGAACTGCACGGCGGCGTTGGCCCTGATCAACGTCTCGGTGTCGGTGGGGAGCTGCGGCGCGACCTGCTGGATCAGCGGCGTGACCCGGTCGGTGACCGGCTTGGCCGCCGGGACGAGCCGGTGGGGGTGCTGAAAGTTGCGGGCGCCACTGACCACGAAGATGCCGCTCAACATGACACGGGCGAGGGAGCGCACGGGTTTCATGGCTCAGTCATACCCCGTTTGACGCCCCGCTATCCGGGCAATGGCCGATCCGCGGCGGTCCGCGTGTCGACGGTCCGCATCGGTGCGTCGACCCCCGCCCCGGGCCGGCGGCCGTGCATACCGGCAGGCGGAGGAGGTACGCCACGCCGAATGGAGCGACCGTCGCTGATGGACGGGCTCCGACCGGTAACGTCGCGCGGGTGACGACCCTTCGGCTGCGCCCCGAGGGCCCGGCCGACGCCGGCCCGGTCCGCCGGGTGCTGGCCGCCGCCTTCGCCCGCCCCGACCGCACCACCCCCGGTGAGGTCGCGCTCGTCGACGACCTGCGCGGCAGCGCGGCGTGGCTGCCGGAACTGGCGATGGTCGCCGAGTACGGCGGCGAGGTGGTCGGGTACGCGCTGCTCACCCGGGTACAGGTCGAGGCCGACCGGGTCCGCGTCCCGGCGCTGGTGCTCGGGCCGGTGGCGGTCGCCCCGCACCGGCAACGGGTCGGGCACGGCACGGCGGTGGTGCAGGCCGCCTTGGAAGCCGCCACCGAGCTGGGCGAACGGCTGGTGGTGGTGCTCGGCGACCCGGCGTACTACAGGCGCTTCGGCTTCACCCGGGCCGACCGGATGGGGCTGGTCAGTCCCTGGTCGGGGCTGGGGGAGCCGTGGCAGGCACTCGTCCTGCCGCCGGAGGTCAGCGACGCGCCGCCACCACCACGCGGCGAGGTGGTCTTCCCGCCCCCCTGGTCCCGCGTCTGAGCCGCCGCGCCCCCGGCCTTTCGGCGGCCGGGCGCGCGGACAGCGGGGCTGGCCTGGCCGCCCGGCCGTTCAGGCCGGCTGGGTGCGCAGGTAGCGGCCGAAGTGCGGGACGGTGAAGGCGACCGTGCCGCGCTCCCCGGAGTAGATCAGCCCCTTCTTGATCAGCGCGTCCCGGGCCGGGGAGAGGCTGGCCGGCTTGCGGCCCAACGCGCGGGCGATCTCGGCCGTCGGCACCGCCGCGTCCATGTCGTCCCGACCACCGCCGTCGGCCTCCCCGGCCACCTGGGACAGGGTGGCCATCGCCCGCATGTACTCGCGTTCGGCAGGGGTGGCCCGCTCGAACCGGGAACCGAAGAAACCGACCGCCAGCTCCGCCTCCGCCTCCGGGGCGGCGACCCGCACGTCCGCGTCGGTGATCGGGGAGCGGGGCGCGTGGTCCCAGGTCGCCTTCCCGTACGCCTGGACGAAGTACGGGTAGCCGCCGGACGACTCGTAGAGCAGGTCGAGGGCCTTCTGCTCGTACTCCACCTGCTCCCGCTCGGCCGGCGCGCACAGTGCCTGGTCGGCGGCGATCCGGTCCAGCCGGTCGATCCGCAGGTAGCGGAACAGCCGCTCCGAGTACGACTTGGCGGCGCTGAGCACCGCCGGCAGGTGCGGCAGACCCGCGCCCACCACGATCAGCGGCGCGCCGAGCTGCGACAGCTCGTGGCAGGCGGCGCAGAGCGCCGAGATGTCCTCCGCGCCGAGATCCTGCATCTCGTCGATGAAGACGGCGATGCCGGTGCCCACGTCGCCGGCGACCGCCGCCGCGTCGGTGAGCAGCTCCACCAGGTCGATCTCGATGTCACCGGAGTCGGCCCGGCCGCTGCTGGCCGGCACGTCGATGCCGGGCTGCCAGCGGTCGCGCAGCCGGGGGGCCGCACCGGCCCGCCCGGTGGTGGGCACGCTGCGCTGCGCGAACGCCTTGAGTACGCCGAGGAAGGCGTCGATCCGGTCCGGTGCGCGGTGCCGGGGGGCCAGTTCGCGAACCGCCATGTGCAGGGCGGCGGCGATCGGCCGGCGCAGCGACTGGTCCGGCCGGGCCTCGATCTTGCCGGTGCCCCAGAGCTGGTTGATCGCCTGCGAGCGCAGGGTGTTGAGCAGCACCGTCTTGCCGACGCCCCGCAGGCCGGTGAGCATCAGGCTGCGTTCGGGACGACCCCGGGCGATCCGTTCCAGCACCACGTCGAAGACGTCCAGCTCCCGCCCCCGCCCGGCGAGTTCGGGCGGGCGCTGACCGGCGCCCGGGGCGTACGGGTTGCGGACCGGATCCACGCATCGCACAGTATCGGGCGCTCTAGCCTGCGGACTAGAGATGCGTAGACGGGGCTACCGGCGTGTCGCCGACCCGCCCCGGCCACGGCTCTCGACACGAATATGGGGCTGTCTAGCATCCACGCTAGACAGCCCCATATTCTCCTGTTCAGCTCCGTTTGCGCAGGCAGAGCACGTAGTCGAAGAGGTCGACCGAGTTGTCGTGCACGTAGTTGGCGTTCGACTCCGGCGCCAACGACCGGCACCGCTCCCCGTTCGTGGACGCGGGAATGCGCAGCAGCACCTCGTAGGTGTTCGGGCCGCACGGCACCTTGCGCAGCTCGGCGTCGCTGGCCGTACCGTCGTTGACCACGCAGTCGCCCCGGACGATCTGTGCCGCCCTGGTCGGCGTGGGGGTCGGCTCGGCCGTCGTCGGTTCCCCGGTCGGCTCCGGCGCGTCCGTCGGGGTGGCCTGCGTCGGCCCGTCCTCGGTGGGAGTGGCGGAGCTGCCCGTCGGGGTCGCCGGCTCGTCGCCGTCCTTTGCGGCCAGGAAGAACCAGCCGCCCACCCCGAGGCACGCGCAGAGCAGCAGGACCACCACCAGCCCGAGGATCAGTGCGATCCGGCCGCCCCGCCCCTTCGCCGGTGGCGGGGGCGGATACCCCGGCCCGGGCTGCCCCGGGAAGCCCGGCGGCTGCTGTCCCGGGAAGCCGGGCGCAGCCTGACCGGGATAGCCGGACGTGGGGGCCGCAGCCCCGGGGAATCCGGAGGACGGCGGTGGTACCGACTGGCCGGGATAGCCGGACGTGGGGGCCGCAGCCCCGGGGAATCCGGAGGATGGCGGTGGTACCGACTGGCCGGGGTAGCCGGACGTGGGTGCGGCGGCTCCGGGGAATCCGGACGACGGCGGTGGTGCGGCCTGGCCGGGGTAGCCGGATGTGGGTGCGGCGGCTCCGGGGAATCCGGAGGACGGCGGTGGTACCGACTGGCCGGGGTAGCCGGTCGGTGGGGGCGACGCCGGTGCGGCGAACGCGCCCGCTGCCGGCGCTGCTGTCGGCCCGGCGGGCGGGAACGGCCCCGGCGGCGGGTAACCGGCCTCAGTGGACGCCGCCGGCTGACCGGTCGGCGGCAGATACGTGTCCGGCGGCGGGTAGCCCGCCCCCGAGGTGGGAGGCGGTGGGTAGCTAGCCCCTGACGTGGGTGGTGGCGGGTACCCCGCTGCCGACGTGGGTGGGGGCTGGGGAGCCTCCGATGCCGGCATCTGCGTGGTCGGGGAGTACCCGCCGGTCGACGCGGGCATCTGCGTGGTCGGGGAGTAGCCGCCGGCCGGTGGTGGCGGGGCCGGCTGGGCCGCTCCCGACACCGGCAGTCGGGTGGTCGGCGGTTCCGGTGACGTGGCGATCGCGGTGGTTTCCGCATCACCGGTCACGGGGGCCGTCGGCGGCTCGCTGCGCAGCGCCGTGGTCGGTGCGTCGTCCGTACCGGACCAGATCGGCGCGGTCGGCGGCTCCGGCGGGGTCGCCGCCATCGGCGCGGTTGCCGGCTCCGGCGTAGCGGCGGAGAGGGGTGCGGTCGGCGGTTCCGGCGGGGTCGCCGGCATCGCCGTGGTCGGCGGTTCCGGTGCGGCGGCGTAGATCGGCGTGGTTGCCGGCTCCGGCGCGGTGGCGGAGAGGGGCGCGGTGGAGGGCTCCGGTGGGGTTGCCGGCATCGCCGTGGTCGGCGGTTCCGCTGCGGTGGCGTAGATCGGTGCGGTCGGCGGTTCCGGCGGGGACGCGGCCAGCGGGGAGGTCGGGGGTTCCTCCACCGCCGGAACGGGTGCCGTGGCCGGCTCGTCCGCCTCCCGTGACACGGGCACGGTCGGTGGCTCCGGGTCCTGTGCCCGGAGCGGCTCGGTCGCCGCCTCGACCGGGGCGGTGTCTGGTTCGCCCGCCGAGCCGGCGACCGGTCCGGTCGACACAACTGTCGGCTCGTCGTCCTGGGCGGTCGGGACGTGCCCCGCCGGCCCTGCGGACAGAGGCGCGGTCGGCTGCTCGCTGGAGTCGCCCGTGATGAGCGCGGTCGGCTGGTCGTCGAGGTCGGCCGCGACGGGTGCGGTCGGCGGTTCGTCGGCCGGGTGCGGGGGAGGCGACGAGATCGGTGCGGTCGGCGTCTCGTCGGCGGTCGACGGGACCGGGGTGGTCGGCGCGGTGGGGGCCTCGTCCTGGTCGTGGGCGAGGGGAGCCGTCGGCGCATCGTCCGGCTCCGCCGGGATCGACGCCGTCGGCGCGTCCGCGTCAGACGGGACTCCCCCGGTCGCGGACTCGGACCGGGCGAGGGGTGCGGTCGGCGGCTCCGGCTCGGACCGGTCGATCGGTTCCGTTGCTGGTTCCGGGGAGAGCGGGGCGGTCGGCGGCTCGGGGTCGGACCGGTCGATGGGTTCCGTCGCTGGTTCCGGGGAGATCGGCGCGGTGGGCGGCTCGGAGTCGAAGGGCTCGGTGGGTGGCTCGGACTCGGAAGCCGTGGGCCGGTGTTCCTTGTCGGGACGGCCGGAGTCGGGTGGGCCGAAGGTTGACAATCTCTCTCCAGGGGTGGGCTCAGCGCTGCTTCAGGCAGAGGACGAAGTCGAGGGTGTCCAGCTCGCTGTCGAAGAAGTACCAGTTGGTGTAGCCCTCCACCACGCCGCACTTCGCCTCGGCGTCCCTTTCACCACTGGTCGCTCCGTCGAAACGGCGGAGCACCTCATAGGTCTTCGGAGCGCACGCGGTGATCAGCAGTTTGGGCTTGCCACCGGCCGGGCCCTCGTTGCGGACGCACTGGCCCGCCTTGACGAACCGGGGGTCGGCCGACGAGGCGGGGGCGGCAGTGGTGGCTGCCGGAGCGGAGTTCGCCCCGTCGGGCTCGACAGGTGTCGTCGGCAGGACGGCCCCGGTCGTCGACGGTGATCCGTCGTCGTCACCCAGCAGGTACCACAGGATGCCACCGCCGACGACCAGCACCGCGAGCACGACCAGCACCGCGACCAGCGGCCCACGACCGCGCCCCGGCGTCGGAGCATCCGGGTACGCCGCCGGCCCGCTGACCGCGTACGGATCCGTCGAACCGTACGCCTCCGGCTGCCGGTACGAGGGATCGTACGACGGGTGCCCGGACGGCTGGGACGGCACGGCCGGGGGCTGCTCCGGTGCGGGACGGCTCCAGCGGTCGTCCGGGCGTCGCCCACCCCACGGTTCCGGGGAACCCCCCGGTGGTCCGTAGTTCGCCATGCCCGTCCTCCCGCGTGCCGAGATGCCGGTTATCCGGAAGACGCCACCGACGTGGTCACCGTAGCGTGGTCCTGCGATGACCTCATCTCCCTCGGCCGCGACACCCGCCCGGCCAGCCCTGATCTGGACGGCACTGATTCTCGTCTACGTGTTGTGGGGTTCCACGTACCTCGGTATCCGGGTCGTGGTGGAGTCGATGCCGCCGCTCGGGTCGGCCGCCGCCCGGTTCGGCGGTGCCGCGCTGGTGCTGGCGGTCGTGCTGCGGCTGCGACGCGGCAGGGGCGCGCTGCGGGTCGACCGCCGGCAGCTCGGTTCCGCCGCGCTGGTCGGGGTGCTGCTCCTGGCCGGAGGCAACGGTCTGGTGGTGCTCGCCGAGTCCGGTCCGTCCGGGGTGGCGGTACCGTCGGGGATCGCCGCGCTGCTGGTGGCGACCGTTCCGCTGCTGGTGGTCCTGCTCCGTACGGTCACCGGGGACCGTCCGCCGGGGTGGACGTTCGCCGGGGTGACGCTGGGCTTCCTCGGGCTGGTGCTGCTGGTGCTCCCCCGGGGCGGGTCCGGTGCGGTGCCGCTGGTCGGGGCGTTGACCGTGGTCGCGGGGGCGGTCTGCTGGTCGGTGGGATCGTTCCTGTCCAACCGGCTGCGGATGCCCGCCGATCCGTTCGTCGCCACCGTCTACGAGATGGTCGCCGGGGCGGTGGCCCTGTCCGTGCTGTCGCTGGCCCGGGGCGAACTGCGCGGGTTCTCCCCGGGGCAGGTGACCACCCGGTCCTGGCTGGCGCTGACGTATCTGCTGGTGGCCGGGTCGCTGGTGGCCTTCACCGCGTACGTCTGGTTGCTGGCGAACGCCCCCATCTCGCTGGCCGCCACCTACGCGTACGTCAATCCGGTGGTGGCGGTGGCGCTCGGCGCGCTGCTGGTCGCCGAGCCGGTGACCGGTCAGGTGCTGCTCGGCGGCGCGGTGATCGTGGCAGGTGTGGCGCTGGTGGTGACCACCGAGCGGCCCCGCCGACCGGTGGTCGACGGGGCGGTCCCGGAGCCGTCCCGCCGGTAACGTCGACGGCCGTGCCCCTCGGCCCGCCGACCCCGAGCCCGCTGCCCGGTCTGTCGCCGGCCGTGCGGAGCCCGGCGACCGGCCGCCGGGAGCCACGATGACCGGGGCGTCGATCGGCCTGGTGACTGCGGCGGCGGCGCTCGGTGCGCTGGCGGGCCTCGCCGCACCCCGCGTCGCCCGCGCCTTCCCACCGTCCGCGCCCCTGCGACCGTCGCGGGCCGGGCAGGCCGCTCCCCCACCGGCCGGGGAACCCGGGCACGGCGCTCCTCCGGTCGTGGTGGGGGTGGTGGTCTGCGGCGGGTTGGTCGCCGTGCGTGGCCCGGAGCCGGCACTGCCGGCGTTTCTGCTGGTGGCGACGGTGGGGGTGGTGCTGGCGGTGGTGGATCTGACCAGCCTCCGCCTGCCTGACCCGCTGGTCGGTGCGGCAGCGCTCGGCGGCGGCACCGCACTGACCGTGGCCGCCGTCGCCGCCGGCACTCCCGGCCGTCTGGCGCTCGCGCTGGCCGGTGCCGCGCTCTCCTTCCTCCTGTACGTGGTGCTGGCGCTGCTGCCCCGGTCCCGGCTCGGCTTCGGTGACGTGAAACTGGCGGCGGTGCTCGGCCTGCCGTTGGGCTGGCTGGGCTGGCCCACCCTCTGGCTCGGTCTGCTGCTGCCGCACCTGCTCAACGGGGTGCTGGTGCTGGCGTTGCTGGTCGCCGGCCGGGTACGCCGGGACACCGCCCTGCCGTTCGGCCCGGCCCTGCTCACCGGCGTCTGGCTCGCCGTCCTCCTCGCCTGACCGGCCCGCCGGGTGAGCGGGCGGCCCGGCGGGCAGCAACGTCACGCATCGAGCGGTATCAGCGCGGGCGGATACCGCTACCTCGACCCCGTAGGCCGGTCGACGGTCAGATCAGGCGGAGCTGACGGTCCTTGGGGCGGCGTGGCTCGGCCTCGCCGAACCGTTCGAACAGACCAGGGTCGACCACGTCCAGGAACGGCGACGGTCGGCAGTCGCGTTCCGTTCCGTGCCGGACCCGGCGGGCGGCATGGCTGACGTAGAGGCGGTCCTGCGCGCGGGTCAGCCCGACGAAGAAGAGCCGCCGCTCCTCGGCGATCGCGTCGTCGTCGGGTGTCGAGCCGGGCCAGCGCAGCGGCAACAGACCGTCCTCGACGCCGACCAGGAAGACCACCGGGAACTCCAGCCCCTTCGCGGCGTGCAGGGTGAGCAGGGTGACCGCCTCGGCGCGCGGGTCCAACGCGTCCACCTCGGCCCCGGTGGCGAGCTGGGAGAGGAAGAGTTCCAGGTCGTCGCCGCAGCGTCGGGCCAGCGGGGCGAGCAGGTCGACGGCGGTCCGCACGTCCTCGGGGCGTACGGTGCCGGCGGCGTCCAGGGTGGGGGCGGCGAACCGTTCGGCGAGCACCTGACCGGCGGCCCGGACCCGGGCGGGCAGCCCGCCGGTGGAGCCGTCGGCGTGCCGCAGTTCCCGGGCGATCGCGAGGACGCCGGGCCGGTCCCGGAGCCGGTCGTGCGACCGCTTCTGCACCGGGATGTTGGCCCTGGCCAGCGCGTCCACGATCGGGGCGGCCTGCGCGTCGGTACGGTAGAGCACCGCGATGTCGGAGAAGGACAGGCTGGTGGACCGGCCGTCGATGCGTCCGGAGTCCAACGACCGGTGGGAGAGGCCGCCGACCAGGTCGTCGACGGTGCGTACCACGAAGTCGGCCTCGTCGGCGACGGACGCCGCCGGGTAGCGGCCGACCAGCGGGGCCTCCGGGTCGAGCCGGGCCGGGTCGAGCCGGCGGCCCCGGACCAGCGACGACGGCGCGATGGCCTGGACGGCGGCGGCCAGGATCGGTGCCGACGATCGGTAGTTGCGGTTGAGCCGGACCAGCCGGGCGTCGGTGAAGTCCTCGGAGAAGCGCAGGAAGTAGCCGACGTCGGCACCCCGGAACGAGTAGATCGCCTGGTCCGGGTCGCCGATCGCGCAGAGGTTGCCGTCGGCGGGGCTGAGCAGCCGCAGCAGGTCGTACTGCACGGCGTCGACGTCCTGGTACTCGTCGACGAAGATCCACCGCCAGCGTTCCCGGTAGTCCCGGACCAGCTTCTTGTCGTCCTTGAGCAGCGCGACCGGCAGGGTCAGCAGCTCGTCCAGGTCGACCAGGTCCTGCTTGCGCAGCAGCGCGGTGTAGCGGGCCTGGTCGTCGCCGGCCTCCGTCCGGGCGGCGGCACGTTCGGCGTCGTCGGCGATCCGGAAGCCCTCCGGCAGGCCGGCCGCGGCGGCGTTCTCCCGCAGGATGGCCAGCCCGAGCGAGTGGAAGGTGCCGACGGTGACGTCCTCGGCGACCGGGCCGAGTAGCCCGTCGAGCCGGTGCCGCAGCTCCTCGGCGGCCCGCCGGGTGAAGGTGATCGCCAGGCACTGCTCGGGGAAGACGTTCAGTTCGGCGCAGAGGTAGGCGATCCGGTGGGTCAGCGTACGGGTCTTGCCGGTGCCCGGCCCGGCCACGATCAGCAGCGGGCCGCCGGGCGCGGAGGCGGCCACCCGCTGCATCGCGTCCAGCCGGTCGAGCAGGCCGGTGCCGACCTCCTCCATCCCGGCGAGCATCGGTTCGAACGGCTCGTGCGGCGAGGGGGTCGAGGCGATCGGTGGCGGCGGCGGGGTCGGCGCGGGCTTCGGCTTCGGCTCGGCCTTCGCCGCCGCCGGCCGCTTGGCCTTCGGTTTCGCCGCCGGCTCCGTCGGCCTGCGCTGCGCCGGCACCGGTACGTCGAACAGCGTCTCCTGCCCCGCTCCGGCGGCCCCGCCCAGCTCGGCGGGGTCGAAGAGGGTGATCACGCCGTACTCGCCGTCGAAGCCGGGGATCCGGCGCACGTCGCCCCGGCGCAACCGGCCGATGCCCTCGGCGAGCAGTTCCCCGCCCACCCGGCCGATCTCGTCGACCGGGGTACGGGTGAGGATCTCCAGCTCCGGGCCGAGCGCGGCGACCAGCTCGTTGAGCTTCCCCTCGACCTTCTTGGACCGGGGCCCCACCTTGTTGATCTCACCGAGGATCTCGGCCAGCGGCACCAGGTGGGTCACCTCGCGGGCGTGCTCCGGTCGGTGCCCGTCCGGCCGGTCGGCCAGCTCCTCGACCCGGCTGAGCACCCCCACGGTCAGCGGCTTGCCGCACTCCGGGCAGCGTCCGCCGGCCGCCCGGGTCCGCTCCGGCGACCAGTTGACGCCGCAGAGCCGGTGCCCGTCGGCGTGGTACTTGCCCTCCTCGGGGAAGAACTCGATCGTCCCGGCCAGCCCGTCACCGGTCCGCAGCGCGTCCCGGATGGCGAAGTAGTCACGGGCCGACGAGAAGACGGTGGCCTCCCGGGCCAGGGCCGGCGGGGAGTGCGCGTCGGAGTTGGAGACCAGCCGGTAACGGTCCAGGCTGCCGACCCGCCAGTTCATCGCCGGGTCGGAGGAGAGCCCGGTCTCCACCGCGAAGACGTGCTCGGCCAGGTCGGCGTAGCAGTCGGCGATCGCGTCGAAGCCGGACTTCGAGCCGAGCGCGGAGAACCACGGCGTCCAGATGTGCGCCGGCACCAGGTAGCCGTCCGGACTGGCGTCGAGGGTGATCTCCAGCAGGTCCCGGGAGTCCAGACCGAGGATCGGCCGGCCGTCCGAGCCGAGGTTGCCGATCCGGCCCAGCGCGGTGTTGAACCGGGCCACCGCGTCCAGGTCGGGCAGGTAGATCAGGTGGTGCACCTTGCGGGTCCGGTCGTCCCGCTTGTAGATCGTGGAGATCTCCACGCTCAGCATGAACCGGACCGGGTCCGCCTCCGCCGCGTCGGCCAGCCGGGGCGGCAGTCGCCGAGCGATGTCCGCCTCGGCCTCCGGGCCGAGCCGGTACAGGCCGGGCTCGGCCGGTTGCAGGGTCTCCCGCAGGTGGTCGTACCAGGCGGGATGGGTGAAGTCCCCGGTGCCGAGCACCCCGATGCCCTTGCGTCGGGCCCACCAACCGAGGTTGGGCAGGGTGAGATCGCGGCTGCACGCGCGGGAGTACTTCGAGTGGATGTGCAGGTCCGCGACGAACGGCGGGACGCCACCAGGGGGAGCGGCGCTGAACGGAGGCACGCCGCATCCTGTCACGACCGGTCCACTACCCGCCCGCCGCCACGCGTACGCGTGAGGAGAGCAATCCGGTGCTGGACTCCACCCGTCGGACGCGGTATGAGCGGGACCGTCCGCCATCCGGGCAGGTCACGGGGCGCGTAGCTCGACCAGGGTCACCTGCGGCGGTGCGCCCACACGGACCGGAGGGCCCCAGAAACCGGCCCCGTTGGTGACGTAGACCTTGGTGCCGTCGACCTCACCGAGGCCGGAGACCACCGGCTGCTGAAGCTTGACGGCCAGGTTGAACGGCGCGAGCTGCCCACCGTGGGTGTGCCCGGACAGTTGCAGGTCGACGCCGAACTTCGCCGCCTCGTGCACGGCGATCGGCTGGTGGGCGAGCAGCACCACCGGGCGGCTGACGTCCCGGCCGCCGAGCGCGGCGGTGAAGTCGGCAGGGCCGGCGACGCCGGTGCCGTCGGCGGTGACGTCGTTGATCCCGGCCAGGTCGAGCACCCCGCCCCGGGCCCGGATCTCCTGCCGCTCGTTCTGCAGCACCCGCAGGCCGAGCCGGTCGACCTCGGCCACCCACTCCTCGACCCCGGAGTAGTACTCGTGGTTGCCGGTGACGAAGAAGCTGCCGTAGCGGGAACGCAGGTCACGCAGCGGTTCGGCGGCCTCGCCCAACTCGGCGACCGAGCCGTCGACGAGGTCACCGACGACCGCGACCAGATCGGCGTCCAGTCGGTTGATCATGGCGACGATCCGCTCGGTGTGCGCCCGACCGCGCAACGGGCCGAGGTGGATGTCGGACACGGTGGCGATGCGCAGCCCGTCCATGCTGCGGGGGAGCTTCGCCAGCGGGATGCGTACCCGGTCGAGCTGTGGCGGACCCACCGCGGTGCGGACCCCGTACCCGGTGATGCCGGCGGCGGTGAGCCCGGCGAAGATGGCGGCCCCCCGGGCGAGCAGCAACCGCCGGGACTCGTCGTGGTCGGGGCGGTCCACCGCCTCGGCGGCCGGCGGGTCCGCGCTGCCGGCCGCGCCGACCAGCGCCGGTTCCGGGGCGGCGGTGGTCGCCTCGGCGGCGGCGCTGCGACGACGCAGCACCAGCCGGGCCACCGCCATCGGCACCTCCAGCACCAACAGCACGATCAGCAGGTAGAACATCACCGCGAGCCAGAGGTAACCGGGCCAGGCCAGCCAGAACGCCCCGGCGATCTGGGTGCCCGCCATCGTCGCGGGGACGAGCACCGCCAGCACCAGCGCGACGACAGTGCCGACCCGCCGCCACCGGCCCGGCCCGGTGGTGTCCTTGACCAGCCGCTTCCACAGGTAGAAGTGGATCAGGCCGGTGATCAGGCCGATCGTGCCCACGAACCCCAGAATCGCCAACACGGCAGCCCTTCCTCAGCCGCCCGCGAAGGGGGGCAGCACGTCGATCGTGGCCCCGGCCGGCAACGGTGTCTGACGATCATGGCAGGCCACGCCGTCGACCAGGAAACTCGCCACCTGGAGCACCGCGGCCAGCCGGGGGCCGTGCCGGTGTGCGAGTTCACCGAGCAGTTCGTCGAGCGGCCGGCCGGCGGATGCGGTCTCCTCGCTGCGGCCGGCGGCGGCCCGCGCCCCGGCGAAGTACCGGACGGTGAGGTCCACCTCAGCCTCCGATCGCCGACATGGGCCGGACGGGTTGCAGGAACGTCGGGTCGTCGATGCCGTGCCCGGCCCGTTTGACCACCGTGGCGGCCTGCCAGCGGCGGGCGATGTCGGCGTCGTCCGCGCCGGCCCGCAGCGCGCCACGCAGGTCGGACTCCTCGGTGGCGAACAGGCAGTTGCGGAGCTGACCGTCGGCGGTGAGCCGGGTCCGGTCGCAGTCGCCGCAGAACGGCCGGGTCACCGTGCCGATCACGCCGACCCGCGCCGGCCCGCCGCCGACCAGCCAGGTTTCGGCTGGTGCGGCGCCCCGGTGCGCCGGGTCGGGGGTGAGGGCGAACTCGGCGGCCAGCGACGTCAGGATCTCGTCGGCGGTGACCATGGTGGCCCGGTCCCAGCCGTGCTGGGCGTCCAACGGCATCTGCTCGATGAACCGCAGCTCGTAGCCGTGGTCGAGGGCGAACCGCAGCAACGCCGGTGCCTCGTCGTCGTTGACCCCGCGCATCAGCACCGCGTTGACCTTCACCGGGGCGAGCCCGGCGGCGGCGGCGCCGGCCAACCCGGCGAGCACGTCGCCGAGCCGGTCCCGCCGGGTCAACGCGGCGAACCGGGCCGCATCGAGGGTGTCCAGCGACACGTTCACCCGGTCCAGCCCGGCCTCGCGCAGCGCCGGGGCGAGCCGGTCCAGGCCGAGCCCGTTGGTGGTCACCGAGATCCGGGGGCGGGGGGTGAGCGCGGCCACGGCGGCGACGATGCCGACCAGCCCCGGCCGGATCAGCGGCTCGCCCCCGGTGAACCGCACCTCGGTCACCCCCAGCCGCTGCACCGCGACCCGGACCAGCCGCACGATCTCCGCGTCGGTGAGCAGTTGCGGCCCGGCCAGCCAGGGCAGCCCTTCGGCTGGCATGCAGTAGGTGCAGCGCAGGTTGCACTTGTCGGTCAGCGACACGCGTAGGTCCCGGGCGATCCGGCCGTACCGGTCGACGAGGACGCCGGCGGTCGTCGGGGCGGCGGTCATCCGTCGACCGTAGCGCGGCCGACACCCCGCAGCGCCGCTCGGGCGGCACCGACGACCGCATCGCGGTACGCCCCACCGAACAGGGCGGTGTGCACGAGCAGTAGGTGCAGCTGGTGCAGTGGCACCCGTTCCCGCCACCCGTCGGCCAGCGGCCACGCCTCCCGGTAGCCGGCCATGATCCGGTCGTGGTGCGGCGGGCCACCGAACAGCGCGAGCTGGGCCAGGTCGGTCTCCCGGTGCCCGCCGTGCGCCGCCGGGTCGACCAGCCACACCCGCCCGTCCGCGCCCCAGAGCAGGTTGCCCGGCCACAGGTCGCCGTGCAGCCGGGTCGGGGGCTCGTCGCCGCCGAACTCGCCGATCCGCGTCACCACCTGCTCGACCAGCGCGGCGTCCGGGCCGTCGAGGGCACCGCCGTCGACCGACATCCGCAGGTACGGCAGGAGCCGCCGCCGGGCGAACCACTCCGGCCACGGCCCGTCGTCCGGGGTGTTGTCCTGCGTGAGGGTGCCGATGAACCCGGGCCAGGCCGCCCCGAACCGGTCCGCGCCGGCCCGGTGCGTGCCGGCCAGCTCCCGGCCGAACCGCTCGGCCGCCCCGGGCGTCGGCTCGCCGGGGTCGACCCAGTCGAGCGCCAACAGCTCCGGCAGCGCCACCACCACCTCCGGTACGGCCACCGCGCCGGCCTCCCGCAGCCAGCGCAGCCCGGTGGCCTCGGTGTCGAAGAAGCCCGCCGGTACGGGTCGACCGGCCCGCTCCGGCCAGGTCTTGGTGAAGACCGAGTGGCCGTCGTCCAGGGTCAACCGGGAGGCCACGCAGCTGTCCCCGCCCGCCACCGGGGTCTCCCGGATGCGCTGGTGGGTCAGGAAGGTGGGCAGGTGCTCCGGGTGCGCCCGCAGGTACGCCAGGTCCATGAGCGCAAGGTAGCCGCTCGGACCGACCCCGGTGGGCCGCACAACCTTCGGAATCGCGGTGACCTGGGCAAATACTCTCCGTATCTGTGGATAACCCGTGTGTCGTCCACAGGGACTGTCGGCGCTGTGGCCGCCCGCCGCAGGCTGCCGGACATGAACGCGACCGACCGCCCCCGGCTCACCGTCCGCTCACCCGCCGACCTGATCACCGCCGTGCCGTACCTGATCGGCTTCCACCCCGTCGACAGCATCGTGGTGGTGGCGATGCGGGGCCGGCGGATCGTCTTCGCCGCCCGCGCCGACCTGCCCGGACCGGGCACCGACCCGGCCCTGCCGGCGCGACATCTCGGCGACGTGATCGGCCGGCAGGACGCCGAATCCACCACGGTCATCGGCTTCGGCCCGCCCGAACGGGTCACCCCGGCGGTGGACGCCGTCCGGTCGGCGCTGGTCGACCTCGGCCTGCCCGTGCTCGACGCGCTGCGGGTGACCGGTCGCCGCTACTGGTCCTACCTCTGCGAAGCGCCGGACTGCTGCCCACCCGACGGCACCCCGTACGACCCGGACGCCAGCCAGGTCGCTGCCGCCGCGGTCTACGCCGGTCAGGTGGCCCTCCCCGACCGGGCGGCACTCGCCGCGCAGGTCGCCCCTGCCGGGAGCGTCGACCCGGTCGCCCTGCGCCGGGCCGGTGACCGGGCCGAACGCCGCCTGCTGGGCCTGCTGGAGGCGGCCCCGGCCACTGACGAGTCCGGCGAGCGGGCCATCAGCAGGGCCGGCACCACAGCGGTACGCCAGGCGCAACGTCGGCACCGGCGCGGCGACCGGCTCACCGACGATGAGGTGGCCTGGCTGACCCTGCTCCTGACCCACCTGCCGGTACGCGACCACGCGTGGGAACGCACCGACGGCCGGGAGGAGGACATCGCCTTCTGGGGTGAGGTGCTGCGCCGTGCCGAGGAGGAGTTGGTCCCCGCCCCCGCCTGCCTGCTCGCCTTCGCCGCGTGGCGGGCCGGCCAGGGCGCGCTCGCCGCCGTGGCCCTGGAGCGGGCGCTGACCGTCCGCCCCGACTACACCCTCGCCCGGCTCCTCGACGATCTGCTGCGGCGTGGGGTGCCGCCGTCCGACCTGGACGGGTGGCCGGCCGTGACCGAGCCGGAGGTGCTGCGCCGCCGCCGTCGCCGGCCCCGCCGCCCCCGCTGACCAGCCGGCCTCGATGGCCCGGCCGGTAGCGGGGTCACTGCCGGTGAGGATGGTCGGGGCTAGGTGGTCTCGGGGAGAGATATGACTGGCAGTCATATTTATGCCTGACAGGAATACGGCTGTCAGTGGCATGGTGTTGGAGCGGAGACGGTCGACACCTGCTCGGAGTGATAGCCGCCCCATGCTCTCCACCGACCGGGTCGGGCAGTTCAGAGGCGGTATGCCGGGTCCTTCCCTGACGCGAGATGCCTGCCCCGGATCTCGGGGCAGGCATGTCACCGGGCAGGTCGGTCAGGCGCGATCGGCCAGCCCGGCGACGAACGTGCGCCACGAGGTGGGGGCGAACGTCAGGGCCGGCCCGTCCGGGTCCTTGGAGTCCCGTACGGCGACCGCGCCGGGAAGGTTGTCGGCAACCTCGACACAGTTCCCACCGCTGGTGCCACTTCGGGTGGACTTCCGCCACCGTGCATCAGTCAGGTTCATTGGCCTGTAACTCCCATGATCAGGTCTAACGACTGTCGTCGTGGTAGCGCCTCGTTCCGGATGCTCTCCCACCGCTCGAAGAGCGTAGCCAGGTCTGCCGGCTGGCTCAGGACATTGCCGCCCAACTGGCTTTCGAGGTGTCCAACCCAACCGCCATCACCCAGATGCGCGAGCGACAGTGGGCCGGAAAGCCCTGCATAGAAAACAACGTCGGCGGGCACGATGTGGATGCTGATATTCGGTCGTTCCGCACAAGCTACAAGGTGGTCGAGTTGCTCGGCCATCAGTTTCTCGAAGCCCTCACCGGCGCGCTGGACTGCACCTCCGTCGATCACCGCGACGAGCTGGGGTGGGTCAACCCGGTCCAGGACGTGCTGTCGTTCCAGGCGTGCCGCCACTCGACGATCCACTTCGCTGTCGGTCAGACGCGGATCGAGTCTCAGCACCGCGCGGGCGTAGGCCTCGGTTTGTAGTAGGCCGGGAATCAGGTTCGGCTCGAAATACCTGAGTTGGGTCGCGTTGCGTTCGGCGTCGAGCCACGGCAGGAACCACGATGGTGTGCCGAGCTTGCTCACCAGCCGCTCGAAGAGCCCACCGGTGCTGAGCGCCCGGTCAGCTCCCTTGACGAAGTCCAGGGTCAGCGCCCGGGTGCCCCCCTCGACGGCACTGACGTGCGATGCGCTGAATCCGGCGCCCCGCCCGAACGTCTCCTGCGTCATGCCGGCGGCACCCCGGGCACGGCGGATCTCGGCAACGACGAAGTCGGCGAGCGGATCTGGTACGTCAGCCATGCACGGCGCCCCAATCTGAAGATCGACTATTCATGCCGCCACCTGCTCGGCGGTTCCTCATCCGGCTCAGCCCGAACCCCCATCGCACCTTCCGAGACTAGTGGCCTCCACATCAGAGTGTCACCGGGGCGGCGCTGTCGGTAGTGGTCGAGGGCTGGCGGCGGCGTCTGCCGGAGGGGCCGTCCGTGGAAGGGCGGCCGGCCCCTCCTCCACCCGACGCGGACACACCGACGCAGAGGAGACGCCGTGCCCAGGGAGAAGCCGAAACCCGAGCAGAGGCCGAAGCCCGTACCCGACCCGACGCCCGCGCCCGAACCCGGGCCGCCCGCGCGCCCGATCGTGCCGGGACCGATCGGGCCGTTCGTCCCGCCGTACCGGGGGCCGGGGCGGATGACCGGCATCGTGCCGACGCACCGCTGGGCGTTCAGCCGGAACCAGGGGCCCAGGTGACCGCCCCGCAGCTCAGGCCGGGCGAGGTGCTGCACCTGTCGCGTACCGCCAGCGTGCAGTTCATCCGGCCGATCACGGTCCGGGTCATCCGGGTGCTGGCCGACTGGCACACGTACGACGGATGGGTGTGGATCGATGCATACCAGCTGAATGCTGTCGGCGACGCAGTGCGGCGGAGGACCCTGTTCCTGATGCCGGCGGGTGCGCGCCGGCCAGCCCCGCAGTCGGACCGCGCCCCCGCCCGGACTGTCCCGGCTCCCCCGGCCCGGCGGGGTGGGGCGACGGTCTCGCGGCGGGGGACGGCGGTCCCCCGGGACGCGCGGCCCGGTCGGGCACGGGCGTCCCGGTCGGCGGGGACACCGTGACCGGGCCGCTGCCCGGCCGGCACACGCCGCTGCGACCGATCTGGCTGTGCCGGGTCGACGCGAACCCGTGGCCGTGCGGGGAGGCGAAACTCGCTCTCCTCGCCAGGTACGACGGCGACCGGCCCGGACTGCTCGCCCTACTGGCCAGCCTGTCGGTGGAGGCGACCGAACACCTGACGCAGCTCGACAACGGTCGCCGGATCGACGTGACCGACCGCTTCCTCACCTGGGTCCGCCCGCCGGACCGCTGACCCCTTTCCCGGTCGCCGTGCCGCAGCCGGATCGCCGTGCCGCCGCTGGAACCGGCATCCGCCGACCCGTGTCTGAGCCGCCGACCGGGGCAGGAGCTGCGGGTTCAGGGGGTGACGCGGTGGCTGCCGGTGTAGACGTTCATGGTCCGGCCACGGAGGAAGCCGACCAGGGTCAGCCCCGCCTCGTCGGCCAGGTCGGCGGCGAGGGTGCTCGGCGCGGAGACCGCCGCCAGCAGCGGCAGCCCGGCCATCCACGCCTTCTGCGTCAGCTCGAAGCTCGCCCGGCCGGACACCATCAGCAGGTGCCCGGACAGCGGCAGCCGCCGCTGCCGGACCGCCCAGCCGACCACCTTGTCCACCGCGTTGTGCCGCCCGACGTCCTCGCGCAGCACCACCAGTTCGCCGTCGGGAGTGAACAGGCCCGCCGCGTGCAGGCCGCCGGTGCGGTCGAACGCGCGCTGCGCCGCGCGCAGCCGGTCGGGCAGCTCCGCCAGCAGCGTCGCCGGCACGGTGAGCGGGTCGTCGGCGACGGTGAACCGGGAGCGGGTGCGCACCGCGTCGATGCTGGCCTTTCCGCACACCCCGCAGGAGCTGGTGGTGTAGAAGTTGCGCGCCGGGTCCGTCGCCGGTGCCGGCACGCCGGGGGAGAGCACCACGTCGACCACGTTGTACGTGTTGGGTGTTGCCGCCCCGGAGCAGAGCTGGGCGGTGTGCACGTCGGCGTCGCTGCGGATCAGCCCCTCGGTCAGCAGGAAGCCGATGGCCAGGTCGAGGTCGTCACCGGGGGTACGCATGGTCACCGCCAGCGGGCGGCGTCGACCCGGCCCGCCGGGGCCGACCCGGATCTCCAGCGGTTCCTCCACGGCGAGCGTGTCCGGCCGGCGCAGCGCCACCCGGGCGTCGTCCGCCGCGTCGAGGTCGATCCGGAGCACGCTTCGCCGGTCAGTGGCCCGTCCCATCCCGCCATCCTGCCCCGCCCGCCCGGCCCCCCGCACGGTGACCACCCTGGCTGCGGTCCCCACCGCGCCCACCCGGCACTCCCCGGCCGCCGGCACCGCCCGGCAGTCCCCGGCCACCGACACCACCCGGTAGTCCCCGGCCGCCGGCAGCGGGCGTCGGCCCGGCAACCGGGGACGGGACGGAACCGGGAGGCCGCGCGAGCGGAGCACGAAGGCCGGGCCCGGCGGCTACCGTGGCCGGGTGACGGCGTACGCGGCGGTGGTGCTGGCCGGTGGGGCGGCCCGCCGGATGGGTGGGCGGGACAAGCCGGCGGTGCCGGTGCACGGCCGGCCGATGCGGGACCTGGTGCTCGCCGCCGTCGCCGACGCCGTACCCCGGGTGCTGGTCGGGCCGGGTGGTGCGCTGCCGGCCGACGTCCTGGTGACCCGGGAGGAACCGGCCGGTGGGGGGCCGGTGGCCGCCACGTCCGCCGGGCTGGCCCTGCTCGGTCCCGGTCCGGCGGTCGTCGCCCTGCTCGCCGCCGACCTGCCGCTGCTCACCCGCCCGGCCGTCGGCGCGCTGCTCGACACGCTCGCCGCCGAAGCCGGTCCGGCGGCGGCGGACGGTGTCTGCCTGGTCGACGACCGGGGGCGACGCCAGCCGCTGTGCGGGGTGTGGCGGGTGCCGACGCTACGCGCCGCGCTGGACCGGGTCGCCGCCCGCCGTTCCGAGCCCGTCCCCGGGCGGCCCCGGGGAGCCGCCGCGCTCGCCGGGGCGTCCATGCGGGAACTGCTGGGGGAGCTGACGGTACGCGAGTTGGCCTGGTCCGCTGCCGGCCCGCCACCGTGGTTCGACTGCGACACTGACTCCGACGTACGCCGGGCGGAGGAGTGGACGCGATGACCGTGCTGGACGACTGGGTGACGGCAGCCTGCGCCGAGCTGGGTCTCGACCCGGCCGAGGTGCCGGTGCCGACGGTGCTGGACCTGGCCAGGGACGTCGCGCACCAGGTGCTACGGCCGGGTGCGCCGGTCACCGCGTACCTGCTGGGGGTGGCGGTCGGACGCGGCGCGGACCCGGCAGCGGCGGCGGCCCGGCTCACCGGGCTGGCCGCCCAGTGGCCGGTGGAGCTGGGCGGCGAGCGCCCCGCCTCCTGACCGACCGGGCGGACCCCGGCGCACGATCCGGTCCGCCGTGCCTTGGCGAAGGGCGGCGGGCGGCGGTGTCCGATGCCGGTCGCGGTGGATTCGTTCTCCGGCCCGCCTGGGTAGGGTGACCTTGACGGATGGAGGCGATCATGACGGCGGACCACCCCTCGAAGCCGACCGGTGACCAGCCCGGCACCTCGCCGGCGCACCACGACCACCACGAGTCGGTCCTGCTGGACGAGCCGAGCACGGCCGACCTGCGGGCCAAGGTCACCGAGGCGTGGCGGGAGTTCGCCCGGGCGCTCGCCGAACGGCTGCGCGAACTGCCCACCGGGGCGCAGCTCGAAGTGACCCTGGACCCGACCGCCTCCGGCACCGGCGACGCCGTCTACTCGATCAGTGTGGCCGTAGGTGAGCAGGGACGGCTGTCCGCGCGGGCGGTCGGCAACGCCACCCTGCCGCAGGGCTTCCGGCTGGACCGTGCCGCGGTGGCCGACATGATCGCGCTCGGCTGGTCGCCGCCCGGCGTGGTGGCCGGCTCCGGCGAGCGCTTCGGCCTGGACGGGTCGACCGGGGACGCCAGCAAGCTGGCCGGGCTGCTCTCCCGCACCCTGCGCGACGTGTACGGCGCACCGCACCCGGCCTTCCTGGTCTATCTCAGCCAGGACGCCGAGGGGGAGCCGTTGCCGATCGAGGCGCTCGGCACCGCACGCAGCGAGTTCGGCCCCGACCGGGACGTCGAGGCCGACCTGGACGAGGCGCTGGCCGCCGCCGCGAACGCCCAGAGCGAAGATCAGGAGGTGCTGGACCTGCCCGAGCGGGTCCGGACGGTGGTGTCGACGATGCTCAAGTCGACCTCCGAGCACCTCCAGATCGACTCCGACGGGGACATCAACATCCGGGCCGGGTCGGCGATGGTCTTCGTCCGGGTGCGGGACAATCCACCGCTGGTGGACGTCTTCTCGCCGGTGCTGACCGAGGTCGAGCCGACGGAACGGTTGTACGTGAAGCTCTCCGAGCTGACCAACCGGATGCCGATCGGCCGGTTGTACTGCGCCGACGACACGGTGTGGGCGTCCATCCCGGTCTTCGGGCGCAACTTCCAGGCCACCCACCTGATGCTGGCCGTGCAGGTGATGACGGGGCTCGCCGACGAACTCGACGACCGGTTGCACGGCGAGTTCGGCGGCAAGCGGTTCTTCGGCGAGGGCGACAAAGCGAGCCGGGGCGACACCGGGCACCGCACCGGCATGTATCTCTGATCCACCGCCGCGCCGGGCCGCAGGCGCGCCGGTCCGCCGCGCCGGCCGGGTGTCAGGGGGTGGACGGGCCGACGCCTGGCGACTCGACCAGCCGGGACAGCACGATGGTGCTCCGGGTGGAGGTGACGAACGATTCCGCCCGCAGGCGTTCGAGCGCCTCCTCCAGGTGGGAGATGTCGGCGGCCCGCAGGTGCACGAGCGCGTCGGCCTCACCGGAGACGGTGTACGCGCCGACCACCTCGGGGTGCCGGCGGGCGGCCACCCCGAGCTGGGTGGGGGTGGTCCGGCCGGCGCAGAACAGCTCGACGAACGCCTCGGTGGTCCAGCCGACGGCCGCCGGGTCGACCACGGCGGTGAAGCCCCGGATCACCCCGGTGGCCCGCAGCCGGTCCACCCGTCGCTTGACCGCCGGAGCGGAGAGTGACACCCGGGCGCCGATGTCCGCGTACGAGGTTCGGGCGTCCGCCACGAGCAACGCAATGATTCGCTGGTCGACCGCGTCTATCTGCAACGTTCCGCCTCGGGGAAGCAATGGTTCTGGCTGTTACCAAAGTTCTACGCTACCTACCCTTGGTGACCGTGAACCAGCAGCGCGTCCCGCGAAAGCGGACATATCTCATGTGTGCCCCGGAGCACTTCGCGGTCGAGTACGCCATCAACCCGTGGATGGACCTCACCGTCGGCGTCGACGTGGCACTGGCGGTCGATCAGTGGGACCGGCTGCGGCACACCCTGGTGGACCTCGGTCACGACGTGCACGTGCTCACCCCGCAGGCGGGGCTGCCGGACATGGTCTTCGCGGCCAACGGCGCCTTCGTGGTGGACGGGACGGTCTACGGGGCGCAGTTCAAGCACGAGCAGCGGGCCGCCGAGGCCGCCGCGCACCGGGAGTTCTACCAGAAGCACGGCTGGCACTTCATCGCGCCGAGCGAGACCAACGAGGGTGAGGGCGACTTCGCCTACCTGCCCGAGGCGCACGGCGGGCTGATCCTCGCCGGGCACGGGTTCCGCACCGAGCTGCCGGCGCACGCCGAGGCACAGGAGGCGCTGGGGCGTCCGGTGGTGTCGCTGCGCCTGGTCGACCCGCGTTTCTACCACCTGGACGTGGCGCTCGCCTCGATCGACGACGGCAACGTCGCGTACTTCCCGGGGGCGTTCTCGGCGGCCAGCCAGCGGGTGCTCGCCCAGCTCTTCCCCGACGCGGTGCTCGCCGACGACGAGGACGCGCTGGCCTTCGGCCTGAACCTGGTCAGCGACGGGGCGAACGTGGTGCTCAACAGCGACGCGACCCGGCTGGCCGGCAAGCTCAAGGCGGCCGGCTACACCCCGGTCCCGGTGGAGCTGGCCGAGTTGAAGAAGGGCGGCGGCAGCGTCAAGTGCTGCATCGCCGAGCTGCGCCCCTGACCGGCTCCGGCACCACGAGGGGCCGGCCCGACCGGGGCCGGCCGGCTCAGCCCAGGGTGGCGATCTCGTTGATCAGGACGTTGGAGAGCAGCCGGCCGTCGAACTGCACCTTGCGCAGGTACCACTTCTGCTGCGGGGTGCGCGGCTGGTTGAACTGCCACGGGCCGCGCGGGCTGTCGATCTGACCGATCTTGCCCAGCGCCAGGTTGACCTGCTGCGCGGTCGGCTCGGCACCGGCCAGCCGGATCGCCTTGTCGAGCACCTGCGCGGCGTCGTACGAGGCCATCGCGTAGGTGGTGGGCGAGACGTTGTAGGTCTTCCGGTAGGCCGAGGCGAAGATCCGGTTGGCGTTGTTGTTCAGGTCGGCCGAGTAGTTCAGCGCGGTCTGGATGGTGCCGGCCTTGAGGCTCTCGTCCGCGTTGACCAGGGTCGACCGCAGGTCGGTGAGGATGTTGCCCTCGGTCAGGAAGCCGGGCGCGTAGATGTCACCGAACCAGCGGCTGCGACGCAGTTGCCTGATGAACTGCTCACCTGCGGTGCCGGAGTAGAAGCAGAAGATTCCGTCCGGCTGGCGGCTGAGCGCCTCGTCGATCTGCGCGCGGAACTCGTTGTCGCCGGGGGCGGGGTTGGCGGTGGTGAGGATGGGGTCACCGATGATCCGGGGGTCGTCGGTGCCGAAGCCGTCCCGGAAGCCGTTGATCACGTCCTGGCTGGCGGTGCCCTCGGGGGCGACGATGGCGAGCCGGCTTCCGGCGGGAAATGTTCGCCGCAGGTACGACCCGAGCGCCCGGCCGGGCTCGTCCAGCACGTACGACGTCCGCCAGATGTAGACGACGCTCTGCAGGCTGGGCGGGGAGGCGTTGGACCCGATGAGCGGCACCCGGGCCTTCTCCACCGCGTCCCTGATGCCGGACATCACTGTCGAGTTGACCACGCCGGTCATGGCGAGCACGTTCTGGGCGAGCAGGTTGTCGACGGCGGCCTGGCCGCTCTTGGCGTTGTCGCCCTCGTCGACGGCCACCACCGTCGTCGGGTGGCCGCCGAGCTGCTGCCCGTTCATCGCCAGGAAGAGCTGGAAGCCGTTCTCGATGTCGATGCCGATCGTCTTGCCGTCGCCGTTCTCCGGCCGGATCAGCCCGATCTTGATCGGCTTGCCCGGGGCCGGCGTCTCGGTGTCGTCCGTGCCGCAGGCGGCGACGAGTCCGGTCGTGCCGAGCGCGGCCAGCAGTTGAAGGGCCCGCCTGCGGTTCATCTGCGACACCGAAATCCTTCCGGGAGCATTGCCGGGCGTCACCGCCCCTCCGGCGTTCTACCTGGTGGGCGACCCTGCGTCAATGGATCTTGATCTTCAAGCAACGACTGCAACGCAGCCCTTACCTGGGGCCAGGCCGCCGAGAGCGGGTCGATCAACCCGAAGTGCTCGCATTCCGGCAGCTCAATGAGGGTGACCGGGGCGCCGGCGGCCCGTGCGGTGGCAGCATATGACCTGCTCAGGGCGGCCGGTACCTGGCGGTCCCCACCGCCGTGCAGGATCACCGTCCGTGTCCGTTGCGGCACCGAAAGGCAGGGGTCGGCCACCGCGTACCGCTGCGGGTGTTCGGCCGGGCCGCCGCCGAGCAGCGCGGCCACCGCCCCCGAATCCAACCCCAGCCGGTACGCCTCGGCGAGGTCGGCGACCGGGGCCAGCGCCAGCACCCCGGCCACGTCCTGCGGAGCGTGCGCCGCCACGTGCAGCGCGAGCTGCCCACCCGCCGAGTGCCCCAGCAGCAGCGGCGGCCCCGGCGCGACCAGCCCCGGCAGCGCCTGCGCCACCAACCCGGGCAGCGCCGCCACCCCGGCCCGGACGTCGGTCAGCGTGTTCGGCCAACCACCGCCCGGCTGGCCGGTGCGCCGGTACTCCAGCTGAGCCACCGGCCAACCCGCCTCAGCCAGGGCGGCGGCGAGCGGGCCGGTGTGGGTGCGGTCGTACTCGGCCCGCCAGAAGCCCCCGTGCACCACCGCCACCAGCGGCCGGACCGGACCACCACCGGCCGGCCGGCGCAGGTCGACGAGCTGCTCCGGCTGGTCGCCGTAGGCGACGGTCAGGTCCGGCGGCGGGGCGGGCCGGCTGAGCACCGCCCGGGGGTCGTGGGACATGCCGGCGACGGTAGCGCGGCTGGTGGCGGTCCGGGTGGGTGCGACGGGAGCGGGTGGGTAAGGATGGGGCCATGACCGAAGCGCACCCCACTGGACAAGCTGACGAGCCGGGCCGCCCCGACGGGCAGTCGGGCACCCTGGTCGTGGTCGGCCCGGACGGCCGCCCGGTCGGCACCATGCAGACCGACGAGGCCGGCGAGGACCCGACCCGCCTGGTCGAGCAGCCGGCCAAGGTGATGCGGATCGGCAGCATGATCAAGCAGCTGCTGGAGGAGGTCAAGGCCGCCCCGCTCGACGACGCCAGCCGGCACCGGCTGCGGGAGATCCACCAGCGGTCGATCGTCGAGCTGAAGGAGGGCCTCGCCCCCGAGCTGCGCGAGGAGCTGGAACGGCTCTCGCTGCCGTTCGCCGAGGACCAGGCGCCCAGCGAGGGCGAGCTGCGGATCGCCCACGCCCAGCTCGTCGGCTGGCTGGAAGGGCTCTTCCACGGCATCCAGGCCACCCTGGTGGCCCAGCAGATGGCCGCCCGGATGCAGCTTGAGCAGATGCGCTCCGGTGGCCGCCCCGCCCTGCCCAGCGGCCCCGGCGGCGGGATGATCCCCGGCATGCCCGGCATGGGCCAGCCCGGTGGCGAGGGCCACAACACCGGCCAGTACCTCTGAGCTCAGCCCACCCCGAAGACCTTCTCCAGGTACGCCGCCACACCGTCGGCGGTGTTCGCCCCGGTCACCTCGTCGGCGATCTCCAGCACGGCGGGGTGTGCGTTGGCCACCGCCACCGCGCGCCCCGCCCAGGTGAGCATCGGCACGTCGTTGGGCATGTCCCCGAAGGCGAGCACGTCGGCCTGCGCCACCCCGACCCGGGCCGCGTACCAGGCCAGCCCGGCGGCCTTGGTCACCCCGGCGGCGGAGATCTCCACCAGCCCGCTGTACGACGAGTGGGTCGCCTCGGCCAGCCCCTCCAGGGCCCCCGCCACCACCTGCACGAAGGCGTCCGGGTCCTGGGTGCCGGCGCGGGCCAGCAGCTTCACCGCCGGCACCGAGGCCAGCTCCTCCGGCGACTCGACCGCCCGGATGGCCTCGTGGTCGGCGTCCCAGCGCAGCGGGTAGTGCGCCTCGTGCCGCATCTCCCGGCTGTCCACGATCTCCACCGCGAAGCTGACCTCCGGCACCGCCGCCCGCAGCCGGCGGGCCACCTCGGCGAGCAGTTCCGGGGCCAGCGGGTCGGCCCGCAGCACCTGATCGGTGTCCGGGTCGTAGACCACCGCGCCGTTGGCACAGATCGCCGGCAGCGGGGCTGCGAGCTGGTCGTACACCAGTTGGAGCCAGCGGATCGGGCGGCCGGTGACCAGCACGACGGGGGTGCCCGCCGCGGCGATCCGCTCCAGCACCGCCGCCGTACGCGCGCTGAGCCGGCGCTCGTCGCCGAGCAGGGTGCCGTCGATGTCGCTGGCGACCAGCCGTGGTGTCTCTGCCATCACCGGGAGAGTAGCCGGTCGAGATAGACCGCCACCCCGTCGTCGTCGTTGCGCAGGGTCACCTCGTCGGCGGCGGCCCGCACCAGCGGATGCGCGTTGGACACGGCCACCCGGGACCAGCCGGCCCAGGCGAACATCGGCAGATCGTTGGGCATGTCCCCGAAGACCAGCACGTCCGCCGGGTCGACGCCGAGCCGCTCGGCGACCACGGTCAGCCCGCTGGCCTTGTCCACCCCGGCCGGGGTGATCTCGACGAAGCCGAGCCCGGCCTGGGTGAGGGTGGCGACCTGCGGCGGGACGATCCGGCGGGCGGTGGCCAGCAACTCGTCCACGTCATGGTCGGCGGTCCGGACGAACGCCTTGATCACGTCGAGGGCGAGACATTCCGCCCGAGTCCGCGCCTCGAACCGCTCCGGGTAGGGCCAGGCCGGGTGGTAGTCGCCCCAGAGCGGCGCGTCGTGCTCGTCGGACCCCTCGACCATGACGGTCAGCGGGCCGACGGCGGCCTCCAGGTCGGTCAGCAGACCGGCCAGCACCTCGGCGGAGAGGCGCTCGTCGCGCAGCACCACCGGGCCGGTCGGGTCGCTCTGGTCCACCACGCAGCCACCACCGGCCATCACCAGGAAGTCGGCGGCCCGGATGTCGTTGCGGGTGAGTTCCTTCAACCGGGGGCCGCGGCCGGTGGCGCCGACCACCGGGATACCGGCGGCCCGCACCCGGTCGAGCACCCCGTGGGTGTACGCCGAGACGGTGTCGTCGCTGCGCACGAGCGTGCCGTCGAGGTCGGTGGCGATGAGTTTGGGCAGTCCCGGGCGGGTCATCGTTCCTCCTTGCCCGCCGCCGTCCGTACCGGTCGTCCGACCCGGTGTGACGGCGGGCAGCAACCGTACCTCGCCGTCCGGGTCGCAACCATGGCTTCCGGGCGAATCAGCAGGCAACGCCCGGTGACCGCCGCGCGGCCCTCGGCCGGGACGCGGTCACGCTGACCGGATTCGGGCCCGGCGGGTTCAGGGGTGCGGTTCGCGGCGGGCGAACGGGACCGTCGGGGTGACGGTCAGGCCGGCGGGCGCGGCCGGCCGCTCGTCGTCCCCGTCCGGGTCGACCCCGTGCCGGTCCACCGCGTCCGGGTCGGCCCGCGGCCCGACGGCGTCGGCCGGCGGACCGTCCGGCTGCGCGACGGCGGTGAGCAGCGCCGCCCCGACCAGCGCGACCGCGACGAAGGCCATCACCAGGCCCCGGCCGTAGTCGACCCGGAACCCGTCCTCCGGGGAGTAGAACAGTGCCCGCTGGCCCGAGTCGTCCAACGAGAAGGCGGTGACGGTGAGCAGGACCGCCAGGGCGCCCGCCACCGCCAGCCCGGCCACCCGGGCGTCGTGCCGGACCGCCGGCCGCCCGCGCAGGGTCAGCGCCACCGCGACGCTGAGCAGCAGGAGCCCCACCAGGTAGGCGATCCCGAAGCCGCCCACCTCGGCCACGCCACCGGGCACCCGGATGGTGCCGCTGCCCTCCGGACCACCGTTCGGCACGGTCATCACCAGCCACTCCCCGGCCATCGACGCCGTGGCGGCGACCGCGCCGAGCAGTGCCAGCACCGGGGGCAGCCGCCGGTCCCGGCGCAGCGCGGCGGGCCAGTGCCCGAACCGTGCGCCGGCCGGTCGTGCGGGGTCACCCCACTCCAGCACGGGGGTGTCGTCCGAGCGGTCGTCCTGTCTCGGGATGGGGAGATCCTGGGACATCGGCCACCTTCCGCGTCGCGGGCCTGACCCGCATCATCCCACGCCGGTACGCCCCGACCCGGCAGCGCCGACGCCCCGAAACGCCGTACGTCGGCCGCCGCCGGGCCCGCCGGGTCGGTCGCCGCGGGCGGGGCTTTCGACTAGCGTTCGGGTATGCCTATCCGTACCGCATCCGCACGTTGGCAGGGCAACCTCACCGAGGGCGCCGGGACCGTCCGCACCGGCAAGGGTGGCCTGGAGGGGAACTACTCCTTCAAGTCGCGCTTCGAGGAGGGCGAGGGGACCAATCCGGAGGAGCTGATCGGGGCCGCCCACGCGGGCTGCTTCTCGATGGCGCTCTCCAAGCAGCTCGCCGACGCCGGGGTGTCCGGCACCTCGGTGGAGACCACCGCGAAGGTGCACTTCGACAAGACCGACGCGGGCATGACCGTCACCCGGATCGACCTGGAGACCGTCGGCCAGGCCCCGGGCCTGGACGAGGCCCAGTTCACCAAGCTGGCCGAGGCCGCCAAGGAGGGCTGCCCGATCTCCCGGCTGCTCTCCCCCGGCGCGCAGATCAGCCTCACCGCCCGCCTCGCCTGATCCGTCCCGTCCGCGTCCGGCCCGCGGGCCGGACGCGGACGGGGTACCGGCGGCGCGCTACGGGACCGGTGGGCGGCCGGCCGGTCGGGCACAATGGGTGAGGTGCCCGTGGAGATGAGCCGTGAACGCTTCGAGGAGCTGGTCGGCGAGGCCCTCGACGAGGTGCCCGAGGAACTGCTCCGGCTGATGAGCAACGTGGTCATCCTGGTCGAGGACGACCCGCCCCCCGGGGAGGACCTGCTCGGCCTCTACGAGGGGCACGCGCTCACCGAACGAGGCTGGAACTACTCGGGCGTGCTGCCCGACCGGATCTTCATCTACCGCCGGCCGATCCTGCGGATCTGCGCCACCGAGGACGACGTGGTCGACGAGGTGGCGGTGACCGTGGTGCACGAGATCGCCCACCACTTCGGCATCGACGACGAGCGGTTGCACGCGTTGGGCTGGGGCTGAGCCCGCCACTTGCCGCGTCCGGCCGGTCGTCTGCGCGCACCTGACCGGTTCCGTGCGCGGAGCCGGGCTTGCCCGCCGCTCGGCCGATGCAACGGGTTGCGGGGGCTGCCTACCGTGTGGTGAGCACACCCCCAATCAGGAGGAAGACCCAATGCGCAGCGCGCTGTTCTCCGCGGAGAACCTGGAGAAGGAGTCCGCCCAGCCCGGCATGCGGCTGCAGAACTCCAAGATGTTGAAGATCGAACTCAACGGCGAGGCGATGGCCCGGGTCGGGTCGATGGTCGCCTACCAGGGGCAGGTGCAGTTCCAGGCGTTGGGCTCGGGCGGCATCGGCAAGTTCATCAAGCAGCGGCTCACCGGCGAGGGCGTGCCGCTGATGAAGCTCAGCGGCCACGGCGACGTGTTCCTGGCCGAGCTGGCCAAGGACGTGCACATCATCGACCTGGAGCCGGGCGACGCGCTGTCGATCAACGGGTCCAGCGTGCTGGCCTTCGACTCCACCCTGTCGTACGACATCAAGATGGTCGGCGGCGCGGGAATGGCCTCGTCGGGCCTGTTCAACTGCGTGTTCAGCGGCTACGGCCGGATCGCCATCACCACCAAGGGCACCCCGGTCGTGCTCAACGTCGACGCGCCCACCTACGTCGACCCGCAGGCGGCGGTGTGCTGGTCGGCCAACCTCCAGACCGGCTACCACCGGGCCGAGCAGCTCGGCCTGGGCACCCTGCTCGGCCGCAGCACCGGTGAGGCGTTCACCATGAGCTTCGCCGGCCAGGGCTTCGTCGTGGTCCAGCCGTCCGAGGAGCCGCCGGTCCAGGGCAGCGGCGGCCAGCAGCAGCAACAGGGCCTGCTCGGCGGCCTGCTCAGCTGATCTTCGCGACGTGGGGCGGTCCCGGCCGGGACCGCCCCACGGTCGTCTGCGCGGCCGGACCGGTGCGGTCCGCACCCGGTGCCGCACCGCCGCCGGGGCCCCGGTCGCGCGGGCTCAGCTCAGCTCGCCGGCGCGCAGCCGGGCCAGCCAGGCCGCCGCGTCGGTGTAGTCGGTGTCCGAGAGCCCGGCCGGCGCGGGGACCGGCCGGTCACCCGCCGCGTCGGCCCACCGGTGCCGGGGGTACGACCCGAGGAACCGCACCTCGGCACAGACCCGCCGCAGCCCCTGCAACGCCTCACCGAGCCGGGCGTCGGCCACGTGACCGGTGCAGTCGAGGAAGAAGACGTACCGGCCCAGCGCCTCCCCGGTGGGGCGGGACTCGATCCGGGTCAGGTTGACCCCCCGCACGGCCAGCTCCATCAGCACCGACAGCAACGCGCCCACCCGGTCGTGGGCGATGGAGACGGCAAGCGACGTGACGTCGTCGCCGGTGGGCGGCGGGGGCGGGCCGGGGCGGGACAGCAGGGCGAACCGGGTCACCGCGTCCGGGTGATCGGCGATCTTGTCGGCGAGCAGGGTCAGCCGGTGCCGGGCCGCCCCGATCGGGGCGCAGATCGCCGCGTCGTACTCGCCGCCGGCCGCGCCGGCCGCCGCCGCGCCGTTGGACAGCACGTCGATCACGGTGGCGTCGGGCAGGTGCGCGCGCAGCCAGTTGCGGCACTGGGTGGACGCCTGCGGGTGGGCGGCCACGCTGCGCACCCCGACCAGGTCGGTGCCGGGGCGGGCGCCGAGCACGAACTCCACCGGCAGGATCACCTCGCGGGTGATCACCAGCGGGTCCCCCTCGGCCAGCTCGTCCAGGGTCACCCCGACCGCACCGCCGATCGAGTTCTCCATCGGCACCAGCGCCGCGTCCGCCTCACCGGCCCGTACGCTCTCCAGCGCCTCACCGACGCTGCGGGCGGGCGTACGACTGCCGCGCTCGGCGGCCGGGACGGTGCGCAACGCCTGCTCGGCGAAGGTGCCCTCGGGGCCCAGGTAGACGTAGCGGGTAGGCGGTGTTCCGGGCATGCCGCCCAGCCTACGCACCCGGCGGCAGCCCGGTCCCGGTGTCGCAGGCCAACGTCCGGATGGCGGGCGGCGCGACGGCCTTCACCTCGATCGAGCAGACGTCCGTACCGGCGGTGACCAGCCGCAGCGCGCCCGGCTCCCCCCGGCTGACCGCCTGGAGTTCCTCGTGCCCGCTGACCGACAGCACGGTGTACTGCCAGCCGTCGGCGCACAGCGGCCCGTCGACGGCCCGCACCGACACGTCGCGGGGCAGCACGTTCCCGCGGAGCAACCCGATCACCCGGTCGGCCGAGGGACGGCCGGCACAGGCCTCCGCGACCGTCGCGACGGTGGGGCTGGGCAGCGTCGTCGTCGGCGGCAGGGTGGGGGTCACCGGCAGGGCGGGGGGCGGCGTCGTCGGCGGCAGGGTCACGGCCGGCGTGGGTGGGGCGACCGGGGCCGGCAGTCGGGGTTCGGGCGGGGCCGCGCAGCCGGTGAACGGCGACACCGCGAGCAGGGCCACGGCGATCCGGGCGGCGACCGGCCGCCGGTACGGGGGACGGTGGGCGGGGTCAGGCGGCACGGGCCGGTCCTCGGGGGCTTCGGGCGCGGGGGGCGTCGCGACGGGGTCCGGCCTCACGGACCGTGGGAGGGGGCCGGTCGTGTGGCCGGTGGGGTGAGCCCATCGTAGGAAAAACCGCCCGCCCGGTGAAGGCCGGCGCGACGTCCGACGCGGGGCGGGCCGGCGTGGGGCGGTGCCGGTCAGATCGGGGAGAAGAAGGTGAGTGAACCGGTGACCGAGCCGCCGGTGAGCATCGGGGTGGAGACGGCGTCGACGGTGGCGTAGGTGCTGGCGTCGCCGGCGGGCTGCACCCGCAGCAGCCCCCGGGCGAGTCGACCGGAGTGCAGGGCGAGCAGCGGCGGGATCTTGTCGGTCTCCTGCTCGGGCAGCTCGTGCCGGGCGGCGGTGAAGTCGAGCAGCCGCAGCCCTCCTTCGAGCAGCGGCAGGCCGACCACGTCCTCGGGGGCGCCGAGGCAGAGCAGTTCGCAGCCGGCGGCGGAGATGGCCACCACGAGGGTGTCGGCGTCGATCAGCAGGCAGGGCTCCTCGGCGTGCGAGACGCTCGCCGACCACTTCCCGACGTTGTCGCACCCCGGCCCTGTCGGCGTCCGCGCCGCCGGCACGAACACGTCCGGGAGCGAGAGTTCGACGTGGGCCACCGCGCCTCCTAGGTACACCGACGGTCTGTCCACGCTAGCCGGTCTTCGTGACGGTCGCCGACCGCGCGGGAGCCACCGGCCGCCGGTGGATGGATCATGTGCCCTGGTGGGCGGCCGGCGACGGCGCGGACCGGCATGTCGGGGGGACCGGTACCGCGGGGCGTCGCCGGTGACGTTACCGGCGACCTGCCGGCTTGTCAGCGGCCGTTCGGCCCTCGTCGTACCACCGGTAGTCGCCGGTGGGACGGTAAGTGCCGTTGTGCCAGGTCTGCGGGGCCTGGGCGACCCGGGACAGCTTCTCGGCGGTGGCCGGGCTGATCCGGTTGCCTCCGGCGACGAGGAGCCGGTCGAGCTCCCGGTGGGTCGCCATCATGCAGTCCTTCGGCAGGCCGTAGACGCTGATGACGCCGGAGCCGACGAACGTCAGCACCGGCGTCACCGGGATCGGCAGCCCGACCGCCTGGGTGAGCGCCTTGCTGGCCCGCTTGGCGTCCCGCCGGGCCTCGGCCACGTACGGCGGGCGCTTGCCGTTGATCTGCACCACGTCCCCGGCGACCAGCACCCGGGCCCGGCCGTGGTCGGCGATGCTGACCGCGAAGAGCCCGCTGGGGCCGATGGCGAGGAACCCGGCGCGTTCGTCCTGACCGTGCTCGCGCAGGACGTCGGCGACGTCGGTGCGCGGCCACTCGATGACGTGCCAGGCGGGGCCCAGGTGGTCGAGCTGACCGAGCGCCCGCGCACCGGCGGCCTCCAGCCGGCGGGCGCCCCGCTCGGCCCGACGTCGACGTGCCCACTCCAGTGGGGTCGGACGTACCGGGTCGAGAGCCGCGGACCCGTCGGGACGGGGGTGCGGCACCGTCACGGGCGGCAGTGCCCGGGTGGGTACGGCTCGACGAGCGGGAAAGACAGTCATCGCGACCTCCGGCAAAAGGTCCCTCGAAAGTTATGTTCTCACTACCCTACGTCGCCACTGTGGGGGTACGGCAAGTTGGAACGCCGGAATGAGTGCGGATGAATGCCATATTCATCCGCAGTTCTTCCGCTGAAGATCGTTCATCACTGTCCTACGCTGCGGGGGTGACCCACTACGTGGACAGCGAGGTCGGTCGACTCGGCACGGTGCTGTTGCACCGACCGGGCCGGGAACTTGCCCGCCTCACCCCCCGCAACAACGACTCGTTGCTCTTCGACGCTATCCCATGGGTCGGCCGGGCCCAGGAGGAGCACGACGCCTTCGCCGCCGAGCTGCGCGGACGGGGCGTGGAGGTGCTCTACCTCGCCACCCTGCTCGCCGAGACGCTCGCCGTCGCCGAGGCCCGCACCGAACTCACCGAGCAGGTGCTCGCGTCGCCCCGGCTCGGCGACACCCTGCGCCGCCGGGTCGCCGACCACCTCACCTACCTCGACCCCGCCGCGCTCGCCGACGTGCTCATCGCCGGCCTCGCCCACGAGGAGGTGCGGATCAGCGCCGAGCGTCCCGGTGGTCTGGTCTGGACGATGATGGACCGCCACGAGTTCGTCATCGACCCGCTGCCCAACCTGCTCTTCACCCGGGACTCGTCACTGTGGATCGGCGACCGGGTCGGGGTCACCAGCCTCGCCATGCCGGCCCGCCGCCGGGAGACCACGCTGACCGACGCGATCTACCGGCACCATCCCCGTTTCGTCGGCACCAGAACCGTCTACCACCCGGGCCTGGAACACCTCGAAGGCGGCGACGTGCTGCTGCTCGCCCCCGGGGTGCTCGCCGTCGGGGTGGGCGAGCGGACCACCCCGGCCGGTGCCGAACGACTGGCCCGGCAGGTCTTCGCCGCCGGCCTGGCGCACACCATGCTGGTGGTGCCGATCGCCCAGGAACGGGCCACCATGCACCTCGACACCGTGTGCACCATGGTCGACGTCGACGCGGTGCTGATGTACCCCAACGTGGCCAGCACGCTGTCCGCGTACACGGTGATCGCCGGGCCGGACGGCGAGCCCCGGGTGGACGGCCCCGCGCCGTTCCTGCGCGCGGCGGCCGACGCGATGGACCTCGACCAGCTCCGGGTGATCGACACCGGCCTGGACCCGGTGACCGCCGAACGCGAACAGTGGGACGACGGCAACAACACCCTCGCCCTGGCCCCCCGGCTCTGCGTCGGCTACGAACGCAACGTGGAGACCAACGCCCAGCTGGAGCGCGCCGGCATCGAGGTCATCCCGATCGCCGGTTCGGAGCTGGGTTCCGGCCGGGGCGGCCCCCGCTGCATGTCCTGCCCGCTGGTCCGCGAGCCGCTGCACCCGACGGCCGGCTGAACCGCCCCACCCAGGGCGGCCCGGCCGGCGGGCTAGCGGAGGGTGAGCTGGCGGCCGAGCAGGCCCTGACGGGCCCGGCGGCCGGCGGCGTCCAACGGCTCCTTCTCGGCCAGCGCGTCGGCGTACCGCTTGGCGAACGCGGCCACCGGCTCCTCCCACTCGGCGGCCGGGACGTCCTCCGGCAGGTCCCACACGGGTGCCAGCCGGCCGTGCGCCCGGAACATGCCGGCGAACTTCGTGCCCTCGCCGAGGGTGAGCGCACCGGCGGCGGAGAGCCGGGAGAGCGCGTCCAGCGCGGCGTCCTCGTCGTCGCCGAGCACCCAGCGCACGTGCGCCTTCTCCGGCACCTGGCACCAGTAGGCGGCCCGCGCGGCGGCCAGCTTCACGGTCGGGTAGATCGCCGCGTTCGCCCGCTCCAGGGACGCCTGCACGGTCGGGTCGTCGGCCGCGCCCGGGTCGAGCCAGAACTCGAAGCCGTCGTGCATCGTGATCTCCAGCGGACCGTCCACCAGGATGTCCTGCAGGCGCGGGCCGGGACCCGGCAGCGGCGGCACCGTCACCGCCCCGCCCGGCTCGGTACGCAGCGCGCAGAGCAGCGCGTCGGCCAGGTCCCGGGAGACGTCGCCGGACTGCTGGTGCCGCTGCAGGCCGATGAACACCCGACCGTCCGGCTTGGTCATCGCCGGGGCGGCCATCGGCAGCACGGTCGCCAGGACGACCGGGCGGTCGCCGTGCTCCTCCACCAGGTCCGGGGTGAGCCGCAGCGGTGCCGAGGCGGCCGGTACGAGTTCGCGCAGGGCGATCCACTCCGGCTCGTCCACCAGCCCCTCGAACGGACGGGGGACGAAGACGTCCCGGATCTTCTCCCGGCGGGGAGCGGTCTCGGCGCGCTGGTTCTTTCGACGCTTGCTCACGGCGAGACAGCCTAGAGGCCGGCGGGCGGCGGTGGGGGAAGGACCCGCCCCGGTCAGCCGGCGGCGACCAGGTCCGGCCGGCAGTCGGCGGGGTCGAACTCGGCCCAGACGCTCTGCCCCAGACCGTCCCGGTCGACCCCCCAGCGGCTGGCCAGCCCGGCGACGATGTGCAGGCCCCGGCCGTCGACGGCGTCCGTGCCCGCGGACCGCATCCGGGGGCCGGCCCCGGCGCCGCCGTCGGTCACCCGGACGGACAGGCCCGGCCCGGTCCGGGTCGGGCGCAGCCGCCAGGCCACCCGGACCACCCCGCCGGGCAGCGGGTCGGCGTGCCTAACCGCGTTGCCGACCAGTTCGGCCAGGACAGCCACCAGGTCGGCGAGGAGCGGTGGGGGCACCAGGTCGGCGAGTTCGTCGGCGAGCCGGTGCCGGGCCAGCCGCGCGCCGGTGGCGTGGTGGGGGACCACCACACACCACGCACGCTCGGCTCGTCCCGTCGACACTCCGGCTCCTTCTCGGCCCGTGCCCGCGGTGGGTCGTCCGGCCCACCGGGCGGCTCACCCGCGGGGGAGCCGCACCTCTGCGACGGTACCGCCACCGTCGCGTGGACGTAGGGATACCCATCCATTCTGCTGTTCAACGATCCGGCGGACGAGATAGAGGCCGAGCCCGGCACCCGGATAGGCCCGCCGGTCGCCGGACTCGCCCTGCCAGAACCTGTCGAAGGCGCGTTCGACGTGCTCCGGCCGGATGCCCACCCCCCGGTCGGTCACCCGGAACGACACGGTCTGGTTGTCGGCCGACGCGAACACCTCGATCGGGGAGTCCGCCGGCGCCCACTTGCCCGCGTTGGTGCACAGTTCGGTCAGCACGGTGGTCAGGCTGCGTCGGTCCCCGAGGGCCTTGGGCAGGTCGGCCGGCGCGTGCAGGAACAGGCGTCGGCGCAGGTCGCCTGGGAGGTCCAGGACCGCCGCGCGCAGCGCCTCACCGAGGTCGAACGGGACGGCCGGCTCGCCGTCGGAGCGTACGTCGGTGGCCGAGGTGAGCAGCCGGTCGACCAGCCGGGCCAGTTCGTTGGCCCGTTGACCGATCACCCGGGCCGCCTGCCGCCGGTCGTGGTCGGTCAGCGACTCCCAGTGGTCGGTGAGGGTGTCGGCGTATCCCTTGATCACGGTGACCGGGGTGCGCAGCTCGTGGCTGGTGACCGCGACGAAGAGGTCCCGGTCGGACTCCCGGCGTCGCTGGTCGGTGATGTCGCGGAAGGTGATCACCCGCAGCGTGCCCGGCCCGACCAGCTCGCCGGTGGTGATCCGCAGCCACCGCCCGTCCGGGAGTTGGTGGTCGAGCACCTGGCCGGCGGGCGGGAGCGGGAACGGCAGCGGGCGGTTCATCGCGTCACCGGCGCTGCGCCCGGTGACCTGGGTGGCGGCCGGGTTCCACAGCCGGACCCGACCGTCCCGGTCGACCACGGCCAGGCCGTCGGCGAGGGCCGCGACGACCGGGCCGTCGCCGTGCACCGGCAGGCCGCTCTGGTCGCCGTACATGTGGGCGATGCAGGAGGCGAGGTAGCCGAGGGTGGCGTGCTGGACGCGGTCCTCGGTCTCGTCGTCGTCGGCGTAGAGGGCGTGCAGGGTGCCGACGGTGAGCCCGTTGAGTTCGGCGCGGGCGACGATCATGCGGCGCAGGCCGTTGCCGACCAGTTCCGCGGCGAGCGGACCGTCGAGGTGGTCCAGCCGGGCCTGCCGGACCCGGGGCCCGGTGAGCAGGCAGACGGTGGCCGGGTCGGAGGCGGGCAGCGGGCGGCCGACGCTCCACTCGGCGCAGCCGCTGGCGGCGATCACCCGGCCGCCGGTCGGGGCGAACTCGACGAAGGCCACGCAGTCCGCGCCGAGCGTGGGGCGGGCCGCCCGGAGCAGCGAGGTGAGCACCGGCAGTCCGGCCTCACCTGAGTTGATCATCTCGATCACCGCGCCGTGGTCGGCGATGAGGGTGGCGAGATCAGGGCGCTCCGGCATGCCCCGAGTCTGCCCCGTACCGGGCGGTTCGGGCACCCCCCGCAGGTCACCCGGCTCCGGCAGCCGGTGCCGGCCCGAACCACCGGCGTCGGCCGGGGACCGGTGTGAGCCGGGCGTCACCGGCCCAGCCGGGCCAGGGTGTGCGCGGGCCGGTCGGTGATCACCCCGTCCACCCCCGCGTCGAGGACCAGCTCCAGGTCGGTGGGCTCGTTGACCGTCCAGACGTACACCGGGTGGCCGGCGGCGCGCAGTGTGGGCACCAGCTCCGGGCGGGCTCGGACCAGGCCGATGCCCGGCCCGGCGATCCGCGCCCCGAACGGCAGCCGGCCGAGCCGCAGCCAGCGCGGCAGCACCTCCAGCAGCAGCACGGTCGGCAGCGCCGGGGCCAGTTCACGCATCCGGCGTACCGCCAGCGGGGAGAACGACATCACGGTGACCTGCACCGGGTCGTCCGGGCCCGGCTCGGCCAGCCCGTGCCTGCGCAGCATGGTCACCAGCCGGCGCTCGACGTCCCCCCGGTAGCGGGACGGGTGTTTGGTCTCCACCAGCAGCTTCACCGGGCGGCCGGAGTCGCGGACGGCGGTCAGCAGCCGGTCCAGGGTGAGCAGCCGGGTGTGCGTGTCGTCAAGCGCCTCGTCACCGTCGGCCGGGGCGCAGCCGGGATGCCAGGAGCCGAAGTCCAGCGTCTCCAGCTCGGCCAGGGTGCGGGCGCTGACCAGGCCGTCACCGTTGCTGGTCCGGTTCAACCGCCGGTCGTGTACGCAGACCAGGTGCCCGTCGCGGGTCAGCCGGACGTCGCACTCCAACCCGTCGGCGCCCTCGTCGAGGGCCCGCAGGTAGGCCGCCAGGGTGTGCTCGGGCAGGTCCGCCGACGCGCCCCGGTGCGCGAAGACCAGTGGATCAGCCATGCTGCGCCGCTCAGATGACCTGGCCGGGCTGCCCGTCCCCGGTGACGACCGGCCTGCCGACGGCCGCCCACTGCCGCATCCCGCCGTCGGCGTTGCGGACCTGCTCCCAGCCGTTGCCGAGCAGGTAGCCGACGACCTGGGCGGAGCGCCCGCCGGAGCGGCAGATCACCGCGACGTCGCGGTCGGTGGGCACCTCGGCGAGCCGGGCCGGCAGTTCCATCATCGGTACGTGGTGCGCGCCGGGCGCGTGGCCCGCCGCCCACTCGTCGTCCTCGCGGACGTCGAGCAGGTAGGTGTCGTCGTCGATCGCGGTCACGGGGACACTGGGAACCTGGGATCCGAACACGGTCGAAAGCCTAGATCCTCGGTGCCGGCGAGGGCACGTCGGCGCTCGGCGTGGCGACCTGTCGACGGCATGGGGGTCAGAGCCGGTTGACCCAGCGCGGGTTGGCCCGGGACCAGTCGGGCAGCCGGTGGGTGCGGACGGCCTCGAAGAGCCCGCCGCCGCCGTTGTCGAGCACCACGTACGAGACGCCGTCGATGGTCTGCGGGTAGGACGGGAGCTGCACCCCGCGCAGCGCGTCGGCGGGCAGCGACCGCAGGGCGAACAGCAGCTCGTCCAGGGGCACGCCGTTGGTGTCGACGGTGAGCGCGCTGCCGACCGCCCGCAGCACCCGGTCGAGTTGCACCGGGTCGGTGCGCAGGTGGGTCTCGCCGGCGCGGTCCATCATCGCCCGCAGCATCTGCTGCTGGTGGCGCTGCCGGTCGTAGTCGCCGTTGGGCAGGTCGTAGCGTTGCCGGGCGTAGTCCAGCGCCCGTGCGCCGTCCATCTGCTGGCAGCCGACCGGGAAGACGACGCCGGTGTGGATCGAGCGGACCTCGGTGTCGACGCACATCCGGATGCCGCCGAGCAGGTCGATGACGCGTCGGAAGCCGGCGAAGTCGACCAGGGCCGCCCCGTCGAAGCGGATGCCGGTGAGCCGGGTCAGGGTGGCCGAGAGCAGGCGGGTGCCGCCCTCGCCGCCGCCGCCGTGCTCGTACGCTGCGTTGATCTTGTCCTGGCCCCCGGCGTAGCCGGCGCCGTCGGGGGGGATGTCGACCAGCAGGTCCCGGGGGACGGAAATCAGGTACGCCTGCCGCAGGCCGGGCGGTACGTGCACGATCAGGATGGTGTCCGACCGCTGGTCCGGGCCGGGCGCGCCGGGGCGTCGGTCGGAGCCGACGATCAGGTAGTTGAGCCCGGTGTCCAGCTCGGTGCGGGCCTGCCGGGCGTCGGGGGAGAGCAGTTGCTCCTTGCTGACCGTGCGCTCGTAGCGGTGGGCGAGCAGCCGTACCCCGACCACGGCGAGCCCGGCGAGCAGCACCAGGGCGAGGCCGACGCCGAGCAGGGCCCGTGGCCAGTGTGCCCTGCGCCGGCCGGGAGGCGGTGTGCCCCGCCCCCGGTCGGATCGCGCTGACCTGGCCGTGACGTCCTCCCCGTGGCCGCAACGTGAATGTCTCTCACGTCAGGCTACGGTGGGCCGGCCGGCTCCCGGGCCGGTTCGCCGCGACTACCGACCGGTCACTTCCGGGTGGACAGCACGCTCGGGTTGGCGTACACGAACTCGCCGAGCTTGTCTTCCTTGATCGCCTGGAACATGTCCAGGGTCTGCTGGCTGAGCGCCTCGCGGTTGTTGGCGTTGCCGTTGAACGTGCCACCGTTGGTCCGCAGCATGGTCAGCTCGTTGGCGGTGACCCCGCGCATGGTGAAGACCAGGTCGGCCACCGGTACGCCGCCGGTGTCCAGGATGAACGCCTTGCCGGCCGCCTTGATCAGCTGGTTGACCTTGACCGGGTTGGTCATCATGCCCTTGTCGGTGGCCTTACGGGCCATCGCCTTGATCAGCTGCTGCTGGTTCTGCTGCCGGTCGTAGTCGCTGTTCGGCAGGCCGTAGCGCTGCCGCGAGTAGTCGAGCGCCTGGAGGCCGTTCATCTCCCGGCAGCCCTTCTTGTAGACCACCGGGGTCATCGGCCGGCCGGTCTTCTTGGCGTCGGCGTTCCACATCTGCTTGCCGTCGACCATCATCATGTGGTGCGACTTCACCTCGTGGCTGACGCAGATGCGCACCGTGCCGAGGGTGTCGATGACGTTCTTGAAGCCACCGAAGTTGATGATCGCGGCCCCGTCGAAGCTGACCCCGGTCATGTTCTTGATGGTCTGGGCCATCAGCTGGGCGCCGCCCTCCCAGCCGCCGCCGTTGCGCGCGCCGGCCTGGAACGCCGCGTTGATCTTGTCGGTGCCGCCCTTGAACCCGCTCTTCTTGAACGGCGGGATCTGCGCCTCGGTGTCCCGGGGGATCGAGACCAGGTACGCCTGGTCGTGGCTGGCCGGGATGTGCAGCACGATGATGCTGTCCGAGCGGACGTCGTCGGCGGCCCAGCGCTCCCGGGCGTCCACGCCGAGCAGCAGCATGTCGATCGGGCCGTCGAGGTTGGCGCCGCCCTCGGCCTCGGTCTTGCCCGCCCCGCCGAGCAGGTTGCGTTGGGCGATGTTGCCGGTCGCCTGACTGATCAGCGCCTTGCTGCCGACGATCGCCACACCGCTGGTCAGCATCAGCACCGCGCCGAAGACCACGGTCAGCCGCGCCCAGAGCGGGTCCTTGCGCCGGGCGCGCTTGCGGGCCGTGGCGGAGGGCCGACCGCCGCGACCGCCCGTTGACGGGACGGCGGCCGACGCCCGGTAGGGGTCGGCGCTCGGCGGCGATGGGCGGGGGCTGGTCTGAACCGGCATGCGTGCTCCAGCTCGCGTGATCGGGGGGCGGGACCACTTTACGTACCGCTTCCCGGCAAGGCGAGGTCGTCACACGCACAAATCCCAGACAACCTGACCTTTAGCCCCATGATTCATCCGTTCGGGCGAATCGATGCGACCGGATGGCCGTTGGCGTCCGATGATCAAGCGTTCCGGAAATGACCTCTGATGACGTTCGTCGAAATCTGTCGGACACACGGGGGCGGGCCGTGACCGCCCGCCCCCGTCGGGCGACGCCTCAGTTGCCGTTGCCGGCGTCCGCCTTCTTGTCGGCCGCCACCCAGTCCGCCATCGTGTCGGCGGACATCGCCTTGTACATCGCCAGCGCCTTCTCCCGGTCGGAGACCACCACCGACTCCCCGTTGATGGTGTCGCTGCCGCTGTTCGGGCTGGTGAGGAAGGTCAGGTTCTCCCCGCGCAGGTTGCGGAACTGGATGGCCATGTCGCCGAGGGAGAAGTCGTTGTCGACGGTCACCGCGGCGGTCACCGACTGTAGGAACGCGTTCAGCTTCTTGGGGTTGGTCAGCGTGCCCGTGCTGGCCGCCTTGTCCATCAGCGCCCGCAGGAACTCCTGCTGGTGGCGCATCCGGGCGAAGTCGCCCTGGGGGAACTGCTTGCGCTGGCGGATCCAGTCCAGGGCCGTCGCGCCGTCCATGTGCATGGTGCCCTTGGTGAACTTCCGGTACGGCTTGTGGATCGAGGTGATGCTCCGCTCCACCTTCAGGTCGACCCCGCCGAGCGCGTCGGTGACCTCCTTGAAGCCGCCGAAGTCGATCGCCATCACGTTGTCGATCCGGACGTCGGTGAAGCACTCCACGGTGCGTACCGCAAGCGGCAGGCCACCGAAGGCGAACGCAGCGTTGATCTTGGCACGCTGACCGGAGTCGCAGGCCGCGCCCGCGTTCTCGGGGATCGGCACGTACAGGTCACGCGGGACGGAGACCAGGTAGGCCGACTTGTGGTCCGCCGGGATGTGCATGACGATCAGCGTGTCCGCCCGCCACTCGCCGGGCTTGTCGACCGCCGCATCCGGGTCCCGCGAGTCCGTGCCGACCAGCAGGATGTTGAGCGCCCCGTTGACCGCCTTCGCCGGCCGGCCACCGGTGATCTCCGAGAACGGGTCGGTGCGGGCCAGGTCCTCGTTGAGGTTGCGGGTGTAGAACCAGGCCCCGATCCCACCGAGCAGCGCCACCACCAGCACCGTCACACCGGCCACCAGGGCGATCCGCCCCCAGCGCGGGCGCGGTCCACGCCGGCCGTAGTTCCCCGGCCCGCCCGGCCCCGAGGGTGTGCCGGGACCGCCCGGCCCGCCCGACCGGGGCTGACTCTCCTGGTGCGACGGGTACCACTGCGCGTCGGACGCCCGGGCGCGCCCGGTGGGGCCCCGGTCGGTGCCGGGCACCGAGGCCCGGCCCGCGCCGCGGTGCAGGTAAGGGAGCGAGGCGCCGGCTGACGAGGTCGCTGACATGCGTTTCAGCGTACGTAGGCGGGTCGAGCGTTCGCTGAATGTGAAGCCCGCCGGCCGTCCCGCGTGGCGCGGGGGAGCTACCCTAGCCGGTCGCGGAAATGGTCGATGGTGCGTCGCAGGCCCTCCTCGGGCGAGACCTCCGGCTGGTATCCCAGCAGGTCCCGGGCGAGGGTCAGGTCGGGACGGCGCATCTCCGGGTCGTCCGCGCTGCGGGTGACGTAGGTCACCTGTGACGTGCTGCCGGAGAGTGACACGATCGTCTCGGCGAGTTGCCGCATCGACATCTCGTGTTCGGTGCCGCAGTTGATCGGGCCGGTCTGCGTCGAGTCGAGCAGCAGCAGGATGCCGCGCACCAGGTCGTCGACGTAACAGATCGACCGGGTCTGGTCACCGGTGCCGTGCACGGTGATCGGCTCGCCGCGCAGCGCCTGGGAGATGAAGGTGGGGATCGCCCGGCCGTCGTCCGGGCGCATCCGCGGGCCGTACGTGTTGAAGATCCGGACGATCGCCGCGTCCAGCCCCCGACTGCGGTGGTAACCCATGGTGGCCGCCTCGGAGAAGCGCTTCGCCTCGTCGTAGACGCTGCGCACCCCGATCGGGTTGACGTTGCCCCAGTACGTCTCCCGCTGCGGGTGTTCCTTCGGGTCCCCGTACGCCTCGGAGGTGGAGGCCATCAGGAAGCGGGCGTCGTCGGCGACCGCGCGGTCGAGCAGGTGCAGGGTGCCCACCGAACCGACCCGGAGGATCTCCACCGGCAGCTTCTCGAAGTCGGTCGGGCTGGCCGGGGACGCCATGTGCATGATCGCGTCGAACCGCTGCGCCAGGGCCGGGTGGTGGGTGGGCAGGCCGTCGGAGATGTCCGCCTCGACCAGGGTGAACCGGGGATGCTCGGCCAGGTGCGCGACGTTGTCCTTGGAACCGGTGACGAAGTTGTCCAGTGCGACCACCGTGCACCCGCGCTCGACCAGGGCGTCCGCCAGGTGTGACGGCACGAACCCGGCACCGCCGGTGACCAGGACGCGGTGACCGTTTCCGAACCGCTGGGCAACCTTCATGGCGGCCAGCCTACTTCTCCCCGCTGCCCGGGGCCCGGTCGACCCGAGGCCGGGCGCGCCTCGTCCTGCGCCCGTCCCCGCCCGGTGGACGACTCCCCGGGGTGACCGACGGGTGGGCCCCCGACGCGAGCGGTCGCGTCGGGGGCCCGTGGTGCCGGTCGTTCAGTGCGCGCCCGCGCCGGTGAGGGCACGTACCTCCAACTCGGCGTACTTGTCCTCGTCGTGTTCCTTGGAGATCACCGTGCCGAGCCAGCCGCAGAGGAACCCGAACGGGATGGACAGCAGGCCCGGGTTGGACAGCGGGAACCACTGCCAGTCGTGGTCCGGGAACATCGAGGTGGGTGCCCCGGAGACGACAGGCGAGAAGAACACCAGGAACACGGCCGAGACCAGGCCGCCGTAGATCGCCCAGACCGCGCCCGAGGTGTTGAACCGCTTCCAGAACAGGCTGTAGAGGATCGCCGGCAGGTTGCCCGACGCGGCCACCGCGAACGCCAACGCCACCAGGAAGGCCACGTTCAGGCTCTGCGCGTAGATCGACAGGGCGATCGAGACCGCGCCGATGACCAGGGCCGAGATCCGGGCCACCCGGACCTCCTGGCGTTCGGAGGTCTGCCCCTTCTTGACCACGTTGGCGTAGAAGTCGTGCGCCAGGCTGGAGGACGAGGCCAGGGTCAGGCCGGCGACCACCGCCAGGATGGTCGCGAACGCCACCGCCGCGATGATCGCCAACAGCGTCGCCCCACCCAGGTCGCCGCCGAGGAAGGTCTTGCCCAGTTCCTCGGCGAGCTGCGGCGCGGCGGTGTTGCCGGCCTTGTCCTGCGCGATGATCTCCTTGCCGCCGACCAGCGCCGCCGCGCCGAAGCCCAGGGCCAGGGTCAACAGGTAGAAGGTGCCGATGATGCCGATCGCCCAGAGCACGCTCTTGCGGGCCGCCTTGGCGGTCGGCACCGTGTAGAAGCGGATCAGGATGTGCGGCAGGCCGGCGGTGCCGAGCACCAGGGCGATGCCCAGCGACAGCAGGTCCATCTTGTTGTAGAAGGTCTGCGTCGAGTTGCCGGCCACCTCGACGCCGTACCGGAGCCCGGGTTCGAGGAACGCGCTGCCCTTGCCCGACGTGGCGGCGGCGTCACCGAGCAGCGCCGACAGGTTGAAGTTGTACTTCGCCAGCACCAGCACGGTCATCACCAGCGCGCCGGTCATCAGCAGGAACGCCTTGACGATCTGGACGTACGTGGTGCCCTTCATGCCGCCCACGGTCACGTAGATGATCATCAGGGCGCCGACCATGATGATGGTGGCCACCTTGGCGGTGTCGGCGTCCATGCCCAGGAACGTCGTGCCCGGCTTGATCCCCAGCAGCAGCGCGACCAGGGCGCCCGCGCCCACCATCTGGGCCAGCAGGTAGAAGATCGACACGGTGATGGTGGAGACCGCCGCCGCGGTACGCACCGGGCGCTGACGCATCCGGAACGCCAGCACGTCGGCCATCGTGTAGCGGCCCGAGTTGCGCAGCAGCTCCGCCACCAGCAGCAGCGCCACCAGCCAGGCGACCAGGAAGCCGATGGAGTAGAGGAAGCCGTCGTAGCCGTACAGCGCGATGATGCCGGCGATGCCGAGGAACGACGCGGCCGACATGTAGTCGCCGCCGATCGCCATGCCGTTCTGGAAACCGGAGAACGACCGGCCGCCGGCGTAGAAGTCGGTGGCCGTCTTGGTCTGCCGGCTGGCCCAGATCGTGATCGCCAGCGTCACCGCCACGAACACCAGGAACAGGGTGATGGTCAGGTTGCGGGCGGTGCCGCCGCCCGCCTCAACCGCGAGGACCGTGTTCACGGTTCACCTCCCCGATCTCGGCGCGGATGCGGTCGGCCGTCGGGTCGAGCTTGCGGTCGGCGTACCGGGAGTAGAGCCAGGCGATGAGGAACGTCGAGACGAACTGGAGCAGCCCGAAGATCAGCGCCACGTTGATGTTGCTGCCGAAGAGCTTCGTGCCCATGAAGTCCCGCGCGTAGGCGGAGAGGATCACGTAGAGCGCGTACCACAGGAAGAACGCGACGGTCATCGGGAAGACGAAGCTGCGCAGCGCGCGGCGCAACCCGACGAACTCGTCCGACCGTTGTACGGCCAGATAACGCTCCGCCGCCGAGTCGGCCGGGGCGGGCGTGGGTGTGTCCGTGGACATCTGTGGATCACCACCTTCACAGGCATCGGGAGTTTCGCGCACCGTAGAGAGCGGCCCGCCGGCAAGAAAAGGTGCAGATCGATCCCGGCAGTCCCCTGCGCCGAACGGTCCCCCACCTGCGCCCAGTGACCCACGTCACCCCGCTCACCGGCGTGACCGCGTGTTGATCCAGCCTCCTGGGCCGGAGTTGCGGTATCCGCCGGCCAGGATGCCGCTATATCGGTGACATTGCGGCGCCACCTAGCCCCGCACGGGCGGGGCTGGTCAGGGAAGCTGGTGGTAGCGGCCCCGGTGGTGCAGGAGGGGCGGGGTGTCGGCGACGATCTCGACCGTCTCGATGGTCGCCTCGACGAGGAGGGCCCAGCCGTACTCCCGGGCGGTGTCCAGGCGGCAGCCGGCCCAGCTCCCGGCGTCGGCGGGCACCGGCCCGTAGGGCGTGTCGGTCCACGCGTCGGTGGCGAACAGCCCACCCGGCGAGGGGAAGAGCCCGGCGAACCGGTCCGCGAGCTGCCGGTGGGACGGCCCGAGCGGGGCGACCGCGAACCGGCCGGCGTCCTCGATCGCCGTCCACAGGTCGGCCTCGGGGTCGACCAGGCCGAGCAGCCGGTCCGGCTCGCCCTCGGCGACCAGGGTTGACGACACGGTCAGCCCGGCCGGGCCGGGAGCGGTCCAGAGCGTCACCGGCGCGGCGAGCCGCCCCCGCAGCCGACGGGCCGGCGAGCGTTGCCCGGTCGGCACCGCGAACGGGTCGGTGTGGTGGATCTCGGCACCCGGTTCTGGATTCACGTGAAACATTGTGGCCCCCGCCGCCCGGCACGTCCCATGATCGTCCGCACCCGACCGCCCGCGCCACGCCGATCCGGTACCGTCCGGGCCGAGATGGTCACCGGGCCCGGACGAGGTCCGGGCGCGCGCCCAGCCGAGAAAGCGCTCGTGCAGGTCGGCCGGCCGGGCGTGGCCGGTGAGCTGGCCGAGTTGGTCGCCGGCCTCCATCATCAGCGTGCCCAGGTGGACAAGCAGGGCGGTCCGCTGGCCCCGGTACTCGGCCAGCAACGTGAGCCGGGCCGGCTGGCAGGGCCAGGGCGCGCCGCACGCCCGGCAGCGCCACAACGGCCGCATCGCCACATGTGGCACGAACCGCCTCACCACCTGCTCCACCCCTCGCCGCGCCGACATCCCGGATACGCCAGGAGGGATCTTGGAGAGTTCCGGCCTCCCTGGGGGCCGTTTCCCGCCAAGATCCGGGCCGCCTCGCGCGGGGAGTGCGAGTGGCCGTGGCCGGTGCGGTGCGGCGAGCGGCAGGCGGTGCCGAACGGATCGATGGTCTCGACCGGGTGGGCCGGCGACGTGGCTCCGGCACGGAAGTCTCCTTCGCGGGTGTGGGGTCGCCCCGGCCGGAGTCGACCGGGGCGACCCGCGCAGGACCGGTCGCCGGGACGCTGCCTCCACCGACCGGGCCGCGTGCCCTCCACCCTGGACTCGGTGACCGGAGCAGGAGAGGATGCCAGCGGTTACTACGGAGCGCGTTCGCGTACTTACCAGATAGGTGAGTGATGGACTTCGAGATGTGGGTCCGGGCGTTGAAGGCGGCCAGGGCCGGTGCCGGGGTGTCCCAGGAGGCCCTGGCCGGCCTGGTCAAGTGGAGCCCGTCGCTGATCGCCGCGATCGAGACCGGTCGCCGCCGCCCGACCATGGAGTTCGCCGTCGCGACCGACGAAGCCCTCGGCACCGGCGGCCTCCTCACCGACCACGAGGGGGAACGGGCACCATCATGGTTCCTGCCCTGGCAGAGCTACGAGGCCCAGGCGGTCCGGCTGCGAAACTTCGAGCCGTGTCTGGTACCCGGGCTGCTCCAGACCGAGGACTACGCGCGGGCCGTCTTCTCGGCCGGCGGGCTCCAGCGGGACGAGCGGGTGGAGGAACTGCTCGCGCTCCGGATGAGCCGACAGGCGGTGCTGAGCCGGGACGACCCACCCGAGTTCGTCTTCGTCATCGACGAGAGCGCACTGCGGCGGTCGATCGGTGGGCCTGCGGTGATGGACCGGCAGCTCGGACGGCTGCTGGAGGCTGCTGAGCTGCCCCACGTGCGACTCCATGTGCTGCCGCTCGATGCCGGTGCGCACGTCTCGCTGGGCGGTGGCTTCGTGCTGGCGGAGCTGCCCGGGAGCGAGCAGGTCCTGTGTCTGGACAACACCGCCCGGGGGCAGATCGCGGACCATCCGGAATGGATTCGACTGATGCTGCGCAAGTGGGAGAGTCTGTTGGGTGAGGCGCTGGCCGAGCGCGCCTCGCTCGATCTGGTCAACAAGCTGAAGGTGACGCCATGACCTCTGACGGGCCACGCATGACCCCTGACGAGGCACGCTGGCGGACCTCGTCGCGTTCCGACGACTCCGGTAACTGTGTCGAGGTGGCGGACAATCTGCCCGGGGTGGTGCTGGTCCGGGACAGCAAGGACCGCTGTGGCCCGACGCTCCACTTCACCCCCGAGACCTGGCGTTCCTTCGTCACCTCGACGGGAACCGCCGCCGGGCTGGAGGGACGACGGGTATGTCGTTGAGCGCCGATGACCGGCTGGCGATCCACGAACTCGTCGCGCTGCACGGCCACCTGATGGACGACGGGGCGTTCGACCGGTTGTCCGAGCTGTTCACCGACGACTTCGCCTACGACGTCACCGCCTACGGGTTCGGCGTCCTGCGGGGGTACGCGGCGTTCGCCGAGGCGGCGCGGACCCTGGGCGACGGCAACCCGCTCGGCCACCACGTGACCAACGTCGTGGTCAGTGAGGACGCCGACGGCACCGTCCGGGTCCGCTCGAAGGGGCTCGGCGTGCCGGTCGACGGCCCGGTGGGCACCGTGGTCTACGAGGACGTGGTCCGTCGGGTCGAGACGCAGCCCCCGGCAGGGACGGCCGGCGCGCAGCGGCCGGCGACGGGCTGGCGGATCAGCTACCGGAGGGTGGTCCCGCGTCGTCGACCGCTGCATCCCGAGGGGCGGAGTCAGCACCCCGAGGAGCGGGGTCAGCACCCCGAGGGGTGAGGTCCGCCTCCCGGGCCGTGCCGTCCGGCCCGTCGGACAGGGCGGCACGGGCGGCGGCCAGCACCTGCGGGTCGGCGCAGCCGGCCGCGTAACCGGCGATCCGACGACGGATGTCCCGGGTGAGCAGCCAGACGCCGACCCGGTCGGCGACCGGCCGCAGGAACGCCGGCCGGCAGCGGAAGCTGTACCGCCAGGTGGCGACCGTGTGGCCCGGCTCGGGTGCGGGGGCGAACCGCCAGCCACCGGCGAACATCTCGAAGAACCACGGGCCGCGCACCATCTTCATCCCGACGTTCGTCGGCGGGGCGAAGGAGACGTACTCGCTGACCATCGCCAGGCCGTGCCGGGAGCGGGTGAAGGTACGCACCCCCTTGCCGGGCCGGGTGGCCCCGTCGACGAAGTGCTGCTCGCGGACGAACGGGTCCCACCGGTAGCGCACCGGCGCGACGGTCTGCGACACCGCGAACGCCACCTCCGGCGGGACCGCGACGGTGGTGACCGCCTCGACGACCGGCATCAGCGGCGGGGGGTCACGGTCGACAGCAGCTCCGGCATCCGGCGGTCCAGCACGTCCCCGGCCAGGTACGCCCCGAGCAGCGCCGCCCCCACCCCGTACGCCGCGCCGACCGGCAGGGCCAGCCAGAGCCAGACGTCACCGAGCAGCCCGGCGGCCACCACCATCGGTACGGCGGCAGCCGCCGAACCGACCATCGACAGCAGGGTGAGCATGCTCTTGGCGATTCCCGAGCCGCTGTTCATCGCGAACGGGTTACTCGTCTCCGGCAGCGAGTACGCCCCGAGCACCGAGATGAACCCGTTGATCGCCAACCCCACCCCGTACGAGGCGAGCAGCGCGCCCGCCGCCACCCCGAACCACTCCGGCCGGCCGAGCACCCCGCTGATGATCAGGGAGACGACGCCGAGCATCGGCAGCACGTACACGGAGAAGGCGGTCATCCGGGCGCGCAGCTCCAGCCGACCCGGCACCCCGGCCACGACGTTGGCCGCGTAGGCGCTGCCGTCGAAGCCGAACTGGTTGGCCAGGGTCACCGAGGCGAGCACGCCGACGAAGAGCATCGAGATGCTGAGCAGCACCGGCGACGGGTCGCCGGTGGCCTCGAAGCCCTCCTGGCCGACGGCGAACCCGGCGCCACCGAGGTTGACCATCACCGGGACGAAGATCCCGACCACCGCGATGGTGATCAGGTTGGCCCGTCGCCGGGCGTCCCGCCACCAGTAGCGGCACTCGCGGGCCACCAGCGCGCCGAACCGGTCCCGGCGGGCCCAGCCGACCGCCCGGGGGAAGAGTTGGGCGACCGCACCGCCGGTCGGTGCCTGGCGGGCCTTGGCCGGGGCGGCGCTGGCCGCGCCGACCATCGCCGACTCCAGCGACCGGGACCACCACAGCAGCAGCGCCCCGATGGTCACCGCGGTGATCAGCAGCTTGACCGGCACGGCCCAGGCCCGGCCCTCGGCCACGTCCAGGCCGATCGTCCAGGGCGCGCCGAACGGGGTCCAGCCGACGATCCGGGCCACCCCGACGAGCCGGTCCCAGTCGGCGGTGCGTACGGCGGCCAGCACCACGAGCTGCAACGGGCCGAGCAGCGCGGCGACCACGGCGAGCAGCACGGCGGCCAGGTCGCGCACCCGGCGGGACCGCAGCATGGTGGCGAACGCGCTGGTCACCGCGCGGGTGGCGGCGACACAGAGCAGCACCCCGGCGACCACGCCGAGGGCGGCGACGACCCCGGCGACCGCGCCGCCGAGCAGCGCGGCGCTGACCACCAGCCCGGTGACCGCGACCAGCACCGCGAACACCGGGACGCTGACCAGGGCCGCCGCGAACAGCCCGGTGACCAGGGTGCGGCGGGACAGCGGCAGCAGGGCGAACCGGGCCGGGTCGAGGGTCTCGTCGACGCCGAAGAAGACCAGTGGCAGCAGCAGCCAGCCGAGCACCAGCACCCCGCCGCCGAAGGCCGCGGCCATCACCGCGTACCGGGGTTCGTCGGCGAAGCCGGGGGCGGCGAACATGAGGAAACCGCCGGCCGCGAACCAGAGCCCGACCAGCACCCCGACCACGAACAGGGCGACCCGCCAGCCCTGGCCCCGGAAGTTGTTGCCCATCACCCGCAGCTTGAGCCGGACGAAGTGGCGCGGGGAGACCGCGCGGACCGGCGCGGTGGGCACGGGCGCGGTCACCGGGACAGCCACGCCAGCTCCTCACCGGTCGCCGTCCGGCCGCCGACGACCTCGACGAAGACGTCCTCCAGGGACCGGTCGCCGCGTACCTCGGCGAGGGTGCCGACCCGCTTGATGGTGCCCTCGGCGAGGATCGCCACGTGCGAGCAGAGCCGCTCGACGACCTCCATCACGTGACTGGAGAAGACCACCGTCCCGCCGCCGACCACGTACCGGTGCAGGATGTCGCGGATCAGCGCCGCCGACACCGGGTCGACCGCCTCGAACGGCTCGTCGAGCACCAGCAGCCGGGGGCCGTGCAGCAGCGCACAGGCCAGGCCGATCTTCTTCTTCATCCCGGCGGAGTAGTCGACCACCAGGGTCCGGCCGGCGTCGGTGAGGGCCAGCACGTCGAGCAGTTCCGCCGCCCGCTGGTCGACCACCGCCGGGTCCATGCCGCGCAGCAGACCGTGGTACGCCAGCAGCTCCGCGCCGCTGAGCCGGTCGAACAGCCGGACGCCGTCGGGCATGACGCCGAGCAGCCGTTTCGCCTCGACCGGGTCACCCCAGACGTCGTGCCCGAGCACCCAGGCCTGGCCGTGGTCGGGCCGGAGCAGTCCGACGGCCATCGACAGGGTGGTGGTCTTGCCGGCGCCGTTGGGGCCGAGCAGGCCGTAGAACGAGCCGGCGGGGACGGCCAGGTCCACCCCGGCGACCGCCACCTTGCCGTCGAATTGCTTGGCCAGGCCACGGAGTGCCAGCGCAGGGTGTTCACCAGTCATGTCCCGACCGTATCCGGGCCGGGCGAGGAGCCGCTCCCGCCAGGGGACGATCCCGGATCATCCCGCAGGCGGACGACCGGGCGGGGGTGGTTCCGGGAGGACGTCGACCGCGATACCGGCCGACCGGGACGAACCGTCAGGAACGGAGCGACTCGGGCGCGTGCAGGCGGAGCATGGTGGCGCCGACGTCGACCGGGGTGCGGCGTCGGGTCGCCATCGACACCGCGATCATCACGGTGAAGGCGAGCGGCACCGTCCAGGCGGCGGGCTGGGTGGTGAGGGTCGCCGGCCAGCCGGTCAGCGGCGGCCCGAGCACGGTGACCAGCACCGCGCCGATAGCCGCGCCGCCGCCGACCAGCACGCCGGCCGCCGCGCCGAGATCGGTCAGGCCGCGCCACCAGATGCCGAGCACCAGCAGCGGGCAGAAGCTGGACGCGGCGACCGCGAAGGCCAGCCCGACCACCTGGGAGACGTCCAGCCCGGAGACGTTCAGCGCGAGCACCGCCGGCACCCCGCCGGCGATCACCGTGGCCAGCCGGAAGCCGCGAACCGAGCCGTGCCCCAGCACGTCGGTGGAGATCACCCCGGCGACGCTGGTGAGCAGCCCGGACGAGGTGGACAGGAAGGCGGCGAACGCCCCGGCGGCGACCAGGGCGGAGAGCAGCCGCCCGGTGACGCCGTCACCGAGCGCCGCCTCGGGAAGCAGCACCACCACCGCGTCGGTCTGCCCGCTGACCAGCAGTTGCGGGGTGTAGATCCGACCGAGTACGCCGTACAGCGTGGGCAGCAGATAGAAGACGCCGACCATGGCCAGCACCACCAGGGTGGTCCGCCGGGCCGACGCGCCGTCGGGGTTGGTGTAGAAGCGCACCAGCACGTGCGGCAGTCCCATGGTGCCGAGGAAGGTCGCCAGGATCAGCGAGTAGGTGGCGAACAGACCCCGGTCGTCGTCCCCGGCGGCGCTGGGCAGCAGCCAGTCGGTGGCCCCGATGGCGACCCCGGACACCTCGGGCACCGGGTCACCGGCGGCGAAGCTCAGCTCGTCGCCGGGGCGTACCTCACGGATGGTGCCGTCGGGGAAGGTGAGGGCCGCGCGGTGCTCGACCACGACGGTGGTGGCGGTGCGGAACGCCGGCCCGTCGGGCGGGGTCACCGCCGGTCGGGCGTCGGCCTGCCACTGCAGGGCCAGGAAGATCGCGGGTACGGCGAGCGCCGTCAACTTCAGCCAGTACTGGAACGCCTGCACGAAGGTGATCGCCCGCATCCCGCCCAACGCCACGTTGGCGGTGACCACCGCGGCGACCAGCAACGCCCCCACCGGGTACGGCGAGCCGGCCACCGTGGCCAGCGTCAGCCCGGCGCCCTGCAACTGCGGCACCAGGTAGAGCCAGCCGATGAAGATGACGAAGACGGTGGCCAGGGTGCGCAGCCGGCGGGAACCGAGCCGCAGCTCGCAGAAGTCGGGCAGGGTGAACGCCCCGGAGCGGCGCAGCGGCGCGGCGACGAAGAGCAGCAGCGCCAGGTAGCCGGCGGCGAAACCGACCGGGTACCAGAGCACGTCGACGCCGTACTTGAGGACCAGCCCGGCGATGCCGAGGAAGCTCGCCGCCGACAGGTACTCCCCGCCGATGGCGGCGGCGTTCCAGGTCGGACTGACCGTCCGGGAGGCCACCAGGAAGTCGGAGGTGGTCCGGGCCAGGCGCAGTCCGTAGAAGCCGATGCCGACGGTGATCAGGGTGACCGCGACGATCGCCGGTACGACGTACCCGTTGCCCATCTCAGCGTTCCGGTCGCTGGACGAGGTCGACGAAGTCCTGTTCGTTGCGTTCGGCGAGCCGCACGTACGCCCAGCCGACGGCGATGAGGAAGGGGAACGAGACCACCCCGAGCAGCAGCCAGGGCAGGTTGACGCCGAGCACGGTGACCCGGGCGACCGGGGGTGCGATGGCGAACAGCCAGGGCAGCCCGCCCAACCCGATGAGCACCAGCAGGCTCAGCCGCAGGGCGAGGGTGAGCTGTGCCCGGACCAGGCCCCGGACCAGCGCCTCACCGACCCGGGTCTGCTGGGTCAACTCGGTGCGGGTGTGGGCGGCCCGGGTGTCCCGGCGGGAGACGCCGGCCAGCACGATCCGTACCCGTCCGGTCGACCGGACGGCCGGCGGCCCCGGGTCCACCGATGGCGGTTCGGGGTGGTGGTCGGCGGTCACCCGGGCAGTCTCGTCCGCCCCACCCGAATGTCAAGTGTCGTCCACCGGGGGTGTGGACAACCTGTGGACAAGGCGACCGGCCTGTGGATGACGGTGGGCGACCCGGCGACCACCATGGCGTTACGTCTGATTCGTCCTCACCGGAACGTCACCCGGAGATCATCTGTAACGGCCTTGCCGGCATTGACCCAGGCCCCTACGCTGGGGCAGCCAATCCCTTCCTCTTCGAACACGGGGTCTCTATGCGCAAAATTCGCACTCTCCTCGGCGTCGGTCTCGCCGGAGCATGTGCACTCGCCGTGGTGCCGGGTACGGCCTCCGCGGCTCCCGTCTCCGCGCCGCTGCAGAAGGCGGCTGCCCTCGACGACGTGACCGGCGCCTACTACCCGGTCTCCCCGGCCCGGCTGCTGGACACCCGCAACGGCACCGGCGCCCCGGTCGGCAAGATCGGCGCCGGCAAGAAGGTCGACCTCCAGGTCGCCGGCCGTGGTGGCGTACCGGCCAGCGGCGTCGGCGCGGTCGTGCTGAACGTGACCGTCACCGGTCCCAGCGCCGCCAGCTTCCTCACCGCCTACCCGACGGGTGAGTCCCGCCCCACCGCCTCCTCGGTGAACTTCGCCAAGGGCTGGCTGGGCTCCAACAACGTCACCGTGAAGCTCGGCTCCGGTGGCAAGGTCTCGGTCTACAACAACAGCGGCTCGACCGACGTGATCGTCGACGTGGTCGGCTTCTACGCGGGCGACAACAGCCTCACCAACCGGGCCGGCGGCCAGTACGAGTGGTACCTGCCGATGCGGTACTGGGACAGCCGGGAGGACCCGGAGGGCAAGCCCCCGGCCGGTCAGGTGCTGGAATACTCGCTCGACTTCGGGGACTACAACCCGCACGTCAAGTCGTTCGTCCTGAACGTCACCGCGGTGTCGCCGGCCAAGTCCGGCTTCCTCACCGCATGGTCCGGCAAGGGCACCCGGCCGGGCGCCTCGACGGTGAACTACCTCGCCGGCAAGAACGTGCCGAACCTGACCTTCGTGCAGACCACCCCCTGCACCGGCACCGAGCAGAACGAGTGGTGCATCCCGGGTGCGCCGAAGTTCAGCATCTACACGTCGCAGGCGGCGCACGTCCTGGTCGACCTGGTCGGCGTGGTCGACGACGGCGACTCCCCGTACGGCATGCGGTTCGCCCCGCTGAGCCCGACCCGGATCGTGGACAGCCGCTCCAACCTGGGCATCTCCGGTGCCATCCCGGCGGGCGGCACCCGCAAGGTGACCGCCCCGGCCGAGCTGGTCACGCCCGACACCGATGTGCTGGCGATGAACGTCACCGCCGTCACCCCGACCAACAACACGGTCATCACCACCTGGCCGGCCGACTTCGACGGCGTCGGCAAGCCCGACACCAGTAACCTGAACCCGTACGCGGGCCAGGTCGTCTCCAACGGCGTGCTGGGTGTCATCGGCCCGAACTACGCGTTCAACGTCAACAACCTGTCCGGCAGCACGCACCTGGTCGCCGACGTGGTGGGCACGTTCTACTACCCGGAGGCGGCCACGGCCAAGTCGGCCGCGTCGCTGAAGGGCGGCAAGGCCAAGCCGAGCGCGGTTCCGGGCTCGAACCGGAGCTGACCGGCAGCAGCCACGACGGCTGACCGTCAGCCGTCACCGCGGAGCGCCCCGACCACACGGTCGGGGCGCTCTCGCGTTTGCGCGAATGGGACGGTGGTTTCGTCGGAGGCCCGGCTCACGTGCCGGTCGTCGATCCGGTAAGGGCGCAATGCCCTTTCTTGGCATTCCGTCGATACGGCCTTGCCGCTCGTGATCACCGCCCATAGTGTGTGGTCCACAATCACTCTTCCTTCTTCACGGGGTAATGCATGCGCATTTTTCGCGCTCTACTCGGCATGAGCGTTGCCGGGGCCTGTGCGCTGGCCGTACTGCCGGGAATGGCGCTGGCCGCGCCGACCGCGCCGTACACGGTCCTCACCGTCGACGTCGGCGACCAGACCGGCGGCTATCCGATCTACCGGTCCGACGTCTTCGACCGCGACAACTCCACCATCTCCGTGGTCGCGCAGAGCAACGACCGGCTGGCGGTCGATACCAACCGGGCCGGCTCCTACGTGCGGCTCAGGATCCAGCCGCCGGCCGGCGAGCAGTGGACTGCCGGACAGACCTACCAGGCCACCTGGCAGGGCGACGGCGGCACCGCCGCCATGGACCTGGCCTCCGACGGGCGCGGCTGCGGCCACGTCAGCGGGTGGATCAAGGTCCGGCAGGCCGAGCGGGACGGTGACACCGGCCGGGTCAACGCGTTCGCCGCCGCCTACGAGTACAGCTGCCGGGACAGCACCTACTACACCGGCACGGTCAGCGGCGAGCTGCGCTGGAACTCGTCAGTGGACTACGCGGTCGCGCACGGCGAGCCCAACCCGGTGAGCTTCAGCTACCAGGAGCTGGCGGTGCCCAGCGCGGCCCGTACGGTGACCTTCCGGTCCGTCGGCAGCGCCCCGGTCACCTTCGGGGCGGCCAGCCTCGGTGGCCCGACGCCCGAGGCGTTCGCGCTGCTCGACTCGAACTGCACCGGCCGGACGCTGACCCCGGGGCAGACCTGCACGGTCTCGGTCGCGGCCAAGCCGACCAGGGAGGGTGTGCAGCAGGCGAGCCTGCTGCTCGCCGACGACAGCGCCTCCGGCACCCGGCGCGTGCAGTTGGCCGTGGAGGGCTTCCGGGGCGTCACCGGCAGCTACTACCCGCTGTCGCCGAAGCGCCTGATGGACACCCGCTCCGGGTTGGGCGCGCCCAAGGCCAAGATCGGCCCGGGTAAGAAGGTCGACCTCCAGGTCACCGGGCGGGGCGGGGTGCCGAGCAGCGGTGTCGGCTCCGTCGTGCTGAACGTGACGGTCGTCGGCCCGACGGCGGGGAGCTTCCTGACCCTCTACCCCGCCGGCCAGAACCGTCCGACCGCGTCCTCGATCAACTTCGCGAAGTCGTGGCTCGGCTCGAACAGCGTCACCGTCAAGGTGGGCTCGGGCGGCAAGGTGTCGGTCTACAACCACGCCGGGTCGACGGACGTCGTGGTCGACGTGACGGGCGTCTGGGCCGGGAACAACTCGCTCTCCAGCCGGGGGTCGGGCGGCCAGTACCAGTGGATCAAGCCGTTCCGGCTCTACGACACCCGGGACGACGGCGCTCCTCTGTCCGCCAACTACTACATGGAGAGTTGGCTCAGCTTCGGCAGCGTCAACGCCAACGTCAGGGCGCTGGTCGTCAACATCACCGCCGTCTCGCCCCGCAAGGCCGGCTACCTGACGGCCTGGAACGGGCAGGGGGACGTGCCGAGTGCGTCCACGGTCAACTACCCGGCGGGCAAGGTGGTGCCGAACCTCGCCATCGTCGAGACCGTCGAGTGCACCGAGTGCGGCGGCAAGCGGGCACCGCAGTTCGCGATCTACACCTCGCAGACCACCCACCTGGTGGTGGACGTGGTGGGCGTGATCGACGACGGCACCGTCCCGGACGGCCTGCGGTTCACGCCGATGTCGCCGACCCGGATCGCGGACAGCCGGATCGGCCAGGGCCTGCCGAGCGTCCTCGGGCCGACCGCGGTCGGCAAGGTCACCGCACCGGCGAGCATGCTGACCCCCAGCACGCAGGTGCTCGCGATGAACGTCACCGCGGTCACCCCGACCAGCAACACCGTGCTCACGGTGTGGCCGGCCGACTCGGCGATGACCCGGCCGACGGCGAGCAACCTCAACCCGGCCGCCGGGCAGACCGTCTCCAACGCGGTGCTGGGCATCCTCGGCCCCACGCAGGGCTTCAACGTCTACAACCACTCGGGTAACACCCATGTGGTCGCCGACGTCGTCGGCACGCTCTGGGTCTACCCGGGTACGGCTACTCCGCCCACGAGCCGGGCCACGACCCCCGGTAGCAGGCTCAAGGTGACCGACTCCGGCGTGGGCGCCCCCTCCCCGCGCTGACCCGCCACCAAGGCGAAGGGCGTCCCGGCCTCGGCCGGGACGCCCTTCGCCGTTCCCGCGCCAGGGGGCCGATGTTGCGGCATCCGGGGCACTCCGTCACCGCAACACCGCCGATACTGCGACGATCAGCCGCCGGCACTGCGACGATCATGGTCGCAGCCGGGTCAGCGGTTCCAGTCCTGTTTGGCGGCGCGGACCAGCTTGTCCTTCAGCTCCCGGGTGTGCCGGCGGCTCACCGGCAACTCGGCGGCGTCGATCAGCACCACGTACCCCGAGTTGACCAGGCGCAGCTCCGCGATCAGCCGCAACTGCACCAGGTACGACCGGTGGATGCGCACGAAACCCGCGTCCGCCCAACGCTCGGCGAGGGTGGCCAGCGACACCCGGACCAGGTGCGACCCGTCGGCGGTGTGCAGCCGCGCGTAGTCGCCCTGCGCCTCCACCCAGCGCACCGCCGAGCGGGGCAGCATCCGGGTCGTCCCGGCCAGCTCCACCGGGATCGTCGGGTCCTCCTCGGCACGGGCCAGGGCAGCCGGGTGCGACGGCACCACCCGGGAACCCATCACCCGGCGCAGCGACTCGGCGAGCCGTTCGGCGCGTACCGGCTTGCGGACGTAGTCGGTGGCGCCCAGGTCGAACGCGTCGACCGCGCCGTCGTCGTACGCGGTGACGAAGACGATCGCGGGCGGGCGGGCGAACCGGCGCAGCACCCGGGCCAGTTCCATGCCGTCCAGGCCGGGCATCCGGATGTCCAGGAAGACCACGTCCACGTCGGTGTCCCGCAGCACCCGCAGCGCCTCGGTGGCGTCACCGGCCGTGTGCAGCCGGGCCACCCGGGGATCGGCCCGCAGGTGGTACGCCAACTCGTCGAGCGCCGGTGGCTCGTCGTCGACCGCCAGCACCCGCAGGAACCCGGAGGCGTTCACCGCGCCGCCCCGCTCGCTCACGCGCCGGCCCGTACGCCCGGGTGGAACTTCGGAATCCGCAGACTCACCTTCGTACCCGAGCCGGGGCCCGTCTCGACGACCAGGCCGAACCCGTCGCCGAAGACCGAGCGGAGCCGCTCGTCGACGTTGGAGAGGCCGACGTGCTGGCCGGGGTCGTCGGTCGGGTCGCTGCCGGCCCGGGTCAGCTCGGCGATCCCCGCGGTCAGCGTGGCCGGGTCCATCCCCACTCCGTCGTCCTCCACCGTGATGTGACACTCGGCACCCGCGTCCCGGGCCTCGATGCTCACCATGCCGGTACCGGGCTTGCGCGACAACCCGTGTCTTACCGCGTTCTCCACCAACGGTTGCAGGCACAGGAACGGCAGGGTCACCGGCAGCACCTCCGGGGCGATCTGCAACCGCACCTGCAACCGGTCACCGAACCGGGCCCGTTCGATGGTCAGGTAACGATCGATGGAACGCAACTCCTCGGCGAGGGTGGTGAACTCCCCGTGCGCCCGGAACGAGTACCTGGTGAACTCGGCGAACTCCAGGATCAGCTCCCGGGCCCGCTCCGGGTCGGTGCGCACGAACGACCCGATCGCGGTCAACGCGTTGTAGATGAAGTGCGGGCTGATCTGCGCCCGCAACGCCCGGACCTCGGCGCGGGCCAGCCGCTCCCGGGACGAGTCCAGCTCGGCCAGCGAGAGCTGGTTGCCGGCCCAGTGCGCGGTCTCCAGGGTGGCCTGCACCAGGCCCGGCGCGGGCGGCCCGTCGGCCACCGCGACGAGCGCCCCGACCACCCGGCCGTCGGCCGACAGCGGGGCCACCACCGCCCCCCGGACGAGGCAGTCCACCCGGTCGCAGTGCAGCTCCGACTCGCCCAGCACCGTCGACCGGCCGGTCTCGGCCACCCGCCGGGCCGCCGCGAGCAGTTGCCCGCCGTGGTGCCCGCCGCGCCCGTCGAGGGCCAGCAGCGTGTCGGCGTCCGTCAACGCCAGCCCGGCCGCCCCCACCAGGGCCCGCAGATGGCGTACGGCTTTCGCCGCGCCCGCCGGGTGCAGCCCGGTACGCAGCGGCTCGGCGGCCAGCCCTGCGGTGTGCAGCACCTCGTAGGTGGCCCGTTGGGTGGCGGTGGCGATGCCCCGTCGACCGCGCAGCCGCAGCGCCGCCCAGAGCGCGGCGGCGAGCGCGGTCACCAGCGAGACGACGCCGACCACGGCGGAGAGGTTGCCACCCACCCCGCGATCCTGGCCTGTCCGGCCCGCCACGCCAAGGGGTTCAGTACGCGCCCTTGCGGGCCAGCACCACACCGACCGTGCGCCACAGGATGCTCAGGTCGTACGCCAGCGACCAGTTGTCGACGTAGTAGAGGTCGAGCCGGACCGCCTCGTCCCAGGAGAGGTCGGAACGGCCGGACACCTGCCACAGGCCGGTCATCCCGGGACGGACCAGCAGCCGCCGCCGTACGTCGCCGAGGAAGTCGCCGTCGTCGGCGGGCAGCGGACGCGGCCCCACCAGCGACATCTCCCCCCACAGCACGTTGATCAGCTGGGGCAGCTCGTCCAGCGAGGAGGCCCGCAGGAAGCGGCCCACCGGGAACACCCGGGGGTCCTGCTTCATCTTGAACAGCATGCCGTCGGTCTCGTTCTGGTCGACCAGACCGGCAAGCCGCTCCTCGGCGTTGACGTACATGGTGCGGAACTTCCACACCCGGAAGGTCCGCCCCTCGTGGCCCACCCGGGGCTGGCGGAAGAAGACCGGCCCGGGGTCGGAGAGCCGGATGGCCAGCCCGATGGCGAGGAAGACCGGCACGAGCAGCAGCAGGCCCAGCCCGGCGGCGACCCGGTCCATCAGGTTCTTGGCCAGCAGCGCCGGCCCGGACAGGGTCGGCTCCTCCACGTGCAGCAGCGGCAGGCCCTCGATGGGGCGGATGTGCACCCGGGGGCCGGCGATGTCGGTGAGCTGCGGGGCGACCACCAGGTCGACGCCGGAGCCCTCCAGCTGCCAGGCCAACCGGCGCAGCTCACCCGGTTCGGCGCTGGCCGAGCCGCAGACCGCGATGGTGTCCCCGCCGACCTCCCGCACCAGGGCCAGCACGTCCCGCCCGGCGTACACCGGGACGGGGGTCTGGATGCCCCGGGCGGCGGCGTACCCGTCGGTGATGTGGATGGCCACCGGCACCAGGCCGGCGGCCGGGTTGCGAGTGACGGCCGTGTAGACCTCCAGGCACTCCGGCAGGGTGCCCACCAGCACCATCCGGTGCCCGGCGTGCCCGGCCCGACCCCGGATGCGGTGCAACACGAACCGCGCCGTCATCCGCCCGACCAGCACCAGCACCAGCGCACCGAGGAGCGCGAAGCCCACGGTCCACCGGGAGAGCTGCGTGACGGTGGCGAAGGCGAGGAACGAGACCGTCGCGGCGACCGCGACGCCGGCCCGGATGACCCGCTTGTACTCGTCCGGGCCCAGTCCCAGGTAACGCCGGTCGTATGCCCGGTTTCCCCAGAGGATGACCACCCAGCCGAGCGGCAGCAGACCGAACGCGACCGTGTGGAACCAGGTCGGGTTCTCCTTCACGCCGTAGAAGCCGGAGGCCGCCTGGTCGAAGATCTGGATGGCGAGGAAACTCGCCAGGGCCGCCGCGGCGAAGTCGAGCAGCAGCAGCGCGACGATGTACGGGCGGTGCCAGCGGGACACCCGGCGTCGGGCGCGAGCCCATGCCGACCGGGGCACCCCGTTGTGTGACGGTGGTGTCGGCGGCTGGATCTCGAAGCTGTCCACGTGCCGCACGAGTTTGCTCCGGCCTGTGTTGGTTACCGGGCGCTGGAGGCTTGTCGTCACCTCAACCCATGTCCTCCCGCATGACACGCGCCGCTCACTCGCCGTGAGGGGCCCGGGTCGCCCACCGTTCCAGTCTCCCACGCTGGCAGCGGGTCAAACGCGGAGCCGGGGGGCTTTGCGTTTGGCGTTGCCGACGGGGAACCGGCCGACTTCACGTCAGTTTTCGAAGCCGGGGACCGAGCCACTATACCGATGGACGGCCACCGGGGTAGAGCGCGGACGGGGACGTTCCGCGCGCCAGGGACGATACCTCTCCGTAACAATGGCGCGATGTGACTCACCGTACGAGACGGGACAACCGACGGTCAGCGAGTGGTTTGCCCCCGGTCTGGCAGGTCGGGCAGTACTGGAGGCTGGAGTCGGCGAACGAGACTTCGCGCACGGTGTCGCCACAGACCGGGCAGGGCAGTCCGGTGCGGGCGTGCACCTTCAGCCCGGAACGCTTCTCGCCCTTCAGCTCCGCCGCCCGGTGCCCGGCCGAGCGGCGTACCGCGTCGCCGAGCACCGTCCGGGTGGCGGCGTGCAGGGTGGCGAGCTGGTCGTCGGTGAGCCGGTCGGTGATCGCGAACGGGGACAGCTTCGCCGCGTGCAGGATCTCGTCGGAGTACGCGTTGCCGACCCCGGCGAGCACCGACTGATCGGTCAGCACCCCCTTGATCTGCCCCCGGCGGCTGCGCAGCCGTTCGGTGAAGGTGGCCAGGTCGGCGTCGAGCGCGTCCGGCCCGAGCTTGGCGACCCCGGGGACCTGCGCCAGGTCGGTCACCAGGTAGGCGGCGAGCTTCTTCTGGGTGCCCGCCTCGGTGAGGTCGAACCCGGAGCCGTCGTCGAGGCGTATCCGTAGGGCGATCGGGCCCTTGCCGGGGCGCAGCGGGGTGGTGGACGGGAACGCCTCCCGGTAGTGCAGCCAGCCGGCGCGGGCCAGGTGCACCACCAGGTGCAGGTCACCGTCGAAGATCACGTCGAGGAACTTGCCGTGCCGCCGGGCGTCGGCCACCGCCCGGCCCGACACCGCAGTGGGCGCCGGGTCGTACGTCTTCAGGGCGCTGATCGCGGCGACCTCGACCCGGTCGACGCGACGCCCCACGGCACGCTCACGTAGGTAGCCGGCGAGCGCTTCCACCTCCGGTAGTTCGGGCACCCCCTCACGGTAGCCTTCCTTCCCGTGAGAATCGTGGTGGCGCACAACCGGTACCGGGAAGCCCAGCCGTCGGGTGAGAACACGATGGTCGACTCGGAGATCGGGCAGCTCACCGCCGCCGGGGTCGAGGTGCTGCCGTTCATCCGCAGCTCGGACGAGATCCCGTCGATGCCGAAGTCGGCCAAGGCGCTGCTGCCGATCTCACCGATCTACGCCCCGCGCGCCCAGCAGGACCTGTCCCGGCTGCTCACCGAGCACCGCCCGGACGTGTTGCACCTGCACAACCCGTACCCCCTGCTCTCGCCCTGGGTGGTGCGGACGGCGCACACGCACGGCGTGCCGGTGGTGCAGACGGTGCACAACTACCGGCAGGTCTGCTCGTCGGGGATCTACTTCCGCGACGGCGTCATCTGCCAGGACTGCAAGGGCCGGGCGCTGGCGGTGCCGTCGATCGTGCACCGCTGCTACCGGGATTCGCGGGCGCAGAGCGCGTTGATGGCGGCCACCCTGGCCGTGCACCGGGGCACCTGGCGTTCGGTGGACCGGTTCATCGCGCTCACCTCGGCCATCGCCGACCACCTGACCGACTACGGCATCCCGGCCGAGCGGATCGTGGTCAAGCCGAACGCGGTGCCCGACCCGGGTGCGCCTACCCCGCTCGGTGACGGTTTCCTCTATCTGGCCCGGCTGACCCCGGAGAAGGGTGTCGACCTGCTGTTGGACGCCTGGCGGCGGCACCCGGTGGGCAGCCTCGGCACGCTGCGGGTGGCCGGTGACGGCGAGCTGCGCCCGCTGGTCGAGGCCGCCGCCGCCGAGCGCGCCGACGTCGTCTACCTGGGCCAGCTCGACCGGGACGGGGTGCGCGCCGCCGTCGAGGCGAGCGCCGTGGTGATCGCCGCCTCGATGTGGCACGACGTGCTGCCCACGGTGATCATCGAGGCGTTGGCCAGTGGGCGGCCGGTCCTCGGCACCGCGCTCGGCGGCATCCCGTACCTGGTGGGTGCGGACGCCCCGCACGAGCCCGCCGGCACCGGCCCGGCCGCGGTCGCCTCGGCGGTCGCGGGTCACGCCCCGCCGCCGGCCGGTCCGCCGGCGGTCCCGGCCGGCCTGCTGGGCGGCACCGCCGGCTGGGTGGTCCCGCCGGACCCGGCCGCCCTGGCCGCCGCGCTCCCGGTCGCGCGGGCCGGTGCCGCGCTGCTCTCCGCCCCGGCCCGGCTGCGGTACGAGCAGACGTTCCACCCGGACGTGGTCCTCAAACGGCACCTCGCCATCTACGCCTCCCTCACCCGCGCCAACTGACCCCACTGCCCCCGCTGACCCCACTGCCCCCGCTGACCCGCTGCCGGGGGACCCCCGCGAGATCTTGGTAGAAAGTGGCCCCCATGAGGGCCGTTTCCTTCCAAGATCTCTGCGCGCGCCTGTGGGCAGGGGAGGGCGGCCGGGCGTGTCGCGGGCAGGCGACACATCTACTCGAAGTGGTATGCCTGGCAGGCATATTTATGACTGACAGGCATACCACCTATCGCCAGGTACAGCTGCGGCGACCGTGCAGGCGCGACGTCCCGGCTGAGGTGTGGCCTCTCGACCTCCTGCTGGCCGTCCGCGAGGACGACGGGCGGTGAGCTGCTGCGGCCCGGCGGCGTTTCACGCCGGGTGGTAGCGCTGGCAGGCAGCGGCGGCGTCGAGGACGTCGCGGGCGGCGGCCGACACCCGGCAGTCCGCGATCCGGCAGACCCGGCAGCGGCCGTCCGGGTCGGTGCGGTGGCTGCGGAGGACCGCGCGGGCGGTGAGGACCAGCCGGTTGCGGATCTGCGCCAACGACAGGTGCGGCGCGGTCATGGTCAGGTCACCCCGAGGGCGGCGGCGAGAGTGACGATGGTGGCCGGGGCGTGCGGGGTGCGGGCCACCTGGGCGAGCACCTCCCGGGCGGCGGGCCGGTGGCGTACCTCGGCGGGGGCCATCCGCTCGGCGTCGGCCAGCACCCGGCCGGCGTTGGCCGGGTCGTCGGCCTGGAGGTAGGCGCGGGCCGCGTCGACCAGGTGCGCCGCCCGGTGTTCCAACGGCAGCCACCGCCAGGCGTCCCGTCGGGTCGCCCGCTCGTGCCAGGCCACCGCCTCGCCGGCATCGCCCAGGTCAAGGGCGGCGGCGGTACGGGCGAGGTCCACCGCCGTCGGCCCGAACGCCGTCCGGTGGTGGTCGTGGCCCTCGCCGACCTGCGCGGCCATCCCGGCGGCCTCGTCGAGGAGGTCGGCGACGGCGCGGTCGTCGCCCCGGCGGGCCGCCCCCAGCCCGGCCTGCACGAGCAGCGCCCCGCACAGCGACAACTCACCGGGGCCGGCGTCGTCGGGGCTGAGCAGGGCGATCCGGTACGCGGCGGCGAGCGACGCCGACACCGCCGCGCGGGCCCGCCCCGAGGCGCGGAACACCTGGCCGAGTTGCACCGTGGCGGCGGCCACCAGCAGGGGATCGCCGGCCCCGGTGGCCATCGCCCGATCGGCGGCCAGCCAGCCCAGGTCGACCTCACCGAGCTTCACCAGCAGCGAGGCGGTGAGCCGGTACACCTCCACCAACAGCGGCCGGTTCGCCTCGTGATCGTCGGCGGAGGCCCGCTGCACGCCGGCCAGCAAATCCGGCAACACACCGACCACCTGCGGGTACCGGGCATGCTGGAACTGCACCCAGGCGTGCCCGACGTCCCGCACCACCCGGGCCGCCGGCGGCACCGGGCGGGGCGCCGGTCGCCCCAGCGCCATCTCGTACGTCGACAGGGCCGCCCGGATCCGCTCCACCCCTTCGATCCGGGCGGTCGTCGTGGCGGGTCGGGAGTCCCGGCCGAGCAGCACGGCGGTGTCGATCCGCAGCACGGCGGCGATGTCCCGCAACGTCGACACCTTGTCCAGCGACCGGACGCCCCGCTCGATCTTGTCCACCCAGGATTTCGACCGGCCGAGCCGATCGGCGAACACCTGCTGCGACAGTTTCCGCCGCCCCCGCCAGTACGCCACCCGCCGGCCGACCGGCAGCAGCTCACTGCTGTCCACGACGCCACCGCCGGTCCGGCACCGCCCGGGTGGTCTCCTCGGCCGGTATCCGCTCCGCCTCGGCCTGGGCGAGAATCCGTTGCCGCGCCGCCTCACGTTCCGCCGCCTGGATCCGCTCGCCCCGGTCGTCCTGGTCGGGCCCGCGCCGCGCCGTCACGACCAGCACCCCGCCCAGTATTCCCCGGCCAGGGTCAGCAGCGGCCGTTCCGGCAGGTCGGGCACCCGCGCCACCCCTGTCACCAGATACGCCGCGACGCATTCGGCGTGGTTCGTGGCGGGGCGGAGGCGGTCGAGCGGGTTCACCCGCCGCCGGAACGGCCAGCATTTCGCCAGCAGACCAGAGCGCGTCAGGTGCTTCGCATGCCGAGCCATGGGACCTCCCGAGAGTCCACAGACAGGAGCGTCGGCCGTGGGGGTTCGTGGCCTAACGCCTACTTACTGCTACTCAGCAGACCCGATCCCCAACCCTCTGTCAAGTGTGACAGGGGGTATACCTGTTGGCATTAATGCTGCTTCAGCAGCGCTAATAGGTGACTTCGCCCTGTCTTACGAGTTCGTAAGGGGGTCAGCTCAGGATGCTTCGATAGTGAGTTGGCGGCGGAGGCTGTACGGGAGCGCGGAGCTGCAAGAGCGCTTGGGCGTGTCCCGTGTCCGCATCGTCCAGCTCACTACTCGGCCCGACTTCCCCGAGCCCTTCGATCGGTTGGCGGGCGGGGCGGTATGGCTCGTGGAGGACGTGGAAGCCTGGATCGCGGAGCACCAGCCGTGGAAGGCGCGGGGCGCGGATGAGCCGCCCCCGCCGGAGAACTGAACGGCCGGAGCCTGCGGGCTGAATCGCGGTATCCATACCCCAACTTCGCCCCAACCGCGTCGATCAATCCCGTGTCACGGCGGCCAGGAACACAAACCCCCAAACGCCACGAACCCCCAGTGCTTCTGCCCGACTCTCCCGGTGATCAAGAAGATTGCGTCATCGGGAAGATCAAAGTTGACGTAAATCTCTTGATCACCGACACCAGGTGACTCAATTCTCTTGATCACCGGGCAGATCAGGGCGGGAGAGCCTGCCGTGGCGTGTGTGCCGGTCGGAATGGGCTGCCGGCCTGCGTCAGTGGTGTCCGGGAGTCGTCAGTTTCGGCTCTGGTGATGGTCGAACGTCCTCCCGTAACCTGATGGACCGCGTCCACAGTGGATCAGGGCCTAGCCGAGGAGTTCGACGCATGGTGACGGATGCCCACGATGGGCCGGTTCCGGAAGTGGCCGGAGGTGGGCAGCGGGTCCTCGATCTGCTGGACAAGGCGATCACCCTCCAGAGTCCCCTGGTGCGCAAGAACATCGCCCGCGCCCGCCAGCGCAACCCTGAGGCGACCCCCGCAGAGGTGATCCGCAACCTGGAACGGATGTACGTCAGCGCCCTGACCGGGACGGGTGCCGCAGTGGGCGGAGCCGCAGCAGCGCCCGGCGTAGGCACGGGAGTCGCGCTGGCGCTGTCGGGAGGCGAGTTCCTCTCTTCGCTCCAGTTGAGCGCCCTCTTCGCACTCTCAATTGCCGAAGTGCACGGCGTACCCATCGACGAGGTCGAACGCCGCCGGACGATCGTCATGGGCATCATGCTCGGCGGCTCCGGCTCTGCCACCATCACCAAGATGGCTGAACGTACGGGGCAGCACTGGGGGCGGCTGATCGTCGGGCAGGTTCCCGGCGAGACGTTGCGCCAGATCAACAAGGTCCTGGGAAGGCACTTCATCACGAAGTACGGCACGAAACAGGGCATCATCGTTCTCGGCCGGGTAGCGCCGTTCGGCGTCGGCGCGGTTATCGGCGGTGGTGCCAACGCTGCCCTCGCCGCCCTGGCCGTGCGGGCCGCCCGCCGTGCCTTCGGCCCACCCCCGACGTCATGGCCGAGTGACGTCGGCACGGGACCGGAGATCTGAGCGGCCCAAACCTGTGGGCCGAAGTAGCGGTATTTCGGCGAGGTCGACACCCCAACTTCGCCCCAACGGAGTCGATCAACCAGGGCGCGGCGGTCGAGGACGCGGCATCCGACGCCCTATCGGTTCCTTCGCTGATGCTGGCGACGGAGGCGGGCCGCGCACACCATGCGGGTGTGTGCGGCCCGCCTCCGTTACGACGGAACCGCGATGCCGGCCTACGGCCAGGTGACACACAGGGCCTACTGCAGTTGAGGGAGGGCCGGCTCTACTTGTAGACGATGTTCGAGGACGTGTACTTGCAGTACGTACCGTCAGGGCCGCTGCCGGTCTTGACGGGTTCGGCACCGGAGCTGTTGCCCGTGTAGCGGTCGCAGATGGAGATCTTCCGGCTGCTGTCGCCGTAGATGGTGATGCCCGAGAACGTCGCGGTGTCGCCGTAGTTGGTGTTGATGCCGGCGAGCACCTTGCCGGGGGCGGTCACGGTGACGTTCTGGATGACGACGGTCCGCTTGTACTGGGTCGAGCAGTTGCCGCACGACCGGTACAGCTTGCCGAAGTTGCTGACGTCGAAGTTCTTGATGGTCAGCTTGCCGCCGCCGTTGTGCTGGAACACCTTGTCGGAGGCGGAGCGGGCACCCCCGCCGTCGACCGTGTAGTTCGCCGACGAGCCGCCCTTGAAGGTGGCGGCGTCCTCGCCGACGTCCTCCCACCACACGTTGATCAGCGTGCAACTGCCCTTGCAGTGGATGCCGTCGGCGGCCGGCGAACCGATGATCACGTTCTTGATCGTCGCGCCGTCGGCCAGCTCGAAGATCGGTTTCTGGCTCTCGCTCTGACCGCCGTCACCCATCGCGCCGCCGGCCTTGTAGCGGACCAGGCCGTAGTCCTTGGTGCCGCTGACCGACTGGGTGGTGGTGACGGTGGTGGTGCTCTTGGCGGTGGGCCAGGTGGCGGCCTGGGCACCGGTCTGGGTCACGACCAGGCCGGCGGCGACCAGCCCTACGGTGGCGAACGGCAGCAGGGCGACCTGCCACCGTCGACGGCGCGACGTCGCGCCGTTGTCACGTGTGCTCACGTGTCCTCCGAGACGGGTGATGGGACGGGGTGGTGGCGGACAGCCGTCCGCACGCGCAGGAGCGCCCGCCGAAGTGCCGCAGCAGGGCTGGAAAGCGCTTACCTGCGAACGCCACACTACGACACCTTTCGATGCGCCGGAAGGGTCTCGCTCGGCTGTGGTCGAAGTGCTTTCCTACTGGCGTTCTGCGCGTTCCTGTCGGAGTTGTTCGAGGACGCGGGTGTCGGCTTCGAGGTCGGGGTGGCCAACCTGCCGGTCGAGGTCGACCACGAGTTCGAGCTCCCGGATCGCCTGGTCGAGGTCACCGACCGCCCGGAGGACCATCGCGATGTTGAACCGGGTGACGGCTTCGCCGGCCCGGTAGCCGACCTCCCGCTGGATGGGGAGGGCTTGGTGGTAGTGGTCGAGGGCCCGCTGCCGATCCCCCTGGCTGTCGTACACGCTGCCGATGTTGGTGAGGGTGACGGCTTCGCCGGCCCGGTCGCCGACTTCCCGCTGGATGGGGAGGGCTTGGTGGTAGTGGTCGAGGGCCTGTTGTCGATCCCCCTGGCTGTCGTACACGCTGCCGATGTTGGTGAGGGTGGTGGCTTCGCCGGCTCGGTTGCCGACTTCCCGCTGGATGGGGAGGGCTTGGTGGTAGTGGTCGAGGGCCTGTTGCCGATCCCCCTGGCTGTTGTACACGCTGCCGATGTTGGTGAGGGTGGTGGCTTCGCCGGCTCGGTTGCCGACTTCCCGCGTGATGGGGAGGGCTTGGTGGTAGTGGTCGAGGGCCTGTTGCCGATCCCCCTGGCTGTCGTACACGAGGCCGATGTTGTTGAGGGTGACGGCTTCGCCGGCTCGGTCGCCGACTTCCCGCGTGATGGGGAGGGCTTGGTGGTAGTGGTCGAGGGCCCGCTGCGCATCCCCGAGGCTGTCGTACACGCTGCCGATGTTGTTGAGGGTGGTGGCTTCGCCGGCTCGGTCGCCGACTTCCCGCGTGATGGGGAGGGCTTGGTGGTAGTGGTCGAGGGCCTGTTGTCGATCCCCCTGGTTGTCGTACACGCTGCCGATGTTGGCGAGGGTGGCGGCTTCGCCGGCCCGGTTGCCGACTTCCCGCTGGATCGAGAGGGCTTGGTGGTAGTGGTCCAGGGCCCGCTGCCGATCCCCCCGTCTGTTGTACACGAGGCCGATGCTGTGGAGGGTGGCGGCTTCGCCGGCCCGGTCGCCGACTTCCCGCCGGATGGGGAGGGCTTGGTGGTAGTGGTCCAGGGCCCGCTGCCGATTTCCCTGGCTGTCGTACACGAGGCCGATGTTGGTGAGGGTGGCGGCTTCGTTGCCCCGGTGGCCGGCCTGTTGGTACATGGTCAGGGCCTGCTGGTAGTCCTCAAGCGCCGGCCGGGGTCGGCCCGTCGACGACCGCGCCCAGCCACGCTGGTAAAGAGCGTCGGCGTCCGGGCCCAGGGTCAGGGTCGCGGTGGCCATGGCTTCGACGGCGGCGAACCGCGAGGTACGCAACCACACCCGACTCACCCGGTCACCGAGGTCCCGGGCGATCTCCGGCTGTCGGCCGGCGACCGCGAGCCGATGCACCTCCACGCGTCGGGCGATGGTGGTCGCCGCAGCAGTGTTGACGGGGCGTTCTCGATCCTCCATCGCCGGTCCACCTCGCCCTTCCTGCTACTCCCGTTGCCGAGGGTAGGACGGTGACACCACAGGCATGAGGGCAGTGGCGTCGGTCGCCGTTGTTCTTTCCCCGCTGACCGGGGACGCGGTCGGTGAGTCGGGAAGCTGTCACCTGAGCCGGGTTCTCCGAGCGGCCCCGGGACGCGAATGAAACGTACAGTAGCCGCCAAGGTCCGTACCGTTGATCGTCCCGGCTGGGCGGGCGGGGCGGTCCTGGGCCGGTGTGACCAGGAGCGTGGGGGAGGGGCGCGGGCGATGGCGAACGCCACAGTGGAGGTTTCCGGGGCGCAGGCCGCGAGCTGGGCGGCGGAACTGCGGGCCGCGCTGGTCGCTGCCGTGGGGCCCGACGGCAGCGTGTCGCCGGTGCAGGTGCAGCGTTCGTCAGAGATGGTGATCGCGGTGATCGGACTGGTGTTCTCCGGGGTCGGTGCGGCCAAGACGATCACCGAGTGGTGGGGTGCCCGCCGCCGGGACGGCGCTGCGGTCACCGTGCTGCTGCCCGACGGCACCCGGATCGAGCTGGCCGAGGGCAGCCAGGCCCGGCTGGAGATCGCCATGCGGCAGGACGACACCGGGCCGCGCTGACCTGGCCACCACCACGACGGGGACGGGCAGATGAGCACCTTCGACCTGGAGGTCTTCGCGCAGACCTCGGACCACTACGAACTCCGGCTTTCCGCCGACGGCCAGCCATCCCGGGTCCGCAGCCTGGACCGGGCCGCCGTCGACGAGCTGATCACCCTGGTACGCCGCGACTACAGCACCGACGCCACCGCCCACAAGGTGTACGGCGCGACGCGGCTGGCCGAGCTGGGGACGCGGCTGGCGGAGTTCCTGGACGGCGACGAGCGGTGGCTGACCCCGATGCTGGCCCATCCCGCCGGGGCGGTGCTGCGGATCACCGCCGAGCAGCGGCTGCGGCACCTGCCATGGGAGTTGCTGGCCCGGGAGGGGGCGTTCCTGACGGTGGCCGGGCGGGCGCCGCTCCTGCCGGTGCGGGCGGTCGGCACCCACGCGGCGTTGACCGGCCCGGTCGCGCCGGGTAACCGGCCGCTGCGGGTGCTGTTCATGGCGGCCTCGCCCGAGGGTGTCGAGCCGGTGCTCAACTTCGAGGCCGAGGAGGCGGCGATCCTGGCCGCGACCCGGCGCACCGGCACCGATCTGGTGGTGGAGGAGAGCGGCACCCTGGAGGGGCTGCAATTCCTCAGCCGTGACTACGGGCCCGGCCACTTCGACGTGCTGCACCTGAGCGGGCACGCCACCACCGCCGGCGGGCAGCCGGTCTTCCTCCTGGAGGACGAGTACGGCAGGCCCACCCGGGCGACGGCCGACCAGCTCGCCGAGGCGATGCAGGGCCACTGGCCGAGGCTGGTGTTCGTCTCCGGCTGCCTGACCGCCGACGCCCCGGAGGGCGGCGTGGTCCCGTCGATGAGTGAGAGCCTGGTCGCCGCTGGTGCCCCTGCGGTGCTTGGCTGGGCTCTGCCGGTCGGGGACGTCTCCGCCACCGACTTCGCCGCCGCCCTCTACCAGGTCCTGGCCGACGGCGGGTCGTTGGACCGGGCCATCATCGCGGCCCGCCGCCACCTGTTCCATGACAAGCAGAGCAGCTACTGGCATCTGCTCCGCGTCTACGCCGACCGGTCCCCGCTGGCACCCATGGTCACCCCGCTGCACACCAAGGGCCGCAGGCGGTTGCAGGTACGGGCCGCCGACCAGCAGTTCCTGGACCCGCAGACCCAACTGTCCCGGGTCGCGTCCCGTGCCGAGTTCGTCGGCCGGCGGCGGGTCATCCAGCGCTGCCTACGCGTCCTGCGGCAACCCGCCGACACCCCCGGCGCGGCGCAGGGCCTGCTGCTGGCCGGCATGGGCGGGCTCGGCAAGAGCAGCCTCGCCTCCCGGCTCCTGGAACGCATGCCCACCCACCAGCGTGCCGTCTGGTACGGCCGGGTTGACGCCATCAAGTTCCGCGAACTCACCAGCAAGATCCGTTTCGACAGCCTCGACCAGAGCATCGAGGCCGCCACCCTGCTCGACAACGACCAGGTTTCCCTGTCGATCAGGCTGCGGCACCTGCTCGACGCCGACGGACCGCTCGGCGGGACACCCTGCCTGTTCGTCTTCGACGACTTCGAGACCGGCAACCTCGACGCCCGCGACGACGGCAGCCGGGTCCTCGCCCCGGCGATGGCCGAGATCCTGCCCGCCCTGCTGGCCGCCATCCGCGACACCGGCAGCCCGAGCCGCGTCGTCATCACCAGCCGCTACCGCTTCCCCGCCCCGACCGGCACCACCCTCGCCGTCGAAGCGCTGGAAACCCTCACCCCGGTCGAGCAGACCAAGAAGATCGCCAACCTGACCAACCTGCGCCCCGAATCCACCATCAACCCCACCATCCGGAACCGGGCGATCGAGGCGGCAGCCGGCAACCCCCGCCTGCTCGACTGGCTCAACCGGATCGTCGGCGACGTCGCCCTCGACGTCGACGGCCTGCTCGCCGCCATCGAGGGCGAAGCCAACAGGTTCCGCCGGGAAACCGTCCTCGCCGACAACCTGCTCGACTCCCAACCCCTCGAACTCCGCCGGATGCTCGCCCGGATCAACGTCGTCGAACTACCGATCCCCGCCGCCACCGTCCACGCCCTGCACCCGCACCCCGACGCCGCCCGGCACCTCCAGCGGGCCGTCGAACTCGGCCTGCTCGAAGAGGGCATCGACCCGGAAAAGCACGAGCCCCGCTACTTCGTCTCCAACGTCCTGCACCCCCTCGTCCGCCCCCTGCTCACCGACGACGACTACACCGAGGCGTGCGCCGCCGCCGCCCAGTCCCTCTACCAAATCTGGGTCCTCGACCCCACCACCCCCGATGGCTACTGACCCGCAATTCCTCGCCCGCTGGGTCGAGGTGCACCGGCTCGCCGTCGCCGGCCGACAGCCGGCGATCGCCCGTAAGGTCGGTGACCGGGTGGGTCGGGTGTGGTTGCGTACCTCGCGATTCGCCGCTGTCGAGGCCATGGCCACCGCGACCCTGACCCTGGGCCCGGACGCCGGCTCCTTCTACGACCGGGGTTGGGCGCGGTCGTCGACGGGCCGACCCCGGCCGGCGCTGGAGGACTACCAACAGGCCCTGACCATGTACCGGCAGGCCGGCCACCGGGGCAACGAAGCCGCCACCCTCAGCAACATCGGCCTCGTGTACGACAACCTGGGGGATCGGCAGCGTGCCCTGGACCACTACCACCAGGCCCTGCCCATCCAGCGGGAGGTGGGGAACCGAGCGGGTGAGGCCATCACCCTCAGCAACGTCGGTGTCGTGTACGAAAGCATGGGGGATCAGCAGTGTGCCCTGGACCACTTCCACCAGGCCCTGCCCATCCAGCGGGAGGCCGGTGACCGGGCGGGTGAAGCTGTCACCCTCAGCAACATCGGCCTCGTGTACCGCCACTTGGGGGATCTGCAGGGGGCTCTCGACTACTACCGTCAGGCACTGCCTATTCGACGGGAGGTCGGTGACCGGGCGGGTGAAGCTGTCACCCTGAACAACATCGGCCTCGTGTACCGCCACTTGGGGGATCTGCAGGGGGCTCTCGACTACTACCGTCAGGCCCTGTTTCTCCGGCGGGACGTCGGCGACCAGGCCGGAGAAGCCATCACGCGGTACAACATCGCGATGGTCCACCAGGCGAACGGCGACCTGGACCAGGCGATCCGCGAACTCGAACACGTCGTCGACCTCGACCGGCAGGTAGACCACCCCGACCTCGAAGCCGACACCGCCGTCCTCGAACGGCTCCGCCGACAACGCACGGAGGAGCACGGCGCCGAACCCCCTGCGGGACCGTGACGGCGGTGCCGCAGGCCGCTACAGCGAGGCGCGGGCCGAGAAGGCGATGCTGGCGAGCAGGAACCCGCCGTTGACCACCGTGAACGCCACGACCACCCAGAACACCAGCGCCGGCACGAGCATCAGCACCAGCCCCGCCACGAAGATCACCGCGCCGTAGTCGCGGACCAGCTTCACCAGGCGTACCGGCAGGGAGGTCGAGGTGACCATGCTGGCGGCGTTGGGGCCGGACTGCATCACCGAGGTCACCAGGTTGACCATCCAGGTGCCGGCGAAGGTCGCGACCAGCCAGGTCGGCGTGGAGGGGCGCTGCGCCACGGCGGTGGCGGACAGGGCGGCGACCAGGGCGATCTGGGCGGCCACGTCGCAGAGCACGTCGACCCGGGCACCGGCCGCGCTGCCCTGACCGGTCACCCGGGCGAGCTGCCCGTCGGCGCAGTCCAGGGCGTACGCCACCTGCCAGCCGACCAGCGCGACCAGCCCGACCAGCCAGGCCGGGACGGTGCCGGCGGCGACCCGGTCGGCGAGCGCCACCACGGTCACCGAGGCGGCCAGGCCGAGCACCAGGTTGGTGATGGTCAGCGCGGTCGGGCGCAGCCCGAGGCGCTGGGCGACCAGGGCGAAGACGGCACCCAGCCACTGGCTGACCGACTCGCTGAACAGGCCGCCGCCCCGGTTCACCCGGTGGAAGTCGGCAACGGTGGGGCGGGGTTCAGCCACTGTGGTCGCGGAGTGCACCGGCGTAGTCTGCCAGCCGCTCCCGCGTCTCGGTAACCGACATGGCCAGGTGCTCCAGGATGGTGTACCGGTCGGGGCGGGTGGCCGGGGCGAACTGCACCGCCTCGACGAACTGGTCGTCGGTGAGCCCCACGTCGGCGGGGTGCCGGGGCAGCCGGTGCCGGCCCAGGCAGGCCGCCATCTCGGCGAAGCGCCGTTCGTCACCGCGCAGGAACGTGCAGAACAGTGCGCCGAGGCCGGCCAGTTCGCCGTGCGACGAGGTGCCGGGGAAGAGGGCGTCGACGGCGTGCATGATTTCGTGGCAGCCGCCGCTGGCCGGTCGGCTGCTGCCGCAGACCGCCATCGCCAGGCCGCTGGAGATCAGCGCCTCGGCCAGCACCGTGACGAACGCGTCGTCGGTCATGTCGCCGGTGTGCGCGAGCACCGCCTCCGCGCCCATCCGGGCCAGCGACGCGGCGAGGCCGTCGACGGGTTCGCCGCGTACCTGGCGGGCCAGTTCCCAGTCGGCCAGGGCGCTGATGTTGCTGACCACGTCGCCGATGCCGGCCCGGTTGTGCTGGTCGGGGCCGGCGGCCACGAAGTCCAGGTCGACGATCACCGCGATCGGGATGTGCACCCCGTAGGAGCCCTTCAGGCCGCCGGTGATCAGGCTGGCGACCGGGGAGGCGATGCCGTCGTTGGCGAGGCTCGTCGCCATCGTCACCATGGGCAGGCCGCGCCGGGTGGCCGCGTACTTCGCCACGTCGATGGTCTTGCCGCCGCCGATGCCGACCACCGCGTCGTACGAGCGTTCGCGGAGCTTGCCGCCCAGCTCGTCGGCGGCGTCGAGGGTGCCGCCGGCCACGGTGAACACGTCCGCCGAGCGCAGCGACGGCCGCAGCAGGTCGGCGATCTGCCCGCCCTGACCGGGGCCGACCACCACCGCCACGTCGCCCCCGGCGGAGATCCGCCCGTCGGCGAGGATGGTGGCCAGGTCGGCGACCGCGCCGCGCCGCACGTCGATGTGCAGCGGGGTCAGGATGGTACGGGCTAGTAGCGGCACGCGATCTCCCGTGCCCGGGTCAGGTCGTCGTGGTTGTCGACCTCGACCCAGGAGACGTCTCCGATCGGCGCGGCCCGCACCTCGCCGCCCCGGTCGGCGAACTCCTGGTAGCCGTCCTCGTAGTAGAGGTTCGGGTCCCGCCGCCAGGTCGCCTCCAGCGCGTCGGCGAGCGCCCCGGCCACCTGCGGCTCGATCAGCGTCGCGCCGATGTACTCGCCGTACGCCTCGCCCGGGTCCATCAGCTTGGTGATCCGGGTGAGCTGGCCGGCGGCGTCGAAGGTGGTCTTCATCTCCTCCTCGGCCAGCGCCTTCAGGGTGTCCACGGCGAGCAGGATGCCCGGCCCGCGCTCGGCCAGCAGGGTCTTCTCCACGCTCACCGGGTGCACGGTGTCGCCGTTGACCAGCAGCACGCCCCGGGCGAAGTGCTCCCGGGCCAGCCACAGCGAGTAGGCGTTGTTCCACTCCTCGGCCTTGTCGTTGTGCACCAGGGTCAGGGTGACGCCGTACCTCTCCTCCAGGGCCGCCTGCCGCTGCACGACCGCGTCGGCGGCGTAGCCGACCACGATCACGATCTCGGTGAGCCCCACCTCGGCCAGGTTGCGCAGCGCGATGTCCAGGATGGTGGTCTCACCGTCCACCGGCACCAACGCCTTGGGCAGGGTGTCGGTGTACGGGCGCAGTCGGCGTCCCGCACCGGCCGCGAGCACCATCCCGATCATGCGGGGCCTCCCTCGTACGACTCCAGGTCACCGTGGAGGATAGCCCCGCGTGACCCGCCGGCCGCCGTCAACCGGGAGTTCACCCGGGCCGGACGGGGTTCAGCCGGGCAGGGCGGCCAGGTCGGCGAGCACGCACAGCCGCTCGTCGGCGGTCAGCGTGGCGTACGGGCCGGCCGCCCGACGGTCGGTCTCCAGCTCGATGGCCCGCCGTTCCGGCCCGTCCGGCAGCTTGCCGACGCTGGCGGCGGTGTGCCCGGCGGCGGTCCACGCCTGCGCGTACGCGTCGGCCCGGTGGTACCGCAGCGCGCCGATCCGGTTGAGCAGCAGCACGCCCGGCGGGATGCCGTCCGGCTCGTACGGCGGGGCCACCGCCGCGAACGCGGGCCCCGGCCCGGCGTCCGGCTCCCCGGCCAGCAGCACCGCGTACGCCACCACCCGCCCGTACGCCTCGACGAGCCGGCGCACCCGGTCGTCGTGCCCGGCCCACAGTTCCTCGGTCACCTCGGCGTGCACCTGGTACAGCTCGGTGAGGAAGTCGACGCCGCGTTCGGTGGCGGTGATCCCGCCGTCGGGCCGGCGGGCGATCGTGCCGTGGGCGACCTGCTTGTCCAGCGCCCGTTGGCAGGTGGCCGGGTCGCGGTAGCGGTTGACGGCGGCGAAGCCGGCCCGGTCGACGGTGCCGCCCGGCGCGGCGAGCCGGGTGCGGAACTCCACCAGGAAGCCGGTGGCGGCGGGCCCGCCGTACCGTTGGCTCAGTTCGGCGCCGCCGCCGTCGCGGCCGGCGAGCATCCCGGCCACGAACGCCCGCTCGACCGCCGGGGCGACCAGCCCGGCGAAGCGGTGCGGTGCCAGCTCGACGCCATCGTCCGTGATCAACGCGCCGGCGCTGCGGAGGGGCTCGGTGGGCACGCTTCGACAGTAGCGAGCGCGGGCCGGCCGCGCCGATGTCCGGTCCCGTCCCGACCTGCACCGGAGTCGACCGGTTCGCCCCCTCCCGCCCCGGCCGGCCGGCGCACCGGATGCCGGGTCGGGGGTGCCGGGCTGCCCGCATGTTGAACTTGGCGTGTATGCCGGCCGGAGCGGCCCGGCCAGGCCCTAGGCTCGTGCGCATGACCGCCGAGCAGCTGATCTCGTTCGCCCGTGGCGCGCCCTCGCTGGACATCGTGGATGTCGAGGGGCTCAAGGCCGCCGCCGTCCGTGCCTTCGACGCCGACCCCGCCGGGGTCACCGCCTACGGCACCTCCGTGGGTTACCCCCCGTTGCGGAAGTGGATCGCCGAGAAGCACGGCGTCGAGGCGGATCAGGTGCTGGTCACCAACGGCTCGCTGCAGGCCGACGCGTTCCTCTTCGACCACCTGGTCCGGCGCGGGGACGCCGTGGTGGTGGAGCGTCCGACGTACGACCGGACCCTGCTCAACCTCCAGCGGATGGGCGGCGAGATCCACGGCGTGGGCATCGAGCCGGACGGCCTGGACACCGCCGAGCTGCGCAAGCTGCTGGAGTCCGGGGTACGCCCCCGGCTGGCCCACGTGATCCCGAACTACCAGAACCCGGCCGGGGTGACCCTCTCCCTGGACAAGCGCCGTGAGCTGCTCGACCTCGCCGCCGAGTACGGCTTCACCATCTTCGAGGACGACCCGTACGCCGACATCCGGTTCCGGGGCGAGCCGCTGCCGTCGATGCTGTCGATGGACACCCGGGGTGTGGTGGTGCACGCGTCGAGCTTCACCAAGACCGTCTGCCCCGGGGTCCGGGTCGGTTACCTGGTCGGGCCGGCGAGCCTGATCGCCGACATCGCCAAGAAGGCGACCAGCCTCTACATCTCGCCGGGCATGGTGGCGCAGTCGATCGTCCACCAGTTCTGCGTCTCGGGTGACATCCAGCGGTCGATCGCCACGGTGTCGTCGGCGCTGGGTGAGCGGGCCGGGGTGCTGGCCGAGGCGCTGCGCCGGCACCTGCCCGAGGCGACCTTCGTCGAGCCGGACGGCGGCTACTTCCTCTGGGTGGAGTTCCCCGACGACGTGGACGTGGACCGGTTGGCGCCGGCCGCCGCCGAGCGGGGTGTCGCCGTGGTCAAGGGCAGCGACTTCATGGTCGACGGCGGGCGGCACGCGTTGCGGCTGGCGTTCTCCGCGGTGACCGCGGACCGGATCGACGAGGGTGTGCGCCGGCTCGCGGACGCGGTGGCGGCCATTCGCGGCTGAAAAATCTGTCGGGTTTCTGACAAAAGTACGACGTCGGCCGGTCGAGGGCTCCCCTCGGCCGGCCGGGCGACCCACAATGCTGCGAGCGTCACTCACGTTCGGCCGGTGACCCGGTCGTACCCGCCGGACGGGTGGGTGACGCGGCAGCATTACCCCCGCCCCCAGCGGTGCCGGGTGGGTCGGGTCGCCCCCTCACCCCCCGAACGCGGTCCGACCCGCCCGGCGCCCACACCCCGATCGGCCGAGCGCCGCCACGCCCGGGGCGGCGTAGCCTGCAAGCCGCAGCAGGACACCCGGGAGGGGGAACGCCATGACGGACCGGGCGGCACGGGAGCGGTCGGCGACACTCCACGGCGGTCGGGTGCTGAACCCCCGCGCCTGGGTGTCCCCGGTGCGCGCGATGTCCCGCATCCTCAACGCCGACGGCTCCCCCCGTACCCCCGCGCCCATCGGCCCGGGACGCAGCGGGGTGGTCGACTGCGGCCTCTACGTCGACGGCGAACGCCGCCCCGGCCAGTGGCAGTACGCCGAGGCGCTGGCCGCCGCCCGCGAGGAACGCGACGGGTTCGTCTGGCTGGGGCTGCACGAACCGGAACTGGCCGAGATGACCGCCATCGCCGAGACGTACGGCCTGCACGAACTGGCCGTCGAGGACGCGGTGAAGGCCCAGCAGCGGCCCAAGCTGGAGCGCTTCGGCGAGGTCAGCTTCCTGGTGCTGCGCACCGCCCGGTACTGCGAGCACACCGAGCTGACCGAGACCTCCGAGGTGGTGGAGACCGGCCAGGTGATGCTGTTCATCGGGCCGAACTTCCTGATCAGCGTCCGGCACGGGGACGCCTGCCGGCTGTCGCCCGTCCGGGCCGACCTGGAGGCCAAGCGGGACCTGCTGCGGCACGGCCCGTGGGCGGTGGCGTACGCGATCACCGACCGGGTGGTGGACCTCTACCTGGAGGTGGCCGACCAGCTGGAGGACGACCTCGACGTGCTGGAGGCCGACGTCTTCGACCGGCAGAGCAGCGGGCGGATCCAGCGGATCTACCAGATGAAGCGGGAACTGGTCGAGTTCAAGCGGGCGGTGATCCCGCTGCAACGGCCGCTGCTGACGCTGACCGCCCAGGTCAACCGCGAGGTGCCGCAGGAGGTGCGACGGTACTTCCGCGACGTGCAGGACCACCTCAGCCGCACCGTCGAGCAGGTCAACTCCTACGACGACCTGCTCAACTCGATCCTCCAGGCCCGGCTGGCGCAGGTCACCGTCGACCAGAACAACGACATGCGCAAGATCGCCGCGTGGGCGGCCATCGCGGCGGTGTGGACCGCGTTCGCCGGGGTCTACGGCATGAACTTCGAGAACATGCCCGAACTGAAATGGACGTACGGCTATCCGGGGGTGCTCGCGTTGATGCTCGCCATCTCGCTGGCGCTCTACCGGTGGTTCCGCCGCAACGGCTGGCTCTGACCGCCCACCGGTCAGTGGGTCGGGGCGGTGGCCGGGGTGGCCGCCGCCATCAGCTCGGAGACGGTGACGAACTCGAAGCCCTGCCGCCGCAGCCCGGTGATCATCGCGGCCAGCCCCCGGATCGCGACCAGCCGGTCCGCCGGCCCGGTGTCGTGGGCGAGCAGGATGGTGCCCGGCTCGCAGGAGTCGACGATGTAGTCGACCAGGCCGTCCGGATTCTGGGTGAACCGGGATTCGAGCATCTGCCGGTTCCACAGGACCACCTGGTAGCCGAGGTCGTTGGCGGCGAGCAGGGTGCTGCCGGCGAGGTGCCCGTACGGCGGGCGGAGCAGGGTGGGCTCCCGGCCCCAGAGCCGGGTCAGCTCGTTGTGCGCCCGGCTGATCGCCGTGCACGCCTGCTCGTAGGTCATCTTCGCTAGGTCCTGGTGGGCCCAGGTGTGGTTGCCGACCTCGTGACCGTCGAGCCGGTGCGCCACCAGCCGGCCGTACTCGCGGGCGCGGCGGCCGACCATGAAGAAGGTGGCCGGGGTGTCGGTCTGCGCGAGGATCGACAGCACCCGGGGGGTCCAGTTCGGCGCGGGCCCGTCGTCGAAGGTGAGCGCGATCAGCCGGCGGGTGGTGTCGACGCTCCACACCACGTCGACCCGGGACGACCGGGGCGGGGTGCGCCGGTCGGCGTGCACGGTGGCGGCGTACCCGCCGTAGACGGGCAGCTTGCTGTCGGCGGTCGCCTCCGCATACCCGAACTCGCCGGTCAGCGCCACGCCCGCGCCGGCCAGGGCGGCGGCGGTGCCGGAGAGCACCCGCCGCCGGGACAGCGCCCGGTCACGCCCCGCCGGGGCCTCTCCCGGACGCTCGGCGGACTGGTCCCAGCGTCCCGTCGAGGGGGCGCCGTTCGGCTCCGGAGCCGGACGCTCCGGGTCGGTGGTCGACGACATACGAGCACTGTAGGAGCCGCAAGCCCGCCGGGTGGACCCGTAACGGTCGGGGGTAACCCTGAAAAATCCTTACGTTCTCGTGGGGGCCGTCGCCCTGGGCAGGCCGGATGACGGTGCCGGGCCGTACCGTGCCGGGGGCTGCGGGTACCGGCGTCGTGTCGGGCGGCCCGGGACCCGGCGGGGTCCGGAAGTCGGCTGCGGCGCGGGACGACCGGTCAGGTCGTCGCCGCGCCGCCGACGTGGTGCGGGGGATCAGCGCCGGGTGCTGGACTGCGCCGCGCCCCGACCGGCGTCGAGCGCCTTGCCGAGGTCGTCGGCCGGCCGGCCGGAGACGTCGGTGGCACCCTCGGCGACCGAGGGGACCTTGTCGTTCGGGTGGATCACCGGCTTGCCGGCCGGGGTGCCGGCCGCCACGGCGGAGCTGCCGACGCCGGTGGCCGGGGTGGCCGAACCGGTGGGCGTGGTGCCGCCCGCCGACGGGGTCTCCACCACCAGGATGTCGACGTCGTCGCGGGGGGCGTCGACGCCGGCGGCGGCCGAAGCGGTGGAGGCACCGGGGGTCGACGACGGGACGGGGGCGGTGCCGATGCTGCGGGTCGGGTCGTACTCGGCCCACTCCTGCTGCTCGCGGCGGCGACGCAGGGCCATCGCGCCGGCCACCCCGGCGACCGTGCCGGCGACCAGCAGGCCCGCCATCATGCCGCGCGAGGTCTGCTTCTTCTTCCGGGCCTTCGGGCTCTTCGCCTTGATCTTCTTGCTCACCTTGGCCTGCTTGGCGGCGGCGGCCTTCTTGCCGGCCAGCGCCTTGCCGGCGGCCTCGGCCTGGGCGTGGCGCACCGCCAGGGCCACCGGGGCGAGCGCTGCGGCCGTCGTCGCCAGGCCGCTGGAAGCCCGGTCCCGCACCGCGACCGCAGTCGGCGCGACGGCACTGCGGGCCGACTGGACCCGCGGGCCGACCGTGGCGCCGGCGCCCTTCGCCGCGTGCGTGGCCGCCTGCCTCAGGTGACCGATGCCCTGGTGCAGCTCCACCTTTGCCAGCTGCCCCTGGGTCTTGCGCCGCCCGATTCCAAACACGGTCCCACCTCCTGGGAGTTGTTCCTTCGTCATCCTCTACCACCGGATGCCTCCGCACTGCCAGATGGGGCACATGGGAGGATCCGCATGGAACTGACCAACGAGTGAGGAGTACCCGTGGCCGAGGCTGTCTACGCCACCTTGCACACCAACGCTGGCCCGATCCGGCTGGAACTCTTCGGCAATCACGCTCCGAAGACGGTTCGTAACTTCGTCGACCTGGCCGAGGGCAACAAGGAATACACCGATCCCCGCACCGGTCAGCCGGGCAACGGGCCGTACTACGACGGCACCATCTCGCACCGGGTGATCAGCGGTTTCATGGTCCAGATGGGCGACCCGACCGGCACCGGCCGGGGTGGCCCGGGTTACACGTTCGCCGACGAGTTCCACCCGGAGCTGCGCTTCGACCGGCCGTACCTGCTGGCGATGGCGAACGCCGGGCCGGGCACCAACGGCTCGCAGTTCTTCATCACCGTCGGGCCGACCCCGCACCTCAACAACCGGCACACCATCTTCGGCCAGGTGGCCGACGAGCAGTCGGCGAAGGTGGTGGACTCGATCGCCAACACCCCCACCGGCCCGAGCGACCGGCCGTTGCAGGACGTGGTGATCGAGCGGGTCGAGATCGAGCGCACCGGGGCCTGACCGCGGTCGCGAGGTACCTTTGCACGCATGACTGAACGCTCCGGGCCGGCCGGCGACGCCACCGGTGGGCCGGTGCCGACCACCCCGGTCTGCTACCGCCACTCCGACCGGGAGACGTACCTCAGGTGCTCCCGCTGCGACCGGCCGATCTGTCCGGACTGCATGCGGGACGCTCCCGTCGGCCACCAGTGCCCGGAGTGCGTGAACGAGGGACGCCGCAGCGTACGGCCGGCGCGTACCGCCTTCGGTGGCGGTGCCGCCGGCCGTCGCGGTCTGGTCACCCGCACCCTGATCGCGTTGAACGTGCTGGTGATGATCGTCTCGGTGCTCAGTGACCGGGGCGGCGACTCGCTGATCGGCGGCTCCGGTTTCGGCGGCCTGCTCGGCGGTGGCACCCCGCTGACCCAGTGGGGTTCGGTGCTCAGCTACGCCTCGTACGTGCCGTTCGGCGAGGCGCACGGCGTCGCCTCCGGCGAGTGGTACCGGCTGGTCACCGCGATGTTCCTGCACTACGGCGTGCTGCACCTGCTGCTCAACATGTGGGCGCTCTGGGTGCTGGGGCGGGAGCTGGAGGCCCTGCTCGGGCCACTGCGGTTCCTCGGTCTCTACCTGATGGCCGGCCTCGGCGGCAACGTCGCTGCATACCTGTTCAGCAGCCCCAACACCGCCTCGGCGGGTGCCTCGACGGCGATCTTCGGGCTGTTCGCGGCGGTCTTCGTGCTGATGCGCCGGCTCGGTCGGGACACCTCGGCGATCCTGCCGATCCTGGTGATCAACCTGATCTTCACGTTCACCGTGCCGGGCATCTCCATCCCGGGTCACGTCGGCGGGCTGATCGTCGGGGCGCTGATGGCGCTCGTGCTGGCGTACGCCCCCCGGATGCGGCGCTCGGTGTTCCAGGCCGTCGGTGCGGGGGTCATCCTGCTCGCGCTGCTCGGCCTGGTGATCGTCCGTACGGTGATGCTGCTCGGCTGACCGGGCCGTGCGCTGGTGTGGCGGTGTCGGGGCTGGCCGGATACCGCTACGTCGGCTCCGCTGAGCCGACCACGTCGGCACCGTGGGATCAGGGGCGGGCGGCCCGGACCTCCTCGGCCACCTCGGCCGGGGATGCGCCCAGGTCGGCCCGGCCCAGCAGGTGCAGGGTCTCGCCCGCGTCGATCTCCAACGTCTCGCCGGTCAGCCCGAACCGGGTCCGCCGGTCAACGGTGACCGCCTCCACCACCTCCCACGGCAGGTGCCGGCGCCCGGCGTACCCCCGGACGACGGTGATCCCGTCGGCGTCGACCGCGAGCCGGACCGGGGCGAGCAGGTCGCGTACCGCCCAGGCGGCCATTCCCGCAGCGGCGGCGACGGCCAGCGCCAGCCGGACCGGGTCGCCGTCGGCGAGCAGCAGCCCGAGGGCGACCAGCCCGACCGCGCCGGCCAGCTTCACCGCCGGGACCGCCGGGGGGACCCGCCACTGACGGGCCGGAGACGTTGGTGGATGCACCTTCCCAGCATGCCAGCCGCACCGGGCCGGTCCCGGCGACGCGGGGGGCGGACCGGCGGCCGGGGACGTAGTATCGACACAGCCGAAGTTACCGGGGAGTAGTCATGAGTGACGCAGTCATCGTCGGTGCGGTGCGTACCCCGGTCGGGCGACGCAAGGGCGGCCTGGCCGAGGTGCACCCGGTCGACCTGTCGGCGCACGTGCTGCGCGCCCTCGCCGACCGCACCGGCATCGATCCCGGCCAGGTCGACGACGTCGTCTGGGGCTGCGTGTCGCAGGTCGGCGAGCAGTCGTGGAACGTCGCCCGCAACGCCGTGCTCGCCGCCGGCTGGCCCGAGTCGGTGCCCGGCACCACCCTCGACCGGCAGTGCGGCTCCAGCCAGCAGGCCCTGCACTTCGCCGCCGCGACGGTCGTCTCCGGGCAGGCCGACCTGGTGGTGGCCGGGGGCGTCGAGTCGATGACCCGGGTGCCGATGGGGTCCAGCGTCGGCGACGGCATGCCGTTCAGCGACCGCATCCGGGCCCGCTACCGGGGCGTCGAGGGCTTCGCCGACGACCAGCCGCTCCCGTTCAACCAGGGCGTCGGCGCCGAGCTGATCGCCGCCCGCTGGCGCTTCTCCCGCAGCCAGCTCGACGAGTTCGCGCTGGCCAGCCACGAGAAGGCCGCCGCCGCGCAGGACGCCGGGGCGTTCGACCCGGAGCTGGCCCCGGTGCCGCTGAGTGACGGGCGCTCGTTCACCACCGACGAGGGCATCCGCCGGGACACCTCCCTCGCCGCGCTCGGCGAGCTGAAGACCCCGTTCCGCACCGACGGGGTGGTGACCGCCGGGTCCGCGTCGCAGATCTCCGACGGGGCCGCCGCGCTCGCCGTCACCACCAGCGAGTGGGCCAGCCGGCACGGCCTGCGCCCGCTGGCCCGGGTGCACACCGCCGTGGTCGCCGCCGACGACCCGGTCGCCATGCTCACCGCCCCCATCCCGGCCACCGCGAAGGCGCTGCGCCGCGCCGGCCTGGGCATCGAGGAGATCGGCGTGTACGAGGTGAACGAGGCGTTCGCGCCGGTGCCGCTGGCCTGGCTCGCCGAGACCGAGGCCGACCCGGAGCGGTTGAACCCGCGCGGCGGGGCGATCGCGCTGGGGCACCCGCTCGGCGCGTCCGGTGCCCGGATCATGACGACGATGCTCCAGCACATGCGGGACAACGACCTCCGGTACGGCCTGCAGACCATGTGCGAGGGTGGCGGCATGGCCAACGCCACCATCCTCGAACTGCTCTGACGCCGCCCGCCCGGGCGATCCCCGCCCGTGCGATCCCGCAATGGGGCCGATGTTGCGGTGTCCGAGCGGCCTTGATGCCGCTACATCGGCCCCATTGCGATCCCGCCCGGCCGAAAATGGCGGGTGTCGGGGTGGGCGGGTGGCCTACTCTGCGCCGCGTGACGATCGTCTCCGTGGCCCCCGGGTGGGCCGACCCGCAGTGGCGGGCCACCGCGCTGGAGTGGGTGAGCGGGCAGCTCGACCGGCACGGCCGGCGGGTCACCGGCCCGGTCGAGGCCCGGCAACGCCCCTGGTCGCTGGTCTGGCAGGTGCCCACCGACGCCGGGCCGTACTGGTTCAAGGCGAACAACCCCGGCACGGCGTACGAGGCGGTGCTGCTGGCCGAGCTGCCCCGGCACGTCCCCGGCCGGGTGCTCGACCCGGTGGCCGTGGACCCCGCGCGGGGCTGGTCGCTGCTGCCCCACGGCGGCCCGTCCCTGCGTGACCTGGCCGAACCGGACCCGACCCGGTGGGCCGACGTGCTGGCCGCCTATGCCGACCTCCAACGGACGGTGGCTCCCCGGGCCGACGGCCTCGTCGCGCTCGGCGTGCCCGACCATCGGCCGGCCGCCCTGCCGGCCCTGCTCGCCGACCTCCTCGACGACCGCGCCGCCCTGCTCCTCGACCCCGGACCCGATGGCACCGACACCCGCCCGGCCACCGGAGGCGGCACCGACACCCACCCGGCCACCGGAGGCGAGGGCGACGGCGAGACCCGCCCGGCCGCCGACGCCGACGCCGACGGTGACGACGGTGACGACAGTGGGCTGGACGCGGCGACCTACGAGCGGCTGCGGGCGTACCTGCCGCGCTTCGCCGAGGACTGCGGGCGGCTCGCCGACACCGGCATCCCGGCCACCGTGCAGCACGACGACCTGCACGACGGGAACGTGTTCGCCGCCGACGGCTACCGCTTCTTCGACTGGGGCGACGCGTCCGTGGCGCACCCGTTCGGCACCCTGCTGGTGACCCTGCGCTCGGTCGCGCACACCTACTCGCTGCCCGAGGGGGACCCGGTGCTGCTCCGGCTGCGCGACGCCTACCTGGAGGCGTGGACCGACCGGCACGACCGGGCGGCCCTGCGGGAGGCCGCCGGGCTGGCCGTACGGGTGACCACGGTGAGCCGGGCGCTGTCCTGGCGACGGGCGCTGGCCACCACCGACCCGACCCGCGCCGAGTACGCCGACGCGGTGCCGGGCTGGCTCGGCGAGCTGTTCGCGCCGATGCCCGTCTGACGTCCCGTCCCCCGGACAGCAGCCGGTGCGGAAAGACGCACCGGTGGTGCGACCCGGGGGAGTGGAAGTTCCAAAAGTCGACAGTGACCCACATCACCCCTGGTCACGGCTCGTTGGCCAGGTATGGACGTCTTCTCGCGCACCTTCCTCCCGGCCGCCGCCGAGACCGGGCTGGCGGTCCAGACGGTGAGCCGGCACATGCCGGTCTTCCGCCAGTGCGTCGGGTCGGGGGACGCCACCATCCTGGTCGCCCGGTGCGCCCGCCCCGACCGCCCGGTCGACGGCGACTACCTCCTGCTGCTCACCCACCGCCGGCTGGTGGTGACCCGGCAGACCCGGGTGCTGCACCGGCTGCGCCTGCACCTCAACACCGAGCTGCGGGAGCTGAGCAACGTCACCTGGAGCCCCGACCCGCGCGCGCAGGCCGTCGAGCTGGCCGCCACCGCGATCGACGGGGTACGCGAGCGGTTCGTCATCCGTACCCAGCACCCGAAGCAGGTGTGGCAGCTCGACACACTGCTGCACCACGCCTTCCGGACCCGGCTGCGTCGGCCCGAGGAACGGGTCGTCGCCACCATCGGTGACGCCCCGCCCGTCGCGCCGGCCCCGCTGCTGCGCCCGCTGCCGGCCCGCTGACCGGGTTCTTACCTGACCCGAACACGGCCGTCCGCACCGCCCGACGCCGGGTCGGTCATCATGGGCCGGTGACCGTCGATGCCACCGCACCACGTGGGCTCGTCCTCGTCGTGGAGGACGAACCGGCCATCGCCGACCTGGTCCGGCTCTACCTGGGCCGGGACGGGTTCGGCGTACACCTGGAACGGGACGGCACCGCCGGGCTGGCCGCCGCCCGCCGGCTGCGCCCGGTGGCCTGCGTCCTCGACATCACCCTGCCGGGCCTGGCCGGCACCGAGATCTGCCGGCGGCTGCGCGAGTCCGGCGACTGGACCCCGGTCATCTTCCTCACCGCCCGCGACGACGAGGTCGACCGGATCGTCGGCCTGGAGCTGGGCGCGGACGACTACGTGACCAAACCGTTCAGCCCCCGCGAGCTGGTGGCCCGGGTCCGGGCGGTGCTGCGGCGGACCGTCGGTGCCCCCGACGGCGCGGACCGTTCCCGCACCGTCGGCCCGGTCACCCTCGACCCGGCCCGGCGTACGGTGCTCGCGGCCGGTGCCCCCGTCCAGCTCACCTCCACCGAGTTCGACCTGCTCGCCCATCTGATGGCCCGCCCCGGCCGGGTCTTCACCCGGGAGGAGCTGCTGGCCGGGGTCTGGGGGTACGCGGCGCACGCCGGCACCCGTACGGTCGACGTGCACGTCGCCCAGGTCCGGGCGAAGCTCGGCGCGGCCAGCGTGATCCGCACCCACCGGGGCGTCGGGTACGCCGCCGATGGCTGAACCCGCCGCGCCGCCGGCCGCCCCCCGGGGTGACACCGCCCCCCGCCGTCGCCGCTCCCTGCACACGCTGACCTCCCGCGCGGTGCTGGTCACCTGCGCGGTGGCGCTGGTGTCGGTCCTGGTCACCGCCCTGGTCGCGGTCCCCCTGGCGGTACGTGGGGTGGAACGTCGCGACCAGGAGGCGCTGGCCGCGCAGGCCCGGCTCGCCGCCGACGTGCTGCGGGTCCGGCCCAGCCGTCAGCGCGACGCGGCCGGCGACCGGCTGATCCGCCAGCTCAAGGACCAGCAGATCGAGGTGTACGTCGTGCAGGGTGGGCTGGCCGACCGCCCCGGCCTGCCCCGGCAGGTGGTGAACCGGATCTCCGCCGGCCGGGACGTCTCCGGTCGCCGGTTCGTCAACGGCCAGCGGACCCTCGTCGAGGGGCGGGCGTTGCCCGGCGGGGAGGGGGTGGTGCTGACCCGGGCCACCCCGCAGGGACCGTGGCGGCAGGTGCTGCGCGCCCTGTGGCTGCCGCTGCTGGCCGGGCTCACCGCCGGGGCGGCGGCCGGGCTGCTGCTCGCCCGTCGACTGGCCCGGCCGATCCGGCACGCCGCCACCGCCGCCGCCCGGCTGCGCGCCGGTGACCGCGCCGTCCGGGTGCCCGTCGAACCCCCCGACGAGGTCGCCGACCTGGCGTACGCGTTGAACGGGTTGGCCGCCGCGCTGGCCACCAGCGAGGGCCGCCAGCGGGAGTTCCTGCTCTCCGTCTCGCACGAGCTGCGCACCCCGTTGACCGCGATCCGGGGGTGGGCGGAGGCGCTCGCCGACGGGGTGATCGGCGCGGACGAGGCGACCGCGACGGGCCGGACCATGCTCGCCGAGGCGCAGCACCTGGACCGGCTGGTCGCCGACCTGCTGGCGCTGGCCCGGCTGGAGGCGGTGGACTTCCCGCTGGAACCGGTGCCGGTGGACCTCACCCGGTTGGCCGCCGACGCCGAACGCACCTGGTCGGAGCGGTGTGCGGCGGTCGGGGTGCCGTTCCGGCTGGAGACGCCGGGCACGGCGGTGCCCGCGTACACCGATCCGGGGCGGATCAGGCAGGTGGTGGACGGGCTGCTGGAGAACGCGCTGCGGGTCGTACCGCCGGGGGCGCCGGTGGTGCTCGCGGTCCGGGCGGCCGGTGCCGGCCCGACCGCCGGTGGGCTGGTCGAGGTCCGCGACGGCGGACCGGGCTTCACCGACGACGACCTGGCGGTGGCCTTCGAGCGGGGGGCGCTGCACCAGCGCTACCGGGGGGTCCGCAAGGTGGGCAGCGGGTTGGGCCTGGCGTTGGCGGCCGGGCTGGTCCGCCGGCTCGGCGGGGAGATCGTCGCCGGGCACGCCGCCGAGGGGGGCGCGGCGTTCACCGTCCGGCTGCCCGCCCGTCCTTACCTGACCCGAACATCGGTCTGACCCCGCCCCCATCCCGTTCGGTGAGGCTGGTGGCATCACGGACGAGAGGACAGTCATGGCACATCGGGGAATCGCCGTCACCGCCACGTCGCTGCTCGCGGCGCTCACACTCGGTGTCGCCGGCTGCGGTACGGCCCAGGTCGCGCAGGACGGCACGAAGGCCGCCGTCGTCGAGGTGGCCGCCGCGCTGGGCGTCGAGGGGCAGGCGTTGGCCGCGCTGGGCCTCGACCCGGTCGAGTTGGACCTGCTCGCCGCGCCCGCCGCGTCGACCACCCCGTCCCCGCAGGCCGGGGCTAAGGGCAAGCGCGGCGAGCGGGTGAAGGAGCTGCGGCAGCGCCGGCAGGCCCGGGTGAAGCTGGGCCGCAACGGCCTGCACGGCGAGGCGGTGGTGCAGACCAAGGACGGCACGAAGACCGTCGTCGTGCAGCGCGGCGAGGTGACCGCGATCGACGGGGACTCGGTGACGGTGAAGTCCACCGACGGTTTCACCCTGACCTGGAAGCTGGGCGACCAGCTCCGGGTGGTCGAGCGGCGGACCACCGTCAAGGCCAGCGACGTGAAGGTGGGCACCCAGGTCAACGTGGCCGGGGCCAAGGACGGGGACGCCAGCGTCGCCCGGCTGATCGTGGTGCCGATCAAGCAGAAGTGACCCGTGGGGGACCGGTCGGGGTCGGCGTGGACCACCACGCCGGCCCCGACGTGTGTTCCCCGGTGCTCAGCGGGCCGGGGGCAGCGCGTAGCCGACGTGGTCGCGGTACTCGATCGTCCAGCCGGCCGGGACGAGCCGGGCGCACTCCGTGCGGGGGCCGGTGCAGACGATCGCGTCGACCGAGGTGGGGTCGGCCGGCGGCCGGTCCGGCAGCACCGACTGCAACGCCACCAGCTCGGGTGACCGGCCGTCGTCGTCGCGCAGCAGCAGCCACCAGGGGTACTCCCAGTTGTCGTTCTGCTGCACCAGGCCGATCCGTCGGGCGTCGCTGGCCCGTACCGCCGAGGCGGCCCAGCGGAACTCGTCGGCCCACTGCGGCCGGCGCAGGAACCGGGTGTCCCACTCGGCGGTGGTGAAGACCGAACCCGCGCCGACCAGCCGGCGGGGAAAGCCGTAGGACAGGGCCAGCACGCCGGCCAGCGCGGAGGTGGCCAGCACGGTCACCACCAGCCCGGCGGCCACCGACCGGCGGCCCGCCCCGGCCCGCCGCCGCAGCACCGCGTCGACCCAGAGCCCCGCCAGGGGTACGGCCAGCACCAGCGCGTACAGCAGCAGCCGGTTCCCCCACGGCTGCCACTTGATCATCGCGGTGTGCAGGACCACCGCGCCCACCACCACCCCCGCGTACGCCCGCAGCGTCCCCGCCCGGCCGGGGCTGATCCGGCGCGGCCGGGCCAGCGCGACGACCGCCCCGAGCAGCGCCAGCGCCCCGGCCAGCGGGAAGGCCACCCGGTCCTCGTCGGGATACCAGGCGGGCACCGGGAAGACCTCCCGGCCGAACGTGATGGCCCGGTCCTGCGGGTCGACGCCGACCGCCCGGGAGCCGTCCATGATGGCCGAGGCGGTGCCGGCGCGCAGCGGGGCCAGCGGGGTGTCGAACGCGGTGTGCCCGATCCGCAGCGCGTTGACCAGCACGGCGGCCGGATCGTGCCGTTCCATCGGGATGGACTCGCGGAGTCGGGGCGGCCCCAACGGGTGGCCGAACTCGGCGGTCTCCCGGGCCAGGAACGGCCCCACCACGGTCGCCGCGACCAGCAGCACCAGCAGCGAACCGCCCACCGTCCGGGCGACCTGCCGGGCCCCGGTCGGCCCCGGCCGGTCCGTCGGTCCGGTCGTCGGGTCCGAGCTGAACCCGCCCGACGCCCGGCCGGCCCGGTCGGGCGTGACCCCGGTGGGGTCGTCCGGAGCGGTCCCGGCGGGGCGGCGGGCCAGCCGGAGCTGGGCCAGGCCCCAGAGCAGCAGCAGTGGCCCGACGGCGATCAGCCCGCTGGTCTTGGTCAGCGCGGTCAGGCCGGTGGCTGCGCCGAGCGCCAGCGCGTCGGTGAGGCCGGCCCGGCGGCGCAGCCCGTCCAGCACCAGGGTGGCGGCGCAGGCGGCCCAGGCGGCGGCGACCAGGTCGGTCTGGGTGCTGGTCGCCTGTAGGGCCACCATCGGCGTGGTGGCGAGCAGGAACGCGGTGACGAGCTGGGCCCGCCGGCCCCCGCCGAGCTGGGCGGTGATCCGGGTGGCCGCGAGCAGGCAACCGATCTCGGCGGCCCACTGCACCAGGTTGTGCAGGGCGTCCCCGCCGGTGAACAGGCGCAGGTGCAGCAGCAGGTATTCGGCCCCGGGCGGGATGGTCACCTGCCGGTGGATGGCGGTGGGCCAGAACTCCAGGCTGCCCTGGGCCACCCAGTGCTCCACCTTCGGCAGGTGGTAGGTCTGCGAGTCGAAGTTGTTCGGCTCGGCCAGCAGCGCCACCACCAGCTCGATCAGCACCACCGCGAGCACCGTGCCGGCGAGCAGCCGTTCGCCCCGGGTCGCCGTACGCCGGAAGTGGGTCAGCCGGTCCGCCCAGCCGGTCAGCAGCGCCGCGACGCCGGCCCGGACGGTGGCCGCCGGGAGCGCCGGGGGCGTCGGAGCGTCGACCGGCGGCGGTCCGGACGCCGCGCCGAGGGTCGGGTCGTCGGCCGGCGGACCGCCCACGGTCGCGCCGACCAGCACCGCCCGCCGGCTGCCCGCGACGGCGGCCCGGGGCGCGGCGGGGTCGCGTCGCCGGCCGACCGCCACCGTGACCCCGGCGACGAAGATCAGCCAGGCCAGGGCGAAGGCGGGCAGGGTGAGCGCGTCGAGGGCGCCCAGCACCTCCACGGTCAGCACGGCGAAGACGCCGGTCAGCAGGGCGGCCCGGACCACGCCGAGACGGTGCGGGGCGACCACCCCGGCGGCCCGGGGGCGCAGGAGGGCGGTGAGTAGCACGAGCGCCGCGACGGGGGCCGCCACGAGCATCCAGCCGGCTGCCGACATGGGCGGAAGTAAACACCATTCCGCGTGGTGACCGGGCGCCGGCCGGGCCGGTGGCGGACATTCGCCGCTGCGGTGGCGACCCTCGCGCGGCTGACCTGCCAGGCTAGGCTATGCCCGACTCACTGTCGCCACCGTGGAGATTCCCGTGAAGCTCTCGATCCTCATGCCGGTCTACAACGAGGAAGAACGCATCGCGGATGCCCTCAAGCAGGCATTGGCGGTCGATTACCCGTGCGAGATCGAGCTGGTCGTGGTGGACGACGGCAGCCGGGACGGCACCGGGGAGATCCTCGGCCGGGCGGACGACTCCCGGCTGCGGGTGATCACCCACCCACGTAACGCGGGCAAGGGCGCGGCCATCAGGACGGCCGTGGACAGCGCCGAGGGTGAGTACATGGTCATCCTCGACGCCGACCTGGAGTACGACCCGCAGGACATCCCCCGGCTGCTCGCCCCGGTGCTCGACGGGCGGGCCACGGTGGTCTACGGCAACCGCACCTTCGGCAGCCACAGCGCCTACAGCTTCTGGTACGTGATGGGTAACAAGGGCGTCACGATGGCGGCGAACGTGCTGTTCAACTCCTACATCGGCGACCTGGAGACGTGTTTCAAGCTGATGCCGGTCGAGCTGTACCGGTCGTTGGGCATCCGGTCCCGGGGTTTCGGGATGGAGGCGGAGGTGACCGGCAAGTTGTTGCGTCGCCGTATCCGCCCGTACGAGGTGCCGATCAGCTACCGGGCGCGCGGGCGCGAGGAGGGCAAGAAGATCACCTGGAAGGACGGGGTCGAGGCGATCTGGATCCTCGGCCGGGAACGCACCCGCCGTCGTCCCGCCCGCACGCCCCGCTGACCCGTCCCTCCCGGTCAGCCCACGGTCATCCCGCCGGGGTCAGGAAACCGTCGACCGCCCGGCGTAGCCCGGCCGGATCGAGGCCGTGCCACCGGTCGTGGTCCTCGGCGGTCCCGTAGCGCCGCAGTTCCGCCCGACCCACCCCGAGGCTGAGCAGCCGGTGCGGCCGGTCGGCCAGCGCCTCGGCCACCACCCGCGTCGAGGTGCCGGCCAGGTAGGGCTCCACCACGATCACCTCGGTTGCGGCCAGCGCCCGCAACCCGGTCACGTCGAACGGCCGGGGCCGGTGCGTGTAGGCCACCGTCACCGGCAGGTCGGCCACCGCCGCGAGCGCGGCGTCGAGCACCGGACCGACCGCCACCAGCAGCGCCGCGCCCGGCCCGGCGTCGCGGACCACCTGCAACCCACCCGCCTGCGGGTACGCCAGCGCGTTGCTCTGTAGGGACAGCCGCAGGTAGGTCGAGTGCTGCCCGCAGACCGCGTCGCGGAGCAGGTCGGGCACCTCGTCGGGGTGGCCGGGCACGTGCACGGTCCAGCCGTCGAGGGTGTCGATCAGGGCGACGTCGGCCGGGGCGAGGTGCGTCCGTCCGGCCTCCGCCCGGTCGTACGACGCGCCGATGCTGACCAGCACCGCACCGACGCCCTGGTGGTCGAGGTCCAGCTTGATCTGCTCGTACGCCCGCTCGACGAGGAACGGGGCGTAGCTGTGCACGATCGGGCGCTGCCCGGCGAGGGCGAGCCCACCGGCCACCCCGACCATCAACTGTTCCCGGATGCCCACGTTGACGACCTGGTCCGGATACCGTCGGCCCGCCTCGGTGAAGGCGTCGGCGGAGATGTCGGCCAGCACGATCGTGGTCCGAGGGTCGTCGAGGAACCGGGTGGCGCTGGCGACGAAGGTGTCCCGCATGGTCATGACCGGCTCCCCGGGGTCGGTCCGTCGACCGCGACGACGACGTGGGGGCGGTGGCCGTCGTGGCCGGTGAGGGCGGCGTGCAGGGCGTCGTGGTCGTGCCCGTCGACGGTGGCGGCGGTCCAGCCGTTGACGGTGAACCGGCTGGCCACCCCGGCCGGCCAGCCGTGACTGGCCGACGAGTTGTCGACCACGATCGCGGTGAGCCCGGCCAGGCCGGTGGCCCCGGCGTACGCGATCGCCTCGTGGTTGGAGCCCTCGTCGAGTTCGGCGTCGCCGAGCAGGACGTACACCCGGGGGGTGGTGCGGCCCTGGGCGCGTAGGCCGAGCGCGGTGCCGACGCCCAGCCCGAGGCCGTGGCCGAGGGAGCCGGAGCCGATCTCGACGCCGGGGACCAGGGTGCGGTCGGGGTGGCCGCCGAGCCGGCTGTCGGGCCCGCCCGCGTCGTCGAGCCAGTCGACGGGGATGAACCCCTTGGCGGCGAGTACGGCGTAGTAGCCCGCCACGGCGTGCCCCTTGGAGAGCAGGAAGCGGTCCCGGTCCGGGTCGTCGACGGTGGCCGGGGTGATCCGTAGCACCCGGTCGTAGAGCACCCAGTGCACGTCGACGGTGGAGTACACGTTGGCGTCGTAGTGGCGGCCGGCGCGGAGGCGTTCCAGCGGCGCGACGACGGGGGCGGGCAGGGCGTGGCCCGGCGGATGGGTTGCGGTCGCTGTGGTCATGTGGCTAGCGTGCTACTTGAAGTTAACTTCAACTCAAGGGCAGTGATGCACGAGTCACTCACCATCGGTCAGCTCTCCGCGCGCAGCGGGGTGGCCCAGTCGGCGCTGCGCTACTACGAACGCCTCGGGCTGATCCACGCCGAGCGCACCGGCGGCAACCAACGTCGCTACGCCCGCACCGAGCTGCGTCGGGTGGCGTTCATCCGGATCTCCCAGCAGGTCGGCATCTCGCTGGAGGAGATCCGTGCCGCGCTGGACTCGCTGCCCTCGTCCCGTGCCCCCAGCCCCGACGACTGGGCCGCCCTCTCCCGCACCTGGCGGGAACGGCTGGACGAACGGATCAAGCTGCTCGGCAAGCTCCGCGACGACCTCGACGGCTGCATCGGCTGCGGCTGCCTGTCGTTGCAGCGCTGCACCCTCTACAACCCGGGCGACACGCTGGCCGGCGAGGGCCCCGGCGCCCGCCTGGTGCTGCCCCGCCGGGACGGCCCGCGCCCGCCGACCTGAGCGTCCCCCGGGCCTGCGCCCGGTGTGGCCCGGCCGGTCGTCACCCGGTGGTGAGCAGCACCTTGCCCACGTGGTCGCTCGACTCGACCAGCCGGTGCGCCTGCGCGGCGTCGCGCATCGGCAGCCGCCGGTCCACGATCGGCCGGACCGCGCCCGCCTCCACCAGCGGCCACACCTGCTCCCGTACGCCCCGGACGATGTCCGCCTTGTCGGCCAGCGGGCGGGAGCGCAGCGCGGTCGCCGCCACCGACGCCCGCTTCGCCAGCAGCGCGCCCAGATCCAGCTCCGCCTTCCGGCCGCCCTGCATGCCGATCACCACCAGCCGGCCGCCGTCGGCAAGCGCCGCCACGTTCCGGCCCAGGTAGGACGCGCCCATGATGTCGAGGATCACGTCCGCACCCCGGCCGTCGGTGACCCGCCGGACCTCCTCGACGAAATCCTGCTCGCGGTAGTCGATGGTGTGCGCGGCACCCAGCTCGCGCAGCCGGTCGTGCTTGGCCCACCGGGCGGTCACCAGCACCGTCGCGCCCAGCGCCGCGCCGAACTGCACCGCGAACGTGCCGATCCCGCTCCCGCCGCCGTGCACCAGCAGTGTCTCGCCCCTGCCCAGGTGGGCCACCCGGATCAGGTTCGACCAGACCGTACAGGCCACCTCGGGCAGCGCGGCGGCGTCGACCGGGTCGACACCGGCCGGCACCGGCAGCAACTGCCCGGCCGGCACGGCGACCCGCTCGGCGTACCCGCCGCCGGCCAGCAGCGCGCACACCGGCTGACCCACCGCCCACCCGGTCACCCCCGCGCCGAGCGCGCCGATCACCCCCGAACACTCCAACCCGGGGTACGCGGGCGCGCCCGGCGGCGGCGGATACTGCCCCTGCCGCTGGAGCAGGTCGGCCCGGTTCACCGCGCTGGCGGTCACCTCGACGACCACCTCACCCGCACCGGGCTCCGGGTCGGGCACCTCCGCCCAGACGAGCGCGTCGGGTCCACCGGGTTCCGGGATCGTGATCGCGTGCATGGCCCAGTCTTACCCGATCCGGGCCGGGAACCACGCCCGGCCGACGAGAAGCGCCATGTGGGCAGGTCCGGCCGGCAATATCCACCGGCCGTCGCCGTGGGCGGTCCACCGCTCGCCCACGACGGCCGGAATTTCGGCCACAGTGGACCATCCGGGTGAGGTCACGCTGGTCATGCCAGGGATCAAGGACCCCTCTCCGGTACGCCGAACCCCGCCCGACGGCGATGGGCCGGCTCGTCCGGACGCGGTTCGTGGCAGACTAGGCACGGGCCGCGCACCCCCGGGTGGCGGTTCGGGAGGGTTCGCCTAGTGGCCGATGGCGCTGGTCTTGAAAACCGGTAAGGCAGCGATGTCTTCGTGGGTTCGAATCCCACACCCTCCGCGTCCTGAGCCGCAGAAATGCCCCCTGACCAGTGCGGACGTCGGCAGGGGGCGCGTCTATATATCGCGAGCAAGCCTCACTTCGTCTCGCTTGGTACTGCCGTGTCTCACTGGTTGTGTCGTCTACGTGTCGGCGTTCTCCGGCCCTTCGGTCGGCTCGGTGCCTAGCGCTCCCTCGATCCGCTTCCGAGCGACCTCGTCCTGTCCGTCGATGCACGGGACGTAGATCTTGAGCAGCGCATGCACGCTGTGCCCGGCCCACTGGGCGACCTGAGTAGTCGGCACTCCGGCGTTGCCAGGTCGGCTAAGTCCCCGGTCATGGCGCGAAATGTAACTGCGTATGAGTTATATTTAAGCTTGTCGGGTTACATTTGGCGCGTGTCGTACGGAGGGCCGGAATCCGTACCGGGGCGGGGACTCGTAGGTCAGTTCTGGCCGGGGCTCGCGGTGGGTAGTCCTGCTTCCTTGGCGCATTCGAGGAGCCGTCGGTCGTAGGTGACGAAGGCGGTGAGTGCCGTGCCGGATTCGTTGGTCAGAACGTGGGCGGTGGCCAGGTGGATGGCGTCGAGGCTGCGGAGCGTCGGTTCGGTGAACGCCGCTGCGGTCGCCCGGATCGTGCTGTCGATCTCCAGCCGGAACAGCCGTCCGACTGCGGCCGGCACTCCGATCAACGCCTGCGGAGCTGACCGGCGCAGCGCTCTGGGCACTTCCACCTCGACGAGGGTGGAGGAGACCAGCGGGACGTCGTCGTGCGCGTTGAGCCAGGAGACGAGGTCGGTGCTGTACTCCTCCTGTCGGACCAGCTTGACGACGGCGGCGGAATCGAGATAGATCACCAGCGCTCCTCGTCGCGCATCGCGGCGAGCGAGGCGGCCGCGTCCACGTTCTCGTCACCGAGCTTCGGTGGAAGCGGCACCGAGCCAGTGCCGGTGGGGGCGACGGCTCGCCCTGCGGCTACCAACTTGGCTAATACTGACCTATCGTCACCTACCGGGACAAGTCGGGCGATCGGATGGCCTCGATCGGTGATCTCCACTGTCTCGCCGCCACTCACCCGAGCCAATACCTGGCTCGTGTTCTGGTTCAGCTCCCGGACACCGATGCGCTCCATGCATCCGATTGTAGAACCAGATGTTCTACCCTTCCAGCTTCCGGCGTCATCTGGACTACCCCGTGCCGAACATGCGGGACACAATCCAAGCTACGTCTCCCTGCGGTTCTCGGTGACGTACGTGCCGCGCTGGGGCATGGTCATGACCAGCCCGCGTTCCCGTAGCAGGGCGATCGCCGCACGGACCGTGCCGCGCGAGAACTGGTCGACCATTGCTCCAACCTAGTCGCCCTCGCTCACGTACACCCCGGCACCGGCCCGGCCGACCGTGAGCCCTCGTTCCCGGGTGAGTTCCAGGGCGCGCTGGATGGTGGACACGCTGACGGAGTACAGGTCGGCCAACTCCCGTAGGGACGGCAGCTTGGAGCCCTGCGGGTACTCCCCGGCGCGGATGCGGGTGGTCAGGTCGTCGGCGATCTGGCGTGAGGACATGGGGATGGGCATGGTGGATCTCCGGATGTCCGGTACCTGGTTGGCCTGGCCAGTAGATCACGACACGCCGGTCACCCTGGTCTCTCCTTGCCTAGTGGCCACATAGTGACCTAGGTTGTCGGGGCGGGTATCCCTCCCTGGTTGGCGCCTGGCCGTGATGCCCCTGCCGGGCTGGGGTGGCTCCCGTGCCACCTCAGCCCGGCCTCCGTCTCCACAGCACCACCGGCTGAGGAATCTCCAGGGACCAACGTCCGCACGATGGCCCGCTACCGGCCGGCAGAAGGATCGGATACTCATGCTGCGTTCGTTGATCACACGTGCCCTGCGACGGCTGGCTGGTCGTCCGGGTGCCTCCCCGCCACTGGATCGCACCGGACCGGCCACCGCGTATCCGAATCAGACCGGCGCGTGGGCTCGGGTCCGGAGTGCGTCGCCGCAGCCCTACCCACACGCCGCCCGTGACGACTGCCCCTGCCGGCTGGCGGCCGTCCGTCGGGGTGCGGTGGATGCGCGCAGCGGAGTGCCGCTCCTGGTCCAGTCCGCGTGGGACTGCCTGGACCACCACCGCCACAGCCGGTGCGGCAGGTGTACCGAGGGTGGCTTCTGCCCGTTGGTCGAGGCCGCCCGTGCCCGGATCAGGGCGTGGCGCAGACTACGTCACGTCCGGGGCCTTCGATGAACGCGCCGCTGCCGGAGGCCGGCGAACTGGTGTACGTCACCCGCGCCGCCAACGTGCAGTTCGTCAAGCCGATCTGGTGCCGGGTCATCCGGGTGCTCAACTGGATCACCTACGACGGGTGGTGCTGGCTGGACGTCTACCAACTGGACGCCAGGGGCGATGCGGTCGCTCGTCGGTCGATCTTCGTGCAGCCCGCGAAGCTGGACAGGAAACAACCGGTGACAGCCGCGCTGCGTCCAGCGAGCAACCCAGATAGCTCGGTCAGGGGGCGGGGCTGAGGTGGGCGGCGAGGATGCGCCAGCCGTACCCGTCGTCGTAGGCCCAGGTGCGGGTGTAGCGCAACTGCGCCGCGAACGGCTCCCCCGCGAAGGTGCCGCTGACCCGCCCCCGGAAGAACGTCACCCCGGTCGTCCCGGCCACGATCAGCTCCAGCTCCTCCTCGACCAGCTCGTCGAGCACCGAGGTGCCGCTGCGGTGGGCGGCCAGGTCGTCGGACTTGCCGAAGGTACGACCGTCCGGCCCGACGGCGATCAGGCGGTCGTCGAGCAGGGCGTCGAGCGCGGCCACGTCGCCGGCCCGCTGGGCGGCCTGGAGGCGGCGCTCCGCCTCCAACAGTTCCGCCTCACGTTCGGTGTCCTGCATGCGCCCTCCCGGTCGTCCGCCGCCTCCCCTCATTCTGGCGGCCCGACGGTGCGCGGTGCTTCCGGTTCGTCGTGCCGGCCCGGCGGGGTAAGAAGGGGCAGAGGAAAACGCGTACACCGGAAGGACCTTCCCGATGACCCTGGAACGACCGATCGCCCCGGACCCGTACGAGCTCCTGCCGACCGTCTCGTCGTTCGACCTGACCAGTGACGACGTGCACAACGGCGAGCCTATGGAGGCCCGGTACGCGCACGGCAGCACCGGTGGCGAGAACGTCTCCCCGCACCTGGCCTGGTCGGGCTTCCCGGCCGGGACGAAGAGCTTCGTGGTGACCTGCTTCGACCCGGACGCCCCGACCGGCAGCGGCTTCTGGCACTGGGTGCTGGTCGACGTGCCGGCCTCGACGACCAGCCTGCCGACCGGCGTACGGGAGGCGGACCTGGGCGGCGCGTTCAGCGTCCGCAACGACTACGGCGACACCGGCTACGGTGGCGCGGCCCCGCCGCCGGGCGACCGCCCGCACCGGTACGTCTTCGCCGTGCACGCGGTCGACGTCGACACGCTCGGCGTCGGGCCGGACGCCAGCCCCGCGTACGTCGGCTTCAACCTGGCGTTCCACACCCTGGCGCGGGCGGTCATCAGGCCGACGTACCAGATCAAGGAGTGACCGGTGGCCCGCCGGTCCCGCGCACGCGGGGCCGGCGGGCGGGCGGTGTCCTCAGCCGGGCACCCGGGCGACGGCGAAGACGGACTGGCCGAACGGCGGCCGGACGAGCTGCTCGGCGGCCTTGGTGGCGGGCAGGACGAGGGTGTCGTACACCTTGACCATCGGGCCCTCCTTCGGCATCAGCCGGAAGACCTTGGTGGCCATGAAGTAGCCGATCAGGCCGAGGGCGTTGGCGTAGTGCATCGTCTCGACCCGCAGCCCGGCCGCGGTCATCGCGTCGCCGAGGGTCTTCTTGGTGTAGCGGCGCACGTGGCCGGTGGCGATGTCGGCGGGGCCCATCGCGAACTGGAACGCCGGCACGATGATGATCACGGCACCGCCGGGCCGGACCAGGTCGCGCATGCTGCGCAGCGCGCCCACGTGGTCCTCGATGTGCTCCAGCACGTTGTACGACACGGCCGCGCTGTAGTCGCCGCCCCCCGGGTGCGGCAGCAGCATCTCGCGGACCTCGATGGTCGGCTCGTCGACCAGCCGCTCCTTGAGCAGGATGAGCCGGTCCGGGTCGGCCTCGGTGGCGGTGAACCGGGGCACGTGCCGCGCCCACTCCAGGGCGTAGTCGCCCAGGCCGCTGCCGATCTCGATCGGGTCGTCACCGAGGTGGGGCACCGCCAGTTCGACGAACCACCGACGGTGGTTGACCGCGGTGGCCAGGCCCTCCAGAACCTCTGCCTGGACGCGCTGGTCCCCAAGGATTTCTGCCATGCGTCGATTCCTCACGATATGACTGACCCGCGCCTGGACCGACAGAGTGAATCATCCGCGTCAGGGGCGGAGGAAACGGGGCACTGTGAAGGCCGAAATGTGGTCGGGGGAGGGCACGTGATCGGCGGTCGGCGAACCCGGCACATAGTACGGCAGTACCCGAAACATGTCACGTGACCGCCATAGGCCAACTACGCTCTGAATTGCTATGACTACTGGCGAATCGGAGCGCGGGACCGGTCGATCCGACGTCGGGGACGCCGGACCGACACCGGTCCGGCGGGTCGTCCGGCGGCGCCGGCGGCGGGTGCTCCCGGCAGCCCGTGCGCCGCGTGCCGGGCCGCCGGCACCGGCCCGTCCGTCGGCCGCCGGGTGGCGGTGGGACGCGTTGGCCGTGGTCAGCTACCTGATGCTGGCGTTCTGGGTGACCGCCCGGTTCTGGCGCGACCCGGCGGCCGGGGTACGCGACAACCGGTCGGACCAGGCGCAGTTCGAGTGGATGATGGCGCACGGCGCGCGGGTGGTCACGGAATGGAGCTATCCGTTCGCCTCGGACCGGATGAACGTGCCCGACGGCGTCAACCTGATGGCGAATACCTCGGTATTATCCGTCTCAATCCCGATGACCCCGGTCACTGTCCTCTTCGGGCCGCACTGGTCATTTCTTGTCTTTCTCACCCTCGGAATGGCGGCCACCGGCACCGCCTGGTACTTCTTCCTGTCCCGGATGGTCACCCGATCCCGGGGGCCGGCCTGGCTCGGCGCGGCCTTCTGCGCGTACGCCCCGGCGATGGTGTCGCACGCCAACGCCCACCCGAACATCGCCTCCCAGTTCGTCGTCCCACTGATCATCTGGCGCACCCTGCGGCTGGCCGAGGAGGGCCGGTGGCTGCGCAACGGACTCCTGCTCGGCCTGCTGATCGTCTGGCAGGCCTTCCTCAACCTGGAGATCCTGCTGATGACCGCGATCGCCCTGGCCGTGGTGGTCGGTGCCCTCGCCATCGGCCGACCGCCGCTGCGCGCGGCGGCCCGACCGTTCCTCGCCGGCCTCGGCGTGGCCGCGCTGCTGTCCGCCGTGCTGCTCGCCTACCCGCTGTACGTGCAGCTCTTCGGGCCGGGTTCCTACCACGGGCTGTCCCGGCTGATCCGGGGTTACCGCACCGACCTGGGCGCGTTCGTCGGCTGGTCGCGGGAGTCGCTGGCCGGGGACGCCCGGTCCGCCGATCCGCTGGCCCGCAACCCCACCGAGGAGAACGCCTTCTTCGGCTGGCCGCTGGCCGTGCTGACGGTCGCCCTGGTCTGGTGGCTGCGGCGCAGCGCCCTGGTGGTCGGCCTGGCCGGCCTCGGGCTGCTCTTCGCCGTCCTGTCGCTGGGTCGGGAGGTGCAGCTCAACGGGCGTGACACCGGCGTCCCCGCCCCCTGGGCACTGCTGGAGGACCTGCCACTGCTGCACTCCGTGGTGCCCACCCGCTGGTCGCTGGCGATCACCCCGATCGTCGGGGTGCTGCTGGCCCTCGGCGCCCAGCGGGCCCGCGACCTCGCCCGCCGGCATCCGGCCGCCCGCCGGCAGATCCGATTCGCCACGGTGACCGTCCTGCTGATGGCCCTGGTGCCGCTGCTGCCGACCCCGCTGCCGGCGACCCGGCTCGACCCGGTGCCGCAGTTCGTCACCGACGGCGGCTGGCGGCCGTACGTGGCGGGAGGGCGCAGCGTGGTCACCCTGCCGCTGCCCGACAACACCTACGCCGAACCGCTGCGCTGGTCGGCCCGGACCGGGTTGGAGATGCCGCTGGCCCGGGGCTACTTCCTGGCCCCCGACACCCGGCCGTGGTCGCCCGAACCGGACGCCGCCCTGTTCACCGCCCCCTACCGGCGGACCAGCAACTTCTTCGGCGGGATCGCGCGGACCGGCACCGTCGGGCCGATCACCGACGCCGACCGGCGGGCCGCCGTGACCGACCTGCGCTACTGGCGGGCCGGTGTGGTGATCCTCGGCCCGCACCGGCACGCCGACGCGTTGCGTCGGGCGATGACCGCGCTGACCGGCATCACCCCCGTGCAGACCGGCGGGGTGTGGCGGTGGGACGTCCGGTCGCTCACCGGGTGAACCCGCCGGGGTGCCGGGTCAGGCCGTGCGGACGCAGCAGCCCTGGCAGACCTTCGGGCTGGGCAGGGTGAACGCCAGGCAGCAGGTGCGCCGCTGCACGGTCGGCTCGCCGCCCCGGCCGGGCACCAGCTCGACCAGGTCGGCCACGCCGAGGGTGCCGAGCAGGGTGTCGATGGTGGTCACCGACGGGCCGGGCAGGACGTCCGCCGCGCGCAGGATGCCGTGCGCGATCCCCGAGGCCACCGAGCCGAGCAGGGTACGCGCACCGACCCGCACCTCCGCCTGGATCGCGGTGATCATCGGGGCGAGGTGGGCGTCGAGCAGCGAGGAACGCAGGAGACCGAGCAGCTCGGCCTCGTCGGCGGCGACCTGGACGCCGGGCTGGCCGGCGAGGGCGAGCGGGTCACCGGGCAGCACCGCGACGGTCGTCGAGCGGTGCAGGCCCATGGTCAGCAGTTGCCGGTGGTCCTCGAAGTGGATCAGCACGTCGGCCGGGTCGAGCAGCGGCACCCGGCGGGCCGAGGCCCAGCCGAGCACCACCGGCAGCGCCGTCCAGTAGCTGTAGGACTTCCAGGCCAGCGCGGCGCAGGCGTGCGGGGTGCCGCCCCAGCGGCGGGCTGCGGCGCGCAGGAACTCCGGCATCCGGGTGCCGTCGACGAGGGTGGTGGCCGGGCTCCAGCCGAGGTCGTCGGTGACCACCAGGCCGGGCGCGAGGCCGGGCAGCACGTCGGTGCCGAACATGGCGCGCAGGGTGGCGGTGACCGGGGCGAGTCGGTCGGCGAGATCCTGGCCGGGCAGCACCGCCGTCATCCGGACCCCCTCCCGTCCCGCTCGGCCCGCCACGGGTGGTGGCGGTCTCCTCGGCCACTCCGGTGCCGGAGGGGTCGTCCGTGAAACTACGTCCGCGAAGCTAAGGCTAGCCTAACCATGCCCGGGTGCTGAGGGAAGTCTCTGCGGAGGTGGATCGGGAGGCCGGGATCACGATGTCCGTCCCGTCGGTACGGATCGGCCCGGTTCGGCTACTACCCGGCCGAACGCGGGGAAAACGCGGGCGATGTCAAGGCATATGTCGGCAACGTGCCAGTTCGGTACAGGGCGATGGGAAAAACGTGAAGACTTGTCATCCCGGCTGCGCTGCGTGAGGAAGCTGATGACGACCTCTCCCCTGGAGCGGGCCGCCGATTCGTTCGCGGCGGAACTCGCCCGGCACCGGACGGGGCGAGGGCTGACCAAGAAACAGCTCGCCACCATGATGGGCTTCGACCCGTCGTACGTGAGCCACGTCGAGGGGCGACGACACCGGCCCACCGAGGACTTCGCCCGCCGCGCCGAGGCCGTCCTCGACGCCGGGGGCGTCATCTGGCAGCGGTTCCGCGAGTACGACCAGCTCCGCCACACCCGCGCCACCCCCGGCCACCGCGAACCCGCACCCCCCGGCCGCTGGCTCCCCCCGGGCACCGGGCTCGTCGTCGAACGGGAGACCGCCACCCTCACCCTGGTCGACGGCACCTACCGGTGCGTGATCCGCCGCCGGCTGCACAACGCCGGCACCGAACCGGTCACCCGCTATCTCGTCCGGGTCGCCGTCGACAGGTGGCCCGACGACCCCGGCCGCTCCAACCGGCACCACCGCGAACACCCGCTGACCTTCGCCGAGCTGCGCTTCCGCGCCGTCCACCACGACGACGGCGCCCGCGAACCGATGCACTGGCGGGTCCGCCACGACCGGGACGCGTACAAGGAGATCTGGCTGCTGTTCGAGAACGCCGACGGACGGTTCCCGCTGCACCCCGGCGAACGCGCCGAGGTCGAGTACGCCTACCGGGTCGGCCGGGTCAAGTGGGGCCCCTGGTTCCAGCGGGCCGTCCGCCTGCCCACCCGGCACCTCGCCGTACGACTGGACCTCCCGGCGGCCCTCGACCCCCGGGTGTGGGGGGTGGAGACCTCGCTGTCCGCCGACGAGGGACCGCTGCGCACCCCGGTCCGCCGGCACGACCGGGGAGACCGGGTGGTCTTCGACTGGTCCACCGACGACCCGCCGCTCAACACCCGCTTCCGCCTCCAGTGGCGGTTCCGGCGGGAAGCCGTCGAGACGCCCCCCGTACCGACCCGACCGGCCGACCGGATGCGCGCCCTCGGCGTGCTGCCCCCCGAGGCCACCCCGCCCGGCCGACCCGCCCGCCCCCTGCACCTGCCCCGGGAGGCCGCCACCGCCCGTGAGGTGGCCGACCGGCTCACCGACCTGCTGGCCCGGGCCGAGGAGGTGCACCCGCTCAGCACCGGCACGGGCCTCGCCGCCCCGCAGATCGGCTTGGACGTCGCGGTCGCCGTGGTCCGCCCCGCCGACCGGGCCGCCCCGCCGGTCGTCCTGGTCAACCCCCGGGTGGTCGGGGAGAGCCCGGAAACCGTCGAACAGTACGAAGGCTGCCTCGCCGCCGCCGACCACCGTGGCCTGGTGGCCCGGCCGCTGCGCATCGAGGTCGAACACGCCCGCGCCGACGGCAGCCGGATGATCACCTCGTTCGCGTACGGGATGGCCCGGTTGGTCGCCCACGAGATCGACCACCTCGACGGCCGGGCCTGGACCGACCGGATGGCCCCCGGCGTGCCGCTGGTCCCCGTCGAGGAGTACCGCGAGAGCAACGCCTGAACCCTGCCCCGGACGCCGATCCGGGTGGGCACGGAGGGGACCGGGGCGCGTGCCCCAGGGGGCGGGGGCACGCGCCCCGGTTCGGGGGGAGTAAAGCTCTACAGGTTGCCGAACGTGTCGTACCGGATGTGCTGCGGCGGTACGTCGTCCTCGGCGAGCGCCCGCAACGTCGCCCGGACCATCGCGGCCGAACCGGAGACGTAACAGTCGTGCGACGTCCACGGGCCGTACCGGGCCACCACGTCGGGGACGTCCCCGCGCTCACCGGCGAAATCCGGGTCGTCGCTGCACGACGGGGTCACCGACAGCCACGGGTGGACGGCGACCAGCTCCTCCAGACCGGCCAGGCCGTACAACTCGTCGGCGTGCCGGGCACCGTAGAAGACGTGCACCCAGCGGGCCCGGTTCCAGCCCGCCAGCTCCTCCACCATCGCCTTCACCGGGGCCAGGCCGACCCCGCCGGCCACACAGAGGATGTCCCGCCCGGAATCCCGGTCCACCGTCATCGAGCCCATCGGGGCGGCCACCCGCAGCAGGTCACCCGGCTTGGTCCGGCGCACCAACGCCCCGGAGACCCAGCCCGCGCCGGCCGGCGTACGGACGTGGAACTCCAGCACGTTGTCGTCGTTCGGGGCGTTCGCCACCGAGTACGTCCGCCACACCCGGGGCAGGTGCCGGGGCACCTCGACGCTGACGTACTGGCCGGCCTTCCAGACCAGCGGATGCTGGAGGGCGCGGACGGTCAGCACGGCGGTGTCGCCGCCGTACCGCTCGTGGGTGAGCACCTCCGCGTGCCAGTACGGCGGATTCTCGTCCGACTCCGCACCGGCCAGCATCGTCGCCGTGATCGCCGCGTACGCGTCCCGCCACGCCTGGTCGTACTCCAGGTTCCAGCCGTCACCGGCGGTGGTACGCAGCGCGTCGAGCAGCGCCACCCCCATCGTCGCGTAGTGCGCGGCGTCGACGTGGTACTTGCGGTGGTCCCGACCCAGCGAGCGCAGATACTCGTCGAAGCTCTCCGGGTCGTCCATCACCTGGGTGGCGGTGACGATCGCGTCCAGGATCCGGTCGCCCTGGCCGGTCATCTCCGCCGGGAACAGCCGGCGCAGCTCCGGATCGAGCAGGAACAGCCGGGCGTAGAAGCGACCGCTCAGCCGGTCCCGGTCCTCCTCGACCAGGGTCCAACTCTCCTTCAGCAGCCGAGCGAAGTTGTCCACGGGGGGCGGTCCTCCTCCTGACGGCGGATCGGGCACCGATAGAATGTCCACGGAGCGTGTGCACCGGTCGCACAGAATGTGCGATCGGCTCATCTGGGCCCACCGGCCGGTGCGATCGAGCCACCCCGTCGGGCAGAGTGGTGCGGTGACCGTTGAGCAGCACACCCGCCCGGAGTCCAGGCGGGTCCTCGGCACCGAGACCCTGCTGGTCCTCGGCCTGTCACTCGGACAGTCGGCCGTCTACGCCGTGGTGTCGCTGACCGCGAAACTGACCGCCGACGGGCCGCTGTCGAAGCAGACCGCCTCGCTCAACACCTCGCAGTCCGCCCGGCCCTGGCTCGACCTGACGTACCAGCTGCTCGGCATCGCCTTCGCGCTGCTGCCGGTGCTGCTCGCCGTACACCTGCTGGCGCGCGACCCCGGCGACCCGGCGCGGACCCTCGGGGTGGACCTGCGACGGCCCGGGTCCGACCTGGCCCGGGGCGCCGGGCTCGCCGCACTGATCGGCCTGCCCGGCCTGGCCCTGTTCTGGGCGGCGGCGCAGCTCGGCGTCAACGCCACCCTGGTCCCCGCCGGCCTGCCGCCGCTGTGGTGGGCGGTGCCGGTGCTGGTCCTCGCCGCCGTGCAGAACGCCGTGCTGGAGGAGGTGATCGTGGTCGGCTACCTGGTCACCCGGCTGCGCCAACTCCAGTGGCGAATCGGCGCGGTCATCGTGACCAGCGCGTTGCTGCGCGGCTCGTACCACCTCTACCAGGGCTTCGGCGCGTTCGTCGGCAACGCCGTGATGGGCGTCGTGTTCAGCCTGTTCTACCTGCGCACCCGGCGGGTGATGCCGCTGATCGTGGCGCACACCCTGCTCGACGTGGTCGCCTTCGTCGGGTACTCGCTGCTGCCGAAGGACTGGTTCGACTGGCTCTGACCGTCGCTGTCCCCGCTGCGTCGCCGGTCGCCGCTGCGTCGCCGGTTGCCGCCGCTCGGCGGGCGGCCTAGCTGCCGGTACGGGCGGGCCGGTAACTGGCCACCGCGCGGGCGGCCAGCAGGTCGGTCGCCGCCGCGTCACCCGCCGCCGTCGCCAGCACCGCCGCCCCCGGCAGCAGCCGGGCCGCCAGCCGGAGCGCGGCCCAGCCACCGGCCTGCGCGGCCAGCGGAGCTGCCAACCGCCACGCGGCCTCCGCCGCACGCGGCCACGGCCCGTCACCGGGCCCGTCCGCCGCCCGCGCCGCGTCCAGCGCGGCACGGGCACTGTCCGCGTCCGGGTGCACCCGGGTCAGCACCAGCAACTCCACCGCCCGCTCCGGGTCGGCCGGGTCCCGGCCGTACGCCGCCGCCACGTGCAGCACCAGCGCCGACTGCGTCCAGAGCACCACCGCCAGCTCGGCCAGCGGCGCGAACAGCCCGGCCACCGCCGCCGTCGCCCCACCCACCCCGGCCCACCTGACGAACCGCCGGGTGGCCAGCCGGGCCAGCCCGTCCGGACCGGCGTCCGGGTACGCCTCGCGCAGCCCGCGCGCCCACTCCCGGGCCTGCGGCCCGATCCCCTCGACGGCCGCCAGGGCCAGCAACTCCGGCGCGAACCCCGGATGGGCCAGCAGCCGGGTCCGGATCACCGCCAGATCCAGGCGTCCCGCTGCCGCGCCGTCCGGGCCCGCCGCCGTTACGGCGGGGGCGCTGGTGGCGGCGGTCGGGGTGCCGACGGGGTCCGGGCCGGCAGGCGGACGCTGCGTGGTGGTCGGGGTGTGTTCCGTGGCGGGGGTGGTGGTCGGTTCGGGGGTGGGTTCCGCTGGCGTCTTGTTCGAGGGCGCCTTCTTCGGTGGGGTCGCCCGCGTGCGGGGCGCAGAACGGCGGGGGGCCGGGGTGGTCGACGCCGTCGTCGCCTTTCGCGCGGTCCGCTTCCGGGAAGGGGCGACCGGTTCTGGTTCTGTGCCCTGCGCCGTCGGTTCTGTGCCCTGCGCCGTCGGTTCTGTGCCCTGCGCCGTCGGTTCTGTGCCCTGCGCCGTCGGTTCTGTGCCCTGCGCCGTCGGTTCTGTGCCCTGCGCCGTCGGTTCTGTGCCCTGCGCCGTCGGTTCTGTGCCCTGCGCCGTCGGTTCTGTGCCCTGCGCCGTCGGTTCTGTGCCCTGCGCCGTCGGTTCTGTGCCCTGCGCCGTCGGCGCGGCCGCTGCCGTCGGTGTGTCCGTTTCCATGGGAGCGGCCGTGACTGCCTGCGACGGACCGGCCGTTTCCGGCGGTGTGTCTGATTCCGGTGGAAGGGTTGTTGTTGCCGCCGGTGGGGGTGTTTCCGGTGGTGCGGTCGCGGTGGGGATGGCGGCCTCGTCGGGTGCCAGTTGTCCGGGGGGTGAGTCGGTGGTGCCGGCGACCGCGCCCGTCGCCCGTTTGCGGGGGGTACGCCGCGCGGCCGGCGTCCGCGCGGTGGTGGGCTGTGCTGGTGCTGGTGCTGGTGCTGGTGCTGGTGCTGGTGCTGGTGCTGGTGCGGTGGCCTGCGTCGCCGTGCTGGCGCCGGGTGCCGGTGCGTCGTCCGTGCCGGACGGCGCCGGTGCCGTCGGCGGGTCGTCCGGCGCGCCGGACGGCGAGGCTGCCGGCCGACCCGCGGCCGGACGGCGGGGTCGGGTGACAGCCGCCGGTGGTGGTACGGGTGACTCGGCGGCAGGGGGTTGGAACAGCACAGCCGGCGCCGCCTTCGTCGGGCGGGTCCGCTTCGGCCGGGGCGTCGCGTCATCGTCGGAGGGCTGCGGCTGCCGGGGCGGTGCGGGCGGCGGCGTGAAGGTCGCCTCCGGCGAGCGGCGACGTGCCCGGTCGCTGGCGGGGCGGCGGGGCGGGTCGCTCGGCGGCTGCTCCTGCATGGAACAGGAGCGTAGCCGCGAACGTGACCTCGCACACGCGGGAATACGCCGCGTGGGGCGATGCGGCGGCGCCCCCGGCGCGGCCCCCACCAGGGATTGCCGCCCGTCGGGATAGTCGCTTTGCCCAGGGTGGGGGCGGACCTGTATCCTCGTCCGCGGTGGTCCGCAGGGTCACCGAGGAGACTTCGCCTAGTCTGGTCTATGGCGCCGCACTGCTAATGCGGTTGGGGTCTTAAAGCCCCTCCCGGGTTCGAATCCCGGAGTCTCCGCGCAAAACCGGTTGTGTAGACTGGTCGAGCACCGGGCGCCCGTAGCTCAATGGATAGAGCATCTGACTACGGATCAGAAGGTTAGGGGTTCGAGTCCCTTCGGGCGCACAAGATCATAAGGGGTCTGACCTGCCGAAAAGGCGGTCAGGCCCCTTTATGCTTCTGTCCCTTGTGGTCGGTTGGGTGCTCGGTGGGTGCTCGTGCGACGAGGATCCCTCACGTCCGGTCCTATCCGACGCGTCGCTGCCGGGTCCAGGCGCGTCTGTGGCGTCGGGCCCCTGCCGTCAGTGCGGTTGCTCGTCATCCTCCTCGTAGCTGCCGCCAAGGTGCGGTTCCGGCCCGCTGTCTTCCTCGTCGTGGTGCAGCAGGTCGTCCAGGTCGGGTGATCGATAGCCGCTGGAGCGGCTGGTCGGCGTCGGCCGTACCGACTCCGTGGTGTCCTCCAGTAGTTCGGCCAGTTCCTCTCCGAGCATTATCGTGACCGCGCCGATCGCGGTGCCGGTCACGGCCGCCGCGACGATCCGCCCGGTCAGGATCTGCTTCTTGTGGACCGCCTCGGGCACTGGGCCGCGTGGCGGCAAATGAACCCAGGCCTTGCCCTCGAACTTGTCGGTCCGTACGTCGATGCGGTGGAAGGCACCGGCATCCAGCGCGGCGTAGCCGGCATCCACCACATCCCTGTGGAGATCGTCAGCGACCGCGAGCGCCAGATCACCGCCGTTGTGCTTGGCCAGCTCCTTGCGTAGCACGTCTGAGTCCACGATCCGGCACGCTGCGACCACCGCCCTGCCCACGTAACCGGTACGCCCCTCGTGCACCACTCCTTGCGTGAGCGCTGCCCGCAGCCGGACCGGCGCGTCGGTCCTACTGTTGGCCCGGTGCAACGCCTGCCGCAGACCGAGAACCAGCTCGGGAATCACCTTCGGCTCGTCGACGTCCGGCAGCACCAGCAGCATCCCGTCACCCCGGTCCTGTCGCAGCGTCGCCCGGATCGAGACACGGGCCCGGGTACACGCCGACCGCACCACCGACTCGATCCGTTCCTGGGCACTGAGCTGGGACTCGTTGCCCAGCCTGCTGTAGCCCTCCATGTCGACGACCAGGCAGAGTCGGCGACGTCCCGCAGCGGTCGGCATGGCTCCTCCCTCTCCGATCCCCGTCAGCCAGCCTCACCGAGGCTGAACATCTGCAGGCCCGCGTCGTCACGAACCACGATCTCGCGGTACGCCGACGCGATCAGCCCGCGCCGGCGCAACTCGCCCAGCGCCCGCTGCACGCTCGGTTCCGATATCCCGGCCATCGCGGCGAGATCGGTCTGACTCAGCGGCACGTCGATGGCCCGCCCATCCGGCACGTCCCGTCCGTACCTGGAGGCCAGATAGGCGAGCAGCCGGGCCAGCCGTACCACCGCCGACGAGCCACCGGCGTCGATGCGCAGCCGGGTGGCCTGCCGCAGCTTGGCCACGACACTTTTCTGCACGGCCCGCGCGGCGTCCGGCCGATCCCGCAGGAAGTCGTCGAAGGCGGTCCGTCCGATCACCCGTACGGTGCTGACCGTGCACGTCACGACGGTCGCCGACCGCCGACCCGCGTCCAGCGCGGCCAGCTCACCGACGATGTCACCGGCGACCCGGAGCGCCAAGAGCGCGGTCCGCCCGTCGTAGGTGTCACCGAAGACCTTCGTCGACCCCGCGGTGATGACGAAGACGTCCTCGCCGGTGCTGCCCTCGCGAATGATCGTCTGACCACGGCCCAGGGGGCGCCCGGTGCCGAGCCGCAACAGAGCTGCGCGATCGGTGTCGGTCAGCGCCGCCAGCAGAGTGCCGGCCGGCCAGGTGTCCATCAGGCCGCCCCGCAGCTCGGTGTCGTCCGGTCCACAGCCGAGCCTAGGAGCCCGGGCACGCCCGCGGCAGAGCCGGTCGGTGGATGTCGGCGGGCGACCGGACGGGCCGGGCTGCGGTGTTCGGACAAGCCTGGGTCGCTTGTCCGGCAGTGTCTGTCGCGCTTCGACGTCCAATGCAGACCCGATTCGTGGATGGCGAGGGGATGACCCGATGCCAAGAGTCCGGTGCGGATACGTCGCAGACCCCATCAAGCGACGGGATCCGATCGCCCTCAGCGCGGTGGGATGGGCACATGACGCGGAGTGTGCACCGGGAGGCGACATCGACGTGGACCCTTGCCGTCGATGTCGGCGACACGACCACCGCGATCGGGCTGCCCGGCGAGACCCTGGTCGTCCAGTCCCGGAGAGCCGGCGATCCGCTGCCGCTCCGGTCCTTGACCGACCGGTCCACCACGCGTCTGGGCGACCGGGAGACGTCCACCGAGCGGATCGTCGCCGAGATGCTGGGCCGGGCCCTGCAGTGGGTGGTCGACAGGCAGCGGGGTGGGCCCCCGACCCGTACGGTCCTGGCCCACCCCGGCGGCTGGGACGACACGGACGTGGCCCGGCTGCGGGCCGCTGCCGCGTCGGCCGGGCTGCCCGGCGGGACGACCATGCCGGCACCGGTGGCCGCAGTGCACGCCGTGCTCGGGCCCGCGTTCCGGGGCGTCGCAGGTGTCCTCGACGTGGGTGGCCGGACCACGTCCGCAGCGGTCGTGCGGGCCGGTGGCGAACCCAGGTTGCTGGCCGCCGGTGCACCGCAGCCGATCGGCGGCGCCGACCTCGACGACGTGGTCCGCGAACTGCTGGGCGAGCACGGTGCCGGAACCTGGCCGGCGGCGATCGCCGCCGCGCCGTGGCCGTGGGAGGTCGCCTCCCGGGCCCGAGAGGAGCTGTCAGCGCGGACGTCGGTCCGGGTGCTGGAGCCGGGCGGCGGCGAGCCGGTACTGCTCGGACGGGCCGAGTTCGAGCGGCTGGCAGCCCCGCTGGCCGACGAGATGATCGGCTGCCTGACCACGGTCCTGGACGCGGCGCCGTCAAGGCTGGACGCGATCCTGCTGGTCGGCGGCACCGGCCGTACACCACTGTTGTCCGACCTGATCACCCTGCGGTTCGGTCGGTCCCCACTGGTGGACCGGCACCCGGACCTGGTGGTGGCCCGCGGCCTGACGGCCGCCAGACGGGCGCAGTCGACCGAGGACTGCGACGACGACCCGTACGGCCTCGGCGACCTCGGGGAGCACGCGTGAACATCGTCATGCTCGGGCACAGCGGGGCGGGCAAGACCTCCTACGTCTCGCTGATGTACGCCATGCTCAACGACGGTGCCGGTGGGTTCCGGATCACCGCGGCACCGGACGACGACCTACTATTGCGTTCCAACGCTGGCGAGATCCGGCGCGGACGGTATCCGTACGCGTCCAGCCTGCGCAGCAGTTTCGACTTCATGCTGCGCTACGCCGGCGCCGACGTGTTCCCGTTCCGCTGGCACGACAACCGCGGCGCGGCGCTGGAGGAGCGGGTACGAGACAGCCCGCAGGCCGCGGAGTTACAGGCCGACCTGCGTACGGCCGACGGCATCCTGCTCTTCGTCGACTCCGCCGACCTGCTCGCCGGGCGGGCCGACCGCGCGGTGCGGTCGCTGACCACCCAGGTCCTCCGCGCGCTCCACGCCCGCGGGCGGCGCCTCACCCCGCTGGCAATTCTGCTGACCAAAGCGGACCTGGTCGACTTCAGCCGTCCCGACGTCGCCGCGCGGCTGCGTGCGCCGTTCCGGCCGATCGTCGACACGGTTGCCCGGACCCTGCACGTGCAGGGCACGTTCGTACCGGTCAGCTGCGGGCCACAACCGATCGGGGTCCGGCTTCCCGTGCTGTGGATGCTGCACCTGGGCATCCTGAACCGGGCGACCTCGTTATCGAAGACCACCGCCACCACGGACGGGCGTGCGGAGGCTGCACGCCTGCGGCACCTCGTGGAGCCCGCGGAGCGTCTCGGTGAGCTGCTACACCGCATGGACCGGTTTTGACCTCGGAGGACGCATGCTGGACATACCGAAAATCGACATTACGATGCTGGGCTGGACCCACTCCGGCAAGACGGTCTTCTTGCTCGCGATGTACGCCGCCCTCAACCAGAGCATCGACGGCTACTACCTCTCCGCCGACCAGGACACCGACCTCGACCTGCGGGAGGCGTGGGAGGACCTGACCGAACTGGGTACGCTCCCGCTGCCCAACTCGGAGGTCCCGCAGAGTTACGACTTCTCCCTGGTGGAGAACCTGGAGACCCTCGCCGAGGTCAACGTCACCGACTTCCGCGGCAGCGCCGTACGCGCACGGACCGACTCGAAGGACGCCAAGCCGCTGCTCGACCGGCTGATCGAGTCGGACAGCATCTACGTGGTGCTGGACGGTCAACTGCTGCGCGACTGGCTCGTCGACCCGAGCGGCCCACCACCCCGGGACCTTCATCTCGCCAAGACCAACGACGTCCTGCTGCGTACGCTCAGGGCGCGGCAGGACGCCAAGCGGGAGCTCCCCTCCATCGTCCTGCTGATCACGAAGATGGATCTACTCACCGGTATTCCGGGCCTGCCGCGGCCCGCGGCGTTGCGCAAGGTCCCGGAGCTGCTGGAAGAGAGGGTTCCCGTCCTCTTCACGCCTGGCGTGACCGCTCTGCTCTGCCCGGTCAGCGTCGGGACCTTCGACGAATCGGGCGATCCACGATCGATCGCCGACTCGATCAAGCCGGTGGGTGTCGCCCGTCCCCTGGCGTTCTCACTGCGCCACATCCACGACCGGTACATCGCGCGGGAGAGCGCCCGGCTCAGGGGCCAGGAGTTGGCTCATGTCGCCGTCGAGACCCGGCTCGACGACCAGCGAAGCAGCATCTTGCGCCGCTTCTACAACCGGAAGTCGATCCGGATCGCCGAGGAGCTGATCCGCAGCGGTCAGCAGAGGCTTAGGAACGACACCGAGGAGCTGCGCGGGGTGGTCTCGATGGCCGACCGGCTCCGGGCGCAGGTCGGCAACCTGCCGGTCCTGCGCGACGGGAAACTCGGCTGGTACCTGTCGGCGAACGGCCACGGATACGGGGACGACGAGTGACCACGCCGCCGTCGCGTGACGTGTGGTCGCCGGTCGTGTACGGCCGGACGCTGCACGCCGACTTCTGGTGGCGGGCCGTGCCGGCCGGTGTCCCACGGCGGGGATGGCTGACCGACGTCGTCCACGCGTCGGTGAACAACGGCCGCCGGATCGCCACCGCACCGAGGTTCGCGCTCGCCCGGACCGACGACTGGGTGCTGGCAGGGGTCGCCTGTGCCGCCGCGGAGATCAGCACGGACTTCAGCCACCAGGGGCTCCGCCCGCTCTACACCTTCGTCGGCTGGGCGGGCCCGGCCGACGCCGCCACGGAGATCCCCCCCCTGCACCGTTGGCACGCGCAGTGGCGCACCTGGACGCGGGACAGCTACGACCGATGGCTGCGTGACGTGTGGACCCTGCCGTCACGGCAGTTGCAGCAGCCGCGCGACAGCGGTCCGGAACAGGCAGGATGGACATCGCCCGAGGAGGAGCTCGGGGAGCAGCCTGCGCCGGAGAGGTCATATCCCGCCGAACCGGGAACGGTGTGGCTGCTGCCGGCCACGGCCGGTCCGGGCCTGTGGGAGCAGGGGCGCCTCGGCACCGCCCCGATGCGGCTGGTGACCGGGTGGGAGAAGGCTGGGCACGCCCTGCTGGCCGGTACCACCCACATCACGGCCGCGGACGTTGACCTGCCACGGCGACGACCGCTCCCGACTGCCCGGACCGCCACCCCGCCACCGCCACCGCCCCAGGAACCGTCCACCGCACCGCCGCAGGCGGAGACCCGGCCCGTCCAGAGACCCCACTGCCTGCGCCGGACTGCGGCGAGGATACCGATCCTAAAGAGGTTGTTCGGCAAGGGCGAACCCCGCCACACCCGGCCGCACGGCGGACCTCCGGACACCACAGCCAACTACGCCGTTCCCCTCGCCGCAGTCGGTCAGCACGTCCGCGAGACACCCGCGCCGCCGATGGACGACCACGCCGCACGGGCACAGTTCGATGCCCACCCCGACTTCGCCGAGCCCGAGCAACCGGAGGACCGTCCGAGATGAACGACTCCTACGACCGCGCGCAACATCCGCTCGCCGGCCCGGCCGCCACCCTCTGCGCGGAGGCCGCCGAAACCGTCGCCGCCGCCGAACGACCCCCCGGCGAGGGACCGGGGTCCGCCGCGATCCTCGCCGAGATTGCCCACATGGCCCGGACCGTGACCACGGTAGTAGTGGCCGGCGAGCAGAAGCGCGGCAAGAGCACCCTGATCAATGCGCTTCTCGCCGTACGCGACCTGCTACCGGAGGACGCCGACGTGGCGACCACCACGCACGCCACGGTCCGGTACGCCGCCGAGCCGACGGCGGTGGCCTGGCCGTCCGGTGCCGATACCCCGGTGCCGATCGGGATAGCGGGGATCGCCGAGTTCGCCGCCGCAGACCCGGAGACCGGCGAGGTACGCCATCCCGACATCGTCGGATTGGAGATCGGCTACCCCGCCGCCGTGCTGGCGACCGGCCTGGAACTCGTCGACACCCCCGGTGTCGGCGGCCTCGACTCCGGGCACGGCCGGGTGACGATGGCCGCCCTGTCCCGGGCCGACGTTCTGGTCTTCGTGGTCAACGGCGCGCACGAACTGACCGCCTCGGAACTCGCCTTCCTGACCGGGGCGACCGAGCGAATTGACACCGTCCTGTTCGTGCTCGCGCAGACCGACAAGTATCCGGCCTGGCCCCGCCTGCTGGAGCGCAACCGCAAGCTGGTCGCTGCGCATGCCCGTCGCTACGCCGGGGCACCCTGGTTCCCGGTCAGCAGCCGGGCCGAATTGGACGCGGTCGACGCCCGGACCGCCGGGGATGACGGCCGAGCCGCGCAACGTGCGGCCGAGAGCGGGTTCGCCCCGCTGACCGCCGCGCTCGCCTCGATCGCCGACCGGGGGCGTGAGATCCGACTGGACAACGGTCTCTACGTGGCACGCAGGGAGGTCGAGGCGCTGCTGGCCCGCAGCCGCCGCGGGATCGGCCTGCTGGAACGCGACCCGGTGGTGGAGGCCGAGGCTGCCGACCTGAGCCGTCAGCTTGCCGAGGTGGAGGCCGCCGACGCCGCCTGGCGTACGACACTGCGTCGGCGTACCGGGGAACTCACCGACCAGTTGCAACTGGCCTTCGACCGCAGCATCACCGACCTGCGGAACCTCATGGACAAGAGGGTGGCCGAGCAGGACCCGCACCTGCTCGACGCCCTGCCCAAGGAGATCGAGGCGGCGGTGACAGGGCTCTGGTTGGACCTGGACACGGTAGCCGGCCGGGGCGTCGCCCAGATCGTCGACGAGATCGGCCGCGACTTCGGCGACTCCGGGCTGGCGGGCATCTCAGCCAACCTGACGCTGCCGGAGCGGCTGCGCGACCTGCCGGCCGTAGTGGCGAGCGAGCACGACGGCCGCGGCCTGATGGCGCACCTGGAGCGGTTCGGGCCAGCGCTCCGGACCGGCGGCCTGACCACCACGATGCTGGCCGCGCTGACCACGGGCGCGGCGATCCCGGTCCTGGCGGGCCTGGCCGTCACCGCCACGATGATGTTCCGGCGGGCCCGGCGCGAGCACACTATGCGGATCACCGCGGACGCGAACCGGCACATCAGTCGGATCATCGGGCTGGCGCAGGTGGAGGTCCCGTCCGAGTTCCGGCGCGCGGTGGAGAACGTACGCGTGAGCGTCGCCGAGCACGTCTCGGTACTCATCGCCGCCGAACGCGCCCAGCTGACCGCCGACGTGGCCGACCGGCAGCGGCTGCTCGAAACCGAGGACCGGCGCCTGGCCCAGCGTCGGGAGACGCTCGACACCGCGATCGCCACCTGCAGGGGACTGATCGAACGCATCGACGGCCTGCGCATCCGGCTCGCCACCGGTGACGGACATGCCGGCTGAGCTGCGCGACCGTCTGCGGCGGCTGTGCCGGGACGTGTCGCCCGGCCTGCCCCGCCCGCAGGCCCGCGTGGTCGACGCGGTCGCGCGCCGCCTGGCCGAGCCGGTGCTGCGCATCGGAGTCGCCGGCCGGCTGAAAGCCGGGAAGTCCACGCTCGTCAACGCTCTGCTCGGGCAGCGGCTCGCGGCCACCGCCGCCACCGAGTGCACGCTGGTAGTGACCCGCTTCCAGGCCGGGCCGCAGAACCGAATCGAGGTACGGCTGCGCGACGGTACCCGGCACACCGCGCTGGGCCGTCCCGGTGGCGGTGTGCCGGACGACGTGGGTGACCTGGGCGCGGCGACCGCTGACATCGCGGAGATCGTGGTCGAGGCGGCCAATGAGCACCTGGCCGGGACGCACGTGCTCGTCGACACCCCCGGCCTCGACTCGCTGACCGGGCTCGACCCGCTATCGAAGGCGGCGATCGCCGAGGTGGACGCGCTGCTGTTCGTGATGCCGCACCCCGGGGCCGGGGACGCCGAGGCGCTGCGCGAGCTAAGGAACACCGCCACCGCCGCCTTTACCGCGTCGAACATCCTGGGGGTGCTCAGCCGTGTCGACGAGTTGGGTTCCGGTGTCGATCCCTGGCCGGACGCTCGCCGGTTGGCCGCGGCGTACCGGCGTCGGCTGGACGGGTTGGTGCACGACGTCCTGCCGGTCCACGGTCTGCTCGCCGAGACCGCGCTCTGTGACGGCTTCACCGAAGAGGACGCGCGGATGGTCGGGCAGCTGCGCCGGGTGGCGCCGGAGGTGGCCGCCGCCGCACTGTACTCGGGCGCGACGTTCCTGGGCGACGCCCGGCTCGCACTCGACGGCCAGGCCCGTGCCCGGCTGCTGTCGATGCTCGGTGTGCACGGTCTGCGGCAGCTGACCGCACTGCCGGGGCCACCGGACCGGGGTGCCGTCGCGATGCTCGAACACCTGCGGGACGCCTCCGGCATCGACGCGCTCATCGACCTCATCGGCCGGCGCTTCGTCGACCGGGCCGATGCGCTGCGGTCGGTCGCCGCCGCCGCGACACTGCGGCGGCTGTGCCCGTTGCCGGTCCACCATCAGGCCCCGCAGGCGCTGGCCCGCCTGCGGGACGGCCTGCGGACGCTGGATCGCCATCCGGTGCTGCGCCAGGCACGGCTGACCGACGCGATGGCGGATCTGGCCGTCGGCCGGCTGCGGCTGCCCGACACGGAGAGGACAGCCCTGCTCACCCTCGCCACTGGCAACGGGGCTGGCGAGGCGCTCGGCGTCCCGGGTGCCGGACCCGCCGGGCTGCGGGCGGCGGCCGACGCGGAGATTCGTCGGTGGCGTAGCTGCGAGCGGACGCCGGACCGCACGGTACGCCGGCACGCTCGCCTGGCCCGCGAGTACTGTGAGGCGCTTTACTTCGCCGATGCCCTCACATAGCTGAGTTCTTACTATCCGTAGATAGTTTGATGTCGGTATGTCATCCCAGACGCCGCTGTCGCCCTTCGAGGAACTCCAGATCGCCACTAACGTCACCGCCTCCTTCCAGACCGCGATCCAGCAGGCCGACGCGAAGGGGGGCATTCTGGTCGCAATGTACGCCGGTGTCGTCGCGGTGGCAGCCACTGGCAACGCCGACCTGGTCCGGGCCCTCTGGCGGGGTAGCCACTTCAGCACCGGCCCGGCCGCACTGCTCTGGGTGACGCTCGGGCTCTTTGTCCTCGGGACGCTGGGCTGCGGCGCCTTCCTGTTCCAGGCAATCCGGCCCCGGCTGACACCCCCGGCGGGGGCGAACCGCTTCGCGTTCCCCACCGTCGCCATCTCGGTGCCGATGGCCCGTCCGGCCGTCCCGGATCAGCTCATTGCCGAGGCATGGGGGCATGCGGAGGCGATGGCGGTGATCGCCCTGGCCAAGTATCGAAACATCAGGTCGGCCCTGTACTGCCTACCGGCGATGGTCCTGCCCGCAGTGCCGCTGATCTGGGTCCTGCCCTCCTGATCTGATTGGTTGTGTGGGCCGAGAATGCGGAATCCGCGCACTACGGATCAGAAGGTTAGGGGTTCGAGTCCCTTCGGGCGCACAAGATCATGAGGGGTCTGACCTGCCGAAATGACGGTCAGGCCCCTTTGCTTTTCTGTCCCTTGTGGTGGGTTGGGTGCTCGGTGGGTGCTCGTGCGACGAGCATCCCTCACGTCCGGTCCTGTCTGGCGGTGTTCCCTCCGGTCCGGAGGCGTCTTGATCATGGTTGATCGAGTCGGTCCGCTTGTGTGGCTGGTGGGTTGCGGGCTTCCTGGATAGCGGGGTTTCGCGGTGTGCTGTCGGTTTGGCTGGGGTGTCCGGTGGTATTGCGGTGAGTTAGTGTCGGTTTGCCGTTGGTTATGGCAGTGGTGGCCGATGCTTCGATGTCGCTGGAGGGGTTTTCCTCGTGGATCCGCAGCAGCTCAGGGATGTGAAACGGGCGCTGGGTGGTGCGTTGGCGCGGTGGCGTCGGGCGCGTGGGCTGACGCAGGATGATGTGGCGCGGCGGGTGCACAGCACGCGGAGCACGGTGGCGAACGTGGAGTGCGGTCGTCAGGTAGTCGACCGGGTTTTCTGGGCGCAGTGTGAGTCGCTGCTCGCGGCCGGCGGTGAGTTGATCTCCGGTTACGACGACTACCGGTCCCTTGAGGTCCAGTTCCGGCGGGACAAGGCCGAGGCGGCCCGCCAGGCCCGATGGGCAGGGGTACTCGATCCTGAGACTCTCGCCGAGACGGCTTCACCCCGGGGGTTCCGGGATCATGGAGAGGTGCTGCTGGCGGAGCTTCGCGGGCCGACGGGCGGCGCGCGGACGGAGGGCGATATGCGACGTCGGATCGTGCTGCAGCACGCGTTGATCGCTCTGTCCGCAGGGGTGGCGGGGCCGGCTCTGGATTCGATCCGCGCCGGGTTGGCGTCTCCAGTGCTGGGGCATGAGCCGGCTGATGTCGACGTCGCGGAATGGGACGAGGTCGCCGAGGAGTACGGGCGCGGCTACTACAGCATGACGCCGGTGTCGCTGATGCTCCATCTGGCCGCTGACGTGGCGGATCTCCAGCAGACGATCGAAGCCAGCAGGGGTAGCCGCCGCGCGGACCTGTCGCGGGCCGGCGCGCGACTGGCGGCGATCATGGCGATGTCTCTGGTGAAGACGGGTCAGTTCCAGACCGCGCGTAGGTGGTGGCGTACCAGTCGGGCGGCCGCCGACGCCTCTGGTGACCCGGCTGTGCGGGTGTGGGTGCGTAGCCAGGACGCCGTCCACGCCCTGTACCAGCACCGCTCGACGCGGGCGGCGATGGATCGGGCCGGTGAGGCGGTGGCGATCAGCGGTGGGCGTGCTTATCCGGGCACGGCCGAAGCGCTCGGCGCTTGTGCGCAGGCCAGCGCCCTGGCCGGTGACGTAGCGGGTGCTCAGGGCTATATCGATTTGCTCACCGACGTGTTCGACAAGCTGCCTGACAAAGTGACCGCCGACACCGGGAACATCTATCACTGGCCGCAGCGGCGGCTGTGGCACACCGCCAGCTACGTCCACAGCCACCTCGGTCGTTCCCTGGATGCGCAGCGGGCGCAGGAACGGGCGCTGTCGTCGATACCCGATTGGGCGCCGGCCGCCCGTGCGCAGGTGCACCTGCATTCCGCGATGTGCCTGATCCGAGACGGTCACCTCGACGACGGCGCCAACCATGCACGACAGGCCATCACTGCCCTACCCGAATCCCGGCGAACCACCCTCGTTGTCCACCTCGCACGCGCGGCGCTGGACGCGGTACCCCACAGCGAACAGCGTCGACCGGCGGTCACGGACCTCCGCGAGCTGGTCACCGCCTGCGGACCGGTGCCCCGGTGACCGGACACGACGGCATCCGGCTACACCGCTGGGAGGGCGCTGACGTCGACCGGTTCATCGCCGACATGAGCGACCTCTACGACACGGTGTACGCCGAACCGCCCTACAACGGCGGCCCCCTGTTCACCCGGGACCGGTTCCAACAACGCACCGACCGCCAGAAGCAGACGCCAGGATTCACCCTCGTCACCGCCCACACGGGCCATGTCCTGGTGGGCTTCGCCTTCGGTCTGCCGTTCGGCGAGGACAAATGGTGGGGTGGCACCAGCACACCGCAACCCCCCGCCGAGGTAGTCGCTGGGACCAAGTTCGCCGTCATCGAACTCGTCGTCCACCCCGACTGGCGCGGCCAGGGACTCGGCCGCACCCTACTCGACAACCTCCTGGACCAGCGGCCGGAACGCTACGCCATCCTGCTAGCCGAACCCACCGCCCCAGCCCGACAGATCTACCACCGATGGGGCTGGCAGCAACTCGGCGACGTACAACCCGCCACGGATGCCCCCCACCTCAACGCACTCGTGCGCCCCCTCAAATCCGAAGCAGTCTGACGCTCAACTGCTCCACGTTCTGACGAACAGTCCATTCTGTAGTCGCATGCCCGCCTCGCTGGACAATCGGCGTCTGACGAGGCGGTCAGGTTCAACAGCGACTTCTCCCTCGTCGCTTCCACGGTCAGACTGTGGTCATGGATTTGATCACCACCGCCACGACCGCAAGGCTTATGACTTGACGCCGTCGATCGACCGGTAGTCCCACCAGCTCGGGCTGAAGTCGCTGTTCTCAGCGAACGGATACCAGATCACCTGGTCACCCGGTCCTGGTTGCTTCTCGATGAAGTCGAAAGTCACTCGACACATCCTATTTCGCGCACGGAGCGAGACGGGAGCGGCGGCATCGCCATGGCCGGGCGCCCGGCCAGCGCACCCCACGGTCGGCAAGATCGCCACTGCCCTGATCAGCTGTCACCGCGCCCGAGGTGCCCGTTCGGAGAGCACCATGGGCAGTCCTTGTCACGGCGTGGCATCTGGCCTGTGCGTTCGCGCCGTCTGGGCAGGTGGATCGTGGAGGTGGTGTCGTCGGGGTCGTGGTGCATGCCGGTGACGGCGAGCATGAAGTGGTTGATGGCCTCGGTGGCGACGAGGCCGTTGAGGGCGATGACGCTGGGTGCTGGAACGCTTGCGACGTAGCGGGCGGCAGCCCGTACGTGTTCGGGTTGCATGTCGATCGCGAGTTCGGTCGGGTCGATGAGGCCGTTGCACCACAGGCAGCCGCTTCCAGGAGCGATGAACCGGTTGACAGCGTGGATCTCGCCGACGACGCCGTCGTTCACGGGGATCTTGACGCCGATCTGCGTCGTGGGGATCAGGTACTGGTTGGCGGCGGCGTTGACCCAGTACCGGGCGGAGTGGCTGTCTGCGGCGAGGAAGATCCAGTCACAGGAGTTCAACGACTGTCTCGCCGTGCTGCTCTCGACTCGTTCCGCCATCACCGTCAGGTCGATATCCGGGTTCGCCCGACGGGCGTTCCGGACTGCGGGGAGGGTTTTCGGCCGGCCGACGTCGTCGCGTTCGGCGGCGAGCAGCCGGGGCAGGTTCGTCTCGTCGACGATGTCGTCGTCGATCAGGACGAGGCTGCCGACGCCGAGGCGGGCGAGGAATTCGACGAGGATGCTGCCGACTCCGCCGAGGCCGACGACGGCGACCCGCAGTCGGCTGAGGGACTCTTGGCCGAGCTGGCCGAAGAGCCTCGCCTGGCGGTCGTGCAGGAGCTCGGCTGTGCCGGCGTGGGCGGGGCGAGGCCGCAGGCGAATGAGGTTGCCGCTGGGGATGACGACCTCCGCGAGGTCGACGCGGGACCCGTCGGGCAACCACAGGTCACCGGCGGCGGCCTGGGCGGTGAGGACCAGTCCGCCGACGACTTGGCCGGTGATTTGTCGTAGCGCCGGGTAGCCCCGCTCGTGGCTGGCCAGGTCGATCCGGGAGAAGTCGACCGTGGCACCGCCGAGGTGGTTATGAATGGCGAGGTAGGCGAGTCCCTCTTCCCGTGCCCGGACTGCGGCGTCGCGTACGAAGGACGGTGCGAGGGCCCGGTACCCGGTCTCACCCGGCACATAGTCGACCCCGTCGTTGGCGAGGATCAGCTCACGGGCGAGCAGCCGGGGCCCGCGCGGGCCCTTCGCGCGGCCTGCGAGGATGACCGCGCCGTGTTCGTCCCTGTCGCCCCGGAACAGGTGTTTGGACAGGTCGGCCCACAGCCGAGCTGGCATGGTGAGGCTCCAGCCGTCCGCCGGCGGGTTCACTGGGTGACGAGCCATGTGATCACCTTCTCGGCCTTGAGCGCGGCGTTGTCGATCCCGGCCTGCCACCCGTTGGAGCGGCGGGATAGCTGCATGGCCGGCCGGTTCTGCCATTCGACCTGTTGGATGGCCTGCCCGTGGGGCTGCCCGTCGGTGCGGGTCAGCCTGCCGGTGTAGTGGGGGTACACGTCCGCGCAGGGATAGGCGGCGCTGATCTGGAAGCCCAGCCACGTGGTCGACGGGATGTAGCCCGGGCCGATCTCAATGTCGTTGACGATCACGAAAGCGCCGCCGGCGCCGTCCGGGGTCACCTCGACCGGCTTGCCGGCGAAGTGTTCCCGGACGGCGTCGACCGCGGTGGTGACCGCCGGGGTCGGCTCGGTCACGAGTTGTCGTCCGGCGCGACCGCGAGGAACTCCTGGTGAGGGTGCACCGTGATGGTGTCGTCGTCGCCGATGACCTCGTAACGGTTGCCCCGCTTGACCGAGAGCTGGAAGTTGGGCTGGATGTGGACGCCCTGGGCGACGGCGGCCTGCTTGATGTCCAGGCCGCTGAGCCGGCGCTCACGCAACTCGACCTGCTGGTTGTTGACCGAGACCGTGATGGTCTGGGGCGGGCGCTGGGTCTCGTGCACGCCCTTATCGATGCTGCTCGTCATGTTGATCTCCTCGGGTTGAGTCCTCACATCTGCTCCTTCTGCTTGAGCGGGACCGTGTCGACCGGCTCCGCGGTGTCGGGGACTGCAGGTAGAACACCTGCCGCTCCTGAACAACCAGTTTCACTGAGACCAGTTAAACCGATGATAGCCGGGGGCGCAACCCCGAAGGACCCATGAGCTCGCTCCGTCGCTTGAGGACGTGCGGGCAGCCCCGCGAGCTAGCTGTCATGCTTGCTGGGTGCGCATCGAGCTAGCCGGCCGGAACCCCCTCCGACGCCGAGAGCTGAGGGCTGACTTTCACGGCGACACGGGGAACCTGGTGCTCGACGCACGAGGACTGCGGTGGGTCAGCCCACTCGAGCTCGCCGCCATCGTCACGATGGGGACCGTCGCCGCTGCCCGCGGCCGTGAAGTCCACCTGCTCGTACCTCACGACCCGAAGATCGCGTCCTATCTCGTGCGGATGAACGTGGTGGAGCTGCTTGAGCCCTTCACCGAGATCGAGGGGCCGGTCCCAACCCAGGTGCGCCGCGACCACTCCGACAAACTCCTCGAGGTTGCCGAGGTTACGCCCGCCAACATCGACGATGTAAGCGACAGGCTCGGTCAACTGGTAACGGCGAGGCTTGGACCGAAAGCGGGCAGAGCGGCATTCGGCAGCCTCAGTGAACTGCTTGACAACGCCACTACACACGGCTACGGCAAGACCGGTGCCTTCACTGCGGCCCAGCTCTACACCGGCACCCTCAGCCGTACACCTGGGTTCGAGTTCGCCGTCTGCGACTCCGGCGACGGGATCCGAAAAGTTCTGTCCAGCACTACCAACCAGGACCTGGAAGGACCCGTGGCTCTTGAGCTAGCACTAAATGGCGGCAACCGGCTCCCCGAAGGGGGAGGTCACGGACTGCCGAGCCTGTGGCGGCAGGCCGTCCGAGGTGGCAAGGGAGGTGAACTTATGCTCCGCAGCGGAGACGCCGTCGCCACCGTGAAGCTCCGCCTGGAACCCACCTCGATCTGCAGCCGCGTCGCTGAACCGGTGGACGGCACCTGGGCCTGGCTCCGCGTCCGAGTTCCGTAACGAGCCGTAACGTGTTTCAATCAGTCAGGTGAAACCGGATCCCGCTACGACCATCACCTACGATGTCGGACAACACCGGGCGTTCCTGGCAACCAGGGAACGCGGCAGGAAAGTGCTTCACGACTTAGAAGATCACGTCCCGCCTGACGCCAGCCTTCTTGTCATCGACTTCGCCACCGTGGAGGCGATGACTGTCAGCTTCGCCGATGAGTTCCTCCGCAAGTACTACTCCACCCTCGCCACGCAGGACGACGGGCCGACCTCCGTGCTCGTCGCCGGACTCAACAACGACACCCGCGAAACGATCGTCATCGCCTTCGAGCGCCGTGAACTTCTCGCGTTGGAGCGACTCGGTGATGACCTTGTGCTGCTGGCGGCGTCGGATGTTCTCTCGGACACCTTCAAGCTCGCTAGGGAGCTGGGAACTTTCACGGCGACGACGGTCGCTGAACAAATGGGCATCAGTGCCCCCAACGCGAATAACCGACTAAAACGCCTCGTTGCTGCGAGAGCGCTCGTTCGGCGGCGTGGGGTCGCCGAGCGCGGCGGCAAAGAATTCACCTACTCCGCACTCGAACCTTGAGCGCCTGCCGTTATGCCCCCCCTCGCGGCCCAGCAACGCACGCTCCGCTCAGGCTCATCACGTGACGCTGTCTGGGGCCGTCGACTGCCCTACTGGTGGGCCGTACAACGAATCCGTCCGTGCGGTCCGCCGCGTCAAGGGCACCGAGGCTGCTTCGGCTGCTGACTACGGCGTTGGTCGGAACGAGGCGTCGCTCGCCCCCGCGTGCTGGTCAACGCCCAGATGCGGCTTCGTCGCGAACCACACGCGCTCGGGAACGTGGCAGTGAAGCCTGGGATGTCAGCGCTGCCACGTGGTCGCTCTGGCGCAGGGCTTCGGGCTGCTGACGCCGGCGGCGGTGAGCGAGACGCTGCGGGTGCGTGTCCTCGCCGCTGAGGCCTTGCAGCGGACGGGCAGGCCGCACCAGCAGCAGGAGTTGTACCTGGTCATCGCGCAGGCGGCGGCGCTGCTGGCCAGCGCGAGCGCTGACCTGAGCCTGTGGGCGTCAGCGATGCAGTACGCCCGTGCCGCGGACGCGTACGGGGAGATCATCGGCCATTCCGGTGTGCGTGCGTATGCGCGGGGGATGCAGGCCACCGTCGCGTACTGGACGGGCCGGTACGACGATGCCGTGCGGTACGCCTCTGCTGCGGTCGAGATCGCGCCGCCCGGCGTCGCGCGGGTGCGCGCGCACATGGGGGTTATCCGGCGTTGGTTGCCGCTATGAGGACAACTCGTTTCCGATCGCTGAGGGCGTCGGTTGGTCGCGTCCCACGGTGTTGACCCGTGCGCGGTCGCCGTTGAAGCCCGGGTCCAAGCGGTCGGCCAGACAGGACCGGTGCGCGGTGAACGACGCACATCCCGGTCCTTCACTGCTGCGCACGTCGACGGTGACGCCGTCGCCGCCGGGGCTGAGGATTGTCAGCTGACCGCAGCATCCGCATGGCCAGCTGAACTCCTGTAGGTCCGCTGCACGCATCGTGAGGCGTATCCAGACGGGTGGGTGGTACCGGCTGATCTCTTGGACGACCGCGTCGACCTGATCGCCGACTGGCGGGTACTCCTCGGGCAGTGCGCGAGGTCTGCCCGACGGGCTGTCGATCACGGCGGCGTCGACCGACGCGCCCACCGTTTCATGCCCGAGGACCTCGGCCCTGACCCCCCAACGCTCATGACTGATGATCGTCGCCCGCACGGCGGTGCCCACCACCAGGTCACCACCGACGCTGTCGAAACGCTGCATTGGTTGATCGTCGCGCATCACCTCGTCAGCGGCACAGCCCCGGCATGCCCGTACTCGGTGGTAGCGCCGGCTCTGCACTCGGAGCTGCACGCCGGCAACACGGGCCGTACTCGTCGCGCCTGACGCGCCGGGCCGTGTCGAAGGTTCGTGTCGAGGGTGTTCGACGAGTGTCGACCCGCTTCTACTTGTTTCTGGCATTGAGGGTTCGGTGGTTGGCCGGGCACCAGGGACGGCGTCAGTGGCGTCGGGAGGCATTCCGGATGCGGCGGCACCCGTAGAGGCGGGGGGCGCAGCGGGCGTGTCCAGACCGCATCGCGATCTGTGGACGGGTGCCGTTGAAGAAGGGAAGCGGTGGTCATGGGCTTGGATCACGCGTTTGCTGGGGAAGAGATCATCCGGCACCGCAGGATGTTCATTGGCCCGGAGGGGATTGACGGGGTCGGCAGGACAATCGCTGTCGATCGTGCCGTCGAGGTGTTGGGCGGTCGTACCGCCCTGAGGCTGCGCTGATGGCTCGGCCGCCGATTCCCCACGTCGCTATGCGTCCGCTCTGGCGGTGTCGCAACTGCGGTGCCGAGTGGCCTTGTCAGCCGGCTCGGCTGTCGCTGCTGGCGGAGTACCGGCATGACCGGACCGCGCTGCTGCTGTTCCTCGGGGCGTTGATGACTGAGGCGAGTGGTCAGCTTCACCAGCTCCACCCGGACCGCAGGCTCGACCTGACGGACCGGTTCATGTCCTGGGCCAGGGCCCGCTGATGAGGGCCATGCCACGGGTGAGAGGGCCCCCGGCCTCGACCCTGCCGCGAGTCACCTGCGCTTCATGACCGCTTCATCAGAGAACAGGCATGCGGACCCCAGCTCCGTGCGCGGCGTCGATCAGCGCCGCTGACTGCACCAGGTGTAAGGAGAGAAGTCGTGACTGTCACCGCACACGAACCGACCACGACCGCGAGCACGACCGCCCTCGACCCTCGGACCCTCGTCACGTCCGAGGTGTTCGGGAAGCTGGTCGACTACTTCGCTGCCGACCGGCACGTCACCCGCGTGTACGCGGAGCGGGCCGTGGAGCAGTTCCTGGTCTTCCTCAAGGCGCACGCCGACACCGTGGGCAACGAGGACTTCGGGATGCTGCTGCCCGACGGGTCGATCGGCCGTGTCGTGCCGACCCTCCCGGTCGACGCCGTGTGGCATTCCGTATTGCAGCACACGGTGCCCTACAACGCCGCCTGCGAGCAGATCGCCGGGAGCTTCGTCCACCACATCCCCATCCTGACCGAGGGGATGATGGACGGCACCGCCGTCACGTTCACCCTTGCGGCGCTGCACGCCACCGGGTACCGGGTCGACATGGAGTTCTGGCACGGTGAAGCCGAGTCGTGCTGCCCGCCCGGGGAACCGGATTTCACCGGCAAGTAACGAGAGGTGACCATGCGCAGCGACTGGGCCGCACTACCCGAGCGAGTCGGGATGGCGGTCGCCGAACGAGTCGGCGGCATCGTCGGCGTGTACCCGGCTCCGTGTGGTGACCACGCGGAGATCGCGTCGACCGTCATCGGTTCCACCGGCACCGTCTTCGTCAAGGCCGCCTGGTCGGGCCCGGGCGTCCGGTCACTGCGCTACGAACTGGCGGTCACCAGGACCATCGACAGGTTTCCGCCTGCTGTTTTGTGGGACTTCGAGTCCGACGGCTGGTTGGTGGTGGGGGCCGAGCACCTGGACGGCCCCCACCCCGACCTTTCCCCTGGTAGTCCCGACCTCGACACACTCGCCGTGACCCTCACACGGCTGCAGGAGACCACCGCACCGGACCTGCGGCTGTACGGCCCGGCCGGGAGGCTCAGCTTCGCCCACCCGGCGATGGACGGCGATGCGCTCGTGCACTCCGACCTCAACGCGGCCAACCTGATCCTGACACCGCAGGGACTCCGGATCGTCGATTGGGCGTACGCGACCAAGGCCGCACCGTGGGTCGAGCTGGCGTTGCTCACTCAGTGGCTGATCGGCAACGGCCACACCCCGGCCCAGGCGGAAGACTGGCTGAGCCAGTTCCCCGCCTGGGCCGGGACCGACCCTGAAATGCTGGACGACTTCGCAGCGAGGAACGCCTCGAAGTGGGCCACCAAGTCACGACAGAGCACAGAGAGTTGGGTGCACGACCTCGCCTGCTGGACCCACGAATGGGCGGCCTACCGGGCATAAAGTATCGGCCGCGCAAACGGAAGGCACCCCTGTCAGGATCATTGCATTGTGGGTAGCTGCTGGTCACGATGGCGATGGTGAGCGGACCGTTGGCTTAAAGGGTGGCGCAACACGCACGCCCGGGTATCGAACACCCTCGACGCCAAGTCCCGACAGCCGCTCCGGCCGTCACCCGCTCAAAGGGCTCGATCAGTCGGCGTGGTCCGTTCCGTCGTCCCGGTTGGCCAGTTCGATGAGAAGTCGTTTGTACTCGGCCTGGCTGCCGATAGCCGGCCGGTGTTCAGGACGATAGACGTAGTGTCGGATCGCGGCGGCGAGGAACCGGGCGTCGACGTTGTCTGTGCGCAGTGCGTTTCGGCTCCACGGGATGCCACGGCGCTTCACGAGCAGCGGTTGCGCGAAGGCCATGCGAAGCCGCAAGGGACGATCGGCGCTTGGGCGGAGCTGAGCTGCGGGGAGGGCCTCCCACGGTACGGTGAGCGAGCCGAGCGGCCAGCTCTGCCGTATGCCGTAGGGCCGTAGTTGCACCTCGTTGTCCCGCCAGGCATCGATCAGTAGCAACGTGACTGCCACGAGCCAGGCGAGAGCGAGGACCACGTCGAGCGTTGACACGATGTCCGCCCTCGTGGAGCGGACCAATGCGCCGAGGCTCGCCGAGTTGGGCCAGAGGACGCCCAGGGCGAGGAACACCTTCCATGCCGGCGGCGGCGTCGCGAAGGCCGGCACCTGCGGAAGCACCACGAACGAGGCCGGCCGTATCCCCATGGCGATGACCAACAGGACCAGGACCGCCAGGGTGATCAGGACGAGCGGGATGAACAGGACCTGTCCCAGGGCGGGCGTGAGCCCGATGGTGGCAGCGTTCACGACTGCTACCAGCAGGCCAAGCAGGAGAACGACATGCCGATGGCGAGCTCACTGATCATGCCCGTGACGATACGAGCCAGCGGTAGCGGGACGGGCTGGGCCAGCCGGCTCTCATCCGCAGACGTCTTCGGTCAGATCGACTGACCGTCGATCTCACGGCACCGGGCGGGACGGGCTACTCGACAACGACCTTGCGACGGCGGCGGCGTTCGCAGGCTGACCTGGGTGACGATGAGCGTGACCAGTGCGGGGCGCCTGCGAGTTCCGGTGGAACGGCAGGCCAGTTCAGCCCTGCTTTCGCAGCCCGTCGACGGTCCGTCGTGTCGCGCGACGAAGAGGCCGTGTCGTACCTGCGGTGTTCGTCTTCGCCTGATAGTTCGAGGCAACCAACGCGGACAGGTGCTTCGGTGTGCTCATGATTCGCACAGGGTTGTTCCGGTGGGTGTCCCCGGGGAAGGTGGAGTGGGTTTTGCTCCTGATCGCCTCAATCGTGGGCGGGCTGGTATGGCAGGCGGGTGCACCTGGCTGGGCGGGCGTCGTCCTGTCGGTCGTCATCGCCCTGATGGTTCGATGGGTGCGGCACCGAGGTCTCATCGATCGTTTCCTCGTCCGCTGGCTGCACCGTCCCGAGACGCCTTCCGTTTCTTGAGAGTTGGCGGCAGCCGCTTCTGCTCGATCGGGGCGCGTTGGGTCGTGCGTCGAAGTGCTCTCTGACTGGACGTTTGTTTCGCGTTCGCGTCAGTAGTGGCCGATTCATGTTTGGACATCGGTAGCGCGATATGTCCAAACCGGTCCAGTAAGAGCGCATAATGGCAGACGCACACCTGCCCGACTTCAGCGCATTCCACCCCGGGATCGTGTCTGGTTCACATTCATCCCCGCATAGGCGGACATGGCGTCCGCCCAGCCGTCGCCCCGACACGTACGCCTACTGCATGACCACACGACGCCCCTACCCGTCCGACCTGTCCGACGCCCGGTGGGCCCTGATCGCACCCCGACTGACGGCCTGGCGACAGGCCCGCACCGACGCTGGCGTCAGCGGACGCGCACCCACCCACAACCTCCGCGACATCTTCGACGCAATCCTCTACGTCAACCGCACCGGCATCGCCTGGCGCTACCTGCCTCACGATTTCCCGCCCCACGCCACGGTCTACGGCTACTTCGCCGCTTGGAGCAAGGAAGGCATCTTCACCGACCTGAACTACCAGCTCACCGGCCTCGTCCGTGACCACCACGGCCGCACCGTCGAACCAACCGCATCCATCATGGACAGCCAGAGCGTGAAGACCTCCACCAACGTTCCATTGTCCACACAAGGCACCGATGCAGGGAAGAAGATCGTCGGCCGCAAACGCGGCATCATCACCGACACCATCGGCCTGCTCCTCGCCGTCACCGTCTGCGCCGCCAGCACCAGCGACAACAACATCGGCATGAACCTGCTCGACCAGGCCACCACCACCTACCCCACCCTGACCAAGACCTGGGCCGACGCCGGCTTCAAGAACCGCGTCGTCGAACACGGCGCACACCTCGGCGTCGACGTCGAGATCGTCACCAAAGACCCACAGATCAAGGGCTTCAGCGTCGTCAAACGCCGATGGGTCGTCGAGCGCACCATCGGCTGGCTCATGCACCACCGCCGACTCGTCCGCGACTACGAAACCCGACCCCACAACTCCGCCAGCATGATCACCCTCGCCATGATCGACAACCTCGCCAAACGCCTCACCACCGAAACCACCCCAACCTGGCGAGAACCCCTACAACCACAACACACACAAAATACGTGAATCAGACGTCCTCTGAGGACCGGCTCGTAACCCTAGGTGGGCCGGCGGGGGTGCCTATGTTGCGAACCCTCGTAGGGCGGATGAGGACCCGCCGGCCGCCGCCGTAGGTGCGGACTTCCCCCTCATTGCGAACCCTCGTAGGGCGGATGAGGACGAGTAGTAGGACACCTGCCCGTAGGAGCTGACCTCCGGTTGCGAACCCTCGTAGGGCGGATGAGGACGGCCGCCCGGACCTGCGCCCGCTGCCAGGCCATCCGGTTGCGAACCCTCGTAGGGCGATGAGGACTCGTCGGTATCCAGCGCGTGATCGGCGGCCAGCACAGGTTGCGAACCCTCGTAGGGCGGATGAGGACGCGGATCACCGCTCTGCACCTGGTCGTGACCCAGGCGTTGCGAACCCTCGTAGGGCGGATGAGGACGAACACCCGCAGGTCGCTGCCGGCGGAGTCCATCTGTTGCGAACCCTCGTAGGGCGGATGAGGACCGCCGGGTCGACCGGTGGCCCGGATGACTGCTCCGCGTTGCGAACCCTCGTAGGGCGGATGAGGACGGCGCCGGCTGGCGCGGGCGAGCAGCTCGTCACCCCGTTGCGAACCCTCGTAGGGCGGATGAGGACGAGTGCGGGCAGGCTGCCCAGCACCCCGCCGAGCAGGTTGCGAACCCTCGTAGGGCGGATGAGGACGCGGGTACAGCAGCGCCCGGTACACCCCGGGCGGCTGTTGCGAACCCTCGTAGGGCGGATGAGGACGAGGCGGTCGACAAGCTCACCGGCCTCGGCATGATGTTGCGAACCCTCGTAGGGCGGATGAGGACGTTTCCCACGACACGGCGATCTGGTCGCCGTACTTCGGTTGCGAACCCTCGTAGGGCGGATGAGGACCCGCGCCTCGCCCCTACCACCAGACAGGAGGGAGCGTTGCGAACCCTCGTAGGGCGGATGAGGACCCGGGATGACCGGCTCACCGGTGAGAGGGTTGAGTTGCGAACCCTCGTAGGGCGGATGAGGACCGGTCACATGCTGGGCCAGCGGGTACACCGCCTCAGGTTGCGAACCCTCGTAGGGCGGATGAGGACCACCACCCCCAAGTTCGTCGGCTGCCTGGCCAAGCGGTTGCGAACCCTCGTAGGGCGGATGAGGACCACCACCCCCAAGTTCGTCGGCTGCCTGGCCAAGCGGTTGCGAACCCTCATAGGGCGGATGAGGACCGGTCACATGCTGGGCCAGCGGGTACACCGCCTCAGGTTGCGAACCCTCGTAGGGCGGATGAGGACCACCACCCCCAAGTTCGTCGGCTGCCTGGCCAAGCGGTTGCGAACCCTCATAGGGCGGATGAGGACCGGTCACATGCTGGGCCAGCGGGTACACCGCCTCAGGTTGCGAACCCTCGTAGGGCGGATGAGGACCACCACCCCCAAGTTCGTCGGCTGCCTGGCCAAGCGGTTGCGAACCCTCGTAGGGCGGATGAGGACCCCGCCGACCGGCGGGACCTCTGGTGAGCCCCACCATGTTGCGAACCCTCGTAGGGCGGATGAGGACCTCCGCGCACGGCACCGCGATCCCCGACAGCACCGTATTGCGAACCCTCGTAGGGCGGATGAGGACATCAGCAAGGAGTCCCGATGCACCTGAACCCTATCCGTTGCGAACCCTCGTAGGGCGGATGAGGACCGGTGTGCATGGCGTTCGGGGGTGTGATGGTCGCTGTGTTGCGAACCCTCGTAGGGCGGATGAGGACCCGGCGGCGCGTCGACGGCAGCCGGCGTGTGGGTGTCGTTGCGAACCCTCGTAGGGCGGATGAGGACGGTGCTCGTGGGGGGGGGGGGGGGGGGGGGGGGGGGGGGGGGGGGGGGGGGGCAGCTGGTCCACCTCGACATGTTGCGAACCCTCGTAGGGCGGATGAGGACCGGGCGAGGCTGTCAATGCCGCCGCCGTAGGCCCAGCGTTGCGAACCCTCGTAGGGCGGATGAGGACCTTAGCTCCAGCCGCACCCCGGTCGCCACTTCATGTTGCGAACCCTCGTAGGGCGGATAAGGACGTACGACGCCCTCGACCCCCTGGCCGCGGCGTTGCAGTTGCGAACCCTCGTAGGGCGGATGAGGACCCAGCACCGCAGGGTTGGCGGCGGACGGCTCCATCTTGTTGCGAACCCTCGTAGGGCGGATGAGGACTTGACGCTCTCGCCGAGCTGGTTGCGGAGGTCGGGTTGCGAACCCTCGTAGGGCGGATGAGGACCACCCGATCGACCAGCTGGCCTATCCGGACGGCGTGTTGCGAACCCTCGTAGGGCGGATGAGGACACGGGGCCCGAGGCAGTGGCTGACATCTGGCGGGGATGTTGCGAACCCTCGTAGGGCGGATGAGGACATGTGGAGCCGCTACGGGCGCTGGTGCTGCGCCCGTTGCGAACCCTCGTAGGGCGGATGAGGACCACCAACAACCCGACCGAAGGGAACCCTGTGCCCATGTTGCGAACCCTCGTAGGGCGGATGAGGACTTGAACGCCATGTCCCACGAGGCGATCAGTTCGTGTTGCGAACCCTCGTAGGGCGGATGAGGACACCCGAACCACCTGGCCGGCAAGACGTTCTACTACGGGTTGCGAACCCTCGTAGGGCGGATGAGGACCCGCGCCGGCGAGGGCATCGGCGGACGGACGCTGGGTTGCGAACCCTCGTAGGGCGGATGAGGACCCTTGTAGTCGGCACCCTTGGCCAGCCCGTCGGCGACCGTTGCGAACCCTCGTAGGGCGGATGAGGACGCCACCCCCGCTGCGGGGGAGGTCACCGCGATGACCGGGTTGCGAACCCTCGTAGGGCGGATGAGGACCGTCCGTCATCTAGCGCCCCAGGATGCCAGCGGAGAGTTGCGAACCCTCGTAGGGCGGATGAGGACGGAATGGGTGGACCTGTGGGTGCGCCGGTGGCGCCGGTTGCGAACCCTCGTAGGGCGGATGAGGACCCGAAGATTAAGTTGCAGGTCAAACGGGTTGGAAGGGCTGTCTTCGGGCTTGATTTTTCAGCGGACCTCCGGTTGTGGAGCTTACTCCGGCGTGTTGCTGAAATCCTGATGATGATCTAGAGGATGTCCAATGGTGCCGGTTGGGTGCGACCCCACTCCTGTCGTTGGCCTGTAGTGCCCGGCTGGAATGTGTACACGAGGACGCTGTCGTAGCCGCTGTCGATGGCCTGTTCGACGGCAGCGCGGAAGCGGCGTAGCTGGGCTTCGCTGAGGTCGCCCTCGAAGACGCTGCGCTGCACGTGGTGCAGGTACTGGCGGCAGGTACGCAGAATCAGCGGGTTCCGCTTTACGGCGGTGTCGTAGACGACGAGGACGTACATGGGTTTACCACCAGATCCGGAACGGCTTGTACGGTTCGCCTTCCAGGCAGTGCCGAGCTAATCGCAGTGCTTCCAGGTAGAGCAGTTCGTCGTAGGCGACTTTGCGGCCGAGGGAACGATGTTGGACGGTCGTGCCGAGTTCGTCGCGGACGGTCTGCACGACGAAGCGGCGTCCGCTTTCGCTGAGCATCGCCTGGTTGACCTCGCTGTCGAAGTGCTCCATGCGGAGTTGACCCCGGCCGGCGAGACGTAGCAGCAGCCGTTCGGCGAACAGCGGCTTGAACACCTCGGCCAGGTCCAGGACCAGCGAGTGACGTTGCCGTTCCATCGTCGAGTGCAGGAAGGCCAGGCCGCTGTGCAGCGGGGTCAGCCGCACGGCGGTCAGCACTCGGGCGTAGATGATGCCGTTGACGTAGCTGATGAAGGCGTTGCCGGCGTTGCTAGGCGGGCGGCGGGTGCGGCCACCGAGTTGGAGCCACTCCGGTAGCCGGGTGTCGAGCATCTGCCAGGCTGAGCGGCGGAAGGTGCCCTCCGCGCCCATCAGTTGCGCGGCACTGGTCGCCTTCGCGGCCGACTCCTTGAGCGTGGTGTATGGCGCGGTGAGCAGGTCGCGGTCGATGACTCGGCGGACGTTGAACGCGGTCGCCACCACCAAGTCCCGGGCGATCCTCAAGCTGGCCGTCGGGTCGGCAACCAGCCTGGCCTGGGCCAGCACTGTTTCGCCGGAGACGCTGGTTTCGCTGGTCAGCAGCGAGCCGACATAGTCGCCGTAGTGGCCCAGCAGGTGCACGCTGACATGGTGCCGGTTGAGCAGTGACGCGACCGCCGTGTTGATGTCCACCGGCTGAACGGCGACGATATCCCGGACGTCGGTGACTGGGATGTGTACCTTGTCGCCGGACTCGCGTTCGATGACCAGGGACTGGTCCTGTCGGCGGATTCGGCATGCGGTGGTCAGCCAGTAGGTACGGGTGGCAGCGGGCATCAGTCGCTCCAGCAGTAGTCGGCGAAGCTGCATCCCCGGCAACGGGTGCGGGGGAGCCGGGGAGGGGACTCGGCAGCGCCGGTGACAGTGAGGGCCTCAGCGATGTCCTGCTCGGCGCGGGCGGCCTCTATCGCGTCGTACTCGATCCTCCTGGTCCTTCTGGTCTTCGGGTAGTGCAGCACCGCGCCCCGGGTTGCCACCCCGACCTGCCGCAGCCGGTAGCAGTAGTGCACGACTTGGGCCTCGTCGGCGCTGGAGGGCCGCGAGGACGACTTGACCTCATGCACCCACTGGTCGCCGTCGATGAAGTCCAGCACTGCCGCACCGAGATCAACCGGGGAGTTGCGCCGGTAGGATAAGTCGTGTACCGCCTCGCCGAGCTGCACGGCGGCGCTGAGCTGTTCCGGTCGCACACCGCGGGCGTAGAGCCAGAGTTGGCGGCGGCAGTGGTGTAGGTATTTGATATGTACGCCGCCGATGTCGTCGGTTCGCATCAGAACACCTCGCCGAGTCGGTAGCGGGCGCCTTCGACCGCGTTCACCTTCGTCAACCCGTACTCTTCGTCGTATTCGCCGTTGACCACTCGAACGCCGAGGCGGTGGTCGAGCCGGGCAAGCCGGGCGGCGTATGCCGGCATCGGGATCAGGTAGTCGTCGGCGAGTAGCCTGCCCACCGGCCGCTGGCCGGCCAGCCCGAGAGCCGTCTCGTAGGAGGCTAGGTCGTCTTGGATGATCGCTTCGGTGCCGTCGAACAGCTCGTCGAACCGGTCGGTCAGGGGTATGCGGTCCGCGTACGGCTCGCTGAAGGATAGGAAGTCGTCGTGGAACCGGGCGCGTTCTCGGTCGACTTCGGCCCACCACGCCTGTCCCCACACGGTCACATAGATGCTGTCCAGCCAGCCTCCAGCCTGGACTTCGTCGACCGACTGCCCGTCGTGCCCGCACAGGATCCGCCAGCCCGCCTCGACCGGTTCGCGTAGGTACACGCCGTCGGCATAGTCCCGCCTGGTCGGGTCGCCCCGACGCGGACCGAACGCCGCTGGATGCACGATGACATCGGCGGCGGCGCGGCGACCGAGCCGGTTGACCCGACCGAATCTCTGCAGCAGCGCCTCCAGTGGTGCCGCCGAGGTGAACAGCACATCGAAGTCCACGTCGAGCGATACCTCGACGACCTGGGTGGCCACCACCAAGCCGCCACGGCCCCGTCCGGCCGCCCTGGCCTGGGTGCCGTACCTTCCGATAATCCGCCGCTCGATGTGCGACCGGTCGACCCGCCGGAACCGCGAGTGCAGCAAGATCGCCGCATCAGGGTCAGTGCCGTCGGGGCTGTCATGGTGGCGGGCACGGGCGCTCGGTGCCAGCGCGTCGTAAAGCTGCTGGGCCTGGGCCACGTTGTTCGCTACCACCACGACCGACTCGCCCGCAACGAGCCGTCCCCTCATTTCGGCGATCGCGTCTGGGCTGATGAGCGTGTGGTCGCGGATCCTGACCCGGTGTCTCGGCGGGACGCAACCGGGGTCGGCCGACACCGCTTGCACGGGGGACCGCATGGCCTGGGTGAAGAGTTCGGCCAGCACGGTCGGTAGTGTCGCCGAGAGTACTGCGACTCGTCCGCCGAGCCGTTCCCACAGTTGCGCCGTTGCCAGGATGTAGCCCAGCCGGACGGGTTCGTAGGCGTGCAGCTCGTCTAGGACGAACACTGAGTTCGCCGAGTCGACCACGATGCCGGCGTGGATCGGGCCAGCCAGGGCGCCGCGCAGCAGTTGGTAGGGCGTCGATATCCGCACCGTCTCCCGGAATAGCCGGGTCGCCGCCGCCCGTGACACCGCTTTACGGGCTGCCGCCACCCGCCGGGCGTCCTCATCGGCCGTCCCAGGGGTCGCTGCCGCGTTCTCGTCCTCGGCGCTGATCGCCGTCGCGAGGTGATAGGAAGCAGCACGCGAGTGGGCCACGCCGGTCACCTCGTCGCCACCGAGCAGCCGGCCGAGCCTGCGCGCCATTGCGTTGATCGACGCGAGGTAGGGCAGGGTGTAGACCACTCGGGGTACCCCGCCGACCGTCGCCATAAGCTCGGCGACCTGTCCAGCCGCCCACAGCAGACCAGCCTCCGTCTTGCCGGTCCCGGTCGGTGCCCGCAGCAGCAGATGCCCCCGTACGTCCCGCGCCTGCTCCTGGTGCCGGTGCAACGCCCGGCCACTGGCGGCGAAGTCGCCGGCCAGCCGGGTCACGAACCCGGGCGCGATCGGTTGTGTCCTGTGCAGCGTGCCGTGCGCCGAGGACAGGTGGTCGGCTAGCGTTACGGCTCCCTGCACCAGGATCGCGGCGAGATCGTGATCGTGTCCTGCCCAGCCCTGCTCATCCCAGTACCGCAGCGTCTCGTCGAGCAGGGCATGCGCTGACGCGACAACGTCCGGTGCGGTGGCGGGCCCGAGCGTCGGCAGGCCCGCCGACATCGCTGTGCCGGCTAGCCAGCGGGCAAGCTCGGCGGCCACCGCCTGATCGACGGGGCCGATCCGTGCCCGGAAATCCGCCAGCGGCAGGCCGCCGTGTCCGTATGTCTGGGCGATCGACGGCTTGCCCGCGCCGTCGGGCGACGAGGCCAGTGCCCGGTGGTGGGTGACCACCCCGAACGCCACCCACCGACGGAGCAACTCGTTGTCGATCAGCAGCGGCAGGAAACCGAGCGACAGGACCTCGTGCCGTTGCCCCCACGCTGCCGATCTGCCCGCGAGCATGTCCTGGAAGCCGTCCGCAATCTTCCCGGCGTCGTGGCTAAGCGCCGCCCAGCGCACCACCTGCCAGAACAGCTCACCGAGGGTCTTCTCCACGACCTCGATCCGACCGACCCGTTCAGCCAGGGCGTCCGCTGCCGCCAAGGTGGCAGCCAGGTGAGCGGTGAGCGACTCGACCGGCCGACCACGCTGGGAACTCTTGGCTAGCACACGGTCGAGGACCGTCGTCGTGGACGACGCCGTGCCCGGCTGAGCCGCTCCGGCCGGCGTCGTGTCCAAGGGTGCCGTCACGATCGTCGCCCCCGTCCCAGCACGGATCAGCCGGCCGTTGACGGGTGAGGCGCCGGCAGCAACGCCACGGCTTGATCGTGCTCGTCAATCCACTCGGAGGTGATCGTGCCGGCACGGCTGGAGGCGTCGTAGCGATACTCGTCCCACCGGGTACGCGCCCGATCCAGCGACACCGCAGTCGGCAGGCGCAGCCGCAGCCCTTGCGCGGATTGGGAGCCCGGCACGACCGCCGTGCCCTGCCGGCCACCGCCGGCACGGAGGGCCACCTGGCGTAGCTGCACCCCGACAAGGTCCTGGCTGCGGCCCAGCCGCAGTGGCCACACCGGCCGCCGCAGCCGGTTCCACCAACCATCAATGTCGTCGACCAGCCAGACCGTCAACGTGACGTCAGCCAGGAACGCCCGCAGCCGGGGCGTCGGATCCGCCTTCCGGCCGGTCGCCTCCAACGGGTGGTAGGTCTCCAGATCCTCGCCAGAGCCACCGCACCGAAACGCCATCGCAAACCGTAGACCCGGATCGACTCGGTGCCACCCACCTGCGGCGGCGGCGAGCATCCCACCGACCGTAGCTGGCGGCGGACACGGAAGACCGACCTGCACCCCGGCGTAAAGCGGATTCCGGAACGACACCACCGGCGCGGTGACCGTCACCTCCAGCGCACGCAGTTCACCGGGCATTAGCGCTTCGCATCCTCGAACCACGCGTCGTGGGCACCCCGGGCGAACTCATCCCCGAGGGCGTTGAGCAGCGAGCGCGGATGACCGAACACGACCTGCCCGCCCTCAATCAGGTCGGCCAGCTCGCGGCGGACCCGCTCCCGCTGGTCGCCGAGGAAGCCCGGCGCCCAGCCGAGCAACACCGGCCCGTCCAACTCGTCCGCCCATGCGCCGATCTCCTCCCGAAGGACATCGGCCCGGAACACAGTGTGCCGATCCTGCGCCGCCAACACCCGAGTGAACGGGTTCACTCCGCCCTTGACCGGGGCCAGCACCATCAGCGCCGGCGCCCGGTCACCGTAGTGCAGCGACTGCTTGGCACCCCCACGCACGGCGGCGAGCGTACGTAGCAGCAGCGCGACCCGCCGGCGCCGCTCGTCGAGTGGCAACCGCAGCGCCTGCGCGTCGCGGAACTCAGTCGGCTCCGCACCATCCTCCCTGGCCTCAACAGCACCGGCCGATGTCAACGCCACCTTCAACCCGGAGGCGTCCGTCTCGAATACCCCAACGCGAGGCAGGTCGAGCAACAGGTCACCAGCCAACTCGGCGGTATAGAACTCGTGCCCGTGAATGACTGGATTCTCCCCGGCACCGAAACCCCGGCTCATCGTGCCGAAATCAGACTCCGGGTAGCGCGGGGAAACCGCGACCAGGGTGCCGGTGGCCAGCACCGTGTCCCGCTGGCAGGTACTGGAATTGCCATCGGCGTCCTTCTTCACCGCCACCATGTAGCCGAACAGGTCGTCGTCGAGGTAGCGGTGCGGTCGGCCCGCCGTGTACGCCTGCTGCTTCTTGCCGCTGCCGGACCGGATCACCGGGGACCGTGGCTCGCCGGCCGGTAGGGAATCCCGTAGCCAACGGCGGAACGCCTGCGCCGACACGTACGGGAAGACATCCCGACCGACCCGCATCGTCTTGACCTTGGCGACGTTATCCTCACCCAGGCCGTTGTTCGGCGCTCCGGCCACCACCCCGAGCGCTACCTTGCCCACTAAATAGGTCACCGCTGGTCCTCCTCATCGTCGTCACGGTGGAACATGAACCCGTTGTCGGTCGGGCCCAGGTCGTCGTTGGTCAGCTCAACGGCGACCTTCGCCGCGTCGGACGGTCGCCACCGCAGCCGGTGCAGCTCCTCCAACACCGCGATCAGGAACACCTCCCGGTGAAACCACGCGTTGCTGTCTGCTCCCGGGTCGAACAGCAGCTCATAGCCACGGGTGGTGACCAGCGCGCCCGCTGGGTCAGGGACGGACGCCGGAGGGGCGAGCATCCACCACACGGCCTGCCTGCGTAGCCAGCTCCGCAGCCGCGCCGGCTGTTTGAAATCCGCGTGGAAGGCCTTTATCTTGCCTGCGCTGTCCTGCGCGGCCAGGAGCGCAGCGACCCGTGCCGCCGTCCCCTGGATCTCTTTCAACGTGCTGTCATCCATATCGAGAACCTCGGTGGTGTACGAGTAACAGATGGCGGCGATCCGGTCGGTGTCCGGTCGGTGATTGCCGGTGACGGCAGCGGCTGCCAGGTAGTGGCCACAAGTGGTCACGACCCGCTGCGGGTCGCGGAACGCGTTCCTGGCCATGTTGACGATTCCCGGCCGGTCCGCAGTCTGGTGCGCCCGCAGCAGTGGCCGGAAGCTGCCCTGGTGCGGGCCGCCCGTCAGCGTCGCCCGCAGCCACTCTGCCAATGGCTGGTCCAGGGCGTAGGTCTCCAGCGTCTGCCCACGGTTGTTGTTGTTGAAAACGATCAACTCGATGCCGGCGCTGATCCGGTGTTCGTAGTCACGGAGCCGGCGCAGCGCCAGCACCTCACGCGAGGGCGGCTTGCGCGGCTCCCGGCCAACGCCGATGACCATACGGTTGCCGCGGACCTGGCGCCGCACGCTGTGCGCGAGGAACTGGTCGTCCCAACTGTGGACCGCGACTGTCGATCCACCAGTGAGCTGACATCCGTACGGCAGAGCGTGGAAACTGCACACACACGGCCAACACAACGCCAACCCCTCATGTCCACGAGGCGTGTTGTTGCGGTAGACGTTGCTCTCGGCAAGCGGCACATCGACCTTGCCGAAGAAGCCGACCGCTTCTCGCCCGCATAGAGCACACGGCACCCCAGGCCAGGATGCTTCCGGCGGCCGGGTGCGCCACCGCCGTACGCCGTCGCCGATCTCCTCGTCGGTTCGCTTGCCGAGCGTCGGCATGTGGTTCATCTTCGAGTTCGGGAAAAGCGACTGGCTGCACTTCAACCAGAACCCGCGCGCCGCCTTCGTATCACGCACCAACGCGGCACCGGTCGCGTCCTCCGCCATCGTCGACACCGCCTGGTCGAAGGCGTCCCGGGTCAACCGGTGCGGATCAGGCGCGCCAGCCAGGACCGCGAGCGCGTAAGCGCCCACCCGCTGCAGCGGATGCGGTGTCAGCACCACGCTCTCGGCCGACGACGCGATCATGCGGCCGTGCCCTCCGCCGCGACCCAACCGAATCCAGCCGAGTTGGCCTGCCCGAGCCCCCAACTCCAGATTGCCTGCAACCCCTCAGGATCGCCTCGCAATTCGGCCTCCACCGGCGCACCGGGCTTGAGCCCCTTTCCCACCGAGAACGACCGCTTCGCGCCGACCCACGTCAGCCCATCGAGCGCAACTTTCGCCTCAAGACCCAACGTCTCAAGCTTCCGCCGCAGATTCTGATCAAGGTAGGCCGGGAACTCGATATCGGTCGGCAAGAGCCACGCCTGCCGCGTCGTCCGCTCCCCGCTCTCGTCGCGGCCGGAGCCCTTCATCACCACAGGGGTGGCGGTCCGCATCCGGGCGACACCGGCCTCGAACTCTGGAGGATCGACCGGGGTCACCCGGGTGATCCGGAACGCCACCCCTCCCCAATCGATCAACTCACACTGCCGCAGCGCGGCAGCCCACGCTTCGACGATCTCGGGGACCGGGCTACCGAACTCGACGAAACCCCGCCCACCGACCGCATACCTACCGCGAACTCGAACCGCCGCCGGGAAGAGCGGCGCGCTGAAACCGAACGGCGCCATGCGGTTCGGCCCCCACCCGTTCGCATGTACCTGCTGGCCCAACCCACGAGCCGTGCGGGACAACAGCTCATACGCCAGGCTCCGCCCCGGCGCCAACACGTTCGACCAGGGCAACTCAGTAGCCGAAGTGACCACCTCGATCCGCAATCGCATCAAGACTCCTTGACTCGCCACGCTGAGACCAGCGGAACCTACAACGTGCATCCGACAACAGACCGAAACGAGCTACTCCGGCGCTCAACAAGCAAAGGAGGGTCGAGCCCAATACTCCGACTGCCGCGCCCGTCGACGCGGCTCCGACCGGCGGAACCGCACCCCGATCCGGGCATGAAGCTGATCCAGTTCCGCATGCCAACGATCGACATCAACGTCTGCCACGACATGACCAACGAACCTGACCCGAAGACGATTCGCCTACTGCTGTGGGAGCCTTAACCCGCGCCTCCACCGCAGCGATCCAGCCAATCGTTGATTTCTCGTTTAAAGCTACGGGCGGGCCTGAGTGCGGCGGCCCCGACCGGATCACTGTGCACCCCGACATCGCCCTGCGCCTGACCGACTAGCCGGCGCCACCCGCTCATAGGTCGCCAGACGAGCTGAGGGCCGGCTGGCGGGTGACGTCAGGCCGCGTTCAGGTCGCGGGCGTCGAGCCGGAACGGGTGCCCGTACTCGGCGCCGCAGCTGGCGCACCAGGCCCGGAACAGCAGGCTGGTCGCGGTGTTCGCCGTGGCCGGTTCCACCCTGTACCGCACGCCCTCGATCACGGTGTACAGCCGCCGCCACCGGGCCGGGCAGGTGCAGACCGTGCTCACGCGGTCGCCTCGCTGTCGTCGGGATCGGGGGCCCGCCACTCTCGGGGCTTGGCGCCGGTGGCGTCGGCCACCTGGGCGACGTCGCGGTGGCCGTAGGCGGTGCGTACGCCGGAGATGGACATGCCCGCAGCCGCGGCCAGGTCGCCCAGCGTGTACGGGCGGGGCTGGACGAACTCTCGGCCGTAGGCGAGCAACTCGCGGATCTGCTGCTCGGCCTCTTCCTTGGTGCGGCGTGCGAAGGAGAGGGCTCCGAGCAGCGGATCCTGGTCGCCCTCCTCCCACGACAGCCGCAGGCTCTCGGCGGCGTCCCGCTGTTCCTCGGCTGCCTGCCTGCGCCATTCGAGGAAGCCGTCGCGGTCTTCCTCGGCCGCCTCGGTGGGTTGCGGGAGTGGGTGCAGGATCGCGGCCACGTCGGTGAAGATGTCTCGTCGACTCATGCCTACAGTCTACGCACTAAATTGCGACGATCGCAATAGTCTGCGCCGAGCGCACCTCCGTCTTCGGTTCCTACTCCTGGCTGTTGCCGCGGGAAATGACCGATTCCCCACGACAACGCGCTACGGCGCGACCTGACCGACCACAGCGAGTAGCACGAGGTCGAAGTTGTCGTACCGCTCTGCCACCCTCGACCCGTACGCATTTCCTGCGACGAGCCATGAGGTGCGCCGGTGGGGCAGGTCCACAAGCTCAGGACGTCGTATCCGACGCCGACCTTCGCCCACGCGATCGCGACGTTCCTCGTCGCCCACACCGCCGTCGGCGCCTGGTCGTCCGGGAAACACCGTCAAGTCCCGGCAGACCCTGACCGCGCTTGCCGGCACCTCGGTCGGTGACGACCTCGCCGCGCTGGACACCGGACCCGGTGCGGCGGCACTCGCCCGGGCGTACACGGCAGCTTTCGGCACCACCGCCCCGGCCACCCGGGTCCGGCACCTCTCCACCCTGCGCTCGGCGCTGGCCTGGTGGCGCGAGCCGGCCGGGTGGATCGCCAGGGACCCCACCGCAAGCTGGGTCCGGCCGAAGGTCACCGTGGACACCACCCCGGCGTTGACTCGCGACCAGGTCGCCGCGCTGTGGCGCCTCGACGTCGGCCTGCGCGACAAGACGCTGTGGCGGCTGCTCTACGAGACCGTCGCCCGCGCCGAGGAGACCCTCACTCTCGACGTGTCCGATCTCGGCCTGGCCAGCAAACGGGCCCGCGTGGTGTCCAAGGGCGGCAGGACCGAGTGGGTGTTCTGGCAGACCGGCGCCGCCATGCTGCTGCCCCGGCTACTCGCCGCACCCACGGCCCGGTGTTCTCGCCGACCGCAAGCCGACCCGCGCCGTGGCCACCGTCGACCTGTGCTCCATCACCGGCCGGGCCCGGCCGTCTTACCGCCGCGCCGCCGAGACCTTCGAGTACGCGACCCACCCTCTCGCCGATCCGGTCGACCGGGCGCAGGGCTTCACGCTGCACCAGTTCCGCCACGTGATGCTCACCCACGAGGCCGAGAACGGCACCAACACCGCCACCCTGCTCGCCCGCTCCCGGCACGCCTCCGTGCGCTGCCTGGAGCGCTACGCCCGGCCCGATCCGGAAGCCGTCGCCGCGCACGCCGCCTCCCCCGACTCGGCCGTCCGCCGCTGGACGGGGCAGGGTCGGTGACATGGCGTTCGCGGCGGGTATCTGCCTACGACTTGCGCTTACTCCTCTACGGCCGCGATCACGCCGCAACGAAGAAGCTGCCGTTGTTCGCGGCCTCGGTGCTTCTCACCCGTCCATCACGACTCGAACGTGAAGCGCAGCGCCTTGGCGTCGCGGACGCCTCCCAGGTTGACGGAGCCCTGCGGAAGTACGCTGAGGTGGTTGAGCGGATCCGTGATGATCCGGACCTCCGGGGCCTTGCCGCCTTCCTCAACGTTCCCGACCACGACGAGGAAGAACTGCTCGGTCTCCTGCGCACGGCGGAACTCGGAGCTGGTCAGCGAGATTGTCTCCGGGATCTGCCCGGCATAGACCTTGAGCTCGAAGAAGTTCTTCAGATCGTCCATCGCGTCAGCGCCGACGTTGCGCTGGTGCCGGATGTCGACAATCTGTTCCTCGTCGCCGCCGAGCACACGCCGTACCAACGCTAGCCCGGCAGATTCGCGCTCGAGCTCGGTGTAATTCTTGGGACCTCGTCCGCCATCCACCGACGGCTTTTTAGGGTTTGAGGCGTCGGGGTCGCGAGGCTTACCGGACGACGTCGTCGACCTTTTGCCAGTGGGTTCACCGTCTCCGGCAGGTGCCCCACCGATGATCTCGCCGTCCTCGTTCTTCAGTTTCAGGCTGTCGGGGTCGACCAACTTTCTGGTCGTCTTCGGCTCGGCCTCGGTCGCGGTAGCCGCCTTGCTGCCCTTGGCGTCCGAAACGCCCTTGCTTTTCGAGCGTCGGTTCTTGCCCTGCTCGGCCAACTCCCGCAGGAGTTCCTCACTGCGCTCGTCGCGTTCCTTCTTACGCTCGGCGTCCAAGCGCGCCGCCGTCGTGACTTCTTCCTCGCGGTGCCCTTCGAGGGCGACCGACCAGGCGGCCACCCAGTCGTGAGCGATGCGACGGGCGTCGCCGTCGAAGACGGATGCGATGGCGTAGGCACCCGAACTCGGGGAGCCAATCGCCCCTTCGTCAGCGACATAGAATACGCCGGCGGGTAGGTCGAGCCAGGTGTCAAGCTCGACGGTTTCGTCGAGGCCGTAGGTTGGCTCGACCAACCGGACCCGGAGCCGAGGCGACTGCTTGATGGTGACTGCCTCCAGCTCGCCCCACGAGACGTGCAGGCTCTGCTCAGCCTTGGGGTCGCTCAGCGCAAGGTCGGCCCGGAGATTGGCGACAGCGCGGGAGAAGACCTGCGTGAGTTCAGCCTGGTAGGTCGCACCGTCCGGGTCAAGCACCTGCCCGTGGGGAGCGTCGAGCCGCGCCAGCTTGTATGCGTCAACCAGCGGATCAAGCTGGGCCAGTGACCCGCCGGGGCTCCAGATCGGCACTCGGCCCTTGAGCACCTGAGCGATCAGCGCATTGCGCGTCGCGTAGACCGGTCGCTTTCGCTCCCACCGATCACCGACCCAGACAGCCGCCTTCCTAAGCTTGGCCAGTTCGCTCTCAGGCACTCCGATTAGCAATCGAAGTGCTTCGAGCATGATCAGCTTTTCATCGGGCTTCAGCGACTTCTTGCGGGCAAGTTCGCCAAGTACGCCGCGCGCGTCCTGAGCGGTTGGTCGTTGGATGGCGAGCAGCGCCCAGAGCGCGTCAGTGCCCGAGACTGATGGCACGAAGTCGCGCATGTCGCCGAAAATTGGAGGACCAGCAAGCACCACGCTCGGTCGACGCCAGCCGGCCCGGGTTGCGATCAGGCCGTCGCCGCGACCGAAGGCGTTCCGGGCTGTGATTGCCGGCTGCCCGCCGAGTCGCTGGCCGCGGACCTGGGCGGCGAGCGCCTGGTAGAGCGGTGCCGCGAGGTCCTCAGCGGTCTTGGGCGTCGAGTTGGTCTCGGCGCGTACTTCCTCGAGCTTCTGGATCAGTTCGGTCACGGCCGGATCGCCGGCGACGCCGAGGCGAGCGAGAATTTCGTGGTAGGCCTCGTTGTCGAGGGCCGGGCTCAGGTACCGCTCCGGGTCGTCACCGTAGAGCGCCATGGTCGCCGAGCTCTTGATTCGGAGCTGTTCGGGCGCCGTCGCCCTGCCTTTCTCGGACGGCAGCCACGCGATTGAGGCGGCGCTGTTGATCCACCAGGCATCGACCACGCCCTGGTCCTCCCAACCGTAGTAGGGCGTGGCCGCTATGACGCGCGAGTGTTCGCGCAGACGATCCCAGGCCCGCGCGAGGGCGCCGAGCACAGCGCCCGCTCGTCGGCGCTGTTGGCGTGGGTCCTTCTCCGTTGCAATGCTCTTCAGGACCGCATCGAGGTCCGGTGCGATCCAGTCCTCAAGGGTGTAGGTCGCCTGCAGCTGCCGCAGTGCCTCGCGACGGCGTGCCGGTGACCCGGTAGCCGAGGCAGGTACGCCGGGGCTGTAGTTCGCATACCGCCATTGGTTGGCCGGGTGACTCTTGATGCGTGGCGCTACCTCTGCACCGAGCAGGCGGAACAAGCGCTGGGCGCCGATGCCATCACGGCCGCCGTCGGTCCGGATCTTGTCCGAGTAGCGCCGGTCAATCCAGATCAGGCCCGGCGTCTTCCCAGCAGCCACGATCCAGGTGTTGACCTCGCGCTCGATAAAGTAGGCATCGCACGGACGGGCTTGGGTGCCCTGCCGCTGGCCATTCGCGTCGTGCACGACAGCATCGACCTTCACCGCCCGGCCAAGGCCAGCGCCGAGGGCCGGGCGCTCGGCCTCTGTGATCGCTTCGAGTGCCCGACGAAGCCCGTCGACCTGCGCATCGGTCAAGGGCCGTTCCAGCGCGGTTCCCGCCTTGCCAGCGCCGGCCAGGACGAACAGCGCGTCCGCACTCGTCGCCGAAGACCGCAGCCACTTCCTTTCCTGGAGCCAGTCGCGGATTACGGCCCAGTGCGGCCGACCCATGAACGCCGGGTGTAGCCGTGCCCCGATTCCCAGCAGCTCCCACACCGCATCGGGCCCCGCCGGGAGCAGGACCGCCAGGCCCTTGCGACTCGCTGGTGGCACGCGGACGCCGCTGTCAAGGAGCAGACAAGCTCGTGAATCGAGAGCGGTGCCAAGGCCCGCTTCGACCGCGACTGCCAGCAGATCGGCGATGAACTGTGGCGATCTCTGACCGTCATCCAGCAGGACGCTCGCGTCCTCAACCCTCACGAATGTCGGCGTAGTGGTTCCTACGGCACGAAGGTCGTCAAGTACCTCGCGCCAGCGGTCGTCACTCGATCGCGCCGACTGGGCCAGCACGCCTGGCTGTCCCGACACCAAGCGAACATCCTCGGGCGAGAGGACCGCAGTGAGTTCGGCCGCCTCGTAGGCGAGTTCGTCCAGCCTGTGCGTGGTCCCTGCGTAGGTGAGGGTCAGGGTTGCAGCGAACTCGATGCGAGCCCGGCGTAGTAGATGCTCCTTGAGGCAGGCCCCGAGCCGACCGGTGGTTCGTTCGTCTGCCTCGAACTCGGCCGTCGTCGGGACGATCGCCCAGCCCTGCGCCGGCGCCAGTTGGAAGACGTCGAGCGCCGCGTCGCGCCAGAGATCGCTGAGCAATGGGACGAGAGCCAGGTTCCAGTCGGTGTCGGCGATGTCGCGACGAGAAGGTTGGGGATCAAACTGCGCGAGAAGGCGGAAGGGCAGGCCCACTGGCCGAACTGGCAAGCCGACGTGGATGTGCCCGGTGTCGCCTTCGTGCAAGGCGAACGCGAAGGCCAGTGGTGTACGAGCGCCTTGCGCCTTCCCCACCCGCTCCATCTCCGCGGGTGAAGCGGCGCTGCGGCTGTAGACCAGCCACTGACGGCCGTCGGCGGCCGCGACGCGGCGCCGAGACGTGCGACCGCCGGGAAGCTCCAGTGCGGCCTCAGCGCCGTACTCAAGCTGCAGTCGAACAATCTCGCGCTCCGACTCGTCGACCAGCCGGACCGTCGAGAGGTGGCGGAGGAAGACCAGGCCCGCGTCATCCCAGTGCCTGAGCCACTTCGCGGCGTCGTCGCTCTCGATAGCGCCAGAGAGGAAGGGGACAGCGAACGTAGTCAACGAAATGTCGGCCCGCGGCCAGGCGATGTGATCGTTCAGCGGCCGAATCGTGTCGGCACCGAACCGCACGCGGAAGTGGCCTTGGTAGACCTCGAGGACGTCCGAGAGCGAGTGGAGCGTCTTGAGCCCGATGCCGAATCGGCCGAGCTTCTCTTCGTCGGCGGCCTTGAGGCTGAGCCACGGAATAGCCAGAGCCCAGACGTCATGCAGGGTGAGTGCGGCGCCGTTGTGCGAGAACAGCAGCCGGGAACCGAGGCTGTCGACCGCGATAGTGGCCTCGGTTGCGCCGAGGTCGTCCGCGTTTTGAATGAGCTCAGCCAGCCCCTGAAGGCGGTCATCGCTGAGGTAGGCGGCACTGTCGCCCGCCCGCCTCAGGGCGGACCGGATCGACTTCGGCAGGCTGTGTAGGCGCTCAACCAGCGCGATGACGCCCGCGTCGGCCGCCGACTCGTCCTCGGGCAGGAGAGCGGCCGTGCGCGGCGTCTCGGGGTCATGATCGGCAACGAGGTGGGCCACCTCGGACGCTTCGTGGGCAGCGAAGATGCGCGGCGTCAGCTCACTCGCCATATCCACTCCCCATTCACGTTGATCCAGCGGTGCCTCCTCATCCTCCCGCACCGTACCGACAAGGAGATGGGCCTTACGGGTACGGATGACCACGTCAATGGCACGGCAAGCCTCGCTCGGGTTCTTTGTTCGATCTGGCGACGAACTCGCCGCAAGGTGAGGTTGATGAAGGCGAGCCCCACTCGGTGATCAGTCTGGGCCAGCGGGGCGGCGTCAGCCGCTGAAGCCTTCGGAAGGGTGTCGTACTCGGCTGGGATGGTGCCGGCGTGGCTACAAAGACCCGGGAGACGGTGGCGAGCGCCCATCCGGAACTCCTGCCGGAACTGCTCGAGGTGAAAGGTTGGACGGGGGCTTTGGGCGACCTTCCCCGGGGCTCGAACCGTGAGGCGCGGTGGAGGTGCGCGACCTGTGAGCACAAGTGGTGGCAGGCCGCCGCCGTGCGGGTGCGAGCGGCACCCGGTTGCAAGGCTTGCCGGAGCCGTCTACGGCGCAAGGCCGAGACGCCGGAGCCGGGCCGTAGCCTGGCGAACGTCATGCCGGAGCTGGCCGCGGAGTGGCTGGAGTGCATCACCTACCCCACCGCCACACCCGAGACCATTAGCGCCCAGTCCTCGGCCGAGGTGCGGTGGCGCTGCTCGGCCTGCGGCCACTGCTGGGTGGGGCCGATCGTCCGGCGGACCCGGTCTGGGGGCGGCGGTTGCAAGCCGTGCGCGAGCAAACGCCGCTCCGAGGCCAACTCCCGGCGAGTGGCCAACCGGGTCGGCGACGCGTGCCCGGAGATCGTCGAGTTTTTCCTGCGCTGGGAGGACCCGGCTGAGCAGGCACCGGTGGCAGAGGTGAGCGTCCGCTCCGACAAAGTGGCCTGGTGGCGCTGCGCCTGCGGCAACGCCTGGCACACGAGAGTTCGGCTCCGGGTCGCCGGAAGCGTCTGCCCACGGTGCCGGGCCGCGAACCGTCGGCCGCGTACCACAGCGCCATTGCGCAGCACCCACCCCAGGGTCGCCGACATGTTTGTCCGCAACCTCACCCATCCGCAACGCACCCCCGACTCCATGCCGAAATCCGCGACTGACCGGTGCCGATGGCGGTGCAGCGCCTGCGATCACGAGTGGGAGCAAACGGTGTTGAACGTGGTCGGCGCCAGTCGGCCCTGCCCTCGATGCGCCGTCTTGATGGTCGGCGCGCCGCAGCCCGGCCGATCGCTCGCTGACCTGTACCCCGAGATCGCGACCCAGTTCGTCGCCAACCAGCGGCGTCCCGAGCGCGGCCCCACCCTTCTGCGTCCGAGCTCGGTCGACCGGTGCTTATGGCGCTGCGGCGACTGTGCGCACGAGTGGATGTCCACCGTGACGAATCGGACCGCTGGCCGCGGCTGCCCGCCCTGCGGGCGCCGACGAGCGGGTGAGCTTCTGCGGGATCCTGGTGAAGCCGCTTCGTTCAGCAGCACGCATCCCGAGCAGGCCGCCACGTTCGTCGCCAACAAGTCCCACCCTGGCCGGGGCCCGCAGAGCTTCACCGCAGGGACCAACGACATCTGCGTCTGGCGCTGCCCAGAGTGTTCCCGGCACTTCGAACGCTCCGTCGCCACCCATGCAACCCGGCTGCTCTGCGCCACATGCGCGTACCTGGCTCTGGGTGCCGCCAAGCGGATCGCCCCTGAGAAGAAATCGCTCGCCACGCTCATGCCGAAGGTCGCTTCGTCCTTCGTGGCGAACCTCTCCTGGCCCGGGGAGGGACCGGCGACGCTGTACCCGCGAGCCGGTGCCCTCTGCTCTTGGCGCTGCCGGTGCGGTGCGCTCTTCGAGGCGCGCGTGCGCGATCGCGCGAAATCGCCCGACTACGGCTGCGGCCGGTGCCGCCGCCGTGGCCGAAGCCTCCTTGAACTGGAGCTCGCCCACCTGCTGGCGGCCGCTACGGGCGAGGAGGTGGAAGTTGACGTCCGCATCGACGGCGGCCGGCGCTCGGCGGAGCGGCTTGACCTCTTTCTGCCCAATGCCGAGATCTACGTCGACTTGGACCCAGCCCAGTGGCACGCCGGCACTGCCGCTCACGCCCGTGACCTGCGCAAAACGGAGGTCATGGCCAAGCTGGGTGTGCGCTATGTGCGGGTTCGGCAGCCCGGCACTCCGCCGGTTCCAGGGGAGACCGTGGTCGCGGGCACCAAGGACGCGACGGAATGGTTTCTGGTCCTCGCAAAATGGCTGCAGACGCAGTCCGTTCCGTGCCCGCCCCTGTCCGCCGACCGGATCGCCGCATGCCTCGCCGCAGCGCGCGAGGAGTGGAAGGCTTTCCAGATCACACCACCAAGCGGGAGCCTGGCCGTCGTGCTTCCCGAGCTGGCGAGCGAGCTGGTCGAGAACCTGACTCGTCCGGAGATGGGCGCGCAGTGGCTGCTTCCCGGCTCCGCGGACCGGTGCGTTTGGCGGTGCGGGACCTGCCGGCACGTCTGGCGCACCCGGGTGGTCAGTCGGACCCGCGACAAAACCGGCTGCCCGAAATGCTCCCGGCGGGAACACTCCTACCAGGCTCGCCTGAGCCGGGCCAAACTCCGGGTCCGTGACGTTGCTCCCGAACTGCTCGCCCAGGCTGTGCGCATCCTCGACGTCGAAAAGGCCCACGACATCGAGCTGCTCGACCTGGCCCGCGGGTCGACCATCCGCGTGCTCTGGCGATGCCCCGACTGTGCACACGACTGGGTGGCCCCGGTCGTAAGCCGCACTTCCGGGCGCGGTTGCCAGCCGTGCGGCATCCGCCGGCGCACCGCGTCCCGCCGAGAGCCGCCGCCCGGTGGATCGCTGACCGACCTACATCCTAAGATTGCGCGCACCTTCCTGGCGAACCTGGACCATCCTGATCGGGGGCCAGATCGGCTCCGCCCAGGATCCCACGACCGTTGCCGGTGGCACTGCCCCTGCTGTGGATCGACGGAATGGGTGACAACGGTCTCAGCCCGAATCCAGCGGCAGGGCTGCGGAGGGTGCCGCGGTCTGAGGACCGGCAGGCGGAGCGTCATCGCCAGCAAGGACGAAAAGCTGCCGTTCGATGCGCTTCTACTGTTCTGATGGCGGCCGGTCGCGCAGTTTCGCAGCACCCGTGCGATGCCGAAAACGGTTACAGACACTGGTTGACGAAATTGCTCCCGCCCCGTCCGGTACCTCGATCTCAAGAACACGCACGTACCGCTCGATGTCCACCCGCGCGGCAGCGAGCGGGTCGAGACCCTAGCCGGTACACGAGCGTAGGAAGATCCGCAGGGCGCATGAGGAAGCAGGAACGGCGGCCATATAGCACCGTGCGTCACCAGCGGCGATGAACGCCAGCCCACCCAGAGTGGCATGATCGGATACGCCGCGGTCAGCGTTAGCCACCAGCGTGGCAACGGGTCAGGAGCAGTCGTGACGCGGACGCAGCGCCGTGACGGCGACAACGTGCCGTCTGAATGCCGTAGTGCGAGGAAGGCGAGCGCCGCCCGGCTTGTCATACGCTGGTGCTACGACTGCCCTGTGACCCACAGCCTCGGCCTCATCGATGCACTTTGGTTCGTGCTGCCAGCATTCGGGTCCCCAAATCCCAAGACGTCACCAAGGTGCTCGCCCAATCTCGAGACGGTACGGGAGGTCCGATGACCGAGTTGCTGACCGCGACCGATCTAGAACAGTGGTCGGAGCGCAACGACTCGCGCGAGCACCTGCCGACGCTGGTCCGGCGCCTCATCCTCGCGGTGGCCGCTCCTGACACACTCCGCATGCCCGCCGCCGAAGCCGTCGGGCTGCCCGGCCTTGACGGCGAGGTCACGAGCTCATCCGGCGCTCCGCCGTTCCTGCCGCCGGGCCGCTCGGTGTGGGAGCTGGGAACGGGCCGCGAACCCCAGGACAAGGCTCAGCGCGACTACCGCAAGCGGGTCGACGGGTCGACCCGGGACGAGCGCGCAGGCGTCGTCTTCGTGTTCGTGACGAGCCGACGGTGGCCCGGCTCGCAGGATTGGGTCGATCGCCGCACGGAAGACGACGATGGCTGGGCGGGCATCCGGGTGCTCGACGCGGAGGACCTTGCTGCGTGGCTCGCCCTGTGCCCTGGAGTGCACCGGTGGCTAACGTCCGAGCAGCTCGGGCGGGATCCGCACGGCGTGATCGGTCTTCGCGACTGGTATCGGAACTGGGCCGAGCGCACCCAGCCGGCTATTCCGGCAGCGCTGCTACTGGCGGGCCGTGACGACCAAGTTCGCCGCCTTCGGGGCCGCCTCCGGGCCGAGCCGGGCGAGCAGGTGGTGGCTTCGGCGAGCCGGGATGAGTCCGTGGCCTTCGTTGCGGCCAGTTTGATGGCGGAGCCGCCGCAGGACGCGACCACGACACCGCGCCAGACGTCAGAAGATCCGCCGGTGGACGCGCCCAGCGGGTCGGAGGTACCGGCCGGGGCTATTGCGGATGCGGAACCGACCGAGCCCCTCGGATCATCCGCCGCAGAGGAGGGCGACGCCGCAGCAGGACTCGCGCGCGCCACCGGCGCACCGGCCGAACTCGAAGCGCTCCTCGAACGGGCCCTCGTCATCGAGGACCTGCGGGCATGGCGGCGAGTGGCCGCTGACGAGAGCCCGACGGTGCTCGTGCCTGTGTTCGCCGAGCCTGAGATCGGCGACGCTCTCCGCGCCGGTCACCACGTCGTGCTGCCCCACGCCGGCCGGCCCGCCGACGACCGGCTCCCACGGCTGCACCGGCACCTCGCACGGGAGGTCTGGATCGCCGCCGGGCTCGACCGTGACCGCGCCGACGAGTACGCACGGGCGGCGAGACGGAGCTTGACATCGCTGCGTCGGCGCATCGGCCGGTCCGGCTGGCTTCGCCAGCCGCCGTGGGCCTCGGACACCACGGCGAACCTACTCGCTCCGCTGTTGCTCGCCGGTGCCTGGGCCGACGACGTTCAGGGCGACCTAGAGGCGCTGCAGAGCTTGACCGACCGCGGCTGGCGGGCGACGGCCCGGGACCTGAGCACCCTGACGTCAGGCGAGGACGCACCGCTGCTCTTGAGGGACCGCCGGTGGGAGTTCGCCGATCCGGTGGATGCATGGGACGCCCTCAACCACGCGCTGACGGCTGAGGATCTGGATGCGTTCCAGTCGCTGGCGCCGGGCGTGCTGGGCGAGAGTGACCCCGCTTCAGGGCTAACCGCACGAAACCGCATCGCTGCCTCGCTCAGCGAGACCGACGCGCCGCGTCGACGGCACTCCAGCACGCTTCGCCGCGGGATGGCCACGACCACGGCGATCCTCGGCGCGGTCGTCGGCGACCGTGAACTCCCCGGCGGTCTCACCGGTCAGCAGCGTGCGTACCGAGTCGTCCGCGAGTTGCTCCATGACACCGACGCCGCACGCTGGCACGCGGTCGCTGATCTGCTGCCGCTGCTGGCTGAGGCCTCGCCCGAGGCCTTCCTCGCGTGCGTCGAGCGGTCCCTCGACGGAACCGACCCGCCGGTAATGTCGCTGTTCGCCGAGACGACCGACGACTTCGGGCTGGGCAGCCACAGCACCCACTCCCCGCTGCTGTGGGCGCTGGAGAGCCTCGCCTGGTCTCCGGCACTGCTGTCTCGGGTAGCTGTCGTGCTCGGCCGCCTCGCCGATCGGGACCCGGGCGGGCGGCTGGCCAACCGGCCCAGCGCCTCTCTCGCTGCCGCTCTGCACCTGCGCATCCCGCAAGGCGCGGGCGACGCGGCGACACGTATCGCTGCGTTCGACGCTGTCCGGACCGTCGCGCCGATGGCAGCTTGGCGGCTCGCGCTCGACCTCGTTAGCCACGCCAACCGAGGGATGATCCTAGTCAGCGGCCCGAAGTTCCGAGATTGGCCTCGGCCGCCGCACGCCACCGTCAACGACATCGTCGACGCACTGGACGCCCTGGCCCGACGCATCGCCGATGATGCCGGCGCCGACCCGGGCCGGCTCGCCGCCGCATTCACTCTCATCGATCGGTTCCGAGAGCCCGGCAGGCTCGCGCTACTCAACGCAGCCCAGACCGCATTACAGGAGCTGCAGGAGGAGGGCCGTCGCACCGTCCTCGCCAGCCTCGCGGAGAGGGTTGCGATGCACCGCCGGCACCCGGATGCGGGCTGGGCTCTGCTCGACCAGGCCCTCCAGCCCCTTGAGGCGTTCCTGGACGCCCACGCCCTCCCGGGGAGCCACCCCGACGATGCCGAGCTGTTCTCGTGGCTGCCTTTTCGACGCGGGCTCAACCTCGAATGCGAGGACCCCGACCCAGGGGCGCTCGCGTCCGCGAGGGCCGAAGCGGTCCGACGTTGCCTCAACGACGGGCTCCTAGGGGTCCTACGCCTGGCCGAGGCGTCCGAGAACCCGGCAGCCGTCGGCGACGCCCTGGCTTCAGTAACGACCGATCACGACCCAGCGGTCCTCGAGCATCTCGCGGGCTCGTCGCAGCCCCTGCACGCGATGGCCGCCGGCCTAGCGGTGCACCGGCAGCGGGAGGACGCAGGCTGGCTCGCTGCCACGGCAGCCGCCAGGCCCGCCCAGGCCGCAGCGCTGTGCCGGACCGCGACGATTAACGAAGCTCTGCTGACGCTCGTGGACGGCCTGGAGCCGGACACGCAAGACGAGTTTTGGCGCGACATGCAACCGCTGGGGGTTCCGGACGGCCTGACGCCGACCGTCGCGCGGTGCCTGCTCGAGCGCGGCCGGGCCTGGGCCGCGATCGACTTGCTCAGCCACGCCGGTTTCGGCGCTGGCCTCGACCTGGCCATCCAGGCTCTGAAGGCGCCGGCCCTCCTAGCCACCGAAGATATCTCGTGCGCACGGTCGCCGGAGTACACGGTCGGACGCCTGCTCGACCGTCTCGAGGAAGCAGGCGCGGACGACACGCTGCTCGCAGACCTCGAGTGGTTCTACCAGCCGCTTCTAGACCACAGCCGCAGACCGACAGCTTTGCACCGAGAACTCGCCCGCAATCCCGCCCGCTTCGTCGGCCTCGTGTCCTTGATGTACCGGCCGGACCCGGACACCGGCGCGAACTCAGCCGACGAAGAGGTGAGGGTCGACGCTGCTTCGTCGCAGGCCTTCAACGCGGCTTGGGCCGTCCTGCGGGAGTGGCGCGCGCCGCTCCCGGGCTCCGTCGACGGACAGTTACCGACAACCGAGGACATGCTGCGATGGGTGGAATCGGTACGCGAAATGCTCACCGCGTCCGGCCGCGCTCGGGTGCTACCCGTCGTTCTGGGCGATGCGCTGTCCGGCGCCGTCGCAGACGAGGACGGCACGTGGCCCAGCGAGCCAGTCCGGGATGTCCTCGAGATCCTCGGAGACGCAGACCTCGACGAGCATCTCGCTGTCGCGAGGATGAACCAGCGCGGCGTCACAATTCGCGGTGTCTACGACGGCGGAGTGCAGGAGCGCGCGCTCGCCGAGCAGTACAGCGCGGCGGCGGACCGTATACGCGGCCGGTGGCCTCGTTCGGGAACGCTGCTCGACGGGCTGAGCCGGTCCTACCGCGATGACGCCCGCCGAGAGGACCGCTCGGCTGAGCGCCAAGGCGATCGTTGACGGCTGGTCAGCCCGACTAACGCAAGACGCCCAGCCTCCATCGTGAAGGTGCCGTAGCCATACCGGCAGGTGGCCAGTGCGCGGGTGTGTTCGTGGTTGCCGGTGGTGGCTACCGCTTGGGTCACGGCGGTGAGGGTCTGCGCCTGTTGGTTCGGGTCGGCGATGGGTCCGTCGGTGACATCGATGGCGCCCAGCCGTGGTCGGCTCTGTACCGCGCCGGGCAGGGGCGTACGCCTCGGCGTCGCCCGGTAGCGGCGGATACCAAGACGTGAGCAGTACGTGCGGCATGGGCGCTCCTCAGCCGCCGCCGGTCGCCTCGATGAAGGCTCGCAACAAACAGGCCGGACTGTTCGCCACCCACATCGAGTGTGGGATTGTTGAAGGGTACGCCCGGTGCTGCGGGCGCTCTGGTCCCACAACACCATCCTCGGCGACCTCCCCACCCTGGCCGCCGCCGCGATCAACCTCGCCACACCCCTCGAACCCCGATCCAGCCGCGATCGCAACCAGCAAAGCCACCACGACGGGCCGACAACCCGAGGAACCCTGCGCCGACGTAGGAACGCAACTGCGGCCGGGACCGTTCGCCGACAGAGCCGCCGCGTCGATAGTTGCGGCATGGGGGTGGCATCCTGTGGATCGTGAGGCCCAAATGCTCCCTGTACGTGGACGTCGGTTACCTGCTCAGCGCCGCAGCGGTCCGGGTGACGGGGACGTCGCTGCGGAACGGGATTCAGGTCGACTACGAGTCACTGATCGACGCGCTCGTCCAGCAGTCCGAGGCACTGTCGGAGCTACCGATGTTGCGCGTGCACTGGTACGACTCCGCGAGAGACGGTGTACCCGACGGCTCGCAGCAGTTCATCGGTGAACTGCCCAACGTCAAGCTGCGGCTCGGCCGGTTCGGCGTCGACGGCCAGCAGAAGGGCGTCGACCTGCGCATCGGGCTCGACCTGGTGATGCACGCGCGCAACGCGGTTGCGGACGTCTTCGTCCTCGTCTCGGGAGACGATGACCTGACCGAGGCCGTGGAGGAGGCCCAGGTGCACGGGGTGCAGGTCATCCTGCTCGCCGTCCCCAACGGGCAGGACCGGCCCCACGGCATCAGCCGGCATCTGATCCGGGCGGCCGACGGGCTCAAGATCATATTTCCGGACGCCATCGACACTGCCGTGACGAAGATGGAGACACCCTCGGCGGTGCCGTCACCGATGGCGGTGTCGCCGGGCGGGCACCAGCCGGGCGGGCGTGCCAAGGCCCCGATGACGGGCTCCACCGCACAGGAAGGCTCACGAGCACCCCGCCTGTCGTCCGTGCCCGCGTCCAGCGGGGCCCTGGCCATCAGGACGGACACGACGAATCACGAGGATCCTCCTGACCTTGCCGAACAGATCGGCTCGGTCGTCACCAACGTCCTGACGACGTTCCGCAGTTCCGCCACGCCGGAGGCCCTGGCGGAACTCACCGCCGGCAAACCATCGATTCCACGTGACATCGACAAAGCCTTACTGACCGACCTGTCTGAACGCCTCGGTGAAGTCGATTTAGGTGAAGCCGTGCGACACCAGCTTCGGGCACGGTTCTGGGAGCAGTATGACCAGGCCTAGCTGGAAGGCGACGCGCTGGTGCTACTCCCGAAGTCACGGTGGGCTGCCAGTACGCCAAGGAGCTCGACCTCGGCTTCGAGTCAGTGCCGCCTGGGCGTGCCCCGCGTCGGTTCGCCGCAAGGTTGTCTCCCGCTCCGGTGCTCGATGCGGGTCGACTGTGCTGCAGGACCCTTAGCGGGCGGTGCTGTCGAGGATGTCCCATCGGCGAGGGGCGTCGGCTTGGACGAGGTGTCGGATCGGTGCTGAAAGTATGTGGGTGCAGCCGTCTCGTGGGGGGTGCTGGCGTGCTCGCAGGAGGGGGGTGGCGAAGGTGAGGTCGAGCTGCCAGTGGTTGAAGCGCCCGGCTACTGCTGCGGCGTCGTTGAGGTCGGCGAGTGCGGCGGCGAGGAGGAGACCGGCGGCGGCGGACAGGAATGGAAGGGCGGCGTCAGGGCTGTCGGGCTGGGTAGGGATGGTGGGGCCCGTGGCGCAGTCCAGTGTGGGTTGGGTGGTGTCGGGCAGGCGGCAAGCGGGGCAGTCGTCTCGGTCGGGGAGGTGGCGGTGGAGTTCGGCGGTCCAGTTGGCCGAGGTGGTGGCGTGTAGTAGCAGCGGCTCTGCGCGTTGAGCGACGGCTGCGCGGACGCCTCGGTCGTTGGCGAGGGTGAGGACGAGGTCGTGTCGGCCGGTGTCGTGCTGGGGTAGCCACTGGTCGTACCAGTGGGGATGCGGGGTGGCGCCGATGGCCCAGGCGGCGGCGGTGGCCTTGTCGACGGGTGCGCCGGACGGGGTGCCGTCGGGCCATCCGGCGTCGGCGGCGGTCATGGTCATGCACCGGTTCGTGTTGTGTAGTTCGGCGTCGTCGGCGTCGATGATGTCCCATGCGGCGCCGTCGGTGCGCAGCTGGCGGGCCCAGTAGATGAGGGCGGCGGCGACGGCGCCGGCGCCGATGACGAGCGCGCTGCCGATGTCGATCGGTTTCGACCGGTCCTGGGTGCCGGCATTGTCGTCGGCGGTGAGTTCGACAGGATTGAACCGAACGGCTCGCACGGGCTGGTCGTGCGCGAGCTGGAACAGTGCGGCAGCACCGAGGACTGCGGCGGTCGCTGCGCCGAAAGTCGAGTTGGGGTCCCAGGTGCCGGGTGCCGGCGATAGCGTCAGTTCGCCTCTGCCGCCGATCCAGTCGAGGTAGAGGTCCAGGTTGTTGGGGACGTGGCGGCCAAGGCCGATGGAGATCTCGTCATCGGGTTCGCCGGAAGCGGGACCGGGTGACAGGTTCAGGTCGATGACCGGGTTGATCGCGGTGGCTGTGGCGACCGCGGTGGTGTGCAGGTCGCCGGTGGCCGTGAGGCCGGGGACGAGCACCGCGACCGGGGGGATGTCGAGGGTGACGCGGCGGTGGACCCGCACGGTCAGGTTGATCAGGGCGAGAGCGGCGTGTTGCCCGGCTTCGCTCGCAGCGACGTCGGCGCCGACGACGATCCGAATCGGGCGCTCCAGTGCGGTGTCGTGGCCCCCGTACTGACGGGTCCGCCGGTCACGTTCGGCGTAGAAGGTGTCGCGGCGGCTGTTCATCGATGCACTCCGATCCCGATGGTGGACGGCACGATCACGACGGCGTCGTCGGTGTCCACACGCACCCAGCGACCCTCCTGGAACTGGTGGAGTCCCGCTCCGTGCGCGGGCAGGAGACTGCCTTGGCCGTAGTCGGCGACGACGAGGGAGAACATTCCCTCGTACGGCATCAGGATGAGCTGATCGTCGCCGTCGGAGTGGCGGGTGTCGGTGCCGGGGTGGCTGTGGACCTGGGCGACGAGGCCGAGCCCGACCGCGCGGGCCGCGCGGGCGGTGGCAGCCACTGCGGGTTCGGCGACGAACACGCCATCGGTGCGGTGCTCGGTCGGCGGGGCGGCAGCCGCCATCACGACGGTGTCCGCGCCGGCGTGACGGCCAAGCCAAAGGACCAGACCTTCATGCGAGCGGTGCTGACCGCTGCTGGCCTGCAAGGCCGCCTGGGTCGGGGCGAGGATGTGCTCGGCGACCAGGAGCCGACCGGTGGCCGGGCCGGTCGGCAACGGGGTGTTGCGGAGGACGCTCATCAGCTCATTCCTGGGCTCAAGGTCAGGTGCAGGTGGATCTGGCTGAGCATGTCGGCCAGGGTGTCGGCCTTGGTGGAACCGGCGCCCGCGTTCTTCCAGTTCGTCAAGCCGCCCCAGTCGCCGTGCGGGCCGTTGTGTTCCGCGTAGGCCAGTTGGTTCCACGGCGCGCAGATCACCCGGTTGCCGTGGAAGATCGAGCCGGGCACGATCTCAGCGTTCGTGCCGGCCTGCGGGAACGGCGGCGCACTGCCCCCGGCCGGGTCGGTGAACCGCCATGCCGGCGGGACGGCCGGGTACCCGGACAGCTGCGCCGTGATCCGCAGCGCCGAACCGCTGCGGGGGTGGACGGCGTTGACGATGAGCATCAGCGCCGTGTCGTCGAGGTGGACGGCCCAGCCTGGGCGGCGCGCCGCCCAGGCTTGCACTGCCGGCAGTTCGGTGGTGACCACCGTCCTGGTGACGGCCGCCGGAATCACTCAGACACCGCCGCCGACGTCGACGAGGTGCAGCACATCACCGTCGCGAACGTGCGCCCCGGCCAGGGTCTTGTTCCGGTCGAGGACCACCTGGTCGTCGGTGGCCAGCGACGGGTTGCCGCCCTGGTAGCCGAACGCGTCGGCCGCCTGACGGGCGGCCTCGGCGACGGTGTCGTTGCGCCGAAACTGCAGGGTCTTGGGCTCCGGCGAGCGCGGCGCGTACACCGTCACAGTGATGTGCGGGCCGCCCGGATGCGGCTTCTTCTCTTCGACCTCGACGGCCACGTTGTCATGCGTGTCGTTGCTCATCTCGTTGTCCTAGATCTCCGGCGTACCGCCGGTCGCGGTGAAGTGTGGACAGGTGGCACCGCTGTACCGCGACCCCCGCGGTGTTCCAGTGCCATCAGCGCGATCCCGAGGGGATCTTGCTGAGGGGAGCATACACCCCATCACCCCTGAGGTGATGTTGGGTTGACGAGCAGCGGCTCGCTCGGCTCGCGCGGGTGGCGTGTAGCGTCCGTTGGTGGAGTGCATGTCATCAGCCAATGGGTGATGGAGAATGAACGCGTGGAACGGGAGTACCTGGATGAGACTCTGCGCCGCCTCGCCGTCGAACCGGACTTTCAGCCGAAGGGCTGGAGCGCTCAGGAGGTCGCGGAGTTCCATCGCCTCGTTCAGTGCGCGCGGGCGGCGTACGTCGACACCGACCTTCGGAACATGCGCGTGCTGCGCATCAGGCCTAACGACCATGGCTTGCCAGGCAAGGCCCAAGCGACGTTGAGCTCCGGCCGCTCGATCGACCTCACGTTCAAGAACTCCGACAGCTACGGCGCCGTCGTCTTCGAACTCTTGACTCCCGAGATGGAAGCCAGATGAGCAACCCTGAACGCGACCCGCTGCCACCCCACCAGATTCCGGTGGGGCAACTCCTAGGCGACGAGTTGGAAATGAGAGGCTGGTCACAGGCCGACTTCGCCGCCGTCCTCGACCGGCCTACTCAGTTCGTGTCCGAGATCGTGACTGGCAAGAAGGAGATCACCAGAGAGTCGGCAGCCCAGATCGGTGCCGCGCTTGGTCTGACGGCCGAATTCTTACTCAGGCTGCAGGATCAATATCTTCTTGCCGAACAGGGCAAGAACAAAGCCGCTCAGGGGAAACTTGAAGAAGTGCGCCGACGCGCGCTACTCAACGGCAAAGCCCCCATCCAATTGCTTCGTAAGCGGGGCCTCCTCGTGGGAAGCACGCTCGACGAACTCGAAGTCGAAGTCATGGAATTGTTTGAGCTGCCCTCGCTGGATGCGGAACCGGCACTGGCTGCAGCGGCAAGGCGAGGGAATCAGGGTGAGGAAATCAGCGTTCTTCAACGCGCCTGGGTGGCGTGCGTCCGTCGGGCTGCGCGTGCTCTGCCCCCACGGAAGAGCTACTCGGCAACTGGACTTGAGAACCTTGCCCGTACCCTCTCTCGGACCCTCAAGACGTCGCAGGCGTTTTCTGACTTGCCCAAGCGGTTCGCGGATGTCGGTGTAAGGCTGGTTTACGTGGAGATGCTTCCTGGTGGCAAGATTGACGGCTGCGCCATGTACGTCGATGGCTATCCCGTCATCGGGCTCTCAGGGAGAGGGCAGCGGCTCGATAAAGTCCTGTTTACCCTACTCCACGAGGTCGCTCATATCCTCCGAGGGCATGTAGATCGCGATCGTATCATCGCCGAAGAGATCGACGACAGGGGTAGTCAAGAATCGACTCAAGAGGCGGAAGCAAACAGCTTGGCATCTGAGTGTCTTTTTCCAAACGGATTCCTTGGCATTCCGGCACGCATTAGTAGTTCGTGGGTCGACCAGGCTGCTGGCGAATTAGGAGTCGCACGAATCGTCGTCGTAGGCTACCTTCAGCACCGCAAACGTCTTGACTGGCGTACGACCTTCACTAGGAATGCGCCGAACGTCAGCGATGCCCTGGGATTGTGGAAGTAGGGGCCAAGGTGCACGACGCGATACTGGCTGCCGGCTGGGACCCTACAGCTCGGCCTTCCGCCGCTCTCCCTGGGTGCTCTATGGGTGCTCGGACGTCGGGGACTGGCATGGACCCTCTCGGCCCGACGCGGAAGTTGGGCCCCTGCCCCGATCGTGGGAAGTAGTGATACGCGGCTTCTGGTCCGGCAGGGGGCGTGGAACTGCGGCTATCCGGTCGGACCCACCAGGATCTAGGGCTAGACACTCGGACCAATTTTGATAGAGTGCTATATGGATGACTCTGCCTACAGGGCTGGCGACTACGGATCAGAAGGTTAGGGGTTCGAGTCCCTTCGGGCGCACAAGATCATAAAGGGTCTGACCTGCCGATACGGCGGTCAGACCCTTTCTGCTGTCTGGCCTGTGTGGACGGTGGGTGTCACGTGGGTGCGATGTGTGCAGCCCCGGAAGCGGCCTTCTCGTGGGTTCGCTGGGACGTGACCTGCGGCTTTGCGGCCTGCTCGCGCTTCGGCCGGTTTGGAGCACCTGTTTTCGGTTTCGTCGGCGCCGGGATGCCGGCTTTGGGGCCGCGGTGGGGGCGGTTCTTGCGGGCGCTGGCTTTGATCTTCCGGCGGGTGCGGCGGGCGGCGTCGAGGACCAGTTGGGCGGTGGCGTCGGCGCAGCGGCGCTGGATCTGCGGCAGGACGCTGGTGTGGGTGTCGGCCGTGATCACGATGCTGGAGTGCCCGAGGAGGTCCTGCAGGGTCTTCCGGTCGGCGCCGGCCTCGTGGGCGAGCGACGCGGCGCCGTGATGTCCGGGCGTGGCCCAATCTCCGCGGCGGTGCTGCTCGTGAGCCAGGTCCGGCGGCTGATCCGGGGCGACGCGCCGTTACGGTCAAAGATTGCCGCGGCTTTCCTGCTCGCGTTCGATGGCCTCGAACAGGGCCTTGAAGTTGCCCTTCCCGAAGCCTGCCGAGCCGTGCCGCTCGATCAGCTCGAAGAACACCGTCGGGCGGTCCTGGACCGGCTTGGTGAAGATCTGCAGCAGGTAGCCGTTCTCGTCCCGGTCGACCAGGATCCGGCGCCGGCGCAGATCCTCGATCGGAACCCGGACGTCGCCGACGCGCGCGCGAAGCTCCGCGTCGTAGTACGAGTCGGGGGTGTCGAGGAACTCGACGCCGGCCGCCGTCATCGCGTCGACGCTCGCGACGATGTCGGGCGTCGCCAGCGCCACGTGCTGGACCCCGGGCCCGCCGTAGAACTGCAGGTACTCGTCGATCTGCGAGCGCTCGCGGGACACGGCCGGCTCGTTGAGCGTGAACTTCACCCGGCGCGTACCGTCGGCGACGACCTTGCTCATCAGCGCCGAGTACTCGGTGGCGATGTCGTCGGCGACGAACTCGGCCATGTTGGTGAAGCCCATGACGCAGCGGTAGAACTCGACCCACTCGTCCATCGCGCCGAGCTCCACGTTGCCGACCACGTGGTCGACGGCCAGGAAGAACTCGCCGGCGGCCGGTGCCTTCGGCGCGCACGCGACGAAGCCCGGCAGGAACGGTCCGGTGTACCGGGAACGGTCGATCAAGGTGTGTCGGGTGTCGCCGTATGCGGCGATCGTGGCCGTGCGCACCGTACCGTGCTCGTCGGTGAGGTCGTGCGGCTCGGCGACCGCCGTGGCACCCCGTTGCGTGGCGTACCAGAAGGCGGCGTCCACGTCCGTCACCTCGATCGCTACGTCCTGGATGCCGTCGCCGTGCTTCGCGTGGTGAGCCGCCCCGTCTGCCTCGGCGTGCACCGCGCCGGCGAGGACGAACCGGGCCGTTCCGCTGACCATCACGTATTCGGCGTAGTCACGGTACCCCTGATGCGGGCCGCGCATCGCGACGCAAGTCATGCCGAACGCGGTGCGGTAGTAGTGGGCCGCCTGTACCGCGTTGCCGACGACGAACCGGAGGTGGTCGAGGTCCTCGACCGGGAAGGGATCGTCAGCGGCGCGCTCGACGGCGCCGATGAGGTCGGCGATCGTACGATCGGCGGCGGCGACCGCCGGCGTGGCTTCCGGCTTTGTTGCGGCCGGGGCCTCCAGCGTTGTCGCGGCTGGCGGGGCCTGCGTCACCGTCGCGGCCTCCGGCGCTCCCGAGGCATGAGCCTGGGCTCGGGCTCGGCGCGCGAGCCACAGGCGGTGGCCGAACAGTGCCGCGTAAGCGGCCAGGACGACGCTCAGCACGGCGATCGACGTGCCGCCGGCCCCGCGCCGGGCGGCGTCGAGGACCATGCCCAGCATCGCCGCCGCGACGATGAGCGACACGTGGTTGGACGCCCAGAACACGACCGGCGTCATCCGGCGCGGGTCGAGATCGCGCATGGCGCCGCCGCGCAGCTGCACGGCGAGCCACCAGGACAGCGGCGCGGTCACCGTCATCAGCGCCCAGACCAGCCACGGAACCCAGCCGGCCAGCGCGAAGGCGGTCAGGGCCAGGTAAGCGACGGGCTGCGCGCCGACGATCACGGTCACCGCGCGGCGGTAGCCGAGGATCACCGGCAAGGTGCGCTTGCCGACCAGTTCGTCGGACTGCCGGTCGCCGAGGTTCATCACCATCATCCGGGCCGCCTGCAGCAGCGCGGTCGGGGCCAGCACGGCCAGCAGGAGCGTTGGTACCCGCCCGGTCTGCAGCACCACCGCAACCGCGGGCCACAGGCCGTTGAGGATCGCAGCGACCGTGAACTCCCCCGCCGCGCGGTAGTTAAGCCGCAGTGGCGGCGCCGTGTAGAACCAGGCCAGCACGACGGCACCGGTCGCGAGCAGTCGCGCGGGCCAGGTCGGCATGACCGCCACCATCACGATCGACGCGCTCAGCAGCACGAACGCGGTGCCGAGCGCCACCAGCGGTGGCACGAGCCCGTCGACCAAGGCTCGGCTGCCGCCGGTCCAAGGCGTGAAGTAGACGTTCGCCCGGTCGGCCTCTAGGTCGAAGTACTCGTTGCAGTAGTGGGTGGTGACGTGAACGGTCCAGGCGAACACCTGGGCGAGCAAGTACCACTTTACGTCTATCGCATGCCCCTGGTGCACCGCCACGGCCACCCCGAGGCCGACCGGCAGGACGTTGTACAGCAGGAAGCGCAGGCGGGCCAGGCGCACGAAGCCGCGCATGTTGACGCGCGGAGCGATAAATCCGGTCGATGCGGTGGTCAGGCGGTTTCCCGGTACAACACTCATCGGGACCATCTCTTCGTAGGCGGACGGTTGCCTGGACCGTACGCCACCGTCGAGGGCCAGCACTATCGGCGACATCAATGTTTTACATTTAGCATTATCGGGATGATTACGTTAATCCAAATGACGCTGATTGATTTGTTGAACCTGCGACGCGGCTCTGCCGGTCGTGTGCCAACGTCCTACCGGCTGGCCGGGATCCCCAGGGCGATTACGTAGTCGGGTAGCAGTGCCTTGAGCCGGGAGCCTCCGAGGTCGGTGGCGTCTGCGAAGGACTGCGCACCGCCGGCACGCCGCGCACCCCGCCAGGCGGGCGTCGACGAGGGCCGGCAATGGCCAGTTCGGAGGTCATCCGACCAGTCGGTCATCGCCGCACCGTCATCGGCGCCCCGGGCGGAGTGGCCGTCGCCGACCGGCCCGGAACAGGGCGGGCCGGCGACGGCGGCCGATCAGAAGTCGCTGTCGGTGTCGTTCCGGCCCCCGCTGGGGATGTCGTCGATGGTCTTCGACGAACCCCCGACGTCCCGCCTCGGCAGGCCGCCCAGCATTCGGGCGAGCTGCTCGTCGGCCAGTTCCACGCCGCCTGCCGGAATCGTGTCGATCCGCACGGTCTTGCGCCTCATGTCGTACCCCTGTTCACCCTGAGGGAGCGCCCGGCTGCTCGGCCGGACGAACGCCAGTGTGTGGCCGCCGGGAACCGCCTGGGACCAGGGATCTCCCTGGTTCGGGACCCCAGTCTTGGCTGGCCGGGTGTCCGCCGGACGCGCGGCCGGGCCGGCGCTGGAGCGATCGTCGCCGGGGTCCGACTCACGACGGGGGTCGGGCCGAGGTGTAGGCCGGCAGCGGCAGCGGCTCGTCGCGCAGGAACGCGCGGAGCAGCGCGTCGTACGCCTCCCGCTGGCCGGAGGTGATGTCGTGTCCCGTGTGCGGCAGGTAGACCAGGGTCGCCTGCGGCAGCGTGCGCCGGTATTCGTGCGTTTCCTCCCACGGGACGAAGTCGCACTCGCCGCGCATGATCAGCGCCGGCACCCGGGCCTGCCGGAGCGCGGGCCGCGGATCGGGGATGCGGGCGAAGTCCTTGACCGTCAGTTGGTTGACGTAGAAGCCCTGGTGGTTGTCGTGCACCTCGGCGGGTGCCGAACCGGGGCAGCGGGCGGTGTCCTTGCCGAGCACGGCGACGGCGTGCATCAGCGCGTCCGCCTCGTCGTCGCCGACGAGCGCGTGCGCCGCGTTCGGGTTGACGCCCTGCAGGACCGCCTGGGCGACGACCCGGGGCGAGGCGAACAGCTCGTCGCGCTGCCGACGCTGCTCGGCGGTCATCCGGGCCCAGGGGTCGCCGCCTCCGCCGTCCGGGTAGGCGCCCGCCCAGATCGGTCCGGGCGAGGTGAACACGACCCGGGCGACGTGCTGCGGGTGGGCCGCGAGATACTGCGCCGCGAGCGACCCGCCCCACGACTGCCCGACGAGAACGACGCGCTCGGCGCCCAGCTCGACACGGATCGCGTCGAGGTCGGCGACCTGCCGGGCGACGGTGTAGCCGGTGACGTCGGCGAGCCGGGTGGACCGGCCGGCGCCGAGCTGGTCGTAGGCGTAGACCTCGAAGCCGTCGGCAGCGAGCAGGGCACCGACGGCGGGCACCCCCTCCCCCGGGGTGCCGGGGCCGCCGTGCAGGAAGAGCACGGGCGTCGGGCGGGGCGTGCCGGAGGCGGCGGCGTGGACGTACGCGATCCGTGATCCGGTGGGCAGGTCCCAGAACCGGACGCCGGCGGGCGGGGGCGGGGCGGCCGGGTGCGGGCCGGGCCGGAACACGGTCACGGCGGCGAGTCCGGCGACGGCGACGGTGACGGCGGCGGCCAGCGCCGTCGCGGCGCGGCTCCGGCGTCGTACGCCGAGCAGCGCGAACGCGGGCCGGGAGAGGAGCTGGGCGACGGTGCCCAGCAACACGAGCCCTACCGCGCACAGCAGCGGTATCCAGGCGGTGACGAGCGCGGTGGCGACGAAGCCCGCGCCGCCCACGGTCACGGCGGTGGCCACGGCGACCGGCAGCAGCAGGACGCCGATGCTCCGGTGAACAAGGGAACGAACCATGAAGATCATGCTGGCCGGCGCCTGGCGCAGTCGCGTCGTGCCACAGGACGGCTTCCGCGCGCCCCACCCCCGTCTCGCGGCGGGGTCCCGACCGGCCGGGCGGCCCGTACCATCGGGGGATGCGACGCTGGGCCCCTGACCTGGGCGACACCTGGGCTCCCGGTGCCGTGGCGGTGTCGCAGGCGCTGTGGTGGCTCGCCGCCCGGCCGGACCCGCGGCTGGCGCCCGGCGTCTGCGTCGTCGCCGTCGTCGCCGTGGTCGCGCTGCTCTACCGCAGGCGGGTGCCCGGCCCGGCGCTGGCCGGTGCCGCCCTGGCCACCGCGCTGGCCGCCTCCGTCGTCGGGGCCGCCCCGGCCGGCCCGGCCGCGGTGCTGCTGACGGCGTACGCGCTGGTGGTGCACCGCACGGCGGCGGTCTCGGCGGCCGGCGTCGCGGCCGTGGTGGCTGGGTTCGCCGTGACGGCGGCGGCCTCCGGCGCGTCGGCGCGGGCCACCGTCGCGACCGCGCTCGTGCTCGGGGCCGTGGCCGCCGGGGTGTGGGCGGTCGGGCGGTTCCGCCGTCGGGTCCGCGCCGACCGGGCCTCGGCCGAGACCTTCCGGGCGGCCGTGGACGGGTTCGCGCCGCTCGCGGTCGCGCAGGAACGCCGGCGGCTCTCGACCGAGCTGCACGACGTGGCCGGTCACCGGCTGACCGCGATCCTCGTGTCCGCCGGTGCGGCGCTGCGCCTCGCCGACCCGGTGCTGCGGGAGCGGGCGATCGAACACGCGATCGGCGCCGGGCAGGCGGCGGTCGACGACCTGGACCGGGTGGTGGCGTCGGCGGGGCGGGACGACGAGGTCGGCATCGAGGCGGTCGACCAGCTGGTGGCGGGCCACCCGTGGGTGCACTACGAGCGCACCGCGCGGGTCGTCCCGCCGGCGGTCGCGGCCCTGGTGCACCTGATCGTCCGCGAGGCGCTGACCAACCTCATGCGGTACGCGCAGGGCGCGGCGGCGACGGTGCGGATCACCGCCGAACCCGGCGGGTGCACCGTGACGGTGCTCGACGGGGGTGGCAGCCGCGCGGCCGGCGACGTGGGCAGCGGGCTCGGCATCGCCGGGCTCCGCGCCCGGGTCGAGGCGGTCGGCGGCGACCTCGACGCCGGGCCGGCCGGTCCGGGATGGCGGGTCCGGGCCCGGCTGCCGTGGCGGCCCGGGGCGGCACCGGGCGCCCCGCCAGGGACCGGAGCGACGCCGCCCGTCCGGGCGACGACGGGAGCGCCGCCGGGCGTCCGGACCTGGGCCGGGGCCGGCGCGGCGGTCCGGGACGGGGCGATGGTCGTCCTCGCGCTCGGGCTGTCCACGGGCACGGTGCTGCTGCCGGGCGGGGACGGCCCCGATCCGCTGGCCGCGCCGATTCCGGCGACGCTGCTGGTCGCGCTGCTGGTGCTGCACGCGCTGCCGTTGGCATGGCGCCGGCTCGCGCCCGGCGCGGCGCTGGTCGCGGCGTTGACGGTCCAGGTCGCCTGGCTCGCCGGCACCGCTGCCGGCTGGACCCGGCACGACCCGGCGGAGACGTTCCTGTGGTGCTGGTGGGTCGAGCTGGCGCTGGTGTACGCGGTGGCCGCCTACCGGCCCGCAGCCAGCCTCGGGTTCGCCGCGCCGTTGGCGGTGGCCGCCGTCGGCGGGGTGGCCCTGGGCGCGGGCGCCGACATCACCGGAAACCGTGCCGCGGCCGGTGCGGTGCTGGGCGTCGTACTCGCGATACCGCTGGGTGCCGCCTGGCTCGCCGGCAGGCTGGTGACGACGCGGCGGGCCCGCCGGTCGACCGCCGAGGCCGCCGCACGGGAGTCCGTGCGCCGGCACGCCGACAGCGCGGCGCGGGGCGAGCGCGCGCGCATCGTGGACGACCTGCGCGTGAGCGCGCGGCTGCACGCCACCTCGGCGCTCGCCGCAGCCGAGGCTGGCCGGCTGGACGAGGTCGCGGCGCAGGCCCGCGCCGGCCTGGTCGCCCTGCGACGGCTGCTGCACGGGCTGCCCCAGGACCGGCCCGACCCGCCGCCCGCCGTCGCCGCCCTGTCCGACCTGGCGGCGCGCCGCCGGTCGGCGCTGCGGTTCGTCGGCGAGCCACGGTCCCTGCCCGCGCCCCTGGAGGTGGCCGCGCACCGGGCGGGCGCGGCGCTCATCGCCGACGGCGCGGTGGCCACGGTGACGTACGTCGCCGGCGGGATCGGCCTGGAGGTCCGCCGCTGCCCGCCCGTCGGTGTGGAGGTGCTGCGGTCGCTGCGGGATGCGACGGACGCCGCCAGCGGTTCGGTGGCGGTCGACACCGACCGCACCACGGTCCGCGTCTGGTTGCCGGAGGCGCTGCGATGATCCGGGTCATCGTCGCCGACGACGAGGCCACGGTGCGCGCCGGCATCGCCGCGATCCTCGACGCAGAGCCGGACATCGCGGTCGTCGGCCAGGCCCACGACGGTGACTCGGCCGTCGCGCTCGTCGCGTCGACCACTCCCGACGTCGCCGTCCTGGACGTACGCATGCCAGCCCGCCGGCCCCCCACCCCGGGTCCTCCGGTTCGGGGGCTCCGCCCGGAGGGCCCGCCCTCGGGCCGGCCGACCTGCGCCGACGGGATCGCGGCGGCCGCCGCGATCGGGCAGCGGCATCCGGCGACCCGGATCGTCATGCTGACGACGTTCGGCCTTGACGAGTACGTGTTCGCGGCGCTACGGGCCGGAGCGGCCGGGTTCCTGCTCAAGGACGCGGAGCCGCAGCGGGTCATCGACGCCGTCCGGGTCGTCGCCGCCGGGGACGCGATGCTCGACCCGGGGGTCACCCACCGGCTCATCGACCGGTTCGCGACCGGGCCCGGGCCCGAGGACGCCGCACGCCTCGGCGGGCTGACCCCCCGCGAGACGCAGGTGCTGCACCAGGTGGCACGCGGGCTGTCCAACGCCGAGATCGCGGCGGTCCTGGGCATCAGCGCGTCGACGGTCAAGGACCACGTGGCGGTCGTCCTGGGCAAGCTGGGCGTGCGCGACCGGGTGCAGGCGACGATCGCGGCGTACGAGGGCGGGCTGATCCGCCCGGGGGTACGCGAGCAGCAGGCCCCGGAATCGTCGGGGCACCACGGGTCTCCACCGTCGAAGGGCCGGCTGCTCGGATGAAGGTCCGGCCGGTCGGCCATGCCGCACCCGGCCCCTACCGCCCCGTCGACTCCCTGAGTCACGCACGGCTTTTTTCAAGATCTCCTTCTCCAGCTAGTCAGGAGGTGTCCGGTCTCAGGGGGTCACTTCACTCGGGGCTGGGTGGTGACTCCTGTCGAGGGGCCGGTCCGAGACCTTCCTTGGCCGCGCGGTGAGACCGAGTGAGGCGCGAACCACGCATCAGATACCCCCCGGGGGTATAGGATGGATGGCGAGGAGGTGACGAGATGTCCCGTCACGCGCACCAGCACGGCGATCACTCGGCGGCTGCAGGCCATGAACAGCACGGCGCGCCCGGGCACGGGGGACACGACAAGCACGCCGGGCATGATCCGGAGGCGTTCCGCCGCAAGTTCTGGCTGAGCCTCGTGCTGACTGTGCCCATCGTGGTGACCAGCCACATGGTGATGGACTGGTTCGGCTATCGGGTCGACTTCCCCGGGATGAACCTGGTCGGGCCGGTGCTGGGCACCGTCGTGTTCGGCTATGGCGGCTGGCCGTTCCTCCAGGGAGCCGTGCGGGAGATCCGGGATCGCGCGCCCGGGATGATGCTGCTGATCGCGATGGCGATCACCGTGGCCTACGTGGCCTCGCTGGCCACCGCGCTGGGCGCCTTCGACCTGGACTTCTGGTGGGAACTGGCCGCCCTGGTCACCATCATGCTGCTCGGTCACTGGCAGGAGATGAAGGCCATCGGTCAAGCCCAGGGGGCCCTTGCCGCGCTGGCCGCGCTGCTGCCCGACGACGCCGAACGCGTCGGCGAGGACGGCCAACCGCGGCCGGTGGCGGTCGCGGACCTGCGCGTCGGGGACGTGGTGCTGGTCCGGCCGGGCGGGCGGGTACCGGCCGACGGCCAGGTGGTCGACGGCGGCGCCGAACTCGACGAGTCGATGATCACCGGAGAGTCCCGGCCGGTCGACCGGGGTGTTGGTGACCGGGTCGTGGCCGGAACGGTGGCCACCGACGCGGCGATCCGGGTCCGCGTGAACGCGGTCGGCGAGGACACCGCCCTGGCCGGTATCCAGCGACTGGTCGCGCAGGCGCAGCAGTCCAGCGGGCGGGCGCAGGTGCTCGCCGACCGGTTCGCGGCCTGGCTGTTCTACATCGCCACCGCCACGGCGGCGGTCACCCTCGTCGTCTGGACCGTCGTCGGCAACCTCGGCGAGGCGGTGGTCCGCACCGTCACGGTGCTGGTGATCGCCTGCCCCCACGCCCTCGGTCTGGCCATCCCGCTGGTCATCGCCCTGTCCACCGCCGTGGCGGCCAGGGGTGGGATCCTGGTGAAGGATCGGCTCGCGTTGGAGCGGATGCGTACTGTGGACGCGGTGCTGTTCGACAAGACCGGCACCCTGACCCGCGGCGAACACGCGCTGACCGGCGTCGCGGGCGTCGGCGGCACCGCCGACGACGAGGTCCTCGCGGTCGCGGCCGCGGTCGAGGCCGACAGCGAGCACCCCCTGGCCCGGGCGATCGTGTCCGCCGCCCAGGCACGGCAGCCGGCCCGCCGGGCGTCGGGGTTCCGGTCGTTGACCGGGCGGGGCGTGCGGGCCGAGGTCGACGGCGTCAGCTACGCGGTCGGCGGCCCCGCGATGCTGCGGGAAATGGGCGTGGCAATACCCGAGGAGCTGACCCACCGGCAGCGGGAGTGGTCCGACCGGGGAGCCGCGGTGTTGCACCTGCTGCGCCTGGACGGCGACCGGGCCACCGTGGTCGGGGCCCTGGCGTTGGAGGACGAGGTCCGCCCGGAGGCCCGGCAGGCCATCGCCAATCTGCGGGCCCGGGGTGTCCGGAAGATCGTCATGATCACGGGGGACGCGCGGCCGGTCGCCGAGGCGGTTGCCGCAGACCTGGGCTTCCGGGCCGGCGAGGATGAGGTGTACGCGGAGGTGTTGCCCGCCGACAAGGATGACGCCGTGGCCGACCTGCAGCGGCGGGGCCTGCGGGTGGCGATGGTCGGCGACGGGGTCAACGACGCCCCGGCGCTGGCCCGAGCCGACGTGGGTATCGCGATCGGCGCCGGCACCGATGTGGCCATCGAGTCGGCCGGGGTCGTGTTGGCCTCCTCCGATCCGCGTGGGGTGACCGGGGTGATCGCGCTGTCCCGGGCCTCCTACCGCAAGATGATCCAGAACCTGGCCTGGGCTGCTGGCTACAACGTCGTCGCACTTCCCCTCGCGGCGGGCGCGTTGGCGTGGGCCGGGGTGACTCTCAGTCCGGCCGTCGGGGCGGTGCTGATGTCGGCGTCGACGATCGTGGTGGCGCTGAACGCCCAACTGCTGCGCCGCGTGCGTCTGCGCCCGGAAGAGATGACGTGACGAGGTTGGCGTCGAGACCCGGCAGGAGCCCGGTAGCGTGATGACCGTGACCGGTATGTCGGCGGTGGGCTGATGGGTTCACGCATTGCTGTGCGTCAGCTTGCGGAGGACAGGTAGTCCGCGAGGCGGGCCGAGCCGGTGAGCATCGCCCGACCGCGGGTCGTGATCCGTTCGCGCCACTGGTCGATCGACGCTGCCAGCGGGCCGGGGCCGCCGGCAGCGTGGACTTGCTCGATCACGGCCGCGATGTGCTGTAGTGGGTAGCCGCCTCGGCGCAGCAGGTGGGCGAGTTCGGCGTCGCGTACGTCGTCGGCGTGGTAGGCGCGTGCGGTCCGTGACCGGGCTGGGGCCAGGATTCCGGCTCGTTCCCATTTACGCAGGGTGGCCGGGGTGACACCGAGCCGATGGGCGAGGACTCCGATCGAGACGGGCCGATCTGAGTCCAGCGTGGCCGGCGGGCCGGAGGCGAGCAGGACGACCGCTGAGGCGACTCGTTCCACGGTCTCCCGGTCGCGGTGAAGCTGTATGTGAGCGGTGTCGAGCACGGCCAGCGCCGTCGGGAGGTCGTCGCCGAGCACGGATTTCGTGATCTCCCCGGCGGCGCGGTGGCCGTATCCCGCGATGAGCGCGACATAGGCGGACAGCGCGCGCACGTGGTCATCGGTGTAGACCCGGTAGCCGCTGGCCGTGCGGGCGGCGGGCGGGATCATCCCGGCCTGCTCGTAGTTGCGGACCGCCTGCGCGGACAGCCCGACTGCCCGGCCCAGATCCACCGGCCGGTACCTCGCCGTTTGAGGCTTCACGTGGCAATCTCCGAGCGAGAAATTGGTGAAGTTTCACAGGTTGGTTCAACGATACGGTTGAGGTCATGGCTTTCGACGCCGAGTTGCTGTCCCTTGTCCGTGCCCGCCGGCCGCACCTGCTCGCGATCGGTGAGCCCTACCACGGGGAGCCGGCATTCCCCCGCCTGCGTAACCGGATCCTCGAAACCCTCGTCGGGCACGGCTTCCGGTCGATCGCCATCGAATCGGACCGGGCCGCCGGCCTCGCCGTCGACGACTACGTCCAGGGCCGGCGCGACGAGGTGGACCTGAGCACCGGCATCAGTCACGGCTGGGGTGCTCACCCGGCCACCCGTGAACTGGTGGACTGGCTGCGCGAACACAACGGGAAACTGCCACCCGCAGAGCGCGTCACCTTCCATGGCTTCGACGCCCCGACCGAGATCACCGGTGCGCCGAGCCCTGGCCCGCTGCTGCGTGAGCTGTGCGAATACCTCGGCGCAGCGACGACCGACCTGGACCGCCTGGTCGGCGAGGAAGACCGCTGGAGCGCCCCGGAGATCATGTACGACGCGTCGCGTTCACCGGGCCGTTCACCGCAGGCCGCCGCGCTACGCGGCCTCGCCGAGGACCTGCGATCCCGGTTGTACGCCGACGCGCCCCATCTCATCGGCGACACCTCCGCCCAGGCCTGGAACCGCGCCAGGGTGCTCGCCACCACGGCGATCGGCCTGCTCACCTACCACGGCGCAATGGCCGAGCCGGGCACCCAGTCCCAGCGGATCGGCCGCCTGCTCGCGGCGCGGGACGCGCTGATGGCGCAGAATCTGCTCGACATCCTCGCCCTGGAACGCGACCGTGGACCGGTCCTGGTCTCCGCCAACAACGCCCACCTCCAGCGGCACCCGAGCCGGTGGGACACCCACTGGGATGGTCAGGACCTCGCAGCACAGTGGAACGGCGCCGGCTCGATCGTGTCGCCACTGCTCGGCGACAGATACCTGTACGTGGCCGGCAGCCTCGGGGCAAGCGGGCCGGTCGGCCTCGGCCAACCGGAGGCCGGCACCTATGAGGAACGTCTCGGCCCGCAGACCGGCATCTTCGCACCGCCCGACGGCGGTAACCTGCGCCCACGCGTGACGGACCTGCTCGGGTACTTTTCGCTCGACGCGGCCACGGTCGAGACCTGCGACGCGATCCTGCACATCGGCTCGGAGCCCGGCGCCGCTGACGCGGCCCGGATCGCCGGCCGTCCCGCAGTGACCGAGACCCGGATCGAAGCGGGCTCCGAGATGCCGCCCTACACCTGGGGCGACCGGTTCTTCTTCGCCGGCGAGGACCGGATGCGGCCGTTCGCCACGATCGTCGGGCACGACGTGCCCGGTTTCGACGAACGATCCCGGCTGTCCGAGCCCGGACGATACCGGCTCAACATCGAGGTCGGGCGCGCCGAGTTCCGCAACCTGTTCGACTACGGGCCCGAGGAGTTCGCCGCGCACAGCGACACAATCGACTTCACGCAGACCGACCAGCTGATGCCCCATCCCGCCTACGCCGTGCAGGGCTGGGTCAGCGTGGTCAACCCGGGCCCGGCCACCGCGGACGAGGTAGATCGACTGCTGGAACGGGCACATGCCCGTGCCGCTGATCGTGAGCGCCGCAGGAACCGGTAGGTGCGGTAAGCCCGCGGGCTCTACATCTGGTCCCGGCGCAGTTGCAGGGCGGGGTGGCGGGGTGGTGCGAATCCGAGGGTCCGGTAGAGACGTTCGCCGCCCGGGGTGGCGTTGAGGTCGACCACGCTGACCGTGGTGTCGTCGGCGAACCAGCGCAGGAGCGCGTTCAGGCAGTCCCGGGCGTGGCCACGTCCGCGCGCGTGGGGCACGGTGCTGATGTTGAAGACATGACCGCGCAGCCCTCCTGGGTTGCCGGGTCCCGGCGCGTGCCGGTCGCAGAGGCCGGAGGCGTTGCTGACGATGCCGTGTTCGGGGTCTTCGATCACGAAGGCGGCGAACATCTGCGGGTCGCTCAGCGAACGGGTGAACCAGTCCAGGGCGGCGGCCCGCCACGGTGCCGTGGCGTCGCCGACGGGTGCCCCCATCGCCTCCAGCATGGTGACGCGGAGTCGTACCAGCGCAGCCGCGTCGTCGGGGACGGCCCTACGTGGTCGTGCCATTGTTCGTCCTGCTCCCTGCGGCTACCGGCCGACGTCGAGGACGACCTTGCCGCGCACCCGTCCCTCGCTCAGCGCCCGGATCGTGGTGCCGGCGTCCTGCCAACTGTCGCGCCTGGCGATGTGCGGTGTCAGCGTATTGTCCGTGACCCGCGCGGCCAACCATGCCAGGTCCTCGGACAGCCCGGCATGGGCGCCCAGGAAGAAGGAGGTGATGGAGCGGTCGTTGCGCCCGTCGTGGCCGGAGAAGGCGAGGGCGGGGAAACACTCACCCGTACCGCCGACGTTGCCGACCGACACCAGGGTGCCGTGTTCGGCGAGTTTGTCGTACGCCTGCACCAGGGTCTCGCCACCCACCACGTCGATGACGCCGGTCACCGCCCGGTCGAGCTGCCCCGGGGACCGGATCACCTCGTGGGCGCCCAGTTCCCGCAGTTCGCCGCCGTGGGTGTCGGGGTCGCTGGTCGACGCCGTGACGTGCGCACCGCCGAGCCGGGCCAGTTGCACGGCGTACCGGCCGACCGCACCGGTGGCACCGGTCACGAGCACCCGGCGTCCGATGATCGGGCCGAGTCGGTGCAGGGCGCGCAGCGCGGTCGTGCCGGCGACCGGCACCGTGCTGAGGGCCCCCAGGTCGGCGTCCGCCGGTGCCACGCCGATCCAGTCGGTGCGCACTGCGCGTAGCTCCGCCCAGCCGCCGGCGAAGCCCAGCGTCACCACAGGCGTGCCGACGGCCGGACCGGAACCGTCGGCGGCTGCCCGCACCACCACTCCGGCGGCGTCGTAGCCCGGCACGGCTCCGTCCGGGGTGTTGTCCAGGTACAGGTCGCCCGGATTGATGGAACTGGCGACGACACGGATCAGGGATTCGTTGGCGGCGGGCAGCGGGTCGGGTGCCGGGCCGAGCCGGAGACCGCCGGGCACGGTGCGATCAACGAGCAGAGCTTGCATGACGTCGCCTCCCAGGTTGGACTTGCTCTTGAAGCAGAATGCCACTGAGTGGCATTAGCCTGCAAGTGGCGTACGCCGCTCGGTAGTATCACCGCATGGCCACCGCGTCGTCAGCCTCCCCCCCGCCACGGCCCTCGCTGCGGGAACGCAAGAAGCAGCGCACCCGTGAAGCGCTGACGGACACCGCCCTGGACCTGTTCACCCAGCGGGGCTTCGACGGGGTGACGCTCGACGAGCTGTGCGACCGCGTCGAGGTCTCCAAGCGCACCTTCTTCCGCACCTTCGCCAGCAAGGAGGAGGTGGCGATGGCGCCCTACGAGGACCTGTGGAGAACGTTCCTCGATGACCTGGCGCTGCGGCCGGTCCCTCCCGGCCGGCCGGTCCTGCTGGTGTTGCAGGACAGCGTGCTGGCCGCCATGCAGGTCATGGACTCGGGTGACTGGACCCGCCGGCTCCTGCTCTGCACGCAACTGGCCGGCAGGACCCCCGCGATCGAAGCCCACTGCCTCTACTTCTGCGACGTCACCGTCCGCGCCGCGCTCGACGTCCTGCACCGCAGGTTCGGTCTCGCGTCCGACGACCTCCGCCCCCGGCTGGCACTGGACGTCCTCGTCGCCGCGTTCCACCGCGGGCTCGAGACCTGGACCGCCCGGCCACCCGCCGCCACCGCCGACCAACTGGCCGCCGACACCCGCGCCGCGTTCGCCGCGGTTCCCGGCGTCCTCACCCTCACCGCTGCCACCCCGGCAGAAACTGCCTGACCGCGACGTTGCGCTGTCGACCGGTGTGGTCAGCGCGTTCGGGACGCCGGCGCGAGTCCCGCGATGGATCTTCGCCGACGACCGCAGTTCCAGGGCGACGGGTGACTCCCGGCCGTCCGTCCGGGTCACGCGCCGGTCCTCGGTGTCGGGTTGGGGTGCCACCGCTACCGAGGCTGTCCAGCAGGCTGGATTGAGGGCTTTCGTCGGCTTCCGCAGACTCAGGGAGTTCGATGTCGTAGGACCCACGAGGAGCTGTTCAACGTGCCTACCGTCCTCTTCCCGAAGGATCGACCCACCCGGCGGCGTCTCCGTGCACTCGCCATCACAGCGGTCGCCGTGACCACGGTCGGCGGTCTCGCGTTCACCGGCTCCGCCTCGGCCGGGCCGCCCGACACCCGCCGCGACAGCATCCAGCAAGGTCTGGACAAGCTCGTTGGCACCGACCGGCACCCGGGCGCGCTGGCCGCGGTCCGCGACCGGCACGGCCGGACGAGGCACTACACGGCCGGCACCGGTGATCTGCGGACCGGCGAGAAGGTGCCGGTGAACGGCAGGGTCCGCATCGGCAGCGCCAGCAAGATGTTCGCCTCCGTCGTGATCCTGCAACTGGTGGGCGAGGGCACGGTGAAGCTCGACGAGCCGGTCGAGACCTACCTGCCCGGCCTGGTACGGGCCGAGGGCGTGGACGCCACCAAGATCACGGTACGTCAGCTGCTCCGGCACGACAGCGGCCTGCCCGACTACACCGACACCATGTTCTCGGCCATGGGCGACCTGCTCACCTACCAGCACATCTACCTGGAGCCCCGCGAACTGCTCGACCTGGCCAACGCGCGCACGGACGGCAGGCCCGCCGGCGGCGGCTGGTCCTACAGCAACACGAACTACCTCCTGGCCGGCCTGATCGCCCAGCGGGTCACCGGCCGCCCGTTCAACGAACTGGTCACCTCCCGCGTGATCGAGCGGATCGGCCTGCGCGACACCTACGCGCCCGGGGTCGGCGACAAGCAGATCCACGGCCGGCACCCGCACGGCTACCAGCGTGACCCGGCGACCGACAAGCTGGTCGACTTCACGACGATGGACCCCAGTTGGGGTTGGGCCGCCGGTCAGCTGATCTCCACACCGGGTGACCTCAACACGTTCGTGCGGGCCCTGCTGGACGGCAAGCTGCTGCGGCCGGCCCAGTTGGCCGAGATGCGTACGACCATCCCGGCGTACCCGGCGGGCCGGAGCTACGGACTCGGCCTGTTCCGCATCCCGCTCAGCTGCGGCGCGGTGGCGTGGGGCCACGGTGGTGACATTCCGGGCTACTCGACCGCCAACGCGGTCACCGACGACGGCCGCGCCGTGACCGTCGTGGTCACCTCCCTCAACGGGTCGGTGAAGGACGGGTCTGTCGGCGCGGACCGGGACGCGCTCGTCGACGCCGCACTGTGTGGGCGGTGACGGCCGCCGCGAGAGCAATTTCCCCGCAGAGCGCCTGGGTACGGTGTGTCCACACCGTACCCAGGTTGCGTCGGTGTGGGAGGGCCCAATCCGACCGGCAGGCGATGCCGATGGTGGGCCCCGACCTGCCCGCGTTCGAAGACGATTCGGCGCACATTCTGACGCACGACCCGGCCATCGGCCCGGCCGCTGGCATGCCCCCGACCAGATCGAGTAGTGCTGGCTGTACCGGTCTCGGGTAGTGCGGGGGATCGTGCGGCGTGGATATGCAAACAACACTGAGTGAGTCAGCGCGAGGCAAATAAATGGGGAGTTCCCGTGTTCAGTATGGTGAATCGTCCGACGCGTGAGCCGCGTTCCACCGGTGCCTGGCGCCGGGGTGTGATCGCCGCAGCGATGGTCTCGGTGGCGGCGGCCGGCGTTGCGGTCGCGGGCGTGGCGTCGGCGGACGTGTCGAAGGCAAGCACCGGCAACGGCCGGGACAGGTCGCTGCAGGCGGCCCTGGACGCCGCGGTCGCAGACGGAACGCTTCCCGGTGCCCTGATGTCGGTCCGGGATCGGCACGGACGGGTCACCAACTACACCGCCGGGGTGGGTGACATCCGGACCAGGGCGAAGGTTCCGACCGACGGATACGTGCGGATCGCCAGCAACACGAAGATGTTCACCGCTGTGGTCATCCTCCAGTTGGTGGGGGAGGGCACCATCGCGTTGACCGATCCGGTGGAGAAGTTCCTGCCGGGTGTGATGCGGGGGACCGGTGACGGCGCGGCGATCGACGGCCGCCGGATCACGATCGGGCAGCTGCTGCAGCACACCAGCGGGCTGGGCACCTACACCTTCCTCGACAAGGGGATCCTGCCGATCCGGAACCGGTTCTTCGAACCCCGGGAGTTGCTCGACTCGGCCCTGACCCAGCCTCCGACGTACACCCCGGGTGAGGACCCGGTGTGGGAGTACAGCAACGCCGGATACGTGGCACTGGGTCTCGTGGCGCAGCATGTGACCGGCCGGCCGCTCGCCGAGGTGATCACGGACCGCATCCTGAAGCCGGCCGGACTGCGGGAAACCTACTACCCCGGCCCGGGGCAGCGGGGCATCCGTTCACCCCACCCGCAGGGCTACCTCTTCGCCCAGGACGGCAGGCTGCTGGATATCACCCGCTTCGACCCGTCGGTCGCCGGTGCCGCGGGGCAGATGATCGCGACCCCGACCGACATGAACAAGTTCCTGGTCGCCCTGCAGGACGGCCGGTTGCTCAAGCCGCGCGAGCTGGCGAACATGCGCCGGACGGTGTCGGCCCCCGGCCTTCCCGAGGGGTGGAGCTACGGGCTGGGCACGATCAGGTTCGAGCTCAGCTGCGGGGTGACCGCGTACGGCCACGGCGGCGACGCCGACGGTTTCCAGAGCCGTGTGGGGATCACGACCGACGGCCGGGCGGTCACCCTCGTCGGAACGAACGACGACGCCAAGGTGGATGAGTTGCTGGCCCTGTTCGACAAGGCGCTGTGCGCCGGCAGGTGAGATCGACCTGCCCTTCCCGGGCCGGTGCGGTGGATTCCACCGCACCGGCCCGTTTCCCTGTGCCGGTACGGCCCCACGCGTCACGGCGCGGCTACGGACGAGGATCTCGCCGTAGCCGCGCGGGACGACCTGGGTCTGAAGGCCCGGTCAGGGCACACCTGTTTCGAGGGTGGATCAGCTGCGGTACGCGCGATGCAGGAAGTACAGCCCGGCACCCACACCGCCGAGCAGCAGTACGGTGCTGCCGACGTGACCCCACCAGTGGTCCAGCAGACCGTCGGCCAGCGTGCCGGAGCGCAGCAGTTCCTCCATCACGACGGCCACCGCGAGGACGGCTGTCGCAGCGGCGATCCACCCCCGGCGGCCCGTGTTCCTGTCGCTCGTCATGGCTGGAATCGCCTCCCTTGTCTTCCGCCCCGGCGGTATCGTGCCGCAGTGATCCGCCTGCCGCATCGGCCCGGGGGACACTCCGGCACCTGTGCCGTGCGGCATTGTCCGCTGATGTCGTTGCGGCCACCGGTGCGCCGGCCGCGGCGGACGGGTTCACTGTTCGCGGTGGCGGTAGTGGCCGACCACCAGGGAGCCGGCGCAGACGAGGGCGGTGACGCCGAAGAGGACGCTGACGACGGTGCTGCCGGTGGTGGTGCCGACGGACGACGCGATCGCGTTGGCGGTGATGCTCACGAAGAGCAGCAGCCACAGGACCGGCCGCCGGTGGCGGCCGTCGCTCGACGAGATGTGTTCAGCCATCAGCACACGCTAGGAGGATCGCGGGTCGGAAACGATCCCGCCAGCGCGACGACAGGCAGTACAGCCTGCTGTACTGCCAGGCCGGTGGCAGGTGCCCTAAGGTCACGGGCGACGGGGGCTCGCGGGAGGTGGGCATGCGGCGGTACGCGGGGGAGCGGATACGCGCCGCCGTCGACGCCCTGGAAGACCTGGTCGGTGGCCTCACCACTGCCGTACTGGCGATCGGGGCGCTGCTGTGCCTGCTCATCGTGCTGGTGTCGAGCATCCTCGGCGTCGGCATCCTGCTGATCCCCGGTGCCCTGCGGGTCGTGCGATCGGTCGCCGACCGCGAACGGCTGCGGCTGTCCCGGTGGGGCCCGGAGATCCTCAGCCCGCCCCCCGGCACCCGACCGGGCCCTGGCCGGGCTGCGTGACCCGGCCGTACGTCGTGAACTCGTCTGGTTGCCGGTGCACTCCTCCTTCGGCCTGGCGATGGGCCTGCTCGGGCTGACCCTGCCGTTGACCGCCCTGCAGAGCCTGACCTTCCCGTTCTGGCACCGCCTGGTACCCCCCGAGGACGGCGGGCCCGGCCTGGTGTCGTGGCGGATCGACGGCCTGGTCGACGCGATCGGCGTGTCGCTGCTCGGCGCGGCCCTGATGGCGGTGCTCTTCGGCGCGGGCCGGTGGCTGGCCCGGCTCCAGGCGTGGCCGGGCCTGCTGCTGCTGTCGCCGCCTGCCGGCACCGACCTCAGCCTCCGGGTGGCCCAGTTGACGGCCACCCGGGCCGCCGCCCTGGACGCGCACGCCGCCGAACTACGCCGGATCGAGCGGTCGCTGCACGACGGTACCCAGAACCGCCTGGTTGCGGTCACCGTGCTGCTCGGCGCTGCCGGCCGGGCCCTGGCACGGGACCCGGCGGTCGGCCGGGAACTGGTCGAGCGTGCGCAACTGGCGGCCGAACAGGCGCTCGGCGAACTGCGTACCGTGGTGCGCAGCATCCTGCCGCCGGTGCTCGACGACCGGGGACTGGCCGGTGCGCTCGACGGTCTGGTCGCCGGGTGTGCCCTGCCCTGCCGTCTGGACGTCCACCTGCCCGGCCGATGTGCGGTGTCGGTGGAGGCCACCGCCTATTTCGTGGTCGCCGAGGCGCTGACGAACGCGGTCAAGCACAGTGGGGCCGCCGGCGTCGCCGTGAGTGTCACCATGGACGTGGTGAACCGCCGGCTCCGGCTCACGGTCAGCGACGACGGCTGCGGCGGTGCCGACGAGCACGGCGGATCCGGCCTGGCCGGCATCCGTCGTCGGGTCGAGGCCCACGACGGGAAGTTTTTGCTGATCAGCCCACCCGGTGGGCCGACGACGATGGACGTGGAGTTGCCGTGCGAATCGTGATCGCCGAGGACGACGCCCTGCTACGCGAGGGCCTGGTCCTGCTGCTGCGCGCGGAAGGGCTCGACGTGGTGGCGACCGCCGACAATCCGTCCGGTTTCCTCGCCGCCGTCGACGAGCACCGACCGGACGTCGCCATCGTCGATGTGCGGATGCCGCCCACCCATACCGATGAGGGCATCGTCGCCGCCGGTGAGGCCCGCCGCAGACAGCCCGGGTTGGCGGTCCTGGTGCTGTCGGCCTATGTCGAGCAGGCCTTCGCCACCGAGTTGCTCGCCGGCGGCAGCGAACGGCTCGGTTACCTGCTCAAGGAGCGGGTCGGCCGGGTGGAGGAGTTCCTCACCGCCCTGCACCGGGTCGCCGGGGGCGGCACCGCGGTCGACCCGGAGGTGGTGGGGCAACTGCTCGCCCGCAGCCGGCCGGACACCGCCCTGGACCGGCTCACCCCGCGTGAGCGTGAGGTGCTGTCACTGATGGCCGAAGGCCTCGGCAACACGGCCATCTCGGAGCGGTTGTTCGTCACCGAGGGCGCGGTGCACAAGAACATTCGCAGCATCTTCGCCAAGCTGGACCTCACCCCGACCGACCGGGTGGACCGCCGGGTCAGTGCGGTGCTGCGCTACCTCGAGGACACCCAGCGCCAGTCGTGAGCGTCCACGGCGTGCGCCGCCAGCCGGCGGTGCGGCCGGGAACAGCAGGCTGTGCCGTGACACGGACGTCGACGGGCGGGCCCGTGATGCGGGCCCGCCCGTCGAACGTGTTCGGCCGATCCGTGGCTGACTACTCCTTGATGCCGATGCCGGCGACCGGCGGGACGCGGAGCAGCCGGGCAACCGGCAGGATCGTGGTGAACAGCGCCAGCAGCGTCGTGCCGCCGATGATGGACACCCATCCCAGCGGTGGCACGTAGGGCACCAGCTGGCCGGTGAGCGTGTGCACGATCGACACCAGGGTGACGGCGGCGATGGCTCCGCCGATGAGCAGCGAGACACCGAGCAGGCCGGTCTGTTCCGCGTGGACCATCCGCTTGACCTGCTTGCCGGTGACACCGACCAGGCGCAGCAGGGCCAGCTCGCGGCCCCGGGCGAGGGCGGCCATGACCATGGTGTTCGCCGCGGCGAGAGCGGCGTAGCCGACCATGATGCCGATCAGGAGCTTGTTGAGCCAGGCGCTCAGCGCGAGGTCGTCGGCGAGCTGACCGCTGACGTCGGCCGTGGTCGTCACCGAGCTGCCGGGGTACTGGCCGATGACCTCGCCCAGCGCGGCGGAGACATCCCTGCCGGGCTCGGTGCGTACCAGGATCCGCTCGTAGCCGGCGACGGCGGTGTGCCCGGCGACGACGTCCTTGACGACGGTGACGTCGCCGAACGCGAAGCCCCGGTCGTAGATCGCCACGACGCGCAGGTCGGCGGGTGTACCGTCGCCGAGCCGCACCGTGACCTGGTCGCCCACCCGCCAGCCCCTCGACCCGGCCTGCAGCGTCGACGCTGCCATGGCCGACCCGCGCAGGTCCGCCAGGCTCCCGCTGCGGACCTTGAGGTCCATGGTGAGGTCGACGCCCTGCGGGTCGATCGCCTGCGCATCCGCGCCCTCGGCGGCTCCGTCCGGGATGATCGAGGTGTTCCGGACGCCGGTCGCCGCGAGCACACCGGGGATGTCGCGGATCTGCGCCAGCATGGAGTCGGGCAGTCCGGTGGCGGAAACCACTGTCTGCTGGGCCAGCATCCCACCACGGTTCTCGGCGACGATCTGCTTGTCCAGGTTGTCCTGGAGGAACCAGATCGAGCCACCGAAGCCGACGGACAGCACCAGTGCGGTCAGCACCGTGACCATGCCCTGGGCGTTGGCGCGCAGATTCGCCGCGGCGAGGTAACCGCTGTCACCCCACACCCGCCGCAGCACCGGGGCGAGCAGACGGGCGGCCGCCCGGTTGACCCACGGCCCGAGCAGAGCGACCGCGAGGACGAACAGGCACAGCAGACCCATCGCGGGCCCGAGGGCGGCGGTCCCCTTCGCCGCACCGGTGAGGGCGATCAGGACGAAGCCGCCGGCCAGGGCGGCGAAGCCGAAGATCAGGCGAAGGACACCGTTGCGGCCGGATTCCACGGCGATCTCACCGAGCGCCTCCGTCGGGCGGATCCGCACCGTCCGGCGCGCCGCGAGCAACGCGGCACCGGTCGCCACCGTGACCGTCGCCACCGCCACGGCGATCGCCGCCCAGCCGCCACCGCGAACCGGGAAGGTGTCCGGGATGAAAGCCCGGTCCACCAGCTCCTGGTGCAGCCAGCGGCTGGCGAGCCAACCGACGGGCACACCGATGACGACCGACAACAGGCTGAGCAGTCCCACCTCGGCGAGGACCAGGCGGGCGACCTGGCCGGGGGTGGCGGCGACGGCGCGCAGCAGGGCGAGGTCACGGCGGCGGTGCCGGACCGCGAGACCGATGGTGCCCGCCACCACGAACATGACCAGCAGCGCCACATAGCCGCCGAACACGCTGCCCAGCTGGACCAGCATGAGGGAGGCCGCCTGGTCCGCGGACTGCTCCAGCAGCCCCCGTTCGTCGCCGGCGTAGGCCTTGACGCCGGCCTCGGCGGCCAGCCGGCGCACGTCGGCCACCACGGCCGCAGCGGCACCGGGTTCGGCCAGGACGGCCACCGCGTCGACCTGTCCCAGCCGTGGGTGGATGACCGTCGCGTGCGCGTCGGTGAAGAACACCGCGGGTGGTGCGTGCGGGTCGGGCCGGGGACCCGCGTGGCGGACGAAACCGCTGACCCGGTACGTCCGCGCGCTGCCGTTCACCAGGACCGGCACCTCGTCGCCGGGAGCGACCGAAGCGGCCAGCCGTTCGTCCAGCGCGACCTCGGTGTCGCGGGTGGGTCGGGCACCCTTGGTCAACTGGTACGGGGTGATGGCGGTGCTGCTCCAGCCGTGACCGGTGGCGGTGCCGTTCGGCAGGATCGCCGGCACCGTCCGGTCGGCGACGACGGTGGCCACCCCCGGCAGTTGCCGGATCCGGTCGACCATCGAGGCCGGGACGGTTCCGCCCTCGGGCAGCACGACGGTGTTCGTTTCCGTTTCGCCGAGCATGGTGGAGGTGAGCGTGATGTCGCGGTTGGCGACGACGACGTCGGCGGCCGCGTAACGCTGGGGGGCGGCGGTGAAGCGCAGGCCGGACTCCACGAGGACGCCCAGCGACATCAGAATCAGCACTCCGGCGGTCATCGCCAGGAGGGTGGCGACCGCGCTGCCCTTGCGGTGACGCAGCATCTGTCCGGCCAGTTTCAGCACGGGTCAGCCCTCCTGCGTCTGCTGCGGGCGACGCCCGAGCGTCGCGAGGTGCTCGGCGATCCGCGCCGCGCCCGGCTGCGGCATGTCCTGCACGATGCGCCCGTCGGCCAGCACCATCACCCGGTCGGCGTAGGACGCCGCCACCGGGTCGTGCGTCACCATGATGACCGTCTGTCCCGCCTCGTCGACCACCGAGCGCAGCAGGGCCAGCACCTCGCCGGCGGTCTGGGTGTCCAGCGCGCCGGTCGGTTCGTCACAGAAGATGACCTCCGGTCGGGTGGCCAGTGCCCGGGCGATCGCGACGCGTTGCTGCTGCCCGCCGGACAGTTCCGAAGGGCGGTGGGACAACCGCTCGGTGAGCCCGACCCGCTCGACGATCTGCTGAATCCAGAGGGGGTCCGCCCGCTTTCCGGACAACCGCAACGGCAGCGTGATGTTCTCCTGCACCGTCAATGCTCCGACGAGGTTGAAAGCCTGAAAGACGAACCCGATCTCCGACCGTCGCAGCTTGGTCAGCTTTGTCTCCGACAGCTTCGACAGTTCCGTTTCCCCGACCCACACCAGGCCGCTGGTCGGGCGGTCCAGCCCCGCCGCGGTCTGCAGCAACGTGCTCTTGCCCGAGCCGGACGGCCCCATTACCGCGGTGAACGTCCCCCGCTGGAAGGTCGCGTCGACACCGGCGAGCGCGGTTACCGCGTGCCGATCCCCGCCATAGACCTTGCGCAACTGCTGGACCCGCACCGCCGCCGCCGGCGTCGCTCTGTCCACCGTCGGCACGAAATCGAGTCGTGCACTATTAACCGCCATCGCCGGACTCCCATTTTTTCGTTGATTTCTTCCGCGCCTGGAAACCATATTTTTGGGAATCCCCGCCAGCAATCCAGGTGGCGGGCCGACCGAGGTAGCGCTGGCTGTACCGTCAGGAGCCCGGCACGGTCGTCAGGTGACTCCGGCGGGGCGGATCGCGCGGCGACACGGGTGGGCGCTCCGTTCAGCCGCGCGTCCGCGTACGGGACGCGGCGGTGGGGAGCACGCGGCGACGGCGGGTCGGCAGCATCCCGGTCGGGTGGGACATGCTCCAGGCCGCGATCCTGCAGATCAGTTCCTTGAAGCGCGCGGCCGTCCTGCCGGTCAGCGCCGACGGCTTGGGTCGGTCGTCCGGGGTCACCCACTGCACGAGCGCGTCCCGGCGGCCGAGGCTGACGCACTGCCCGGCGTAGCCGATCCTGTTCGCAGGGATCCGGTCACCGGTCAGCCGCGCGGCGATCACGTCGGCTGCCAGATGTGCGGAGGGAACCCCCGAAGCGCAGGACATCCGCAGCGGCGTGCCGGTCACGCCCGGTGCGAAGGCGGCGTCACCCACGGCGTACACGTCGGGGTGGGAGACCGACCGCATGGTGTCGTCGACGACGATCTGCCCGGTCGCGCAGACGCTCAGGGTGGTGGCCGCGGCGATGGGGTGGACGCCGAATCCGGCGGTCCAGACGGTCACGTCGGCCGGGATCATCCGGCCGTCGCCGGTGACGACGCCGGCCGGCTCGACGGCGGTGACGTCGGCGTGCTCGTACACGGTGATGCCGAGCCGGTCGACGGCCCTGCGCAGGTGGTTGCGGGCCTTGTCGCTCAGCCAGTCGCCGAGGCCGGCCCGTGCGGCGAGCGACGCCCTGAGGTCGGGCCGGGCCTCGGCGATCTCGGTGACGGTCTCGATGCCGGTGAGGCCACCACCGACGACCAGGACGGTCGCGCCGGCGGTGAGGTCAGCCAGGCGGCTACGCAGCTGCAACGCGTACTGCTTGCCCGTGACGTGACAGGCGTGCTCGGTGACGCCGGGAACCGCGCGGTCGGTGGCGGTGCTGCCGAGGGCGTACACGAGTTGGTCGTAGGCGATCTGCCGGGGGCCGCCGGCGTCGACGACGGTGACCGTCCTGCGCTCGACGTCGACGGCGTCGACCTTCGCGATCAGTACCTGCACGCCCGTGCCGGCGAAGACGTCGACCAGCCGGCGGGGCCTGAGGTCCTGACCGGTCGCCAGCTGGTGCATGCGGACCCGCTCGACGAACTCGGCGTCCGCGTTGATCAGGAGGATCTCGGTGTCGGCGGGGTGCAGCCGCCTGTCCAGGCGCGCGGCGGCGTTGGCGCCGGCGTATCCGGCTCCGAGGACGACGATGCGGTGCTTCATGGTTTCGCTCCTGTCCGGTCGGTGTCGCCTCCTGAACCGGACGGCGGCGGGAAACCTGACAGTCGAGGGGCGTGACCCGGGTCACCAGGCGCCGGTCAGCGGCGCACCGTGCTCGGACGTGGCCCAGCGACGGGTCGCCCGTCGGAGCTTCGCGGGATTCACCTGCGCGTGGATGCCGGCGATGCCGTCGGTGGTCACATCCAGCGCGACGATCCCGACGACCCGGTCGTCGACCACCAGCACGAGCCCGGGTACGCCGTTGGCGAGCTCGGCGAACACCTCGGGGCGACCACCGATCGTCTCCCAGGTGGTCTCGCTGGGCGTGAACAGCGTGCGGAGGAACCTCGCCACCCGCAGGCCACCGACGACCGGTCGGGGCACCGAGAAGATCACACCACCGCCGTCGCCCATGCTGACCGCGTCGTCGGTCAGCATCTGCACGAGCGATTCCGTCCTGCCGCTGAGCGCCGCGGCGAGGAACTCCTCGGCGATCCGGCGGGCCGCTGCGGCGTCGACCGCCACCCGACGCCGGTCATCGGCCACATGGTGCCTGGCCCGCCGGAAGATCTGCTGACAGTTGGCCTCGGTGACGTCGAGGACCTCGGCGATCTCGGCGTGGGAGTATCCGAACGCCTCGCGCAGGACGTAGACGACGCGTTCCCTGGCGGAGAGCCGCTCCATCAGGGTGAGCACCGCCATCGACACCGATTCCCGCTGCTCCACGGTGTCGGACGGGCCGAGCATCGGGTCACCGGCGAAAACCGGTTCGGGCAGCCACTGACCCACGTACGTCTCACGCCGCGCCCGCGCCGAGGTGAGCCGGTTGAGGCAGAGGTTGGTGAGCACCCTGGTCAGCCATGCCTCGGGCGTCGCGATCAGGCCCCGGTCGGCGGACTGCCAGCGCAGGAACGTGTCCTGCACCGCGTCCTCGGCGTCGCTCGACGACCCCAGCAGGCGGTACGCGATCGCCTCCAACCGCGCCCTGGCACCCTCGAAGACTTCGACGTCGTGCGCCCCGACCGGCATGGCCCCAGGTTAACCAGCGGTGCCCGACCACCATCCGCGCACCGGACCAGCATGCCCGGCCGTACAGTGGCCTCGCCGTGCGATGCCGTCACCCGACCCCGCGAATGACCTGGAGCAGGCATGATCCCCGCGACACGCAGTCTCGCCGCCGTGGTGGCAGCGGTGTCCCTGAGCGCGTGCGGCACGGCCGGACCCGACAGCCGGCCGGTACGCGACGGCGCGGTGACGACCGCCCCGCCGTCCACGGCCGACCGGAACCACGCATTCCGGCAGCTCGAGGAGAGGTTCGACGCACGGCTGGGGGTCTACGCGATCGACACGGGCACCGGCCGCACGGTGGAATACCGGGCCGACGAGCGGTTCGCGTACTGCTCGACGTTCAAGGCCCTGGCCGCCGCCGAGATCCTCGACGGGACCACCGACGCCGAACTGGACCGGGTGGTGCGGTATTCGGCGGACGACCTGGTGACCTACTCACCGATCACGGAAAAGCACGTCGCCAACGGCATGACACTGCGGGCGATCGCTGACGCGGCCGTGCGCCACAGCGACAATACCGCCGCCAACCTCCTGCTGCGTCGCCTCGGCGGGCCGCCCGGGTTCAGGCAGAAGCTGCGCGAGCTCGGTGACGGGATCACCGAGCCGGTCCGCTCCGAGACCGCGCTCAACGAGGCGAAGCCGGGTGACCGCCGCGACACCAGCACCCCCCGGGTCCTGGCCCGGGACCTGCGGGCGTACGTCGTCGGCGACGCCCTCGAAACGGCGGACCGCGACGTGCTCACCGGCTGGCTGCGGGGCAACACCACAGGCGACGAACTGATCCGCGCCGGTGTCCCCGACGGCTGGATCGTCGGCGACAAGACCGGTGCCGGCGGCTACGGCACCCGCAACGACATCGCGGTGCTCTGGCCCCCGGACCGTGCGCCGATCGTCCTCGCGGTGCTGTCCACCCGCGACACGAAGGACGCCAGCTACGACGACGCCCTCATCGCCCGGGCGGCCGAGGTCACCACCGCACTCCTGTGACCGGATCAGGAAGGGGCGTCGTTCGCCTAGATCATGCGGCGTCGTACCCGCCACACCACCACAGCGACCAGGGCTGCCGCGACGGCGACGAACAGGGCCGCCTCGATGAACTGGAACGTCCAGAACCGGTCGGCCGGGTGGTAGACCCCGAACTGCTGGACGCCCCGGGCGTGCAGGAACTGGTTGAGGTTGGTGCCGGCCCGGTCGGCCGCGTCCTCAAGCTCGTGGTACTCGGTCGAGCTGAGCCTGCGCCCGGTCGCGTCGGCGTAGCCCTGTTCGATCGTCCAGTCGGCGACGCCGGGCCCGGGTCGGTGCCCGGTGCCGCCGACGGGGACCGGCTGCATGGCGGTGAGCGGGGTGGCGTACGCGGGGCGGGCCACCAGCGCCACCGACATCCGGGCGGCGAGGAACGCCCCGAACGCGACGCCGAACGCGGGCAGGCTGCGCCGCAGGATCGCCCCGGCGGCGGTGGCGACGGCGAACGCGAACAGTGCGTACGCGACGGGAACGACCCCCTCCAGGTCGAACGCGTCGTACTGGAACCGCCCTTCCCACGCGTCGAACGGCTGCCGGAACCAGGTGAGGACCGCGGTGAACGTGCCGGTGAGCGCGACGGTGACGCCGGCCAGTGCCACGAGCTTGGCCGCCAGCCAGCGCATCTGCGGCACGGCCTGCGTCCAGGCGAGCTGCCAGGTGCCGTCCTCCAGTTCGCGGGCGAGCAGCGGCGCGCCGAGGAACGCGCCGATGACGACGGGGACCAGGTAGAAGGCCGCGAGCAGGTTCTCGACGTCCCCGTACCCCTCGTCGAGCCGGCGGAAGGAGGCCGTGCAGGCCCCGTCGAAGCCGGCCTGCCCCGCGCACCGGGCGGGACCGCCGGGGAACAGGTCGTGCGCCTGCGTCCCGAACACGAGCAGGGCGATGCCGAACATGCCGACGAGCAGGCCCAGCACGCAGACCTCGGTCCGGTGCTGCCGCCAGATCAACCAGGTCATGCCGGCACCCCCGGGGCGGTCGCCGTGCCCGCCCCGGACGGCCGGCGCAGGTACGCCAGCACCAGGTCCTCCAACGCGACCGGCTGGGCCTGCCACCCGGGCGCGGTGGGGAGCGCGCCGTCGCGTACCAGCAGGGTGGTGTGCCGGTCGCTGTGGACGGCCTGCACGACGGTGTCGGCCCGGTCCACGTCGGCGGCCGTGCGTGGGCCGACGAGCAGCCGGTGCTCGGCGAGGAGGGTGTCGATGTCGCCGGTGAGCGTGACCCGGCCGTGGTTGAGCACGACCAGGTGGTCGCAGACGCGTTCCAGCTCGTGCACGACGTGGGAGGAGAACAGGATGCTCACCCCGCCCTCGGCCACCGCGCCCATGAGGACCTGGAGGAACTCGTGCCGGGCCAGCGGGTCGAGGCTGGCCACCGGTTCGTCGAGGACGAGCAGGTCCGGCCGCTTCGCCAGGGCCAGCGCCAACGCCACCTGGGCCTGCTGCCCGCCGGAGAGCGCACCGGCCTTCCGGTCGAGCGGGATGCCCAGCTTCGCCAGCCGGCGTTCGGCCAGCCCCTGGTCGAACCGCAGGTTGCAGGCCCGGCCGAAGCGGAGCAGCTCGGCGACGGTGAAGCGCTTGTACAGCGGGTGGTCCTGGGCCAGGAACCCGACCCGGGACAGCGTCTGCGGGGTGCTGGCGGTGACGTCGTGGCCGAGCACCTCCACCGTCCCGGTGCTCGGTGCCAGCAACCCGACGACCAGGCGCAGCAGGGTGGTCTTGCCCGCGCCGTTCGGCCCGACCAGGGCGGTCACGCCGCCCGCCGGCAGGGTCAGGGTGCAGTCGCGCAGCGCCCAGCCCTTGCGGTAACGCTTGCCCACCCCGTCGGTGCGCAGCGCGATCCCGGTGTCCGTCACGCCACGTCCTCGTTCCGCGTCTGCTGGTGGACGGAGGTGAAGAGCGCGGTGACCGCCTGCTCGTCGAGGCCGGCGGCGTAGGCGCGCCGCAGCCAGGTCGCCAGGCCGCGCCGCAGTGAGGTGTACGTCGCCGGTGGTATCACCGCCGACTGCTGCTCGTTGACGAACGTGCCCTGGCCGGGTCGGCCGGTGACCAGGTTCTCCTGCTCCATCTGCCGGTACGCCTTGGCGACGGTGTTCGGGTTGATCGCCAGGTGCTCGACCACCTCGCGGATGAGCGGGAGGCGGTCGCCGGGCCGGAGGAAGCCCAGCAGCACCGCCTGGCGGACCTGCTGCACGAGTTGCAGGTACGGCGGCACGCCGGAGTGGGTGTCGAGCCGGAAGACGAACACGGGAGCCCCTTACTGCTTTACTAGCACCCTAGTAAAGCAGTAAGGGGCCGGTCAACACCGCCACACCGGCCGCAGACCGGTCGGCCGGCGGTACGCCGTATCGCGGACGTACCGGAAAACGCATACGCCCGTGCAACGTGCCGGCGTCTTGACTACGGCCATGAGTTGGAGCACACCACCGTCAACGCACGAACCGCCGACCGGGCAGGGAGCGTGACCATGAACGCGGATCCCGTACGGGGTGTCGACCGGCGGCGGCTGGTCACCTGGGGTGGCATGGCCGCCGTCGGGTTGGTGGCGGGTGCGCCGTTGACGGCTGCCGGCACCGGCCACGCCGGGCCGGCCCGGCGTGGCTCGTCCGGGCGCGACCGGGCCCTGCCGGACACCCGGCCAGGCGGGGCCTACGACCGGTACGTGGCCCGGCTGGCCGCCGAGGGCAGATTCTCGGGCGTGGTGCTGCTGTCCCACCGGGGCCGGACGGTGCTGTCCCGCAGCTACGGCATGGCCGACCGGGAGCGGCAGGTCCGCAACCACGAGGGCACCGCCTTCAACCTCTCCTCGGGCAGCCAGCCCTTCCTGTCGGTGGCCGTCCTCCAGTTGGTGCAGCAGGGCAGGGTGGGGCTGGCCGACCCGGTGGGCACCTACCTGACCGGGCTCGCCGCTCCGATCGCCGAGCAGGTGACCATCCACCACCTGCTCACCAACACCTCCGGCCTGGACGCCCCGATGCCGGACTGGCAACGCGTCTTCCACAGCCGGGCGGAGGTGCACGGGTACCACCAGCAGTGGGTCCGGCAGGCGACGCTGACGGGGGTGCCCGGCACCGGGTCCAACGGCCACCTTCCCGGTGGGGGCGTCGGCCTGGCCATGGCCGCGCAGGTCGTGGAGGCCGTGTCCGGCACGACGTTCTGGGACTACGTGCACGAGCACGTGTTCGGGCGCTGCCGGATGACCGGCTCGGCGTTCTACACCAGGGACCAGTGGCTCACCGACGGGCACATCGCGCACCCGTACCTGCGGCAGGCCGACGGCAGCCTGGTCGACGCCGTCCGCAACCTGGACAGGGGCAGCCTCGACCCGAACATCCCGGGCCGCAACCCGGGCCGGGCCTTCATCGGGTACGCCTCGGGCGACGGCTTCGCCACCGCACCGGACCTGGTCCGGTTCGCCGAGGCGCTGCGCGACGGCACGGTGCTCGACCGGCCGTACGCCGACCTGTTCGCCGGGGCCAAGCTCCCGGGCCCGGTGCCCACGGCGTACGAGGGGTACACGATGCCGGTGAGCATCGTCAACGGCCAGTGGGTGATCGGCCGGGGCGGCGGGGCCGGCGGCATCGGCGCGAACTGGAGCATCTACCCGGACACCGGGTGGGTCGGCGTCATCCTCGCCAACACCGACGGCGTACCCATGCTGGACATCTGTCTGCGGGAGGCCGAGGCCGTCACCGGAGCACCGGTCGGCCAGCCCGGCGGCGGTGGCTGAGTGCTCCGGCGGGACCTTCCGACCCGCACCGCCGTGCTCGCCGGCCTGGCTGTCCTCGGGCTGGCGGGCGCGACGTTCACCGTACGGCGGCCACTGCTGATGTCCGCCCCGACGTGCCTGGCCGGGCGGTGGCACGGCTGCTACGACACGTTCAACGGGGTGGTGCTCATGACCCTGGTTGGCCTGCCGGTGGCGGCCCTGCTGGTGTGGGCGCTGGCACGGCTGCGGCGGGCCGCCGGCGTCACCTCGGCGTGGCGCAGGTCGCTGGCCGAGGTGGGCATGGTCTACGGGACGGTGCCGTTCGTGTGGATGACCCTGATGCCGGGGGCCGCGCCGGGCGTCGCCCCCGGCCGGGTGAGCCTGGTGCCGCTACGGGACCTGGTCACCATGGGGCCGATCGGGATCGGCGGCAACCTGCTGGTCCTCGCGGCGCTGGGATTCTTCGCCCCGATCCGGTTCCCGGCGCTGGCGTCGGTGCCGCGGGCCCTGGCGCTCGGTGCCGGCTGCTCGGTCCTGATCGAGACCGCACAGTACGTCCTGTGGCTGGACCGGGTGTCGTCGGTGGACGACGTGCTGGTCAACACCGTCGGTGCCGGGCTGGCCGCACTCGCCTCACGCCGGTGGTGGCGTACCCCGGGCAGGGTGCCGCCCCGTCCCGCGCCGGCAGCGGCCGACCCGGGGCCGGCATGAGCACCCCGGTGCCGCTGCCCGCCGACCATAGGCTGCCGACGTGCGCGTACTGATCGTGGAGGACGAGCCGTTCCTGGCCGAGGCCGTCCGGGACGGCCTGCGGCTGGAGGCGATCGCCGCCGACATCGCCCCCGACGGCGACACGGCTCTGGAACTGCTCGCCCTCAACCACTACGACCTGGCGATCCTCGACCGCGACATCCCCGGCCCCTCCGGCAACGAGGTCGCCCGACAGGTCGTCGCCTCCGGCAGCGGCATGCCGATCCTCATGCTCACCGCCGCCGACCGGATCGACGACAAGGCGTCCGGCTTCCAACTCGGCGCCGACGACTACCTGACCAAACCGTTCGACCTGCGGGAACTCGTGCTCCGGATCAGGGCGCTCGACCGCAGGCGCGGGCACGCCCGACCCCCGGTCCGCGAGACCGCCGGCCTGCGGGTCGACCCGTTCCGCCGGGAGGTCTTCCGCGACGGACGCCACGTCGCGCTGACCCGCAAGCAGTTCGCCGTGCTGGAGGTCCTCGTCGCCGCCGAGGGCGGGGTCGTCAGCGCCGAGGAACTGCTGGAACGGGCCTGGGACGTCAACGCCAACCCGTTCACCAACGCCGTCCGGATCACCGTCTCCACCCTGCGTAAACGGCTCGGCGAGCCGTGGATCATCGCCACCGTGCCCGGCGTCGGCTACCGCATCGACACCGGACACCCGGGAGACGGCCGTGGCTAGGGCGCCCGGCCTGAGCGTCCGGCTCAAACTGACCCTCAGCTACGCCGGGTTCGTCATGCTGGCCGGCGGTCTGCTCCTCGGCACCGTGTGGGTGTTCCTGCTGCGGTACGTGCCCGAGGTGATCGACGCCCCCCGGCTGCCCACGCCGGCACCCGACAGCTCCCCGCTGCCCGCTCCCACCATGTTCGTGCCGGACCGCTTCGACCTGCTGCGCGCCTTCGCCCCGAGAGCGGTCCAGGTGCTGGCGATCCTGCTGGTCTTCGGCCTGCTGGGCGGCTGGGTCCTGGCCGGCCGGATGCTCGCGCCGCTGACCCGCATCACCCACGCCACCCGGGTGGCGGCGGCCGGGTCGCTGTCCCACCGGGTCCGGCTGGAGGGCCGCCGGGACGAGTTCCGGGAACTCTCCGACGCGTTCGACTCGATGCTCGAACGACTCGAATCCCACGTCGCCGAGCAGCAGCGGTTCGCCGCGAACGCCTCGCACGAACTGCGTACCCCGCTGGCGATCTCCCGTACCCTCCTCGACGTCGCCCGCCGGGACCCCGACGCCGGGCCGGCCGAACTCCTCGACCGGCTGCACACCGTCAACCAGCGGGCGATCGACCTCACCGAGGCGCTGCTGCTGCTCGGCCACGGCGACCGGGGCACCTTCACCCGTGCCGACGTCGACCTGTCCCTGCTCGCCGAGGAGGCCGCCGAGACGCTGCTCCACCTCGCCGAACGACGTCGGACCACCCTGGAGGTCACCGGCGGGGCGGCCCGGACCAGCGGCTCCGCCGAACTCCTGCTGCGGATGGTGACGAACCTCGTGCAGAACGCCGTCGTCCACAACCTGCCCACCGGCGGCACCGTGACGGTCCACACCGGGGCGTCCGGCGACAACTGCATGCTGCGGATCGAGAACACCGGTCGCCGGCTCCCGCCCGAGCTGGTGCCGACCTTCACCGAGCCGTTCCAGCGCGGCACGGAACGGGTCCGCACCGACGAACACGCCGGCTTCGGACTCGGCCTGGCCATCGTGCACAGCATCGTCCGCGCCCACGCCGGAACCCTCGACCTCGTCGCCCGCCCCGACGGAGGTCTCACGGTCACGGTCCGGCTCCCCGGCATCGGCCATCCCGACGGGCCGGGGTGACCGGCCGGCCCGGGACTGCTACGGACCGGTGTGGATCAGCGCCGCCCACACCTCCGGACGGTCCGGGTGCGCACGCCGTACCCGGTCGATGGCCCGGTCCAGCGCGACGGCCGCACCGTCGGCGTCCAGGCGGCCCCCCGCCTTCAGCCCGGCGTAGACGTCGTCGGCGACCTGGGCCGCCACCCGGTCGGAGACCGCCCACTGGCTGCCGATGACGTGCCGGAAGCCGGCCATCTGCAACGCCGCGGTGAGGTGGATGCCCTCGTCGGGCAGGTCCCGACCACCGGCCGCGGTGCGGCACGCGGACAGGTAGGCCAGGTCGCAACCGCCGGCCGACCTGCTACGGGTGGCGAGCCGGCCGGCCAGCTTCAGGACGCTGAGCTTGCCGTCGACCAGGCGGAGGGCGGCGGCGCTGGGCCGCTTGAAGTCCTGGTCGCCGTGGCAGGCGAAATGCGCCCAACTGTGCTGCTCGAGCGCGGTCAGCACGCCCTCGACGGTGGCGCTGCGGCCGGAGAACACCCGCAGGCCGGGCACGTGCGAGCTGACCGCGCGCAGCTCGTCGCTGACCGCGGGCAGCGGCGCCTGGCCGGGCAGGGTGCCGAGCCCCACCGCGAACGCCTGCGGCGCCCCGTCCGGCGTCGGGGTGGCGCGGGCGCGCAGCAGCGCTGACAGGCTCGGGGTGTAGGACGACACGCAGCGGGCGGCGACCGAGATCCGGCGTCTCGCGGCGAGCGGGGCGCTCGCGCCGAACCGGCCGGCGGCGTGCAGCGGCAGCATCGTCAACGGCCCGGTCGGGCACCACCACACCCGGTGCCGCCGGTCCGGACCGCCACCGAGGATGTCGTCGAGGGCCGCGCAGACGGACTCGCCGACGGTGTCCCAGAGCCACCGTTGCAGGGACACCAGCGTCTGGCGCAGCGCGGCCCGCTCGACCGGCCCGCCGCCCTCCTCCACCGCCCGCTGCACATCGAGGAACGCCACGGCCAGACGCTGCGCGGTGTCGTGGGACAGCCACGGCAACGGCACGGCGCGTACCCCGTCGGCGGTGACGATGATCGCGTCGCTGCGCCAACGGGACGTGTTGACCAGCACCGCCGCCCCGCCCGCGCAGGCCGGCTGGAGGGCGGCGAACGACGGCGGGTGCAGGAAGTTCTCGAAGCCCGGCAGGCGGCGGGCCTCGGCCGCGAGCTGCTCCCAGCGTTCCGCCAACCGGCGACGGTGACCGGCGTCCTCGGTCCCCGCGTGGTGCGGTCCATCCAGCGCACCGGCCAGCAGGTCGCGGCCCAGCTCCCAGCCGGGACGGGCCGGCAGCTCGACGACCGGGGACGCCCCGGTTCCGTCCAGCTCCCGACGGGTCCGGTCGAGTTCCCCGGCGAGCGCGGGCGCGACCGTGGCCAGCGCGGACAGGTCGCTGCGGGTCTGCAGGGCCTGCGACCACAGCACCTGACGGCCCTGCTCCAGCAGCTCCACCGCGCGGTGCGGCTGCCCGGCGGCGATGGCCCAGGCAGCCGCGTCACCGGCCAGGCCGGACACCGCGGCCAGCCGTTTCTCCTGCACGGTACGGTCCAGCCCCCGCCACGCGAGCAGCGGCAGCAGACCCACGGCGGTGCCGTACGCCTCCAGGGCCAGCTCGGCGTCACCGGCCTCGGCGGCGGTCTGCGCCCAGGTGCGGGCCGCGGTCATCCGGATCCCGACGGCACCTGCCCGGGAGGCCGCCGACGACCGCCACATGCCGACCGCGGCGTCGAGGTCGGCCGGGTCCCGACCGATCAGGTAGCGCGTCCGCAGTGCCGTGCCGAGCACGTTGAGGGCCCGCGCCCGGTCCGGGTGGCCGGGGGAGAATCCGGCCAGCGCGGCCATGCCGGTGTCGACGGCGTCGCTGACCCCGGCCGGGTCGCTGCTCATCCGGGCCCGCACGAGCAGCGAGTGGGCCAGGCTGACCAGGTGGCCGGCCCGTTGGGTGCCGGCCGTCGGCGCGTCGGCGGCCTCCCGGGAGCTGCGGATCGCCTCGTCCAGGTGCGCCGACGAGTTGCTGCTGAGGCCGTGCATGACCAGCAGGACGCCGTGGGTGGCGAGCAGTTGCGCGCGGACCGTGCCGATGCTCGGCAGGTCGGCGACGACCTGCCGGCTGACCTGGACCGCCTCGCGCAGGTCGGCGTCGTCGTCGCCGTCCAGGTTCACCCAGCGTTGCATCAGCGCGATCGCCAGCACACCGTTGAGGGCGGCCCGGTCGATGTGCCGTGCGGGAATGGTGGCCAGCCCGCGACGGCAGTGCGCGATCGCCTCGTCGAGGTCACCCGGGCTGCCGGTCCGGGCGAACCGGGTGACCAGGCAGAGCGCCAGCAGCTGGTGGGCGGTGAGCACGTGGTCCGGGTCGGTCGACCGGTGCACCTCCCGGCTGAGCCGGACGGCCGTGTCGATGTCCGCCACCTGGCCGAACCTCTCGGAACCGAGCCGGTACACGTTCGCGCAGCGGAGCAGCACGTCGATCCGCAGCGGATCGTCCTCGCCGACGGCGGCCACCGCGACGTCCGCGTGCCGCTTGGCCAAGGACAGGTCCGACACCTCGCGCCGCTGTTCGAACCGGAAGCCGACGACCATGGCGAGCTGGGCGTTGACGTACGCCCACCACGGATCGTCAGGTGGGGTCAACGCCGTGGCCCTCCCGGCGGCGGCCACCGCGGCGTCGAGCTGCTTCGGGTCCGAGGTGCGGCCCCGCAGCATCAGCACGGTGGAGAGCGCGGCGAGCGCGTCCACCCGGGACGGATCCGCCGCGAGCAGGTCCCGCGCCACGCCCTCGGCCCGGACCAGCCGCGACTCGTCGCCACTGTCGTTGTAGGCGGCGATGAGCGCGTCCACCGCATCGATGGACCGCTCGGACGCTGGCACCGGCTCAGTAGATTCGACGGCGGCTCGGGCGTCAACCGACGGGAGTGTCGTACATGGAGCAACGCCGTCTGCTGGCCTCGTTGTGCGCCGCCGTACCGACCCTGCGCGAACGTGCGGAGGCGGGGGCGTGGAGCGACCTGCTCGACGAACTCCTCGACGAACTGGCCGCCGGCAGGCCGGTGGTGGAGGTCTGCCGGCAGCTCGGCTGGACGACCGGGACCGAGACCGAGCGCAGCATCGGCGTCGGCCCGTCGGACCACGCCGAGGGCGCCCGGCTGGAGGGTCTCGCGCCGGTGGTGCTCGACGGCGACTACCGCTGCCCGCTGCACCGCTGCTCGCGCCGGGCCCACCGGGACGACCGGGGACGGGTGCCGCACTGCGCGCTCGCCGACACGGCGATGACGTACCGGTCCGAGCCATGATCGAGGTGCTGCTGGGCGAGGTCGGACGGCGGATCAACGACCGCTGGCTGACCCGGGCGCTCGGCCCGGCCCTGCTGTGGCTCGCGGTGGCCGCCTTCGCCGTGCTACCGGGGCGTGATGCCGTCTTCGACGTACCCGGGGCGGCGCTCGCCGCCGCCGACGCCGTCGACCACCTGCGGGAGCGGGTCGGCCTGGCCCTGGTGGTCGGGGCGCTCGTCGTCGCGGCCGCGGCGGCGGCCGCCGGCTGCGCCCAGGCGGCCGGCAGGGTCGTCCGCCACGTCTGGCTGGGCACCTGGGCCGGCCCGGCCCGCCGGCTGGCGACCGCGTTGACCGCCCGTCGGCGGGCCGCCGCCGCGCGCCGGCTCACCGCACGGGCACGGGTGGTTCCGGCGGTGTACCTGCCGGCCCGGCCCACCTGGATCGGCGACCGGATCCGGCTCGCCGACGACCGGGTGGCCGCGCAGTACGGCCTGCGCCTGGGCCTGATCTGGCCGCGCCTGTGGCTGCTGCTCACCCCCGAGGGGCGCACCGACGTGATGCAGGCGCGTGACCGGCTCGACCGGGCCGTCGCCTGGGCCGGCTGGGCGGTGCTCTGTCTCGCGCTGACCCCGTGGTGGTGGCCGGCGGTGGTGCTCGGCGTGACCGTCGGTGTCGTCTCCTGGCGGCGGGCCCGGTCGGCGGCGGGCCTGTTCGCCGACATCGTGGAGGCGACCGTCGACCTGCGGCACCGTGGCCTGGTCGCCGAGCTGGGTTTCCCGGTCGAGCAGGGGCGTCCGCTACCGCCGTCCACCGCTGCCGCCGTCAACGACCTGCTGCACAAGGGTGCCAGCGGTCACGGGCAGTACGACCGGGTCGGCGCGGAGAGCGAGCCGACACCGTACCCGTCGTCGTCGGTGACGAGCGACAGCCGGGAGCGCCAGCAGCCGGCCGACGAGCCGGCACCGTCCGGGTCGAACACCACGTTGACCTGAGGGTTGCCGTCGGTCGCGGTGCGGATGCCGATGATCGTCGCGACGGGGAACGGGCCGTTCTTCGCCAGGGTGGCGGCCCGGGCGAGCTGGGTCCGGCTCCGGTCGTCCAGGCGTGGCGAGTCGGTGTTGATCCCGCACAGGAAGCCACGGACGGCGGTGACCGAGGACTTCGTCCGGGCGGACGTCCGGTTCAGACCACTGCCCACCCTGACGTCGGTGAAGAGACAGGGCCTGGCCAGCGGAAGGAGCTTCTCCAGGTCGAGCCCGGTCCGCAGGGGCAGGCCGGGATACCGGGTCGCCCCGGCCGCACCGCCGGTGGGCCGGGTCAGACCCGGGATCCCCGTCGGCAACGGGGGATAGGACGGCTGCCCGATCAGTCCCGTCGGGAGAACCGGCCTGGTCGGGTAGGGCCTGCCCGGGGAGTCGTCGTTGCCACTGAGCAGGCCGGCCAGCACCGCGACCGCGGCCAGCGCCGCGACGGCCAGACCCCAACCCCGGCCGGCCGGCCGGGCAACGGCCATCGCGGACGCGGGGACGACGCGGCGGACCGGGTCCGGGCGGGTCGGCTCCGGGCCGTTCGGGGCGGTGGCGGCCCGTTGCGGCGGTGCCGTCGGCGGGGTGCGGCGGATGCTCCGCTCCAGCGCGTCCGACCACTGCTGCGGGGCGGGCCGCAGGTGTGGGGCGGGGTCCAGGCTCCGGCCGGCGAGGGTGACCAGCTGCCGGTCGAGTCGGGGCCGGGCCGCCTGCGGGTCACGGGTCTGCTGGTCACCGGCGAACAGGCGCACCGCGAGCAGCCCGAACTTGTACGCGTCGGTGGCGGGCGTGGCCAGCTCCTCGGCGTCCGCGTCCGGCACGTGCCACTCGGGGGTCTCGGCCTGCGCCAGCACCGAGTCACCGTGCAGCCGCATCGCGTCGCAGTCGATGAAGTAGCACCGGGGCCGGGAGTCGAGGCTGAACAGCAGGTTGTTCGGTGACAGGTCGCCGACGCAGACGCCGAGCCGGTGCAGCAGGGTCAACGCCTCGCCGGTGTCCCGCAGCAGTTCCAGGCGCATCCGGTCGTCGATGTGCAGCCCCCGGTCGAGCAGATAGTCGTCGCTGTTCAACAGGTACTGCACCTGGGCCAGGACGGTGTCCGGTCCGCGCGGCAGTTGGATGCGGACCCGGAACCGGTCGGGTACCCGTGGCATCAGGAACCCACGGACCACGCCCTCCTTGCGGACGATCGCGGTGGGCCAGGCGGCGAGACCGAGCAGCGTCTCCGCATCCGGGCCGGCCCCGGCGGTGAGCCGGACGAAGCGGTTCAACGTGGTGACGTCGACGTCGTCGACGAACCGGGTCGCGTACTCCTTGTAGACCCACCGGGGGTCCTCGGTGAGGGCGTAGACGGTGCCCTGACCGCCGGTGCCGATGCGGGTACGCGGGCCGAGGGCGGACAGGCTCACCTCGGGTGGCAGCGGGCCGGTCATGACGGCTCGGGCGGCACCGGCCAGACGGCCAGCACGGTGCGGTCGTCGTCCCAGGACCCGCCGGTGAAGTCGAGCATCCAGGCGAGTCGGGTCATCGCGGGAGGCGTGGTCAGCGCGTCGCCGAACAGCCGCCCGAGGTCCCCGGTGCCGTGCCCGAGCGGCTCGGCGAAGCCGTCGGTGGCCAGCACCAGCACGTCGTCCGCAGTGAGCGTCACCGTCACCGGGCCGACCTCGGCGGGCACCCGGGGCAGGGCGGCGACGCCGTCCGGGAGCAGTTCGTCCTGCGGGTCGGCCGGGTCGGTGAACAGCGGCTCCCACCCGCCGTCGCGCAGCCGCCAGGCGGCCGAGTCGCCGACCCGGACCAGGTGGGCGACCGCCCGTCCGGGGCCGTCCGGCCGGACCAGAGCGACGACCACGGTGCTGGCCAACAGCGACTCGGCCCGCTGCGGATCGGTCTCGCCCAGTTGCCGTCCGGCATACTCGACGAGCGCCCAGCCCGCGCAGCGCAGCAGGTCGTGCCAGTCGACGGGGTCGTCGGCGCGTTGCAGGTAGTCGACGACCGTCCGGCACACCATGGTCGCGCCCAGGTGGGACAGCGGGGCGTTGGAGACCCCGTCGGCCACCACCGCGATCACCGAACCGGCCGCCGTGGCCAACGCGAAGTCATCCTGCCGGGGTACGCCGGACGCCCGGTGGCCGGGCCCGCGCACCGAGGCCGCCCGTACCTCGAAACCGGCCGCCGCCCAGCCGTCGGCCACGGTGTCCGGCCGGTACGGCTGCGTCTGCGGGGCGCGGGACGGCACCTGCGGCCCCGGCACCCCGATCAGCGGCGGCACCCAGTCGAAGCTCACACCACGTCCACAGCCATCCGGAAGCTGTCCGGCCGCTCCACGACCAGCTCCGCGGTGTCACCCCCGACGGCCTGCCCCGACCTGATGACGCTGCGGGTCAGCGCGGTGCAGAACTCGGCGATCGCGAAGCCCACCTCGACCCCGGGCGTGGCCACGAACGCGAACTCCGGCCGGGTCGCCACGTGCAGGATCGTCTCGGCCCGCGCCTCACCGATGCCGCACGCGATGATGTTCGGTGCGGTCGGGGTGCGCTCCCGGTCGGTCAACTCGGCGTAGACCGGCTCCCACTGGCCCGGGTCGGTGGGCTGCCCGTCGCTGAGGAAGAACACCGCCGGCCGGTGCACCGCGAAGCCCTCCCGCTTGAGGGCCCGTACGTCGGCCGGGATCCGGTCGACCAGCAGACTGAACGCGGCACCGTAGGAGGTCCCGGCGCGTACCGACAACTGCGGCAGCGCCGTCTCGTTGCGCAGGTCGGACAGGGCCGAGTGGACGATCACGTCCTCGGAGAAGCCGATGATCGAAAACCTGACCTTGGCCGCCGCGAGGGGCTCGCGCAGCAGGGCGTCGTGCAGCGACTGGAGCCCGGCGTTCAGCTCGCCCACCACCGGTGTCATGGAGACGGACTCGTCCGCCACCAGGTAGACCGGCAGCACCCGCCCGGCAGTCTCCGCCATGCGTACCCCCAACCGTCGTCAGTGGACGGCTTCAACGTAACACCGTGCGTCTATGTGACGACGGCGGTGCGCGACGTGCCGCCCCGCCGGGTCGCCGGGAGGTGGCGTCGAGCGGCGTCGAACCCGCTCACCAGCGTCGTTGCGTCGCGCTGACCGCCATCGCGGCGAGCCCACGACGACCGTCGGACGTGGCGTCGCTGGCCTCCAGCACGGCGAGGGCCCGCCCGGTGCGGCGGGCGATGTCCCGCTCGACGTGGTCGACCGCGCCGATGTCGGTGAAGATGCCCCGTATGCTGCGCAGTTCGTCGGCCGTGAGACTGGTGCCGACCTTGGCCCGGAGGTAGGCCGCCGCCGCCCGGTCGCGCTCGTCGGCGAAGCGCAGGGCCGTGGCGAGGAGCACCGTCCGTTTGCCCTCGCGCAGATCGTCGCCGGACGGCTTACCGGTCAACTCCGGGTCGCCGAAGACCCCCAGCAGGTCGTCGCGCAACTGGAAGGCGACGCCGATGTCGACGCCGAACGCGCGGTACGCGGCGACGAGACCGGCACCCGCGCCCGCGACAGCCGCGCCGATGTGCAGCGGGCGCTCCACCGTGTAGGCGGCCGTCTTGTACCTGTCGATCCGTAACGCCGAATCGACCTCCTCGTCGTTGCCGGCCTCGGCCCACAGGTCGAGCAGTTGGCCGGCCAGGACCTCGGTGCGCATGGCCGACCAGACCGGGCCGACCCGCTCGTACGCCTCGACCGGGAGACCGGCGCCGCGGATCATGTCGTCGGCCCAACCCTGGGCCAGGTCCCCGGCGAGGATGGCGCTGCCGGTGCCGAACGACTCCGCGTCACCCGGCCAGCCGTGGTGGCGGTGCTGTTCGGCGAAGGCCACGTGCGCGGCGGGGTGACCGCGGCGGGTCGGTGAGGCGTCGATGATGTCGTCGTGGATCAGCGCCGACGCGTGGAGCAGTTCGAGCGCGGCACAGGTGTGACGGACCGCCTCCGCGGTGGGGCCGGCCTCGTCGCCGCCGGCACCGATCCACCCCAGCCAGGCGAAGGCCGGCCGTACGCGTTTGCCGCCGCGCAACACGTGACCCTCCAACTCGGCGACCGCGGTGGCGAAGCCCGGCCCGATCGCGTCGGCCTCCGCCCGGCGGTCGACGAAGAACCGCCGCAGCACGGCGTCGATCGCCTCCGTGCTCACGGCCACCCCGGCGGCCGGACCGGCCCGGTGCTCCACGACGGGTGGACGGGTGTTCACGCCGCTCCCGCCCGGGTCCGGGTGCGCAGCGCGGTGCGCAGGGTCGCCACGACCCGTTCCACCTGGCCGGGGGTGAGTTCGGCGTGCATCGGGATGGCCAGGTTGCGCCGGGCGAGGTCGGCGGAGACGGGGCAGTGCTGGCTACTGGCGTAGACGGGTTGTCGGTGGCTGGCCCAGGTGCCGTGACCGCAGCCGATGCCGTGCGTGCGCAGGGCGGTGGCGACGGCGGCGCGGTCGACGTCCGGATGCAGGGTGACCAGGTAGGACTGCCAGGCGTGGCTGCGGTCGTCGGGTACGTGCGGCAGGGTGACGAGGTCCTCGTCGGCGAGCAGGTGGGCGTAGTGCGCGGCGACGGCACGGCGGCGTTCGAGGAGTTCCTCGACGCGGCTGAGCTGCACCTGGAGGATCGCCGCCGCGATGTCGGACAGTTTGTAGTTGTAGCCGATCTCGGTGAACTCGGGAATGGGGAGGCCGACGACCTGGGCCTGGTCGAAGATGCTGCCGATGCCGAACGAGGAGCGCAGGCGCGCGTCGACGGCGAGGGCGGGATCGGTGGTGAGCAGGGCGCCGCCCTCGCCACTGGTGATGCCCTTGCGTCCGTGGAAGGACAGGCACGCCACGGGGGCCAGGGCACCGGCGGGTCGACCGCGGTAGGTCGCGCCGATGGCGCAGGCGGCGTCCTCGACGAGGAACAGCCCGTGACGTCGGGTGAGGTCGTTCAGCTCGTCGTAGTCCGCCGGCAGGCCGAGGGTGTCCACGGCGATGACGCCGACGGTACGGGGGCCGATCAGAGCGGCTACGGCTTCCGGGTCGACGGTGCCGGTGTCGGGGCGTACGTCGGCGAAGACCGGGGTGGCGCCGACGTAGCGGGCGGCGTGGGCGGGCGCGGGGAAGGTGTAGTCGGCGACGATCACCTCGTCGCCCTCGGTGACGCCGAGGGCGAGCAGTGCCAGGTGCAGGGCGGCACCGCAGTTGCTGACCGCGACCGCGTCGGCCACGCCGTACCGGCGGGTGAGGTCGGCTTCCAGGGCCTTGCCGCTCGGTCCCTGGCCGGCCGGCCAACCCGAGGAGAACACCTGCGCGACCGCGGCCAGTTCCCGCTCGCCCAGACTCGGTCGGACCAGAGGAATCGCGTCCACTCTCATCTCCCCACTACGCCGGATTGCCGTTGGTGCCGGTCAGGGCCGGGAGCCCGTAGCGCAGGGGGGTGATCTGGTCGACGTCGTACCTGTCGCGCAGTCGCTGCACGGCGTCGGGGTCCACCGATTTCCCTGCGGAGAAGATCTCCACGATCTCCTCGAAGTAGTTCTCGTGGTCGGGCGACGGATGGCTCTGGAACAGCATCCGCGCCGGCTCGTCGGTGGAGTTGCGGAACGCGTGCGGGCAGCCGGCCGGGACGAACATGCAGCTACCCGGACCCGCCGTCACCACCCGGTCCCCGTCGGCGGACGCCCAGTCCTGCCATCCGTGCGGGGTGCGGGTGGTGGGTTCGAACGCCAGCAGGTCGAGTCGGCCGTCGAGGACGTAGAAGAACTCCTGCGCGTGGTGATGGGTGTGCGCCCCGACGTCGAAGCCGGGTGGCACCACCACCTCGAAGATCGACGTGGCCGAGCCGTGTGCCTCGGTCACCTTGAAGGTGACCTCCTGTGCCTTGGTGATCAGCTTGCGTCCCTCGCCGGGTGGGACGATGAGGCCACTCATGCGATGGTCCCCTTTCCCTAGACCAGTTCCGGGTCGCGGTGCGGAACCGCGGCGGCGGGGGGTGCCAGGTCCAGTGCCGCGCGGGTGTCGGTGCTCCAGCTGCCCACCGCCATCTCGGCGGTGATGCCGGGGCCGAAGGCCGCGATGATCCCGTGGTCCCCCGGGGACGGCGGGTCCTCGTCGAAGAGCCTGCGGGCGGCGTCGAGGACGACCGCGCTGGCGATGTTGCCGTACTCGGTCAGGGTCGCCCAGCTGTGCCGGAACATCTCCCGGTCGACGTCGAGGAACTTGGCGAGGTCGTCCAGGATGCGCGGACCGCCGGCGTGGATGAGGTAGAAGTCGAGGTTGCCGACGTCCCAGCCGTGGCCGTCGGTGAAGCGGCGCAGCACCGGGGCGAGGGGTTCCATCGTGCCGGGCACCCGGCGATCCAGCTGGAAGTGGAATCCGGTGGACCGGACGGCGTAGGAGATCCAGTCCTCGGTGTCCGGGATCAGGTACGAGGCGTTGCGTTCCAGCGTGATGCCGGTGCCACCGTGGCCCCGCACCACGGCGGCCGCCACCGCGTCGCCGAACAGCCCGTCGGACAGCAGCGAACCGACCCCGTCGTCGGTGGGTTGGTAGCAGAGCGAACAGAGCTCGCAGGAGACGATCAGCACGTTGCCCCCGGGGTACGCGGTGCAGAAGTCGTGCGCCCTGTTGATCGCCGTCCCACCGGCCGCGCAGCCCAACTGCGCGATCGGGAGCTGCCGGGTGTCCGGTCGGAAGCCCATCGTGTTGATCAGCCAGGCGGTCAGCGACGGCATCATGAAGCCGGTGCACGACACGTAGATGATCGCGTCGATGTCCCGCGCGGTCACCCCGGCGTGTGCCAGGGCCTGCTCGATGACGCCCGGACAGCGCTTCTTGGACTCGATCTCGTAGATCCGGTTGCGCTCCTCGAAACCCGGGTGGCGCAGCGCCTGCTCGATCGGCTGCACGATGTGCCGCTTGCGTACCCCGGTGTTCCCGATCAGTCGGAGCGCGAGCGGAAGCTGCGGGTTGCCGGCGTGGACCGTCCTGGCGAACTCCAGGGTCTCTTCCATCGTGACGACGTGTTCCGGTACACCCACCGACGGCTTGCACAACGTAGGCATCTCGGGAATCCACTCTCTCTCGGCATTCGGGGGTCACCGGCCGCTGGCCTGGTCGAGGCGTCCGGGCACCCAGGCCCGGTCCCTGACCGGCGGTCCGGCGGGACGTGATCGGTCAACGAACTGCGTCGAACTCCGCGAGCACCCCGTCCCAGAGGCCGATGCGTGCCCTGATCGCCGCGATGCTGACGGCGGTGGCCTCGGCCTCACGCTGCGGGTCGCCGTCGCAGAGCGCGGCGAGCAGCCGCAGGGCGAGCGGCCCGTGTTCGTCGTGGTCGAGGGCGATGTGGCGGTCGAGGTAGTGACGGAACACCGGCGCGTTGGCGAGTACGTCGTCGACGTTGGCGCGGACCGCCGAGAAGACGTCGGGCAGCAGGTTCTCCCGGCCGTGGCAGAACGACGACGCCACCTCGTGCGGTGCGCCGTCCAGCGCCACGGTGAGGGTGTGGCCGACGAAGTCGCGGACACTGGGCGGGATCTGCTCGTCCTTGAGCGCCGCAGTCGGGCTGACACCGCGGTCGAGTGCGGCGAGGAACCCGTCGATCGGCGCGGTGTCGGCGCCGATCTCGTCCATGGCCCGTCGGTACAGCTCGAAGTGGCTGACGTAACCCCCGCCGATGTCCTCGTCGGTCTCCTCGGCCAGGACGATCTCCAGGATGAACCGGCCGTGCTCGGCGTGCCCCCGGGGTCGCCAGGGCAGGGTCACCGAGGTCACCTCGGTCTGTAGGCGCTTGAGCAGGGTGAAGAAGTCCCATACGGCGAAGACGTGGTGCTTCATGAAGATCCGCAGCCGCTCCTCGGTGGAGATCTGCGCATAGAGGGGGTGGTCGATCAGCCTGGCCCGTGCCGTGTCGAACTCAGCATGCGCGGTCAACTTCTTCTCCCGGTCAATCGATGGGACGTCGTGGGGGTCAGCCGACCCGACGGGGACGGCCGGCACCGTGGGTCGGGCCCGCGACCGTCGACGTGGCGGTGCCCGTCAGCTCCGCTTCTCCAGCTCACCCTGGAGCCGGTGTGACAACGCGATCCGCTGGACCTTCAGGGTGCCGGTACGGGGCAGGTCGGCCTGGGGGATCTGGATCGGCGCGGCCAGTTGGGGGAACCTGGCGGCGGCGGTACGCCATCGGTCGAGGTCGAGCGGCTGGTCGTCCCGGGTGCAGATGACCGGGATCGGCTCGGAGTTCGGGCCGGGCACCACGACCAACTCGGTCAGTTCCTCCAGTTCCCCGAGCATGACGTCCTCGACCTCCAACGCGCTGCGCAACCCGGGGATCATGTCGACCTCCCGGTCGAACATGTGCAGGCAGCCGAGCCTGGTCCGGTAGCCGACGTCCCCGGTGCGCCACCACTCGTCGTCCCGGTTGGTGTCGTACCGCTCCTGCTCGGCGAAGTAGGTCTTGGCCAGGCCGGGCCAGGCGACCTCGATGAAGCCGGGATTCGTCTCCGAGGGTCGCCTGCCGTTGCGGCTGACCACCCGGATCCGCGCGCATCCCGGCATCGCCCAGCCGACACAGCGGCCGTTCGCCCGGTGGGCGGAGTGGCGGAAGTACGGTCGGCCGACGGCCGGGCCGACCTCGCTCTGGCCGTAGATCTGGAAGAACAGCGCTCCCCGCCGCTCGGAGGACCTGAGCAGCCGGCTCATCGTCCGGGGGTGGATCGCGTCGAACGTCGTGCTGAAGTACTTGATCGACGCGAACGGCTTGCGCCGGTCCTCGGTGAGTCGCTCCCACTCCATCAGCGAGTTGGGGAGCACCTCGATGAATCCCGGCCGGTTGGCGAGGAACAGGTCGGCGACGCGGTCCGGATCGGACTCCCGCATGAGCAGTACGGGCATCTCGAAGAACAACGCCAGTGCCATCGCTGCGAACATCCGTGAGTGCACGAAGGAGATGTGGATCGCGACCGTCTCCCGTCGGCGCATCAGCGACAGCAGCCGCCACTGCGGCGTGAGCCGGGCGCCCATTGTCTGCGGCGTGTGCACGACGAGCTTGGGCAGTCCGGTGGTACCCGAGGTGTGGGTGATCATCGCTGGCTCGTCGAACTTCCGGCACACCGGTGTGATCCGCGGGGAGCCGGCGAGGTCGGCGAGCGACGCCGTACCGGGGCGGTGCCCCGTCACGGTGACCACCCGCCTGGTGAGTTCGGCGAGTGGCACGTCGGCCAGGTCGTCGAGCTTACGGTCATCGGTGAGCAGGTTCGGCTGCTCCAGCCGGCCGAGGAGCGCGCCGACGGTGGCGGCGTCCAGGGCGGGCGAGAGCAGCACGGGCACCGCGCCGACGCGCGACGCGGCGCTCGCCAGCACCCAGACGTCGAAGTTGGCGCTCTTGTAGATCGCGATCCGTTCTCCCGGTCGTACCCCGGCCGCCCACAGCCGGGCCGCCAGGTCGTCCACGTGGCCGGCGATCTCGGCCACCGTCAGCCGCCGGCCCGCCTGCGGGAGGACGTCCAGGTCGTGGTCGAGGGTGAGCAGGGTGGACCTGTTCCGGGCCGCGGCCATCTGCGGTACGAGACCGAGGTGCAGGCCGTCCTTCCGGATGGAGCGGTGGATCGCGGAGCCCTTCATCTGAACCGCCTCCTCGGGATCTCTGACGGCCGTTCGGGCCGTTGTTGCGTACCGGTGCGTGTGAGGGGTCCGCGCCCCTGCGGCGCGGGGTGCACCGGCCCGGCCGGGTCGATCGGTCCGGGACGCCGCGACCTCGATCGGGAGGAGTCGCCGGTGCGTGGACGGTGCTGGTTCGGTGACGCGCCGGCCCTGCTCTGCTACGGCTGTGCCCATCTGCGCCGGTCGACATCGGTCCCGGCGGCGTCCTGCTCCCGCTTCCGGGTGCGCTGCCTCGCACAGCATCGAGTACGGGGCTTGACCCGGACTGTCCGGCGGCTTGGTGCCGGCTTGGTGCGGTCTTGGACCAGCGCGCCGGTCAGGCGATCCACCGGCGCTCCACACCCGGTCGTCTCGACGTCCCGTCCTCGCCGCCGGCCGGTCCGGCGTGATCTGGCCGATCTGGACCGGCCGGGCGACCCCGGTGTCCGGGCGCGGTGCCGCCGGGCTGCCGGGTGGCGAGGAGGTGAGGTGCCCGTCGCGGTGGTCGTGCACGGTCTCCAGCCGGTCCCGGCGGGACCGCCCCGCTTTTCTGCCCGGGGCCAGGTATCCGACGCGACACTTTCGTGCCTGCGGTACCGCCTTGATGTCGACCGGGGCTGCGGTTCGTCGGAAACCGTTTTCGAGGCGGTTTCGTCGGCGCGCTCCCGCCCTACCCTTAGGGGAAACCGTACTCCGTCGCCGGCCGGCGGCAGTCTCCGTGAGTTCGACCATATGCGCCGGGTGTCGCGTATTGGTGAGGTCGACAGGTGGGAGAGCCTGTCCGGGGTCGTCCCCGGGGGCCGCTTGCCGAAAATTGGCTTGCAATAACAATTGATCACCAGTGCCGGTGTCGTCGATTATCCGATCACCGCGCCGGGTGGTCCGGTCGGCGGGCCGCGTCAAGTCGATTCCAAGTCGACACCAAGCCGATGGCAAGAGGGATGCCCGAAAATGGTGCCGCGCAGCCTGGCCCGGTGTAGCCGCCGGTGACGTCACGCGTTGACGGGGGACACCGGTCGGCCCCGGCGTGCGTACGGCCGGTCGGTGGCCACTGGCCGGTGTGTCCGCGCGGGCCCGTGGGTCGGTGTGGTTCGCTGGTCCGGCCCCGGCGGCGCACGCTGCGACGGCGCGGGATGCTGAGCTGGGCGGGCGGTGTGGATCGACTGTGGCCGCCGCCCGGCTGGCCCGGGGCGGACCCGGAACGCGTCCGCCGGAAATGCGCCGGGCAGCATGGACGCACCCCGGCCGGCAGCCGTGATCGCGCATAAGGGTACGCCGAAGTGGCACCGTGATCAGCCAGGCGGCGGAAACCCGACACCATCCACCCCGGCCTAACATCGTGACGCCTTTTCGGTGATGTCAACGGGTGCCCGAAGCGAGGGCGTCCCGACTCGATACCATCAATGACCTGCATCGATTAGCGAAGGTTATGGTCCTTATTGCCACCACCTCCGGTCGGCGGTAGCGTTTTGCCCGGCAACATGAGCGCAGCCTAGGTAGCCGCGGGGGAAGGGGCACCGTCATGCGGTCTGCGGTCCATGCCCGGGTAACGGGCAAGCGGGACCACAAACCATTTGGTATCGTCACACCGGACCCGTGTCGTTGCGCTTCTTCCGCTGTTCACACCGGAAGTGCCGACGCATGATCAATATTGCTGTCACGGGGTCCTCATTCCGTACCGCGTCGGACCCCTCCCGAAGGGACGAGGAGCGGGTCGCCTGCCGGGTCCTGGCGGAGTTCCGCGCGCTGGGGCCCCTGGAGGCGGTGGTCGCGGGCCGACTGGTCGATCTGGGCGCACCGAAGCAGCGCGCGCTGTTGGCGTTGCTGGTGAGCCGGGCCGGTCAGCCGGTGGCGGTCGAGGTGATTCTGGAAGCACTGTGGGCGGAGCACCCGCCGCCGTCGGCGATGGCCTCGTTGCAGGCGTACGTGGCCAATCTGCGCCGGGTGCTGGAGCCGGACCGGGCCCCACGGACGCCGGCCACGGTGTTGCGCACCTGCCCGCCCGGCTACCTGCTGGACAGGCGGGTCGTGGACGTCGACGTCCACCGGTTCAGCGGACATGCCACGGCCGGCTGGCAGGCGTGGGACCGGGGCGACGCGCAGCAGGCGCTACACGAGTTCGAGACCGCCCTGTCGCTCTGGCGTGGGCAGGCCTACGCGGAGGTGGCGTACGCCCCCTGCATCGTGCCGGAGGTGGCGCGACTGGAGGAGTTGCGGCTGTCGGTCGTCGAGGCGCGCTGTGCGGCGCTCCTGGCGGTCGGCGCGCACGAGGTGGCCGTCGCCGAACTCGACGCGTTCGTCCACGCCTATCCGTTGCGCGAGTACGGCTGCGAGCTGCTGAGCCTGGCGCTGTACCGGGCGGGCCGGCAGGCCGACGCGCTGGGTGTGCTGCGGGCGACCCAGCGGCGGCTGTCCGAGGAACTGGGCATCGACCCACGACCGTCACTCCAGCACCTGGAACGCGAGATTCTCAACCAGGTGCCGGCGCTGGAGTGGCGTCCCGCCCCGCCTGTCGCGGTGCCGACCGGTCCCGACCGGCCCGCCGCGACGGGGCGGGCCCGGACGACCGGCCCGCTCCCACCGGCGGCACCGTCGCCGCTGGTGGACGGCGAGGTCTTCGTCGGCCGGGAGGACGCCCTGCGACAACTGCTCGACGCGTTGACCGGGGCGACCGGTCGGGGCCGGGTGGTGACCGTCTCCGGTGAGCCCGGCATCGGCAAGACCAGCCTGCTGCGCCGGTTCGCCATGCTGGCGGGTGCGCCGGTGCTCTGGGGCAGCTGCCCGGAACACGTCGTCGCACCGCCCCTGTGGTTGTGGGAGCAGATCCTGCGGGCGGCCGGCACCTGCTTCCCGCACCATCCCGTACCCGCGCCGGTGGCCGAACTCCTCAACGGCGACCACCAGCAGATGGCGGACGGCACCGAGGTGGCCACGGCCACGCTGCGCCGGTTCGAGGCGATCCTGCACTACCTGACCGACGCTTCGCAGGCCGCACCCCTGGTGATCGTCTTCGACCACCTGCACCGGGCCGATGCGAGTTCCCTGAGGTTGTTGGCCCACCTGGCCGAGTCGGTGCCGGAGAACCGCCTCCTGCTGGCGGTGTCCTACCGGTCGGGGGAGGCGGCGTCCCTGGCCGAGACGCTTGCCGCACTCGCCCGCTCGGAGCTGACCCGGATAGAGCTCGCGGGTCTGGACGTCCGGGAGACCCGGTGCCTGGCGAGCGACCTGCTGCACCGGGAGGTCGGTAGGCCGACCGCCGAGGGGCTCTGGGAACGCACCGAGGGCAACCCGTTCTTCCTGCGGGAACTCATCAAGCTGTTGACCACCGACGAGCATCTCGCGCATCCGCACACGGTGCCGGTGCCCGTGCCGGTACGCGAGGTGGTGCTTCGGCGGATGGGCTGTCTCCCGCAGTCCGCCCTCGACGTGGTGTCGGTGGCCGCCGTCGCCGGCCGACACTTCGCCATCGAGATCGTCGCCGAGGCGGCCGGCATCGGGATCGAGTCGGCGTTGGAGATCATGGACGCCGCCGGCGCGGTGGGCCTGATCGTCGAGGACGAGCAGCGACTGGGATGGTTCCGCTTCACCCACGCCCTGGCCGCCGAGGCGCTCTACGAGTCGATCGGGCGACTGCGCCGGGTCAGGCTGCACCGACGGATCGGGATGGCGGCGGCCCGGGCCTGGGCGGGTGTTCCGGAACGGGCCGCCGAGATCGCCCGGCACTGGCTGCTGGCCGCCGAACTCGATCCCGCAGCCGCCGCCCGCGCCTGTACGTACGCGGCCGTCGCGGCACGGGCGGCCGACACCCGACTGGCGTTCGGGGAGGCCGCCACACTCTGGCGGCAGGCCCTGACCGCTGCGGAGTTGGCTCAGCGGGAGGATTTCGACAGGTATCCGCTGCTGCTCGGGCTGGGCACCAGCCTGTACCGCGCCGGGAACCCGCGCGACGGGTTGCCCGTGTTCATCCAGGCCATCGAGGAGTCACTGGTCGTGGGGGAGTCCCGTGGCAAACCGGCCACCTCCCGGCTGGTAGCCGTGGCGGCGGCGGCGGTCGGCGAGCCGCTCTGGCGTCAGTCCGGCGACGGTGAGGCCGGCCGTCGGCTCGTCGACGCCCTGGAGCGTGCACTGGCACAGGTGACCGACCCGGTGTCCCATGCCCTGTTGCTGTCCTGCCTGGGCGTGGCCCGCATGCGCGACGACGACCGGGGTCGCCGGGTCGCCCTGTCGGACGAGGCGCTTGCGCTGACCCGGCTCGTGAACGACCGCCTGGCCCTGACCGACCTCCCCCAAGTCGATGCCAACCGGTCGAACAGTCCCGGCCAAGCCCGGTGGTCGATGCTCGACGGCAGATCCGATCAGGGGCCGAACCCTAACTGACCATCAGCCGGTCCCGGGACGTTCCGTGGTGGGTGCCGGGGTCACCTGTCGTGCCGCGGCAGCAAACAATTCGGAGGGATCAGTACATGACGCCAGAAGCCACGCTCGCCCGGTTCCGTGAGTACATGGTGGGGCCGACGCGATTCATGAACCTGCTGTCCTGTTTCGAGCTCGGGCTGATCGATCGGTTGCGGGAGAACCCGGGTCTGACGGCGGTGAAGCTCGGTGACGCGGTGGGGGTGAAGCCGGACGCGGTGGAGCAGCTCCTGCAGTTGATGGTCAAGGAGGGCTTCGTCGCGTACGACGAGGGTTCACGCGCCTACTCGCTGGACGCCCTCGGTGGCGTCGCGGAGGCCGACCTCGACCGCGCGCTCGCCTTCATGAAGATGATCAAAGTGGCCATGCTCCGGCAGATGTTCTATCTCACCGAGAGCGTGCAGACCGGAACGCTCGTGGGGCTCAAGGAGTTCTACGGTTTCGACGGCACGCTCTTCGACGCCGCGGCCGAACACCAGGACATCCTCGAGTCGTGGGGCCGGTTGGCGCAGCTGGAGACCGGCCACGTCTACGGCTGGTTCTTCGAGAACCTCGACATTCCGGCCGGCGCGCGGGTGCTCGACCTGCTCGGCGGCAACGGTCTCGGATCGATCATGACCTACCGGTCGAAGGCGTCACCGGGCCTGCACGTCACGAACTTCGACGCGCCGGGCAAGGAGGAGGAGTCGCTGCGCAACTTCCGGGAACACGGCGTCGAGGAACACTGCTCGTTCGTCGGCGGCGACATCTTCACGGATGTCCCGACCGGTTTCGACGTGGTGCTGATCAAGCACTACCTCGACATGTACGACAGGGGTGACGTGCTCAGGATCCTCAGGAGCGCCAACGGGGCCCTGGAGGTCGGTGGTCAGCTCGTGATCCTGGCGCCGGTCTATCCCGAGGACGTCACCGATCGCGACGACTCCCAGGTCGACTTCTTCCCGACGTTCCTGCTCGGCTGCGCCACCGCTCAGGGCGGGTTGCAGAAGGTGTCGACGTACCGCGACTGGCTTGCCGAGTGCGGCTTCGAGCTGACCCGGGTGGTCGGCAAGGACCCCGCCGACATCCCACCGGACGCCATCCCGAGACGGTTCATCCTCTTCGCGACGAAGACCGCATGACCAGTCGGGACCGGAGCGCCCCACCGACCCCCGTCGCCGGCACCGGGTGCGCACTGCACCCCCACACCCGAGCAGGAGCAGCATGACCAGCGACCAGCCCACCCCGGACCGCATCATGCACCTCGTCAACGGCTACTGGGCCACCGGCATCCTCGGCGCGGCGGCGAGCCACGCGCTCTTCACCCACCTGGAGGCCGGCGCGGACACCGCCGGCGGGTTGGCCGACCGGTCCGGCATCTCCGAGCGCGGAGCGCAGACCCTCCTGGACGGGCTCGTCGGCATCGGCCTGGTCGAGCTGCACGACGGTCGCTACCGCAACACCGCCGAGGCGAGCACCTTCCTGGTCGAGGGGAAACCCACCAGCCTGAGCGAGTTCGCCAAGCTCAAGATGACCCACATGGCTGCGCTGGCGGACCTGCCGGAGGTGGTCCGTGCCGGCGGACCGATCAGGGCCGCGACCGTGGAGGTCGCCGACAACCCCCACTGGAAGAAGGTGGTGACGGCCATCGCCCCGCAGTCCGTCCCGGTCACGGCGATCGTCGCCGAACTGCTGGGACTGGCGGACGCCGGCGAGATCTCGATCCTGGATCTCGGCGGCGGCTCGGGGATCTTCTCGGCCGCGTGGCTCGGGCTGAACCCGGCGGCCCGGGCCACCCAGCTCGACTGGGCGCCGATCAACGCGATCGCCCGCCGGCTGGTCGCCGAGCAGGGGGTCGCCGACCGGTTCACCTGCATCGACGGGGACTTCCACAGCACCGAGTTGGCGGCCGCCGCCTACGACGTCGTGGTCTACTCCCACGTGGCCCACCAGGAGGGTCCGGAGGACAACACGGCCCTGCTCGCGAAGGTGCGCGGCGCGCTGCGGCCCGGCGGCACCCTGGTCATCTGTGACTACGTGGTCGACGACGACCGGAGCGGCCCCTCCTTCTCGCTGATCTTCGCGGCGGAGATGCTGCTCAAGAGCAGGCGGGGCGGGACCTGGCGGCGGGCCGACTACCTGGCATGGCTCGCCAAGGCCGGTTTCGAGGACGTCACCTTCCACCCCACTCCGTCGCCGACCACGGTGATCCTCGCCCGCTAGCCGGGCCAACCCATGCTTCTGCCGCTGCCGACGGGTCGGCCCGTGCTCCGCGCGCCGGCCCGGACACCTGGAGGATGAATGTCCGAGCACCCCGAGTCAGCAGACCTGTACTCGGCCATCGAGGAGTCGGCCCGGTTGCTGGAGGTGCCCTGCTCGCGTGAGCGGGTCCAGCCCATCCTGGACGCGTACGCGGATTCGCTGCCGAGTGCCGTCATCGCGCTGCGGGTGGCGACCGGGACGCGGTACCAGGGTGATCTCGACTGGCGCTTCACCGTCGGGAGGGAGGTCGACCCGTACGCGGTGGCGCTGTCGAACGGGCTCACCGGGAGGGCGGACCACCCGGTCGATGCCCTGCTCGCCGAGATCCGCGAGAACTGTCCGATCGCCGGTTACGGAATCGACTTCGGCGTGGCCGGCGGGTTCAAGAAGATATACGTCTTCTTCCCGCCGGACGGCATGCAGTCGCTGGCCACGCTCGCCGCATGTCCCTCGATGCCCCGCAGCCTGGCCGACAACATGGAGTTCTTCGCCCGGCGCGGCCTCGACGACAGGGTGAACACCTTCGGCATCGACTACCGGCACCGGACGGTGAACGTGTACTTCGGTGCGCTGCCCGACGCATGCCTCACCCCCGAGGGCGTCCTGTCGATGACCCGTGAACTCGGTCTGCCCGATCCGGGCGAGCGGATGCTCCGGCTCGCCCGGCATTCCTTCGGCATCTACGCCAGCCTGGGCTGGGAGTCCTCGGCGGTCGAGCGATTCTGCTTCGCCGTGATGACGTCGGACTCGGCATCCCTTCCGGTCCCGTTGGAACCGAAGATCGAGCAGTTTCTCCGGGGGCTGCCCAACAACGCCGCCGACAGCAGGTTCGTCTACTACGCAGGGGTGTCGTCGACCGGTGAGGAGAACTACAAGGTCCAGTCGTACTACAACTGGCAGCCCCGGATGCTCGACCAGATGTTGCTGTCCGACTCCGGTACGACAAGCGGGTGACGCCACGCGCGTTGTCCCGGTCCGTAGCCGTCGCCGTGTGAGAGAGCAGTGGTGCTGATGAGCGACTCCCCGGATGTCCTCGACCTGACCGGTACGGTGCAGGACTTCCTCACCTCGATGCACGCCGCCGGACCGGTCCGGCAGGTGCGGCTACCCAACGGCGTGCCGGTCTGGATGGTCACCCGGCACGCCGAGGTGCGCGAGGCGCTGAACGATCCCCGCCTGTCCAACCGGGACCAGCACGACTGGTTCGACCAGGGCGCGTTGAGTCCGCAGGTGCGGTCCGCGATGAACACGTCGATGCTGCGTATCGACCCGCCCGACCACACGCGGCTGCGCAGGCTGGTCGCCAAGGCTTTCGTGCCCCGGCGGATCGAGGCGCTGCGTCCCCGGGTCGAACACCTCTCCGGGGATCTGCTGGATCGGCTCGCGGCCGGTGCCGACGAGGCGGATCTCATCGCCGCGTACGCGTCCCCGCTGCCCGTCCAGGTGATCTCCGAACTGCTGGGGGTGCCGGTCGAGGACCGGGCCAACTTCCGGAGGTGGGCCGACGCGTTCAGCGCCGGGCTGGGAGCGCCGGTCTTTCCGGTCCGCGAGGTCACCGACTTCGTGGCGCACCTGCAGGGGTTGGTCGCCCGGCGGCGGGTCGACCCGGACGACGCGCTGCTGTCGGCGTTGATTGCCGCCCGGGACCAGGCCGACCGGCTCACCGAGGACGAGCTGATCTCGACGGCCTTCCTGTTCGTCGTCGCCGGCCACGAGACCACGACGAACCTGATCGGCAACGGTCTCTACCTGCTGTTGCGGACCCCGGAGCTCGCCGACCACATCCGGGCCCACCCCGAGGATCTGCCCCAGGCCATCGAGGAGTTCCTCCGGTACGAGAGCCCGGTGACGGGTGCCGCGTTGCGCACCGTCACCACGGCGATGAACCTCTTCGGTACGGAGGTGGCGGCGGGGGATCTGGTCATGGTGTCCCTGCACGCGGCCAACCGGGACGGCACCGCGTTCGCCGACGCCGACCGGTTCCTGATGAACCGTGAGCGCAACCCGCACCTCTCGTTCGGCTACGGCATCCACTTCTGCATGGGGGCGCCGCTGGCCCGGATGGAGGCACAGGTCGCCATCGGGGATTTCCTGGCCCGCTTCCCGCAGGCCCGGCTGGCGGTGGATGCCGACGCCATCGAGTGGCACCCGGGCCTGCTCACCCGAGGGTTGGCCGCGCTGCCGGTCCGGCTCGCCGGTTGACGGCGTACGCCACGGGCGGCGTATGACGACCTGTCGCCGGCAGGGCGGCCCGGGTGGGTCCGGTCGGGCCGGACGACCACCGTCCCGTCCCCGCTTCGTGGGCCACGTCGAGGGGTGACCCGCCGGCCGGGCCGGCGGGTCACCCCTCCCACGGCTGTCGCCGGAGGTCGGATCAGGCGGGGCGGCCCGCCTTCAGCGCGGCCATGGTGTCGACCACGCGGCGGGCCTGGTAGCGGGCCGCCTGGAGGGTGACGTCACTGGGCGGGCCACCGCCGGCCACGTGGGAGGTGCCGTAGGGGTTGCCCGACTGGAACTGGATCGGGTCGGTGTAGCCGGGAGGGACGATGATCCCGCCCCAGTGGTAGAAGATGTTGGACAGCGACAGGAGGGTCGACTCCTGCCCGCCGTGCGCGCTGTTGGACGCGGTGAAGGCCGAGTAGACCTTGTTCGAGAGCTTGCCGTGGAACCACAGTGGACCGAGGGTGTCGATGAATGCCTTGAGCTGGCTCGACACGAGACCGAAGCGGGTGGGGGTGCCGAACATGACCGCGTCGGCCCATTCCAGGTCGTCGCCACTGGCCACCTCGACGTCGGCGGTGTCCTGGACGTGCTGGGCCCACTCCTCCCTCGCATTGACCGCCTCGGCCGGAGCCGTCTCGGCCACCCTGCGCAGGCGTACGTTCGCGCCGGCCTTCTCCGCCCCCTCGACCGCGGCCTTGGCCAGCGTGTGCACGGTGCCGGTGGCACTGTAGTAGATGATCGCGAGGTTCACTGGTTCCATGATCGTTCTCTCCCGGTCGGCGGTGCCGTGACGATGGCCGTGGATCAACTGCTGACGGAGCACGGGCCGAAGTGACCCCGGACGAGACCGGCCGGCACCGGCGGCGCGAGGTCCGCCACGACGGTTCCGGTGTCGCCCGGGGCGAGGTTCATGTCAGGTTCTCCCCGCGGTTTGCTGGGATAGTGTTCGGCCTACCGATACGACGAAACAGCCCTGCCGAATGTCAGGCGGCGCTTCGACTCCGCAGCTGCGGGTGCCGTCGGTCGAACCGGTGGGGAAGCGGACGATCAAGGGAGTCGGCGTCAGCATGACCAACCCCAGCGGGCCCGGACTGGACTGGCCCGAGGCGGCCCCGAGCGGGCCGGTGAGCGAGCGGCCCCAGCTCATCGGTCTCGCGTACCGGCTGCTCGGGTCCCTGGCCGACGCCGAGGACGTCGTGCAGGAGGCGTACGCCCGCTGGTATGCCCTCTCCCCCGACCAGCGGGGAGCCATCGAGACCCCGGGTGCCTGGCTGACCAGGGTCGCCGGCCGGATCTGCCTCGACGTGCTCGGCTCGGCCCGCGTCCGGCGGGAACGTTACGTGGGGGAGTGGCTTCCGGAGCCCCTGCCCGACAGTGCCGAGTGGACCGGCGACGGTACGGGTGACCCGGTCGACCGGGTCACCCTGGACGAGTCGATCAGCATGGCCTTCCTGGTGGTGCTCGAATCGACGACACCGGCCGAGCGCGTCGCGTTCATCCTGCACGACGTCTTCCGGTACTCCTTCGCCGAGGTGGCCGAGGTAGTCGGCCGTACGCCCGCCGCGTGCCGCCAGTTGGCCTCGTCCGCCCGTCGCCGGGTGCGCGGGTCGTCGGCGCCCAGGGTGCCGGCAGCCCGGCAGGCCGGTGTCGTGCGGGCCTTCAAGCAGGCGTGGGAGGACACCGACATCGACGCGCTCGTCGGTCTGCTGACGCCCGACGCCACCGCGACCGGTGACGGCGGCGGCCTGGTCAGCGCCGTACTCCACCCGATCGAGGGTGCCGAGCGGATCGCGCGCTTCTTCGCCGATCGGGGCGGTGCGGCCTCCGGCGTCCGGCTCCTGGAGCGCACGGTCAACGGGCAGCCCGGTCTGGTGGCGCAGGTGGCGGGCGTCGTCGGGGCGGTGCTGGCGTTCGACGTCGAGGGTGACCGGATCAGGCGCATCTGGACGGTCCTCAATCCCGACAAGCTCCGTGCCTGGACGGCCGGCTGAGCTGCGGGCCGTTCCCGGACGCCGGCGTCCGGGAGCGTCGCGGGCGGGCCACCCCGGGCCCGCCCGCGACCGGTACGGCGGTTACCTGGTGCAGGTGACGCCGTTGAGCGTGAACGTCGGCGGCGCGGCGGCGTTGCCGGTGTGGTTGGCCTGGAAGCCGATGCTGACCGAGGCGCCGGGGGCGATGGTCGGGTTGTAGCTGACGTTGCGGGCGGTGACCTGGCCGGAGGCGGGCGTGTAGGTGGCGTTCCACCCGGAGGTGATGCTCTGCCCGCCGGGCAGGGTGAAGACCAGCGACCAGCCGTTGACCGGGGTGCTGCCGGTGTTGGTGACGGTGAGGTCCTCGGTCAGGCCGGTGCTCCACGCGTTGACCGTCGCGGTGACCGCGCAGCCCCCGCCGCCCGGCGGTGGGGTGGTCGGTGCGGGTGTGGTCGGGCCGGGTGTGGTCGGGCCGGGTGTGGTGGGCGTGGGCGTGGGCGACGTGAACTGGGTGAAGAACCGCCACGTCTCGGCCGGCAGCCAGGTGCGGGTGCCGCTGTCACCGGGTGCGCCGTCCTGCGGGGCGGCGATGTGCCCCTCGTCGAAGGCCGCCCACACCACCGGGTACCCGGCGCGGCAGCCCGAGTAGGTGGTGCTGCGGTGGGTCAGGCTGCCCTGGCTCGGCTCGGGCGGGTTCTGCGCGGTGCAGCCGTTGTTGCGGACGAACCGGTCGCGCAGCGTACGCCCGCCGGCGATGGAGAGCACGCCGTCGCGGATGCCGTGCGCGCCGAAGTAGGCGATCGGTTGGGTGCCGCCGCTACATCCGCTGAGCTGCCCGCCGGAGTAGACCGCCACCGCCCGGAACACGGTGGGCCGGGCGCAGGCGACCGCGTAGCTCATCGCGCCGCCGTAGCTGAAGCCGAGGGCGAACCGCTGGGTGGTGTCCACGCACAGCCCGGCCTCGACCCGGCTGAGGATGTTGTCGACGAAGGTGATGTCCTCCCCACCGGCGTTGCCCCAGCCGTTGTTCAGGCCCTGGGGCGCGACGAAGATGGTGCTGTTGTTCGCCAGTCGTTGCAGGCCGTAGTAGGACCACACGTCGCGCTGCACGGTCTGACCGGTGGCGACGTCGGTGGCGGTGCCGCCGACCCAGTGGAAGCCGAGCACCAGCCGGTACTGCCGGTTGACGTCGTAGCCGTCGGGCACCCGCAGGATGAAGCTGCGGTTCTTGCCGTTGCTGGTGATGGTGTGGGTGCCGCTGGCCAGGGTCGGGGCCTTCCCGCAGCCGGCCGTCGCGGCGGTCGTCCCGACGTCCGCGGCGCGGGCGGAGGCGCCCAGGCCGCCGCTGACCATCGCGGTGCCCAGGCCCAGGGCCAGCAGCATCGTCGCGGCCACCGACCCGAGTCTCGATCTGCGTCCTGTCATCAGGTGTCTCCTCGTGCGTGGGGGTGGAGGTGGTCGCCGCCGGCCACGGTGGGCCGGGCGGCCGGGCGGCGGGGCGTCAGCGGAACTGCCACCAGTTGACGTTGAAGAGGTTGCCGCTGCCCCCGGCGAACCGCAGGTACACGTCCTGGGTGCCGGTGACGCCGCTGACCGGGCAGGTGACCGTGGTCCAGGTCTGCCAGCCGCCGGTCACCGGGACGGTGCAGGTGCCCACGGCGGTGCCGGTGACGCCGCCGAGCCGTACCTCGATGCGGCCACCGGTGGTCGCCGACGCGACCCGGGCGGTGAACGAGGTGGCACCGGCCCCGAAGGCGACCCCCTTGACCTTGATGTGGTCGCCGTTGTTCAGCCAGCCGACGTTCATCCCGCCCTCGCTGGACGGCTCGGTCTCCACCCCGACCGACCAGGCGATCGTCTCCGCCTCCTGGCGGACGTACGGGTTGAGCGTGCCGACCTGCGGTGCACCGGAGGTGGTCATGGTGATCGTCGGGATGGTGCCGTCGGCGCGGTAGGCGAACTTCTCCACCGCGACCGAGCGGGTGAAACCGCCGCCGCCGGGCAACGCGCCGTTGTGGTAGAAGAAGTACGAGCCGCCGTTGAAGTCGATGACGGCGGCGTGGTTGGTGAAGCTGGCCCCCTGCCGGGGCATGATCGTCCCCCGGTAGGTCCACGGCCCGGTCGGGCCCGGCGCGGTGGAGTACGCGATGAACTCCGAGCAGCATTCGGCCGCGAACACGTTGTAGTAGAGGCCGTTGCGCTTGTAGACCCAGGGTGCCTCCTCGTACAACGTGGGTCGGCTCGGGTTGCCGCTGCGGGTGCCGAAGCCGGCGGTGGTCAGCGGAATCTGGGTCGGGCCACCGGAGAACGAGACCATGTCGGTGTTGAGCCGCACGTACCACAGGTTGGGGTTGCCCCAGTACAGGTATGCCTGCCCGGTGTCGTCGACGAAGGCGTGCGGGTCGATCTCGCCGTTCTCCACCAGTGGCCGGCCGATGGCGTCGCGGAACGGACCGGTGGGGTTGTCGGCGACCGCGACGCCGATCGCCATCCGTCCGGTCGCCCGGTTCTTGACCGGGACGTACCAGTAGAAGCGGCCGTTGCGGTAGACGGTCTGGCCGGCCCACGCGTCGGCGCTGGCCCAGCTGAAGGTGGCGAGGCTCATCGGGGAGCCGTGGTCGGTCCAGTTGACCATGTCGGCCGACGAGTAGACGCGCCAGTCCTTCATCGTGAAGTACGTCGAGCCGTCCTCGTCGTGGCCGGTGTAGAGGTAGACCCGGCCGTTGTGTACCAACGCCGCCGGGTCGGCCGTGTAGATGGTCTGCACGATGGGGTTGTCCGCGTGGCCGGCGACCGGGCTCAGCACGACCACGCAGAGCAGACTCGCGAGCAGTGCCGCACCGCGGCGCAGCAGGGTCCTGGTCATGGTGTCCTCCTCGGTCAGGGCGTGATGCGGAAGGTGGCGTCCTGCCTGTCGTTCAGGGCCGACCCGGCGCTGAGCGGGTCGATCCGCAGCAGGTTCCCGGCGTGCCGCAGGTACCGGTCGGGGAAGTTGGCGGAGCGGAACGACGTCCATGCCGCGTCGGCCAGGCCGGCGGTGCGGTGGAAGGTGGCGTCGGCGCGGAACGTCGCCGACCCGTCGTTCGGGTCGAGCCGGATGGCGTAGTTGCTGTGCCGCAGGAAACTGCCCGGCCGGTTCACCGACTCGAACGAGACCCCGGCGGCGTCGGACAGGCCGGCCACCATCCGCCACAACTGGTCCTGGTACGGGTCGAACGGGAACGGGTCGATCCGGCCGACGCCGTTGCTGTGCCGTACGACGTAGTCCGGCAGGTTCGACGACTTGAGCCGGACCCAGTTCGGGGTCCCCCACCGGGACACCATCGCGTTGTACTCGGCGTCGCTGATCCCGACGATCGAGCCGTGCTTGGCGTTCAACGGCGGGGTGTAGTCCCGCTGGTTGAGCGCCGTCCACGAGTTGCCGCCGATGTTCGAGGTGGACCAGATGTAGTAGTCGGCGTTGACCGGGCTGAACGAGTCGCCCCACAGCCGCCAGCCGCTGCCGTCGTTGTTCTTGACCAGCAGCGGAGCCTCGATCGCGTTGCCCATCCGTAGCCCGCTGGTGTAGGTGGTGAAGCTGTTCGGCGCCCCGGTCGAGGAGCGCGCGCCGTGCAGCAGGCCGGTGGAGAGGTTCTTGTAGTAGAGGTAGGTGGTGCCGCCGTCGACGACGACATCGCCGTCGAGCACGCCGAACCCGGGGCTGAAGAACACCTGCTGGGGGCCGATGTTGACGAAGTCGCTGGTGTAGTTGACCATCAGCACGTCGCCGCCGCTGTTGCAGGAGTAGACGATGGCGTACTGGCCGCGGGCGGCGTCCCAGAACGCGGTCGGCGCCCAGGTGTGCGAGTTGGGCAGGGTGTGCATCCTGATCCGGCGGTAGCCGGTGAAGTTCGTCAGGTTGGTCGAGTCCCACACGTGCAGGTACTGGCTGTTCAGGCCGAAGTTGGTGCCCTTGAGATCGGTGGCCAGCACCACGAAGGTGCCGTCCTGCTTGCGGAACACGAACGGGTCGCGCAGGCCGAGCTGCCCCTGGGTGGGGGTGACGACGGGGTTGTTCTGGTTCAGCGGCGTCCAGTTGAGACCGTCGCGGCTCACCGCCAGGTGCAGGCCGTAGTCCGCGCCCTGGAAGCTCGGCGTCTCGGTGAAGTAGGTCATCGCGTACGCGGTGTTTGCCGCCCACGCGACGCCGGGCAGCCCGGCCACCGATGCTGCGGTGAGCGCCCCGGATGCGGCCACGGCCTTGATGAGTGCTCGTCGGCTGATCGCCACGGATCGGACCCCTTCTGTCGTGGTGCCTGGTGGTGTGCGGATGGTGGGCGGGTCGTCGCGGCGCAGGGTGAGGCTGGCCGCCACCTGCGGCCCGGACGGGTGGGAGGGCACGCTGACGCCGACGGTCGGTGGTGTCCGCCGTCGTCGGTTCCTGGTGGTGTTCGACGTCCCGTCGACCGTCGTTCTGTTAGCGTTAACAGGTGCTGCCCGGGCACCCTCAGCTGCGGTTGGGCGACGCCTCGGTTCTCCCGACCGTGCGCCACGTCCGCTGATATGGACTCTCGTGGATGAATACGTGGTCCGTCAAGATGTGACACGGACTTTCTCGAAACTTCTCCGGCCTCGGTTCGCGGCTGTCAAACCGGCTATTCCGGCCCCTCTGCGAGGTTGTAGGGCTGCTCTACCTGCGGTTATCCGATCGGACGGGAGAAGTGGCCGCCGGGCAAGTCATGTGATGTTTGCGTTAACAGTTTCGAGGTATGGTGAGTGCGGCGGTGGGTGGCTGTCGTGCCCGGCGTCGGTACCGGTCGGGTCGGAGCTGGCCGGAACCGCGCACCGGATGATGTAAGCCGTTGACAAGCGTCGATGTGTTGCCGCACGGTGGACGCATGCCAGGGGTCCGTTCGTCCGCGCCGCGCCGCCGCGTGCGGCCCGGCCTGCTCGTCGCCGTCGTCTCGTCGATCGCCGTGTTCGGCGTGGGAGCGATCGCCGTACCGGCCGCCGGTGCCGGCACCACGACGCCCCCCGGAGCGGCCGCCGGTGGGCTCCCCGGGGTCGCGCCCGCACCCGCTGCGGCGCCCCTGACGGGAGCGGCCACGACGCCGCCGCCGACCATGGCACCCACCACCCCGCCGGGCACACCGAACACCTCGCCCTTCCCGCCGGGCGTGCCCACGAACGTCACCGCCAGCCAGGTCAGGACGAGGTCGGTCACCCTCACCTGGACGGCCGCGACCCCCGGCTGCTGCGCCATCGCCGGCTACGACATCACGTACTACAGCCCCTTCGACGACGTCGTCATGTCGGCAAGCGTCGGCGACGTCACCACCACCACGATCAGCAACTACATCACCCCGGGCCGGCAGTACTCGTTCCGCGTCTCCGCCCGGGACGTCGTCGGGCACCGCTCCCTGGCGTCGGAGCCGGTCACCGTGGTCACCCCGGTCACCGACACCGGGCCGGACACCACCCCGCCGAGCGCGCCGCAGAACCTGACCCTCGGCGACGTGACCGACTCGACCGCCACGCTCTCCTGGTCGCCGTCGACCGACGACGTCGGGGTGAGCGGCTACAACGTCTACCGCTTCGACGGCTGGTTCACCTCGTTCCTGGTCGCCACCGTGCCGACGACGACGTACACGATCGCGCTCCCCCCGCCGCCCCCGCCGTCGACGCCGCTGCGGTACCAGTTCTACGTGCGGGCCCGCGACGCGGCCGGCAACGTCTCGATCGCCTCCAACACGGTCTTCGCACCGACGACGCCCACCCCGCCGACGACGCCGATGCCGCCGCCGCCCACCTGCCGGGTGACCTACCAGAACCAGTCCGAGTGGCAGGGCGGGTTCGTCACCGTCGTGACGGTCCAGAACACCGCGACCGCGCCGGTGGACGGCTGGACGCTCACCTTCAGCTTCCGGGGGGACCAGCAGATCACCTCCGGGTGGAACGCGACGACCGGCCAGAGCGGGACCACGGTGACGGCCCGCAACGTCGACTGGAACCGCGTCGTACCGGCGAACGGCTCGGTGAGCTTCGGCATCCAGGGCAGCTGGAGCACCAGCAACGCGCCACCGACCAGCTTCGGGCTCAACGGCAGCCCCTGCACCGTCGGCTGAGCCCCGGGCGGGCCGCCGGGAACCGGGTCACGTCCGGGCGGGCCGCCGGGTCCGTGGGTCACCCTCCTGCACCGCCTCGACTACGGCGAAGCCGACGCCGAGCACGGTCAGCAGCAGCAACGAGACCACGGACGGCAGCGCGACGGTCACCGGCGCGAGGACGGTGACCACCACCGCGCCGATGAGCCGGTGGGGGCTGACCGTCCGGAAGATCCGCAGCCAGAACATCTGGTTGCCGAACAGGTACAACGCCACCCCGAAGAACAGCATGTAGTGGCCCAGCAGGGCGCTGTGCCGCTCCTGGGACGCGGCCAGGGTCTGGTGCAGGCCGTAGGCGACCAGGACGATCCCGGCCATCATCGGCAGGTGCAGATAGGTGTACGCGTCCCGCGCGGCGCGGACCCGACGGTCCCCCTCGTAGGCCCCGAGGGCGATCCGGGCCGCGTCGATGCCGGTGAAGTAGCTCCACCAGATCGTGCCGAGGGCCACCACCGACGCGACGACGACGACCAGCGTGGGGGCGGAGATCGGCACGTTGTTGATGGAGATGCCGACGGAGAGGACCGCCTCGCCGACGGCGATCAGGATGACCAGGGCGTGCCGGTCGGCCCAGTGCCGGACCAGCCTGATCCGCCACAGCCGCCCACCGGCCCAGTACCCGGCGACGTACTGCACGAGCAGCGCGGCCACCCAGAGCAGCGTGACGGCGGGGTGCCGGGCGACCGCGTCGGGGGCGACCACCTCGACGACGACGATCACCAGCAGGATGGCGATGGTGGCGGTCGTGGCGACGAACCGGGTCCGGGTGCCCCGCAGGTCGGAGTTCTCCCGGACGAGCTGCCGGAAGATCAACCCCTGCATGAGCTGGACGCCGATGTAACACCCGACGACCAGCAGCGGGCCGGGGAGGCTGCCGGGCAGGGGGACGAAGGCCTGCGGGATCGCCAGCCCGATCAGCAGCACCGCCGTCATGATGCCCGCCGTGCACAACCGCACCAACGTGCTGTCGTGCCGCACGGCGTTGGCGAGCCAGGTGTACGACGTCCAGGCCCACCACAGCAGCGCCAGCAGGATCATGCCCTGGGCCAGGCCGAGCAGGGTCGGAAACCGGTTCATCACCGCGGTGACCTCGATGAAGGCGTACACGAACACGAGGTCGACGAAGAGTTCCCGAGGGTCGACCGTCCCGACGTGGAGGCTCTCCTGCTCGACCGACTCGTGAAGTTGCCGGTGTTTCCGCCGGAAGAGGGTGTTGTCCAGCACCAGCATCGTGCAGACGGCGGCGACGAGCACCACCAGCGCCTGCACCGCGGTCAGCCGTCCGACCACCGTCAGCAGCGCCAGCAGCAGCGCCACCCCCACCAGCGGACCCCGACCCAGCAACCGGACCGCCCGCCACTCCACCACGACGAGCGCGCCCAGATAGAGCAGCACACCGCCGTACAGGACGGCGACGCCGGCCGACGGCCACGGGTGGGTGCTCTTCGGGGTGGTGTGCGTGTTGAGATACTTCAGCCCCAGCGCGAAGAAGATCAACCCGCCGATCATGGGCAGGTGCAGCCCGCTGTAGACGTCCCGACCGACCCGGGCGCGGTCCCGCCCGGAGCTGGCCCGCAGGGCCCGTTCGATGATCACCTTGGCCAGGTCGAAGTAGCTCCACCACAGCGCGAAGACCACGGTGATGCCCAGCACCGCCCCGACGGCCAACTGGGAGGTCACCGGGCGGTCCACCCCGAGCCCCTCGCTGGCGCCGATCGAGATGATCGTCTCGCCGAGCGCGATGAGCACGATCAGGGCGTGCCGTTCGGCCAGGTGCCAGGGCGAGACGACCCGCCAGCCGCCCTTGCTGGCCGCCACGAGGATCAGCGAGTCGATCATGAGAGCGCTCGCGAACAGCACAGCCTGCACCAGGGCGGCGTCGACGACCGCCGGCAGCAGCGGCGGCACCAGGTAGGAGGCGAGCAGCACCAGCCCACCGGCGATGAAGATCAACCAGGCGGCGACCACCGACGGCTGTCCGCCCTCGCCCCGGTGGCTGACGAACGTGAGGACGACCATGGCGGTCGCCCTGATCAGCAGATATCCGCAGATCAGCACCATCGGGCCGGGCAGCCCGCCGGCCCGGTCGGTGAACGCCTCGGGTATCGCGACCCCGATCGCCAACAGGGCGGCGGCGATGCCGAGCATGATCGGGGGCATGATCCCCCGGTCGAGGTGCACCACGTTGCCGAGCCAGACACACGGGGTCCAGCAGTGCCAGAGAAGGAGGATGACGAGCACGCCCTGGACCAACCCGAGGGGGCTGAAATGCTCGGCCATCAGCGTGGTGACGGCCAGGAACGCGAACACGAAGAGCAGATCGACGAAGAGCTCGACCCAGCTCACATCGCCGATGGCCCCGGGGTCACGGGCCACCAGACGCCGACCCCCGGCTGTCGGGTGTGGCGCGGGATCATCCCTCCGCACCCGATAAGCCTCGCAAACCGGACACGGCTTGTCCCGCCAACGTCGATTAGCGGAGCGAACGGTCGGCGCCGGGCGGAATGCACCTCCGCCGCGTACGTCCACCGGGAGCGGGCCGGTGTCTCCCTGGATGCGGGAGACACCGGCCCGGTCCGCGTGGTGCGGCGGCGGTCGCCGGTCGGGGCCGGCCGGGCCGTCAGGTCAGGGGCGTCAGGGTGAACCGCTGGTTGGTCTGCCCGTGACAGTCGTAGAGCTGGACCTGCGCCCCGTTGGCCGTGCTCCAGACGTCCAGGCACCGCCCGGACTGCACGCTGCTGATGGTGCCGTTGGCGTTGACGTTCCACTGCTGGTTGGTCTGGCTGTGGCAGCCGTAGATCTGGACCGCCGCACCGTTGCCGGAGCCGGCCGCGTCCAGGCACATGTCGCCGTACACCCGGAGTTGTTTGTTCGTGGTGTACGTCCACGACTGGTTGGTCCCGCGGTTGCAGTCCCAGAGCTGCACCCGGGTGCCGTTGGCGCGGGAGGCGTTGGGCACGTCGAGGCACCGGTTGGACTGCGCGCCGACGATCAGGCTGGCGGCGCCGGGCGGGTTGCTCGGCGGCGGCGTGGTCGGCGGCGGGGTGGTCGGGATCGGCGGCGGGGTGTCCGACGGGATCGGCGGCGGGGTGGTCGCGGTCGGCGGCAGCAGCGGGCAGGTGCTGCGGTAGCTGACCACGCCGCTGTTGTCCGCCAGCGGGCAGAGGAACTGGCTGTACCGGGCGTCGTTGTCGACGAACATCTTGAGGAACGGCAGCATGGTCCGGATCAGCACCGGGTTCGACCGGCCGACCATGAACCCGTGGTCGGCCCCCGCGACCTCCAGGTAGGCGCTCTCGGTCGTGGCCGGGATGCTGTTGTACAGGCCGGAGGCGTAGGACGGGGTGACCACCGTGTCCGCCTGCCCGGCGAAGACCATCGTGGGCACCCGGTCGTTGGCCAGGTTCGACGACGGCGAGTACGGCGCGATGCCGACCGCCGCCTTCAACGCCGGGCGGCGCAGGGCCGCGCTGAGCGCCCCGCCGCCACCCATCGAGTGACCGGAGACGGCCAGCCGGGTGGGGTCGATCCGGTCCCGGACCGGGCTCTGCTGCACCAGGTAATCCAGTGCGGCGAGCAACTGGGTGCCCCGGGCGGTGTCGAAGTCGTTGCGGCTGTTGGTCTCGATGCCGATCACGACGAAGCCGTGCGAGGCCAGCCACGGCCCCATCCAGGCCAGCTCGACGGAGAACAGCGCGGTGTAGCCGGGCGAGATGGCGACCGCCCCGAAGGTGCCCTGACTGGTGTCGGTCGGGTAGTAGATCCGTCCGCCGTTGAAGCCGTACCCGGTCGGGACGGCGACCGAGGTGTTGGCGAACGGACCGTTCACGGACGCGACGCTGCTCCGGGTCGGGTCGGGGCCCCGCTGGTACGGGTTGTCGGCGGCCGAGGCCGTGCCGGTCGTCACCGTCATGGTGAACAACCCGACGAGGGCAGCGGCGATCCCGGCCGCGGCGAGCGTGACCAGCCGGCGTCGTCGACGGGGGGAGACCCGGGCCGGGTGGGGCTGTGCCGGGGGCGGGGAGTGCGGTGCGTGTCCTCGCACTGTCGGTACCTCCTGGTGGTGGTGGGTGGCCCGTGGCGTGCTGTTAACGTTCACGTTCATCGATGGATTTCAGGTTGGCAGGTAATCCCGGGGTTTTCAACCGGTAGTTTCGAGCAGGTGACTGAAAAGTTTCGGGTCCGCCTCGACGGGCGGTCGTGCGGCGGCCCTCCCCGGACGCCGTGACGTCCGGGGAGGGCCGGTGGTCGGGGAGGGGCCTGCGGGCCCCGGTCGGGTGCCGCCCGCCGGTCAGCCGGTGGTGCACGACCGGATCTGCGGCCGGGCGCCGCTGTTGCCGTTCATCATCGTGGTGAAGCCGAAGGTGTTGCCGCTGCCGTTGGACCGCATCGTCATCACGTAACCGGAGCTGTCCCAGCTGGGCGTGCCGTTCCAGGTGGTGTTGACCTTCTGTGGCGCGGTCAGCGCCACCACCACCGTCCAGTTGCTGCCGCCCTGGACCGTCACCGAGGTGTTGTACCGGTCGCCCCACACGTTCGGGTACGTCGCCGTCGCGGTGCACGTCCCACCGGCCGGCGGGGTGGTCGGCGTGCCGGTGGGCGGGGTGGTCGGGGGGTTGGTCGGCGGGGTGCCGTCCGGGGCCACCGCCCGGCCGGTGCTCGGCGAGATCATGCCCGGGCAGAGGCCACGGCTGTTCAGGTTGGCCATGATCTGCGGAATCGCGTCGCGGGTGTTCTGGATGCCGTCGTGCATCAGGATCACCTGGCCGTTCTGGAGCCGGCCGGCGTTGGAGACGATCTGGCTGACGCTCGCGCCGTTCCAGTCCTGGGAGTCGACGTCCCAGATCACCTGGCGCATGCCGAGCGACGAGGCGACCGACTGGAGGGTCGAGTTGGTCTCGCCGTAGGGCGGGCGGAACAGTTGCGGCCGTACGCCGGTCGCCGACTGGATCGCCGAGTTGGTCTGGGAGAGGTCGGACTGCATCTGGCTCTGACCCATCGAGGTCATGTGCGCGTGGTTCCAGCTGTGGTTGCCGATCCACATGCCGGCGTCGACCTGGGCCCGGGCGGCGGACGGGTTGCCCTGCACGTTCTGCCCGACGTTGAACATGGTCGCCCGGACGTTGTTGGCGCGCAGCACGTTCAGCAGCGCGCCGGTGCTGCCGGTCGGTCCGTCGTCGAAGGTGAGACCGACGTAGCCGTTGCAGGCGGCGGCGCTGGACGGGGTGGCGGAGACCGCGACGCCGACGGCGCCCAGCGCCACGGTGGTGGCGAGCACCGCCAGCCGGACGGTCAGGCGGGAGGCTCGGGAACGGGACGGGTGACCGGAGCCACCGGTGCTGGAGATCATGCGCAGGTCCTCCTGGGGGCGGTGCTGCCTGGGGATGCGGGGTTCTATCGAGATGCATTGATGTCGCTGTGAATCGGAGTATTGCAGCGGCATTTCGAACGCGTCAACGACTTTCGGAAACTTTCGGAAACGTGTTCGGTCGGGGGTGTCGAGGCCGGCGAGCTGCCGGAGACCGCCGTCGTTGCGGCAGCGTCCCGCCGCCCGGGGTCGCCCCGCACCGGCTGCTGCCGGACAGTGGAACCGTGGACACCGTCGCGGAGTTGACCATCGTCCGGCACGGGCAGAGCGTCGCCAACGTCGCGTTCGCCGAGGCCCACACGCGGGGCGTCGCCACCCACGGGCTCACCGGGCGCGACGCCGACGTCCCGCTGTCACCGCTGGGCCGGCGACAGGCCACCCGGCTCGGCCGGTGGCTCGCGGCGCAACCCGCCGACCGGCGTCCCGACCACGTCGTCTGCTCCCCGTACCGGCGGGCCCGGCAGACCTGGGCGCGGGTGGCGGACACCGCCGCCGCCCTCGGCGTCGCCCCGGTCCCGGTCGACCTCGACGGGCGGCTGGTCGACCGGCTCATGGGTGAGCTGGAACTCCTGACCCCGCTGATGATCGCCGAACGGTTCCCCGCCGAGGCGGCCCGGCTCGCCGCCGACGGCCTCCACGCCTACCGGCCACCCGGCGGCGAGACGTTCGACGACGTCGCCGCCCGCGTCCGCGCCGCCCTGGCCGACCTGCACCGCCGGCACGCCGGACGCCGGGTGTGGGTGGTGGCCCACGACGCCGTGGTCGTCGCCGCCCGGCACGTCCTGGAGGGGCTGCCGTTCGCCGACCTCGACGCGATCCTCGCCACCACCCCGGTCGCCAACACCTCACTCACCCGCTATGCGGCCACCCACGGCCGCCTCGACCTCGTCGAGTTCGCCGCCGTCCCGCACGCGCCGTGACCGGTTCAGCGGACCGGGTCGGGCCACGACCGGACGGCACCGGGCACCCCGGCCAGCCGGGCGAACGGTCCACCGGCAGCCAGCAGCACCCCCGGAGGTCCGCTCTCCACCAGCCGCCCCCGGTCGAGCACCAGCACCAGGTCGGCGTCCGCGACCGTCGACAGCCGGTGCGCGATCACCAGCCGGGTCACCGGCAGCGTCCGCAGGTTCGCCTCGACGGCCGCCTCGGTCACCGTGTCCAGCGCGCTGGTCGCCTCGTCCAGGATGAGCAGGGCCGGGTCGGCCAGCAGCGCGCGGGCGAGCGCGACCCGCTGCCGTTGCCCGCCGGACAGGCCGACGCCGCCGTCGCCGAGGTGGGTGTGCAGCCCCATCGGCAGGGCCGCCACGTCGTCGTGCAGCGCGGCCAGCCGGACCGCCCGGTCGACGGCGACGTCGCAGGCGTCCGGGCGGGACAGCGTCAACGCCTCGCGCAGGGTGCCCGCGCCGAGGTAGGTCTCCTGCAGGACCACCCCGATCTGCCGGCGTACCGAGGACAGGTCCAGCGTGGCGAGGTCGTGGCCGTCGACGTGGATGCACCCCTCGGTCGGGGCGTACAGACCGGTCAGCAGGCCGACCAGGGTGCTCTTGCCGCTGCCGGAGCCGCCCACCACCGCCACCTTGCTGCCGGGCCGGATCACGGCGGTGACGTCGCGCAGCGCCCAGGGCGACCGCCGGTCGTACCGGAAACCCACGCCGGTGAGGGTGACCAGCCCGGTCAGCCGGGGCGCCGGCATACCAGGGGTGGGCTGCTCGACCGGTGCGTCCACGATGTCGGCCAGCCGGTCCACGGTGGGGGCGAGCAGGGTGAACGACGGCAGCCGCTGGGCCAGCGCGACCGCCGGGGTGATCGCGGCCACCGCGAGCGCGGCCAGGCCGGCGGCCCGTCCCGGCGAGTCGGCCTGTCGGACCGCGACCAGCAGCATCAGCACCGGGCACGCCATCGACCAGGCGGCGAGCAGCGCGTCCGCGACCGCCGTCAGCCGGGCCAGCCGGTGCGCCGCCGACACACCCCTGTCGAACGACTCCTGCCAGCGCTCCCGTACCCGCTGCTGGGCCCCGGCGACCCGGATCGCCGCCATGCCCTGCACCGCCTCGGAGAGCCGGGCTGCCTCCTCACCGGAGGCGAGCAGTTCCTCCCGTTGCAGCGCGCCGGAGCGGCGGCCGACCCACAGCGCCGTACCCGCCTGCACCGCGATCACGGCGGCGGCCACCAGCCCCAGCACCGGGGCCAGCACGGTCACCACGGTCAGGTAACCGACCACCAGCAGCCCGTCCAGGGCGGTGGCGACCAGCGCCGACGCCAGCAGGTCCCGGACACCGGCCACCGCCCGGACCCGGTCGACCAGGTCACCGGCCGACCGGCGGTGGAAGTACCGGTAGACCACCTCGAACAGCCGGTGCACCGTCTCGGTGCCGAGCCGGCTGCCGATGCGTCGTTGCAGGCCGGTCACGGTCAGCCCCCGGACCAGGGACAACGCCCCGGTGAGCAGAGCCAGCGCGGCGACGGCCGCGAGCCAGGTCGCCGCCGGGGGCGCGGCGGCGTCGATGAGCGCGGCGGTCGCCCACGGCACGGCCAGGCCGGTCGCGGTGAGCAGCACCGAGGTCGCCGCCAGTAGCGCGAGCAGCCCGGTGTGCCGGCGCAGCACCGGCACCAGCAGGTCACGTACCGGTGACGGTGCCGGAGGCACCGGCGGAGCGGGACCGTCGGGTGCGGCCAGCAGCACCACCCCGGTGGTGCCGGCGCAGAACTGGGCGGGGGAGAGCCGTCGGCGGCCCACCGCCGGGTCGACCACGTCGACGCCACGGCGGCCGATCCGCTCCACCACCAGGTAGTGGTCGCCGTTCCAGTGGGCCAGCAGCGGCAACGGCAGCTCCCGCAACCGGGTGGCGTCCCGCAACAGCGCCGGCAGGGCGATCGCCCGGCAGCGCAGCCCGTGCTGCTGCGCCTCGTCGCGCAGGTCGCGCAGGCTCAGGCCGTCCCGGCCGACGTCGAGCCGGGCCCGCAGGTACGACGCGGGGACCGCCCGGCCGTGGGCGGCGAGCAGCATGGCGAGCGCGCTGGGCCCGCAGTCGGTGGCGGCGACCTGGAGCACCACCGGCACCCGTCGCCGGCCGGTCACCGGACCCGGGTCGTCCGGTCCCGGGGCAGCCAGAACCACTCGATGTCGGTGCCGGCCCGCTGCTGCGCCAGCCACTCGTCGAACATGGCCCGCTCGACCAGCGCCCGGGTGCCGTCGTCGAGGACGGCCGGCTCGCGGTCGACCACCACGGCCGTCACCGCCGTACCGGCGATGGTGGTCGGCACCGGCCCGGCGGCGTCGCGCAGCTCCGGCGGGGCCGCGACCGCCACCGTCCACAGGGTGCCGGCGGCCCGGCCGGCGCGGACGGCGGCGGCCACCGTCGCGAGCGCCGTCGCGCGGTCGGTGGGGGGCGTCCCCTCGGCGGCCCAGACGATCAGGAGCCGGTCGAACGTGGACCGGTGCGCGGCGAACCACTCCGGCAACCGGTCACCCACCACCCGGGTGCGGAGCCGGGCGACCGCCACGGTGTGGGCGATCAGGTCGGCGAAGTCCTCGGCGGTGAGCCCCCGCTCGGCGAGCCACCTGGCGGTCGACTCGGCGTCGAGCAGGCCCTTGGCCCGGCGGTACGCGTCGGCCGCCGCCTGGAGTTCGTCGTCGTCGACCGCGACCGGGTGCTGCTCCAGCTCCTCGGCGACCAGGCCGGTGTCGACCAGCCGGGCGAGCACGTCGTGGTCGTACCAGAGGAAGTCGAGGGCGGTGAGCGCCTCGCCCACCCGCAGCGTCCGGGTGCCCACCCGGGCGAGGTGGTGGTCGGAGTGCCGGACCGCCCCGCGCAGCGGCCACGGCAGGGCCGGCGTCGGACTGTACGCCACGGAGACCGTGCCGGCGGGTTCGCGCAGCAGCAGGTCGAAGGAGACGGACCCGTCGGCCACCTCCTCGTCCCGCACGACCGCCGGATCGGCCCCGGGCCAGCGTTCCCGCAGCGGGGTGAGGCGTCGGCGGGCCTCGGGCAGGCCGGCGCGGTCGGCGGTCAGCTCCCGTACGAGGGTGACGGCGGCGTCGAGCAGGGCCGGGTCCAGGGTGGTCACGTGGTGGCTCCGGGGGTGGGGGCGGGCGTGGTGAGCAGGTCGACCACGGCGGCGGTGATGGGCAGCCCGGTCTCCTCCTCCACCCACAGGTACTGGCCGGTGGGGTTGATCTCGATGTAGACGTACCGGTCGTCGGGGGTGACGATCAGGTCGAGGGCGCTGTAGCGCAGGCCGAGCGCGCGGGTCAGCGCCACGCACCGGGCGGCGACGTCGGCGGGCAGGTCGTAGCGGCTCAGTGGGGTGTTCCGGTCGTCCTGTCGACGCCAGTCGTGCCGGGCGTGGTTGGACCGCTGGGAGTCGATGGCGGCGGTGAACACCCGGTCGCCGACGACGGTGACCCGCAGCTCGACCCGCTTGGGCACCCGTTCCTGCGCGATGAGGGGGCAGTGGCGTACCCCGTCGACGTGGCCGACGTCGCGGTGGGTGACCGGCTCGGTGAAGCGCATCAGCTCGTCGCGCAGGCTGGTCAGCCCGACCTGTTTGGTGATCATCCGGCCGCCGGTGTGGTCGAACAGGTCGAGCACGGCCCCGGGGTCGTTGCCGACGGCGGTGGCCGGCACGTCGAAACCGAGACGCAGGGCGAGCTGGAGCTGGCGGACCTTCTGCTGGGCCCGCAGCACCACCGGCCGGGGTGCGGGCAGCGCCGGCACGTCGAGGGTCTCCCAGACGTCGCCGACGAACTGCCGGCTCTCCTCGACCACGAAACCGGCGTGGGGGTCGCCCAGGTGGGGCGGGGCGACCGGGACACCGGGGCGGCGGAACCAGACGGCGGTCACCGCGTCGAGGTCGACGGTCCCGCCCGGGTCGGCGTGCCGGACCAGGGTACGGGTCAGCCGGCCGTCCCGGATGGTCACCGACAGTGACGCGCGGGACGGCACGTCGGCCGGGTCGAAGCGGACCCAGCGGACGCCGCGCCGGCCCAGCTCCACCTCTACCGCGTCGGCATGCACGTCGTCGGGGGCGGTCAGGATGAGGATCATGGGTACTCCGGGCGGGGGCCCGCCGACGGCCCGGCCACCTCGGTGGGCCGGATCGTCGACGGTGACGGATCAGTCGAAGTCGGTGTCGGTGTCCGGCCGACCCCCGCCGGGGATGTCGTCGATGGTCTTCGACGAGCCCGCCCCGTTGCGCGGCAGCCCACCGAGCATCCGGGCGAGCTGGTCGTCGGCCAGCTCCATCCCGTCGGTGGGAATGGTGTCGATCTGTACGGTCCTACGCTTCATGGTGCTACCTCTATCCGTTCGCGAACGCCCACCGGCCGGCTGGACCGGCAGGTGCATGCAGTCTGGGCGGCCCGGGGTGACCTGGGCACCGGGGAAATCCCCAGGGTTGGCCCCGGGTTCTACGCTCAGCCGGTGTCCACCGAGATCACGGCCGAGCGCCTGCTGTCGGCGGCCGACCGTGCCGAACCGGACGAGGCCGCGCGCCTGCTGTTCCGGGCCTTCCTCACGCTGTCCCGGACCGCCGACAGCGACCAGTTGCTCCCGCTGCTGACCCGGGTGCGGGAGGCCCACGAGGCCAGCGGCTCGGCGCGGACCGCACTGATCTACCGCACCCTGGCGGGGACGGCGGCCACCCGGGCCGGCCTGGCCGAGGGCCCGGAGCACCTCGACGCCGCCGTACGCATCTTCGACGAGCACGCCTTCGGTGACGACCCGGTACTGGTGGAGTGCGCGTTGACCGCCGTGATGACGCTGATGCGTCCGCACGAGGCGCGCCGGTTCGCCCCGCTGCTCGCCGGCCTGGACCTGCCGCCGGCCGACCGGCCCCGGCTGCTCGCCCTGGTCGGGGTCGGTGACTGCTGGGCGGGAAACCTGGTCCGGGGTCAGGCCGAGTTGCGGGAGGCGGCCCGGCTGGCCGCGCAGTGCGGCACCCCCGACGTGCAGGCCGAGGCGACCTCCTGGCTGGCCAAGTGCGACGCGCTGCGCGGTGACCTGGACGACGCCGCCGTCCACCTGGACCAGGCCCGCGAGCTGGCGGCGCAGGTCGGTTCGGCCTGGGTGGCCCGCCACCTGCCCGAGTGCACGGCCGCGCTGGCGTTCGCCCGGGGTGACCGGGAGACCTGGGCCGGGCTGCTCGAACTCGTGGTGGCCAGGGACGTCGGGGCGACCGCCGGCCTCCAGTACGAGCACCGCTGGGAGCTGGCCACTTACCACGCCCTCGCCGGCCGGTCCCGGCTGGCGGGCGACCTGCTCGCCGGGGTCGACGACCCGCCGGCCTCCTGGCCGGGCGGACCGGTGCTGCCGGCGTGGCGGGCCTGGATCCTCGACCCGGGCACGGCCACCACGGTGGCCCTCACTGCTGCGGTGGACCTGCTGACCCGCCCGGTCGAGCGGTTGCTCGCCGCCCGGGTGGCCTGGCTGCTGGGTGTGCACCACGGGCGGGCCGGCCGGCGGGGCGAGGCGGCCCGGCTGCTGGAGCAGGCGTGCGCGGGGTACGCCCGGACCGGTGCCGCCGGGATGCTCACGCTGGTGATGCGGGATCTGCGGTCCCTCGGCACGCCCGCGACGGGCGCCGGTGGTCCGCTGGTCGCCGATCCGCCGTTCCCGGTGCCGGCCGGGGAGTCGACGCTGACCGAGGCCGAGGCCCGGGTCGCCACCGCGATCGCCAACGGGCTCAGCAACCGGGAGGCGGCGCAGCGGCTCTTCGTCTCGGTGAAGACGATCGAGTTCCACCTGGGCAACATCTTCCGCAAGCTCGGCGTCCGTAACCGTACGGAGTTGGCGGCCCGGCGGACGCGTACCCGCTGAGCGTGCCGCCGTTCCGTGGTCGGGCCGTCGCGCAGGGTAAACCCCGCCGGACCGGGTCGGACACCTGTCGCAGATCGAATCCATTCGATATAGCATCACGGCAGGGCAGCGTCACCCCGCACGGGCGTAGGACGCGGAGTGTTCGCCATCCACCGGGCGGACCGGGCAGCCGACCGGTGGTCACCGACGAGGGCGCGGCCGGGTCGACACCGGCTCGACGTCCCCTGTGACGTGCTGGTCCCGCCGCAGGCGCGGTGTCCCGGTCGTCGATCCCACGAGCGGTCGACCGGTCGCGTGCCCGTCCGGCGGTGACCGGACGGAACACCGAGGAGGAAACGCACAGATGAACGACGTACCCGCTCGACCGCAACGCCGTACCAGGAGGGCCAGCCGGCTGCTGCTGGGCGGTGCCTGCGCCCTGGCGATCACCGTGTCGTCGATGGCCGTGGCGACCCTGGCCCACGCCGACCTCAGCGGACCGCCCGGGACCACGCTGAAGGCCGCCGCCGAACGCAGCGGCCGGTATTTCGGGGCCGCGATGGGGGCGGACCGGCTCAACGACTCCGGCTTCCTGAACATCGCCAGCCGCGAGTTCGACATGATGACGGCCGTCAACGAGATGAAGCCCGACGCGACCGAGCCCAACCCCGGCCAGTTCGACTTCAGCAGGGGTGACGCGATCTACAACTGGGCCACCCAGCGTGGCATGCGGTTCCGGGGCCACACCCTGGCCTGGCACGCCCAGCAGCCGCGGTTCTGGGGCAGCCTGAGCGGCAGCGCGCTGCGGCAGGCGATGATCAGCCACATCAACGGCGTGATGGCCCACTACAAGGGCAAGCTCTACGCCTGGGACGTGGTGAACGAGGCGTACGCCGAGAACGGCACCCGCCGCTCGTCGAACCTCCAGTCCACCGGCAACGACTGGATCGAGGTGGCCTTCCGCACCGCGCGGGCCGCCGACCCCTCGGTCCAGCTCTGCTACAACGACTACAACATCGAGAACTGGACGTACGCCAAGACGCAGGGCGTCTACAACATGATCAAGGACTTCAAGGCGCGCGGCGTCCCGATCGACTGCGTCGGTCTGCAGACCCACTTCACCGGGGGCAGTTCGCTGCCGGGCAACTTCCAGCAGACGCTGTCCAGCTTCGCCGCCCTCGGGGTGGACGTGGCGCTGACCGAGGCCGACGTCACCAACGCCTCGACCAGCCAGTACCAGGGCCTGACCCAGGCGTGCATGAACGTCCCGCGCTGCGTCGGCATCACCACCTGGGGCATCCGGGACAGCGACTCCTGGCGGGGCAACGAGAACCCGCTGCTGTTCGACCGCAACAGCAACCCGAAGCCGGCGTACACCTCCGTCCTCAACGCGCTCAACGCGGCCTCCACCACGGTCCCGGGGACCTCGACCCCGCCGCCCACCACCCCGCCGACGACGCCACCGACCACCCCGCCCACCACGCCGCCGACCACCCCACCGACCAGCGCTCCGCCGACCACGCCGCCGCCGACCGGGCAGCCGGGCGGCTGCACCGCGACGTACCGCACGGTCAGCAGCTGGACCGGCGGCTTCCAGGGTGAGGTCGTCGTGGCCAACACCGGCTCCACCGCCATCACCGGCTGGACGGTGCAGCTGACGCTGGCCGGCGGGCAGACCATCGCCAACGTCTGGAACGGCAGCAACACCGGCACCAGCGGCACGGTCAGCATCCGCAACGCCGCCTACAACGGCTCCATCAGCCCGAACGCCTCGACCACCATCGGTTTCCTGGTCAACGGCAACAGCAGCACCGCACCCGGCAACCTCTCCTGCACCAGCTCCTGACGGCAGGGGCGTCCCGACGCCGGCCGGGCCCGGAGCATCCGCTCCGGGCCACGGTCGGCGTCGCGCCGTCGGTCGATTCTTGCCGATGCTTCTGCCTGTTCCCGGGGCGGCGGAGTCACTTGACTCATGGTCATGACGCAAACCTGGAACGCGACCCGCCGCTCGGTGGTCGCCGGCGTACTGCTCGGCGCCACGGTGGTGGTCGGTCCGCTGACGGCACCCTCGAATGCCGCCCCCAGCCAGCCGTTCGGCACGTCGGCGACCGCGCCGACGGCCGAGAACGACCGCTCCATCCTCGACCTGATCCCGGCGCAGACCCGGGACCGGATGCTCGCCCAGGCCCCGCTGGTCGACGCGGCCAACGTCGTGCGCACCGCCGTCGAGGCCGGCGCGCCGCGTGGCTACGCCGGCATCGGCCTGGTGGACGACCACGTCACCCTCTGGTGGAAGGGCACCCTGCCCGGTGACGTCGCGGCGGCGGTGGCGACCGCACGCCGTACCGCCCCGGTGGAGGTCGTCGGGGCCACCTACTCCCGCACCGAGCTGAAGAAGGCGGCGGCGAAGCTCACCCCCGTCGTCGACGCCGACCCGAAGGACGCCACGCACGCCGTCCGGCTGCGGACCGACGGCTCCGGGATCGAGGTCGCCGTCGACCCGAAGATCAGCGCCAGGCAGCCGAAGCTGCCGGCGACCGGGGTCAGCACGCGCACCGTCGTCCGCGAGCGGATGGTCGAGCGGTCCCGGTACAACGACTCCGCGCCGTACGACGGCGGCATCGGCATCGGGCTGACCACCTACGCCTGCACCGCCGGCTTCGGCGTCCGCAACCACACCACCAACGTGGGCTACCTGCTCACCGCGGAACACTGCGGCCCCATCGGTCAGCCCTGGCACGTCGGTTGGAACACGAACACCAACAGCGGCACGCTGATCGGCTACTCGGTCGCCAGCAACGACGACCACGACACCATGCTGGTCTCCACCTCCTCGCCGGGCAGCCACATCTACGTCGGCGGACAGAACGACGAGGTACGCGCCCAGGTGACCGGCTGGACCGAGGTCTTCCCCGGGCAGCTGCTCTGCCAGTCGGGGTACACCTCGGCCGGTGAGATCGGCGGGCCGGTCTGCAACCTGCGGGTCGACTTCCACTACGACGACATCGAGGACCTGGTCGAGGCCACCCAGCTCGACGGCGACGAGTCGGCCCGGGGCGGCGACAGCGGCGGGCCGGTCTACTCGGTCAACGCCAACGGCACCGTCCTCGCGGCGGGCACCACCACCCGGTCGGCCGGTCCCGGCTTCGGCTTCCAGGACTTCGCCACCGCCCGGGACGACTACGGCGACATCCGGCCGGCCACCACCCTGGCGAGCACCTGCCGGGTGTCGTACGTGGTGACCAACTCCTGGAACACCGGCTTCAACGTCAGCGTCACCGTCTACAACGACGGCCCGGCCGTCAACGGCTGGTCGCTCGGCTGGACCTTCCCCGGCAGCCAGCTGGTCCAGGGCCACTGGAACGGTGTCTTCCAGCAGACCGGCGCGGCGGTCACGGTGGGCAACGAGAGCCACAACGCCAGCATCCCGACCAACGGGGCGGTCAGCTTCGGCTTCACCGCCAGCGGGTCCCCCACCGTCCCGGCGCCGTTCACGCTCAACGGCACCACCTGCAACTGACGGGCCCGGCTGCGGTGCAACGCCGCAGCGGATGAGCACCCGAGGGCCCCGCCGGTCTGACCGGCGGGGCCCTCACCCGTGTCGCCGGTCAGCCCGGCCGGTCGCCTCGCCGGGGTGAGCTGTGCTGATGGTTGTCGATATTGCTAGGGCGGGACGGCCGTGCTGGAATGGCTCACAGCACCGCAGCACGGGGGCAACCGCGCTGGGGAACCGGTGTACGCGGGAGCAGCGCGGTGCCGGCCGCACGTCGCCTCGACCGGCGCGTGCCGTCCGCCGGGCCACCGCCACGACGACGGGCAGTCGACCCGCCGGCCGGCAGTTCCACCGGCCCGCCCATCCGGCAGCGATCACCCCCTCATGGAGGACGACCATGCGCAGTTCCCTCGCGGTACTCACCGCGGCCCTGATCCTCGGCGTCACCGCCGGCAGCGTCCCGGCCGGTGTCTCGGACGCCGCCCCGCGCACGTGCCACCGCGACCTGTTGTTCTGCGAGGACTTCGAGCGCCTGCCTCCCGGGGGCCCCAGCACGCTGAAGTGGGGCGTCGACACCCGCCACGGCACGCTCACGGTGGAGCGCGCCAAGCACGGCAACCAGGTGTTGCACGTCCGGACCGTCGACAACGGCCGGGCCTTCCTGCGCGTCGACGACTTCGCCGCGCCGGGCAACCGCTTCTACGGGCGGATGCGGCTGCGCGTGGACGCCTTCCCCACCGCCCCGGACTGGGCGCACTTCACGCTGGTGGAGGCGACCGGCAGCGGCAGCTCGGAGGTCGTCCGCCCGATCGGCGGCCAGTACGCGCCCACCGTCCCCGGCACCTTCTGGGGGGTGGGCGCGGACGGTGGCCCGACCGGCGACTGGACCAACTGGCGGGAGTCGGCCCCGGTCGTCGAGGACACCTGGCAGTGCTTCGAGTGGAAGCTCGACCCGACGGACAACCGGGTCGCGGTGTGGATCGACGGGGTGGCGAACCCGGAGCTGACCGCCTCCACCACCGACCACGGCGGCAACGACGTCCCGTTCGTCCTGCCGGCGGTGGACACCGTGAAGATCGGCTGGCAGCTCTACCAGGGCGGCACGACGCCTGGCGAGTTCAACCTCTGGATCGACGACATCGCGCTGTCCACCAAGCGGCTCGGCTGCTGACACCCGGCTGCGGCGACCGCCGACGGGCGGGCCGGCCGGGGGCCGAGCGGTCCCCGGCCGGCACCGTCCGATCCGGAGGGTCCGGGCTTCGACTCCGGGCCGGACACGGGTTTCCCGACCGGGTCGGTGGGGGTAGAGACGGCACCGTCCGTCAGTCCACCGTCGAGGAGAGTGTCATGTCGGTACAGGCGTTCCTCTATGTCGTCGCGGTCATCCTGATCGTGCTCGCCGCGCTGCCCATCCCCAGCCGGGGCGTCTCGCTCGCCCTGCTCGGGGCGGCGTGCGCCCTGCTGGCCTACGCCTGGCCGGTGATCACCGGCTGACCGGCGGCGGGTCGTGGTGCGGGCCCAGGTGACTGCGCTCGCCCTCGTGGTCGAGGATGCAGAGGATCTCGGCCGGGCCGTCGTGTGCGCCGAACGCGTGCGGGACCAGGGTGGAGAACTCGGCGGCCTCGTTGGTGCCGACGAGGATCGTCCGCTCGCCGAGGCGCAGGACGATCGTGCCGGACAGCACGGTGAACCAGTCCCGCCCCGGGTGCACCCGCAGGTCGGTCGGGACGTCCCGGGTGATCCGCAGCTTGGCGACCGTCTGGTTGCTGTCCCGGGACAGCAACCAGGTGGTGACGCCCCGGTTCTCGTCGCAGTGCGGGCGGATCACGACGTCGTCGTCGGCGTCGGACTCGACCAGCCGGTCGAGCGTGATGCCCAGCACCCGGGCGATGGTGGCGACCTGGTCCAGGGCGATCCGGCGGTGCCCGGTCTCGATCCGGCTGAGCGTGGAGGGGCTGATCAGGCAGCGTCGGGCCAGTTCCTCCAGCGACCAGCCGCGCGCCAGCCGCAGGCTGCGTACGCGCTGGCGGACCAGGTCCTCCAGATCCCTGTCTTGCTTCATGCGCAAGATGCTATGCCGTAGGGGCATGGCCCGGCTACCGTCGCCGCATGGCACACGACCACCTGATCGAGCTGCTCGACCTGGACGCCGAGGTCCTGCACGACTACTTCCGCGACGTGATCGGCTGGGTCGGCCGGGAGGCCGTCGGGCAGCCCCACGTGGTCGACCTGGGGGCCGGCAGCGGCACGGCCTCCCTCGCCCTCGCCCGGGAGCTGCCCGGTGTCACCGTCACCGCGGTCGACCTCTCCCCGGAGATGCTGGCCCACCTGCGTTCCCGGGCCGACGCCGCCGGGCTGGGCGACCGGATCCGGACCGTGCAGGCCGACCTCGACCGCCCCTGGCCCGACCTCGGGCCGGCCGGGGTGATCTGGGCCGCCGCGTCCCTGCACCACCTGGCCGATCCGGCGACCGCGCTCGCCTCGGCGTTCGGCGCGCTGCAGCCGGACGGGCTGCTGGTGGTCGCCGAGGTGGACGCGTTCCCCCGCTTCCTCACCGGCACGCCGGGCGAGCAGGTGGAGCGGCGGGTGCACGACGAGGCGGCGAAGCGCCGGCACGAGGCGGGCCTGCACATGCACGAGAACTGGGGGGAGCGGATGACGCAGGCCGGCTTCCGGTCGGTGACCGAGCGGCGCTTCGACATCGACCTGCGCCCCCCGCTGCCCGCCGCCGCCGTCCCTTACGCGCAGGTCTCGCTGGGCCGGATGCGGCACGGGCTGGCAGACCGGCTCTCCCCGGCCGACCTCGCCGCCCTCGACGCGGCCGTGGCGGAACTGCCGGGCCGCGACGACCTCGGCGTCCGTACCGAGCGGACGGTCTGGCTGGCCCGCCGCTGAGCACCGGCCCGCGCCGGTCTGACGGTGGACCGGCGCGGGACCGCAGCCGGATCGGTTCCCGCGGCGGCCGGGCGGGTCAGGCGCAGCCGCGGTACTGCAACGCGGCGTCCTTCATGTACGCCCAGAGCGGCAGGCCGTTCCAGTAGTCGTAGGTCAGCGTCCAGCCGTTGCCGGTGTTGCCGGTCGGGCCGGTGACGACCTGCCCGTAACGGCGGGTGCCGTACAGCGTCGACTCGTTGGGCGCGGTGTACATGCCCGCGTAGTCCCAGACGACGGTGAAGCTGCTCGTCGTGCAGGCCGCCTGCGCCGCTCCGGCCGGTGCCAGGGCCGTCAGGGTCGTCGCCGCCACGGCGGCCGCGAGCGTACGCAGCAGATGTCGCCGAATGGCCATCGTGTCCTCCGCTGGATCGTCGGGGATGTATCTGTCTCTCGGAGGCTAGACCATCAGCCGTCGGCCGGGGGGCGATCACCGCCGCCCTCCCGCGCGGGCGGTCCGCCGCGCCGGTCCCGCCATTTCCGATCAATTATTCCGATGGCGGTTGACCATTCAACATCTGCCCTGGCAGAAATTGCCGCAGCGTGCTGCGTGCCCGCATTCGCCGTTATCGAGAATGTCGGAGGCGAGAATCCCACGAGTCCTTGCTGGATGACAACTTCACTTGACCGTCATCAATTCCAGCGTTAACGTGTGTTAAGGCTGGAGGTCGTACGGCGGGCCTGACATGATGGCAGTCCGGCAGTGCGACAGGCCCGGTGGCGAGCGTCGGCCGCCCCGCCCGGGACGGCGCAGAGAGCCGGGCGACAGCCACCGAAAATTGCTCTGAACGCCTCCCCGTGCCCCCTCGCGGCGCGGGCCGGCATGCTGCGGTAGAGCGCCGGCACATTGTCGGCGAACCACCGCGGAAAAGATCGGGCAGCGGTCCCCGAATTGCGGTGACGCGCGTCCCGCGAAAGCACCGCACATTATCGACCGCGACGGAAGAAGCTGGTGGAAAACCGTGAAGCTCCTGATGGTCGCCATGCCCTGGCAGGGTCTCGACACCCCGTCCAGCGCGCTGGGAATCCTGGGGCAGTGTGTCCGCAGGCACGCCGCCAACTGGGAGATCGACGAACTGTACGCCAACCTCCGGTGGGCCGAGCACCTGCTCGTCGAGAGCGGCGGCACCCTCACGCCGACCGACTACGGCAACGTGGCGGACCAGGTGTTCCACGGCGTCGGCGACTGGGTCTTCACCCCGGCGCTGTACGACGTCGACAGCTACCGGGTCCCCGAGTTCGCCGAGTTCCTCAGGCAGCGCGGCGTGGACCCGGACGCCCCCGTCGCGATGCAGCGGTACGCCCGCGGGTTCGTCCGACGGCTCGCCGAACAGATCGCCGCCGACCCTCCTGACCTGGTCGGCTTCACCAGCACCTTCATGCAGAACGTGCCCTCCCTGGCATTGGCGCGGGAGCTGAAGCGACTCGTGCCGGGCATCCGTACGGCGATGGGCGGCAGCAACTGCGACGGGCTCCAGGGCCCGGCGTTGCACCGCAACTTCCCCCAACTCGACTTCGTGCTCAGCGGCGAGGGCGAACGTTCGCTGCCCATGCTGCTCGACCGGGTCGCCTCGGGCGCCGATCTCGCGGACGTGCCGGGGCTGAGCTGGCGGCACGAGGGGCGGACGGTGGTGAATCCGCCGGCACGCGGCGCGCTGCCGTTCGCGATGGTGCCCGCGCCCAACTACGACAGCTACTTCCGGGCCCTGGCGGAGACGTCGTTCGCACCCCAGGTCCGGCCGATGGTGGTCCTGGAGACCTCGCGGGGCTGCTGGTGGGGCGAGGTCCACCAGTGCACCTTCTGCGGGCTGAACGGGTCGAACATCGACTTCCGCAGCAAGGCCCCCGACCGCATCGCCGGTGAGGTGGTGGAACTGGCGCAGCGGTACCGGGTCCTGGACCTGATCATGGTCGACAACATCCTCGACATGAAGTACCTGAACACGGCCATTCCGGCGATGGCCGCCCTCGACTGCGACCTGCGGGTGCACTACGAGATCAAGTCCAACATGACCCGGGACCAGTTGCGCGCCCTGAAACAGGCGAACGTCACCTACGTACAGCCCGGCATCGAGAGCCTCAGCAGCCACGTGCTGCGCCTGATGGACAAGGGCGTCAGCGCCGCGCACAACGTCCGGATGCTGCGCGACGGTCACGACCTCGGCCTCAACGTCACCTGGAACATCCTCTACGGCTTCCCCGGTGAGACCGAGGACGACTACCGGCGGCTGCTGGGCAAGTTCGCCACCCTGGAACACCTCCAACCGCCGACCGGGGCCTGGCGGATAGCGCTGGAACGCTTCAGCCCCTACTTCGAGGACCCGACCCAGGGGTTCATGTACCGCCGGCCGGCCGAGATATACGACTTCATCTACCAGGTCCCGCGCGACGAGCTGTACGACCTGGTCTATCTCTTCGACACCCGCGACCAGGGCATCGTCGGCCCGATCGAGGACGAGCTGAAGCAGGGCGTCGAACGCTGGGCGCAGGCGTACCGGGGCGGTGACCTGTCCTACCGGGTCGACGACCGGGGGCGGGTGACCATCGAGGACCGCCGGGCCAGCTGGCCCGAGGAGACGATCGAGCTGGACGACGTCCACAGCAACGTCTACCTCGGCATGTTCCAGGTCGCCGGCCGGGCGGGCATCGCCCGACGGCTCGCCGACAGCGGGCACCCCGTCACCGCTGACGGGCTCGACCGGATGCTCCGCTGGTTCGTCGACCGTGGCCTGGCCTTCGAGGACGAGGAACGGTACGTCGCCGTCGCACTCGACGTCGACCCGTACCGGCGGAAGCTGATCGACGGCAGGGAGGTGGTGGCGTCCCGATGAGCACGTCACTGACGATCGACGACCTGCGGGCCCCCGGCACACCCGTTCCGACGGGCGGCCGGCCGGCCACGCTCACCCTCGACCCGGCGGAGCTGCCCACCAGCGGGGAGTTCGTGGAGCTGCTGACCCGGGTCCCCGTCGGCGGGGTACGGCTGGCCGAACCCGTCGACCTGTCCACACTGCCCGACCGGACCGCCGCGCGGATCGTCGCGTTGCTGCGCGAGTGCTCCTCGATCGGCGTACCGGTCACCTGGTCGCTGGTCCTGGACGCGCAGCGGCGGCACCTCGTGCGGCACCTCGACCACCTGCCCGCCCCCATGCGGGCGACGGTGCGCGGCAGCGGGACCACGGCGGTCGACGGGTGGCGCTCCACCCGGACGTTCGGCCTGCTCCACTTCCGTCGGGGCCCGGGGTTCCTGGCCGTCGTCGACCAGCGTCACCGGCCCGTGCGCCGGCTGGTCCTGGACGACCCCACCCGGATCGACGTCTTCCTCCGGGCGTTGCCGGGCTGCCCGTGGGCCGAGCTGACCGCCGGGCCGGCCGAGGCCGACGCCGCCCGCCGGCTGGTGGACGACGGGCTGCTGCTGCGCCTCGGCGACCACTGCGTGACCCTGCCGGTGCACATGCGTTCGTGGCCGCTGGGCGCGGCCCTGCTGGGTGGCACCCTGGCCTCGGCCGGGAAGAAGCGCGACGACGCGACCGACGCGGACCCCGCCCCGGGCGGGCCGGGCGACCTGCCCCGGGCGGTCCGGTTCGCTCCCGCCGCCGCGCGCCGTTTCGTCGCCGACGCCGTACGGGAGTACCGGCGGTGTCTGGACAGCCGGGACGCCGACGGGGTGCCCCACCACCCGCCCCGCGCGTCGGCGCTGCTGTTCGGGCAGGTGGACGACGCCGCGATCACCGTCACCGACATCGAGTTCGTGCCGAACGTCCGGGGGCGGGACGAGAGCGTCATCGCCGAGTTCGAGGAGCGGATCGCCCCCCGCTTCGGCGAGGTCTACCGGGACACCGAACGCGGGTTCTGGTGCGCCGACGAGGGGGTGCTGCAGGCCATCAAACAGCACTCCGTGCACGGTCGGGAACTGCTCGGCTCGGTGCACTCCCACCCGAACTGGCACGAGATCGGTCCACCGCACGAACGTCGGCAACGGCTCAGCGAGCAGCCCACCGGCATGGACGAGTACCTGTTCCGCCAGTCCGGCTGGCCGGTGAACGTGATCTGGTACGTCCGGGCCAGCGGTGACCGGCTGATCCACCGGGTGGCGGGCTGGCGGCCCGGACCGCAGGGGTGCGAGCCGCTGGACGTACGCCTGCCGGCGGAGCTGCGTACCGAGATCGAGATCGAGTTCCCACCCTGACCACCGCGCCGCGACCGCGCCGGTGACGTCAGGAAACCTGTCCAGGAGGTAACCCAGTCATGTCCGAATCTGCCCACGGCACCGGCACACCGTCGCCGGCGCCCGTCGTGACCGTCAAGGTCCCGGCGGCCTTCCACGCGTTGACCGGCGGTCGGCGGCTGTTCTCCGTCGAGGGCGACAGCATCCGCGAGGTGCTCGTCCGGCTCGACCGCGCCGCCCCGGGGCTGCTCGACAAGATCGTGGACGGGGACCAGCGGGTCAAGCGCTACGTCAACGTCTACCTCAACGACGACGACATCAGGGGCCTGGACGGCCTGGAGACGAAGGTCGGCCGGGACGACCTGGTCTGGATCATCCCGGCGGTGGCCGGTGGCAGCGGCGAGCCGGGAGGTCGGGGGTCGCGATGACGGAGGTGCTGCCCACGACGTACTTCACCGATCCGGGGGACTCGCCCCACGCGGCGACGACGGAGCTGCGCTCCCGGTGCCCGGTGCACCGGATGGACGTCCCGCCCGGCGCCGAGGCGTACGCCGTCCTCGCGAACCGGGTCGTCGAGGAGGCGTTCGGCGATCCACGCCTGTCCAAGCAGATCGAGAACCTGCCCGCCCGGTACCGGGACAAGGCGGCGACCAACAGCCTGCTGGTCGTCGGCAACCTGGGCTTCGCCGACCCGCCGAAGCACACCCGGCTCAAGAAGCCGATCAGCCGCGCGTTCCTGCCCGCCGTGGTCGCCCGGCTCCGGCCACGCATCCAGGCCGTCGTGGACGACCTCATCGACGCGTTCCCCGACGGCGGCGAGATCGACCTGGTGACCGCGTTCGCACTGCCGTTGCCGCTCATCGTCATCTGCGAGTACCTGGGCATCCCGGTGCAGGACCGGCCGCTGTTCCAGCGGTGGAGCTACGTGCTCAGCCAGGACCCGTTGCAGCACGCGGAGAGCGAGCTGAAGGCGGCGAGCGACGAGTTCTCCGACTACTTCACCGCCCTGGTGGCGCAGCGGCGGGCGAACCTCGGCACCGACCTGCTGAGCGAACTCGTCCGGGCCCGGGACGAGGACGCGCTCACCGACCGGGAGCTGCTGTCGACGATCCTGCTGCTGATCATCGCCGGGCACAAGACGGTCGCGAACATGGTCGGCAACGGCACCCTGCTGCTGCTGCGGCACCCCGACCAGCTCGCGATGCTGCGCGCCGACCCCGACCTGATCCCCGGGGCGATCGAGGAGATCCTGCGCTACGAGGGGTCGGCGGGCTGGGCCTCGCTGCGGGTCGCCACCCGGGACATGTGCCTCGGCGGGGTGGACATCGCCCGGGGCAGCTTCGTGCACCTGTCGCTCTCCGCCGCCGGCCACGATCCCGAGGTGTACGACGACCCGGAACGGTTCGACGTCACCCGGTCGCCGAACCGGCACCTGTCCTTCGGCCACGGCACACACTTCTGCATCGGGGCCCCGCTGGCCCGGCTCCAGGGCGAGATCGCCTTCGCCACCCTGCTGCGCCGCCTGCCGGAACTCGCCCTCGCGGTGCCCTCCGAGAAGGTCGTCTGGGTGGCGGACAGCTCGCTGAGCCGGGGCCTGGAGGCGCTCCCCCTGCGGGTCGGCAGGCGGCTGCCCCGATGACGGCCCGGTCGCGGGTGGACGCCGGTGCGGGTCGTACCGACGCCGGGCCGGCGGGCGGGGACGGTCCGCCGGTGGGCGCGAGCATCGCCGTGGTCGGGGCCGGCGGCGTGGGCGGGTACCTCGGTGGCCGCCTCGCCGCCGCCGGGCACGACGTCCGGTTCCTCGCCCGGGGTACGACCCTCGCCGCGCTGCGTCGCACGGGGCTGCGGGTCACCGGCGACGCGGGGGACTGGGTGGCTCCGGCGCTGCGCGCGTCGGACGACCCGCACGACCTCGGTCCCGTCGACTACGTGCTGCTCTGCGTCAAGACCCCGCACCTGCCCCCGGCCCTGGACGCGCTGGACCCACTGGTCGGCCCGGACACCGCGGTGGTCACCGTGCAGAACGGGGTCGAGGCGCCGGAGCAGGTGGCGGCCCGGCTCGGCCGTGCCCGGGTGCTGCCCGGCCTGGCCCGGGTGGTCGCCACCCCCGTCGCGCCGGGCGAGGTGCGCTACCACGGTCCGCCTGGCGCGTTGGGCTTCGCGGAGTGGGACGGCGGCGCGTCCGACCGGGTGTTCCGCCTGCGCGGGCTGCTGCGCGGGGCGGGGGTGGACGTGCTGGAACCGGCCGACATCTGGGCCGCACTGTGGGCGAAGTTCCTGCTGGTGGTGCCGGTCGGCAGCCTCGGCGCGGCCACCGGCGGGGCGACGGTCGGCGAACTCCGTTCCCGCCCCGGCACCCGCCGGATGCTGGTCACGGGCATGCGCGAGATATACGAGACCGGAATTGCGCTCGGAATCGCGCTGCCGCCGGACGCGCCGGATACGGCGGTGGCGCTGATGGACCGGCAACCGGCGGACAGCACCACCTCGCTGCAAAGGGACATCCTCGCCGGGAGACTGTCGGAGTTCGATGCCTGGACGGGTGCCGTCGTCCGACTGGCCGGGCGGGCCGGACGGCCGGCGCCGCTGCACGGGATGCTGCACGAACTGCTCGCCACGCGCATATCCCGGACCGTCGGGCAGAAGTGAGGGCGGGCCGTCCGTCGGGTCCGGGCCAACGGCCGAGGTCAGTTCGGTGGCGTCCGCCCGGGGGAGCGTGACGCCGTTTCGGATCGGGGTCCCTTTGCCGTTCCCCGATGCGCTCGCCGTGCAATCATGGCGTCGAGACCGACCCTTCAGGAGATCCTGTGAATACCGCCGTACCCCAGACCGAAGACGCCGGTGCCGCTGCCTGCGCCGGGCCGGCCGATGCGCTCGGGACGTCCGCCGCGCAGGCCCGCAGCGCCGTGCTGGAGGAGCTGATCCGCACGGACCCGGGGCGGTTCCGGGTGCTCACCGGTGACCGCCCCACGGGCCGCCTGCACCTCGGTCACTTCTTCGGCACGCTGCACAACCGGGTCCGGCTCCAGGAACTCGGGGTGGAGTTGTTCGTGGTCATCGCGGACTACCAGGTCCTCACCGACCGCGACGTGGCGGACAATCTGCTCCAGCACGTCGAGGAACTGGTGCTGGACTACCTGGCCATCGGCGTGGACCCGGCCCGCAGCACGATCTTCACGCACGGGGCGGTGCCGGCACTCAACCAGTTGATGCTGCCGTTTCTCAGTCTCGTCTCGGTGTCGGAACTCAACCGCAATCCCACCGTCAAGGACGAGATCGCGCACTCGCGGCAGTCCGCCGTCAGCGGGTTGATGTTCACCTATCCCGTCCACCAGGCCGCCGACATCCTGTTCTGCAAGGCGAATCTGGTTCCGGTCGGCCAGGACCAACTTCCGCACCTCGAACTCACCCGGACGATCGCCCGTCGTTTCAACGACCGGTACGGCGCCGGTTCGGTGGTGTTCCCCCAGCCCGACGCGTTGTTGTCGAGCGCCCCGCTGCTGCTCGGCACGGACGGCACCAAGATGAGCAAGAGCCGGAACAACGCCATCACGCTCGCCGCCACCGTCGACGAGACCGCCCGGCTGGTCAAGGGGGCGAAGACGGACTCGGAGCGGCACATCAGCTACGACCCGGCCACCCGCCCGGAGGTGTCGTCGCTGCTGCTGCTGGCGGCCCTGTGCCAGGGGCGCAGCCCGGAGCAGGTGGCCGCCGACATCGGGTCGGCGGGGGCGGCGGCGCTCAAGAAGGTCGTCACCGAGTCGGTCAACGAGTACCTGGCCCCGATCCGCGCCCGTCGGGCCGAGTACGGGCAGGACCGGGCCCACCTGCGGGCCGTCCTGAGCGAGGGCAACGAGCGGGCGCGGGCGGTGGCCGACGCCACCCTGACCGAGGTACGGGCGGCGATGAACACCTGCTACTGACGCCGGCCGTGGCCGGTGGCGTGCCCGAGGGGGTGCCGCCGGCCGGGCCGGCCCCCGGGTGGGGGCCGGTCACGTCGTCGACGGCAGCGCCCGTGCTCAGGCCTTGCGGGCCACCCCACCGACGATCGTGTGGTAGGTGGCGGTCTGCCTGGTGTCCTCCTCGCCGTCCGGGTGCCACTCGGCCAGCGGGACCAGCCCGGGCGGGACCAGCTCCAGGTCGCCGAAGAAGCCGAGGATCTCGTCCCGGGTACGCCACCGGCCGGTGCCCAGCGTCTCGTTGAAGACCTTCTCCACCGCCCGCGCCTTCGCCGAGACCTCCGGCTGGGCCGCACCCGGGTCGTAGAAGTGCGAGATGGCCAGGTAGCTGCCGGAGGGGAGGGCGTCGATCAGCCGGCGGGCCACCCCGGCGGGGTCGTCGTCGTCGTGCAGGTGGTGCAGGATCGCCAGGAGCAGCAGCCCGACCGGCTGGTCGAAGTCGATCAGCTTGCGGTCGCGCATCTCCGCCAGCAGCTCGTCCGGCTGCCGCACGTCGGCCCCGACCACGGTGGTGGTCCGGGCGTCGGCGAGCAGGGCGCGTCCGTGGGCGAGGGCCATCGGGTCGTTGTCCACGTAGACCACCCGGGCGTCCGGGTCGACCTGGTGGGCGATCTCGTGCACGTTGCCCCGGGTGGGCAGGCCGGAGCCGAGGTCGAGGAACTGGCGGATGCCGGCTTCGGCGGCCAGGTAGCGGACCGACCGGCGCAGGAAGGCCCGGCAGGCCCGCCCGGCCTCCGGACCGTCCGGGGTCACCTGCATCGCCATCTGGGCGGCTTCCCGGTCGACCGCGAAGTTGTCCTTGCCGCCGAGGTAGTAGTCGTACACCCGGGCGATGCTGGGTCGGGTCGTGTCGACGCCCGGCGGCGCCGCCTTGTCGCTCGTCAACGCTTCGATCCCTCCGAACAGGGCCATGGTCGGTGAATACTGGCGGGGAGACCACGACACCCATGGCTGCCGAACCGGTGCCGGCCCACGACGTGGGTCGGATCTGCCCTGAGGGTAGATGAGCGCGCTCCCAACGTCGATTCCGCCTCTGTCGGTAACGCGGCAGGTGGGCACGAATCGGAACCGTCGTCGCGCCCCGTGGCCCGTTCGGGGTCCACAGTCGACCCGTCCACGATGGTCGCTGACGGATCGTCGTACCGGCGGCGGCGACAGGTCTTCCCGGAACGGCCGGACGGCCCCCGGGGGACTCCATCGACCGGTCCCGATCAGCATGTGGACTCCGTCGACGGTCGGTGTCCGGGGGCGGCGGGACAATCGAGCCACATTGACCAGCATCTTAGTGAGAAATCCGGATCCCGGCCGGGATCGGCGGATCGTCACCCATGCGGTGCGGTGGTTCCTAATTTATGCTCCCCATGATGCATCGATACCGGTAGATCGGTTCCGGTGCCACCACCCCGCGACCGCCGACGACGGCGGGTCCGTTCGCCGATCGGAGTTCCCGATGGTCCTGCAACCGGCCGCCACCGCGCTGGCCAGCCTTCTGCTCGCCCTGCCCGCCGCCGTCCCGGCGGGCCCCGGCACCGCGCCCGCGCCGTCCCTGCGGGCCGCCCTGTCGACCGGGCAGTCCGCCACCCTGGCCGGCCCACCCGGCGCACCGCCCGGTGTCTGCCCGGCCGGCACCGGCTACGGCCCGCCGCTGCCGTCGACCTCGGTCACGGCCACGAAGATCCGGGGCGGGTTCGCGTTCCTGGAGGGGCCCGTCTGGATCGCCGACCGGGGCTACCTGCTCTTCTCCGACATGGCCGCGCCGACCGGGTCGGAGAACGTCCAGCCGTCGACGATCCGGCGGTTCACCCCGCCGGCCACCTTCGACACGTTCCTCGGCAACGCCGGCAGCAACGGGCTCGCGCTCACCCCCGACGGGCAGCAGCTCGTCGCCGCCACGCACGACCAGCGCAGCGTCTCGACGTACCGGCTCGACAACCTGGCCCGGGGGGTCGTCGCCGGCAACTACCAGGGCCGGGCGTTCAACTCGCCCAACGACGTGGCGGTCCGCTCGGACGGTGTCGTCTACTTCACCGACCCCAACTTCCAGCGGGGCAACCGCCCCGACCAGATGAGCGGGCGGACCAGCGTCTTCCGCGTCTCCGGCGGCCAGGTGTCGCTGGTCGACGACGCGCTGCGCCAGCCCAACGGCATCGCGCTCTCCCCGGACGGCAGCACCCTCTACGTCGGCGCCTACGGCGAGAACAAGATCTACAAGTACGCCGTCCAGCCCGACGGCAGCACCGGCCCCCGCAGCGTGTTCGTCAACTACGTCGGCGGCCCGGACGGCGGCACGATCGACTGCGCCGGCAACGTCTACTGGACCTCCGGCGGCGACGGGCTGGTGCACGTCTACTCGCCCACGGGCAGCCAGCTCGGCACGATCCGCTCCGGCGTGAGCGGCACCACCAACGTGGCGTTCGGCGGGTCCGACCGGCGCACCCTCTTCGTCACCTCGGGCCGGACGAACGACTCCGGCCTGTACAGCGTGCGGCTCAACGTGCCCGGCTACCCGTACTGACCCACCCGGCTTCCAGGAAGGGACCTATCGCGTGCGATCCAGTCTTCGCCATCCCCGTCGCGTCGTCGGCCTCGCGCTGCTGACCAGCGCCTGCACCGTCCTGGCCGGCGCACCCGTCACCGCCGGCCCACCGGCCACGCCGGGCGGGACGACCCTCGTCCGGGCCGCCGCCGACACCCGGCCGCCCACCGCGCCGGGCTACCTGCGCAGCACCCGGCTGACCTGTCAGTCGGTCACGCTCGCCTGGTCGGCGTCCCGGGACGACGTCGGGGTCGCGTACTACGACATCTACCACGACGGCCAACTGGTCACCTCGGTCGCCGGCAACACGCTCACCGCCACCCTCACCGTGGCGCAGGGCGTCACCTGGGGGTGGTACGTCAACGCCCGGGACGCCGCCGGCAACGTGTCGCAGGCCAGTGCCACGCTCTCCGTGACGCCGCCGTTCTGCCAGTCGGACACCCAGCGGCCCACCACCCCGACCAACCTCGCCGCCACCGCCAACGGCACCGACGTGACCCTGACCTGGACGGCGTCCACCGACAACGTGGCGGTCACCCGGTACGACATCCTGCGCGGCGGGGTGACGGTCGGCTCGGTCACCGGCACGGCCGGCAACCCGCCGGCGACCTCGTTCACCGACACCGGGCTGGCCGCCGACACCGAGTACCGCTACACGGTCGTCGCCCGGGACGCGCAGGGCAACACCTCCACGGCGAGCAGCGCGGTGACCGTGCGTACCGGGTCGGCCTGCACCAGTGCGGTCTGCGGCACCACGGTGGTCACCACCGAGCGGGACCTGCCGTGGGGGCTGGTGCAACTGCCCGACGGCACGGTGCTCTACGGCCGGCGTGACCTGTTCGACGTCGTCGCGATGAACCCGGACGGCAGCAACAAGCGCAGCATCGGCACGGTGCCCAACGTGGCCGGCACCAACGGCGAGGGCGGGGTGCTCGGGCTGGCCGTGTCGTCGAGTTTCACCACCGACAGGTGGCTGTACATCTACCACACCACCACGACCGACAATCGGATCGTCCGCATCCGCTACGACGGGACGTTGCAGACCGGCACGGTACAGGTGCTGCTGACCGGTATCCCGCGCAACAAGTACCACAACGGCGGGCGGCTGCGGTTCGGCCCGGACGGGATGCTCTACGCCGCCACCGGCGACGGGCAGAGCCCGGACCGTGCCCAGGACGTCAACGACCTGGGCGGCAAGGTGCTGCGGATCCGCCCCGACGGCACCGTGCCGTCGGACAACCCGTTCGGCAACGCGGTCTGGAGCTACGGGCACCGCAACCCGCAGGGGCTGGCGTTCGACTCCCGGGGCCGGCTCTTCGAGCAGGAGTTCGGCAACAACGTCATGGACGAGACCAACATCATCGTCCGGGGCGGCAACTACGGGTGGCCGGCCTGCGAGGGGACCACGGGCAGCTGCGCCAACCCCAACTTCATCGCCCCGATCCGCACCTACCCGGTGGCCGAGGCGTCGTGCAGCGGCCTGGCCATCGTCCGGGACGTGCTCTACCTCGGCTGCCTGCGGGGCAACCGGATGTACCGGGCGGTGATCAGCGGGAACACCCTCACCGACGTGCAGCAGTACTTCGTCGGCACGTACAGCCGGCTGCGGACCGTCGAGCCGACCCTCGACGGGAACCTGTGGCTGACCACGAGCACCGGCGGTGACAAGGACAGCATCCCCAACAACAGCAACGAGCGGATCCTCAAGGTGACCCTGGGCAGGTAGCCGGGCCCGCTACGCGTACCGGCCGCCGCGACGGCATACCGTCCGGCCGCGACCGGCCCACCGCCTGCGGTGCGGTCGCCGACCACCCCGGTCGGCGACCGCACCGCCCCGGGACCGGACCCCCGGCGGAGTCGGATCTGACGGTAGGCCGTGTCCACAATGCAGGCACGTGTCGGCGTAGCCTGAATCGGACGTGGTTTCCGTCCGCCGTGACGAGATCGTCGCGTGCCGTCAATCTGTGGTGAAAGAGGCGAACCCGGCTGTGTCGACCCAGCAGACCTCGCAGGACAATCCGCTCGCGGATTTCGGTCCCAACGAGTGGATCGTCGACGAGATGTACCAGCGTTATCTGGCCGATCCGGCGAGCGTCGACCATGCCTGGCACGACTTCTTCGCCGACTACCGACCGGGTGCGGGCGCGACCGTCCCGCCGCCGGGCGCGACCGTCCCGCCATCGGGCGCGACCGTCCCGCCTCGGGAGGCGACCGCTCCGGATCCGGTGCCGGCCGCGGACAGCCCTGCCGGGGCGGCGACCGAGGCGAGCGCACCGTCTCCACGGACCGCCCGGGCCGGGAAGGCCCCCGCGTCCGGTGAGCGGGCCGGGTCGCCTGGTGAGCGGGCCGGGTCGTCCGGTGACCGGGCCGGCGGAATCCGGGCGGCCGGTGGGGCGACGTCCGGCGGTGGCGTGGCGGGTGACCCGGCCACCGCCGCGAGCACGGTCCCGCTGCGCGGGGTCGCGGCCCGCATCGTGCAGAACATGAACAGCTCGCTGCACGTGCCGACCGCCACCAGTGTCCGCGCCGTGCCGGCCAAGCTGCTGGTGGACAACCGCATCGTGATCAACAATCATCTCGCCCGGGGCCGGGGCGGCAAGGTCAGCTTCACCCACCTGATCGGCTGGGCGCTGGTGCGTGCGGTCGTCGCGCATCCCGAGATGAACAACTCCTACGCCGAGGTGGACGGCAAGCCGGCGCTGGTGCAGCCGGAGCACGTCAACCTCGGCATCGCCATCGACCTGGCCCGGCCGGACGGCACCCGCACCCTGGTCGTACCGTCGATCAAGAAGTGCGAAAGCATGGACTTCCGGCAGTTCTGGCAGGCCTACGAGGATCTGATCCGGCGGGCCCGGCGCGGCGAGCTGACCATGGAGGACCACTCGGGCACGACGATCTCGCTGACCAACCCGGGCGGCATCGGCACCGTGCACTCGGTGCCCCGGCTGATGCCCGGCCAGAGCGCGATCATCGGCGTCGGCGCGATGGAGTACCCGGCGCCGTACTCGGGGATGTCCGACGAGACCCTGGCCGACCACGGCATCAGCAAGGTCACCACGTTGACCAGCACCTACGACCACCGGGTGATCCAGGGCGCGCAGTCCGGCGAGTTCCTCAAGACGGTGCACGAACTGCTGCTCGGCGGGCACGGCCTGTACGACGACATCTTCACCTCGCTGCGCATCCCGTACGAGCCGGTGCGCTGGATGCGGGACGTCGCCCGGACCTCCGAGGGGCAGATCGACAAGGCCGCCCGGGTGATCGAGCTGATCCACGCCTACCGGGTGCGCGGGCACCTGATGGCCGACACCGACCCGCTCGAGTTCACGATCCGCCGGCACCCCGACCTGGACGTCCTGCAACACGGCCTGACCCTGTGGGACCTCGACCGGACCTTCCCGGTCGGTGGCTTCGCCGGCCGGCAGAAGATGCGGCTGCGCGACGTGCTCGGCGTCCTGCGGGACACCTACTGCCGCCGGGTCGGCATCGAGTACATGCACATCCAGGAGCCGGAGGAGCGTCGCTGGATCCAGGAGCGCATCGAGATCAGGTACACCAAGCCGGACCCGGACGAACAGCAGCACCTGCTCAACCGGCTCAACGCCGCCGAGGCGTTCGAGACCTTCCTGCAGACCAAGTACGTCGGCCAGCGCCGCTTCTCGCTGGAGGGCGGCGAGTCGCTGATCCCCCTGCTCGACGAGGTGCTCCAGGCCTGCGCCGAGGGCGGCTTCCACGAGCTGGTCATCGGCATGGCCCACCGGGGCCGGCTCAACGTGCTCGCCAACATCGTCGGCAAGCCGTACGAGAAGATCTTCAACGAGTTCGAGGGCCAGATGGACCCGGACTCGGCGCACGGCTCCGGCGACGTGAAATACCACCTCGGGCAGACCGGCAAATACACCACACCCGACGGCCAGCACTGCACCACCGTCAGCGTGGTGGCCAACCCGTCGCACCTGGAGGCCGTCGATCCGGTGCTGGAGGGGATCGTCCGGGCCAAGCAGGACCGGCTCGACCTGGGCCTGGAGGGCTACACCGTGCTGCCGGTGCTGGTCCACGGTGACGCCGCGTTCGCCGGGCAGGGGGTCGTGGCCGAGACGCTCAACCTGTCCCAGCTGCGTGGTTACCGCACCGGCGGCACCGTGCACGTGGTGGTCAACAACCAGGTCGGCTTCACCACCGCCCCCGAGTACAGCCGTTCGTCGCTCTACTGCACCGACGTGGCCCGGATGATCCAGGCGCCGATCTTCCACGTCAACGGCGACGACCCGGAGGCGGTGATCCGGGTCGCCCGGCTGGCCTTCGAGTACCGCCAGGCGTTCAACAAGGACGTCGTCATCGACCTGGTCTGCTACCGCCGCCGTGGGCACAACGAGGGCGACGACCCGTCGATGACCAACCCCCGGATGTACGAGATCATCGATGCCAAGCGCAGCGTCCGGAAGATCTACACCGAGGAGCTGATCGGCCGGGGCGACATCACCGTCGAGACCGCGCAGCAGCAGCTCCGCGAGTACCAGGCCGAGCTGGAGCGGGTCTTCAAGGCCAGCCGGGACGCGGCCGTCGCGCCGGCGCGGGCCCGCCCGTCCTGGTCGGCGGAGCCCGAACCGCAGGTCGACACCGCCGTCGACGCGGCGGCCGTCCGTGCGGTCGGCGAGGCCCACCTGCACCTGCCGGAGGGGTTCACCGCGCACAAGCGGGTCCAGCAGGTGTTGCAGCGGCGGGCGCGGATGGCGGTCGAGGGCGGTATCGACTGGGGCTTCGGTGAGCTGGTCGCCTTCGGCTCGCTGCTGGGCCAGGGCGTCACCGTCCGGTTGGCCGGCCAGGATTCGCGACGCGGCACGTTCACCTCGCGGCACGCCGCGGTCGTCGACGCGGCCACCGGTGAGTCGTACCTGCCGCTGTCCCGTCTGGCCACCGGCGACGCACGGTTCTTCGTGCACGACTCGCTGCTGAGCGAGTACGCCGCCATGGGCTTCGAGTACGGCTACTCGGTGGAGAACCCCGAGGCGCTGGTGCTCTGGGAGGCGCAGTTCGGTGACTTCGCCAACGGCGCGCAGTCCATCATCGACGAGTTCCTCTCCTCCGGCGAGCTGAAGTGGGGTCAGCGGTCGTCGCTGGTGCTGCTGCTGCCGCACGGGCAGGAGGGACAGGGGCCGGACCACTCGTCCGGGCGGCCGGAGCGCTTCCTGCAACTGTGCGCGCAGGACAACATGCGGGTCGCCATCCCCAGCACCCCGGCCAACTACTTCCATCTGCTGCGCCGGCAGGCCCTGTCGACCAAGCGCAAGCCGCTGGTGGTCTTCTCGCCGAAGTCGTTGCTGCGGCACCGGCTCTGCGTCTCGGACGTTGCGGACTTCACCACCGGCGGCTTCCGACCGGTGCTGGACGACGGCGGGCCGGGTGTCGAGTCGCCGTCCGCCGAGACGGTCAGGCGGGTGCTGCTCTGCTCCGGCAAGGTCTACTACGACCTGGTGCAGGCCCGCGCCGACCGCGGCATCGGCGACACCGCCATCGTCCGGTTGGAGCAGCTCTACCCGCTGCCGGTCGAGGAACTCAGGGCGGTGCTCGACCGGTACCCCCAGGCGGAGGACGTCGCCTGGGTGCAGGAGGAGCCGGCCAACCAGGGTGCCTGGTCGTTCGTGGCGCTCAACCTGGTGGAGCACCTGGACGGGGTGCGGCTGCGCCGCATCTCCCGCCCGGCTGCCGCCGCCCCGGCGGTCGGCTCCGCCAAGCAGCACGAGGTCGAGCAGGCCGCGATCATCGATGCGGCGCTGCCGCAGCCCTGAGCACGGGTGACGAAGGGACGGGGCGGCCCGCCGGTGTGGCGAGCCGCCCCGTCCGCCGGGTGGTCCGGCCGGCGGCCTCGGCCGTGGCGTCCATCTCCCGGATGGTGCGGGTGCCCGGTCGCCCTCCGTTCCGAGCCGGCGGTGGGCCGAACTGGACCAGGTCAGCGACAAGTATTTACAATGGTCGTTGTTAACGCTCACACCCGTCCCGGTGCCGAGGCCGCCCCGTCCTGTCGAGGTGGCGATCGGCGTGTGCCCGGCCGGGCCCGGCAGCCGGTGGCTGTCCGGTCCGGCCGATCCGCGTCACCGGCGTGCCGCCCCTCACCACGGCGGCCGTCCGACCGGCCCACGCCCTCGGCCAGCTCCACCGATCCAGGGGAGAAGTCCATGCGAACGAGGGCACGATGGCTCGCGGCGCTCGCCGTACTCGGCGTCATGACCGCCGGGGTGGTGACACCGACCGGCCCCGCCCACGCCGAATCCAACGGCGGGGTACGGGTGATGCCGCTCGGCGACTCCATCACCGAGGGCACCCAGGTGCCCGGCGGCTACCGGATCGGGCTCTGGCAGCGCCTGGCCGCCGGTCGCTACACGACCGACTTCACCGGATCGCAGTTCAACGGGCCGGGCAGCCTCGGTGACCACGACCACGAGGGGCACCCCGGCTGGCGCATCGACCAGATCGACGCGAACATCGTCGGCTGGCTGAACAACCAACGACCGCAGACCGTGCTGCTGCACATCGGCACCAACGACATCCTCCAGAACTACAACGTGGGCAGCGCGCCGAACCGGCTCTCCACCCTGATCGACAAGATCACGAACACCGCGCCCACCGCCGAGGTGTTCGTCGCGCAGATCATCACACTGTCCAACAGCAACCAGGCGGCGGCCGCGCGCACCTTCAACGCGGCGATCCCGGGCATCGTGCAGAGCAAGGTGAACGCCGGCAAACGGGTCCACCTGGTCGACATGCAGAGCGCCCTGACCACCGCCGACCTGATCGACGGCATCCACCCCACCTCCGGCGGCTACGACAAGATGGCCGCCCGCTGGTACAGCGCCCTGCAGTCGGTGCCCGGCAGCATCGGCAACCCGGGCAACAGCGGCGGACAGACCACCACCATCGTGGGCACCCCGTCGGGCCGGTGCGTCGACGTGCCCGGATCCGCCACCACCAACGGGCTCCAGCTACAGCTCTGGGACTGCCACGGCGGCACCAACCAGCAGTGGACGTACACCTCCGCCCGGGCGTTGACCGTGCTCGGCACCAAGTGTCTGGACGCCGCCGGCTACGGCACCACCCCGGGCACCCTGGTCACCACGTACGACTGCCACGGCGGCACCAACCAGCAGTGGAACGTCAACGCCAACGGCACCATCACCGGCGTGCAGTCCGGCCTCTGCCTCGACGCCAACGGCGGGGCCACCGCCAACGGCACGAAGCTCGTCCTGTGGACCTGCAACGGCCAGGCCAACCAGCAGTGGAGCCGGCGGTAGCCCGCAGCCCCGTCCAACGAAGGAGATGCCTGAAGTGACGCTACCGACAGATCGACCCCCGACCCCACCCCCGGCCGGCCGCCGGACCTCCGTGGCCCGGTCCGTGAGCTGGCTCTCGGCCGGCCTCGCGGTGCTCCTCGGCCTCGTGGTGACCGCGACCGCGCCGCACGCCGCGGTGGCGGCGGCGGACAACCCCTACCAGCGTGGCCCGGACCCGACCCCGGCCAGTGTGGCCGCCACCCGGGGGCCGTTCGCCACCACGCAGGCGACCGTGCCGGCGGGCAACGGCTTCAACGGCGGGTTCGTCTACTACCCGACCGACACCAGCCTGGGCACCTGGGGCGCGGTGGCGATCGTGCCCGGGTACTCCGCCCTGTTCGCCAACGAGGAGGCCTGGATGGGCCCCTGGCTGGCGTCCTTCGGGTTCGTGGTGCTCGGGATCGAGACCAACAGCCGGACCGACGGCGCCGACGCCCGGGCCACCCAGCTGCTCGCGGGGCTGGACTACCTCACCCGGACCAGCCCGGTGCGCAGCCGGGTGGACCCCAACCGGCTCAGCGTGATGGGCCACTCCGCAGGTGGAGCCGGCACCCTGCTGGCCGCGCTGCGGCGGCCGTCGCTGCGGACCGCGGTCGGCCTCGCCCCCGGTACGCCCGGCAACAACCTGAACATGTCCACCACCCAGGTCCCCACCCTGCTCCTGTCGGGTCAGAACGACGGCACCGTCACCCCGTCATACGTGCAGGGCATCTACAACACGCTGCCCGCCGGGGTGGAGCACGCCTGGGCGGAGCTGGCCGGCAACGACCACCTGTCGTTCACCCGGTCGAACCCGACCGAGATGCGGCTGCTGATCCCCTGGCTCAAGATCTTCCTGGACTACGACACCCGCTACACGCAGTTCCTCTGCCCGCTGGCGAACAGCACCGGCGTCTCCCGGTACAGCTCCACCTGCCCGCTGGTGCCGCCGGGCGGGCCGACGATCCCGGCCACCCCGCCGCCGACGACGACCCCGCCCCCCACCACGACTCCGCCGCCGACGACTCCGCCGCCCACCACCCCGCCACCGACGACCCCGCCGCCCGGCACCGCCTGCACCGCGACGTACCGGACGATCGGCTCGTGGTCGGGTGGCTTCCAGGGCGAGGTCACGGTGACCGCCGGTAGCGCCGCCGTCGACGGCTGGACCGCCCGTTGGCAGTTGGCCAGCGGACAGGGCATCAGCCAGGTCTGGAACGGCACGCTGAGCACCAGCGGTACGACCGTGACCGTGCGCAACGCCGACTACAACGGCACCCTCGCCCCCGGCACCTCGACGACCTTCGGCTTCCTCGGCACCGGCACGCCGACCAGCCCGTCGCCGACCTGCACCAGCCCCTGAGCGCCGCCGCCGCCCACCCGACGCGAGGTCGGGTGGGCGGCCCCGGGCGACCGTCCGGTCGTCGGTGGCAGGTCGTTCACCGCTGATCCACAGCCGACTGCGAGGCCCTTCCCACCATGTCCCGTACGCACAGTGCGTGATCACCCTGATGGCCAGGGTGCTCGTCGTGGACGATGATCCGAACCTGCGGATGCTGCTCTCGGCGGCGTTGGGCAGACACGAGTTCGAGGTCCGGGTGGCCGCCGACGGCCGGGAGGCGCTGGTCGTGGCGGCGGACTTCGACCCGCACCTGGTGGTGCTCGACGTGATGCTTCCGGACGTGGACGGTCTCCAGGTCGCCCGCAGCCTGTGGGCGGGGCCGGGTTCCGGGGTGCCGGTGCTGTTCCTCACCGCCCGCGACGAGCTGGCCGACCGCATCGCCGGGCTGGCCGCCGGGGCCGACGACTACGTCACCAAGCCGTTCAGCCTGGAGGAGCTGGTGCTCCGGGTGCGGGCGGTCCTACGGCGGTGCCGGGTCGACCAGCAGGCGCGGGACGACGGTCTGCTGTGCTTCGCCGACCTGGAACTCGACGAGGTGGCCCACGAGGTGCGCCGGGGCGGGCACCCGGTGCCGTTGTCGCCCACCGAGTTCAACCTGCTGCGGTTCCTGCTCGCCAACGCGGGCCGGGTGGTCAGCAAGGCGCAGATCCTCGACGGGGTGTGGCACTACCGCTTCGGCGGCGACGGCCGGATCGTCGAGTCGTACGTCCACTGCCTGCGCCGGAAGATCGACCGTTGGGACCCGCCCCTGATTCACACCGTCCGGGGCGTCGGATACGCGTTGCGGCTCCCGTCGGGGCCCACGGCGACCTCTTCTGCGGGGTGAGGCGTCCCCTGTCCGGCGGGTGCGGGATGGAAGTGCCGGCGCAGGGTGCGTCGCCAGCGCCCGGCGGGTAGTTCGGGGTCGAGCGCGGCCAGTCCGGTCGCGTACTTGGAGATGGCCACCGGGCGGTGCCCCTGCCGCCAGAGCAGCCGGTCGACGTGGGAGGCGGTGGAGCCGGTCTTGGTCTCGATGATGGCCAGCTCGGGCAGCGCCAGCCGACGGCCGCGGTGGTCCTCCCAGCGCAGCGCGACGTCGATGGTCGCCCGGCTGGCGGTCGCCGGCAGGTAGAGCGTGCTGCGCAGGTAGCTGGTGGTGAGGGTCGGCGAGAAGGTCAGGGCGGGACCGGTGCTCAGCGCCGCGAGCACCCCGTCGACGAACGACCGGCCGGGGGCGAGGGTGCCGCTGTCGTCGGGGCGGTAGGGCAGCCGCTCCTTGACCGTGCCACCCCGGGTGCCCTCCGTCTTCACCTCCAGCCAGCACAGGCCGGAGTCCAGGTAGGTCCGCGTCCTGATCTTGAAGCGGCGGCGGCGTCGACGGGCGGTGAGCCGGAAGCTGACCAGGTCGGCGGTGTCGAAGTAGATCGACTCGTAGCGGAAGGCGCGCCTGCCGTCGATCTCCAGCACCTGGTCGGTGCGGTCGAGCCCGGCGAGCAGGCGGGGCAGCTCGGCGAGCGGCAGGAGGTACTTGCGGTCGAACCGGGTCTGTAGCGCGGCGCGCTCGGTCAGTTCCGCGAGCCCGATCGGCGTGAGCTGGGCCAGCGCACCGGTGGACGGGTCGACGGCGGTCACCGTACGGCGCCCGCGTCGACCGGCCGCCGCCCGCCGGTGGCGGTGACCCTGGGCCGTGAGTAACGGACGTCCACGATCGTGGTGTCGTTGACCAGGTCGACGCGCTCGACGTTGACGTTGTGCACCCGGGCACCGAGCAACTGCTCCAGGTGCGCGGTGAGGGCGACCGAGTCGGTGACCGCGCTGTCCAGCACGATGACGTGCCGCCGGTACCGGCGCAGCAGCCGGGGATGGTCCCCGACGAACATCACGCCGAGGATCAGCACCGTCAACGCGCCGACCGTCCAGACCGAGGTGCCGGACAGCGGGCCGAGGATGCCGAGCGCGAGCGCCGAGAAGTAGTACGCCACCTCGTGCTGGTCGAGTTCCGTGGACCGGAGCCGAATGATCGACAGCACTCCGAACAGCCCCAGCCCGAGCCCGGCGCCGACGGTGCTGCTGCTCAGTGAGCTGGCCACCGCGAAGACGCCGACGTTGACGCCGAGGTAGGCCACCACCAGGTCCCGCCGTCGGTGGCGCGGGAAGTACAGCGCGAAGACGAGCAGGACCACGGCGACCAGGTCCATTCCGGCCAGGACCAAGCGGGACATGTTTGCTCCTTGGGGTGTCCGCCGGCCGTTTCCCACGTACGGCGTCGGGCGGTGGGGCATCGGATCTGGCAGTGGTGCACCGGCGGGCCGGTGGCGCGGTTCGGGCCCGGTCGGGCCCGAACCGCAGGGCCCGGGCTCAGAACCGCCCGTACCGGCCGGCGGTGACGCCGGTCAGCACCCGGGTGGCCCCGGTGATGCTGCCGCCGGTGTAGAGACCGCCGACGTTGGTGCCGGTCACGCTGCCGCCGGTGTAGATGTCGTACCGCTGGCCGTTGGTGATCCGGTTGGACGAGAAGACGACCTCCCGCACGGTGGCCGAGGTCCGGTACGAGCCCAGCACCGTGCTGCCGGACACGACGTGCACGATGGTGTTGGCGGCCAGGTTGGCGTTGAACCGGGGGGCCACCCAGCCCTGGCCGGTGTTCGGCACCGCCTGGAAGACGGCCAGCGAGGTCAGCGCGGCGCCCACCACGGTGCCGCCGGTGAAGGCGATGGGACCGTCGGCGTCGATCGCGCCCTCGCCGCCGCCCCGGGTGCTGGAGCCCCGGGCCACCACGGTGCCACCGGCGAAGGTGAGCGACCCGTTGGAGTCGAAGCCGTCCGTGCCGCCGGTGGCCACCACCGTGCCGCCGGTGACCTTGATGAACGCGATCGCGGACGGCTCCATGTGACCGAGGCCCTCCTCGGCGGCGTTGACCGCGTCGTCGCTGGCCACGACGGTGATGGTGCCGCCGCTGATGGTGGTCCGGAGACCTTCCAGCGCCTCGTACGACCGGGTGACGTTGATCGTGCCGCCGGAGATGTTCAGGACGTTCTCACCCTTGATGGCGTCGTCGGCGACCGAGGCCGTGATGGTGCCGTTGGTGATGGTGAGCACGCCCTTGCCGGCCTCGGTGTCGTTGGACTTGAGCCCGTCGCCGCCGGACGAGGTCACGGCGATCGTGCCGCCGTTGACGGTGAGCGAGTCCTTGCCCCGGATCGCGTCGTCCACCGCGTTGACGGTGATGGTGCCGGACTGGATGACCAGGTCGTCCTTGCTGACGATGCCGTCGGCGTGGTTGGCGCGCACGGTCAGCGCGCCGGTGCCGCCGATGGTCAGGTCGGCGGCGCTGAACAGGGCGGCGTCCGGCTCGCCGGTGTTGGTGTATGTCGCCGCGTCGGTGAGGTTGTTGCTGGTGCCGGCGGCCAGCGTGAGGGTGACCGCGCTGGCGTTCGTCACGTACAGCGGCGAGGAGGTGGCGTTGGTGATCGAGGCCCCGGCGAGGACGAGTTCCACGGTGCCGGTGACGGCGGTGTCGACCGCGATGTGGCCGTTGTTCAGCGTGCCCCTGATCTCGTAGGAGCCGGGCGCGGTGATGGTGACGGCGCTGCCGGCGACGGTGACGTTGCTGCCGGTGACGCTCGCGCTGGAGCCGTTGAGGGTGATCGTGGCGGTCGCGGCGGCGACGGCGGCGACGGCGAGCGGGCCGGCCAGCAGGGTGGCGGTGAGGCCGGCCAGGACGGCGGTACGGCGGGCGGTGGCTGTCATGGGGGTCCTGTTCCTCGGTGCGGGCGGAGGGGTTGCGCTGGGCCCGGGCGCGGTGCGACGCCTCGACGGCCGCCCGTCGGCAAGGTGAACGGCGGATGAACGAGGCTTGGCATCGACGATGGTAAATGAGATTCACCGCTCACCGACAGTGCTGGAGCAGGAAATCGAAGCGCTTTCACCATTGCCAGCTGATTGACAGGTGACCCTGACGAAACTCTGAGCCGGACGCACTTGACCGGGGAATCGGGGACCCGACCGCATCGGTTGCGACGTCGACGCTCAGATGGTGACGACCGTCTTCGCCCGGGCGTGCCCGCCTTCGAGACGGGCGATGGCGCGGGGCACCTCGGACAACGGGCAGGTCCGGTCGATGACCGGGGTGAGCCGGCCGGCCTCGGCGTACGCGCGGAGCGCGTCGAGGTGCTCCCGGCCGGGGGTCGCCGTCAGGACGACGATGCGCTGCCGGACGAAGGGGGCCAGCAGCCGCCCCCGGGCGAGGAGCCGGACCGGTCCGAGCAGGCTGCCGCCCCGGTACACCCCGCCGCCGGAGAGCACCAGCGTCCCGGTCGGGGTCAGGGCCCGCCGCAGCGCGCTGAGCGAACGGTTGCCGACCAGGTCGAACACCACGTCGTGCCGGCCGCCCCGGGTGAAGTCCGCGCGGGTGTGGTCGACGACGTCATCGCAGCCGAGGGAGCGGACCAGTTCGACGTTGCGGGTGCTGCACACCCCGGTCACCGTCGCCCCGAGCGCCCGGGCGAGCTGGACGGCCAGGGTGCCGACGCCGCCGGAGGCGCCGTTGACCAGCACCCGCTGGCCGGGCCCGACCCGGGCCGCGTCGCGCAGCCCCTGCAACGCGGTGACCCCGGCCAGCGGCAGGGCCGCCGCCTGCGGCGCGGTCAGGTTCGCCGGCCTCGACGCGACCAGGGTGGCGGGCGCGCACACGTACTCGGCGAACGCGCCGTTGGCGTCCCCGAGGTCGCCGAAGACGGCGTCGCCCGGACGCCGGTCCCGCACGTCGACGCCGACGGCCTCGACCCGGCCGGCGAAGTCACGCCCCCGGATCCGGGCCCGGGGCCGCGTCGGACCCAGGGCCAGCCGCGCCATCCGGGGATCGCCCCGCATCACGTGCCAGTCGTACGCGTTGAGCGCGGCGGCCTCGACCCGGACGAGCACCTCGTCGGCGGCGGGCACCGGCACGTCGACGTCGGCGAGGGTCAACGTCTCCGGCGGGCCGTACCGGTCCTGCACGATCGCCTTCACGGTTCCTCCTCAGGAGTGTACGGCGTACACCGCCGTGTCCCCACGGTAGGTGTACGCCGTACACCTGTCAATGCGGTTATGGTTTCCCTCGCCGACCGAGGACGGGAACCGAGATGGCCGAGCAGGCTGAGACGCTGCGCCGGACGCCGCTGAGCAGGGACCGCATCCTGCGCGCCGCCGTCACGCTCGCCGACGGGGCCGGCATCGAGTCGCTCAGCATGCGCAACCTTGCCCAGGAACTGGGCGTCGTGCCGATGGCCCTCTACAAGCACGTGGCCAACAAGGACGAACTGCTCGACGGCATGATCGACGTGGTGGTCGGCGAGATCGAGCCGCTCACACCGGGCGTCGGCTGGCAACCCGCGATCCGTCGCCGGGTCCTCTCGGCCCGGCAGGTGCTGCGCCGGCACCCCTGGGCGTCGCTGGCCATCGAGTCGCGGAGCACCGCGACGCCGGCCGTCCTCGGCTACCTCGACTCGATGATCGGTGCGTTGCGGGCCGGCGGACTCTCCGCCGACCTCACCCACCACGTCATGCACGCCCTGGGCAGCCGCATCCTGGGCTTCAGCCAGGAGCTGTTCGACGCGTCCCGGCAGGCCGGCCGGACCGGACCGACCGCCCCGACACCCCCCGCGCCCCTGCCGCCGGAGGTCGCGGCCCGGTTCCCGCACGTCGCGGAGATCGCCACCGCCGCCGCGCACGACACCGGCTCCGTCGTCGGGGCGGGCTGCGACGACCAGTTCGAGTTCGAGTTCGCGCTGGACCTGCTGCTGGACGGCATCGAACGGCTGCGCGCGCAGGGCTGGACGTCGACGCACTGATCCGCTGAGGTCGGCGCGCGCCGGTCACCGGCGTGTCGAGCCGCAGCGCGCCCCGGTCCCGATATCGACAGGCGACCAGGTGAAAACGTTTTCGCCGGGCGGGTTCACCATTCTCTCGCGCCCACCATTTCCTGCTCTCCCAACATATAGCGCACGGGGGGACTTGCCGCAAGACCCGGGTCACCCCGCAGAATCGTCAGCCGTGGTCGCCACCAGCGGAAATGCATCACGACGGTGCGCCGGCGACCTCATCACCAGCGGAAGGCGAAATGATGTCCACGTACCCGACGACATATTCGGGGCCGCTGAACCACCCGGCCGCCGTCCCGCGGCCGGGCCCGACCGTCCCGGGGGCCTCCCGGTGAGCGGGCGGTACGTACGGGGGCTGCGTGAGGTCGACCCGACGCAGCGGGAACTGGTCGGCGGCAAGGGCGCCCACCTCGGTGGGCTGACCCGGCTCGACGGGGTCCGGGTGCCGGCGGGCTTCTGCGTGACGACGGACGCCTTCCGGCGGGTCACCGCGCTGGCGCCGGGACTCGACGGGCAACTCGATCGACTGGCCCGGCTGGCACCCACCGACCGGGCGGCGATCGGCGTCCTCAGCGCGCAGCTCCGCCGGACCATCGAGGGCGTCACCGTGCCCGACGACGTCGCGACGGAGGTCACCCGTGCCCTCGAAACGCTCGGCGAGCACGGCGGGTACGCCGTGCGGTCCAGCGCGACCGCGGAGGACCTGCCGACCGCCTCCTTCGCGGGACAGCAGGACAGCTACCTCAACGTGGTCGGCCCGGCCGCGGTCCTGCGGCAGATCAGCCGGTGCTGGGGCTCCCTGTTCACCGCACGGGCCGTCACCTACCGCCAGCGCAACGGCATCGACCACCGCCGGGTCGCGATGGCGGTGGTCGTCCAGCGGATGGTCCCCGCCGGGGCGGCGGGCGTCCTGTTCACCGCCGATCCCGTCACCGGCAACCGGCGGGTCTCCTTCGTGGAGGCCGGGCTCGGCCTCGGCGAGGCCCTGATCTCCGGGCTGGTCGACGCGGACGTGTTCCGGGTCCGCGACGACCGCGTCGTCGCCCGGACGATCGCTGCCAAACGCCACGCCCTGCGCACCACGACGACCGGCGGGACGCGGGTGGTGGCGATCGACCCGCAGCGGCAGGACCAGCCGGCGCTGACCGACCCGCAGGTCGTCCAGCTGGCGCGGCTGGGTCGGCGGATCGAGGCGCACTTCGGCCAGCCGCAGGACGTGGAGTGGTGCCTGGTCGACGACGACTTCCAGATCGTCCAGACCCGACCGGTCACCACGCTGTTCCCCGTCCCGGTGGCCGACGACACCGACAACCACGTCTACGTCTCCGTGGGCCACCAGCAGATGATGACCGACCCGATGAAGCCCCTCGGGTACTCGATGTACCAGCTGATCGCCGCCCGGCCCATGTACGAGGCCGCCGGCCGGTTGTTCGCCGACGTGACGCCCGAGCTGGCGTCGCCGACCCGCCGCGCCGGCCTGCTGGCGGCCCTGGGCAGATCCGACCCGCTGATCGGGGACGCGTTGCGGACCGTCGTGGAGCGCGGTGACTTCGTCCGGGAGGTGCCGGACGAGAAGCCCGCCGGGCCGCCACCCGGGCCGGCGGCGCCGCCCGTCGAGACCGACCCCGAGCTGGTCACCGAGCTGATCACCCGGATCGACGACGCCAACGCCGCCCTGCGCCGCGAGATCCGGACGAAGTCCGGGCCGGCGCTGCTCGATGTCATCCGGACCGACTTCCCCCGGCTGACCCGGATGATGATCGACCCGAGGAGCATCCCGGTCATCATGGCCGGGATGGAGGCGGTCTGGTGGCTCAACGAGCACCTGCACGAGTGGCTCGGTGAGCGCAACGCCGCCGACCTGCTCACCCAGTCCGTCCCGCACAACGTCACCTCGGAGATGGGGCTGGCTCTGCTGGACGTCGCGGATGCGATCCGGCCGTACCCGGAGGTCGTGGCCTTCCTGAGCCGGGTGGCGGACGACGGCGGGCCCGACCGGGAGCACGACGGCCCCGGTGGGCCGGACGACCTGCTGGCCGGGCTGGACCAGCTCGCCGGTGGCCGGGAGGCCCGGGTGGCCATCGTGTCCTGGCTCGACCGGTACGGCATGCGGGGGGTCGGCGAGATCGACATCACCCGGCCCCGCTGGCGGGAACGTCCCGCCATGCTGGTGCCGCTGATCCTGGGCAACATCAGAAACTTCGCACCGGGGGCCGGCGGGCGGCACTTCGAGCAGGGCCTGCGGACGGCGCGGGACAAGGAGCGGGAGGTGCTGGAGCGGCTGCGGGCCCTGCCCGACGGCGGCGCGGACAAGGCCGACCGGACCAAACGGATGATCGACCGGGCCCGGACGTTCGTCGGCTACCGGGAGTACCCGAAGTACGGCATGGTCACCCGCACCTTCGCGTACAAGCAGGCGCTGCTGGCCGAGGCCGACCGCCTGGTGGCCGACGGTGTGCTGCGGGACCGGGAGGACATCTGGTACCTGACGTTCCCCGAACTCGACGAGGTCGTCCGCACCCGCCGGGTCGACGACGGGCTCATCCGCCGACGGATGGCGGACCACCGGTCGTACCGGGCGCTCACCCCGCCCCGGGTGCTCACCTCGGAGGGCGAGATCGTCGCCGGGACGTACCGGCGGGACGACGTGCCGGTCGGGGCGCTGGTCGGCCTGGCGGTCTCCGCCGGGACCGTCGAGGGTCGGGCGCGCGTCGTACGGGACGTGGCACGGGCCGATCTCGAACCGGGGGACATCCTCGTCACGCCGTACACCGATCCCAGCTGGACGCCGCTGTTCGTCACGGTCGCCGGGCTGGTGACCGAGGTCGGTGGCCTGATGACCCACGGCGCGGTGATCGCCCGGGAGTACGGCCTGCCGGCCGTCGTCGGGGTGGTGGACGCCACCCGGCTGATCCCGGACGGGCAGCGGATCCGCTTGCACAGCACCGACGGGTACGTCGAACTCCTCCCCTGAGCGGCCGCCGGTCGGGTGCCCGGGTCACGGGGCCGGGCACCCGACCAGCGCGGCGTGAATGGGGGTGGCGGACGCCCACCCCGTACCGTCAGCCGATCCGGATCGCCCCCGCCGGGCAGAGGTCGACGGCCCGCTGGACGCGGTCGCGCAACGCGGCCCGCGGTGCGGGGTCGCGCAGCAGCACCAGGCCGTCGGTGTCGTCCTGGTCGAAGACCTCCGGGGCGGTCAGGACGCAGTTGCCCGCCCCGCAGCACCGCTCCCGGTCGACGGCCACCCGCGGCGTCGTCTCCGCCGGTAGCTGTCGTGGGGCGGGCGTCACCAGGTCACCGGGAGGGTGTCGAGGCCGAACACGATGGAGTCGTTGCGGGTGGTCAGCTCCTGCGGGTCCGCCGTGACCCGCAGGCCGGGGAAGCGGCGGGCCAGCTCCACCAGCGTGATGCGCAGTTCGGCGCGGGCGAGGGGCTGCCCGATGCACTGGTGCACCCCGAACCCGAAGGCGACGTGCTGGTGGGCCTCCCGGTACGGGTCGAACTCGTCGGGGTCGTCGAAGACCTCGGTGTCCCGGTTGGCCAGGGCGATCAGGGCGATCACCCCGTCGCCGGCCCGGATCGTTTGGCCGCCGATCTCGACGTCCTCGGTGGCGACCCGGAACAAGCCGGTCCGGACGATGCTGAGGTAGCGCAGCAACTCGTCCACCATCCCCGGCGCGAGTTCGGGCCGGTCGCGCAGGAGCGCCCACCGGCCGGGGTCGCGGGTCAGCAGCAGGACGCTCAGGCCGAGCATGTTGGCGGTGGTCTCGTGCCCGGCGACGAGCAGCAGCAGGGCCATCCCGACCAGCTCGTCGACCTCGAGTTCACCCGGCCCGACCCGGTCCCGGACCAACCGGCCCAGCAGGTCCTCCCCGCCGTCGGGACGGGCCCGCTTGGCGTCGACAAGCGAACGGAGGAATGCCCGTAGCTCCTGGGCGGCGTGCTGGAGCTGCTCCGCCGGCACCCGGCGGTCGAGCAGCAGCCGGCTGCGCGACTGGAAGAACTCGTGGTCGGCGTAGGGGACGCCGAGCAGGTGGCAGATCACCTTGGACGGCAGGGGCAGGGCGACGGTCGACACGAGGTCGGCCGGCGGGCCGGCGGCGGCCAGGTCGGCCAGGGCCTCGTCGGCGGTCCGGTGGATCAGCGGTTCGATCCGCCGGACGTTCTTGATCATGAACTCGGCGGTCAGCATCCGCCGCAGGCGGGTGTGCGCCGCGCCGTCCATCTGGAGGAACGCGCCCCGGGAGTTCCGCACCGTCTCGGGGGGCAGCGGGCGCAGCAGCGGGAAGCCGGGGCGGTTCAGGTCAGAACTGAACGCCGGGTGGCGCAGCAGTTGGCGTACCTCGGTGTGCCGGCTGACCAGCCAGGCGGTGGCGCCGGTGGGCAGCAGCACCCGGGTCACCGGGCCGGGGTACCGCTGTCGTTCGGTGTCGTCGAGGAGGGTGAACGGGCTGTTCGGGGAGGTGGTCGGCGGCCAGGGAGGCAGTTCGGTCTGCGTGGACTGGGTCATGTGGAACATCTCCTGCCATGACGCTGAGTAGTCACATCGATTCGTGACGTTACTCACCGACCAGGGTCGACACAACCCTCGGCCATCCGACGGCCGGCGACGCCACCGGCCCCGCGATCCCGCGCCGACGGGCGGCACGGGTCGCGGAGCCGGTGACAGGGCCTGGCGACGGTCGACGGCTCAGGTCGCGCAGACGGCGTACGCGCGCACCTTCCAGTTGCCGCTGAAACCGTTCTCGTCCTCGGCGGCGCGGACGGTCGCCGTGGTCGACGAGGTGGGCCGCATCTCGGTCAGCCGCACCTGGCCCTCGCCACCGACGATCTCACCGCCGACCCCGTGCAGGCTCTTGCCGGCCGGGCAGGTGGCGGTGACCGCACGGCTGGCCGTGGAGTTGTCGGCACTGTCCACGATCACCCGCTGCTCGCCGGGGAGCGGGTCGACACAGATCACCGAGGCGTCCACCGACCAGTTGCCCGCGAAGGCGTTGCCGGCCTCGACCCCCGCCACCGTCACGCTGGTCTGACCGATCCGCAGGTCCTCCAGGAGCACGTCACTCGCCCCCGAGCCGACGGCCGCGCCACCGCCGCCGATCGCCCGCTTGCCCACCGGGCAGAACAACTCCAGGAACTTCGGGTTGACCGAATTGACCGCCGAGTGGCCGGTCACCACCTCCAGCCCCGACGGCGCCGGGGCGCAGATCGCACTCGCGGTGAGCGACCAGTTCCCGGCGACACCGTTGGGGTCCTCCCGGCCGGTCACCGAGTAGAGCCCGGCGTTGGCCAGCGGCTGCACGATGTCCATGCCCACCTGGCCGAGCCCCGACCCGCTGATCGCGCCGCCACCGCCGATGACCGAGGTGCCAGTCGGGCAGACCGCGTTCTGCGACTTGGCGACGCTGTTGCTCGGCCCGACCGTCGTGCGGAACTGCAGGCCGGGCACCGCCGCCACCGGCCCGCTGAGCGCGACCTGCCCGAGCACGACCGCGCTCAGCAGGGCACCCCCCAGGGCTACCGTCCGCCGCGTCCACGTTTGTCCACGCATGGTGTTCTCTCCTTGAGTACGTACGGTCCGGGAACCGGCCGGTCCCCGGTCAGGGTCGGATCGGGGCGGGAGCCGGGCGGTGCCCGGCCCCCGCCGGTACGGGTCGGTCAGCCGACGAGGTGCTGGATGCGGACCGGCACGGAATCCGTGCCGACCAACCCCGTCGCGTCGAAGACCTCCAGCCACACCGACCAGGTGGTGGTGGCGGTCCCGCTGGTCAACTGGGCCAGCGCCGCGGTGAACGAGGCACAGTTCTTCGGCGTGCCCTTGTCGTCGACGGGCTCGCCGGTGGGCACCCCGCCGCCCTGGCACAGCACCTGCTTGACGCCACCGTCGCCGTACGCGGTCCACCGGAAGCGGGTCCCCGCGACCGTGCCGTCCTCGGCGTCGGTGCCGGTCCCGGCGAACGCGACCGACTTCGGCCCGGCCTCCACCGTGGTCAGGTCCAGCGCCGTGGCCGGCTTGGTGATCGTGGCGGTCGGCCGGGACTGCCCGGCCGGGGCCGAGGTGACCGAGAAGGCGCGCTGCACGCTGGACCCGGCCGTCGCGAACGTCACCGTGTACGCCCCCGGCGTGACCGCGTTCGCCGGCAGCACCGCCTGGTGGCCGGTCTTCTCCAGGACCACCGTGTTGCCCCGGCGCACCGTCCAGGTCACCTGGGCGTCGGGGACCGGCCCGAACTCGTCCGGGTCGTTCGAGGTGCCGAGCAGCCCGACCGACTGCCCCGCGACGAGGGTCAGCCCCGCCGGCGGCGAGATGATGGCCACCTTCGTCGGGCTGTCCACCACCGTGACGGTCACCGACGCCGAGCCGGTACGCCCCAGACTGTCGGTGGCGCTGGCGGTGACGACGTGGGTGCCGGCCGACAGCGACGGCACGAACGTCTGCGACCCGGTCGCCAGCTCACCGTCGATGCTGCTGGTCCAGGTGAGCGGGATCTCCTTGCCCAGGAAGTCGGTCGCGGTGCCCCACAGGTCGACCGACTGGCCCACCGCGAACTTCTGCTTGGTCTTCGGGGTGCTGATGTTCACCGCCGGCTTGCCGACGGTCACGCCCAGCGCATCGGCGACGGCGGCCAGCGCGTCGACCCGGCGCTGACTGCCGGTCACCTTGCCGCCCAGCCCGCCGACGTGCGCGGTGTCGTTGAGGATCTGCCGGACCTGCTCGGAGGTGAGCGTCGGGTCGGCGGCCATCACCAGGGCGGCCACCCCGCCCACGAACGGCGAGGCGACACTGGTGCCGCAGGTGGTCTTCGTGGTGTTGACGGCCGGCGTACCCGGGTCGGTCAACCCCGGCACACACATCGGACCGTAGATCTCCACCGACGTGGTGAGGTCCTTGGTGCCCCAGTTCGACCCGCCGGCCACGGTCGCGTTCGTGTTCATCCCACCCACGCACATCACGTGGGTGCTCTCGCAGGGCACCCAGAGGGTGTCGCCGTCGACGTTGGTGCCGTTGTTCCCGGCGGCGGCGACGATCAGCGCGCCGGTGTCCCGGACGTGCTTCATCCGCCGGTCGGTCCAGGTGCGGGCATGGCTGACGCCGAGGTTCACGTCCCGGGTGAAGCTGAGGTTGACCACGTCCGGGTGGGTCGACTCGGCGGCCTTCTCCAGCCGCCGCAGGACCGTCCAGTAGTCGATGCCGTTGCGGACGGCGACCAGTTCCTGCACCACCGGCCCGGCCGGTCCGGCGGTGCCGTAGTCGTTGTCGACCCGGCCCATCGCGGCGAGCACCACGTCGGTGGCGTGCCACGGGCAGGGCGTGCCGCCGGTGCAGTCGTTGGTGTTGGTCTCGCCCCACTCCACCTTGTGCAGAGAGACCTTGCTCGGGAAGTCGGAGTTGAACTGGAACCCGCCGTCCTGCACCAGGTACTTCACCTGCTTGGTCAGCCTGCCCTTGCTCTCCAGAAGCTGCCAGGCCGGCGCGACCCCGACGTCCAGCGCGCCACCGGCCCGCATGAACGACCAGTCGAAGACGTTCTTGCCGATGTCCGGGGCCTCGAAGACCTGGCCGTCGGCGATACCGGACGGCTCCACCAGCCAGTCGAGGACCACTTCGGTGCCCGTCCGCCACTCGGCGGCGGCCAGCGCGAGCAGGCGCAGGGCCCGCTCGTCGCCGACCCGGAACCCGCCGGACTGGCGCGGTTCGGCGGCGAGCAGGTCGGCGACCAGCCCGGCCGGGTCGGCCTTGGCGACGTCCACCCGGACCAGGTGGTCCTGCCCCTCGGCGTCGGGTGCGAACGAGTCGAGCACCTGGCCGCCCCAGCGGGCCAGGAAGGCGTCCAACTCGGCCTGGCCGGCGGTCCGCACCATCACCTCGTCGAGGACCAGGCCGGCGGGCTTGCCGTCCGGCCCGGCCACCACGCCGATCTCCCGGTCGGTGCCGGTCCGACCGACCGGGTCGAGCCGCAGCCGGGGCGCGACCAGGCCCGGGTCGACCCGGAAGGCCAGCGGCTCGGCACTGGTGGCGTCGGTCGGCCCGGTCGGGCCACCCGGTGTGGGTGCGGCGCCGGCGTCCGTGGTCGCGACGAGTCCGGCGGCGAGCGTCGCCGCCACTACGGTGGTCAGGTACCGGCGGACGCGGGTCCGGCGGGTCGCGGAGCGTGTCGTTGTCATGGGTGTCTCCCGGTGTCGGCGGTGCGATGACACCGGTAGGAGCGCGCCGGGGTCGGCATGCCAACAGAAACTTCCCGGGGAATTTTTTCTTCGCTGTACTGGAACCGGTCGACGAGCGGTGGGGGCACGGATGAACGTGATGGCGCAGGACGACCGGGCCCTCGTCGAGGCGCTCCGGCGAGGTGACCGGATCGGCCTCGAAGGCATCTACCGGCGCTACGCCGACCGGCTCTACACGTACGCCCGGACGATGCTGCACGAGCCGGAAGCCGCCGCGGACGCCGTCCACGACGCGTTCCTCACCGCCGGCCAGCGCATCGACCAGCTCCGCGACCCGGACCGGCTGCGCTCCTGGCTGTACGCGATCGTGCGCAGCGAATGCCTGCGGCAGTTGCGGGAGCGATCCCGGTCCGCGCCGCTCTCGGAGGCGGCCGAGCCGGTGGCCGACACCGGTGACCCGGCTGCCGGGGTCAACGTCGACCAGGTACGCGCCCTGGTGCACCTGGCGGTCGACGCGCTCAACCCCGGCGACCGTGAGGTGGTGCACCTGGCGATCCGCCACGACCTCTCCTCCGCCGACATCGGTACGGCCCTGGGGGTGCCCACGAACCACGCGCACGCCCGGCTGTCCCGGGCCCGGTCGCAGCTCGAACGGGCGCTCGGCACGCTGCTCGTCGCCCGCAGCGGGGCACGGGACTGCCCGGCCCTGGCCGAGCTGCTCGGCGACTGGCAGGGCCGGCTCACCCCGGTCCTGCGCAAGCGGCTCGCCCGGCACATCGACGACTGCGCACGGTGCGGGCTGCTCCGGCGCGAACAGTGCAACCCGGCGGCGCTGCTGACCGCGTACACCGCGCCGGGGTTCCTGGTGGTGGCCGAGACGGTGTGGTCGCGTCTCGCCGAGGCGGGCTCCACCGCCGTGCAGGCCACCGCCGAACTGCCGGCCGGCAGCGGTCCCGCCGCCGACCCGTCCGGGCCCACCGTCGGGAGCGACGCCACCGACGTCACCGCAGCCCACGGCCCCGCCGGGCCGACCCCTCCGGCCGGTCCCGATCCGTCGTCGCCGGCCGATCTGGCGTCACCGGCTGATCCGTCGTCGGCCGCCGGTCCGTCGTCGCCCGATGGTCCGACGCCCCCGGCCGATCCGATGTCGACGGAAGGGTCCTCCGGTGTCGCCGGTCGGTCGGATGCCGCCGGGCGAGGCGGGTCGGATCCGATCGGCGTCGCGGCGGCCCCGGTCGGCGCGGCGGCGACATCCACCGCGACCCGGACGGCGGGCGTCGCGGCCCCGGACCGCGACCGGCGGCGTCGGCGGCGGATGGCCGTGACCGCCGGGCTGTTGCTGCTCCTGGTGGTGGCCGGCACCTGGGCGGTGTCGGCGGCCGGGCGGGACGCCGGGCAGGTGTCGGTGACGTCCGGCGTCCCCACCGGTGCGGCGGCGGTCACGCCGTCCGTCGTCGCCACCGCAGGCCCGTCGGCCCGGACGACCCCGGGGCCCGACGCGAGCGGTGCCGGTGACCCGTCCGCGCCCGGCGGTGCACCGACCGGCACCGCGACAGGTGCCGTCCCGGGTCCGACGCCGGCACCCTCCCGGCCGCCGGCCGCTCCCCGCCCGACGACGGGTGCGCAGCTCGCCGCGCCCTTCACGGTGTCGGCCGACGCGCACGTCCGCTGTGGCGCGGACGCCTACGCCCTGGTCGTCCGGGCCACCGGCAGCGGTGCGCTCAGCAGCGCGCAGGTGCGGTACACCCCCGCCGGGGGCGTTCCGACGAGCCGGGCGATGACGGTGGACGGCTCGTCCGCCCGGGTGACCGTGGGTCAGCTCCGGGCGTCCGCCGTGACCTGGACGGTACGGGTGACCGCCGTCGACGGCCGGACCGCGCAGAGCCCGTCGTCCACGGTGGCCGACCCGTGCGTGCGGCCGGGCTAGGCGGGCGGGGGTGAACCCTGGTCGGGTGCGCGGACACCGGCGAGCAGCACGGCCAGGTACAGCTCGACCCGGTCGTCGGGCGCGCCGGCGATCCGGGCGGCGAACGCGGTGCCGCAGACCAGGTGCTGCAGGTCGTCCAGGGTGAGTCCGGGGCGTAGCTGACCGGCCCGCGTCGCCCGCTCCAGCACGGTCGCGGCGAGTGCGGCCAACTCCGCCCGGCGGGTCGTGGTCGGTGCGGTGGCGTCCTCGTCCGGGCTGGTCGCGAGCACTTCGGCGAGGGTCGGCTCGGTGAGCTGGCCGAGCAGGATGCTGCGCAGCAGCCGTTGCAGTCCCGCCCACGGATCGTCGTCGTGGCTCGCCGCCTGTGCCTGGTCGAGCAGGGCGGCGAAGGCGTCGGCGGCGAGCGCCTCCAGCAGTGCGCGCCGGGTCGGGAAGTGCCGGTAGACGGTGCCGACCCCGACCCCGGCCCGCCGGGCGATGTCGTTGAGCTGCAACGACAGGTCGCCCTCCGCCACCAGCGCGCGGGCGGTGGCCAGCACCCGGTCGCGGTTGCGCGCGGCGTCCGCGCGCAGTGTCGTCGTCACCGCGCCAGCCTAACTCAGCGGATTACCCATCCGATCGGATTGACAATCCGTTTAATCCGGGCTTGAATCGGATAGGTAATCCACTCTTCTGTCGGAAGGCACTCGCCATGCATCGCGCACCCGGTTGGACCGCCGCCGATCTCACCGACCAGTCCGGCCGGACCTTCGTGGTCACCGGCGCCAGCAGCGGCCTCGGCACGGCGATCACCCGCCACCTGGCCGCCCGGGGTGGCCGGGTGGTGATGGCCGTGCGGGACACCGCCAAGGGCGCCCGGGTCCGGGCCGAACTCCGCCGCGCCCACCCCCGGGCCGATCTCGTCGTCCGCCGGTTGGACCTGCTCGACCTGGATTCCGTCCACGCCTTCGTCGACGATCTCCACCGCGACGTCGACACGGTGGACGCCCTGGTCAACAACGCCGGCATCGGCACCGTCCCCCGACGGTTGAGCCCGCAGGGGGTGGAGAGCCAGTTCGCCACCAACCACCTCGGGCACTTCGCCCTCACCGTCCGGCTGCTGCCCACCCTGACCCTCGGCCGGAACCCGGTCGTGGTCACCGTCTCCTCCGGTCTCTACCGGCTCGGCCGGCTCGACCTGACCGACCTGGCCGCCGAACGCCGCTACTCCGCCGCCGGCGCCTACGCCACGTCCAAGCTGGCCAACGTGCTGTTCGGGCTGGAACTCGACCGCCGGCTGCGGGCCGCCGGCTCCCCGGTACGCAGCCTGCTCACCCACCCCGGGATGACCAGGACCGACCTCTCCCGGGACCTGCCGCCACTCGCCCGCCGGATCGAGACCGTGCTCGCGGGCCCGCTGCGCCGCCCGCTCGACGAGGCCGCCGCCCCGATGCTCTTCGCCGCCACCGTCCCGACCGCGCCCACCGACCGGCACATCGGTCCCGGCCGACGCTTCCGCCGCGCCGAGCCCACCTTCGCGCCGTTGCGCGGCCGCGCCACCGACCAGCAGCTCGCCGCCGACCTGTGGGCCCGCTCCGAAGAGATCACCGGGGTGCGCCTGACGCCCACCCCGCTGCGCTGAGCGGTGGGGACTGACCGGTAAAGCGTAACCCATAGGTTACGCTTTACCGGTGGACGAGGTGGCGGCGGCGATATCCGATCCGGTGCGTCGCCACATCCTCGAGCTGCTACGCGACGGCGACCTTCCCGCCGGGGAGATCGCCGACCGGTTCCCGATCAGCAGGCCGGCGGTCAGCCGCCACCTGCGGGTGCTGCGGGACAGCGGCCTGGTCCGCAGCGAGCTGGTGGGCCGGCAACGGCGCTACCGGCTCGACGCCGACCGGTTCACCGAGCTCGCCGACTGGCTCGCCCGGTTCCGCCGCCCACGCGGCTGGGCGCAGCACCTCGACGCGCTGGAGACCGAGGTCCACCGCACCCGCCGGGAGCGCCGCACGCGCGACAACCGGGCGGACCGAGCCAGAGGAGAAACCGCGTGACCGGCACCCCCACCGGACGGCTGTTCCGTACCGCCACCGGCACCGACCTGGTGCTGGTACGCACCTTCCGCGCCCCCGTCGCGGACGTCTGGGTGAGCGTCACCGAACCCGAGCGCACCGCCCGCTGGTTCGGCCCGTGGGAGGGCGACGCCGGCCCCGGCCGGACGATCCGGTTGCAGATGGTCTTCGAGGACGACGCCCCGTGGACCGAGCTGCGGATCGAGACCTGCGAGCCGCCCCGGCACCTGGCCGTGTCGGCGGCCGACGGGTCGGGCGGCTGGCGGATCGAGCTGCTGCTCACCGAGACGGCCGGCCGCACCGAGCTGCGGTTCACCCACCACCTCGACAGCGAGGAGCACGTCGGCGAGATCGGCCCCGGCTGGGAGTACTACCTCGACCTGCTGGTGGCCGCCGGGACGGACGCCCCGAAGGCCGGGTTCGACGACTACTACCCGGCGATGAAGCCGTACTACGAGGGGCTGCGCGGGCCGGCCGCCTGAGCCCGCCGGGGCCGCGTCCGGTCGACCCGGCGCGGCCCCGGCGTCGCGCTCACATCCGGTCGAGCGTCCGGATGCCGAGCAGGTCCAGTCCCTGCCGCAGGGTCCGTCCCGTCAGGTCGGTCAGCAGCAGCCGGCTCGCTCGCAGCTCCCCCTCCGCCCGCAGCACCGGACACCGCTCGTAGAACGTGCTGAACCGGGTGGCCAGCCGGTGCAGGTAGCCGGCCAGGTGGTGGAAGCGCGCCGTCCGGGCCACCTCGTGGACGACACCGGCGAACCCGAGCAGCTCGAGCGCCAACGCCCGCTCCGCCGGGGTACCGAGCAGCACCACGGTCGCCGCCCCCGGCACCGCACCGGCCCGCCGCAGCACCGACCGGGTCCGGGTGTACGCGTACTGGAGGTAGGGGGCGGTGTTGCCGTCGAGGGCGAGCATCCGCTCCCAGTCGAGCACGTAGTCACGGGTCCGGTCGGTGGCCAGGTCGGCGTACTTGATCGCGCCGATGCCGACGGCCCGGCCGATCTCGGCCGCCGCCGCCTCGTCCAGGTCCGGGTTGCGGGTCCGGGCCAGCGCGGTCGCCCGGGTGACCGCCTCCGTCAGCAGGTCGACCAGCTTCACCGACCCGCCGGCCCGGCTGCGCAGCATCCGCCCGTCCGGGCCGAGGACGGAGCCGAAGCCGAGGTGCTCGGCCCGGACTGGTGGACGCAGCCAACCCGCCTGCCCGGCCACCGCGAACACCATGGCGAAGTGCTGCTGCTGCGGCAGGCCCACCACGTAGAGCAGCCGGGTCGCGCCCAGCTCGTCGACGCGCTGCCGTAGCGCCGCCAGGTCCGTCGCCGGGTACCCGAACCCACCGTCGCCCTTGCGCACGATCAACGGCAGCCCGACGCCGTCGCGTCCGACGAACCCGGGCGGGAAGACGCAGGTCGCCCCGGCGCTGTCGGTCAGCAACCCGAGCCGGTCGAGGTCGGTCACCACCGCGCCGAGCCGGTCGTTGTACGCGCTCTCGCCCCGGAAGTCCTCCTCGCTCAGGGTGACGTCGAGCAGCTCGTACACGGTCAGGAAGTACCGCTGGGACTGCCCGACCAGCAGCCGCCACAGCCGGCGGGTCTCCGGGTCGCCGCCCTGCAAGGCGACCACCCGCTGCCGGGCGCGTTCCCGGAACGCCGGGTCGGCGTCGAACTTCGACCGGGCCGCCCGGTAGAACCCGTCCAGGTCGCCGATGGACAGCTCCTGCGCCGCCTCCGCCTCACCGAGGTCCACCAGGTGCGCGATCAGCATCCCGAACGGGGTGCCCCAGTCGCCCAGGTGGTTGACCCGGACGACACGGTGTCCGAGCCAGCCCAGCACCCGGACGGCCGCGTCGCCGATGACCGTCGAGCGCAGGTGCCCGACGTGCATCTCCTTCGCCACGTTCGGCCCCGAGTAGTCGACCACCACGGTCTCCGGCTCGCCGGTCACCGGCACCCCGAGCCGCTCGTCGCCGGCGAGCGCGGCGACCATCCCGGCCAGCGCCCCGTCGGCGAGGGTCAGGTTGACGAATCCGGGGCCGGAGACCTCCGCCACCGCGCAGACGTCGTCGAGGACCGCGTGGTCCAGCACCGCCCGGGCGATCTCGCGCGGGGGCCGGCCGAGCCGCCGGGCCAGCGCCAGTGCCGCGTCGGACTGGAAGTCCGCCCGCGGCGAGCGCCGCACGGTGGGCGCGACCGGTTCGCCGGCCACGGCGGCGAACGCGGGCGTCAGCCGGTCGGTGAGCAACCTTTCAAGATCCATTGGTACGCCGATCTGCTCGGATCCGTCAGTCAGGCGGATCCCCGGACGGGGGAGCCTGCGGACGGACCGAGGACAGCGGTGGTGACCGGCGGCTCGATCCGCCGGTCGCAGGGGAATGGGTCAGCGCGGGCGGGCGACGGATCGCCGGCGTCGCTCCGCACCGACCACGACGTCGTACGACGTCCGGGTGTGCTGAGCGGTCGCGCTGGTCATGCCGGCAGCGTACCGGACCGTCGGCGTGGCTGGTCCGGCCCTGCCGGCCGCGTCCGGTCCCGGCGTGGCCGGTTCGGCTCTGCTGGCCACGTTCCGTCCCGTGCCGGCCTGGTCGGTCGCCCTGCCGATGCGTCCCGTCCCGGCGTGGTCGGTCGGCCCTGCTGGTCCTGGCCTGGTCCCGGCCTGGCCTGGTCCCGGCCTGGGCCGGTCCGCCCGCGAGTGCCCGTCGGGCGGACCCGGCCGGCGAGGTGATCGGTCTCGTTTTGCAGGGCATGCCGGCACCGGAACGACCACGGTGCCCGTCGGCGGGTCTCGACCCCCACCGAGATGCCGCCGGGGCCCCGCCGGTCAGCCCCGGCGGTAGCTCTTCGTGTAGTAGTCGCCGACCTGGTCGCGGTAGTCCGGCCGGGCACCGTCCTCGGGATCGAAGACCGGGGAGTCCTTGACCTGTTCCCGGCTCCGGTCGACGTGCACCACCCGGTCCCCGTGGTCCACCCGGGCGACCGTGCCGACCGGCAGCAGGACCTTCCGCCCGAAGATCCACGGCCCGGTGTCCACCACCAGCCAGCGGGCACCCGCGTCCTCGCTCGCCTCGTCGATCGCGCCGATCCGCCCGTCGGTCGCCTCCACCCGGTATCCGGTCAGGTCGAGCGGTGTGCCCGGGCCGGGCGCGTCCGGTCCGTCGTGTGACTCCCGGTCGGGCCGCTCACCCGGCTCGGTCTGGTCGTATCCACCGGCCAGCGCCGCCGGGTCACGCCACGCCCACGGGTTGAACGGCTGCATCCGGGCCACCTCCACCTCGTCGTCGACCCCTGCCAGGTGCCCCGACCCCCACCAGCGGAAACCCGGCCACCAGATCCGGCCGGCCCGGCCCGCCCCGACCGCCACGTAACCGCCACTCGGCCCGTCGCTCGACCGTGTTGATCAAGAAGTTTGCGTCACGGATGTCCCCGAGGGTGACGCAAACCTCTTGATCAACACGGTGTGGTCCGGGAACCGCCGTCGGGGGCGGGAGTGGGGGTGGGCCGGTAGGCGGCAGGGCGCTGGGATACTCGTCGACCATGGTGTTGTCGCGGGGTTGGTCGTTGTTCCTGGTTGGTGTCGGGGTGTGGACCTGGGTGATCTGGCCGAGGTTCGGGCTCGCCATCTGGAACGACACGCGGGCCTGGTCGGGAGATGCGGTCGGCATGGGCGCGCCGACCGGCTTCCTCTGGATCCACGCGCTGCTCATCGCCGCCTCGTTGGCCATCGGCTCCACGGCCGGCGTGCTCGGCGTCCGGGGGTGGCGGGCGGCCCGTCGCCTGTCCCGCCGAGTTCAGCCGGGCGGCACGGAAGCCGATGACCAGCGGATTTGACGATCAAACCTGAGGCCGCGTAACTTTCTCTCTGCCAGCGCGGAACGGGCAAACGGGGTGAAAAGCCCCGGGTTCGAATCCGATGTGTGGCACCGGGTCGTCGGGGGCACTGTCTCCAGGACGACGCGGTCCGGGTGGGGCTAGCCGAACGCCGCAGGGCGGATTTGGCCGGGCGGAACCGACCGGGTAAGGTTGTCGACCGGCAGAGCACCGGGCGAGCATGCGGGAGACCGCAGCGGCCGGTTCTGCCAAATCCGATGATCAATCGCAGCGCTGGCCGCTGCGTGCGCTCAGCGGAGCAAGGCCGTACGAAGCGTGACACACCGGGACACACCGGTTGACACGGGGAAGACGGTGAGGTAACGTAGTAAAAGTGCCAGGCGCGAGAGCGCGGGGCGCGACGAACGAGATACCCCGGTCGGGTTGCCGTTGGTGCGGTGGTTTGGCTGGTGTGTGGTTGTTCTTTGAGAACTCAACAGGGTGCTTGTAAAGCCAGTGCCAATTGTTTTATACCCCGGGCTGGCCGAATCTTCGGGTTTGGTTGGCTGGGATTCCTTTGGCAACACTTTTGTTGTCAGGATGCTGTTCAACAGGTTTTTGTTGGAGAGTTTGATCCTGGCTCAGGACGAACGCTGGCGGCGTGCTTAACACATGCAAGTCGAGCGGAAAGGCCCTTCGGGGTACTCGAGCGGCGAACGGGTGAGTAACACGTGAGTAACCTGCCCTAGGCTTTGGGATAACCCTCGGAAACGGGGGCTAATACCGGATATGACCTTGCCCTGCATGGGGTTTGGTGGAAAGTTTTTCGGCCTGGGATGGGCTCGCGGCCTATCAGCTTGTTGGTGGGGTGATGGCCTACCAAGGCGACGACGGGTAGCCGGCCTGAGAGGGCGACCGGCCACACTGGGACTGAGACACGGCCCAGACTCCTACGGGAGGCAGCAGTGGGGAATATTGCACAATGGGCGGAAGCCTGATGCAGCGACGCCGCGTGAGGGATGACGGCCTTCGGGTTGTAAACCTCTTTCAGCAGGGACGAAGCGCAAGTGACGGTACCTGCAGAAGAAGCACCGGCCAACTACGTGCCAGCAGCCGCGGTAAGACGTAGGGTGCGAGCGTTGTCCGGATTTATTGGGCGTAAAGAGCTCGTAGGCGGCTTGTCGCGTCGACCGTGAAAACTTGGGGCTCAACCCCAAGCCTGCGGTCGATACGGGCAGGCTAGAGTTCGGTAGGGGAGACTGGAATTCCTGGTGTAGCGGTGAAATGCGCAGATATCAGGAGGAACACCGGTGGCGAAGGCGGGTCTCTGGGCCGATACTGACGCTGAGGAGCGAAAGCGTGGGGAGCGAACAGGATTAGATACCCTGGTAGTCCACGCTGTAAACGTTGGGCGCTAGGTGTGGGGGGCCTCTCCGGTTCCCTGTGCCGCAGCTAACGCATTAAGCGCCCCGCCTGGGGAGTACGGCCGCAAGGCTAAAACTCAAAGGAATTGACGGGGGCCCGCACAAGCGGCGGAGCATGCGGATTAATTCGATGCAACGCGAAGAACCTTACCTGGGTTTGACATGGCCGCAAAACTTCCAGAGATGGGAGGTCCTTCGGGGGCGGTCACAGGTGGTGCATGGCTGTCGTCAGCTCGTGTCGTGAGATGTTGGGTTAAGTCCCGCAACGAGCGCAACCCTCGTTCGATGTTGCCAGCGCGTTATGGCGGGGACTCATCGAAGACTGCCGGGGTCAACTCGGAGGAAGGTGGGGATGACGTCAAGTCATCATGCCCCTTATGTCCAGGGCTTCACGCATGCTACAATGGCCGGTACAATGGGTTGCGATGCCGTGAGGTGGAGCGAATCCCAAAAAGCCGGTCTCAGTTCGGATCGGGGTCTGCAACTCGACCCCGTGAAGTCGGAGTCGCTAGTAATCGCAGATCAGCAACGCTGCGGTGAATACGTTCCCGGGCCTTGTACACACCGCCCGTCACGTCACGAAAGTCGGCAACACCCGAAGCCGGTGGCCCAACCCTTGTGGAGGGAGCCGTCGAAGGTGGGGCTGGCGATTGGGACGAAGTCGTAACAAGGTAGCCGTACCGGAAGGTGCGGCTGGATCACCTCCTTTCTAAGGAGCACCATCCGGTGAAAGCCGGTATGGAGCCCACACTGCCCGAATGTGGTGGTGGGGTGCTCAGATGGCGGAGACACTGGCAAGTTTTTCCCTGGCAACGGCCGGGATACCTAGTACAGCTGCTTCGGTGGTGGGAACGGGGTCCTGGTGCGGCTGGTGGAGGGATGTGAGCACCCTGTTGGGTCCTGAAGGAACAACCTGAGGTTGTTTTTTCGGAGGACTGTTCTGGAGCGTGAGCTTCGGTGGTCTGCCAGGCATGGCCTGGTCTCGCATACCGGATTCTGTTCTGCCTTGTGGGGTGGGGTGGGGTTGCTGGTGTGGGGCTTTCGGGTTGTGGGTTGGTTGTTTGTTGAGAATTGCACAGTGGACGCGAGCATCTTTGTGGTCAAGTTGTCAAGGGCGAACGGTGGATGCCTTGGCACCAGGAGCCGATGAAGGACGTGGGAGGCCGCGATAGGCCTGGGGGAGCTGTCAACCAAGCTGTGATCCCAGGGTGTCCGAATGGGGAAACCTGGCACCAGTCATGTGGTGTCACCCGCACCTGAACACATAGGGTGTGTGGGGGGAACGCGGGGAAGTGAAACATCTCAGTACCCGTAGGAAGAGAAAACAATGTAGTGATTCCGTGAGTAGTGGCGAGCGAAAGCGGATTGAGGCTAAACCGGTTGCGTGTGATACCTGTCAGGGGTTGCGTGGTCGGGGTTGTGGGACCCTGCTGAGTGTACTGACATGCATTCGAGGAGTTATAAAATCAGTGGCTAGCCGAATGGTGTGGAAAAGCCAACCGTAGTCGGTGAGAGTCCGGTAGGTGAAAGTTGCTGATCTTCTGTGGGTGTTCCCGAGTAGCGGCGGACTCCTGAAATCTGCCGTGAATCTGCCAGGACCACCTGGTAAGCCTAAATACTTCCTGGTGACCGATAGCGGACGAGTACCGTGAGGGAATGGTGAAAAGTACCCCGGGAGGGGAGTGAAATAGTACCTGAAACCGTTCGCCTACAATCCGTCGGAGCCTTGCGGGGTGACGGCGTGCCTTTTGAAGAATGAGCCTGCGAGTTAGTGGCATGTGGCGAGGTTAACCCGTGTGGGGGAGCCGTAGCGAAAGCGAGTCTGAATAGGGCGTCGTAGTCGCATGTTCTAGACCCGAAGCGGAGTGATCTAGCCATGGGCAGGCTGAAGCGCGGGTAAGACCGCGTGGAGGGCCGAACCCACCAACGTTGAAAAGTTGGGGGATGACCTGTGGTTAGGGGTGAAAGGCCAATCAAACTCCGTGATAGCTGGTTCTCCCCGAAATGCATTTAGGTGCAGCGTCGTGTGTTTCTTGCCGGAGGTAGAGCACTGGATGGTCTAGGGGGCCTACAAGCTTACCGAAATCAGCCAAACTCCGAATGCCGGTAAGTGAGAGCGCGGCAGTGAGACTGCGGGGGATAAGCTTCGTAGTCGAGAGGGAAACAGCCCAGATCACCAGCTAAGGCCCCTAAGCGTGTGCTAAGTGGAAAAGGATGTGGGGTCGCATAGACAACCAGGAGGTTGGCTTAGAAGCAGCCACCCTTTAAAGAGTGCGTAATAGCTCACTGGTCAAGTGGTTCCGCGCCGACAATGTAGCGGGGCTCAAGCACACCGCCGAAGCTGTGGCATTCACATTTTAATCTCGCTTGGACTTGATTCCTTGTGCAGGTGTGTGGATGGGTAGGGGAGCGTCGTGCCGGGGGTGAAGCAGCGGGGTGACCCAGTTGTGGACGCGGCACGAGTGAGAATGCAGGCATGAGTAGCGAAAGAAGGGTGAGAAACCCTTCCGCCGGATGACCAAGGGTTCCAGGGCCAGGCTAATCCGCCCTGGGTGAGTCGGGACCTAAGGCGAGGCCGAGAGGCGTAGTCGATGGACAACGGGTTGATATTCCCGTACCCGCGAAAGAGCGTCCCTGATGAACCTCGTTGTGCTAACCACCCGAGCTGGCTGATGTCTTCGGACGGATGTTGGGGAGCGTGGGAACCTGGCGGGTAGTAGTCAAGCGATGGGGTGACGCAGGAAGGTAGCTGAGCCCGGCCGGTGGTTGTGCCGGGGTAAGCGTGTAGGCCGACATGTAGGCAAATCCGCATGTCATGGGGCTGAGACGTGATGCCGAGCCGATTCAGGTGAAGTCAGTGATCCTATGCTGCCGAGAAAAGCCTCTAGCGAGTTCTGAGCGGCCCGTACCCCAAACCGACACAGGTGGTCAGGTAGAGAATACCGAGGCGATCGGGCGAACTGTGGTTAAGGAACTCGGCAAATTGCCCCCGTAACTTAGGGAGAAGGGGGGCCGGAGACGTGAAGCCCCGTGCGGGTGGAGCGTTGTATGGCCGCAGAGAGCAGGGGGAAGCGACTGTTTACTAAAAACACAGGTCCATGCGAAGAAGTAATTCGATGTATATGGACTGACGCCTGCCCGGTGCTGGAACGTTAAGGGGACCTGTTAGCTCCTTTTGGGGGCGAAGCGGAGAACTTAAGCGCCAGTAAACGGCGGTGGTAACTATAACCATCCTAAGGTAGCGAAATTCCTTGTCGGGTAAGTTCCGACCTGCACGAATGGCGTAACGACTTCCCCACTGTCTCAACCACAGGCCCGGCGAAATTGCAGTACGAGTAAAGATGCTCGTTACGCGCGGCAGGACGGAAAGACCCCGGGACCTTTACTATAGCTTGACATTGGTATCTGAATGGACTTGTGTAGGATAGGTGGGAGCCGGTGAAACCTGTACGCCAGTATGGGTGGAGGCAATCTTGAAATACCACTCTGGTTGATTTGGGTATCTAACTTCGGACCGTTATCCGGTTCAGGGACAGTGTCTGGTGGGTAGTTTAACTGGGGCGGTTGCCTCCTAAAGGGTAACGGAGGCGCCCAAAGGTTCCCTCAGCCTGGTTGGCAATCAGGTGTTGAGTGCAAGTGCACAAGGGAGCTTGACTGTGAGACTGACAGGTCGAGCAGGGACGAAAGTCGGGACTAGTGATCCGGCACTTGCGTGTGGAAGCGGTGTCGCTCAACGGATAAAAGGTACCCCGGGGATAACAGGCTGATCTTCCCCAAGAGTCCATATCGACGGGATGGTTTGGCACCTCGATGTCGGCTCGTCGCATCCTGGGGCTGTAGCAGGTCCCAAGGGTTGGGCTGTTCGCCCATTAAAGCGGTACGCGAGCTGGGTTTAGAACGTCGTGAGACAGTTCGGTCCCTATCCGCCGTGCGCGTAGGATACTTGAGAAGGGCTGTCCCTAGTACGAGAGGACCGGGACGGACGAACCTCTGGTGTGCCAGTTGTCCCGCCAGGGGCACGGCTGGTTAGCTACGTTCGGAAGGGATAACCGCTGAAAGCATCTAAGCGGGAAGCCTGCTTCAAGATGAGGTATCCCACCCCACTTTGTGGGGGTAAGGCCCCCAGCTAGACGACTGGGTTGATAGGCCGGAAATGTAAGCTCGGTAACGGGTTGAGTTGACCGGTACTAATAGGCCGAGGACTTGATAACAAGGCTGCTACGCGTCCACTGTGCAACTCTGAACAAACACCAAACAACCCCCCACAGTGTGTGGGTGTGTGTGTTGTTTGATATGTTCATAGTGTTACGGCGGTCATGGCGGAGGGGAAACGCCCGGTCACATTCCGAACCCGGAAGCTAAGCCCTCCAGCGCCGATGGTACTGCACTCGGGAGGGTGTGGGAGAGTAGGACACCGCCGGACAACCTTTCAGTTGAGGCCAACCCCGAACAGGGGTTGGCCTCAACTGCATTCCACACCATATCTCTCCCCCCGGAACTGCTTCCGCTATCCGTGAGAGAGGCCCCCCACCGGCACGGAAAACCCCGCCTCCGGAACCTCCCCCTCCGGGACTTCTCGCCTCAGGCTGAGGGCCCCGGGGTTGGGGCTGGTGGGTAGAAGAAGCGCCTATCCCGACACGGGATACCCCTACATCCGCGACGTCGGCGATAGGCAGCCAGACGGAGAGCGGCCCGCCCACCACCCGCTCCGCCCTTCGCGGACCAGCAGCCCGGAGACGTCGAGGCAACCCCGCCACGCCCGCGCCGGGGACAGGCGGGCGACGTTCCGTGAATCGGCCCGTACGACGCCTGTGACCTCGTACCGTCGATGCGGGACTGACTCCCGGGGCCCCGCGCCGGGGTCCGTGACGACGTGACGTGGTGCACGCCTCGTCCACGATCGGAGCGGACCTGTCGGGGTACCTGCTGACCGTACGACCGGAACTGACCGTCGGGACCGGCGGAGGCAGGAGTGGCC